>NZ_CM173515.1:0-3447650 GCF_057786005.1 Vibrio sp. QJM3NY_26 | reverse complement strand
GGTGCCCCACTCTATTTAAGTTATATGAAATGACCGCTAATTTTACCTGTTGATAAGTCAGATCACCAGCAATTGATCACAGATCCAGTGAATAAGATCCAAGTTATTCACAATAAATAGTGCAAAACTGGATGGATCCACACATCTTGCCCCTACTTTACTCACACAACGATCCACTTATGCCCGGATCCTTGCTAGTTATCCCCAAATCGAGAATACGATCTGGTTATGGTTAATAACATCTGGTTATTTATTCTATTGAGCATTTTCCCAGTAACATCCAACCCTATAAATATAAGGAGTTACCAAATGAATAACTGGATTAAGGCTGCAATTGCGGCTATCGCACTCTCTGCTGCTACTGTTCAAGCCGCGACTGAAGTTAAAGTCGGCATGTCTGGTCGCTACTTCCCATTTACGTTCGTTAAACAAGACCAACTACAAGGTTTTGAAGTGGATTTATGGGATGAGATCGGTAAACGTAATGACTATAGCGTTGAATACGTAACGGCAAACTTCTCTGGTCTGTTTGGTCTTCTTGAAACGGGTCGAATCGATACCATTTCAAACCAAATTACAATAACGGATGCACGTAAAGCGAAATACCTATTCGCAGACCCTTACGTAGTAGACGGTGCACAAATTACCGTTCGTAAAGGTAATGACAGCATTAAAGGTATCGAAGACCTAGATGGTAAGACGGTTGCGGTAAACCTTGGCTCAAACTTTGAGCAACTGCTGCGCAGCTACGACAAAGAAGGCAAAATCAATGTCAAAACCTACGATACCGGTATTGAACATGATGTCGCTCTTGGTCGTGCCGACGCATTCGTAATGGATCGCCTATCAGCACTAGAGCTTATCAAGAAGACTGGTCTACCATTACAGCTAGCAGGACAACCATTCGAGACAATCGAAAATGCTTGGCCTTTCGTAAACAATGACAACGGTCAAAAACTGCAAGCAGAAGTAAACGAAGCATTAGCAGCAATGCGCGCAGATGGTACGCTAGAAAGTATCTCTCAGAAATGGTTTGGTGCGGACATTACTCAGAAGTAACGACTCACTTTCCCATTTAAGGCCCACTGCTTTACACAGCGGTGGGCTTTTTGCTTTTGTGCACTGATTAAAAAGCCTGATATAACAGTATTTCCAAACAATACTTCCAATAAAAATATGAGATAGATTATGGGATTTGACTTTAATTACATGCTAGGTCTGTTGCCAATACTGCTGAAGTATTTAGGCACCACTATGGAGATGGCAATCTGGGGCTTATTTTTCGCCCTAATTCTATCTTTGATACTGGCGAACATTCGTGTATTCAAAATCCCAGTACTCGACCAGCTTAGCCAGCTGTATATTAGCTTCTTCCGAGGCACGCCACTGCTGGTGCAACTGTTTCTTCTATACTATGGCCTACCACAAGTGTTTCCGTGGATGGTTGGACTTGATGCGTTTGGCGCCGCGGTTATCGGCTTAACCTTACACTTTGCTGCTTACATGGCTGAAAGTATTCGTGCCGCGATTATCGGTATCGATCGTAGCCAAATGGAAGCAAGCCTATCAGTCGGTATGACAACCAGCCAAGCCATGCGTCGAGTGATCTTGCCGCAAGCGACACGTGTGGCACTGCCTTCTTTAATGAACTATTTCATCGACATGATTAAGTCGACTTCACTTGCATTCACCCTAGGTGTAGCCGAAATCATGGCTAAAGCTCAGATGGAAGCTTCTTCAAGTTTCCGCTTCTTCGAAGCTTTTTTAGCAGTCGCGCTGATTTACTGGGGCGTGGTGGTTATCCTCACTCGTATTCAAATTTGGGCCGAAGTGAAACTGAATAAGGCGTATGTACGATGATCAAATTACAAAATATCCACAAGCAGTTTGGTGACACCGAAGTATTGAAAGGGATCGACCTCGAAATCAAGCAAGGTGAGATAATTGTCATCATAGGTTCAAGTGGTACGGGTAAGTCTACCCTGCTGCGTTGTGTGAATTTTCTAGAGCAAGCCGATCAAGGTACGATTTCAATTGATGATATCAAGGTTGATACTCAGAAACACACTAAAGCAGAGGTGCTTGCACTGCGCCGTAAGACCGGTTTTGTGTTCCAAAACTATGCACTGTTCGCTCACCAAACGGCAAGGCAGAATATTGCCGAAGGTTTGATTACCGTTCGTGGTTGGAAAAAGCAGCAAGCTCATGAAAAAGCACAACAAATACTCGATGATATTGGCCTAGGAGAAAAAACAGATAGCTATCCAGCAGCGCTCTCTGGTGGCCAGCAGCAGCGTGTTGGTATTGGCCGTGCGATGGCTCTACAACCAGAGCTTTTATTGTTTGATGAGCCTACTTCAGCGCTCGATCCTGAGTGGGTTGGCGAAGTGCTTAACTTAATGAAAAAACTGGCAAATCAGCATCAAACCATGCTGGTGGTTACCCATGAAATGCAGTTCGCTAGAGAGGTCGCAGACCGAGTGATCTTCATGGCTGATGGTCACATTGTCGAACAGGGATCTCCACAGGATATTTTTGGTAATCCACAGGATCCTAAATTAAAGAAATTCTTAAATAAGGTCGGGATCGAATAAGGATCCTTGTGATTTTAGTTATTCTACGTATAATCCCCCGACCGGAATTTTAGTTAACCCAATCATTGACACTTTTTGTGACAGTGATTACAATTCCGCCTCTTTGTTGAGAGGCGTCGGTTTTCCTTTCTTATATAAAGAAGAGAAAAAATGCCCACGCCGGGTTTAACAAAAACCTAAAACTACTGATCAGTAAGGTAATTACAATGAAACGCACTTTTCAACCTACAGTTCTAAAGCGTAAGCGTACTCACGGTTTCCGTGCTCGCATGGCTACTAAGAACGGTCGCGCAACAATCAATGCACGTCGTGCAAAAGGCCGTAAGCGTCTTTCTAAGTAATCTTTGATTATTTTGAATAAGCTAGCCTTCGGTCGGGAGTTACGCTTGTTAACTCCCGAACATTATCAGAATGTCTTCAAGCAAGCTCATCGAGCAGGCTCCCCTCATTTCACCATCATTGCCCGAAATAACTCTCTTTCAAATCCTCGCCTTGGATTAGCTGTTCCGAAAAAGCAGATTAAAACCGCCGTGGGTCGTAACCGATTCAAGCGTCTTACTCGTGAAAGCTTTCGTAACACTCAACACAAACTTCCTAACAAAGATTTTGTTGTAATCGCTAAGAAGAGCGCGCAAGATTTAAGCAATGAAGAAATGTTCAAGCTACTCGACAAATTATGGCTTCGCCTGTCTCGCCCTTCGCGTGGATAGCGCTAATACCCATCTATTTTTATAGATGGTTTATTAGTCCACTCATCGGCCCACGCTGCCGATTTACTCCAACCTGCTCTTTATATGCGATAGAAGCGTTGAAAGCTCACGGTTTTGTAAAAGGGTGTTGGTTATCAGGCAAACGTCTATTAAAATGCCATCCTTTGAACGAAGGGGGCTTTGACCCCGTTCCACCAGTCCAAAAACAAGACAGAGATAAATAACGATGGATTCTCAACGTAATATCCTGTTAATCGCATTGGCTTTGGTTTCTTTCCTACTGTTCCAACAATGGAACGTAGCTCAGAACCCAGCTCCACAAGCGATTGAGCAGGCACAATCTGGCAGCACCCTACCAGCGCCATCTTATGCAGATGACTTAGACCCAGCTCCGGGCCAACAAGTCGCTTCTGCAAAAACTATCACAGTAACAACTGATGTACTGACTCTGTCAATTGATACGGTTGGTGGTGATGTCGTTCAAGCAAACCTAAATGATTACTCTGCTGAGTTTGATTCTGAAGATACATTTGTTCTTCTTAAGAACGAACCTGGTCACCAATTTATCGCGCAAAGCGGTCTAGTTGGCCCTCAAGGTATCGATTTAAGCAGCACTAACCGCCCTAGCTACACAGTTTCAGCAGACAGCTTCACGCTTGCTGATGGTCAGGATGAACTACGCATCCCGATGACTTACCAAGCGAACGGCCTTGATTACACGAAAACATTCGTCCTTAAGCGTGGCAGCTACGCAATGGATGTTGAATACGATGTAGTCAACAACTCTGGTACTAACGCGACATTCGGCATGTACGCTCACCTACGTCAAAACGTTATGGATGACGGCGGTAGCTTAACAATGCCAACTTACCGCGGTGGTGCTTACTCTACGGAAGATACGCGTTACAAAAAATACAGCTTCGACGACATGCAAGATCGCAACCTGTCTCTTAACCTAGCCAATGGTCAAGGTTGGGCAGCGATGATTCAGCACTACTTTGCAAGTGCTTGGATCCCACGCGATGAAGCAGGCAGCAACCTTTACACTCGTGTCATTGGTAACCTTGGCGACATTGGTGTTCGCATGCCGAACAAAACCATCGCTACTGGCGACGAAGCAAGCTTTAAAGCAACGCTTTGGGTTGGTCCTAAACTTCAAGACCAAATGGCTGCTGTAGCACCAAACCTAGACCTAGTAGTTGACTACGGTTGGTTATGGTTCATTGCTAAACCACTTCATACTCTGCTTTCGTTCATTCAAGGCATCGTTGTGAACTGGGGTCTAGCAATCATCTGTCTAACGTTTATCGTTCGTGGTGCGATGTACCCACTAACGAAAGCTCAGTACACGTCTATGGCGAAAATGCGTATGCTTCAGCCTAAGCTGACTGCAATGCGTGAGCGTATTGGCGACGACCGTCAACGTATGAGCCAAGAAATGATGGAGCTGTACAAGAAAGAGAAAGTAAACCCACTTGGTGGCTGTTTACCTATCATCTTACAAATGCCTATCTTCATTTCGCTATACTGGGCACTAATGGAATCTGTTGAACTGCGTCACTCACCGTTCTTCGGTTGGATTACTGACCTTTCAGCACAAGACCCATACTACATCTTGCCACTTCTGATGGGTGCTTCAATGTTCCTAATCCAGAAGATGAGCCCGACAACTGTAACGGATCCAATGCAGCAGAAGATCATGACCTTTATGCCGGTTATGTTTACATTCTTCTTCCTGTTCTTCCCTTCAGGTCTGGTTCTTTACTGGCTAGTATCGAACATCGTAACTCTGATTCAGCAAACGCTTATCTACCGCGCGCTGGAAAAGAAAGGCTTACATTCTAAGTAAGTTCGATAATAGAAAGAGATAAAGAAAGGCGACCAAAAGGTCGCCTTTTTGTTTTTAGCTGATTACAATTCAGCTAATTGATTAATCGTGAACGCCCCTTTTTGGCTCTCACATGCTAGCAGGCACAACTATGACTACAGATACGATTGTTGCTCAAGCGACCGCGCCCGGCCGTGGTGGCGTCGGTATTATCCGCGTTTCCGGCCCATTGGCGACTCAGGTTGCCCTAGAAGTAACAGGAAAAACACTCAAGCCTCGCTACGCTGAGTACCTACCGTTTAAATCTGACGATGGCATCGAACTCGATCAAGGCATCGCGCTTTACTTCCCTAACCCGCACTCGTTTACTGGCGAAGACGTATTAGAGTTGCAAGGCCACGGCGGCCCAGTGGTTATGGATATGCTAATCAAACGCATCCTAGCCATTTCAGGCGTACGTGCAGCGCGTCCAGGTGAGTTTTCAGAACGTGCCTTTTTGAACGATAAGATGGATTTAACTCAAGCCGAAGCGATTGCTGACTTAATTGATGCCAGCTCAGAAGAAGCAGCAAAATCGGCGCTTCAATCGCTACAAGGCGAATTCTCTAAACGCATTAATACGCTTGTAGATTCTCTTATTTACTTAAGAATCTACGTTGAAGCAGCGATCGATTTCCCAGAAGAAGAAATTGATTTTCTTGCTGACGGTAAAGTCAGTACTGACTTACAGGCTATCATCGATAACCTCGAGGCTGTACGTCAAGAAGCGAATCAAGGTGCGATCATGCGTGAAGGCATGAAGGTCGTGATTGCAGGTCGCCCAAATGCCGGTAAATCGAGCCTATTGAATGCGCTGTCTGGCAAAGAATCTGCGATTGTGACCGATATTGCCGGCACTACACGTGATGTATTGCGTGAACATATCCATATTGACGGTATGCCACTGCACATTATCGATACCGCAGGCCTGCGTGATGCCTCTGATGAAGTAGAAAAAATCGGTATTGAACGCGCTTGGGAAGAAATTGCTCAGGCAGACCGAGTTTTATTTATGGTTGATGGCACGACAACAGACGCAACAGACCCGAAAGATATCTGGCCAGATTTCGTTGATCGTCTACCAGACAACATCGGAATGACGGTAATTCGTAATAAAGCGGATCAAACCAGTGAAGAGTTAGGCATTTGTCATGTTAACGATCCAACCCTGATTCGCTTATCAGCAAAAACAGGCCAAGGTGTCGACGCTCTTCGTAGCCATCTCAAGGATTGCATGGGCTTTGCTGGTGGTCATGAAGGTGGCTTTATGGCGCGCCGCCGCCACTTGGATGCACTAGAACGCGCATCGGAGCACCTTGATATTGGGCAACAGCAGCTTGAAGGCTACATGGCCGGAGAGATATTAGCAGAAGAGCTTCGTATCACCCAACAGCACCTCAATGAGATCACAGGCGAGTTCAGTTCCGATGATCTTTTAGGTCGAATCTTCTCTTCATTCTGTATCGGTAAATAACATAAAGGCTGGCTTACGCTGGCCTTTTCTTTTGTAAGGACAGCTTAATGATCCACATTATTACAGGCAGCACCTTAGGTGGCGCTGAATACGTTGGCGATCACCTTAACGATCTTCTAGAGGCTCAAGGGCACGAGATAGAACTTCATAATCAGCCTGAATACAATAATATCCCTCAGCAAGGTACTTGGTTAGTGGTGACATCAACACATGGTGCGGGCGATTTTCCTGATAATATCCAACCGTTGATCAACGCATTGACTCAAGAATCTCCAGATTTAAGTGCTATTCGTTATGCTGTTATCGCACTTGGTGATTCAAGTTACGATACCTTCTGTTCTGCGGGAAAATCAGTCCACAGCCAACTGAAAAAACTCGGTGCACAGCCTATTTCAGACTGCTTTACCATCGATGTATTGGAAACTCCGGTACCTGAGGATGCAGCTGAAGAGTGGTTTAACGATCATAGTGACCAGTTCTAGTCCCTCAATTTCCCCCAAAAGCGGCTTATGCCGCTTTTTTTGTCTCTGAATATCGTGACTGTGAATAACTTTTTTGAAAAAAATTCGAAAATTAAAACAAAAACCTCAATTTTCTCTGTGGATAAGATCATACATATACGGTGATTAACCTATAGTTATCCAAATAACAACTTTCAAGCCAATTCTCCCCTGTGAATAAGTAGCCATTTTGATCCCAGCTAATCCTCATCATGATCAAAGTTAGATCACATACTTTGATCCAAAAAAGATCCATGATCTTGTTGATCATTTTTGACTTATCCACAGACATCCTCGATCCTAATAATAGATATAATAAAAGATCTCTATAAAGATCTTATCTATATTAATTAAAAACAGCTTTATCGAAAAATCCCAAAAACGTTTTCTCAAGCTATGAAAACAGGTAGAATATCGCTCCTTTTTATCAATCTAGAAAACGTTTGAATACCCGAGGTCGGTTCATGCTTTATCACGAAAAATTTGACGTCATCGTTGTTGGTGGTGGCCATGCAGGAACGGAAGCCGCACTCGCATCTGCACGTACTGGTCAAAGTACGTTACTACTCACTCATAATATCGATACGTTGGGACAAATGTCTTGCAACCCTGCTATTGGCGGGATCGGTAAGGGCCACTTGGTAAAAGAGGTCGATGCAATGGGTGGATTAATGGCGCAAGCTATTGATCATGCAGGTATTCAGTTCAGAACGTTAAACGCATCAAAAGGTCCTGCGGTACGTGCAACTCGTGCACAAGCTGACCGCGCGCTTTACAAAGCCTTTGTTCGAAATGTTCTTGAAAACACACCAAACCTAACTCTGTTTCAACAATCGGTTGATGACTTGATCGTTGAACAGGATCAAGTGGTGGGTGTTGTTACACAGATGGGCCTTAAGTTCCGCGCTAACGCAGTGGTACTGACGGTCGGTACATTTCTAGGTGGAAAGATCCATATTGGTATGGAAAGTTCTTCAGGCGGTCGCGCTGGTGATCCACCATCGATCGCACTGGCTGACCGTCTTCGTGATCTTCCATTCCGAGTTGATCGCCTGAAAACGGGTACACCTCCTCGTATCGATGCACGTAGCGTTGATTTTTCAGAGTTAGAGGTTCAGCACGGTGATAACCCAACACCTGTATTCTCGTTCATGGGTAGCCGAGCTCAACAGCCTCGCCAAATTCCATGCTACATCACGCATACCAACGAAAATACGCATGACGTTATTCGCGCCAATCTCGATCGCAGCCCAATGTACGCGGGCGTGATTGAAGGTATTGGCCCGCGCTACTGTCCATCGATTGAAGACAAAGTGATGCGTTTTGCTGACAAGAACAGTCACCAGATTTTCATTGAACCTGAAGGTCTGACGACCCATGAGCTATACCCGAATGGTATCTCGACAAGTCTGCCATTTGATGTTCAGGTAAAAATCGTTCACTCAATGAAAGGTTTTGAAAATGCTCATATCGTCCGCCCAGGCTATGCGATCGAGTATGATTTCTTTGATCCTCGTGACCTTAAGCTGACTTACGAAACTAAGTTTATTAAGGGTCTATTCTTTGCCGGTCAAATCAACGGTACCACTGGCTACGAAGAAGCGGCAGCACAAGGCTTGATGGCTGGCCTGAATGCAAGTTTGTTTACACAAGGCAAAGAGGGCTGGAGCCCGCGTCGTGACCAAGCTTACATGGGCGTTCTTATTGATGATCTATCGACGATGGGTACCAAAGAACCTTACCGTATGTTCACGTCTCGTGCGGAATACCGTTTGTTACTTCGTGAAGATAACGCTGATATCCGCTTGACTGAGAAGTCGCGTGAGCTTGGCTTGGTGGATGATGCTCGTTGGGCTCGATTCAACGAGAAAGTAGAAAACATGGAGAAGGAACGTCAACGTCTAAAAGAAACGTGGATTAATCCAAAATCTGAAGATGTTGATCAACTGAACCAAATTCTTAAAACACCTATGTCTCGTGAAGCAAGCGGTGAAGATCTTCTTCGTCGCCCTGAAATGACTTATTCACAGCTAACGGCATTGGATCGTTTTGGCCCGGCATTGGAAGATCAACAAGCATCCGAGCAAGTTGAGATCCAAGTGAAGTACGATGGTTATATCCAGCGTCAACAAGACGAAATTGAAAAATCACTGCGTCATGAAAATACCAAATTGCCTGCTGATATCGATTACAGCAAGGTGAAAGGACTTTCTAACGAAGTGGTTCTTAAACTAACGACTGCTAAGCCTGACTCAATTGGTATTGCTTCTCGAATTTCAGGTATTACGCCTGCAGCAATCTCAATTCTGTTGGTTTATTTGAAAAAACACGGCCTGCTGAAAAAGGGTGAGGAAGCATAATGAGTGCATTACGCGAAAAACTGGATCACCTGATTGGCCAGACTGAACTTGAAGTATCTGAAAAGCAACGTGGCCAATTGGTTGGCTACGTTGAGTTACTGAACAAGTGGAACAAGGCTTACAACTTAACGTCAGTTCGTGACCCGCAAGAAATGATGGTGAAACATATCTTAGATAGCATCATTGTTAGCACTCACTTACAAGGCAAGCGCTTTATTGATGTAGGTACAGGCCCTGGTCTTCCTGGGATTCCGCTCTCAATCATGAACCCTGACTGCGAGTTTTACTTGCTCGATAGCCTAGGTAAGCGTATTCGTTTTATTAAACAAGTGATTCATGAATTGGGCATCGACAACGTGGTGCCGGTTCAAAGTCGTGTTGAAGAATTTCAACCCGAAGAAAAGTTTGATGCCGTGCTCAGTCGCGCATTTGCGTCAATGACAGACATGGTAGAGTGGTGTCACCATTTACCTAAAGAGCAATCCGGTGTATTTTTGGCTCTTAAGGGACAACATCCTAGAGACGAAATCGACCTGTTACCTGAATGGTGTTCAGTGACAGACATTAAAGCTTTGCAAGTGCCAGAGCTTGATGGAGAGCGTCATCTAGTTACTTTATCGCGTCAGGGATAATCAGCGAGGCCATAGTGGGTAAAATCGTAGCAATTGCCAACCAGAAGGGCGGCGTAGGAAAGACAACAACTTGCATTAATTTGGCAGCATCAATGGCGGCAACAAAACGCAAGATATTGGTTGTTGACCTCGATCCTCAAGGTAATGCCACTATGGCGAGCGGTGTCGATAAGTATCAAGTTGAAGCAACTGCTTACGATTTGCTGGTTGAAGACACCCCATTTGATGAGGTAGTTTGCCGAAGTACATCTGGCAATTATGACCTCATCGCCGCAAACGGTGATGTGACTGCGGCAGAAATCAAGTTAATGGAAGTATTTGCTCGTGAAGTTCGTTTAAAAAACGCACTCGAATCCATTCGCGACAACTATGATTTCATCTTTATTGATTGCCCACCTTCATTAAACCTTCTTACAATCAACGCGATGGCTGCGGCCGATTCCGTATTGGTTCCTATGCAATGTGAATATTTTGCTTTGGAAGGTTTGACTGCGTTGATGGATACCATCAGTAAGCTCGCTGCGGTAGTAAACGAGAATCTGAAGATCGAAGGTCTTCTTCGTACAATGTATGATCCTCGTAACCGCTTATCGAATGAAGTCTCTGATCAACTCAAAAAACACTTCGGTAGCAAAGTTTACCGAACTGTGATCCCTCGAAATGTACGTTTGGCAGAAGCGCCGAGTCATGGCAAGCCAGCAATGTACTACGACAAGTATTCCGCAGGTGCTAAGGCATATCTTGCTCTTGCTGGCGAAATGTTGCGTCGTGAAGAAGTCCCAGTATAGGTCTAACCAAAGGAATTCGCTCAATGTCTAAGCGTGGTTTAGGAAAAGGGTTAGATGCATTGCTTGCAACTAGCTCATTGGCTCGTGAAAAACAACAAGTTGCTTCTCATAGTCAGGCTTTGTCTGCAGAAGGTGAGTTCACAGAGATTGCTATCGGTAGCTTGAAGCCAGGTGTATATCAACCGCGTAAGGATATGGCGCCAGAAGCGCTAGAAGAGCTGGCCGCATCTATTCAATCTCAAGGTATTATCCAACCTATCGTCGTGCGTCCTTTAGCGTATGGTCAATATGAGATTATCGCTGGTGAGCGCCGTTGGAGAGCTGCTCGTCAAGCTGGCTTAAAACAGGTGCCGTGCTTGGTCAAGAAGGTTGAAGACAAAGCTGCGATTGCGATGGCATTGATTGAGAACATTCAGCGAGAAGACTTGAATGTTATCGAAGAAGCACAAGCGCTAGAGCGCTTACAGAACGAATTCGAGCTGACACATCAACAAGTCGCCGAAGTGATCGGTAAATCGAGAGCAACGGTTAGTAACTTATTACGTCTAAATCAGCTAGAAAATGAAGTAAAAGGTTTAGTTTCCAATAAACAACTGGAAATGGGTCATGCTCGAGCATTGCTTGCGCTTGAAGGTGATACCCAGATTGAAGCAGCCAACACTGCGGCAACCAAAAAAATGACCGTGCGTCAAACTGAGCAGCTTGTCAAAAAGTGCTTAAAACCAGACGTTGAACCAGAATCGAAGCCTGAAGACACAGAAGCTATCGAACTTTCACGAAGACTCACGGAAAAATTGCAAGCAAACGTTTCAGTTACTCGTTCTGTTAGCGGTAAGTCAAAAGTGACGATTACTATTGATGAGCCTCACAAATTAGAGCAACTTATTGCTAAACTAGAGTACTAAATGAGATAATTGATTTAGGTCAATTATGTAATAAACAAGTAATTTCGTACAAAAGTTGTCGGTTTGTATGCAAAAATGTAAAAGATTGCTGCATTGTGATTGCAATCAATTTGGCTGAACGTATAATTTTCGCCAATTTCTCAGCACGCTTATAAGCGAGTGGTAAAGTGGGCTTAAAGAGGAACGAATACATGGTAGCGGCGTTAGCAAGACCAGGACGAGTGCTTGCAAAGCAAATGTTATTGATCGAGCTTAGCGCGGTTATATTAGTGGCGATAGGGTTAGGTTTAGCTGTTAATCCTGATTGGGGTTTTGCTGCATTAATCGGTGGCGGTATTTTTGTCATCGCGAATGTAGTTTTTTGTGTGTGTGCTTTCCTATTTTGTGGAGCTCGTGCAACTAAGTTAGTTGCGGCGTCGTTCTATGCTGGCGAAGTGCTCAAAATCTTAATCACAGTTTTACTATTCTCTATTGTCTACATGTATATGCAGGTGGAATTAATTCCCCTCAAACTGACCTATTTACTGGTTCTAGGTATTAATATCTTTGCGCCAGTGCTTTTCATTAACAATAAAAAATAGGATGAGTTATGGCTGCGCCAACAGCATCCGGATACATTGAACACCATTTACAAAACCTTTCTTTAGCTAAGTTTGGTCTTGTAGAGGAAACAAGTTTCTGGAACGTACATATAGACAGTCTGTTTTTTTCTGTGCTGACAGGGGTGTTATTCCTTTGGGTTTTTCGCTCAGTCGCTAAGAAAGCAACAGTAGGTGTACCTGGTAAGCTTCAGTGTTTTGTTGAAATGGTAGTGGAATTCGTTGGCGACAACGTTAAAGAAACTTTCCATGGCCGCAATCCTCTGGTAGCTCCATTAGCACTGACTATATTCTGCTGGATTATCATAATGAACTTGATGGACTTAGTGCCTATCGATTTCTTACCGTATCCTGCAGAGCATTGGCTAGGTATCCCTTACTTGAAAGTGGTTCCTACAGCTGATGTAAATATAACAATGGCAATGGCTTTAGGTGTTTTTGCTCTGATGATCTACTACAGCATCAAAGTAAAAGGCTTAGGCGGATTTGCTAAAGAATTGGCACTGCATCCATTTAATCACCCAATCATGATTCCATTTAACTTGGTACTTGAGGTAATTTCGCTATTAGCGAAGCCACTATCTCTAGGTATGCGTTTATTTGGTAATATGTTTGCGGGTGAGGTGGTGTTTATTCTTATCGCGGCAATGCTACCGTGGTACTTACAATGGGTAGGTGCACTACCTTGGGCTATCTTCCATATCTTGGTTATTTTGATTCAAGCGTTTGTTTTCATGATGTTGACAATCGTTTACCTATCAATGGCCCATGAAGATAGTGATCACTAAAAAAAATTTTAAGCTTTATTCTAACTATTAATGTTAATCGGAGAACGTAAATGGAAACTGTACTAAGTTTTTCAGCAATCGCTGTTGCTATCATTGTTGGTCTTTGTGCCGTAGGTACTGCAATTGGTTTTGCTATTCTTGGTGGTAAATTCCTAGAAGGCGCTGCGCGTCAACCTGAAATGGCTCCAATGCTACAAGTTAAGATGTTCATCATCGCTGGTCTACTGGATGCTGTTCCAATGATCGGTATCGTAATCGCACTACTATTCACGTTTGCTAACCCATTTGTAAGTCAGCTAGCAGGCTAATTAACTCTTAATAGTTAATTAAATTTTTGTAGTTGATTCTTAACGAGGAGTAGCTGTTGTGAATATGAACGCAACTCTGTTAGGTCAAGCAATTGCTTTTTCGCTGTTTGTTTGGTTCTGCATGAAATATGTATGGCCACCAATCATGCAAGCAATTGAAGAACGTCAGAAGAAAATTGCTGACGGTCTTGTAGCCGCTGAACGCGCTGCTAAAGACTTGAACCTGGCACAAGCCAACGCTTCTGAGCAAATGAAGGAAGCGAAGCGCACTGCAACTGAGGTTATTGATCAGGCAAACAAACGTAAAGCTCAAATTATTGATGAAGCTCGCGAAGAGGCTCAGGCAGAACGCCAGAAGATCCTAACGCAAGCTGAAGCTGAAATTGAAGCTGAACGCACACGTGCCCGTGATGACCTGCGCAAACAAGTCGCAACTCTGGCTATAGCTGGTGCTGAGAAAATCCTTGAGCGTACAATCGATAAAGATGTACACAATGATCTTCTTAACAACATTACTGCAAAACTTTAAAGCAAGGGGCTGTATATGTCTGATTTGACTACAATCGCACGCCCCTATGCTAAAGCAGCGTTTGACTTTGCGGTAGATAAAGGTGAGCTAGACCAATGGGGTCAAATGCTTACTTTTGCTGCCGAAGTGGCACAAAATGATGATGTTCATAATTTATTAAGCAGTTCAATGACTGCTGAAAAGTTAGCTGAAATATTCATTGTAATTTGTGGCGAACAATTTGATGAATTCGGCCAGAACTTAATTAAAGTGATGGCAGAGAATGGTCGTTTAATGGCCTTTCCTGATGTTTGTAAACAGTTCTTATTGCTTAAACAAGAGCACGAGAAAGAAATCGACGTTGACGTTACTTCAGCGGTTGAACTTTCTGAAGAACAGCGCACAAGCATCATCAGCAAATTGGAACTGCGCCTAGCGCGCAAAGTTCAGCTGAATTGCAGTATAGATGAGACTCTACTTAGTGGAGTTATTATTCGAGCCGGAGACCTAGTCATCGATAACTCAGCGCGCAGTCGTTTAGACCGCCTGAGCGATGCATTGCAGTCTTAATGGGGATTGGAGCATGCAACTTAATTCCACTGAAATTAGCGATCTAATTAAACAACGTATTGAATCTTTCGACGTTGTTAGTGAAGCTCGCAATGAAGGTACTATCGTTTCTGTAAGCGATGGCATCCTTAGCATCCACGGCCTAGCGGACGTGATGCAAGGTGAAATGATCGAACTACCGGGTGGCCGTTACGCGCTAGCACTAAACTTGAACCGTGATTCGGTTGGTGCTGTTGTAATGGGCCCGTATGCTGACCTACAGGAAGGCATGAAAGTTACAGGTACTGGTCGTATTCTTGAAGTACCAGTAGGTCCTGAAATGCTTGGTCGTGTTGTAAACACGCTAGGTGAGCCAATTGATGGTAAAGGTCCTATCGAAGCGAAACTAACTTCGCCTGTAGAAATTATCGCACCAGGTGTAATCGACCGTAAATCGGTAGATCAACCTGTTCAAACTGGTTACAAGTCAGTTGACTCAATGATCCCTATCGGTCGTGGTCAACGTGAACTAGTAATCGGTGACCGTCAGACTGGTAAAACAGCAATGGCGATCGATGCGATTATCAACCAGAAAGACTCTGGTATTTTCTCTATCTACGTAGCTATCGGCCAAAAAGCGTCGACTATTGCTAACGTAGTTCGCAAACTAGAAGAGCACGGCGCACTGGCTAACACTGTTGTTGTTGTTGCATCTGCTTCTGAATCTGCTGCGCTGCAATACCTTGCACCGTATGCTGGTTGTGCGATGGGTGAATACTTCCGTGATCGCGGCGAAGATGCACTGATTGTTTATGATGATCTATCTAAGCAAGCGGTAGCTTACCGTCAAATTTCACTACTACTTAAGCGTCCACCTGGTCGTGAAGCGTTCCCTGGTGATGTTTTCTACCTTCACTCTCGTCTACTAGAGCGTGCTGCTCGTGTAAGCGAAGCATACGTAGAAAAGTTCACTAACGGTGAAGTGACAGGCAAGACTGGTTCTTTAACTGCTCTTCCTATCATCGAAACGCAAGCTGGTGACGTATCTGCATTCGTACCAACGAACGTAATCTCGATTACTGATGGTCAGATCTTCCTACAAACTGAACTATTCAACGCGGGCGTACGTCCAGCTGTTGACCCTGGTATCTCAGTTTCTCGTGTAGGTGGTTCGGCGCAGACTAAAATCATCAAGAAGCTATCTGGCGGTATCCGTACTGCTCTAGCTCAATACCGTGAACTTGCAGCATTTGCACAGTTCTCATCGGATCTTGATGAAGCGACCAAAAAGCAACTAGACCACGGTCAAAAAGTTACAGAACTGATGAAGCAGAAACAATATGCTCCTATGTCTGTATTTGACCAAGCTCTAGTAATCTTCGCTGCAGAGCGTGGATACCTTCAAGACGTAGAACTGTCTAAAGTTCTAGATTTTGAAGCTGCTTTACTGTCGTTTGCTCGTGGTCAATACGCTGATCTAGCAACACAGATCGACGCAACGGGTGCTTTCAACAAAGAAATCGAAGCTGAGCTGAAGAAGCTTGTTGACGATTTCAAGGCAACCCAGACCTGGTAATTGGTAGGTGGTCTTAGGGCCACCTCATACCATTAACGGAGAGTAACGATGGCCGGCGCAAAAGAGATACGTAATAAAATCGGTAGTGTTAAAAGCACACAGAAGATTACGAAAGCAATGGAAATGGTAGCAGCTTCGAAAATGCGTCGTTCTCAAGACGCAATGGAAGCTACTCGTCCATATGCAGAAACAATGCGTAAAGTGATCGGTCATTTGGCTAATGGTAGCCTCGAGTATAAGCATCCTTATCTTGAGGAACGTGAAGCCAAACGTGTTGGTTACATCATCGTTTCTACAGACCGTGGTCTTTGTGGTGGTTTGAACATTAACTTGTTCAAAAAAGCTATGAACGACATGAAAGATTGGTCTGAGAAAGGTGCTGATGTAGAGCTTGCAATTGTAGGTTCTAAAGCAACAGCATTTTTCAATAACAGCGGCGCGAAAGTAGCAGCTCAAGTTTCTGGTCTGGGCGATCGTCCAAGCCTTGAAGACTTGATTGGCTCTGTAAGCGTTATGCTGAAGAAATATGATGAAGGTGAATTGGATCGCCTGTTCGTAGTGTTTAACAGATTTGAAAACACTATGGTTCAAGAACCAACGATCGATCAATTACTTCCTTTGCCTAAATCAGACAGCGAAGAAATGAAACGCAGTCATTCTTGGGACTACATTTATGAGCCCGAGCCAAAACCACTACTAGATGCACTATTAGTTCGATACGTCGAATCTCAAGTGTATCAAGGTGTGGTCGAGAATCTTGCTTGTGAGCAAGCAGCTCGAATGATTGCAATGAAATCAGCAACAGATAACGCTGGTGACATTATTGATGACTTAGAACTTGTGTATAACAAAGCCCGTCAATCGGCGATTACACAAGAACTTTCTGAGATCGTTTCAGGCGCAGCTGCGGTTTAAGCTTAGGTAAAACTAAATAGTTAGAGGATTAACGATGGCTACAGGTAAGATCGTACAGATCATTGGTGCGGTAGTCGACGTAGAGTTCCCACAGGGCGAAGTACCTCGTGTATACGATGCTCTGAATGTTAATGAAGTGACAGAACGTCTAGTTCTTGAAGTTCAGCAACAACTTGGCGGTGGCGTAGTACGCGCAATCGTAATGGGTAGCTCTGATGGTTTACGTCGTGGTTTGACAGTTGAAAATACTGGCGCTCCAATCTCGGTACCAGTAGGTACTAAGACACTTGGTCGTATCATGAACGTCCTAGGTGACGCAATTGATGAGTGTGGTGAAATCGGTGCTGAAGAGCATTACGCAATTCACCGCGAAGCTCCAAGCTACGAAGAGCAGTCTAACGAGACTTCTCTTCTAGAAACTGGTGTTAAAGTAATCGACTTGATTTGTCCATTCGCTAAGGGTGGTAAAATCGGTCTATTCGGTGGTGCTGGTGTAGGTAAGACCGTTAACATGATGGAACTTATCAACAACATCGCACTTCAACACTCAGGCCTATCTGTATTTGCAGGTGTAGGTGAGCGTACTCGTGAAGGTAACGATTTCTACTTTGAGATGCAGGAAGCAGGTGTTGTAAACATCGAAAACCCTGAAGAATCAAAAGTAGCGATGGTTTACGGTCAGATGAACGAGCCACCAGGTAACCGTCTACGTGTTGCACTGACTGGTCTAACAATGGCTGAGCGCTTCCGTGACGAAGGTCGTGACGTTCTACTGTTTGTTGATAACATCTACCGTTACACACTAGCAGGTACTGAAGTTTCAGCACTTCTAGGTCGTATGCCTTCTGCGGTAGGTTACCAACCTACACTAGCTGAAGAAATGGGTGTTCTACAAGAGCGTATCACGTCAACTAAAGCTGGTTCTATCACGTCTGTACAGGCGGTATATGTACCTGCGGATGACTTGACTGACCCGTCTCCAGCAACAACGTTCGCTCACTTAGATGCAACGGTAGTACTTAACCGTAATATCGCATCTATGGGTCTATACCCAGCGATCGACCCGCTAGATTCTACTTCACGTCAACTGGATCCATTGGTAGTTGGACAAGAGCACTACGACATCGCTCGTGGCGTTCAGTCTACTCTTCAGCGCTATAAAGAGCTGAAAGATATCATTGCTATCCTAGGTATGGACGAGCTATCTGAAGAAGATAAGCAAGTTGTATCTCGTGCTCGTAAGATTGAGAAGTTCCTAACTCAGCCTTACCACGTAGCGGAAGTATTTACAGGTGACCCAGGCGTTTACGTACCTCTTAAAGAGACTCTACGTGGCTTCCAAGGTCTTCTATCTGGTGAATACGATGACATTCCAGAGCAAGCGTTCATGTACTGTGGTGCAATTGACGAAGCTATTGAGAATGCTAAGAAGCTATAAGGCTAACTAGGAGGCGATATGGCAGCAATAACCTTTCACCTAGACGTTGTAAGTGCAGAGAAACAAATTTTCTCAGGCCTTGTTGAGACGTTTCAGGTGACCGGTAGTGAGGGTGAGCTTGGTATTTTCCATGGTCACACTCCACTGCTGACCGCTATCAAGCCTGGTATGGTGCGTATTGTTAAGCAGCACGGCCACGAAGAAATTATTTATGTTTCTGGTGGTATGGTAGAAGTTCAACCTGGTACAGCGACTGTACTGGCTGATACGGCTATCCGTGGTGAAGAACTAGACGCAGCAAAGGCGGAAGAAGCTAAACGCAAGGCTGTGGAGAATATCCAAAATCAGCATGGCGACATAGACTTCGCACAAGCGGCCGGTGAACTGGCTAAAGCCATTGCTCAGTTACGAGTTATCGAACTGACAAAACAGCGCCGTTAATCTTTTATAAGATTATTGGTTCTGTAATAAAGGCGACCTTAGGGTCGCCTTTTTGCTTTTCTGGAATCACGGAAATGTTCAGTTTTACGTATCAGTAATGGTTTAGTTGCCATTGATATTTAATTTTTTGGCTAAAAACGGTTACAATATCGGCTTAATAAAAATAATGTTGGATAGGTTTACAATGAAGTTTAGTGCGGTAATTCTCGCAGCGGGCAAAGGCACTCGCATGTATTCAAACACACCAAAGGTTCTGCATACTCTTGCGGGTAAGCCGATGGTTAAACATGTTATCGATACATGTAATGGTCTTGGTGCTCAAAACATCAACTTGGTTTACGGTCACGGTGGTGATCAGATGAAGGCTACTTTAGCTGAAGAATCGGTAAACTGGGCACTGCAAGCTGAGCAGTTGGGTACTGGCCACGCTGTGGATCAGGCATCTGCACATTTCGCTGATGATGAAAAAGTACTAGTGCTATACGGTGATGTTCCATTGATTTCACCTCAAACCATTGAAAACCTATTAGACGCTCAACCAAATGGTGGCATCGCGCTACTTACGGTCGTGTTAGACAACCCAATGGGCTACGGTCGCATTATTCGTCGTAATGGTCCTGTTGTCGCTATCGTTGAACAAAAAGACGCAACGGATGAGCAGAAGCTTATCAAAGAGATCAACACTGGCGTTATGGTGGCGACTGGTGGCGATCTGAAGCGTTGGTTGTCTGGCTTAAGCAACGATAACGCACAAGGTGAATACTACCTGACTGACGTTATTGCAGCGGCTCACGATGAAGGTCGTGCTGTAGAAGCTGTACACCCAGTAAGCCCAATTGAAGTTGAAGGCGTGAACGACCGCTCTCAACTGGCTCGTTTAGAGCGCGCTTACCAAGCAGAGCAAGCCGACAAACTATTGAAGCAAGGCGTTATGCTACGCGACCCAAGCCGCTTTGATCTACGCGGTGAATTGCAGTGCGGTATGGATGTTGAGATTGATACTAACGTTATCATTGAAGGTAGCGTAAGCATTGGCGACAACGTGGTTATCGGCACCGGTTGTGTATTGAAAGACTGTGAGATCGATGACAACACCATCGTGCGTCCATACAGTGTAATTGAAGGTGCAACGGTCGGTGAAGACTGTACAGTTGGTCCTTTCACTCGTCTACGTCCTGGTGCTGACATGCGTAATAACTCGCACGTTGGTAACTTTGTCGAAATGAAGAATACTCGCCTTGGTGAAGGCTCTAAAGCGAATCACCTTACTTACCTAGGTGATGCTGAGATCGGTCAACGTGTAAATGTGGGTGCGGGTGCGATTACTTGTAACTACGACGGTGCGAACAAATTTAAGACCATCATTGGCGATGACGTATTCGTTGGCTCAGATAGTCAATTAATTGCTCCAGTTACTATTGGTAATGGCGCTACCGTTGGTGCTGGCTCTACAGTAACTCGTGATGTTTCTGAAAATGAGTTAGTTATCAGCCGTGCTAAAGAACGTAAGATTGCTGATTGGAAACGTCCAACTAAGAAGTAAGTACTAATGTCCAAAAGATATTCTGATACAAGCCAGTCGCAATACTACTGGCTGCTTTCTAAATAACTTTAGATATAAAAAAAGAGCGAGATTACTCGCTCTTTTTTGTTTTCGTTAAACGAGAAACTAGTCTTGTTTATCGTCAGCAACTACTCGAGAGTTATCCGGTGTTGCGAAGTGTTCAGAAAGCTCTTTATTCGAAACAATATAGCCAACCCACAATGCACCTAAACAAATCACTACCGCTATTCCTGTTGCGCTTAGTGCTTGGCTTGCCATTGCTGCAACCAATGCACTTGCTAGGCCACTAATACTGATTTGCAGGCTGTTTTGTAAGCCAGCCGCTGTCGCAGGGCTCTGTTTCGCGCTTGATAGGGCACGGTTTACTACGATTGGGTAAAGTGCGCCATTCGCTACGGCAATTAGACAGAAAGGTGCTAGTAGAGGCCAGATCGAAGTCAGTTCCCATTGTGATGCAATGAAAATCAGTAATGCGGCAACACTAAACAAACCAATAAGATTTCTTAGTACGACACCATCGCCATACTTCTTCACAGCCTGCTTACCGAAGTAACCACCCGCCATGAATGCGATTGTCTGTGGGATAAAGCTCAAGCCGATGTCTTTTGCTTCATAACCCAGTTGGGCCATGATCTCTGGCATACCGGTTAGGTAAGCGAAGAACGCTGCTGACGCAGAAGCAAACATCAACACATTACCCATGTAAGGCTTTGAATGAAGCAGTGCTTTGATATCGGTTTTGATCGACGTTTGTTTTACTTCTGGCGCTTCTTTTGGTTGAGCCATGGTCGTTGCGATCAACAATGCGCCCATTAGCGTCAGTGTGATAAAGATACTGTGCCAACCAAAGCTGTCTGCTAGCAACACACCCAGTTGCGGTGCTAATGCTGGAGATAGTGCTACTAGAGGCATGATAGTCGCAAAAATTTGCTGGCTGCTGCTTTGAGAGTAACGCTTAATAACCATTGCTTGCCAGATTACCGCAGGCGCACACACACCGATCGCTTGAATGAAGCGCAGCGTTAGTAGGTGCCATACTTCGGTACTGAATGCTAAGCCGAATGAAGCTGCAGTAAAGATAACAAGACCAACCGCTAGCGTATTACGGTGACCATACTTGTCACTCGCCAGACCCCAAAGAAGCTGACCCATTGCCATACCACCAAGGAATACGGTTAGAGACAGAGCAATCTGCTCAGGGCCGGTTGCAAAATCGACTTCCATTGCCTTAAATGCAGGAAGGTACATATCGGTCGCAATAAAGCCAAGCATGGAAAGAACTGCAAGGTAGACCAATTGAAATTTAGAAATATTCATAAGATGCCATTAAGCTAAAGGTAGTGATGTTTTTATCATCAAAAAAATTGTTAGATATTCAGGAGTAAGAACCCCTGTTTATTTATGCTGACATTCTATTTTTCAGAGCTGATAAAATAAAACGCTAAAATATGTAGTTATCAATCAAAAAATTTGAAGGCTTATGTTCTCTAAATCCTCGTTAGAAATGCTTGATACCGTTGCTCGCTTGGGCAGCTTCACTGCGGCTGCAGAGCAATTGCACAAAGTGCCATCGGCGATCAGCTATGGGGTTAGGCAGGTAGAGCAAGAGCTTGATGTTCTACTTTTCAGACGCTTACCAAGAAAAGTAGAGCTGACGCCTGCTGGGGAGTTGTTTATTGAAGAGGCTCGTCAACTGCTGAGACAGATGGAAGAACTCAGTGCGCAAACTCGCCGAGCTGCGCGTGGTTGGAAGAAAACCTTACGTCTAACCCTTGATAACGTGGTTAAGCTCGACAAGATGAAGCCGATGATTGAAGAGTTTTATCAAACCTTTGAGTTCGCTGAGCTGCAGATCAACATGGAAGTGTTTAATGGTTCTTGGGAAGCCATTGCACAGGGTAGGGCCGATGTCGTCATTGGCGCCACTTCGGCGATTCCGGTTGGCGGTGACTTTGAAGTTAAGGATATGGGGCGGTTAGATTGGGCATTTGTAATGTCACCCAGTCATCCGTGTGTGCGAGAGCAAAACCTTAATGAAGCCTTTGTTAGCCAGTATCCTGCGATCTGCTTGGATGATACCTCTAGCGTACTGCCAAAGCGTCACACTGGCCATTATGCGAGTCAGAGACGTCTTCTATTACCGAACTGGTACAGTGCGATAGAGTGCCTCAAGAATGGTGTTGGGGTGGGTTACATGCCAAGGCATATTGCCGCGCCTATTATCGAACAAGGCTTGCTGGTGGAAAAAATATTACCAGAGCCTAGCCCACAGAGTCACTGTTGTTTGGTGTGGCGAAAAGACGATAACCATAAATTGATCGAATGGATGGTCAAATATCTAGGATCAAGTGAACAGCTTCACCAAGATTGGTTAGATCATCGTAAAGCACTTTAATGATCTATTTGAAATAAGATCGTGTGAGGTTTATCGGAAACGCTCAAATAAAAAGAGCGAGTTAATACTCGCTCTTTTTGGTTCGATAGCTTAACTCTTAAGACAAGAAGAACTTGTAGGAAGGGTTGTCTGTTTCATCTTTGCACTGGTAGCCAAGTTCTTCTAAGTGTGTAGAGAACTGAGCTAAATCGTCATCACCGAGCTCGAAGCCACACAGCACACGACCGTAGTCGGCACCGTGGTTACGATAGTTGAACAGGCTGATATTCCAGTGAGTCCCTAAGGTATCAAGGAATTTAATCAATGCACCTGGGTATTCTGGGAACTCAAAGCTGTATAGGCGTTCTTTCAGAGGTTTCGATGGTTTACCGCCAATCATGTAGCGAATGTGCAGTTTTGCCATCTCATCATCTGAGAGATCGACAACCGGGTAGCCGCCTTCACGTAGGTCATTGATGATGTGCTCGAGCTCTTCTTGTCCACCTTGCAGACGTACACCAACGAAGATATTCGCTAGGCTTTCGTCGTTGTGGCGGTAGTTAAACTCAGTCACCGCTCGACCACCAATAATGTTACAGAACTCTAGGAACGCACCTTGTCGCTCTGGAATCGTCACCGCAAGTAGACCTTCTCGCTTCTCACCCAATTCACAACGTTCAGAGACATAACGCAGACCGTGGAAGTTGGTGTTCGCACCAGACAGTACCGTTGCTAGTTGCTTATTTTGCAGTTGGTTTTGTTCTGCAAACTTCTTCAAGCCAGCCAGAGCAAGCGCTCCTGAAGGCTCAGCAATTGCACGGGTATCTTCAAAGATGTCCTTTACCGCAGAGCAAATTTCATCGCTGGAGACGGTAATATGACCATCAATGTACTGTTGGCAAAGACGGAAGGTTTCTTCACCAATGCGTTTAACCGCAACACCATCAGCAAACATGCTGACCTGATCCAGTACCACTGGTTCACCCGCATCCAGTGCTGCTTTCAAGCAAGCCGAGTCTTCAGGCTCTACCGCAATCACTTTAATCTCTGGCATCAGTTGTTTGATAAGCACTGCAACACCAGCGGCTAAGCCACCACCACCAACCGGTACAAAGATATAATCCATGTGGCCGTTTTGCTGCAGCATCTCCATACCCATCGTACCTTGCCCTGCAATCACGAGTGGGTGATCGAAAGGAGGAACAAAGGTGAAGCCATGTTCAGCCGACAGACGTTCCGCTTCCGCTTTCGCTTCATCAAAATTACTGCCGTGTAAAACCACTTTGCCGCCAAATCCGCGTACTGCATCAACCTTGATATCCGGTGTCGTTTTTGGCATCACGATTGTGGTTTGAATACCCAACTTAGAGCCAGATAACGCCATTCCTTGTGCGTGATTCCCTGCGGATGCTGCGATAACACCGGCTGCTTTCTGTTGTTCAGAAAGGCTTGAAACCATGTTGTAAGCACCGCGCAGCTTAAACGAGTGTACCGGCTGACGGTCTTCTCGTTTTAGCTGAACCTGATTACCGATACGAGCGCTTAAGCGTGGCATATCTTGCAGAGGTGTCACGATTGCCGCTTCGTAAACCGGAGCTCTCAGGATCTGGCGCAGATAATCTGCGCCACTTTGTTTTTTGGGACTGGAGGTGTCATCACTCATAGTTAGCCCTCAAGCTTAGACTTATCACGCACAGCGCCTTTGTCGGCACTGGTCGCCATACTTGCGTAAGCTTTCAGTGCGAAAGATACTTCACGTTGACGGTTTTCTGGTTTCCAGCCTAGAGCATCTTGCTTAACACGACGCGCTTCTAGTTCTGCTTCTGGAACATCAAGCGTGATTGAGCGGCTAGGGATATCGATAGTGATGATATCGCCTGTGTTCACTAGACCAATTACACCACCGCTTGCTGCTTCTGGAGAAGCGTGACCGATAGACAGACCTGATGTACCACCAGAGAAACGACCATCGGTTAGAAGAGCACAAGACTTGCCTAGACCCATCGATTTTAGGTAAGTCGTTGGGTACAGCATTTCTTGCATACCTGGGCCGCCTTTAGGACCTTCGTAACGAATGACAACCACTTCGCCTGCTTTTACTTTACCCGCTAAGATGCCTTCTACTGCCGTATCTTGGCTTTCGAATACGATTGCAGGACCTTGGAATTTAAGGTTTTCTTCATCAACACCCGCGGTCTTAACGATACAACCATCAACGGCGATGTTACCTGAAAGTACCGCTAGGCCTCCTTCTTGGCTGAATGCGTTCTCTTTGGTACGAATACAACCTTCTTTGCGGTCGTCATCTAGACGATCCCAACGGCAATCTTGTGAGAAGGCTTTGGTGGTACGGATGCCTGCAGGACCTGCACGGAAGAACTTAAGCACGGCTTCGTCTTCTGTTTGCATGATGTCGTATTGAGCGAGCTGCTCTTGCATACTTAAGCCAAGTACGGTGCGAGTTTGATTATTCAGTAGGCCAGCACGATCAAGCTCACCTAGGATAGCCATTACGCCACCAGCACGGTGAACGTCTTCCATGTGGTATTTCGGTGTTGAAGGTGCCACTTTACATAGGTGTGGAACACGGCGAGACATCGCATCGATATCATCCATATCGAAATCAATGTCGCCTTCTTGAGCGGCCGCTAAAAGGTGAAGTACTGTGTTACTAGAACCACCCATTGCGATATCAAGCGCCATCGCATTATCAAAGGCTGCGCGGTTTGCGATGTTGCGTGGCAGTGCTGATTCGTCGTCTTGCTCGTAGTAGCGCTTGGTTAGATCAACTATGCGCTTACCGGCATTGATGAACAGTTCTTCACGGTCTGCGTGCGTCGCTAGCATAGAACCGTTACCAGGCTGAGATAGGCCAAGTGCTTCTGTTAGACAGTTCATGGAGTTAGCTGTGAACATACCTGAACATGAACCACAGGTTGGACATGCAGAACGTTCTACTTGCTCACTTTGCTCATCTGAAATCGTTGGATCGGCACCTTGGATCATTGCATCAACAAGGTCGAGCTTGATGATTTGATCTGAAAGCTTGGTTTTACCTGCTTCCATTGGGCCGCCTGATACAAAGATCACTGGGATGTTAAGGCGCATTGCAGCCATCATCATTCCCGGAGTGATTTTGTCACAGTTAGAGATACACACCATTGCGTCCGCACAGTGTGCATTGACCATGTATTCTACTGAGTCTGCAATAAGCTCACGTGATGGCAGTGAGTACAGCATGCCGCCGTGGCCCATTGCGATACCATCATCGACTGCGATGGTGTTGAATTCTTTAGCGATACCGCCCGCTTTCTCTATTTCACCCGCAACCAGCTGACCCATATCTTTAAGGTGAACGTGGCCTGGAACAAATTGAGTGAAAGAGTTTACAACCGCGATGATCGGCTTACCGAAGTCATCGTCTTTTACGCCAGTTGCACGCCATAAAGCGCGCGCACCAGCCATGTTGCGTCCGTGGGTTGTCGTTGCTGAACGATAGATTGGCATTGTTTAAATCCTTATAAAATATTTGGCTGTTGCTTACTTATTTGTTTGTGTTTGGCTTGCTGACGCATGGTCTGCTGGATAAACGTAGTCTAACCAGCCCCACTTATCTTCAGTGGTTCCATTGAATAAACCAAAGTAAGCTGCTTGAACTTTTTCAGTGATAGGACCGCGTTTGCCTTCACCTACTGTAATTTTGTCTACACTGCGAACCGGAACGATCTCTGCAGCTGTGCCTGTCATGAAGACTTCGTCAGCAAGGTATAGCGCTTCACGAGCAATGTTCTCTTCACGGATTTCGTAACCCATGTCTTTTGCTAGCGTCATGATCGAATCACGAGTGATACCCGGCAGAATCGCACTGGTCGCTGGTGGCGTTGATAAAATACCATCGCGCACTACAAAGATGTTTTCGCCTGCACCTTCGGAAAGGTAGCCATCGACGCTCAGTGCGATACCTTCGTCGTAACCATTACGGCGTGCTTCACCACCAACTAGTAATGAAGATAGGTAGTTACCACCAGCTTTTGCAGCGGTAGGAATCGTGTTTGGAGCGGCGCGGTTCCAGCTTGAAATCATCGCGTCCACACCATTTTCTAGTGCTTCTTCACCAAGGTAAGATCCCCAAGGGAACGCGGCGATGATTAGTTCCATCTCAGTGTCTTCTGGAGGGCAAACACCAAGGCCAACGTTACCAACAAATCCCAACGGGCGAATGTAGGCTGACTCTAGCTTATTTTGACGTAGCGTTTCGCGAGTCGCTTCCATAATTTCTTCCTCAGTGTAAGGAATAGGGAAGCGGTATATTTTCGCTGAATTTTTAAGTCGTTTTGCGTGTTCAGGGTGGCGGAAGATAACCGGCCCTTTTGGCGTATTATAACAACGAACGCCTTCAAACACGGAAGTGCCGTAGTGCATAGCGTGAGTGAGAACGTGAACGTTCGCCTCTGCCCAAGGAACCATCTCACCGTTAAACCAAATATAGTCTGCTGTTTTAGCTGTCATGCTTACGGTTCCTTATGCATTTATCTTTTGTTGTAGGTTGTTATTTGGTAGTTCATTGCGGCTGATAGAGATAACGTCAACGGTACGCACATCCCATAGCTTTTCGATTTGATTCACTAAGAATGAAATCGGACGATCACTGTCTACAATGATCTCAACGCTCGCGACTTTGCTTTCTTGGTTTTGAGTTCCGGCTACTTGTTTAACGATGAAACCACGATGACGGATGACACGAAGAACACGCTCTAGTAGTACAGGCTTATCATCAGCTTTGATGTCTAATAGGTATCTTTTCATATTATGTGTTCTCCAACATTTCACTGTTTGAAGCACCTGGTGGTACTAGTGGCCATACGTTTTCTTCTTCATCAATAAGCACATGAAGTAGATAAGCAGTTTTACTCTCAAGCATCTCTTTAAGAGCGGGTTCTACTTCTTCTTTGCGAGTGATGGTTTTTCCTGGGATATCAAACGCTTTTGCTAGCATCACAAAGTCAGGGTTGTCATCCAAAATCGTCTCACTGTGGCGACCATTAAAGAACAGTGATTGCCATTGGCGAACCATACCTAAGCGAGAGTTATTAAGAAGAACCATCTTCACTGGGATTTGGCGACGTTTTAATGTGCCAAGTTCTTGCACGTTCATCATGAAAGAACCATCACCAGAGATAAGAATAGATTGGTCATCAGGACGACCAACCGATGCGCCCATCGCAGCAGGTAAACCAAATCCCATGGTGCCTAAGCCGGCAGAGGTGATGAAGTTTTGCGGATCACGAGGCTGAATATGTTGAGCGGCCCACATCTGGTGCTGGCCAACGTCAGTTGAAACCATAGAGCTTGCAGGCATCATATCTGATAGCTGCTTCAACAATAATGGAGCAAAGATAAGGTCGCCTGGGTGGTCATAGCGCCATTTGAATGAGGTGCGTAGCCCTTCAGAGTGGTGAACCCAAGAAGAGATGTCTTGGCTCAATTCTAGCTGAGGCATGATCTTGTTGATGTCACCGCGAATTGGCGCATCAGCAAGACGCAATTTGCTGAACTCTGCCGCATCGATATCGAT
The DNA here is from genome assembly GCF_057786005.1 of Vibrio sp. QJM3NY_26. Lineage (NCBI taxonomy): Bacteria > Pseudomonadati > Pseudomonadota > Gammaproteobacteria > Vibrionales > Vibrionaceae > Vibrio > Vibrio sp. QJM3NY_26. The sequence continues at coordinate 3,419,185 of NZ_CM173515.1, read as the reverse complement.
ATGGATAACTTTAGCGTGCGGTGCAAAGGTATCGAGTTTGCCGGTTACTCGGTCATCAAAACGAGCACCAACAACAATCAATAAGTCACTTTCTTGAACCACTAGGTTAGCGGCTTTAGTGCCGTGCATACCAAGCATGCCAAGGTAGTGTGGGTCGTCACGTTCAATAGTGCCTAAGCCTTTGAGTGTGCTTACGGCAGGCATTGGGTTAAGGCGTAAAAACTCACGAACTGCATCGGTTGCTTTCGCCAGTTGAACGCCACCCCCTACGTATAAAACAGGACGAGTCGCTTGAGATAAGAAGTACTGAGCTTGTTCAATGGCATCCGTTGTCACAACAGGAAGTGCTGGTGGTGTAAATTCAGGAAGAATTTTTACAGGGGATTCTGCTAGTTGAACATCTTTAGCTATATCGACAATAACCGGACCGGGACGTCCTGCTTTCGCAACGATAAATGCTTCCGCCAATGTTGGCGCAAGATCTTCAATGTCGGTAACGAGGTAGCTGTGTTTAGTACATGACAGAGACATACCAATCACATCCATTTCTTGGAATGCATCAGTACCGATGTGGGAGCTAGCAACTTGACCAGTGATAGCGACGAGTGGGATGGAGTCCATAAAGGCATCAGCAAGACCTGTTACTAGGTTCGTCGCGCCTGGGCCTGAGGTTGCCATACAAACAGCCACGTCTTGTGTTGCACGCGCCATACCAATAGCAGCCATTGCAGCACCTTGTTCATGGCGACAAAGGATGTGTTCAACACCGCCGTCATAAAGTGCATCGTAGATTGGCATGATGGCACCACCAGGGTAACCAAATACGGTCTCAATGCCTTGTTGCTTGAGTGCGGATACGACTAGTTCTGCGCCTTTCATCGTAATCCCTCCGTATTACCTTTATTTTGGTCATTGTTTCCGTTGTCTTTGCACATCTTGTGCTCCCATTCTTCCTGTAAATCGGCAAGGCCGAAAATAATAAAAATTATAAAAATCGAATCGCTAAATTAGAAAAAACCCCCGGACTTTTCAGTGCGGGGGTTTTTTCTAATTCGTGGTTACTTTCTTCCCACTCGCCCCCGCGCAGTCTTAATAATGACTACGATAATCAGGTTAATCAGTGCGTAAATGCGAGCGTTAAAAATCATAATTTTCGAGTTTTCTCGTTTATTGTCTTAAGTAAAAGTCTACATCTCTAGTGTTATCACACAAATCTGCAGTATGACAAGGAAAATGTCATTCTTTTTTCACATTAAAACACCATTCCACCACGCTATATAACAACCTTATCGCTTTGGTGAGCAATGAATATCCAGAGTGAATACTTTTAAATCAAAGACAAAGGAAAGTTATGGGACTCGCGATAATTCATAGCCGAGCTAGTGTGGGTGTAGAGGCGCCAGAAGTGACCGTTGAGGTGCATATAAGCAACGGAATGCCCGGTTTTACGCTGGTGGGTTTACCTGAAACTACGGTTAAAGAATCGAAAGACCGAGTGAGGAGTGCCATCATCAATTCTCGCTTTGAATTCCCATCGAAAAGAATCACAGTCAATCTTGCTCCTGCCGATTTACCCAAAGAAGGAGGGCGTTTTGACTTACCAATTGCTCTGGGGATTTTGGTGGCGTCCGATCAACTACCCACATCAAAAATTGCCCAACATGAGTTTATTGGTGAGTTGGCGTTATCGGGACAATTACGTTCAGTCAAAGGAGTTCTACCAGCGACATTAGCGGCGGATAGTGTTGAGCGATGCTTGGTGGTACCGCATCACAATGGTGATCAGGCGGCCTTAGTCGGCAAGGGGGCCCATAAATCAGCGCAAACCTTGCTAGAGGTTTGTGCAGATATGTGTGGCCAGGCTCAGCTTGGTCTATATCGAACCGAACATCATCATGTCGATGTGTCTGATAATCGTGACTTACAAGATATTATTGGCCAGCAGCAAGGTAAGCGAGCACTGGAGATCGCCGCAGCGGGCAACCATAACCTACTTTTTCTCGGCCCGCCTGGAACTGGGAAAACCATGTTGGCTTCTCGATTGCGCGATTTGTTGCCTGAAATGAGTGACGACGAGGCGATGGAAACCGCTTCGGTAGCCTCTTTAACGCAACAAGAGATCAATCAATACAACTGGAAACAACGACCTTTCCGTTCCCCACACCATTCGAGTTCGATGGCAGCATTGGTCGGTGGTGGCTCGATACCTCGCCCCGGTGAGATATCTTTGGCGCATAATGGCTTATTGTTTCTTGATGAGATGCCAGAGTTTGAGCGTAAGGTGCTTGATTCACTGCGAGAGCCGCTAGAGTCGGGTGAAATCATTATCTCCCGTGTCGCGGGTAAGACGCGTTTTCCGGCGCGCTTTCAATTGGTTGGTGCGCTTAACCCAAGCCCAACAGGATATTACGAGGGCAATCAAGCTCGAGCGAACCCGCAAATTATCCTGCGTTACCTCAACCGCTTATCTGGGCCATTGTTGGATAGATTCGATATGTCATTGGAGATCCCTCTATTGCCCAAAGGGATGTTAGCCGAAGGAGGCGATCGTGGGGAAACCACTCAAGTCGTGAAGCAACGAGTTAAACAAGCGCGTCAGTTGATGTTATCTCGAAACCATAAGTCGAATGCACTGTTAGGTAGCCGAGAAATTGAAAAGTATTGCCCATTGCGACGGGAAGATGCGGAGTTTCTCGAGACCGCACTGCATCGATTGGGTTTATCGATCCGTGCCTATCATCGAATCATCAAGGTAGCGCGAACCATTGCAGACCTTGACGGTAATGAGCAGATTGAAAAGAAGCACTTATCAGAGGCACTTGGCTACCGAGCGATGGATCGACTGTTGAAACAACTCACGGCTCAAGCGGTGTAGTCATGCCAATCGTAGTAAATAACGGGTCATTTATTTACTACGATTGGTATACAAACAAGAAAGCCTGCTTTTTACGCAGGCTTTCGTTGTTATGAACTAATGGCTATGAGCAAGCAGTGATGCCTAACTAGAACTTGTAGTTCAGGCCGACTGAGACGATGTATTGCGATTCATCGTAGAAGGTTATATTCGAGTCGCTGGTGCCATAGCCCGCAAGAGAAACAAACGACCAGTTTTCCCAATCCATAAATCGGTCATATTCATACGCGGCAAACAGGTTGATGTTGTCATCACTGCGTTTCTTATCGTAGATCGGGTTACTTGCATCGTAAGAACGTTGGTTGTAGCCCGCCGTTAGTGCATATTGATGGCGACCCATGCCACCAAATAAACTCACTTCACCACCAAATTGGTCGTAAGACTCAGCGTTGCCGTCGGCATCTCTTGTTTGATAAATGATCGATGGGATAAGCATCATGGTGCGGCTCAATGGAACGCGGTATTGGCCTTTCAGGTAGAAAGTTTCGGCATCACGCTGTAGAGCTTCTTCAACTCGATCATCTTTCACATCTTTAGTCGCGTAGGCCATGTCTAGCGAGAATGCAGAACCTGCGATGCTACTTAATTTTAAACGAAAGGCATTGCCGGTTTCATCGGTTTTGCTTCGAGCAACGTCTTCTGTGTATGGATTAGCCCAAGTTTCACCTGACATAATGGTTGGCAGGAGTGACGCGTCGATAGTCATGCCTGACTCTAGTTGGTATTTATAGCCAACCTCCAGCACAACAGTACCGGTTGCCACATCATCACGAGCGGTACCTGTGTACACCTGGTGATTTAGCTTCTCACCAAAGGTGTAAGCGACACTGCCTAAAGGTGCGACAAGAAATGAGCTTTCAGATGAGGCTTTCTGTTTATTTGACGAGAGGGTGCTATCAGCATCGGTATTAAAATTTGAGGAGGAAGAGGTTACCCCGGTATTGATAGAGATTTCACCACTGAAACCTTGTTCGTCTGCAAGTTTGGCAAAGGCTGGCGAAGTAACAACGCTTAATGCGAGAAGTGTGATTTTTATTTTCATTTAAGGGCTCCTTGCCCACCGGTTCTTAGGACGGGTTATTAATACCAGTAAAGCTCTGAGTTTTATGGCTGATTATTTATCAATGATGATTTTTGAACTAGGAAAAAAAAGGAAGCCGAAGCTTCCTTTAATCATTACCTTACTTCTTTAATAAGAAGTTAACCAGCTCGAAGTACTCATCGAGAGAGTTAATACCTTGAGCGTCAATCAGGTAGCGGTTGTTTACTACAACAGCTGGAACGCCTGACAAGCCGCTGTCTTTGAATGCTTTGTCGAAGCGACGAACCATCGAATCTACTGCAAAGCCGTTGTATGCCGCATCGAATTTCTTAGCATCAACGCCTTCATCTAGGAAGATTTGACGCAGTTCTGCTTCATCGCGTGGTGGCTTGTTCATGGTGTGGATGCGGTTAAACATCACTGGCACCATTTTATCTTCAATTTTCAGTGCAATCATGGTCGCGTAAGCTTTGCTCATTGGCAGGCCCATGTTGCCACCCATGAATGAAACATGGTTCTTCTGTAGCTTAGCGTCTTTAGGTAGCTGTTGTTTTAGCTGCTGGATGATTGGCTCAAAGCTATTACAGTGTGGGCAGTAAAAAGAGAAGAACTCTGTCACCATTGGTTTTTTTGATGCTTCTAGATCGAGAACTTTGTAGTGTTCACCTTCGTTAAATTTCGCAGCGTGAGCTGAAAGGCTCAACATGATCAATGAGAAAAATGCGAATAGCTTTTTCATTTATCCAATCTCCATTATGTTTGAATTTTTATCTAGTTGTATGTTGCGATTGCGTTTACCACTGAGGCATTAACGAAAGTGGTGGCTCTTGCAGGGTAGCAATTTGCTCTTTACAAGCAAGTACTTGTTGCTCCCAATATTTCGGGTCATTAAACCATGGGAAGGCCAAAGGAAACGCTGGATCGTGCCATCGCTTCGCCAACCATGCCATGTAATGCACCATACGTAGACCGCGTAGTGGTTCGATTAGTTTCAGTTGTGAAGGATTAAAATCACAAAACTCTTGATAACTCTCTAGCAGAATATCGAGTTGCATCAGCTTATCTTGGCGCTCACCGTTAAGCAGCATCCATAGATCTTGAACAGCAGGACCATTACGCGCGTCATCAAGATCGACGAACATTGGCCCATCGCGCCACAATATATTGCCCGGGTGGCAGTCGCCATGGAGACGAATGTTGTCAATGTTACTCGGCCACTGGCTCTCTAGTTCTTTAATCAGAAGGTCGACGTCATTGAAGAACGCGTTCTCTAGGTGCGTTGGGATAAACTGAGAGTTCTCTAGAATCTTACGTGGCTGATAAAGGTATTCATCTAAGCTGATGGTCGGGCGATGCTGAAATGTTCTTCCGGCACTGGCTTTATGAATACGGCCAAGGAAGCGTCCAACGCCTTCCAATTGATCTAGATTATCGACTTCATATTGCCTGCCACCGACACTTTCAAATAGTGCAAATAGATAGCCTTGATATTCATGCAAGGTTGCGCCGTTGATTCGCATAGGTGGAGCAACCGGTAACTCTTGTTCGATCAGCTCTAACGCGAAGTCGTGCTCTTCTTGGATCTGTGCGGTGTTCCAACGCTGCGGACGATAAAACTTAACGACGTAGCGTTTACGGTCTTCATCGGTGAATTGATATACCCGGTTTTCGTAGCTGTTGAGAGCGAGAAGCCCGGATTCAGCACGAACTCCAATGCTCTCCAGTGCGTACCACATGAAGTCAGGAGTCAGGTTATCAAAGTTAAAGGCTTGCATCGTCATAGAATAAAAAAGGCTCATTACTGAGCCTTTTTCCATTTATTGGGGTGTTATACCAAGCACTAAGGTGTCTGGTATCAGAGCTTCTTGATAAAGCGGCTTTCGACTTCCATCGTAAACTCTTCATTATCCGAGAGTATAAACTGAATTGTCGAAACTGGTGAGCTCAGTTTTTCTGGATCGACGCCTAAGCTGATAGGAAGGTTTAAAACCTCACCTGGGTCTACGGTGATCGTTTGTTTACCGTACCAGATAGAATCTGGCAGCCCGCTGACATCAAGCTTGTACTCTTGCTCTTGCTGAGTTTTGTTGATTACTTTCAAGTTGTAAGTATTTTCGACAAGCCCTTGGCTATTGATTCTAAATAGCTGGTTTCTATCTCGTAGAACACTTAAGCCTGCAGGATCAACACTCGCTATCTGTGCGAAGAACAAACCCAGCATGACGATCAATATAGCGCCATAACCTAGCAGTTTAGGACGCATCACCTTAGTTGTGTGACCATCGAGCCTGTGTTCGGTGGTGTAGTTGATTAGGCCTTTGTCATAACCCATACGTTCCATTGTGTTATCACAGGCATCAATACAGGCACCACAGTTAATACATTCGTATTGAAGACCATCACGGATATCGATACCCGTTGGGCACACTTGTACACATAGGTTGCAGTCAATACAGTCACCAAGGCCTAGTGCTTTATGATCGGCTTTGCGAGAGCGAGGACCACGGCTTTCACCACGCTCGGTGTCATAACCTACGATGAAAGTGTCTTTATCAAACATAGCTGACTGGAAGCGAGCGTAAGGGCACATGTGCAGACAAACAATAGAACGCATCCACCCGGCATTGGCATAAGTACACCCAGCAAAGAACAATACCCAAAACACCGGCCAGAAAGTCGAGTTAAAGGTAAAGAAACCAACCACCAGCTCTTTGATTGGGATGAAATAACCGACAAAGGTTAAGCCCGTCGCAATGGCAATCGCCCACCACGCGATGTGCTTGATGGTTTTTCTGAGAATTAAATTGCTTGTCAGTTTGCCAGAGTCTTGTTTTCTTCGCTTATTGGCAGCACCTTCCAGTTTCTCTTCGAACCAGATGTACATAAAGGTCCAGACGGTTTGCGGGCATAAATAACCACACCAGACTCGCCCTAAGAAGGTGGTTATGAAGAATAAGCCAAACGCAGCAATCATAAATAGGATGGCGAGTAGGGTCAGATCTTGTGGGTATAGGGTTGTACCAAAGAAGTTGAACTGTTGGCTGCCGATATCGAGCAAGATCGCTTGTCGCTCGCCAAATGGGATCCATGGGATAAGCGCAAAAAGTAAAAGTAAGAACCAACCGCCGTAACGACGAAGTTGTTGGAATTTACCTTTGCTTTCTCGAACATAGATTCGGTTACTTGGGTTAAATCGATCTCCATTACCTTTATGTGTTTTTGGGTTAAAGGTTTTAGGAGTCACATCTTTGATGTCGATTTTATCCTGACTCATGGACTATCCTTTTTGTGGCTTGTTTGCCCGGTTAAGTCGGGCATGACGACATTACTTGAAAGTATGGTTTAGAGAACCTGTAGAAATTGAGCTTGGTGCATTTGTTGGTATCGCACTCACTCTTATTATTTTAGAAGATTCTTATGGATGGCGATTATAACGACAATCTTGTTCTCATTTCTTTAACGCTATCAACCTTTAACAACAAAAGTCATAACAGTTGTGACGAAAAAATAGCGAACAGAAACAAAAAAGCGACCGAGTGGTCGCTTTTCGAAATTGATTGTTTTATTTATACGGCCATTGAGTTCTAACCAAATAGGCGATTAAAGAAGGCCACGCGCTTTTAGAATTGCCGTTTTGAAATCATCTTCTTGGTCTTTTTTAAGACCTGGGATCATTTCATCTTTTTCGCTGTTACGCATTTTTAGATGGTAGATAAGAACATCGTCAGTCAGCTCTTCAAGCTTGCCTTGATAGCCAGCTTCGTTTGATAGCTTAATGATGAACTCTAATAGGTTAAGCTCTTGATCTTTCTGCCACTCAGGCTCCATCAGTTCAAGCAGTTCTTCAATGCGGTGACACTTCATACTTTACTTCTCCACAAATTTTATAATGATTTGTGGTTAAGGTATCAAATCGGGTAGGGAATACCAATGTGTAAAGGCATTTCAAGATGGGACTGGGCAAGAAAAAAGCGCAGTAAAAACTGCGCTTTTCGTTAAGCGGCTTTAATTACTTTTGTTGCAGTCGGTGCTAATAAAGCAGTCTTCTGAACGAGAGTCATTGTAGGAGCCAATTTCTTAGCCGTTGGAGCAGCAACAAAGCCACTACGACGACGCATCGCACTGCGGTTGGTGTGCGAGAACCTGACAGCTGTTGGGCGCATTAATTTACCTAACGGTCAGGCATATCCATTGCCAATCTAATGGCCTGACTTATCATGAGCTTCGCTTCAATTACTTGAAGAGTCACTCGTCTGGCTTTCGCCAATCCGAAAAATAAATCAGGATAATGATATGCATGCATATCAAGGCTTAGATTATCACTATCTAAGTTATCGATCGACGCCTGAGTGATAATTAAACGATATTAGAGCTAAAATAGTGTGAGCAGTATATTTGAGTTTGAACCTCTTTCAGGCTTAAGATGATGCTTTAAAGGAGGTGCATATGTCGTTCTTAAAGAAAACGTTAGCTAGTTTTGGTATTGGATCTGCCAAGGTGGATTCTGTATTGCAACAGGAAGTGCTTTACCCAGGCAAGAAGGCGAGCATTATTGTGCATGTCTATGGTGGCGCTCAGCCACAGGAAATCGACAACATTGATCTCAACTTGTGCTGTCGTTACGTCAAAGAAGTCACCATGAACTCGCAAAGGCAAGAGGGCGGTCATAAACGCCGAATGCATCAGACGTACTCGTTGGCTAAATGGAGCCTGCCGTATGCCTTTGTGATTCAGCCGGGAGAAATCCGTGACTTTGAATGTGAGTTTGATGTGCCGCTGAATACACCAGTCACGATTGGTGATTCAAAGGTGTGGCTGGAAACCGGGTTGGACATTGCGATGGCGATTGACCCATCGGATAAAGATACCTTAACGGTTCGTCCTGATGCACTCCTCGATGGCATCTTTAATGAACTTGAAGCTCAAGGGCTGCGGATACGCCAAGTGGAATGTGAAGCGGTGGATGGTTTCGAGTTACCGTTTGTGCAAGAGTTCGAATTTGTTCCGACGACTGGCCCTTATCATGGTCGCTGGCGTGAGCTTGAGGTTGTTGCTCATCGTGGTGAGACAGAACTTAAGTTGTGGTTTGAGATAGACCGCAATCGCGATGGCGCAAAAGGCATGTTGGCGAGTTTGCTGGGAATTGGTCAGCTACAGCGCCAATTGAGTGTCCCGCTTGATACCTCACCAGAAGACGCCGGTAAGATGGTGGTCGAGTATTTAGAAAGCGCATCTTAGCTGAATCGCACATTTTATAAGTCATTTTGTCATAAAATTTAAGCTTACACGTGTAAGCTTAATGTGTAATACTGGGTCAATCGAACATTTACTCTAGTAGGATACTCATGTCTGCATCATCAGCCAGCGAATACAGTGACATCGAAGAACGCGCTAATGCGATAACCCATGGTTTGGGCGTCGTACTTGGCGTAGTGGGCCTGATCCTGTTACTGATTCGTGCGTTTGATTACCAAGCCGACATGCTTACTGTTGCCAGTATGGCGGTGTATGGCAGCAGTATTATTCTGCTCTTTCTTGCTTCCACGTTGTACCACTCTATCACCACTGAGAAAACCAAGCGCTTACTCAAAACGCTCGATCACTGTGCGATTTATTTGTTGATTGCGGGCAGTTACACGCCGTTTCTTTTGGTGGGCTTAAGAACCCCATTAGCGATGGGCTTGATGGCGGTGATCTGGGGAATTGCGCTGGTGGGCATCATCATGAAGATTGCTTTCGTATACCGATTCAAGCGCTTATCGCTGTTCATTTACTTAGCGATGGGTTGGCTATCTTTGATTGTTGTTTATCAATTAGCGATGAACATCGATATAGGTGGTTTGGTGTTACTGGCGGTTGGCGGGGTGATTTACTCGCTGGGTGTGATTTTCTATGTGGCAAAACGCATCCCTTATAACCATGCCATCTGGCACCTGTTTGTGTTGGCGGGCTGCGCTTGCCATTTCTTCGCTATCTATCTGTTCGTGACACCGGTTTAGCGAGCCAGCACTTCAACGATTTCAGCTTTGATTTGATACTCTGGGTATTGATCAACAGCTAGGTTAAGCGACGTACCTTCGGCATCGGTTTTTGGTCGAAGGTAGGTATCTGCCATACGCTTTATCGATTTCCAAACCGCTACTGTTTTCTCTTCTAATAACTCACCACTTGGTGAATATACACCTAACTTCAAAGACACTAAGATGACAGCCTGCGTACCTTGGTTAGTAATAGCCGTAGGGATGATCAGCTCGCCGTCTTCATAGCGACTTGCACCTAGTACAACATCCACTCCTGATTGAGACAGCTGTAAGCTTGGCTTCTTGCTATCAACGATAATCGTCGTACCACGCACATTAGTCGCGATTGGGACAGCTACAACCGGCGCAGCTACAACAGGGACTGCGATTTCTGATGTTATTGCCGTTTGTTTCTGTGCCACGTATTGCCACGTAAAGTCATCTTTTAGAAGTATCTGTTTACCATCTTGCAGAGTCACCATTTGGCCGGCGAATGCAGAGCTGCTAAGCAGTGCGCTTGCGATAAGTAGGTATGATTTCATCTGTGTTTCCTTAAATATTCGCGTAATTAGCGTCGCCAAAAGGCAGGGAAAAATAGAACAATTAGCGTCAGTATCTCAAGTCGGCCCATCAACATACCTAAACTTAATAGCCATTTAGCAGCGTCTGGTAATGGAGCAAAGTTACCCGTTGGACCGATCACGTTACCCATGCCTGGGCCCACGTTGGCAACGGCTGTGATAGCGCCAGATATACTGGTCACAGGATCAAGCCCCATCGCGCTCAAGCCGCCTGCAATTAAGATAATCGTGATAAAGAACATCAAACCAAATGCCACGAGTGAACGCACAATATCGTCATTCACAGGTCGCTGATTGTAGCGTTGAACAAACACGCCCGATGGGTGAATTAGCTTCATCATTTGTTTGTGGAGCATGGTCATCGCGATCTGGAAACGGAATATTTTAATACCGCCAGAGGTTGAACCCGAGCAAGCTCCCGCCATCATTAGGAATGCAAACAAGGTCGTTGGCAGTGCCCCCCACGCGGTGAAGTCTTCTAAGCCAAAACCGGTTGTGGTGACGACTGATACGATGTTGAACATCGAAACACGCATCGCATCCATAACAGTGTAGCCATCTCTAACCACCAACCATGTTGATATTACGGCGCTGGTGACCAAGAACAGGTATGTAAAACCTCTCACTTGCGCGTCTTTGTAGAGGATTGAGAGTTTTCGGCCTCGCAGTGCGCTAACAAACAGTAAGAACGGCAGTCCACCAAGGAACATGAACAGTGTTCCCACCCAGTGAGCACTGTTGGAGAAGTGGTTCATCGATCCATCTGAGGTTGAGTAACCCCCCGTCGACAGTGTTGTGAACGCGTGATTGATCGCGTCAAAGATACCCATGCCTGCAAACAAATAGCTAATGATGCATAAACCAGTCAGAACCAGATAAACCGCTACGATGTTCTTCGCGACGGTTTTTGCTCGTGGGCTGCTTTTATCTGACCAATCGGATGATTCGGTTTGGAACAGGCGCATACCACCAACGTTGAGCATTGGTAGAACTGCTACCGCCATCACGATAAAGCCGATGCCGCCTAACCATTGCAGTATTGAACGCCACAACAGAATGCTTGGTGCCATGCTGTCTAAGCCGCTTAATACGGTTGAGCCTGTCGTGGTTATACCAGACATGGTTTCGAAGTAGGCGTCCGTAAAGCTGATGTGGTTAATGAAGACAAATGGCAGGGCGGCAAAGGCGCTGGCAATTGTCCAAACCAAAGAGGTAATCAGGAACATGTCTCGCACCCCAAGTCGGAACTTAGCGGAGCGGCCCAAGCTCAAGCAGATGAACGCCACAATGTGCGTGATCACTACTGATTGACCAAACTCGAGGAAACCACCGGTGCCAGTAAAAAAGGCAACCAATGTGGGGATGTACATGAAAAGGGCGAGTTTTGATAACACTAACCCTATCACTAATAATATCGGACGAAAGTTGACCATAGCTTAATAGACCATAGCTTTAATTGATTACAGCTTTGTGCCGGAGCGTCGTTCTCACAAAAAGAAAGTTGCGAGAAGAAGCTTACGAGAACAAGGCTATAAGAAGAACGGGCTCGGTTGGAATAGAGACTCAACATCAGGTACGTATTTCTTGTCCACTAGGAACATCACTACGTGGTCATCCTGTTCGATTACGGTTCTATCGTGCGCGATAAGTACTTCTTCTCCGCGAACAATCGCACCAATGGTGGTGCCCGGTGGCAGTTTGATGTCTCCAATCGCTCGGCCAACAACCTTAGAGGTGGTTTCGTCACCGTGAGCAATCGCTTCGATCGCCTCTGCAGCGCCGCGACGTAGAGATGATACGTTTACGATATCAGCACGACGAACGTGAGTAAGCAGCGCAGAAATGGTCGCTTGCTGTGGCGAGATCGCAATATCAATCACACCGCCCTGAACAAGATCGACGTAAGCACCACGCTGAATCAGTACCATTACTTTCTTGGCACCCATTCGCTTCGCCAGCATTGCTGACATGATGTTGGTTTCATCTTCATTGGTTAGAGCGATGAACACATCAACTTGATCGATGTTCTCTTCGGTCAGCAGTTCTTGGTCGGCAGCATCACCACAGAATACGATGGTGTTTTCTAATTCTTCAGATAGCTTCTCGGCGCGAGTGTAGCTGCGCTCGATAAGCTTGATGCTGTAGCTTTGCTCAAGGCGTTTTGCCAAGCTTGCACCTATGTTACCGCCACCAACAATCATAATACGGCGGTAAGGCTTTTCTAGGCGTTGTAGTTCACTCATTACCGAGCGGATATGGTTACTCGCTGCCACGAAGAACACTTCATCATCGGCTTCAATGATGGTGGTACCTTGTGGGCGAATTGGTCGACCTTGACGGAAGATAGCGGCAACACGAGTATCAATGTGCGGCATGTGCTCACGCAAAGCAGACAGTGCGTTACCGACCAGTGGGCCACCGTAGTAGGCTTTTACCGCTACTAGGCTAACTTTCTGTTCAGCAAAGCTCACAACCTGCAATGCACCTGGATATTGAATCAGGCGCTCGATGTAGCTGGTGACGAGTTCTTCTGGGGCAATTAAATGATCAACCGGAATCGCCCCTGATTTGAAGAGTGCTTCTTTCTCTTCTAAATACTGTGGAGAGCGGATTCGGGCAATTCGGTTTGGCGTATTAAACAGAGAAAAGGCAACCTGACATGCGGCCATGTTGGTTTCATCCATGTTGGTTACCGCAACCAACATGTCGGCATCTTGCGCGCCCGCTTCACGTAGTGTGTTCGGGTGGCTGGCATAACCGTTTACAACCCTAAGGTCGTATTTGTCCTGAAGTTCACGAAGTCGGTCGGCATTACGGTCGACGATTGTGATGTCATTGTTTTCACCCACTAGGTTTTCAGCAAGGGTACCGCCAACTTGTCCAGCACCTAGAATAATGATCTTCATAGCCTTTCTCTTATTTTTTGCCGTTGTAATTCTAGTGATCTCTTTTCGCTTTGATAATGCACTAGAAAGAAACAGCGGCTAAGAAATAAATTCTTAGCCGCTGTTAGTTGTTATGCCTGTTTTACTAGAACTGCGTAGTAGAAGCCATCCATATCTTCTTCACCAGGCAGTATTTGACGACCCGGTTTTTCGATATCAGACCCAACCAGCGTTGCGTTCTCGGTACGCTCTAAGAAGGCTTTCACTTGCAGCACGTTTTCTTGCGGCGTGATAGAACATGTCGCATAAACCATGGTGCCGCCTTCTTTTAGCTGGCGCCACATTGCATCCAAGATCTCGCTTTGCAGCTCTGCTAGTGCATCAATATCAGATGCACGGCGTAGCCACTTAATGTCAGGGTGACGGCGAATTACACCGGTCGCTGAACATGGAGCATCAAGTAGGATGCGGTCGAACTGGTTGCCTGTCCACCACTCTTCAGGGTAGCGAGCATCACCACAGATTACGTCGGCACGCAGTTGTAGGCGTTCAAGGTTATCGTAAACGCGGTCTAGGCGTTTAATATCACTGTCGATTGCAACCACTTCAGTGTCTTGAGTATGTTCAAGAATGTGTGCAGTTTTACCACCAGGTGCTGCGCAGCAATCTAGGATTAGCTCACCATCTTTTGGTGTTAGGAAATCAACGGAAAGCTGAGCTGCAGCATCTTGTACCGATACCCAGCCTCTGTCGAAGCCAGGAAGCAAAGTAACGTCACAAGGTGAGGCTAATTTTATGGCATCAGCTGCTTCAGGGTGCAGTGTGTATTCAATGTTTTCGTTTTTAAGCAGTTCAACATACTCGTCACGAGTGTGGTGTTGGCGGTTTACGCGCAGCCACATTGGTGCCTTGTTATTGTTTGCTTCAACCAATTGCTCCCACTGATCTGGGTAGCTCTCTTGAAGCATTTTTAGAATCCAGCTTGGATGGCTGTATTTACCAGCATTGTGGCTAACGGCTTTCTCGTCTAGTTCTTCTTGATCGCGCAGATAGCTGCGAAGTACGGCATTGATCAAACCACTGAGGCTTGGGCCGCGCAGTGTTTTGGTTGCTTCAACTGTTTCAGCAACGGCGGCATGCGAAGGAATTCGCATAAAGCCCAACTGATAAATGCCTACTAAGATCAGGTGATGGAAGACGCGCTTTTTACCTTTAAGCGAGTTTTCCATCAGTTCGTTAGCGATTGACTCTAAGCGAGGCAGGTAACGAAGTGCGCCGTAGCAAATCTCTTGCAGTAGAGCATGGTCTCGCGGACGGATCGTTTTTTGAGCCGCAGGGAGAGCGTGTGAAAGAGAGTGGCCTTTATCGACAACTTGGAATAGGACATTTGCAGCAGCAGCGCGAACATTCATGAGGGGTACCGAATATTTATTTGAATACATGAGGGCATCTCTGCCCTCGTAAAGGTTTTCTAAACTGTGTTTTTATAAGCTACACATTTCTAAGTTCATATTGAGTAGCTTTAAAGCGGTTAAGAAAGTTGAGTACCAACTTCAAACCAGCTTGCACGTGAGTTCAAGATGTCTTGAACTGACATGGCTTTTTTACCTGGAACTTGCAGTTGTTCCAAAACCAGTACTTTGTCGCCAGTCGCAACATAGATACCCGTTTTATCTGCTTTGATGATTGAACCAGTTGGCGCAGACGTTGATTCTTGGTCAACACGTGTCTGCCAAACTTTAATGCTTTTTTCATCATTAGAGCTGCTATCAACAACCGCAAAGTGGCTCATTGGCCATGGATTGAAAGCGCGCACACAACGTTCGATGTGTTCTGCACTGTCATTCCAATCAATTTTCGCTTCGTCTTTGCTTAGCTTCTTCGCATAGTTTGCAAGTTCGTCGTCTTGCTTCTCAGCAACAGCTTTACCAGAAGCGATGTCAGCTAAACATTCAACAAGAGCATCAGGGCCAAGGCCAGCTAACTTCTCGTACATTGACGCGCTAGTATCTGTCGCTTCGATTGGCAGCGTTGCGATGCTTAGCATATCACCGGTATCTAGGCCGATATCCATCTGCATGATCGTCACACCTGTCTCTTTATCACCCGCCCAGATAGAGCGTTGAATCGGAGCAGCACCACGCCAGCGTGGCAGGATTGAACCATGCACGTTGATACAACCTAAGCGAGGTGTATCTAATACAGCTTGTGGAAGAAGCAAGCCGTAAGCGACAACAACCATGATGTCAGCATTCAAATCTGCTAGCTCTTGCTTAGCTTCATCTGACTTGAAATTTTCTGGTTGGTAAACCGGAATATTGTTTTCAAGTGCGATGTTTTTTACTGGGCTCGCTGTCAGTTTTTTACCGCGGCCTGCTGGACGATCTGGCTGTGTGTAAACAGCAATAACTTCATGCTCCGAAGACAACAACGCCGCCAAATGACGGGCGGCGAAATCCGGAGTACCTGCGAAGACAATTCTTAAAGATTGACTCAAGGTAGACTTCCTTCTTAATTTAGTAATAGCAGCGGTTATTAACCTTGTTTCTCGTTGAAACGTTTAATCTTCGCTAGCTTATCTTGAATACGTTTGCGCTTTAGTGGCGATAGGTAATCAACAAACAACTTGCCTTCTAGGTGGTCAAGTTCGTGTTGAACACAGATAGCCAGCAGGTCGTCAGCGTCGAATGTGAATTCGTTGCCTTCACGATCTAATGCTTTAACCGTTACTTCTGCAGCGCGAGGTACTAGAGCTCGAGCGCCTGGTACAGATAGACAGCCTTCTTCGATACCATCTTCGCCACGTTTGTCGGTAATTTCAGGGTTGATCAGAACCATAGGCTCGTCACGTGTTTCTGAAATATCGATAACAACGATGCGCTGGTGGAAATCTACTTGCGTTGCAGCAAGGCCGATACCTTCTTCGTCGTACATGGTTTCAATCATGTCATCAACGAACTTTTGAATCTCTGGGGTAACTTCTTTTACCGGTTTCGCCACGGTACGTAGACGATCATCTGGTAATGTTAATACTTGTAATACAGACATATACACTCGAAATATTGAACTGTGCCGAAACAGCTTAAACCTTGTTGGCTCAATTCTAGACATTTTAGAGGTCAAATGACAGCATCCTGAAGTTAATTCTCTAATCAGATGTCATATATTCAGACCAAGGAACCTAGGTCATGCGTCATTTTTTCCCCGCTTTATCTCTTATTTGTGCCTCGCTTTCGTTTGCCGCTATGGCTGGAAATAGTGAGCAACCTTTAACCATTAAACAAGACGCACCCGAGGCGTATGTGGTGGTTAAGGGGGATACCTTATGGGATATCTCCGCGATGTATCTCGATAGCCCTTGGTTGTGGCCAAGGCTATGGCAGGTAAACCCTGAAATAGAAAACCCTCACCTTATTTACCCCGGAGATAAATTGTCTCTGGTTTGGATTAATGGTGAGCCTGTGTTGAGCCTTAAACCCGTAATCAAGCTAAGCCCTAAGATTCGTGTATCAGAGAAGAAAGCAGTACCTACCGTGAATGAGGGGCTTGTTCTACCGTATCTACAATCTGACCGCTTGGTTGAGCAGCAAGATATCCAGTCAGCGCAACGAGTGTTAGGGACCAGTGATGGCAAACGCTTCTTATCGGGTGAAGACCGATTGTTTATTTCTGGGAACCAGCAGCATCAAAAATGGGGTATCTACCGTGCCGTCGAGACTTATCAAAGGCAACAACCTCAAGCGAGTATTACCTCTTTGCGTTTGGTCGCCACGGCGCGCTTGAAAGAGGTGGATGCTGAGTTCAGTAGTTTACAGATAGAGACTCAACTGCAAGAGGTGTTACTTAATGACCTCGTGTTACCTGAACTTGGCGTTGATCAGGTGAAGCTCTCAACCACATTTTATCCAGCGCCTAGTGCTGCGGGGCAGTTTGCTAATATCTTGGGTTCATTAGATGGCAGCCAATACAGTGCAAAGAATCAAGTGGTCGTTATTAATAAAGGCTCACAGGACAATCTTCGCCAAGGCTCTATGTTTACCCTCAGTGAAAGCGGCGCTGTGGTGTTTGGTAAGCAAGGTGAATACAGCTACAAAGAGTCTGCAGCGAGCGATAAGGTGCAGCTGCCAAGTACCTCACTTGGTAGTTTGATGGTCATTCGTCCTTATGAGTATTTTAGCTTGGCCTTGATCACTCAGAGCTCAAAACCGGTTAGTAATGATATTCTGGCGGTATCACCTTTGGATCTGGCTTTGAAGGAAGAAGCTAAGGGCACCGAGTGAATGAGCAACAACTGAGTGCTTGGTTAACTCTAAGTTTTGTTCCGCAATTGGGTGGCAAGCGCCTTTCTCGACTGCTGAGTATTGATTCTCCTTTGAATATTGTTGGTTACTCAAGTCAGCAACTGCAAGCGCTTGGTTTGTCTGCCAAGCAAATTGCCTATCTAAGAGAGCAAGCCCCAAGAGAAGTGGAGGCTTGCCTAGAGTGGCAAGCAAGACAACCCAACCATCACATCATTACCCCGAATTGCTCGCATTATCCCAAACTGCTGAATGAGACCGCCTCCGCGCCAAGCGTGCTTTTCGTTAAAGGTCACGTTGAAAAACTGATTGAGCCTCAAATCGCTATGGTCGGCAGTCGCAATGCCAGTCTCGAAGGGTTGCAAACCGCGAAGTCCTTCGCCAAAGAGTTCGTCCAAAACGGTTTGATTGTCACCAGTGGCTTAGCACTCGGTATCGATGGCTATGCTCATGATGGTGCTCTAGATAAAGGAGGGGAAACTTTTGCTGTATTGGGTTCTGGATTGGATTCCATTTATCCTGCGCGACACAGAAATTTAGCCGATAGGATCTGTGAAAATGGTGCGTTGATTTCAGAGTTTCGCCCAAGTGCCAAACCACGACCTGAACATTTCCCTCGCCGTAACCGTATTATAAGTGGGTTATCGCTCGGAACCTTGGTGGTTGAAGCGGCTGAGAAGAGTGGTTCTTTGATTACAGCTCGCTATGCTATGGAGCAAGGCCGAGAGGTGTTTGCGCTTCCTGGCTCTATTCATAACCCAACCAGCCGTGGCGGTAATAGCTTAATCAAAGCTGGAGCATGCTTGGTACAGAGTGCACAAGATGTTCTGATTGAAATAAAGAGTCTGTTAGACTGGTCTATCGATCAGCAACCCAGCTTGTTCGAACCTACGCCCAGTATGGGGGAAAATGAACAATTGCCATTTCCACAGCTGTTAGCTAACGTAGGGTTAGAGGCGACACCCGTTGATATTTTGGCACAGAGAACCCATATACCTGTGCATGAGGTCATGATGCAGCTTTTAGAGCTTGAGCTCTCAGGGCATGTTGTTGCAGTTTCCGGTGGCTATATTCGAAAGGGGAGAGGCTAAGCTATGATGATGGACATACTGATGTACTTGTTTGAAACCTACATCCATAGCGATTCTGAATTGCAGGTGGATCAAGATGAGCTGGAAGATGAGCTTCTTCGAGCAGGGTTTCACCAAGATGATATTTATAAGGCCCTCCATTGGTTAGAAGATCTTGCGGCATTGCAAGATACTGAGAATCAAGCGGCGATTACTATGTGTTCCAATACCTCGATGCGTATTTATACCAGTCGAGAGATTTCACGTATTAATATGGAGTGCCGAGGTTTCTTATTGTTCCTTGAACAGATCAACGTACTCACGACAGAGATTCGTGAAATGGTGATTGATCGTGTGATGGGGCTTGAGACGAGCGAATTTGAATTGGATGATCTGAAATGGATTATCTTAATGGTGCTATTTAATGTGCCGGGTAATGAAAGTGCTTACACGCAAATGGAAGAGCTGTTGTACACCAAAGAGCAAGGTATCTTGCATTAATACAGGCTTGTCATGAGTAGTAAGATTGATAATCAGCTTTTTTCGGCACATGAACATGCATTAGAGCATGAACCATGTCCACAGTGTGGTGGAGAGCTTCAGCTTCGTCATGGTAAGCATGGCCCATTTTTAGGCTGTAAGCAGTATCCTAGCTGTGATTACATCAAACCTCTGCATCAGAACGATGGCCACGTAGTGAAAGAGCTGGGTGTGCCGTGTCCTAAATGCCAAAACGAATTGGTATTAAGGCAAGGTCGCTTTGGTATGTTCATTGGTTGTAGTAGCTACCCAACGTGTAATCACATCGAATCTTTGGACCAACCAAAAGAACAACCTGAAGAGCAGCCACTTGTTGCTTGTCCTGAGTGTGGCAGAGGCCATTTGGTTGAGCGTAAATCTCGCTATGGCAAAACCTTCTATGCGTGCGATAACTACCCTAAGTGTAAGTTCGCCGTTAATCAGCCACCTGTTATAGGTCGTTGTGAACAGTGTCAGTTCCCGCTGTTGCTGGAGAAGAAAACGGCCAGTGGCACTAAGAAGCAATGTGCTGATCGCAAGTGTCATCACATTCAATCTCAATAACTTGATGTTATAGACAAAAAAACGGCGCTCAATGAGCGCCGTTTCTATATCCAATAAACGCTCTATATCCATCAAGCAATGTAGATTTACTTCATCTGCTCAGCAAATTCATGCACAGCAGGGTAGGCTTGCTTATCGAGAATGTCTGCCAGTGAGCATAGCGCTCTTTGCAGCTCTGCGTTGTAGTCAGCGCTCACGTTAATGTGGCCCATCTTACGACCTTCACGCTTCTCTTTACCATACCAATGAACATGACAACCACCTTGAGCAAGAATTGCTTCAGGTAGGGTATCTTCACCAAGGATGTTGATCATTGCGGTTGGACGAATCAGCTTAGTGCTGCCTAATGGCATCCCACATACGGCACGTAGATGGTTCTCAAACTGACAAGTTTCAGCGCCTTGTTGTGTCCAGTGGCCAGAGTTATGAACACGTGGTGCAATCTCATTCACCAGCAGTGAACCTTGAACATCAAAGAACTCTAGCGCGAGTACACCAACGTAATCCAAACGTTCTGCAACAGCTTTGAACATGGTTTTTGCTTGCTCTTGCAGTTCAATGTCATCAATCGCTGTCGATAAGCTCAACACGCCATCGGTGTGAACATTTTCAGCCAGTGGGTACACTTGAATCTCGCCATTAGCGCCACGAGCACCAACCAGTGATACTTCGCGATCAAACGGAACGAACTCTTCAGCAACAATCGCTTGGTTGTCTGTTGCAGCGATGCACTCAGCCATTTCTGCCCAAGTCGCGTCAACATTATCTAATGTCTTTAAGCGCCATTGACCTTTGCCATCGTAGCCACCAAGTGTGCTCTTCAATACCATTGGTAAGCCAACGTGAGCGATCGCAGCGTCAAAGTCTTCGCGAGAGTTAATCTCGTAGTACTTAGCATTTTTCACGTTTGCTTCGTCTAACAGGGCTTTTTCAAGGCGACGATCGCCGCCAGCTTTGATTGCTTCTGTTGTCGGTAAGAACTTACCGCTGCGCTCACACACCTCAAGTACATCATGAGGGATATGCTCGAATTCAGCAGTAATGACGTCCGCACGCTCAATCGCATTGTCTAAGCCGCTGCCTAGAATCGCTTGCGTTAATGGGTGAACAATATTTTTGCTGCCAACATCAAAAGCAGAAATTTCAATATTCAGCGGCGCCCCAGCTAGGGACATCATGCGAGCAAGTTGGCCCGCGCCTAACACAAGAACATGCATGGGAATTAGTCCTCTGCAGGGTTTGGATTAGCCAGAACCGTTTCTGTTTGCTCAGAGCGGAACGCTTCTACTTTTGCCATCACTTCTTCATTGTGAGTACCAATGATTTGGGCTGCTAGGATACCAGCATTGGCAGCGCCAGCTTCACCGATAGCCAAAGTACCTACCGCAATGCCTTTTGGCATCTGTACGATAGAAAGCAGAGAATCCATGCCCTTGAGTGCTTTCGACTGAACAGGAACACCTAAAACAGGTACGCTTGTGAAAGCTGCAGCCATGCCCGGAAGATGCGCTGCACCGCCAGCACCAGCAATAATCACTTTAATACCGCGCTCTTTCGCACTGGTTGCGTAATCTGCAAGCAACTGAGGTGTGCGGTGAGCAGAAACCACTTTTGTTTCGTACGCCACGCCAAACTGATCCAACATTTCTGCAGCTAGCTTCATTGTTGGCCAATCAGATTTAGAACCCATGATAATACCGACAGTCATCTCAAACTCCTTCAGGTACGATTTAATTAGTGATTAGATATTTTGCGCGCATTATACGGGTAAAATTGCTTAAGGAAAACGTTTGCGTCAGTCTAAGTTGTTAATTGATACATTTTATAAACAAATAGCTTTAGTCACAGTGAATGATAATTTGTACACTTAGCGAGTTCGATAACAGAATTAATGAGGCAACCCTTGGATAACTTTCAACATACTTTGCAGGCATTACAACAAGGTGAAGTCATTGCTTACCCGACTGAAGGCGTTTTTGGGGTCGGTTGTGATCCCGATAATCCACAAGCCATTAAGAAATTGCTCGATTTAAAACAGCGGCCGATGGAGAAAGGGTTGATCCTAATTGCAGCGAGTTACGAGCAGTTGCTGCCCTATATTGATGAAAGCCAGTTGACGGAAGCGCAGTTAGCGACCGTAAAAGCAACATGGCCGGGACCAGTGACTTGGATAATGCCAACCAGCAGTAAAGTAACTGACTGGGTCAGTGGCCAATTTGAATCCATCGCGGTGCGAGTGACGGATCACCCTTTAGTTCAAAGAATGTGTAATGAATTCGGTAAGCCGTTAACCTCGACCAGTGCTAACCTGACAGGTGAACCGCCTTGTATGACGACTGAAGAAGTTCAACAGCAACTGGGTCAACACTTAGTCGCGATTCTAGAAGGTCAAACGGGTGGTCGTGAGAAGCCAAGCGAAATTAGAGATGCAAAAACGTCGAAAATATTAAGACAGGGTTAAACCCTGCAAAGGAAGAAAGATGTCAGCAATTGATAAAGAAGCAGTAAAACAGTTTTTACTGAGCCTACAAGATTCGATTTGCCAGCAGCTTGAGCAAGCTGATGGCACTGCACTGTTTGAAGAGGATGCATGGGAGCGTGAACCTGGAGATCGTTTAGGCGGCGGTGGTCGAACTCGCGTGATGACCAATGGTGCGGTATTTGAGCAAGGTGGGGTTAACTTTTCTCATGTCGCTGGTAAGGCTATGCCTGCCTCTGCAACCGCTCACCGTCCTGAATTAGCCGGACGTAAGTTTGAAGCGATGGGGGTTTCATTAGTTATCCACCCTAAAAACCCATACATCCCAACCTCACACGCGAACGTACGATTCTTTATTGCCGAAAAGGAAGGGGAAGATCCTATCTGGTGGTTCGGTGGTGGTTTTGATTTAACGCCATTCTATCCTGTCGATGAAGATTGCCAATCTTGGCATCAAACTGCTAAAGACCTGTGTGCACCATTTGGTGATGACGTTTACCAAGAACATAAAGAGTGGTGTGATAAGTACTTTTATCTACCTCACCGTGATGAAACACGTGGTGTTGGCGGTCTGTTCTTTGATGACTTAAACGATTGGGGCTTTGAAAAGAGCTTCGCTTATATGCAGGCGGTCGGTGAAGGTTTTGCAGCCGCATACTTACCAATTGTAGAGCGACGCAAACAGACGCCTTATGGTGAGCGCGAGCGTGATTTCCAACTTTATCGTCGTGGTCGCTATGTTGAATTTAACTTAGTGTATGACCGTGGCACCTTATTTGGCCTGCAAAGCGGTGGTCGCACAGAGTCTATATTGATGTCGATGCCGCCGTTGGCTCGTTGGGAATATCGTTACGAACCACAAGCAGGGTCACCAGAAGCTCTGCTTTATAGTGATTACCTAAAACCTCGAGTTTGGTAGTTCTTCCTTCCTTATAGGGATAGTGATAGGGTCATCTAATATAGATGACCCTTTTTATTATTTCTGTTAGGTAAGGATATGACACAGCAAGTAGATCGTTATGCCGTTTTCGGTAATCCTATTGGGCAAAGCAAATCGCCATTCATTCACACATTATTTGCTCGCCAAACCAGCCAACAACTTACCTATACAGCATTACAGCCAGATAATGGTGAATTTATCACTGCTGCTAAAGCCTTTTTCAGCGAAGGTGGTCGAGGGTGTAACGTCACAGCACCTTTTAAAGAAGATGCGTATCAGTTCGCTAATCGCCTGACTGAAAGAGCTGAACTAGCAGGTGCCGTAAACACACTTAAGAAGCTAGATGATGGAGAGATCATTGGTGATAACACCGATGGTGAAGGCTTAGTTCAAGACCTTCTTCAACATCAAGTTGCGTTAAAAGGAGCTCGCGTTCTTCTTCTTGGCGCTGGTGGTGCTGCGAGAGGAGTGATTCAACCTCTTCTCGACCAAAAGCCACAACAGCTGGTGGTCGCTAATCGAACCAGCTCCAAGGCTGAACTTCTGGCTGAGATGTTTTCTTCGCATGGCAACATCAAGGGGATGGGGCTAAGTGATGTTAATGAAGGCTTTGATGTCATTATTAACTCGACCTCGTCTGGTCTAAGCGGGCAGCTTCCTGAAGTATCTGATGCTATTTTCAATTCTAATAGCGCCGTTTATGACATGGTTTACGGATCTGGAACCACAGTATTTAATCAATGGGCATTAGATAACGGTGTTCATGCTGCTTATGATGGCTTGGGTATGCTAGTGGGGCAGGCAGCAGAGAGCTTTATGCTTTGGCGTGGCCTTCGTCCGGGAACAAAACAGATTTTAAGAGAATTACGTAAAAACCTAGAGATGTAACAAGGTATAAATAATGAATCAATCAATTCTATTTCCTGATATCCAAGATTGGGATGAAGAGAATCAATCTATCACCTTCCCAGCACAACAGTCGGGTGCATTGATCGAATGTGTCTTATCTATTGAAGAATTATCACGATTGGCAGGTAAAGAGATAGAAGAGGGCGATCAAGCTTTAGTTATCTTTTCAGAGTTACGTTTCGATATTGAAGAGCTAGCGGAAGAGTTAATAGAAGAAGAGGAGTATGACTCCTCTAATCGGATTCAGATCAAAGCGCTTTAGACTGGAAGCACAGAGTCTAGATAGTCGTTTTTATTCTGAACATAGTTGTCAGCTGACTTCTGTAAAAAGGCACGCTCTTTATCATTTAATGGGCGTGCTTGTTTTACTGGGCTTCCTACATATAGATAACCGCTTTCAAGTACCTTATTAGGTGGAACCAAGCTACCAGCACCAATCATCACTTCTTCTTTAACAATAACGCCATCAAGCACGATAGCTCCCATGCCAACAAGTACGCGATCTTCAATAGTACAGCCATGCAGCATTACTTTATGTCCGATAGTGACATCATTACCTATTAATAGAGGATAACCGTCAGGGTTTTCTGCATTCTTATGGGTGACATGCAAGACGCTGCCGTCTTGGATATTCGTTCTTTCCCCAATATGAATGTGGTTCACATCTCCTCGAGCTGCAACCAAAGGCCACACGCTAGAGTCGTCACCGATTTTGATATCACCAACCAGTACCGAACTTGTATCTATATAGACACCTTGTCCAATCTGAGGGGATATTCCTTTATAACTGCGTATTGAACTCATAAGTCCTCCTTTATATAGGTACCTTAAGCCCTTAATTAAGGGGAATACTAGTGATAATGAGGTGTTTTGAACAAAAAACGCTCGAACAATCAAAAAAGTAAGAAAAACTTCAAAAAGGGCTTGCCAGTGTGATCGAAATCTCTATAATGCGACCTCGTTGAAACGGGAAGGCTTCTTAGGAAACCAAAACGAATCAACAAGCCAAATTAGCCAAGCTAAGCGCTTGAAAAAAGTTTTGAAAATAGTGGTTGACACTAAAACTTAAATCGCTAAAATGGCCGTCCGATTTGAGCGAAGCTCAAAAAGGAAAAGCTCTTTAACAATTTAAACCTATCAATCTGTGTGGGCACTCGTTGATGAATATCAAAACGTTTTATCCTTTGGATAAAACAGTTACTTCGGTAACAAACTTGATTTCAATGAACTGAGTGACCAATACAAAATTAAGTTTACTTAATTTTGGCACAGTCAATTCATTACCATTCTGTTGGAATGGTAATAGCTTTAGAATTACATGTTCATGTTTACATGAATATTAGTTTTGAAGTCAGTATTCGTTGAGTCACAAAATCTTAAATTGAAGAGTTTGATCATGGCTCAGATTGAACGCTGGCGGCAGGCCTAACACATGCAAGTCGAGCGGAAACGACACTAACAATCCTTCGGGTGCGTTAATGGGCGTCGAGCGGCGGACGGGTGAGTAATGCCTAGGAAATTGCCTTGATGTGGGGGATAACCATTGGAAACGATGGCTAATACCGCATAATGCCTACGGGCCAAAGAGGGGGACCTTCGGGCCTCTCGCGTCAAGATATGCCTAGGTGGGATTAGCTAGTTGGTGAGGTAATGGCTCACCAAGGCGACGATCCCTAGCTGGTCTGAGAGGATGATCAGCCACACTGGAACTGAGACACGGTCCAGACTCCTACGGGAGGCAGCAGTGGGGAATATTGCACAATGGGCGAAAGCCTGATGCAGCCATGCCGCGTGTATGAAGAAGGCCTTCGGGTTGTAAAGTACTTTCAGTTGTGAGGAAGGGTGTGTAGTTAATAGCTGCGCATCTTGACGTTAGCAACAGAAGAAGCACCGGCTAACTCCGTGCCAGCAGCCGCGGTAATACGGAGGGTGCGAGCGTTAATCGGAATTACTGGGCGTAAAGCGCATGCAGGTGGTTCATTAAGTCAGATGTGAAAGCCCGGGGCTCAACCTCGGAACTGCATTTGAAACTGGTGAACTAGAGTGCTGTAGAGGGGGGTAGAATTTCAGGTGTAGCGGTGAAATGCGTAGAGATCTGAAGGAATACCAGTGGCGAAGGCGGCCCCCTGGACAGACACTGACACTCAGATGCGAAAGCGTGGGGAGCAAACAGGATTAGATACCCTGGTAGTCCACGCCGTAAACGATGTCTACTTGGAGGTTGTGGCCTTGAGCCGTGGCTTTCGGAGCTAACGCGTTAAGTAGACCGCCTGGGGAGTACGGTCGCAAGATTAAAACTCAAATGAATTGACGGGGGCCCGCACAAGCGGTGGAGCATGTGGTTTAATTCGATGCAACGCGAAGAACCTTACCTACTCTTGACATCCAGAGAAGCCAGCGGAGACGCAGGTGTGCCTTCGGGAACTCTGAGACAGGTGCTGCATGGCTGTCGTCAGCTCGTGTTGTGAAATGTTGGGTTAAGTCCCGCAACGAGCGCAACCCTTATCCTTGTTTGCCAGCGAGTAATGTCGGGAACTCCAGGGAGACTGCCGGTGATAAACCGGAGGAAGGTGGGGACGACGTCAAGTCATCATGGCCCTTACGAGTAGGGCTACACACGTGCTACAATGGCGCATACAGAGGGCAGCAAGCTAGCGATAGTGAGCGAATCCCAAAAAGTGCGTCGTAGTCCGGATTGGAGTCTGCAACTCGACTCCATGAAGTCGGAATCGCTAGTAATCGTGAATCAGAATGTCACGGTGAATACGTTCCCGGGCCTTGTACACACCGCCCGTCACACCATGGGAGTGGGCTGCAAAAGAAGTGGGTAGTTTAACCTTTCGGGGAGGACGCTCACCACTTTGTGGTTCATGACTGGGGTGAAGTCGTAACAAGGTAGCCCTAGGGGAACCTGGGGCTGGATCACCTCCTTATACGAAGATACCACGATGAGTGTCCACACAGATTGATTAGGTTTAGAAAAGTAAAGAGACGAAGAACTCCCAAGTTCTTCAATATCCAGTGTCCCGTTCGTCTAGAGGCCTAGGACACCGCCCTTTCACGGCGGTAACAGGGGTTCGACTCCCCTACGGGATACCATTGGGTCGTTAGCTCAGTTGGTAGAGCAGTTGACTTTTAATCAATTGGTCGCAGGTTCGAATCCTGCACGACCCACCATTCTTTCTCCGCGAAGGAATTAAAACTATCGTGGGCGATTAGCTCAGTTGGGAGAGCACCTGCCTTACAAGCAGGGGGTCACTGGTTCGAGCCCGGTATCGCCCACCATTCTCTAAAAATTCTTGGTTATATTCATATCCAAACCACTTCTTTTGTCGTTGGTTGGTATGTTTGACCCTGAGAGTCTTTAGAAAATGTGAATTTTAGAACACTGGTTCTTAAAGTCTCATGCTCTTTAACAATTTGGAAAGCTGACTGATTAACTGACTTACGAGTCATGTTAATCAAATTTAAAAGTTCTCAATGTTTATCTTTCATTAGATAAACACAACAAACACATTCAAGTGTCTTGTATTCGAATCAAATTTATTTGATTCACAATTGAGTCCGGCAAACAGTCATTGAGAATTAACCCTTCTTGATGACAACCAAAAACCTTGGTTAGTTGCCATACGCTAAGACCCTTTCGGGTTGTATGGTTAAGTGACTAAGCGTACACGGTGGATGCCTTGGCAGTCAGAGGCGATGAAAGGCGTAATAACTTGCGATAAGCCCAGATTAGGTAGTAATAACCTTTTGAGTCTGGGATTCCTGAATGGGGAAACCCACTTGCATAAGCAAGTATCCTGTTGTGAATACATAGCAACAGGAGGCAAACCGGGGGAACTGAAACATCTAAGTACCCCGAGGAAGAGAAATCAACCGAGATTCCGAAAGTAGCGGCGAGCGAAATTGGATTAGCCCTTAAGCTTTTAATGATGCAGGTGAAGAGTCTGGAAAGTCTCGCAATAAAGGGTGATAGCCCCGTAACCGACACATCATAATCAGTGAAAACGAGTAGGGCGGGACACGTGATATCCTGTCTGAATATGGGGGGACCATCCTCCAAGGCTAAATACTACTGACTGACCGATAGTGAACCAGTACCGTGAGGGAAAGGCGAAAAGAACCCCTGTGAGGGGAGTGAAATAGAACCTGAAACCGTGTACGTACAAGCAGTAGGAGCACCTTCGTGGTGTGACTGCGTACCTTTTGTATAATGGGTCAGCGACTTAATTTTAGTAGCAAGGTTAACCGTTTAGGGGAGCCGTAGGGAAACCGAGTCTTAACTGGGCGTACAGTTGCTAGGATTAGACCCGAAACCAGGTGATCTAGCCATGGGCAGGTTGAAGGTTGAGTAACATCAACTGGAGGACCGAACCGACTAATGTTGAAAAATTAGCGGATGACTTGTGGCTAGGGGTGAAAGGCCAATCAAACCTGGAGATAGCTGGTTCTCCCCGAAAGCTATTTAGGTAGCGCCTCGGACGAATACTACTGGGGGTAGAGCACTGTTAAGGCTAGGGGGTCATCCCGACTTACCAACCCTTTGCAAACTCCGAATACCAGTAAGTACTATCCGGGAGACACACGGCGGGTGCTAACGTCCGTCGTGGAGAGGGAAACAACCCAGACCGCCAGCTAAGGTCCCAAAGTATAGCTAAGTGGGAAACGATGTGGGAAGGCTCAGACAGCCAGGATGTTGGCTTAGAAGCAGCCATCATTTAAAGAAAGCGTAATAGCTCACTGGTCGAGTCGGCCTGCGCGGAAGATGTAACGGGGCTAAGCTATACACCGAAGCTGCGGCTACGTATCTTAGGATATGTGGGGTAGGGGAGCGTTCTGTAAGCCGTTGAAGGTGGTCTGTAAGGGCTGCTGGAGGTATCAGAAGTGCGAATGCTGACATGAGTAACGATAAAGGGAGTGAAAAACTCCCTCGCCGGAAGACCAAGGGTTCCTGTCCAACGTTAATCGGGGCAGGGTAAGTCGACTCCTAAGGCGAGGCCGAAAGGCGTAGTCGATGGGAAACGGGTTAATATTCCCGTACTTCTTACAATTGCGATGGGGGGACGGAGAAGGCTAGGTGGGCCTGGCGACGGTTGTCCAGGTTCAAGTACGTAGGCGGAAAGTTTAGGTAAATCCGGACTTTCTTAACGCTGAGATACGATGTCGAGCTACTACGGTAGTGAAGTCATTGATGCCATGCTTCCAGGAAAAGCCTCTAAGCTTCAGATTGTAAGGAATCGTACCCCAAACCGACACAGGTGGTCGGGTAGAGAATACCAAGGCGCTTGAGAGAACTCGGGTGAAGGAACTAGGCAAAATGGTACCGTAACTTCGGGAGAAGGTACGCTCTTATCAGTGAAGTCCCTTGCGGATGGAGCAGACGAGAGTCGCAGATACCAGGTGGCTGCAACTGTTTATTAAAAACACAGCACTGTGCAAAATCGTAAGATGACGTATACGGTGTGACGCCTGCCCGGTGCCGGAAGGTTAATTGATGGGGTTAGACTTCGGTCGAAGCTCTTGATCGAAGCCCCGGTAAACGGCGGCCGTAACTATAACGGTCCTAAGGTAGCGAAATTCCTTGTCGGGTAAGTTCCGACCTGCACGAATGGCGTAATGATGGCCACGCTGTCTCCACCCGAGACTCAGTGAAATTGAAATCGCTGTGAAGATGCAGTGTACCCGCGGCTAGACGGAAAGACCCCGTGAACCTTTACTACAGCTTGGCACTGAACATTGAACCTACATGTGTAGGATAGGTGGGAGACTATGAAATTGCGTCGCTAGATGTGATGGAGTCGTCCTTGAAATACCACCCTTGTAGTTTTGATGTTCTAACGTTGGTCCCTGAATCGGGATTACGGACAGTGCCTGGTGGGTAGTTTGACTGGGGCGGTCTCCTCCCAAAGAGTAACGGAGGAGCACGAAGGTGGGCTAAACACGGTTGGACATCGTGTGGTTAGTGCAATGGCATAAGCCCGCTTGACTGCGAGAATGACAATTCGAGCAGGTGCGAAAGCAGGTCATAGTGATCCGGTGGTTCTGAATGGAAGGGCCATCGCTCAACGGATAAAAGGTACTCCGGGGATAACAGGCTGATACCGCCCAAGAGTTCATATCGACGGCGGTGTTTGGCACCTCGATGTCGGCTCATCACATCCTGGGGCTGAAGTCGGTCCCAAGGGTATGGCTGTTCGCCATTTAAAGTGGTACGCGAGCTGGGTTTAGAACGTCGTGAGACAGTTCGGTCCCTATCTGCCGTGGGCGTTGGAAAATTGAAAGGGGCTGCTCCTAGTACGAGAGGACCGGAGTGGACGAACCTCTGGTGTTCGGGTTGTCATGCCAATGGCATTGCCCGGTAGCTAAGTTCGGAATCGATAACCGCTGAAAGCATCTAAGCGGGAAGCGAGCCTTGAGATGAGTTTTCCCTGGCACTATAAGTGTCCTAAAGGGTTGTCGTAGACTACGACGTTGATAGGCAGGGTGTGTAAGTGCTGCGAGGCATTGAGCTAACCTGTACTAATTGCCCGTGAGGCTTAACCATACAACACCCAAGGGGTTTTGTGGACTCAGATGTACCAGACCTTGAATGCGTTTGAAGAGAAATACTTTTAGATAAGCTTTCCGAATTTTAAAATTTGCTTGGCGACCATAGCATTGTGGACCCACCTGATTCCATGCCGAACTCAGAAGTGAAACACAATAGCGCCGATGGTAGTGTGGGGCTTCCCCATGTGAGAGTAGGACATCGCCAGGCTTTAAATTAAATCTTTAGGTTGACCGACCTGGAGATATGGACGCTCACTTAGTGAGTTGACCACTGCGGAGTGGTAGTTCAGTTGGTTAGAATACCGGCCTGTCACGCCGGGGGTCGCGGGTTCGAGTCCCGTCCACTCCGCCACTTATTCGATAACCTCGCCTAGTGCGAGGTTTTTTCGAATCTGACGTAGTAAAAAGTTTTAGGGGTGTAGCTCCAATTGGCAGAGCAGCGGATTCCAAATCCGCGTGTTGGGAGTTCGAATCTCTCCACCCCTGCCATATTTAAGGCTCTAGCAGAAATGCTAGAGCCTTTTTGCTTTCTTAATCTAATATATACGCCATTAGCAAAGCAGCGGATTCTCCGACTTACCAAAATAGCGCGTGTTGGGAGTCGAAACCTCCACCCTGCCATATCAATGCCTCAGCAGAAGTTCTATTTTTTCACTTTATATTTGTTCGATTTTTAGTCGATAATTCCTGCTTTTAATAAAACCTAGCCTTAAAAGTGTAAGTGCTTACTTATCCCAGCCTCTTTTATAAACAATCAACAGCACAATCCCCACTTCTTTATGAGAATTATTCTCAATATTTTGTTACATTTTGGTCGTTATTACTAAAAGGCAACAAATATGGATATCTCCCGTCGTAAGTTTATTCAATCATCTCTCGCTATATCAGCACTCACTGTACTGCCCGCTTGTTCAATGAAGCGGTCGGTTGATGAACAAGGAAAGTATGTTTACGACCTAACGGCAGAGCCTTCAATCGCTGAACTAGTGACGGGATTTGAGACTAATATTCTAGGCTTTAATGGCCAGATTCCAGCGCCAACGATTCGATGTCGACAGGGTGAAAAGGTCACAATTCGTTTTACCAATAAGCTATCAGAGCCGACGACTATCCATTGGCATGGCTTAAGAATTCCCATCGAAATGGACGGTGTTCCCTTCTTAAGTCAGCCACCTATCATGCCAGGTGAAACATTCATTTATGAGTTTACGCCGCCAGATGCTGGCACATTTTGGTATCACCCACACATGAATAGCGTGAAGCAGCTTGGTATGGGCTTAGTTGGCCTTATTATCGTAGAAGAGAGTAATCCAATACGGTTCGATGAAGAACACGCATTGATGCTTAAGCATTGGCACATCGACAAACAGGGTCAATGGAAAGATCTAATGATCCCACGACTCAGCGCTCGCATGGGCACACCAGGAGAATGGAGTAGCGTTAATGGAACACATGAGCCTACTTATCAGTTAAAGCAACACGCAACGACCAGGCTGCGTATCGCTAATGTCGACAATACGATCACTTACCCTATTGCTGTCGAAGGGGCTGAAGCATGGGTGATTGCCATCGATGGTAACCCTGTGAAAACGCCTTACAAACTGACTCAACATAAAATCGGTCCAGGGATGCGTGTTGATATCGGACTGATCGCTCCTAAAGCTGGTGAGCGAGTTAACGTTCTCCA
Source organism: Vibrio sp. QJM3NY_26 (assembly GCF_057786005.1). Lineage (NCBI taxonomy): Bacteria > Pseudomonadati > Pseudomonadota > Gammaproteobacteria > Vibrionales > Vibrionaceae > Vibrio > Vibrio sp. QJM3NY_26. The sequence goes on along the minus strand of NZ_CM173515.1, from coordinate 3,386,725 downwards.
TATGAAGGGGCGTTTCCCATTTTCTTTGTGTGAATTTGAAGTCGTAGATTCAGCATTTGCTCAAGGACGTTCGTTGCCATTACTACCATTGAATCCAGTGCCCAACCTAGATCTTGCTAATGCTGAAGAGATCGACTTTTTATTTGAATGGGAAGGGGCTGTTTCTCCAGTATCCAAAGATGGAAAATCGATGCCTAAGTTTTGGCTAACAAATAAAAGAGCATGGGAAGGAATGAGCAAAGACAATATTCCTGAACCGTTGGCGACTTTAGAGTTGGGTAAGACTTACATATTCGATCTTAAGAACGTCACTCAATATCATCACCCGATTCATATTCATGGTCATACATTTACTGTATTGGAACTTGATGGTAAAAAAATTGAAGAGCCTTTCCATACCGATACAGTGTTACTTGGAAAAAATGGCCGAGCTAAAGCTGCATTTGTTGCAGACAACCCAGGACGCTGGATGTATCACTGTCATGTAATTGAGCACATGAAAACAGGATTGATGGGATATATTGAAGTTAAGTGACACCTGTAACGTTTAATATTTGCGCATGCATTCTTAGTTTCTACCCTCGCTTTTATCGACGGTAAAGCTAGAATATAGGGACTATTGTTTGGGAGGATTCATGGGTCAGTTATCTATTTTAGGTTTTATTGCCATTGGTGGCGCATTTGGTGCTTGTTCGCGTTATTTGATTTCAGAGTTATGTGTGGTGATGCTAGGACGTGGTTTCCCTTACGGTACACTGACAGTTAACGTAATTGGCTCTTTAATTATGGGTTTGCTCATCGCAGCGTTTGAGAATGAGATGGTTGCGACAGAACCATGGAGGCAGATCATCGGTCTTGGTTTCCTTGGAGCATTGACTACATTTTCTACATTTTCGATGGATAACGTGCTTCTTATGCAGCAGGGTGCTTTCTTTAAGATGGGACTCAATGTGCTACTCAACGTGGTTCTCAGCATCTCAGCAGCATGGATCGGCTTCCAACTTTTGATAAAGTCTTAAAACTTTCTTACGATTTGTTAACAACTCGGCTTGGTTTATCCAAGCCGTTTTTATATACTCGATCGAACTTGTCGGAGTGCCATATGGCTGAGACCGTTAACTCGGGATCCGTTGAACCTGATCAGGCTAATACCTGCGAAGGGAACAAGAGTAGATATCTAACTAGAATCCCTCTAGAGATCTATCTCCAGATCACAACTGTATTTCTTACCGTGATCCCTCTTGTAGCATCTAATCCGTCAAGCATTTTTATCCCTATAAATAATGGCTAAAAGCCAAGGAAAAATGCTATGTCGAGTCGTAAACAAGCAAGACTGGAAGCGAAGAATTTCATCGATTCTTTATCCGTACAACCTTATCCAAATTCAAAAAAAGCTTACATCCAAGGATCTCGAGAAGATATTCAAGTCCCTGTACGAGAAATATCACTCGCTGATAGCCTTGTCGGTGGTACTAAAAAAGAGCCTGTATTCGAACCTAATGTACCCATTCAAGTTTACGATACCTCAGGTGTTTACACTGACCCCACACATCAAATAGACCTGTATAGCGGCCTTCCAAAGTTGCGTGAGCAATGGATTGATGAGCGTGGTGATACGGAACTGTTAGACGATGTAAGCTCTGTTTACACTAAAGAACGTTTAGAAGATGAAACTCTAGACGACCTTCGTTACGGCAACCTACCTAGAATTCGTCGTGCGACTGGCGATCAATGTGTTACTCAGCTGCACTATGCTCGTCAGGGGATTATCACTCCTGAGATGGAGTACATAGCTATACGTGAGAACATGGGACGTCAGAAGTTTGCTGATGAGCAGCTTAACCACCAACATCCTGGCCATAACTTTGGCGCAAACCTGCCGAAAGAAATTACCCCTGAATTCGTGCGCAAGGAGGTTGCTGAAGGTCGAGCTATTATCCCTTCAAACATCAACCATCCAGAATCAGAACCGATGATTATTGGTCGTAACTTCTTAGTGAAGGTGAACGCTAATATCGGTAACTCTTCAGTAAGCTCTTCGATTGAAGAAGAAGTAGAGAAGTTAGTATGGTCAACTCGCTGGGGGGGCGATACCGTAATGGACCTTTCTACCGGCCGTAATATTCACGAAACTCGCGAATGGATCTTACGTAACAGCCCTGTACCAATCGGTACGGTTCCTATGTATCAAGCCCTTGAAAAAGTGAATGGTGTTGCGGAAGACCTTAACTGGGAAGTGATGCGCGATACTTTGATTGAACAAGCAGAGCAGGGTGTTGATTACTTCACTATCCACGCAGGTTTGTTGCTTCGCTACGTTCCGATGACGGCTAAACGTGTCACCGGCATTGTTTCTCGTGGTGGTTCTATTATCGCGAAATGGTGTCTTGCTCATCACCAAGAGAGCTTCCTTTATACTCACTTCCGCGAGATCTGCGAGATCTGTGCGAAGTATGATGTGGCTCTGTCGTTAGGTGATGGCTTGCGTCCAGGCTCTATTGCAGATGCCAATGATGAGGCTCAATTCTCCGAGTTGCGTACTCTAGGTGAGCTGACTAAAGTGGCTTGGGAATACGACGTTCAGGTGATCATTGAAGGCCCTGGACATGTGCCAATGCACCTAATTAAAGAGAACATGGACGAGCAGTTAGAGCACTGCCATGAAGCGCCTTTCTATACTTTAGGCCCATTGACGACAGATATTGCCCCTGGTTACGACCATATTACCTCTGGTATTGGCGCGGCTATGATTGGTTGGTACGGTTGCGCGATGCTCTGTTATGTAACCCCTAAAGAACATTTAGGTTTGCCAAACAAAGAAGATGTAAAGACCGGCCTGATTACTTACAAGCTGGCTGCACACGCTGCAGACTTGGCTAAAGGACACCCGGGCGCACAAATCCGAGATAATGCATTATCTAAAGCACGTTTTGAATTCCGTTGGGAAGACCAATTTAATCTAGCTTTAGACCCTGAAACAGCACGTTCTTTCCATGATGAAACTCTGCCACAAGAATCCGGTAAGGTTGCTCACTTCTGCTCAATGTGTGGACCTAAATTCTGCTCGATGAAGATCTCTCAGGAAGTCCGAGAGTATGCGAAAGATACCGAACAAGTAGCCGCGGATCAGGCTATCGAGATTAAGATGCTAGATAACCCGTTGGAAGGGATGCGTCAGAAATCACAAGAGTTCCGTGATACTGGGTCTGAACTTTACCACCCTGCAGTAGGTGCAAAAGAAGCTCAATTAGAGGAATAATGACAGTGAAGATACTCATCCCATCTCAAAATATTGAGTTAACGGGAGAGGTGCAGAACTGTCTATTGGTTGCTAAGCGACAAGGCTTGGCAACCGATGCAGTTGAGTTGGGTGTAAGCCCAACTCAATACTTCTCTATCGTTGACACTCAGCATGCGTTATCGATTGGCTTTGCTCATGATGTTGATTCATTGGCGAAGTGTCAGTTGGCGGAACTGAACCATGTTGTTGATTGCAGTAATTCAGTCGCGCTAACTGACGTTTGTGATGCCTTTACACAAACTCCGAATACCATCTATATCGGTGTCTCAGATGATTCAGCTGTGTTAGATATCTGGTCACACTTATATGCTAATCGTGCTATCAAGAGTGACACTACAGCCCATCAGGAGTTAGATAATCACGGCCACTTTGCCTGGTTACTTACTTTGTTGGCGTTAGAGTTCCCATTAGAAGACGCATTGGTTTTAGCTCGCGCAGCGTCCAATGTTTCACGTGGAACATGGCCAGCACATTACCAAAACTTTCCAATTCCAGTTTTGGAAGATGAGCGACTGGATATTAGTGTTGGTTGGGCGCACCAAGGAACATCACTTTCGTTCCCTGAATTGAGCAAGAGTAGCCTAGGGCTATATCCTGTGGTTGATGATGTTGAGTGGATCGAAAGGTTGCTCAAGCTCGGAATTAACACTGTTCAACTACGTATTAAAAACCCTCAGCAAGTGGACTTAGAACAACAAGTTGCGCGATCAATCGAGCTTGGTCGAGAGCATAACGCTCAGGTTTTTATCAATGATTATTGGCAGCTTGCACTCAAGCATGACGCGTTTGGTGTTCATTTGGGGCAAGAGGATATTGAAGAATCAAACCTCTCACAGTTGAGCCAAGCAGGTATTAAGATAGGTCTCTCGACTCATGGCTATTACGAGTTGCTACGCATTGTTCAAATCAACCCAAGCTATATTGCGCTGGGACACATCTTCCCAACAACAACTAAACAGATGCCATCGAAACCTCAGGGTTTAGTTCGTTTATCTCTGTATCAACAGCTGATTGATACTATCCCATACACAGAACAACTCATCGGTTATCCGACGGTTGCTATTGGCGGTATTGACCAATCGACAGCTGAGCAGGTGTGGGAGTGTGGGGTATCGAGTTTGGCGGTGGTACGTGCGATTACATTGGCGGAAGACCCACAGAAAGTGATCGAATTTTTCGAAAAACTGATGGCATCTAAATCTCCAACTCTTAAGGAAGAGGTTATACAGGAGCCTAGCTATGCTGAGTGACTTTGAATTCATTCGTTATCAACGACAAATTGCGTTACCTGAAGTCGGTGAACAAGGGCAACGAAACCTATTAAATGGCCATGTGTTAGTGATTGGTTGTGGTGGCTTAGGTAATGCTGCGGCTCTTTACCTTGCAGCTTCTGGTGTTGGAAAGATCGTGTTGGTTGATGATGACTGTGTGGATTCATCTAACCTGCAACGACAGGTAGCGTTCAAGGAAAGCCAATTAGGTTCACCTAAGGTCGAAGCACTTAAACAACAACTGAATGAGCTCAATGACCGCAGCCAAGTAAGAACCATCAATCAACGAATGAGTGAAAGCCAACTTGAATTAGAAGTCATGTTGGCTGATCTCGTGTTGGATTGTACTGACAACTTCGCGTCACGCCAGCAGGTTAACCGAGCTTGTTTTAAAGCTAATACACCTTTGATATCGGGTTCTGCAATTGGCTGGAAAGGTCAATTTATTGTCTTTGATTATCAGAACCAGCAAGGGTGTTATTACTGCCTTTTCCCGTTTGAGCATCATCCACAAACAACGCGTTGTAGTGATAGCGGCATTATTGGTCCAGTTGTCGGCACCATAGGTAACCTTCAAGCTTTAGCTGCTATTCAACGTTTAACTTGTGGTGAGTTTCAGGTAACAACACATCAGCTCAAGCTGTTTGATGGCCAAACGATGAATTGGCAAAACTTAATGGTTACTAAAGATAGTGAATGTCTCGTGTGCAGTGCACCTGTAGTTAAGCATTTAGAAGAAGAAATCCAATGAGTCATATAACGATCTCTATAAACGAACAACCAGAACAGGTAGCGTACTCTTCGTCTCTAGCGGACATTATCCAAGCTCTATCATTACCTGATCTAGGTTGTGTATTTGCAATCAATAATGCGGTTGTCCCGCGTAGCCAGTGGCAACAAACTGTCGTCAATGAAGGCGATGCTATTTCTCTTTTCCAAGCCATTGCAGGAGGCTAACCATGTTAACTATCGCTGATAAAACGTTTCAATCACGACTCTTTACTGGAACCGGCAAGTTCGCAAACAAGCATTTGATGGCGAGTGCTATTGAAGCTTCAGGTTCGCAACTGGCAACCATGGCGTTGAAGAGAGTCGATATTCGCTCTGAGCAAGACGACATTTTACAGCCCATCATTGATGCTGGCGTGAACTTGCTACCGAATACCTCTGGGGCGAAGAGTGCAAAAGATGCCGTCTTTGCTGCGCATTTGGCTCGTGAAGCGCTAGGTACAAACTGGCTTAAACTGGAAATTCATCCAGATCCAAAGTACTTGATGCCAGACCCAATAGAGACGCTTAAAGCTGCTGAGCAACTGGTTAAAGATGGCTTTATTGTGTTGCCTTACTGTCATGCCGATCCAGTATTGTGTAAACGCTTGGAAGAGGTGGGTTGTACTGCGGTTATGCCGCTAGGTGCCCCAATTGGTTCAAACAAAGGTATCGCTTCGGCAGACTTCTTAGAGATCATTATCGACCAAGCGAATGTCCCTGTGATTGTGGATGCAGGCATAGGTGCACCATCTCATGCTGCTCGTGCAATGGAAATGGGCGCAGATGCAGTGTTAGTGAATACGGCGATTGCGGCTTCCCAACAACCTGTTGATATGGCGATTGCTTTTAAGTTGGCAGTTGAAGCAGGTCGTATGGCTTACCTTGCTGGTCTCGCTGGTCAGGTATCTCACGCGGTTGCTTCCAGTCCGTTAACTTCATTTCTAGACGAGTAATATTGCCATGACGTTTGTTGATCGATTTAAACAGCTCAACTGGGATGACATTGGTATGTCTATCTTCAGTAAAACGGCAGCGGATGTTGAACGTGCTCTGAGTAAACCCAAACGCGACCTAGAAGACTTTAAGGCTCTGATCTCTCCGGCGGCAGAACCTTACTTAGAGCAGATGGCACAACAATCGTTGGCGCTAACTCGTAAGCGATTTGGTAATACAATGTCGCTTTATATTCCTTTGTATCTCTCGAATCTATGCGCGAATGCATGCACGTATTGTGGTTTCTCAATGGAGAATCGTATCAAGCGCCGCACGCTTACTTTGGATGAAATTGATGCCGAAAGTGCGGCTATCAAAAAGATGAAGTTTGATAGCGTTTTGTTGGTCACCGGTGAACATGAAACTAAGGTCGGGATGAATTACTTTCGACAGGTGTTGCCGACTATCAAAAAGCAATTTAACTACCTTGCGATGGAAGTGCAGCCGCTTGATCAACATGATTACGCAGAGCTTAAAACTCTCGGTTTAGATGCGGTGATGGTTTATCAAGAGACCTATCAACCAAGGACCTACGCTGAGCATCATCTACGTGGCAATAAAATGGATTTTGAATATCGTCTTGAAACTCCCGATCGCTTGGCAAAAGCGGGTATTGATAAGATAGGGATTGGTGCTTTGATTGGTTTGGAAGATTGGCGAACCGACTGCTTCTTTGTTGCTGCTCATTTAGATTACCTGGAGCGTACTTATTGGCAGACACGTTACTCGATTTCATTCCCACGTCTTCGCCCGTGTGAAGGTGGGGAGTCTAGTGGAGGCTTACAGCCTAAATCAGTCATGAACGATAAACAGTTGGTTCAGCTTATCTGCGCATATCGACTCTTAAATCCTGAGGTCGAGTTATCCCTTTCGACCCGTGAGTCGGCAACTTTTCGCAATAACGTGTTGCCTTTGGGTATCACCAGTATGTCGGCAGCTTCGAAAACCCAACCCGGTGGTTATGCTTCCGGTGAGGAAGAACTCGAGCAGTTTGAGATCAGTGATGAGAGAAGTGCTGCTGATGTTGAGTCGATGATTCGTCAGCGTGGTTTCGACCCAGTGTGGCGAGACTGGCACAGTGCCTATTCTGGTTAATCAACATATTGGTTGATGTTCCACGTGAAACATCGATGTAATGATACAGGCAAATAAAAACGGCTACCTTTGGGTAGCCGTTTTTCTATTTAACTTAGCAAGTTTGTTTTGGTTCAGTTAACAGCTTAGTTAAGCATTAAGCGTGAGCCAATGGAGTGGTTGATTGGCGTAACCATTCCAATGTATCACCTTCAACTAATGGGCTAACGTCGTTCCAAACTTTCTGATGGTAGTCGTTCAGCCATGCCAGTTCAGGTCGTGTTAGCAAGTCAACATTGATGTTGCGCTTATCGATAGGGCAACGTGTTAGCGACTCAAACGTTAGTACTGAGAAATCACCTTGAGTTGGAAGTTCAACCACGAGCTCTAGGTTTTCGATGCGGATACCAAATTCATCAGCACGGTAGTAACCCGGCTCGTTCGATAACACCATGCCTTCAACTAGAGGTACGTCGATCAGCTTCTTAGAGATGCTTTGCGGTCCTTCATGAACACTTAGGAAATGACCAACACCGTGACCAGTACCGTGGTCGTAGTCGAAGCCTTCTGCCCATAAGTGCTGACGCGCTAGGATATCCAGTTGGAAACCACGAGTACCTTGAGGGAAACGTGCACGTGCAATGCCGATATGACCTTTAAGTGCGAGAGTGAACTGTTGAATCATTTCGTCGCTTGGTTGGCCAATCGCGATAGTACGAGTGATGTCCGTTGTACCATCTAAGTACTGACCGCCTGAATCGACTAGGTACAGAGTATTCAGTTCTAACTGACCTGGTTCAGGTTGGTTCTCATGGTTGTAGTGACACATAGCTGCGTTTCCGCCTGCAGCTGAAATCGTGTCAAAACTTAGGTCCATCAGCGTAGGGTCTTGCTCACGGAACGATTGTACTTTGTCAGCCAACACTGCTTCGTTGTGTAGGTTACCTTGCGCGACTTCGGCATCAATCCAAGACAAGAACTTAGCCATCGCCACGCCATCACGAATGTGACACGCTTTCATGCCTGCAATTTCAGTTTCGTTTTTAGCGGCTTTTGGCATGAGACATGGGTCTGCTGCTTCAATGAGATGAGCGCCAGCGTTTTGAAGAACAAGCGTATACCAAGCATTGCTTGTGCCTGAATCGACAGATACATTTTTGCTTTCTAAAGATTGAAGGCGCGCTTCAAGCTCTGATGGGTGAGAAACTCGAATACCATTACCAACGTGTGCTTCAAAGCCTGCTGGGATACGTGCTGGGTCTAGGAAGAAATCGACGCTTTCATCAGCGTGAATGATTGCATTAGACAACACAACAGGTAGGCGAGATACGTCTAAACCACGAATGTTAAGCAACCAGCATATTGAGTCAAGCTCGGTCAGGATAGCGGCGTCCGCACCTTTTGCTTTTAGTAAGCCAGCAATCTCGGCGCGCTTACTCTCGCTTGATTGACCAACGGCGTCTGTTGCCATTAGGCGCACATCAGATACGACAGGCTCAGGGCGATCAGACCAAAGCGCATCAATCGGGTTTGCTGAGAGCGTTGTTAGCTCAACTTTCTCTGCTAGTTTTGCTTGTGCGCCTTTCAACCAAGCAGCAGTGTGCATGCGTGGGTCGAAGGCAACCTTACTGCCTTGTGGTAATGAATTGACGATCCAATCTAAAGCCGGTTCTTCAATAAGGTGGCGATACTCAAATAACTCTGCTGGCACCTGCTTACGAACCTGAACGGTATAGCGACCATCAACAAAAATAGCAGCAGTTTCACGAGTAATAACAGCGGCACCTGCAGAGCCTGTGAAACCTGTTAACCAGTGAAGTCGCTCGTTATGAGCTGGAACGTATTCACCTAGATATTCGTCTTCGTGTGGAATGATAACGGCATCTAGGTTGTTTGTTTCAAGCCAAGCTCGAACCGCATCAACGCGTTCAGCAGTGATATTGTGCATCTGTGTTTATCCTTATTGTTAGGGTCCTTGTTAACACTCACAGTCGATATATATGCGAGGGGACTTATTAGGTCAATAAGCTAGCGCTTTTGTTCGTTTGCTGCAAACGCTGTACGCCATTTTTATCTAAGGTGCAGAGTTTTTTCTTTGATGATATCTCGCAGCCAAGTTAACGCTGGGTCATTTTCTCTGTCACGGTGCCAAAACAGAGTGTATGCCATCGGTGGGAATTCCATAGGTAAAGGAACAACCACTAAGTCGAGTTGCTTGGCGACGAGGTAAGTAAAATGGCTTGGTGCGGTAAACACAAAGTCGGTGTAGGTACATAGGCTTGCGGCGCTATTGAAGTCTGGAACAGAAATAGCGATATCTCGCTGATGACCAAGATCAGCCAGTTTGTAGTCGAGCAGCCAGCGGTCGTTACCATCACATCTTACTTGTACATGACGTTGCGCAAGGTAGGTTTCCAGATCCCATTTACCGCTCAGAGCAGGGTGGTTGCGTCTTAGTACACACATCTGTGCATCGCGGTAGATCTCTTGTTCGCAGATGTCGTCTGGCGGCAGCATGGTTAAACGCGCATCGTTGATGTCGATGTCTTTGCCAGTGAGTCCGATATCTAGTTCACCAAGCTGCAGCTTCTTAAAGGTTTGTTCTGTCCACGCGTGGGTGTTGATATTGACCTTAGGTGCTTGTCGAAATATAGCTGGTAAGAAGTGGGGAAGAATCAGCGGGTAAACACTCTCAACAGCCGCAATGTGAAAACTGTGGTCACTGTTGTTGGGAATGAACGTCTCTGGCTGGGTAAGTACATCTAGTTGATTGATCAGCGTTTCTAATCGAGGCTTGAGAAATAAAGCCTTAGGTGTTGGTCGTAGGCCATGAGCACTTCGCGTAAAAAGGGGGTCATTAAATTGTTCACGAAGCTTGGCTAGCGACTTACTCACCGCTGACTGGCTCAAGCATAATCGATGTGCGGTGCGAGTGACACTCAGCTCTTCCATCAGCACCTGTAAGCAAACCAATAGATTGAGGTCGAGGCGTGATAGTTTCTCGATATTCATGTGAGTTTCCTATTTGGAATAATGCTAATGAGTATATGCCATTTTTGTTCATATCTTTAGTTGGTTATTATGCACCTAAATTAACTCATTCGGAGAATCTTGTGCCTTCTAACGCGCTTCCAACCCCTAGTAAACTGCAGGTTGCTTTATTGGCAATGCTGGTTCTATTTAGCCCTTTGGCTATAGATATTTATCTTCCAGCTCTGCCACAAATTTCAACAGCGTTTCACGTGGAACACGCATTAGCACAAGATACGATTACTTGGTTTTTATTCGCCATGGGTGTCGGGCAATTATTTGCAGGCCCTTTGGCTGATAAGTTAGGACGTCGAACCGTTGCATTGGGAGGTGTTAGTATCTATGCATTGAGTGCTTGCTTGGCGTGGGCAGCTCAATCGATTGATATGATGCTAATAGCTCGGCTGCTACAAGGCTTAGGAGCTTGTGCGACTTCTGTAGCAGCCTTTGCGACGGTTCGCGATCTATTTGGCCCTGAGAAGAGTGGCCGCATGATCAGTTACCTCAATGGTGCCATTTGCTTTATTCCTGCACTGGCACCGATTCTTGGTGCTTGGTTGACTCAACAGTTTGGCTGGCGCTCGAACTTTAGCTTTATGGCTGTGTTCGCTGTTGTGGTTGGCACCATTCTGTTTTTCCAAATGAAAGAGTCTAATCCAGCGACAGAAAAGGTCGCGGTGTTCAAACTTGAGCGTTACTGGTCGGTACTGAAAACACCATCATTCATCTTCCATGCGACATTGTGTTTGATGGCGATGGCAGTAATCCTTGCTTACGTTACCTCTGCACCAGTTGTGTTGATGGAAAACTTAGGTTTGACGATGAACGAGTTTACCTTCTGGTTTGGTATTAACGCGGTTATCAACATCACGGCTGCATTCACTGCACCGAAGTTCATGGACCGTTTTGGTACTTACAAAGCATTGGTTGTCGGTATTTCAACGCTTGGCTTAGCGGGTGTGGTTATGTTGGTGCTTGCTGAGCATGCTAGCGCGATCGCATTCATGCTGCCGATTTTCTTATCTTCAGTTGGTTTCGCATGGATTCTTGGTGCCGCAGCTGGTAAGGCACTTGAACCTTTTGGTGACCGTGCGGGTACCGCAGCTGCGTTGCTTGGCTTGTTCCAAATGAGCGGTTCTGGACTGCTTGTTGGTACGATGCAACGTCTTGATTTAACGTCTCAAGTGATGATTGCGCTGCAAATGTTCCTTATTGTTCCTGCATTGTTAGTGCTTGCGAGCAAAGCGGGTAAGTCATGGCACATGACGTTTGCTAAGGCATAAGTCTCAAGGGTGACAAAATATACAAATGGCGGTTTGCGAAACGTTAAAACATGGTATATTTGTCACTCATTGAAACGTTAGTCCCCAACGGAAAATACTGTAATGTCATTAACAACCTACGAAATGGCGCGCATCTTAGAACAAATGGAAGATGCACCTGAAAAGGTCATGTTTGGTAAATTGCTTAAAGAGCTAGGAAACCAAAGTGAAGAGCGTATTCGCAGTGCGGCAAAACAAGTTCCAATTGATACTTTGCGAGATATCATTTACCAATTTCAACGCGTGGTTGAATCTCGTAAAGGTGAACAAGTTCAGCTACTAGCAAAAGAGCTAGCCGAGCAAGGTATCTCTGCTGAAGAGCTACAAGCTTTTCTAAACAAGTAGTTTATTCCAGATAAAAAGAAACCACTCAATTGAGTGGTTTTTTGCGTTTTGGGCTAGGTCAATTTAAGAGCGATGCAAAATAGATCTAGCTTGCGAATTGTTTTCTTAATATTCGATCAAGCGACATAGGTCCGGCTCCCCATACGACGACGACCAGTATCATTAATCCCCACAACTGATGATCATAGAAACCTTGTGCCCACAATACAGGGTATGACACGACGGCCATTATATTGAAAACGAACAGCACTGCAGCCATTGGTCGGGTTAACAAGCCAAGCGCTAAGAATACCGGCAGAATCAATTCAGCTGCGGTACCCATGTAAGCGGCCAATTCCCAAGGCAAAAGAGGCACTTGGTATTCCAATTCAAACAAGTAAAGGGTGCTATCCCAAGTGGCTATTTTGGTGAGTCCTGAATTAAAGAAGACCCACGCCACCCATAGGCGACAAAACAGAAGTAGTACGGGAACAAAAAGTGCCTGTGATTTCTCAATCAAACTGTCGTATTGAGCCATCATGTTCGTGACTGTGTTGTTATCCATATTATGTCTCCAATTCGGCATTGATTGAAAAGCCTGAGATGACGTTCAGTGCCATGACAGTATTCAGATGTTGTAGTAGTAAAGGATCTATCGCTGAGAGCGTTTGACCCGATTGCAATTCAGTTAATAGTTGGTGGCATTCTTCTGTCACACAATGGCTCTCAACCTGTGAATTCTCGGCGCGGATTAACACCCCAAATTCAGGTTGGTTGATGTCTAACCCATCGAGTTGTTGCTGGTAGATAGCTTGCTCAAGCACTATGATCGTATAGCTAGAATTAATGAGCGTTATTGAATCTTTGAGGTGAAAGACTAAAGCGCCTTGTTGTTCTTGCGGTACATCAGCTAAACGAGAAAGAGGATATTGGTCGACATGTGATTCTGAAACGCATCTCACCAAGCTATCTTTTTGCCATTCATACAAAGCCACCTCAGCGAGATAAGGTGCAGCCTCGATAACAGCAGGAAAGGCTTGGATAGTCTGTTCAAAATGTTCTCCGTAACCACTGACATCACCAGAGGTTGATGGATAACTTAAGACATGTCGACGAGCCATCTGTTGGAAGCATTCTTCACCAACCAGCATTTCAGTGAGTGGATACGTAGCAGCCAGTACTTCGCTCAAGCTAATCACAAAGTTATTACGGTAAATCTGAATGCGTTGCTCATCAGTAAAATGGTCGCTCACTATGTCGCAGTGCTCACCATTGTTTTGATAGCGTAGGGCGTTAGCAAACTCCGATTGCACATTAGCTAAAGAGTGGCTCATGATGCGCGACTCCTTTGGTTGAACTTGTCGTTTTGATACAAAATATCACTGGCTTTGGCCGCTTCAGCCAATAAAATTTGTGGCTCTGGGATATCTAAATCCCACTCTATCAAGGTATGGCGCGAACCATGTTGTGCTATCCATTGCGTGTAGAGTTGCCACACTTCGTCACAGACAGGCTTGCTGTGGGTGTCTATCCAGATCTCACCTTGTTCGAGTTTCTTTTTGGTAAAGCCTGCCAAGTGAATCTCTTCTACTTTGTCTGCAGGAATTCCGTTTAAGTACTCTTCACAGCTGAAACCGTGATTAAAAGATGAGACAAAAATATTATTGAAATCGAGCAGTAGGCGACACTCGGTACGCTTCTGTACTTCAGCCAAAAACTCCCATTCTGGGATCGTTGAATGCTTGAAGGCAAGGTAACTCGATGGGTTCTCAATCAGCATAGGACGTTGCAGGCTGTCTTGAACCTCGATGACATTGCGACAGAAGACTTCTAACGCCTCTACGGTATAAGGCAGCGGTAATAAGTCATTGAAGTAGTGACCGCCGGTCTGACTCCAGCTGAGATGATCAGAAACCAAGAAGGGGTCGATATCATCAATGAGTTCTTTTAACTGCATCAGATGATGTTGATTGATGCGATCAACAGAACCTAGTGACAACCCAACGCCGTGGCAACTTACGTTGTGTGCGTGACGAATCTCTCTCAGTTGTTGACGTTGCGGTGATTGAGCTGAAAAGTAGTTCTCGCTGTGCACCTCTAACCAACTCACTAAGGCTGGGTTTTGGCTAAAGAAGTCCAAGTGCGGTGTTCTAAGGCCAACCCCTGTGTTGGGGTGAAGAGTTTGAGTCACAACGATTCTCCTAATAAGAAGTGGAGGTGAGCTGAATGTCAGCTCACCATGCTAAGCAGCTCAATTATGATGATTGAGTGTTACCACCTGATAATTTGCCACACAGCCCTTTAGGTACGACTACGAATGCATCGGATTGGTTGTCTTCTTTTGCTGTACCTGCACATGAACTTGTTTTGGTTGCACAATCATTTTGGCCAGCTTTTGCAACACCGTAGCATTTCTCTTTTGCCGCTGCTTCTGCAGGTGCTGATGTAAGAACTGCACCGCCGAACGCTAGTACACTTGTGATTGCAGCTGTAACAGCAAGATTAGAATTTTTCATAGTCATTCCCTCTAGGACTTAATAGTATTTTTATATCGCAGGTTAATAAGTTGTTAACTTGCTTACTAAAAAGGATAGGAAGAACTCGGAAATAATTTCACTGCATTATAAAAAATATCAATATTAATGATGTGTTAGTTATTAAGTTACTGATTATATGATGTTATTTTTTGATTGTTTTTTCTTCTTATTATCCTAAACGCAGCCTAGTGTTTAGGTTATAATCAGCTTTTATGTATAAATACCCAGTAGTGAGCATATCCAATGATAGATCCTTCGCTTTTACTCGATGGCCTAAACGATAAACAACGTGAGGCGGTCGCAGCACCTTTAGAAAACCTACTTATTCTGGCAGGTGCTGGCAGTGGTAAAACGCGAGTGTTGGTGCATCGCATCGCTTGGCTGCAAAGCGTAGAGCAAGCATCGCCGTTCTCTATCATGTCGGTTACCTTCACCAACAAAGCGGCAGCAGAGATGCGTGGTCGTATTGAAGAGTTGATGATGGGTAGCTCGTCAGGCATGTGGAACGGTACCTTCCACGGTATTTGTCACCGCATCCTTCGTGCTCACTACCTAGATGCAAAACTGCCAGAAGATTTCCAGATCATAGATTCAGATGATCAGATTCGTTTGCTACGCCGCTTAATCAAGGCGCAAAACCTTGATGAAAAGCAGTGGCCTGCTAAGCAAGCTTCTTGGTGGATCAATGGCAAGAAAGACGAGGGATTACGCCCAAACCACATCGATGCCTACCATGATCCAATAACTCAAACGTGGTTAAAGATCTACTCTGCTTACCAAGAAGCATGTGATCGTGCTGGCTTGGTCGACTTTGCGGAAATCTTGTTGAGATCGCATGAACTATTGCGCGATAAGAAACACATCCGAGAGCACTACCAAGCTCGCTTCAAGCATATCCTTGTCGACGAATTTCAAGATACCAACAACATCCAATACGCTTGGTTACGTATGATGGCGGGCCCGGATTGTCGCGTGATGATCGTGGGTGATGATGACCAATCTATTTATGGCTGGCGTGGTGCCAAAATTGAAAATATTCAGAAGTTCTTGGATGAGTTCCCAGGAGCTTCAACGGTTCGACTCGAACAGAACTACCGTTCAACCAAAACCATTCTGCAGGCGTCGAACGAGCTTATCTCGAACAACACTGAGCGTATGGGTAAAGAGCTGTGGACCGATGGCAACGATGGCGAGCCAATCTCAGTTTACTCGGCTTATAACGAGTTAGATGAAGCGCGTTTCACAGTCAGCAAAATCAAAGAGTGGCAAGAGAAAGGCGGTGCGCTAGAAGATACCGCGATGCTGTATCGTAATAACGCCCAATCGCGTGTTCTTGAAGAAGCTTTGATTCAAGGTGGTCTACCTTACCGAATCTATGGCGGTATGCGATTCTTCGAGCGTCAAGAAATCAGAGATGCCTTGAGCTACCTGCGCTTAATGAGTAACCGCAGCAATGATGCGGCATTCGAACGTGTCGTCAATACGCCTACTCGTGGCTTGGGCGATAAAACGTTAGAAACGATTCGCCTTGCGGCGCGTGACCGTGGTGCAACGATGTGGCAAGCCAGTATTGCTCTGATAGAAGAGCAAGTGCTTCCAGGCCGTGCTGCGGGTGCATTGAGCCGCTTTATCGAGCTTATCAATGCGCTTGAAGATGACACGATAGAACTGAGGCTTCATGAGCAAACCGACCACGTGATCAAATCGTCGGGCTTGTTTGCGATGTACGAGCAAGAGAAGGGCGAGAAGTCGAAGGCTCGTATTGAGAACTTGGAAGAATTGGTAACGGCAACACGTCAGTTTGAAAAACCAGAAGAAGCGGATGAAATGAGCATGCTAACGGCATTCTTAACTCATGCGGCTTTGGAAGCAGGCGAAGGCCAAGCTGATGAGTTTGATGATGCGGTTCAGTTAATGACTCTGCACAGCGCTAAAGGCCTAGAGTTCCCGATGGTATTTATGGTTGGCGTTGAAGAGGGTATGTTCCCAAGCCAGATGTCTGCAGAAGAAGCAGGGCGCTTAGAAGAAGAGCGTCGTCTTTGTTACGTAGGCATGACGCGTGCGATGGAGAAGCTTTACATCACTTACGCTGAGATGCGTCGTTTGTACGGTCAGGACAAGTACCACAAACCGTCACGCTTTATTCGTGAACTACCAGAGACATGTCTGGATGAGGTTCGTATGAAAGCGCAAGTGAGCCGCCCTGCAAGCAGTGGCCGCTTTAGCCAAACCGCCGTGAAAGAGAACTTTAACGAAACAGGTTTTAGTTTGGGTTCTCGCGTTAAGCACCCTAAGTTTGGTGAAGGCACTATCATCAACTTCGAGGGAAGTGGCCCGCAGAGCCGAGTTCAAGTCGCGTTTAACGGTGAAGGCATTAAGTGGTTAGTAACGGCTTATGCTCGTTTAGAACAGTTGTAATCTGCTACTTCAGCATGTAGAAAACAGTTCGATATCTGAAACTATTCAGCATTGAAAAGTAATCCGTATAAAAAACAGAAAGAGCAGCCAATGGCTGCTCTTTTTTTATTGCTCGATACCGACCTAAATTAGGTTAATACGAGCTGAAGACATTGTTGCCTCAAAGTGAGACTTACAGTGCTGCAAGTGCCGCTTCGTAGTTTGGTTCTTCAGTGATCTCTGCAACCAACTCGCTGTGTGTCACCACACCTTTTTCATCAACAACGACAACTGCACGTGTTGTTAGGCCTGATAGTGGGCCTTCAGCAATCGCTACGCCGTAATCTGATGCAAACGCAGGAGAACGGAAAGTTGAAGCGTGTTGAACGCCTTCAATGCCTTCTAGTTCACAGAAACGGCCAGCGGCAAACGGTAGGTCAGCAGAAATACAAACAACAACCGTGTTCTCAAGTTCTGCTGCTTTTGCGTTGAACGTACGTACGCTCGTTGCACAAGTTGCTGTGTCGATGCTTGGGAAGATGTTTAGAACCACTTTCTTGCCTTCAAGAGAAGCAAGAGTCAGTTCAGAAAGGTCGCCTGCAGTCAGTGCAAAGCTTGGTGACTTTTCACCTGTTTGTGGGAATGTGCCTGTTAGTGGTACAGCAGCGCCTTTGAAGGTAACGTGTGACATGAATTTGTCCTTAGTTTAATTATGGTTATGAAACTAGTTGAGCCTAGTAAGACTTACGTTACTCGGAAGTGGTTAAGAAGTGAATGCTTTAAATGTCAGAATTGTAATTAAAGGTCTTTGATTTATTTGTTTGAGAGAGGAATAAGTGAAACGACAGATAAAGAAAAACCCCGAGAGCTTGCGCTCATCGGGGTCTATAGTCTTACTCGCAGCAATCCGGCTACTAAGTGTGCTCCATGCATCAAATCCATGATAGTGTGCTGTTATCCTTCAGCGTATTCCTTTCGTCGCCTTCCTAGCGGTGTCCTTGATCTTATCCTGATCTGCCAACAATCCTCGTTAGCGCGCGTCACTTGTTCCTTGAGCGGTGTCCTTTACATCATCCTGATGTTCAGTCCTTTCCTCGTCCAGAGGTGTCCATTGTCTTTCCTTAGTAGCAACCATCCTAGTTACTATTGCGTCCATTCAATGTCCATTTCGCTATCCATGCCGATTATTCATCCTGAGTAATCGAATCTTCATCCTGAAGATAACCAAATCCTTGGCGTTTCCTGTTCCGTGTCAGCATCCTTCCGACACCATTCATATTACCGATTCCTTATTTATCAGCAATGGTGCATAAGCGAATTTCTATATAATTATTTGAATGATAAACGTACGTATCGTTTTATTTCAATTGGTTACGATGTGTGGGTGACTAATTTCGTCATCAAATATCGATATTTACTCACTGCCTTGTGAGAGATCTCGCACAAGGCAGCGAGTAAAAAGGGAGGATTATTCCCTACTGACCAATGGCTGCACCTTCACGACGAGGGTCTGCAGCGCCTTCTAAACCATCTTTTGTGATGCGAATCGCGTGTAAACCAGAGTTAAGATCGCGAACGTTGACCTCAAATCCCATCTTTTCTAGCTCAGATTTGAAGTTTTCCGCTGATGTTCCTTTTTCCAAATCTAAGGTACCGAAGCGGTTTAGGAAGTGTGGTTGATTGATGGCTTGCTGAATATCCATGTCCCATTGGGTATGAGCAATGATAGCTTGTGCCACATAACCGATGATACGGCTGCCGCCCGGAGAGCCAATCGCCATGTAAGGTTTATCGTCTTGCATGATGATGGTCGGTGCCATTGAAGAGCGCGGACGCTTACCCGGTTCAAGTCGGTTGGCGATGGGGTTGCCATCGTTGTGTGTCTTGAATGAGAAGTCTGTTAGTTCGTTATTGAGTAGGAAGCCTCTTACCATCAAGCGTGAACCAAAGGCATTCTCAATAGTGGTGGTCATCGACACGACATTGCCATCGCTATCAACAATATTGAAGTGGCTGGTGGACGGCAATTCAATCGAAACGTCTTGGCTTCGCAGCATTGCGTGATCCCATGGTGGGGTGCCTGATGGCGCACTGTCTAATGCCTTACCTGCGGTAATTAGCTGAGCACGTTCCTGCAAATAGTCAGTATTCACTAACCCTTGGGTTGGCATCGGTACGTAATCTTGATCTGCCATGTACATACCACGGTCTGCAAAGGCTAGGCGAGAAGCGTCTGCTAACACTTGCCAAGACTTTGCGTCGTTTGGTCCCCATGATTTAAG
Source organism: Vibrio sp. QJM3NY_26 (assembly GCF_057786005.1). Classification (NCBI taxonomy): domain Bacteria; kingdom Pseudomonadati; phylum Pseudomonadota; class Gammaproteobacteria; order Vibrionales; family Vibrionaceae; genus Vibrio; species Vibrio sp. QJM3NY_26. The sequence goes on along the minus strand of NZ_CM173515.1, from coordinate 3,367,423 downwards.
ATCAAACTGCTCGGTCATTGCTAAGATCTGCCCAACGGTTAATGCGCCTGAACTCGGTGGTCCCATTCCACATATTTGATAGCTCTCGTAAGCAGAACAAACTGGCTCACGTTGCTTAATTGAATACGCGTCGAAATCTTTCTGTGCCAATACGCCCGGGTTACCTTTGGCAGTTTGCACAGTATTAATGATGTCGGCAGAGATCTCACCCTGATAGAAGGCCTTAGCGCCGTTCTTCGAGATAGCGTTTAACGTGGCCGCGTATTCTGGGTTCTTAAGTTGAGTACCTGCGGTTTTCGGGCTGCCATCGGCATTGAAGAAGTAGGCTTTGGTGGTGGCAAAGCGGCTTAGACGTTCTTGGTCATTCTCAATCAAGGTGGCTAAACGTGGACTAATAGTAAAACCTTCTTCAGCCAGCTGAGCAATAGGCTTAATCAGTGACGCCCATTCGAGCTTGCCGTACTTCTGGTGAGTGTCCCACAGTAATTGCACCGTGCCTGGCGTGCCAACAGAACGACCGCCAACCACGGCATCATAGAATTTAAGCGGTTGGCCGTTTTCGTCTTGGAATAGACGTGGTGTGGCATCAAGCGGCGCGGTTTCACGGCCATCGTAGGTTTTGAGTTGCTTGTCCTTGCCATCAAAATAAACAAGGAACGCGCCGCCACCAATACCTGATGACTGAGGTTCCACTAAGCCAAGCATAAGCTGCACAGCAACCATGGCGTCTATCGCGTTACCACCACGAGCAAGTACATCAGCACCGGCTTGTGTGGCAAGAGGGTTGGCCGCGGTGACCATCCAATCGTTGGCTTTAACGAGCTGTTTGGTTTCTAAACCACTACTTTGTTCGGGTGCGACGGAATCGGCAGCTTGATTTGCCCAACTGACGTGAGAGGCAAAAAGTAGGGTAGAAGTGGCGAGGGTTGTTAGTTTTGTTTTCCACTGCATGATCTTCTCCTTTTAATATGCAGAGCTAGATTGGCAGTGGAAAGATGAGATAGCCAGAGTGTTGTTAACGAATTGTAATCTTGATTCGAATTTAAGCGATTAAACCGGACAGCGACTGCCAAAGAATACTTAAGCCGATAATGGTGAATACCGCGCCACACAAAGCATCGATGTACACGGTCGCTTCATGCAGTTTTTTCTGCAGTGCTTTGGTCGAAAGCATCCACGCCAACAGTGAGAACCAAAAGAGTGATAGGCTAAATAGGATGATCAGCGCAAAGCCTTTGCCTGACAACGACATGTCAGCAGGGACTAAGCTCGACATTAAACTAACAAAGAACACTAAAGCCTTAGGGTTGAGAATATTGGTCATAAACCCTTTAGAAAATGCCTGACGCTTATTGGTCAGAATCAAATCGTTGGCATTGACGGTATCGGCATCATCATCGTGGTTCTGAATGATTTGCCAGGTTGCTTTAAGTGCTCCGTAACCTAAGTACAGCAAGTAGCTACCGCCGGCTAGTTGGATAATGGCAAATAATGTCGGTTGTTGGTGGACTAGGTAACTGATTCCCGTCAGGCTCAGCAATGAGTGCAGCAAGATCCCGCAAGATAAACCAAGCGCAATGTACAAGCCGGTCTGGCGTCCGTGACGTGTTGCATTTTGTACGACGAGCGCAAAGTCAGGGCCTGGACTCATCAAGGCGATAAAGTGGATAGAGGCAAGGGTGACTAAGATGGTGACTTCATTCATATCTGTTCCAGTAACTCGGTTGTTCTGTTTGATTGTGTTGTTGAGCGCAGCTTACCGCGATTTCAAACCAGCCAATTGTAAATTATCAACATCTAGTTAATTTTCGAGGGAGAAACGCCAAATGCGGTCTTAAATGCCTTCGAGAAATGGGCTTGATCGTAAAACCCAACTTGATGAGCCACCTCTGTCCCGCCAACGCCTGACTTAATCAGTCGCATTCCTTGCTCCATTCGTAAACGACTCAACCAAGCATAAGGCGTAATGCCCATCTTGTTCTTAAAGTGGCGTTGAAACTGAGTGGTGGTGAGATCGCACAGTTCAGAGAGCTGTTCGAGTCGTACGGGTTGGTCGAGGTTTGCCATCAAATAGTCTTTGAGCGTGTACATCGATTGGGTACCAAGCTGCACCTCTGTTTTCGATCCAAATTGTGCGTAACGATCAACAATCGTCGAAAAACCTTCGAATGGCAGGCAATCTTGAGCGAGTTGACTGATGTTTGGGTTGATAAGCAGTCCGTGTAGGTTACGCAATTGTAAAAAAGTCGCCGGATCGGAGAGGATCAACTCGGAGAAGCTTAAGGAGTGACCATTTTTACCGTGATCGGCAAGATCGCCCAGCCATTGTGGGGAGACAGCAAAGACACTGACTTGGTAGCCAGATTCTAGCTTTGAGTGACCATCATGCAATTCATCAGGTGGCATCATCACCACTTGTCCTGCGCCAGCGTGGTAGCTCGTCCCTTTATAGACAAACTTTTGCTGACCTTGAGTGATTAGGCCGATGTGGAAGTCCAAATGATAGTGGCGCTGAAAGGCAAACTCTTGGTATTGAGCTTGGATCAGGCTGATATCTTGGCTAGGTGTCGAGTAGTAGTGGACTTTATCCATGGCATAAAAAAGCTTGGTCAAATTATCATCAATTCAACCAAGCTTATATTCGTATCTAGAAATTGTCTTGTAAAAAACGATCAGTGTTACTGTTTCGCTCGTTTGTTCTTTTTGTTGTTACGAAGGCCGTCAAAGCTAAATACCACCAAGGCACCCCAGATAAAGGCGAAGTTAATCGCTTTGTCGCTGGTAAACGCTTCGCCGTAAATAAGAACCGCGAGCAAGAACATCAAGCTTGGACCGATGTACTGGAAGAAGCCGAGTGTAGATAGCTTCAAGCGAGTTGCTGCGCCAGTAAAACAAAGCAATGGAACAGTGGTGATCACACCTGCTGCAACCAGTAATAGATTGAGCTGCATCGGGTTCATCGAGAAATCTGAGGTTGCGCTGTCTGCGATAAACAACAAGTACGTTGCAGCGATGGGCAGCATCACCAGCGTCTCAATGAATAAGCCAGTTTGAGCTTCCAAGCTAACCTTTTTACGTAACAAGCCATAGAAACCAAAGCTGAAGGCTAGGGCAATGGCAACGATCGGCACAGAGCCAAACGCGATCAATTGAATTATCACGCCAATCGCAGCAAGACTAACGGCAAACCATTGAAGCTTGCGTAAGCGTTCACCAAGGAAGAACATCCCGAGCAAGACGTTAATCAGCGGGTTGATGTAATAGCCTAAGCTGGCATCGAGCATGTGGTTGGAGTTCACCGCCCAAATGAAAATAAGCCAGTTGGCGCCCACTAAAATCGAAGTGGCGACTAAATAAAGCATTTTGGGCTTGGAGGTGAGGGTGTCTCGAACCTTACGCCAGCCACGACTCATGTGCAGTAAGAAAGCGAGTAGGAAAAAGGACCATACTACACGGTGGCTAAGGATCTCTAACGGGGAAACGTCACTTAAAGATTTGAAATATATAGGGGCGATTCCCCACATGGTGTAGGCGCCGACGGCAAGCAAAACTCCCTGGCGCGTACGTTGTTGTTCTTCCTGTGTCATGCATCTTTCTCTAGCACTGAGTGCTTATTAATAAGATTTATAAGAGAGTTGGTCAGTATAGGAGCGATAACCCTTTTCACCTAACAATTTGCGGTTTAATTCGCCAGCGTTCCCCTCTACAATGTGCGACTTGCTTGCCGAAGATGCTTGCTGATTTCATACCTCGATTAGGAACCATAATGACCGCCACTCTGATTGCTGAGCAAATACCAACTCCCGCGAATGATGCGCAAACCATCTTGCAAGATGTGTTCGGCTATCAAAGCTTTCGCGATGGTCAGCAAGAGGTCATTGATTTGGCCGTTGAGGGCAAAGACAGCTTGGTGATTATGCCAACCGGTGGCGGTAAATCTCTGTGTTACCAAATCCCGGCTTTGGTTCGTGAAGGGCTGACTCTGGTTATCTCACCGCTGATTTCGTTGATGAAAGACCAGGTTGATCAGCTGAAAGCTAACGGTGTCGCGGCAGAGTGCATTAACTCGTCAATGCCGCGTGAGAATCTGATCTCGGTCTTTAATCGTATGAACTCAGGTCAGCTGAAAATGGTGTATGTCTCGCCAGAGCGCGTGTTGATGCGTGACTTTATCGAGCGTCTACAAGGCTTACCGCTTTCGATGATTGCGGTCGATGAAGCGCACTGTATCTCTCAGTGGGGACACGATTTCCGCCCTGAATATGCATCATTAGGTCAGCTTAAACAGTATTTCCCACATGTACCTTACATGGCGCTAACGGCAACTGCCGATGATGCGACGCGTAAAGATATTATCTCGCGTTTGCAGTTGGTGGATCCGCATACGCATTTAGGCAGCTTCGATCGCCCTAATATTCGCTATAACTTGGTTGAGAAGCACAAGCCCGTGTCTCAGGTGGTTCGCTACCTAGAAACACAGAAAGGCAATTGCGGCATCATCTATTGTGGTAGCCGTAAGAAAGTGGAAATGGTGACCGAGAAGCTGTGCAATAACGGTATTCGCGCCGCGGGTTACCATGCTGGCATGGACACCGACGAACGTGCTTACGTTCAAGAAGCTTTCCAACGTGATGATATTCAGATCGTTGTGGCGACCGTGGCATTTGGTATGGGTATCAATAAACCCAACGTTCGCTTTGTAGTGCACTTTGATATTCCACGCAACATTGAGTCTTACTATCAAGAGACTGGCCGTGCGGGTCGTGATGGCTTGCCTGCTGAAGCCATGATGCTGTTTGACCCTGCTGATATGGGTTGGCTGCGTCGTATGTTGGATGAGAAAGAAGAAGGCCCGCAAAAACAAGTTGAGATGCACAAGCTGAACGCGATGAGTGCCTTTGCTGAAGCACAAACCTGTCGCCGTCAGGTTCTGCTTAACTACTTTGGTGAATATCGTGAGAAGCAATGTGGCAACTGCGATATCTGTCTCGACCCACCTAAGCATTTTGATGCGACCCAAGAAGCGCAGAAGGCGTTGTCTTGTGTGTACCGTGTGAATCAGTCGTTTGGTATGGGCTATGTGGTTGAAGTGATGCGTGGCATGCAGAATATCCGTGTGCGCGATAATGGCCACGATAAGCTGTCTACCTACGGTATTGGCCGTGACCACAGTCATGATTACTGGATCAGTATCTTCCGTCAGTTAATTCACAAAGGCTTGTTGTTCCAGAACATCACTCGTAACTCAACATTACAGTTAACAGAAGAAGCGCGTCCGTTATTGCGTGGTGAGATGTCTTTGGAGTTGGCTGTACCTCGTTTAGATACCGCAGTGCGTAATGCTAAGTCCGATAAGTTAAGCAGCAAGAATTACGATAAGAAGTTGTTTGCCAAACTGCGTAAGCTTCGTAAGTCGATTGCTGATGAAGATGGCTTGCCACCATACGTGGTATTCAGTGATGCGACGCTGATTGATATGGCTGAAATCCTACCCACATCTTATGGCGAAATGCTGGCTGTGAATGGTGTCGGTCAACGCAAACTCGATAAGTACGCTGATCCATTCTTAGATTTGATTCAAGAACACATCACCACACACGGCTAATTGGCTGATTGCTAGTTTTCAGAAGCGTTAGCTTATAAGAACGGTTAGTTCATAGAAAAAGAATAAGGTTGATAGGGACATGACAACACCAACAGAATTTGGCTTAAGAGAATATTTGGCTGAGGAAGGACGTTTATTGATTACGTCTCCAAGTTTTGATTTTGATTCTTACGAAGTGTTAGGTGAAAAGCTGGTGGCATTGCTGTCCGCTTCTGTTGTTGAAAAACAATGGGACGCTGACATGCACTCTTGGTTGATTGATTTTGAAGACTGTCGAATGTTTTTAAAGTCTGAGCATTACAGCGAATCAATTTGGTTTGAGTCGTTAAACGCTGAAGAAAGCCGAGAAGAGTTCGATTATCTCGCGACGCTTTTCAAGCGTGGTTTCTAACTTCAAGCATGGTTTCTAACGTTTAGCATAGCTTCTAAAAATATCGCTTTAAAAAACAGATCTTCTAGTGTCATTCACTAATTAAAGTGAGGATAAACGATTGCGTTTGTTCTCACCATTGCAGCCAATATTGATTAATGTATAATCGCCCGCCGCTCAATAGAGCAAATTATAGAAACATTTTTAATTCACATTATTGGTAAGAGCTTTCTTAGTTTATTTGAAGAAATGACTCGATTTGGGTTCCCTCACCCCCAAACCAAACTAAAAAGGTACAGCATGAGTAACTTTACCCCTGCGCAACAGCGCAAAGCCCTAGCACTATTAGTTTTGTTCCATTTGGTGATTATTGCGTCAAGCAACTATCTGGTTCAGCTACCTTTTACCGTCTTCGGTATGCACACCACTTGGGGTGCTTTCACTTTCCCGTTTATCTTCCTAGCGACCGATCTCACAGTACGCATTTTTGGCGCGCAGCTTGCTCGTAAAATTATTTTCTTAGTGATGTTGCCTGCACTGGCCGTTTCTTATTTATTGTCTGTTGTGTTCTTTGAAGGTTCATTCCAAGGCTTTAGCCAACTAGGCGAGTTCAACTTGTTTGTTGCACGCATCGCAGCGGCAAGCTTCATGGCTTATTTGCTCGGTCAGATCTTGGATGTGCATGTGTTCAACCGCTTACGCCAAATGAAGCAATGGTGGGTTGCGCCAACGTGTTCGACACTTTTTGGTAATGCCATTGATACCATCGCGTTCTTTGCGATTGCTTTCTACCAAAGCCCAGATCCATTCATGGCTGAGCACTGGACTGAGATTGCCTTGGTTGATTACGGATTCAAACTCATCATTAGCTTAGGTTTGTTCGTGCCTATGTACGGTGTGCTTCTTAATTACGTGGTTAAGAAGTTAACCGCAGTGAACCCTGATTTTAAAGCGACAGGTGTTAACGCTTAAGTTTGAGATTTGTAACGCAAAGCATTAATGCAGCGATAAGAAAAAGCCCAAGTTAGTCTACTAACTTGGGCTTTTTTAATTTCTAGCGTCAGATACTAATATCAGAGGCATTCAATATTCAATGGCCAGCCAATATCGGTTTGGCGGTTCGATTCGATCTCTAGCTCAGCAGCTGTCAGCGGATTGTCTGCTAGCCATTGTTTAGAAAGCGTCAAGGTCAGGTTGTTACCATCAGTTGCAAGCTTAAAATCAGGCTCTAGCGCTGGATTGCGACGGTGGGTCAGCAAAATAGCTAAACGCAGAATTCGTAAAATACGCTTGCTGCTGGTGCCTGAGATTGCATGTTGCTCTGGCAATGAGGTTAACTGTTCACGGTAGCGACGAGTTAACTCACCCAAGTAGTGCTTTTGCGCTCGAGTAAAGCCAGGCAGGTCTAAGTTCTGCAGTAGGTAAGCGCTGTGCTCGCCGCCTTTTTTGAAATCGATGGTTAAACCAATCTCATGAAGTTTAGCTGCGGTTTGCAATAGCACGCCAGCTTGAGGCTCTGAAACCCACTCTTCGGCGCCCGCTTGCTCTAATAGAGTTTGTGCGACTACAGCAACTTGTTCACCGTAGCTTACGTCCATTTGATAGCGTGATTGCACGCTCTTGACGGTACGCGCTCGAATATCTTCTTGGCGAAGTTCATCCACCATCTCGTAGGCTAGGCCTTCACGGAGTGCACCGCCTGCGAGTGTCATTGAATCAATTTCAAGTAGCTCAAAAATAGCGATAAGAATAGAAAGGCCACTTGGGAACACTAATGCACGCTCTAGGGTCAATCCTTCTATTTCTAGCTCTTCCAAGCGCTCGGTAATCATAGCTTGTTTCTGTAGACGCTTAAGTTTGGCATAAGTAATAACTTCATCCATGCCTTGCGCCAACATGATTTCTTGCAGTGCTTGAACGGTACCACTGGCACCAACACACACATCCCATCCGATATCAGTGTAGCTATCTAGGATAGGAGCCAACGTAGACTTAGCCGCTTCAATGGCATTGTTAAAGTTGGTTGCGGTTAATTGGCGATCTTTAAAGTGGCGCTCAAGCCAGGTAACACAGCCCATCTTCAGGCTAGTTAGTGCTTTCGCTGAGAAGCCTTCACCTATGATCATTTCGGTGCTTGCGCCACCAATATCAACCACTAGTCGGCGGCCGCTGCCACCAGAAGTGTGTGCTACGCCTTTATAGATAGTCGCAGCTTCTTCTTCACCAGAGATAACATTGATGTCGTAACCAAGGATCTGGTTCGCTTTCTCTAGAAATATATCCACATTGATAGCGGTACGTAGGGTCGCTGTACCCACAATGCGGATATTTTCTTTCGGAATATCTTGCAGTCGCTCTGCAAAGAGACTCAAACAGTCCCAGCCGCGCTGCATAGCTTCTGTACTAAGCGCATTATTTTCATTTAAGCCTGCTGCTAAACGCACTTTACGCTTAATCTTAGCCATGGTTTGTACGCTGCCATCGATGTGACGCACAACGAGCATATGAAAACTGTTCGACCCGAGGTCGATTGCAGCATAAAGCGGGGGTGACACTGTTTGACTCATAAGCGACTAAGCTTCCTTGTTATGACGCGGTTGGCGTGGGCGACGGTTCTGGTTTGGTTTACGGTTACCGTTGCGTGGGCCATTGTTGTTCGAGCGGCGTTGTTGCGGGTTACGTGTACGTAAGCGCATCGGTGCTGGCAGATCTTCTAGTAGTGCAGAAGCATCGTAGTCAGACATTGGGATAGCATGCTCAATGTATTCTTCGATTGGTGGCAAGTTGATTGCGTAATCTTCACAAGCAAAGCTGATCGAGTGACCGCTTTCACCAGCACGACCTGTACGACCGATACGGTGAACGTAATCTTCGCAATCATCAGGTAGGTCGAAGTTGAATACGTGTGTTACTTGAGGAATGTGTAGGCCACGAGCTGCAACATCAGTTGCGACAAGAAGGTCAACATCACCTTTGGTGAACTGCTCAAGAATCTTTTCACGTTTCTTCTGAGGAACATCACCCGTTAGCAGGCCTACACGGTGACCATCGGCAGCCAAGTGGCCCCAAACTGATTCACATTTGTGCTTCGTGTTAGCGAAGATGATTGCGCGATCTGGCCATTCTTCTTCGATTAACGTTTGTAGAAGAGCCATCTTATGTTCGTTAGAAGGGTAGAACAGCTCTTCTTGAATGCGGTGACCTGTTTTACGCTCAGGCTCAACAACCACGTGCTCTGGGTTGTGCATGTGCTCGAACGCTAGCTCTTGTACGCGGTAAGACAGCGTCGCAGAGAACAGCATGTTCAGGCGATCTTTTGGCTCAGGCATACGGCGGAACAAGAAGCGAATGTCTTTAATAAAGCCCAGATCAAACATACGATCGGCTTCATCAAGCACAACAGCTTGAATGTGGTTAAGGTTAAATACCTTTTGCTTGTAGAAATCGATGATACGGCCAGTCGTACCAATTAAGATATCTGCGCCTTCTTCGATCTTACCTAGCTGCTTGTCGTAGCTTTCGCCACCGTAAGCGAGTGCTGCTTTGATACCCGTGCTTTCAACCAGAGAGTCAGCATCGTTGTAGATCTGAATCGCGAGTTCACGCGTTGGTGCCATAATAATTGCACGTGGCTGGTTAGGCTTACGCCCTTCATGCTCAGGTGTTTTTAGCAGGTGGTTAAAAGTAGCAGTTAGAAACGCAAGCGTTTTACCAGTACCCGTTTGGGCCTGGCCTGCAATGTCTTGGCCGGTGAGCAGTACCGGGAGCGCCAAGGCTTGGATAGGGGTACAATAATCGAACCCTTTTTTCTCCAATCCTTCAATGACTTGAGGAAGTAAATCCAAGTCGGCGAACTTTTGCTCTGTGATATGCGTCTTTTTCATTGCTATAGAATATCAGCTTAAGCTTGCAATACGAAAGTAAATACATTCCAATAGGGCATCTATTTACTGGTTATCATCCAACCAGTTCTAAAAAATACATTGGAGTGGAAGATGAGTGATAAGATTTTGCAGCTAACTGATGACGGTTTTGATAACGATGTAATCAATGCTGCAGGCCCTGTTCTTGTTGATTTTTGGGCAGAATGGTGTGGTCCATGTAAAATGATTGCGCCGATTCTTGATGAAATCGCAAACGAGTACGAAGGCAAGCTCACAATCGGTAAATTAAATATCGACCAAAATGCTGGAACTCCACCAAAATTTGGTATTCGTGGCATTCCAACGCTGCTTCTTTTCAAAGATGGCGGCGTAGCAGCAACTAAAGTTGGTGCATTGTCTAAAACTCAACTTAAAGAGTTCCTAGACGCTAACCTTTAATTAGGTGAGCCTTTGAAAAGAAACCGCGCAGTTAACAAATGCGCGGTTTTGTTTTTTCTAAGCTATGGACTACTCTTAGTTTTAGTGCTAATTTATCGCACGTTAATTGAACGAATTTCTCTTCTTGGTCGATCCTGTGACCAACTCCTTCTTAACTTAAGAAAACAGATCCTATTTTGACTAAACAAACTTCCACCACTATGAATCTTACTGAACTGAAGAACAGACCTGTGTCTGAACTTGTTAAACTTAGCGAAAGCCTAGGTCTTGAAAATCAAGCTCGCCTAAGAAAACAAGACATTATCTTCTCCATCCTTAAAGCGCATGCAAAAAGTGGTGAAGACATCTTTGGTGATGGTGTTCTAGAAATTCTTCAAGACGGTTTTGGTTTCCTGCGTAGCGGCGACAGTTCGTACCTTGCTGGGCCAGATGATATTTACGTATCACCAAGCCAGATTCGTCGTTTTAACCTTCGCACCGGTGACTCGATTGGCGGTAAAATCCGTCCACCTAAAGATGGCGAACGTTACTTTGCACTGCTTAAAGTAAACACGGTTAACTACGACAAGCCAGACAACGCTCGTAACAAAATCCTTTTTGAAAACCTGACTCCTCTTCACGCCAACGAACGTATGGTGATGGAAGCGGGTAATGGTGCGACTGAAGATATCACAGCTCGAATTCTTGACCTTGCTTCACCTATAGGTAAAGGTCAGCGTGGTCTGATTGTTGCTCCGCCTAAAGCAGGTAAAACAATGCTTCTGCAAAATATTGCACAAAGCATTGCACGCAACCATCCTGAGTGTGAACTAATGGTTCTACTTATCGATGAGCGTCCAGAAGAAGTAACAGAAATGCAGCGCCTAGTTAAAGGCGAAGTAATCGCATCGACTTTCGATGAGCCAGCATCTCGCCACGTACAAGTAGCAGAAATGGTAATCGAAAAGGCGAAGCGTCTTGTTGAACACAAGAAAGATGTGGTTATCCTACTGGACTCAATCACTCGTCTAGCTCGTGCTTACAACACTGTTATTCCTTCGTCAGGTAAAGTTCTTACTGGTGGTGTTGATGCGAATGCTCTACATCGTCCAAAGCGTTTCTTCGGTGCGGCACGTAACGTAGAAGAAGGCGGTAGCTTAACTATCATCGCAACAGCACTGGTTGATACTGGTTCTAAGATGGATGAAGTAATCTACGAAGAATTCAAAGGTACAGGTAACATGGAACTGCACCTTAACCGTAAGATTGCTGAAAAGCGCGTATTCCCAGCGATTGATTTCAACCGCTCTGGTACTCGTCGTGAAGAGCTTCTTACTAAGAGCGATGAATTACAGAAGATGTGGATCCTGCGTAAGATTGTTCACCCTATGGGCGAAACTGATGCAATGGAATTCCTTATCGACAAGTTAGCAATGACTAAAACGAACGATGAGTTCTTTGACGCAATGCGTCGTCAGTAATTTTGATTAGCTGATAGTTATTAATAAGCGCTGCCTTCGGGTGGCGCTTTTTATTTGCATTTTATAGCGACAGCTTGCAGAATGAGCAAAAGTGTTAAAAGGAAGTTAAAATGCAACATGGACTGTTGTCATCATTACTCCTGTCTACTTCACTGTTACTTTCCCCGGTTGGCATGAGCTATGCCACCGAGATGTCTCCACTTACAGTAGAGTCTTGGCTTGAGAATGATCAAGTAAAACTGAAAACTGCTGAATTACTCGAGCTTGTCGTGCGTGACGAAGTCAATTCGCTACGTTTTGCGCTTGAGCGTCTGACATTTCCCCAACAAGAAGTGGCTCGTTACCAACTCTTGAAGAAGCTCGAACAGCAAAAAATTGTACTCACCCCCAAGATGTCTATCTTCATTGAGCAGCAACTCGCTATCACGCCAACTTACCAAGTTTTAGAGCGTGGCGATGGTTATGAGTTTACGGTACCTGCCTTTAATTACCCTTCGATTGCCAACCGGCTCATCAAACAGTGGCGCCAAGACCAGAAGACGCTGGTGTTTGTGTTAGATGCAGAGAAACAAGAACTCGACCTAAAAGAGTGGTTATCTGGATCTGAGCATCAAGTTCAAACACGAGAAGCATTGTTAATCAGAGAGTTAGACAGTTTGTCTCCTGAAGCGGTTGATTATCTGACTAAGCAACTCACGGCCTCCTCGATTGTTAGCTGGCTACCTTCTACTGAGGTGGTGGTTCGATTAGCGCAAGTGAGCGAAGACCCAGAGGTCTACAAGATTCTATGGCGAATGAAGGCCGATTATCATAGCCAAGCTGAGCTAGTCCGCCTTGCTGAAACCAAACAAGCGTTCGCACTTGAACAAGTAATGGCTGCGACTAAGAATCCTCGTTTGAAAGATGAAGCGATTACTTTGCTTACCAAGGTTAACCCGCTATCAGAAGAGGTGAAGGAGTTTCTTGTCTCTAGGATGGCGATTGCCGATGAAGCGCCATTAGTCGCCCGTGAATTAGCCAAACAGGGTCATACGCGATGGTTGCAAGATCTTGTGAATGATAACCCTCAGGTGAAGAGCTCTTTGATCGAGCAAGCATTACCGTAAAGTGGATTTTGCCTCTCAATAACCACACTAAAAAGGGGGATCTCAGCTTCACCCTTTTTGATATACTGAGCGCAGAATAATCAGCATGTAGAAGTCCTATGAGTTTTAAAGATTTACGTGATTTTATCGACCATCTTGAAAGTATTGGTCAGTTGAAACGCATTTCTCACCCAGTCGATCCAGACTATGAAATGACCGAGATTAGCGACCGTACTCTACGTGCTGGTGGCCCGGCTCTTTTGTTTGAAAACCCAATAGGCTATGACATGCCTGTTTTAACCAATCTATTTGGTACACCTAATCGTGTGGCTATTGGTATGGGTCGTCAGGAAGTGAAAGAACTGCGTGAAGTGGGTAAGTTGTTAGCTTACCTAAAGGAACCTGAGCCACCAAAAGGCTTTAAAGATGCTCTTGATAAACTGCCGGTGTTTAAGCAAGTCTTAAATATGCCAGCTAAACGTCTTCGTAAAGCGGCATGCCAACAAGTGATATGGCAGGGTGATGACGTCGACCTTGATAAAATTCCCGTGATGAGCTGTTGGGCCGACGATGTCGCGCCGTTGCTAACATGGGGATTAACGGTTACTCGCGGCCCTAATAAGAAACGCCAAAACTTAGGCATCTATCGCCAGCAAAAAATCGGCAAGAATAAGGTCATTATGCGTTGGTTAGCCCACCGTGGTGGAGCGCTTGATCTGCGTGATTGGATGGAAACTAACCCAGGTAAACCATTCCCAGTTTCTGTAGCGTTTGGAGCAGATCCTGCCACCATTCTTGGTGCGGTTACGCCAGTGCCGGATACTTTATCGGAATACGCGTTTGCAGGCTTACTACGCGGTAGTAAAACTGAGGTTGTTAAATCAATCAGCAATGATTTAGACGTTCCTGCAAGTGCGGAAATCGTGATGGAAGGTTACATCGACCCGAATGAGTTCGCGGACGAAGGGCCTTACGGAGATCATACTGGTTACTACAACGAGAAAGAAAAGCACCATGTGTTCACTATTACTCATGTAACCATGCGCGAAAACCCTATCTACCACAGCACCTATACTGGCCGTCCACCTGATGAGCCTGCGGTATTGGGTGTTGCGCTCAATGAAGTGTTTGTTCCTATTCTTCAAAAGCAGTTTCCAGAGATTGAAGACTTCTATCTACCGCCTGAAGGTTGTTCATACCGAATGGCTGTAGTGACCATGAAGAAGCAATACCCAGGTCACGCTAAGCGAGTGATGATGGGTGTATGGTCTTTCTTACGCCAATTCATGTACACCAAGTTTGTATTGGTGTGCGATGAAGATGTGAATGCACGAGACTGGTCTCAAGTGACCGCTGCTATGTGTGAACATATGGATCCGTCACGCGATAGCCTGATGATAGAGAACACGCCGATCGATTCATTGGATTTTGCATCACCTGTGGTTGGGTTAGGTTCTAAGATGGGCCTAGACATCACTAAGAAGTGGGATGCAGAGTTAGCACTATCGCCAGATGTCGAATCAGCACCTGTAAATAGTGAACATATAGAGGGCAGCTTAGCTGAGTTAACCAAGACTCAACCTGAAATTATTGATATTCACCTGCAAAACGATAATGCCAACATGGTTGTGGTGTCTATTGATAAGCAAGCTGCAGGTAATGGTAAGAAAATCATGGAAGCGGTTTGGTCTCAATTTGATGAGAACAAGTTTGTTATCGTGTGTGACGGCGATGTCAACGTGAGTGATTGGAATGACATTATTTGGGCGGTGACCACAAGAATGGATCCGGCCAGAGATACGTTGTTCCTACAGAATGAAACAGGACACTCAAAAATGGGTCTAGATGCGACCAATAAGTGGGAAGGCGAATGCCTGCGTGAGTGGGGTGTTCCAATCACAAAAGATCCTGATGTCGTTAAAAAGATTGATAGCATCTGGGAACAGCTAGGAATTTCATGAGCTACCAAGTAGTCTTATACCCAGAAAACATCAGTTTTACCGTAGAAAAAGGGCAAACGGTCTTGGATGCTGCGCTCAACAGCGATATCTATTTCCCAAACCGTTGCCAAGTCGGCGCATGCGCGATGTGTATGTGCAGAAAATTAGAAGGGCAAGTGAGTTACCATCTTGAACCCATGCTTACAGAGAAAGAGCAGCAACAAGGTTGGATTTTTGCTTGCCAAGCATTTGCAGAAAGTAATTTAGTTCTAACCTTTGCCGATTAAGGGTTAGTAAGAGGAAGAACATGACTATTAAATGTAAAGTGAAGTCTATCGAGCCTTTGGCTTGTAATACTTACCAAATCCTACTTCACCCAGAAACACCGGTCGCTTTTAAAGCGGGCCAATATCTGATGGTTGAAATGGGCGAGAAAGATAAGCGTCCATTTTCGATTGCAAGCAGCCCTTGTCGCCATGAAGGCGAGCTTGAGTTACACATTGGTGCAGCTGAGCACAATGCTTACGCTTCAGAAGTCGTTGAGGCAATGAAGAAAGCGCAAGCTGAAGGTGGCGATATAGCTATTGATGCTCCGCACGGTGATGCGTGGGTTAAAGAAGAAAGCGATCGTCCTCTGTTACTCATTGCTGGTGGTACTGGCTTTAGCTACGTGCGCTCTATTCTCGATCACTGCATCGCGCAGAACAGTAAAAAAGAGATTCATCTATACTGGGGTGCAAAAGATGAGTGTCAGCTGTATGCGAAAGAAGAGCTTGTCGACATTGCAGCAAAACACAGCAATGTGCATTTTGTACCAGTAGTAGAAGAAGCACCTGAAGTTTGGCACGGTCAAACGGGTAATGTATTAGAAGCAATCACGCAAAGTTTCGAATCATTAGCTGATTTCGATATCTACATTGCGGGTCGTTTCGAAATGGCAGGTGCTGCAAGAGACTTGTTTACTCAGAATAAAGAAGCAAAGCGTGACCATATGTACGCAGATGCTTACGCGTTTATCTAAGAATACTTTTAGATTTAGAGCAAAAAGAGAGCAGAAATGCTCTCTTTTTTCCGTTTAGGTGAACTATTAGGCACTTAAGCTCTATTTATTCATTTTTCATGAAAAAGTAGTTGCTAAGCTGAGTGGGTTCCCTATAATGCGACACCACTGAGACGGCAGACGCCACAAGGCTTCAGCAAGAATCAGTCAGACGGAAAGCGACAAAAATTAATTTTCAAAAAGTGTTTGACACTGAATGTTAATTCGCTAGAATGGCCGTCCACTTCGAGAGGCTCCTTACTTAAAAGGAACGCTCAACAAGTGAAGCTCTTTAACAATTTAAACCTATCAATCTGTGTGGGCACTCGTTGATGAATATCAAAACGTTATTACTTAGGTAGTAACAGTTACTTCGGTAACAAACTTGATTTCAATGAACTGAGTGACCAATACGAATAATTACTTTCTTTATAGAGAGGGGTTATTTGGCACAGTCAATTCATTACCATTCTGTTGGAATGGTAATAGCTTTAGAATTACATGTTCATGTTTACATGAATATTAGTTTTGAAGTCAGTATTCGTTGAGTCACAAAATCTTAAATTGAAGAGTTTGATCATGGCTCAGATTGAACGCTGGCGGCAGGCCTAACACATGCAAGTCGAGCGGAAACGACACTAACAATCCTTCGGGTGCGTTAATGGGCGTCGAGCGGCGGACGGGTGAGTAATGCCTAGGAAATTGCCTTGATGTGGGGGATAACCATTGGAAACGATGGCTAATACCGCATAATGCCTACGGGCCAAAGAGGGGGACCTTCGGGCCTCTCGCGTCAAGATATGCCTAGGTGGGATTAGCTAGTTGGTGAGGTAATGGCTCACCAAGGCGACGATCCCTAGCTGGTCTGAGAGGATGATCAGCCACACTGGAACTGAGACACGGTCCAGACTCCTACGGGAGGCAGCAGTGGGGAATATTGCACAATGGGCGAAAGCCTGATGCAGCCATGCCGCGTGTATGAAGAAGGCCTTCGGGTTGTAAAGTACTTTCAGTTGTGAGGAAGGGTGTGTAGTTAATAGCTGCGCATCTTGACGTTAGCAACAGAAGAAGCACCGGCTAACTCCGTGCCAGCAGCCGCGGTAATACGGAGGGTGCGAGCGTTAATCGGAATTACTGGGCGTAAAGCGCATGCAGGTGGTTCATTAAGTCAGATGTGAAAGCCCGGGGCTCAACCTCGGAACTGCATTTGAAACTGGTGAACTAGAGTGCTGTAGAGGGGGGTAGAATTTCAGGTGTAGCGGTGAAATGCGTAGAGATCTGAAGGAATACCAGTGGCGAAGGCGGCCCCCTGGACAGACACTGACACTCAGATGCGAAAGCGTGGGGAGCAAACAGGATTAGATACCCTGGTAGTCCACGCCGTAAACGATGTCTACTTGGAGGTTGTGGCCTTGAGCCGTGGCTTTCGGAGCTAACGCGTTAAGTAGACCGCCTGGGGAGTACGGTCGCAAGATTAAAACTCAAATGAATTGACGGGGGCCCGCACAAGCGGTGGAGCATGTGGTTTAATTCGATGCAACGCGAAGAACCTTACCTACTCTTGACATCCAGAGAAGCCAGCGGAGACGCAGGTGTGCCTTCGGGAACTCTGAGACAGGTGCTGCATGGCTGTCGTCAGCTCGTGTTGTGAAATGTTGGGTTAAGTCCCGCAACGAGCGCAACCCTTATCCTTGTTTGCCAGCGAGTAATGTCGGGAACTCCAGGGAGACTGCCGGTGATAAACCGGAGGAAGGTGGGGACGACGTCAAGTCATCATGGCCCTTACGAGTAGGGCTACACACGTGCTACAATGGCGCATACAGAGGGCAGCAAGCTAGCGATAGTGAGCGAATCCCAAAAAGTGCGTCGTAGTCCGGATTGGAGTCTGCAACTCGACTCCATGAAGTCGGAATCGCTAGTAATCGTGAATCAGAATGTCACGGTGAATACGTTCCCGGGCCTTGTACACACCGCCCGTCACACCATGGGAGTGGGCTGCAAAAGAAGTGGGTAGTTTAACCTTTCGAGGAGGACGCTCACCACTTTGTGGTTCATGACTGGGGTGAAGTCGTAACAAGGTAGCCCTAGGGGAACCTGGGGCTGGATCACCTCCTTATACGAAGATACTTACGATGAGTGTCCACACAGATTGATGGTTTAGATTTAGTTAAAGCCAGAGCTTTAATTAATAACGTAAGTTATTGATTAAAGCTTTTTGCTTTATGCTCTTTAACAATTTGGAAAGCTGACTGATTTGATTACTTACGAGTAATTCAAATCAAATTTAAAAGTTCTCAATGTTTACCTTTATTGGTAAACACAACAAACACATTCAAGTGTCTTGTATTCGAATCAATGTTTACATTGATTCACAATTGAGTCCGGCAAACAGTTATCAAGAATTAACCCTTCTTGATGACAACCAAAAACCTTGGTTAGTTGCCATACACTAAGACCCTTTCGGGTTGTATGGTTAAGTGACTAAGCGTACACGGTGGATGCCTTGGCAGTCAGAGGCGATGAAAGGCGTAATAACTTGCGATAAGCCCAGATTAGGTAGTAATAACCTTTTGAGTCTGGGATTCCTGAATGGGGAAACCCACTTGCATAAGCAAGTATCCTGTTGTGAATACATAGCAACAGGAGGCAAACCGGGGGAACTGAAACATCTAAGTACCCCGAGGAAGAGAAATCAACCGAGATTCCGAAAGTAGCGGCGAGCGAAATTGGATTAGCCCTTAAGCTTTTAATGAGACAGACGAAGGCTCTGGAAAGTGCCGCAGTAAAGGGTGATAGCCCCGTAGTCGACATCTCATAATCAGTGAAAACGAGTAGGGCGGGACACGTGATATCCTGTCTGAATATGGGGGGACCATCCTCCAAGGCTAAATACTACTGACTGACCGATAGTGAACCAGTACCGTGAGGGAAAGGCGAAAAGAACCCCTGTGAGGGGAGTGAAATAGAACCTGAAACCGTGTACGTACAAGCAGTAGGAGCACCTTCGTGGTGTGACTGCGTACCTTTTGTATAATGGGTCAGCGACTTAATTTTAGTAGCAAGGTTAACCGTTTAGGGGAGCCGTAGGGAAACCGAGTCTTAACTGGGCGTACAGTTGCTAGGATTAGACCCGAAACCAGGTGATCTAGCCATGGGCAGGTTGAAGGTTGAGTAACATCAACTGGAGGACCGAACCGACTAATGTTGAAAAATTAGCGGATGACTTGTGGCTAGGGGTGAAAGGCCAATCAAACCTGGAGATAGCTGGTTCTCCCCGAAAGCTATTTAGGTAGCGCCTCGGACGAATACTACTGGGGGTAGAGCACTGTTAAGGCTAGGGGGTCATCCCGACTTACCAACCCTTTGCAAACTCCGAATACCAGTAAGTACTATCCGGGAGACACACGGCGGGTGCTAACGTCCGTCGTGGAGAGGGAAACAACCCAGACCGCCAGCTAAGGTCCCAAAGTATAGCTAAGTGGGAAACGATGTGGGAAGGCTCAGACAGCCAGGATGTTGGCTTAGAAGCAGCCATCATTTAAAGAAAGCGTAATAGCTCACTGGTCGAGTCGGCCTGCGCGGAAGATGTAACGGGGCTAAGCTATACACCGAAGCTGCGGCTACGTACCTTAGGGTATGTGGGGTAGGGGAGCGTTCTGTAAGCCGTTGAAGGTGGTCTGTAAGGGCTGCTGGAGGTATCAGAAGTGCGAATGCTGACATGAGTAACGATAAAGGGAGTGAAAAACTCCCTCGCCGGAAGACCAAGGGTTCCTGTCCAACGTTAATCGGGGCAGGGTAAGTCGACTCCTAAGGCGAGGCCGAAAGGCGTAGTCGATGGGAAACGGGTTAATATTCCCGTACTTCTTACAATTGCGATGGGGGGACGGAGAAGGCTAGGTGGGCCTGGCGACGGTTGTCCAGGTTCAAGTATGTAGGCGGGTGGTTTAGGTAAATCCGGACCACTACTAACGCTGAGATACGATGTCGAGCTACTACGGTAGTGAAGTCATTGATGCCATGCTTCCAGGAAAAGCCTCTAAGCTTCAGATTGTAAGGAATCGTACCCCAAACCGACACAGGTGGTCGGGTAGAGAATACCAAGGCGCTTGAGAGAACTCGGGTGAAGGAACTAGGCAAAATGGTACCGTAACTTCGGGAGAAGGTACGCTCTTATCAGTGAAGTCCCTTGCGGATGGAGCAGACGAGAGTCGCAGATACCAGGTGGCTGCAACTGTTTATTAAAAACACAGCACTGTGCAAAATCGTAAGATGACGTATACGGTGTGACGCCTGCCCGGTGCCGGAAGGTTAATTGATGGGGTTAGACTTCGGTCGAAGCTCTTGATCGAAGCCCCGGTAAACGGCGGCCGTAACTATAACGGTCCTAAGGTAGCGAAATTCCTTGTCGGGTAAGTTCCGACCTGCACGAATGGCGTAATGATGGCCACGCTGTCTCCACCCGAGACTCAGTGAAATTGAAATCGCTGTGAAGATGCAGTGTACCCGCGGCTAGACGGAAAGACCCCGTGAACCTTTACTACAGCTTGGCACTGAACATTGAACCTACATGTGTAGGATAGGTGGGAGACTATGAAATTGCGTCGCTAGATGTGATGGAGTCGTCCTTGAAATACCACCCTTGTAGTTTTGATGTTCTAACGTTGGCCCCTGAATCGGGGTTACGGACAGTGCCTGGTGGGTAGTTTGACTGGGGCGGTCTCCTCCCAAAGAGTAACGGAGGAGCACGAAGGTGGGCTAAACACGGTTGGACATCGTGTGGTTAGTGCAATGGCATAAGCCCGCTTGACTGCGAGAATGACAATTCGAGCAGGTGCGAAAGCAGGTCATAGTGATCCGGTGGTTCTGAATGGAAGGGCCATCGCTCAACGGATAAAAGGTACTCCGGGGATAACAGGCTGATACCGCCCAAGAGTTCATATCGACGGCGGTGTTTGGCACCTCGATGTCGGCTCATCACATCCTGGGGCTGAAGTCGGTCCCAAGGGTATGGCTGTTCGCCATTTAAAGTGGTACGCGAGCTGGGTTTAGAACGTCGTGAGACAGTTCGGTCCCTATCTGCCGTGGGCGTTGGAAAATTGAAAGGGGCTGCTCCTAGTACGAGAGGACCGGAGTGGACGAACCTCTGGTGTTCGGGTTGTCATGCCAATGGCATTGCCCGGTAGCTAAGTTCGGAATCGATAACCGCTGAAAGCATCTAAGCGGGAAGCGAGCCTTGAGATGAGTTTTCCCTGGCACTATAAGTGTCCTAAAGGGTTGTCGTAGACTACGACGTTGATAGGCAGGGTGTGTAAGTGCTGCGAGGCATTGAGCTAACCTGTACTAATTGCCCGTGAGGCTTAACCATACAACACCCAAGGGGTTTTGTGGACTCAGATATACCAGACCTTGAATGCGTTTGAAGAGAAATAACTTTTAGATAAGCTTTCCGAATTTTAAAATTTGCTTGGCGACCATAGCATTGTGGACCCACCTGATTCCATGCCGAACTCAGAAGTGAAACACAATAGCGCCGATGGTAGTGTGGGGTTTCCCCATGTGAGAGTAGGACATCGCCAGGCTTTAATTTCGAATTTGTCTATTTAATAGACAAGTCACCATAGAGTTCTAAGTTTTCTTAGTATTTTATGTTGACTTTCAAAGTGGAAAGCGTATTATACGCGTCCTGCTTACGTGCTAAGACACTGAAAGCGTTCTCTTTTTAGAGAACACGCTCTTTAACAATTTAAACCTATCAATCTGTGTGGGCACTCGTTGATGAATATCAAAACGTTTTATCCTTTGGGTAAAACAGTTACTTCGGTAACAAACTTGATTTCAATGAACTGAGTGACCAATACGAATAACTTCGGTTATTTGGCACAGTCAATTCATTACCATTCTGTTGGAATGGTAATAGCTTTAGAATTACATGTTCATGTTTACATGAATATTAGTTTTGAAGTCAGTATTCGTTGAGTCACAAAATCTTAAATTGAAGAGTTTGATCATGGCTCAGATTGAACGCTGGCGGCAGGCCTAACACATGCAAGTCGAGCGGAAACGACACTAACAATCCTTCGGGTGCGTTAATGGGCGTCGAGCGGCGGACGGGTGAGTAATGCCTAGGAAATTGCCTTGATGTGGGGGATAACCATTGGAAACGATGGCTAATACCGCATAATGCCTACGGGCCAAAGAGGGGGACCTTCGGGCCTCTCGCGTCAAGATATGCCTAGGTGGGATTAGCTAGTTGGTGAGGTAATGGCTCACCAAGGCGACGATCCCTAGCTGGTCTGAGAGGATGATCAGCCACACTGGAACTGAGACACGGTCCAGACTCCTACGGGAGGCAGCAGTGGGGAATATTGCACAATGGGCGAAAGCCTGATGCAGCCATGCCGCGTGTATGAAGAAGGCCTTCGGGTTGTAAAGTACTTTCAGTTGTGAGGAAGGGTGTGTAGTTAATAGCTGCGCATCTTGACGTTAGCAACAGAAGAAGCACCGGCTAACTCCGTGCCAGCAGCCGCGGTAATACGGAGGGTGCGAGCGTTAATCGGAATTACTGGGCGTAAAGCGCATGCAGGTGGTTCATTAAGTCAGATGTGAAAGCCCGGGGCTCAACCTCGGAACTGCATTTGAAACTGGTGAACTAGAGTGCTGTAGAGGGGGGTAGAATTTCAGGTGTAGCGGTGAAATGCGTAGAGATCTGAAGGAATACCAGTGGCGAAGGCGGCCCCCTGGACAGACACTGACACTCAGATGCGAAAGCGTGGGGAGCAAACAGGATTAGATACCCTGGTAGTCCACGCCGTAAACGATGTCTACTTGGAGGTTGTGGCCTTGAGCCGTGGCTTTCGGAGCTAACGCGTTAAGTAGACCGCCTGGGGAGTACGGTCGCAAGATTAAAACTCAAATGAATTGACGGGGGCCCGCACAAGCGGTGGAGCATGTGGTTTAATTCGATGCAACGCGAAGAACCTTACCTACTCTTGACATCCAGAGAAGCCAGCGGAGACGCAGGTGTGCCTTCGGGAACTCTGAGACAGGTGCTGCATGGCTGTCGTCAGCTCGTGTTGTGAAATGTTGGGTTAAGTCCCGCAACGAGCGCAACCCTTATCCTTGTTTGCCAGCGAGTAATGTCGGGAACTCCAGGGAGACTGCCGGTGATAAACCGGAGGAAGGTGGGGACGACGTCAAGTCATCATGGCCCTTACGAGTAGGGCTACACACGTGCTACAATGGCGCATACAGAGGGCAGCAAGCTAGCGATAGTGAGCGAATCCCAAAAAGTGCGTCGTAGTCCGGATTGGAGTCTGCAACTCGACTCCATGAAGTCGGAATCGCTAGTAATCGTGAATCAGAATGTCACGGTGAATACGTTCCCGGGCCTTGTACACACCGCCCGTCACACCATGGGAGTGGGCTGCAAAAGAAGTGGGTAGTTTAACCTTTCGAGGAGGACGCTCACCACTTTGTGGTTCATGACTGGGGTGAAGTCGTAACAAGGTAGCCCTAGGGGAACCTGGGGCTGGATCACCTCCTTATACGAAGATACCACGATGAGTGTCCACACAGATTGATTAGGTTTAGAAAGTAAAAGAGACGATATTGGGTCTGTAGCTCAGCTGGTTAGAGCGCTCGCCTGATAAGCGGGAGGTCGGTGGTTCGAGTCCACTCAGACCCACCAATATCGACTAGATACAAAGATGGGGCTATAGCTCAGCTGGGAGAGCGCCTGCCTTGCACGCAGGAGGTCTGCGGTTCGATCCCGCATAGCTCCACCATCTTTAAGTGTTTTTATTTGAAAATATTTAAAAATGGTTCATTAGTTTGAATCTAGCTCTTTAACAATTTGGAAAGCTGACTGATTTGATTACTTACGAGTAATTCAAATCAAATTTAAAAGTTCTCAATGTTTACCTTTATTGGTAAACACAACAAACACATTCAAGTGTCTTGTATTCGAATCAATGTTTACATTGATTCACAATTGAGTCCGGCAAACAGTTATCAAGAATTAACCCTTCTTGATGACAACCAAAAACCTTGGTTAGTTGCCATACACTAAGACCCTTTCGGGTTGTATGGTTAAGTGACTAAGCGTACACGGTGGATGCCTTGGCAGTCAGAGGCGATGAAAGGCGTAATAACTTGCGATAAGCCCAGATTAGGTAGTAATAACCTTTTGAGTCTGGGATTCCTGAATGGGGAAACCCACTTGCATAAGCAAGTATCCTGTTGTGAATACATAGCAACAGGAGGCAAACCGGGGGAACTGAAACATCTAAGTACCCCGAGGAAGAGAAATCAACCGAGATTCCGAAAGTAGCGGCGAGCGAAATTGGATTAGCCCTTAAGCTTTTAATGAGACAGACGAAGGCTCTGGAAAGTGCCGCAGTAAAGGGTGATAGCCCCGTAGTCGACATCTCATAATCAGTGAAAACGAGTAGGGCGGGACACGTGATATCCTGTCTGAATATGGGGGGACCATCCTCCAAGGCTAAATACTACTGACTGACCGATAGTGAACCAGTACCGTGAGGGAAAGGCGAAAAGAACCCCTGTGAGGGGAGTGAAATAGAACCTGAAACCGTGTACGTACAAGCAGTAGGAGCACCTTCGTGGTGTGACTGCGTACCTTTTGTATAATGGGTCAGCGACTTAATTTTAGTAGCAAGGTTAACCGTTTAGGGGAGCCGTAGGGAAACCGAGTCTTAACTGGGCGTACAGTTGCTAGGATTAGACCCGAAACCAGGTGATCTAGCCATGGGCAGGTTGAAGGTTGAGTAACATCAACTGGAGGACCGAACCGACTAATGTTGAAAAATTAGCGGATGACTTGTGGCTAGGGGTGAAAGGCCAATCAAACCTGGAGATAGCTGGTTCTCCCCGAAAGCTATTTAGGTAGCGCCTCGGACGAATACTACTGGGGGTAGAGCACTGTTAAGGCTAGGGGGTCATCCCGACTTACCAACCCTTTGCAAACTCCGAATACCAGTAAGTACTATCCGGGAGACACACGGCGGGTGCTAACGTCCGTCGTGGAGAGGGAAACAACCCAGACCGCCAGCTAAGGTCCCAAAGTATAGCTAAGTGGGAAACGATGTGGGAAGGCTCAGACAGCCAGGATGTTGGCTTAGAAGCAGCCATCATTTAAAGAAAGCGTAATAGCTCACTGGTCGAGTCGGCCTGCGCGGAAGATGTAACGGGGCTAAGCTATACACCGAAGCTGCGGCTACGTACCTTAGGGTATGTGGGGTAGGGGAGCGTTCTGTAAGCCGTTGAAGGTGGTCTGTAAGGGCTGCTGGAGGTATCAGAAGTGCGAATGCTGACATGAGTAACGATAAAGGGAGTGAAAAACTCCCTCGCCGGAAGACCAAGGGTTCCTGTCCAACGTTAATCGGGGCAGGGTAAGTCGACTCCTAAGGCGAGGCCGAAAGGCGTAGTCGATGGGAAACGGGTTAATATTCCCGTACTTCTTACAATTGCGATGGGGGGACGGAGAAGGCTAGGTGGGCCTGGCGACGGTTGTCCAGGTTCAAGTATGTAGGCGGGTGGTTTAGGTAAATCCGGACCACTACTAACGCTGAGATACGATGTCGAGCTACTACGGTAGTGAAGTCATTGATGCCATGCTTCCAGGAAAAGCCTCTAAGCTTCAGATTGTAAGGAATCGTACCCCAAACCGACACAGGTGGTCGGGTAGAGAATACCAAGGCGCTTGAGAGAACTCGGGTGAAGGAACTAGGCAAAATGGTACCGTAACTTCGGGAGAAGGTACGCTCTTATCAGTGAAGTCCCTTGCGGATGGAGCAGACGAGAGTCGCAGATACCAGGTGGCTGCAACTGTTTATTAAAAACACAGCACTGTGCAAAATCGTAAGATGACGTATACGGTGTGACGCCTGCCCGGTGCCGGAAGGTTAATTGATGGGGTTAGACTTCGGTCGAAGCTCTTGATCGAAGCCCCGGTAAACGGCGGCCGTAACTATAACGGTCCTAAGGTAGCGAAATTCCTTGTCGGGTAAGTTCCGACCTGCACGAATGGCGTAATGATGGCCACGCTGTCTCCACCCGAGACTCAGTGAAATTGAAATCGCTGTGAAGATGCAGTGTACCCGCGGCTAGACGGAAAGACCCCGTGAACCTTTACTACAGCTTGGCACTGAACATTGAACCTACATGTGTAGGATAGGTGGGAGACTATGAAATTGCGTCGCTAGATGTGATGGAGTCGTCCTTGAAATACCACCCTTGTAGTTTTGATGTTCTAACGTTGGCCCCTGAATCGGGGTTACGGACAGTGCCTGGTGGGTAGTTTGACTGGGGCGGTCTCCTCCCAAAGAGTAACGGAGGAGCACGAAGGTGGGCTAAACACGGTTGGACATCGTGTGGTTAGTGCAATGGCATAAGCCCGCTTGACTGCGAGAATGACAATTCGAGCAGGTGCGAAAGCAGGTCATAGTGATCCGGTGGTTCTGAATGGAAGGGCCATCGCTCAACGGATAAAAGGTACTCCGGGGATAACAGGCTGATACCGCCCAAGAGTTCATATCGACGGCGGTGTTTGGCACCTCGATGTCGGCTCATCACATCCTGGGGCTGAAGTCGGTCCCAAGGGTATGGCTGTTCGCCATTTAAAGTGGTACGCGAGCTGGGTTTAGAACGTCGTGAGACAGTTCGGTCCCTATCTGCCGTGGGCGTTGGAAAATTGAAAGGGGCTGCTCCTAGTACGAGAGGACCGGAGTGGACGAACCTCTGGTGTTCGGGTTGTCATGCCAATGGCATTGCCCGGTAGCTAAGTTCGGAATCGATAACCGCTGAAAGCATCTAAGCGGGAAGCGAGCCTTGAGATGAGTTTTCCCTGGCACTATAAGTGTCCTAAAGGGTTGTCGTAGACTACGACGTTGATAGGCAGGGTGTGTAAGTGCTGCGAGGCATTGAGCTAACCTGTACTAATTGCCCGTGAGGCTTAACCATACAACACCCAAGGGGTTTTGTGGACTCAGATATACCAGACCTTGAATGCGTTTGAAGAGAAATAACTTTTAGATAAGCTTTCCGAATTTTAAAATTTGCTTGGCGACCATAGCATTGTGGACCCACCTGATTCCATGCCGAACTCAGAAGTGAAACACAATAGCGCCGATGGTAGTGTGGGGTTTCCCCATGTGAGAGTAGGACATCGCCAGGCTTTAAATTAAATCTTTAGGTTGACCGACCTGGAGATATGGACGCTCACTTAGTGAGTTGACCACTGCGGAGTGGTAGTTCAGTTGGTTAGAATACCGGCCTGTCACGCCGGGGGTCGCGGGTTCGAGTCCCGTCCACTCCGCCACTTATTAGAAAAGCCCTGCTAGAAATAGCAGGGCTTTTTTACATCTCAATAAAAGTGTTTTGCCCTTCGGCCGAATAAGTCCCACAAAGGGGTTGCCTGAAGTCCGCAACCCGGCCATTCCGCTACTTATTAGAAAGCTTAGTCTGACGACTAGGCTTTCGTCGTTTCTGGGGTATGAGTTTTAACTCTTGGTTTTGACTTCCGTAAAAGGTTGTTTTGGCTAGTAATCGTTGAATCGACGATTGATTAGAAAGCTGTCTTAGCAATAGCAGGGCTTTGCGATTATGGGCTCTAACATGACAAATTGATCTTAATAAATAAGTTAGCAGGAGTTTTCTAAGTAGCTGTCGCTTCTTAATTACTTCTGTTGAGTGATGATTAAGCCGCGCTTTAAACTTCGGAGTTTTGCTGTGTCCCAGAATTGATTTCGTCTAGAGTCTGAAACTCGGCTGCTATACATTCACTTCTTCAATCTTAAACCAAGCTATCTGATCGTTATTCCTTCAAAAATCTATATAAAGGTTGTCAGTCAGCTCAAATGGATTCTAAACAGCTTGTTTTATAATTTGCTAAAAACCACATACGGATAGATCTAAAGTATCCCTTAGGGTTTTTTAGGAAACCTTAAGGGTGATTTCATTAAGATTTAACCTCATGACTTAAAATCAGTACTTATAAAGCATTAATAGTATTTGAAAACCAATGATCAAGATGTGTGACTTATGGATTGTTCCGAGCTAGGTGGGCCATATACAAATGGACGGTGCTTCGGTCTGCAATAAGCTGGGTGTGGAGAAGGGATTTGGATGGAAGACTTTTACTACCATCTCTAGTGTTCGCTTATTAGTACTTAGCAAGTTATCTAAGGTAAACACTAGATACAAAAAAGCCGATGCTTGGCATCGGCTTCATGTTAGTTATATCAGTTTAAGCTGGCTGAACTAAAGCAAGTGCCTTACGAGAAACTTCGTGGGCTGCTTTGGTTAAGTTCTGCTTCTCTAGTGCATCAGATAGGTATCCGTAATCTGAAACATTAGAGCGAAGTGCCAATGCTTTTTCAAAGTGACTTTGTGCTTCTGCCCACTTATGTTCTCTTAAGTAGAACTGAGCCAATGCGCTGTGTGCTTCGGCATTGCCACCATCTTTACTGATGGCGCGCTCTAGCATCACAACGACTGGGTGGTGATCGGCAAGGTTAAGCTCTGGAAGCAACATGTAGAGCTCATTTGAACCACTTTTCGCAATGTTCTCTTTGATCACAGTGAAGGCTTCTGAGTCAGCTTTACGAGCGATCAGTTGCTTCACAAAGCAGGAAACAAGGTGAGAGCTTTGTTTCTGCTTTCTTGAAAGCTTGTTCCAATGGCTGATTAAACCTTCGCTACCTTGCTGCTGTGCCACATCGTGAAGCAAGCCGCATTGTGCTTTTTGTTCTAACTCAACTTGCTCATCAGCCGTAAGAAGCTTGTTTTTAGCCAGCTTAGGCGTTAACTCTAGTAATGGCTGCCAGAGTTTAAGCTGCATGTAAGTGGCTTTTAGTAGGCCAAGTACAGCGGTGTTATTCGGGTACGAACCTTTCAATGTTGAAAGTGTATCGAAAGCCGCTTCGTAGTTCGACTCACTGATCTGTTGTTTTGCTTTAGTTAGCTCAACGGCCAGTAGAGAGTTCTCTTGTTGGCTAGCGAGCTCGATGTACTTATCACGCTCACTCGTATTACCTTGTTCATGAGCAGCTTGAGAAGCGACTAAATAACAAAGCAGAGGCATGTCGTGATGATTAGCCCAACGAGTTACTTTCCTCTCTGCGCCTTTCCAATCACCTTCAAGAAGCTTGATGATGCCTTCATTGGTATAACGACGAGAGCGTTTTAGTTTACGAACACTGAACCAGTTCCAAGTCGTTGAGCTTGCGTACATAAGCTTTTTGAATAGGTACTCCAAGCCGAATAGAGCAGCTAGAAGAGCAATGACAAATATAACCAGTGTTGTCACACTCATCTCAATGGTCTTATTTGCTATCGAGATCAGGACATAACCTTGTTGACCTGAGAACTGGGTACCTACAACTAATCCGGCACCTAGAACGAGAAAAAGAAAAATCCAGCGAATCATTATTTCTCCTCCGTGGTCATAACGGTCACTTCACGACGTAGGCGCTCACGTATAACATCTGACAACTCATTTTGAGACTCAAGTTTTACAGGGTATTTCACAGAGATATTCTGATGACTTAACTGTTTAATCGCCTTCTCAAATTCAATCACTGAGTTGTTATCTTGGTTTAGGTACGCTTTCGACCACTCGCTAGCGGTATTAAGTGCTGCACTGTAGACATCACCTTGCTCTTTGTAGACAGCGCGAATTGCGGTCTCTAATTTTCCCTTGATATTCTCACGTAGGTAGAAGTGTTGCTCAGGAGAGAGTAGAGGGATGACTTCACCATCACGACTACGGAAGGTGATGAAGTTTTCTGAGAAGTCTTTCATCGACGTCATCAGGTTGTTCTGCCAATCATTAATATCTTTCGATACCGCTTTTTTCTCAACAACAGCAGCTTCTGGAAGAATTGCATTGGCAAGCGGTAGCGTATCGACTTGCTGTTGTAGACTTGTGATGCGTAGAACTAAGCCATCGCGGTCGATAAGAGGGATAGTGCGAAGCTTAGTAATGTCATTGGTCATTGATTGGCGCAGTGATACTAAGCTTGGGTCATTTAGTGCGGCGATACGTTGATCGGCGCTTTCCATTAGTTTGGTTGCGCTAACGGCATCATGCTCAAGGAACAACTTACGACCTGCTAGTTTTACTAGGTAATCGGCTTCAGCAAGCAACCAGTCATTCGGTCGACGGCCTTTAACGTCAGCTACTGCTAACTGCAGACTTTGAATACTCTTTTGTTGCTGGGATTGTACGACCTGAGTTTTCTCCACTGCGTGAGAAGCTTCTTGGATAGTCTCTTGCTTGATGGTTTGCAGGTCTTTATTTACTGCAGATTGGGTATTTTGCAGTTGTGTTTGAAGAGCCGAGATTTGAGCCGAGTACTCAGCGCTCTTTTGCTGCATTTGAAATGCGATACCGCCACTGAAAATAATAGAAATAGCGATCGCAATAGCGCCTAGTTTGACACCGCGCTTACCTTGCTTTTCTGCTTTCTCGATTTGCTCTTTATGCTCAACTTGAGGCTGTTCACTTTGAACCGTATTTGACGCAGAGGCATCAAGTTTTTTTTCAGGCTGTTTTGTCTCTGTAGATTCAGCTTTTTCGTTTTCAACAACTACTGGCTGAGTGTCTTGTTTCTTTTCAGGTTCAATATGCTCATTATTTTTTTTGCTTGTCATGCTTATTTCCTGTTTCTAGCTAGGGCCGGAGAGCAGCCAGTAATATTTGGTTCGTAGCACTTTGAGTATTGGTCACGTTCGAGAAACCGAGTTGTTGTGCTCGTTCTACTATGCGCTGGCTTGGGACAAATAGTTGTCTCGTTGAAAGCCAAGCCAAATACTCATCAGGGGTAATTGAGCAGAGATACTCCAATTGTTCCTGACTAGTGATGACAACTTTGGACGTTTTTTTGTTTATCCATGTTTGATAGATATTGTGATCGTTAATGGGAATATATTCTCTACGGTAGGTCTCACAATAAGAGACTTGTGCACCTCGATTGAGTAAAGAATCTCGAATGAGCTCACGCCCACCATTTCCACGCAGTATCAAAATGGATTTATTATCTACGCCATTAAGTTCAGTAAGTTTGAGAAGATGTTCACTATCACTCACTTGGGGATAGTTTACTTTTTGTTTACTAACTTTGCTTAAAACGTGCGCAGTTTTTTGACCAACGCCAAGATAAAGCGGCGAAGTTGGCCAAATAGATGAAGTTTTCGAAAGGATGCTTTGGGCAGCGGTCACAGCGTGGTGACTGACTGCAATAATGATATCGCTGTTATTAAGCTGGGTGCTTAAATCCGATGAGTGTGGATTATCAACGATACGAATAAGCGGATGATGGATTGCTTGAATCCCTTCATCCGCTAGTTGTTGGCAAAGCGATTGTCCCTCTGAGCCGGGACGTGTCACCAACACTGTCATGATTATTCTTGGTCAGCGTAGAGCTTGGTTAAGATTTCTCTCGCGCCATCATCCAGCAACTGATTTGCCAGAGTAACGCCAAGCGCTTCTGCATCTTTGCGAAGGCCAGAGATCTCACCACGAACCATTTTAGAACCATCTGGTTCGCCTACTAATGCACGTAGCCAGATATTATCGCCATCTAATAATGAGTAGCTGCCGATAGGCACCTGACAACCACCTTCTAGGGTAAGGTTCATTGCACGTTCGCACAGTACACGATCAGCCGTGTCTTTATGATTCAGTGGTTCAAGGAGTTTAATCAGACGCTCGTCATCAAGGCGACACTCAATACCAACAGCGCCTTGGCCAACAGCAGGGAGAGACTGCTCTGGTTCGATGAAGCTACGAATACGCTCTTCTAGCTCTAGACGTTTAAGACCTGCAGCAGCGAGTACGATCGCATCGTATTGACCATCATCGAGTTTACCTAGACGAGTACCAACATTGCCGCGCAGTTCTTTGATGATCAGATCTGGGCGGTATTCTAGCAACTGACATTGACGACGCAGGCTACACGTACCCACGACAGCACCTTGTGGTAGCTCGTCGATGTTGTTGCAAGTGTTTGAAACGAAAGCATCACGAGGGTCTTCGCGTTCACAGATAGTTACTAGACCTAGACCTTCAGGGAAGTCGACCGGTACATCTTTCATTGAGTGAACGGCTAGGTCAGCACGGCCTTCTAGCATGGCTACTTCGAGTTCTTTAACGAACAGCCCTTTACCACCCACTTTAGCCAGCGGGGTATCTAGGATGATGTCACCTTTGGTCACCATAGTTACCAACTCAACCTCTAAACCAGGGTGAGCAGCTTGCAGTGCATCCCTTACAAAGTATGCCTGCCAAAGGGCAAGAGGGCTTTTTCTGGTCGCGATACGGATTGGTGCTGAATTTGTCATGGTGTTTCCGATATAGGTTCTGTAATAGGCTAATCCTACCATTGTGAGGCGAAAATTCTTACTGTTTGATCATTCCATGCTTTGATAGCTGAGGGATTTTCATGAGTTCACCAAAATAGTGTGATTGGTATCTCATTTGAAACATGGGCTATTATTAGAAATAGGTAATAAAGAGGACACTACGGCGCCGTGATTTTAACTTTTTGTCATCAAGGCATTGGCCAGTATGACAGGTTCCTTTGCTTTACCATTAAGGGTAAAAGTGTTAAATTGATCACGTTTTGTTGCTCCTTTCGTTCAGTAACTAAACAGAAGTGCATTTAATCTCAAACCAAGGACTTACCTTGCAGGCTTACACTCAGACTTTGATTCAACGATTAGACAATCTTAATCAGCAGCGCATTGATCGTGCGTTGGCGTTGATGAATGTCCAAGGCCAGCGAGTTTTCAACCTTATTCCTGCACTACTTCACTTCAATCATCCCATGATGCCTGGTTATTATGACCAACAAGTTCCTTTTGGAATTCGCAGCTTCACGCCTAATGAATTCCAAAAGCAATTTGTCTCTGATACCGAATTAACGCTGGGTGGAAAACTCACCGAGGCTGCTGAACCGGCAATCCTGGGCTTGTACACCATGGGCAGTACTTCTTCTATTGGCCAAAGCACTTCAAGTGATCTCGATATCTGGGTGTGTGTTTCTCCGGATATGGATGGCGCATCTCGCGACAGCCTGACCAACAAATGTCTGTTGATTACCGACTGGGCTGAAACCTTAGGGGTTGAAGCTAACTTCTTCTTGATGGATGAACAGCGTTTCCGCTCAAACCATTCTGAAGAGATGACCGGTGATAACTGTGGTTCTTCACAGCACTTATTACTGCTTGATGAGTTCTATCGCTCTGCCGTTCGTTTGGCTGGCCAGCGTTTGTTGTGGCAAATAATTCCGCCAGAAATGGAAGAGTGTTACGACGAGTATGTCCAAGGCCTGTGTCAGGATGGTTATCTTGATTGCTCGCAGTGGATCGATTTCGGCAAGCTGAACCGCATCCCTGCTGAAGAGTACTTTGGTTCAAACCTATGGCAGCTCTATAAGAGTATCGACTCACCGTATAAATCGGTTTTGAAGGCGATCCTGTTAGAAGCTTATTCATGGGAATACCCAAACACCCAACTGCTGAGTATTGATACCAAGCGTCGCTTCTTCGCGGATGAACCGGATCTGTATGGCATGGATAGCTACTATCTGATGCTTGAGAAGGTAACGCGCTATCTAGAACGCATTAACGACCACACTCGATTGGACTTGGTGAGACGCTGTTTCTACCTTAAGACCCACGAGAAGTTGTCACGAGATGCGGGCATTGGTTCTGTTGCGTGGCGTCGTGAAGCCTTAACTGAGATGACTAAGTCTTGGAATTGGGGACATGAAACCATTGCTGAGCTCGATAACCGCCGTAACTGGAAGGTAGAGCAAGTTAAAGTGGTACACCATGCACTGCTTGATGCCTTGATGCTGAGCTACCGCAATCTGATTCAATTTGCGCGTCGTAACGACATCACTTCGGCAATCAGCCCACAAGATATCAGTATCTTGGCTCGTAAGCTTTACGCTGCGTTTGAGGTGTTGCCGGGTAAAGTGACACTACTGAACCCACAAATCTCTCCTGATCTTCATGAACCAGACTTGAGCTTCATCGAAGTTCGTCAGGGTCAGTCGAATAAAGCCGGTTGGTACTTGTATAAGCAGCCACTGGTAGCGCATCGTATTCTTGGTCAGCCTTCTCTGGAACACCATGAGTACTTGAGTAAGTTGGTTGCTTGGTCGTTTTTTAATGGCTTGATTACCGAGTCGACGCGTTTGCACTCTGTGGTACGTGACGCTCAGATTGATATCGATAAGTTCTACCAAATGGTGAGCGACCTGCGTAATACCTTCTCTTTACGTAAGCGCCGCCCGAGTATGCAAGCTCTGGCGAGCCCGTGTGAAATAAGCCAACTGGCGATGTTCATCAACTTTGAAAGTGACCCAACTTCTGAATTAAGTGGTCGTGCGTTGAAGGTTGATCTTAAGAACGCCGATATCTTCAGTTTTGGTGAAGAGGGTAAGAGTTTAGTCGGCAGTGTTGATCTGGTTTATCGTAACTCTTGGCATGAAGTACGTACGCTTCATTTCCAAGGTGATACTGCAATGCTCGACGCGTTGAAGACGGTACTTGGTAAAATGCACCAAGATGCTTTACCGCCAGAATCGGTCGATGTGTTCTGTTACAGCAAAAACCTGCGTGGTGTGATGCGTAATATGGTGTATCAACTGCTTGCTGAGTGTATCGACTTACGATTGAAACCGATTGAGCCGGAGAAGCGCCGCCGCTTCAAGGCTATTCGTCTGGCAAACAAGATGTTTGGCCTGTTCTTTGAACGTCGTGGCGTTTCGGTGCAGATGCTGGAAAACTCGGTCGATTTCTATCGTAGTATCTCGACGAATAAGCTGAAGGGCTCACCTTTACTGATGCTCGATAAAGAGCAAGAGTATCAGCTACCAGAAGTGGTTGATGGTTTTGCGAGTGAAGGTTTAATTCAATTTTTCTTTGAGGATACCGACAAAGGTTTCAATATTTATGTATTGGACGAGTCGAATCAAGTTGAGGTGTATCACCAATACAGCGGTGAAAAAGATGAGATGATCGCGAGCGTGAATTCTTTCTACACTTCAGTAAAAGATGAGTCGAAGGTGTCGTCTAAGTTGATTAATTTCAATCTACCTCAGTACTACCAAATCGTTCATCCTGAAGAAGGTAACTCTTATGTGGTGCCTTACCGTAATGATGCGACTTTAGCTTCTCGGAGCTCAAAGATAGTCAACATCTAGGCTTATTCTCGATAATTGATATTAAGAAAGGAGTGATTGATTCACTCCTTTTTGTTTTTTACCAATAATTAGATCCAATTGATCTCTTCATCTGCGTGTTTTTCGCATTCTTCTTTGACCATCTCAAACAATTCCATACCCGTCTTTGAGCATGTCCATTTGTCATCAACTAGCTTGAAGTGAAAACCACCAGATTTAGACGCTAACCAGATTTCTTTCATTGGTTCTTGGCGGTTGATAATGATTTGGCTGCGGTTCTCAAACTCCAGCGTCATTACGTTACCAGTCACTTCGTAATCAATATCTGCCTCTGATTCATCGATAGCTTCTTCGATGTTTTGCATCTGTATATCGACCAGTTGATGAAATTCAGTCTCGTTCATCCTTTCTATCCTATTGCTTTTCCTGAGTGTGGTGCGATTATAGGGGGCATTGAGTTAATAATCACGATATGCAAAATGAAAAAATTAATTACCGCTCTGTTTATGGTGTCCGTTATTGGACTTTCTGGTTGTGGTCAAACGGGTCCTTTGTACGATCCTGATGAAGTTCAGCAGACTGAACAATCACAATAAGTGAAAACACGCAGAAATCGTTATTTATAAGGGATAAGAACTTTGGATTACTTCAACTATCAGGAAGATGGCCAGCTTTGGGCTGAGGACGTCGCACTTTCACAACTAGCAGAGCAATATGGTACTCCGTTGTACGTATATTCTCGTGCAACATTAGAACGCCACTGGAATGCGTTTGATTCATCGGTTGGTGAGCATCCACACTTGGTGTGTTATGCCGTTAAAGCTAACTCGAACCTTGGCGTGTTGAATACTTTGGCTCGCATGGGCTCAGGTTTCGACATCGTTTCTGGCGGTGAGCTAGAGCGTGTGGTTGCTGCGGGTGGCGATCCGGCTAAAGTTGTGTTTTCTGGTGTTGGCAAAACAGCCGCTGAAATGAAGCGTGCGCTTGAGTTGAACATTAAATGTTTCAACGTAGAGTCTGAGCCAGAACTGGAGCGACTGAATAAAGTGGCTGGTGAGCTTGGTGTTAAAGCGCCGATTTCACTGCGTATTAACCCAGATGTTGATGCGAACACTCACCCTTACATTTCTACGGGTCTGCGTGATAACAAATTCGGCATTGCCTTCGACCGTGCTCCTGCAGTTTATGCGTTTGCAAAAACACTCGATAACTTGTCTATCCATGGTATTGATTGCCACATCGGTTCTCAGTTAACGGATATCGAACCTTTCATCGATGCCACTGACCGCCTGCTTGC
This sequence comes from Vibrio sp. QJM3NY_26, assembly GCF_057786005.1. Lineage (NCBI taxonomy): Bacteria > Pseudomonadati > Pseudomonadota > Gammaproteobacteria > Vibrionales > Vibrionaceae > Vibrio > Vibrio sp. QJM3NY_26. The sequence goes on along the minus strand of NZ_CM173515.1, from coordinate 3,331,091 downwards.
ACTGATTGACCAACTACGTGCGAATGACATCAACATCAAACACCTTGATGTAGGTGGCGGTTTGGGCGTGGTTTACCGAGATGAATTACCACCACAACCTTCAGATTACGCGAAGGCTTTGTTGGCTCGTTTAGACAATCATTCTGATCTAGAGTTGATTTTCGAGCCTGGAAGAGCGATTGCTGCGAACGCTGGTGTATTATTAACGAAAGTTGAGTTCCTGAAGCCAACAGAGCATAAAAACTTTGCCATCATCGATGCGGCAATGAACGATCTAATGCGCCCGGCACTTTACCAAGCTTGGCAGGATATTGTGCCAGTGAGCCCGCGTCAGGGTGAAGCGGTGACTTACGACTTGGTTGGCCCTATCTGTGAGACGGGTGACTTCCTAGGTAAAGACCGTGACCTTGTTCTTGAAGAAGGCGACCTACTGGCCGTTCGTTCTGCAGGTGCTTATGGCTTTGCTATGTCATCTAACTACAACACTCGTTCGCGTGCGGCTGAAGTGATGGTTGATGGCGATAAAACTCATTTGGTTCGTCAGCGTGAAGAGCTTACGAGTCTGTGGGAACTTGAAAACATTCTTCCGGAGTAATTTTAAGCGTTATGCACTTCCACTTTTCTAAAATGCATGGTTTGGGCAATGATTTCATGGTCGTGGACTGCATTACTCAAAATATTTTCTTTTCTCCAGATTTGATCCGCCGTTTGGCGGATCGTCACACTGGTGTGGGTTTTGATCAGCTACTTGTGGTTGAGGCTCCCTATGATCCAGAAACTGACTTCCATTACCGCATATTCAATGCGGATGGCAGTGAAGTGGAGCAGTGTGGCAATGGCGCTCGTTGTTTTGCACGATTCGTTCGCATGAAAGGCTTAACGAATAAGTACAGCATCAACGTGAGCACCAAGAAAGGAAAAATGGTTCTCAAGATTGAAGACAATGACCAGATCACTGTCAACATGGGCATTCCTGAGTTTGAACCTGGCAAAATCCCATTCAAGGCAAAGCAGCCTGAGAAGACGTATATCTTAAGAACGGATGTACATACCTTGTTCTGTGGTGCCGTAAGTATGGGTAACCCGCACGTGGTTACCGTTGTTGATGATGTCGATACTGCAGATGTGGAGACCTTAGGTCCGCTTCTTGAATCACATGAACGTTTCCCTGAGCGTGTTAATGCTGGCTTTATGCAAGTGATTAACCGTGAAGAAGTTCGCTTGCGTGTTTATGAACGCGGTGCGGGTGAAACTCAGGCGTGTGGCAGCGGTGCATGTGGCGCGGTTGCGGTTGGTATCAATCAAGGTTTGCTGGCTGAGAACGTGAAAGTTCGTCTACCTGGTGGTGATTTGCAGATTAGTTGGCAAGGTCCGGGTAAACCTCTGTTTATGACTGGCCCGGCAACCCATGTGTTTGATGGTCAACTTTCTTGCTAATAAACATTCATAACCAATAGATTCATAAAAATAAAGGATAGGTTTTGTCTTACGTTCAAGCCGACGCACTCACCGCAGAAGTGGTCGCGGAATATTTACGTGATAACCCAGATTTTTTCCAAGACAGGAAAGGTTTGGTTGATCGCCTTGCTATCAATAATGTTGAGCAGGGCGCTGTTTCTCTGGTGGAGGTTCAGCTTAAACGCCAACGCCACCGAATCGAAGAGCTAGAGGAAGAAATCACTGGCTTGATGTCGTTGGCAGCGAATAACGATAAAACCTTCTATGAATTTATGGATCTGCAAGCTCACGTGCTGAAATGCAGTGACTTTATGCAGGTTATCAAGGCTGTTGAACAAAAAGCGTTAGATTTAGGGTTGAAGGCCCATGTACGAATTCTCTCGCAACCTGGCTTTTATAAGCTGAGTGAAGACCGCTATTCGAAGTTTTCGCTCAACCATTTCAATGGTAAAGATGCTTATCTAGGACGCTTGAGAAAAGCCGACAGACACGATTTGTTTGGTGATTTCCAAGTTCCAGAGCTAGGCTCTTATGTAGTACTACCACTTGCTAAGCAGTCTCCATTGGGTTTGCTTGCCTTTTCTAGTGAAGATGGCGGACATTTCCAACCTCATATGGATACGCTATTTTTACGCCATTTAGCACTTGTTGTGTCTCATTTGGCGGACACCTTACCTTGGCAGATAAATAATGAGCCTAGAGCCCAAAATACCTCTTCCTAACAGCCTTCAAAAGCCACTTTCTCGCTTCTATGAATATCTCAGAAGCGAGAAGGGACTCAGCCTACACACCCAACGTAATTACAAACAACAACTTGAAACTATGGCCGCTCATTTGGTCACACTTGGACTGAAAGATTGGGGCCAAGTAGACGCGGCGTGGGTAAGACAACTTGCCAGTAAAGGCATGCGTGAAGGAATGAAAGCGAGCAGTATCGCGACGCGCTTATCTTCATTACGCAGCTTCTTTGATTTCCTTGTGTTACGTGGCGAAATGACCGCAAACCCAGCCAAAGGGGTTTCTGCACCTCGCAAACAGCGTCCTTTACCTAAAAATCTCGATGTCGATGAAGTCGGACAGTTGCTTGACGTGAATGAAGACGACCCATTATCGATTCGTGATCGAGCGATGATGGAGGTGATGTATGGTGCAGGTTTACGTCTCGCTGAACTGGTTGGCATCAATCTTAAAGATGTGTTGGGCCGGCAAGGCGAAATCCGAGTGATTGGTAAGGGCGACAAAGAACGTAAAGCACCGTTTTCAGGATTGGCTAAAGAGTGGGTCGATAAATGGCTCAAAGTGCGCGGTGATCTTGCTTCTCCGGGAGAAAAGGCCCTGTTTGTGTCCAAGTTAGGGACCCGGATCTCCCATCGCAGTGTGCAAAAGCGCATGGAAGAGTGGGGTAAGAAGCAATCCGTTGCGAGTCATATTAGCCCGCATAAACTGCGTCACTCCTTTGCAACTCACGTGCTTGAATCGAGCCAGAATCTTCGTGCTGTCCAAGAGTTGTTGGGGCATGAAAACATCTCGACAACCCAAATTTATACTCACTTGGACTTCCAGCACTTAGCTCAAGCGTATGATGAGGCTCACCCTCGAGCACGTAAGAAGAATAAAGAATAGATTAAAGGTTTTACTATGCGAATTTATCGAGGGTTGAAGCCCATCAAAGCCATGACCTTTGACTTGGATGACACCCTGTATGACAACTGGCCTGTGATCATGAAGGTAGAAAAAGAGATGGCGCAGTGGCTTTACCAAAAGCACCCAGTGTCGGCTTCTTTATCGCTTGAAGAGTGGCAGGGCATTAAGCAGCAAGTCGCCTCTGAAAACCCAGCTTTAAAGCATGATGTTACTGTTTGGCGTGAAACACAGATTAAGAGTGGCTTACTGCAGTTGGGCTACTCTCAGCAACAAGCTGAACAGGCGGCTCGTGAGGGGATAGAACATGCTTTGTGGTTGCGCAATCAAGTCGATGTTCCTCAAGAAACGCATCGAGTGATGGCAGAACTTAGCCAACGCATTCCTTTGGTTGCGATTACCAATGGCAATGTCGATCCACATAAAATTGGTTTAGGGCAGTATTTTCAACGAATCCTTAAAGCTGGCCCAAACGGTAGAGCAAAACCTTACCCAGATATGTTTGATAAAGCGCAACAATACTTAGATGTTGATGCCATCAACATTCTTCATGTCGGCGATCATCTTAGAACGGATGTTTACGGAGCTAAGCAAAATGGCTTCCAAGCATGCTGGTTTAATGACATTGGTTCCAATTTATACCTCTCTTCGAAGGCGAGTGTGCTGCCTGATGTTGAAATAGAGCAACTTAGCGATCTTATGCGACTAATTTAAAGACCTCTGTAAGCTTATTGTGTCGCATTTATGATATTGAATTGTTACATTAGTCGCAATTAAATGCCTGTTTAGGCTAGGATAATTGGCGACTACTTTTTATCGATTCATTTCAGTCATAGCAGTGGTTGCGGGTTCTTCACTTCACTCTATTTCGATCAAGGGTTGGCATGCAAACATTTACATTTCTCGCAAATACTGAGGAGCTATTTAAATCTCAATTTGATCAGCGAGAGTGGTGTGACAGCAAACAATATCTTATTCAACTTTTCTCTGCCCAATCTTCTGATGTGGCTCGTCGAATCGCGAGTGTTGCTCTCAATCGCCTAAGCAATGCCACCTTAATTGGCCAAAGTGCGCGTCATGTTATCTGTGACAATTGTCTTGAGAGTAGTTGTACCTTAATCATTATTAGTGAGTTTAATGAAACCCGTTTAACCTCCGCGGTTCAGCCTTTTACTGGTAACCCAAACCAAGACAGCCAAGAGCTCGCTTCTCGACTAGATCTCTCGAAAGATGCTAAAACGGTCATCAGCCTATGCGATCAGGTTGAAGGTCGTGATTACCCTATCTATAGCGCCTTTGAAAACCTACCCTATACATTGCCTGTTGCTGGTGGCTTGTGTCATGAGAATGAATACGGGCGTTGGGTTATGCATAATGAACAGACCTACCAACACGCTTGTGTGGCGGTGGCTCTGACTAACCCCAGATTGAAGGTTTGGTCAGATGCCTATTCTGAGTGGAACCCGATCGGGATGAAGCTACGAGTCACACATGCAGTCGGAAATCGCTTATACGCGTTGAACGACAAGCCGGCTATCGACGTATTCAAACATTATCTTGCTGATGGTAAAGATCTCCCTTTCAGTCAGCTGATGAGCTTTCCGCTTTATCGAGAGCTTGGCAGAAAGAAGGGCATATCGACACCGCTGCGCATTAATGATGATGGCAGTATCGAGTTTGATAGTCCTTGGCATGTCGGCGAAGAGGCACAGTTTTGTTATAACCATCCTTCTTTGACCGCAGAAAAAGTGCGTCACGGCGCTGAGATGCTTGCCATGCATCAGCCGGAATCGGTGATCATCTATAACTGCGTCTCTCGACTTGAATTCATCGACAGTAAACTTGAGCTCAAGCCATTTGAGGGGATAGTAAACGCGTGCGGCGCATACTGCATGGGCGAGCTATACCGCAACGACGATCGCCAAGAGATACTGCATCACAGCCTCACCTATATTGCGATGAGAGAGTCGGACGAGATTAATGAGTTTCGTTGTGAAGATTTCCAGCGTGACTCAACGGTATCGCCACTGCTTAATCTCGTCAGAAATGCGGTGGCTGATCTCGACAGTATGAACACGCAGATGGAGAAAAAACTTCATCAACAGGCGCGTCGTTTAACCGAAAGCTACCGCATTGATTCCCGCACCGGGCTACCCAACCGTATCGTGTTAAAAGAGCGTCTCAATACGATTCTCTTCAGTGAGCACTTACTGACGTTAAAGTTGACTAATTTCCATCAAGTTAACGAGAAGTATGGTTACCAAGTGGGTGACCAGCTGTTACTTGATCTGTCTAATCATTTTGTCGAGCGATTACACCTTAGTGTGGCTAAAGAATCTCAGGTGAAAGTAGAGCTGTTCAGCATTGGTGTCGGCGAATGGGCGATCATTTTTAACGCCAATGTTGGTTGCGATAAAATAGAGCAACGTTTCGTTGAGTTTGCTGACGATATTGAGCACATCAATTTTGAGCCATATGGCTTGGCTGATATTGATTACCTGTCAGTTTCTCTGTGTGGCGGCTTCGCTAGTCGTTGCGACTTCCTAACTGATAGTGGTGATGAGATCTTATTGAAAGCGATCGAAGCTCGACGTTATGGGGTCAGGAATAACACTCACATCACCAATGCTAAAGACATTCAGGTGAGTGAAGAAGATCGTAAAGAGCAACTCGGCTGGCTGAGCTGTGTAAGTCGTGCGATTTTAGATCAGAACATCATCACTTATTCCCAGCCAATTGTGGCGTCCGGTACTCACGAAATGATTGGCCAAGAGTGCTTGGTCAGAATCATGGAGTCAGACGGTACCATTGTGCCACCAGGTAAGTTCTTACCTATCATTGCCGACACGCACCTTTACACTCGCCTCAGCCGACACATGATTAAGAACACCATCGGTTATATGGCGGATAAGCAAAGCTCATTTTCTATCAATCTATCCCCACAAGATTTGTTGAGCGACAAGACGCTTGAGGTACTCGAGACCGCCATCAGTGCTATGAACGATCCCACTCGACTTGGCCTAGAGGTTCTTGAGTCTGAGCAGATTAAAGATTACGGTCGTATGATTGAGGTGTGTGATCACTTCCGTGCTCTTGGGGCGAGAATCATTGTTGATGACTTTGGGTCTGGCTATTCCAATATTGATGAGATCATTAAGCTTGAGCCGCAGATTATCAAGCTCGACGGTAGTCTGATTCGCAACATCGACAAAGACCAAAAACAAAGAAATATCGCCTCTCAGTTGGTTCGCTTATGCCAGGTGTTTAATGCGCAAACCGTCGCTGAATTTGTCCATAACCAACAGGTTTGTGAGATAGCAGAGCAAATGGGTGTCGATTATCTGCAGGGTTACTACTTTGGTGAGCCTAAGCGACTGTTTTAGTTGTTAAAGCTTTCCGTATCCTATTGTGACTTGCTTTAAAAAGTGTTCTGCCGCTATTGGTGACTGTTTTGGGTGGAATCAATGATGTCTAACTAACGTCACATTATTTATAAGACGATCGTAAGTATTCCGTGCAAGCCTTATCTATAATAAGCACAATAACCAATCATTAACGTAACGATTAATGTGAATATGCAATCGACCTCTCTCCTGATACAAGATATAAAGCAAACCCAGCGTGAATTGCAAAAGATAGATTTTCATCAACATGAAGACCTACTGATTCAGGTGTTTTCTTCTTTCGAGAAAGGTTCGGTTTTGGCTGCCTGCCAAGTGATTCAAGCGACTTTCCCTAATGCTAGGCTGATTGGCTGTAGTGCAAACCACTACATCAGCCAAGGCGTCATCCTGCATCAAGGTCTCTATCTTATTGTCACTCGCTTCGATGCGACCTCTTACACTTGTGGCGTTGTCGAATACAGCAAGCAACCACTATTAGATAGTCAATCGATGTGGCAGCAGCTTGAGTGTAATACCAATACTCAAAATATCATCTGTTTCGCCGATAGCTTGCAGATAAACAACCGCGACTTATTTTCAGCGTTTGAACAATCGAGATATTCATTGCCTATTTGTGGCGGTGCATCGACCATCACAGATAATGGGCGATGGGTAATGCTAGAAGGCATTTGCTATGAGAATGCTTATGTGATGTTGGCGTTGCACAGTGTCGAGCTCGTAACCACCAAGGGTTATTACACCGAGTGGAACCCTATTGGCCGCACTTTTCGTGTCACTGGTGCTCAAGATAACCGGTTGGCTGAATTGGATGGTATGCCTGTTCGCGATCTTTATAATCGCTACCTTGCTGATGGCCTCGAAGTACCTTTCGAGCAACTGCATAATTTCCCCTTGATGGTCGGCGACCCGAAAGAGCAAAACATTCACTTGCCACTCAAGGTGAGAGAATGTGGAGAGATAGAATTTAGTGGTCATTTTCAGATTGGTGATGAGGTCAGGTTTTGTTACGACCACCCTTCACTGACCTTGGAGCAGATCCGACTCGGTGTTCAACAGATTGCCTCTCATAGACCGGAGCAGTTTTTTATCTACAACTGCACCTCTCGTATCGATTTTATTGATGGTAACCAAGAAGTAGAAGTCTTCCAGAAGCTCGCAGACACCTATGGTGTGTACTGCATGGGAGAACTCTATCAAGATCGTGGCCAACAACGAATCCTGCATCATAGCCTCACTTATCTCGCGCTTAGAGAAGGTGAAGGCAAGGCTGTACAGCCATTAGAGACACAACCCACGACCAACATATCGCCTCTGTTTTCATTGATTCGAAATGCACTGCTTGATGTTGATGACATGAACAATAGCATGGCGAGTAAGATTCAGCAGCAAGCGACCGCATTGACGGCGAGCTACCGAATTGATCGTCGCACTGGGTTACCCAATAGAAGTGTACTGCGTGAGAAGCTGTCACAAATGAGCTCTGACAGTCATTTGTTGGCTTTGAAGGTCACCACATTTGGTCAAATCAATGAGAAGTATGGTTATCGAGTAGGTGACAAACTTCTGCATGATCTGAGTGAGTACTTTCAGAAAGCACTGTGGCAGTTTTTTGATGAGGGTTGCCAGCTCTACAGTATTGGTATTGGTGAGTGGGCGGTGGTGTTTGATAGTTGGGCCAGCCAAGAACACATTCATCAGCGTTTCTCTGAATTTTCAGATCAAACCGAGCATGTTAATTTTGAGCCGATGGGGCTACCCGATATCGATTATCTTTCGGTTTCGGTCTGCGCAGGTGTCGCGAGTCGTCGCGATTTCCCTACGACCTCCATTGATGATTTATTACTGAAAGCGATTGAAGCTCGACGCAGCGCGGTGAGTCAGAATAAACATCTGGTGAGTGCCAAGGCGTTAATTCAATTAGAGAAGCATCGCCAAGAACAACTCGGTTGGCTATCGTGTGTCAGCCGCGCGGTGCTCAACCAAAATATTGTTGCTTGCTCGCAACCCATTGTATCGGCGCATAGTCATCAAGTAGAAAGCTACGAGTGCTTGGTTCGAATCGAAGAAGATGGTCAGCTGATCGCTCCGGGTAAGTTCTTACCAATCATTGAAGGAACCCACCTCTATACGCGCCTGAGTCGCCAAATGATAACGCGCACTTTTGATTTTATGAGCCAAAGAACGGACTCGTTCTCAATTAACTTAGCGCCACAAGATTTCAGCAATGAGAAAACCATTTTACACCTTGAGCAAGCCATCAAAAAAATCAGTCACCCACAGCGTATTGGTTTAGAAGTGTTGGAAACCGAGCAAATTCAGGATTATGGTCGCTTGATCGAGGTGTGTAATCACTTCCGAGATCTTGGTGTGAATATTATTGTCGATGACTTTGGTTCAGGCTATTCGAACATTGATGAGATATTGAAACTGGAACCACAAGTGATAAAGCTTGATGGCAGTTTAATTCGCAATATCGATAAGGATAAAAAGCAACGCAAGATAGCGCAACAGCTGGTGAGCTTATGTCAGATTCTGAATGCTAAGACGGTGGCTGAATTTGTTCATAACGAACAGGTGTGTCGAATCGCAGAGGATATGGGGGTCGATTATTTGCAGGGTTACTACTTTGGTCAGCCTCAACGCTTATTCTGATAGGGAGAGTAAAATCTCTTTTCAGCGAACAGCCAGCGTGTGCGTTTCACGTGAAACACTAAATGGTTCAATAGATTAAAGTACGATGTGAAAAGGGTGAGCTTACGGCTCACCCTTTTTGTTTTTAGTATCTGTCCCGCCCTGAAATGTGCTTATTGCCTTCTTACGCTCCTGCTTGATCTATTTGAGAGCGTGGCCACATTTGTCGGCGTGGAATACTTTTAGATACTGTTGGTAGTAGTCATCAATGAGCTTGGCAGGTTCACTTTCACCTAAAGATTTGAGTAACTCAATACCCACTTCGCAAGTACACAGATGGCCACTGTCTTGATTGCGGCGCAAGGTGTAAGAGGATTCGCTGGTAATGTTGAGGTGAACTTGTGGGACAGCTTGTAACCACGAGCTCTTGTTAAGCATCTTCTTCGCTTCTTGCCATGTGCCATCCAAGATAATGAATAGCGGTTTTCGACTCATGGCTTGGGTCGTCATTGCTTGCTGACACTCGATGCTTTGATCACTCGGGAATAAAAGAAACGGTTGTCGTGTTTCATCTTCAAGCAGCGCCATTAGCTTGGCTGGTGGTGCTTTCCTTTGCCACACAATGGACTGACACTGCTCAAGGGATTGCTGAAGCAACTTTCCGGTGTTGGTGTCTCGCGACAGCTCATTCTCATGAGTCAGTAGTACAAGATCGGTTTGGCTTTCAACCGTCGGTATTAGATGACAAACGCACTGGTGAGTGAAGCCACAACCATGGCAAGCTTGTTGGTTACTCATCTTTACAGCTTAACTCCACTTTGTGTAGGTGATACACCATCAGCAAACAAAACCACATCGCTGATATCAGCATCATCTGCAATTGGAGCAACACTTGGGTTGAGTGGGTAGCTCACACCAGAGTATGACAATGTGTGTTTCGCAGGTGTTGCACCGCCGCCGCTGACATTGAAGATCAGATCTTGCCAGCCGTGGTTTTGTGATTTACCTAAGCGTATGTCGCCCTTAACCAATGTCACTCGACTATTGAAGCGCCAGTTATCTTGATGATTTTCAAAAATAAGCAGTGTACAGCCACCAGAGCCACACCAATCGAGCTGGGCAAACAGTTCTTCCTTACCATCGCCATTTAAGTCGTAGGTTAACCAGCGGTACTTGGTATCGTCAGGTGAGCTGTTGTTGATCTTAAAATACTCACGGATCGCTTGGTCGACTTGTTGATCAAGTTGATCACTGGAGTTCACCTGCTTTGCGGTTAGATCAACGTTAGCGGTGGTGTTTACTTGCGCTTGTGCATTCTTAGCTTCGAATAGCACCAGACCGCCATTGGCAATCGGGTAGACAACGTTGCCCACTTTCTCTTTTTCAGCGACCAGCTTGCCGTTATCGAGCGTGAAGATGCGCTCGGAGATTAAATACTGTTGCTGGTGGCGAGTCATAACCACTTGTACCTGATTTTGGTTCAGTTGCTGCCAGAAGCCTTGTTCAACAATAGAAGGGTCTCCATTGCTGTACGAGTATGTCGTAATGGCGCTATGGTCATCGTTGAGCTCAAGGTTGATAGAGAATCCAGTGTTCTGCGTTGAGCTAGCGAAGTAGAGTCCGCTCCAGTCCAATGTTGGATCTTGGTTAGAGACCGTTGCACAGCCATTATAGTTACTGTCATTGAGGTTAAGCTTGGCATGCCATCCATAGATAGAATCGCTCATGCCGTCGCTGCAACTCTCTTTTGTAAGGTTGAGTTTGCCTTGCGCTGCTTTACCTTCTAATTGGTAATCACGACTGCTTGGTGTGGTGCGGCTTGATTCAATATCGAGGATCTGTGGCTGCTCGCCCATCTTAGTGTATTTGAGCTGGTCTTTATCGAAGCTTGCTGACCAGAAGGGTTCATTGCCGAATACACGTGTTGAACGTAGGGGTTGGTCACAACGATCAGGGTTTTCTGCGGTGAGGATATTCACTTGATCAACCACGAAACGTGCCGTGAAATCTGCGTTATACCCTGTTTGGCTCGGTACGGTTAGATGACCAATCAGCTCGCCGTATAAGGCTTGGTAAGGTCTCGTTGAGAGCCCTTGTGCTTCTAATGCGAGTTCTGGCGTTAAATCTAACCAGTATTGTTGTTGGCTACCGCAAGGGGTGAAGGTTCGGCTTTCATGGCCAACCACAACCTGACCGCGCATGATGAAGGTTTGCGGTTGAATGCTCAGTGGCTCATCCAAGGTTGCTGGTGGTAATTCGGGTTGTTGTGGCGTATCTGGTGCCGTTACACAGCCTTGCAAAGCAAACGCGGCTAGCCATGTCACTGGGTTTTTCATTACCTTCATGTTATATCTTCCTCGGAGCAACCGTTAATTGGATTTATTATGGCATATTGGTTATTTAAAACAGAACCCGACACCTTCTCTATTCAGACTCTGAGAGTACAAAAAACCTCTTGTTGGGAGGGTGTACGCAACTATCAGGCTCGAAACATGATGCGCGATGACGTTAAGCTTGGAGACCTGGTGATGATATACCATTCATCATGTAAGAAAGTTGGCGTAGCGGGGATCGCTAAAGTAACCAGAGAAGCCTACCCAGACCATTTTCAATTCGATCCAGAAAGTGATTACTACGATGCCAAGTCTTCGCCAGACAACCCGCGCTGGATAATGGTGGATGTCGAGTTTGTGCGAGTAACTGAGCGCTTGATCCCTTTAGCAACGTTGAAAGCTATGCCTGAGCTAGCAGAAATGCCGTTGGTTAAACGGGGCAATCGATTATCGATCATGCCGGTTACAGAGCAAGAGTGGCAGGCGATCTTAAGCAAAGAAGTGCTAGGTTCTCGTTAGCATTAGAGAGAGCTTTTTACGTAAGGTTCAAAAAAGGCAGCCATTGGCTGCCTTTTTATTTATTCAGATCTCTTCGACGAGATGAGGTTAGAGCAGGTGCTTTTCTAGGTAGTGCGCAACGGCGTCGTCTGCGCTGCTGCCAATCACTTCATTGTCTGGCAAAGCTTTAAATACTTTCTCATGCGATGTACCCATCACTAAGCCTTTGCCTGCCATAGCCAGCATCTCGGCATCGTTCATTCCGTCACCAAAGGCAATACAGTTATCCAGTGTCAGGTTCAGTGACTTCGCAACAGCGTCTAAGGCATGGCCTTTAGAAACTTCAGCGGCCATCACTTCTAAACACCAAGGCGTTGAAAAGGCGATGTTCAGCTTGTCGCCAAAAGTATCTCTTAGCTTTTGTTCAAACGTGACGAGATATTCGTGGTCCTGTTCTGGGTGAGTGAAAAAGACTTTCGCAATACCTTCGCTTGGTGCATTTTCTGCTTCAAAGCGCTTGTAGCTAAAGCCAGACTCACTGTGGAATTTTGCCAGCATTTCGTCTTCACGGTCCAGTAGCCAATCTTCATTCTGGTACATGTGAATAAAGAGATTTGGATCTTGGCGAACAATATCGATAACAGGTTGAACGAGTTCCTGAGGCACGTTCTGGCTATACATCAGTTGATCGTTCTGGTCATGCACGCGTGCACCGTTTGAAGTGATCATGTACGCCGGAATACCTGCGATCTGACGAATACCCGCCACATCGACGTGGTGACGACCCGTAGCGAAGATAAAGGTATAACCTTGGTCGTGTAATTTCTTAAGTGTTAGCTTGGTAAAGTCGCTTAGCTGATGGTTGGGAGCCAAAAGCGTACCATCTAAATCAGAAGCAACAATTTTCACGGAATCTTTTAGTGCAGGAATACTCATTTAACCCTCATTGCAAAAATGCTTAACCAATATCGACGCTAGCCAACGCTAGAATCGTTTTAACTACAATATCTCTAGGTAGAAATTGTATGCCAATTTCATGCAAGAAAAGAGGGCAAAGCTCACTTACTTCTCTTCCTCTTTAGCACTTATGTTCTTGGTCGGTTACTCAGCTTATTCGCTTATTCGCTTATTCGCTTATTAGTTTATTAGCTCTAGGCAAAAAACTGATTGATAGCATTCAGTGTTTGATTGCGATATTCGTCTTTCTCAAACAGCACCTCATGCTTAGACCCTTCAATGGCCTTAAACTGGCAGGCTGAGTTGGTTTTCTTCAGTTTATTGATGAACTTCACTTGAGCGCTGTTGCTGACAATCTTCTCTTCTCCAGCTTGAATCAATAACAGTGGGATCTTGATTTGACGAGTTTGTTGTATCGCCTGCTTCGCTGCCATTAACCCTTGCCATACCCAGCGAGTGCTTGGTCCGCCAACCTGCAAAGAAGGGGATCCGTCATACAAGCAACGGAACCAGTGATAGCGTACCTTGCTGTGGCTGAGTAAGTTATTTTCGAAGGGCTTAGAGTAGTACGCTTGCTGCCCCGGGGCATAAGTCGGCTTAGCATAGAAAGCGGTGAGTACTTGCCCAACAACCATCGCGATGGGCTTGAAGTACCATTCAGTCTTAATCCCAAACATCGGAGCGCACAGAGTAACTTTGTCAAATGGGTGATCGGGGTGAGTTTGTAGATAGCGAGTAGCTATGGTGCTGCCCATTGAATGTGCCAGTAGGTAGCGATTGGAGTATCGGCTTAGGTCAAAACTGGCAATGACGTCAGACATGTCTGAGGCGTAATCATCAAACTCATGAATGTGACCAATGTCAGAGTCTGTTACCATACGTTCCGACTGGCCTTGACCTTGGTGGTCAAATGAATAAACGTCATAGCCTTGCTGATAAAAATCATAAAAGAGTTCTTGGTATTTCAAGCAACACTCAATGCGGCCATTTGAAATAACAATGGCTTTGGTGTGCATTGGTGAGGTTAGGCTACACCAGTACAGCTTCTTTTTACCTGATGATGTGACATACCCATCTTTACGTTGTTGCCAAAGGGCAGGGATCGGGTGTTTAATCGCTTGCTCGAACTCAGGTTCTTGCGTGTACGAAAATGGGGCGGCACTGTGGTTTTCCATGGGAAATTACCTGAACTGATGCATGTGAGAGCTTTATCGCTACTAATGTTGTTAGATTAAAGAACTAGTAAGGAAATGCAAATGGATACTCATGTTTGGCTTGCTTATGTCGTCACGGCGATATTGTTTAGTTTGGCTCCGGGCTCAGGTACCGTTAACTCAATCAGCAATGGGCTAAGTTATGGCACCAAGAAGTCACTTGCGTCGATCGCCGGCTTACAGCTCGGTCTTGCATTCCACATCATGCTGGTGGGTGCAGGTATTGGTGCTCTGGTGGCTCAATCTGCGTTGGCGTTCACCATCATCAAATGGGTAGGTGTGGTTTACCTTGTTTGGTTGGGTATTCAAAAATGGCGTGATAATTCTAGCTTGGTGGCTTCAGAAGAAAGCTCAACGCTATCGAGTGGTAAGCTGCTTAGAAATGCCGTGCTTATCAATCTAACTAACCCAAAATCTATCGTGTTTTTGGTGGCTCTGTTTCCTCAATTTATCGATCCTACACAACCGCAAGCACCGCAGTTATTAGTGTTAGGAGTTACAACAGTATTCATTGATAGTGTTGTTATGTTGGGCTACACATCATTAGCTTCACAAATGGGACGTTTTATTCGTTCTGATCGTATAATGAGTAAGATAAATAAAATATTTGGTGGTATGTTCATGGGTTGCGGTGCCTTGCTTGCTGCCGCTAAAGCTTAGTAAAGCAATACAGTTATAGATGAATCAATAGAGTTATAGATAAATGACCGCTACCTACGTTGCTCGACAACCTATCTTAAACCGTAACAAGAACACGCTTGGTTATGAGCTGTTGTTTCGCGACGGAGAAAGGAATGCCTACCCAGCGCATATTGAGTCTAATCGAGCAACGTACCGTCTGATTGTTGAGAACTTCTTATCGGTTGGGCATAACCCTTCGATTCCATCTTCGCGCTGTTTTATTAATTTCCCTCATCAAAGCTTGATTCGTCGGCTTCCTTTAGGCTTGCCGAAAGACAAGGTTGTGGTCGAGATTCTTGAAACCTGCCAACCGACGGATGAGCTGTTAGAGGCGGTCAAAGAGCTCTATCAAGCGGGGTACATGATTGCCCTAGATGACTTTACCTCTACGCCAGAATGGGAACGATTCCTTAAATACACGCATATTGTTAAGCTCGATATCATGCAAATGGGCTTGGATGAAGCGTGTGATTTGGTAAGAGCTCATCAAGGGAAGAAGTTTAGCTTTCTGGCTGAACGAGTCGAAACTGAACAAGAGTTTAAGCAAGCGAAAGAGGCGGGTTTTAAGTTCTTCCAAGGGTACTTCTTCAGCAAACCTGAAATCATCAAGACCAAGTACATTAGCCCTGAGCAAGTAATTGCGATGGAGCTGTTCCAAGAAGTGTGTAAGCCGGAAGTCAACTTCCAACGTGTCGAAAGCATCGTCGCAAAAGATGTCGCCTTATCGTATAAGTTACTGCGTTTTGTGAATACCATGTCACCTCGCCTTGAGGTCACCATCTCTTCGTTCCGCCAGGCTTTGGTTTATCTGGGGCAAGAGAAGCTGAAAATGTTTGTCTCGTTGGCAGTGGCGTCTTATGTCTCTGATAAAAAGCCAAAAGAGCTATATGGCTTATCGCTTCAGCGAGCTCAGTTCTGCCAACGTATGTCTCGTTATCAGGCATTTGAAGGGCATGCCGAGCAAGCCTTTATGATTGGTTTGTTCTCGTTGCTTGATGCGCTGCTCGACTTGTCGTTAGAGAATTTAGTTGAGCAACTGCCTTTGTGTAAAAGTATCAAGGTGGCTCTGTTACGTAGAGAAGGGCCATATGGAACCTTGCTGGCCCTTGAAGAGAGCTTTGAACATGCCGATTGGCAGCAGATGGATGAGCACTGTGCTCATTTAGGATTGAGTGTGGAACAGGTTAAAACTGAGCTCACCGAAGCTCGACGCTGGAGTCATAACGTAACCAATCAGCTCTGATTTATCTTCGTTAAACTTTTATGACAATTATAACGCACGCCTTGACGTGCGTTTTTTTACACCTATCATATATGCATATCCATATATGAGTATGTAGTTATGCTTCCTCACCAATTTTTTAAATTACTGTCCGATGAAACGCGAGTGCGTTGCTTAATGTTGATAGTTCGCAATGAGTGCTTATCGGTTGGTGAGTTGACTCAGGCATTGCAAGAAAGTCAGCCAAAGGTTTCACGCCATCTTGCGCAGTTGCGTTCAAACGGCATTTTGACTGATGTTCGCCAGGGGCAGTGGGTGTTTTACCGCCTGTCACAAGATTTACCAGGTTGGATGCTAAAGTTAATTGACGACCTTATCGCATCGAACTGTTTGAAAACTGAATACCAGCAAGATATTGAGCGCTTAGAAGCCATGACTTCACGCCCTCAATGTTGCGTTTAATTTAATATTTTTAGATTCACCACGAGCTGAGAGAATAGAAAATGACAGTCAAAGTAGGTATCAATGGTTTTGGTCGTATCGGCCGTTTAGCACTTCGCGCAGGGTTTGATTGGGCGGAAATCGAGTTCGTACAGATTAACGATGTGGCTGGCGACACCGCGACATTGGCTCACCTTCTTGAGTTCGATTCGGTTCAAGGTCGCTGGAACCACGAAGTCGCGGTTGAAGGCGATGAGATGATCATCAACGGTCAACGCATTAGAACTACGCAAGAGCGCGACATCGATGCGATCGATTGGTCTGGTTGCGATGTTGTCCTTGAAGCGACCGGTGTTCACCGTAAGGCATCTTTCCTAAATAAATACCTTGAGCAAGGTGTGAAGCGCGTTGTGGTATCGGCGCCAGTGAAAGAAGAAGGCATTGCAAACATCGTTGTCGGTGTGAACGACAATATCTTCGACCCAGCTGTACATAAAATCGTAACCGCAGCATCTTGTACAACCAACTGTCTCGCGCCAGTGGTTAAAGTGATCAACGAGAAGCTGGGTATCGAAAATGCAGCTTTCACCACTATTCATGATCTAACTAACACGCAAACGATTCTTGATGCGCCCCATAAGGACTTACGCCGTGCACGAGCATGTGGTATGAGCCTTATCCCAACAACAACGGGCAGCGCTAAGGCGATTGTTGAGATCTTCCCAGAGCTTGAAAACCGTATCAACGGCCACGCGGTTCGTGTACCACTAGCGAATGCTTCTCTGACAGACATCATCTTCGAAGTGAAGCAAGACACCACAGCAGAAGAAGTCAACGCGATGCTGAAAGAAGCGTCTGAGAATGAACTGAAAGGCATTCTTGGCTTTGAAGAGCGTCCACTGGTTTCTATCGATTACAAAGGCGACCAACGCTCAACCATCGTGGATGCACTATCAACGATGTTGGTCGGTAAGCGCATGGTTAAGATCTACGCTTGGTACGATAACGAGATGGGTTACGCAACACGTACCGCTGAGCTGGTTCGCACTGTCGGTTTAGCATAAGCCTGCGTACTTAAGAAATAGTAGAATCTGGAGATTACACAATGACACATCCAACATGGCAACTAGACCTAGAGCAAGGCGCGCTAATCCTGACTCCGTGCCCAGGCACAAAAGAAGCAACGCTTGATGCATCACTGGCTCAGCTAAAAGAGCAAGGCGTTGAAGCTATCGTGACAGCACTTGATGACCATGAGCTTGCAAGCAAAGACGTGGCGGCACTTGGTGAAAAAACACGTGCGCTAGGCATGCAATGGTTCCAGATCGAAATCGAAGATGACTGTGCACCGGGTGCTGATTTTGCTGCGAAGTGGCAAGCAGCTAGCCCTGCGTTGCATCAAGTGGTTGATAACGGCGGCAAGGTAGCAATGCACTGTATGGGCGGTTCTGGCCGCACTGGCTTGCTGGCTGCACACCTGCTGTTAGAGAAGAGCTGGGACATGAGAAAGATTGTTCAAGAGGTGCAGGCACTGCGTCCGGGCGCATTTACTAAGCCCATTCAGGTTGAATACATTAATGGCGTAGCGAACAGCTAATAAGCCATTGTTGTTATACAGGGAGCTTTTGGTATCTGGAGTGTTGAACTTATCATGATCCAAAAGCTCTTTTTGTTTAGATTGCAGAGATAGCGTTATGTTTTCAAATCTAAGTAAGAGCGTTCGCCAATATATGTTGGTGACTTTCAACTACTGGAACTTCACCATTACTGATGGTGCACTTCGTATGCTGGTGGTTCTGTATTTTTACGACCTTGGCTACAGTTCACTAGAAATCGCCTCACTGTTCCTTTTCTATGAATTCTTTGGTGTGGTGACCAACCTAATCGGTGGCTGGTTAGGGGCGCGTCTTGGCCTCAACAAGACCATGAACATCGGGTTAGGGATGCAAGTCGTCGCCTTGGGTATGCTCGCGGTGCCATCAGCCATGTTGACCATTCCTTGGGTAATGGCGGCGCAGGCTTTGTCTGGTATTGCTAAAGACCTCAATAAGATGAGTGCCAAGAGCTCGATTAAGACTCTGGTACCTGATGAACAGCAGGGTGCGCTTTATAAGTGGATAGCGATTCTGACCGGCTCTAAGAATGCGCTTAAAGGCGCAGGGTTCTTTATTGGTGGTTTGCTGCTTTCAACAATTGGTTTCCAATATGCAGTGCTTGCGATGGCTGCTGTACTGACATTGGTGTTCATCGGCAGCTTGGTGAGCTTAGAAGCGGACATGGGTAAAGCGAAAACCAAACCTAAATTCAAACAGATCTTCTCTAAGTCTGAATCCATCAACATCCTATCTGCTGCGCGTATGTTCCTGTTTGGTGCTCGTGATGTGTGGTTTGTGATTGCTTTGCCCATTTACCTAGGCAGCGTGTTTGGATGGGATCACTCATGGGTGGGTGGCTTCTTAGCGGTTTGGACCATCGCATATGGCTTTGTGCAGGGCATTGCACCTAAGATTACGGGTAAAGCACAAGGCAAGGTGCCTGATGGACATGCAGCGTTGTTATGGGCGGGGGCGTTGGCTATCGTGACTGCCGGTATTGCCTATGCGGTGCAAATTGGCTGGCAACCCGAGTTCGTTATTATCGGTGGCTTGATGGTGTTTGGTGCCATCTTTGCGGTGAATTCATCGCTGCACTCATACCTTATTGTGAGTTATGCGAAAGGCGATGGCGTTTCTCTTGATGTCGGTTTCTATTACATGGCAAATGCAATGGGCCGTTTGATTGGTACTATCTTGTCAGGGTTGGTATTCCAAATGGCCGGTTTGTCTGCGTGTCTGTGGGTATCTTTTGCGTTCTTAGCGATAACGACGGTGATCTCTCTGCGTTTACCGAAAGTGCCGCAAATCTCAGCGGCATAAGCTTAAGCCGTACGAGCTAAATTCGCGATAAGCCTCTCCTTTAACACTAAGCTGACTTGGTATTTATTCCGGTCAGCTTTTTTATTGCTATAGTAGAATGATTGAATATTAATCAGGCATTTACATGAAGCAGCGAATTCTCTTTTTTGATTTAGCACGATGTGTCGCGGCCGTAGCGGTTATCGCGATTCATGTTTTGGCGCCTTATCGCAATGAATTAGGCACCATTCCTTTCGGTGAATGGCTGACCGCCATTACGGTGAACGGTTTCAGTCGTTGGGCGGTGCCGGTGTTCATCTTGATTACTGGTGCTCTGATGCTGAGTGATCAGCGCCCGTTTGACGCCAAGTACTACCTCAAGCGTCGTTTGGGTAAGGTGCTGATCCCTTTCATTGTCTGGTCGCTGTTCTATACCTATCTATCGGGTTGGTCTGCGATGGGCTTTGATGCTGACGTCAGTTGGGATGTGCTACTCAATAGCTATCATCACTATACCTACTATCACCTTGGCTTCTTTTATTACTTTATCCCGCTCTACTTTGTGATTCCTTTTTTACAGATCATGGTCAGAAAGTACGGTGATAGATCTGTCTACGCCTTTACGGCGGTCTGGTTGTTCACAACATTACTGTTCTTATTGAAAATCGATGGCCCTTGGAGTCATGAGTTGTGGTTGTACACTGGCTACTTACCGTTGGGTTATCTGCTGTATAAGATTGTTCCACTTAATAAGATGACTGTCGGCGTGAGTGTGTTACTTGGTGGGTTAGCGTTACTGACCACGGTTTACATGGTGGTTGATGCAAGTTTGGTAGCAGAAGAGTACACGGTAGGGCGCTGGCTATCTTACAAAACGTTGAATACCGTATTAGCAGCGAGCATGGTGTTCATGGTATGTCGTTATTATGGTGAAGGCTTGTCTGAGAAGAGCAATCAAGTGGTTGGTTTTATCAGTAAACACAGCTTAGGTATTTATCTGCTGCACCCGATTTTCTTGTGGCCAATGAAAGAGTTCGGTTGGTACCAAGGACACCCTGCTTGGGTTATTCCATTATGGATCGTGATCAGCGGAGCTGGCGCGTTATGGATGAGCTGGTTGGTCTCTAAGTCAGAGAGAACGCGTTGGTTATTGCCTTAGCGGTAGGGGCTAAGGCTTTTTGATGGGTTGCTTAGAGGAGACAGTTGAGGCGGCTAGGGTTAGCGCTTCAACGCAAAGTGTAAGAACTTATCGCCTTGGTAGGTTAAGGTTCCTTTGTCGCCAGGGTTAAGGGCGTGGAAGTAGTGGATGCCGACTTGGAATTCTCGTTTTGGACCAACGACACCACGTTGAACGTAAATCCAGTACTCTTGATCTTCTTGGCCTGGTTCTGCATCAGGAAGGTCGATGGATTGTTTGTCTAATACCGTGACATTCACTTTCTTTTCTGGCGCATTTTCACCTTGCGAGTGTTTTCGATAGAAACCAATAAATACCCAAGCCGCTAGACCAGCAAGTGCAAAGATGGCAAAAAAGAGTGAATTAGGCATATAACCTCCATGTAGTCGTGATGGTTATTCTAGTCTTTCAAGCAATAGGGATATGTGTTTAAAGCTGTTATTCGTGAACTGTTGTAAGCCAAGCTGATTATTTTTCGGCAGACATCACATTTAGTGGCTTGTTTGGGATAAAGCATTGTTATTTATTGTCTCTTTCTCACGTAAATATCAGTAAATTTGTATAAAAATAAGGGAATGCTCGACTAGAATTATAGTGTGGAGTGGGAGGGCCAAGATGACCGATATTGAAAAAGTGGTGACAAGAACTCGCAATATAGAGAAGTTATTGAGGCTTCAATATCATGCCGAAGGCGAAGGATTGCATGAGCTTGTAACAAGCTGTGAAGAAAGGCTACCGCACGATATGGTGAGCAAGCTGCGTTATATCGCAACGTGTCGTAATAAGGTAGTCAATGAACATGAGGCTAAGTTGGAAGACCAACATAAGTTCATCATGATGTGTAACGACTGTGAGAAGGAGCTAACTCCACGTAGTGGTCGCTTTATCTGGCGAGTTGCGATCTTACTGATGATGGCAATGACTTTAGCAGCCGCGGGTTTCTATTATGCGAACTGGGATGTGCTAACACTGCATCTGTTTTCGAAGTGAAAAAATTGAACAAAAAAAGGGACGCTCATGGCGTCCCTTTTTTTATTTGTAACTTGCTTAGTACATCATCGGTAGTGTCATTAGACCTACAACTACCGCGATCATTACAAGTCCTTGTCTTTGCGAAGATGAAATCATAACACTACTCCTAAATTTGGTTGTCTCTCGCTATGTTTTAAAGAATAGCTCACTTATAGGTTTAGATCAAGAATTACTTTCGAAAGCCCCAAAAGTAGTAGAAAACTATTAGTTTTTGGCTTGTTTGACTCTGTTTAACTGTGTGTTTTGGTGTGTTCTTATTTTGTTCGTTGTGATTCATGTTTGTTCTTATTTGTTTTAAGTTGCTGTTTTATAATAGTTGTTATGTGTAATTTATATTGTTAAAGGTTGTTAAACTGTATTAATAGGGGTTGGTGGTGGTGAGGTTTGATTTGGTTTTGTTTTTGGGTTTTTAGCTCGATTTTGGTGGTTGTTTTGACACGAGGCTTGGGAAATTCTGACAATTCAAGGTATGAGGAAAACAAGTTTCTCACTTTACAAACCTAGAGTTGTCTGGGGTTTTTATTCGCTAGTTAACTCTAATTTTTTGTTTTTAAGTATTTGTTTTTAATAATTTTTGGTTGGATATTTTTTAACTTTTAACTATGATTTTTGGCGGTATTTAGTGGTTTATCGGGATTTCAATGATCGAGAAGTGCCGAAAATTGAAAGCTGAGTCGTGTAACGCCGTTTTAAAGGGGTTTTACGGCGAATCGCTTTAGTTTTAAACGAATCACCGCTATCTCCGCGTAATTGTCATGGCTTTAACTGAAAGGGACTCTTTTTAGTGGAAGCGTAATCAAGATCCAATTTTGAGGGGCTTAGGCTTTACATCAACACTCGTGTGCCTAGACTGGCGACGTTTTAAAGCAATAGGGCAATGGGTATGTGGAGTTGGTTAGCGGTTTCTTTATCTGGTATCGGAGCGATAGCAGGGACGAAACATGGACATATCGGTCAGGCCTTAGTGTACAAGGTGTTTACCTTTGTTTTGTTGGCGGTAGTGGCGGTCACTCAATCGATCGTTGCTGAATATACTTATTGGATTGTCGCTGGCTTAGCTATCTCGGCTGTGGCTGATGTTCTACATACGGTGACTCAAAAACGACCACTTCATTTTGTCTGTTTTTTATTGGCTCAACTTTGTTATAGCAAGGCATTTTGGTTACAGCTCTCAGGAGAGATGGTTTGGTGGTTGTTTGCATTATTGTTGGCTGCCTGCGTTGTCGCTTTCTTCTTACTTCTTCCGCGCCTAGATAGATTGGTTTTTCCCGTGGTCATTATGGGCATTGTGCTTATCCAGCTGGCTTGGGCCTCTGGTGAGGTTTGGTTGCTTGAGCCTCAGCTATCACACGCGGTTGGTTTTGCTGGCTGTAGCGTGCTGCTGCTTTCTGCACTGGCGTATGCTCTCAATTGCTATCGTAGTCCAATCAAGGGCGCTTATCTTTGGGTGACGGGCAGTTACTTTCTCGCACACGCTCTCATTGTTGCTTCCCTTACCATTTAGGGTAGAGCTAGCTTAATTCTGAGCTACATCAAGGCAGCTCAGATGAAAGTAGGTACTCTACGTCTACTTCATTAAACATGAGATAGAGTTATGACTACCGAAATTCATGCACACAATGTTTTAAACCTACTGAGTGAAAACCCCCTGACCCGTGAAGAGTTGACGCAAGAGCTCGCTCAAACTTACGGCGCAGAAGCTCGCTTCCATACGTGTAAGCTAAATGGTCTGGATTTAGAAGGCCTGCTGAAATTTTTCCTGAAGATGGAAAAAGTCGTAGTTGTTGATGACAAACTTTGCACCAATCGCGAACGCGTGTGTAACCACTAATCTCGAGTAACAACTGGTTTTTTGAGCCCTTTGACTTTTATATAAGAAGAGTGGATGCGATGTTTCGGCTCCACTCTTTAAATTATATCTTCTAACTTTCTATCTGCTCTCGCAAAATTCCCTTCTAATTACGTAAATTAATCCTTTTATTACTGCGTTCGAAAATCAATGTTGAGGCTGCTATACTCCGCGCACTTACGCTTTCGAGACAAACTTATGGAAATTTTATCTGCAGCGACCATGCTGTTTCTTATTATGGATCCGCTTGGCAATCTACCAATCGTGCTCTCTATCCTTAAGCATATTGATCCGAAACGTCGCCGTATTGTTCTTGTTCGTGAACTGATGTTTGCGCTGATTATCCTGCTGTTGTTCTTGTTTGCTGGCCAAAGCATTATGAACTTCTTGCACGTGCAGCCTGAAACCTTGAGTATCTCTGGTGGTATTATTCTGTTCATCATCGCGATTAAGATGATTTTCCCTAGTGCAGGCAGTATTACCGGCCTCGCGGCGGGTGAAGAACCATTTATTGTGCCGATGGCGATCCCAATGATTGCTGGCCCTTCAGTGATTGCGGCATTGATTCTGTTGTCGACACAGCACCCTGACAACATGTTAGAGCTTTCAGGCGCAGTGATGCTGGCTTGGGGCGCGACCTTCTTTATTTTGATGTTTAATGGCTTCTTCCTACGAGTACTGGGTGAGAGAGGCCTTAAAGCCATCGAACGCTTGATGGGCTTGTTACTGGTTATGCTGTCGACGCAAATGTTCCTAGATGGCGTAAAGGGCTACATGGGGTAACATCAGTATCATTGCTGAATAAAAAAAACGCCGCTCAAATGAGCGGCGTTTTTGTATCTGAGCTTAAGTTTTATTACATCATGTGTTTGCGTCTGATATCGAGGAGAGCAAAGACTCCGAAAATCAATATTGACCACTTCTCCCAACGTGACATTTCGATCTTATCGCCAAAAGCACCGATGAAAATCAGCATCTGCAGGCCGTGCATGAAGAACAAGAATGCTGTCATGATATAAAGCGCAATCGCAGCATTACCTGGGAATGGGTATAAAATATTTACGATTAAGATAAACCAAACAAAGGCGATGGCTACTTTTGCTAGTGGAAGTAAGAACTTCATTCAATAACTCCTATTCTTCAGTGGTTCGATTAAACAGTCGGTAGCTAGACTGGCCAGTGGTCTTATCGCGATGCAATTCCCAGTTCTCTGGCATAGCCTCAAGCTGCAGCTCTTTTTCTGTCTCTACGTAAATGATGGCGTTGTCTGCCAACCAGCCATTGCTCTCAAGCAGTTGTACAGTTTCTGCAAGTAAGCCTTTACGAAATGGTGGATCTAGGAAAACCATATCGTAAGGAGTACCTGGCTTCTTAAGGAAAGAGATAGCATCAGTATTCACGACACTGATGTTGTCTGCTTTGAGCTCTTTCGCGTTATCAGAAAGCTGTTTGGCTGCCTTTTGATTCATTTCGAGCAGTGTCACCATTTTTGCTTGGCGAGAAGCTGCTTCAAAACCTAGACCGCCAGAACCGGCAAATACATCCAAGCAAGTTGAATGTGGGATATCTTGAGCCACCCAGTTAAAGAGTGTCTCTTTTACTCGGTCAATGGTTGGGCGTAATCCTTCTAAATCATGAACAGGCAGCTTTCTACCTCTCCATGAGCCACTAATAATTCGAACAAAGCCTCCGGATGGCTTTTTTTGTGATGTGTTTTGCTGGCGACGTCTTACCATAGATTTTTTGACCGCTAATAAAGTGATACTATACCGAGCCCAATTTAAGTGGGTTCGAGTATTAAATAAATTTGCAATGACAAAGTGTATCAAGCTAAAAGCAAACTTATCACTGCTTTGTCATTTTTCTTTACTATTCGTTTGTACAAGCTTGTATTGTATAACAATAGCAAAGAGTCGACGTGTATTAAGTCAATACAGCTAATTAGTAGATCTAGGAAACTCCTCTGATGACGGAAAAAAAGAAGCGCGGATTATTATCGTGGCTTGGTTTTGGTGACGAAGAACAAAGCCCAAAAACTCAGAATGAAGCGAACGTAGAAAACGTTGAAGATCAAACTGAAGTTGAATCACAAGTCGAGGTTGAACAAGCCGAGTCTGAACTAGAGGTAACTACGCCAGTTGAATCTAAGCCAGTTGATTCAGAGCAAGCGCTTGAAGAGATTCAGCAAGAGCAGCAGCCTGTCGTAGCAGAAGCAGAAGCAGAAGCAGAAGCAGAAGCAGAAGCAGAAGCAGAACAGGAAGATGTTGCTGTTCCTCAAGCTCAGGTTGAAGAAGTTCAAGATAAGCCGACAGAAAGCTTCTTTGCGCGCCTTAAGCGTAGCCTTAGCCGCACTAAAGCAAACATCGGTGCTGGCTTCTTTGGCTTGTTCAAGGGTAAACAAATCGATGAAGATCTGTTTGAAGAACTAGAAGAGCAACTTCTGATTGCAGACGTGGGTATGAATACCACGGTTAAGATCATTGAAAATCTGACAGAAAAAGCATCTCGTAATGACCTAAAAGACGGTGAAGCTCTATATGGTCTGCTCAAAGAAGAGATGGCGGATATCTTAAGCCAAGTGGAACAGCCATTGGTTGTTGATACGACTAAAACACCTTACGTTATTTTAATGGTTGGTGTGAACGGTGTCGGTAAGACAACCACCATCGGTAAGCTGGCTAAACAATTCCAAAGCGAAGGCAAGAAAGTGATGTTGGCGGCGGGTGATACCTTCCGTGCGGCAGCGGTTGAACAACTTCAGGTTTGGGGCCAACGTAATAATGTTCCTGTGATCGCTCAGCACACAGGTGCCGATAGCGCGTCTGTTATCTACGATGCCATTGAAGCGGCGAAAGCGCGTGGTGTTGATGTTGTTATTGCTGATACTGCAGGTCGTTTGCAGAACAAGAGCAACTTGATGGAAGAGCTGCGTAAGATTGTTCGTGTAATGAAGAAGATTGATGACTCTGCACCGCACGAAATCATGTTAACGCTAGATGCAGGTACCGGTCAGAATGCTATCAGCCAAGCGAAGCTGTTCAGTGACGTGGCACCAGTAACGGGTATTACGCTCACTAAGCTAGATGGTACGGCGAAAGGCGGCGTGATTTTCTCAATTGCTGACCAGTTCCAGATTCCAATCCGCTACATTGGTGTGGGTGAAGGCATTGATGACCTGCGTCCATTTGAGTCTAAAGACTTTATTGAAGCACTATTTAGCCGCGAAGAGTAACGCGAGTAGCAAAGTGGTTTATCCTTAACCTGCTACCGTTTTAAATTTGATATGAGTGATCGTAAGAGGAATTTTCGGTGATCAAATTTCAGCAAGTGAGCAAAGCCTACCGAGGCGGACGACAAGCGCTCCAAAAAGTGGACTTTCACCTTAAACGTGGAGAGATGGCTTTTTTGGGTGGGCACTCTGGCGCTGGTAAAAGTACCTTGCTGAAGTTGATCTGCGCCATCGAGCGTCCAACTGACGGACGTGTTTGGTTTAACGATCACGATATCACTCGTATTCCAGCTAAAGACATTCCCTTCTTACGTCGTAACATCGGGATTGTCTTTCAAGACCATCGCCTACTGATGGATCGCTCTATCTTTGATAACGTCGCACTGCCTATGCGTATTGAATCTATTTCTGAAAATGAAATAAAACGCCGAGTCAGTGCTGCGTTGGATAAAACCGGCTTACTAGACAAAGCCCGTTGTTTGCCAAGCCAGCTTTCTGGTGGTGAGCAGCAACGCGTGGGTATCGCTCGCGCTGTGGTTAACCGTCCCACTTTGCTTTTAGCGGATGAGCCGACCGGTAACCTCGATCCTGAATTATCTAACCGTGTATTACGTTTGTTTGAAGAATTCAACCGCGCAGGTGTTACGATCATCCTAGCGACGCACGATATCGGGTTAGTGAACACTCGCCCTCAGTACCGTCATCTTGAGTTAAATCAAGGCTTTTTGAGTGAGGTTGAAGACTATGGCCGCGAATAAGCGCATCAAGAAACCTCAATCCAATCGAGCAGCAAACCGGGCTTCAAGCGACGGCTTCTTTGTTGTTCATTGGAAACAAGCTAAGTCATCGTTCTCGCAAATGTGGCAACGTCCGCTGGGCAACTTGTTGACCCTTGCGGTGATCTCAATGGCTTTGGCGATGCCAGCTTGTTTGTACCTACTGGGTAAGAACGTTGGTGAAGTGGCTCAAGATGTCACCAGCCCGTCACAAATAAGTGCTTATGTAGAGGATGGTATTCCTGAGCCGAGAGTAATGGTGCTTAAGGATGAAATTGAAAGTTGGGATCAAGTCGAGCTGGTGGAATACATTTCACCGCAACAAGGGCTTGCGGATCTAAGCCAGTATTCTGGTTTTGAAGATGCCCTGACGATCCTAGATGATTATTCATTGCCAGGTGTGTTGGTGATTACGCCAAGCGTGCACAGTGATGTCTTAATCAAAGAATTAGCAAGCAACGTTAAAAAGCAAGAGCTAGTGACCGATGTTCGTTTAGACGAAGATTGGTTAGCTCGATTAGATGCGATCAAAGCATTAGCAGCGGTCATCGTTATTACCCTAACGGTATTGATGTTGGGCGCTGTGTTTTTGATTATTGGCAATACATTACGCTTTAATGTGTTGGCGCATAAAGACGAGATTCAAACCATGAAGCTGATTGGTGCTACCGACAGCTACATTCTTCGACCATACCTTTATGCTGGGATGTGGTTTGGCGTTTTAGGTTCGATTAGTGCTTGGGTAATGACGGCATTGATTACCGTATTGCTCAACAGCGCAGTGGATGATTTGGCTCAGCTTTATGATAGCCATTTCCGCTTAATTGGCCTGAGTTGGGATGAGTCTTTATTACTTTTGATCGTCGGAACCCTGCTTGGTAGTGTGGCTGCGAAGCTTTCTGCACAGCGCCACCTAAAAGAAATTGAACCAGTTTAGGTGAATAGAGTCATATTTATACGAAAAATAGGCAGTTCTTAACCAGTTTTTGCCTTGTATAGACGAATTGATTATGCATAATTACTTCCCCCTCCTTGAAACCTGTTCATTTTAGGTTCAAGATTGTCGGGTTTTAATAGATGTATTACTCCAGATCAGAGATTGATGAGGAACCGAATGGCAAACCAAGCGTATCAAATGGCTTTAGTCACACAAGATAGTTTAGATAGCTATATCCGCTCAGCGAACAGCTACCCTATGCTGACTCCTGAAGAGGAACGTGGACTTGCAGAGCGATTACATTACAAAGGTGAGATCGACGCTGCGAAAGGCTTGATCCTTTCCCACCTAAGATTCGTGGTGCACGTTGCAAGAGGTTACTCTGGCTACGGGCTACCAATGGCTGATCTCGTCCAAGAAGGTAACATCGGCTTGATGAAGGCTGTTAAGCGCTTCAATCCAGAAGTTGGTGTTCGTCTAGTCTCTTTTGCTGTTCACTGGATCAAAGCTGAGATTCATGAGTACGTTTTGCGTAACTGGCGTATCGTTAAGATCGCAACAACGAAAGCACAACGTAAATTGTTCTTTAACCTTCGTAAGTCTAAAAAGCGTTTAGGTTGGTTCAATAACGGCGAAGTTGAGACGGTTGCACGTGAGTTGGGTGTTGAGCCTTCAGAAGTTCGTGAAATGGAATCTCGCTTAGCGGCACAAGACGCTACGTTTGAAGCCCCGATGGATGACGATGACGGTGGTTCTGCTTACACGGCTCCAGTTTACTACCTAGAAGACAAAGCATCAGACGTTGCTGAAACGGTTGAAGCGGCGAACTGGGAATCACACACCAACAATCGCCTAGGACTCGCATTGAAGAGCTTAGACGAACGCAGCCAGCACATTGTTCGCTCACGTTGGTTGGATGATAACAAGTCGACACTGCAAGACTTAGCGGATACCTACAGCATTTCTGCAGAGCGTGTTCGCCAGTTAGAAAAGAATGCGATGAAGAAATTGAAACAAGCCGTTGGCGATTTCTAATAGCATCTAGTTTCTATTAGCTTCTACTTTCTAGTAGAGCTAGCAAATCGCTGAATTTTGAAAAGGCCGAGATCGAGAGATCTCGGCCTTTTTGTTTTGGATCGATTTCTCAATTTTTGCGATCGAAATTTGCAAAGTGATTTTGTGGATAACTCTGTGAGAAGTTTATTCGTCAGCTGTCTAAAAGCAGGGTGTAGTAAGGCTTTGAAGGGGTTTTTCGAGTGGGGATATGTTTCAGTTAACCCACAGCTAGATCAGGATCATTACTACATGTTGTGGATCTATTTTAAAAAAAGCACTTTATTCACGCAATTCACAGGTTTATCCACAAATGGTGTAAAAGTGATCGCTGGTGGATAACCTTATTAAGTGGATGTGATTGTTAGCCTTGGGATAGGTTACAATGGCAGCAAAGTAAATCAGTATAAAAGAGAAAGTCATGGACCAGTTTAAACATATCGATGTTAAAGGTGCTCAAGCCCTTATTGAACAAGGCGAAGCTCGACTTGTCGATATACGTGACCCGCAGTCTTTTGCGGTAGCTCACTCAAAAACCGCTTACCATCTTACTAACGATACGATGGTGTCGTTCATGGATGAGGTTGAGTTCGAACAGCCAATCTTAGTGATGTGTTATCACGGTATTAGTAGCCAAGGTGCGGCACAATATTTAGTGAACCAAGGCTTTGAAGAGGTATATAGTGTTGATGGTGGATTTGAAGCTTGGCATCGTGCTGAACTTCCAGTGATCGCGGGTTAATAGCCTTTATCACTTGAACCGCTTCAAGCATCTCTCATAGCATGAATAGGAAGTAACAATGATTAGATTGATGGTGTTAGACAATCCACGTCTTGCTCAAGCGTTTATTGATTATATGGCCTCTCGTCAGATCCCTATTCAGATGTCACCTGAGGGAGAAGGGCGTTTTGCTCTTTGGCTTCTTGATGGTCAATATCAGGTTGAAACCGAGGCCGAGCTCAATCGTTTCCTGTCGGAACCCAATCATAAGCGCTATCAAGCAGCATCTTGGGACATGGCAGAGACCAGAAAGAGCAACTTTCATTATCACACGCCAAGTTTTATGGGCATGATAAAAGCCAAAGCGGGCCCCGTGACACTCAGCCTGATGTTGGTGTGTGTGGTGATTTTTGCACTGCAGCAAGTCGGTTTTGGTCAAGCTATTTTCAACGCCCTACATTTCCCTGCGGTTGACGGACAACAATGGCAATTGTGGCGTTGGTTAAGCCATGCTGTCCTGCACTTCTCTGTTATGCATATCGCATTTAATATTTTGTGGTGGTGGCAGTTAGGTGGGGACATTGAGAAAAAACTAGGTAGCCTCAAGCTACTTCAGATCTTTGCTGTCTCTTCTGCGCTTTCAGGTGCAGGGCAGTACTGGGTTGAAGGGGCGAATTTCGGTGGTTTGTCTGGTGTTGTGTATGCCTTGGTTGGCTATCTATGGGTGGTGGGTGCAAAAGCCCCTCAGTTTGGTTTAGGTATTCCAAGACAGATCGTCGGCTTTATGTTGGTGTGGCTAGTGCTTGGGTACATGCAACCATTCATGGCCATTGCAAACACCGCGCATTTGGCTGGCTTAGCCGCTGGTGTCATTATTGGTTGGATTGATGCTATGAAAGCACCGAGTTCAGCACGAAGCGAGTAGATGCTTTTTGGCAGTAGTTAAATAATAGAGACAAAAAAGCGGCCAGATGAGCCGCTTTTTTATTTGGATTCGTTTTTACATCATTATTACTGATAAAGGTATTTGGTAAACAGTAGGTCAGCAATGAGGGTTTTGCCTGTTTCAGGAAGCAATACCTTGTTGAGATGTTCAACTAAGGTTTTTCTTAAATCTTCACGACCAGATAGAGACTTAATGGTTTCTTCGTTTTGTTTACCGAGCAATTCAATCACTGCATCACGAATCAGTGGTTGGTGGTGCTCGATGGCTGCCAAGTCGTTACTATTCGCAACCATAATATCGAGGCGAACCTGAATGTAGCCCAGTTTTTTACCTTTAGTGTAAAAATTGGTGGTCAGGTCAGGCTCTAGCGTGAAGTAGGCTAGTTTGGGTGCCGATTCCTCTTCAGCGAAACTTGATGCTGAAAAGAGTAGGGTAATCGCAAGAAATATTTGGGCTACATAACGTTTGTGCATATTTGTGACTTTTCTTTAGTTTATTCGCGATATTCGAAACGCATTAGTCTTGTTACAATGAGCAGTCTAAATCTAAATACGTTTACAATTCGAAGAACGCTTTAATTTTGTTCGAAAGTTGAAGCTTTATTGTACGTGTAAAGTCACCTATTGAATACTAGTATGAATCAGCCAATATCGCTGTATCTTAATTCGTTAATGAATGTAGATTGGCAAAGTACAGAAACATTTGATTTTCCTAATAAAATCACCAGAGAGTGGCTTTTGGAGCAAGGTTCTCTTTCCCGCAAGTTGGGCAAGAGCTGTCAGCACCTGTCTGTTGAGTTGCTTCATAATCAAGTTGTAGAACGCTCAATGCTACAACAGGACGAGGAACTTCTTTTATCATCGTTTGATTGCTTACTGCGTAAAGTAATTTTGAAGGGTGATGATGAGCCGTGGGTGTTAGGGCGAACCTTGATTCCTCGAGTCACATTAGAAGATCATCAGCACTCTGACCTTTCTCAACAAGGTAATGTCCCACTTGGTTTAACCGTGTTCAGCGCTGAGAACGTGGAGCGAGATGCGCTGCAAGTCGGTTGGGTTATCGCAGGCGATGAGCGACTGCTCGCGCGTCGTTCTCGATTATGGATGAACCATAAACCGATGCTTGTGGCAGAACTGTTTTTGCCAACATCACCCATTTACTCTAAGGAGAGTGTGTAAATGTTTGCCACCAAAGCGAAGGCGTATTGGCAATTAACGCGAATGAATCGCCCGATTGGTACCCTGTTACTCCTTTGGCCGACCTTATGGTCGCTGATTATCGCCGCGCAAGGCATGCCTGATTTTGATGTCTTGGTTGTTTTCGTACTCGGCGTGGTATTGATGCGTTCAGCTGGCTGTGTGATCAATGATTTTGCTGACCGTAAAGTGGATGGCCATGTAAAACGAACCAAGCAGCGCCCATTACCTTCAGGTTTGGTTTCCAGTAAGGAAGCTATTCTGCTCTTTTTAGTGCTAGCCATGGTTTCATTCTTACTGGTGCTAACCATGAATCCGCTGACGATTAAGCTTTCTGTTATCGGTGTTGGCTTAGCCTTCATTTATCCTTTTATGAAGCGTTTTACGCACCTTCCACAGTTGTTCCTCGGCTTAGCGTTTAGTTGGGCTATCCCAATGGCTTGGGCGGCGCAAACTAACGAGCTACCTAGTGTGGTCTGGTTTATTTTCATTATCAATGCGCTGTGGACGATTGCCTACGACACACAATATGCAATGGTTGACCGAGATGACGACTTAAAAATTGGCATCAAATCGACGGCTATTCTATTTGGTCGTTTCGACAAACTTATTGTTGGCTTCTTACAGCTAGTAACACTGGCGATGTTAATAGCGTTAGGCATGCATTACCAATTAGGAGATACCTTTTATTGGGCACTGCTGGTTGCTGGGGGCTTATTTGTGTATCAACAACATCTGATGCGCCACCGTGATCGAGATTTATGTTTCCAAGCTTTCCTAAACAACAATTATGTTGGAATGGCAGTGACAGCAGGCTTATTCATCACCTTCTGGTAAGCACGAGTTTTTTGCAAAACTAACGCTCAATAAAAAGGCACCCAATGGGTGCCTTTTTTGATCGTGTTCAGTCTAGTGATTAAAGCAATTGTTAATCAAGCGATTACTCTGCTTGGTGGATACTCTCTTGAATCGTCAGACGGACCTCTGGGTAAAGCATTGAGTAAAGAAGCTTAGCGAATTGCTGAGTCTTTTCTAAATCGCAGTTACCATCGTTATCCAAATATTGCTGCTGTTTCAAAGTTGCGAACATCGACGCAAACACACCTTTATCGAAGAACTCTGGTGCATTAATGCCTTGTAGACGTCCCAGTCGTTGTGCGATGTCTTGGCTCTTCTGCTCAAGATCAGATTTATCCAGATCAGGGTTCTCTGCCAATAGGTTCAGAGCAATAGAGTAGCGCTGTAGCGTTTCTGAAATCGTACGGCCTAACAGCATCAGTGCTTGGCTGTTTGACTGGTTGATGGTGACTTGGTTGTCCGACACCACAAGCATACCTTGGCCAACAAGCTCTTCAATGATGTTCGCCACCACGCTTTCAAGCTGATCTTCGTCGTAGCTTAAGAACAACTCTTTCTTCAAGAACGGGTAGATAGCAGCAACGTTCTCTTGAATCGTGTCAATGGTTAGGCCGTGCTGACGAATGGTCATCTGAGCAATTAATGATGGTAGAGCAAACAAATGAATGATGTTATTACGGTAGTAGGTCATCAGAATTGACTGGTGACGGTCTAGCGAAATGATGTCGCCCATTGAGTCTGATTCAATTAGGAACTTGTTCAGCGATTCAGCGTGTTTTACCAGATCTTCAGCGCTGTCTTTTGGTACCGTAAATGTATCAGAGTAAGGTACGTTCTTAAGCAGAGATAGGTAACAGTTGATCTGAGAAACCAAAGAATCACGAGACAATGCACGCTGTCTTGAAGCCAGTAACGCCGTTGCACAAAGCGTTAGTGCGTTGGTCGCTGCCGCATCGTTAATGTGTGTCATCATTTTGGTTGCTAGGTCATTAACCACTGGATTCATCCATTGTGGCTTGCTAGTTCCCATTGGATCGATATCTTTAGTCCACTCTGGAGCGTGCTCGTTCAGATATTGGTTAAGCTGAATCGGCTCACCAAAGTTCACGTAGCCTTTACCAAAATTGCGCAGTTTACGGAGCGTACGAATCACTAGGCTCGCATTTTCTTTTTCTTTGCGCTTACCACGAAGTTCTTTGGCGTAGGTCGCCACTTCCATTACGTGCTCGTAGCCGATGTATACAGGAACCAAAGTCACAGGGCGGTTCATACCACGCAGCATCGCCTGAATGGTCATTGCTAGCATGCCCGTTTTCGCTTGCAGTAGACGACCCGTACGAGAGCGACCACCTTCACTGAAATACTCGACCGAGTAACCTTTGGCGAACAATTCCGCCAGATATTCACGGAAAATAGTCGAGTACAGCTTGTTGCCTTTGAAGCTACGACGAATAAAGAACGCACCACCATGACGGAAAATAGGACCGGCAGGGAAGAAGTTGAGATTGATACCCGCAGCGATATGCGGTGGCACCATGCCTTCGTGGTAAAGCACGTAAGAAAGCAGTAAGTAATCCATGTGACTGCGATGACAAGGCACATAAACAATCTCGTGACCATCTTGAGCCAGCTTACGAACGGTTGAAGCGTTGCTGATATGCAGGCCTTGATACAACTTATTCCACAACCAACCAAGAATCTTCTCACCGCGTTTGATTAGCGAGTAAGAGAAGTTCGCAGCAATCTCGTCCATGATGTCTTGAGCTTCTTTGCTCGCTTTCTCGATCGAGATGTTCTTTGCTTGTGCTTCATCTTCAATCGCTTTCTTGATCGCTTCAGATTTTAGTAGGCGGTCAAACAGAGCTTGGCGACTTGGCAGGTTAGGACCTGATGCCGCCAATTTTTGGCGAGAAAAGTGAATACGTGCCACGCGCGCCAGTTTGTGTGCGATGGTATTGTCGGTGCCGTGTGAGTTAGCCATGTAACGTAGAGAAACCACAGGACTAAAGCGAACCAAGCAGTCACGACCTGCCAGTAATACCGCTTTTGATTTCTCTAAGCCGTTCATTGCTTGTAGGTAAGGTTTCTGGTTATTCTCTTTACCAGGCTTACGCCCCCACAATACAGTGGCAGGGATAACTTGAACGTCAAGATCAGAGTCTTCAGCATGCAGTGAAAGCAGCTCAGAGAAGACTTCAATTGATGAGCTTGGTACATAATCATCGTCTTGCAGTAGAGTTTTGCGAGAAGAGATAAAAACGTAGCGTTGCAGTGATTTGCCATTGATTTCAAGCTTGCTCAACGGATCAGGTAACCCTAATTCAAGTGCATGTTTTTGCAATGTAAGAATGTCTACACTTGAGCGAAACGGTAAGGCGTATACAATCGGTTTGCTCAAATCAATGTTCAAATCCTCAACAGGGTTTGAAGGAATTGATGTGCCCTTTACCAATACGGATAAAGGTAGCTTCATTAATGAACGTGAAAAAGATTGTCCAGAAGACATATAGGTTCACTGCCTCAATAGTTATTTCAATGTGCTCAAGCGTATCTCTATTTCTATGATGAAAAGGATAAATCCTGTGAGTGAAATAGGGATAAGCCTAGGCGTAAATTTAATCGATGCAAGAATACCAGAAACTGGTCTAACCTTTTAATGGAAATAGTCATATTGCCGTTAAGTTTGTGGAAAATCATTCATCGACTGATTGAGTATAGGGTTAAAAATGACCAAAAAATCAAACACCGGATTCAAACGTATCGTGAAAGCGGCGGGCTTTTCATGGCAAGGCATCACGAGCTCGTTTAAAAACGAGGCGGCATTTCGACAAGAAGTCTTCATGGCCGCAGTGCTTATTCCGTTGGCGTTTTACTTAGATGTAAGCCAAGTTGAGAGAATCTTGATGATTTCAGCAGTCGTGTTGGTGATGGTTGTCGAGTTGATCAATACCGCGATTGAAGCGGTCGTTGACCGAATCGGTAGTGAACATCATGAGCTTTCTGGGATGGCGAAAGATGTTGGCTCAGCTGCAGTTTTTATCTGTTTAGTATTAGCGGGTTACGTGTGGCTAGATATCTTGTTTTTGTAATTCGCTAAAAATGAACTAAAAACAACCAATTGCTTTGCTTTTGTTCAGTTACTGGATATACTCACAGTCAACTGTATAAAAAGACAGGTGAATCATGAAGCCGTTAACGCCCCGCCAGCAACAAGTTTTTGACCTTATCAAAAGTAAGATCGAAGATTTCGGTATGCCACCGACACGTGCAGAAATCGCGCGCGAACTTGGCTTCCGTTCTGCTAATGCTGCAGAAGAACATTTAAAAGCTCTTGCTCGTAAAGAAGCGATTGAGATTATCCCGGGTGCGTCTCGTGGTATTCGTATTTTGCTTGAAGATGCAGCGAATGAAGAGCAAGGTTTACCACTAATCGGTCAGGTTGCCGCTGGTGAGCCTATTTTGGCTCAAGAGCATGTAGAAATGCATTATCAAGTTGATCCAGGCATGTTTAAACCACAAGCTGACTTCTTACTTCGTGTAAATGGCGAAAGTATGAAAGACATCGGCATTATGGACGGTGATCTATTAGCTGTTCATAAAACACAAGATGTCCGCGATGGTCAGGTTGTCGTGGCTCGTGTCGATGATGATGTAACGGTAAAACGCCTAGAACGTAAAGGTTCAACGGTGCTGTTACACGCTGAAAATGAAGAGTTTTCTCCAATCCATGTCGATCTGGAATCTCAACACTTGTCTATTGAAGGGCTTGCGGTTGGTATTATCCGGAACACAGACTGGATGTAATCAGTACAAACAGCTTATTGATATTTATTCTCAATAACTTGTTATTGTAATTGATATTCATTATCATCTTCTTTGTCGAGATACAAGGAAGATGATGATGCCAAATCCAACCAAACCTCAAATGAAGCCGCTTATTCCTAAGCCGCGCTCTTCTGTTCAAAAGGCTCCTTTTGATCGAGGGTCTGCACATCAGGAATTCCAAGTTCCGACGGATCTCGTTCAACATCTTTGGTTTCGCAGCCGCGAAAGCCTTGCCGATGACGGCTTAGTCTATGACCCTATCGCAGCTCAAGCCTGCAAGCGCTGCCAATTAGCACCGGAATGTCTTACTGGTGAACTCGACCAACAACAACTTCTTTACGCAACATTGACTCAGCTTTGTGACTCTCAAGTTCAACAATTTCTATCTCATAACCCAGATGCTTGGATTATCAATGTTGGGGCAGGCCTCGATACTCGTTTCTACCGTTTAGATAATGGCCGCTGTCATTGGGTTGAATTGGATGTAACTGAAAATCTAGTTTGGCGCCAACGCCTGTTCCACAAGAATGAACGCTACCGTTTGGAGTGTGGTTCGGTTGATGATCTGACTTGGTTGGATGAGCTCAACATCCCAGAACAAGCCTCAGTGATGGTGGTGTGCGAACATG
Source organism: Vibrio sp. QJM3NY_26 (assembly GCF_057786005.1). NCBI lineage: Bacteria > Pseudomonadati > Pseudomonadota > Gammaproteobacteria > Vibrionales > Vibrionaceae > Vibrio > Vibrio sp. QJM3NY_26. Next base: position 3,293,489 of record NZ_CM173515.1, on the reverse strand, counting down.
CTTTGCTTGATTGCAATGAACAACAAACCGCATATTTTATTCAGTCATTGAGTCGTTACTTTACTCATGCACACGCGTGTTTAGTGTTAGCTGGAGACAAAAGCTCTAGTGCTCTGGGGCAAAAGCTTGGTTCAGGGAAATATGCACATGGCTTATCTTCCCCAGTAGGCAGTGTTCTTAATTGGCTGCCATGGGCGCAATGGGTAAAAGCGTTTTCTCCACTTGATCAACAATGCAATCGTTGGAAATTGTGGCAGCGATTACTGTGTAAGATCTCGCAGGTCAAAAAGCGCTTAACGCCACAGTTAGTGCTTGTTAAGTGGTAGTGCTAGCGACTTTGTTTGCAGGTAGCTGAATAGACGTATCAAGATAAGTAAAACCCCACAACATAGTGAAAGCCCACCCACTAGGTTAAACTATCGCCTCTAATTAAAGAGGTGATCGTGAAGCTATTTAATCCCCAAACTATTTTTCAAACGCTATCCAATCAGGCGATGCACAAAAAAGTGCTATTGCTCGCTATCCCGATGGTTCTCTCTAATATTACGGTGCCACTGCTGGGTTTAGTCGATGCTGCGGTTATCGGTCACCTAGAGCATTCTTGGTATTTAGGTGGTGTGGCCTTAGGCGGCACCATGATCAGTGTGACCTTCTGGTTGCTTGGTTTCCTGCGTATGTCGACGACTGGATTGGCCGCGCAATCTTATGGTGCGAATGATGGTAAGCAGCTTGGTTTAGTCTTTGTGCAAGGCGTGACTATGGCCTTAGGGTTTGCTGGTGTCTTTTTGCTTTTACACAGCTTTGTTGCGGATGCGGTTTTCTCATTGAGCAGTGCCAGCGAGCAAGTCAAACATTATGGCCTGCAGTACTTCTCTATCCGTGCCTGGAGTGCGCCTGCTGCGCTAACTAACTTTGTAATTTTAGGTTGGTTGCTCGGAACCCAAAATGCTAAAGCGCCAATGTGGATGGTGATTATCACTAATATCACCAACATTGTTTTGGATATCGTATTTGTGATTGGTCTCGGCTGGCAAGTTGAAGGTGCGGCATTGGCATCGGTGATAGCGGACTATGCGGGTCTAACGTTTGGCTTAATTTGTGTTTATCGAATCTGGATGAAGAGGCAACTGCCATCTCCATGGGAGCTGCTTAAGAAAACCAGCCAAGGTTTGAGTCGTTTCGTAAAACTGAATCGCGATATCTTTCTGCGCTCGCTGTGTCTGCAAGCGACTTTCACTTTTATGACCTTCCAAGGTGCAAGTTTTGGTGATGATGTTGTGGCGGCCAATGCGGTATTGATGAGCTTCTTGATGATCATCTCTTATGGGATGGATGGTTTTGCTTATGCAATGGAAGCTATGGTCGGAAAGGCGATTGGCGCGAAAGATAAAGAAGAGTTAAATCAGTCTTTGATTGGCACTTTCTTCTGGAGCTTCAATATTTGTTTGGTACTGACCATAGCGTTCGCGATTGCTGGGTCTAGTTTGATTAATATGATTACTACAATTCCAGAGGTTAAGAGTCAGGCTGAGGTATATCTGCCATGGCTGATTGCGATGCCGCTCGTTTCTATGTGGTGCTTCTTGCTAGACGGTATTTTCGTGGGCGCTACCAAAGGCAAAGATATGCGTAACAGTATGTTTGTGGCCACCTGCAGTTTCTTTGCGATTTTCTACTTAGCATCAGGTTTAGAGAACCATGCGCTGTGGCTAGCAATGTTGAGCTTTATGGCAATGCGCGGCATTGGTCTTGGTGTTCTATTTATCTCTCAGTGGAAGAAAGGTGAGTTTCTCGCTTAGCTTAGATTAGATAGATTAGATAGATTAGATAGATTAGTTCAGGGAGCGAAAAAGAGAAGCTGTGCAGGTAAAGTGGCATTTGGAACATCATGATCTAATTGCTAGCATGACTATATAATTCAGTAGTTTAAATAAAAACAGCAAGCTCATGGCTTGCTGTTTATGTATTTGGCCTACAGGTGGTCAAATAGTCCTATTGGTTCTTTGTTTAGAACAAACGGTTAAGTCCGTTCAGCGCTGCGACGCGATAAGCTTCGGCCATTGTTGGATAGTTGAAGGTCGTATTCACAAAGTACTCGATGGTATTTGCTTCGCCTTTCTGTTCCATGATTGCCTGACCGATGTGGATGATCTCAGCAGCACGCTCACCAAACACGTGGATACCTAAAATCTCTTTAGTTTCACGATGGAAAAGTATCTTCAAGCTACCAATATCTTTACCTGCGATTTGAGCACGAGCTAAGTGCTTGAATGAAGATCGTCCCACTTCATAAGGTACTTTAGCCGCGGTAAGCTCTTGTTCTGTTTTTCCGACAGAGCTGATCTCAGGAATAGTATAGATACCTGTTGGGATGTCTTCGATAAGGTGTCGTTCTGCTTCACCTTTCACCACGGCTTGAGCCACGAATCGACCTTGGTCATAAGCAGCACTTGCTAGGCTAGGATAACCAATCACATCACCAACAGCGTAAACATGTTCAACACTGGTTTGGTAGTTGCTGTTGACTGATACTTGTCCTCGAGAGTCCGCTTCTAAGCCAACGGCACCAAGATTCAACTTGTCAGTATTACCCGTTCGGCCATTGGCATACAGTAGACAGTCGGCACGCATTTTCTTACCAGACTCTAAGTGAATGATCACGCCATCGTCAGTACCTTCAATTTTCTCAAAGGTTTCATCGTTACGAATAACAACGCCGCTGTTCCAGAAGTGATAAGACAGAGCATCCGAGGTTTCATTGTCTAAGAATGACAACAGGCGATCGCGAGTATTAATAAGATCGGTTTTAACGCCTAAACCACGGAAGATTGAAGCGTATTCACAACCAATAACGCCAGCACCATAGATGATGATGTGTTGAGGGTCGTGTTTAAGAGAAAGAATCGAGTCGCTATCGTAGATACGTTCATGCAGAAAGTCGACGTTGTCTGGCTGATAAGGGCGAGAACCTGTTGCGATAACAAATTTGTCTGCGCTGTAATGTTCTTCAGTACCATCGCTCTGCATGACAGAGATAGTGTTAGTATCGATAAAACGCGCAGTACCAAACACTAATGTGCACTGGTTACGGTCGTAGAAGCCTTGACGCAATCGAGTCTGTTTGTCGATGACTGACTTAGCATGCCCCAGAATGTTGGAGAACGTTGAGTGAATGCTTTTATTATTCTGACAAAACAGCGGGTTGCTATTGAATTCAATGATGCGGCTTACTGCATGACGTAGCGCTTTTGAAGGAATCGTTCCCCAGTGGGTGCAACCACCACCAACGCTGCTCTCTTTTTCAATGATTGCAACGTTCAACCCGGCTTTGGTTAATCCCATCGCTGCCCCTTCTCCTCCGGGGCCACTACCAATTACGATTACATCAAAGTGGTTGGAGTGCGGCATAGATATCTTCCTTGTTATATTTGATTAACATTGCTTTAGCGAGATTTTAACTGATTCTGTTCTTGGGTACATGAAAAGGGCATCAGAGAGTCGGTGGGATCACGCAGTGTTATCGAAAAAATAATATTTGGTATGTCGTATGTCTCCAAATGACAGTGTGGATATTGAAATTTTTTCTTCGAACGTATTTACTTCGGTACGTGAACAAAGAGGTGTGTTTAGTGTCTTATATAACCAGAGTGCCTTATATAAATATGTGATTCGCGTTATATTGAACAGAGTATTAGGCATGCCTGTTTAGGCTGTAAAAGAAGAGTTTGATAAAGTATGAAACCAATGGGCATTCGCGCGCAGCAAAAAGAAAAAACTCGTCGCAGCTTAATCGACGCAGCATTTAGCCAGCTCAGTGCCGATCGTAGCTTTTCCAACCTAAGCTTGAGAGAAGTTGCTCGTGAGGCTGGAATAGCGCCGACTTCCTTTTATCGTCATTTCAAAGACATGGATGAGCTTGGCTTAACCATGGTTGATGAAGGTGGCTTACTGTTGCGTCAGCTAATGCGTCAAGCTAGGCAACGCATAGTAAAAGAAGGCAGTGTGATTCGTACCTCGGTTGAAACCTTTATGGAGTTCATTGAAAGCAGCCCAAACGTATTCAGACTGTTATTGCGAGAGCGCTCAGGAACCTCTTTTGAGTTTCGTGCTGCGGTAGCTCGTGAGATACAGCACTTCTCTGCTGAGTTAACCGAATATTTGATAACGACAGGCATGACACGAGATGAAGCTTTTACTCAAGCTGAAGCCTCCGTCATTTTGGTCTTCAACTCAGGGGCAGAAGCATTAGATTTAGATCGACGTCAGCGAGATGAATTGGCTGATCGCTTGATCATGCAATTGCGAATGATGGCCAAAGGTGCTTTTTGGTATCGTAAAGAACGTGAACGTAACCGATTAAAAGGCGGGATTGAATAATGTCGAATGAAAATAATACTGTAAACCGTGGTTCTGAAAGAAAGACACTCGTACTTGCTGTTGTTGCAGGTGTGTGTGGTGATGCACTGTTATCTTGGGTAACAATGAGCGAAGTGGGCTTCTCTATTTTCCCATTGATTGCTTTAGTTTTGGCTGTACAAGCGCTTTACCAAGAATACCTAACTAATCCAGTATCTGAAGATATTCCATTAGTGGGTTTAGCTTGTTTCTTTGTAGGTGCATTTGGCCATTCGGCTTTTGTGAAAGCACAACACCCTGATGCAGGATCAAACTTCTTCGCGATTATCGTCGCGATGCTACTGCTCGCTTGGGTAGGTAAGAAACTAGGCTTTATCGGTAAAACCGCTTAAACCAACGTATAAATAAAAAAACGAGCCAATTGGCTCGTTTTTTTGTATCTGCTGTTTAGCTTCGACTTCGACCTAGATAGCGATACTTACGCTTTACGCTCTAGGAATACACCGGCTTCCATGTGGTGCGTATAAGGGAACTGGTCAAATAGAGCAAAACGAGTGATGTCGTGTGTTTCGCTTAGAATGTCTAGGTTCTCTTTTAATGTCTCAGGGTTACAAGAGATGTACATGATACGCTCGTAGCCTTGAACCATCTTACAAGTATCAACGTCCATACCTGAACGCGGTGGATCAACAAAGATAGTGTTGCAGTTGTAGCTCTTTAGATCGATGTTTGCTTGTTGTAGGCGGCGGAATTCACGCTTACCTTCCATTGCTACGGTAAAATCTTCCGCAGACATACGAATGATCTGAACATTATCAATCTTGTTCGCCGCAATGTTGTATTGAGCAGACTCAACAGATGGCTTCGCTAGCTCAGTTGCAAGTACACGCTCAAAGTTTTGTGCCAGAGCTAATGAGAAGTTACCGTTGCCACAGTAAAGCTCTAATAAGTCACCTTTGCTGTCTTGAGTACAGTCGACAGCCCATTCAAGCATTTTCTCTGCTACTTTACCGTTTGGTTGAGTAAAGCTGTTCTCTACTTGTTGGTAAATGTAGCTGTCACCATTCACGTCTAGCTTTTCAATTACGTAGTCGCGATCAAGGACGATTTTCATCTTACGCGCACGGCCAATCAGGTTTAGGTTAAACCCTTCATCATTCAATTGCTGCTTCAGTGCTTTAGCATCTTGAATCCATTGCTCACCCAATTGACGGTGGTAAAGCAGTGATACCAAAATCTCACCACTCAACGTAGAAAGAAAATCTACTTGGAATAGCTTGTGGCGTAGAGAGTGGTTGTCTTTCATTGCATCTGTTAGTAGAGGCATTAAATCGTTGATAAGACGGCTAGCTGCTGGGAACTGGTCTACACGGTATTTTTCTTTGGTCTCTTGATTGAACATGACGTAATACATATCGTCACCTTCATGCCACACGCGAAATTCAGCACGCATGCGGTAGTGTTGTTCTGGAGATTCATACACTTCCAACTCAGGCACATCGTATTGTGAGAACATTTCAGTAAGACGCTCAGTCTTTTCTGCTAGTTGTTCTTGGTAGCGTTGCGGGTTTACATCTAAATTCGCCATTGTTATGCCTTTTTGCTGTCGTGCTTTTAAATCAAGAGCGCAGATTTTATTCAATCACAGGCGCTTGTCCAGTGTTGAGAGCTATTCAATGTAAATCGAGCATGAAAACTATAGCTTATAACTATCTTAGACTAGACAAATGATTCATAGGTTAATACTATCTCCCGCAAGCTGGTGCCATTTGGATGTATAGATGGCTGAAGAGGGAATCTGGTGTAAATCCAGAACTGACGCGCAGCGGTAAGAGAGAACGAGTATTCAAAGACACTGCAAATAGCTTTTCGTGGGAAGTCGAATATGAGGTAAACCATAAGGTTGTGCTCTTGAGTCCGAATACCTGCCAGTAGCTAAACCACACAATGTGGTTTGGTAGGAATTTACGCGATTTAGGATCACAACATGAACAAATCCCTTTTAGCGGTTGCTGTAGCATCGCTGCTTTCACCTATCTCCAATTTACACGCCCAAGAAGCATCTACTGACGAAATCATGGTAGTAACGGCTAACCGTTTTGAGCAGTCTGCCACTGCGACATTAACTGATGTTGAAGTTGTTACTCGCCAAGATTTTCAAAGAACACAAGCTAAAACAATCCCAGAGGTGTTGAGAAGATTAACAGGGATCCAGATTACTCAAAATGGTGGTAGAGGACAGCTCGCTTCTATATTTGTTCGCGGAACAAGTTCTGATCAAGTTCTAGTTTTAGTTGATGGTGTTCGTTTTGCTCGTGCAGCAAAAGGTGCAGTAGATTTCAACCAGATCCCATTGAGTTATGTTCAGAGAATCGAGTATGTACGAGGAGCTAGAGCTTCTTTATACGGTTCTGAAGCAATTGGTGGTGTAATCAACATTATTACGATTGCTCGTGCGACGGATGAGTCAACAACATTGAGTGCTGGTTTGGGTAGCTTAGATTATCAAGAACTTAGTCTAGCATCCGGCGTTGCGACTTCTGAAAATGGTCAGTTAAACCTTGCTATTAGCCATGAGAGCGATGAAGGCTACAATGTTAAGCCCGTACCTGGCTTAAATGATGGCGACCGCCATGGCTTTGAAACGTTGAATGGTTTGATTGGTTATACTCATAAGTTGAATGAACAATTCAGTGTATTTGGTAATGTTCGTGCTTATGAGAATATTTACCAATATGACAATACATATAGTACACGTAGCTATATGGAGTCTGAAAAAGACGATTTATCAGTGTCTATTGGTGGTACTTATCAAGGCAGCCAATTACACTCTGAGATGCAAGCAACAGTACAAAGCCAAGATTCTTGGAATTATCAATTTGGTGAAAGCAAAACTTCTGGAACTCAAGACGAATTAGAACAAAACAATGTTCAGTGGGTCAATAGCTATAAATTGAACAAGAATGTTGTGTTAGCTGGTGGCGTTGATTGGCGCGATGAATCATATGTAGATAAAAACGCAAATAAAACATTCGACCGTTCTAACTTGGCAGTATTCGGCCTATCTTCAGTCACTGTTGATTCTGCGACGTTAGAGGCAAGCGCAAGAGTCGATGACAATGAAGAATTTGGTACAGAAACGACATATAACGTCGGGGCTGGCTATCAACTTATTCCAGAATTTGGTGTGAAAGCTTCATACGGTACAGCTTTTAAAGCTCCGAACCTTTACCAGCAGTATGATCCGTCTTATGGAACTCAAGATCTTAAGCCAGAAGAGTCTGATGCGATTGAGGTGGGCTTCTATGGCCTAGTGAAAGACGTATATTGGACATTAACTGGATACGATTACAAGATCACCAATCTAATCGATTACCACCCAACAACATATAAGTACATCAACGTTGACGGTGAGACGCATATTCAAGGTGTAGAAGTGACTGCCGAGTTTGATACGGGCATTGTTCAACACCAGTTGAGTGCTGATTATAAAGATGCAGAAGGTGATAACGGTAAGCAACTGCAGCGCCGAGCAAAAGAGCTGTATAAGTGGAATGCATTGGTGGCATTTGACGTTGTCGATTGGTCTATAAGCTATCAATATGTCGGTAAGCGACCTGATGTTGATTACGGGACATGGCCATATGGTGATGTAACTCTACCATCCTACTCATTGGTTGACACTGCTGTTAGCTATTATGCTAATGAGAACACTACGATCAGTGCTCGTGTTGATAACTTACTTGATGAAGACTACGAAACGGCTTTAGGGTACCCAGCCGCAGAGCGTGCTTACTACTTGAACGTAGCTTACCAATTCTAATTTACACCTAAACCGCCTCCGGGCGGTTTTTTCTTATTGGGTATATCAATGAAAAAGAAAGTCGTCATAAGTTGGTCGTCAGGTAAAGACTCGACATTAACGCTAGAGCGTCTACTTGAAAGCTCCGAATATGAAGTTGTCGCTCTATACACTACATATGTTGGAGATGAAGTTCCTTTCCAAGTGACTCCCATTGATGTGGTTGCCATGCAGGCGCAATTAGTCGGTTTGCCACTCATCACGATTGAGCTCCCGGAAGTGTTTCCTAGTAATGAGATTTATCAAAGTACCATTGTCTCCGCACTTAAAGGTTCTGGCTTATCAATCGATGCGGTCGCGTTTGGAGACATGTTTTGTAATGGCATTGCCGATTATCGAAGAAGCTATATAGAACCTGCGGGGTGGGAGTGTGTGTTTCCCTTAATGGGAGAGAGCAGTCAGGCACTTGCAAGTGAAATAATAGACAGAGGAATCGAAACCTTTCTCGTCACGGTCGATAGCGATGCATTAGACATGAGCTATTGCGGGAAAAAATACACGCTTGAACTAATAGACAGTTTACCGAGTCATGTCGATCCATGTGGCGAAGATGGTGAGTTCCATACCTTAGTGATGTCAGCGCCATGCTTTAAAGGTAAGCTCAAGATAGATCTAGAAAATGTAGAGCAAGGTGAGCGCTTTGTTCATCAACGTTATCAAGCTTGCATTATATAGAGTGAGGATTGGCGAAAACTAAGCGAAGGAGTATCATTGCAGCGAAACTTATTATAGGTAATCGTTGTGTCGGATAGTCTACAAAAAAATATATTGGTCTTTGATTCTGGAGTGGGTGGCCTATCTGTATATAAGGAGATAAGCCAGTTACTACCGAATCATAACTATACTTATGTATTCGATAACGAGGCTTACCCATACGGTGAACTCGATCAACAAGTTCTTGTCCGCAGAGTCCAAAGTATCGTCGCTAGCTTTGTGGCTAGCCACGCTATTGATATCGTAGTAATAGCCTGCAATACCGCAAGTACGATTGTCTTACCTACACTGCGTGCTAATAATCTAATCCCAATTGTTGGCGTTGTTCCGGCAATCAAACCTGCATCCCTACTTGCCAATAAAGCGGTGGGTCTGATTGCTACTCCCGCAACGATTACTCGTGAATACACACACGAGCTCATCAAAAACTTCTCGAGTAATAAAAGAGTCGAACTGTTAGGTTCTACTCGGCTGGTGGATATGGCCGAAGATAAACTCAGGGGGGAGACGATTGACCTTGAAGAGCTGCAACTCATCCTTCAACCGATGATCAATACAATTGATGTGGCCGTTTTAGGATGCACACATTTCCCGCTGATAAAATCAGAGATTCAACAAGTCCTAGGTAAGAGTGTTTTATTGGTTGATTCTGGTAAAGCGATTGCGAAGCGAGTTCAAGATTTATTGGATTTGGAGAGTAGTGATAAAGAAGGGGGAGTGCGTGAGGTTTTTTGTAGTGCACTTCCTAAGAAAGAAAGTGCACTAAATAGCATGTTGAAGCAGTTAGGATTTAGCTCAGTTCAGCTTCGTCCGTTTCTGGATGTTTAGGATCATTTGCAACTCGCACTTTTAAAGTTCGTTGCATGTAATCTTTATCGTTAAGTTCTGAAATAGCATGATTCACATCATTGCTAGCCATTACGACAAATCCAAAGCCTCTTCTTTTACCAGTACGTTTGTCTTTCATTAAGCGTACTGCAAATACTTCACCATACTCTGAGAATAATTCACGTACGTGTGACTCATTCGCTTTGTATGGAAGGTTACCTACATAAAGTGTTTTTGTTGATGCCTTAGGTTCTGAATCTGATTTTGAGTCGGTGCTTGAAAAGTTAACAACAAAAGCGGAAGCCAAGACACCAAGGATAAAGGTAATTGCAGGCGATATATCTACCTGAGAGAAAACAATGCCACCTAGAACAGCTAGTGCGACAATTAACAACATCGATTTTTTTGAGTTCATATCGGAATACTACATATTAATAAACGAAATAGACGCATCTACTCTTAACAAAATAGATACATGAATCTTACGTTCATGGTTTCCATTTTGCCAATGTATTGCTGTGATACGTCTCAAATGTTTAGTTTTTATTCGAAAAATGCGGATCTGGTGGCTTTTTAGGCGAACAAAACTTTTATTCAAAAAAGCCCTTGTGCTCTATGTCGATCTCTCTATAATGCCGCCTCACCGACACGGAGTGAGACGAAAGTCACACAGCGAAATCGGTAGAGAAAAAGGAGTTGAAAATAACCCTTGACTCTCTAAGTGGTGCAGGTATAGTACGCACCCCTAGCGACTGAGATGTGAATCACAAAACGCTAGCGCTCTTTAACAATTTAAACCTATCAATCTGTGTGGGCACTCGTTGATGAATATCAAAACGTTATTACTTAGGTAGTAACAGTTACTTCGGTAACAAACTTGATTTCAATGAACTGAGTGACCAATACAAAGTTAAGTTTACTTAATTTTGGCACAGTCAATTCATTACCATTCTGTTGGAATGGTAATAGCTTTAGAATTACATGTTCATCAATCTTTTTCGAAAGAGCAATGAATATTAGTTTTGAAGTCAGTATTCGTTGAGTCACAAAATCTTAAATTGAAGAGTTTGATCATGGCTCAGATTGAACGCTGGCGGCAGGCCTAACACATGCAAGTCGAGCGGAAACGACAACATTGAATCTTCGGAGGATTTGTTGGGCGTCGAGCGGCGGACGGGTGAGTAATGCCTAGGAAATTGCCTTGATGTGGGGGATAACCATTGGAAACGATGGCTAATACCGCATAATGCCTACGGGCCAAAGAGGGGGACCTTCGGGCCTCTCGCGTCAAGATATGCCTAGGTGGGATTAGCTAGTTGGTGAGGTAATGGCTCACCAAGGCGACGATCCCTAGCTGGTCTGAGAGGATGATCAGCCACACTGGAACTGAGACACGGTCCAGACTCCTACGGGAGGCAGCAGTGGGGAATATTGCACAATGGGCGAAAGCCTGATGCAGCCATGCCGCGTGTATGAAGAAGGCCTTCGGGTTGTAAAGTACTTTCAGTTGTGAGGAAGGGTGTGTAGTTAATAGCTGCGCATCTTGACGTTAGCAACAGAAGAAGCACCGGCTAACTCCGTGCCAGCAGCCGCGGTAATACGGAGGGTGCGAGCGTTAATCGGAATTACTGGGCGTAAAGCGCATGCAGGTGGTTCATTAAGTCAGATGTGAAAGCCCGGGGCTCAACCTCGGAACTGCATTTGAAACTGGTGAACTAGAGTGCTGTAGAGGGGGGTAGAATTTCAGGTGTAGCGGTGAAATGCGTAGAGATCTGAAGGAATACCAGTGGCGAAGGCGGCCCCCTGGACAGACACTGACACTCAGATGCGAAAGCGTGGGGAGCAAACAGGATTAGATACCCTGGTAGTCCACGCCGTAAACGATGTCTACTTGGAGGTTGTGGCCTTGAGCCGTGGCTTTCGGAGCTAACGCGTTAAGTAGACCGCCTGGGGAGTACGGTCGCAAGATTAAAACTCAAATGAATTGACGGGGGCCCGCACAAGCGGTGGAGCATGTGGTTTAATTCGATGCAACGCGAAGAACCTTACCTACTCTTGACATCCAGAGAAGCCAGCGGAGACGCAGGTGTGCCTTCGGGAGCTCTGAGACAGGTGCTGCATGGCTGTCGTCAGCTCGTGTTGTGAAATGTTGGGTTAAGTCCCGCAACGAGCGCAACCCTTATCCTTGTTTGCCAGCGAGTAATGTCGGGAACTCCAGGGAGACTGCCGGTGATAAACCGGAGGAAGGTGGGGACGACGTCAAGTCATCATGGCCCTTACGAGTAGGGCTACACACGTGCTACAATGGCGCATACAGAGGGCAGCAAGCTAGCGATAGTGAGCGAATCCCAAAAAGTGCGTCGTAGTCCGGATTGGAGTCTGCAACTCGACTCCATGAAGTCGGAATCGCTAGTAATCGTGAATCAGAATGTCACGGTGAATACGTTCCCGGGCCTTGTACACACCGCCCGTCACACCATGGGAGTGGGCTGCAAAAGAAGTGGGTAGTTTAACCTTTCGGGGAGGACGCTCACCACTTTGTGGTTCATGACTGGGGTGAAGTCGTAACAAGGTAGCCCTAGGGGAACCTGGGGCTGGATCACCTCCTTATACGAAGATAGTCACGATGAGTGTCCACACAGATTGATGGTTTAGATTTAGTTAAAGCCAGAGCTTTAATTAATAACGTAAGTTATTGATTAAAGCTTTTTGCTTTATGCTCTTTAACAATTTGGAAAGCTGACTGATTTGATTACTTACGAGTAATTCAATCAAATTTAAAAGTTCTCAATGTTTATCTTTCATTAGATAAACACAACAAACACATTCAAGTGTCTTGTATTCGAATCAATGTTTACATTGATTCACAATTGAGTCCGGCAAACAGTTATCAAGAATTAACCCTTCTTGATGACAACCAAAAACCTTGGTTAGTTGCCATACGCTAAGACCCTTTCGGGTTGTATGGTTAAGTGACTAAGCGTACACGGTGGATGCCTTGGCAGTCAGAGGCGATGAAAGGCGTAATAACTTGCGATAAGCCCAGATTAGGTAGTAATAACCTTTTGAGTCTGGGATTCCTGAATGGGGAAACCCACTTGCATAAGCAAGTATCCTGTTGTGAATACATAGCAACAGGAGGCAAACCGGGGGAACTGAAACATCTAAGTACCCCGAGGAAGAGAAATCAACCGAGATTCCGAAAGTAGCGGCGAGCGAAATTGGATTAGCCCTTAAGCTTTTAATGATGCAGGTGAAGAGTCTGGAAAGTCTCGCAATAAAGGGTGATAGCCCCGTAACCGACACATCATAATCAGTGAAAACGAGTAGGGCGGGACACGTGATATCCTGTCTGAATATGGGGGGACCATCCTCCAAGGCTAAATACTACTGACTGACCGATAGTGAACCAGTACCGTGAGGGAAAGGCGAAAAGAACCCCTGTGAGGGGAGTGAAATAGAACCTGAAACCGTGTACGTACAAGCAGTAGGAGCACCTTCGTGGTGTGACTGCGTACCTTTTGTATAATGGGTCAGCGACTTAATTTTAGTAGCAAGGTTAACCGTTTAGGGGAGCCGTAGGGAAACCGAGTCTTAACTGGGCGTACAGTTGCTAGGATTAGACCCGAAACCAGGTGATCTAGCCATGGGCAGGTTGAAGGTTGAGTAACATCAACTGGAGGACCGAACCGACTAATGTTGAAAAATTAGCGGATGACTTGTGGCTAGGGGTGAAAGGCCAATCAAACCTGGAGATAGCTGGTTCTCCCCGAAAGCTATTTAGGTAGCGCCTCGGACGAATACTACTGGGGGTAGAGCACTGTTAAGGCTAGGGGGTCATCCCGACTTACCAACCCTTTGCAAACTCCGAATACCAGTAAGTACTATCCGGGAGACACACGGCGGGTGCTAACGTCCGTCGTGGAGAGGGAAACAACCCAGACCGCCAGCTAAGGTCCCAAAGTATAGCTAAGTGGGAAACGATGTGGGAAGGCTCAGACAGCCAGGATGTTGGCTTAGAAGCAGCCATCATTTAAAGAAAGCGTAATAGCTCACTGGTCGAGTCGGCCTGCGCGGAAGATGTAACGGGGCTAAGCTATACACCGAAGCTGCGGCTACGTACCTTAGGGTATGTGGGGTAGGGGAGCGTTCTGTAAGCCGTTGAAGGTGGTCTGTAAGGGCTGCTGGAGGTATCAGAAGTGCGAATGCTGACATGAGTAACGATAAAGGGAGTGAAAAACTCCCTCGCCGGAAGACCAAGGGTTCCTGTCCAACGTTAATCGGGGCAGGGTAAGTCGACTCCTAAGGCGAGGCCGAAAGGCGTAGTCGATGGGAAACGGGTTAATATTCCCGTACTTCTTACAATTGCGATGGGGGGACGGAGAAGGCTAGGTGGGCCTGGCGACGGTTGTCCAGGTTCAAGTATGTAGGCGGGTGGTTTAGGTAAATCCGGACCACTACTAACGCTGAGATACGATGTCGAGCTACTACGGTAGTGAAGTCATTGATGCCATGCTTCCAGGAAAAGCCTCTAAGCTTCAGATTGTAAGGAATCGTACCCCAAACCGACACAGGTGGTCGGGTAGAGAATACCAAGGCGCTTGAGAGAACTCGGGTGAAGGAACTAGGCAAAATGGTACCGTAACTTCGGGAGAAGGTACGCTCTTATCAGTGAAGTCCCTTGCGGATGGAGCAGACGAGAGTCGCAGATACCAGGTGGCTGCAACTGTTTATTAAAAACACAGCACTGTGCAAAATCGTAAGATGACGTATACGGTGTGACGCCTGCCCGGTGCCGGAAGGTTAATTGATGGGGTTAGTCTTCGGACGAAGCTCTTGATCGAAGCCCCGGTAAACGGCGGCCGTAACTATAACGGTCCTAAGGTAGCGAAATTCCTTGTCGGGTAAGTTCCGACCTGCACGAATGGCGTAATGATGGCCACGCTGTCTCCACCCGAGACTCAGTGAAATTGAAATCGCTGTGAAGATGCAGTGTACCCGCGGCTAGACGGAAAGACCCCGTGAACCTTTACTACAGCTTGGCACTGAACATTGAACCTACATGTGTAGGATAGGTGGGAGACTATGAAATTGCGTCGCTAGATGTGATGGAGTCGTCCTTGAAATACCACCCTTGTAGTTTTGATGTTCTAACGTTGGTCCCTGAATCGGGATTACGGACAGTGCCTGGTGGGTAGTTTGACTGGGGCGGTCTCCTCCCAAAGAGTAACGGAGGAGCACGAAGGTGGGCTAAACACGGTTGGACATCGTGTGGTTAGTGCAATGGCATAAGCCCGCTTGACTGCGAGAATGACAATTCGAGCAGGTGCGAAAGCAGGTCATAGTGATCCGGTGGTTCTGAATGGAAGGGCCATCGCTCAACGGATAAAAGGTACTCCGGGGATAACAGGCTGATACCGCCCAAGAGTTCATATCGACGGCGGTGTTTGGCACCTCGATGTCGGCTCATCACATCCTGGGGCTGAAGTCGGTCCCAAGGGTATGGCTGTTCGCCATTTAAAGTGGTACGCGAGCTGGGTTTAGAACGTCGTGAGACAGTTCGGTCCCTATCTGCCGTGGGCGTTGGAAAATTGAAAGGGGCTGCTCCTAGTACGAGAGGACCGGAGTGGACGAACCTCTGGTGTTCGGGTTGTCATGCCAATGGCATTGCCCGGTAGCTAAGTTCGGAATCGATAACCGCTGAAAGCATCTAAGCGGGAAGCGAGCCTTGAGATGAGTTTTCCCTGGCACTATAAGTGTCCTAAAGGGTTGTCGTAGACTACGACGTTGATAGGCAGGGTGTGTAAGTGCTGCGAGGCATTGAGCTAACCTGTACTAATTGCCCGTGAGGCTTAACCATACAACACCCAAGGGGTTTTGTGGACTCAGATGTACCAGACCTTGAATGAGTTTGAAGAGAAATACTTTTAGATAAGCTTTCCGAATTTTAAAATTTGCTTGGCGACCATAGCATTGTGGACCCACCTGATTCCATGCCGAACTCAGAAGTGAAACACAATAGCGCCGATGGTAGTGTGGGGTTTCCCCATGTGAGAGTAGGACATCGCCAGGCTTTAATTTCGACTTTGTCTATTTAATAGACAAGTCACCATAGGGTTCTAAGTTTTCTTAGTGTTTTATGTTGACTTTCAAAGTGGAAAGCGTATTATACGCGTCCTGCTTAAGTGCTAAGGCACTGAAAGCGTTCTCTTTTTAGAGGACACGCTCTTTAACAATTTAAACCTATCAATCTGTGTGGGCACTCGTTGATGAATATCAAAACGTTATTACTTAGGTAATGACAGTTACTTCGGTAACACAATGATTTCAATGAACTGAGTGACCAATACGTTTAACTACTTGTAGTTATTCGGCACAGTCAATTCATTACCATTCTGTTGGAATGGTAATAGCTTTAGAATTACATGTTCATCAATCTTTTTCGAAAGAGCAATGAATATTAGTTTTGAAGTCAGTATTCGTTGAGTCACAAAATCTTAAATTGAAGAGTTTGATCATGGCTCAGATTGAACGCTGGCGGCAGGCCTAACACATGCAAGTCGAGCGGAAACGACACTAACAATCCTTCGGGTGCGTTAATGGGCGTCGAGCGGCGGACGGGTGAGTAATGCCTAGGAAATTGCCTTGATGTGGGGGATAACCATTGGAAACGATGGCTAATACCGCATAATGCCTACGGGCCAAAGAGGGGGATCTTCGGACCTCTCGCGTCAAGATATGCCTAGGTGGGATTAGCTAGTTGGTGAGGTAATGGCTCACCAAGGCGACGATCCCTAGCTGGTCTGAGAGGATGATCAGCCACACTGGAACTGAGACACGGTCCAGACTCCTACGGGAGGCAGCAGTGGGGAATATTGCACAATGGGCGAAAGCCTGATGCAGCCATGCCGCGTGTATGAAGAAGGCCTTCGGGTTGTAAAGTACTTTCAGTTGTGAGGAAGGGTGTGTAGTTAATAGCTGCGCATCTTGACGTTAGCAACAGAAGAAGCACCGGCTAACTCCGTGCCAGCAGCCGCGGTAATACGGAGGGTGCGAGCGTTAATCGGAATTACTGGGCGTAAAGCGCATGCAGGTGGTTCATTAAGTCAGATGTGAAAGCCCGGGGCTCAACCTCGGAACTGCATTTGAAACTGGTGAACTAGAGTGCTGTAGAGGGGGGTAGAATTTCAGGTGTAGCGGTGAAATGCGTAGAGATCTGAAGGAATACCAGTGGCGAAGGCGGCCCCCTGGACAGACACTGACACTCAGATGCGAAAGCGTGGGGAGCAAACAGGATTAGATACCCTGGTAGTCCACGCCGTAAACGATGTCTACTTGGAGGTTGTGGCCTTGAGCCGTGGCTTTCGGAGCTAACGCGTTAAGTAGACCGCCTGGGGAGTACGGTCGCAAGATTAAAACTCAAATGAATTGACGGGGGCCCGCACAAGCGGTGGAGCATGTGGTTTAATTCGATGCAACGCGAAGAACCTTACCTACTCTTGACATCCAGAGAAGCCAGCGGAGACGCAGGTGTGCCTTCGGGAGCTCTGAGACAGGTGCTGCATGGCTGTCGTCAGCTCGTGTTGTGAAATGTTGGGTTAAGTCCCGCAACGAGCGCAACCCTTATCCTTGTTTGCCAGCGAGTAATGTCGGGAACTCCAGGGAGACTGCCGGTGATAAACCGGAGGAAGGTGGGGACGACGTCAAGTCATCATGGCCCTTACGAGTAGGGCTACACACGTGCTACAATGGCGCATACAGAGGGCAGCAAGCTAGCGATAGTGAGCGAATCCCAAAAAGTGCGTCGTAGTCCGGATTGGAGTCTGCAACTCGACTCCATGAAGTCGGAATCGCTAGTAATCGTGAATCAGAATGTCACGGTGAATACGTTCCCGGGCCTTGTACACACCGCCCGTCACACCATGGGAGTGGGCTGCAAAAGAAGTGGGTAGTTTAACCTTTCGGGGAGGACGCTCACCACTTTGTGGTTCATGACTGGGGTGAAGTCGTAACAAGGTAGCCCTAGGGGAACCTGGGGCTGGATCACCTCCTTATACGAAGATACCACGATGAGTGTCCACACAGATTGATTAGGTTTAGAAAGTAAAAGAGACGATATTGGGTCTGTAGCTCAGCTGGTTAGAGCGCTCGCCTGATAAGCGGGAGGTCGGTGGTTCGAGTCCACTCAGACCCACCAATATCGACCTAGATGGGGCTATAGCTCAGCTGGGAGAGCGCCTGCCTTGCACGCAGGAGGTCTGCGGTTCGATCCCGCATAGCTCCACCATCTTTAAGTGTTTTTATCTGAAAATATTTAAAAATGGTTTCGAAAGAAATCAAGCTCTTTAACAATTTGGAAAGCTGACTGATTGATTTACTTACGAGTAATTCAATCAAATTTAAAAGTTCTCAATGTTTACCTTTATTGGTAAACACAACAAACACATTCAAGTGTCTTGTATTCGAATCAATGTTTACATTGATTCACAATTGAGTCCGGCAAACAGTTATCAAGAATTAACCCTTCTTGATGACAACCAAAAACCTTGGTTAGTTGCCATACGCTAAGACCCTTTCGGGTTGTATGGTTAAGTGACTAAGCGTACACGGTGGATGCCTTGGCAGTCAGAGGCGATGAAAGACGTAATAACTTGCGATAAGCCCAGATTAGGTAGTAATAACCTTTTGAGTCTGGGATTTCTGAATGGGGAAACCCACTTGCATAAGCAAGTATCCTGTTGTGAATACATAGCAACAGGAGGCAAACCGGGGGAACTGAAACATCTAAGTACCCCGAGGAAGAGAAATCAACCGAGATTCCGAAAGTAGCGGCGAGCGAAATTGGATTAGCCCTTAAGCTTTTAATGATGCAGGTGAAGAGTCTGGAAAGTCTCGCAATAAAGGGTGATAGCCCCGTAACCGACACATCATAATCAGTGAAAACGAGTAGGGCGGGACACGTGATATCCTGTCTGAATATGGGGGGACCATCCTCCAAGGCTAAATACTACTGACTGACCGATAGTGAACCAGTACCGTGAGGGAAAGGCGAAAAGAACCCCTGTGAGGGGAGTGAAATAGAACCTGAAACCGTGTACGTACAAGCAGTAGGAGCACCTTCGTGGTGTGACTGCGTACCTTTTGTATAATGGGTCAGCGACTTAATTTTAGTAGCAAGGTTAACCGTTTAGGGGAGCCGTAGGGAAACCGAGTCTTAACTGGGCGTACAGTTGCTAGGATTAGACCCGAAACCAGGTGATCTAGCCATGGGCAGGTTGAAGGTTGAGTAACATCAACTGGAGGACCGAACCGACTAATGTTGAAAAATTAGCGGATGACTTGTGGCTAGGGGTGAAAGGCCAATCAAACCTGGAGATAGCTGGTTCTCCCCGAAAGCTATTTAGGTAGCGCCTCGGACGAATACTACTGGGGGTAGAGCACTGTTAAGGCTAGGGGGTCATCCCGACTTACCAACCCTTTGCAAACTCCGAATACCAGTAAGTACTATCCGGGAGACACACGGCGGGTGCTAACGTCCGTCGTGGAGAGGGAAACAACCCAGACCGCCAGCTAAGGTCCCAAAGTATAGCTAAGTGGGAAACGATGTGGGAAGGCTCAGACAGCCAGGATGTTGGCTTAGAAGCAGCCATCATTTAAAGAAAGCGTAATAGCTCACTGGTCGAGTCGGCCTGCGCGGAAGATGTAACGGGGCTAAGCTATACACCGAAGCTGCGGCTACGTATCTTAGGATATGTGGGGTAGGGGAGCGTTCTGTAAGCCGTTGAAGGTGGTCTGTAAGGGCTGCTGGAGGTATCAGAAGTGCGAATGCTGACATGAGTAACGATAAAGGGAGTGAAAAACTCCCTCGCCGGAAGACCAAGGGTTCCTGTCCAACGTTAATCGGGGCAGGGTAAGTCGACTCCTAAGGCGAGGCCGAAAGGCGTAGTCGATGGGAAACGGGTTAATATTCCCGTACTTCTTACAATTGCGATGGGGGGACGGAGAAGGCTAGGTGGGCCTGGCGACGGTTGTCCAGGTTCAAGTACGTAGGCGGAAAGTTTAGGTAAATCCGGACTTTCTTAACGCTGAGATACGATGTCGAGCTACTACGGTAGTGAAGTCATTGATGCCATGCTTCCAGGAAAAGCCTCTAAGCTTCAGATTGTAAGGAATCGTACCCCAAACCGACACAGGTGGTCGGGTAGAGAATACCAAGGCGCTTGAGAGAACTCGGGTGAAGGAACTAGGCAAAATGGTACCGTAACTTCGGGAGAAGGTACGCTCTTATCAGTGAAGTCCCTTGCGGATGGAGCAGACGAGAGTCGCAGATACCAGGTGGCTGCAACTGTTTATTAAAAACACAGCACTGTGCAAAATCGTAAGATGACGTATACGGTGTGACGCCTGCCCGGTGCCGGAAGGTTAATTGATGGGGTTAGACTTCGGTCGAAGCTCTTGATCGAAGCCCCGGTAAACGGCGGCCGTAACTATAACGGTCCTAAGGTAGCGAAATTCCTTGTCGGGTAAGTTCCGACCTGCACGAATGGCGTAATGATGGCCACGCTGTCTCCACCCGAGACTCAGTGAAATTGAAATCGCTGTGAAGATGCAGTGTACCCGCGGCTAGACGGAAAGACCCCGTGAACCTTTACTACAGCTTGGCACTGAACATTGAACCTACATGTGTAGGATAGGTGGGAGACTATGAAATTGCGTCGCTAGATGTGATGGAGTCGTCCTTGAAATACCACCCTTGTAGTTTTGATGTTCTAACGTTGGTCCCTGAATCGGGATTACGGACAGTGCCTGGTGGGTAGTTTGACTGGGGCGGTCTCCTCCCAAAGAGTAACGGAGGAGCACGAAGGTGGGCTAAACACGGTTGGACATCGTGTGGTTAGTGCAATGGCATAAGCCCGCTTGACTGCGAGAATGACAATTCGAGCAGGTGCGAAAGCAGGTCATAGTGATCCGGTGGTTCTGAATGGAAGGGCCATCGCTCAACGGATAAAAGGTACTCCGGGGATAACAGGCTGATACCGCCCAAGAGTTCATATCGACGGCGGTGTTTGGCACCTCGATGTCGGCTCATCACATCCTGGGGCTGAAGTCGGTCCCAAGGGTATGGCTGTTCGCCATTTAAAGTGGTACGCGAGCTGGGTTTAGAACGTCGTGAGACAGTTCGGTCCCTATCTGCCGTGGGCGTTGGAAAATTGAAAGGGGCTGCTCCTAGTACGAGAGGACCGGAGTGGACGAACCTCTGGTGTTCGGGTTGTCATGCCAATGGCATTGCCCGGTAGCTAAGTTCGGAATCGATAACCGCTGAAAGCATCTAAGCGGGAAGCGAGCCTTGAGATGAGTTTTCCCTGGCACTATAAGTGTCCTAAA
Source organism: Vibrio sp. QJM3NY_26 (assembly GCF_057786005.1). Classification (NCBI taxonomy): domain Bacteria; kingdom Pseudomonadati; phylum Pseudomonadota; class Gammaproteobacteria; order Vibrionales; family Vibrionaceae; genus Vibrio; species Vibrio sp. QJM3NY_26. The sequence continues at coordinate 3,272,344 of NZ_CM173515.1, read as the reverse complement.
GGGTTGTCGTAGACTACGACGTTGATAGGCAGGGTGTGTAAGTGCTGCGAGGCATTGAGCTAACCTGTACTAATTGCCCGTGAGGCTTAACCATACAACACCCAAGGGGTTTTGTGGACTCAGATGTACCAGACCTTGAATGCGTTTGAAGAGAAATAACTTTTAGATAAGCTTTCCGAATTTTAAAATTTGCTTGGCGACCATAGCATTGTGGACCCACCTGATTCCATGCCGAACTCAGAAGTGAAACACAATAGCGCCGATGGTAGTGTGGGGTTTCCCCATGTGAGAGTAGGACATCGCCAGGCTTTAATTTCGACTTTGTCTAGTTTCTAGACAAGTCACCATAGAGTTCTAAGTTTCTTAGAGTTTTATGTTGACTTTCAAAGTGGAAAGCGTATTATACGCGTCCTGCTTACGTGCTAAGGCACTGAAAGCAAAGCTCTTTAACAATTTAAACCTATCAATCTGTGTGGGCACTCGTTGATGAATATCAAAACGTTATTACTTAGGTAATGACAGTTACTTCGGTAACACAATGATTTCAATGAACTGAGTGACCAATACGTTTAACTACTTGTAGTTATTCGGCACAGTCAATTCATTACCATTCTGTTGGAATGGTAATAGCTTTAGAATTACATGTTCATCAATCTTTTTCGAAAGAGCAATGAATATTAGTTTTGAAGTCAGTATTCGTTGAGTCACAAAATCTTAAATTGAAGAGTTTGATCATGGCTCAGATTGAACGCTGGCGGCAGGCCTAACACATGCAAGTCGAGCGGAAACGACACTAACAATCCTTCGGGTGCGTTAATGGGCGTCGAGCGGCGGACGGGTGAGTAATGCCTAGGAAATTGCCTTGATGTGGGGGATAACCATTGGAAACGATGGCTAATACCGCATAATGCCTACGGGCCAAAGAGGGGGATCTTCGGACCTCTCGCGTCAAGATATGCCTAGGTGGGATTAGCTAGTTGGTGAGGTAATGGCTCACCAAGGCGACGATCCCTAGCTGGTCTGAGAGGATGATCAGCCACACTGGAACTGAGACACGGTCCAGACTCCTACGGGAGGCAGCAGTGGGGAATATTGCACAATGGGCGAAAGCCTGATGCAGCCATGCCGCGTGTATGAAGAAGGCCTTCGGGTTGTAAAGTACTTTCAGTTGTGAGGAAGGGTGTGTAGTTAATAGCTGCGCATCTTGACGTTAGCAACAGAAGAAGCACCGGCTAACTCCGTGCCAGCAGCCGCGGTAATACGGAGGGTGCGAGCGTTAATCGGAATTACTGGGCGTAAAGCGCATGCAGGTGGTTCATTAAGTCAGATGTGAAAGCCCGGGGCTCAACCTCGGAACTGCATTTGAAACTGGTGAACTAGAGTGCTGTAGAGGGGGGTAGAATTTCAGGTGTAGCGGTGAAATGCGTAGAGATCTGAAGGAATACCAGTGGCGAAGGCGGCCCCCTGGACAGACACTGACACTCAGATGCGAAAGCGTGGGGAGCAAACAGGATTAGATACCCTGGTAGTCCACGCCGTAAACGATGTCTACTTGGAGGTTGTGGCCTTGAGCCGTGGCTTTCGGAGCTAACGCGTTAAGTAGACCGCCTGGGGAGTACGGTCGCAAGATTAAAACTCAAATGAATTGACGGGGGCCCGCACAAGCGGTGGAGCATGTGGTTTAATTCGATGCAACGCGAAGAACCTTACCTACTCTTGACATCCAGAGAAGCCAGCGGAGACGCAGGTGTGCCTTCGGGAGCTCTGAGACAGGTGCTGCATGGCTGTCGTCAGCTCGTGTTGTGAAATGTTGGGTTAAGTCCCGCAACGAGCGCAACCCTTATCCTTGTTTGCCAGCGAGTAATGTCGGGAACTCCAGGGAGACTGCCGGTGATAAACCGGAGGAAGGTGGGGACGACGTCAAGTCATCATGGCCCTTACGAGTAGGGCTACACACGTGCTACAATGGCGCATACAGAGGGCAGCAAGCTAGCGATAGTGAGCGAATCCCAAAAAGTGCGTCGTAGTCCGGATTGGAGTCTGCAACTCGACTCCATGAAGTCGGAATCGCTAGTAATCGTGAATCAGAATGTCACGGTGAATACGTTCCCGGGCCTTGTACACACCGCCCGTCACACCATGGGAGTGGGCTGCAAAAGAAGTGGGTAGTTTAACCTTTCGGGGAGGACGCTCACCACTTTGTGGTTCATGACTGGGGTGAAGTCGTAACAAGGTAGCCCTAGGGGAACCTGGGGCTGGATCACCTCCTTATACGAAGATAGTCACGATGAGTGTCCACACAGATTGATTAGGTTTAGAAAAGCAAAGAGATGAAGAACTCCCAAGTTCTTCGAAGTTTGTTTCTACTTTTTAAAGTGGAGATAAATTGCAGTGTCCCGTTCGTCTAGAGGCCTAGGACACCGCCCTTTCACGGCGGTAACAGGGGTTCGACTCCCCTACGGGATACCATTGGGTCGTTAGCTCAGTTGGTAGAGCAGTTGACTTTTAATCAATTGGTCGCAGGTTCGAATCCTGCACGACCCACCATTCTTTCTCCGCGAAGGAATTAAAACTATCGTGGGCGATTAGCTCAGTTGGGAGAGCACCTGCCTTACAAGCAGGGGGTCACTGGTTCGAGCCCGGTATCGCCCACCATTCTCTAAAAATTCTTGGTTATATTCATATCCAAACCACTTCTTTTGTCGTTGGTTGGTATGTTTGACCCTGAGAGTCTTTAGAAAATGTGAATTTTAGAACACTGGTTCTTAAAGTCTCATGCTCTTTAACAATTTGGAAAGCTGACTGATTAACTGACTTACGAGTCATGTTAATCAAATTTAAAAGTTCTCAATGTTTATCTTTCATTAGGTAAACACAACAAACACATTCAAGTGTCTTGTATTCGAATCAATGTTTACATTGATTCACAATTGAGTCCGGCAAACAGTTATCAAGAATTAACCCTTCTTGATGACAACCAAAAACCTTGGTTAGTTGCCATACGCTTATTTGTCTTCACTTTTTAAAGTGAAAGTAAATAGAAACCCTTTCGGGTTGTATGGTTAAGTGACTAAGCGTACACGGTGGATGCCTTGGCAGTCAGAGGCGATGAAAGGCGTAATAACTTGCGATAAGCCCAGATTAGGTAGTAATAACCTTTTGAGTCTGGGATTCCTGAATGGGGAAACCCACGTGCATAAGCACGTATCCTGTTGTGAATACATAGCAACAGGAGGCAAACCGGGGGAACTGAAACATCTAAGTACCCCGAGGAAGAGAAATCAACCGAGATTCCGAAAGTAGCGGCGAGCGAAATTGGATTAGCCCTTAAGCTTTTAATGAGACAGACGAAGGCTCTGGAAAGTGCCGCAGTAAAGGGTGATAGCCCCGTAGTCGACATCTCATAATCAGTGAAAACGAGTAGGGCGGGACACGTGATATCCTGTCTGAATATGGGGGGACCATCCTCCAAGGCTAAATACTACTGACTGACCGATAGTGAACCAGTACCGTGAGGGAAAGGCGAAAAGAACCCCTGTGAGGGGAGTGAAATAGAACCTGAAACCGTGTACGTACAAGCAGTAGGAGCACCTTCGTGGTGTGACTGCGTACCTTTTGTATAATGGGTCAGCGACTTAATTTTAGTAGCAAGGTTAACCGTTTAGGGGAGCCGTAGGGAAACCGAGTCTTAACTGGGCGTACAGTTGCTAGGATTAGACCCGAAACCAGGTGATCTAGCCATGGGCAGGTTGAAGGTTGAGTAACATCAACTGGAGGACCGAACCGACTAATGTTGAAAAATTAGCGGATGACTTGTGGCTAGGGGTGAAAGGCCAATCAAACCTGGAGATAGCTGGTTCTCCCCGAAAGCTATTTAGGTAGCGCCTCGGACGAATACTACTGGGGGTAGAGCACTGTTAAGGCTAGGGGGTCATCCCGACTTACCAACCCTTTGCAAACTCCGAATACCAGTAAGTACTATCCGGGAGACACACGGCGGGTGCTAACGTCCGTCGTGGAGAGGGAAACAACCCAGACCGCCAGCTAAGGTCCCAAAGTATAGCTAAGTGGGAAACGATGTGGGAAGGCTCAGACAGCCAGGATGTTGGCTTAGAAGCAGCCATCATTTAAAGAAAGCGTAATAGCTCACTGGTCGAGTCGGCCTGCGCGGAAGATGTAACGGGGCTAAGCTATACACCGAAGCTGCGGCTACGTACCTTAGGGTATGTGGGGTAGGGGAGCGTTCTGTAAGCCGTTGAAGGTGGTCTGTAAGGGCTGCTGGAGGTATCAGAAGTGCGAATGCTGACATGAGTAACGATAAAGGGAGTGAAAAACTCCCTCGCCGGAAGACCAAGGGTTCCTGTCCAACGTTAATCGGGGCAGGGTAAGTCGACTCCTAAGGCGAGGCCGAAAGGCGTAGTCGATGGGAAACGGGTTAATATTCCCGTACTTCTTACAATTGCGATGGGGGGACGGAGAAGGCTAGGTGGGCCTGGCGACGGTTGTCCAGGTTCAAGTATGTAGGCGGGTGGTTTAGGTAAATCCGGACCACTACTAACGCTGAGATACGATGTCGAGCTACTACGGTAGTGAAGTCATTGATGCCATGCTTCCAGGAAAAGCCTCTAAGCTTCAGATTGTAAGGAATCGTACCCCAAACCGACACAGGTGGTCGGGTAGAGAATACCAAGGCGCTTGAGAGAACTCGGGTGAAGGAACTAGGCAAAATGGTACCGTAACTTCGGGAGAAGGTACGCTCTTATCAGTGAAGTCCCTTGCGGATGGAGCAGACGAGAGTCGCAGATACCAGGTGGCTGCAACTGTTTATTAAAAACACAGCACTGTGCAAAATCGTAAGATGACGTATACGGTGTGACGCCTGCCCGGTGCCGGAAGGTTAATTGATGGGGTTAGACTTCGGTCGAAGCTCTTGATCGAAGCCCCGGTAAACGGCGGCCGTAACTATAACGGTCCTAAGGTAGCGAAATTCCTTGTCGGGTAAGTTCCGACCTGCACGAATGGCGTAATGATGGCCACGCTGTCTCCACCCGAGACTCAGTGAAATTGAAATCGCTGTGAAGATGCAGTGTACCCGCGGCTAGACGGAAAGACCCCGTGAACCTTTACTACAGCTTGGCACTGAACATTGAACCTACATGTGTAGGATAGGTGGGAGACTATGAAATTGCGTCGCTAGATGTGATGGAGTCGTCCTTGAAATACCACCCTTGTAGTTTTGATGTTCTAACGTTGGTCCCTGAATCGGGATTACGGACAGTGCCTGGTGGGTAGTTTGACTGGGGCGGTCTCCTCCCAAAGAGTAACGGAGGAGCACGAAGGTGGGCTAAACACGGTTGGACATCGTGTGGTTAGTGCAATGGCATAAGCCCGCTTGACTGCGAGAATGACAATTCGAGCAGGTGCGAAAGCAGGTCATAGTGATCCGGTGGTTCTGAATGGAAGGGCCATCGCTCAACGGATAAAAGGTACTCCGGGGATAACAGGCTGATACCGCCCAAGAGTTCATATCGACGGCGGTGTTTGGCACCTCGATGTCGGCTCATCACATCCTGGGGCTGAAGTCGGTCCCAAGGGTATGGCTGTTCGCCATTTAAAGTGGTACGCGAGCTGGGTTTAGAACGTCGTGAGACAGTTCGGTCCCTATCTGCCGTGGGCGTTGGAAAATTGAAAGGGGCTGCTCCTAGTACGAGAGGACCGGAGTGGACGAACCTCTGGTGTTCGGGTTGTCATGCCAATGGCATTGCCCGGTAGCTAAGTTCGGAATCGATAACCGCTGAAAGCATCTAAGCGGGAAGCGAGCCTTGAGATGAGTTTTCCCTGGCACTATAAGTGTCCTAAAGGGTTGTCGTAGACTACGACGTTGATAGGCAGGGTGTGTAAGTGCTGCGAGGCATTGAGCTAACCTGTACTAATTGCCCGTGAGGCTTAACCATACAACACCCAAGGGGTTTTGTGGACTCAGATGTACCAGACCTTGAATGCGTTTGAAGAGAAATAACTTTTAGATAAGCTTTCCGAATTTTAAAATTTGCTTGGCGACCATAGCATTGTGGACCCACCTGATTCCATGCCGAACTCAGAAGTGAAACACAATAGCGCCGATGGTAGTGTGGGGTTTCCCCATGTGAGAGTAGGACATCGCCAGGCTTTAATTTCGACTTTGTCTAGTTTCTAGACAAGTCACCATAGAGTTCTAAGTTTCTTAGAGTTTTATGTTGACTTTCAAAGTGGAAAGCGTATTATACGCGTCCTGCTTACGTGCTAAGGTACTGAAAGCAAAGCTCTTTAACAATTTAAACCTATCAATCTGTGTGGGCACTCGTTGATGAATATCAAAACGTTATTACTTAGGTAATGACAGTTACTTCGGTAACACAATGATTTCAATGAACTGAGTGACCAATACGTTTAACTACTTGTAGTTATTCGGCACAGTCAATTCATTACCATTCTGTTGGAATGGTAATAGCTTTAGAATTACATGTTCATCAATCTTTTTCGAAAGAGCAATGAATATTAGTTTTGAAGTCAGTATTCGTTGAGTCACAAAATCTTAAATTGAAGAGTTTGATCATGGCTCAGATTGAACGCTGGCGGCAGGCCTAACACATGCAAGTCGAGCGGAAACGACACTAACAATCCTTCGGGTGCGTTAATGGGCGTCGAGCGGCGGACGGGTGAGTAATGCCTAGGAAATTGCCTTGATGTGGGGGATAACCATTGGAAACGATGGCTAATACCGCATAATGCCTACGGGCCAAAGAGGGGGATCTTCGGACCTCTCGCGTCAAGATATGCCTAGGTGGGATTAGCTAGTTGGTGAGGTAATGGCTCACCAAGGCGACGATCCCTAGCTGGTCTGAGAGGATGATCAGCCACACTGGAACTGAGACACGGTCCAGACTCCTACGGGAGGCAGCAGTGGGGAATATTGCACAATGGGCGAAAGCCTGATGCAGCCATGCCGCGTGTATGAAGAAGGCCTTCGGGTTGTAAAGTACTTTCAGTTGTGAGGAAGGGTGTGTAGTTAATAGCTGCGCATCTTGACGTTAGCAACAGAAGAAGCACCGGCTAACTCCGTGCCAGCAGCCGCGGTAATACGGAGGGTGCGAGCGTTAATCGGAATTACTGGGCGTAAAGCGCATGCAGGTGGTTCATTAAGTCAGATGTGAAAGCCCGGGGCTCAACCTCGGAACTGCATTTGAAACTGGTGAACTAGAGTGCTGTAGAGGGGGGTAGAATTTCAGGTGTAGCGGTGAAATGCGTAGAGATCTGAAGGAATACCAGTGGCGAAGGCGGCCCCCTGGACAGACACTGACACTCAGATGCGAAAGCGTGGGGAGCAAACAGGATTAGATACCCTGGTAGTCCACGCCGTAAACGATGTCTACTTGGAGGTTGTGGCCTTGAGCCGTGGCTTTCGGAGCTAACGCGTTAAGTAGACCGCCTGGGGAGTACGGTCGCAAGATTAAAACTCAAATGAATTGACGGGGGCCCGCACAAGCGGTGGAGCATGTGGTTTAATTCGATGCAACGCGAAGAACCTTACCTACTCTTGACATCCAGAGAAGCCAGTGGAGACACAGGTGTGCCTTCGGGAACTCTGAGACAGGTGCTGCATGGCTGTCGTCAGCTCGTGTTGTGAAATGTTGGGTTAAGTCCCGCAACGAGCGCAACCCTTATCCTTGTTTGCCAGCGAGTAATGTCGGGAACTCCAGGGAGACTGCCGGTGATAAACCGGAGGAAGGTGGGGACGACGTCAAGTCATCATGGCCCTTACGAGTAGGGCTACACACGTGCTACAATGGCGCATACAGAGGGCAGCAAGCTAGCGATAGTGAGCGAATCCCAAAAAGTGCGTCGTAGTCCGGATTGGAGTCTGCAACTCGACTCCATGAAGTCGGAATCGCTAGTAATCGTGAATCAGAATGTCACGGTGAATACGTTCCCGGGCCTTGTACACACCGCCCGTCACACCATGGGAGTGGGCTGCAAAAGAAGTGGGTAGTTTAACCTTTCGAGGAGGACGCTCACCACTTTGTGGTTCATGACTGGGGTGAAGTCGTAACAAGGTAGCCCTAGGGGAACCTGGGGCTGGATCACCTCCTTATACGAAGATACCACGATGAGTGTCCACACAGATTGATTAGGTTTAGAAAGTAAAAGAGACGATATTGGGTCTGTAGCTCAGCTGGTTAGAGCGCTCGCCTGATAAGCGGGAGGTCGGTGGTTCGAGTCCACTCAGACCCACCAATATCGACTAGATACAAAGATGGGGCTATAGCTCAGCTGGGAGAGCGCCTGCCTTGCACGCAGGAGGTCTGCGGTTCGATCCCGCATAGCTCCACCATCTTTAAGTGTTTTTATTTGAAAATATTTAAAAATGGTTCATTAGTTTGAATCTAGCTCTTTAACAATTTGGAAAGCTGACTGATTTGATTACTTACGAGTAATTCAAATCAAATTTAAAAGTTCTCAATGTTTATCTTTATTGGTAAACACAACAAACACATTCAAGTGTCTTGTATTCGAATCAATGTTTACATTGATTCACAATTGAGTCCGGCAAACAGTTATCAAGAATTAACCCTTCTTGATGACAACCAAAAACCTTGGTTAGTTGCCATACACTAAGACCCTTTCGGGTTGTATGGTTAAGTGACTAAGCGTACACGGTGGATGCCTTGGCAGTCAGAGGCGATGAAAGGCGTAATAACTTGCGATAAGCCCAGATTAGGTAGTAATAACCTTTTGAGTCTGGGATTCCTGAATGGGGAAACCCACTTGCATAAGCAAGTATCCTGTTGTGAATACATAGCAACAGGAGGCAAACCGGGGGAACTGAAACATCTAAGTACCCCGAGGAAGAGAAATCAACCGAGATTCCGAAAGTAGCGGCGAGCGAAATTGGATTAGCCCTTAAGCTTTTAATGAGACAGACGAAGGCTCTGGAAAGTGCCGCAGTAAAGGGTGATAGCCCCGTAGTCGACATCTCATAATCAGTGAAAACGAGTAGGGCGGGACACGTGATATCCTGTCTGAATATGGGGGGACCATCCTCCAAGGCTAAATACTACTGACTGACCGATAGTGAACCAGTACCGTGAGGGAAAGGCGAAAAGAACCCCTGTGAGGGGAGTGAAATAGAACCTGAAACCGTGTACGTACAAGCAGTAGGAGCACCTTCGTGGTGTGACTGCGTACCTTTTGTATAATGGGTCAGCGACTTAATTTTAGTAGCAAGGTTAACCGTTTAGGGGAGCCGTAGGGAAACCGAGTCTTAACTGGGCGTACAGTTGCTAGGATTAGACCCGAAACCAGGTGATCTAGCCATGGGCAGGTTGAAGGTTGAGTAACATCAACTGGAGGACCGAACCGACTAATGTTGAAAAATTAGCGGATGACTTGTGGCTAGGGGTGAAAGGCCAATCAAACCTGGAGATAGCTGGTTCTCCCCGAAAGCTATTTAGGTAGCGCCTCGGACGAATACTACTGGGGGTAGAGCACTGTTAAGGCTAGGGGGTCATCCCGACTTACCAACCCTTTGCAAACTCCGAATACCAGTAAGTACTATCCGGGAGACACACGGCGGGTGCTAACGTCCGTCGTGGAGAGGGAAACAACCCAGACCGCCAGCTAAGGTCCCAAAGTATAGCTAAGTGGGAAACGATGTGGGAAGGCTCAGACAGCCAGGATGTTGGCTTAGAAGCAGCCATCATTTAAAGAAAGCGTAATAGCTCACTGGTCGAGTCGGCCTGCGCGGAAGATGTAACGGGGCTAAGCTATACACCGAAGCTGCGGCTACGTACCTTAGGGTATGTGGGGTAGGGGAGCGTTCTGTAAGCCGTTGAAGGTGGTCTGTAAGGGCTGCTGGAGGTATCAGAAGTGCGAATGCTGACATGAGTAACGATAAAGGGAGTGAAAAACTCCCTCGCCGGAAGACCAAGGGTTCCTGTCCAACGTTAATCGGGGCAGGGTAAGTCGACTCCTAAGGCGAGGCCGAAAGGCGTAGTCGATGGGAAACGGGTTAATATTCCCGTACTTCTTACAATTGCGATGGGGGGACGGAGAAGGCTAGGTGGGCCTGGCGACGGTTGTCCAGGTTCAAGTATGTAGGCGGGTGGTTTAGGTAAATCCGGACCACTACTAACGCTGAGATACGATGTCGAGCTACTACGGTAGTGAAGTCATTGATGCCATGCTTCCAGGAAAAGCCTCTAAGCTTCAGATTGTAAGGAATCGTACCCCAAACCGACACAGGTGGTCGGGTAGAGAATACCAAGGCGCTTGAGAGAACTCGGGTGAAGGAACTAGGCAAAATGGTACCGTAACTTCGGGAGAAGGTACGCTCTTATCAGTGAAGTCCCTTGCGGATGGAGCAGACGAGAGTCGCAGATACCAGGTGGCTGCAACTGTTTATTAAAAACACAGCACTGTGCAAAATCGTAAGATGACGTATACGGTGTGACGCCTGCCCGGTGCCGGAAGGTTAATTGATGGGGTTAGTCTTCGGACGAAGCTCTTGATCGAAGCCCCGGTAAACGGCGGCCGTAACTATAACGGTCCTAAGGTAGCGAAATTCCTTGTCGGGTAAGTTCCGACCTGCACGAATGGCGTAATGATGGCCACGCTGTCTCCACCCGAGACTCAGTGAAATTGAAATCGCTGTGAAGATGCAGTGTACCCGCGGCTAGACGGAAAGACCCCGTGAACCTTTACTACAGCTTGGCACTGAACATTGAACCTACATGTGTAGGATAGGTGGGAGACTATGAAATTGCGTCGCTAGATGTGATGGAGTCGTCCTTGAAATACCACCCTTGTAGTTTTGATGTTCTAACGTTGGTCCCTGAATCGGGATTACGGACAGTGCCTGGTGGGTAGTTTGACTGGGGCGGTCTCCTCCCAAAGAGTAACGGAGGAGCACGAAGGTGGGCTAAACACGGTTGGACATCGTGTGGTTAGTGCAATGGCATAAGCCCGCTTGACTGCGAGAATGACAATTCGAGCAGGTGCGAAAGCAGGTCATAGTGATCCGGTGGTTCTGAATGGAAGGGCCATCGCTCAACGGATAAAAGGTACTCCGGGGATAACAGGCTGATACCGCCCAAGAGTTCATATCGACGGCGGTGTTTGGCACCTCGATGTCGGCTCATCACATCCTGGGGCTGAAGTCGGTCCCAAGGGTATGGCTGTTCGCCATTTAAAGTGGTACGCGAGCTGGGTTTAGAACGTCGTGAGACAGTTCGGTCCCTATCTGCCGTGGGCGTTGGAAAATTGAAAGGGGCTGCTCCTAGTACGAGAGGACCGGAGTGGACGAACCTCTGGTGTTCGGGTTGTCATGCCAATGGCATTGCCCGGTAGCTAAGTTCGGAATCGATAACCGCTGAAAGCATCTAAGCGGGAAGCGAGCCTTGAGATGAGTTTTCCCTGGCACTATAAGTGTCCTAAAGGGTTGTCGTAGACTACGACGTTGATAGGCAGGGTGTGTAAGTGCTGCGAGGCATTGAGCTAACCTGTACTAATTGCCCGTGAGGCTTAACCATACAACACCCAAGGGGTTTTGTGGACTCAATAGAAAGACAGACCTTGAATGAGTTTGAAGAGAAATACTTTTAGATAAGCTTTCCGAATTTTAAAATTTGCTTGGCGACCATAGCATTGTGGACCCACCTGATTCCATGCCGAACTCAGAAGTGAAACACAATAGCGCCGATGGTAGTGTGGGGTTTCCCCATGTGAGAGTAGGACATCGCCAGGCTTTAAATTAAATCTTTAGGTTGACCGACCTGGAGATATGGACGCTCACTTAGTGAGTTGACCACTGCGGAGTGGTAGTTCAGTTGGTTAGAATACCGGCCTGTCACGCCGGGGGTCGCGGGTTCGAGTCCCGTCCACTCCGCCACTTATTAGAAAAGCCCTGCTAGAAATAGCAGGGCTTTTTTACATTTCAAGAAAAGTGTTTTGCCCTTCGGTCGAATGAGTCCCACAAAGGGGTTGCCTGAAGTCCGCAACCCCGTCCATTCCGCTACTTATTAGAAAGCCTAGTCTGACGACTAGGCTTTCGTCGTTTCTCGGGTATGAGTTTTTGGATTTTGGTTACAGACCTTATCGCTATATATTGAGGTGTCTCTCTAGATAGAGGGAGGCTCGTGCTGTTTTACATTTAAACCTGACGAATTGAGATGGTTACTTCTAATTCTTTTTGCTACACCCTCTAAAGATAACGGAGCATCAAATTAGACCAGTATAAATACAAGTGAATATCAGGGGGCTGTCACGCTAGTTCTCGCTGTAAGGAGTGGCGATCAGGACAGGATATAGAAAGTAATTGTCGATTGAGTTGGTATCTTACGTGGTTGTTATTTGTATCTGATAGCCGCATCTTAATTATTAGGCTGACTAAGAAAGGTAGATACTTGGAGATTTAAGCGTTGGCACTAGTCTTGAGTAAATAGCGAAATTACAACAAACAAACTTATCTCACAGATACAAAAACGCCTAGCGTTTGCTAGGCGTTGATAAATAATGTTTCTAATAACATCGACTACAATATTTGTTTAAGGACTCTATCGGCTTTGACACGAGTGATCTTACGAATCAACTTCTGAACCTCCATCGGATAGCTCTCAATCTTGTCCAATTGCTTATAAGTGCAGATTAGCTGTGTGTGTTGAACAATATTATTAACCTCAGCTTGGAATTTATCCGTTAGATGATGATAGTTATCTTGGATGAATATGCCATTTTCTAAGTCCAACTTCCATGCGCGTGGGTTTAGGTTATTACCTGTGAGTAGCATGTAGCGTTTATCAACCCAAATGCCCTTCAAATGGAAGCTGTTGGAATCGTGTTGCCAAAGTCGGATAGACAGGTTACGACTTGCTATATTCGCTTCATTTGCCTTCGCAAATCGACGCAGGTTCAATTCGTATAAGTAAGGCAAGCCACCAATCGTTTTAAACTCTTCCTCTGGGGAGATAAAGAAGTCATTGGCTGTCTTATCGCCGACAACAATCGTGACCTTTACGCCACGTTTAAGTGCTCTCTTCACTTCCTTCGCTAGGCTAGGCGGAAAATTGAAATATGGCGTACAAATGAAAATTTCATCTTTAGCTTGAGCAACCAGTTGGTTAATTCCCTGATTTAGGCGGTTACGTCTCTTACCTATACCAACTAAAGGAGTTACGGCCACTTGTTCTGCGGAGACATCTTGAGAGTCGAACTTGTATTGAGAGCGTGCTAATGATGCTCTGAATTGACGGATTGCAGGTTTCAGTTCTTTGGTAACTGGTTTGTTCTTATCAGCCAAATCATAAACAGCGATGTCTGAGATCATTTGTTCTTGGACATAGGAGAACATTGAGTCAGCAAGTGTTGCGTTGTTTAAAACATGGTAGCGATCGAAACGGTAACGATCATGATAACTTAAATAGATATTGTTAAGGCTTGCACCGCTGTATATCACGCTGTCATCGACGATAAAGCCTTTTAAGTGCAATACGCCAAAGACTTCTTTGCCGCGAACTGGAATGCCATAGACGGGTACAGAGTGCTGATATTTTTCCGCAAACTCTTTATACATGGCTGCATTGCCTTCAGAAGACTCCGCACCAATCAATCCACGTTGAGCTCTGTGCCAATCGACACATACACTCACATCTAATTCTGGATTCTTTTGCTTTGCTTCATATAAGGCAGTTAGGATCTCACGGCCAGCCTCATCATCTTCAAGATACAAAGCGACTAAACTAATACGAGTTGTTGCGCGAGATATCTCATCAAGTAAGCGAGTTCTAAACTCTTGCGCTGATAGTAGTACTTCAAACTTGTCAGGATTCTGCGCTATGGTTGGCAACTGTATGAATGGATTCCTACTGGCAATCATATTGACTGTTTTACCTTAAAAATATGCAAAATTGCGAACCTTTGATTTTACCAAAGGGATAGCATCAAATACTAGATAATCGAGGCATTCTCTAACAATTTTGCTGATAATGCATAGGAATGAGATCTTTTCCGCTATTCGAATAGCGCTCATATAAGACTCTCAAACCATTTGGTAGTTCATTGGGATCGATTTGTATGAATTGATGACGATTGTAGAAATTAGTCAGATGAGAATACGCGAAGCAATAATCTTTTTCCGTCAGCGTGTGAAGAACACAATAATCCATTAGCTGTGAACCTAATCGCTTGCCACGGTATTCCTTAGAGATAGCCATTCCGGTAAGTAAGCGTGCATCTTCTATCGTTCGAAAGCGAACTACACCACATAACTGGCCGTCTAGCTCTAATGAGTAGATTTTTTCGCTTTTGTTGGCTTTACCTGTTGGGTAATGCTCTTTGTAAAAACGCTTAACGAGGGGAACCTTTACGGGGTCTAATTGAGTAATGATGACATTGTTCATTCAGTCACTGCGCCATTTGTTTATCTGCTGTAGAATGATGGCAGTGTAAGTTAATTGAATATCGCCATGCAATTCCATCTCAATGCTAGTTTAAAAAATGTTCATACTTTTTCTATCGATCAGACCTGTGATGCGTTGGTTGAAGTAACTACGATCGACGAACTGATTTCGGTTTATAGGAATCCTAAATGGTCAACTTCACCTAAGTTAATTCTGGGTAAGGGCAGTAATATGCTTTTTACCAAGCATTTCGCTGGTTTGATCATTGTCAATAAATTAGCTGGGATTGAGATGACCGAGACGGACCGTCATCACCTTCTGCATGTGAGTGGTGGTGAGGATTGGCCAAGCTTGGTTGAGTGGAGTGTTGATAAAGGTCTGGGTGGTCTAGAAAACCTCGCAATGATACCTGGTTGTTCAGGTTCTGCTCCGATTCAGAATATTGGTGCGTATGGTGTTGAACTGCAAGACGTATGCGAATATGTTGATATTCTGTATCTGGATACTTATACAGTTAAGCGGTTAAGCAAAGAGGAATGTCTCTTTGGCTACCGAGATTCTATTTTTAAGCACGCTCTCTATGGCAAAGCGATTGTTGTTGCGATTGGTTTGACCCTACCTAAAGAGTGGAAGCCATGTAACCACTACGGCCCGCTTAAAAGTTTACCTTTAGAGACACTTTCTCCTCGTTCTATATTTGATGAAGTGTGTGCTATACGCTCAAGCAAGCTACCAGACCCTTCCGTACAGGGTAATGCGGGAAGTTTCTTCAAAAACCCTGTGATCACCAAAGATCATTTTGATCGGCTGTCTGCGTTATACCCAAACATTGTCGGTTATGAGAGTAACGACATGATCAAAGTCGCCGCTGGGTGGCTCATTGATCAATGCCAGTTTAAAGGTGTGTTTGAAGGTGGTGCTCAAATTCATCCAAATCAAGCTTTGGTTATCATCAATTATGATGAAGCGTCTGCTACGGATATCCTCAGACTTGCAGCGCGAGTACGTCAAGCTGTCCTAGACAAGTTCGACATATCATTGGAACACGAAGTTCGCTTCATAGGTCAAGAAAGTGAGACAAACCTAGATAAAGCTTTGGAGTCATTGGTATGAGAGAGCACAGTACCAAGCTTGCACTATTGAGATGTCTTGCCGATGGTGAGTTTCATTCTGGTGAATACTTAGGTGAAATGATCGGTGTATCACGAGCGGCTATCAGTAAGCACATTAAAGGTATCCAAGAGTGGGGTTTGGATATCTATCGAGTACAAGGCAAAGGTTATAAGCTAGCTAGTCGTTTAGATATGCTTGACCAAGAAAAATTGTCTGCTGTGAGTCGTGATGCTTCTCTTGAACTCATTCCAATCATAGGTTCAACAAACCAGCACCTATTAGAGCGTACTAATACCCTCGAATCGGGTTCGGTCTGTATTGCTGAATATCAAGCTGCAGGTCGTGGACGTCGTGGCCGTGAATGGGTATCGCCATTCGGTGCCAATCTATACCTTTCAATGTACTGGAGACTCGATGCCGGTATGGCTGCGGCTATGGGGCTGAGTCTTGTGGTTGGTGTCGCCGTTGTAGAGGCGTTGGAGGATATGGGAGTTGAAGGCGTTAAACTAAAGTGGCCGAACGACCTTTATCATAATGACAAGAAACTCGCGGGTATTTTAGTCGAGTTGTCAGGACAGTCTGGTGGCGCTGCTCATATTGTTATTGGTTTGGGACTAAACCTGTCCATGGACCCGACAACATCAGGTATTGGTCAGCCGTGGACCTCTCTCAAAGAAGTGTGTGATGGGAAAGTGCCAGATCGTAATGATTTAGCACAGGCTCTGATCAATGCTTGGGACAAGTCACTTGCCGACTATGAGTTGAAAGGAATGTCTAATTTTGTCGAACGGTGGAACCGCTTAGATAATTTCTTAGGTCGCAACGTAAGGTTGATTATTGGACCTAGAGAAATTGAAGGTGTCGTTCAGGGGATTGATGAACAAGGCGCCGTGCTGCTCAAAACTGAGAGTGGTATAGAGAGCTATATCGGGGGAGAAATCTCGCTGAGAAAAGGAGACTAAGGCTCTACTATTTTCTTAGTAACACTTCTTCGACCATATGATCTGCGCCCTTGCGTAGAATCAGGTGAGCCCTTTCTCTGGTCGGAAGGATATTCTGCTCTAGGTTTAAACCATTGATTGATTGCCAAATACCTTCTGCTTTTTCCTTAGCGGCTAGATCTGATAATTTAGTGTAGTGCCCGAAGTATGACCCTGGTTTAGCGAAGGCACCTTCACGAAACTTCATAAAACGATTTACATACCATTGTTGAATTTGAGCGCTTTCAGCATCGACATATAACGAGAAGTCGAGGAAGTCTGAAATAAAGACTCTATGAGGCTCATGTGGGTAATTCATACCGCTTTGTAGAACGTTGAGTCCTTCAATAATAAGCACATCTGGTAAGTCGACCTCTTTTACTTCATTGGTAATGTTGTAGGTGAGGTGAGAGTACACAGGTGCTGTCACATTACGCTTGCATGCCTTCACGTCTGATACAAAATTGACTAGCGCTTTAATATCATAAGACTCAGGGAACCCTTTCTTACTCATTAGGCCTTTTTCTTGAAGCACTTCATTGGGATACAAAAAGCCATCTGTCGTAACTAGTTCAACTTTAGGGTGGTTGTCCCAACGAGATAACAGAGCTTTGAGTAGACGAGCGGTTGTACTTTTACCTACCGCCACACTGCCAGCGATACCAATGATAAATGGCGGCGCAGTCTCTTTCTTATCCAGAAATTGATGAAGTACTGAGTTTCTATTTTGTCGAGCGGCCACATAGAGATTCAACAGACGAGATAACGGTAGGTAAATTTCTACAGCTTCTTCCATTGTCAGCTTTTCATTGATGCCTTGAAGCTCTTTCAAATCGCTCTCAGAAAGTGTCATTGGAACTAAATTCCTTAGTTCAGACCACTGCGCGCGGTCAAATGACATAAATGGGCTCATACAAAACTCTATAGTGGATAACAAAACAAGTGCATGGAAAATACATCAAGCGATAGATAAATTAAATATCTTCCTTTACTAGATGCGGATTAAAGGCAGAAACCTTGAGCTAAATAACCGTATATGGGAATTTGATAAGAGAATTTTACACTTTTTTGCAATTTACTATTGCAAGGTGGAAAATCATTCAATAAAATGCGCCCCACTTGTGCCGACTTAGCTCAGTAGGTAGAGCAACTGACTTGTAATCAGTAGGTCACCAGTTCGACTCCGGTAGTCGGCACCACTTTCTCCCTTCTATTTATAGAGAGCGAGAGAAAGATCAAAATTTGGAGGGGTTCCCGAGTGGCCAAAGGGAGCAGACTGTAAATCTGCCGGCACTGCCTTCGATGGTTCGAATCCGTCTCCCTCCACCATATTCTAAAGGTTAAATAGCTCAAAAGAGTTACGTGTTGCGTGCATCGTATAATGGCTATTACCTCAGCCTTCCAAGCTGATGATGCGGGTTCGATTCCCGCTGCACGCTCCAACTCATTTTTGTGTGCTGATATAGCTCAGTCGGTAGAGCGCACCCTTGGTAAGGGTGAGGCCCCCAGTTCGACTCTGGGTATTAGCACCAGTCTAAAGCTTCTTCTCCTTTAATAAAGAAAACCATTTTTTTTGGTTGCGTGGTCTTATTTTAAGCCACCTAATCCGTACCTAGAGGGACACCCCATGTCTAAAGAAAAATTTGAACGTACGAAACCGCACGTAAACGTTGGTACTATCGGCCACGTTGACCACGGTAAAACAACTCTAACTGCTGCTATCTGTACTACACTTGCAAAAGTGTACGGCGGTGTTGCTAAAGATTTCGCATCTATCGATAACGCTCCAGAAGAGCGCGAGCGCGGTATCACAATCGCAACTTCTCACGTTGAGTACGATACTCCTGAACGTCACTACGCACACGTAGACTGTCCTGGACACGCCGATTATGTTAAAAACATGATCACTGGTGCTGCTCAAATGGACGGCGGTATCCTAGTTGTTGCTGCTACAGATGGCCCTATGCCACAAACACGTGAGCACATCCTACTTGGTCGTCAAGTTGGTATCCCTTACATCATCGTATTCATGAACAAATGTGACATGGTTGATGACGAAGAGCTACTTGAGCTAGTAGAAATGGAAGTACGTGAACTTCTTTCTGAGTACGAGTACCCAGGAGACGACCTTCCAGTAATTCAAGGTTCTGCACTTGGCGCTCTAAACGGCGAAAAGCAGTGGGAAGACAAGATTGTTGAGCTTGCAGAAGCACTAGATTCTTACATTCCACTTCCAGAGCGTGCTGTTGACCTGCCGTTCCTACTTCCTATTGAAGATGTATTCTCAATCCAAGGTCGTGGTACTGTTGTTACTGGTCGTATCGAGCGCGGTATCCTACGTGTAGGTGACGAAGTAGAAATCGTTGGTATCAAAGAAACTACTCTTACTACTTGTACTGGTGTTGAAATGTTCCGTAAACTGCTTGACGAAGGTCGTGCAGGTGAGAACGTTGGTGCACTTCTACGTGGTACTAAGCGTGATGACGTTGAACGTGGCCAAGTACTTTCTGCTAAAGGTTCAATCAACCCACACACTAAGTTTGAGTCTGAAGTATACGTACTTTCTAAAGACGAAGGCGGCCGTCACACTCCTTTCTTCAAGGGTTACCGTCCACAGTTCTACTTCCGTACAACTGACGTAACAGGCGATATCACTCTACCAGAAGGCGTAGAAATGGTAATGCCAGGTGACAACGTTCAAATGACTGTTGAGCTAATCGCTCCAATCGCAATGGACGAAGGTCTACGTTTCGCAATCCGCGAAGGTGGCCGTACAGTTGGTGCTGGTGTTGTAGCTAAAATCTTTGCATAAGATTTGACGAACCACTAGTAAAAAGGGCATCATTTGATGCCCTTTTTCTTCGCTGAAAAAAGAGTTGGATGTTTTGGCATCAATTTTAGCTCTTAGCAAAGAATTAAACGGTCTTTTTGACTAAAATGACTGTTAGATGTGTTGTTTTGCAACGCAAAGGAATGTGCCCTGCAACAGCGGGGTTATTGTCGTCTATATTTAAGACTTATCACAGGTTGGTTTTATGAAAGCAAACGCTGAAACTCCTGATAGCTCAGGTGCAGCAGATACAATGAAGTGGGTAGTCGCTTTTGTACTGTTGGCTGCTGCTGTTGTGGGTAATTACCTGTATGGTGAATTGTCTGTTGTAATTCGCGCTGCAGGTGTAGTTGTGCTGATTGCTGCCGCACTAGGCGTTGCAGCAACAACAGTTAAAGGTAAAGCTGCGATCGATTTTGCAAAAGAATCTCGTATGGAGATTCGTAAAGTTGTTTGGCCTACTCGCCAAGAAACTATGCAAACTACATTGATCGTTTTAGCTGTATGTATTGTTATGTCTCTAGTGCTTTGGGGAATTGACGGCATTATGGTCCGTTTAGTTTCTCTAGCGACTGGGGTGTAGAGGGTTCTGATTCATGAGTGAAGCTCCAAAAAAACGTTGGTATGTAGTTCAAGCCTTTTCTGGCTATGAAGGTCGTGTATCTCAATCGCTACGCGAACATATTAAAATGCACGACATGGAAGAGTTCTTTGGTGACGTTTTAGTACCTACTGAAGAAGTAGTGGAAATGCGTGCAGGTCAACGCCGTAAAAGCGAACGTAAGTTCTTCCCTGGCTACGTATTAGTGCAAATGATCATGAATGATGAATCATGGCACTTAGTGCGCAGTATCCCTCGTGTTATGGGCTTCATTGGTGGTACCTCTGATCGTCCTGCACCAATCACTGACAAAGAAGCTGATGCTATCTTGAACCGTCTAGAGAAAGCGAGCGAGTCTCCACGTCCTAAGACAATGTTCGAAGCGGGTGAAGTGGTTCGTGTGAACGATGGTCCGTTTGCTGATTTCAACGGTACAGTTGAAGAAGTAGATTACGAGAAAAGCCGCATTAAGGTATCTGTATCGATCTTTGGTCGTGCAACACCGGTTGAGCTTGAATTTGGTCAAGTTGAAAAGCTAGACTAAAACTCTAATCTTTGAACAAGCTGTGGATAAATACGTCATAAGTTGTTCAAAATAAAAGAGTATAAAAAACCACCTTTTTAGGGTTGTTAAAGGCGCGAATTATGATTATAATTTCGCGCCTTTTTGCTTCTATCGAAGTAAGAAAGAGTTAATTGAAATTAAGGGGAGCTTGCCTTAGGGCTAGCGCATGTACCCAAAAATTAGGAAATATCATGGCTAAGAAAGTTGAAGCTTATATCAAACTGCAAGTTGCAGCTGGTATGGCAAACCCAAGTCCACCGGTTGGTCCTGCTCTAGGTCAACACGGCGTGAACATCATGGAATTCTGTAAAGCGTTCAACGCAAAAACAGAATCTGTTGAGAAAGGTCTACCTACTCCAGTAGTAATTACTGTTTACAACGACCGTTCTTTCACGTTCGTAACTAAGACTCCACCTGCTGCTGTTCTTCTTAAGAAAGCTGCTGGCGTTAAGTCTGGTTCAGGTCGTCCAAACACTGAGAAAGTTGGTACTGTAACTGACGCTCAAGTTCAGGAAATCGCAGAAACTAAAGCTGCTGATATGACTGGTGCTGACATCGAAGCAATGAAGCGTTCTATTGCTGGTACTGCTCGTTCAATGGGCCTAGTGGTAGAGGGATAAGATCATGGCAAAACTTACTAAGCGTATGCGCGTAATCCGCGACAAAGTTGAAGTAACTAAAGAATACGAAATCAACGAAGCTGTTGCTCTTCTTAAAGAACTAGCGACTGCTAAATTCGTTGAGTCTGTAGATGTTGCTGTTAACCTAGGCATCGATGCTCGTAAATCTGACCAAAACGTACGTGGCGCAACTGTGCTACCTCACGGTACTGGCCGTGAAATCCGCGTTGCTGTGTTCACTCAAGGTGCAAACGCAGAAGCAGCTAAAGCAGCTGGCGCAGATATCGTTGGTATGGAAGATCTTGCTGAGCAAGTGAAAAAAGGCGTAATGGACTTTGACGTTGTTGTTGCTTCTCCTGATGCAATGCGCGTTGTTGGTCAACTAGGTACAATCCTAGGTCCACGCGGTCTAATGCCAAACCCTAAAGTTGGTACTGTAACTCCTAACGTTGCTGAAGCGGTTAAGAACGCTAAAGCTGGTCAGGTTCGTTACCGTAACGACAAGAACGGTATCATCCACACTACTATCGGCAAAGCGTCTTTCGAAGCTAACCAGCTTCAAGAGAACCTAGAAGCACTTCTAGTTGCTCTTAAGAAAGCTAAGCCTTCTTCAGCGAAAGGTACTTTCCTGAAGAAAGTAAGCATCTCTACTACGATGGGTGCTGGTGTTACTGTTGATCAAGCTAGTCTTGACACTCAAGCAAACTAATTTGCTTTGGCGCAGATTTAGTGTATACTTCTGCGCCTAATATTTGTGGTTGGGTGGTTTTTGAAGCAATTCATAACTGTCTATCCCAAGACCGTAGGCGCTGAACCTTTTAAGGTGAAGCTTAATAAAACCTACGTAGGCGATGTTGTCGTTTGAAATGAATTTATTCATTTTTGAATAACATCGTAAACGCTCAATGTATTTTATATTGAGTGCTGTAATCACAACCAGAGGTTAATCCAAATGGCTTTAAATCTTCAAGACAAAAAAGCAATTGTTGCTGAAGTCAACGAAGCAGCCAGTGGTGCACTTTCTGCAGTTGTAGCTGACTCTCGTGGCGTTACTGTTGGCGCGATGACTTCTCTACGTAAACAAGCTCGCGAAGCGGGTGTTTACATGAGAGTTGTTCGTAACACACTAGCACGCCGTGCAGTAGAAGGTACTGAGTATGAGTGTCTACAAGACACATTTACTGGTCCTAGCCTACTTGCGTTCTCTAACGAGCACCCTGGTGCTGCAGCGCGTCTTTTCAAAGACTTCGCTAAAGAGAACAAAACATTCGAGATCAAAGCTGCTGCATTTGAAGGCGCAGTTACTGATGCTGATGTACTAGCGACACTACCAACTTACGACGAAGCTATCGCACGCCTAATGATGTGCATGAAAGAAGCTTCTGCTGGCAAGCTGGTTCGTACTATCGCTGCTGTTCGCGACCAAAAAGAAGAAGCTGCGGCATAAGCCTTGCTTTTCACTGGTTGCTATTTAAACTTATTGTTGACTTAAAAGAGAATTGTTATGTCTATTACTAACGAGCAAATCCTAGACGCAGTTGCAGAAATGTCTGTAATGCAAGTTGTTGAGCTTATCGAAGCTATGGAAGAAAAATTCGGTGTTACTGCTGCTGCTGCAGTTGTAGCTGGTGGTGCTTCTGCTGAAGCTGCTGCTGAGCAAACTGAATTCGACGTTATCCTTACTGCTGCTGGCGCTAACAAAGTACAAGTTATCAAAGCTGTACGTGGCGCAACTGGCCTAGGTCTTAAAGAAGCTAAAGGTCTTGTAGACTCAGCTCCTGCAGCGCTTAAAGAAGGCGTTGACAAAGCTGAAGCTGAAGCTCTTAAAGCACAGCTAGAAGAAGTTGGCGCTTCTGTTGAAATCAAGTAATTATTACTTAATTTCCTAGCCGCAAGGCTATTGGCTGGTGGTTTATTAACCACCGGCCTTTTTGCGCTGTAGGGCTATGACGAATTTCCCGCTGTTTAACCGTCATAATCCGAGCAAAAAAACAGTCATTTTTTCGAAATGATTGTTCAACTACAGTAAACAGCTGTTTGTCACCGCCCCCTCTGAAGAGTGTTTTGGGTGGTTTGGGTCACTTATCAGCGAGCTGAGGAACCCCATGGTTTACTCTTATACCGAGAAAAAGCGCATCCGTAAGGATTTTGGTACTCGTCCACAAGTTTTGGACATTCCATACCTGTTATCGATCCAGCTTGATTCTTTCGATAAATTCATCGAACAGGATCCAGAAGGTCAATACGGTCTTGAAGCTGCTTTCCGTTCTGTATTTCCAATTCAGAGCTACAACGGCAATTCTGAGCTGCAATACGTTAGCTACCGTCTTGGTGAGCCAGTTTTTGACGTTAAAGAATGTCAAATCCGCGGTGTAACTTACTCAAAGCCACTACGCGTAAAACTACGTCTAGTTATCTTTGATCGAGACGCACCAGCAGGCACTGTAAAAGACATTAAAGAGCAAGAAGTCTACATGGGCGAAATTCCGCTTATGACAGACAATGGTACTTTCGTAATTAATGGTACCGAGAGGGTTATCGTATCCCAGCTGCACCGAAGCCCAGGCGTGTTCTTCGACAGTGATAAGGGTAAGACCCACTCATCAGGTAAAGTTCTTTATAACGCACGTGTAATTCCTTACCGTGGCTCATGGTTAGACTTTGAGTTCGATCCTAAGGATAACTTATTCGTACGTATCGACCGTCGTCGTAAGCTACCTGCATCGATTATTCTTCGTGCACTTGGTAAATCGACTGAAGAGATCCTAGATCTGTTCTTCGACAAGGTGAACTTCGAAGTTAAAGACCAAACTCTACTTATGGAGTTGGTTCCTGATCGTCTACGTGGTGAAACTGCGTCATTCGACATCGAATCAAACGGTAAAACTTACGTTGAGACTGGTCGTCGTGTTACTGCTCGCCATATCCGTCAACTTGAAAAAGATGGCGTTGAGCACATCGAAGTACCAGTAGAGTACATCGTTGAAAAGATTGCTGCGAAAGATTACATCAACGAAGCAACTGGCGAGATCATCGTTGGCGCAAACCAAGAGATTAGCCTAGAAGCACTTGCTAACCTGTCTCAAGCAGGTCACAAGACTCTAGAAGTGCTGTTCACGAATGACCTAGACCATGGTCCATTCATGTCAGACACTCTACGTGCGGATAGCACAGTAGATCGCATCTCTGCATTGGTAGAAATCTACCGCATGATGCGCCCTGGCGAGCCACCAACGAAAGAAGCTGCAGAATCATTGTTCGAAAGCCTATTCTTCTCTGAAGATCGTTACGACCTATCAACTGTAGGCCGTATGAAATTCAACAGCTCTATCGAGCGTGAAGAAGAAGAAGAGCGCGGTACTCTGGATGAATCAGACATCATCGAAGTGATGAAGAAACTGATCGGCATCCGTAACGGTATTGGTGAAGTGGACGATATCGACCACCTTGGCAACCGTCGTATCCGTTCTGTAGGTGAAATGGCAGAAAACCAATTCCGTGTTGGTCTAGTTCGTGTAGAACGTGCTGTTAAAGAGCGCCTAAGCCTTGGTGACCTTGATGCAATTATGCCTCAAGATCTTATCAACGCTAAGCCGATCTCTGCTGCAGTTAAAGAATTCTTTGGCTCTTCACAGCTTTCACAGTTTATGGACCAAAACAACCCATTGTCAGAAGTTACGCACAAACGTCGTATCTCTGCTTTAGGTCCTGGTGGTCTTACTCGTGAGCGCGCAGGCTTCGAAGTACGTGACGTTCACGTAACTCACTACGGTCGTCTATGTCCGATCGAAACGCCTGAAGGTCCAAACATCGGTCTAATTAACTCGCTATCTGCGTTTGCACGTTGTAACGATTACGGTTTCCTAGAAACTCCGTACCGTCGTGTAGTAGATGGCGTAGTAACAGAAGAAGTTGATTACCTGTCTGCAATCCAGGAAGGTCAATTCGTAATCGCGCAAGCAAACACTATTCTTACAGAAGAAGGTACGTTTGCAGATGAGCTAATCACAGCTCGTCAAAAAGGTGAATCTGGTCTTCACCCACGCGAGCACGTTGACTACATGGACGTTGCGACAAACCAAGTAGTATCTATCGCTGCTTCGCTTATCCCGTTCCTAGAACACGATGATGCGAACCGTGCATTGATGGGTGCCAACATGCAACGTCAAGCGGTACCAACACTTAGAGCTGATAAGCCTCTAGTAGGTACTGGTATTGAACGTAACATCGCAGTTGACTCTGGTGTTACAGCGGTTGCTAAACGTGGTGGTCAGGTTCAGTCTGTAGACGCTTCTCGTATCGTAGTTAAGGTTAACGAAGATGAATTGGTACCTGGCGAAGCTGGTATCGATATCTACAACCTAACTAAGTACACGCGTTCGAACCAAAATACATGTATTAACCAACGTCCAACTGTACTTCCTGGTGAACCAGTTGCACGCGGTGATGTTCTTGCTGATGGTCCTTCAACTGACCTTGGTGAACTTGCTCTTGGCCAAAACATGCGTATCGCATTCATGCCTTGGAACGGTTACAACTTCGAAGACTCGATCTTAGTATCTGAGCGCGTAGTTCAAGAAGACCGTTTCACGACAATCCACATTCAAGAACTGTCTTGTGTGGCTCGTGATACTAAGCTGGGTTCTGAAGAGATCACAGCTGATATTCCAAACGTAGGTGAGTCTGCTCTGTCTAAACTAGACGAGTCAGGTATCGTTTACATTGGTGCTGAAGTTAAGGGTGGCGACATCCTAGTTGGTAAAGTAACCCCTAAAGGTGAAACTCAACTGACTCCTGAAGAGAAGCTACTACGTGCTATCTTCGGTGAGAAAGCATCTGATGTTAAAGATACTTCTCTACGTGTACCAAACTCTGTTTCGGGTACTATCATCGATGTACAAGTCTTCACTCGCGATGGCGTAGAGAAAGACAAACGTGCACTTGAAATCGAACAGATGCAGCTTAAAGAAGCTAAGAAAGATCTAACTGAAGAGTTCCAAATTCTTGAGGGTGGCCTTCTTAACCGTGTTAAAGCTGTACTTCTGTCTGGTGGTTACTCTGAAGCTAAGCTTGATACTATCGGTCGTAAGCAATGGCTAGAGCAAGTTCTAGAAGACGATGCGCTACAAACACAGCTTGAGCAACTTGCTGAGCAGTGGGATGAGCTAAAAGCAGACTTCGATAAGAAGTTTGAAACTAAGCGTCGTAAAATCACTCAAGGTGATGATCTAGCGCCTGGCGTTCTTAAGATTGTTAAAGTTTACCTAGCGGTTAAACGTCGTATCCAGCCTGGTGATAAGATGGCCGGTCGTCACGGTAACAAAGGTGTAATCTCTAAGATTAACCCTGTTGAAGACATGCCATACGATGAGAAAGGTCAGCCTGTAGACATCGTACTTAACCCGCTGGGTGTACCATCGCGTATGAACATCGGTCAGATCCTAGAAGTTCACTTAGGTTTGGCTGCGAAAGGTATCGGTGACAAGATCAACCAAATGGTTAAGGAACAACAAGAACTGCATAAGTTCCGTGAGTTCCTACAGAAGGTTTATGATCTTGGTGATACTCGTCAGAAAGTTGATATTGCTGAACTGTCTGATGATCAAGTTCGTACACTGATTAAGAACCTACGTGGCGGTCTACCGATTGCTACTCCTGTGTTCGACGGTGCTTCTGAGTCTCTAATCAAAGAACTACTTAAACTGGGTGATCTGCCAGAATCTGGTCAGCTTAAACTGTTTGATGGTCGTACTGGTGATTCGTTTGAGCGTCCTGTAACTGTTGGTTACATGTACATGCTGAAACTGAACCACTTGGTTGATGACAAGATGCATGCTCGTTCAACTGGTTCTTACAGCCTAGTAACTCAGCAACCACTTGGTGGTAAAGCTCAGTTCGGTGGTCAGCGTTTCGGTGAGATGGAAGTATGGGCACTAGAAGCATACGGTGCTGCATATACTCTACAAGAAATGCTAACAGTTAAGTCGGATGACGTTAACGGCCGTACTAAGATGTATAAGAACATCGTAGATGGCAACCATAGCATGGAACCTGGCATGCCAGAGTCGTTCAACGTACTGTTGAAAGAGATTCGCTCGCTAGGTATCAACATCGAGCTAGAAGACGAAGAGTAATCCCTCTTTTTTATAAAGAAGATTGGATTACTTGGTAAAGGGGGCTCACTTTAGTCGGTGAGCTCCTTTAACTCCTTACAGGAGCTGAACGTGAAAGACTTATTAAACTTTCTAAAAGCACAGCATAAGACCGAAGAATTTGATGCAATCAAAATCGGTCTATCTTCACCAGACACGATCCGTTCGTGGTCTTTTGGTGAAGTTAAAAAGCCAGAAACAATTAACTATCGTACGTTCAAACCTGAACGTGATGGTCTGTTCTGTGCACGTATTTTTGGTCCAGTTAAAGACTACGAATGTCTTTGTGGCAAATACAAGCGCCTGAAGCACCGTGGTGTTATCTGTGAGAAGTGTGGCGTTGAAGTTACACAAACTAAAGTTCGTCGTGACCGTATGGGCCACATCGAGCTTGCTTCACCAGTTGCTCACATCTGGTTCCTAAAATCACTACCGTCTCGTATCGGTCTACTAATGGATATCCCTCTGCGTGATATCGAACGTGTTCTTTACTTCGAAATGTACGTAGTAACTGAACCGGGTATGACTGATCTAGAAAAATCTCAGATGCTTACTGAAGAAGAGTATCTGGATCGTCTAGAAGAGTGGGGTGACGAATTCACTGCTAAGATGGGTGCTGAAGCGATCAAAGATCTGCTTTCAACAATGGACCTTCATCAAGAAGTGGAAGAAATGCGCGAAGAGTTGGAAACAACTAACTCTGAAACTAAGCGTAAGAAAGTTACTAAGCGTTTGAAGCTAGTTGAAGCGTTCATCTCGTCAGGCAACAAGCCTGAGTGGATGATCCTAACTGTACTTCCAGTGCTACCGCCAGATCTTCGTCCTCTAGTACCTCTAGATGGCGGTCGTTTTGCGACTTCAGATCTGAACGACCTTTACCGTCGTGTGATCAACCGTAACAACCGTTTGAAGCGTCTTCTAGAGCTAGCGGCTCCAGACATCATCGTACGTAACGAAAAGCGTATGTTGCAAGAGTCTGTTGATGCCCTTCTAGATAACGGTCGTCGCGGTCGTGCGATCACGGGTTCTAACAAGCGTCCTCTGAAATCTCTTGCTGATATGATCAAGGGTAAACAAGGTCGTTTCCGTCAGAACCTTCTAGGTAAACGTGTAGACTACTCTGGCCGTTCTGTAATCACAGTAGGTCCATACCTTCGTCTACATCAGTGTGGTCTTCCTAAGAAGATGGCACTTGAGCTATTTAAGCCGTTCATCTACAGCAAGCTAGAGACTCGTGGCATGGCTACGACAATCAAAGCTGCTAAGAAAATGGTAGAGCGCGAAGAAGCGATCGTTTGGGATATCCTAGACGAAGTTATCCGTGAACACCCAGTACTGCTTAACCGTGCACCTACACTTCACCGTCTAGGTATCCAAGCGTTTGAACCAGTACTAATCGAAGGTAAAGCGATTCAGCTTCACCCACTAGTGTGTGCGGCATACAACGCCGACTTCGATGGTGACCAAATGGCTGTACACGTGCCTCTAACTTTAGAAGCACAGCTTGAAGCTCGTACCCTAATGATGTCGACGAATAACATTCTGTCGCCAGCATCAGGTGATCCGATCATCGTACCTTCTCAGGACGTTGTATTGGGTCTTTACTACATGACACGTGACAAGATCAACGTGAAAGGTGAAGGTATGTACCTTGCTGGCCCTGCTGAGGCTGAAAAGGCATACCGTACTAAGACTGCTGAGCTACATGCTCGCGTTAAAGTACGTATCACTGAAACAGTAGTAGACGAAGACGGCAATAGCACAACGAATACTGGTCTAGTAGATACGACTGTAGGTCGTGCAATGCTATGGCAGATCGTTCCTAAAGGCCTTCCGTACAGCATCGTTAACCAAAAGTTAGGTAAGAAGCAGATCTCTACTCTTCTTAACGAGTGTTACCGTAAGCTTGGTCTAAAAGATACAGTAGTATTTGCTGACCAAATTATGTACGCAGGTTTCGCATACGCGGCTCTTTCTGGTGTTTCTGTAGGTATCAACGATATGGTTGTTCCTCAAGCGAAATACGACGAGATTGAATCTGCTGAAGAAGAAGTTCGCGAAATCCAAGAGCAATTCCAATCTGGTCTTGTTACTGCGGGTGAGCGTTACAACAAAGTTATCGATATCTGGGCATCTACGAATGACCGCGTTGCGAAAGCAATGATGGATAACCTATCTTCTGAAACAGTTATTAACCGTGACGGCGAAGAAGAACAGCAAGAATCGTTCAACAGCATCTACATGATGGCCGACTCGGGCGCACGTGGTTCTGCAGCTCAGATTCGTCAGCTAGCAGGTATGCGTGGTCTGATGGCGCGTCCAGATGGTTCAATCATCGAAACGCCGATCACTGCGAACTTTAAAGAGGGTCTAAACGTCCTTCAGTACTTTATCTCAACGCACGGTGCTCGTAAGGGTCTTGCGGATACAGCACTGAAAACAGCAAACTCGGGTTACCTAACTCGTCGTCTAGTAGACGTTGCTCAAGACGTTGTAGTACACGAACATGACTGTGGCACGCATGAAGGTATCGACATGATGCCTCACATCGAAGGTGGTGACGTTAAAGTTGCACTTTCTGAGCTTGCTCTTGGTCGTGTTGTTGCTGAAGATGTTCTTAAGCCTGGTACTGAAGATGTACTGATTCCACGTAATACTCTGATTGATGAGAAGTGGTGTCAAATCATGGAAGACAACTCAGTAGATAGCATGAAAGTGCGCTCTGTTGTTACCTGTGATGCAGACTTCGGTTGTTGTGCACAGTGTTACGGTCGTGACCTAGCACGTGGTCACCTAGTAAACCAAGGTGAAGCAGTTGGTGTTATCGCTGCACAATCTATCGGTGAACCGGGTACACAGCTAACGATGCGTACGTTCCACATCGGTGGTGCGGCATCTACTGCAGCAGCAGAGAACAGCATCCAAGCTAAGACAACTGGTACTGTGAAGCTTCACAATGCTAAGTTCGTAATTAACAAAGATAAGAAACTGGTTATCACTTCTCGTGCATCTGAGATGACGATTATTGATGAATTCGGCCGTACGAAAGAGAAGCACAAACTTCCTTACGGTTCGATGCTAACCAAAGGCGACAACGCAGCAGTTACTGCTGGTGAAGTTGTAGCTAACTGGGAAGCGCATACCATGCCAATCATCACTGAAGTGGCAGGTCGTATCCAATTCGTAGATATGATCGATGGTATTACAGTTTCTCGTAACACTGACGATCTAACGGGTCTTTCTTCAAGTGAAGTTACAGACGCAGCAGCTCGCCCAGCAGCAGGTAAAGATATGCGTCCAGCTATCAAACTTGTTGATGAGCAAGGTAATGACGTAATGATCCCTGGTACTGATATGCCAGCTCACTACTTCCTACCTGGCAAAGCGATTGTAAACATCGAAGATGGCGCTGAAGTTGGCATTGGTGACACACTATCTCGTATCCCTCAAAAATCGAGCGGAAACAAAGATATCACCGGTGGTCTACCACGCGTAGCTGACCTATTCGAAGCTCGTAAGCCTAAAGAGCCTGCGATCCTTGCTGAGCACACAGGTACTGTGTCTTTCGGTAAAGAAACGAAAGGTAAGCGTCGTCTAGTAATCACTCGTGAAGGCGGTGACGCTTACGAAGAGATGATTCCTAAGCATCGTCAATTGAACGTGTTCGAAGGTGAGAAGATTGAACGTGGTGATGTAATCGCCGACGGTCCTGAAACTCCACACGATATCCTGCGTCTACGTGGTATCCACGCAGTAACTCAGTACATCGCGAACGAAGTTCAAGAAGTTTACCGCTTACAAGGCGTAAAGATTAACGATAAGCACATTGAGACTATCGTTCGTCAAATGCTACGTAAGTGTACAATCACTCATTCTGGTGACTCTCCGTTCCTACCTGGCGAACAAGTTGAGTACCATAATGTTAAGATTGCTAACCGTAAGCTAGAAGCTGAAGGTAAAGAACTAGTACGTTTCGAACGTGATCTACTAGGTATTACTAAAGCATCTCTTGCAACTGAGTCATTCATCTCAGCTGCATCGTTCCAAGAAACGACTCGCGTACTAACAGAAGCTGCGGTTTCTGGTAAGCGTGATGACCTTCGCGGTCTGAAAGAGAACGTAATTGTTGGTCGTCTGATCCCAGCTGGTACTGGTTTCGCATACCACCAAGAGCGTCAAAAGCAACGTGAAGAAGAGCAAGAAGGTCCTTCAGCTGAACAAGCTACTGACAATCTAGCAGCACTTCTAAACGCTGGTTTCTCTTCAGAAGAGTAAGCTCTACGAGTAGTCTCTAAGAGATAAGAAAAGGCACCTTCGGGTGCCTTTTTTGTATCTGGCGTATAAGTGTTTAACGAGAGGCTTATCGATTCGAAGTTGATAGGTATGCTTGCTTGTCGATTGCTTGTCGATTGCTTGTCGATTGCTTGGCTGGTGGACTTAGTCGATAGTACTTTCTCTAAGGCAGCTTGCGTGTTTACAGGGAGGCGCTGAGGATGAAACTGGTGGAAGTGTTACGTCGGGTTATCGCAAAACATCAGAGTAGGGACGAACCAATAGGCTCTGGTAAAAGAGTTGGATGTGTGTTAGGTAACGCTACAGACAAAACAAAAAGCTTGCACAGAGGCAAGCTTAGAAGGTGTTAAGCCATTAAGCTCCTGGTGGAACCGCTAGGCTGTCGGCAATTTGTTGTATCAGCTGGTCTTCAACCGCAAACCTAGCCTCAAGAATCTCACCTATAAGTGACAGCTCACTATCAAAGCTTTCTAATGTATCACTAGCTTCAATGGCGGCGTACTTATCGGTGAAGTTGAGCAGAGGGTCCGTGGTAAGGACGATATGACCATAAGACTGGTTGATTTCGTCTGTTGCTTTGAAGCCAGTAGACTGCCATTTGTCCATCACCATGTCATAGATTTTGAAATGACCTTCGGAGATGTAATCAACAAGGTGTTGGCTGAATTTTTGGAGTTCTTCTGGAGAAGGCAGTTCGGTGATTGCCGTTGCTTTCGACGATGAAGGCTGTAGAGCGGCAAGCTTACAATACTCAACGATTAGAGACTGTCGAGTTTCGAGCCAATGATCGATGACCTCATTAGAGCCACCCCATTGTTCTTGTATTTGTTTGAATTTATTTAGCATGACCATGTCCTCATGATCTGATCACAACCTTGTGATCATGGTAATTGCCTAAGCAAGGTCCGTTTATTGGTAACTACTAAAAGTAATAGCTTGAAATATTCTCTGCTACAACTCTAGTATGAAATTAGATTGCCAGTAAAATGAACGAACTGCAAGCAATGAGGCATAGGGATGTTAAAAAAAAGTGATAACAAAATGACAGAGCAAGCTTATTGGTGCGTCGTTTCAGGTAGTGATATTTGGGTTAATAATGATCAGTTTCCTTATGGCTCAGCAGAGGAGCTAGGGCTGAGTGTCGAGCATGCAATCTGTATTGGTCAGCATCAAGGTCGTAAGGTGTATTGGCTCAACGACTGTGATGTTGAGAGTGAGCTGACCATGATAAATCTACGTGAGTTATTACACTGGCCTGAATCGAGTTTTCTGACAGCAAGCAAAGCTATCCAGTATGGGCACATGACGCAAAGTATGCGTTTTTGCCCTCAGTGTGGCGGTCGTAATCACCTCAATCATAATCAGGTGGCGATGCAATGCGGAGATTGCCGAACGCTTCATTACCCTCGTATCTTCCCGTGCATCATTGTCGCTGTACGAAACGACAACAAGATATTGCTTGCACAGCACCCAAGACATAAAACAGGTATGTATACCGTGATAGCGGGCTTCCTAGAGGTTGGAGAGACCTTAGAGCAGTGTGTGGCAAGAGAAGTCAAAGAAGAGACAGGCATCGATGTCAGTAATATCCGTTACTTTGGCAGCCAGCCATGGGCTTTTCCGTCGAGTATGATGATGGCCTTTCTGGCTGACTATGCTGGTGGGACGCTTAAACCAGATTACAGTGAACTGTCGGATGCCCAATGGTTTGATGTAACAAGCCTGCCTGATGTAGCTCCAGTAGGAACGATTGCGAGACAATTGATTGAGAAAACTGTGGGTGACGTGGCGAAAGATGATGTGACGAAGCAGACGATAGAGTACTAATTTACCTATGATAGTATTTGGCCTATAGGTGGTCAAAAGCTAAAAAAAAACCCTCCACAAGTGGAGGGGGTAAGTAAGATGTCGTTATGAGATGCTGAGTAGTGACTACTCAGATGTTATAATTGTAATTTTCGCTAGCAAACAAATTTTTAACATGCTCCTGCAATTGGGTGCAAATTAAGCATTGATTTAAAAGTTAATAACTTGATCTAGGTTGCAAAGCACACAGCTTTTACCCTTCAATCAGTGTTAGAATACTTGCCATTAAAACTAGACAAGATTGAATTGGAATTTAACGGAATGACCGAATTAAAAAACGATCGCTATTTACGCGCACTTTTAAAACAGCCTGTTGATTACACACCAGTATGGATGATGCGCCAAGCTGGCCGCTATCTTCCTGAGTACAAAGCAACGCGTGCTGAAGCGGGCGATTTCATGTCTTTGTGCAAAAACGCTGAACTGGCATCAGAAGTAACACTTCAACCTTTACGTCGTTTCCCGCTTGATGCGGCAATCTTGTTCTCTGACATCCTAACTATCCCTGATGCAATGGGCTTAGGCTTGTACTTTGAAACTGGTGAAGGTCCTAAGTTTGAACGTCCTATCACATGTAAAGCTGACGTAGAGAAGATTGGCCTACCTGATCCAGAAGGAGAGCTTCAATACGTAATGAATGCCGTTCGTCAGATCCGTAAAGATCTGAAAGGCGAAGTGCCATTGATTGGTTTCTCTGGTAGCCCTTGGACACTGGCAACTTACATGGTTGAAGGCAGCAGCTCGAAGGCGTTTACTAAGATCAAGAAGATGATGTACGCAGAGCCACAAACACTGCATTTACTTCTAGATAAACTGGCTGACACCGTTATTGAATACCTGAACGCGCAAATTAAAGCGGGTGCACAATCGGTAATGGTATTCGACACATGGGGTGGTGTACTTACTCCGCGTGACTACAACCTGTTCTCACTACAGTACATGCATAAAATTGTAGATGGCCTAATCCGTGAAAACGAAGGTCGCCGTGTACCGGTTACTCTG
The DNA here is from genome assembly GCF_057786005.1 of Vibrio sp. QJM3NY_26. Lineage (NCBI taxonomy): Bacteria > Pseudomonadati > Pseudomonadota > Gammaproteobacteria > Vibrionales > Vibrionaceae > Vibrio > Vibrio sp. QJM3NY_26. Next base: position 3,237,890 of record NZ_CM173515.1, on the reverse strand, counting down.
TTCACTAAGAACGGTGGCATGTGGCTAGAATCTATCGCAGCGACTGGCTGTGATGCGGTGGGTCTAGACTGGACAATCAATATTGCGGATGCAAAAGCGCGTATTGGCGATAAAGTGGCTCTACAAGGCAACATGGACCCATCAGTGCTTTACGCACAACCTGAGCGTATTCGTGAAGAAGTCGGCACTATCCTTGAAGGTTTTGGTGACGGCGGTACTGGTCACGTATTTAACCTTGGCCATGGTATTCACCTAGATGTGCCACCAGAGAATGCTGGTGTATTTGTGGACGCAGTTCATGACCTATCTAAGCCATACCATAAGTAATTAAGTATGTGTTTTTAGAAAAAGCGCTGTCGAGAAATCGGCAGCGCTTTTTTATTACCTTTTTATCCGCATCCAATATCGGCTTCATCATCGTGGATGTGCAGCTAATTAGGTATTTGGATCATGGTAGGCCAAATGCTCCGAGATGTGCTTTTGGATGTAAGGAATAACGTCACTCTCAAACCAAGGGTTCTTCTTGAGCCAGATATTATTGCGTGGCGAAGGATGAGGTAGAGGCAAAAACTCAGGCGCCCACCTTTGCCAATCACGTACGGTTGCGGTCAGTGTGCTGGTGGTTTTGTTTGTTAGGTAATGGTTTTGTGCGTACTGACCAATCAGCAGTGTCATTTGGATGTTGGGTAGCGATTTCAGCACTTTGTTATGCCAAAGCTCCGCACACTCCTTACGTGGTGGGAGATCGCCACTCTTTCCCTTTCCCGGATAACAAAACCCCATAGGAACAATCGCGACTTTTTGTTCGTCATAAAATGTATCGCTATCTATCCCTAACCATTCTCTTAATCGTTCGCCACTGGCATCATTCCAAGGGATCGATGACTCATGAACCTTGATGCCGGGTGCCTGCCCAATAATAAGCAAGCGCGCGTTTGGATGCGCTTGAATCACCGGGTTAGCACCGTGTGATATGTGAGGCTCACAAGCTCGGCATTGTCGAATCTCTTTGAGTAACGATGAGGGCATCAGTAACCTTTATCAAAATCGATGACATGGTTAAGTTTAAAGCCATCTCGCCACTGTTGGTAATTCTCGGCGAAGATCTCTACCACCTGCCTTGGCTCACTCAGCGCTGCAATGTGCGGGGTGATGGTCACTTGCGGCAATGTCCAGAAAGGGTGTTCCTGCGAGAGGGGCTCACTTTCAAAGACATCCAAGAAAGCGTGCTCAACCCATTTATTCTTAATCGCAAGCAGCAAGGCTTTGTTATCTAAGCTCTCTCCTCTACCAACATTAAAGAGCAGCACATTCGAGCAGTAACTTAAGGTCGTTTGATTGAGTAATTGATAGGTTTCATCTGTTGATGGCAAGGTGTTGACCACGATATCCGCTTGCTTAAGGGCAGCCTCTATCTCATTGATGTGGAAAGTGTCTTTAAAGGTCTCTTGCTTTGATGGAATGCCGGTACGGTTGACTCCAATGGTATGAATACCAAAGGCAGCTGCGGTTTTCGCTAAATGACTGCCGATTGAACCTGTCCCTAAAATCACCATGGTTTTGTCAGTTAGGCTAGTATATAGCTGTGGTTGCCAGCTTCGTTGTGCTTGTTGCTGGTGGTAGTGAGGGAAGTGTCTACAGTGGCTGATAGTGTAACCTAACACGTATTCAGCAATCGCAGGGCCGAAGATGCCTTTGACGTTGGTCAGCGTATAATCTTGACGTAGATCCGGCTGAGTGAGTTTATTGATTCCTGCGTAGGTACTCTGCACCCAGTCTAGATGTTTAAACTCATTAAGTCGCTCCGCGATTAAAGGAGGAGAAGCCAGCACGATCTCAGCTAATTCGGGGTTTTGAGTGATTTCGAGGTCAGGTAACCCTTGGTTTAGAATCAGTTGCGTATAAGTATCGTCATGCTCAGTAAGAATATAGAGCTTATTCGTAAAATTGTTCATCGGCCTACCTTTTCCATCCTAGGTTTATCAAGTACACTTTCGCTGTCTTTTTCTGCAATTATTGAGTGACTATGCTTCAGAATCCACTGCAGGTTCGTCTAGAAAAGTTAGAACCTTGGCAACAAATTACCTTTATGGCGTGTCTATGTGAGCGTATGTACCCTAACTATGCCATGTTTTGTGAGAATACAGAATTTGCGGAAGCTCGAATCTATCGTGATGTTTTGGATAGCATTTGGGAAATCCTAACCGTTAAAACGGCAAAGGTGAATTTTGAGCGTCAACTTGAGAAAGTCGAAGAGCTATTCCCAAGTGGAGATGATTTTGATTTTTACGGTGTTTACCCTGCGATGGACGCGTGCCAAGGCTTGGCAACGTTAATTCATGGCTTACTTGATCGTGAACATCTGCTTGAAACTGTAATTAAAGTGAGTCAACAATCGGTGAAGACGGTTGCTGAGCTTGAGTTTGCTCAAGGCGCTGAAGAAGTGACAAACGAAAACCAGAAAGAAAACGAAGCGGTGTGTGAAGAGTGGGACGTTCAGTGGGCCATCTTCCGACCTCTACGTGAAACGACTGAGCGTGACCTAGATCTGATCAAAGATCTACGCCACGAACTGCGTGAAGACCCAGTAAGTAACATTGGTGTAGCGTTATAATTCGCTATAGCACCAAAGTACGAATAAAAACAAAGGCTCCCTAGGGAGCCTTTGTTGTATCTGACGGTATCAAATTGAGATTAAGCGTCTTTTTTGTCTTCTTTTTGAACCTTGTCTTCATCCGCTGACTTTGAGTCTGAGGTGTCGTTGTCTGTTAGAGTTTTTTCCTCTAGCTCGTCCTCTTCATCGCGGTTTTCGATAACACCGTGTGTTTCTTTCCATTGTTCCCAACGTTGAAATGCCAGTTCTTGCATGTCAGTTGTCTTATCTGCCTCGTCGACGATCTCTTCGCCCACTAGGTGCTCAAAGATATCTTCTAGGGTGATGATGCCCTGAATCGTACCGTATTCGTCAACCACTAAGGAAAGCTGCAGGCGGTTTGCCATCATTTGGTCAAAGGCTTTAGCCAAGCCCATATTGTTCAGCAACACGTGGATAGGGCGCATTACTTCACCCAGAGCTTTCTCGCCACAACCCGCTTGTTGTAATCTAAACAGCTCCAGACGGTGTACAAAACCAATGATGTTGTCAGTTTGCTCGCTGTAAACCAATGGGCGCGAGAATGGTGTGTCTTTGTGTTGCTCTAGGAACGTATTCACGCTCATTTCGGCATCGACGCGGAATACAACAGGGCGCGGCGTCATTACTTGAGTCACGGGCACATCTTGAATGCCTAATAGGTTGCTCAGAATTTTTGATTCGCCTTCAGCAAACTCACCACTCTCTTTTGCCAAAATAGCCATTGCGGACAGCTCATCACGCATTTTTGGTGCTTGGTGGCCACGAGCAAGACGTTTGGTGATCTGTTCTGAGAACCAGACAAACGGTGTTAGAAAGAAAACCATCCAGCGAAGTACGTTTGATGATGCTGGAGCAAGTTGGCGCCAGTAGGTTGCACCAATGGTTTTTGGAACAATCTCAGACAAAACCAAAATACCCAAAGTCAGTACGGCAGAGAATACACCTAACCATTGGCTACCAAAAACCACAGCCGCTTGTGCACCTGCCGTCGCAGCACCGATTGTGTGCGCGATGGTGTTGAGCGTTAAAATTGACGCGAGCGGGCGGTCAATGTCTGTTTTCAGTTTGTCTAAAGACTCTGCTGCAGGGTGCCCATTTTGTTTTAGTTGAGCAATATAGCTCGGACTAATACTCAAAAGTACAGCTTCTAAAACAGAACAAATGAAAGAAACTCCAATAGCAATGGAGACGTAAATAGTTAGCAGCAGCATGTTTGCCCTTAAATTAAATTGTACGCTTTAGCAGCGATTCAGCGTGGATTATAGAGATAAAGTAGTGGCTAGGTCATCATTAATTTGCCTCTCAGCCCCTTTTAAACAAGGGCTTGCTCAATAAAATCAGTAACAAATTGTGAGTTATTACTCATATTATGGCTAAAACTACGGCATTAGAGCTAAAGATCGACGACAAACCTTTGCCAGATGGGGCATTTATGTTTTAGAGTAAATTGAATTCAAAAATACAAAGAAGGGAAACCTAAAATGAACAAGACTCAATTAATCGACTTTATTGCTGAAAAAGCGGACCTTTCTAAAGCACAAGCTAAAGCTGCTCTAGAAGCGACTCTTGGCGGTGTTACAGATGCTCTTAAAGATGGCGATCAAGTTCAGCTAATTGGTTTTGGTACTTTTAAAGTAAACCACCGTGCAGCTCGCACTGGTCGTAACCCAAAAACTGGTGATGAGATCCAAATCGCTGCTGCAAATGTTCCAGCATTTGTTGCAGGTAAAGCGCTGAAAGATTCAGTGAAATAATCTAAACTGTACCGAGGTAGTCGTATTCCACCTCGGTACAGGTTTTTATGAAAAAAGCATTTCTTCTCGTTTCACTATTATCTACATTCCTCATTGGCTGTTCATCAACCAGCCCCAGCAAAAACCTAGAGCAATTTGAAACTCACACCGGCGGCCAAGTCATGGGCGACGCGACAAGTTTCTACTGGGTCACCAACAAGCTAACACAACCTCATACTTCTGCTGACTATGTCACCATGGGCGATTACGGCTGGTACAAAACTGACTATGTTTGGTCGGAAGATGTGCTTCGTGAATTTGTACGTGAAGGTGAACTACGCGATGATTCACTGGCGTTGGTTCCATATCGTATACATGTGCGCTTTAATCAGTCTGGTGAGGCTGTGTATCAACAGTATCGTATTGGTAAAAAAGTATTACCGTTACAGTCGGTTCAACTCGACAGATATAAACAGGAAGCGACATCCGTTCTCGATGTTACCGAGAAGCAAAATGATGAAGGATTAGAGCTTTTGCAGGGCTATTGGAATGGCAAAACGTTTCAGACTTGTTCTGGTAAGCAGTTTGATGACTTTGAGTTCAACCAAACATTGCCTAATTTTGTGATTAACCGTTTATCGTCTGTAGAGAGCTATGGTGCTTTTGTCGGTAAAGCGTCTTTGAGAAAATTGTCGGTTGCTGAGTTTTTGATATTGGCAGATGAAAATCATGAGTGTGTATCAAGGCCCTCATTGCTGAAAGAATAGAGATCGCTTGAACAGTATCAGAGTATTTGGCCTACTATAGGCCAAGTGCTGATTAGTCAGTACAAGTACCACTAATCGATGAAAAAGGCGCCTGTTGAGGCGCCTTTTCTTTTATTCAATTGCAGTCATTCATTTGCTGATATTCGAATCTAGCCGAATGATGATGTTGATTACTGTTCTTGCTCGCGCGCAATCGCACGGTAACCGATGTCATTGCGGTGGAACATACCATTCCAGCTAACTTGCTTAGTTAACGCGTAAGCGCGCTCTTGAGCCTCAGAAACCGTATTGCCCAGTGCTGTTGCACAAAGTACACGACCGCCGTTTGTCACTACGTCGCCAGCTTCATTATTTGTCGTACCTGCATGGAAAACCTTTTGGCCTTCAACTTCGCTTGTTGGTAGTGAAATAACGTCACCTTTTGCGTAGTCAGCAGGGTAACCACCAGCCGCAAGAACAACACCGATAGAAGCGCGTGGATCCCACTTCGATTCTGCTTCGTCGAGCTTCTCGTCGATAGCCATTAGGCAAAGTTCAACAAGGTCTGACTCCATACGCATCATGATAGGTTGCGTTTCTGGATCGCCGAAGCGGCAGTTGTATTCGATAACTTTAGGTGTGCCGTCAGCATCGATCATTAGGCCAGCGTAAAGGAAACCTGTGTAAGGTGCGCCTTCCGCATCCATGCCACGTACCGTTGGGTAGATAACTTCCTCAAGGATACGGTTGTGGATTTCTGGAGTTACCACTGGAGCTGGAGAGTAAGCCCCCATGCCACCTGTGTTAGGGCCTGTATCTTTGTCGCCAACACGTTTGTGGTCTTGGCTGGTGGCCATAGGAAGGACGCTAGAACCGTCAACCATTACGATGAAGCTTGCTTCTTCGCCTTCAAGGAACTCTTCGATAACCACGCGGCTGCCAGCTTCGCCAAAGGCGTTGCCCGCTAGCATGTCTTTGATTGCGTCTTCAGCTTCTTCAAGTGTCATCGCAACGATAACGCCTTTACCCGCGGCAAGACCGTCAGCTTTCACTACGATTGGAGCGCCTTGCTCGCGAACGTAAGCGATAGCGGGTTCAATCTCAGTGAAGTTTGAGTAGTAACCTGTCGGGATATCATGACGAGCTAGGAAGTCTTTAGTGAATGCTTTAGACCCTTCAAGCTGTGCTGCGGCTTGAGTAGGGCCAAAGATAGGCAAACCTACTTCGCGGAATGCATCAACCACACCGATAACCAATGGTGCTTCAGGGCCCACTATAGTCAGTTCGATTTTCTTCTCTTGAGCAAACGCGACTAAACCAGCGATGTCTTCAACGCCAATCTTTACGTTTTCAAGTTTAGGCTCTAGCGCAGTACCTGCGTTGCCTGGAGCAATGAATACTGTTTCAACATTTGGGTTTTGTGCTGCTTTCCAGCCTAAAGCATGTTCTCTACCGCCAGCACCAATAATTAATACATTCATGTTTTAAAATCCTTATAGCTGCTTCAGAGCCTTTATTTCTGTGTCAAACATGCTCACTTATGGTCATAAGCTCCGCGTGTTTTCCTTGAACTAAAGTCACTGACTTGCTCTGCGTATTTCAAATATCGGAATATTTAAAAAACAAAATTATAAGCCTTGCTCAAAGTAGTTGGTGATGTGGCTAGGCAACAATTGAGCCCATCCCCGGGAGCATAGTCCGCTATGTGACCGGGGTGGGCGAAAGCAGCTAACGACGCCACAGTGCCAAATACGAAGAGGAAATTAATGGCGGAAGTGACGCATGCCAGTAAAGATCATCGCCATGCCGTGTTCGTCTGCTGCTGCGATAACTTCGTCATCACGCATAGAGCCACCCGGTTGGATAACACACTTGATACCCGCTTCAGCTGCCGCGTCGATACCGTCACGGAATGGGAAGAATGCATCTGATGCCATTGCACATCCTTCAACAACCAAACCTTCGTCAGCAGCTTTGATGCCTGCGATTTTCGCAGAGTAAACGCGGCTCATTTGGCCAGCGCCGACACCAATCGTCATGTCGCCTTTCGAATAAACGATAGCGTTAGACTTAACGTACTTCGCTACTTTCCAGCAGAATAGAGCATCTTTTAGCTCTTCAGCCGTTGGTTGACGCTTAGAAACTACTTTCAGGTCGTCTTCAGAAACCATGCCTTGGTCGCGGTCTTGAACTAGCAAACCACCGTTAACACGCTTCACGTCAAAGCCAGTCGTCTTCGTTGTCCACTCACCACACTCAAGTAGGCGAAGGTTTTTCTTAGCCGCTACGATTTCTACTGCTTCAGCAGAAACAGACGGTGCAATGATAACTTCAACGAATTGACGCTCAGTGATAGCCGTTGCTGTTGCCGCGTCTAGTTCACGGTTGAATGCGATGATGCCGCCAAATGCAGATGTAGGGTCTGTTTTGAATGCGCGGTCGTAAGCTTCTAGGATGTCTTCACCTAGTGCAACACCACATGGGTTAGCGTGCTTAACAATCACACATGCTGGCTCGTTGAACTCTTTCACACACTCAAGTGCTGCGTCAGTGTCAGCGATGTTGTTGTAAGAAAGTGCTTTACCTTGGATTTGATGAGCTGTAGATACAGACGCTTCTTCAGGGTTCGCTTCAACGTAGAAAGCGGCTGCTTGGTGGCTGTTCTCACCGTAGCGCATGTCTTGCTTCTTCTCGAACTGTTGGTTGAACGTACGAGGGAATTTGCTCTCTTTATCGCCTTCCTTGTTCGCGCCGTAGCTAGGAACCATAGTGCCGAAGTAGTTAGCGATCATGCCGTCGTAAGAAGCGGTGTGCTCAAATGCCGCGATAGCGAGGTCGAAGCGAGTCTCTAGGGTTAGAGATTGCTCGTTCGCGTCCATTTCAGTGACAACGCGCTCGTAGTCGTGTGCGTTTACAACGATCGTTACGTCTTTGTGGTTTTTCGCTGCAGAGCGAACCATTGTAGGGCCACCGATGTCGATATTCTCAACAGCGTCAGCAAGGGTACAACCTTCTTTAGCAACGGTTTCTGCGAATGGGTATAGGTTTACAACAACCATATCGATAGGGTTGATACCGTGAGTTTCCATCACGTCATCATCTTGGCCACGACGGCCTAGAACACCACCATGAACTTTAGGGTGCAGAGTCTTAACACGGCCATCCATCATTTCTGGGAAACCAGTGTAGTCAGATACTTCTGTAACAGAGATGCCTTTTTCAGCAAGCAGGCGAGCAGTGCCACCGGTAGATAGGATATCTACACCACGGTTAGCAAGAGCTTGTGCAAATTCAACGATACCAGTTTTGTCTGATACGCTGATGAGAGCGCGGCGAATTGGACGAGCGTTATTCATGCTTCCATCTTCCTCAAATTCATGGGGTTAAAATAAAGATATTTGCCAAAAAAGAACTTGTTTCTATCTTCTTAGCGTGGATTATCTTAGATACCAGTAAGAGATAAAATATTGGCCAGTTTTGGTAAAGACCTTTTGGGTTAGTCTTATGATTAAGCTATAAGATAACCAACTCCAAATTTGATGGCGCAGATTCTAACTAATTTATTACAAAAAAGCTCGCGCAATCGTTTGGCATCTCAAAATTAATTATGAAAAGTGCCATTTCAGCCTGAAAAGTAACGATAAGGTTAATTGTGGAATGGACGGAACAGTAGGAAAAAACATGTTTCAGATAGGTGAATTAGCGAAACGATGTGGTGTGACAGCCGATACCTTACGATTTTATGAGAAGAATAATCTGATCGCGCCAGCCAGTCGCAGTGAGTCGGGTTATCGTCTATATGATGAAAATAACCAGAAACAGGTGACGTTTATTCTCAAATCTAAAGCGTTGGGACTGAGTCTGGACGAGATTAAAGAATTGCTTGAGATTCGTCTCGAAGCCACACAGCACAGTTGCGCCGAAGTGAAATCAATTACCTCAGCAAAACTAGAGATGATCGATGAAAAGATTACCGAGTTAACCAAGATTCGCACGGCGCTTAAAAAGATTAATGATGCGTGTTGTGGCCACGTAGACGACGATGCAAGCCATTGTTCGATTTTGGCAGCCTTGGATTCAGCAAACGTTGATAAAGGGCGCTGTGGCCGTACTGGAGAGTAACTAGCCGCCTATCACGAGCCTGCAGGTAAAAAAAAAGCCAAACTCAATAAATGAGCTTGGCTTTCAATTCAATAAATTACGAAAGAACGATTAGTTCATGCCGTATTTTTTAAGTTTCTTGCGAAGAGTACCGCGGTTAATACCCATCATGGTTGCTGCGCGAGTCTGGTTACCGCGAGTGTACTGCATGATAGTGTCTAGTAGTGGCTGTTCAACTTCAGCTAATACTAATTCGTATAACTCGCTGACTTCTTGACCGTTTAATTGAGCAAGGTAATTTTTCAATGATGCTTTAACTGAGTCACGTAGTGGCTTCTGCGTGATTTGGTCTTGTGATGTAACTGTAGTTACTGTCAATGCTTCTGAAGTCAGATTTTGTTCGAACATATTCGGTCTAGCTCTTCTCGTAATTATGGTGCAACGTTATCAAAAAAACCTTCTAGCGCCTCAAGCTGCAGATCACCTGCTTCGAATGCGTTGAAGGTACGGCGAAACTCACTCGCTTGTTCATGTTCTTTTAGATACCAACCCACATGCTTACGAGCAATTCGGGGGCCTAAAAACTCGCCATAAAATTCATGTAGAGCGTTCACATGGCCAAGCATGATGTTCTTTACTTCCGAAATCGGGAGCGGGTCCATCGTGGTGCCGTTTTCCAAATAGTGTAGGATTTCGTTAAAAATCCAAGGACGTCCTTGGGCAGGTCGACCTATCATCAAAGCATCAGCGCCGGTGTACTCCAGCACAAACTTAGCTTTTTCCGGACTATCGATATCACCGTTAGCGATAACCGGAATAGATACTGCTTGTTTCGCTGCTTTAATGTGTTTGTATTCTGCCTCACCTTTGTACATACAAGCGCGAGTTCTCCCGTGAAGGGCAAGTGCTTGTATGCCGCAATCTTCGGCTATTTTAGCGATTTGGACACAGTTTCTGTTATCTGTATCCCAGCCTGTACGAGTCTTTAACGTTACTGGAACGTCGACAGCGTTTACTACGGCCTTCAAGATCTCTTCTATGAGTTCTGGATGCTGCAGTAGGGCAGAGCCCGCAAGCTTCTTATTCACTTTTTTTGCTGGACAACCCATATTAATATCGATGATTTGCGCACCGTTGTTAACATTAAATTGAGCAGCTTCGGCCATAAGCTGTGGATCTGCACCAGCGATTTGTACTGAACGAATGCCCGATTCGCCTTCATGTACCATACGCTGCTGAGACTTTGACGTTTTCCAAACTTTAGGATTGGAGGACATCATTTCACTGACTGCCATCCCCGCACCGTAACGAAGACACAACTCACGGAATGGTCTATCCGTTACGCCAGCCATAGGAGCGACGATTAGATTGTTCTTAAGTTGATAATTTCCGATTTTCAAAAATGTCATCACAGTTCTGTACCAGCAAGGGCGCGCATTTTACGCATTTTTTCGCTGCGTGAAAAGACTAATATTTGAGCATTTACAATTTGTTTTTGTAATTTGTTTAAATTTCAGTCAATTAGCGCTCAAAGTCTTACCTAGCCTTGCTTCTGACCTGAGATTCGACACCATTCTTGTTGTTCAATGATCGGATCAATGTGAAGCTCATCACGATAATAAGTCGCAACATCTTCCGCTTGTGTATCTAAAACACCCGACATCGCAAGTACACCATTTGGCTTAATTAGGCCTTTGATGATGCCTGAAAGGTCGCGTAATGGACCTGCAAGGATGTTGGCAACAACAACGTCAGCAAGCAAACCTTCCGGTTGATCTTGTGGTAGGAACACCTCTAGCTGCTCAGCAACACCATTGCGTTGTGCGTTGTCTTTTGAAGCAAGCAGAGCTTGAGGATCAATGTCGATCCCGATAACTTTTGCAGCGCCCAGTTTGATCGCTGCGATCGCTAGGATGCCTGAACCACAACCGAAATCGATCACGGTTTTTCCTGTCAGGTCTAGGCCTTCAAGCCACTCAAGACACAATGCCGTTGTCGGGTGCGTACCTGTACCAAATGCAAGACCGGGATCCAGCATTACGTTTACAGCGTCAGGTTCAGGGATATCGCGCCAGCTAGGGCAGATCCATAAACGCTCACCAAACTTCATTGGGTGGAAGTTGTCCATCCATTCACGTTCCCAATCCTTGTCTTCAATTTGCTCTACTTTATGAGCAAAGTCTGCAGGGAACATGTTGCTTGCTTTAATCTGCGCTAGAACGACATCAGTATCAGTCTCAGCGTCGTAAAGCGCGAGAATGTCAGTATCACCCCAAAGGCGAGTTTCACCCGGCAGAGGCTCAAATACAGGGGTATCTTGTGCATCCAGGAAAGTTACGGAAAGAGCACCAGTCTCTTCCATTAACATGTCGCCGATTTGTTCGGCATTTTCATTGGTCGCATTAAGCTTGATTTGAATCCAAGGCATGGCTGCATCTTCTATATGAGAAAAATTGGATGGGGAGTCTAGCAGAAAATATGAGCAAATTCATCAAAACCCCACGCATTATCATGGGGATTTTAGCTTGCCTTTTCCGGAGCACTAAAAACAAAAATGCTCACCGAAGTGAGCATTTTTTAGGTTCTATAGAGAACTCATTACGGAAGGATAGCTTCTATTGTAGACCAAGCTTCTTCTCAAGATAGTGGATGTTTGCACCACCGTGTTGGAAGTTCTCGTCGTTCATAATAGCCAATTGAAGTTCAGTATTAACGTTAATACCTTCAACAATCATCTCACCCAATGCGTTCTTCATACGAGCGATAGCGACATCACGGTTCTCACCGTAAGTGATCAGCTTACCAATCATTGAATCGTAGTGTGGTGGTACTGTGTAGCCAGTATAGATGTGAGATTCCCAACGAACACCCATGCCACCTGGAGCATGGAAGCGCGTGATCTTACCTGGAGATGGTAGGAAACGAACTGGGTCTTCCGCGTTGATACGACATTCGATTGAGTGGCCGCGCAGCTTAATATCATCCTGTGTGAATGATAGAGGCTGACCAGCAGCAATGCGAAGTTGCTCTTTCACTAGGTCGATACCCGTTACCATTTCAGTAATCGTGTGCTCAACCTGGATACGAGTGTTCATTTCGATGAAGTAGAACTCACCGTTCTCGTATAGGAACTCAAATGTACCTGCGCCGCGGTAACCAATCTCAAGACATGCGCGAGTACAACGGTCACCGATGTACTTACGCATCTCTTCAGTGATACCTGGTGCTGGTGCTTCTTCCACAACTTTCTGGTGACGACGCTGCATTGAACAGTCACGCTCACCTAGGTGGATAGCATTGCCTTGGCCATCTGCAAGCACTTGTACTTCAATGTGACGTGGGTTTTCTAGGAATTTTTCCATGTAAACCATGTCGTTATTGAAACATGCTTTTGCTTCAGCACGAGTCATTGCGATAGCTTCTGTTAGTTCTTTTTCAGTACGAACAACACGCATACCACGACCGCCGCCGCCGCCAGATGCCTTGATGATTACAGGGAAACCAATGCGCTTAGCGTGCGCTTTGTTTTTCACTTCATCATCATCAAGAGGGCCGTCAGAACCCGGTACACAAGGTACGCCAGCTTTCTTCATTGACGTGATAGCTGACACTTTGTCACCCATCATGCGAATGGTTTCAGCTTTAGGGCCAACGAAGATAAAACCACTGCGCTCTACCTGTTCTGCAAAATCTGCATTTTCAGATAGGAAGCCGTAGCCAGGGTGGATAGCGACCGCACCCGTTACTTCAGCAGCGCTGATGATACGAGGGATGTTTAGGTAGCTATCGATACCACGAGCTGGACCGATACAAATGGTTTCGTCTGCAAGCAGTACGTGCTTAAGATCGCGATCAGCTGTTGAGTGAACAGCTACTGTTTTGATGCCAAGCTCTTTACATGCTCGCAGAATACGCAGTGCAATTTCACCACGGTTCGCGATTACTAATTTATCTAACATAATGAGTGCTCTCTATTATTCGATAATTACTAGAGCTTGGTCGAATTCTACTGGTTGACCGTCTTCAACTAGGATAGCCGTTACAACACCAGATTTATCAGCTTCGATTTGGTTCATCATTTTCATTGCTTCAACGATACATAGCGTTTCGCCAGCAGTTACAGATTGACCAACCTTAACGAATGGTTTTGCATCTGGGCTTGGAGCGCCGTAGAAAGTACCAACCATTGGAGAAAGAACTTGGTGACCAGCTGGAACTGCAGGAGCTGCTGCTTCTGCTGCTACAGGTGCCGCCGCAGGTGCTGCCGCTACAGGAGCTGGAGCCGCTGCATATTGAATAGGTGCTGCAGATACAGGGCTGTTACGACTGATTCGTACTGACTCTTCACCTTCAGAGATTTCTAGCTCAGAAATACCAGACTCTTCAACCAATTCGATTAGCTTTTTGATTTTGCGAATATCCATTGTTTCTTTCTCTTTATCTGTTGATTGAACTTACTCTTTGACTGAGTAGGTTAGTAATAGTTCGTTGTTTTTATTTACTTTGCGTTGAGCTTGTTGAGCGCAGCTGTCAAAGCAAATTGATAACCTTGGGCACCTAAGCCACAAATCACACCTTCTGCTTTATCAGATAGGTAAGAGTGGTGACGGAATGGTTCACGTGCGTGAACATTCGATAGGTGAACCTCAATAAATGGGATAGCAACGCCAAGTAGTGCATCACGCAACGCCACACTGGTGTGTGTAAAGGCCGCTGGGTTGATAATAATGAAATCAACATTTTGATAAGCACTATGGATAGCTTCAATCAGTTCATACTCACGATTTGACTGTAAGTGAGACAGCTCAACATCTTGTGTTTTCGCTTGCTCGGTCAATGAGCTAATAATCTGGTCAAGTGTTTGAGAACCGTAGTGTGCAGGCTCTCTAAGGCCTAACAGGTTAAGGTTTGGGCCATTTAAAACTAGAATGCGAAACTTTGTAGACATTGTGGGGCTATCTTCCTTTATCGTGTTTACGAATGTGAATGTTGCCATTTTATTGAAAATTTGGGGTTAATTTCCAGTAAGAAAAACCCAAATTTAAAAATTAGAACCAGATTATAGCTAATTCAGCGCAAATCGCAGCAATTTACTGGTCTAATCTCCTATAAGTACAGCATGGAATTGTTATCAACTTAACAAAAAACCACGATTGCTTTAATTTTATCGAAGATATTTGAGATCAAGATCGGCCATAAAAAAACCGCCACATAGGTGACGGTTTCATTATGGTCTGTTTTAAACAGTGATTAGCTAATGTGATGGGTTGCTTATGCCAGTTCAGCTTTCTCTGCAATCAGTTTATCAACCACACTTGGGTCGGCCAGCGTCGAGGTATCACCTAGGTTTCCAGTATCGCCGGTGGCAATTTTACGCAGGATACGACGCATGATCTTACCCGAACGAGTTTTTGGCAGAGAGTCTGTCCAATGCAGGACATCTGGCGTTGCGATAGGACCAATCTCTTTACGTACCCAGTCTTTCACTTCTTTATGAAGCTCTGCTGTTGGGAACTCACCATCATTCAACGTGATGTAAGCGTAAATGGCTTGGCCTTTAATATCATGAGGAATACCGACAATAGCGGCCTCAGCAATCTTATCAAACGCCACTAGAGCGGATTCAATCTCAGCGGTACCCATACGGTGACCTGATACGTTAAGCACGTCATCCACACGGCCCGTAATCCAGTAATAACCGTCTTCATCACGACGAGCACCATCACTCGTAAAGTACATGCCTTTAAAGGTTGAGAAGTAAGTCTGTTCAAAACGGTCATGATCGCCATGTACGGTACGCATTTGGCCTGGCCAAGAGTCAAGAATCACAAGGTTGCCGTCTGTTGCACCCTCAATGATGTTACCCATGTTATCAACCAGCGCGGGCTGTACACCGAAGAATGGGCGAGTCGCTGACCCCGGTTTTAGGTCTGTTGCGCCCGGCAGTGGTGAGATTAAGATACCGCCCGTTTCTGTTTGCCACCATGTATCGACAATCGGAGACTGCTCATTACCAATTGTTTTGTAATACCACTCCCACGCTTCAGGGTTGATAGGTTCACCTACCGAACCCATGACTCTTAGGCTGTCACGAGAAGTACCTTCAACCGCTTCATTGCCTTTCGCCATCAAAGCACGAATCGCTGTTGGTGCAGTATAAAGAATATTAACTTGATGCTTATCGACCACTTCACTCATACGGCTGGTGTTCGGGTAATTAGGCACGCCTTCGAATAGGATTGTTTTTGCGCCATTGGCAAGCGGTCCGTAAACAAGGTAAGTGTGACCAGTAATCCAGCCCACATCTGCTGTACACCAGAAGGTTTCGCCTTCTTGGTAGTCGAATACGTATTTGAAGGTCATGGCTGCATAAACAAGGTAGCCACCGGTGGTGTGCATAACACCTTTCGGTTTACCTGTAGAGCCTGACGTATAAAGGATGAATAGTGGGTCTTCTGCGTTCATCTCTTCTGGTGGGCAATCTGCAGATACATTTGCGATAGCATCATGCCACCACACATCGCGGTGTTCGTGCCAAGCAACATCACCGCCGGTGCGTTTGAATACGACAACTTTCTCGATGTTTTTCACTTCAGGGTTCGTTAGCGCTTCATCCACATTCTTCTTCAGTGGAACTGCACGGCCGCCACGCACGCCTTCATCGGCAGTGATCACGACTTTAGAATTTGAATCGATAATACGACCAGACAGTGCTTCTGGCGAGAAACCACCAAATACGACTGTGTGAACCGCACCGATACGGGTACATGCCAGCATCGCAACTGCAGCTTCTGGAACCATTGGCATGTATAAACAAACCACATCACCTTTGCGTACGCCTTGCTCTTTTAGAGCATTTGAAAACAGGCACACTTCTTTGTGTAGTTCATTAAAAGTTAGTGTTTTGTCATCAGCCGGGTCATCGCCTTCCCAGATGATAGCGACTTCGTCACCGCGCTCAGCAAGGTGGCGGTCGATACAGTTAGCCGAAACGTTAAGCGTGCCATCTTCAAACCAGCGAATATCAATGTGGCCAGGGTCGAAAGAGGTGTTTTTTACCTGTGTGAAAGGCTTAATCCAATCAACGATTTTTCCGTGTTCACCCCAAAAGCCTTCAGGGTCAGAAACAGATTGCTGGTACATGGCTAGGTAAGTGTCATTATCCGCGTGTGTGGTTGATTTAATATTTTCTTTTACCGGATAAACGTGGGCTTCACTCATTGCATCTCTCCTTGTGCCTACATTCCTAATGAACTGGCAACTTCCTTTGTGTTCAGTTTCTAGGTCTATTACAGAACCGTCGTTGTGCTATCACTCTCGGCTAGGACGGCGATTTCCACAATTAGACTTTAGGATGAGACGCCGCTTTTCACTTAAAAAATAGCGAGTTAAGTTCATTTTTGAGAGATTGCTCTCTATGTGGAAAGGCAGTAGTTGAATTAGGTATACGAAGAGTTGAAGCGCGGTAAGTCGCCGTGTTTTAGGCGAACAAAAATCAGCGCAGCGGAGATAGCATCTTGTAATGCATCATGTTTATTGACCGGGATAGGTAAATCGAGCTGACGACAGATGGCATCGATACTGAGGTCAAAATAGGCATTCGGCAGCTGCCTTTCGAGTTTATCTTGGTAGAGCTGGCTCACTTCGACTAATCGGTTAGGCAGTGGAAATCCAAGCTGTTTTAAACAGGCACGGTCGAGAATCTTTTTATCATAGCGGATGTGATAGCCGACTAAAGGACGATTTCCGATGAAGTTCAGTAGCTCAATTAAGGCTTGTTTCTCTTCTATACCGTGCTTTAGATCTTGATGGCGAATGCGGTGGATTTTGATGGAATTGCAATCGAGTGACTGAGGTGCTCTGAGTCGAACTTCAAAAGGTTGGCTGGTAATGATTCGGTTACCGATGATCTTTGTCGCGGCAATAGTGACTAATTCCGCCTGATTAGGGTCGAGGCTGGTGGTTTCACAATCGAGCGATACATATTCATTATGTGTAGGCGTAGCAAACAGAGGCTGATAAGGAGAGCCTTTGAGCTTGTGATGCCAGTAATAACGAACCAATCTATTCATCGTTCAGCCGCCTAATCTCTTATCTGATAGTGGTAACCTAGCCATTGCTTGAATTTCTTCACCACATGTAAGCTATGACGAAGCAGATCTCTGTCTGCTCGCTCCATCAGTTTGACGTTGATCTTGTTGCTGCTGTGCTGCTGAGAAAGCCTTTGGGCTAAGCGCCACTTAAAGAATTGTTTGAGAGCTTCACTGAGATTGTCTGCGGTGCTTTGCTCTAATACCTTCTTGCTGACCAGTTGCTCAATGCGTTCGAAGGTGTTGTTGACCGTGACGCCATGCTCAAGACAAAGTGCTCTCACACCATGCACGATAGGGAAAATGCCGCCTTGTTTGATATCGAGCCCTGATTTGGATTTTTTTACATTACCAAACAGGGTGAGGGGAACCGAGAAGTTCAGAGCAGGGCGGCAGAATTCAGTCAGAATCAATTCTTGTCCTAGCATCAAATCACTGAGGTGTTGTTTTACTGGTTTTAATAACTCTCTGTTACCCGCAACGGCGTGTGCATCCGCCATGATAGCAATATCCATCACGGTGTCTGGCGTGGCTTTTCTTACCCAACGGGTGAGCGTTTGTTTCCACTCTTTTTCTGAATGTACCCATTTCGGGTTGTTGACCATCACATTGCCCGGGCACAGTGGATAGCCCAATTGCTGCAGTGTGTGGGTGAGATCGTTCATGGCACTTTGGCATTGATGCCACTCCAAGCCATCTTGAATTATTAGCGCGTTGTCTTGATCGGTTTTGAGAATTTGTTCTCCACGGCCTTCGGAACCCAACACGATTAGGCAGCAATGATTATGCAGTGCAGGTGGGATCACCAACTCAAAAGCCTTCTCTATGATCTGTTCATTAACAGCAGAAATCAGCTCCATGATAAAGCGTGTGCGAATCCCGTTACTGAGCAAGCTCTCGACCAGTTGACGCTGTTTGTTAGAGGCCATTGACAACTCTTCAATGCTGGTGGCTCGCGCAATACGCAAAGTAAGAACGTGAGAGTGAGTGGAGAATGCACTGAGGATCTGTGTCATGTCCACCATGCCAACCGCATTTAGACCATCACAAACCATCAACCTTTTTACCCGATTTCTGGTCATGGTAATCATGGCGTTAAACAAGAAGTCGCCTTGATTTACGTGCATCACCGGAAACGTCGCGATCTTGCCGACGGGCGCATCCAGTGGGAAATTATCGAGCATCACAGCATGCAATAAATTGGTTCGAGTGACGATTCCATACGGTAAGGAACATGATGATCCAAAAGCTTTTGGATCATCATGTTCCAAATGAACGAGAGCTGAGTCCAACCCTCGTTCTTTAAGGGTTTGAGTAACTTGGTTGATAGGTTGGTTCGGTTCAAGTATCAGTGGTGGGTGATAGATAGAGTCATCCACTTTGGTCAATATGAACTCGGCTAGATTCTGCTGTTGTTGGGCGGCTTCGATCAGCGCTTTACGTGTTGATAGGTTACTATCAAAGTAGGCAGCGAATTGGCCATTGGCGTGGTAAAGCTCGAGAAAAATATCAGTGGGTAGCAGATAACTTAATGTATCTTCGAGCGCGATATATTGGTGTTTGGTGTGAGGTTCAAATTGGCTGCGCACATCAAAAATATCGTCATTGGCATAGTGTGCGTAAATCTCGCCATCACTGCTCGCACGCTCTTCAACCGCTCCTTTGATCAAAATGTGCAGGTGTCGGCTCGGCCTATCGGCTTCCAGTATTACTTCTTGAGAGCGGTAATACACCACGTCTAATGAAGAGCGCAGCTTCAACTGTTCGGTGTCGGACAGGCTATCGAAGGGTGGGTGCTGCATATTAAATTTGTCAGGCATAAGCATCACAAGAAGAAATGGGAGTCTTTAATCAGTCTGACAAAATACCAGCGAAGCTCCAGACGACTTTAGTCTAAATGAGAGTATGGGTATCGATGAGCCTGAGATATCTCGTTGAAATGCGATATCCAAGTAAATTGAATATAGGAATAGCATCCCAGTAATAATTCCCTTTTTCATCGTATGCGAGATAGGCATAATTGGTGCTGCCTTTTTCCGCACACTTTATAGGTTATTTATGTTTAGCCCTTCACCCTATGGCTGGATCTCTCAGTATTTTCTTGGTTTCTTTTTTGCGTATGGCGTGTACTTGCCATTTTGGGCGCTGTGGTTTGAAGACCAAGGCGTGTCTGCTGGTGATATTGGTGTATTAATTGGTATCGGTTTTGCGACGCGTTGTGTGGCCAACCTAGTGATTACGCCACGTATCCATAAAGTTGAACACTTGATGCCAGCTTTACGCTGTTTGAGTTTCGCCGCGCTGTTGTTTGTAGGCTTCCACTTTTTCACCGGTGGCAGTTTTATACTGATGTTGCTGGCAACGGTACTGTTTAACCTGTGTTGTGGGCCGATCATTCCTCTTTCTGACGCAATGGCTAACCATTACAGTCGTCTTAAGATGCTCGACTACGGCCGAACTCGCCTTTGGGGTTCGGTTGCTTTTATCGCGGGTTCAACCGTGGTTGGTTATCTAGTGGCTGAATTCGGCACTGACATGATTTTGTATACTGCGCTTGCTGGTGTGTTGTTGTCGTTGATTCTTGCGATGAGAAACCCCAATGTGATGCCAGTAACACAATCTGAGCAACAAGCGGTGCGACCAAAACTAGGTGAGTTACTGCGCGAGTCGTCAGTGGTGAAATTTCTTGCATTGATGGCACTATTGCAAGGTAGCCATGCGGCTTACTACAGCTTTAGTGCAATTTATTGGAAAGAAGCCGGTCACTCAGAAGCGATCATCGGTTATTTGTGGAGCCTTGGTGTTGTCGCTGAGGTGGCCGTATTTGCGTTAAGTAAGCGCTTATTCTCTGGTTGGTCACTGCGTACTCTGTTCGTGGTAGCGGCAATTGGGGTGATGGCTCGTTGGGGTATTACCGCTTCTACCACAGCGATTTTCGCACTGGTTATGGTGCAACTGCTGCATGGTGTGACGTTTGCTATGGCACACATCGCAGCGATTCAATACATCCAATCTGAAGAACAGAACAAGATGGTTGCGCTACAAGCTCTCTATAATGCGATTCCATTGGGTGCATTTATTGCACTGATGACCACCTTAAGTGGTTGGGGATATGAGCTTTGGGGTGCCAATATCTTCTGGGGTATGGCCGCAATGGGAGCACTTGCCTTGTTTATTAAGGTCGATGAAAGAAGCTCAGTGGTTGAGGTTAATCAAGCAGCCTCAGCTCAATCTGATGCTCAGAATTAAAGCCTAAAGCACAGAATTTAAGCGATGCGATTGAGTTAAACGCACTTCCCTAGTTAAATGAAACCTCTCCCTTATGGAGAGGTTTTTTTATGGATGAAAAAGGGTTTTTAATGCAAGGATGGATAGTAATTCCAGTCTCTTTAGCCTATTTGGGCGTGTTGTTTTTGATCGCTTGGTATGGAGACAGGCAAGTTCGTTGGCTATCACGCTGGCGTCCATGGATATATAGCCTTTCTATTGCGGTGTATTGTACTTCTTGGACCTTCTATGGCACGGTCGGGCAGGCCAGTAACAATCCTTGGTCATTCTTACCCATCTACCTCGCCCCTATTTTAGTTTTCACGTTGGGGTGGCGGATCTTAGCTCGGCTGATCCTCATCGCCAAGCGTGAACACATCACCTCTATTGCCGACTTTATCGCGGCTCGTTATGGAAAATCTCAAGGCTTAGCGGTGGCGGTGACCATTATCGCTGTGGTTGGCATTCTTCCTTATATCGCCCTGCAATTGCGCGGTATTACCATGGGCTTAGATATTGTTGCGCCAAACCTAGCCACTGATTTTGGTTATCAGGACTATCACGTCTCTTGGTTTGTGGTAGGTGCATTGGCCATTTTTACCATGTTGTTTGGCACGCGACACATCGATAACACTGAACACCACCGTGGCATGATGATGGCTGTAGCGTTTGAATCCATCGTTAAGCTCGCGGCATTTTTGATTGTTGGCTTGTTCATCATGTACCTTGCGGTGAGCAGTGACAAAATTGACTTACTTGATGTGGCGGCTTCCACCTACGAATCGCCGAATATTCCGACCTTAATTATTCATACCGTTTTAACCATGTTGGCGATTGTCTGTCTGCCGCGCCAATTCCACACCATGGTGGTTGAGAACGAACGTCCTCAAGATCTGCATACTGCTCGCTGGCTGTTTCCGCTTTACCTGATTTTGATGGGACTGTTCGTGCTGCCAATTGCTTGGGCAGGACAAGGGTTGCTCACTGACATGCCGGCTGATACTTACGTTATCAGTGTGCCAATGGCAGAAGGTGCTAATCACATTGCTTTGTTAGCATTCCTCGGAGGTACTTCGGCGGCGAGTGGCATGGTGATTGTATCGACCATCGCATTAGCGATCATGGTTTCGAATGATTTAGTGATGCCATTGCTGCTGCGCCGTATGCGTCTAACCCAAAGAACACATCGACATTTTTCTGGCCTGTTACTGGTGATTCGACGCGGGTTAATTTTGCTGCTGTTACTTGGTGCTTGGTTGTTTTATCAGGCCCTCGATACTATCCATTCATTGTCGGCTATTGGCTTTCTTTCTTTTGCTGCGATTGCTCAGTTCGCTCCTGCATTAATTGGTGGATTGTACTGGCGTCCCGGAAACCGTAAGGGTGTTTATGTCGGTTTGCTTGTCGGTTCGGTGATCTGGCTGATTACCCTGATGAGTCAAACCAGCATGCTAGCGGGCGATAGCGAAAGTAACTTACTGCTGTGGATTATCACGCCGCCAGAACTGCTGAGAAGTTGGGATGTTAGCAGCTCAAATTGGGGCATAGTGCTGAGTATTTTACTCAATACCTTGTGCTATGCCGTGGTCTCGATGACGACCAGACCAAGCCTAAGTGAGCGCTTACAATCGGCAGCATTTGTTGGTACACCACTGCCTGAAAATGAGAACATCAGCCTCTATCAGAACCGTGTGACAGTCGCAGAATTAGAGATGTTGGCATCGCGTTTTGTGGGTCGCAAGCGAGCGAAAAGCGCCTTACACAGCTATTGGCAGCAACACGGTCAGCCGTTACTTCCCAATCAACAAGCACCTGCGAGTCTGATTCGACACGCAGAGCGCGTGCTTGCTGGGGTGTTTGGTGCTTCGTCTGCTAAGTTAGTACTCACTTCTGCTTTACAAGGCAGAAACATGCAGCTTGAAGAGGTTGCGACTATCGTTGATGAAGCCTCTGAGCTGTACGACTTCAGTCGTGGTTTACTGCAAGGTGCGATTGAACATATTGGCCAAGGTATTGCAGTAATCGACAAACAAATGAGGCTGGTGGCGTGGAATCAACGTTACTTAGAACTGTTTGAGTTCCCTGCTGGCTTGATTCAGGTTGGTCGACCCATTTCAGATGTGATTCGTCATAATGCTGAGCAAGGTTTGTGTGGTCCTGGCGACCCGGAAGATCACGTTCGCCGCCGTGTTTATCACCTTGAACAAGGCACCCGACATACTTCTTCTCGTATTCGTCCTGATGGTCGAGTCATTGAAGTGCAAGGTAACCCGATGCCAAGTGGTGGCTTTGTGATGAGCTTTACCGACATCACGGTATTCCGACAAGCTGAGCAAGCGCTAAAAGATGCTAACGAAAGCTTGGAATCGAGAGTGCATGAACGAACTCAAGAACTCGAGAAGCTTAACCATCGCTTGGTAAAAGCAACTCAGATTTCGGATCAAGAATCACAATCCAAGAGTCGTTTTCTTGCGGCTGTGAGTCACGATTTGATGCAGCCATTAAATGCTGCTCGTTTGTTTGCTTCTTCGCTATCTGAGGTCGCCAAAGAACAAGAGGTCAAACAGCTTTCATCTCACATCGAGAGTGCCCTTGGTGCGGCTGAAGATCTGATTGGTGATTTGTTGGATATCTCGCGCTTGGAATCCGGCAAGTTAGAAACCAACATTCATGCGATTGCCGTGCATGATGTACTAACCAATTTGAATGCGGAATTTAGCGCTTTAGCGATACAACAAAAAATCCAGTTTCAAATGATCCCATCGTCATTGTTCATTCATTCTGACCCTAAATTATTAAGACGAGTGATTCAGAACTTTTTGACTAATGCGTTCCGCTATAACCCTGAGGGCAAAGTGGTCCTCGGTGTGAGACGAGTGAATGGTCAGGTGCGAATCGATGTGTGGGATAATGGAACCGGTATCGATGAAGACAAGCAACAAGAGATCTTCGAAGAATTTACTCGTGGTAGCCAAGTGCGTGCTGATCAGGGGTTAGGGCTAGGATTAGCCATCTCCAAAGGTATTGCCCATGTGCTTGGTCATCAAATATCGATGCGTTCATGGCCGGGTCAAGGCAGTGTCTTTTCCATCACCTTAGCGAGAGCTGAAAAGGTGGCTCCGGTTGTACAAGCTTCGACGCCAATGGCGACCAGTGATATCGAGCACTTGAAAATATTGTGTGTCGATAATGAACGAGAGATTTTAGTCGGAATGGAGAACTTGATTGGTCGTTGGGGTTGTGAGGTTAAGACAGCCGTTGATCTAGTTGAAAGCTTGAAGTGCCTAGATGATGGTTGGCAGCCTGATGTGATTTTCTCTGATTATCGTTTGGATAATGGTCGAACCGGACTCGAAGTCCTGCAGCAGTGTCGTTTACGTCTTGGGGATTCTTTTGAAGGGGTCATCATCAGTGCTGATAGAACCGATGACATGCTGGCAGCGATAAAAGCCAATAGCTTCAGCTTTATCGCTAAACCCGTCAAGCCGCTAAAACTCAGAGCGGTCTTAAATCGGGTGAGCTAATTAATGAACGGATGTAGAAAAGGCCTCGGATGAGGCCTTTTTTGTTTCAGTAAGGATTGTTAATGCCTATTCGCTTTTTAACTAGATAAATAGATAAATAGCTAACCAGCAATACCACCCTGTGTCAGTGTGGTTGGATCAAGCAGCTTGCTGAGTTCTTCTCGACTAAGGTCGGTTTCTCTTTCTGCCACATCAAGAATCGGTAAGCCTTCTTTGTAGGCCTTCTTGGCAATATCCGCCGCTTTGAGGTAACCAATTACAGGGTTTAGGGCTGTCACGAGAATTGGGTTCTTTGACAGCGCCAAGTCGAGATTGTCTTGGCGCACCGTGAAGGTAGCTATTGCTTTATCAGCCAGTGCGACTGAGCTGTTTGCTAACAACTCTATGCTTTCTAGAACGTTATGAGCAATAACCGGCAGCATCACATTCAATTGGAAGTTACCCGATTGGCCAGCAATCGTGATCGTGGTGTCATTACCAATCACTTGCGCCGCCGCCATGGCTGCAGCCTCTGGAATCACAGGGTTGACCTTTCCTGGCATGATAGACGAGCCCGGTTGCAGCGCTTGTAACTCAATTTCCCCTAAGCCAGCCAGCGGACCTGAGTTCATCCAGCGAAGATCGTTTGAGATCTTGAGGATCGCAACTGCTGCAGTTTTAAGCTGACCAGAAAACGCAACGATCGCGTCTTGACTGCTGAGGTTAAAAAAGAAGTTTTCACTCGAGGTAAAACTGATCTTTGTCGATTGAGACAGGTTACTCGCAAACTTATCGGCAAAGCGTGGGTCGGCATTGATGCCCGTACCTACCGCTGTGCCACCTTGAGCAAGCGCCTTGATTGCTGGCAAACTGCTTTCAATGGCTTGCTTGGCGTGTTCAATCTGGAACTTCCAACCACCAAGCTCTTGAGCAAAGGTAATCGGCATCGCATCCATTAGGTGAGTACGACCTGTTTTTACTACCTCAGCAAGCTCTTGCTGTTTAACGGTAAGTGCTGCAGAAAGGTGAGCTAATGCAGGCAACAATTTGTTTTCTGTCATCAAAGCAACGCTTATTTGGATCGCCGTTGGCACGACATCGTTACTGCTTTGACCCATGTTGACGTGATCATTGGGGTTCACGTCGCCTTGCAGGCTTCTTGAAGCGAGTGTAGCAATCACTTCGTTAGCATTCATGTTGGAGCTAGTGCCAGAGCCCGTCTGATAGACATCAATAGGGAATTGCTCGAGGTGTTTACCCTCAATGATCTCTTGGCTTGCTTCGGCAATTGCGTTGGCAATATCACCTTCTAATAAGCCTAATTGAGCGTTGGTATCGGCGGCGGCTTGCTTAATTAACGCCAGTGCTTGAATAAAGCTGGTTGGCATCTTATGCGAACTAAACGCGAAGTTGTCCGCGGCACGTTGAGTTTGTGCCTGGTATAGCGCATCGGCAGGAACTTTAACTTCGCCCATGCTGTCTTTCTCAATCCGAAATTCTTGGGTCATGTTCTATCCTTGTTAGCCAAGTGGGGCTTGGACTTGTTGTAGTGTCTGGCTGATATTCAAAAAACGCGCTTGGCCGTGCGGTTGCTGGCGGTAGTGGCGTTTTAAATAAAATAGTGGAGAGTGAATAGAGTCTAGGCAGATATGACGAAAGGCGAAACTGTGGTCAGGAGACTCAATCGCTTCAATTAAATGAAAGAAAACTTGGCGCAGGTACAGTTCACACAACAAGATATTTTCTTGAGCGGCATGCTTTTCATAGTAAGCCGACAGCGTGAGTGCGCATTCGATATAGTCTCGAATCACAAACGGTTCGTTACCTTGAACTTGCTCTAATGAAGCAAAGCGATCTTGTGCTTTGTAAAATCTTGAATAGAGACCCTGCTGTTCTTTCATCATTATTTGCATCTCTTTAATGGATGTTAATAATAATTATTATCAAATGAGAATTTAAAAACAACCCTTTCTTTAGTCTTTTTATAAAATGGCAGGGAAAAAGAAAAAGCCGATACATAAAGTATCGGCTTTCTTGAGTCAGTACCTAATCCCTACAATGTAAGTACTGATTCATTTTCTAAGTGCTTATTATCCTAGTCACTAAGTCGCGAGCTTCTTAGTGGTCGTGAGCTTCACCAGCACCTTTAGGATAACGGATAGACTCAACCATCTCTTGTACATCTTCAGGAACTTCAGCGGTCACTTTGTTCACTGCAATTGATACTACAAAGTTTAGACACATACCTAGCGTACCGATGCCTTCTGGGCTGATACCAAACCACCAATTTTCCGGTGTGCTTGCTGCTGGGTTAATGAACTTGAAGTAGATGATGTAGCTTGCTGTGAAGGCAATACCTGACAACATACCTGCAATAGCGCCTTCCTTGTTCATCTTCTTGTAGAAGATACCTAGGATGATGGCAGGGAAGAAGGATGCTGCGGCTAAGCCGAAGGCAAACGCTACTACCTGAGCTACGAAACCTGGTGGATTAATACCTAAGTAACCAGCACCGACAATCGCGACCATCGCTGCCAAACGAGCGGCTAATAGCTCCTGCTTGTCGGTCATGTTTGGTCTAAAGCCTTTCTTCAACAAGTCATGTGAAATCGACGTTGAGATTACCAATAGTAGACCTGCGGCTGTTGATAGTGCGGCTGCTAGGCCACCGGCTGCAAGTAGTGCTACAACCCAGTTTGGTAGTTTTGCTAGCTCTGGAGAAGCCAGTACGATGATGTCACGGTTAATCTTCATCTCGTTGCGTTCATCGCCCGAGTAGAACATTTTGCCATCGCCGTTCTTATCTTCCCAACCTACTAGGCCAGTGCTTTCCCAGTTTTTATACCAGCTTGGTGCGTCTGCTGCTGCGACACCTTGCATGTCTGGGCCGTTGATTGTTTCAATCATGTTTACACGAGCGAACGCTGCAACGCCGGGTGCTGTTGTGTATAGCAATGAGATGAACAGTAGTGCCCAACCTGCTGAGATACGAGCATCACGTACTTTTGGTACTGTGAAGAAACGAATGATTACGTGTGGAAGACCTGCAGTACCGACCATTAGAGCTGCACAGATGAAGAATACATCTACCATGCTCTTGTTACCTTCGGTATAGGCGGTAAATCCGAGTTCTTCTGTTAGTCCATCCAATTTATCAAGTAGGTATACATCTGTACCTGATAGCGTTGAACCCATACCAACTTGTGGAAGTGGGTTACCCGTCATCATGATTGAGGTAAAGATTGCTGGAACAAGGAAGGCGAAAATGAGGACACAGAATTGAGCTACCTGCGTATAAGTGATGCCTTTCATGCCACCAAGCACTGCGTAGAAGAACACAATACCCATACCAATGATGATGCCTAGGTTAATATCAACTTCTAGGAAACGAGAGAATACAACGCCAACACCACGCATCTGGCCTGCAACGTACGTAAATGATACGAAGATTGCACAGAATACCGCTACCATACGTGCTGTTTTCGAGTAGTAACGCTCACCGATGAAATCAGGAACCGTAAACTGACCGAACTTACGTAGGTAAGGTGCTAAACATAGCGCAAGTAGTACATAACCACCTGTCCAACCCATTAGGTAAACCGCACCGTCGTAACCAACGAATGAGATGATACCTGCCATTGAGATGAATGATGCTGCCGACATCCAGTCAGCGGCGGTTGCCATGCCGTTTGCTACTGGGTGTACGCCGCCGCCAGCAACGTAGAATTCACTCGTTGTTCCAGCGCGAGCCCAGATTGCGATGCCGATATAGACTGCGAAAGTAATACCGACGAGAATAAACGTCCAAGTTTGAATATCCATGTTCTAGCCTCTAGTCTTCCTGTACGTTGTATTTTTTGTCCAGCTTATTCATGCGAACAACGTAAATAAATATCAACGCCACGAAGGTATAAATTGAACCTTGTTGAGCGAACCAAAAACCTAGCTTAAATCCGCCAAATTGAATGGTATTGAGGACATCCACAAATAAGATGCCAGCGCCGTAAGACACCACAAACCATATTGCGAGTAGTGTTCCCATTATTCCCAAGTTTTCCTTCCAGTAGGCTTGAGCATGTTCCGTAGATTCGAACGCCATTGCCTTCTCCTTTATTCCGTTTTCGTAGAAACCGTTTTTGTGAAACCGTTTTGTAAAATAGCGTGTTAACGTAATGTTACGATTTAGAATGTAGCAAGGATAAGTCAAGGGATCTGTGCAACTTTAGTCGGGATGGTATTAGCGCTAATGTACTGAAATATGGGAGCTAGGAGACATAACCATAGAAAAATGTGATGTTACAGTATTGTTAAATTAGCCAAAGGTCTAACAAAAAGGGATGAATTAGACTGCGAGTCATAAAATTTAACAACTAAATGACCGAGAAACGGTATTTAGCTCTGCTTATGACACGAAGCGAAACATAAGTTTGTTATAGTAACTAAGGCACTTTCACCGACCGTGCCTTGCTAAACGGCAGAAGATCAACAGGCTTAAAGCTCGGATTTTATTCTTTGGGGGAACGAATTGGACGCAATAACCATTAACCACTTATTCTTGACTGGTGCCGTACTCATCGCCATCAGCGTGCTTTTCTCACAAGTGTCCTCTCGATTGGGCGTTCCTATTCTTTTGATCTTTTTGTTCGTTGGTATGTTAGCGGGTGAAGATGGACCCGGTAATATTCATTTCGATGATTACTCACTGACTTACTTGGTGAGTAACCTTGCGCTTGCTGTGATTCTGTTGGATGGCGGTATGCGAACCAAGGTGGCGAGCTTCAAGGTCGCTTTCTGGCCTTCGCTCTCGCTGGCGACGATAGGTGTCGCATGTACAGCAACCTTAACCGGATTAATGGCGGCTTGGCTGTTTGACTTGTCATTAATGCAGGGCATCTTGGTCGGGGCGATTGTTGGTTCAACCGATGCAGCAGCGGTATTCTCTTTGCTGAAAGGGCAGAGTCTCAATGAGCGTGTGGGTTCAACTCTAGAGATCGAATCAGGCACTAACGACCCAATGGCAGTCTTCCTGACGGTGACCTTAATTGCGCTGTTAGGTAACCCTGACGCAGAGATGGGAATGAACTTCCTACTGCAAAGTTTTGCGATGCAGTTTGGTATCGGTACTCTTGTTGGTATCGGCGGCGGCTGGGTTCTATGGAGCTTAATCAATCGAGTACAGCTGGCTGATGGCCTTTATTCCATTCTGGTACTCAGTGGGGGCGTGGCTCTGTTTGCGTTCTCTAACATGCTTGGTGGTAGTGGCATCTTATCGATTTACCTAGTCGGTCTATTCATTGGTAATCGTCCAACTCGCTCTCGACACTCTATTCTTAATGTTCTTGATGGCATGACGTGGCTAAGCCAGATCGTGATGTTCTTGGTGTTGGGGCTATTGGTTACGCCATCGACCTTAATGGATATTGCACTTCCTGCGTTAGCACTGGCTTTCGGTATGATTTTGTTTGCTCGTCCAGTGTCGGTTTGGTTGGGTTTGCTGCCGTTCAGAAGCTTTACCACCAAGGAGCGCTGGTTTGTCTCTTGGGTCGGTTTACGTGGTGCAGTTCCGATCATTTTGGCGGTTTTCCCGATGATGGCTGGCCTGCCAAATGCTCAGCTGTATTTCAATATCGCCTTCTTCGTGGTTATGGTTTCGCTGATTGTTCAGGGCGGCAGTTTAATGAAAGTCGCGAGACTCGCTAAAGTGACCTTACCACCAACACCGACACCGATTTCTCGTACCGGCATTGAGATTTACCCGACCAGTGAGTGGGAGATGTTTGTCTACAAGCTGAAAGAGGAAAAGTGGTGTGTCGGTGAACCGCTCAAGCGTTTATCGATGCCTGAAGGGACGCGCATCACCGCACTGTTTCGACAAGATGCCTTGCTTCACCCATCGGGCAGTACCATATTAGAGGCGAACGATATTCTCTGTGTACTTGGTCAAGATAAAGATCTAAATAGCCTAAGTGAGCTGTTCAGTGAGGCGCCTTTGGCAGAAGAAGCCGCTCGATTCTTTGGTGACTTCTTCTTAGAAGTTGGGTTATCGGTCGCTGCGGTAAGCGATTGTTATGGTATTGAACTTGGCTCGGAAGAGGAGCGAGAAATGACGCTAAAACAATTGGTTGATCAAGAGCTTGGGGCACACCCGGTATTAGGCGATAGCTTTGAGTGGCATGACATCACTTGGGTGGTGGCAGATATAGATGATCATAAAGTCGTCAAGCTGGGTTTATGTTTGCCTAAGACGACTTTAGAAGAGGATGTAAACGAAGCTTAATTGTGGATTTCTTGTAGCAAGATAACTGCTTGAGTTCGGTTTTTCACATCCAGTTTACGGAAGATGGCTGTCATATGTGCCTTGATGGTCGCTTCCGAAACATTCAATTCATACGCGATTTGCTTGTTCAGCAGACCGTCCGATAGCATTCCTAACACCTTGTATTGTTGAGGCGTCAATGTGGAAAGTTTTTCCGCAAGGTCGCTACAGGCTGCATTGTTGGTGATCAGCCCTTCAGGGAAGAACGGGTCGCCATTCAGCACTTGATTGAGTGCGCTGACCAATTCACGCATATCACTCGACTTAGGAATAAAGCCAAAGGCACCGTGGCTCTTTACTTGAGTTACGACGCTGGCATCCTCACTGGCAGAGATCACTACAATCGGTAAATCTGGATATTCAGCACGCAGTTGAATTAAGCCAGACATCCCATTAGCACCCGGCATTTTAAGGTCGAGAAGCAACAGGTCTGGTTCATCTTCTTTCTTTAGCAGAGTCAGTAAGGCATCGAGGGAATCAGCCTCAAGCAGGTTCGCACCGCTGATCGCCATATGAACTGACTGAAACAGGGCGTTGCGAAAGAGAGGGTGGTCATCAGCAATGATGATGGTATAGGTCGAGTCCATGACGTTCATACTTTTAACAATTTAGTTAATATTTATTATCATCCTGATTGAGTATGTGGACAATATCTATGCATTAAAAGTCTGAACCATATCGACTTTTATCCCCGGAATAAGAAAGCGTTACTCTGAATAGCAAAAAAGCCGCACTGCCATCTCGTTACGGAGGGGCAGTGCGGCTTTCGTTTAGGCGGATATTCCGGTGAATATTGCCCTTATAGCTGGTGGTCTTGCATGTGTTTTAAGAATACATCTGCAGCCATAAAACCAGTGACACGAGCATTTGGAACATGGTTACCCTCGCCATCCCAGAACTCTATGGTT
The DNA here is from genome assembly GCF_057786005.1 of Vibrio sp. QJM3NY_26. Classification (NCBI taxonomy): domain Bacteria; kingdom Pseudomonadati; phylum Pseudomonadota; class Gammaproteobacteria; order Vibrionales; family Vibrionaceae; genus Vibrio; species Vibrio sp. QJM3NY_26. Next base: position 3,206,591 of record NZ_CM173515.1, on the reverse strand, counting down.
GGTAAGCCAAGTACCTGTAATTGTTTAAGCAGTTCAATGTCTTGAGGCATGTTTCTCGTTACATCAGCCTGAAGCAGGACGAAATCAGAAAGCTTGTTCTCAACATCAGCTTGGTGGAAGGTGTACTTCTCAAACTCTTTACATGCCACACACCAATCGGCGTAGAAATCGAGCATCACTGGCTTGCCGAGTTTCTTGGCTTCGATGAGCTGGATTTCTAATTCTTCAACCGTGTTGACGCGTGCAAATTGGATTTGTTGCTCAACCACAACGCTCTTTTCTGCGAACCAGTAATTCAATGCAGGTTGCGCTGAAGCGAACAGGCCTAACATCGCGATGATACCCACTGCGCTTTGCTTCCAGCCGCCAAATGGCAGTGCATTCTTGCTGTGGTAAAGCCAACCAAAGGCGATGAATCCCAATCCAGACCAAAGCACCGTTGCCCACAATTCAGGAATAATTCGCTCTAGCAGGAAGATAGGCGCTGCCAGCAAGATAAAGCCGAATACGATCTTCACTTTGTCCATCCAGCTGCCCGCTTTCGGCAGTAGTTTGTTGCCAAATACCGCAACTAAGATCAGCGGAATACCCATACCCATCGCTAACGCATACAGAGCAATTGCACCCGTTAATAGGTCACCACTTTGAGCCACATACAGCAGCGCACCGGACAATGGAGCAGTAGTACAAGGTGAGCACACCAAGCCCGAGATAGCACCCATCGCAAACACGCCCAAGGTATTGCCACCTTGTTGCTTGTTGCTTTGGTTGTTGAGCCAAGTTTGAATGCTGCTTGGTAGTTGTAGGTTATAGACGCCGAACATCGACATCGCCAACGTCACGAACAGAACACTCAGTGCGATTAGTACGTAAGGGTGTTGCATCGCAGCTTGGAACTGCATGCCTGCTGAAGCAACCACTAAGCCTAATAAGGTGTAAGTTAACGCCATGCCTTGCACGTAGATGAAAGACAGCATCAGCGCACGACCTTGGCTGAGCTTGCCGCCACCCAAGACGATACCCGTCAGAATTGGGTACATAGGCAGAACACACGGCGTAAAGGCTAAGCCAACACCGAGTGCTAAGAATAATAATGGAGTCCACCAACTGTCACCCAGCTTATCGGCTAAGCCTGCTTCTTTTGAAACGGGAGTATTGGTTTGTTGAGTGATATTGCTTGCTGCGTCAGCTGTAGGAGAAGAGGGTTGAACTGAATTGTCCGCTTCACCTGCTGCATCAGAAGAACCTTGTGGGGCACCACTGTTTTGCACATCACTGCTTTTTATATCGCCAGAACTCGTCGCAGTAAACGGTTCAATATCGATTACTCGAGTTTCTGGTGGGTAGCAGAAACCAGCATCTGCACAGCCTTGATACTTAACGACCAGCTGTGAGCCGTCTTGGTAACTCTGTAGAGGAACTTGCACGAATAACGGCTGAGTATAAATGCTTACCTCACCGAAGAATTCATCTTGGTGTGGTTGGCCATCTTCCATTTCAACGTTGCCGATAGCGAGGTTTTGGCCTGTGAACGAGAGGCTATGTTGATAGAGGTAGTAGCCCTCTTTTACTTGCCAGTCGAGAAGGACCTTGCCGTCTTGCTGGTAGTAATTGAAAGGGAAAGCTTGGTCTACAGGGACAAAACCGTTGTTATTGCCTCCGAAGCTTGGCTCGGCGTTGTCGTTTCCAAAAAGCGCCCACGCAGGCTGGGTGAACAGGGAAACACAAACAAAAAGTAATGTGGCAAGTCGTCGCATACTATTTAGTCATCAAAATGGAGTTGAAGGTATCTTAACTCAATCAGACCGTAATAGTTTGTGATTAGTTTCATCGACCAGCAAATATCCGCTAGGGCGGGTGAGCCACTTTCTTAGGCAGTCGAGAGAGGGTTAGCTGCGCAATTGCAGTGAACAGCCCTTGCCAATAAGACATTTAGGCAACACCTAAGCGTGCTCTGACTACTTGTTCACAAGCATCGATATTCATCGTGTCTTTCGGGATAATTAGCACGGTGTCATTGCCGCCAACCGTACCGATAATCTCGGTATGTGGGTCGATATCGACTAATCTTGCGACCAACTGTGCGCAACCAGGGTTTGTTTTTACGATCACCATCGCTTGGTTGTGAGTAATTAATTCGATTTGTGATGAGATTGAGGCATCGACACGCACAGGCGCGCTTTCAACCGTGATGCAGTAAACCTTTTTACCACAGGCATTCTGAATTTTGACAACGCCAAGCTGTGACAAAATGCGAGAGACGGTCGATTGACTGATACCTGTATAGCCAATGTCGACGAGTTTCTCGCGCAGTTGGTTCTGGGTCGAGAAGCTTTGCTGTTGTAGTAAGCGTTTGCACGCGGCAGTCAGTGTTTTATCTTCAGCTGAATACAAGCAACCGTGCTCAGTGATTTGGTTCATGAACAACTCCTTAAGGTCAACGTGTTGATATCGCTTGTCCATAGCGCAGAACGCACTCCCAAAGCCGTAGAGTACGATTGTTAATTAGGGCTTACCGATGAACCCCGAAATAAGAGGGAGGGTATGCGAGATGTATGATCATCTATGCATTGAGTCTACCACTAAAGGATAGTTATCTTTTTGAAGGCGATCACCAAACAAAATTCTGGTTAATTGCTTTTATTGTGGAGTTTTATTCTTTGGTTGAATGGATATTTATTCCGCGTTGGGAATAAATATCCATAAGTTATAAAGGGTTTTTGTTGCGGAGGTAATAGCGCTAAGGGTTAGCGAATTTCACTCATGATCTCGCGAGAGAATACTTTTTCACAGTAGTGACATTTTAGCTGTACGTTTTCGTGTTTTAGCTGCACTTTAAAGCTACTTTCGACAGGTTCACCGTGTGAAATACAGTTGCTATTTGGGCAGGCGAACACACTGTTGATTTGTTCTGGCAGCACAAGTGTGAGCTTGTTGACCACTTTGTACTCTTCAATCTGATTCACTGTCGCTTGTGGAGCGTACAGAGCCAATTGATTAGCTTGTTCCTTGGTCAGAAAGATGTTCTCAATCTTGATTAGGTCTTTATTGCCGAGCGCTGATGATGGCAGGTTTAACCCCATCGTGATGCGTTGCTCTGTTTTATGCAGCTTGAACAGTTTGAGAATTTTAATCCCAAGATGAGCAGGGATGTGGTCAATGACGCTGCCGTTACGGATCGCTTCTACTTGTAGCTGAGTTTGTTTAACCATGACTGTATCTCCTGCTTATAAAGTGTCGTTTAGAACTAGGGCTAATAAAGCTTCACGTGCATACACACCGTTTTCGGCTTGTTCGAAGTAGTAAGCGTGTGGCGTTTTATCGACGTCAGTTGTGATTTCGTCGACGCGTGGCAGTGGGTGAAGTACCTTCATGTTTTGACGAGCGTCTTTCAGCGTATCGGCCGTCAGAATGTAAGCCGATTTCATGTGTGCGTATTCCGACGCATCAAAGCGCTCTTTCTGTACGCGAGTCATGTACAGCACATCCAGTTCAGGCACCACTTCTTCAATGCTGCTGTGGGTGCTGTATTGGATACCCATCTCTTCTAGTTCTTCACAGATGTAATCTGGCATCGCTAACACTTCTGGCGCGATAAAGAAGAAACGCACGTTATTGAATTTTGATAGTGCTTGCGTCAATGAGTGCACGGTGCGGCCATATTTTAGGTCACCAACGAATGCCACATTGAGGTTATCGAGCGTGCCTTGCGTTTCGTAAATCGAGAACAGATCCAACAAGGTCTGCGTTGGGTGTTGGTTCGCACCGTCGCCACCATTCACAATTGGCACACCGTTAGAGAATTCAGAGGCTAAACGTGCTGCGCCTTCTTGTGGGTGACGCATCACAAAGGCATCAACGTAAGAAGAAATGACCTGCACCGAATCGGCAAGTGTTTCGCCTTTCTTAGCCAGTGATGTGTTTCCGCCATTATCAAAGCCGATGACGGTGCCGCCAAGGCGTTGAACTGCGGTTTCAAAGGAAAGGCGAGTTCGAGTTGAAGGTTCAAAGAAGCAACTCGCGACAACCTTATTTTTCAGCAGCTCTGGATTTGGCTCTGCTTTGAGTCTTGCGGCAGTATCGACGATAAGCTCCAGTTCATCACGAGAGAGCTCTGGAATGGAGATGATGTGCTTGTTAAATAACGAATGCGCCATAACGGGTCTTCCTTTTTCTATGCATACAGTCAAATTGCGGACAAAAAAAAGCCCCCTAAAAATAGGAGGCTTCGAAACGATCAATAGAGCAAAATAAAAATGACACCAACGCCATTCTAAGGCGTATTGGTTGACAATCATGTGCGACAAAATTGCGGTTCATTTTTTGCTCTCTTAAGACAAATTGCGGAGGATTATACTCAGATAAAAAGTCCATGCAATACTTTCTGTAAAGTATTCATTTAATGGATTTTTATGCGAAATAACGACCGTTTTAAGCTTCCGTTTAAGCCTTTATTGGAACTGAGAATCTCAGGCTTTTTTAGGTAATAATCTATTCAACTACATGAAAAAAAATGCGAGCTTTATCCAAGGTCAAAATCCCAAGAACGCCACCCGCATTTCCCTGTCATTGCACCTAACTTATTAACGTCTTGCGAACAAGTGAGTGCTTAACTTCTTAATTTTTTACTTCTTAACTGCTTAATTTCTTAATTGCTTAGCTGCCTAATGTCGCAACCATTACTGCTTTGATGGTATGCATGCGGTTTTCTGCTTCATCGAACACTATAGAGTATTCAGACTCGACCACTTCATCTGTCACTTCTACGCCATCTTTAAGCTGCGGATATTCAGCAGCAAGCTGTTTGCCTACTGTGGTATCTTCGCCGTGGAAAGCCGGTAGGCAGTGCATGAATTTCACATGTGGGTTGCCTGTCGCTTTGATCATGTCCATGTTGACTTGGTAAGGCATCATTAGGTTAATGCGCTCAGCCCATGCTTCTTTTGCTTCACCCATGGATACCCAAACGTCGGTGTATAGGAAGTCACAACCTTGCACGCCTTCTTGAACATCTTCAGTCAGTGTGATTTTGCCGCCAGTGTGCTCTGCAATTTCACGACATTGAGCCAATAGCTCTTCTTGTGGCCAGAATTGTTTTGGAGCAACAAGGCGAATGTCCATGCCCATTTTCGCCGCGCCAACCATCAGAGAGTTGCCCATGTTGTTGCGAGCATCACCTAGGTAAGCAAAGCTGATTTCATGCAGTTGTTTACCACGGCCGTATTCCGTCATAGTTAGGAAGTCAGCCAGGATTTGTGTTGGGTGGAATTCGTCAGTCAGGCCATTCCATACTGGCACGCCAGCGTAAGCGCCTAGCTCTTCAACGATCTCTTGACCGAAGCCGCGGTATTCAATGCCATCGTACATACGGCCAAGAACGCGAGCCGTATCTTTCATTGATTCTTTGTGGCCAATTTGAGAGCCAGATGGGCCTAAGTAAGAAACTCGAGCACCTTGGTCGAATGCAGCAACTTCAAATGCACAGCGAGTACGAGTTGAGGTTTTCTCAAAGATAAGTGCAATGTTTTTGCCAGTCAGTGTTGGCTGTTCGTAACCGTTGTACTTCGCTTTTTTTAGCTCCATAGAAAGATCTAACAAGTGTTGAATTTCGCGTGGAGTGAAATCTAGTAGTTTTAGGAAGTTACGATTGCGTAGGTTAAAAGCCATGATGTATTCCTTCTTAGATTTAGGCGCTTTCCTGTTACAGGGAAAGAAAATTCAAGAAAGCGCGATTCAATTTTTAGTTAAATTTGTTCGGTTCTGTTTGTTTCGTTTAATCTGTTTTCGCAAGCTTTAAGAGCTCTTAAGGTTTAAGATTCTCAAGATGATAAAGCTCGCTAGTACGTTAACCCTTGGTGATATTAGTGCCCGCTTGGCCTTGCAGAATTTGCAAGCCATCTTCGAGTGCACCGATACCCACTACTTTGCCGCCTTGCTGAATGAATTCGCACGATGCTTCAATTTTTGGCCCCATTGAGCCGGCATCAAATGTGAACTTCGCCAATTCGCTTGGTGTGGTGCTGCGCAGTGCGTGTTGAGTTGGTTTGCCCCAGTCAAGGTATACAGCGTCAGCATCAGTCAGAATAAGCAGTGCATCAGCATCCAATTGTTTCGCCAAGAAAGCCGCTGACATGTCTTTGTCGATAACCGCTTCAACACCCACTAATTTGCCATTTTCTTTTTTCACTGGGATGCCACCACCACCAGTACAAATCACGAGATGGCCCGCATCGATAAGTTGGGTGATCGCGTCGTGTTCAACAATCCCGGTAGGGCGTGGACTTGGTACTACGCGACGGAAATGTTGGCCGTCGGGTTTTACGATCCAGTGGAACTTCTCTGCCAATTCACGCGCTTCTGCTTCTTCGTAGATCGGGCCAATCGGTTTGGTTGGATCCGCGAATGCAGGATCGTTTGGATCGACGGTCATTTGCGTCAACATGCATGAGATGTTGCGGTTAGGAAGATAGTTCTTGAATTCTTGCATCAGCATGTAGCCGATCATGCCTTGAGTCTCACTGCCCAGCACATCTAGCGGGTACGGATTTACTTTTTTGTATTCCAAACCTTGCAGAGCAAGTAAACCAACTTGTGGGCCATTACCGTGCACTAGAACCACGTTGTACACTTTCGCGATTTCAGAGATGGTTTTAACCGCTGTTTCAATATTACGGCGTTGAACATCGGCTTCTAACGGCTCACCGCGACGAAGTAGGGCATTACCGCCGAGTGCAACAACAACAGTTTGCTTAGTCATAATTGTGTTCTCTCATTTTGGCCAAGTTGAGATTATTTAAGATCGTTCAACTTGGCCGTTTCGTCTTAGTGATTAGATACCATCACGCTCAATTGGGCAGCTCATGCAGCGTGCACCACCGCGACCGCGACCAAGTTCGTCTCCTGGAATCGGAAGAACCGTGATGCCTGCTTTGTCGTATTTTTCGTTGGTGTAGGTGTTGCCCTCGTAGCCAATAACGACGCCAGGTTTAACCGTTAGAACGTTGTTTGCATCGTTCCACTGTTCACGTTCTGCATGGAAGTTGTCGCCACCGGTTGTGATTAGGTTTAGCTTGTCTACGCCAAGAGCTTTTTCGATAGCTGTTACGAAGTAGCCTTCTTCTTTCACTTTTACAGCGCCAGACTCATCGCCAGTTAGGTTCCAGCACTGCACGTCTTTACTTACCACTTCAGGGTAAACAGAGAACGTATCTTCGTTCATGTGAGTCATTACGGTGTCTAAGTGCATGCAAGAGCGGTGTTTTGGTAGCTGCATTGCGATAACTTGTGTCGCTTGACCGTGTTTGAATAGGCTAGATGCTAAGTGTTCAACACCTTGTGCTGTTGTACGTTCAGACATACCGATAAGAACCGCGCCACGACCAAGTACAAGAACGTCACCACCTTCAATCGTAGAGTTGTCGTAATTGATTTTTTCTTCATCGCCGAAGTATTTAATGAAGTCTTGGCCTGCGAATGTTGGGTGCCAGCGGTAAATAGCACGAACGTGGTTTGTTTCACGTTGACGAGCTGGTTTCGCCATTGGGTTGATAGATACACCGCCATATACCCAGCAAGATGTGTCGCGAGTAAATAGGTGGTTTGGTAGTGGCTCGATAATGAAGTCGGTTGGTGCGTGCATACCTTGCATCATTGAAGATGATTTCATTGGCATCTCAGCGTAAGACAGACCGCCCGTTAGGATTTTTGCTAACTCTAGGTTTGGTAAATCGCCCAAGTAGCAGCGCACATCATTGGCGAATGTTTTACCCAAACGGTAATCAGATACTTGGCAGGTTAGTAGCCAATCTTTCGCTTCTGACACGGCTAGTGTGTCGGCTAGCAAGTCAGTAAGAAGAAGAACCTCAACACCTTGATCACGTAGCGTTTGAGTAAATGCGTCATGCTCTTTACCTGCACGTTCAACAGCCAGTACGTCATCAAACAGCAAATCGTGACAGTTAGAGGGTGTTAGGTGAGTCAGTGCGCGTCTTGGGCGGTGAACTAGAACGCGGCGTAATTGACCTATTTCAGATCCTACATAGAACTTACTCATGATCGTCTCTCTTATATATTTGAATTACTTTTATTGCTAAGAGTAATTATTTATTTTCAGTTGAGAAGAATGAATTATTTTATTCATATCTCTTGTCTGGAATTAATATTACGCCTGCTAGTCAGGTATTCTTAGAGATCTATCACAAATCGTTTTTTATCCCGCAGCCCTTTAAAATCAAGGGTTTTAACAAACTTTATGCACTTTCAACTATTGTCAGTCTTTTCTAAATAGTTAACTCCTTGGGAATATTATGCATGCTTTTTTCATTCACCTAGCTAGAATCCAATTTGTGAGGGATTATATGCAAAATGGTTTTATTGATAAGAATGAGCTTAGATTGGAAGTATGCAATGTTTTTATTTAGATATTTAATTTTGGATGTGGAATTAATTAGTTGTTAACAAAATAAATGCGAATAAAGCTATTGTGGTCACACTTTATAATTGGGTTTTTAAAGTCAGTTTTCTATAAAAATCACTACTATTTCCTCTTTGGTTATTACTACGTAAATTACTTTAAATATAATTAGCGCTAATAAATGACTAAGTATTTGTATAAATATAAGAGCGAAGAATAGTTGGCGATTTATTAGCTTTAACCTTGATGTTTAAACGTTGGTTTACTCTTTGTCGCAAGTGGTTTTTGCTTGTTTAAGCTTTGCTACTGAGATAGGTCATAGAGAGGCGTCAAATGAAGCGTGTGCAGCTCGGCAGGTTGTTTTGGTGATTGGGTTGGAGTTGGATTAGATAGCAATAAAAAAAGCCGCTATGGAAGCGGCTTTGGATGAGAACGGAGTGAAGTGCTTTACGTTAGATAAGCGCACCAATACTCAGTACAACGATGCAGAACACCATTAAGATACCGACTAATGGCATTACCCATTTAACCCAGCGAACATAAGGGACGCGGGCAATCGCCAAGCCACCCATCACAACCGCAGAGGTCGGGGTGATTAGGTTCACTAAGCCAGATGCTGATTGGTAAGCGGTGATCACAAGGTCACGACCTACGCCAGCAAAGTCGGCCAGTGGTGCCATGATTGGCATGGTGAGTACGGCTAAACCAGACGTTGACGGCACTAAGAAGGACAACAAAATCTCTAAGAAGAACATTACGTTAATAAAGATAACTGAAGAAAGCCCCGTCACCATTTGTTCTGCAGAGAAGAGAATCGTATCGGTGATCATACCTCTGTCCATCACGACCACGATACCACGCGCGATACCGATGATAAGCGCTACACCAAGTAGGTCGCGGGCACCATCAATAAAGCTAGTCGTAAACTCTTCTTCGCTCATGCGAGCCACAATACCGACAATGATTGTCGCGGCTAAGAACATCGCTGAGATCTCTGCCATCCACCAGCCAGCAACCGATACACCGTAAATCATCACAGCGAAAGAGCCACCGAAAATAGTGAGGATTAATTTACGCGTTGTGGTGAAATCAAGTTTTTCGTCGCTCGCGTTACCAAGGAAGTGCGCTTTGTTCTCTTCGTATTTGTCGTAGACAATCGATGTTGTTGGGTCAGCTTGAACCATTCTTGCGTAACGCATGACGTAGGCAACACAAATTATCCAACCAATAACGAGCATGGCAATACGCAGCACGATACCGTCAGTAAATGGGATACCAGAGGCGTTGGCAGCGATCACGGTTGCGAATGGGTTAATCGTTGACCCTAGCACACCAATCCCTGCGCCAAGCAGTACGGTCGCAGCAGCAACAAGAGGATCAAAGCGTGCAGCCATCATTACTGGTACTAGCAGCGTATAGAATGGCAGTGATTCTTCCGCCATGCCGTAGACGGTACCGCCAGCAGCAAACAATGCCATCAGTATCGGTATCATCAACTCTTCTCGCCCTTCTAGGCGGGCGGTGACGCGTTCGATACCGGCATCGATGGCGCCAGTTTTGGTTACTAGCCCTAAGAAGCCACCAATGATTAAGATGAACAGCGAAACATCGATTGCTGCAGCTTCATAGCTATTGTGGTCGTAGAAACCGTCAATAGGCGCGAGTAGTACGTCAATCACATCTTGAGGGTTACCTTCTACTGCTTGATAGGTTCCGGTAACCGGTACTTCTCGACCTAACTCTTCATTCATTGCTCGGTCGTATTGGCCTGCTGGAACAACCCAGGTCAGCAGGGCTACGAATGCAATTAGAATAAATAGAATGGTGTAGGCAGAAGGGAATTTAAAGTTGGCAAAGAAGCCGCCCTTTTTTTTCTCGCTTGGTATCGTCTGAGTCGTCATGGCTATCTCCTTACATCATCCTAAATAGAATTGACGTGAATTAGCGACTAATGTTTATAGATTGTAAATACAGTGATATTTATAAAGCATTCAACGATATAAAGTTCTTGCCCTTATAGAGCGAGCATCTATATGACGTTACCGACTTTAAATATAAGCATCTTTATATTTATATATCCAAATGAATTTAGATTTAATTTAACTGCGGTTATTTTATTCCTTACGTCGGAATTTAAGTTTGGTATTGTTCACAAAAATAGTGACCAATGAATAGGCTGAAAAACGTTAGAAAAAGAGCAAGGTTTTTTGGTTAGTTAGCTTGGATTAATATTCGATGTGAATTATAGAAAAACAAGGGGTGGTTGCGTTGGCAGGCATTGTTAATGAATGGCGTGAATATTATTGGAATTTTATTCAAACTTTATTTTTGTTCGGATTTTTAGGTTTATAATGTTTATTTGATACGTATCAAATAAACACATTGTGCAGAAAAGAAAAAAGGAAGCCGAAGCTTCCTTTTAGGTTTGGTTTTTCAGCGAGTGTTAGATAAACAGACCGCCGAATGCGAAGCCGAGTGCTACCGCTGTACTGATTGTTGCCACACCAGGAATGAAGAATGGGTGGTTAAATACGTACTTACCAATACGCGTTGAACCTGTGTCATCCATCTCAACCGCTGCCAGTAGCGTAGGGTAAGTTGGAAGTACGAACAGTGCACTTACCGCAGCAAAAGAAGCCACGGCTGTTAGTGGTGCTACGCCAATCGCTAGAGCTGCAGGCATCAGTGCAACCGTTGTCGCGCCTTGAGAGTAAAGCAGCATAGAAGCGAAGAACAGAACAAGAGCCAGCATCCAAGGGTAGTCAGCAAGTAGAGCACCAGCAACGTCTTTGATTTCAGCAACGTGTGCATTCACAAACGTTGAACCTAACCAAGCCACACCCAGTACACATACACACGCAGTCATACCAGAGCGGAATGTTGGAGCCGAAGAAATCTTCGCTGCATCAATCTTAGTGAACATCACGATTGCCGCTGCTGCTGCCAGCATCACAGACATGATTGCTTCGTTACGGCCCAGTGCTGGGTTTTCAATTAGGCCAACAGAGCTAGAGATAGCGGCTGCGTAGCAAACAACAAAACCAATCGCCGCAAGGAAGATGTAAGTCGCTTTCTTCGCTGTTGGTAGAATTTCGCGTTTCTCTTCTGTTGCTAGCTTGATTAGACCTTTCTCTAGACGTTCTTGGTAAATAGGATCGTCTTTCAGTTCGCTGCCCATGTAGTTCGCGACAACCGCACCAACCATACAAGCGATGAAGGTTGTTGGAATACAAACCATCAATAGCGTTAGGTAATCGACACCAAAGGGTGCAAGCATCGCTGCGAAAGCTACAACTGCTGCCGAAATAGGCGAAGCTGTGATCGCAATTTGAGAGGCTACAACTGCGATAGACAGTGGACGAGAAGGACGAACACCTTGGCCTTTTGCTACTTCTGCAATAACAGGCAGCGTAGAGAATGCTGTGTGACCAGTACCCGCCATTAGTGTCATTACAAAGGTCACAATCGGCGCGTAAAAGGTGATGCGTTCAGGGTGTTTACGCAAGAAGTTTTCTGCAATTTGTACCAACCAGTCCATACCGCCAGCAACCTGCATTGCTGCAATTGCGGTGATAACCGACATGATGATCAAAATTACATCGACCGGGATAAAAGATTGGCTTGTTGGAACACCAAGAATTAATGAAAGGGCAATAACACCAGCACCACCGGCAAAACCAATACCGATACCGCCAATTCTGGCCCCCAAAAAGATAAAGAGCAGGACGACAAATAGTTCTACTGCAATCATAAGTAACACCTCATTTTAGATTTTATTATGTGAACATTCGCCACTGGAATGTTCACATAATAGTTCTATGGTTTAGGTTTAATTAAGCAAAAATGCAACTAACGGAAATCCACAAGATCAGCAGGGTTAACCGTATTGGAGCCTAAAAAAGGGCTCCGTTTGGAGCCCTTTCTCGCTACCGTTATTCGTAGCGTTTAGCTTTATACTGAGGATGCATCAGATTTTCAACAGAGAAAATGTCATCAAGTTCTTCTTCGCTTAATAAACCGCGCTCTAGAACTACATCACGAACACTCTTACCTGTTTCAGCACAAATCTTACCTACAATGTCACCCTCGTGGTGGCCAATGTATGGGTTTAGATAAGTAACGATACCGATAGAGTTAAATACGTGAGATTCACATACTTCTTTGTTTACAGTAATGCCGTCTACACACTTGTCGCGTAGGTTCACACATGCATTTGTTAGGATGTCTAAAGACTCAAACATGCTTTGTGCGATAACGGGTTCCATCACGTTCAGTTGAAGCTGACCGCCTTCTGCTGCGAAAGAAACCGTGTTGTCGTTACCTAGAACTTTAAAGCAAACTTGGTTTACTACTTCAGGTACAACTGGGTTTACTTTAGCAGGCATGATTGAAGAACCTGCTTGCAGTTCCGGCAGGTTTAGCTCGTTGAAGCCAGTGCGTGGACCTGAAGAAAGAAGACGTAAGTCGTTACAGATCTTAGACAGTTTAACGGCTAGACGTTTAAGTGCGCCGTGCGTCATTACGTATGCGCCACAGTCAGACGTTGCTTCGATTAAATCTTCAGCCGCTACACACTCTAAGCCAGTTACTTCTGCTAGGTGCTTAACTGCTAGGCCTTGGTAACCCGGTGCTGCGTTCAGACCAGTACCTATAGCTGTTGCGCCTAGGTTAACTTCAAGCAGAAGCTTTGAAGTGTATTCTAGGTTTTTGATTTCTTCATTGATGGTTACAGCCCAAGCGTGGAACTCTTGGCCAACCGTCATAGGCACAGCATCTTGAAGTTGAGTACGACCCATCTTCAAAATTGTGTTGAATTCTTGGCTCTTAAGCTCAAATGCACCTTTTAGGTATTCGATAGCATCGATCAGTTTACGAACGCTGTTGTAAACAGAGATACGGAAGCCAGTTGGGTAAGCACAGTTTGTAGATTGGCTGCGGTTTACATGGTCATTTGGGTTGATGAACTCGTATTGGCCTTTTTCTTTGCCCATAAGCTCAAGTGCCACGTTCGCAACGACTTCGTTCGCGTTCATGTTTACAGAAGTACCAGCGCCACCTTGGAATACATCCGATGGGAACTGATCCATGCACTTGCCAGTGTCTAGAATGAGGTCACAAGCTTCGATTATGTATTTAGCCACTTCGCTTGGAATTACACCTAACTCTTTGTTTGCTAAAGCCGCTGCTTTCTTTGTCATCACCATACCGCGAACGAATTCAGGTACATCTGAGATCGTTACATTTGAGATGTTGAAGTTTTCAACTGCGCGTAGAGTGTGGATGCCGTAGTAAGCATCAGCCGGAACATGACGTTGACCTAATAGATCTTCTTCGAGACGAGTAGCTTGAGGAGCTTCAACTTGAGCTTCTGATTGAGTAGCCATAACAGGATCCTTAGAGAATTATTCTGATTATATAGTTAGTTATTAGCCTATTCTGTGTGCAAATACTCCGTTCGCTAGAATATTGGGCTGATAAATCCGTCCTGACTTATGTGGCACATGATACTGTACTTAGCGCATAAAAATATTAAGTTGATCACCTTTTTCGTTTTTGTTTCGTCAATATTTAGCAAACTTATTCCGGGTCAATAAACACGCTTATTTACAGGATAAATTTGAGATTGGTAGGGCTTTCAGCGTAAACTGGACGTAACAAAGGAGGGCGTGTGTTTCCTATCTTATTATTACTCTTTATCTTCGTACCCATCATTGAGATTGGGCTATTTATTCAAGTTGGTGGCTTCTTAGGATTGTGGCCAACTATCGCGTTGGTTTTGATCACTGCATTTGTTGGCGCATCGCTGGTTCGTAGCCAAGGCATTCAGACACTTATGTCTGTTCAAGGTCGGTTGCAACAAGGCGAAATGCCAGCACAACAGATTCTTGAAGGCGTGATGCTTGCTGTTGCAGGCGTATTGCTGCTGACTCCGGGCTTTATGACGGACGCACTCGGTATGTTGGTATTGTTACCAGCACCAAGAGCGATGATTGCCAAGAAAATGATGGAAAAAATGGTGGTGACCAATATGTCTGGTGGTTTTCATGCGGGTGGACAAGCTGGTTTTGGCCAGAGCCCATTTGGACAAGACCCATTCAATTCAGGTCCATCTGACCAATCAAAAGACGGCAACACCTTTGAGGGTGAGTTTGAGAAGAAAGACGACGACAACGATCGTAACCGCTTAAATTAATGGTTTGTCTCTTTATATAGAGAGACAAACAGAAAAGGCTCTTACCGTTATCCTTCGCAAGAAAGTGATAATGGTAAGAGCCTTTTTTATTGCATGTTACCTGCTATTTACGATTGCTAGCAGGAACAGATAACAGGTCGTGTGAACAGTTATTTACTGAGATTAATTTACTGAGATTGGGTTATATCGCGCCTTCAAAACCCATTTGTCGCCAAGCTTCGAACGCAATAATGGCCACTGCGTTAGACAGGTTCAAGCTACGTGCTTCTGGCATCATTGGAATACGAATGCGTTGCTCCATTGGCATGCTTTCGATGAACTCAGCAGGCAGACCGCGAGACTCAGGGCCAAACATCAGTACATCACCTTGTTGGAATTTCGCATCAACGTGGTGGCCAGTGGTCTTGGTCGTACAAGCAAAGATACGGTAGTCACCCTCACGTTCATTCTCTAGATACTCAAGGAAGGCTTCTAGATTCTTGTGACGCTTTACTCGTGCGAGGTCGTGATAATCTAAACCCGCACGACGAACTTTCTTCTCTTCGAAATCAAAACCAAGCGGCTCGATAAGGTGCAGGTTTGCGCCGCAGTTAGCTGATAGGCGGATGATGTTACCCGTATTGGGCGCGATTTCTGGTTCATATAGAGCGATATCAAACATGTTGGTTCACAAGAATAATCAAAGATAGCCAGAGTATACGGTGGCAAGCTGAGTGAGTACAGTTCGCCACCCTCAGCTTAGGCCTGGTTCGCTAGTGCCTGCGCGTAGTTTTCAGATACCGCATTCCAATTCACTACGTTCCACCATGCATTGATGTAATCAGGACGACGGTTTTGGTAGCTGATGTAGTAGGCGTGTTCCCAAACATCGAGTGCAAGGATGGGCTCGCCATTACTGGCAACCGTATCCATCCACGGATTGTCTTGGTTCGAAGTCGAGATGATCTTCAGTTGTCCTTCTTCAACCACTAGCCAAGCGAAGCCTGAACCAAAGGTATTGATTGCCGCTTGAGCGAACTGATCTTGGAATGTCTCGAAATCTCCGAAAGTACTTTTGATAGCCTCGCCAAGCTCGCCCGTGGGTTCACCACCACCGTCTTGCGACATGCAGTTCCAATACAAGATGTGGTTGTAGTAACCGCCACCATTGTTACGAACCGCTGGGCTGTGCTGAGAAATGTTAGCGAAGATCTCGGTCAGAGACTGTTGCTCTAGCTCGCTGCCAGAAATAGCCGCAACAAACTTATCGTAGTAGGTTCTATGGTGCTTGCTGTAATGCACTTCCATCGTCTTAGCATCAATGTAAGGTTCTAGGGCGTCGTAAGCGTAGGGTAAAGTAGGGAAAGTGTGTGACATGGTAAATCCTCCTTAATTAGAGGATTTACCATAATGATAATGACAATCATTATCAACTGTGATCTTTGTGGGGGTATTATACCGGCAAGATTGGTAGGGTGATTTCGAGTTGTAATCCACCGAGCTGGCTACGGCTTGCAGTGATGGTTCCGCTGTGTTGGCGAATCGCACTTTCTGTAATGGTGAGGCCAAGCCCAGTGCCACCTGAATTACGATCGCGTGCCGTTGAAACTCGGTAGAAAGGTCTGAAGATAGAATCCAGTTCATCCTCCGGTACACCATCACCGTTGTCATTGACGCAAATCGTCAGTTGATCTTGGACAACATGGAATTGCACATCGACTTGGTCTTTACCGTAGTAGATAGCATTGCGCGTAATATTGTCTAAGGCACTCATCAGTAGCTTAGGATTACCTGAAATAGAACGTTCTGGGATCTCTGAAAACGTCAGTAATTTACCCATCTGTTCAGCTTCAAACTCTGCATCTTTTAAGATCTCTTCCCATAAGCTCGAGATAGGTTGAACCTCGCGAGTTATGTGGCTGTCGACCTGCATACGAGATAGCGTCAGTAGCTCACTGATCATTTGTTCCAAACGCTGCGCTTCGGTATCAATACGTTCTAATTCTTGGCTCTCACCTTGCTTACGAATTGCCAGTGCATTGGCCATGCGTAGACGAGTCAATGGCGAGCGCAGTTCGTGTGAGATATCAGAAAGTAGTCGCTGTTGCCCTGAAATCATCTGGTTTACCGCTTCCACCATTTGGTTAAAGCTTTCACCCGCTTGTCTGAATTCTGAGGTGCCTTTTTCAAGTGTTGGATCAACCTCAAATTGCCCTTTTGCTACACGCTGCGCTGCGCGTTCAAGCCTACGTGCGGGTTGACTCAATGCCCAAGCTAACCAAAGCAAGAGCGGGGTGCTTGCTAGCATTACCGCGAGCAACAGCTGTAAAGGTCTATCAAACAGTCGTAGCAAAAATGGCGGTGGTTGGTTCCACTTTACTCCGGCATACATCAGTAATTCTTCACCAGCGAGTGTGATAGGTACTGGCCCTGCCACCATGTAGTGTCCGTACAGTTTCTGTTTTGGTACTTCAGGGTTATCAATCGAGGTAACAAAGTTGCGAATCGCCTTAAGTTTATAGTCCGAATGTCTTTTCGACGTAAGGACAGCACCTTCAAGGTCGGTTAAATAGATGCGAGCTCGAGAATCCTTGCGGCTACGTGGTGCCTCAAGTTGGAAAACAATTTTGCCTAGATTAGGTTCTTTGGCGTAGCGTTTCTCTGTGATTTTAGCGATACGCTCCAATTTATTTAGATGATCGGTAGGCACATCACGCGCCACTCTAGGGTCTAAATGAGGAAGTGACAGCACCGATAAAAGCACCAGTAACATGGTGAACCAAAAGATGGCAAAGATACGTCCATATAAGCTGGTGATTTTAGGGATGCGCATTAATCTTCCTCTACCAATAAGTAGCCACGGCCTCGTAAGGTTTTGATGCGAGACTTACCATCGCTGCGTTCTGGAATCTTCTTGCGCAAATTGGAGATGTGCATGTCTATCGCGCGGTCAAACGCCGCCAGCCTTTTTCCTAAAACATCCAAGCTCAGTGCTTCTTTGGTGATCACTTGTCCCGGGTTCTGGATGAGATGGCTCAGCAAAGCGAACTCGGTTGTGGTGAGGTCGATGAGCTGACCATTGCAGTAGGCTTCTTGTTTACCAGGGAAGACTTCGATGTCTTGATATTGAATGGTGTCGCTGGCTGATTTAGGCGCGGTGTTAGTCTGTGTTCGGCGTAAGATGGCACGAATACGAGCGAGCAGTTCTCGGTCACTGAACGGCTTTGGCAAATAATCATCTGCGCCAAGTTCAAGGCCAATAACACGGTCGATCTCTTCGCCTTTGGCAGTCAGCATCAATACTGGTGTTTCCCAGTTTTCTCTCAGCTTCTTTAGCGTTTCCATACCGTTAAGGCGCGGCATCATCACATCCAAAAGAATCAGATCAATCTCATCATTGATAGCGTCAAGCCCCGCATAGCCATCATTGGCTTCGGAAACAGTGAAGCCCTCAAAGCTCAGGATGTCTTTCAGTAAGCTGGTTAGTTCTGTGTCGTCATCAATAAGAAGAATGTTCGCCATTGGGAAGCCTTAATCGGTTATCTACTATTTACAGGTTAATAATACTGCTAATTATTCGTCAACTTTCACTCTTTACGATTCTTTACGCTTTCTAAACGTCACTTTACGAGGGAAAGACTAATCTATATCTAAGCGCTGAGAAACAGACGCAATACATGACTTATTATACCGAATCGAGGCAACAATTATGAAAATGACTAAGAAACTTGTACTAGTAGCTGCGGCACTTCCACTTATGTTAGGTACAGCGAGTGCGTTTGCATACGGCGGCGGTGATAAAGGTGATCACAAAGGTATGCACGGTAAGTGTGGTAGCTTCGATAAGAAAGTGATGCGCCAACTAGACCTGACGGACGCTCAAAAAACAGAATTGAAAGAGATGCGCGAAGCGAATCGTGCTGAGATGAAAGCAAAACACTCAGGCAACAAAGCAGATAAAATGGCGCAAATGAAAGCGCATCACGAGAAAGTTCAAGATCTAGTTCTAGCTGATACTTTTGATGAAGCTGCAGCAAACGACCTAGCAAGCCAAATGGTTGAGAAGCAAACAGAGCGTCGTGTTGCTATGCTTAAGAAGCAACACCAAATGATGAGCGTACTAACGCCTGAGCAAAAGACTCAGCTGAAAGAAATCCAACAAGAGCGCATGGCGAAGTGTGCTGACAAAATGGAAAAACGCATGAACAAAGACAAGTAATTCATGGCTTGAGAAAGCCGGACTGAATGACAGTGTTGAGAAAGAAGCGGCCGAGTGTCGCTTTTTTGATCTTTAAAAATGAATGTATTACATCATGGCTGTCATATTCAATCGGTTGTTTGCGGGTTATACTTTGTGCTATCAGTCACTTTATAGCCAATTTATGAAACAAGAATACGCACGTTTAGTTACGCTCGCCGCTTGGGCTGCCACCATCATTGCCTCCATATTATTGGTTGTGAAGGTTGCTGCGTGGTGGGTGACAGGTTCAGTCAGTTTATTAGCTTCTGTGGTCGATTCGCTGTTGGATATCGCCGCTTCTGTCGTCAATCTGGTGGTGGTTCGCTACTCTCTTCAGCCTGCCGATAAAGAACATACCTTTGGCCATGGTAAGGCAGAATCTCTTGCTGCATTAGCGCAGGCAATGTTTATTTCCGGTTCCGCTTGTTTCCTTATTCTTAATGGTATTGAGCGTTTCTTCCGACCGCATGAGCTGAACTCTCCTGAAATTGGTATTTATGTCAGCTTGTTCGCGATCGTAATGACCTTTGGTTTGGTTCGATTCCAAAAACATGTTGTCAGCAAAACGGGCAGCCAAGCGATAGCCGCCGATTCACTGCATTATCAATCCGACCTTTATATGAATGCAGCGATCATGCTCGCGCTAGCACTGAGCTGGTTTGGCATTGGTCAAGCGGACTCGGTATTCGCGATTGGTATCGGTATCTACATTCTTTACAGTGCCTACCAAATGGCAACAGAAGCCATTCAATCTTTGCTTGATAGAAAGCTGCCAGATGAAGAATTAAAACAGATAAAAGAGACATCGCTGAGTGTGGAAGGTGTGCTTGGCGTACATCAACTAAGAACGCGTCGTTCAGGGCCTGTTCGGTTCATTCAATTGCATTTAGAACTCGAAGATAATATCCCACTTATTGAAGCGCACCGCATTTCTGACGAAGTTGAAGACAAGCTTATCTCCGTTTTCCCTGATGCTGATGTATTAATTCATCAAGACCCGTATTCGGTCGTATTTGGACCCGAGAAGCAGCAGAAATTTCACTCATGGTAAGCGGGCTAAAAAAGGGTTGGCAAATGGTAAGTAGGTGGCTTTTGAACTAAAGTGAGTAAAAATTACTAATTCTTCGGTGATTCAAAAACCACCTTAGTAACAATTAATGTTGATTCTGATGTGAATCAACAAAGTTACTGAGTAAAACTGTAATACTCTTACAGAAGTAGAAATGTTACATAATTTTACGCGATTTAAGTGCTATTCCTGTTGAGGAAATGTAACATAACGCACAAATATAGATTTAAAATCTTGTTGATATACAATCAGCAAGAATAAGAATTGAATAATAGATTCCCAAAAATCGAGGGTGAGCATGATTAAGAAGATCGGTGTTTTGACCAGTGGTGGTGACGCTCCAGGCATGAACGCAGCAGTTCGTGGTGTAGTTCGTACTGCGCTATCAGTTGGCATTGAAGTTTACGGTATTTACGATGGCTACCAAGGCCTTGTTGAAGACCGTATCGAAAAGCTTGACCGTTCAAGCGTATCTGACGTGATCAACCGTGGTGGTACTTTCTTAGGTTCTGCACGTTTCCCTGAGTTCAAAGACGTTGCTGTTCGTGAGAAAGGCATCGAGAACCTTAAGAAGCACGGTATCGAAGCACTAGTTGTTATCGGTGGTGACGGTTCTTACATGGGTGCTAAGAAATTGACTGAGATGGGTTACCCATGTATCGGTCTTCCAGGCACAATCGATAACGATATCGCGGGTACTGACTACACAATCGGCTACCTAACAGCGCTTAACACTGTTATCGATTCAATCGACCGTCTACGTGACACGTCTTCTTCTCACCAACGTATTTCTATTGTTGAAATCATGGGCCGTCACTGTGGTGACCTTACGCTTATGTCAGCAATTGCGGGTGGCTGTGAGTACATCATCACACCTGAGACTGGCCTAGATAAAGATCAGCTTATCAGTAATATCCAAGATGGTATTGCGAAAGGTAAGAAGCACGCAATCATCGCTCTAACTGAGTTAATGATGGATGCGAATGAACTAGCGAAAGAGATCGAAGCTTCAACAGGTCGTGAAACTCGTGCAACGGTTCTTGGTCACATCCAACGTGGTGGTCGCCCGACTGCATTTGACCGTGTACTGGCTTCTCGCATGGGTAACTACGCTGTTCACCTTCTTCAAGAAGGCCACGGTGGTCGTTGTGTTGGTATCGAGAAAGAAGCGCTTGTTCACCACGACATCATCGACTGTATCGAGAACATGCAGAACCCAGACCGTTCTGAGCTGTTCCGCGTTGCAGAAGAGTTGTTCTAAGACACGCTTAGCGTTCGCTTAAAATATTAAAAACCGCTGATTTATCAGCGGTTTTTTTGTGCCTGCCGTTCTTTTGATTCATTGTAAAATCCCCTCCTAGCCTCCCCTTAAGTCAGGTTCACAGATACCTTTAGCTTTCTTTGGAAAGGGGAGGAACAGTTCCGTATTTGTTGGAACATATACCGACTACAACAAATTTTAGCTATTAATATAAGTTTTCCAAATAGCGATTCATTGAACACTTTGTGGTTTCAGTTAGCCTAGAAATCTAAGTACACAAAGAAAGTTCTCCCCCTTTATCTTAGATCGGCAGGGTAATCGAGAATGTTGAAATAAGGGGGAGTTAGAGGGGGATATTTACATAGAAGTTTATTTGGGAATTGAATTCATGATCTTTACCAAAACTTCTTCAAGATTCTGATTAACCTCATTATTGGTAAAGCGAAGCACCTTGATTCCAATTTTGTTTAAGTCTCGTGTGCGCTGGTGATCGTAAGCCTGAGCTTGTTCTGTAAAGTGGCTATTACCATCGATCTCAATAGCCAGTTTTAGTTCACAGCAGAAGAAATCCACGACGTACTTTCCGATGCTATGTTGTCTGCGAAACTTAATACCAAGCTGCTTGTTCCGTATATAAAACCATAGCTTGCGTTCTGGTTGAGGCATGTTGTTTCTGAGATGTTTTCGAAATGTGTTTAGATGAGCTTGTGTATAAATTTTCATAACGCAGTCCAATAAACCGGAATGTTATTAAGTTACAAAGAGCTCAGTACAAAAAAGAGGTTGGGGGTGGTGGTTTTCGAGCGAGATCAAAAAAGGCCAACCTAAGTTGACCTTTCATTTAATCTAAACGGTGAAGTTTAAATTAAGCTTTTGCTTCAGCTGCTGCTTTAGCGATAGCTGCGAAGCTTTTCGCGTCTAGAGCTGCGCCGCCAACTAGAGCACCGTCGATGTCTGGTTGTGCGAAGTAAGCTGCTGCGTTTTCTGGCTTAACAGAACCGCCGTATTGGATAACAACTTTCTTAGCAACGTCTTCAGATTTCTCTGCGATGTGTGCACGGATTTGAGCGTGGATGCGTTGTGCATCTTCAGCTGTAGCTGCTTTACCAGTACCGATAGCCCAGATTGGTTCGTAAGCGATGATAGCGCCTTCAAGAGCTTCAACACCTTGAGTGTTGATAACAGCGTCAAGTTGACGAGCACATACAGCAACAGTTTCGCCTGCTTCGTTTTGTGCATCAGACTCACCGATACAAAGAACTGGAGTTAGGCCGTTCTCTTTTAGGAATGCGAATTTCTTAGCAACGAATTCGTCAGACTCAGCGTGGTATTCACGACGCTCAGAGTGACCGATGATGATGTGAGATGCGCCGAACTCTTTAAGCATTGCTGGAGACATGTCGCCAGTGAATGCACCGCTGTTGTTTAGGTCAGAGTTTTGAGCACCTAGGATGATCGCGCTGCCCGCTTCAGTAAGCGTACGCTCAGCAAGATCAACGAAAAGTGCTGGTGGAGCAACTGCTACGTCTACGCCTGTTACGCCTTCAAGTTCAGCGTTAAGACCGTTTAGTAGATCAACAACCATTTCTTTGCTGCCGTTTAGTTTCCAGTTACCCATAACTACAGGATGACGCATAGGAATATCTCCAAAGTATTTAAATAAATCGAATGTAAAAAAGTAAACTTTATTACGAAATAATATAACAGAATAATATCAACAGATCATGACTGTGGTCATGACTTTCTTGGATCTTACTCAATGGTCAGAGTAGATTTTGAGCATATATCAGTGATCCGGCAGACAGAATAATAGCTAACTTCTCGGATTTTTCATCGTTAGTTGCTATTAAGGGACAAACGATTGCGTTAACAATAGGAAGTAATAATGCCGAATCTAGTTCTAGAGTACTCAAATTCAGTGGATGAGCGAGTGAATATCCAAGGTTTACTGGAAGACCTTCATCAAGTTACATTAAACTGTGGTTTGTTTGATGTACCTTCTGTGAAGTCTCGTTCACTGCGCTGTCATAACTGGTTGGTCGGTGATGAAGAGGACAATGTGGATTTTGTTCATATTAGCTTTGAGTTACTTTCAGGACGTACCGAAGAACAGAAAAGAGAATTGTCGCGTTTGTTGATGCAAACCCTACAAGAACAGGCAAGCCATATCCGTAGCCTAACGGTCAACATACGAGATATGGATAAAAGTTGCTTTCAGAAAGTGATGAACTAGCTAAAAAGAATCAACTAACTAAAAGTGATTAACTGACTATTTGCTGCTAACTTTTTGGTAGCGCATTAATTTTTTGAGTATTTAAGATGTCGATGAAAGATTTACTGCTCTCTTTCAAGGGGAGAATTGGTCGTAAGACTTACTGGATTTGGAATGTTTTCTACTATGTAGCGATTACTGGTTTTGCTTCCGGTATTTCTGTTCTGTTCCCTGCATATTCCTATATCCTGCTACCAATCTTCCTACTGTTGCTGGTTATCCCAGATCTTGCAATTACCGCTAAACGCTGGCACGACCGCAATAAGTCGAACTACTGGTTGCTGTTGAACGTGCCACTGGTGCTTGGGCGTTTGGCTTCGCCAATGGTCGCAACGACAACAGAGTCGGTATCGCCAGTTCACATGGCAGCAACGGTTGCAGCATTAGTATGTGGTTTATGGATTTTGATTGAATGTGGATTGCTCAAGGGAACTGAAGGCCGTAATGATTACGGTGACGACCCAGTGTAAAGATTGAATGATTGAGAAATAAGAAGGGAGCATTGTGCTCCCTTTTTTTAAAGCGTTTTTCTTTGAATGGGTTTTTGTCGCTAGTCCATTTCAACGGTTAGTACATTTAAACAGCTAGTACATTTTTGGCTCTGTATTTGGCCTGAAAGGCACGACATTTTCAGGCAGAGATTCTTCAAAATCGCAGCGGCCTTTGAGTGCATCTTGGAATTTACAGACCTGACAGCGCAGCTCTTGCATCAGAACAACATTAGCGTGATGTGGATTCTTGCAGCGGCTGACGACTAAATCGATATGACTTTGTTGAGCGCGAAGCCTGTTTTGCATGGTCTCTGAGGCTGAGCAAATCATCTGTTCGCACATCTCGTGTTTGAATTGATCGAATGCTTTCGGATCGCTTTTCGCGAGTTGGACCAGTTCATCAAAAGGGGGCAGTTTTTGATTGGGCTGTGGATGTGCCATGATTCCTTCCTTAGCATTAAGCATGTTTCATATGCTTTAAGCTTAAGAAAGAAATTTGTACAAATTTTAATCTATTGGTGTTTTCTCAATATTGAGACAGGATCAGTAACTTGGCGTTAGGGTATAAGTACAACGACGCTCGCCAGTAATGATGTGTTCAGTGCGGCTCACATGACATTCATCTTTGAGTAATTCTTTGAAAACATTGAGCTCAGATTGGCACAGGCTAGGGCAGCGAGTTGCAGCTTTGCAGATAGGGCAGTGGTTCTCGATCAAGATGTAGTGATCGTCATGCTCTTGAAGTTCAGCCATGTAGCCTTCGTCTTCACGCAGCTGGGTGAGTTTTTTAAGCTTGCTGCTCAGCGATTCACAATCAGACAGCGCGGTTTGATATTGCTTAAGGGTGTGTTGTTCGCGCTCGGCCGCAACCTTAGCTAACCCCTCTTTACCAAACAGGTTCTCGACAGCATCGATCACTTGAATGGTGAGTTCACCGTGTCGATCTGAAAATTGACCATGGCCTTGTTGAGTCAGGGACCAGTGGCGAGTCGGGCGACCCACTTTTACTTTAACATCATGAAACGCAAGAATACCGTCATCTTCCAGACTTTGCAGATGTTGCCTTGCACCCATTGTCGTCATGCCAAATTCTTCTGACAACTGTTTCGCGGTTACCGCGCCTTGACGCTTAATGGTCTGTAAGATTTTGTCGCTTGTTTTCATACTATCTCTACCTCATGAACCTTACTATTATGAGGCAAGGTGTTTATAAAGCAAACCATTTACTATGGTGCAGGTGAAATGCACAGATTATTGGTGACCAATAAAACAAAAGGCTGATACTTGGTATCAGCCTTCGAATGTTCTGCTTGAGCGAGTTTAGGTCTATAGGATGTGACCGATTACTTCTGGGTCTTTACGCTCTAGGTAATGGATAGATTTGATGCGGCGAATCGTACGGCAGCGACCACGGATAAGCAGTGTTTCTGTGGTTGCGATATTACCTATACGTGTGATGCCCTCTAGAAGGTCACCCTTAGTAATGCCAGTTGCTGAGAATACAACGTTGTCGCTACGAGCCATGTCTTCCATCTTCAACACGATACCCGCCGTTACGCCCATTTCAGCACAACGCTCTAGTTCAAGCTCACCGTGCTTGCGGTTCTCTTCTGTATCACCTTTTACTTCATGGCGAGGAAGCAGGCGTGCGTGCATGTCGCCGTCGAGTGCGCGAATAACCGCAGCCGAAACCACGCCTTCAGGCGCGCCGCCGATGCAGTACATTACGTCGACTTCGCTGTCTGGCATGCACGTGAGGATAGAAGCAGCAACATCACCGTCTGGCACTGCGAATACACGAACGCCCATCGCCTGCATGTCGGCAATCACTTGATCATGGCGTGGCTTAGCTAGTGTCGTTACTACCAGTGTATCGAGTGTTTTACCTAGTGCTTTCGCAATGTTTTCTAGGTTTTCTGTCAGCGGCAGTTCTAGGTCAATCACGCCTTTTGCACCAGGGCCAACAACCAATTTTTCCATGTACATGTCAGGCGCTTTTAGGAAGCTACCTTTTTCGCCTGCAGCCAATACAGCCAATGCATTTGATTGGCCCATTGCTGTCATGCGAGTCCCCTCAATTGGGTCAACGGCGATATCTACTGCATCACCGCCAATACCGACGTTTTCGCCGATGTATAGCATAGGTGCATCATCGATTTCACCTTCGCCGATAACGATCTCGCCGCTAATTTCTGTTTTGTTCAGTAGGCTACGCATTACTTCTACAGCAGCGCCATCTGCAGCGTTTTTATCGCCGCGGCCAAGCCACTTGTAACCAGCTAGTGCTGCACCTTCAGTGACACGAGAGAATGACATTGCTAAATCGCGTTTCATGCGGACTCCAAAATTTTCAAAAGGGGAATAGAAATTTCGCGGCGAATTTTACCATATCCCAAAGGAAACGTTTGCCTTTTTGTTTTTTTGGGATTGCTCTTGATCAATTTACGGGTGAAAACAGGTATTATTCATCAAAATAATCAGTCTGTTGCCGCGGTAGTAATAATTCACGTCAATATTCGGTAAAAAGCGCTGTTTTTTTCATCGAATGGCGCAAAATATCGAATATATTGAGTGTTTATCCTTGCTCTGCTGAGTAGAATGGGGAAATAAGTGGAGTAGACCTTCACCATCAAACGGATAACTTAAAGGTAGGCCAGAATGTCTTTTGAAGTACTAGAGCAGCTAGAAGCAAAAATTCAAACAGCAGTAGATACAATTGCACTTCTTCAAATGGAAGTGGAAGAGCTTAAAGAAGAGAAACAAGCACTAGCAACGGAAGCTGGTGAGCTTAAAGAAAGCCGTCACGAGCTAGAGCAAAAAACTCAGCAAATGCAGGAAGAGCATTCAGCGTGGCAAGATCGCATCCGTAACCTTCTTGGTAAAATGGATGACGTAGAGTAATTGACTCTTCAGATTTAAAAAAACGCCCGCTACTGAGTAGCGGGCGTTTTTGTTTGTGTTCTTATGCTTCGTGTTCTTATGGTTTATTTTATTATTTGAAGCTGAGTGAGAGTTACTCGATCTCTTCTTCTTCAACATCCAGATCAAGTTCGACATCTAAAGGCTCTGCCGAAAGAATAATGCCGGTGTTGTCAGCGTAGAGGTAATCTTCCGGTAAGAAGGTTACGCTGCCAAAGTTGACCGGTACGTCCAATTCGCCGACACCTTCTTGGCTCGCACCAACAGGGATAGAAGCCAAAGCCTGAATACCAATGTTCATGTCTTCTAGCTCATCGACTTCACGAACACAGCCGTAAACCACAATACCTTCCCACTCATTGTCTTCGGCAAGTAGGGCAATCTCAGCATCGATCAGCGCTTTGCGTAGTGAGCCGCCACCATCGATTAACAACACACGTCCCAGACCATCTTGCTCTAATACGGAGCGAATCAAAGCATTGTCTTCAAAACACTTTAATGTCGTGATCTGTCCTGCGAAGGATGCACGTCCACCGAAGTTGCTGAACATGGGCTCCACGACATCAACTTGATCCAAATATATGTCGCACAGTGCTGAAGTGTTGTATTCCATTAGTATACCTTTTGAACAATGAGCTTACTTTGAGTATATCGGTGCTTGATCCCTTTGCAATGATTAGTCTCATTTAACTCAATAGAGTTTGAGCTACGACAACCCCTGCAAACAATAGGTTAGTGACCAGTGAGCATTTCACAATCACTGGCATCATTGGTGCAATCTGCGCTGGTTTTTCGGTTTCCCAAACGGCCTTGCCATGTTTGTAAACAATAACAATGCTCAATAAAAACGGCAGGCTGATCCAGACCGGTTTTTCTTGAATCAGTAGGTAGATAGCGAAAGAAGCAAGGGCGAGACCAAGCAGTGCAAAATGATAGTGCTTGGCTTTGCGTTGCCCTAGGCGAACCGCCATGGTGCGCTTACCACATTCGCTGTCGTTCTCTATATCACGCATGTTGTTGATGTTGAGTACCGCAACCGCCATTAATCCACAGCCTAGCGCTGGAAGGAATAGGCTTGGTTCTACATGACCTGTATGTAAGAAGTATGTGCCTGAAACGCCTAACAAACCGAAGAAGATAAATACCGATAAATCGCCAAGGCCAATATAACCATAAGGTTTATTGCCCACGGTGTAAGCGATGGCAGCCATTATGGCTAATACGCCTAACGCGATGAAAGATAAGATGCTTTCAATCGAGGTTAAGGCATGAAAAATAAGAATCAGCCCAGCGAGCATGGTAAACACGATGTTGAGGATGATGGCTTGCTTCATGGTTTTCGCGGTCACCGCGCCGGATTGCATTGCGCGTGTTGGCCCCAGACGGTTTTCGTTGTCTGTGCCTTTTACTGCGTCACCATAGTCATTGGCTAGGTTCGATAAAATTTGTAATAAGGTGGCAGTTAAAAAAGCCAGTAGGGCTATTGATAGAGAAAACTGACCGCCGGCGAACGCTAAACTACTTCCTGTAAGAATAGAGACAAGTGCGAGAGGCAGAGTTTTTGGTCGTGCGGCATCAAGCCAAATCAGTAGAGATTGTTTCATCGTAGGTCTAATTCTTTGTAAGTCTTCGTTTCAAACTGTGTTTTGAGTATACGCCCATTTTTCGGGTAATAAAAAGCCCACTCGAAAGTGGGCCTTGAATTCGCTTACTAGCTGCTATTTCTTTGAGATAGAGCAATAAGTTGGAGTTTCCTGTGCTACAGGATGAAGCGACTTAGGTCTTCGTCTTCCACGAGCTCGCCAAGCTTAGATATTACATAAGCTTCATCAATCAGCAATTTACTGCCTGCTCGGTCTGTTGCGTCAAATGAAATTTCATCCATTAGGCGCTCCATGACTGTGTGTAGACGACGCGCACCGATGTTTTCAGTAGTTTCGTTCACACGCCATGCTGCGTCTGCAATTTGGTTGATGCCATCTTCAGTAAACTCAATGCCGACATCTTCTGTTTTCATCAGGGCAATGTACTGTTCTGTCAGTGACGCCTTTGGTTCAGTAAGAATACGTTTGAAGTCATGTGCTGATAGTGCTTCAAGTTCTACACGGATTGGTAGACGACCTTGTAGTTCAGGGATCAGGTCTGATGGCTTAGCCACTTGGAATGCGCCTGAAGTGATAAACAAGATGTGGTCAGTTTTAACCATGCCGTGCTTCGTTGATACTGTGCTGCCTTCGATTAGAGGCAGTAGGTCGCGCTGAACACCTTCACGAGATACGTCTGGGCCTGAGCTGTCGCCACGCTTACAGATTTTGTCGATCTCATCGATGAATACGATGCCGTTGTTTTCAGCGTTGAAGATCGCGCTCTCTTTTAGCTCTTCTTGGTTCACAAGCTTCGCAGCTTCTTCTTCCGTCAGTGCTTTGAATGCGTCTTTGATTTTCATCTTACGTTTTTTCTTGGTGTCGCCCGCTAGGTTTTGGAACATGCCCTGCAGCTGGTTCGTCATCTCTTCCATACCAGGAGGTGACATGATTTCAACGCCCATTTGCGGTGCGGCTACATCGACTTCGATCTCTTTGTCGTCTAGCTTACCTTCGCGCAGTTTCTTGCGGAAAATTTGGCGAGTGTTTGAAGAGGTGGTGTCTTCAGTTGATTGCTCGTTCTGACCCCAAGCATCACGTGCTGGTGGTAGAAGGGCATCAAGAATACGTTCTTCAGCTTGCTCTTCAGCGCGGTATTGTACTTTTTCCATCGCTTGTTGATGCGTCATCTTGATCGCAACGTCCGTTAGATCACGGATGATGGTCTCAACTTCTTTACCAACGTAGCCAACTTCGGTGAACTTAGTCGCTTCTACCTTGATGAACGGCGCATTAGCGAGTTTCGCTAGACGGCGAGCAATTTCAGTTTTACCCACACCCGTTGGGCCAATCATCAGGATGTTCTTTGGTGATACTTCAACACGCAGGCTTTCTTCAAGCTGCATACGACGCCAGCGGTTACGTAGAGCGATAGCCACTGAACGCTTAGCGTTGTCTTGGCCGATAATGTGGCGATTGAGTTCGTGAACAATTTCGCGAGGAGTCATCTCAGACATGGTTTTTCCTTAATTCTTTAATCACTGTTGAATACAACGTTATTGATGGAAGCGGTCGTTACTCTGGCTTTGGCAGCTCAACGGTGCTTTCTAGTTCTTCAATAGTGTGGTGATGGTTGGTGAATACACAGATATCGCCAGCTATGTTCAGCGACTTTTCTGCGATTTCACGCGCATCTAAATCAGTATTTTCTAATAGTGCAGTCGCTGCTGCTTGAGCGAAGTTACCGCCCGAACCGATCGCAATCAGGTCGTTCTCTGGTTGAACGACGTCACCGTTACCAGTAATGATCAGCGAAGCGGTTTCATCCGCGACTGCTAGCAGTGCTTCTAATTTACGTAGAGCACGGTCGCTACGCCAATCCTTCGCCAGCTCAACGGCAGCTTTGGTTAGGTGGCCTTGGTGCATTTGCAGCTTGCTTTCAAATTTTTCGAATAGCGTGAAAGCATCTGCCGTACCGCCAGCAAAACCAGCCAGTACTTTGTTGTTGTATAGGCGACGTACTTTACGGGCATTGCCCTTCATTACAGTATTACCTAGAGATACTTGTCCATCACCCGCGATGACGACTTTATTATTACGACGTACAGATACAATGGTAGTCACGAGTAGGGCCTCTTAATATTTCTTATCTTTGGGTATAAAAAGTATATGAGGATGGTGCTCGGATAATTCAAGGAAGGGCGAGTGATGTCGCGCAACTTATCGGCGGAAGTTGTAAGGAAAACTGACTAAAAGGAGTAAATAAAAGAAAACCTCCACAATGGGAGGCTTTCGGAGTTTGGTTTTCGGCTTTTGTTAAGATTAAGACTGCGACTATCGCTAAATCTAATCGGTGTCTTTCCAAATAGCGCAAGGTTCAATTTTCGCCCGTTGCAGCTTATGGCGATCGCGCTCGGCGTCACGCTTCAACTTGTATGGCCCTAGAACCACACGGTACCAGCTACTGCCGTCTTTTTTACGGATTTCACTCGAGATACCTTGGAACGCAATATCTAACTTGCGCGTTTCTGCCTGTGCTGACGTTTTGTAAGCGCCACACTGCATCACGTAAGGGATCTTAGAGATCTCTTGTTCTTTGGCTTTAACTTCAATCTCGCGGCTTGGCAGCGTTTCAACGTAGTCCCACTTCTCTTCAGGAGGCGGTGGAATCACTTTCGCTGGTTTTGGCTTAGGTTTTGGTTTGGTTACCACTGGAGTTGGCGGCTCAGGATCATTACTCAATAAGTAAAGTCCATAACCAAAACCACCGGCAAGGAGGATCGCCAAAAGACCACTGCGCCAAGGTTTACGGCGAGGGGCTTGTTTCTTGGTCGGTTTTTTCGTGCCACGACCGCGCTTTACATAATCTCTATTAGCCACAAGACAATTCAATAGTTGCTGATTCTGTCCTCATGGTAATCCAGATTGCGCGAGGATAATAGTGCAGAAATGGAAGCGGCACATCAAAATGTGCCGCAGATTTATAAGGGTATTTCTGAGGGTTACATTCGAGGTGGTGCGGTGCTGCCTCTAACGACTAATTTAGCTTCAAGCAGACGCGAACCTGCTTGCACATCGTTGCCCTTCAATAGATCAAGCATCATCAACATCGCTTGGCGTCCAATCTCATAACGAGGCTGAGAAATAGTGGTTAGCGGTGGATCGCAGTATTGAGCGAATTGGATGTCATCGAAGCCAACAATCGATAGGTCTTGAGGAACACGTAAACCTAGCTTCTTCGCTTCTTGAATCGCACCAATCGCCATCGCATCGTTATGACAGAAGATCGCTGTAGGTTGTTCAGGAAGTGCAAGTAATTGACGAACCGCTTGCGCACCCGCTTCAAAGGTGAAATCGCCCACAGTGCTGTAAGCTGGGTTCATTGATACTCCAGCGCGGCGCAATGCTTGTTGGTAGCCTTGTTGACGGAACTTACACAGGGTTGCAGTCGTTGGTCCAGAGATCTGAGCGATGCGCTTATGACCTAACTGAGCGAGGTAATTCACGGCTTCAAATGCAGAGGTTAGGTTGTCGATATGAACCGTTGGCAGTTCAAGCTCAGGTGCGAATTCACACGCCATAACCATTGGCGGTAAATTCTTTTGCTCAGGCTTACTGACATCAAACGGATGATCAGTGCCAAGCAGTAGCATACCGTCTGCTTGTTTGGTGAAGACCAAGTTAACAAACGAAGACTCACGCTTCTTTTGTTGACCACTGTCACCCAGTAGAACGAGGTAATCATTCTCTACAGCGGCATCTTCGATACCACGAATGATTTCGGCGAAGTAAGGGTCACAGATATCAGGAACGATAGTGATGATGGTTTTTGATTCGTTGCGACGTAAATTTCTAGCTAATGTATTGGGTGAGTATCCAGCTTCAAGTACTGCTGTCTCAACTCGTTTACGAGTAGAAACCGAGACTTTTTCAGGGTTCATCAATGCACGTGATACCGTTGCCGTTGAGACGCCTGCTAGCTGGGCAACATCCTTCATTGTCGCCATAAATTAAACCCTCTTTTAAGTTCCTTTGTCGCCTAAGTATTTAAGGCGTGAATAATTAATACAATCGAATAGATATCATGAAAGTGTTGCTAACACTTTTTTTATTGCAATATTTTATTCGTTTCATCCGTGTAAAGTTACGGCTAGATTAACAAAAATCACATGACTAGTGTGAGGTTGCTCACGAGAAATATGAAATATTTGTGAACAAACTTATCATTAGTTTTAACCCAAGTAGGTTTAGCTCAAATCTTGTGGCTCAATATCGAGTGACCAACGGACTTTTTTCGCAGCAGGTAACATATTAATTGCCGGCTTCGCACTCATTAATAACTTCTGCATTAACGAACGAGTCTGAGTTTGTAGAATCAACTGCCAGCGTGATTTACCCGCTCGCTTGGCCAGTGGCGCTGGGGTGGGGCCTAAAACCATGCAATATTGGTCAAACAAGGGGTGCGATTCTAATGTATGACGAACCTGACGCAAGAACTCTTCCACCAAACGTGTGTCATTGGCTTCCGCTCTAAACAGAGTCATAAAGGTGTAAGGTGGCAGCATCGCTTGTTTACGCTCGGCCAATGCAGTTTGGGCAAAGTGGTTATAGTCTTTGTGGAGTAGTGCTTGCAGCAACCCATGCTCTGGATGGTGAGTTTGTAAGATAACCTCACCCGGCTTACTGGCACGGCCTGCTCGACCAGCGACTTGAGTAAACAGTTGCGCCAACCGTTCAGAGGCGCGGAAGTCACTACTATATAAAGAGGCGTCCACATCCAATAACGCCACAAGTGTCACGTCAGGAAAGTGGTGACCTTTAGCAAGCATCTGTGTACCGATAAGAATTTGGTATTCACCTTTACGAATCGACTCTAGCGCGCTTTCTAAGCTGCCTTTGCGGCGGGTGCTGTCTCGGTCAATACGAATGGTTTTGTATTCAGGGAATAGCTGACCAAGTTGAGCCTCTAACTGTTCTGTACCTACACCCACCGTCACTAAGTTCGCTGAACCACAGCCTTGGCAATTGTGCACGATATGCTGCTGAGAACCACAGTGGTGACAGCGCATCTCATTGCTGTATTGGTGATAGGTGTAGTAGGCATCACAACGCTTACATTCCGCTGTCCAACCACAATCGTGACACATCAATGCGGGAGAGAACCCACGGCGGTTGAGAAACAACATCACTTGGTTGCCCGCTTTGAGGTGTCTTTGCATTTCAGCAATCAAAGAAGCAGACAAGCCACTTTCTAGATATTCACCCTTCACATCCAACACTTTATTGGTGGTCGGCAGCGCGACACCCGCACGTGAGGTCAGGGTGAGGTAACTGTATTTACCGATCTGAGCGTTGTGCAGCGTTTCAAAGGCCGGAGTCGCCGAGCCTAACACAACCGGAATCTGTGCTTTATGAGCACGCATGATCGCGACATCACGAGCGTGGTAGCGTAGGCTATCTTGCTGCTTATAAGAGGCGTCGTGCTCTTCATCGACAATGATAATTCCCAGATCAGCGAACGGCGTGAACAGAGCCGAGCGCGTACCAATCACAATGCCCGCTATTTTGTCACGTGCTGATAACCAAGCATTCAATCGTTCAGAATCGTTTAATCCAGAGTGAATCACCTCAACAGGCACATTAAAACGACGCTTAAAGCGATTAATCGTTTGTGGAGTGAGGCCTATTTCCGGTACCAATACTAATGCTTGTTTACCTTGCTCGAGAATCGGCTTGATCATATTGAGGTAGACTTCGGTTTTACCTGAGCCGGTAACCCCCTCTAGCAAGAAGCAACTAAAATCGGTTTGGCTATTTACTGTCGCAATCGCGATCGCTTGTTCAGCATTGAGCTTCGGCTTGTCTTGTTCGTTTTCAAGTTCAACGGGCCACGGCTGGCGCTTTGGCTTTTTCTCTACCGACTCAATCCAACCTTTCTCTTCCAAAGTCTTAAGCACCGCGCTGCCTACTTCCTCGTCAATGAACTCTTGATGAGGAACAGGGCCGTGTTCAAGCATGTGCATCACTTTGGCTTGCTTAACCGCACGACCAAAGCCTTGCATCAGTTGATCTCTGCCTGATGGGGTCAATTGCCACTCGACAAGCGTTGCGAAGTCGGCAGCTTTGCCTTTTCGTAAAGCGCTTGGTAGAGCATTAGCCAAGGTTTCACCCAGTGGATACTGATAGAACTGGCTGCACCATACCAAGAGTGAATAGACCGATTCTGGCCAAACAGGTTGGTTGTCTAATAAGGCTTTAATGGGCTTGAGCTTGTCTAGCTCGAATTCAGATTCGTTAACCAGAGCTGTAACAATACCTGTTAAGGTTTGTCGTCCAAAAGGCACAGATACTCGTCCACCAATAATCGGGAATAGGTGGTTAGGAATCTTGTAATCGAACTGCTTGTCTAGTGGAACAGGCAGTGCCACGCGGGCAATCATTGGACGCATAAAGGGACAGCTTTATCTGAGTTGACGAGAGCGAACAGTCTAATGGATAAGGGCGTTAAATTCGAGGAGCAGTTTGGATGAGAGTATCGAGTTAACGAAGGAAGATAACGAGAGCCCGAAATCTCAGGCCGACAAAGGAAATAAAAGAGGCTATTGGTGAAAAATGTATCAAATCAGTTGATCCTGCCTTATAGATTCATTACTATACTGCGCCTTAAAGGTATGGCTTTATCGCAGTTTAGTGATGCAGCGGTGTCTTTATTTTATTTTTTAACTACGTGTGGTGTGCGGCTTAGAATCGTATAGCGACACGGCCTACTTGAGGTTATCCCATGAAAACTGGTATCCACCCAGAATACAAAGCAGTTTCTGCAACTTGTTCTTGCGGCAACACATTTGAGTTCAACTCAACGCTTGCAAAAGAATCTATCCACCTAGACGTATGTGACAAATGTCACCCATTCTACACTGGTAAGCAACGTATCGTAGATACTGGCGGCCGTGTTGATCGCTTCAACAAGCGTTTCGGTGCTCTTTCTAGCAAGAAGTAATTCTCGCTATTTAGACATAAAAAGGACACTTCGGTGTCCTTTTTTGTTGCCTGAAATTTAAGAAAACGCTGAATCTTATTCAGCCATCAACTTCTCGAAACGACAGGCAACCCGCTTGAGTTTTGTTTCATAACTTACACCCAACACTCCATTCTTGAAATCCGCTCGAAAGTTCAACAAGCGACAGTAATTTCAACTGCTCACTGGTCTTATTAGTAGTGAAATCTCGTTTTTTAATGAGACAGAGGCTTTAACCACCTAGGAACTTTGAAGTACATCTATTAACATGAACAAGATCCCCCAAATAATAATATCCTAGGAACCTACACCTATGTCTGAAGACAGCCGCCAAGATCAATCCTCTCAAGCGTTATCGCCTCAAGAACAATTCCGTCAGCAAGCTCTTGATTACCATG
This sequence comes from Vibrio sp. QJM3NY_26, assembly GCF_057786005.1. Taxonomy (NCBI): domain Bacteria; kingdom Pseudomonadati; phylum Pseudomonadota; class Gammaproteobacteria; order Vibrionales; family Vibrionaceae; genus Vibrio; species Vibrio sp. QJM3NY_26. The sequence continues at coordinate 3,170,755 of NZ_CM173515.1, read as the reverse complement.
AGTTCCCAATTCCAGGCAAAATTGCCGTAGCACTGACGAAGCCTGCAAACTCTGCAGAAGACCTAGCACTTGCATACAGCCCAGGCGTGGCTGAGCCTGTTCGCGAGATCGCACAGAACGTTGATAACGTTTATAAGTACACAGGTAAAGGCAACATGGTTGCAGTTATCTCTAACGGTACAGCGATTCTTGGCCTAGGTAACCTTGGCCCTATTGCTTCTAAACCTGTTATGGAAGGTAAAGCGCTACTGTTTAAGCGTTTTGCTGGTTTAGATTCTATCGATATTGAAGTAAAACACCGCACAATCGATGAGTTCGTTGATACGGTTGCGAATATCGCAGATACATTCGGCGGTATTAACCTAGAAGACATCAAAGCACCTGACTGTTTTGAGATTGAGCGCCGCCTGATTGAGCGTTGTGATGTCCCTGTTTTCCATGATGACCAACACGGTACAGCGATTGTAACGGCTGCAGGTATGCTGAACGCGATTGAGCTTCAAGGTAAGAAGCTTGAAGAGTGTAAGATCGTTTGTTTAGGTGCTGGCGCAGCAGCTGTTGCTTGTATGGAACTGCTGATTAAGTGTGGCGCTCAGCGTGAGAAGATCTACATGCTTGACCGTAAAGGTGTAATCCACACTCGTCGTGAAGACTTGAATGAATACAAAGCGCTATTCGCAAATAACACGGACAAGCGCACGCTTGAAGATGTTATTGAAGGCGCTGACCTGTTCTTGGGCGTATCGGGTCCTAACCTGCTACCAGCTAAAGCACTCACGCTGATGGCTGATAAGCCTGTTGTGTTTGCATGTTCAAACCCAGATCCAGAGATCAAGCCAGAGCTTGCTCATGAAGTTCGTTCTGACCTTATCATGGGTACAGGCCGTAGCGATTACCCGAACCAAGTAAACAACGTACTTTGTTTCCCATTCATTTTCCGTGGTGCGCTTGATGTGCGTGCGAGCGAAATCAATGATGAGATGAAGCTGGCTGCGGTTAAAGCGATTCGTGAACTAGCGAAAGAAGAAGTTCCGGCTGAAGTACTTGCTGCTGCAGGTGAGACTGCACTGGAGTTTGGTAAAGGCTACATCATTCCTAAGCCAATGGACCCACGTCTACTTCCTCGCGTAGCACAAGCGGTTGCAGTAGCGGCCGTTGAATCTGGCGTAGCTCGTATTGAGATGCCTGCTAACTATATGGCTTAATGCTTTAATAATTTAATAATTTAATAATTTAATAATTTAATAATTTAATAGCTTAATAGCTTAATAGCTGTTGCTCTATTGAGCGAAAAAGAATAATAAAAAACCGACTCATAGGAGTCGGTTTTTTTTATGTCTATCATTCACAGAGCAGCTACCGATAACGTAGTGGGTGATGTGACAAATAAGGTTCAGCTATAGCGAATCAATATTGAAGGCAGTGACTGAGTTGTTTTTATTCTTCGTCAAACGCTTCGAATTCGATACCCATCTCTGTCATCAGCTTTTTCACTTCAGTCGGGATGTCGTCTGGACGGTCTTTACGGAGATCTTCATCCGTTGGCAGTGGTTGGCCTGTGTACGCATGTAGAAAGGCTTCGCACAGTAGCTCACTGTTTGTTGCATGGCGTAGGTTATTAATCTGGCGGCGAGTGCGCTCGTCAGTAAGAACCTTTAACACTTTTAGAGGGATAGAAACTGTAATTTTTTTTACTTGTTCGCTTTTCTTTCCATGCTCAGCATATGGGCTTATGTATTCACCATTCCAGTCGGCCATTGCGTACCTTCATCACTTTAGTTGTTAGAATAAATTAATAGTGGTGATTTTAGCGGGATTTACTGCCATAAGCAAAGACATATAGACGTCTAGAAGTGTTGACGTCTCACATTTATGAAAGTAAAGTGAATAACATATATCTAACACAGCCGCAAAATGCCGACAAGCCGCTGTGATTCTCAGACGCAAAACTTGTAAGGAAGCACCTATGAGCAGCCGGAAGCCAGCAACAATCGCAGTACGTACTGGTATCGAGTCAGACACGCAACACCATGCCGTTGTCCCACCTATTTATCTTTCGACTAACTATGGGTTTCCCGCTTTTGGTGAAGTGCCAAAGTACGATTACACCCGTTCTGGTAACCCAAACCGTGGTTTATTAGAAACGGCATTGTTTGAGCTTGAATCTGGCAAAGGTGCAGTGGTGACTAACTGTGGTACTTCGGCACTTAACTTGTGGGTATCCGCTTTCTTAGGCGGTGATGATCTTATTATCGCACCACACGACTGCTACGGTGGTACTTACCGCCTATTTAATACCCGCTCGTTAAAAGGTGACTTCAAAGTTTTGTTCGTTGATCAATCGGATCAAGCAGCGTTGGATGCGGCGATCGCGCTCAAGCCAAAGTTGATCTTAATCGAAACGCCATCGAACCCGTTGGTTCGTGTGGTTGATATTGCAGAGACTTGCCGTAAAGCGAAAGAGGTAGGTGCTCTGGTTGCTGTCGATAACACGTTTTTGACGCCTGTGTTCCAAAAGCCTTTAGAGCTGGGTGCTGATTTTGTTATCCACTCAACCACCAAATACATCAACGGACACTCAGATGTTATTGGTGGCGTTGTCGTGACGAAAACTGAAGAGCACGCTGAAGAGCTTGCATGGTGGGGCAACTGTATTGGTGCGACCGGCACACCATTTGATAGTTACATGACTCTACGTGGTATTCGTACGCTAGGTGCGCGTATGCGTGTTCACGAAGAGAGTTCACGTGAAATTCTGACGGCTCTGCAACAACAAGATCTGGTGGGCACTATTTACCACCCAAGCCTTCCTGAACACCCGGGTCACGAGATCGCGAAGAAACAGCAGTTGGGCTTTGGTTCCATGTTGAGCTTTGAGTTTGCGGGCTCTTTTGAAGCACTTAAATATTTTGTAGATAAGTTAGAGTTATTTTCTTTGGCTGAATCACTGGGTGGTGTTGAAAGCCTGATTTGTCACCCTGCGTCGATGACTCACCGTGCGATGGGCGAAGAAGCATTGGCAGAAGCGGGTGTTTCTCAACAACTACTGCGCCTTTCTGTTGGCCTTGAAGATGCGGAAGACCTAATCGACGATCTCAAGCAAGCGTTTGAAAAAACACAACGCTTTATTGCTGAAGGGGAGGTTTAATAATGGCAACCTTTCGCCAGCTACATAAATTTGGTGGCAGCAGTTTAGCGAACCCTGAATGTTACCAACGCGTGGTCAACATTCTTAGAGAATATTCATCAGCGACGGATTTGGTGGTGGTATCGGCCGCAGGCAAAACAACCAACCGCTTAATTGAGTTTGTCGAAGCGCTCGACAAAGATGGTCGTATTGCTCATGAATGCCTGCAAACCCTTCGTCAGTTTCAACTTGAACTGATTGAGGCTCTGCTTGAAGGTGAAGCCGCCTCGCAACTAACGGCAACCATTCAACAAGAATTTACCGCTTTGGGTGAGCTTACAGCTCCCTTGAGTGAAGCACAAAAAGCACAAGTACTGGGTCATGGTGAGGTTTGGTCTTCACGTTTGTTGGCGACGTTGTTGTGCCAGCATGACTTACAAGCGGTTGCTCAAGATGCGCGTGCCTTTTTACGTGCAGAAGCGGGTGCTCAACCTGAAGTTGACCGCGCACGCTCTTATCCTCTGATTAAAGAAGCCTTGGCGCAGCATGCACATTGTCGCGTGGTAATTACTGGCTTTATGGCTCAGAACTGCGAAGGCGAAACGGTGCTGCTTGGGCGTAACGGTTCGGATTACTCTGCAACTGTTATTGGTGCTCTGGCTGAAGTTGAACGCGTGACAATCTGGAGTGATGTGGCGGGCGTATACAGCGCAGACCCTCGTTTGGTTTCGGATGCGTGTTTATTACCTCTGCTTCGCCTTGATGAAGCCAGTGAATTAGCTCGTCTTGCGGCTCCAGTGCTACACAGCCGAACGCTACAGCCTGTCGCTCAAAGTGCTATGGATCTCAGCTTGCGCTGCAGCTACCAGCCGGAGGCGGGCTCTACACAGATAGAGCGAGTACTGGCATCGGGGCGTGGTGCAAAAATTATTACCTCTTTGGATGAAGTTCTTATCGTGCAATTGACCTTTGGTCACGGCCATGATTTCGACCGTCTGGAGAGTGAAGTCCTTGAAGGGCTTAAGCGTGCTCAATTAGAGCCGCTTGCTTATGAATTAGAACCCGATCAACACTGCTTGCGCCTTGCTTACACGGAAGAGATCGCTGGTGGTGCATTAGAATATCTACAAGATCACGCGATTGAAGCTGAGATTAAACTGAAAGAAGGTTTTTCTCTGATTGCTGCAGTGGGTGCGGGTGTGACTAAGAACCCGAACCATTGCTACGGTTTCTACCAGCAGCTCAAGAGCTCGCCAGTGGAGTTCATCTCAGAAGCGAACTCAGGCTTAAGCTTGGTAGCCGTGATTCGTAAGAGTGAAACATCAAGCCTAGTGAAAGGTATTCACTCTCAACTGTTCCAAGCTCAGAAGCGTGTTGCGATTGCCTTGTGTGGTAAGGGCAACATTGGCTCAAGTTGGTTAAGCCTGTTTGCTGAGCAAAAATCGGAACTTGAAAAGCGTCGTGGAATGAACTTTGAATTGGTTGCGGTGGTTGATAGCCAAACCTATTGGTTCGACGATCAAGGCATTGATGCGACTTCAGTTGGTAAACGTTTTGATGATGAAGCGATTGCTAACAATGGTAACGACTGGCTAGAGCGTTTAGGTTCTATTCAGAGTTACGATGAAGCTGTGGTACTCGATGTCACCGCAAGCCCAGTGCTTGCTGAAAAATACCTACAAATTGCACAACAAGGTATCCACCTGATCTCGGCTAACAAGGTGGCAGGATCTGCATCGAGCGAGTATTACCATCAGGTACAAGATGCTTTCGCTAAGATCAGCCGTCACTGGCTGTACAACGCGACAGTGGGTGCTGGTTTACCTATCAACCACACTGTGCGAGACCTGCGTGAGAGCGGTGACGATATCATTGCTCTGTCTGGTATTTTCTCTGGCACTTTGTCTTGGTTGTTTCAACAGTTTGATGGCACGGTGCCATTCAGCGAACTGGTTGACTTAGCGTGGCAACAAGGCCTGACGGAACCGGATCCTCGTGCTGATCTAGATGGCTCAGACGTGATGCGTAAGTTGGTGATTCTAGCGCGTGAATCGGGTTTGGATATCGAACCTGAAAACGTAAAAGTGGAATCGCTCGTACCTGCGGAGCTGCAAGAGCTATCAGTGGATGACTTCTTCGATAAAGCTTCTGTTCTAAGCGAAGAGTTGGCTGAGCGTTTGGAAAAAGCGCACTCTCAACAAAAGGTTCTACGTTACGTAGCGCGTTTGGAGAAGAATGGTAAAGCAACCGTAGGCGTTGAAGCACTATCGAAAGAGCACGCACTGGCGAACTTACTGCCCTGCGATAATATCTTTGCGATTGAGAGTAAGTGGTACAAAGATAATCCATTGGTTATTCGTGGCCCGGGTGCTGGACGTGAAGTAACAGCTGGCGCAATTCAATCTGATCTAAACAGAATGTCTAGCTTGTTTTGATACTCAGATCGGTTGGTATAGTACGTAAATAGCATACTATTCACTAAGATAAATAAGGCTGAAAGCACGATGTGTTTCTCAGCCTTTTTTCTTCCTTATTTTTGCTTTGCGACCCATCTAACGACTTGAGTTTTACTCACGATCTACTTGAGAAAAATTCATAATGGATCTGTTGACATTAAATCGTATTCAATACATCCTACAGACATATAGACGTCTAAACGTCGTTTAAGGATTTGAGTTTTTAGTGGTTGCTTTTACCACAGGGAGAGTAAGATGGGATACACACACGCTAGTCATATCGACGCTTTAAATCAGAATATCGCTGAGCTTTCTGACAACATCAATGTGTCATTTGAGTTTTTTCCACCAAGCAGTGAGAAGATGGAAGAGACCCTATGGAACTCTGTTCACCGTCTTAAAACACTTCAACCAAAATTTGTATCGGTAACTTATGGTGCAAACTCGGGCGAACGTGACCGTACCCACTCAATCATTAAAGAAATTAAGAACCAAACTGGCCTAGTGGCAGCGCCGCACCTAACGTGTATTGATGCTAGCCGTGAAGAGCTAATTCAAATTGCCGACGATTACTGGGCAAATGGTATTGAGAGCATCGTTGCGCTGCGTGGTGACATTCCAGCAGGCGGTGGCGCGCCAGAGATGTATGCATCTGACCTAGTCGAGCTACTTAAATCTCGCCACGATTTTGATATCTCAGTAGCGGCATTCCCTGAGGTTCACCCTGAAGCAAAAAGCGCTCAATCAGATCTTATCAACCTAAAGCGTAAAGTGGATGCGGGTGCTAACCGTGCAATCACTCAGTTCTTCTTTGATGTAGAAAGCTACCTACGTTTTCGTGACCGCTGTGTAGCGGCAGGTGTGGATGTTGAGATTGTACCGGGTATCTTACCGGTTTCTAACTTCAAGCAAGCGTCTCGTTTCGCTGCGATGAATAACGTAAAAGTACCGGGCTGGATGGCGAAGCAATTCGAAGGTTTGGATGATGATCCAACAACTCGCCAGTTAGTCGGTGCGAGCCAAGCGATCGATATGGTTCGTACGCTGAGCCGTGAAGGCGTGAAAGACTTCCACTTCTACACGCTAAACCGTGCAGAAATGACCTACGCACTTTGCCATACTCTAGGTGTTCGCCCACAAGTTGCTGCGCTGTAATTAAGCTTCAGCCTTGTTAAAGCGCTATTTTCTGTAAATCTCAAATCCGAGAGATACAAAAAAGGCTTGGACTCTAAGAGTTCAAGCCTTTTGCTTTTCTAGCGTCTAGCGTCTAGCGTCTAGCGTCTAGCGTCTAGCGTCTAGCGTCTAGCTTCGCTTAAGCAAGAGCACCAAGTTCAAGCAGTACTTCGTCCGCCCAAACAATCCATGCTTCACGGATAAGTAGGTTACGACGAAGCGTTAAACGCTCAAGGCGTGCTTGCTTGTCTAGTGTAGATGGCGTTGCGTAGTAAGCCGCTTCGATTTCTTTGTAGTGAGAAACCAGTTTGCGAGACTCTTCAACTAGCTCAGCAAGTTGTACACGGTAAGCGTCAGCAGGTTGTACAGCACAAGCCATTAGCTTAGCTGAGAACTCGTCACGAACGGTTGGGTGTGCAGTTGGTTGTTCAAACCATTCACCTAGCGCGCTGCGGCCTGCGTCAGTGATAGAGTAAACTTTACGATCAGGTTTGCCTTCTTGAGGCTCAAGCACGCAAGTTACCTGGTCGTTCTGAGCCATTTTATTTAGCTCGCGGTAAACTTGTTGGTGGCTAGCTTTCCAGAAGTAACCAATGCTTGAGGAGAATTCTTTTGTGATATCGTAACCAGTAGCATCGCGTGTACTTAAAACGGTTAGAATTACGTGTGGTAATGACATGTCTGAAATCCAAATGGTAAACAGTAAACAAATACTTAGACAACAAGTGTGCTTCTAATGGCACGTTATATTGGTTATGTCTAAGTAGCACCAACTCGGCGGTTGGTTATGTCACCTTACAAAGCCGTTTATCACCTAGGTTGACCAGTTTATAGGTCAAGTTGCTGCAGATTATTTTTTTGGAGTGTTTCCGCAGCGGAGCAGTAGTATATCTAAATAATAAGCATAAAGTAGAATACATGGACAAAATAACCCAAAAAACTGACAAAATACTTACTAGAGGTTATCTGGTGAAATAAAAAGGCCGCATATGGCGACCTTTTGTTCTTTTTTTAGATGTAAATGCTGATTAGGTTATAGTAGGAATCACTAATTAACCAGTGTTTCGCATACCTGCTGCAATACCTGCAATCGTCACCATTAGTGCTTCTTCTAGCTCTGCTGGTGGTGTTTCACACTTACGAGTACGGTAAAGTAGTTCTGCTTGAAGCATGTTTAGTGGCTCAACATAGATGTTACGTAGGCGAATTGATTCAAGCCCCCATGGGTCACTCTGCATCAGGTTCTCGTTATTTTCTACATTCAGCACGGCTTTGATGTCTTTCTGCAATTGTTCACGCAGTAATTCACCCAACGGCAGCAGTTCTTTATCAACAAGGCGTTGATCGTAGTACTTCGCGATTTCCATGTTGCACTTCGAGTACACCATTTCCAACATACCTAGACGAGTAGAGAAGAATGGCCATTCACGACACATTTCTTCCAGTAGCGCTTGATGGCCTTGATCTACGGAGTATTGGATTGCTTCACCTGCACCTAACCATGCTGGAAGTACCAAACGGTTTTGGCTCCAAGAGAAGATCCATGGAATCGCACGTAAGCTTTCTACGCCACCGTTCGGGTTACGTTTTGCTGGGCGAGAACCGAGCGGCAGTTTGCCTAGTTCCAGTTCAGGTGTCGCTTGACGGAAGTAAGGTACGAATTTCTCTTCGCCACGAACTACGTTACGGTAAGCCTCACAAGAGACTTGAGACAGCACTTCCATTAGGTCGCGCCACTCTTGTTTTGGTTCTGGTGGCGGCAGAAGGTTCGCTTCTAGAATCGCACTTGCGTACAGGTTGAAACTGTTTACGGCAACATCTGGTAAGCCAAGCTTAAAGCGGATCATTTCGCCTTGCTCTGTTACACGTAAGCCGCCTTTTAAACTCTTAGGTGGCTGAGAAAGAAGTGCAGCGTGCGCTGGCGCACCACCACGACCAACTGTACCGCCACGACCGTGGAATAGAGTCAGTTCAATGCCCTCTTCTTCACAAACCTTAACCAGCTTATCCATTGCGTCGTATTGCGCCCAACCTGCAGACATTACGCCAGCATCTTTTGCTGAGTCAGAATATCCAATCATCACCATTTGGTGGTTCTGGATAAAGCCACGGTACAAATCGATGCTCATTAGCTGTTTCATTACTGCTTCTGAGTTGTTCAAGTCGTCCAGCGTTTCGAACAATGGACATACGTCCATGCGGTACGGGCAACCACATTCTTGCAGCAACAAGTGAACAGCCAGCACATCCGATGCTGTACGAGCCATAGAAATTACATAAGCACCAAAGGCTTCGCGAGGTTGAGCAGCAACGACCTTACAGGTGTCTAAAACCTCTTTGACTTGTTCAGATGGCTCCCAGTCGCGCGGTAGCAGTGGGCGTTTTGAGCTTAATTCATTGGTTAAGAAAGCAATCTTGTCTTGCTCGCTCCACTGGTCGTAATCGCCAATGCCTAGGTAGCGAGTCAGTTCAGATAGGACATCTGAGTGACGTGTACTTTCTTGACGAACATCGAGACGAACTAAATGCACACCGAATGCTTTTAGGCGACGTAGGGTATCAAGCAGAGAACCATCTGCGATTACGCCCATGCCACATTCGTGCAGCGATTGGTAACACGCGTAAAGTGGTGTCCAAAGTTGGTCGATGTTCTGCAGTGTTTCTTTCTTCGGTACTTCAGCATCATGCAGTTTTGCGTCAAGCACTTCTAGCGTGTTGTTCAGCAGAGTGCGTAGGCTCTTAAGGATTGCACGGTAAGCTTCGTGCTCATCGCCAGCCAATTCACGAACGGCATCATTACACTTCGTCATCGACAGTTCGGTAATCAGCTCGTTCACGTCACCTAGGTACAGATCAGCGGCTTTCCAGCGAGATAGGCGCAGTACTTCTTTGGTGATGGTGTGCGTTACGAATGGGTTACCATCGCGGTCGCCACCCATCCAAGATGAGAAGTGAACTGGGCGTGCATCGATTGGTAGGCCTTCACCAAGGTAACCTTTTAGTCGGCCATCCATATCACGTAGGAAATCAGGCACGGCTTCCCATAGAGAGTTTTCTACAACCGCAAAGCCCCACTTAGCTTCATCAAGTGGTGTCGGGCGTTGCTGACGAATCACATCAGAGTGCCAACCTTGAGCGATAAGCTGCTCTAGGCGACGTTCTGTTTTCACGCGCTCTTTGTGTGATAGGTCGCTTAATTCCAATTTAGACAGACACTCGTTGATCTTAACCAGCTTGTTGATCATGGTTCGACGAGTGATTTCTGTTGGGTGAGCGGTCAAAACGAGTTCAATGTTCAGGTCGCGAACGGCTTGAGCCGCGTCTAGCTTGCTGATGTCATTTTGATTTAGTTTAGAAAATAGAGATTGCAGCACGTCTGGTTCACAAACATGCTCCTCACAGTGGCGAGAGATGGTGTGGTATTGCTCTGCCATGTTGGTGAGGTTGAGAAATTGGTTAAATGCACGAGCAACAGGAGTGAGTTGTTCGTTCGGCAGGTTTTTGATTTCTTCAACTAGGCTGTCACGGTCAGCTTTGTTGCCTGCGCGGGCGGATTTGGAAAGTTTACGGATAGTCTCCACTTTCTCTAAGATAACGTCACCATGTGCATCTTGGATTGTGTTACCTAGCAAGCGTCCCAGCATGCTTACGTTACTCTTGAGAGCGGCGTATTTCTCGTTCATTGTCATCCTGCCTCGTAAAAAAATTACATCCATTGTTCCTTGTTAAGTACACAATCTAGCGAAAAGTGCTGTATCTAGTCAAATAAAGCATTCTAAGTTTGCAATTATTAGGTTTAAAAATGCGGGAGAAGTAAATTTTTCAAAACTTAGAGAAAAAGTGAAATTTAATTACAAGATCAGGCTGTGTCAGGGATAACAGAATAAAAGCCACCTTTTTGGGTGGCTTATATACGAAAATATTGGAAGGGAAGTAATAACTAGAAACAATATTTACGGATCGATTTACTCAGAACATCAATTGTTGGGTCAATAAAATCGAAGCTTAAGAACTCATCGGGTTGGTGAGCTTGGTCAATTGAGCCTGGACCTAACACCAAGGTTGGACATAACTCTTGAAGGAAAGGTGCTTCAGTACAGTAGTTCACGGTTTGCGATTCAATCTCACAAACTGATTCCATGCCACCAATAAATGGATGGTCGTGCTGGCACTCATAACCCGGGATTGGTTCATGCAGGGGAGTAATCTCAATTCTGTCCGGCCATTTTGCTTCTACTTCTTTAAGCGCGCTACGCAGCATGTTATCCAAGCCATCTAAGCTAATGCCCGGTAAAGGACGAACATCATAGTGCAGCTCACAACAGCCACAGATACGGTTAGCGCTGTCGCCACCGTGAATATGACCAAGGTTTAGAGTAGGGCTTGGAATTGCAAAACCTGGGTGATGGTATTCTTTGACTAGCTTGTCACGCAGCTGCATTAAAGCAAACAGCACCTCATGCATGATCTCAATGGCGTTGACGCCTAATGCCGGATCAGAAGAGTGGCCTGACTTACCCGTTACTCGAACAGCATTAGCGACATGGCCTTTATGACCACGAATCGGCACTAGGCTAGTTGGCTCACCAATGATGCAGTAATCCGGTTTAAATGGCGCATTCTCAGTGAAGTGACGTGCACCCAACATAGTGGTTTCTTCGTCACAGGTTGCTAATACATAAAGCGGCTTGGTCTGTTTGCTCCAATCCATCTTCTTTGCAGCTTCATAAACGAAAGCGAAAAAGCCTTTCATATCGGCCGTGCCCAATCCGTAGAAGCGGTTGTTGTGTTCTGTCAGTGCGTGAGGATCGAAATTCCAACGTCCTTCATCGAATGGCACCGTATCGCTGTGTCCTGCAAGCAATAAGCCGCCTTCTCCAGAACCCATCTTTGCGACCATATTATGCTTGCCGGGTTCGACCTCTACCACCTCAACACTAAAGCCTACGTCTTTAAACCATTGAGCCATTTTTTCGATCACTTTCTCGTTGCCATGATCCCAGCTTGGATCGGTTGAGCTAATGGAGTCGGTGGAAATTAGGCCTTTATAGACCTCAAGAAAACTCGGTAATTGCATAATAACTTCACTTCTACTATTGACAGGAAAACCATAAGTCGGTAAAACACATATTAAATCATATTTAATGCATAAGAAATCAAATAAAGCTAAAAATTAAGTATGAATAGTCAAATTTGAAATGTAACTTACCTCAAGAATGGATGTGTTGAGATGTTGAAAACCACGGTCATTGGCGCAAGCGGCTACACAGGAGCAGAACTGGCTCTAATGATAAACAGACACCCTGAGCTCACGCTATCAGGTTTATATGTCTCAGCCAATAGTGTAGATGCAGGCAAACCTATCGCTGCACTGCACGGTAAGTTAGCTGGCCTGATTGATATGCCAGTGCAACCTTTAACGAATCCAGAAGAAGTGGCTAAACAGTCTGATGTGATTTTCTTAGCCACTGCACACGAGGTAAGTCACGACCTAGCGCCAATCTTCCTTGAGAACGATTGCCAAGTGTTCGACCTGTCGGGTGCATTCAGAGTTAAAGGCGAAAACTTCTATCAAGAGTTTTACGGTTTTGAACATCAACACGAACAATGGCTAGACAAAGCTGCTTACGGTTTAGCTGAATGGAACGAACAAGAAATCAAAGAGGCTCAGCTTGTTGCAGTCGCGGGTTGTTACCCAACAGCTTCTCAATTAGCGATTAAGCCTTTGGTTGAAGCAAAGCTACTTGATACAAACCAATGGCCAGTGATTAACGCGACCAGTGGTGTCACTGGAGCAGGCCGCAAGGCGAGTATGGTCAACAGCTTCTGCGAAGTAAGCCTGCAAGCTTATGGTGTATTCAACCATCGTCATCAACCTGAAATGGCTGTACATCTAGGATGTGATGTGATTTTCACCCCGCACCTAGGCAACTTTAAGCGTGGCATTTTAGCGACCATTACCATGAAACTAGCTGACGGTGTGACAGAACAACAGATACAAGAAGCCTTCGAGCAAGCTTATCAAGGTAAACCAGCTGTGAGATTACTCGAAGAAACATTGCCAAGAATTCAAGATGTAGAACAAACACCTTTCTGCGATTTAGGTTGGAAGGTACAAGGTCAGCACATCATCGTTGTTTCAGCGATTGATAACTTATTAAAGGGTGCATCTAGTCAAGCGATGCAGTGTTTGAATTTACGTTATGGTTTTGCACCATTAACTGCGTTAGTGTAAGGAAATCTAGATATGAGCCTTAATAATCAACCATTAATCATAAAGTTAGGTGGCGCTGCGCTATCTTGTGGTGAAACACTTAGCAAGTTATTTGGTGCGATTTCAGCTTACCAACAACAAGCACAACGACCAATCGTGATTGTTCACGGCGGCGGTTACCTTGTTGATGATTTAATGAATAAGTTGAACCTCGAAACCGTTAAGAAAGAAGGGCTACGTGTTACTCCTTATGAGCAGATCCCAGTGATCGCTGGTGCACTAGCAGGCACGGCCAACAAACTACTTCAAGGTCAGGCTATTAAAGACGGTATCAACGCCGTTGGTTTGAGCCTAGCTGATGGTGGTTTATGCAAAGTAAGCGAACTGAACCCTGAACTGGGCGCGGTAGGAAAAGCGGAGCCGGGCGACTCAACCGTTCTGCAAGCGATTCTTAATGCGGGCGCACTGCCAATCATTAGCTCAATTGGTCTGACTGAGCAAGGCCAACTGATGAATGTGAATGCCGACCAAGCTGCGGTTGCCGTTGCAGGCGCGCTTGATGCTGAACTGGTACTGCTTTCTGATGTCAGTGGTGTATTGGATGGTAAAGGCCACCTGATTCCAAGCCTTAATCAGCAACAAGCCGATGACCTTATTAAAGGTAAAGTGATTACCGATGGCATGATCGTAAAAGTACAAGCTGCACTAGAAGCGGCTAATGACCTAGGACGACCAATTGAAGTTGCAACCTGGCGATACCCAGACAAGCTGACACAACTTTTTGCAGGTAAGAGCATAGGAACACAGTTTTTACCTCAGTAGACCTCACTACGAGTTACTACTAAAGAATTTAGATAAACAGATTAAACATATAATTATTAAAGTGATTTCCAACGCTGACCGCCATGTGCAGTATGGAAACTAGGAGAAAGAAAATGAGCAAAGTTAACGTAAAGAAAGTTGTAGTAGCCTACTCTGGCGGTCTAGACACATCAGTAATCATCCCATGGTTGAAAGAGAACTATGACTGCGAAGTTATCGCATTTGTTGCTGATGTAGGCCAAGGCGATGAAGAGCTGATTGGAATCGAAGAGAAAGCAAAAGCTTCTGGTGCGTCTGAGTGTTACATCGCTGACCTTAAAGAAGAGATGGTGGCAGATTACATCTACCCAACGCTTAAAACAGGTGCTTACTACGAAGGTAAATACTTGTTAGGTACTTCAATGGCTCGTCCAATCATTGCGAAAGCTCAGGTTGAAGTTGCACGTAAAGTAGGTGCAGACGCGCTATGTCACGGTTGTACTGGTAAGGGTAATGACCAAGTTCGTTTTGAAGGTGCATTTGCTGCACTAGCACCAGACCTACATGTAATTGCACCTTGGCGTGAATGGGATCTAGTGAGCCGTGAAGAGTGTCTAGACTACCTAGCTGAGCGTAACATCCCTTGTACCGCTTCTCTAACTAAGATTTACTCGCGTGATGCAAACGCATGGCACATCTCTACAGAAGGTGGCGTACTAGAAAATACATGGAATGCCCCTGATGAAGATTGCTGGGCATGGACTGTAGACCCAGAGCAAGCGCCAAACGAATCTGAAACAGTGACGCTTAAAGTTGAAAAAGGTGAAGTGGTTGCGGTTGATGGCGAAACAATGACGCCATACAACGCGCTGGTTTACCTAAACGAGAAGGGTGCTAAACACGGTGTTGGTCGTATCGATATCGTAGAAAACCGTCTTGTTGGCATGAAGTCTCGTGGTTGTTACGAAACTCCAGGTGGCACAATCATGATGGAAGCACTACGTGCAGTAGAGCAATTGGTTCTTGATAAAGCGGCATTCGAATTCCGTGAAGAGCTGGGAGTTAAGGCTTCTCACCTTGTATATGACGGCCGTTGGTTCACTCCGCTATGTAAGTCAATTCTTGCAGCAACAGATGAGCTAGCACAAGACGTGAATGGTGAAGTGGTTATCAAACTTTACAAAGGCCATGCAACGGTGACTCAGAAGCGTTCTGACAACAGCCTGTACTCAGAAGAGTTTGCAACCTTTGGCGAAGATGAAGTTTACGACCAAAGCCACGCTGAAGGCTTCATCCGTCTTTACTCGCTATCAAGCCGTATCCGTGCTCTGAATAGCCAAAAGTAATCCGAACAATGAGTTAGTGAGCTAGCCTTTAGCGAAAGGTTGAAGGCCAGTAAACAGACATCATTATGCAAAGCCCATTTACTATTGATTAGTGAGTGGGCTTTTTGCTTGCTGTTTGTTTAATAAATCAGCTTCGGTTTTTACTGTCGAATGGCATATAATTCGCGCTCCACGCTGAAAATAATCAATGGAATGAACTTGTGGTGAATAAATATGTGAAAATAATGAATTAATACTTTATTTTCATTTTGAATTGCCGTAAGTTTAAACCATCAGAAAAATACTGAATCTTAATCAGAATTATCATTTGCAAAAACAGTGAGCACTGTGCAATTAGGAGATACACAATGGCATTATGGGGCGGTAGATTTACCCAAGCAGCAGACACCCGGTTCAAAGATTTTAACGATTCTCTTCGTTTTGATTACCGATTGGCTGAGCAAGACATTGTGGGCTCTATTGCCTGGTCAAAGGCTCTACAATCGGTCAACGTTCTAACAGAAGAAGAACAGCAAAGACTAGAGCTTGCACTGAACGAGCTAAAACTCGAGGTGATGGAAGATCCTGAACAGATTTTACGTTCTGATGCTGAAGATATTCACAGCTGGGTTGAGCAGCAACTTATCGGCAAAGTCGGTGATTTGGGCAAAAAACTGCATACTGGCCGTTCTCGTAATGACCAAGTAGCGACTGACCTTAAACTTTGGTGTCGTCAACAAGGTAATCAGCTGCTGTTAGCGCTTGATCGTCTGCAAAGCCAAATGGTGAATGTCGCTTCTCAGCATCAAGAAACCGTGCTTCCTGGCTACACTCACTTGCAACGTGCTCAGCCGGTAACTTTTGCTCACTGGTGCTTGGCTTACGTTGAAATGCTTGAGCGTGATTACTCGCGTTTGAATGATGCGATTAAGCGTCTAGATACATGTCCGCTGGGTTCTGGTGCCCTTGCAGGAACCGCTTACCCGATGGACCGTGAAGAGTTAGCTCACAACTTAGGTTTCCGTCGTGCAACGCGCAACTCTCTAGATTCAGTTTCTGACCGTGATCATGTGATGGAGCTGATGTCGATCGCTTCTATTTCAATGCTTCACCTTTCACGTCTTGCAGAAGATATGATTTTCTACAACTCAGGTGAATCGAACTTCATCGAGTTAGCGGATACCGTGACGTCAGGTTCATCTCTGATGCCACAAAAGAAAAACCCGGATGCGCTCGAACTTATCCGTGGCAAAACTGGCCGTGTTTATGGTTCATTAGCCGCAATGATGATGACAGTGAAAGCCCTGCCTTTGGCGTACAACAAAGACATGCAAGAAGATAAAGAAGGTCTGTTCGACGCTTTAGACACTTGGAATGATTGTATGGAAATGGCTGCTCTTTGTTTTGACGGCATTAAAGTGAACGGCGAACGTACACTTGAAGCAGCGAAACAAGGCTACGCGAACTCAACTGAATTGGCTGATTACCTAGTAGCGAAAGGCATTCCTTTCCGTGAAGCTCACCATATTGTTGGTGTGACGGTAGTGGCGGCGATTGCTAAAGGCTGTGCATTAGAAGAGTTAACCATCGCAGAGATGAAAGAGTTCTCTGAGGTGATTGAAGAGGATGTGTATGACATCCTGACCATTGAATCGTGTCTTGAAAAACGTAGCGCGCTAGGCGGTGTATCACCACAGCAAGTGGCTTACGCGGTTGACCAAGCTGAGAAGCGTTTATCACAGCGTGACACTTCCATCGTGAAGGTTCGTCCTGCTCGTCTGACGGATATTGAAGCGTTGGAAGGCATGGTGGCCTACTGGGCGAATATGGGTGAAAACCTACCTCGTTCTCGTAATGAACTGGTGCGTGATATTGGCTCGTTTGCTGTCGCAGAGCATCATGGTGAGGTGACCGGTTGTGCATCACTCTATGTGTATGACTCTGGTTTAGCGGAAATTCGCTCGCTCGGTGTTGAGGCTGGGTGGCAAGGTCAAGGGCAGGGTACCGCGATTGTGCAGCACTTAGTTGATAAAGCACGACAAATGGCCATTAAGAAGGTGTTTGTACTGACTCGTACTCCAGAGTTCTTTATGAAGCATGACTTCTTACCGACATCAAAATCTCTGCTGCCTGAGAAGGTGCTGAAAGATTGTGACCAGTGTCCTCGTCAACACGCGTGTGATGAAGTGGCCTTGGAAGTGAACTTGGTAGAGCAGATCATCGCTAAGGTTAATGTTGCATAAAGCATTGATTTTATAGCCCCTAAAAAAAAGATCAAAAAATTGATCTTTTTTGGGAACAAATTAAGAAAAGTCCGGTCTATTAAAGTACCACTGCTTTTTCTTAGAATTTTCTAAGAAAGCCCTAGAATCGATTGGTTCTGGGGCTTTTTTCTATCTGCTGTTTGGGAAATGATGATGGCTTGCTAAGTTGGGTCATTTAATTGGGCATCTAGCCTTTATCGTTTATCTAGTCTTTATCACTTATCTAGCAAAGTCTCTCTGTTAGCGCTTTTTGTTCCTTAAAGGCAGCACGACAAACTTCATTATCCAATGTAACGACAGCAAGCCACTGAATGCGAAAGCGGCCATCATCAAAGCGATGGCATTGATGGTTTTTGGGTCTTCTTTGAAAAACAACCACCATGCTCCCCAACTTAAAATCGACAACACCATCAGCTGATTCATGCAGCGCTGGCAGCGGCCGAGTTTGTTACGAATTTTTTCACTTTTATTGCAATGAATGCATGTCATCTTGGGTTTGATTCGCGTTATGCTTGTTGCCTTGATAATAACACGTCACAAGATATTGGATCACGGTGACACAGAGAGAGAAAGTCGATGATTGAGCGCCAAGAAACCAAACAACGCATGAGCCGTATTGTTAAACACAACGGCACTATCTACCTATGTGGCCAAGTGTGTGCTGATGCAACCAAAGACATCACAGAACAAACACAAACGATGCTGGATAAAGTGGAAGCCCTACTTGAGCAAGCGGGTAGCGACAAAGAACACATGCTGTCAGCAACGATTTACTTGAAAGACATGAAAGACTTCCAAGAAATGAATGCAGTTTGGGATGCATGGGTTCCAGAAGGTCACGCTCCAGCTCGCGCATGTGTGACGGGTGATATGGCTCGCGAAGCGCTACTTGTTGAGATCTCTGTGATTGCTGCTGAGAAGTAATCGCTAAGCCTTTAGCGACAAGCAATGGCTTCAAGAGATTCCAGATACCTCGTCCCTCGGTTCTGGAATGACGATGCTCGTCGCCAAAAACAAAAAGGAAAGCCAATGGCTTTCCTTTTTAGTGCCTAGTCTCTGTTAATAGACCAAACTGCTAGTTTTGCAACGACCTGAGATTAACAACCAGGGCCACAATCTAGACAGTGTTTCACCATCTCTGGACCAAGGTGCAGTTTCGCATTCAGGTCACGTAGCGCTGTTCGTACACCTTCTTCAATTACTGGGTGGTAAAATGGCATATCCAACATTTCAGAAACCGTCATCTTTTTCTGGTGTGCCCATGCTAATAAGTGAGCCAAATGTTCTGCGTTTGGTCCCATCATCTCAGCACCAAGGAAACGGCCTGTACCTTGCTCGCCGTAAACGTGCAGAATACCTTTGTTGCGTAGCATCACTCGTGAACGACCTTGGTTCTCGAAAGACACTTCACCGGTTGCGAAACAGCCACATGTGCCTAAGCGAGTTGTGATCTCTTTGTAGGTTTCGCCAACCATCGCGATTTGTGGGTCAGAGAATACCGCAGAGATTTTAGAGCGGCGTAAGCCTGCGCGAATCTCAGGGAAGCGACCTGCATTATCACCCGCAATACGTGCTTGGTCTGCTGCTTCATGCAGTAGAGGCAGTTGGTTGCTTGCATCTCCGGCAATAAATACCGATGGTAACGATGTTTGTAGCGTGTAGTGGTCGGCGATTGGCACACCACGTTCATCAAGTTCTAGAGAGGTATTCTCTAGGCCAAGCTTATCAGTGTTAGGACGACGGCCTGTTGCTGCCAGTACGTATTCAACGACGTTAGTTTCTAGTTCACCTTGCTTATTGATGAACTGGATTTCGACGCGATCTTCACCTGATTCTGTGGTAATACGCTTCATGCTTTCGATTTTCACGTCAGCATCAAGGTAGAACTCTTCATTGAAGGCTTTATCTGCATACGCCATGATTTCTGGGTCGGTTACTGGGCCAACTTGACCACCCAAACCGAACAGTTTGGTCTTCACACCTAAGCGATGCAGTGACTGACCAAGCTCAAGACCAATCACACCAGGGCCAAATACTGCGACTGATTCCGGTAAATCATCCCAGCTGAACACGTCGTCGTTAATGATCAGGCGGTCACCAAGCTCATTCCAAACTGCAGGGTATGCAGGGCGAGAGCCGGTCGCGATAACAATACGCTTAGCGGTGACAACCGTGTGGTCATCGATTTGTAGCGTGTTGTCGTCTAAGAACTTTGCGTAGCCAGAAATCTTGTCTTGCTCTGGGATTTCATCAACACCTTCTAAAACAAAACCAACAAAACGGTCACGTTCAAACTTCACTCGGTCCATCACTTCACGGCCGTTAATCACGATATCACCTTGTGGGTGAACGCCAAAAGCCGGAGCTTTCTCGATTTGGTGTACGCTTTCAGCTGCTGCAATAAGCAGTTTAGATGGCATACAACCAACACGAGCACAGGTTGTACCGTAAGGGCCGCCTTCAATCATCACGACACTGTCAGTGTGTGCTTTTGCAGCGCGGTAAGAACCTAGACCTGCTGTACCGCCCCCGATAACTGCTACATCTACATTGACTTGTTTCATAATAATTTTCTCGCAATGGCTTAATTTAGTGTGAACGAACCCCTCCAACTCTGGTGGTTTTTTGAGAGTCAGGATTGCGGGTCAGTTTTGTGATTCTGTTTTATTAGGTTTAGCTTGTGACTCTTAGGTTTGCGAGCTACGAGCTATATTCTTTTCCAAAGCTCAGATAAGAGTGGTTTGGAATAGCTAACCCACAAGAGGGTGGGTTAGCTGGTATTACTAAGCTATTTAATTACTTAGGTTATTTAATCACTAAGCGTTTATTAGCGACTAAGTGATTAACCTAGGAAAGTTTCTAGTTCTTCGCTACCACCGATGTGTTTGCCACCGATGAATACTTGAGGAACGGTAGTGCGACCAGAGATTGCACGTAGGCTTACTGTTGTTGCGTCTTTACCTAGAACCACTTCTTCGTAGTTTAGACCTTTGTCGATTAGGTTCTGCTTTGCTTTCATACAGAAAGGACAGCCTGGCTTAGTGAATACTGTGATTGACTCTTGCTCTTTGTGTTCAGGAGCAAGGTAGTTAAGCATAGTATCAGCATCAGAAACCTTGAACGGGTCGCCTGGTACGTCTTCTTCGATGAACATTTTTTCTACCACGCCGTTTTTAACCAGCATGCTGTAGCGCCATGAACGTTTGCCAAAGCCGATGTCGTTTTTCTCAACTAGCATACCCATGCCGTCTGTGAAGTCGCCGTTGCCATCTGGGATGAATGTGATTTTTTCAGCTTCTTGGTCTGCTTTCCATGCGTTCATTACGAACGTGTCGTTTACAGAAACACAAAGGATGTCATCAACGCCGTTTTCTTTGAATACAGAGTGCAGCTCGTTGTAACGAGGTAGGTGGCTTGAAGAACATGTTGGTGTAAACGCACCTGGTAGGCTGAATACGATAACTGTCTTGTCTTTGAATAGCTCTTCCGTCGTTACGTTAACCCATGCATCACCTTGGCGAGTTGGGAATGTTACTTGAGGGATTAATTGACCTTCTTTAGATGCAAACATATTGATTTCCTTAAATAGTATTTTAATTTTGTTCTATCAGAGCTTAACGTTTTTCTTTGCTCTGTTTCGTTTCGTTGAGCCCATTATTAGATAAATCCTTTGATAGCTCTAATCGTTTGATGTTATGGTTTTGATAGGTAAATTCTATCAAGAGCATTTTTCTTTTAAATGTTTCTATTAAAACCCTTGTTCTTATTAAAACCTGAGGTAAGAGACTGAGCATGAACATTCGTGACTTTGAATACTTGGTGGCGCTCGCTGAGCACAAACATTTTCGAAAAGCAGCAGAAGCGTGCTTTGTAAGTCAGCCGACATTGAGCGGTCAAATACGCAAACTGGAAGATGAAATTGGACTTCAGTTAACCGAGCGTAGCCCAAGGAAGGTAATATTTACAGAATCAGGTTTACAACTTGTTGAGCAAGCCAAGCGCATTCTCAACGAGGTAAAGACGTTTAAAGATATGGCAAGTGGACACGGTGAAGCGATGACGGGGCCGATGCATATTGGTTTTATCCCGACCGTTGGCCCGTACATTTTGCCTAAGATCATTCCTTATCTAAAAGAGAGTTTCCCCGATCTTGAGCTTTACCTGCACGAAGCGCAGACACATCAGTTAGTGAGCCAGTTAGAAGATGGCAAACTTGATTGCTTGGTGCTGGCTGCGGTAGATGAAACGGCGGCGTTCAAAGAGATTGATGTCTATGACGAGCCATTAAGCGTTGCCGTACCGTGTGATCATGAATGGGCACAGCAGGATGCTGTCGATATGCTGCAGTTAAATGGACAAACCGTACTTGCACTGGGCGATGGTCATTGCTTACGAGACCAAGCCTTGGGCTTCTGTTTTGCTGCGGGTGCAAAAGATGATGAACGCTTTAAAGCGACCAGCTTAGAAACGCTGCGTAACATGGTAGCGGCAGGGGCGGGTATTACCTTGTTACCTCAGTTATCGGTTCCAAAGGAAAAACAGAAAGATGGCGTGTGTTACGTGCCAGCGGTGAATCCAACACCTTCACGTCGCATTGTTGTTGCCTACCGACCGGGCTCTCCGCTAAAGGGGCGTTTTGAGCAACTGGCTGAGGCTATCCGAACTCAATTGGAAAAAGCGGCTTAGCACTCGAGTTTAGAGTTGAGTTCGTTCAGATGTAGATATAAAAAAAGGGTTGATATGAATTCATATCAACCCTTTTTTGTTGGTTCATCTTACTAGGTTCAACAAACCCTAGCTAGAATAGCTCTTCTACTGCTTCGCCTGATGACGTTGAGTAGATGTCATCATTGAAACGTTCAGTGATGTACTCAGTTGGCTCTGTGCCTTTCTCGAAGTACTCGAACATCGATGAGCTATCGAACTTGTTAGTCAGTAAGCCAGTTTCACGGTCGATACGAACACGAACGATGTTCTCCGGAATCTCTTTACGTTCAGCAGGAACGCCCGCTAACGCAGTACCCATGAAATCAACCCATGCAGGTTCTGCTGTTTTAGCGCCCGCTTCGGCACCGGTAATTTGGCTCTTGCCAAGGTTAGAGTTCGCTTTAGTTCGACCTAGGTTACGGTTGTGGTTATCAAAACCAACCCATACCGTTGCCACCATGCCAGGGCCGTAGCCGCTGTACCATGTATCTTTCGAGTCATTGGTTGTACCGGTTTTACCGCCAATGTCACGACGCTTCAACGGCTGAGCTCGCCAACCTGTACCATTCCAACCTGTGCCAGCACTCCAGTCACCGCCGCCCCAGATGTTGCTGTACATCATTTCGCGAACAAGGAATGCGTTTTGCTCAGAGATGACTTGAGGCGCGTATTGCACTTTGGCATCCACATCTTGCTCTGCAAACTCATCGGCCATTGGGTCTGTGGCAACCTTATGATCGCAATTGTCCTTACAAACCACTTTTGGTGTTGCTTCGAATTCAGTCTCACCAAATGGCGTTTCAATGCGGCTGATGTAGAAAGGTTCAACGTAGTAGCCGCCATTAGCGAATACTGAGTAACCTTGAGCTACCTTCATTGGCGTTAAGCTACCCGCACCTAGAGCAATGGTTTCAGAGCGAGGTACTTCGTCAATATCAAAACCAAAACGAGTTAGGTAGTTACGAGTATCATCTAAGCCAACTTCACGCAGCACACGCACAGCCATTACGTTTTTAGATTGAGCTAAGCCAATACGTAAACGCGTAGGACCCACGTAGGTCGGTGGTGAGTTCTTTGGTCGCCATGCGGTACCTTGGCTCTTATCCCATTGATTGATAGGCGCATCGTTGATCAGTGATGCTAACGTTAGGCCTTTATCAATCGCCGCTGAGTAGATAAATGGTTTGATACCAGAACCCACCTGACGAATAGATTGCGTTGCACGGTTGAATTTGTTGTGAACAAAGTTAAAGCCACCCACCATCGACAGTACTGCGCCGTTGTTCGGGTTCATTGCAACAAAAGCGGTGTTCGCATTGGGTACTTGGCTTAGTCGCCATTCAACAGGTGTTTCTGACTTCGCCTCTGCTGACTCTTCTGTCGGTTCTTCAGATACTTCGTCTCCTGTAATTGCTTCATGGCGAACCCAAACTTGTTCACCAACAGCAAGAATCTCTTTCGCTTGAGAAGGGGCTGGTCCTTGGCGATTATCCGTTAGGAATTTACGCGCCCAGTTCATGCCTTGCCACTCAACAGTGCCTTCACCTTGGTTTTTAACCCAAACTTGAGCACTTTTCGAATCAACCGCGGTAACAACAGCAGGGACTAAGTCACCATAGGTTGGTTGAGACTTTAGGTGTTTAACGATTTGTTCTTGATCCCAAGCTGATTGTGCCGTCTGCCACAATACTTTTTCTGCACCACGGTAGCCGTGACGCTCATCGTAGCCAAGTAGGTTCTTAATCGCCGCTTGGTTCGCTGCTTTTTGCAGTTTCGAATCAACGGTCGTGTAAACCTTCATACCTGATGTGTAAGCGGCTTCGCCATAGCGTTCAACCATCCACGCACGTGCTACTTCAGCAACATACGGCGCGCTCAGTTCAATCTCTGCACCGTGGTATTTCGATATCAATGTCTCGCTACGAGCTTCATCGAACTCTGCTTGAGTGATGTATTTCTCGTCTAACATACGACGTAATACCACGTTACGACGGTGAGTCGCGCGCTCAATCGAATAGATAGGGTTCATCGTGGACGGTGCTTTTGGCATACCCGCCAGCGTAGCAATTTCACTCAGGGTGAGCTCAGGGAGATCCTTTCCGAAATAAACACGCGCAGCCGCGCCAAAACCGTACGAGCGGTGACCAAGGAAGATCTTATTTACATAAAGCTCCATGATCTCTTCTTTGCTAAGTAGTTGCTCGATATGGATCGCAATGAAGATCTCTTTGATCTTACGCATGATCTTTTTCTCATTAGATAAGAAGAAGTTACGCGCAAGCTGCTGAGTAATGGTACTCGCCCCTTGTTTGGCTGAACCCGACATTGCGACGACGAGCGCTGCACGGGTGATACCGATTGGATCAATACCTGGGTGTTCGTAAAAACGGCTATCTTCGGTGGCAATCAGAGCTTCAACTAAGTGGCGAGGAATCTCGTCATAAGTCACTGGGTTGCGACGCTTTTCGCCAAATTGAGAGATCAACTTACCGTCTTGACTGAAGACTTGCATTGGCGTTTGGAGCTTCACGTCACGCAAAGTGGCAACATCAGGCAACTCTGGTTTTACGTAATAATAAAACCCAAAAATTGTACTGACTCCAAGAATCATGCAAATCAATGTAAATATGAATAATCGCTTTATGAACTTCACCGGATAATCCCTGATTAGTTAAGGCTGATAAGCAGCAAACCCTTGTACTCTAGGCTAAAAACTTAGCTTTCGTTTATTAACGCTTATTTAACTAATAATCACAACCCCTAGATAATCAACGAAATGCTTGGCACTTCAGGAGCTAGGTCACATGGGTTCATCATTAATTACAGGTATAGATATAAATCATCACAGCATCAAAGCCGTGGTACTAAAACCCGTGGGGGAGTTGTATGCCCTAGTGGGATACAAAGAGCTGCCGATTTCGGACGACATTTTTACAGCTAACCATACTTTGGAGTATCAGAAAACTGTTAAGAAACTTAAAGAACTTAGGAAAGGTCTGCCTTTTGGCTGTTGCAACGTCGCTATTTCAGTACCTGATAACACGGTGATCAGCAAAGTACTGCAAATAGAGAGTGAGTTAGAAGACAGAGAAAAAGAGTTTTCGATCTATCAAACCTTTGCTCATCAATCTCCCTTTCCGATAGAGGAGCTGAGTTTAGATTTTGTAAAGCTAGAAGACAAACGATTTGGTAAAGGTTCGACAAGCAGTTACCAGGTATACGCCACACGTAAAGAAGTGGTGGATAGCCGAGCGGATGCTTTGACCAAAGCTGGTTTTAAACCTGTGGTGGTAGACACGCAGGCGCATGGACTGCTTAACATCTGGCAAATGGCATCGCGCCTATACCCCGAAAAGAAAAACTGGCTGCTGGTGGATGTGGGAATCGACCAAACGTCGCTAGGCCTTATTCCACAAGGTTTGGCACCGTTTTATAAAGATATCGCTTTTGGTACCAAAGATCTTCGCGGCAATGGTGCTGCAAGTGATATCGAGAGTGTGTTCGCCACTACTGAAGATACACATCAATTTATTGTTAATTTGATTGAGAAGCTCAAGCGTCAATTACAGCTCTATTCATCAGGAAATGCGCAGCAACCTATCTCAGGGATCTGGCTGATGGGCGAGGGCGCCAGCATTCCTATGGTAACCGAAGAGCTAGAACGTCATTTTCAGATGAGTTGCGAGTCACTGAACCCTTTGTCTCTATTTGAGAATAAGGTGGCGAAGCGACGTCGATTACCAACGAACTGGCAACATTTCGGTATTGCGGCGGGTATGGCGATGAGTGGACTCAAGTGGCAGGGAGAAAAGCATGTTGCATCAAATTAATCTGCTGCCGTGGCGTGATGATATTCGCGCTCAGCACAAAAAGCGCTTTATTCATCTGGTCATTCTTGGTGTCATCATCGCGCTTGCAGGGCAATGGGCGGTTGGTCACTATTTTTACGACCAACAAGCTAAGCAGCAAGCACGTCTTAGTTACCTCAATCGATATATTACCGAGCTCGACCGACAAATTCAGTCATTAAAGGTCGCGGAGCAGGAGCATAAAGCGATTCTGACCAGGCTTGATGTAGTCGAATCATTGCAGCTTGGTCGCAACAAGACCACCGACTTTATGAACCTGATGCCGAAGCTTATTCCTGAGGGTGTGTATGTCGACAAAATAAAGATGAATGGTCAGGAGATTGAAATGTCGGGCATCAGCGACAGCACCGCTCGTCTCGCCACCATGTTGGACAATCTAGAGCGTTCTGATTCTCTGGAAGGGGTCGAGATGCACTCCATCGTTCATAACCGCAAGCGCTTCAATAAAGAGTTTCAGACCTTCAAGGTCTCTTTTGTGTTTAGCCCTATTTCTTTAGAAAACACGACCGCAGAGAGCACAACTGCGAACATAAAAGAGAAGGGGGCGAATCATGGCTAACGTTCAAAATCGGATTAGTTGGCAAAATAGGATGAGCTTGCAAGATCTTGATGTTGATGAGATCACCGAATGGCCGTTACTGCCTCAATTACTGGTGATTCTAGTGTTGGTGATACTTATTCAAGGAGTGGGCACTTGGCTTTATGTGCTGCCGCTCGACGATGAACTGCAACAGATGAAGCAACAGGAGCAGGCCTTAAAAGCGACCTTGAGAATAAAGGCCAATAAGGTTGCGGCCTTACCTAAGCTTCAGAGCCAGTTGGATGAGCTAACTAGCCGTTACGACTATCTATTGGAGCAATTGCCCGTTCAAAAAGAGCTAGCCAGTATGTTGGCCTCTGTGAACGAGCTTGGATTGGATAATAAGCTGACATTTACGCGAATTGATTGGGGCCAGAAACAGAACAAAGAGTTTCTCTATCGTTTACCGCTCAACATCGAGCTGACGGGTGACTACCACGAGATTGGTGATTTCTCTGCGGCCATCGCTAAGCTGCCACGCATCATCAGCTTTGATGACGTGAATTGGCAGCGAGTCAGTCAAGAAAGTAGCACGCTGCACTTCAGGGTCCGAGCTTATACCTACCAATTTAAATCGGAGGTCAATGATGAAACCCAATAGCGTGTTTTATTCAACATTACTATTGCTTGTGCTCACGGGCTGTAAAGCGAATGAAGATTCGTTAGAAGACTTTGTAGTGCAAGTTGAGGCCAAAGCGAGAAAAGAGGTGGAACAACTGGTTCCTGCGACTGAATTTTTGGCCGCTACTTATCAGCGCCGTGCCTTTCGTCCTCCGTTTGAACTGCCTAAAGAAGCCATCGTGCAAAATCAGCCTCTAGTTAAGAAAGACTGTTGGCAACCTAGCGCACGTTCTCGCAATGGAAAATTAGAGAAGTACCCACTGAGTAAGCTTCGTTTAAGAGGCGTCATGGGAAGCGGAACAAGTGTGTTTGGGTTAGTGCAAACACCCAAAGGGAACGTGGTAAACGTCAAAAAAGGCCAGTTTATCGGCTTAAATAATGGCCGAGTTACTAAAGTGACGAGCCAGTACGTTCAGATTAATGAAACTCTTCCAGATGGCTTAGGTTGTTGGCATAAGCGCAACGTTAGACTGGCTCTGAAGTAAACCAATGTCACATGATGTGGATATGAGATGTAAATATGATTAAAGGAATAAGTAGATTAGTGAGCAAGGCTCTACAAGGTTTTGCTGTGTCTGTGATGTTGGTTTTTAGCGTATTCAGTTATGCAGAAAGCCTACCAAATAAATTAGAGAATATTGATTTTAGGGTAAATAAGGATAAAGACGCCGTCATTATTATTGAGCTGGCAACCAGCACCGCTGTGGTGGATGTTCAACGTGCTCAGGAAGGGTTAAGTATCGAATTACTCAATACTCAAGTTAATGACGATAAGCTTTATCTTTTGGATGTGAAGGATTTCGCGACCCTAGTGGAAGGTATTGAAGTCTATAAAGAGACGCCCAGCACACGATTGTTGGCGACGATCGCTGGTGACTATCAGTATGAATATAACCTAAAAGGTCGTTTCATAGAGGTGGTGATCAGCAAGCCTGTTATCAATGAAGCGACCAAAGAGAAAAGCGTTTTAGAAAAAGAGGGCAAACTGATATCGATTAACTTCCAAGATATCCCGGTACGAAATGTCCTTCAGCTGATTGCTGACTACAACGATTTCAATCTCGTCGTGTCTGACTCGGTAGCTGGTAACCTAACTTTACGTTTAGATGGCGTACCTTGGCAGCAAGTTCTCGACATTATCTTGCAAGTTAAAGGACTAGATAAGCGCGTTGATGGCAATGTTATTTTGGTGGCGCCAAAAGCAGAACTCGATCTTCGAGAGCAACAAGCGTTAGAGAAATCTCGCTTGGAAGAGGAGTTAGGAGAGCTTAAGTCGGAAATCATCAAGATTAATTTTGCTAAAGCCACCGACATTGCCGACATGATTGGCGGTGAAGGGGCGGTGAGCATGTTGTCCGATCGTGGCTCGATCACCATTGATGAACGCACCAATTCCCTATTGATTCGTGAGCTGGAAGAAAACATTGCCGTGATACGAGGCATCATTGAATCTTTGGACATCCCCGTGAAGCAAGTCCAGATAGAGGCGCGCATCGTAACCGTTACCGAGGGTAACCTTGATGAGTTAGGGGTGCGTTGGGGTGTTTCTTCCACCAACGGTAGCTTTAAAGTTGGCGGCTCGATAGAGGGCAACCACCCATCGCAAATTACGCCGTATGACGATAATGGTGGGAATAGTGCGATTGACGATTTCCTCAACGTTAATCTAGGGGCGACATCTCCTAATGCATCAAGCATTGCGTTTCAGGTGGCCAAACTGGGTTCAGATACCTTGCTTGATCTTGAATTGTCGGCATTACAACAAGAGTCAAAAGCTGAGATTATTTCCAGCCCACGTTTAATCACCACCAATAAAAAGCCCGCTTATATTGAGCAAGGTACTGAAATTCCTTATTTAGAGTCGTCTTCAAGTGGTGCTACTTCGGTCGCATTTAAGAAAGCAGTGTTGAGTCTTAAGGTGACACCACAAATCACGCCCGACAATCGTTTGGTATTGGATTTAAGCGTGACGCAAGATAGGCCAGGGCAAGTAGTAAAAACGGGAACGGGTGAGGCTGTTGCCATTGATACTCAACGAATAGGTACGCAAGTGCTTGTTAATAATGGTGAAACGGTCGTGCTTGGCGGGATATTTCAGCACAGTGTGAGCAGTACAGTGGACAAAGTTCCTCTGTTAGGAGACCTGCCAGTTTTGGGTGCATTATTCCGTCGTAGCTATGAAAATGTGGGTAAAAGTGAACTACTTATTTTTGTTACACCCAAAGTTGTGATTCAGTAATGAGCAATTAGATTAAAAATAAAGTTGCATTAGTGGCACCTAACCTTGATAATTTCGGGTCTTATCACGAATTATCTGTGAGGAATCGGTGCCACGGGCCTTTTAATTTCAGTACTTGTACTGACCTACCTTGTGGCGATGTCATTGAATTAACGTTGTAAATTACTGCTAAAAACATGGCTGAGAAACGCAATATTTTTCTTGTTGGCCCAATGGGCGCCGGCAAAAGTACAATTGGTAGACACCTAGCTTCCCAACTTCATATGGAGTTTCTAGACTCTGACACTGTGATCGAAGAGCGCACTGGCGCAGACATCGCATGGGTTTTTGATGTTGAGGGCGAAGATGGTTTCCGTAAGCGCGAAGAATCTGTAATCAACGATCTGACAGAAGAACAAGGTATTGTTCTTGCGACAGGCGGTGGTTCAGTGCTGAGCAAAGAAAACCGTAACCGTCTATCTGCACGAGGCATTGTTGTATACCTAGAAACAACAATTGAAAAGCAACTTGCTCGCACTAACCGCGACAAGAAACGCCCTCTACTTCAAACAGACAACCCGCGTGATGTGCTAGAAGATCTAGCTGTATCTCGCAACGCACTATACGACGAAGTGGCGGACTACACAGTTCGTACCGACGATCAAAGTGCAAAAGTGGTAGCCAACCAGATCGTAAAAATGCTAGAAGAACGTTAAGTTCATTTTTTCGGAGAGCAAACCCATGGAACGGATTACGGTCAATCTAGCTGAGCGTAGCTACCCTATCTCTATTGGCGCCGGGTTATTTGAAGACCCGGCGTACCTTTCTTTTTTATCAGGCAAACAGAAAGTTGTTGTTATCAGTAATGTGACAGTAGCGCCTCTTTATGCCGATAAAATTTTATCGTTGTTGGATCAAGTAGGCTGTCAAACTTCTCTTTTAGAGTTGCCAGACGGTGAGCAATACAAAACACTTGAAACGTTCAACTCAGTGATGAGCTACATGCTTGAAGGAAATTACAGCCGCGATGTGGTGGTGATTGCTTTGGGTGGTGGTGTTATCGGTGATTTGGTCGGTTTTGCTGCCTCTTGCTACCAGCGCGGTATTGATTTCATTCAAATCCCGACGACCCTTCTTTCTCAAGTGGACTCCTCTGTAGGTGGTAAAACTGCAGTGAACCATCCTCTTGGCAAGAATATGATCGGCGCTTTTTACCAACCAAAATCTGTCATCATCGATACTAACTGCCTGTCAACGCTTCCTGAGCGTGAGTTCGCAGCGGGCATTGCTGAGGTGATCAAATATGGCATCATTTACGATGAAGTCTTCTTTGATTGGTTGGAACAGAATCTAGAGAAACTTTATCAACTTGATGAAGATGCACTGATTACCGCGATTGCTCGTTGTTGTGCAATTAAGGCTGAAGTGGTTGCTATAGATGAAAAAGAGTCAGGAATCAGAGCGTTATTGAACCTAGGTCATACATTTGGTCATGCGATCGAAGCAGAACTAGGCTATGGTAATTGGCTACATGGTGAAGCTGTGTCGTCAGGCACTGTAATGGCAGCGAAAACCGCTCAATTACAGGGACTGATCTCTCAGCAGCAACTTGAGCGAATTATTTCTATACTCAAGAATGCGAAACTGCCAATCCATACGCCAGAAAGCATGTCTTTTGAAGACTTTATGAAGCACATGATGCGTGATAAAAAAGTGCTGTCTGGTCAGTTACGTTTGGTATTACCAACAAGTATTGGTACCGCTGAAGTGGTCGCTGATGTGCCTCAAGACATCATTAAACAAGCGATTGATTTCTGCCGTACTCTTTAAATTTGGTTGTGAGGTTGCCTAGCTAAACTCTAGGCAGCTGAAGCGTTTTACTGATCGATCTTATCAGTAGGGATCCCCAATGAGTTTGGCTCATGAATTAAGAGTATTAGAGTTAGAGTCTCAAGTTGAGCTGCTAGAGCGCTTACAGCTTTTGACTAACTTTGGTTCAAACCTTGTAACGGTTGCGGGCAAAGCTGGCTCTGGCCGATCTTGGTTGGCTCAACGTTATCTTGAGGCGTGGTCGACAGAAAAAAATCAGTGCTTACTGCTTTGTCACCCAAGCCAAGACGATCAACAACGTCGCGCGCTTATTCTTAGCCAAATTGTTTCTGATCCCCTCTTTAATCAACATGATTCTTTATCAGATAGCCTCGCAAGGTTACTGGATGGAGAGTCGTGTAATGTGGTTATCGTTATCGATGATGCCCATCGACTGTCTGAGCTATTGGTATCCGAATTATGGATGTTGGTACTTGAAGCTCAATCAAACCCTCAATGGACGATTAATATCGTTCTCTTCTCGGAAATTGGCCATCTAGACACGCTACTAACACGTCTTAGTTACGGGCAACCACACAAGCCTATCGACCTCGAAATCGATGATCTTTCTCAACCAGAAGCGGAACATTTCTTTGAATCCCTAGTGATTCGATATGTTGATGATGAGTCTGAAACTCGCGTGCGACGTGCGTTTAATAAAGCGCAACCTTTGCCCGGCGAGTTAATGGCTTTAGGAGAATTGAAAGTGGAAAAAAGGATTATTATTCGCTCAATTATTGGCTCACCCATCAATATCGCGATTGTGGTGGCCTTGTTGTTGGTTTTAATTGGTGGTGGCTATTGGTGGATGTTTAGTCAACCAACCCCTGACGATAAAGCGCAATCACTTATCGCTCCCATCGAACAAACCGCTATCCCAACTTTTGAAGTGGAAAGTGGTACCGAGCAAGCCGGAGTCGACGGATCTTCAGATTCTGAAGCTGAAGCTGACATGAGCTATCAAGGTGCTGACGATGACAGTTCATCTTTACCACCGGTTGTGGTGGAAGGTACAGCCAGTGTTGGCGAGGTGAAACAAGAGCAGCAACGTGTGGTGATTACTTCTGATGTGGTTGATGCCTTACTTGATGACAAGCCGAAAAGTGCCGATACCAGTGCGATTGATGCTGCCGTAGAAGAAAATACAGGTGCCGCGGTTAGCGCGCAACCTGATGCGGCGAAAAACGAGTCACAAGCTTCAGTTGATGAAGATACTGACCTAACGGAATCAACACCGCCGACGAAAAAGATCACCTTCTCATTTGCTCGCGAAGAGTTACAAGCTATCTCGCCACGCGCTTATACCTTACAGTTGAGCGCGATGACGTCATTAGAAGATGTTCAGTCTTTTATTGAAGAATATGAAGTCGAAGACAAGGTTCGTATTTACCCAACACTTCGCAATGACACTAAGTGGTTTATTATCACTTATCAAGATTATCCAACGATTCAAGTCGCGCGAGATGCCGTAAGTGCGTTATCAAAACCACTTCAGCAGTTGGAACCTTGGGCAAAATCGATGAATCAAGTGCATCGAGAGATAGAACGTGCGAAATAACCCTGAGCTTAGCCTCAAAATATGTTACATTCCGCAGCCTTATTTTTGAGTTGATAGATAGAGCAGTAAATGAAAAAGCAGCGTGCCTTTCTAAAATGGGCTGGTGGTAAATATGGCCTAGTTGAAGACATCCAACGTCACCTGCCACCTGCTCGTAAATTGGTAGAACCGTTTGTCGGTGCCGGCTCAGTATTTCTGAATACTGATTTTGAACAGTACCTGCTTGCAGATATCAATCCCGATCTTATCAACCTATACAATCTACTTAAAACCGATCCTGAAACCTATATCACTGAAGCGAAGCGTTGGTTCTGTCCGGAGAATAACCGTAGAGAAGTGTTCTTAGATGTTCGCGCTGAGTTCAATGGTACAGATAACGTCATGTATCGCTCGTTAGCTTTCTTGTACATGAACCGATTTGGCTTCAATGGCCTGTGTCGTTACAACAAGAAGGGCGGTTTTAACGTTCCATTTGGTTCTTATAAAAAACCTTACTTTCCAGAAGCTGAGTTGGAGTTTTTTGCTGAGAAAGCGAAGAAAGCGACGTTTGTTTGTGAAGGGTATAGCGAGACCTTTAGCCGCGCCCGTAAAGGCTGTGTGGTTTATTGTGATCCTCCTTATGCGCCATTGTCTAGTACTGCTAACTTTACCTCTTATGCGGGTAATGGCTTCAGCTTAGATGATCAAGCGGCCTTGGCTGATGTTGCAGAAAGAGCGGCAATGGAACGAGGCATTCCTGTCTTGATTTCAAACCATGATACGACCTTAACGCGCCGTTTATACCATGGTGCGGAACTGAACGTGGTCAAAGTTAAGCGCACCATTAGCCGTAATGGCGCAGGGCGTAATAAAGTTGATGAGTTACTGGCACTTTTTCATAAAGAGAAAAACCAGCAACACGTTTCAACAGAATTGTAGTCGTCAGCATAATCCCCAAACTCATTAAATTGAGTGACCAACGGGTACTTTCATAAACTAATCTTTCGAACTGCTAGAATCTGCTTAGGTGCTTAGGTAGAATTGCACACCAAATAGTCTTGGGATTGAGTCTTGTATTCGTGTACGAGATGTCACAAGGCGGTGATATTCGCAATTTACTCACTCTTAAGAGGTTTGGTATGAAAGATTTTCTAATCGCTCCATCGATTTTGTCTGCAGATTTTGCTCGTCTTGGTGAAGACGTAGAAAAAGTACTCGCAGCCGGTGCCGATGTTGTGCACTTCGATGTGATGGATAACCACTACGTACCCAACCTGACTTTTGGTGCACCTATCTGTAAAGCGCTGCGAGACTACGGCATCACAGCTCCAATCGATGTTCACCTAATGGTTAAGCCAGTAGACAGCATCGTACCTGAGTTTGCTAAAGCCGGTGCATCAATGATTACCTTCCACGTTGAAGCGTCTGAGCACGTTGATCGTACTCTACAGCTAATTAAAGAACACGGCTGTAAAGCAGGCGTAGTATTGAACCCAGCAACGCCACTTTCTTGCCTTGATTACATCCTAGACAAAGTCGACATGATTCTACTGATGTCAGTGAACCCTGGCTTTGGCGGTCAATCTTTCATTCCTCATACTCTTGATAAGCTGCGCGCTGTTCGTAAACTTATTGATGAATCAGGCCGTGATATCCGCCTAGAGATTGATGGCGGCGTGAAGGTAGATAATATCCGTGAAATCGCAGAAGCGGGCGCAGATATGTTCGTTGCCGGTTCAGCTATCTTCAATCAACCAGATTACAAAGAAGTGATTGATGAGATGCGTGCAGAGCTTGCAAAAGTAAACGCATAATCGTAAAACTACAGATAGATTGAATATTAAGGGGCTCATTGGCCCCTTTTTTACGTCTTGGAGCTCAACTCATAAGACGAACATAATAAATAGGAAAGTAAGATGTCATTAAGATCAATAAAACTGATTGCCTTTGATTTGGATGGAACCTTGTTAGATAGCGTGCCTGATTTGGCTGTCGCCGCTGACCAAGCTTGTCAGGAACTGGGTTTTTCTTCAGTAAGCGAAGAACAAGTTCGCGACTATGTGGGTAATGGTGCTGATGTTCTTATTGGACGTTCATTGAGCCGTAATCTTACGGTTGATCCAAGCCTTGAGCCTGATCTTTTGAAGAAAGCGCGTATCCTGTTTGATGATTTCTATGAGCAGGGCGGCCATAAGCTGAGTCACCTTTATCCATCGGTTAAAGAGACGTTAGCTGAGCTAGACAAAGCGGGCTTCACCATGGCTCTTGTCACCAACAAGCCTTCGAAATTTGTACCAGATGTTCTGGCGCAGCACGGTATCGATAAGTACTTTGTTGATGTGTTGGGTGGCGACTCTTTCCCAGAGAAGAAACCGAACCCAGTAGCGCTGAACTGGTTGCTGGAAAAGCATAATGTGAAGGCTGAAGAGATGCTGATGGTAGGCGATTCAAGCAACGACATCAAAGCGGCTAAGAACGCAGGCTGCCACTCGTTTGGTCTGACTTACGGTTATAACCACGGTGAGCCGATTTCAGTATCAAACCCTGACTATGTCGCAGACAACATTGCACAATTACTAGATGTCGTTCTAGTTTCAGCATAAAGCGGACAAAAGTTAGCTAACCTACTAGCAAAATACTTATCAATGAGTACACTGGATGAGCCGTACAGAAGAGCTGTGCGGCTTTCTATTTTAAAGTTAAGAAGCTAAGTTTTTCAGATACTACGTTAAGAAACTAAGTTAACGAGCTTAGCGAACAAGCAAAGGAATTAAAACCATGAGCAAGCCCATCGTATTGAGTGGTGTTCAACCATCTGGTGAACTAAGTATCGGTAACTACTTGGGTGCTCTACGTCAATGGCAACAGATGCAAGATGATTACGATTGCCAATACTGTGTTGTAGACCTTCACGCAATTACGGTTCGCCAAGATCCGAAAGCACTGCATGAAGCGACTCTAGACGCATTAGCAATCTGTCTTGCTGTCGGTGTTGACCCAAAGAAGAGCACGCTATTTGTTCAGTCACACGTACCAGAGCATGCTCAACTTGGTTGGCTTCTTAACTGTTACACACAAATGGGTGAACTGAGCCGTATGACTCAGTTTAAAGATAAGTCTGCACGTCACTCAAATGACGTAAACGTAGGCCTATACGACTACCCAGTGTTGATGGCTGCAGATATCCTGCTTTACGGTGCTCACCAAGTGCCAGTAGGTAGCGACCAGAAACAACATCTAGAGCTAGCGCGTGATATCGCAAATCGCTTTAACAACATCTACGGTCCTGAAACGCCAATCTTCCAAGTACCAGAACCTTACATTCCAACAGTGAATGCACGTGTGATGAGCCTGCAAGATGCGACTAAGAAGATGTCTAAATCTGATTATAACCGTAAGAACGTGATTACTCTGCTAGAAGAGCCTAAGTCGATCATCAAGAAGATCAACAAAGCGCAGACTGACGCAGAAACACCACCACGTATTGCCCATGATTGGGAAAACAAAGCGGGTATCTCTAACCTAATGGGTCTGTACTCTGCAGCGACGGGTAAAACGTTCGAAGAGATCGAAGCGCAATACCAAGGCGTTGAAATGTACGGTCCGTTTAAGAAAGATGTAGGCGCAGCATTGGTTGAGATGCTTGAGCCAATTCAAGCTGAATACCACCGTATTCGTGCTGATCGTGCT
The DNA here is from genome assembly GCF_057786005.1 of Vibrio sp. QJM3NY_26. NCBI lineage: Bacteria > Pseudomonadati > Pseudomonadota > Gammaproteobacteria > Vibrionales > Vibrionaceae > Vibrio > Vibrio sp. QJM3NY_26. Next base: position 3,134,304 of record NZ_CM173515.1, on the reverse strand, counting down.
TACATGGATGCAGTAATGAAAGCGGGTGCAGAAAAAGCCTCTGAGCGCGCTGCCGTGACACTGAAAAAAGCATACGAAGCAGTCGGTTTTGTTACTCGCCCGTAGATTGGCATGTAAATCACTTTAAAAATCATTAATTATAAATAAAAGGTCACCTTTAATAGGGTGGCCTTTTTTATTAGTGATTACTAATTTAATGTCAAATCATATAAAGCAAAATGAAAACAAAAAATGAGTAATAGCTCTAATTTTTACTACGTTATGTAAAAAAATGTTGCTTAGCCTCGAGTTCTGTTGGAACTGGACAGTGAGTCAAAAGAGTGAAAAGTCACTAGCGATTAATCTCTCATTAAAATGCTGAATTACTTTTGTGTGTTTCATAAAAAAGAGACATTGGCTAAATAAGATAATAACGCTGATTTTTGCCATAAGTCATAATGTGTAGAGACTTCCCTATTTTTAGTCTCACGTTTGGCAAAGTTCAGTAATGGCCATCTTTGGTAGAGCAAGTGCAAATAAACCAGTGGAATTTGTGCTTGCTCTCGATATCAAGTTCATTATTAAAGGTAAATAACCATGGAACGCAAACTTACCCATACCGCAATCGCCCTCGCGGTGAGTAGTGTCTTTGCCGCGAGTGCATCGGCTGAAATCATCATTTCGCAATACGTAGAAGGCGGCAGCTACAATAAAGCCATTGAGATCGCTAATACTGGTGACAGCGCGGTTTCTCTTGATGGCTTCTCGCTTGCCAAATCAAGTAACGGTGGTGGTATCTGGGATACTAAAATAGACTTGACTGGTAAAATACTTAACGCAAAAAGTGTTTGGGTGTTAGCTCACTCAAGAGCCAGTGATGCAATTAAAGCACTAGCAAATCAGCAAGACGGAGCAGTAGCTAACTTTAATGGTAACGATCCGATTGCGTTACTAAACGCGCAAGGTGAAGTACATGACATGTTTGGTGTTATGGGCGATGTTGATTTTGCTAAAGATAAAACTTTTATCCGTAAAGATGAAGCAATGACGTCAAATGCTTCTTACGATAAAGCACAGTGGAAAGAACTTGTTAAAGATGACATCACAGGCCTTGGATCTCTAGGATATGATGCGCCAGAGCCGCCACCAGCCTTTACTTGTACCGATGATGGTGCTACTCCAACGTTTACCTCTATTCAAGCCGTTCAGGGGGATGGTGATCGTTCGCCACTAATACCTGACGGTAAATTTGAATCAGAGCAAGATATCTTTGTTACTGGTGTCGTTTCAGCTGTAACGAAAAGCATTACTAAAGGCTTCTACTTACAAGCCCTAGAGGATGACTACAACGCTAAAACATCCGAAGGTCTCTTTGTAGAAACAGGCAGTTCAGATACTGGCTTATCCCCTGGCGATGTGGTGTGTGTGAAAGGTAAGGCGCATGAGCTGTTTAACCGAACGCAATTGAAATCAGATGCTAATAGCTTTGTTAAGCAAAGTTCGCAAGCTGCGCCAACAGCGGTAGAGTTTGTTGTTGCCGATGGTGAAACATTGCATCAAGCGTTAGAGCGTTACGAGGGCATGAATGTAGAGCTGTCAGCAGACTCCAAGTTGTTTGTCACTCGAAACTTTAGCTACGACTATGCAGGTCGTCGAAATAACATGGTATTGGCTCATGAGAAGCCACTGATGAAGCCAACTCAAGTTTTCGCCGCTGAAAGTGCACAAGCAACCGATCTGGCAAAGAAAAATGCAGTAAGCCAAGTTTACCTAGAGTCGGATTATAAAGCCGCTTCTGGCGAAATACCGTACTACCCTGATTTTGCTAAAGATACAGACCAAGACGGCAGTTCAGAAAACCACATTCGTTTGGGTTCTCGCGTGGAAGGCCTACAAGGGGTTGTAGATTACAGCTATGGCCAATATCGTTTAATCGCGACTAATACAGCAACCAAAGATACTTTTGTAACAAAAGCTGTTGATGCTCAAGGTAACACAATTTTTGATGTGACCCGTAAAGCAGCACCGGAACTGACGAATGCTGATATACGTATTGCTAGTTTCAACGTACTGAACTACTTCAATAGCCACAGCAGTATTGGTGGGCCGCTGAATGCATCTTGTAGTGATCAGGCAGATGCTGATGCCTCAAGAGGCTGTAACCGTGGTGCCAAAGTGAATGATGAGTTTTTGCTTCAAAAAGCAAAAATTATAAAAGCACTAGCTGCAATGGATTCTGACATTATCGGCTTGATGGAAGTTGAAAACAATGGCTTTGGAGATGGTAGCGCACTTAAAGATCTAACCGATGGCCTCAACGCGACAATTGATGACGTTAAAAAGCACTACAGCTATGTAGAAATCAAAAAAGCGGACATGACCAAGGGGGAGTTCTTTGGTAGCGACGCCATTATGGTAGCTATGCTATACCGTGCTGACAAAGTAGTACCAAAAGGCAAAGCGAAAGTTATAGTTACTCCTGAGCAGCATATTCCTGCGGATGTGTTAACACGAACGAAAGAAGACGGAACGCAAGAGTCAAATACTGCGCTTTCTAAATATCAGCGTCATAGCCTGCTACAAACCTTTACTGCAAAAGGTAGTACCGTACCGCTGTCGGTTGTTGTTAACCACTTAAAATCAAAAGGCTCTCACTGTATTGAGCAGTGGCAGAGTTTTGAAGAGAAATCTGATCCAGCAGATCTACAAGGTAAGTGTAATCGCTTCCGTACTTCAGCAACTAAAGTATTAGGCGATAGCCTTAAATCAGTTAAAGGTGATGTGCTGATTATTGGTGATTTGAATGCTTATGGCATGGAAGATCCTGTTCTTACTCTAACTGACTATTCTGAAGCGAAATATGATCGCGAGATCCGCACAGCTTCATTTACTACATTAGGTAAAGATGACGCTGGTGAAAATAAACCTTATGAAGCTACGGGTAGTGTCATAACGAAAGGTTTTGGTTACATTAACTTGAATACTAAGTTCCACGGAGCTGATACGTTCTCTTACACTTACGGCGGTGAGCAAGGTAACTTGGATCATGCTTTAGCAAATCCATCGCTGGCTAACAAAGTAACCTCAATTACAGACTGGCATATCAATGCGTCAGAAAGCACAATGTTTGAGTATTCATCTAAGTATACGGGCAAGATGCCAAAGTACGCAGATGTGTTCTCGGCATCGGATCATGATCCAGTGATCATTGCTCTTGATTACGCGAAATCGAATAAGATCAAATTGCCTGCTAAAGGCGAAAAACTGAAGGTTGAATATTACTTACCTGAAGAGGCTGTTGTTGGAGATGTTGTGACGGTTCGTTTAGCGAAGAAAAGCCAGGCGGCATTAAAAGCAATGGCTGCTTCTGATGATCTAACAGCTTCAACTACTTTAACTCAACCAGATGTTGATGCAGGTGTTGTACAAGTTAGCTTTGATAAAGAGCCAGAAAAAGCTAGTTATGTTATGACTCAAGAATTGGCTGACAGTGCGGGTACCGTGAAATCAACAGTTTCTGCAGATATCACTATTAGTGAAGCCGCTACAGAAAACGTTGAAACCAGTTCGAAATCAGGTGCATCATTTGGTCTAAGCGGTTTATTTGCTCTGTTCGGCTTTGGCTTCCTACGCCGTCGTACTCGCAAATAGATTAGCTATAAGTCATACAAGCTAATTCAGGTAACTGAAAGTTATCTGTAAACAATTAAGGTCAACTTAGGTTGGCCTTAATTATTGGCGAAATGCAGTTTCCACTTGCCTTTCGCCATGGGTATTGCACAATACCGCCCCTATATCTCCCAATCATTTAGTATTTAGCAAACGATTTCGACCCATGTTACTTATCATCGATAACTACGACTCTTTTACCTATAACTTGTATCAGTATTTCTGTGAGTTAGGGGTCACTGTAAAAGTTGTTCGCAACGATGAGATTGATATTGTCGGTATTGAAGCGCTGAATCCTAGCCATCTAGTTATCTCGCCAGGTCCTTGTACGCCTGATGATGCGGGAATCTCTCTGCAAGTCATTGAACACTTCGTGGGTAAACTGCCGATTTTAGGTGTGTGTCTTGGTCATCAAGCCATCGCTCAAGTGTTTGGTGGTGAAGTAGTGCGAGCCAGACAAGTGATGCACGGTAAAACCTCTCCAATACGCCACAATGGCAAGAGCGTTTTTCAAGGGCTTAATAACCCTCTAACTGTGACACGTTACCATTCTCTAGTGGTGAAAAATGGCACGCTGCCTGACTGCTTTGAATTGACCTCTTGGACGGAATTTGAAGATGGCAGCATGGATGAGATCATGGGGTATCAACACAAAACCTTGCCGATTGATGCGGTGCAATTTCACCCTGAGTCGATTAAAACAGAGCAAGGACACCAGCTTCTCGCTAACTTCTTAGCGCGTTGAGTGTTTAAATTTGACCCTTTCTCCGTCTAAATAAGCCAGTTAAACCTGTTAGCCCATTCGTTAAGCGTTTAAATTCGGGCGCTACGCGTCTCTTACTCCTCTGACGCTGATCACTTTTTATAACATTTCTCCCTCTTAAGGCTAAGTTTTTAGCCTATGCAAAATTATTCGCCTTATTTCGTCTCGAACCCAATATACCGCAATGCCAGTAAGGCTTTGCCGTTGCAGGTTATGCGTTTAGGTAAAAAAAGCTTCATAAAACAGATTAATTGATGCATAAATAGTCATAGGTAGTGACGTTTAGCTGGTTGTTAGGGATAGCTAAAGAATAATCTACTATTGAAAACGTTAATTAAATGTAAATATAATGCTGCAGCGGGATTATGGCGAGAGAAAATATCTTTGTCTCACTTATGAACCAGTACGCTTATTTGCGAAGCTTGCGGTATCGAAAAGGAATGTACGATGACAGTGGAAAAAAAAGTAGAACGTAGTCTGTTTAATGAGGTGATGGTGCCTTGTTATAACCCAATGGAAATGATCCCGGTAAAAGGGGAAGGCGCACGCGTTTGGGACCAACAAGGCCGAGAGTATATCGACTTTGCTGGTGGTATCGCTGTGAGCTGTTTGGGTCACTGTCACCCAGCAATGGTTAACGCAGTTACTGAGCAAGCAAACAAGATTTGGCATTTAAGTAATGTAATGACCAATGAACCTGCATTACGTCTAGCGAAGAAGCTAACAGACGTATGTTTTGCAGAAAAAGTATTCTTTGCCAACTCTGGTGCAGAAGCGAACGAAGCTGCATTGAAGCTAGCTCGTCGTTGGGCAGCGGATGTTCACGGTCCTGAGAAATCTGAAATCATTGCATTCAAACAAGGTTTCCACGGTCGTACTTTCTTTACCGTAACCGTGGGTGGTCAAGAGGCTTACTCTGATGGCTTCGGTCCTAAACCGGGCGATGTAACTCACCTGCCTTACAACGATATTGCCGCGCTAGAAGCGCACATCTCAGATCGCACATGTGCAATCATGATGGAACCTCTACAAGGCGAGGGCGGTATCATCTCTCCAACATCTGAGTTCGTGAACACAGTTCGTGAACTGTGTGACAAACACAATGCACTGCTTATCTTTGATGAAGTGCAAACGGGTAATGGCCGTACGGGTAACTTTTACGCTTACCAAGGCCTAGGAGTGACACCTGATATTCTAAGCACAGCGAAATCACTAGGTGGCGGTTTCCCAATCGGCGCAATGCTAACGACCACCGAACTCGCGACACACCTAAAAGTCGGTACGCACGGTTCTACTTACGGTGGTAACCCACTGGCGTGTGCCGTTGCTGAAGCAGTTGTTGACGTAGTAAGCCAACCTGAAACGTTGGCTGGCGTGAAAGAACGCGAAGCTATGTTCCGTGATGGTTTAGCTAAGATTAACGACAAATACCAAATATTCAGTGAAGTTCGCGGTAAAGGCTTATTGCTAGGTGCTGCACTTAATGAAGCATGGCAAGGTCGTGCTCGTGATGTATTAGTAGCAGCAGGCGAACAAGGCTTGATGGTACTGGTTGCGGGTGCAAACGTGGTTCGTTTCACACCATCACTGGTTATCACTACACAAGAAATTGAAGAAGGTTTATCAAAACTAGACAAAGCAATCGCTACGCTAGTTTAGCCTGAGCGGCGTCATAGGAATGATCGCCATTAGAGCGATCCCATGACGTACTGCTAAAGGCCCAAGATTCTCGTTTTGGGCCTGTTTTGCATCTGGAGGGAATATTGATGCTAGTTGTTCGCCCAATAAAATTATCTGATTACGATGCGTTGCATACCTGCGCGGTTGAATCTGGTCACGGATTCACATCTCTTCCGGTTAACGAAGAACTGTTAACCAACCGTATTACTCATTCTGAATACAGCTTTGCTAAACAAGACGTGACTGAACCTGGTGATGAAGGCTACCTAATGGTTGGCTTTGATACCGAAACCGGTGAAGTTGCGGGCACTACGGGTATCGAAGCTTCAATCGGCTGGGATGTCCCGTTTTACTCTTACCACATCAGCAAAGTGGTTCATTCATCGCAAAAGCTTGGCGTGAATAACGTCGTGAAGCTACTGACTTTCGGCAATAACTACACCGGATGCAGTGAAATCTGCACACTGTTCTTACGTCCTGCTTTCCGTGGTGGATTGAATGGTCGTTTGATGTCTAAGTGTCGCTTCTTGATCATGTCAGAACACCCTGAGCGTTTCTCGAAAACGATTTTTGCTGAGATGCGTGGCGTATCAGATGCAGAAGGTAACTCTCCTTTCTGGAAATGGCTGCAAGAGCATTTCTTCTCGATTGATTTTACGCTCGCTGATTATCTAACGGGTATTGGTAAGAAAGGCTTCATTGCTGACCTAATGCCGAAGTTACCTATCTATGTGAACCTACTGAGTAAAGAAGCTCAGGCAGTAATTGGAGTGGTTCATGACAATACGCGCCCTGCACTTAAGTTGCTGGAACGTGAAGGTTTCACCAACCGTGGCTATGTCGACATCTTTGATGGGGGCCCAACGGTTGAGTGTGATCTAAGAAATATCGAATCAGTGCGTCATGCGATTCGAGCTCAAGTGACAATTGCAGAGCATTCAAGCTCTAAAGACTTCCTAATTGGTAATACCTCGTTTGAGAACTTCCGCGCAGTAGCCGCGAAAGGCGCGTATGACCAAGCTAGCGACACAGTGATTTTATCATCTGAAGTAGCAAGCGCTCTTGAAGTAAAAGAAGGCGAATTCGTTCGCATGTTGGCTCAATAAGAGCGGCGATTATCTGTCGAAGATTTTAAGGATAGAAGTATGACTCAGTGGATAGCAGGACAGTGGGTAGCAGGTCAAGGCGACGCCATGACATCAGTAAGCCCATACAATAATGAAGTCGTGTGGCAAGGCGATAGTGCAACTCCAGCACAGGTTGAATCTGCAGTAGCAGCGGCGCGTGACGCTTTCTTAGTATGGAAAAAGATGAGCTTTGCAGAGCGTGAAGCGATCGTGTTGAACTTTGCTGAGAAGGTAAAAGAGAACAGCGAAGAAATTGCACAGATTATTGCAAAAGAGACGGGTAAACCGATTTGGGAAACTCGCACTGAAGCGGGTGCGATGGCGGGTAAAATCGCTATCTCTATTCGTGCTTACCACGAACGTACGGGTGAAGCTTCACGTGAAGCCGCAGGCAACCAAATCGTACTGCGTCATCGCCCATTAGGCGTAATGGCGGTATTTGGTCCTTACAACTTCCCTGGTCACCTACCTAACGGTCATATTGTTCCGGCACTGCTATCGGGTAATACCGTGGTATTTAAGCCGTCAGAGCAGACACCTTGGACGGGTGAGTTTGCGATGAAACTGTGGCAAGAAGCAGGCCTTCCAGCTGGCGTGATTAACCTAGTGCAAGGCGCTAAAGAAACTGGTATCGCACTGGCGGATGCTAAAGGTCTTGATGGCGTGCTATTCACGGGCAGTGCCAATACTGGTCATATCCTTCACCGTCAATTCGCAGGTCAACCGGGCAAGATGTTAGCGCTAGAGATGGGCGGCAACAACCCTATGGTGATCACTGACCAATTTGGTGATGCTGACGCGACGGTTTATACCATTATCCAGTCGGCCTTCATCAGTGCAGGCCAACGTTGTACATGTGCACGTCGCTTGTATGTACCTGTTGGCGAGAAGGGCGAACAACTGCTTGATAAGCTTGTTGCGGCTACCTTGAAAATTCGTGTTGATCAGCCATTCGCTGAACCTGCACCCTTCATGGGACCACAAATCTCTGAAACGGCCGCTAAGTTCATTCTGAACGCACAAGCTAATCTGCAATCACTAGGTGGTGTAAGCCTAGTCGAAGCAAAAGCGGGCGAAGCGGCGTTTGTTTCTCCGGGTATAATCGATGCAACCAACATTGCTGAGTTGCCAGATGAAGAGTACTTCGGCCCATTGTTGCAAGTGGTTCGTTACCAATCGTTAGAGCAAGCCGTTGAATTGGCTAATGACACGCGCTTTGGTTTGTCTGCCGGTTTAGTATCAACAGACGATTCAGAGTGGGAATACTTCGTTGACCATATCCGTGCGGGTATTGTTAACCGTAACCGCCAGCTAACAGGCGCAAGTGGTGATGCACCATTTGGTGGCCCGGGTGCTTCAGGCAACCTACGCCCAAGTGCTTACTACGCGGCGGACTACTGTGCTTACCCAATGGCGTCAATGGAAGGTGGTGAAACTCAACTGCCAGCTACGTTTAGCCCAGGTATTGAGCTGTAGTTTTGGCTTTTAAGCTATAACTTGATGAATCATAAGCTTATGAGCTCTAGGTTCATGAGTAACAGATTGATTGTGTAATAAGGAAGCGGTGTTATCGCTTCCTCTTTTCACCCACGTCCGACACCTCGATTGGGCGGTAGATAATAATAGAACAAGTATGTCACAGGCTGATGGCTGCTGACTCTGTGTCCAGCCTCTCCCTTTCTAATCCAAATTACTAGCTTGCTAGAACCTCTGACAAGGAGTCACCATGACGCCCGATCTACTCTTTAAATCACTATGGGACGATTACATTCACAGGCTTTGCCCATCGGCTGAGAAAGTTCATCATCTGCTGAAAGAAGACGAAGCCTTGATTAATGATCATATTGCACTGCGTACTTTCAATGTTGCACCTCTGGGTATTGAAACACTGGCCAAGCCTTTCCTTGAATTAGGCTACAAGGCGTGTGGCGACTACTTGTTTGAGAGCAAGAAGTTAGTGGCTAAGCACTACGAGCACCCAGACCCAAACCAACCGAAAGTGTTCATTAGTGAGTTGAAGGTAGAAGAGTGTTCAAGTGACTTACAACAGATCGTTGCTAAGTTGGTTGAGCAAGTGGACGTAAGCAAGCTTCAAGGTCATGAGTTCTTGTTTGGTGGTCGCCTTTGGGATCTGAGCTTCGCGGATTTCCAAGTGCTAGCAAAAGAGAGTGAATACGCGTCTTGGCTAGCGGCTCATGGTTACGGTGCCAACCACTTTACGGTGAGTGTGAATCAGCTTAATGAGTTCGATGAAGTACAGACTGTGAATGACTATTTGAGTGATTCAGGTTTCACTATCAATGCATCTGGCGGTCAGGTTAAAGGCTCTCCAGAGGTCTTATTAGAGCAATCATCTACAATGGCAGACAAAGTCCCAGTTTCATTTGTTGAAGGCAATGAGGTGATTCCTGGTGGCTTCTACGAGTTCGCTAAGCGTTATGCGATGGCGAATGGTGAGCTTTATACAGGATTTGTTGCAGCATCGGCTGACAAGATCTTTGAGAGCACCAACGGTTAAAGAAAGATACGAGCACGGGCTTTACCCTAAAGATGCGGGTACGCTTCGCTTTGAGAGTGTTTGCGCTTGGACGCGGGAGGTGCTCCATTCGCATCTGCTCTCTAGATCTTTAGAAAACAAAAAAGCCACCAAATTTGCATTTGGTGGCTTTCAAATTTTTGGCTCAGTTAATCGAGATTAACGAGTGCCGTATACCACGATAGTTTTACCGTGTGCAGAAATTAGGTTCTGCTCTTCTAGCATCTTCAAGATACGGCCTACTGTCTCGCGAGAACAACCAACAATCTGGCCAATCTCTTGACGAGTGATCTTGATTTGCATGCCGTCAGGGTGAGTCATTGCATCTGGCTGTTTCGCTAGGTTAAGTAGCGTTTGAGCGATACGACCTGTTACGTCAAGGAACGCTAAGTCACCAACCTTTTGGCTAGTTACTTGTAGACGGTTTGCCATTTGCGCTGAAAGGCGCATTAGGATATCTGGGTTCACTTGGATAAGTTGACGGAATTTCTTGAAAGAAATTTCAGCCACTTCACAAGGAGATTTTGCACGAACCCATGCAGTACGCTCTTGGTCTTCTTCGAAGAGGCCAAGTTCACCAATGAAGTCACCTTGGTTTAGGTAAGAAAGAATCATTTCCTTACCTTCTTCGTCTTTGATAAGAACTGCCACAGAACCTTTAACGATGTAGTACAAGGTTTCTGCCTTTTCACCAGCATGAATCAAAGTACTTTTTGAAGGGTACTTATGAATATGACAGTGTGAAAGGAACCACTCTAATGTTGGATCGGTTTGGGGTTTACCTAGAACCATAATATCTTACTTCCTCTGCAGGGTATGCTTGCCGCTTTCCGTATTTTAGCTAAGCCTGGATTGACTTGTAGGATAAGAGCACTCGTTGAGCGCTGCAAGCTATCTTGTGTTTCGTTTAAGAATAGTATCCTTTTTCAGGTACTATTTCTTGATTTTAATCGTGACCAAGCTACGATTTTTTACGCAAAATTGTGCACATGATCACGGTATGAAAAGTAATCAACCAGAATGGTGTCTTGTTAACCTATTTTTCCGGTTTCGATGAGCTGTTGTAGGATGGGCCTTACAATGAGCTCCATAGCAAAACTCATCTTACCGCCTGGCACCACAAGCGTGTTGTGGCGTGACATAAATGAGCCATCTATCATAGCTAGAAGGTAGGGGAAATCGACGTTTTTGATGCCACGCAAACGTATAACAACGAAGCTTTCGTCTAAACTTGGAATCCCTTTAGCGTTCAGTGGATTCGATGTATCTACGGTTGGAACACGCTGAAAGTTGATGTGAGTACGTGAAAATTGTGGGGTGATGTAATTAAGGTAATCATCCATTGAGCGAACAATAGAATCCATTACTGCTTCGCGTGAGTGGCCACGATCGCGTGTGTCACGAACGAATTTTTGGATCCACTCAAGGTTGACGATTGGCACCATGCCGATCAGCAAGTCGACGTGTTGTGAGACATTGATGTCGCCATCTACCACGCCACCATGAAGACCTTCGTAGAACATCACATCGGAATTTTCTGGGATCTCTTGCCATGGCGTAAAGGTGCCCGGCATTTGATTGTAAGGCACGGCTTCATCGAAGGTATGTAGGTAACTACGGACTTTACCCGTGCCTTCATTACCGTATTGACGGAAGAACTCTTCTAATGCGCCAAAATCGTTGGCTTGTGGACCAAAGTAGCTGATGTGCTTACCTTGCTCGCGAGCCTTACGGATCTCGACGTCCATCTCTGGTCGAGTGAAGCGATGGAAACTATCCCCTTCAACCCAAGCGGCCTTCACGTCCATCATATTGAACATTTTTCGGAAGGCTTCTGAGGTAGTGGTGGTGCCGGCTCCTGATGAACCCGTCACCGCAATAATTGGATGTTTAGCGGACATGACAACCCTTGTCTTTTGAGTAACTTACTTGTTAGCAATCGTTTACCACTATAACACGGCTCCTTTATGAGCGCAGCTTAGAAGCGTTTTGTGACTTGAATATCAACGGTTTCATGCAGCTCAGAAAACACGATGCTGACTTCCTTTGAGGCTAATTGATGTTTCACTTGATCAATCTTGTTTTGCAGTGAAACCTCTACGTCGCCGTAGTCTGTGCCTTCACGCAGCACGAATTCTTTAATGAGGTTTTCCAGTGTTTCTGGCGCAATGTCTTGCCATGGGATGATCATAAATACTTCTCTCTTTTATGTTCATAAATAGGTTTATTGATGTGTTGATTACTGTGTTTAGTGACGTTTACCACTCAGTCCTTAAAAAAGGCTCGGCCATTATGCTGAATCTTGAATACTTTCATAGTAGGCGGGTAATGCTTCTTCTAACCAAAACCTTGGTTTGAGCGTGCTACCGGTAATGAACCCCACATGGCCGCCTTTTTGAAATAGGCGATAATCGATGTTATCGGGCAACACGAACTTTGGAATCACGTCGTCTGTCATAAACGGATCGTCTTTGGCATGGATGATCTGAGTCGGTAGTTTAATCTTATTAAGTTTTGGAAGCGCTGAGCACTGAGCATAGTAGTCCTGAGCATTCTTGAACCCGTGCAGAGGCGCAGTAATCCGTTCATCAAACTCATACAGCTTGTCTATCTTCTTAATGGTTTCGGCGGTGATACCGAGCTTTTCTTGCAGCAGCTTAATCTTTTTCAAGGCATTCGATTTGAGAGAGTTGAGCAGGTACTTTTTATAGAGCTTAGAGAAACCTCGCTCAATACGACTAGAGCAACAAGCCAGATCAAAAGGTGCAGAGACAATCGTCGCCGCCGACAGCAATGGGTCGTCCGCGTACTCAGCCAAATAGTTCGCCAGCATGTTACCGCCCAAAGAGATACCAACCGCTACCTTAGGGTTATTGGGAAACTGGGCGTGTAGATGTCTTAGGAAAAAGCGTGCATCTTCGACTTCACCTGAATGGTAAGCGCGAGCCAAGCGATTGGGCTTTCCGCTGCAGCCTCTGAAGTGCATCATCACTGATAGCCAGCCATCTTTAGCAAAGGCATTCATCAGTCCGTTGGCATAAGGGCTTTCAAAGCTTCCCTCTAAGCCATGGAATAGAACGAATATCGGCTTGTTACTTCGAGCCTCATTACTTGGGGTGTCACCCTCTGGCGATTCGCTCCAAGCAAGATCGAGAAAGTCACCGTCGGGTGTTTCTAAGGTTTGCCATTGAGGGTCAAACAATGCCTGCTTTCTAATAAATCGTGGCACTAAGGTTTGTAAGTGCGGATTAGATAAACCAGCGGCTGCGGTAAATATTGTCATAAAAACAGTCCATGCTTCTTTTATGGGCTTTGATAAAGTGTTGAGCTTTTAGCGAAACGCCCACGTTTTTATTTGAGCTTGGTTGATTCTCGGTATAAGCGCAAGGGTTTCACTGATACGGGTTACAAAAACAGGGTGTAGGTAACTGGTTGAATATTGTCGAGATTGAGCTTCAAACATATTGCTAGTCATGCGCGCCACTCCCGTGTGGAAACGAAGAGCGATACTACCAAGGTAAGCTTGGATCTTGATTGAAGATTAGAGAAAGGAAACGCGTTAGGGTTGAGGTGCTGGTTCAGAAAAAGCGTCGTAGAGGTTTTCAGCCCCTAATAAACGACAGTATTGAAAAGCGAGTGGTGATTGCTGGTTAGCCGTAAGCTGAAGAGAATTAATGCAGTCGACGAGATCAGATTGCTGTTGCTTCTCTAACTGCAGTTCAAATTGGAGAGCTTCACGGTAGAGGGAATCGACGACTTGAGGTTTGAGGTGCTTACGCAGCTCTCGGTAGCTATGAAGCAGGGTTTCAGAGCGGCTTAAGCACTGTTGTACCTTGTGCCACTCTTCTTCGGCAAAAGACAATTGCTGCTCATCGAGCCATTTGAGAAGCAGCAGTAGATTGACGTTGCCGTGGAACTGGTTTTGCAAAGCTAGGCACGCATCCTTTACACCGCGCACACTGTAATACTGAAGGCTAAATTGCCATAGTCGTTCCAGTGTTAGTGATATTGGTGCGTGCTCTGGGCTCATAAGCTATCCATATCCTGTTCCATCTGCTCAAGCTCTTCTTGAGTGGACATCCAATCCATTTCAACTTCTTCTAGCTGCGACTTACTGCTCGCTTGGAGAGCGAGTACTTTATTCAGTTTAGCCTTATTTTCAGCTTCATACAGTGAAGTGTCGGATAATTCTTGCTCAGCTTCTTCGAGAGATAGCGTTAACTTATCCATCTGCTTTTCAAATTGAGTCAGCTTTTTACGAAGTGGTGCCGTCAGTTTACGGAACTCGGCTTCTTTACGTTTCTGCTCTTTTTTCGCTGCTGCACTGTTGGCTCCGTCTTTTGCTGGTGCCAATGCTTGTGCTTCTTTGCGCTCAACTTTCTGCTGTTCGGTTAGCCACTTGTAGTAATCGCTTAAGTCACCATCAAACGGTGCCACCTGACGGTCGTGCACAAGGTATAAATCATCAGTAGTCGCACGAAGTAGGTAGCGGTCGTGCGATACGATAACCATCGCGCCTTCAAACGTTTGTAGGGCGAAGGTCAACGCCTGACGCATGTCGAGATCCAAGTGGTTGGTTGGTTCATCGAGTAACAACAGGTTCGGCTTTTGCCATACCAGTAGCGCTAATACTAAACGCGCTTTTTCACCACCCGAGAATGGCGCCACCTTGTCGAGTGCTTTTTCACCTTGGAAGCCAAAGCTACCTAGGTAGTCACGCAGTTGTTGCTCGGTGTGTTTCGGCGCAATTTGCATCATGTGCTGAAGTGGCGTTTCTTCTGGGTGCAACGTCTCCAATTGATGCTGAGCGAAGTAACCCATCTTAACGCCTTGCGAATAGCTCAGCTCACCGCCTTGCTGTTTCAGTTCACCTGAAAGCAGCTTGATTAGCGTTGATTTACCAGCACCATTTCGACCAAGCAGACCAATTCGGCTGCCGGGTACTAGATTAAGGCGAATCTTCTCTAGAATCAGATTGTCATCATAGCCCGCTGATACTTCATCCATCATCATGATTGGATTTGGTAGCGCGTCTGGCTCTCTAAACTCAAAGCTGAATGGATTATCAAACTGAGCGGGCAGCACTTGTTCCATTTTCTCTAGTGCTTTAATACGGCTTTGCGCTTGGCGAGCCTTTGATGCTTTGTAGCGGAAACGGTCAATGTAGCTCTGCATGTGAGACATTTGTTTCTGCTGCTTTTGGAACATTGCCTGCTGCAGGATTAACTTTTGTGCTCGTTGAGTTTCAAACGATGAGTAGTTACCGGTGTATTCATTGAGCTGCTGGTTTTCAACATGCACGATGCGGTTGACGATAGGATCTAAGAAGTCTCTATCGTGCGAGATAAGAACCAGTGTGCCTGGGTAGTTTTGTAACCAACGCTCTAGCCACATTACTGCGTCTAAATCCAAGTGGTTGGTAGGCTCATCGAGTAGCAGTAAGTCACTGCGACATAGAAGGGCTTGCGCTAAGTTCAAACGCATACGCCAACCACCCGAGAACTGGGTTAGGTTCCATGTCATTTGCTCTTGGCGAAAGCCTAGGCCATCCAATAACTCGGCAGCACGTGCTTTGATGCTGTAACCACCAATGGTTTCAATCTTGCCGTGGATCTCTGCGACTAATGTGCCGTTGTCGGCTTGTTCCGCTTTCTCTAGTTGATCTTCAAGGCCACGGTATTCACGGTCGCCATCAATCACGTATTCAATGGCTGTTCTTTCTAATGCTGGTGTTTCTTGAGCAACCCAAGCCATTTCCCAATGAGCTGGTTTACTGAACGAGCCTGCATCAATAGACAGTTCGTCCTTGATTAGGGCGAACAGCGTAGATTTACCACAGCCGTTTTTACCAACCAAACCGATCTTGTCGCCAGGATGAAAAGTCGCAGATGCTTGGTCGAGGAGTGGCTTACCACCGCGGAGCAATTGAATATCAGAGAAAGTAATCATAATTGAAATAGCATAGAAATTAGAGGTGAACAGACGCCTGCATAGTAGGCTGAAACCAGATAAAAGTCGATCACAATGCAATTTGCGTTATGATGCCAATAACATATTAATAACTTTTGCTTAAATTCTTGTGGCCTTGCCACCGTTTAGCCCTCAAAGGAATGTTTCAAAGGAATGAGTAATACTCCCTCGACAGACAAAGCCGTGCCAAAGGTGTTAATAATCTACGCACACCCAGAGCCGCACACCTCTATTGCTAATCAAATGATGGTTAAAAAGGTCGAGTCGCTCGGTCATGTCAAAATTCACGATCTCTACGCCATCTACCCAGACTTCTTTATCGATGTGCCTTATGAGCATGACTTACTCCTAGAGTACGATGTGATTGTGTTCCAGCATCCTCTGTTTATGTATTCCTGTCCTTCGTTATTGAAGGAGTGGTTTGATCGTGTGTTAGGAAAAGGATTTGCATTCGGTGAGCAGAGTGCGCTTAAAGGCAAACACTGGCGCAGCGTTATTACTACTGGTGGTAAAGAAGAGGCGTTTGGCGCCGCAGGCTATAATAAATATCCATTACAAGAGATCTTGCAACCATTCGAGCTAACCGCTGCTTTGTGTCAGATGCACTGGATATCCCCCTTAGTTTTACACTGGGCGAGAAATGTTTCGGATATGACGCTTTACCAACACGCAGAAGCGTATCGAAATTGGCTGCGAGACCCGCTACAAGATATAGGAGCGAATGATGGCTCTGACTAATGATTTTCTACAAAGTAGCGTTATATTTTTAGCGGCTGCTGTGGTTGCGGTTCCTATCGCGCAGCGAGCTGGCTTAGGTTCAGTACTCGGCTATCTATTAGCTGGCGTGGCGATTGGCCCGTGGGGGCTTGGTTTAATCAGTGATGTAGAGGCGATTCTACACTTCTCCGAATTTGGGGTGGTGCTGCTGCTTTTCTTGATTGGCTTAGAGCTTAACCCTAAAAAACTGTGGCAGATGAGGGCGCCTATTCTCGGACTCGGTGGCGCGCAAGTGCTGATCACCACTTTGATTATTACCGCCATCGCCTGTCTATTTGGATTAACGTGGCAAACCAGCCTGGTGATAGGTATGGGCTTGGCGCTGTCTTCGACAGCCATAGCCTTACGTGTTATTGAAGAGCGAGAGCTTGGCGGAAAAGAAGCGGGGCAATCCGGCTTTGCAGTACTACTTTTCCAAGATATTGCCGTTATTCCAATGCTAGCGATGTTGCCTCTACTTGCGGGTAATACGGGCGGCAGTTGGGCTGACATGCTGTGGATGCTAGGTGGTGTGATTGGTTTGCTTGTCGGTGGTCACTTCTTATTGAGGCCACTGTTCCGATACGTAGTCATGAGTGGCGTACGTGAGCTGTTCACGGTCGCAGCGCTGCTATTAGTTATTGGTATTGCCGTGATCATGCAACAGATAGGTTTGTCGATGGCTCTGGGTACTTTCTTAGCGGGCGTACTTCTGGCCGAAAGTGAATATCGACATGAGCTTGAAATCGCCATAGACCCATTCAAAGGGTTGCTGCTTGGTCTGTTCTTTATCTCTGTGGGTATGGCGGTAAATCTAGGTTTACTGGCAGAAAGTCCATTCGCAATATTGATCGCGGTGTCGTCTCTGGTCGTATTGAAAGGCTTAGTGCTGTATACGCTGGCTCGTATCTTCGGCACTCAAACTAAAGCGCGCAGCCGTATGGCGATGATTCTCAGCCAAGGTGGTGAATTCGCTTTCGTTATTTTTACCGCAGCGAGTGCACAAGGCATCCTAAGTGGTGACCAAGTGTCGTTCTTACTGGTTGTTGTGAGCCTTTCGATGGTGACCACGCCATTGATGCTTAAGCTGCAAGATCGTTTCTTTGCTCGTCAACTCAATCAAATCAGTGAAAGCGCAATGTCTTCGGATGTGGTCGATCGTAGCCCTCGAGTGATTATTGCGGGCTTTGGTCGTTTCGGTCAGATCATTGGGCGTCTAATGTATGCCAACAAGATTCGTATCACCGTTCTTGAAAGTGATGCAAGCCAAATCCATATCCTTAGAAAATTCGGCTACAAGGTATTCTACGGTGACTCAACTCACCTTGAACTATTACGAGCTGCGGGAGCGGATAAGGCTGAAGCCATTGTGCTGTGTACCGACTCTCCCGATGAAATCATGAAGACCGTGGATTTGTGTAAGCAGCATTTCCCGCAGTTGAAGATCTTAGCGCGTGCTCGAAGCCGTGTTGAAGCGTATCAATTACTTAACCATGGTGTAAGCAACTATTCTCGTGAAACTTTCCTTGGGGCTCTAGATTTAGGTCGTCAAACATTGACTGAACTTGGTATGCATCCATATAAAGCGAAGCGAGCAGAAGCACATTTTAGGAAATTGGATAATGGTATGCTCAAAGAGTTGCTTCCTCAGCATAGCGAAGATGCCGAGTTAGCTCAGAGAGCGAAAGAGGCTCGTAAAGAGCTTGAAGAGATCTTTGGACATGAGATGGAAAATGATCACCAATCTAGAAACTATTGGCAATAGCCTGAGCTTAGAACTTAGAACTTAGAACTTAGAACTAATCGCTTGAGCTTAGCTCTATAGTTGTTCTTAAAAACTGTAACTTAAAGAACCAATCTAATAATAAACGCGGTCTCTGCTTAGTCTCGAATAGAGCATGTGGGAAGAACTGCGAACCCAGAGTAGTAAAGGATATGAACGTGAAACAGAAAAAACGCTTTATCGCAGGGGCGAGCTGCCCAAGCTGCAAGACTCAAGACACACTCCGCTGGTGGGTTGAAAA
The DNA here is from genome assembly GCF_057786005.1 of Vibrio sp. QJM3NY_26. NCBI lineage: Bacteria > Pseudomonadati > Pseudomonadota > Gammaproteobacteria > Vibrionales > Vibrionaceae > Vibrio > Vibrio sp. QJM3NY_26. Next base: position 3,115,800 of record NZ_CM173515.1, on the reverse strand, counting down.
TAATATTGAGCTGGTGGAATGCGTCGATTGTGACTTCACAGAGCAGCGCAAACCGAAAACTGTAGAGAAATCTGAACACGCGAATCAAGAAATGATCGGTATTTTTAAGCCAGAATGATTGAGTTTCGTTAATTGATCCCCATAATATCCCGGTACAGAATTTTTCCTAAGCTCAACTGTTCGAGCTTAGTCCAAACCTCCTTGGAGCTCTCATGAAAATTGAAAAGAACGTAGTAGTTAGTGTTGCATATCAAGTGAAACTTGAAGATGGCGTAGTAGTTGACCAATCAACTGCAGAAGCTCCACTAGATTACCTTCACGGTCACAACAACCTAATTACAGGTCTTGAAAAAGAGCTTGAAGGCAAAGTAGCTGGCGACAAGTTCTCAGCAACGGTTACTCCAGAAGACGCTTACGGCGAGCACAACGATGACTTAGTTCAACGTGTTCCTGCAGACGTATTCCAAGGTGTTGAGCAAATCGAAGTTGGCATGCGTTTCCTAGCGGATACTGACCAAGGTCCAATCCCAGTTGAAGTTACTGAAGTAGATGGCGACGAAGTTGTTGTTGATGGTAACCACATGCTAGCTGGCCAAACTCTAACGTTTGACGTTGAAGTTGTAGCCGTTCGTGAAGCGACTGAAGAAGAAGTTCAACACGGTCACGTACACCAAGAAGGCGGCTGTGGTAGCCACGGTCACGACCATGATCATGACCACGAAGGCGGTTGCTGTGGTGGCGAAGGCCATGACCACGCTGAAGAGAAAAAAGACGGCTGCTGCGGCGGCGGTAGCTGTGGTTCTCACTAATACCGAATTAACGGTTTAGTTTAAGAATACTGAAAGCCTCCCTTGCGGAGGCTTTCTTCGTTTAGAAGTCTCACTTTTTGAGCTGACTTTTAATCTAGCGAACTAAGTGTCCGTAAATCTAAGTGTCCTCAAATCTAAGCATTCGTAAAAAGTTTGGTTTTCGCTATCAGACATCAAACCATGGATGTGGTATTGATAACACAACATTATAAGACGACGTCAGTGGAGAGTTCGCATGTCACAGCCTTTTTCAATTGCCATTCATGGTGGTGCAGGAACCATCTTACGAGAGCAAATGAGCGATGAACTAAAAACGGGTATTACCGAGGCTTTGGAAAAGTCTGTTTTAGCCGGCTATCAAGTGTTGCAATCGGGTGGTGACGCTCTGGATGCGGTGGTTGCATCGGTTAAAGTGATGGAAGACAGCCCGCATTTTAATGCCGGTAAAGGCTCTGTTTTAACTCATGATGAATTTGTTGAGATGGATGCTTCTGTGATGCACGGTCGCGAAATGGATGCGGGTGCTATTGCCGGTGTCCGCCATATCAAAAACCCCATTGAGCTGGCGCGTGATGTGATGCTTAAAAGCGATCATGTGCTGTTGATTGGTGAAGGCGCAGAGAAGTTTGCGTTTGAGCATGAGTATATCTTCACCGAGCAAGATTACTTCTTTACTGAGCGTCGTTATGACCAACTTCAATCGATGAAAGAGAAAGGCATCTTTGCGCTGTCTGAAGCGAAATATGATGAACAACAAGTTCAAAAATACCCAGATGATAAGAAATACGGCACGGTTGGCGCAGTAGCATTAGACCAAGCCGGTAACTTAGCTGCAGCAACCAGTACCGGTGGCGTAACCAATAAAAAATACGGTCGTGTGGGAGATTCTCCAATCATCGGTGCAGGCACTGTTGCTGAAAATGGCAACGTGGCCGTATCAACGACAGGAATGGGCGAGTTCTTCCTTAGAAAGATGGTCGCCAGTGATGTGGCGGCAAGAATGCGTTATCTCAAGGAAGATGTGCATACGGCTTGTGAACACATCATTCAAGGTGAACTGAAAACCATGGGTGGCGAAGGCGGCTTGATTGCTATCGATGGCCAAGGTGATATTCACTTCGGTATGAACAGTTCAGGAATGTATCGCGCGAGTGTTGATACTAACGGCTGCGTGGAAGTGAAGATTTATGCCGATGACTAAGCTTATATTGGTTTAACTAGCTTTGGTTGAATTAGCGCAGACTAAACAAACTAAAAGGGCGACAGATAAGAATCTGTCGCCCTTTTAGTTTGCATATTTCTAGTGATACACGTCACTAGAATCAATTCGTCATTTTGAATGGCGCTTAATAGTGTGGAGGTGGCGTCTCTTCTGATGCATCAGCGAGGTTTGAGCCATCCATATTTTTCACTTTACCCACAACGAACTTCATTTGGTCTTGCATTCTCGTGATCAACATCTGTTGTTGGCTAAGCGCTTCATTGAGTTCTTCAATGGTCTGTTCTTGGAAAGCCAACTGACATTCTAGGTCATTCACGCGGCTTTCTAGTTGTTCAATTCGCTTTTCTGTCATCGTTCTTAATCCACATTCCAAGCTTGGGCGATGCCCGCAGAGGTGCCCGATATCACACGGTTCTTTTCATCAAAGGCTGCATCATACACTACCGCACGGGGAGGGCGAGCATCTTTTAATGGCTCGGCATCGTGACGAGAAATTCGTTTTCCATCTTGAGTATTCCACACACTCACTTGGCTGGATGGCGTACCCGTCACCAACATACTGCCGTCGTCAGAAAAGCGAGCACTAGAGAATATCAGCTGTCGAGACCAGCTCTGCAACTGCGCTTGAGGTTCACCTGTTTCCAAATCCCAGATCATCGCTTGGTTGCCGCCATCGGAAGTAAAAGCCAATTCTCCATCCCGTTGTAGTGCAACTCGTACTACTCTTTGTTCATGCTCGAAGGTACGTAACACCAAGCCTGATTCGGTATCCCAAAGGTAAGCTTTGTAGTCGTTGCCGCCTGATAATGCGTAGCGGCCATTAGAAGAGAGGGAGACTGAATTAACTTTTTCTCGGTGAGCAAGGAACTCAAGACGGCGTCCGGTGACTAAGTCCACATAGATAGCTTTGCCATTAGACAGGCCAAGTAAGACTTTTTCACCATTGCCGGATATATCGACATCACGAATTAGGCCATCGGAAATAGACCAAAGCCCTTCAGCTTGAGTCCAAGATAAGTCCCAAACGGCGAAATTCATCTGGCTGGCGGTAATGGCGAAGCGGCCGTTGTCCGAGATGCGGATACGCGATACTTGGTTTTCTGATTGATCTTGCGGGCCGAGTTGAGCGAGTTCTTTATCTTGGACGAGGTCCCAAAGTAACAGTTGTTTTTGCTGAGAGTAGAGCAGGGCGAAGCGTCCATCTCTGCTTAGTGCAAAGCTGGTGGCACCATTGGGTTCAATTTCCCAACGTTGCTCATCATCTTGAAAGAAAAAGCAACCATTTAACAAGGTGATGACAATCGTACATAGCAATGAGTGGAAAAATATTCGCATCACATCTAATAATCCGGTTTGTGTCGAAAGACATATGACTAGTATATTGTTATAACTAACGTATTCACACCAATCTAATCATTAGATTTGTGCACAATAACCAATGGCTTGGCCATTAATTGGAGAATTCAATGAAATCAGTTTTAAAAGTATCACTGCTTGCCGCAACGGTTATGCTAGCAGTTGGTTGTCAGAAAGAAGAACCAAAGGCAGAAGCTCCACAGGTAGAAGAAGCTAAAGTTGCAGCAGTAAACTTTAAAACAGAAGATGACAAAGCGGCATACGCAATCGGTGTATCTTTCGCGAACTACCTAAGCACAAGCATTGATAAGCCAAGCGAGCTAGGCATTAACCTAGACAAAGATATGGTTCTTCAAGGTATCGAAGACGTATTCGCAGAGAAAACAGCACTTAACGAAGAAGAAACTCGCGCAGCTCTTGAAGCTCTAGACAAGCGTGTTGCTGAAACAATGCAAGCACAAGCGGCAGAAAAATCTGCAGAAGTGAAGAAAGCCGGTGATGATTTCCGCGCTGAGTTCGCTAAAGCTGAAGGCGTTAAGCAAACTGAATCTGGTCTACTTTACCAAGTAATGACGGCTGGTGAAGGTGCTTCTCCAAAAGACACTGATACTGTTCAAGTGCACTACAAAGGTACGCTAACCGACGGTACTCAGTTCGACAGCTCTTACGATCGTGGCGAACCAGCAACCTTCCCACTAAACCGCGTAATCCCAGGCTGGACTGAAGGCGTACAACTGATGCAAGTTGGTTCTAAGTACAAGTTCGTTATCCCGCCAGAGCTAGCATACGGTGAGCAAGACACACCGACTATTCCTGCTAACTCAACGCTAGTATTCGAAGTTGAACTACTTAAAATTGATAACGCTGAAGCGGCTCCTGCTCAGTAATATCAGCTAAAAGTTTTATTCTAAAATACGTTGATTGAATAAAAAGCCTAACTTTGAGTTAGGCTTTTTTTATGATTTGAAGGTGAGTATTTGATTTTTAAACTTGTTCTAAATCACTAGTTGCAATGTTAGCTAGGTGTGCAATTAAAATTTTCTGATAAACTTACATAAATTTGTTGATTTTTCACACGAAGGTAAGGAATAAGTGACTACTACAGAAACAGTCAATGCAGATGTGTTACTTGAAATGGAATCAGTCCACGTTATGCCATTCAGTGAACACGATAAAATCATTCTAAGATCTTATGAGGCCGTGGTTGACGGTATTGCGAGTCTTATCGGTCCGTTTTGTGAAATCGTTTTACACTCTTTAGAAGACCTCAATACTTCTGCGATTAAAATTGCCAACGGCGAAAATACAGGTCGTCAGGTTGGTTCGCCGATCACCGATCTCGCATTGAAGATGCTGAAAGATATTGAAGGTTCTAAGCGTAATTTCTCACGTTCATACTTTACTCGCGCTAAAGGCGGAGTATTGATGAAGTCGATCACGGTTGCTATCCGCAATGGTGAAGACCGAGTGATTGGTTTGTTGTGTATTAACGTAAACTTAGATGCGCCATTCTCACAAGTACTGCAATCTTTCATGCCTACCCAAGATGCGGACGAAGCAGCATCATCAGTAAACTTTGCGAGTGATGTGGAAGAGCTTGTCGACCAGACGGTTGAACGCACCATTGAAGAAATCAATGCCGACAAATCAGTATCGAACAATACTAAGAACCGTCAAATCGTGATGGAGCTTTACGACAAAGGTATTTTCGATATTAAAGACGCGATTAACCGTGTTGCTGAGCGATTGAACATCTCTAAGCACACCGTATACCTATACATCCGACAACGTAAAACAGAGGATGAAGAGGGTTGTTAAGCTATACACTTTTAGTGAATGGGCCGGTCTACGGTTCACAGTCGGCAAGAAGTGCTTACCAGTTTGCAGTGGCTCTTATTAATCAGGGCCACAAACTTCACAGTGTATTCTTCTATCAAGATGGCGTCAGTAATGGCTCTGACCTTACCGTACCTGCTAATGATGAATTCGACCTGGCTTCCGCTTGGCAAAAACTGGCGGATGAGCACAATGTTAGCCTTGAAACGTGTGTTGCTGCTGCGCTTAGACGCGGAGTGATCAGCACGGATGAAGCAACGCAACATCAATTGAGTGCATCTAACTTGGCGGCTGGGTTTACCCAAGCTGGGTTAGGGAGCTTATCTGAAGCACTTTTGACGCAAGATAGGGTTGTACAGTTTTGAGTAAATTGGCCTTTGTATTTAACACTTTTCCTCATACGACGGCAGCGGGCAGAGAAGGGCTAGACGCACTGCTAGCGGCTTCAGCCTATAGTGAAGACATTACCGTGTTCTTTGTCGGTAATGGCGTTACACAGGTTCTCAAGGCTCAACAGCCTGATGAATCCCTATCACGTGACTATATTTCTGCATTCAAGCTTATGGACCTCTACGACATCGAGCAGGTTTACGTGTGTCAACATAGCCTCAATCAGTTTGGTCTTTCGACCGATAACCTACTGATCGATGTGACTGCGCTAGAAGTGAATGAGTTGACGCAGAAGTTAGCTCAGAGCCAAAAAATACTGACTTTCTAGGGAACGTTATGCTTCATATTGTAAAATCAGTAGACAAACTCAAGCTTGCATTGGCGTACTCGCAACAAAAGGATCACATCCTTTTGGTTGAAGATGCGGTGTATGTTTGCCTTCCAAATCATGAGTTATTCAATCAAATCTCAACCGTTGAACATGTGTCGGTATTAAAAACAGATCTCGATAGCCGAGGTTTACAACAACTTGCTTCAAGCACTCTGGATCAAGTGGACTTCGACGGATTCGTCAAACTGACGGTTTTGAACGACAAATCAGTAACTTGGTAGCTGCGTTTTATCAGTATGGTTAAAAAAAGACCATCCTGAGCTCTAGACGGCTAAAAAAGATCTGTATATTTCTTGACACACATCCCACTGCTGAATAGAATTTTGCGTCCCTATTTACACTATGTGTAATAGGGCTAGATTTTTCATCAAGCTTACTTTCAAGTAAATCAGGAGCTAGTTAATGGCAACTATTAACCAGTTGGTACGTACTCCTCGTGTAAAGCAGGTTGTTAAAAGCAACGTGCCTGCACTAGAAGCGTGCCCACAAAAACGTGGTGTATGTACTCGCGTATATACTACTACTCCAAAAAAACCGAACTCAGCACTACGTAAAGTATGTCGTGTTCGTCTAACTAACGGCTTTGAAGTTACTTCATACATCGGCGGCGAAGGTCATAACCTTCAAGAACACAGTGTTGTTCTTATCCGTGGTGGTCGTGTTAAAGATTTACCAGGTGTGCGTTACCACACTGTTCGCGGTGCACTTGACTGTGCAGGCGTTAACGACCGTAAGAAAGGTCGTTCTAAGTATGGTGTGAAACGTCCTAAGTCTTAATGCGTCTTTTTTAAAAAGAAAGCGTTAAGTAAGGCCAAACACTATTTATTTATTATTCTGAAAAGTTTTGGAAAAAACCTGAAGAAGACAACGGAGAAATTCCATGCCACGTCGTCGCGTAATAGGCCAGCGTAAGATCCTTCCAGATCCTAAGTTCAAATCTGAACTGCTGGCAAAATTCGTTAACATCCTTATGGTTGACGGAAAAAAATCTACTGCAGAGAAGATTGTTTACACTGCACTAGAAACTATGGCTGAGAAATCTGGTAAAGATCACTTAGCTGTATTTGAAGAAGCTCTTGAAAATGTTCGCCCAGCGGTAGAAGTTAAATCTCGCCGTGTGGGTGGTTCAACTTACCAAGTACCTGTAGAAGTTCGTCCGGTTCGCCGTAACGCTCTTGCTATGCGTTGGGTAGTTGAAGCTGCGCGTAAGCGTGGTGAAAAATCTATGGCTCAACGCCTAGCTGCTGAAATGCTAGACGCGTCTGAGAACAAAGGTACTGCGGTTAAGAAACGTGAAGACGTTCACCGCATGGCTGACGCAAACAAAGCGTTCGCACATTACCGCTGGTAATACCTTTTTAGTGCTGCAAGGTTCCTTGCAGCACTTCTTTAGTTCCTATGCTTATGCTAGGAACTATTGCTATTTCTAGGGCAAGCACTTTTTATCGAAGCATCGCTTTTAACGCATAATCTAGACATAGCAATAGTCCCTAAGTCTCTAATAAGAGGATTCAACCGTGGCTCGTAAAACTCCTATAGAGCAATACCGTAATATCGGTATCGTTGCTCACGTAGATGCAGGTAAAACAACCACAAGTGAACGTATTCTGTTCTATACCGGTCTTTCTCACAAAATCGGCGAAGTTCACGATGGTGCAGCAACCATGGACTGGATGGAGCAAGAGCAAGAGCGCGGTATTACGATCACTTCAGCAGCAACGACCACGTTTTGGCGTGGTATGGAAGCTCAGTTCTCGGACCACCGTATCAACATCATCGACACTCCTGGACACGTTGACTTCACAATCGAAGTAGAACGTTCTCTGCGTGTACTTGATGGTGCAGTTGTTGTTTTCTGTGGCTCGTCTGGTGTTGAACCTCAGTCAGAGACAGTATGGCGTCAAGCTGATAAGTACCAAGTTCCACGTATGGTTTTCGTTAACAAAATGGACCGTACAGGCGCAGATTTCTTGCGCGTAGTTGAACAGATCAAGGACCGCCTAGGCGCAACCCCTGTTCCAATTCAACTGAACATTGGTGCTGAAGAAAACTTTCAAGGTGTTGTCGATCTTCTCAAGATGAAGGCAATAAACTGGAACGACGCTGACCAGGGCATGACTTTCACGTACGAAGATATTCCTGCAGACATGCAAGAAATGGCTGAAGAATATCGTACCGAACTTGTTGAAGCTGCTGCAGAAGCAAATGAAGAGCTGATGGATAAGTACCTTGAAGAAGGTGAATTAACAGAAGCTGAAATCAAGCAAGGTCTTCGTATTCGTACCCTTAATAATGAAATCGTACTTGCCACTTGTGGTAGTGCATTCAAAAACAAAGGTGTACAAGCTGTTCTAGATGCAGTGGTTGATTTCCTTCCTTCTCCAGTCGATGTACCGGCAATTAAAGGTGTTGATGACGACGAGAATGAAATTGAGCGTCACGCGGACGACAAAGAACCGTTCTCAGCGCTAGCATTTAAAATTGCAACAGACCCATTTGTTGGTACTTTAACTTTCATCCGTGTTTACTCTGGAGTTGTTGAAAGCGGTAAAACAGCTTACAACTCTGTGAAGAAACAACGTGAACGTTTAGGGCGCATTGTTCAAATGCACTCAAACAAACGTGAAGAAGTAAAAGAAGTACGAGCAGGTGACATCGCAGCCATTATCGGCCTTAAAGATGTTACTACTGGTGAAACTCTATGTGATCAGAACCATAAAATCGTTCTTGAGCGTATGGAATTTCCAGATCCAGTTATTCAGATCGTTGTAGAGCCTCGCTCTCAAGCTGATCAAGATAAAATGACTATCGCTCTAGGTAAACTAGCAGCAGAAGACCCATCATTCCGCGTTGATATGGATGCGGAAACTGGCCAGACACTAATTTCTGGTATGGGCGAACTACACTTAGATATCATCGTTGACCGTATGAAGCGTGAATTTAACGTCAACTGCAACGTTGGTAACCCGCAAGTAGCTTATCGTGAAACGATTCGCGGTACTGCGAAAGCGGAAGGCAAATTTATCCGTGAGCATGGTGGTAAAGGTCAGTACGGTCACGTGTGGCTAAAACTTGAACCATCAGAAGCTGGCGAAGGCTTTGTCTTCGTTGATGAAATTGCCAACGGTATCGTACCTAAAGAGTTTATCGCTTCAGTCGCTAAAGGCGTTGAAGAGCAGATGAACAATGGTGTACTTGCTGGCTATCCAGTTTTGGATATCAAAGCTACACTATATGATGGTTCTTACCATGAAGTAGATTCAAGTGAGATGGCGTTTACAATCGCTGCCTCTATGGCTTTCAGATCGGGTGCACTTGAAGCGCAACCGGTTCTGCTTGAGCCTATGATGAAAGTTGAAGTAACTACTCCAGAAGACTGGATGGGTGACGTTGTTGGCGATATTAACCGTCGTCGCGGCATCATCGAAGGTATGGACGAGGGGACAGCTGGCCTGAAGATAATTCGTGCACAAGTTCCGTTGTCTGTCATGTTCGGTTACGCAACTGATTTACGTTCTGCGACACAAGGCCGTGCTTCTTACTCTATGGAGTTTAGTGAGTACGCTGAAGTGCCTAACAATGTTGCAAAAGCAATCATTGCAGAGCGTGGTTAAACAAAAGGGACGCATTTTTTTCATTTTTTGAAAGATCAATGCGTCCAAATATTGCGCTAACGAGAGTTGGCGCATAAAATAGCAATTTCTGGCGCGTCTCGCTCAATAATGAACGTGGCGAATCATAACTAGGAAGGAACACGATTGTGTCTAAAGAAAAATTTGAACGTACGAAACCGCACGTAAACGTTGGTACTATCGGCCACGTTGACCACGGTAAAACAACTCTAACTGCTGCTATCTGTACTACACTTGCAAAAGTGTACGGCGGTGTTGCTAAAGATTTCGCATCTATCGATAACGCTCCAGAAGAGCGCGAGCGCGGTATCACAATCGCAACTTCTCACGTTGAGTACGATACTCCTGAACGTCACTACGCACACGTAGACTGTCCTGGACACGCCGATTATGTTAAAAACATGATCACTGGTGCTGCTCAAATGGACGGCGGTATCCTAGTTGTTGCTGCTACAGATGGCCCTATGCCACAAACACGTGAGCACATCCTACTTGGTCGTCAAGTTGGTATCCCTTACATCATCGTATTCATGAACAAATGTGACATGGTTGATGACGAAGAGCTACTTGAGCTAGTAGAAATGGAAGTACGTGAACTTCTTTCTGAGTACGAGTACCCAGGAGACGACCTTCCAGTAATTCAAGGTTCTGCACTTGGCGCTCTAAACGGCGAAAAGCAGTGGGAAGACAAGATCGTTGAGCTTGCAGAAGCACTAGATTCTTACATTCCACTTCCAGAGCGTGCTGTTGATCTACCGTTCCTACTTCCTATTGAAGATGTATTCTCAATCCAAGGTCGTGGTACTGTAGTTACTGGTCGTATCGAGCGCGGTATCCTACGTGTAGGTGACGAAGTAGAAATCGTTGGTATCAAAGAAACTACTCTTACTACTTGTACTGGTGTTGAAATGTTCCGTAAACTGCTTGACGAAGGTCGTGCAGGTGAGAACGTTGGTGCACTTCTACGTGGTACTAAGCGTGATGACGTTGAACGTGGCCAAGTACTTTCTGCTAAAGGTTCAATCAACCCACACACTAAGTTTGAGTCTGAAGTATACGTACTTTCTAAAGACGAAGGCGGCCGTCACACTCCTTTCTTCAAGGGTTACCGTCCACAGTTCTACTTCCGTACAACTGACGTAACAGGCGATATCACTCTACCAGAAGGCGTAGAAATGGTAATGCCAGGTGACAACGTTCAAATGACTGTTGAGCTAATCGCTCCAATCGCAATGGACGAAGGTCTACGTTTCGCAATCCGCGAAGGTGGCCGTACAGTTGGTGCTGGTGTTGTAGCTAAAATCTTCGCTTAATAGCATTTAGATTTTTGCACACTCTTCATTAGAAGAGCACGCATCTGAAAAGGGAAGCTTCGGCTTCCCTTTTGTTATTCATAGAGAAACATTCCTTTCCCGCGCAATACTCCATACCTCCTCAAGTTCCTTTTTCAATATATTCCGATTATTTTCCCAACACTACTTGCATACTAAAACGTGATCTGTATAATGCATCGCACTGGCTAACGCCGGTTTGTGAACCAATGAGCACTGAGGAGTAGGTCTTACCTAGTAATGTATACTCAGCTTATGTTCGCGGTTAATAAAAATAGTAAACTTTGTGTTTACTTCAAAAGTTAACTGACAATGCGTCCTGATTTTGGATGCTACGGTTTCACATAAATCAATCGGCATTCTCTCGTTCTTTCGAGCTTGAGTGGCGATATTGTTTGTGTAATTTTTAATAATTGGAGCTCTGTCTCATGCAGAACCAACGTATTCGTATCCGCCTTAAAGCGTTTGATTACAAGCTAATCGATGCTTCAACTGCGGAAATCGTTGAAACAGCAAAACGTACTGGCGCACAGGTTCGTGGTCCTATTCCACTTCCTACTCGTAAAGAGCGTTTCACTGTTCTTACCTCTCCACACGTCAACAAAGATGCACGTGACCAGTACGAAATTCGTACTCACAAGCGTTTGATCGACATCGTTGAGCCAACAGATAAAACTGTTGATGCTCTAATGCGTCTTGATCTTGCAGCTGGCGTTGATGTTCAAATCAGCCTAGGTTAAGGGAGATAAGAATAATGATTGGTCTAGTCGGACGTAAAGTGGGTATGACCCGCGTATTTACTGAAGAAGGCGTTTCTATCCCAGTAACTGTTGTTGAGGTTGAAGCGAACCGTATTTCTCAAGTTAAAACTCTTGAGACAGACGGCTACGCAGCAATCCAAGTAACTACTGGTGCTAAGAAAGCTAACCGTGTAACTAAACCTGAAGCTGGTCACTTCGCGAAAGCGGGTGTAGAAGCAGGTCGCGGTCTTTGGGAATTCCGTTTAGAAAACGGCGAAGAGTTTGAAGTTGGCGCTGAGCTAAACGTAGAACTTTTCAACGAAATTAAAAAAGTAGACGTTACTGGTACATCTAAAGGTAAAGGCTTCCAAGGCGCTATCAAGCGTTGGAATTTCTCTACTCAAGATATGACTCACGGTAACTCTTTGTCTCACCGCGCACCGGGTTCAATTGGCCAATGTCAAACTCCAGGCCGCGTGTTTAAAGGCAAGAAAATGGCAGGTCACATGGGAGCTGAGCGTGTAACGACTCAAAACCTAGAGATCGTACGTGTTGACGCTGAGCGCAATCTACTCCTTATTAAAGGTGCAGTACCAGGCTCAACAGGCGGTAACGTGATCGTAAAACCTGCTGTTAAAGCATAACGTCTAGGAGTAAGTAATGGAATTGATGGTTAAAGGTGCTGATGCACTAACTGTTTCCGAGACTACTTTCGGACGTGACTTTAACGAAGCTCTAGTACACCAAGTAGTTGTTGCATATGCAGCAGGTGCTCGTCAAGGTACTCGTGCTCAAAAGACTCGTTCTGAAGTATCAGGCGGCGGTGCTAAGCCATGGCGCCAAAAAGGTACTGGCCGTGCACGTGCTGGTACAATTCGTAGCCCAATCTGGCGTACAGGTGGTGTTACTTTTGCTGCGAAACCACAAGATCACAGCCAAAAAGTAAACAAAAAAATGTACCGCGGTGCTATGAAGAGCATTCTGTCTGAGTTGATTCGTCAAGAGCGTCTAATCGTTGTTGATAACTTCTCTGTAGAAGCACCAAAAACAAAAGAACTTGTAGCTAAGCTTAAAGAGCTTGAGCTAAACGACGTTCTGATTGTGACTGGCGAAGTAGATGAAAATCTATTCTTAGCTGCTCGTAACCTATACAAAGTAGATGCACGTGATGTTGCTGGTGTTGATCCAGTATCACTAATCGCTTTCGACAAGGTTCTGATGACTGCTGACGCAGTTAAGCAAGTTGAGGAGATGCTAGCATGATCACTGAAGAGCGTATCTTAAAAGTTCTACGTGCTCCGCACATCTCTGAAAAAGCAACTATGGCAGCTGAGAAAGCGAACACTATCGTTTTCAAAGTAGCTAAAGATGCAACTAAGAAAGAGATCAAAGCAGCTGTAGAAAAGCTATTTGAAGTTGAAGTTAAGTCTGTAAATACTCTTGTATTAAAGGGTAAGACCAAACGTCAAGGTATGCGTGAAGGCCGTCGTTCAGACGTTAAGAAAGCCTACGTTACTTTGAAAGAAGGTCAAGATCTTGACTTCGTTGGCGGCGCGGAATAACAGGAGTAGTAAAAATGGCTATTGTTAAATGTAAGCCGACTTCCCCTGGTCGTCGTCACGTCGTTAAAGTTGTTAACGCTGACCTGCACAAGGGTAAGCCATACGCACCACTTTTAGAGAAAAACTCTAAGAACGGTGGTCGTAACAACAACGGTCGTATTACAGTACGTCACATCGGTGGTGGTCATAAACACCATTACCGTCTGATTGACTTCAAACGTACTAAAGATGGCATCCCAGCGAAAGTTGAGCGTCTAGAATACGATCCAAACCGTAGTGCTAACATCGCTCTAGTTCTGTACGCAGACGGTGAGCGTCGTTACATCATTGCACCTAAAGGTGTTAACGCAGGCGACCAGATTCAATCTGGCGTAGATGCTGCAATCAAAGCAGGTAACACTCTGCCGATGCGCAACATCCCAGTAGGTTCTACTGTACACTGTGTTGAACTTAAGCCTGGTAAAGGTGCACAACTAGCTCGTTCGGCTGGTGCTTATGCTCAAATCATCGCTCGCGATGGTGCATACGTAACTATCCGTCTACGTTCTGGTGAAATGCGCAAAGTACTTTCTGAAGGTCGTGCAACGATCGGTGAAGTTGGTAACTCTGAGCATATGCTACGTGAACTTGGTAAAGCTGGTGCTTCACGCTGGCGCGGCGTACGTCCAACCGTACGTGGTGTAGTAATGAACCCGGTGGATCACCCACATGGTGGTGGTGAAGGCCGCACATCTGGTGGTCGTCACCCAGTATCTCCTTGGGGCGTTCCTACTAAGGGCTTCAAGACTCGTAAGAATAAGCGCACTGACAAGTACATCGTACGTCGTCGCACTAAATAATTTATAAAGAGGAATCGCCATGCCACGTTCTCTCAAGAAAGGTCCTTTTATTGACCTACACTTGCTGAAGAAGGTAGAGAAAGCGGTGGAAAGCGGAGACAAAAAGCCTATTAAGACTTGGTCCCGTCGCTCAATGATCATCCCAACAATGATTGGTTTGACCATCGCTGTCCATAATGGTCGTCAGCACGTCCCTGTTTTCGTTACCGAAGAAATGATCGGTCACAAACTAGGCGAATTTGCACCAACTCGTACTTATCGCGGTCATGCTGCAGATAAGAAAGCTAAGAAGAAATAAGGAGTAGATGATGGAAGCTTTAGCTAAACATAACTTTGCTCGTATTTCTCCACAGAAAGCTCGCTTAGTTGCAGACCAAATTCGCGGTAAGTCGGTAGACCAGGCTCTAGAAATTCTAACTTTCAGCAACAAAAAAGCTGCTGTTTTAGTTAAGAAAGTTCTTGAGTCAGCTATCGCTAACGCGGAACATAACGAAGGTGCAGATATCGACGATCTAAATGTCGCTAAAATCTTCGTAGATGAGGGCCCTATCATGAAGCGTATTATGCCTCGTGCTAAAGGCCGTGCGGATCGTATCTTGAAGCGTTCAAGCCACATCACTATTGTTGTAGCAGATCGCTAAAGACTAGGAGAGTAAGCAATGGGTCAGAAAGTACATCCTAATGGTATTCGTCTTGGCATCGTCAAGCCTTGGAATGCTACATGGTTTGCTAATACCAACGAATTCGCTGACAACCTAGACGGCGACTTCAAGGTACGTCAGTTCCTTACCAAGGAACTACAAAAAGCATCATTATCTCGTATCGTTATCGAGCGTCCAGCGAAGAGCATCCGTGTGACTATTCACACAGCTCGTCCTGGCGTTGTTATCGGTAAGAAAGGTGAAGACGTAGAGAAGCTACGCGCAGCTGTAGCTAAAATCGCAGGTGTACCAGCGCAAATTAACATCGCTGAAGTACGTAAGCCTGAGCTAGATGGTCAGCTTGTAGCTGATAGCATCGCGTCTCAACTAGAGCGTCGTGTTATGTTCCGTCGTGCAATGAAGCGTGCGGTACAAAATGCTATGCGTCTAGGCGCTAAAGGCATCAAAGTACAAGTAGGCGGCCGTCTTGGCGGTGCTGAAATCGCACGTTCAGAGTGGTACCGTGAAGGCCGTGTGCCTCTACACACTCTACGTGCAGACATTGATTACGCAACTTCTTCGGCTCACACTCAATACGGTGTGATCGGCATTAAAGTTTGGATCTTCAAAGGTGAGATTCTAGGCGGTATGCCAGCTGCTAACGCAGTAGAGCCAAAAGGCGATAAGCCTAAGAAGCAGCGTAAAGGCCGTAAGTAAGGAGTCGAACGATGCTACAACCAAAACGTACTAAGTTCCGCAAGGTTATGACTGGTCGTAACCGTGGTCTAGCTAAAGGTACTGAAGTAAGCTTCGGCGAATTCGGTCTTAAAGCTGTTGGCCGTGGTCGTCTGACTGCACGTCAAATCGAAGCGGCACGTCGTGCTATGACACGTCACATTAAGCGTCAAGGTCAAATCTGGATCCGTGTTTTCCCAGACAAACCAATTACTGAAAAGCCTCTTGAAGTTCGTCAAGGTAAAGGTAAAGGTTCAGTTGCGTACTGGGTTGCTCAAATCCAACCAGGCAAAGTTATGTACGAGATGAATGGCGTACCTGAAGAGTTGGCACGTGAAGCGTTCCGCCTAGCGGCGCGTAAACTGCCTGTTAAAACTACTTTTGTAACTAAGCAGGTGATGTGATGAAAGCACAAGATCTACGCGAAAAGAACGTTGAAGAGCTTAACGCTGAGCTATTGAATTTGCTACGTGAACAGTTCAACTTGCGCATGCAAGCTGCAACTGGTCAACTTCAGCAAACTCATACTCTAAAAGCTGTACGCCGTGACATCGCACGTGTGAAAACTGTTTTGACTGAAAAGGCAGGCGCATAATGAGCGAAACTAACCGCATCCAGCAAGGCCGTGTAGTAAGTGACAAGATGGACAAGTCTATCGTTGTTGCTATTGAGCGTACTGTAAAACACCCAATTTACGGTAAGTTCATCAAACGCACGACTAAAGTACACGCACACGACGAAGACAACACTTGTGGCCTAGGCGACAAAGTTGAAATCGCTGAGTGTCGTCCTCTGTCTAAGACTAAGTCTTGGACATTGGTTAAAGTTCTAGAAAAAGCGAAGATTTAATCTTTGTAATTCTATAACTTATAAGCGGCTCCAAATTATTTTTTGGAGCCGCTTGTTTTTTGTCTACCCAATTTAAAAAAAGGGTGGTACAATTCGCGTCCCTTTTAAAGAGGCAGCCCGACCCGAGAGGGTCTAGTTTTAATATTTAGCGGAGCACTAACAATGATCCAGATGCAAAGTACACTTGACGCAGCAGATAACTCTGGCGCGCGCAAGGTAATGTGTATTAAGGTTCTGGGTGGCTCTCACCGCCGTTATGCACATATCGGTGACGTCATCAAGGTTACAGTGAAGGAAGCGATTCCTCGCGGTAAAGTAAAGAAAGGTGATGTTCTGAAGGCGGTAGTAGTGCGCACCCGTAAAGGCGTTCGTCGCCCAGACGGTTCTGTCATTCGCTTCGACAGTAATGCTTGTGTATTGTTAAATGACACTACTGAGCAACCAGTCGGCACACGTATCTTTGGTCCTGTGACTCGTGAACTTCGTAACGCGAAATTCATGAAGATTGTATCACTTGCACCTGAAGTTCTGTAAGGAGCGGCAACATGGCAGCTAAAATCCGTCGTAACGACGAAGTAATCATTCTTGCTGGTAAAGATAAAGGCAAGAAAGGTAAAGTAACTAAGGTTCTGACAACTGGTAAAGTTGTTGTTGAAGGCATCAATCTTGTTAAAAAACACCAAAAGCCGGTTCCGGCTCTAGGTCAACAAGGTGGCATCGTTGAACAAGAAGCAGCTATTGATGCTTCTAACGTTGCAGTCTTTAACGCGGCTACTGGTAAAGCAGACCGTATCGGTTTCCGTATCGAAGATGGCAAGAAAGTTCGTTTCTTCAAATCTAACGGCGAAACTGTTTCTAACTAATTAGAAGTAATTTGGAGTTCTACTATGGCGAAACTGCATGATTACTACAAGTCGTCTGTAGTCGCTGAGCTTACCAAAGAGTTCAGCTACACAAGCGTCATGCAAGTCCCTAGGATTGAGAAAATCACCCTAAACATGGGCGTTGGTGAAGCAATCAACGATAAGAAACTGCTAGAAAACGCAGCATCTGATATGGCAACGATCTCTGGTCAAAAGCCACTTATCACGAAAGCGCGTAAATCTGTAGCTGGTTTCAAAATTCGTGAAGGCTACCCAATTGGTTGTAAAGTAACCTTGCGTGGTGAGCGCATGTGGGAATTTTTAGAGCGTTTAATCTCTATCGCACTTCCACGTGTACGTGATTTCCGTGGTGTTAGCGCTAAGTCTTTTGACGGACGCGGTAACTACAGCATGGGCGTTCGCGAGCAAATCATCTTTCCGGAAATCGACTACGATAAAGTCGATCGTGTCCGCGGTCTTGATATTACTATCACGACATCTGCGGGATCCGATGAGGAAGGCCGAGCTCTGCTGGCTGCCTTTAACTTCCCATTCCGTAAGTAAGGGTAGGGTTACTGTTATGGCTAAACAATCAATGAAAGCACGTGAAGCTAAACGTGCAAAACTAGTAGTTAAGTTCGCTGAAAAGCGTTCTGCGCTAAAAGTTATCATTAGCGATGTAAACGCATCTGAAGAAGATCGTTGGAATGCGGTTCTTAAACTGCAATCTCTTCCACGTGATTCAAGTGCATCACGTCAGCGCAACCGTTGCAACCAAACTGGTCGTCCACACGGTTACCTACGTAAATTCGGTCTAAGCCGCATTAAGGTTCGTGAAGCTTGCATGAAAGGCGAGATTCCGGGTCTTCGTAAGGCTAGCTGGTAATTGCCACTTAATCATTTGGAGTAAATCTTATGAGCATGCAAGATCCGATTTCGGATATGCTGACCCGAGTTCGTAACGGTCAGGCAGCAAATAAAGTTGCTGTAAAAATGCCTTCTTCAAAGCTTAAAGTTGCAATTGCTGCATTACTTAAAGCTGAAGGTTACATCGTAGACTTCGCTGTTGACAGCGAAGTAAAACCTGAGCTAGAAGTTACTCTTAAGTACTTCCAAGCTAAACCTGTAATCGAGCAAATCAAGCGTGTATCACGTCCTGGTCTAAGAGTTTATAAAAATAAAGACTCTTTACCTACAGTGATGGGTGGTCTTGGTATTGCAGTTGTTTCTACTTCCAAGGGTCTGATGTCTGACCGTGCTGCTCGCAAAGCAGGTCTTGGCGGTGAAATCATCTGTTACGTAGCTTAAGGAGTAGATTATGTCTCGTGTTGCTAAAGCACCTGTCGCTATTCCAGCTGGCGTAGAGGTGAAACTAAACGGCCAAGAAGTTACTGTAAAAGGTAGCAAAGGTGAGCTTACTCGCGTTCTTAACAGCGCCGTAGTTATTGCACAGGAAGAAAACAACCTAACTTTCGGTCCGAAAGAAGGTGTTACTAACGCATGGGCACAGGCTGGTACAGCTCGCGCTCTAGTTAATAACATGGTTGTGGGTGTTACTCAGGGCTTCGTTAAGAAGTTAACTCTTAAAGGTGTTGGTTACCGTGCTGCTATCAAAGGCAACTCTGTAGGTCTAACACTAGGCTTTTCTCACCCAGTAGAGCACGCTCTACCTGAAGGTATTAAAGCTGAGTGCCCTAGCCAAACTGAGATCATTATTACTGGTTGCGATAAGCAAGTAGTAGGTCAAGTTGCGGCTGACATTCGTTCTTACCGTGCTCCTGAACCTTATAAAGGTAAAGGTGTTCGTTACGCAGATGAAAATGTGCGTACTAAAGAAGCTAAGAAGAAGTAAGGTATCACTATGGATAAGAAAGCATCTCGCATCCGTCGTGCTACACGTGCACGTCGTAAGATTGCAGAACTTGGCGCAACTCGCTTGGTAGTACACCGTACTCCTCGCCATGTTTACGCTCAAGTTATCTCGGCAAACGGCTCTGAGGTTATCGCAGCTGCTTCTACTGTAGAAAAAGCGATCCGTGAGCAAGTTAAGAACACTAGTAACGTTGATGCAGCTAAAGCAGTTGGTAAAGCTGTTGCTGAGCGCGCTCTTGAAAAAGGCGTAGCTACAGTTGCATTTGATCGTTCTGGTTTCCAATACCACGGTCGAGTAGCGGCGCTAGCAGATTCTGCTCGCGAAGCTGGTCTGAAATTCTAAGGTAGGGTTGGAAGATGGCTAAAGAACAACAACAAGCTAATGATTTGCAAGAAAAGCTGATCGCTGTTAACCGTGTATCTAAGACGGTTAAAGGTGGTCGAATCATGAGCTTCACTGCACTAACAGTAGTTGGTGACGGTAATGGTCGTGTAGGTTTCGGTTACGGCAAAGCTCGTGAAGTACCTGCTGCGATTCAAAAAGCAATGGAAAAAGCGCGTCGTAACATGGTTACTGTTGCGCTTAACGAAGGCACTCTTCACCACCCGGTGAAAGGTCGTCATTCGGGCTCTAAAGTTTACATGCAGCCAGCTGCTGAAGGTACAGGTGTTATTGCCGGTGGTGCAATGCGTGCCGTACTTGAAGTTGCAGGCGTACATAACGTACTTTCTAAAGCATACGGTTCAACGAACCCAATCAACGTTGTTCGCGCAACGATTGGTGCTCTAGTAGACGTTAAGTCACCAGAAATGGTTGCTGCTAAACGTGGTCTAACTGTTGAATCTATTTCGGAGTAAGAACACGATGGCAACTATTAAAGTAACTCAAACTAAAAGCTCAATTGGTCGCCTACCTAAGCACAAAGCGTGTCTTAAAGGTCTAGGTCTTCGTCGCATCAACCATACAGTAGAACTTGAAGATACACCGTGCGTACGCGGTATGATCAACAAGGTTTACTACATGGTTAAGATTGAGGAGTAATCAGAATGCGTTTGAATACTCTATCACCGGCTGCTGGCTCTAAACCTTCTAAGAAGCGTGTAGGTCGTGGTATCGGTTCTGGCCTTGGTAAAACAGGTGGCCGCGGTCACAAAGGTCAAAAGTCACGTTCTGGCGGCTCTGTTCGTCCAGGTTTTGAAGGCGGTCAAATGCCTCTAAAACAACGTCTACCTAAATTCGGTTTCACTTCTCGTAAGAGCCTAGTGTCTGCTGAAGTTCGTCTAGCTGAGCTAGCGAAAGTAACAGGTGACGTAGTTGATCTTAACAGCCTTAAAGCTGCTAACGTTATCACTAAGAACATCGAGTTTGTTAAGATCGTTCTTTCTGGTGACCTAAGCAAAGCTGTGACTGTTAAAGGTCTACGCGTGACTAAAGGCGCTAAAGCTGCAATCGAAGCTGCAGGCGGTAAAATCGAGGAATAATCTCGAGGAACGAGGTACAGATGGCTAAGAAACCAGGAAAAGATTTTCGTAGTGCTCAAAGCGGCTTAAGTGAACTAAAGTCGCGCTTATTATTCGTAATTGGTGCACTTTTAGTATTCCGAGCCGGCTCTTTTGTGCCGATCCCTGGTATTGACGCAGCTGTACTTGCCGATTTGTTCGATCAGCAAAAAGGTACCATCGTAGAAATGTTTAACATGTTCTCCGGTGGTGCTCTTGAGCGTGCATCTATATTAGCATTGGGTATCATGCCGTACATTTCGGCATCGATCGTAGTCCAATTGCTAACTGTAGTTCATCCAGCGTTAGCGGAACTCAAGAAAGAGGGTGAAGCAGGCCGTCGTAAGATAAGCCAATATACACGCTACGGCACGCTTGTACTTGCAACATTCCAAGCTATTGGTATCGCAACAGGCTTACCAAACATGGTCGACAATCTGGTTGTTATCAACCAAACCATGTTTACGCTTATTGCTACCGTGAGTTTAGTAACTGGTACCATGTTTTTGATGTGGTTAGGTGAACAAATCACTGAGCGAGGAATCGGTAATGGTATTTCCATTCTGATTTTTGCAGGTATTGTTGCTGGATTGCCTTCTGCAATCGGTCAAACAATCGAGCAAGCGCGTCAAGGTGAATTGCATGTGCTTCTTCTGTTGTTTATCGCGGTATTGTCTTTTGCTGTAATTTACTTCGTGGTTTTCATGGAGCGTGGTCAACGTCGTATCGTCGTTAACTATGCGAAGCGTCAACAAGGTCGTAAAGTGTTTGCAGCACAAAGTTCTCATTTGCCACTTAAGATTAATATGGCAGGTGTTATACCAGCGATTTTTGCATCAAGTATTATTTTGTTCCCAGGAACATTAGCGCAGTGGTTTGGTCAAAATGGTGAAAGCAGCGCGTTCGGTTGGTTAACTGACGTGTCATTAGCTCTTAGCCCAGGTCAACCGTTGTATGTAATGCTTTATGCAGCAGCTATAATCTTCTTCTGTTTCTTCTATACAGCGTTGGTGTTTAACCCACGTGAAACAGCTGATAACTTGAAGAAGTCTGGTGCATTCGTACCCGGTATCCGCCCAGGTGAGCAGACAGCGAAATATATCGATAAAGTGATGACTAGACTAACCCTTGCGGGCGCTCTATACATTACTTTTATATGTCTGATTCCTGAGTTCATGATGGTCGCGTGGAACGTTCGTTTCTACTTTGGCGGCACTTCCCTACTAATCGTAGTGGTTGTTATCATGGATTTCATGGCACAGGTACAGACTCATCTGATGTCACAACAGTATGATTCTGTGTTAAAGAAAGCGAATCTGAAAGGTTACGGCCGTTAATTCGGTAGTAATTATTTCGATTCCATTTACGGAGTTTAGCAATGAAAGTTCGTGCTTCCGTTAAAAAAATCTGCCGTAACTGTAAAGTTATCAAGCGTAACGGTGTCGTTCGCGTGATTTGCAGTGAGCCAAAGCATAAGCAACGCCAAGGCTAATCAGCAGAAATTTTTACTTGAAATACTAGGTAGAGTCGAGTATATTCCTCGGCCTACCTTTTGCGTGCAAAAGAAGTAGTATGCCGCAGCGTATCCATAACGGGCTTTGCTGCGGATAATTCTTTTATGAACCCCCTTAGGAGTGAATAATGGCCCGTATAGCCGGCATTAACATTCCTGATCATAAGCATTCTGTAATTGCACTTACTGCAATCTACGGTATTGGTAAAACTCGCTCTCAAGCTATTCTAGCTGAAGTGGGTATTGCTGAAGATGCTAAGATCAGTGAACTAACTGAAGAGCAGATCGATCAACTGCGTGATGGTGTAGCTAAATACACTGTAGAAGGTGATCTACGTCGTGAAGTATCGATGAACATCAAGCGTCTTATGGACCTTGGCTGTTACCGCGGTCTTCGTCATCGTCGCAGTCTACCACTACGTGGACAGCGTACTAAAACCAACGCTCGCACCCGTAAGGGTCCGCGCAAGCCGATCAAGAAATAGTCGGATAAGGTAGAGTACAATGGCAAAACAACCAACTCGCGCGCGTAAGCGCGTACGCAAGCAAGTAGCTGATGGCGTAGCGCACATTCATGCTTCTTTCAACAACACAATCGTAACTATCACTGACCGCCAAGGCAACGCTCTTGCATGGGCTACAGCAGGTGGTTCAGGTTTCCGTGGTTCTCGTAAATCTACTCCGTTCGCAGCACAAGTTGCAGCTGAGCGTTGTGGTGAAATGGCTAAAGAATATGGCCTAAAGAACTTGGAAGTTATGGTTAAGGGTCCAGGTCCAGGTCGCGAATCTACTGTTCGTGCACTGAACGCTGCTGGTTTCCGTATCACTAACATTGTTGATGCGACACCAATCCCTCATAACGGTTGTCGTCCACCTAAGAAACGTCGCGTTTAAGTTTCGTTTCTAGGAATATTGGAGAAAGATCATGGCAAGATATTTGGGTCCTAAGCTGAAGCTTAGCCGTCGCGAAGGTACTGACTTATTCCTTAAGTCTGGTGTCCGTGCGATCGATACCAAGTGTAAAATTGATAACGCACCAGGTGTACACGGCGCTCGTCGCGGTCGTCTATCTGAGTATGGCGTTCAGCTTCGTGAGAAGCAAAAAGTTCGTCGTATCTACGGCGTTCTAGAAAAACAATTCCGCAACTACTACAAAGAAGCTGCACGTCTTAAAGGCAACACAGGTGCAAACCTGCTTCAGCTTCTTGAAGGTCGTCTTGATAACGTAGTTTACCGTATGGGTTTTGGCGCTACTCGTGCTGAATCTCGTCAACTAGTTAGCCACAAGTCTGTTCTAGTTAACGGTAAAGTTGTAAACGTTCCTTCTTTCAAAGTAGCGGCTAACGACGTTGTTTCTATCCGCGAGAAAGCTAAACAGCAATCTCGTATTAAAGCGGCTCTAGAAGTTGCTGAACAACGTGAAAAGCCAACTTGGATTGAAGTAGATGCTAGCAAAATGGAAGGTACATTCAAGCGTATGCCTGAGCGTTCTGACCTATCAGCTGACATCAATGAACACTTGATCGTCGAACTTTACTCTAAGTAAGGTTAAAAAAAGAGAGGACACAATGCAGGGTTCTGTAACAGAATTTCTTAAGCCGCGTCTTGTTGACATTGAACAGATCAATACGACACACGCGAAAGTAACTCTTGAGCCATTAGAGCGCGGTTTCGGCCACACTCTAGGTAATGCTCTTCGCCGCATTCTTCTATCTTCTATGCCGGGTTGTGCCGTAACAGAAGTTGAAATTGAAGGTGTGCTACACGAATACAGCACTAAAGAAGGCGTTCAGGAAGATATCCTGGAAATCCTTCTAAACCTTAAAGGTTTAGCTGTACGCGTTGCTGAAGGCAAAGATGAAGTGTTTATTACACTGAACAAATCAGGCTCAGGCCCTGTTGTTGCAGGTGACATCACCCACGATGGTGATGTAGAGATCGCTAACCCTGAGCACGTAATTTGTCACCTAACGGATGACAATGCTGAGATCGCTATGCGTATCAAAGTAGAACGTGGTCGTGGTTACGTTCCAGCTTCAGCTCGTATCCATACTGAAGAAGATGAGCGTCCTATCGGTCGTCTATTAGTTGACGCTACTTACAGCCCGGTTGATAAAATCGCCTATGCTGTAGAAGCGGCACGTGTAGAACAACGTACTGATTTAGACAAGCTTGTTATCGATATGGAAACGAACGGTACTCTAGAACCTGAGGAAGCAATCCGTCGTGCAGCTACTATTTTAGCTGAACAACTGGATGCGTTCGTAGATCTTCGTGATGTACGTGTACCTGAGGAGAAGGAAGAGAAGCCAGAATTCGATCCTATCCTACTACGTCCTGTAGACGATCTTGAACTAACAGTTCGCTCTGCTAACTGTTTGAAAGCAGAAGCGATTCACTACATCGGTGATCTTGTACAGCGCACTGAGGTTGAGCTACTTAAAACGCCAAACCTTGGTAAGAAATCTCTTACAGAGATTAAAGATGTGCTTGCTTCACGTGGTCTTTCTCTAGGCATGCGCCTAGAAAACTGGCCACCAGCGTCAATCGCTGAAGATTAATCGAAAAGTTAGAAGGATTAGGTCATGCGCCATCGTAAAAGTGGTCGTCAACTCAACCGCAACAGCAGTCATCGCAAAGCGATGTTCAGCAACATGGCTAGCTCTCTTGTTCGTCACGAAGTTATTAAAACTACCGTGCCTAAAGCAAAAGAACTACGTCGCGTAATTGAGCCATTGATTACCCTAGCTAAGACAGACAGTGTTGCTAACCGTCGTCTTGCATTTGCTCGCACTCGTGATAACGAAGTTGTGGCAAAACTATTTAATGAACTAGGCCCGCGTTTCGCGGCTCGCCAAGGTGGTTACACTCGCATTCTTAAATGTGGTTTCCGTACTGGTGATAAAGCTCCAATGGCTTACATTGAGCTTGTAGACCGCCCAGCTGCTGAAGAAGCTGCTGAGTAATCTATACTAGATTCTTAATACAAAAAGCCGAGCATTAGCTCGGCTTTTTTTGTTTCTATCGAATTGAAAAATTGCACCACGATGTTTGGCATTTTTGCTTGCCTGCTCAGCTCTATTTTTCAAAAATATCTCGTATCTCGTATCTCGTATCTCGTATCTCGTATCTCGTATCTCGTATCTCGTATCTCGTATCTCGTATCTCGTATCTCGTATCTCGTATCTCGTATCTCGTATCTCGTATCTCGTATCTCGTATCTCGTATCTCGTATCTCGTATCTCGTATCTCGTATCTCGTATCTCAAATATCTTTTCTTCCACGCACAAAAAAGAGCACCGAAGTGCCCTTACAATATTCTTCAACTAATCGCTAATCGTGATGGCCTACTGCCAAAGAGCGGCGAGTGAATCCATAAGGCCACTCGTTGCACCTTGTGATTGAAGTGCTTGAAGAATGATGGGTGCAAATGTCGTAACCATTGACGAATCCATACCTAACCCAGCAAACGCACTTTCAACAGCACCTTGTGAGCTTAGAACTGATGATAAGCCAGTCGATTCAAGTGAAGACATTCCAGGAATGAGTGATGCGAGTTCTTTATTGTCTGCAGTGCCAAGCGAATTTTGTGCAAGTGCTAGCATTGAACCGATACCGCCAATCGCTTGATCGCTTGTTACAGATGCTTGATCAGCAACGGTATCAGCAAGTGGTGTTGTTTCGTTTTGTTGAGACCACATATTTACAGCTGCCATCAGGGCAGTTTGTGATAGTTGGGAATAGTTGGTATCTGATGTTGAACCGGTTTGTTCAGAGTCGCTAGTGCTAGCGCAAGAGACTACAGCAAGGCTGCTGAGCATAGTGATGAGTATTTTCTTCATTATTCTTCCTTAAGTAATAAAGTAATCGACCTATTCACTATAAACGAAAAACGGCGATGTAGTCACATCGCCGTTGGATTATTTTAATTTTATTTGCCTATAGTATTTTGTTTTACTAAAGGTTTTTATAAAAATTAAAGGATAGCTAGAAGTTCTACTTCAAATACTAGAGCTGCAAATGGTGGAATTGCAGCACCTGCGCCGCGCTCACCGTATGCTAGATCTTGAGGGATGTATAGTTTCCACTTAGAGCCAACAGGCATCATTTGTAGAGCTTGTACCCAACCTTGAATTACGCCAGTTACTGGGAATTCAGCAGGTTGACCGCGAGATACAGAGCTGTCGAAAACAGTACCGTCAGTTAGTTCACCGTGGTAGTGAACACGTACTTGCTTGTCTGCAGTAGGGATTTCGCCAGTACCTTCAGTTAGTACTTCGTACTGAAGACCAGACTCAAGAACTGTTACTTCTGAACGAAGAGCGTTGTCAGTTAGGAAAGCTTCGCCGTCAGCAGCAGCTGCTTTAGCTAGTTCTTGACGTGCAGCTTCACCACGAGTGTGTAGCTCTTGTAGTGCGTTGTTGATTTCGTCAACTTCGATAGCTGGCATGTCACCAACTAGAGCTGTTGCGATACCAGCAGCGATTGCGTCTACGTTTAGGCCTTCAAGACCAGAACCAGCAAGTTGTTGGCCCATTTGTAGACCGATACCGTAGCTAGCTTTTTGCTCTACAGTTTCAAATTTTACTTCAGACATGAAAAGTCACTCTTTTTGTCAGTACGAAAAGGGTAAGAATACCAGTATTAGCAGCCTGAATAAACGGCTAGCCCCTGATCACTTACGCTTTACCGTGTCCAAATCACAGCTATGTCAATTTTCTTGCTTTGGTCTCTGTTGTAGCGGAAAGATCTATACTGTTGGTACTTTGGTTTTTATACTGTAGTTATTCAACGTATAGGACGCAGTGGCATGAATCGTCGTCAAAAGAAAAAACAGAAAGTAGACCACTTAGCAGAGTTCAAGGATCGACTGAATCAGGTCAAAGATAAATTAAGTTCGATCGATATCAAGAAAATGAAAACCTCAACCGTGCAGGCCTGGGGATCATTGCCGAAATTACACCAGAGACTATTGATGGTGATTTCGCCGATCGTATTGATCTTACTTTTTGTGCCGCTACCAGAACCTAAAGTAGACGCAGCCCCAGCAACATCGCGCGTCGAGCTTGAGATAAACACGGTTGGCTTAAGCGAACAGCAAAATGCCAAGAGCAGTTCATCAGAACCGAGTAACAACAATTGGCAAGAGTATCTTGTGAAGCAAGGGGATACGTTAGCGCAGGTTTTTCGAAATAACGACTTACCGTTGTCTGACTTGAACGCGCTAGTTCGTATTGAAGGGGCAGACAAACCACTTAGTCAGATTCGTAAAGGCCAGCTAGTTCGATTCAAACTCGCCGAGACCGGGAAACTAGACATTCTTCAGCTAGAAAAAGGCAACACTTCGGTGATGTTTTTCCGTTTATCTGACGGTGGCTTTGGCCGTAGTAAATAGCTCAATACTGAGCCTGCGTTAAAGCGCTTCGTCAGATACATACAGTCGATAGAAAAGAGCTAATGATTAGCTCTTTTTTTTGGTCGCTTGAAAGGTGCAAGCGGTAAGATGATGAGCATAATTCCGATAAAGGTTAACGTATCTGGAATCTCATCAAACCATATCGCGCCTATTATTGCGACAAACACTAAGCCTGAGTATTCAGCCAAGGCAATTTGACTAGAGTGTGCTTTTTGGTAGGCAGCGACCGCAAGTCCGTTGTAGCTTAAAATTAGCGTCGCACTTAATGCTATGTATCCCAAATGTTCCACAGACACCGGCTGCCAGTATAAGAAGCACAGTACTAATGAGGCTGGAATAGAGCATAACGTTGTCCACCACAGCGTAGTAACCACCGTTTGCTCACTAGGAAGCTTTCTTACCAATACATTGAATAGTGCGAGGGTGAGTGCTGTACCCAAAGCAAACAGTGCTGCCCAATGAAATTGTGATGGCCTCAAGACAATCAATGCACCAATAAAACCGATAGTGGTGGCGATGACCTTGCCAAGTGCCGGTTGCTCTTTGAGGAGAAACATAGAGAGAGGTAACATCAACAGGGGCGCGACGTAAAATACTGCGTTGGCGGTAGCTAAAGAAAGGTGGGTGATCGCGACGACCATACATCCGCTGCCGATTAGGATCAGTTGTCCTCGAATAAAGGTCACTTTAGCTTGTTGTAAGCGTCGTTGTTCTTTTTTCTGCTGTAGCCACAAAGGGGTGATGATGAGCAGAGATATTAACTGTCGGAAAAAAATATACTGTAAGGGCGGTACTTCGCCATTCAATAGTTTTACCGCTACGTCGGAAAGCGAGGCAAACAAGTTACCTGCAACCAACAATAGAATACCGACAGTGATATTCGTCATTACTTTTCTAATCTCATGTCTACATGCGGAATATCGTCTTCCAGATACATCTCAGAGATAGTTTCGAACCCGTGGCTCGCATAGAAGTTTTCTAGGTGTTGTTGCGCGCCAATATCGATGGTCTTGTTCGGCCAAAGAGACTCACAGCGTGTTAACGCTTCTTTGATCAATTGATGACCCAAGCCATCACCTCTTGCCGATTGCTTGGTCGCCACTCGGCCGATGCTCGTGTTGTCGTAAGAGGTGCCGGGTGGTAACAAACGTGCACACGCCACTAGCTCTGCATCAGCATAGCCAAGCAAGTGTTCAACACCTGCGAGTGTATCTTTACCATCGAGCTCTGGATAAGGGCAATTTTGCTCAACGACGAACACATCTACTCGTAATTTAAGTAGTTGATAAAGTTGTTGTGTTGAAAGTTCAGAGAAGGGAATTGAGTGCCAAGTGATCATGTTTACATCCAGAGGTTATCGATGCTCTGAATGTACTATGTGCGATGATTGTTGGCATTAACTATTGTTAATTCGACCTTTAATTCTGCTCAGGCTGATGGCGGTTATTCCTAGATAGGCCGCAATTTGATTGTCGTTCAAGCGCTGCTCAAGGTCGGGGTAATGTTCGCAGAAAAGCTGATAGCGTTGCTCTGGAGTATAGAGCAGCATAAAGCGTTCTTTGTTTTCCTTATGCATGAGCTGAGTTTCTAACAGCTTTAAATACAAAGGGTTATTTGCTGCACGCCACTCAATAACCGCATTCATTGGCAGTTCTAACATAGTAATTGGTGTGAGTGTTTCTAGTAGGTAAGGGGACGCTTGGTTCTTTATCAAACTCTCAAAGCCGATGATCCAGTCTTGTTCCCAGTAGAATTCTTTGCTGTATTGCTTACCGTCATTAGTGAGATAACAAGCGTGGCATAAGCCTTCAAGTACAAAGTAGATTGAACTCGCCATCTCACCTTGATTGATCAGGATGTGTCGGGTTGGCAGCTCAAGCGGCTTCGCGACAGCTAATAGAGATTCAACCTGACTCTCAGAGAAGTCAAAGCTTTGTAGTTGTTTGATAAAAGAGGTGTGCATGAAAATAACCTAACCCAAATAAGTGTCGAAATCATCGCACTTATTTGGAGAGAGGTACAGAGCAGGCTAAATCAGCGTCGACTGTGTTGTTCTAGATAATCTTGAGCGAGGTCTCTTCCCATGTATTTTCCTAGGGTTTTCAACGGTACTTTCTTAAGATTAACCACAATCAAGCCATCCAAGGCATCATTAAAAGATGGGTCGACGTTAAAGCACACAAGTTTACCGTTCATCCCTAAGTATTGGCGTAGCAGTACCGGTAGGCCTTTCCCTTGCTCCATACGAGCCAACACTTTAGAAAGCAGAGGGACACTCGCCAATGACGATAGCAGGTGATTCTGCCAGAACACATTATTACTGGTATTGAGTGGTGACGAAGGAGAAACCAGGTTCGCCTTTTGTTCATCGTAATGGTGTATGGATAGGGTAGTCGCAATCAACAGACGCGCATTGTGGCTGTAATCATTACTGATACTGACTGGGCCGAATAGATGGGTATATTGAGGGTGACGATACACGAAGGCTGCGATACCTTTCCATAATAGTAACAGTGAGTTAAGGCTCTTTTGATAAGGTTTGCTTACTACGGAGCGCCCAAGTTCGATACTGTTATCTAGGGTATCGATGAATTCTTGATTGTAGTTAAACAGGCTACGAGAGTAGAGCTTATCAAGCCCGTGCTCAGCGATGAGCTTGTCGACCATACCAAGTCGGTATGCACCCACTAATTCAGCCTTGGTTTTATTCCAAACAAACAGTTGGTGGTAGTAAAGGTCATACTCATCTAAATCACAGGCAAGCCCGCTGCCTTCTCCGACTTCACGGAAACTCTCTTCTCTAACTCGACCAATTTCGCGCATTAAGTTAGGAATAGATTGGCTTGGCGTACAGTAGACCTCGAAGTCCCCTTGCTCAAGTAACTTCATCTCTTCAGGAAGAGAATCGACCTCTATTGCCAACACTTCAGGTGGAATAGGCGCAATAACCTGAGTGTCAAAAGAGGGGGCGTGAATTGGCGTATTCGGACTATCTTGTTGACTCATTAGGTAAGTATTGAGTCGCAGGTAGTTGACGATATCCATCTCTTGTTCAAACGATTTTATCTCTGAATACGGAATCGATGAGCCAATAGAGATAGAGATAGTCGTCGCTTGCTTATTAAGAAGTTCGCGCCCGAGTAGAGCCGTTCTTAATAGCGGATGGACACGGCCAGCTTGATAGAAAAGCTCGCTGTTTTTACCATTGATAAAGATAGGCACCGTGGTGGCTTGGTGGCGTTTGACGAATTTCGCGACCGACTTGCTCCACTCGATGTCTGTCAGTGTTTTTGCCCCTTTGCGGTAACTCGATACTTCGCCAGCAGGGAACACAATCAAGAGTCCACCGTCTGCTAAATGACGATTGGCATCTCGAATAGCTTTAGCATTGGTGCGTTTCGATTCTTTACTGTTAAAGACATCGACCCCAATGAAAAGATCATCCAGTTCAGGCAGTCGCTTGAGCAACTCATTGGCCAACACTTTCACATCCTTCCTTACCGATCCTACGAGATCAGCAAGGATCACGCCTTCAATCGCACCAAGCGGGTGGTTAGCCACAATGACTACGGGCCCTTGTTCGGGAATATTATCAGTGGCGCCTGCTGAAACGGAATAGTCGATATTCAATGCTGACAAGGTGTGATGCATGAATTCAAAGCTAGATAACTCATCAGGTCTATCTTGATAGAGCTTATCTAGCTTAGATAGCCCAGTTGCCCACTCGACAACAGACTCACCTAAACCAAAAGGCGTGTAACGTGGTAAACGAAAAGGACTATCAATCATAATGAAGCTACCTTATTGACTAAAGTTGTTTAGGAAACCGTCTTGATTCTTGAAATCTTTTACACTTAAAAATGCACCGCAAAGCCATACTAGGCATGCCATGCCAAACAGTAATCCGCCGTCATAACCGACAATTTCACCCGCTGCGTTAAACTCAGGCATTTGAATACCGAGCGGCGTAAACAGATGGAAAAATATCGCGCCACTCATAATCCCCACACTCATAATGGCACCCAGGCCATGCCAACGAGTAAACAGCAAAATGGCCGCAATCAATTCAGCGAACCCTATCAAGTAGCCGCCAAATGAACCGAACCAACTTAGGCCAGACCATGTCGCCAAGGTGCCAAAGATATGCTCAGTCTCGTATGAGCCTGTGAACTTAAAAAACAGCGACTGAACAAATACGAAAGCGATAAATGCCGCAGGAATATGTTTAGCTGGAGTGCATGTCATGGTTATTCCCTTATTTGATCAGTTGCGGCCAAACGGTGTCGGCTTTTTGAATATGCTGTGCTCGATCTTGTTCCCAACGTTGCTTAATCTCTTGGTCATAGTTGAGGTAAAGCTTGTTATCAACAATCGTCCATTGGTTCGGGTCACCGGGTGCAAAGTCACTTTTTGCTGAAACAGCCCAAGCGCAATAACCCCCATATTGAGGGGCATATTTTTCAGGATTATTAACAAATAAAGTCAAATTCTTTTCAGAAGAGAAATACCAGTCCGCACCTTTGTACTCTGTGCTGAATTTTTTACTGCCTTCAATAGGCTTACCTGAAGTGAAATAAGCGACGGTATCGTAGCCATCGAGCGCCTTGCTGCTAAAGAATCCTGTGTAGATTTCATCGGCGGCAAATACGTATGGGCTAACAAGTAGCATGACCATGGTTAATAGTTTTCTCATGATGGACTCCTATAGATTGATTACGGGTGATAGATCGAAGGTAAAGCGCTGTTGATTTATCTGACATGGCTTAATGGGTTCACAAGGCGAGCCGGGTGCATAAAACATCGAGGCTTGGCCATGTAGATTGCGTAAGTGTGTAAAGCTCACCGTATGTGCATCTTCACGATGCATACAGGTCGCTAAATGAGGTTGTTCGCTATGATGGTGAGAGTGAAACTGAAGTAAGTTCTGTTGATTCTTACCTGTTGTCATAAGCTGATCGTATTTTGCTTTTCGATAGGCTTGCACTCGCTCTAAATCAACACCGGATGAAAACAGCGGAGAATCGGTGTCGACGATGTGCTGTTGAATACCATCCCACATGTAGGCGATAACCAAACCATTGTTCTGAGTTAAATTCGGCGCGAAAGCCAACAAGGTAAATGGAGCAAAAGTGTGCAGGTCGAGCTGATGAAATGCTTCAGAGAGCTGACTGATGTTACGACTCGATGACAGATTCTTGAGTAACAAACCACGGCTGACTAAAGGTCCAACAGGTACTATGCCTTGATAGTTATTGAGTAGGCATAACGAAAGCCCGAACTCATTGATACTGATCCAGCTACCACCGCCAGTTGGGTCGAGTGGCATGATGATATCGACACCGCTGACTCGATACTGTTTAGGTGGCATTGCTAGTGCTCGCGTCTTTTGTTCGTCACGGTTAAAAAAGACCTGATAACCATTTTCTTCAAGCAGCCAAGATACTGAACACATGATTATTGCTCCCTCAGATAACTGCTGGTGGTTGGGGCATAACCAAAGGTATTGCATGTTTCGACATCAAGAAAGGTCGTGATCACCTTGATCATCGCATAGTGATGATTGGCATGCAGAGCAGCAAAGGTGACCTCTCTTTCTAACGTAGAAGGCAGGCTGGCGAATACTTGTGTATCCATTGAAACTTCGGTTTGGATCATGATAGGCGCTTCGAGATCTCTGCGGTCTAGTCGTTCAAGCCAGTTGATCACATAATGGATCTCTTTTACTGCAATTGAGCGGTCGTATTCGACGGGATGACCACGACGGCGAGTGTTGTAATCAACGGTCGCATTCTCTTTTAAAATTAAAGCGTGAAAAAGATCGAGCGTGTGACGAGTATGCTCACCAATAGAGCTTGTGACGTGCGGCTTTGCTCGTGTCAGATAGTCGCTGTCAGATATCGCTAACAAAAACTCTAGACCCTGATTCAATATCTCTACCGCTCCTTTGATACTAGGAGAGAAAGAAGTGAGGGCGCTCGGTTGGGCTATGGGGTTCATTCATGGTCCTCGTACAAAGTTAGTCAGTGGTCGGATATTGTTGAACAAGACGTCGCTCTTCTTGCCACGCAGCGAATAAGCTCTTGAAAGAAGGAGTCTTATGGCCTCGTTGTTTTTGCTGAGCGCCAATATCAAAAAGAATGCGGTATTGCAGAAGTAGCGTAGAAAATATCTCTCGCAGCGGTGTGTTGCGATCCCAGATATGCCCAGCCTCACTGCTTGCGCCATTGACCTCAAGGATCGTGAAATCCTCGCCGTTCATTAGGCTGTGCATGTCCTTAAACTTGACGTCGAGTCGGCCAAAATGAAAACCATCGAAGTCATCGAATATCTCGTCTAAACGTTCAGTTAAAGCCCGAGTGATGTATTGATTGCCATCGCGGAAGATGCAGCCACGGCTATGGCTACCTGCGAACGCGAGTTGGAACTCTTCGCCCTCTGCGAGCACGTGATCCAATTTATCTTCATGCCTTGGTAGATACAGGTGACTGAGCTGCCCAGCACGCGGGCTATTTTCAATTAACTGCTTGAGTGTCGACTTGCCATCACCCATCACCATTGGCGCATATTTGAGTGTGATCGAGATGATCTCACCTTGCTTTTTGTTTGGGTAACGAACATAGAAAACGCCAGCTTCTGCCTGATAAGGCGCCTTTTCTTGCAGTAGAAAGCGAGCATTATTTGGGAAAGATTCAACATATTGCTCAAGTTGATCTTGTGTGTTGATCAGCTTGACGCCAACGCCTCGACAGCCAAGATCTGGTTTCGCCACTATGGGGAAGTCAAGATCCGATTGTGTTAGCGCACTGAGTGCATCTTCGGTTTGTTTTTTACTATTAAGATCCGTTTTGGTGAGGGTGATAAACGGAGAGATCCAACGCTGACTTGAAGATCCGGCAAGGCTTAATATCTCGTGTTTTGATTCGCCTACCATTCCGCTTAACTTGATGCTTGGGTTGGCAATGAGCGGCAGTGCCCAGTCAAAGTGCCGTAACCCTTGCATCAGGCTTTGAATCACCACTGGCGTGTAGAAGAACCAAGTCGGAAGAAACTCATAAGGAGAGACACTGCGCACGGTATCTTTTTCAAGCAAGGGCATGCCTGCATTGATTTGATGTGCGGGAATGATGCGAATATCTTGCGGTGAACTCATGATAATCCTCTAGAGTAGGTTTTATTCATTAATCGATTACCGATAAATAGTAAAGCGATGGCACACGGGATAACGATCCATTGATATTCAGAGGCTTGCAGCCACGCTGATGTCCCTAAATAGTAGATGGCAGAGAAGACAATGCCAGTCCAGATCGCGGTGGCGCTGATGACAGCAAGCAAGAAAGTAGACAGTGGGATGGCGAAAAAGCCACTTAAGGTAAACCCGACGGTGCGAAGCCCTGGAATAAAGCGGATAACAAAAAGGCTGCTGAATGCGTTCTGACGTAATTTGGTACGAAGCGAACGAAAGTATTTATTCGTGAGGGCTTTATATCGAACACCTCGGAAATAACGTCCTGATTTACCTAGGTAATAGAGGCCGAGATCACCTGTGGCAATACCGATGAAAATGGCAAGCAACGCATATTGAGGAAGAATGAGCCCTTGAGTTGCTAAACCAGCTGCCGTAACAATCGCCAGATCTTCAAGCAGGTAAGAAAGCGCGATGATGCCAAGCATCAACCATAGCAACGACTCCTCCCCTGAATGTAACCATGCTTGAATGCTCTCGACGGTGCTCATCAAATGTCCTTATCTATCCTATAGATGAATGGCTTAATGACCATTCATTGAGTGTAGTAAATTAAATAGACAGGAGGAGCAGAGAAAAACTTACAGACAATTACCGCTTTTTTGTGTTGATTGAATGAAATGAGTGGTTTGAGGTATGTGGTTTCGGTGCAGAACTAGAGGGTGTTAAAGGGTTAGAAACCTAAGGCTTTGGACTGAACATTTAGAAGAAAAAAAAAAGGCTGAGTCGTTAAACTCAGCCTTTCAGAACGTTAACTATGGATTACTTAAGCAATCTATTTAGTTAGGTCAATCTGGTAAACAGCGAAACCAACATCGTCAGTCGCAACACGTTTCATCGGGTATTGACCCTTCTCTTTAATGAACTCTGCTGCTTTGTCGCTTGGAGATGTTTCAAAGCGGATATCTAGCTTGTTATCCGTTTTGATTGGTGCAAATGACCAATTGTTATCTGCGCTTGGGCTCACTTGACCTTGCTCTTTGCTTACGCGAGAGATGTAGTTTGCAAGAACAGTACGGTTCTCATCTGGTGCATCAAATGCGATGAAGTCTTCACCTGTGCCTGGGAACTTAGCGCTGTATGCACGGTAGTTGTTGGTTGCGATCAGGAAGTCTTGCTTCATGTCGATTGGCTTACCTTGGTAAGTTAGGCCAACAATACGCTGTGAGTCAGGGTTAACGACTTTACAGTTTGCATCGTATTTCGCAGGTTGAGTTACGTCGATTTGGTAATCAACACCGTCGATAACATCGAAGTTGTAAGTGCGGAAGTTATCCCACTCGATCAACTGTTGTGGTGCTGTTGAGTTAACATCAACTTGGTTGAATTGACCAGCAGAACACTCAAGCCACTCTTTTACTTCGTGACCTGTTACCTTCATCGCAACTAGTGTGTTCGGGTAAAGGTATAAGTCAGCTGCGTTACGGAATGTCAGTTGACCAGATTCAACTTCAGTGAAGTTCGCTGGATCATTCTTACGGCCACCGGCTTTGAATGGTGCAGCTGCTGAAAGCACTGGAGTACCATCTAGGTCAGGGTCACCTTGGATGAACTGTTCAACGTAATCTTTCTGTGCAAGGTTAACGATTTGAACTGTTGGATCGTCTTGTACTAGAGACAAGAAGCTGTACATCACATCGTCTGCTTTACCAATCGGTTGGTTAACAAACTCACGAGTACCAGCGTGGTCTTTTTCTAGTGCTGTTACGATGCCTTCATCAGCTTCAGCAAGCGATTTCTTCTCGATTTTGTCGTAGATAGGGCGCGCTTCTGATTGGCCTTTTACTACTTCCCACTTACCGTCTTTTTGTGCAAGTGTTAGATCCATAACACCAACGTGGCTACCCCAACGACCTGGCATTACTGCCGCAACGCCGTTCATTGTGCCCGTTTCGTTGTCGATGCCTTGAATGTCATCAAAACCTTTACCTGGGAACACTGCGTGAGAGTGGCCGAATGCGATCGCATCGATGCCGTCTACTTCAGATAGGTAGAACGTCGAGTTCTCTTCGCCATTTTTGTATGGGTCAGTTGATACGCCTGAGTGAGGGATAGCAACGATAACTTCAGCGCCTTCCGCTTTCATTTGAGGCACTAACTCGTTAGCCGTCTCAATGATATCGCGAGCGATCACTTTACCTTCAAGGTTCTTCTTATCCCACGTCATGATTTGCGGTGGAACGAAACCGATGTAACCCACTTTTACTTCGTGCTCTACGCCAGCAGTATCTTCGAACGTGTGCGTCTTGATGATATAAGGCGTGAAGTAGTGTTCTTTGGTTTCTGCGTCGTAAACGTTAGCACTGATGTACGGGAAATCAGCGTCGTTGATCGATTCTTCTAGGAACTCAAGACCGTAGTTGAATTCGTGGTTACCTAGGTTTGCAGCGTCGTAGCTTAGTTGGTTCATAGCTTTGTATGCAGGGTGAACTTCGCCTACTTCGATGCCTTTGTCTGCCATGTAGTCACCCATTGGGCTACCTTGCAGCAAGTCACCGTTATCAACTAATACGCTGTTGGTTACTTCGCTTTGAGCTTCTTTTACTAGAGTTGCAGTACGTGCTAAGCCAATTTTTTTCGATGGCTTGTCTTTGTAGTAGTCGTAATCCATTAGGTTGGTATGGATATCCGTCGTTTCTACGACACGTAATTTAATCACTTCATCGGTATCTGGTGTTGTTGTGCAGCCTGCTAAAGTCAAACCAAGACCCGCAAGTACAGCTAATGACAAAGGTTTCATTGCAACTTTCATTTTGTAGCTCCAAAGTGGATAGTAGAAAATTCGTTGCGTAATGTAACAAAACCGAATGAAACAATGATTACAACGAATGTTAATTCGTGACTTAGATCGATTACTTTATGGTGTTCTGCAAGACGCCTCCCAAAGCTGCTCAATCGATGCGCAACTGATATCGATAATATTAGTCCATTCATTTCACCTGCTTATCGGTAAATTCAATCCCTTATCAGCTTTTCGAATAAAAAATGAAATTTTAGAATTTCCAGTAATATGAGAGGCTCGTCATAATGCCTATATCAAGGACGTATCAGGCAGATGAATAGCAAGGATAGCTCAAAACGAAGCTTCTGTTTTCTTCTAGTGCCAATACTCCCATTCACTCAAGTGGATGAGTTAAATCCCTTGCTTGGCAAGACCAAGTAATGAATTGCTCGTAACGCGAGCCTTAAAGGAAGCACTGAAATGGACCAAGAACGTTTAACCCACTTAAAACAGCTCGAAGCGGAAAGTATTCATATTATCCGTGAAGTAGCGGCTGAGTTTGATAACCCAGTGATGATGTACTCCATCGGAAAAGATTCTTCTGTGATGCTTCATTTAGCTCGCAAAGCGTTTTATCCAGGCAAGATTCCATTCCCACTATTGCATGTAGATACGGACTGGAAATTCCGCGAGATGATTGAGTTTCGTGATCGTACGGCTAAAAAGTACGGCTTCGACCTTTTAGTACATAAGAACCCAGAAGGTATTGAGATGGGTTGTAGCCCATTTGTACATGGTTCTTCGAAGCACACTGACATCATGAAAACACAGGGCCTTAAGCAGGCGTTAAACAAGTATGGGTTCGATGCGGCTTTTGGTGGTGCGCGTCGTGATGAAGAAAAGTCTCGTGCGAAAGAACGTGTTTATTCTTTCCGTGATAAGAACCATACGTGGGATCCAAAAAACCAGCGTCCAGAGCTTTGGCACACCTACAACGGTCAGGTTAATAAGGGCGAAAGCATTCGTGTATTCCCGCTATCTAATTGGACTGAGCTCGATATCTGGCAATACATCTACCTAGAGAGCATCGATATTGTTCCACTTTACCTTTCAGACAAACGCCCTGTAGTTGAGCGTGATGGCATGCTGATCATGGTTGATGATGACCGTATGGAGCTGCAAGAAGGTGAAGTGATTGAAGAGAAAAGCGTTCGTTTTCGTACTTTAGGCTGTTACCCATTAACCGGAGCGGTTGAATCTGAGGCGAATACGCTAACAGGCATTATTGAAGAAATGCTGGTGGCGACGTCTAGTGAGCGTCAAGGTCGAGCGATTGACCATGATCAGTCGGGCTCTATGGAGCTGAAAAAGCGCCAAGGTTATTTCTAAGAATCTAAGGAAAGAAAAATGAATAGTGCAGTAGAAGCCGAATTGGCTGAACTAGGGATTGAAGGTTATCTAAGTCAGCATCAGCATAAATCTATGCTTAGATTTTTAACTTGTGGCTCGGTAGATGACGGTAAAAGTACGTTAATCGGTCGCTTGCTCCATGATACAAAACAGATTTATGAAGATCAGCTAGCAGCCGTTCACTCTGATAGTCAGCGAGTAGGTACTACGGGTGAGAAGCCTGATTTAGCACTGCTTGTTGATGGCTTGCAGGCTGAGCGTGAGCAAGGGATTACGATCGATGTGGCTTATCGCTACTTCTCGACGCAAAAACGTAAGTTCATTATTGCTGATACCCCAGGGCATGAGCAGTACACGCGCAACATGGCAACAGGCGCTTCAACGTGTGATCTGGCTGTGATCTTGATTGATGCTCGTAAGGGCGTTCTGGATCAAACACGTCGTCACTCGTTTATTTCTAACCTGCTTGGTTTGAAGCATTTCATCGTCGCAGTCAACAAAATGGATCTCGTCGAGTACTCGCAAGATCGTTTTGAGGAGATTCGCGATCAGTATCTAGAGTTTGCTGAAAACCTAGAAGGCGAAACTAATATTCAAATTCTGCCTGTTTCCGCGCTTGAAGGCATTAACGTTGCAGCGCCAAGTAAAGAGCTTGCATGGTTCGAAGGCCCATCTCTATTAGAAGTACTAGAGAACGTAGACATTGACCAAAAACGCTCTGCGGGTGAATTCCGATTCCCTGTTCAGTACGTCAATCGTCCTAACTTAGACTTCCGTGGTTTTGCTGGCACCGTTGCCTCTGGCCGTGTCAGCGTGGGTGATGAAATCAAGGCGCTGCCATCAGGTAAAACGTCTAAGGTGACAAGCATTGTGACCTTTGATGGCGAACTTGAATCAGCACAAGCGGGCTTGGCAGTAACACTGACTCTTGAAGATGAAATCGATATCAGCCGTGGTGATTTGATTGTGCTGGAAAACGCGCAAATTGAATCAACTAACCATGTATTGGCTGACATCGTATGGATGACAGAGCAACCACTGCAACCGGGCAAAGCTTACGACATCAAAATCGCAGGCAAGAAAACCGTCGGTCAGGTTGAAACGGTTCGTCACCAATATGACATCAACAACTTGTCGACTCACGCTGTTGATGAGTTGCCACTGAATGGTATTGGTTTGTGTGAATGGTCATTGAACGAGACTGTGGCGCTGGATAAATACCGTGAAAGTGCCGATACCGGTGGCTTTATCGTCATTGATCGTCTTACCAATGTAACGGTTGGCGCTGGCTTGATTCGAGACCGTTTGGACTCTGTTGAACAGCAAGTCGGTAACTTCTCTGCATTTGAACTTGAGTTCAACGCATTGGTACGCAAGCACTTCCCACATTGGGATGCCAAAGATCTAAGCCAATTACTGAAGTCATAAACGACTAAGTAACAGCTTATTGAATCAGGCGGAAACTCATCGTTTCCGCCATAAAGGACGGGTATATGTGGCAACAAGGATTTGTATTAGCGATTTTGCTCGGCATCATTACTTGCCTGCTCGTTACCCGTATTAAGCCAAGCTTTATCTTTGCTGGCGCGGCGTTTATTGCTTTTATGGCTGGCATGATCGATTTATCGAGCTTAGCCAATAACTTCACTAACTCCTCGTTACTGACTTTAATTCTTCTTATCCTCGCATCAAGTGCGTTGGAGAAAACTCGCTTAATCAGTTGGGTTAGCCGTAATATCTCTGAAGGTAGGCTAGGTACCGTGGTTGCGAAGTTGGGTATTTCCACAGCGTTACTTTCATCTTTTACTAATAATACCGCAGTGGTTGTTTCTTTGATCGGGGCGATCAAACGTAATCAACAGCATGCGCCATCTAAACTGCTAATCCCTTTGTCATACGCTGCCATCTTAGGTGGAACCCTGACATTGATCGGCACCTCTACCAACTTGATCATCAATAGCTTTGTTGAAGATGCTGGACTGCCAAGTTTAAATTTTTTCACACCGACCTTGATCGGTTTAGCGGTGTTGGTCGGTGGTGTGTTGATCCTCATTCCTCTGAGCTACTTCTTACCCAGCTACGATGATGGTTCTCAAGACGATCTACCTTACTTTCTCGAGGCGCGAGTTGAGCCGGGTTCTCCTTTAGTTGGTCGCAGCGTCAGCGAGAATAACCTCAGAGCATTGAGAAAACTGTTCTTAGCAGAAGTAATTCGAGACGGTAAAACAACCGCGTCTATTGACCCAGACTTCATACTGCAAGCTCGTGACCGACTGCTGTTTTGTGGTGATGTCGAGAGTGTTGCAACATTGCAAGAAATCCAAGGATTAACCCTGTTTGGTCAGCATCACCTGAACGGTCAGAGCTTTGTTGAGGTCGTAGTCAGTTCATCGGCAAGCTTCTGTAATAAAACGTTAAAAACCAGCCAGTTCAGAGATCGTTTTGATGCGGTTGTGGTCGCTATTCGCCGTGGTCATGAGCGCCTTGAAGGTGGGTTAGGGAATATCACATTGACCGCTGGTGATACCTTGATTTTGGTTCCAGGAAAACGTTTTGAAGAACAGCGTCAACAACACAATAAAGAGTTTGTGTTGATGAACGACCTAGACTCAAGCGCCAAGCTTGATGCCGATAAATCGACGTTTGTTTTGCTCGGATTTGCTAGTGTGATTGGGTTATCGCTCGCTGATGTAGTCCCTATTATTAAAGGGCTAGCGGGATTTTTATTATTGCTGTTGGCATTTGGTGTAGTACAACTTGGTGAGCTTCGCCGCCGCTTCCCCGTCGATATTGTCGTGATCGTTGGTTCGGCACTCTCTATTGCTCAACTGATGATTTCATCTGGGTTGTCTGAGCGAATGGGGCTGATGTTTATGGAGGCCTTTAATGGCTGGGGCGTATTTGGAGCGCTAGTCGCGACCTATTTCATGACGCTGGTCCTGACTGAGTTGGTGACCAACAATGCGGCAGCGGCACTCTCATTCCCCATTGGCTACAGTATGGCCGTGGGCTATGGCGTCGATCCAATGCCGTTTATTATGGCGGTTCTGTTTGGTGCCAGTGCCAGTTTTATTTCGCCATACGGCTACCAAACCAACTTACTTGTTTATAGCGTAGGTAATTACCACCTTACGGATTATCTGCGCATCGGCATCCCAATCTCGATTGTTTATTCGGGTTTGGTGCTGACCCTAATTCCTTATTTTTTCCCATTTTAATGCTGTTTATTTAAAGGACTAATTATGACCGCAGTACTCAAACCAAAAGATGAGAATGTTGTGTGGCATCAACACTCGATTGATAAAACATTCCGCTCTGATCTGAAATCACAAAAGCCAGCCGTGCTCTGGTTCACGGGATTATCTGGTTCTGGGAAGTCGACAGTCGCTGGAGCATTAGAAAATCGCTTGGCACAGCTTGGTTACCATACTTACCTATTGGATGGCGATAATGTGCGTCATGGGTTATGTAGCGACCTTGGCTTCTCTGAGCAGGATCGCCGAGAGAATATCCGTCGTATTGGTGAACTCGCTAAGCTGATGGCAGATGCGGGCTTAATTGTGTTGTCTGCTTTTATTTCCCCACATCAAGCTGAAAGACAGTTAGTGCGAGACTTGCTACCTGAAGGCGAGTTTTTAGAGGTGTTTGTGAACACGCCACTTGAGGTTTGTGAGCAGCGTGATCCTAAAGGCCTGTATAAGAAAGCACGTGCTGGAGAGATCCCGAACTTCACTGGTATTAGTTCAGCTTACGAAGCGCCTCAGAACCCTGAGATTAATTTACCCGCAGGTGAGAAGACACTCGATGAATTGGTCGAGCTGTGTATTGATGCGTTAGAGAAGCGTAATATTTTAGCCAATTGAGATCGTTGGTATGATTAAGGCTGAGCACTTACTTATCTATTGATTTATGACTGATAAGTCGTGCAGCCTTGGTTTACCGAGACAAGAAACCTATCCTCTAGATTCTCTTTATTCCTCTCAATACACTCCACTTTTACACCGTCTATTTTTTGCACCGTCGAGTGTCTAGACGGTGTAATTTACGCTGCTTTTAACTTCTGTCTGAACAGTGAATTTCTGGCTCAATAGCGCAATCAGTTGGTTGTAATATTGCGTGTTTGGCTTGTTGCCAAGCAAGGTACAAAGCTCATTGCCTGTTGGGCTGAATCGATAGTAAACCAGCTTCACGCCTTTTGATAACGGTGCCAGTGACATGCCCTTACCTTGATAAGTTAGGTGTAGAGCTGGGTCGAAATCAATCTCTCCAGATTCTAATTCTGTTCCTAGAATAATCCCGAGTTCAATCAAGTGGA
This sequence comes from Vibrio sp. QJM3NY_26, assembly GCF_057786005.1. Classification (NCBI taxonomy): domain Bacteria; kingdom Pseudomonadati; phylum Pseudomonadota; class Gammaproteobacteria; order Vibrionales; family Vibrionaceae; genus Vibrio; species Vibrio sp. QJM3NY_26. The sequence goes on along the minus strand of NZ_CM173515.1, from coordinate 3,072,613 downwards.
GCAAACTAGAGTAGGGCAGGTTGTGTCCACCAAGGTTGATGGTGTTGGTGGTGTCCCTTTTGCCAAAGCTGAAGATTCCAGCATGGGATTTAAAGCCGAGTAATAGTTTCCTGCTGTTATCACTACCAAAGCTACAACCCAGTGACGCGGCTCTTTGCAGGGTGAGCGCTTCTTTTGGTGTCATGTCTTTTAAGATCTGAAGCGCCTTCATTGACGTCGAGCCTGGGTTGGTGACTTCTCGTTTCAGTACTTGAGCCCATAGCCTCTGCATCGATGTATTGTGGATCTCTTGTGCCATATCGAAGAAGCGGTATAGCCAGTCCTGATCAGGGTCTCCAGCCGCTTCATCCTTACATGAAGAGTGTGCCAACTTTAGAATTTGTTCTAGGTTCTTTTGGCGAAGCTCTCTACGTTTTTTCTCTCGTAATAGTGCCCGTTCGATAAGCGTACTCTCAGCTTTATCGTTTGGCGTTGTACTATGACTAATTAAGGAATCGAGGCCGAAGCTTTGTGCGATGTGCAGCACTCTGCTTGCACTGTCGGCAATATGAGGCTTTTTCTCATGCTTTTGCTGTGTATCGCTAGCATGCTCAATGATCACTGGCTGTTTAGTTTCTGACATAAGAGTACCGTTAGGAGACGACTTAACTGTCTAAAATGTAACTCTTTATCTTATTGGTGGCTAGATTTTGCGTGCAGAGTTGAAGGTTTCAACAAAATTTTACTTTTGCTAATGATAATAAAATGTTAAATTTGTTGTAATTCTCAAGGAGGAGTTATGAATCAAGTCAATGATAACAAGCTGAAGAAACAGCTTAGTATAGGGTTATTACTCGCTACTTATGTCGCTGTTCTAGCGTACTTATCTAATTACATCGCATAATTTAGAATAAAATAATCGTTATTAAACTGTTATTGAATGATCTCACTCGTTCAGTGACGGCAGCTCATCCTTGAGCCACCCTTCTAATGACTACATGTCGTCATATTCTTCAATCGCAGTACCTTCAATAAGATAACCGGTTTGCGCCAAGTCATGGCTTATTGACTCAGTTTTCAGCGTACCCACTAAATAGATCACATCCCATAACTGCTGGATTGGTGCACCTTTAGGGAACTTCACGTAGATGATTTGGTTTGGTGGTGGCGGTGGCACGTGAATACATGCGCCAAAGTACGGTACCAGCAGAAACTCAGTGATCATGTTCTCATCGCCTTCCAATGGAATCACAAAGCCAGGAATCTTGACTGTGCTGCCATTCAGCTCTGGGCGAACAGCGCCAAGTGTCGATTGTTGAGGTTTGTCCATACTGTCGTGGTTAACCATCGGCATGCCAAATGAGTCGAGTTGTGCTCGCTCTGATTCTGGAATCAAGTCAATCCAATCGAGTGTTAATACCGATTCGTCAGTCTGAGTGGTTTCAGCGTGAGCTGTGCTGATAAATGGGAACATAAGTAACCCAAGTATCAGTAGGAATTTGCGTTGCATCGTAGGTTCCTATTTTAGATTCGAATAGTCATGCCATCAGACAATGACTGACGGTAAGCCCTGAAAGCGGGGATAAAGCCGATAATGATTCCGGCAACTTGCACCAAAATAAGCAGTTTCCACTCATGAGGTGTGATTGCGGATATCGATATGTTGATACCATAACTTTGTTGCACAATAGGAGCAACTACTGCGATCAGGGCAAACAACACGGCAACACCCAATGTGATACCGAGGAAGGTTAGGGCACTTGCTTCACTGATCAGTAAACCAAACACATGACGAGGCCTTGCTCCCATCGCGCGCAGAATAGCCATCTCTCGACGTCTTTCTTGCAAGCTAGTGAGTAGACTACTCAGCATTCCTAACAGTCCCGCGATTACAACAAACCCTGAAACAATCAGTAGTGCTTGTTCTGCTACTGCCATCATTCCCCATAATTCGTGAAGCGCAATGCCTGGCATAATGGCGCTCAAAGGTTCTTGGCGGTAGTTATTGATCTCTCGTTGCAGTGCAAAGGTTTGGATCTTCGACTTAAGGCCAACCATCATCGCGGTAATCTGCTTCGGTTGGAAGTCACGTTGCTTTAGCGCTTCAGCATTCGGTGTGTGCCCGAGGTTAGCCCCCGATTCCCAACCAACGTGAATCGCTTCAATGGCCTCTAACGAAACATGCACCGTTTTATCTACTGGTGTGCCGGTTGGCGCGAGTATTCCGACAATGGTGAAGGGCAGGTTGTCGTGGCGACTGAAGGCGACATCACTGATACCGTGCGCCAGAATGATGTGATCACCAATCTTGTAATCTAACTTCTTCGCGACATCGGCACCAATCACGACATCAAATAGCTGATTGAACTCTTTGCCTTGCTGAAAAGTAAGTGGTTGCTTACTTCCATAGCGATAATTCTCGAAGTAGCTATGGTTCGTGCCCATTACGCGGAAGCCTTTATGTGAGTCACCCAATGAGATTGGGATCGCCCACTTTACAGCGTTGTGCTGGCTAAATTCTTCATAGCTTTTCCAGTCGATGTTGTTGGTCGCATTACCGATTCTAAATACGGAATAAAGCAGCAGGTTTACCTGACCAGAGCGGCCCCCGACGATAAGGTCAGTACCTGAAATCGTATTCGCAAAGCTGCTCTTAGCTTCGGTTCTTACACGTTCCACACCGAGTAATAGAATGACTGACACCGCCACAGTGAGAATAGTTAGAATGGCTGTGGCTTTACGGTTGAGTACGCTTTTTAAGGCTAAGTGAGTAATTACTTTCATACGACAACCTTAGCTTGGTTAACGGTTTTTAAATCTATGGTTCGAGTGAACAGTTTTTCTAATGTTGGATCGTGACTAACAAAGATCAGGGTAGAACCCGCCTGATTCGCTTGTTCTAGCAACAGTTCGATAAAGGCTTCTCGGTTGTCATGATCCAGAGCCGATGTCGGTTCGTCGGCAATAATGATTTTGGGTTGGCCGATCAAAGCACGAGCGGCAGCAACACGTTGTTGTTGACCAATACTCAACTCGGTAACGGGCTTGTCCATTAGAGCTTGAGGTAGCTTTAATCTGAGCAACAACTCTTGAGCGGTTGCTTGCAGGCTGTTCTGACTTTCAGTGACTTGCTGCTTACGAATCTTAGAAAACTGACAAGGAAGCGTCACGTTGTCGATGACTGACAAGTAAGGAAGCAGGTTAAATTGTTGGAATATATAACCAATATGATCGGCTCTGAATTTGTCTCTCTGGCGAGGTGTTAGCTGTGTGAGATCTTGGCCAAGGATAGATACTTCGCCTTGTTCAGCTTGGTTGATTCCGGTCAGTAACCCTAACAATGTTGATTTCCCGCAACCACTAGGCCCTTTGATGAAAAGGTGCTCTTGGGCTTGGATATGCAGTGAGGGGATCTCTAGCGTTGGGGGCAATTCAGGCTTCCAACGAAAGCTGATATTTTCGAGTTTGACGACAAGTGATGAACTGTCAGAAGACATATTAGCTCCAATAATTAAAGCGGTGTATCTACTGGACAGTTATTCGAATAATAAATTCCCAGAGCACACCGATTTGTACAGCCAAGTAAGTGAATACTTACTTGGCTGCTTATCTACGTTTAATTCAATCTAATACTGATTAGAATCGAAAACTAATACGATCTGCGTTAAGCACTTCTTGAATTTGAGCGCTGTCAGTTAGCAGGTTTACCGTCATTGATTTTGTGTTGCTGAACTTAGAGAACCATTGAGTGCTCACCGTATCTAGCTTCGCAATGTCTGAACATTGGTAGTGATACTCAACCGTGAATTCACCGTGGCCACCTTCTGAATGGTCATGGCCTTCGTGGCCTTCGTGGTCGTCATGATCGTGTTCCGCGTGGTCATGGTCTTTGTGGTCGTCATGATCGTGCTCAGCGTGGTCATGACCTTCGTGGTCGCCATGTTCGCCTTCCGCGTGGTCATGGCCTTCATGGCCTTCATGGTCATCATGATCGTCTTCTAGGGTGTTCGTCACTGACTTGAACTTCAAAATACAGCTTGCATTGTTGAAACCAAATAGATCTTCTGGCTTGTTCAGTTGCGCAATCGCTTGTTCAAACACTTTCTTTTGCTCGGCAGTTTCTGGAGCATGTTCAAAGCCAACCACATCAGCGCCGGGAGCTGTCACTTCAACAAGTAGCTCTTGTCCATCTTGAGCGATGTTCACTTCAACTTTACCGTGCACGTGTGCTTCGTGAGAGCGGAATTCTTCGTTAGCTAGAACATTAGTAGAGACAGTCATGCCGATAACAACGGCTAAAATAGTAGGTTTCATGTTTTTTTCCTGAATAAAGGTTAATTAAAAAGTAGTGGTAATTAAGCAATCTTTACAGGAGGTGAACGTGCTAAATAGGCAAAATACAGGCGCTGTAACGAAATGACTGACTCTGTGATAGCGACAGTAAATTCCGAATGGAACTCTGGGATCTGTGGAAGTGAGTGCCCTGTAATGAACTGATTTATCGAAAATAGCTCACAATGGTGTGAAGTGTGGTGTTCTGGTGAGATATCTACGATGTGTGTCGCGGCTAACACGCTTAACATGAGCATCAGCCCAAGCAAGAAGCCTGTTTTGCGTTTCACATTGTTAGGTGTGTTTTGCCACATGAGTATGATTAACCACAGAATTAAAAAAGGATACTGTTATAATATAACAATATCCTTTGGTCAGGTCTCGAAAAAGACGCGAATATCTTATTAAAGGCTCGCTTTAATCAACTCAATGACTTGAGTGACTTCTGATTCGTTTAATGCCCCTTCTTTAACAAACAAGATTTTACCTTGCTTGTCTTGAACGATAATCGCAGAGCTTTCTTCTTTTAAAGCCCATGATGACGCTACCGTGCCGTCTTCATCTAGCACCATAGAAGACCATGGAAATTCTTCTTTGCTACTTTCTGCTGACGATTTAACAAAAGACCCAGTACCCCAAATCGCATCATCTTGGTTGATGATGGTCGTGGTTTGGTAGCTGTCTTCTGAGAATTTCGATGCTGTAATTGCTGCCATCAGTGGTGCGTTGAGCTCTTTCGAGCTGCTACGGCCTGCAATAGCTTGAACGACGCGAACTTTACCTAGAAGATCATTGGTTGCCCAAGCTTGATATCCGGTATTTCCGTCGTTTAGTACGATTTCACCATAGTTGCTAACATCGACAGCAGGTAGAGTTGTACCTACAGATAGGTTGTGAGCATTGGCGAAGAGTGGAGAGGCTGCGGCTAAAAAAGCCAGTAGAGTTTTGTTTTTCATTATATTTTTGTTCCGCTTATTGGTTTGCTCTGGAAGTATAATATGAAATTTGAAAAATGCCTCTTTAACTTTTTTATCGTACGACGTAGAAATAAGTTGCAGGGTTGTTACCAAAAGGTATAATGCATCAATATCGAGATGAACAATAGATTATCTTGCTGTTTGCTAAAGGAATTAGCGATTGAATGTGCTTTGAATACGTTGGTGTTCAGGTACGTGACTGTAGTACTCAAATGGAATTGAGGTTGTATTATGTTAAGAAAATTTTCTACTTATCGTCCACATCAAGTGGCACGTTTCGTTAAAGTCCTATTCAAAGGCCAGTTTGCTATTGAGGGTATTGGAGAGTTTCGCTTCGACCAAGGCAAAGTGCTTCTTCCTGAAGTTTCAGACAAACAAAAGCTCACTATTTTTAAAGAAGTTAACGGCACCATTGCTGCGCTGCCGGTGTAACTGACGGTTATAGCTTTGCATTGCGTAAAATAGATTTCCAATGAAAAAGGGCTTCCTAGCGGAAGCCCTTTTTTAATGGATGTTGTTCTAGTTTGTATGCCTAACACACATTATTGCGGAGGGAAGCACACACCCGTACCGCCTAACCCACAGTAACCGTTAGGATTTTTGGCTAGGTATTGTTGGTGGTAGGTTTCTGCGAAAAAATATTTTCCAGCAGGCAGAACTTCCGTCGTGATCTCGTTGCCTAATGATTCAGTCATTGCTCGTTGATATTCACGTTTAGAGTGCTCGGCGACGGCTTGTTGCTGTTCGCTGAATGTGTATATCGCGGAACGGTACTGAGTCCCTAAGTCGTTGCCTTGGCGCATACCTTGGGTTGGGTTATGGCGCTCCCAAAAGGTCTCAAGTATTCGAGCTAAAGATGTTTGTTCGCTATCAAAAATGACACGAACGACTTCGGTATGACCGGTTTGTCCGCTGCATACCTGCTCATAAGTGGGATTGACTGTGTATCCACCAGCGTAGCCAACGGATGTGGAAATAACACCATCAAGTTGCCAAAACAAACGCTCAGCTCCCCAAAAGCATCCCATACCAAGTAGGACTTCTTGTTGGGAACCCATAGGAGCATCGAGCAAGTCAGTTTGATTGACAAAATGGCGCTCAGTGATTCGGATTGGGTCTGCATTTCCCGGTAATGCGGTTGCTTCGGAAACCAGTTGTTGTTTGTTTAGCATGTTATATTCCTTTTCGCATACGTTTACCGCTTAAGTTAACATTAGATCCAGGTTTATATTAACTCTAGGTTCATATTGACGGTTGGTTAATATTGATTAAGTCTTTAAATTAGACCGTGTTATTACCAGATTTGTTACAGACTCAATGCCTTTTTAGCGGTATTATTTCTTTTCACTTATTAACGTATTGATAACTTCTTCACCAATTAAGCATGATAAGAAAAACTTTACCAGTTCTGATTGGCACTCTATTGTCATCGACGCTCGCTTTCGCTGATGTTTCCCTTGAAATTAAAGGGCTTAATGGAGCGCTTGAGGATAATGTTGATGCTTATCTGAGTGCGATTCCTGAAGAAGAGTACTCGGTTTCATTAAGGTTCCAATCTCGCTTGGAGTCTATGATAAAAGAAGCCCTGAATGCGTTAGGTTACTACCACCCTAAGATCACATTTTCTCACTCCCAAGATGATACCGAAATGACCGTTACGGTTGAGCCGGGAGAGCCTGTTGTTATTTATACTTCAGATATTGTTCTGACTGGTGAAGCCAAAGATGATCCTGACTTTTTGGCTTTGATAGCTAGGAGTAAGCTGTCTAAAGGTTCGATTCTGAATCATGGCAATTATGATTCTTTGAAATCATCGATCCGCAACCTTGGATTAGCGAAAGGCTACTTCGATGGGGCGTATGATCTTAGCAAGCTAGAAGTCGCCCCCGAATTAAACCGTGCTTATGTCCGCCTTCATTATAACAGTGGCATCCGCTATCACTTTGGCACAACCACTGTGACGGGCAGTCAAATTGAAGATGACAAAGTGCAATCTCTCAAGCCGTTTGAAGATGGCGAACCTTACTCAATTACCAAAGTCGGCGAGTACAACCAAAACTTGTCGAATACAGATTGGTTCTCCTCGGTATTTGTTGAGCCAGATTTAAGTCAGTTAGGCGAAGGCCGAGAAATCCCGATGAAGGTTAGCCTTGCTCCGCAAGCGCGTAACCAAATCGAAACAGGTATCGGTGTATCAACAGACTTGGGCGTGAAAGGCACTCTCAAATGGAAAAAACCTTGGGTTAACGAGAAAGGTCATAGCTTCAATAGTAGCTTGTCGATCTCCAAGCCCGAGCAGACGATTACCGCGGCTTATAAAATCCCATTGGATGACGTGCTTAATGACTACTATCAAATTAAGTATGGTATGAAGAACTTGGATAACCGAGATACCAAAAGTTTGGAGTCAAACCTCGCCTTAGAAAGGTACTGGCGCCTAGATAACGGCTGGCAACGCACGGTGTTCATTCGATACTTGGTCGAAAACTATGAACAAGGTTTACAAGATGACTTGGCACAGTTTGTTTTGCCGGGTTTCTCTTTCTCACGAACTCGAACGCGAGGTGGTTCGATGCCGATGTGGGGCGATAAACAAACCATTATGTTTGAAGCGGCCGATGATACCTTGTTATCCGAAACTAAGGTTGTTCGTTTTCAAGGCCAAACCGCTTGGATTCGAAGCATTGGCGATAACCACCGAGGCCTAACTCGGCTTCAATTTGGCGGTAACTTTGCCGACGAGTTTGAGAAGCTGTCTCCTTCCCTAAGATTCTTTGCCGGTGGTGATAACAGCATTCGTGGTTACGGTTATGAGTCGATCTCTCCTCGCGATAAAAGTGGTGCATTAACGGGTGCGAAATTCATGGCAACCAGCTCGTTTGAATACCAATACCGCTTGGTTGGAAACTGGTGGGGCGCAGCATTCTACGATATTGGTGATGCATTTAATGACAAACCAGAGTGGAAGCACGGCACCGGTGTTGGGGTGCGTTGGGCGTCCCCCGTTGGTCCAGTGAGTCTAGATTTTGCTTGGGGCCTAGATGCAGCAAAAGGTGATGAGTTCCAGTTACACTTTAGTTTAGGGCCAGAATTATGATCAAAGTGATGGGCAAATTCATCAAGTGGACGTCGATCTCATTGACGTCTATTTTGCTGTTGTTGATAGCCCTGCTCGGTTTTGTTTTGTTCACTAACCCGGGGTTGAACACTGTGCTGTGGGGCGCTGAAAAAGCATTACCACAACTTAAAGTGGAAAGTACTAAAGGAGCCCTGTTCCCAAGCTTTACGCTTAATAAGGTTCAGTTTAAAGATGACAGCCTGCATATCGACACCAAGGTTCAAAAGCTGAACTTGGCTATTAACCCTCGTTGTTTGCTTGATCCTAAGCTGTGTGTTGATCGTTTAGCGATTCAAGGGTTGGACTTCGCATTTACTGAACTGCCTCCACCCTCTACAGAAGAAGTAGAACCGACTCCGCCCCTAACATCAGTGAAAACACCATTACCAATAGTGATCAATCGCATCGCTTTATCTGATATCAAACTGAATATCTTGGGTCATGAAATCGAATGGGGTTTGTTCTCAACCGCTCTGAGCATGCAGGGTGAAACGCTGACGGTTTCGCCAACCTTGTTCAATGACCTAAAAATTAAGCTTGCTGAATCGACAGAAGAACCGCAAACAGAAATTGTAGAACCAGAGGCTGCCACTAAAACGGCTATCGAGTTACCTGAAGTCTTAATTCCTTTGCAGGTTGTACTTGAGCGTTTTGACCTAAACCGTTTCACCTTAGAACAAGAAGCGCCAATTATTGTCAACCACCTTGGCCTTGAAGCTACGGCGGGTAAGCACACGGTAGATGTTTCCACTCTAGAGCTTGATATGCCCCAAGCAAGTGCGAATTTAGCGACGAAGGTTGAGCTCAAGGGGGGATATCCGCTAGAACTTTCTTTGGATGCGTTAGTGAAAGAAACCGACCTTGCTGGTCAGAAATTATCACTAAAAGCACAAGGAAGCGTGGCTAAGCTGCACTTAGATTCTCAGTTTTCTGAGCTGATTGAGGCAAAGCTATCTGGGGATATTCAACCCTTAGAGCCTACTCTACCATTTGACCTTCTTTTAGAGGGCGGACAAGCGCAGTGGCCTCTTACCGGAAAAAGCGATTACCAAGCGACAATTGAGCAATTCAAAGCTAATGGCTCACTAGATGGTTTCAATGTTCTACTTAAAGGTGAGGCCGATGGTAAGGAAATCCCTGAGTTAGCCATCGATCTGCAGGGTAAAGGCACGACGGAACAGATTGAGTTCGAGCGTCTAAAGCTGAATACATTAGGTGGTGAGTTGAATGGTGTGGTCAAAGCTAACTGGAAGAGTCTCGTTAACTGGCAAGCTGATGTAACACTTAAAGACATTCAGCCGGGCCTGCAATGGCCAGAAGCCGAGGGTAACATTAGCGGAAGCATCGTCACCTCGGGTGAGTTGACGGAAGCGGGCGGTTGGGCGATTGAATTGCCTAAACTGGATATTGAAGGGATCTTGCGAGAGTACCCTCTGGATATCGAAGGTCAGTTGTCAGCGTCGGATCGCAGCGCGAGCGGTGAACCAAAGCTGAAAACCAGCGGTTTGAGCTTGGCTCATGGTGTTAACTCGATTAAGGCACAGGGGCAACTTGATAAGCAATGGGACATGGGCGTTGAGATCTTCTTCCCTGAGCTTGCAAAAAGTAGTCCTGAGCTGAAAGGTAGAGTGATCGGTAGCATCCAACTTAGCGGCCCAACGAAAGAGCCTGAAGTTGATCTCGCTTTAAATGTTGATAAGGTCGATTGGAATAACGAAGCAACACTAGAATCCTTGTCGCTTAATGGCTCTGTGATCCCTCTTCCATTACCTGAGGCTCAAGCCGATCTTGTACTCAAAGCTAAGAACTTAACCTATCAAGATCAAAGCGTGGAAAGCATTGATCTCACGGTCAGTGGTGGCGAGAAGAAACACACAGTGACACTTGATGTGATATCCGACATCGTGTCGACAAGTTTGGCCATCTCTGGTGAGTTGATTCAAAAGCCTTCTATTATTTGGGATGGGTCGTTAGACCGCGTCAAAATAACCACTCAGCAAGGCCCTTGGGTATTAGATCAACCTGTCGCGATAAAGGCGGATGTCGATAAACAGTTTGCCGATGTTCAAGCGCACTGTTGGAAACAATCTGGTTCGAGTGTGTGTTTGGACGAAGACGTTCGTGTCGGAAAATCGGGTGAGGCCAAGGTGGCCATCAATCAATTTGATTTCGAGCAGATTAAAGCCTTTGTGCCAAAAGAGACGCAATTACAGGGCTTAGTCAATGCGACTGCCCATGCTAAGTGGTCTGAACAAGGTGAGCCGGAGGTTACGGTAAGCGTTGATATGCCGAAAGGTCAGGTTGTTCAACAAGTTGGCGAGCCAATCACACTGGGTTGGGAAAGTATTGCATTGAATGCCCAGCTGAAAGATAACAAACTGGATGCCGATTTTAAGTTGGATGTGTCTGATAATGGTGACCTGTCTGGTACGGTGTCGTTACCGGATATTCTTGCCGAAGACAAAATGGTCGATGCCGCAATTAAGCTGACTACGTTCCACCTCGATTTCTTGCAACCAATCCTAGGTGAGTACAGCCTATTGAAAGCCGACCTTGAGAGTGATCTTCAAGTTAAAGGATCTTTGATGCACCCTCAAGTTTTTGGTCAGTTCTCGGTTGATGGTATTCAAGTCAAAGGCGACGTTACGCCTGTTGATGTGAAAGATGGCCGCATCGACCTCGATTTTGATGGTTATAGTGCAAAACTGGATGCGAATGTAGAAACGCCTGACGGTCATCTTGATATTGAGGGAACCGGGGATTGGCAAGATCTTAAAGCATGGCACTCTAACGTTAGAGTTTTTGCCGATGAGTTGATGGTTGATATCCCGCCGATGGTCAAGGTTAAGGTCGTACCTGATATGACTATTGATGTCACGCCCGAGCTGGCAAAAATTACGGGTGACATAGCACTACCATGGGGACGAATTGTGGTAGAAGACTTACCACCGTCAGCGGTTGGTGTGTCTTCCGATCAGGTTATATTGAACAAAGATCTTGAGCCTGAAAGTGAAGATACGATCCCATTCAATGTGATGACCAATATTAATATCTCCATTGGTGATGACTTTAAATTGTCTGCCTTCGGTCTTGAAGGCGACTTGGTTGGTAAGCTCAATGTAGCTCAAAAAGACCAAGGCCCATTCATCACTGGTGAAGTGAATATCGTCGATGGTACTTACCAATCATTCGGGCAAGACCTCTTGATCGAAGAGGGTAAAATTCTAATGAATGGTCCACCGGATCAGCCATATGTAGCCATCAACGCGATTCGTAATCCTGACAATACTCAGGACGATGTGACCGCCGGCATTCGAGTGACGGGCCCAGCGACTGAGCCGACCATCGAGATTTACTCTGATCCAGCGATGCCGCAAGCCAATGCGCTGTCTTATATTTTGCGTGGCCAAGATATTGATGGCGAGTCGAGCGGTTCGATGACAACAACCTTGATCGGTTTGAGTTTGGCGAAGAGTGGTAAGGTTGTTGGCGAAATCGGTGAAGCCTTTGGTGTACAAGATTTACAACTGGATACAGCAGGCTCTGGGGATGACTCACAAGTAACGGTAAGTGGCTACATTCTGCCTGGTTTACAGGTGAAGTATGGTGTGGGTATCTTTAACTCGTTAGGCGAGTTTACCGTTCGTTATCGATTGATGCAGGATCTCTACGTTGAGGCTGTATCGGGTCTAGACAGTGCTGTGGATCTTCTCTATCAGTTTGAATTCGAGTAACACTTTAAGCGGTGATTGATTAGCGGATGACGAATGCTAGGGAGTGAGCATGCAGCACCTCGTTTTTGTTTATGGAACATTGAGAAAAGACCAATCGAACCACCACTATTTAAAACCGTGTGAGTGTTTAGGAAGGTTTGACACACCTGAGGAATACGCACTTTTTGATTTAGTTGCGTATCCGGCGATGATTTTCGGAAAGAAAAGTGTCGCTGGCGAGGTCTATATCATTAACGACGAAATTTTGGAGTCGCTCGATCGGCTAGAAGATGTTCCTGTTGAGTATCGTCGCGAGCAAATAGAGACTATATTTGGATTAGCATGGGTATATTTGTATCAGCTTGATCTAACAGCTAATAAAGAAATACTTTCGGGTGACTGGTGTAAGCGGGACAACCCGCTATAGTGAATGAACTACTGGAAGCATTCTGACGTAATAGCTAAAAGTCTCAATGTACGAGCTAGTCTTTTCCATCAGGAGGAAATTATGAAATATATATTATTGGTGCTATCAGTAATGCTATTTGGTTGTGCGCAAACCCCGCCACCCACATCAATGAACACGACCGATTGGCAGAGCTTTGGTGAGGAAATGGCACTCAAAGGAAAAACAAAGCAGAGTGAAATGAGCTTGGCTGAAGCTGCCTCATCACCATCGATTGATGCAAATTTGTATGCAGCATACGGCCAAGGTTATGAAGTGGGTAAAACTCAGTATTGTTCTCAGAACCCAAGAGCGCTAGGGCGCCGTGGTGAGACTTACCTTGGAATTTGCGATGATATTGATAAATGGTTCCGCTTTAATTATGAAAGAGGCGCTGAATCGAAATTTGATGTTCGATAATTCAATGAATAAACAAAAAGCCAGCATGTGAATGCTGGCTTTTTTAATGGTGTTATTTTGAGAAATAAACGAGAGGATTAGTCTTGGTTAAGTTCAAGAAACTCTTCTACTTTGCGAACCATGTCTGTTGAGCCAACAAAGAAAGGTACACGTTGGTGTAACTCTGTTGGTTTGATATCCATGATACGTTGAGCACCGTCTGAAGCGATACCACCCGCTTGTTCCATAAGGAAAGCAATTGGGTTGCACTCGTAAAGCAAACGCAGTTTACCTTGAGGGTGGCTTTGTGTGCTTGGGTATAAGTAGATGCCGCCTTTCAGCAGGTTACGGTGGAAATCTGATACTAGAGAACCAATGTAACGAGAAGTGTAAGGGCGGTTATCACTTGGCTCATCTTCTTGGCAGTACTTGATGTACTTTTTAACACCCGTAGGGAAGCGGAAGTAGTTACCTTCGTTGATCGAGTAGATCTTACCTTCATCAGGGATCATCATGTTTTCATGAGATAGACAGAAGGTACCCAGTGATGGGTCGTAGGTGAAACCATTGACGCCAGCGCCTGTTGTGTAAACAAGCATGGTTGAAGAACCGTAAATTACGTAACCAGCTGCGACTTGTTTGTGTCCAGGTTGTAGGAAATCTTCTTGTGTTGGTGGGGTACCAATCGGTGACACTCGGCGGTAGATAGAGAAAATCGTACCAACCGATACATTCACATCGATGTTTGAAGAACCATCAAGTGGATCCATCAGAACAACGTATTTTGCGTTTTTGTTGAGCTCTTTATTGAAGGCAACAGCTTCGTCTTCTTCTTCACTTGCAACGCCACAAACTTGGTCACGAGCTTCTAGAGCCGCTTTAAATTTGTCGTTCGCGTAAAGGTCTAGCTTTTGTTGCTCTTCACCTTGAACGTTGTCTGTACCAACAGCGCCAGTAATGTCGACAAGACCTGCTTTGTTGATTTCACGGTTAACAATTTTTGCAGCAAGACGAATTGATGACAAAAGGGATGATAGATCACCACTTGCATGGGGGAAATCATTTTGTTTTGCAACAATGAACTCACCAAGGGTGCGCATCTCAGACATGTTATTTCCTTAAACTTCTCTCAATATTAGGGGGGATTTGAGCACTGTAGATTAGGCCTCTTGAGTGGGCTTTATTCATCTAGACGCTTACCTAAATTCTAAAGGTTAGATCTTTTTAATGGTAATGAACTAAGCGACACAGATCTCACTTACTATGTCGACTAAATTTGTTTTGCATTGCTGCTCGCTTTTAATCGCCATTTAATGATAATGAGTGCAAGTAGTTTGATTTAGACATGGCTCATTTAGCCAAGCGTTTGGAAGCAATATATGCATATTCACATCTTAGGAATTTGTGGCACCTTCATGGGTGGTGCCGCGGTATTGGCTCGTCAATTAGGTCACAAGGTTACGGGTAGTGACGCGAATGTTTATCCTCCAATGAGCACCTTGTTGGAGTCTCAGGGGATTGAGATTATTGAAGGGTTCGACCCTAGTCAATTAGAGCCAAGGCCTGATCTCGTGGTTATCGGTAATGCCATGAGCCGTGGTAACCCGTGTGTTGAGTATGTATTGGATAATAACCTTAGATACACATCAGGCCCGCAATGGTTGCAAGAATTTCTACTGCATGACCGTTGGGTTCTTGCGGTCTCGGGAACGCATGGCAAGACTACTACATCAAGCATGTTGGCTTGGATCTTGGAAGACTGTGGCTATGCACCGGGCTTCTTAGTTGGCGGTGTGTTGGGTAACTTTGGTATATCTGCTCGCCTTGGTGAAAGCATGTTCTTCGTGGTTGAAGCCGACGAATACGACAGTGCTTTTTTCGATAAACGATCTAAGTTCGTTCATTACCACCCAAGAACCTTGGTCATGAATAATCTTGAGTTCGATCATGCGGATATCTTTGATGATCTTGAAGCGATCAAGCGACAGTTTCATCATTTGGTTCGCACTGTGCCAAGTAATGGTCGTATTTTCTCACCGAAGCAAGATACGGCTATTGAAGATGTTCTATCTCGTGGGTGTTGGAGTGAGACTGAATCGAGCGGTGAACTTGGCGATTGGGATGCCAAGAAACTGGTTAAAGATGGCTCCAAATTTGAGGTCTATTTCCAAGACGAATGTGTTGGGACCGTAGACTGGGATTTGGTTGGCGATCATAACGTAAGTAATGCCTTGATGGCGATTGCGGCGGCAAGACATGTCGGTGTGACACCCGACTTAGGATGTGAATCACTGGCGACTTTCATTAATACCAAGCGTCGCTTAGAGTTTAAAGGCGAAGTGGCAGGTGTTTCTGTCTATGACGATTTTGCTCATCATCCTACAGCGATTGAACTTACTCTGGGTGGCTTACGTAATAAGGTCGATACGAAAAAAATCATTGCCGTTTTAGAGCCTCGTTCTGCCACCATGAAGCGTGGTGTGCATAAAGAAACCTTGGCTGATTCGCTCAAACAGGCGGATTCTACCTACTTATTCCAACCAGATAACATTGATTGGTCTGTACAAGATGTTGCCGATGCGTGCCATCAACCCGCACATGTAAGTGATGACATGGATACATTCGTTGCTAGAATTGTCTCAGAGGCACAAGCGGGCGACCAAATCTTGGTAATGAGCAATGGTGGCTTTGGTGGTATTCACCAGAAACTGTTGGATGCGTTGGCACTCAAAGGCTAACTGATCCACGACCTTATATTTTGAAGTAATTGAGAACATGACAAAACACGATAAAGCTATAACCCTCGCTTTCACTGGCGCATCAGGTGCACCTTATGGCCTGCGTTTACTTGAATGCCTTTTGGCGGCGGATTATCAGGTCTATTTACTGATATCGTCGGCTGCGCGAGTGGTGTTGGCGACCGAGCATGAACTTAAGTTACCTGCAGGACCTGATGCAGCGAAACAAGCTTTGGTTAAACACCTTGGGTGTGACCCCGAAAAGCTGGTGGTGTGTGGCAAAGATGATTGGTTCTCACCGGTTGCCTCTGGCTCTGCAGCGCCGAAGCAGATGGTCGTTTGTCCATGTTCAGCGGGAAGCTTGGCTTCAATTGCTCATGGCTTATCGGATAATCTGATTGAGCGTGCTGCAGATGTGGTCATGAAAGAACGAGGCCAGCTGTTGTTGGTGGTTCGTGAGACGCCATTCTCGACGCTGCACTTAGAGAACATGCATAAGCTATCGACTATGGGCGTGACGATCATGCCTGCCGCTCCGGGTTTTTATCATCAACCTAAGTCGATTGAAGATCTGGTCGATTTTATGGTGGCGCGCATTTTGGATCATCTTGGCATCGAGCAAGGTTTAGTGCCACGTTGGGGTTACGATCAACGTAATTGATCCAAACTTGATAGCTTATTGTTAAAATTCGAATTACAATTCTGAACACTCATCGGGGAGCAAACCATTCAAATAATGAATGCGAGCTGAGATCAAGCAAGTGCTTGGGACCCGTAAACCTGAACCAGATAATGCTGGCGTAGGAATTGAGTTAGGAACAACTTCTACCGTTCTCCTCCCTCAAACCTGTGCCGCTCAGACCATGGAGAGCGTCCAGTGAAATTTACATTAACAACTCTTGCTGTTACTACAGCCATCTCTTTTTCTGCCTTTGCTGCAGACAATACCCTAACGGTTTATACCTATGACTCTTTTGCTGCGGATTGGGGCCCTCGTCCTGCCGTTGAAAAAGCATTTGAAGAAAAGTGTGGCTGCGATGTGAACTTTGTCGCGCTAGAAGATGGCGTATCGATTCTGAACCGCTTGCGTCTTGAAGGTGGTAACAGCAAAGCTGATATCGTGTTAGGCCTAGATAACAATCTGATGGCTGAAGCGAAAGCGACGGGCTTATTGGCTGAGCACAATGTTGATACGTCTTCAGTGACACTTCCTAACGGCTGGGACGACAGCACCTTTGTTCCTTATGATTTTGGTTACTTTGCGTTTATCTATAACAAAGAGAAACTAGCAAACCCACCTAAGAGCTTGAAAGAACTGGTTGAGCAGCGTGACGACCTTAAGGTTATCTACCAAGACCCACGTACATCAACGCCGGGTCAAGGCATGATGCTATGGATGAAGTCGGTATACGGTGATGAAGCGACGGCAGCTTGGAAGAAACTTGCTCAGAAGACGGTTACGGTTACTAAAGGTTGGTCTGAAGCTTACTCTATGTTCTTAAATGGGGAGTCGGACTTAGTCTTGTCTTACACAACATCTCCTGCTTACCACATCATTGCAGAAAGTGATTCTAAGTATGCAGCTGCAAGCTTTGAAGAAGGTCATTACACTCAAGTGGAAGTGGCAGCGAAAGTTAAAGGCAGCAAAAATGAAAAACTGGCCGATGAGTTTATGGCGTTTATCTTAAGTGATGAATTCCAATCGGCGATGCCAACGGGCAACTGGATGTACCCAGTGACGGATATCGAGCTACCAAAAGGGTTCGAGCAGTTAACAGTACCGCAGAAAGCTCTGAGTTTTACGCCTGAAGAAATCGCTGCTAAGCGTAAGCCATGGATTCGTGAATGGCAGAGTGCACTTACTTTTTAAAGGATTAGCCTTCTAGCTTAATTTTCTAAAGATGAGTTTCCTAAAGCTCAGCTTTCTAACTTTCTGTATTTAAAGGTTCGTTCGATATTAACTGAGTGAACCACTTACGGTAAAAAATCAATTTATGATAAAGAAAACACCTAAGGTCGGGATCTGGGTTGCGATACTCATTACCGCTTTTGTGGTTTCAGCAGTTGGGGCATTGCTTAGCAATGCCCCTTCTCTTGATATCAGCCAAGTATGGTCCGATCCTTACTATTGGCACGTAACGAAATTCAGTTTTTATCAAGCGACACTCTCAACTGTGCTGAGTGTTGGCTTTGCTATACCAATTGCTCATGCTTTGTGTCGCAGGCAATTTTTTGGGCGAGCTCTGTTGTTAAGGCTGTTCGCATCGACCTTGGTTTTGCCTGTGTTAGTCGGTGTGTTTGGTTTGCTTGCAATTTATGGCAACAGTGGTTGGTTAGCTAAATTTCTGGCGAACTTCGATATTGAATTACCATTCTCCATCTATGGATTGAATGGCATTTTGCTCGCACATGTCTTTTTTAATCTGCCCTATGCCAGCCGTTTACTTTTACAAGCTTTAGATACCGTGCCTGCCGAGCAGCACAAGCTGTGTGCTCATTTGGGTATGAGTCATTGGAATAAATTTAAATGGGTCGAATGGCCGCGATTGAGACAACAACTGCCTCATGTATGTGGCTTAGTCTTCATGTTGTGCTTTACTAGCTTTGCTACCGTGATGGCGCTAGGTGGAGGTCCGAAATCGACCACTATCGAACTCGCTATTTATCAAGCGATTAAATTCGACTTTGACTTACAGGCTGGTGCCTTGCTCGCGATATGGCAAATGCTGCTGTGTGGAGTGCTCGCGGTGAGTATTCAGCGCCTGTCGAAACCTATTTCAGTGACGGCCAGTCAGTTGTCGGAAGAGAAATATTTGGTTAAGGACTGCTGGTGCTCAAAAGCTTGGGATAGCTTTTGGATCATAGTAGTCTCAATGCTGGTATTGCCGCCATTAGCCATGGTTATCGTCAGTGGTATTAACTCACAAGCACTAACTGTGCTCAGCAGCGAACCGTTTTGGGCTGCGCTAATGACCTCAGTTAAAGTTGCGTCCTTAGCAAGTGTTATTGCCGTCGGTATTGGTATTGCGATACTGCTGACCAGTCGTGCATGGCGTTTGCAGAACAAGAACTTTAGAGCCGATAAAATCGAGCTGATTGGTACCATTATCTTAGTGACACCAGGGTTAGTGATCAGTACGGGACTCTTCTTATTACTGCGTTCATTTACCGATGTATTTAGCTTAGCTTTCTTTATTGTGATTGCAGTAAATAGCTTAATGGCACTGCCTTATGTGATTAAAACCTTAGCCCAACCTATGTTGCATTTATCTCAACAGTATCAATACGTGTGTGCAAGCTTGGGAATGACAGGTTTCACACGTTTTAGGCTGGTGGAGTGGCGCGCACTACGTAAACCAATGGCGCAAGCCTTTTCTATTAGCTTTATGCTGGCGATGGGGGACTTGAGTGCCATTGCCTTGTTTGGTAGCCAAGATTTTAGAACGCTGCCTTTGTATCTATTCCAATTGTTAGGCAGCTATCAAATGGAAGCCGCCGCGGTGGTTTCTGTGAGTTTACTGCTGCTGAGTGTGGGCAGTTTTAGCTTAATAGAATTTTTATTTACTCGAAGCTCAAACCCCAATGCTAAAGAGTTAAGGAACCGATGATGTTAGTGATGAAAGAGGTGGACTACCACTATCACCGAGAGTTGTTTCGCTTTGATTTCCAAGCTGAGCAGGGCGACATTGTCGCGTTGATGGGGCCGAGTGGCGCTGGTAAATCAACGTTGTTGGCGCTAGTTGCGGGATTCATAGAGCCTACATCGGGTGAGATCTCAGTGGCAGGACAATCGCTTATTGGTAAAGAAGCGCACCAACGTCCATTGGCGATGTTGCTCCAAGAACACAATCTTTTTGCCCATCTCACCGTACGTGAAAATATTGGTTTAGGGCTGCATCCAGGATTAAAGCTTACAGCAACCCAAAAGCTCAAAGTTGAGCAAGCAGCCGCACAAGTAGGTGTTGCAGAGTATTTAGATAGATTGCCTGAGCATTTATCGGGTGGCCAGCGCCAGCGTGTCGCGTTAGCCCGCTGTTTTGTTCAGCCTCATGATATCTGGTTGCTTGATGAACCTTTCTCTGCGCTTGATCCTTTGCTGCGCGAGGAGATGCTTAGCTTAGTGAAGCGATTAGCGGCAGAACGAAATATTACGGTATTGATGGTGACGCACCATTTAGGTGATGCACGCAGTATCGCGAATAAGTTTATTTTTGTGGCGCTAGGTAAGGTGTTGGTTGAAGACTCGATAGAGGTACTGACCGCTACTCATCCACAGCAAGAATTAAGTTCGTTTGTTAAAGCGGGTGAGTGACGACTGAGTATTGGTCTTGATGGCTTTTGATATTGAGTAAGTCGAAAACAAAAAGACCTAGCATGTGCTAGGTCTTTTATTATCTTTCTGAGTAAAAGGAGACGAAGGTTAGTCGCCTTGCTTTAGCTCTTTTAAGATTTGGAAGATCTCGCGAGAAGACTTCGCTGGCTTGTTCGCTGATTTCTCTTTGTTAGCTTGGCGAGCTAGCTGACGAAGACGTTGACGGTCTGCTTCAGGGTACATTTCCATAACGTCAGAAATGGCAGCATCGCCTTCTGCAACAACGCGGTCACGCAGTTGTTCTAGTTTGTGTAGTTCAACTGTTGCTTGAGAGTGTTTGTTGCGAATTTTATCTAAAGCCGCTTGAATTGGCTCTGGATCTACATTGCGCATTACTTTACCAATGTATTGAAGCTGACGGCGCTTTGCTTCATTTTTAAAGCGTTGTGCATCTTTAATCGCTTGTGCCAGGTCTTCAGACAAAGGGAACTTATCAAGAATAGAAGGCTTTAGTTCAACAAGCTCTTCTCCCAGCTTTTGCAGGGCATCCATGTCCGTTTTCATTTCTGTCTTACTTACCCAGATGATTTCTTCTTCTGGTTCCCATGGGGCTTTTTGGTTTTTGCGAGCCATCTTTTCTGCCTATGTCACTATCTCAAACGAATATATTGCCTATTTTAGCAAGAATCTTGGGGAGAAAGCGAAATTCTTGTTATCCTACCTAATATTGACCTAAAAAATTAGAATAGATATGGATGTAAAACAGCAAGTCGCCCAGCAAAGAGTTGAGCTAGAAGCCGCAGTAGCTAAAGCGTTGGATATGGCATCAGTGAGTGCAGACGCAGCTGAGGTCGCTATTACTAAGTCAACGGGTTTAAGTGTTTCAACACGTATGTGTGAAGTGGAAAACGTTGAATTTAATAGTGATGGTGCTCTAGGTATTACTGTTTACCGCGGCCAGAAAAAAGGCAGCGCATCTACATCTGATCTGAGTGAAAAGGCAATTGCTCAAACAGTAGCGGCTGCGCTTGATATCGCTCAGTACACTTCTGAAGACCCATTTGCCGGTCCTGCCGCAAAAGAATACATGGTAAAAGAAATTCCAGATTTGGACCTTTTCCACCCTGATGAACCAAACCCTGACTATGCCGCTGAGATTGCGATTGCTGCTGAGAAGCAAGCGCTAGCTTATAGCGACAAGATCAAGCAAAGTGATGGTGCAAGCTACGACAGTCACTATGGTGTTAAGGTTTATGGTAACAGCCATGGCTTGCTGGCAAGCTACGCCTCAAGTCGCCATAGCACGAGCTGCTGTGTGATTGGGCAAGGCGCTAATGGTGAAATGGAACGTGACTACAGCTACACCGTTGCACGTCATCGTGATGAGCTATGGGCGCCTGAGCGTGTTGGTCAAGAAGCGGCAGAAAAAACCATCAGCCGTTTGGATGCTAAAAAGCTACCAACAGGCCAATATCCAATTATGTTCGCGAACGATGTCGCTACAGGTCTAATTGGCCACCTTGTGATGGCAATTAGCGGTGGTAATCTTTACCGTAAGTCTTCGTTCTTACTGGATCATCTAGGTCAGAAAATCTTGCCAGATTGGTTCAATATCTCTGAGCGTCCCCATATCTTACGTGGTTTGGCTTCAAGCCCATTCGATAGCGAAGGTGTGTTCACTCAAGATCGTGAAATCATCACCGACGGTGTGTTAGCAACTTACCTGCTAACGAGCTACGCCGCACGTAAAATGGATATGACACCAACAGGTCATGCGGGTGGTATTCATAACTGGTTCGTTAAATCGACCGGTCAAAACTTTGAGCAAATGCTAAAAGAGTTAGGCACAGGCTTCCTTGTGACTGAGGTGATGGGTCAAGGCGTTAATACCGTGACAGGTGATTATTCTCGTGGTGCTGCAGGTTTCTGGGTTGAGAACGGAGAGATCCAATACCCAGTATCGGAAGTGACGATCGCGGGCAATCTCAAAGATATGTTCACTCAGATTGTAGCGGTAGGTAACGACGTTGAAACTCGTTCACAAATTCAAACAGGTTCTATCCTGCTTGAATCGATGAAAGTCGCGGGTGAGTAATTTGCTTAATTGGCTTTAGTTTAAATCTGAAGCTCAAACCTGAAGCGTAAATCTGACCTATTAAAAAGGGAGCCTCTGGCTCCCTTTTTGTATTCAGCATCTCGTCTTAGAATAGGCTATCTGTTTATTCACACGAGATAAGTATGAGTTAGATAAGTATCGTGGCTAAGCCTAAGAACACCGATAGGCCAATCACATCAGTCACCGTGGTCAGAGCCATACCGCCTGCAAGGGCAGGGTCGATATTCATCTTCTTCAGCATTACAGGAATGGTTACACCGGCAATACCCGCGACAATCAAGTTTGTCATCATCGCTGCTGAGATGATGCCTCCCAAGATCCAATTGCCTTTCCAAGCAACCACTATACCGCCAATGATAACGGCCCATAGAATGCCGTTAAGGAAGCCGATAGAGGCTTCTTTGAGTAGTAGTTCGCGTTTGTTACTGTCGCCAATGTGACCAAGCGCTAAACCACGAATCACTAGAGCGACGGTTTGGTTACCTGCAACACCACCCATGGACGGTACGATAGTCATCAAAACGGCAATCGCGGCCATCTCATTCAGTGTGGCCTCAAACATATTAGACACAGACGCTGCCGCGAGTGCTGCTAAAACGTTTGCGCCTAGCCATACACTACGACGACGAGCGGATTTTACGACCGGTGCGAAGGTATCTTCGTCATCGTCCATACCCGCCATACTCATCATTGAGTGCTCGGCATCTTCACGGATAACATCAACCACATCATCGATCGTGATACGACCTACAAGGTGTTGATTTACATCGACAACAGGAGCTGACACCCAGTTACGACGTTCGAACAGGCTGGCGATATCAGAGGCACTGGTTTCAACGGCGATCGCTTCGTCGGCATCTTCCATCACTTCTGAAACAGACACATCAGGCTGGGTTGTAATCAGTGTGCTGAGCGATAGGTTACCAATGAGGCGTTCGTCGTCATCGATAACATATAACGCATCGGTAGCGTCAGGTAATTCACCACGCATACGTAAATAACGCAGTACGACCTCAACATCGACATCACCGCGGATCGTGATTACGTCGGTGTTCATTAACGCACCCGCTGAATCTTCTGGGTACGAAAGGGCGGTTTCTACTAATGCACGATCGACAGAGTCCATTTGGGAAAGGACTTCTCGAGAAACATCGTCCGGCAGGCTTCGAAGTACGTACGCGACGTCATCGGTTTCCATACCTTCGGTTGCTTCTGCCAAGGTTTCTGGTGCCATTTTTGACACAAGAGCATCTTTGACATCTTCGTTTAGCTCATCAAGAATTTCACCGTAGTCTTCTGGATCGGTGAGTTGCCAGAGTACGTCACGACTTTTGCGAGGGGAGGCTTCTAAAAGGTGTGCAATATCCTCAGGTTCCATATCCTGAAGTTGTCGGCGTACGTGAACAAATCGGCCGTTTTCTAGGGCTTCGCTGACTTCTTGGAGGGTTTGGTGAGCTTGGTCGAATTCTAATTGCTCTGCCATATTTTCCTCCTATCTCATTATTCTAACAATGCTTGGAATAGTAACTTAATTCTGGGGCTTATTTAAATCATTAACTTAGGTAGAACTAAGAATTAATATTGGTTGATGCGTGGTTTGAGTTTTAGATGTTGTGAGTGAAGCGTTTTTGCTACTCGCCCTCATCAAACCGGTCTTCAATTAGGTGACAAACGGCATCAAGCGCTTGCTGTGAATCGGTGCCTGCGGCTTGGATAGTGATGTGTTGCCCTTGCGCCGACTCCAGCATAAGTAGCCCCATTACACTGTCTGCTGTTGCCGTTTTATCTTCTTCACTATGGATAGTGATGGTTGCATCAAAGCTTTGTGCAAGCTCAACCAATTTTACGGCTGCTCTAGCGTGAAGACCCAAGCGATTTTGGATCAGTACAGTTCGAGTTAATTCCATGGTTAGCCCTGTTGGTGCTTCTCTAGGGAGGCGTGTCTGATTTGAACTTGATGGCCAAGTTGTTCGAAGTATTCACCAATTTTCTGAGTTAGGTAAACCGAGCGGTGTTTACCGCCAGTACAACCAATCGCGACCGTTAGATAACTGCGATTATTCTTCTCTAACATTGGCAACCACTGCTCAACAAAGCCTTGAATTTGCTGCTTGAGTTCAAGAACTTCTGAGTGTTTTTCAAGAAAAGAGTGAATGGGTGCGTCAAGACCCGTTAATGGTCGTAGTGCTGGTTCCCAGTGAGGGTTTGGCAAAAAGCGAACATCAAACACATAGTCAGCATCACTTGGCAGTCCGTATTTGAAACCGAAAGATTGAAAGACAATGATCAGCTCTTGCTTCTCTTTGCCTTCAACTTTAAATCGAACCTTTTCGCTCAATTCGTAGAGGTTGCAGTCACTGCTGTCAATCACAATGCTGGCTTGCTCTGCGAGAGGTGTTAGGAGTGTCTTTTCTAAATCAATCGCTTGCTCAAGAGATAACTTTTCTTGGCCGATCGATAAAGGGTGAATTCTGCGTGTTTCGCTGTAGCGTTTGAGTAGCGTTTGCTTACTTGCGTCTAGGAACAAAACGTTCACATCAATATCAGTGGCGGCTTCTAGTTGTTCTAGTGTCTCTGTAACTAACTGCGGTTCTTTCGGTAGGTTGCGAATATCAATGCTAACAGCGACGTTTTGATTGATCTCGCGTACCGATTCGACGAAGTCGCTTAGCAGGTTTACTGGAAGATTATCAACACAGTAATACCCCAAGTCTTCAAGGACTCGTAACGCAACACTTTTACCAGCCCCAGATTGGCCACTCACAACGATTAATCGCATGTTATTGCTCGCAAGTTGGCACTTGGATCATGATGTCGTAAAGCTCTTGATCGCTTTGAGCATTACGCAACTGTTTAAGAGTCTGCTTGTCGTTAAGTCGTTCTGCCATACATGAAAGGGTTTTTAGATGCTCCTTGCACTGTTCACTTGGAACAAGCAGGGCAAATAGTAGGTCGACAGGACGATTATCAATCGCATCAAATTCGATTGGGTCTTGGCATTGTAGTAATACAGCTATCGCTTTATCACTGACATTCATACGAGCATGAGGAATAGCGATGCCATTACCAATACCAGTACTGCCCATTTTTTCACGGCTCAACATGCACTCAAACAGTTCTGTTGAATCTTGACCACAGCTTTCTGCAGCGATCTGACTGATGAGCTCAAGGGCTCTTTTTTTGCTTGTGCATTGGACTGCACTTTTGGTGCAGTCCAATGAAAGTACTTCGCTTAATTGCATGTTAGTGACTACTTAGCTTTTCTTTGTGCTTGTTGAGTTGGCGGACGAGTTTATCAACCAATGAATCAATCGCGGCATACATGCTTTCATCAGTTGCTGTCGCATGGATTTCCCCCTGATTTATATGCAGGGTAGCTTCCGCGATTTGATTGATTTTCTCAACTTTTAAAACAACCTGAACGCTATTGATATGATCAAAGAAGCGCTCAAGTTTGTCGAATTTAGTGCGAACATAGTCTTGCATTGAATCGGTAAGATCAACGTGATGGCCTTGAATATTGATTTGCATAGACTTTCCTTTTCAGTTGGTTGCCAGGTTATAACTAAATTAATAGTTAACTAAATTAGCTTATAGCAGGCGTTTACGCTGACTCGATGGGGCAATGCCCAGAGACTCACGGTATTTCGCTATGGTACGTCTAGCTACCTGAATTCCTTGGTCAGCCAGTAAAGCAGCAATCTTACTATCACTGAGAGGCTTCGCGGTATTTTCCGCTGCGACAAGCTTCTTAATCAGTGCGCGAATTGCTGTAGATGAACATTCACCGCCATTGTCAGTGCTGACATGGCTTGAGAAAAAGTATTTGAGTTCGAAGATGCCACGTGGCGTGTGCATGAATTTTTGAGTCGTCACACGAGAGATCGTGGATTCGTGCATATCAACGGCTAACGCAACATCATTCAGAACCATTGGCTTCATCGCTTCTTCGCCATGTTCGAAGAAATCACGCTGATGTTCAACAATGCATCGCGCAACTTTGAGTAGCGTCTCATTTCGGCTTTCTAAGCTTTTGATTAGCCATTTTGCTTCTTGCAAATTTGAGCGAATGAATTGGTTGTCTGCACTGCTGCCCTTGCTACCAAGAGCGGCATATTGCTGATTTACTTTCAGCTTAGGGACACTATCAGGGTTAATGGTGACTAACCACTTTCCAAGATCTTTGAACACAGTTACATCAGGAACCACATATTCAGTTTCGTCCGGTGTAATCTTACTGCCAGGTCGAGGATCCAATTGCTGAATCAGTTGCAGAACCTCACGTAGTTCCGCTTCTTTCAGTTTGGTTTCTTTGATGACTAATTTGTAATCGCGGTTACCGAGTTGGTCGATGTGGCTAGTGAGTACTAACTTAGCTTCGTTAAGCCAAGGGGTATCCTGGGGAAAGGTTGCCAGTTGCAGTAACAAGCAATCTTGTAGATTCACTGAACCGACACCCAGCGGGTCAAACTGCTGAACTCGTTTGCGGACGGCTTCAATCTCATCAAGCTCTACTTCTTCGCTATCGAAGTTTTCAAGGATATCTTCACAAGATACGGTGAGGTAGCCATAGTCATCAATGGCATCAATCAGCGCGAAAGCAATGCTTCGGTCAGTTTCAGAGAATGGTGTTAGGTCGAGTTGCCAAAGTAGGTAGTCGTGTAGGCTTTGAGTCGTTTCGCCTTGATAAACAGGCATGTCGTCATCAATCGCAATACCAGTGTTACCTGTGTTTGCGCTGTAGACGTCTTCCCAAGTTGTGTCGATTTCTAGTTCGTTGCCAATTTCTGATTTTTCGATTAAGTCTGAGCTATCAGGTAAATCTTGTTCTGTGGCTTCAACTGTTTCTTTCTCGTCACTGCTAGGTTTCTCTTCCGATGTAGGCGTATCTTCATTGCCTTCTTCGACATCGAGTAGTGGATTAGATTCAAGTGCTTCTTGAATCTCTTGCTGCAAATCTAAAGTAGACAATTGCAACAAACGAATCGCTTGCTGCAATTGAGGAGTCATTGCTAACTGTTGGCCTAGCTTAAGTTGTAATGAGGGTTTCATTCAGTGTGACTTACCTAGTTATTATTCTTAGAACTCTCGATAATCTCTATATAATCATAGACGGAATTGTTCGCCTAGATAAACTTGTTTAACTTGTTCGTTATTGAGAACATCTTCAGGAGTACCCTCAGCGATCAGGTGTCCTTGGCTTACGATGTAAGCTTTTTCACACACATCTAATGTTTCACGAACGTTGTGATCGGTAATCAAAACGCCCAAGCCGCGATCACGTAGGTGAACAATGATTTTCTTGATATCGATAACTGAGATCGGGTCAACACCGGCAAACGGTTCATCCAGCAGAATGAATTGCGGGTTTGCTGCTAGAGCTCGAGCAATCTCCACACGACGACGCTCACCACCTGACAGAGCCATACCATTACTGGTGCGGATATGTTGGATGTGGAACTCTTCTAGAAGATCTTCCAGCTTATCTTGGCGCTGTTCGTTAGTCATTTCATCACGGGTTTGTAAAACGGCCATGATGTTGTTCTCAACAGACAACTTACGGAAAATCGATGCTTCTTGCGGTAGGTAACCGATACCAAGACGAGAACGACTGTGCATTGGCAAGATACTGATGTCACGGTCGTCAATGCTGATAGTACCTTCATCACGCGCAACCAGGCCAACTATCATATAGAAAGAGGTCGTTTTCCCTGCACCGTTAGGGCCAAGCAGACCAACGATCTGGCCTGACTCTACCTGCAAACTTACATCGGTAACAACTTTGCGCTTGCTGTAGGTTTTCGCTAGGTTTTTTGCTTTAAGAACAGCCATCGTTACTTATTCACTTCCGTTGGTTGTAAAACCGTTGACACTCGTTTGTTTTCACCACTGTCAGCGACTAATTTTTGAGAGCCGATCTGGTAGGTGATCTTAGAGCCACGAATGATGCTGCCATCTTGAGATAGCATTGCATTCTTAGTCATGATCAATTTGTCGGCAACAAGCTGGTAATGTAAGTCGTCAGCTTCACCGTAGAGTGTCTTCCCGTCGTCAGTCAGTTGAGAGAAGGTCGCTGGCTTACCGAAGCCTTGAATTTCTTCAATCTCACCGTTTACGGCGTTGCGGGTAACAATAACCTTATCGGCATTGATATTGATGCTGCCTTGCTTAAGGTTTACATCACCAAGGAAAGTCACTTGGTTACTTTTCATATCCAATTGCTGGCTGTCTGAGTCAATGTAGACAGGTTGCTCGCTATCCGAAGAAAGGGCATAGACATTAGGCGCCGCAAGGGTCAAAGCGAATAAACTAAGGTGTAAGAGTTTCATATCTACCTTGAACAGAATTAAAGAGGGTTGCATTGTTGGTACCGAAGTTACCTTTCATTGCTTGTCCCTCAGTTTCAAACAATGTACCGATCATATGGACCGGAGTCTCTGAATAAAAATCTCGGCTAGGCAGCTCAACAACCATTTTATCTGTGGTCATAGTATCGAAGCTAGCTTCTGGCAACAGGTTCTTTGCCACGACGTTGTCATAAAACGTGACAACTTGATTCTCA
Organism: Vibrio sp. QJM3NY_26; assembly: GCF_057786005.1. NCBI lineage: Bacteria > Pseudomonadati > Pseudomonadota > Gammaproteobacteria > Vibrionales > Vibrionaceae > Vibrio > Vibrio sp. QJM3NY_26. Next base: position 3,043,922 of record NZ_CM173515.1, on the reverse strand, counting down.
TCCATAATCGCGCGATCAGCGGTGACTTGCCATTCAATCGTATGCCCTTCTCGGAATACCGAAAGAACCGGGTTTTGAAAGTGCGTATCGCCAACCACTGAGTAGTGCTCTAAATACGTCGATTCAACCTGATAGCTACGAATACCGCTTTCATCATAGCTAATGTTGTTTAGACTTTTGCCACTAAACGCGGGCAGCTCCAAATTTGGAGCCACTTGTATCGTTGATGTTTGCTCTTTGTCGTACAAGTAATAGGTCGACCAAGAGGCAATAAATATGAGTATTAAATAGATAATACGAGTAAAACTCATATGCTTAAACCTTTATGCACGTCGAGTTCATTTCTTGCTTGTAAAATAAGGTCGCAAACTTCACGTACCGCGCCGTGACCACCGTTAATGGTTGTCACGTAATTTGCACGCTTTGCAAGTAGTGGATGACCATCTGCTACACATACCTTCAAGCCAACTTTTTCCATCACAGGCCAGTCGATCAGATCGTCTCCGATGTAGCCCGTATTTTCAGGATTTACAGAAAGCTTATCGCAAATATCTTGATAGGCCTTAACTTTATCATCCTGACCTTGGTAAATAAGCTTAATACCGAGAGCGGTCATTCGATTCTCAACAATTTGAGATTTACGGCCAGTGATGATCGCGATTTCGATACCAGCGTTCATCAGTGACTTAATGCCATAGCCATCACGAGTGTGGAAGGTTTTCAGTTCTTCACCGTTGTTGCCCATGTAGATGCGACCATCTGAGAATACGCCATCGACATCGCAAATAAGCAATTTGATCTCTTTTGCTACGGCAAACACTTCTGAATCTACTGTGCCGTATAGAGTTTCGACTGTCTGTGTCATTACATTACTCCTGCTTTCAGTAAGTCATGCATGTTTAACGCTCCGACTAGTTTGCCTTCATGGCACAGCATTAGGCCATTGATGCTCTTAGCTTGCATCAAGTTCAAACCCTCAACCGCGAGCATGTTTGGTTCTGCTACCGTCGGATTTAGCGTCATCACGTCGCCGATCTGCGTGTCATGGATATCGATGCGCTTGTCTAGGATACGGCGCAAATCACCATCAGTAAAAATACCGACCATTAGACCGTCTTCACTCACGACTGCCGTCATCCCCAAGCCTTTTTGAGATATCTCCAAAAGAGCGTCTCGTACCAACGCTTCCGGTGCTACCACTGGGAGTGCATCGCCCGTATGCATGATATCTTCAAGCTTCAATAATAGTTGTCGACCCAAAGCGCCGCCAGGGTGGGACAAAGCAAAATCTTGCGCAGTAAAGCCTCTGGCTTGTAAAAGTGCGACGGCTAATGCATCACCCATCACCAAGGTAGCCGTTGTACTGGTTGTTGGCGCAAGACCAAGTGGACACGCTTCTTCTGGTACTGATATTTGTAAATGAATATCAGACAAAGTCGCCATGTTTGATGCTGGCTTACCTGTCATGCTGATAATCTTGATGTTCAAACGCTTCAATACCGGGAATAAGCTTAGGATTTCACCTGATTCGCCAGAGTTGGATATTGCTATAACAACATCGCCAGCCCCGATCATTCCTAAGTCACCGTGCGCAGCCTCCCCTGGGTGTACGAAGAAAGCGGATGTCCCAGTACTTGCTAGTGTTGCTGCTATTTTTTTGCCGATGTGGCCAGATTTTCCCATGCCCATCACAACCACTTTTCCTTTGTTGTTCAGGATAAGGTCGCAAGCTTTGCAAAAGTCATCATTAAAATATTGGTCCAATTGAGTAAGACCTGCAACTTCGGTTTCCAAAACTTGCTTTGCAACACTGCGATAATCGAATGACTGAGACATTAAATACTCCAAGTACGGGAAGTTAAATCAATAATTAAGCTGACATGTTCATAAGTAGGTAAGCTTGGTAGGCCACGAATGTCACTATTAACACACCGCCTTCAATACGATTCACACTACGTGATTTACCTAGTGCCATTACAACAAGCAGTAGCGATACGCCTAGCATTACCCAGAAGTCACGACCCATAGCAAACTCGCTCAAGACTGAAGGGTTGAGGATGCCAGGGATACCCATAACAGCAAGGATGTTGAATACGTTCGAGCCAATGATGTTACCCACGGCCATATCATCTTCACCCTTCATTACGCCAGCAAGTGATGCTGCTAGCTCAGGCAGACTTGTACCAACGGCAATAATGGTTAAACCAATCACAAGGTCGCTCATGCCAAAGAATTTAGCGATAACAACGGCGTTATCAACCAACATGTTGGCAGCTAGAGGCAGAATTATCAGACCAACTACCACCCACATTGCGGCTTTAGGGTTGCTCACGCCTTCAGGAACTTCAGATTCTTGTTCTTCAAGGAAGGCATCGCCGTTCTTTTTCTCACTGCGGCTGATTTGCAGCATTGCGAATAAGAATGCGGCAAAAAGAACAAACAACAATACGCCTTCGTAAAACCCTAAATGGTTGTCCCACAGCAAAGCACCCGCTAGTAGAGTGACACCAATCATCAATGGTAGTTCACGGCGAATCACACCAGAGCTAATTGATAGCGGTTTGATGAGCGCTGTAATACCCAAAATCAGTGCGATGTTGGCGATGTTTGAACCGAGAACGTTACCTACAGCCGTATCTGTTTTTCCATCAAGAGCAGCTGTTGCTGAAACCATCATTTCAGGAGCCGAAGACCCCATTGCTAGAATCGTCATACCGATAACTAATGGTGAGATACCAAAGTTGCGAGCAAGAGCAGCGGCGCCGTAAACCAGCTTATCTGCACTCCACACCAAAAAACCTAGACCGATAATAAGAAACGCAATCGCTTCAAGCATGATGATTCCTAAAAAATTAATAAAAAACGGAGAATTAACCGCTAATTTTGACCTGTTGCTAGATAAAAGGGAAGTCACTCGGCAAATTAATTACCAGTTAGCAGGCAAGAAAGAGAGCTCAATAGATAATTTTCTAATGCTTTCAAATCCCTGCATAGATTCCTGTTTAATATGAATTAATTGAACAGTGCTTTTAATTCTAAAGTAGACTCATTATTATTGCAGCCATAATTGGCGTATTTTAAAGCAAGGAAACAACAAAAATATGTTGAACACTGAGCTTGTTAAAGTTAAGAACCTCAGCTTCTCACGCGGTGAGCGCGTTATCTTTGATGACATCAGTTTAGAGGTGCCTCAAGGCAAAATAACCGCAATCATGGGCCCGTCAGGGATCGGTAAAACGACCTTGCTGCGTTTGATTGGCGGACAATTACCGCCAGATGAGGGCGAAATTTGGTTTGATGGCGACAATATCCCTGCATTATCACGTCGTAAGCTATATCAAGCCCGCAAGAAAATGAGCATGCTTTTCCAATCGGGTGCACTTTTTACTGATCTTAATGTCTTTGATAATGTGGCGTTTCCGCTGCGAGAGCACACTGAACTTAACGAAAAATTCATTCGTACCATCGTGTTACTTAAGCTTGAAGCTGTAGGGTTACGAGGTGCAGCGCAATTGATGCCGAGTGAATTGTCTGGTGGGATGGCGAGACGTGCTGCGTTGGCTCGTGCGATCGCATTGGATCCTGAACTTATCATGTACGATGAGCCGTTTGTTGGCCAAGACCCGATCACCATGGGCGTCTTGGTTGAGCTGATCCGTAATCTCAATCAAGCTTTGGGCTTAACCTCTATTGTCGTTTCTCATGATGTGCCTGAGGTGATGAGTATTGCCGATTGGGTTTATCTGATGGCTGATGGAAAAATCATTGCTGCTGGTACACCTGATGAGTTGTACAACAACAGCGATCCGAGAGTGCAGCAATTCTTGCAAGGTGACGCGGATGGCCCTGTGCCGTTTAGATTTCCTGCGAAGAGCTTAAAAGAGGATTTGTTTTAATATGATTGTTAAAGCTATTGCGGGTGTCGGTAAGCGAACACTTGCGATCTGTGAGTCATTTGGTCGAGCAAGCCTGATGTTATTCGGGGCTTTGTTTGGCATCCCGAGACTAAAGAATTTTCCTTTATTCGTTAAACAACTTTATAGCGTTGGTGTTCAGTCATTAGCTATCATTTTAGTTTCGGGTTTGTTTATTGGCATGGTGCTCAGCCTGCAAGGCTATGTCGTGTTAATCGACTACGGTGCTGAAGGTAACCTTGGTCAAATGGTCGCGCTTTCACTGTTACGTGAGTTGGGCCCAGTGGTGACTGCGTTATTGTTTGCAGGCCGCGCAGGTTCAGCATTAACGGCTGAGATCGGCTTAATGAAAGCAACCGAACAGATCTCTAGCCTTGAGATGATGGCCGTCGATCCTCTTAAACGCATTATTGCGCCACGCCTTTGGGCCGGGCTTATTTCAATGCCACTGCTCGCGATGATCTTTATGGCGGTCGGGATTTGGGGTGCTCAACTGGTTGGTGTCGATTGGAAGGGCATTGACCACGGTAGTTTCTGGTCTGCGATGCAGTCTTCCGTTGAGCTAGGCCGAGATATTGGTAACAGCACGATCAAATGTATGGTCTTTGCTATCACAGTAACTTGGATCGCACTTTTTAATGGTTATGATGCGGTACCGACCTCAGAAGGTATTAGTCAGGCAACCACACGCACTGTAGTGCACTCTTCTCTAGCGGTATTAGGGCTAGATTTTGTTCTTACCGCATTGATGTTTGGGAATTAATCATGCAACAAACTCGAAAATTAGAATTATGGGTCGGCACCTTTGTTATTGTCGGAATTTGCGCAATCTTAATCATGATCTTTCAAGTCGCTGACGTAAAAGGCTTAGGTTCGAACCATACTTACAATCTAAAAGCGACCTTTGACAACATTGGTAGCTTAAAAGTTCGTTCTCCAGTGAAGGTGGGTGGCGTCGTTGTCGGTCGAGTTAAAAGTATTGAGCTTGATACCGAGAGTTACCTTCCTGTCGTTGAATTATCTATTGATGCGAAGTACTCACAATTTCCAGATACCTCTAGTGCTCAAATCTTAACTTCTGGCTTAATCGGTGAGCAGTACATCAGTCTGGTTCCTGGCTTCATTTTTGATGATGAAGAGATGTTGGTTGATGGTGATTCTATTGAAGACACCAAGTCAGCATTAGTACTAGAAGATTTGATTGGCCAAGTGCTGTATAGCGTTGGTGGCTCTGATGACAGCGAAGTTAAGGAATAAGATGATGTTGAAAACTATTAGTCACTTCAAAGTTATCGGTTACTTGAAATCAATGTTTATGGTAGCAATGGCTTCACTTATTTCTGCTCAAGTTTTTGCTGCAGAATCGATTGATCGCACTCAGCCTTATCAGATGATGACGCAAGTTGCTGAAGTGGCATTTGATCGTTTAAAGAGTGAGCAAGAGAATATCCAGCAAGATCCTGAGTTATTGAAGGTCATTGTGGAAGATGAATTGATGCCTTATGTGAACGCGCAATATGCGGCACTTAAGTTGTTAGGACCTAACCTAAAAGGGGCGGACAGAAAAGACGTACGTGTATTTATCGATGCGTTCCGTAAATACCTCGTTTCTTCTTACGCTCAAGTACTGACTCAGTACTCGGATCAGACGATTGAATTTGGTCCAGAACCAAAAATCAAAGCAGATAGCCGTATTACCAGTATTAAGGTTAGTATCATAGATACGCCGCGACCAAACATTAAGCTTGAATTTAAGCTACGCAAAGACAAGAAGTCAGGCGAGTGGAAGGCGTTTGATATGGTTGCTGAAGGTATTAGCCTGTTATCGAGCAAGCAATCAGAGTGGAATACTAAAATTCGTCAAGAAGGCATTTTACAAGTTGCCGATGAGTTAGAGAAACTTGCAGCACAACCGATTCGTTTTGAGAGTAATAAATAATGAGCCACTCTCAATGGCAAGCACTAAGCTCTAAAGAGTATCAGCTGCTCGGTGACATAGACCGAGACAGTGTCCCTGCAATCTGGCGTATATTGGAAAAGTGGCAAACGATGGAATCGAGTGTTGAAATTGACCTTAGCCATATAAATCGAGTCGATTCAGCAGGAATGGTGATGCTAATTCACTTATTAGAGCATGCAAAAAATCAAAACTGTCATATAATGCTCAGTTTCGTGCCAGAACAATTACGAACGTTGTTCCAATTGAGCAATATCCAGCCAATGATGGCAGAACACATAAAAAATTAGGCAGGAGCTATTTGTGGACAGCACAAAAGTACAAGAATTATTAGCAGCGGCACTGAACCTTCAGGAGATTTTCGTGAAGGGTGAAGGCAGTCATTACGAAGTTGTTGCGGTTGATGCATGTTTTGACGGCATGAATCGAGTTAAGAAGCAGCAACTAATCTACGGCCCACTAATGGAATACATTCAACGCAATGACATCCATGCTCTTTCTATTAAGGCTTTCACGCCAGAAGAGTGGGAACGTGATAAGAAACTGATGTCACTTTAAGGTTTATGATGGAAAAGTTTCGAGTTATTGGATCGGATAAGCCGTTAAGCGGTGAAGTGACGATCTCAGGCGCAAAAAATGCAGCGCTACCTATTTTATTCGCCTCAATCCTTGCTGAAGAGCCGGTTGAAGTGAGTAATGTTCCTCACCTACGTGACATCGATACTACGATGGAACTACTTAAGCGTTTAGGCGCAAAAGTATCACGTAACGGTAGTGTTCATGTTGATGGCAGCGAGATTAATGAATTTTGTGCGCCTTATGATTTAGTAAAAACAATGCGTGCTTCTATTTGGGCTTTAGGTCCTCTAGTCGCTCGTTTTGGTGAAGGTCAAGTGTCACTTCCTGGTGGTTGTGCAATTGGCGCTCGACCTGTTGATTTACATATCCATGGCCTAGAGCAACTAGGTGCGACCATTAAGTTGGAAGATGGTTATGTAAAAGCAAGTGTTGACGGCCGTTTGAAAGGCGCGCACATCGTGATGGATAAAGTAAGTGTGGGTGCCACCATTACTATCATGTGTGCAGCAACGCTAGCGGAAGGTACAACTGTATTAGATAACTCAGCGCGTGAGCCTGAGATTGTTGATACGGCTGATTTCCTAAACAAACTAGGTGCTAAGATTTCTGGCGCAGGTACAGACACGATTACTATCGAAGGCGTTGAACGTCTTGGTGGTGGTCATCACTCTGTGGTTGCTGACCGTATCGAAACGGGTACGTTCCTTGTTGCTGCTGCTGTTTCTGGCGGTAAAGTGGTTTGTCGCAACACCAACGCTCATCTTCTTGAAGCTGCATTAGCGAAGCTTGAAGAAGCGGGTGCGAAGGTTGAAACGGGCGAAGACTGGATCAGCCTTGATATGACAGATCGTGAGCTGAAAGCGGTGAAAATCGTAACAGCACCTCACCCAGGTTTCCCAACCGACATGCAAGCACAGTTTACTCTGCTCAACATGATGGCGAAGGGCAGTGGTGTTATCACTGAGACTATCTTTGAAAACCGATTTATGCACATTCCTGAGTTACAGCGAATGGGTGCAAAAGCAGAAATCGAAGGCAACACGGCTATCTGTGGTGAAACTGAGAAGTTAAGCGGCGCTCAAGTAATGGCAACGGATCTTCGTGCATCTGCGAGTCTAGTTATTGCTGGCTGTATTGCCCAAGGCGAAACTATCGTTGACCGTATTTATCACATCGATCGTGGCTACGATAAGATTGAAGATAAACTTTCAGCTTTAGGCGCAAACATTACACGATTTAGCGAGTCGAACTAACTTAGGTTAGTGGATTCATGAATCAGTAAGATGAAAACATAAAAGTCGGAACCTTGGTTTCGGCTTTTTTATAGTTGTATTTACCGCAAGTGAATCTATTGCCTATTTTGTGTGAATAGATGAATCAACTTGGCGGTTGTGAGGAGCAAAATGATAGCAATATTACGTATTTTCGCAGTGGCGATATTTGCGATTCTTATGTTTGTATTTGGTTGTGGCTATTGTCTATTAAGCCCGCGTAACCCGAAACACGTATTTACCTTCGGCCGTTATTTCGGTCGCATGTCGAAAATCTTTGGCATGAAGTTAGAGCTTCGCATCCCGGAAGATGCTTACTCTCGTGGCCAACATGTTTATGTTGCAAACCACCAAAACAGCTGGGATCTATTTACGATTTCATCAGCGGTAACACCTAAAGTTGTGACAGTAGGTAAGAAAAGCCTAGCGTGGATGCCTCTTTTTGGTCAGTTGTACTGGTTGACGGGTAATATCCTAATTGACCGAGCTAACCGCAGCAAAGCGGTAGGTACGATCGATCAAGTGGTTACTAGTCTAAAAGAGAGTGATGTTTCGGTTTGGATGTTCCCTGAGGGGACTCGTTCTCGTGGTCGTGGTTTGTTGCCATTCAAAACGGGTGCTTTCCATGCTGCAATTGGCGCTGGCTTACCTATTATCCCTATCGTGTGTAGCTCAACTGGTGGCGTGAAGCTGAACCGTTGGAACAATGGTCATGTGATTGTGGAAATGCTACCACCAATCAGCACTGAAGATTACGATAAGTCTAATGTTCGTCAACTGGCTAACTTAGCCCGTGAGCAGATGGCTGCTAAGCTTGAAGAGTTAGACAAAGAAGTGGTTGAGCTTAATAAGAAGTAATCATCTAAGTGAAACGATGAACAATAAAAAAGGTTGCCAATTGGGCAACCTTTTTTGTATCTGATAAACGTTCAGCGTTATGCCAACTTGTTTACTAGAAACTGTTTATTCTATAGGTAAAAACCTATTTGCGAACCGCAATAGCTTCGATCTCGATACCTACATCTTTTGGTAGACGAGCTACTTCAACACATGAACGTGCAGGGTAGTTTGCAACACCGTGCTCATCAAAGAACTTACCGTAAACTTCGTTTACTGTGCCGAAGTCGTTTAGGTCTTTAACGAATACCGTTAGTTTTACGATGTCTTTTACAGTCAGGCCAGAAGCTTCAACAACCGCTTGAACGTTGTCTAGAGATTGGCGAGCTTGCTCTGCGATATCAGCAGATACTTCACCAGTTGCTGGGTTTACTGGGATTTGACCAGAAGTCAGAACCATATTGCCAAGGTCAACACCTTGTACGTATGGGCCGATTGCAGCTGGAGCAGATTCTGTGTGAAGTACTTTAGTCATTGGTTATTCCGTCAGTTATTGGATAAAAAGCAATTTTTAGTGTGCCTTCAAACTCAGGATAGGTAAAGCGCAAAATACCCCGCATAGGCGAGGTATTGAATAGTTTTTGCGTTCGATCGGCGTTGCCGTATGACGTTATCTTTCTGTCACGATCTCACGAGAGAATACTTTTTCGCAGTACTTACACTTCAATCGAATATCTTCTTTCTTTTCAAAGATCTTAAAGCTGCTTTCTACGGGCTCATTGTGAGTAATACAGTTGGTGTTTGGACACTCAAACACATCGTTGATTTGCTCAGGAAGTTCTAGTGGTAGCTTCTTAACCACTTCGTAATCTTCGATTTGGTTTACCGTTGCGTGAGGTGCGTAAAGTGCTAACTTGCTCGCCTGTTCTTCCGTGATAAAAACATTCTCTATCTTGAGTAAGTCTTTGCCGCCTAGAGCAGAAGATGGCAGGTTTAGGCCAATCGTTACGCGCTGATTTGAGTTATGCATGTCGAACAGTTTGAGTACCTTGATCCCGATGTTGGCTGGGATATGGTCGATAACCGTTCCGTTCTTGATTGCTTCAACTTTTAATTGAGTCTCTTTAGACATGATATCTCTCCTCTACAGCGTTTCGTTAAGAACAAGGGCTAGCAGTGCTTCGCGTGCGTAAACACCGTTCTCTGCTTGCTGGAAGTAGTAAGCGTAAGGTGTTTTATCGACATCGACAGTAATTTCATCAACACGAGGAAGAGGGTGAAGAACCTTTAGGTTATCACGTGCATTTTCCAGCATTGGAGCCGTCAGGATGTACGCTGATTTGATGTGCGCGTATTCCGATTCATCGAAGCGCTCTTTTTGAACTCGAGTCATGTACAAGACATCAAGCTCTGGAATGACATCTTCCATGTCTGTCAGCAGTTGATACTTGATACCCGCCTCATCAAGTTCTTCGCAAATGTAGTCTGGCATCGCCAGTGCTTCAGGTGCCACGAAGTAGAAACAGATGTTATCGAACTTCGCTAGCGCTTGAGTCAACGAGTGAACCGTACGGCCGTACTTAAGGTCACCAACGAATGCAACGTTGAGGTTGTCTAGGCGGCCTTGTGTCTCAGCGATAGAGAATAGGTCTAATAGCGTTTGTGTTGGGTGTTGGTTTGCGCCGTCACCTGCGTTAATAACCGGTACACCGTTAGAAAACTCAGAAGCCAGACGCGCAGCACCTTCTTGAGGATGACGCATTACGTAAGCATCAACGTATGAAGAGATAACCTGTACCGAGTCCGCTAGCGTTTCGCCTTTCTTCGCCAGTGAAGTGTTACCACCACTGTCGAAACCAATCACATCACCACCGATGCGTTGAATAGCCGTTTCAAAAGAGAGACGAGTTCGCGTTGAAGGTTCGAAGAAGCAGCTGGCAACAACTTTGTTCTTGATGAGTTCTGGGTTTGGTTCAGCCTTTAGCTGACCTGCCGTTTGAACAATTAATTCTAGCTCTTCACGAGAAAGCTCTGGAATTGAGATGATGTGCTTTTGATAGAGCGAATTCGCCATGATCTTCTTCCCCACAATAATGTATTGGCCATAAAAAAGCCCCCCATAATGGGAGGCTTTAAAAAAATGCTGAAAAGCAGAATAGACGGCCTGGCAAGCATGATAGCTTGCGAGCAATATTTGGTGTTTTCACAATTTTATTATGTGTTTTCACAATATCATTATGTTTTATCACAACATTGCTTGGCGTCATTTTCACTACTCTCAGACAAATTGCCGAGAATTATACGCTTTCAATTTGTGAGCGCAAGCGATTACATCAAGCTTTTGTTTACTTTCAATATTCGTTATTGGCCCAGTGTTGCAACCATTACCGCTTTGATGGTGTGCATGCGATTCTCTGCTTCATCAAATACAATTGAGTAATCCGATTCAAAGACTTCGTCAGTGACTTCTAAGCCGTTCATTCCATATTTGTCTGCAACTTGCTGGCCGATCACGGTTTCATTGTTGTGGAAAGCGGGCAGGCAATGCATGAATTTCACTTGAGGGTTACCTGTGAGCTTAATGACATCCATATTCACTTGGTAAGGTGTCATTACAGCCACACGTTCGTCCCAAGCTTCTGGCGCTTCACCCATAGAAACCCAAACATCGGTGTAAAGGAAATCACAGCCTTTCACGCCTTCGGCAACGTCTTCTGTTAGTGTGATTTTTGCACCTGTAGTTTGTGCAATAGCTTGGCACTCTTCGACAAGGTGCTCTTCTGGCCAGAACGCTTTAGGCGCGACAAGGCGAATATCCATGCCCATTTTTGCTGCACCTACTAGCAGAGAATTACCCATGTTGTTACGTGCATCGCCTAGGTAAGCAAAACTGATTTGATGCAGATGTTTACCGCGACCATGCTCAAGCATAGTGAGGAAATCAGCCAAGATCTGAGTAGGGTGGAACTCATCGGTTAAGCCATTCCAAACCGGTACACCGGCATAAGCGCCTAAGTCTTCGACAATGCTTTGGCCAAACCCTCGGTATTCAATGCCATCGTACATGCGACCTAATACACGCGCCGTATCTTTCATTGATTCTTTCTGACCAATCTGAGAACCAGAAGGGCCTAAATAAGAGACTTGAGCCCCTTGATCAAAAGCAGCTACCTCAAAGGCACATCGAGTTCGAGTGGATGCTTTTTCAAAGATCAAAGCGATGTTTTTACCGTTAAGCTTTTTCTGCTCTGTACCTGCATACTTAGCTTTTTTAAGGTCGGCAGATAGGTCGAGTAAAAACTGAATCTCTTTAGGAGTAAAGTCGAGAAGTTTTAGAAAGTTACGATTGCGAAGATTAAAGGCCATCTCTCGCTCCTTGCGTATATAGAATCAATGAAGAACTCAGTTAAACATAAAAATGCTATATTTGTGAATATTTATTTTATTAATTTGATAAAAAAGGCCAGTACAATGGTACTGGCCTAGATAAGTTAGCGTGTTCGCTTTATCGAGTTTTGTGGCTTAGATACCGTCTCTTTCGATAGGACAACTCATACAGCGAGCGCCACCTCGGCCACGACCTAGCTCATTGCCCGGAATCGTCAGAACTTCGATACCTGCTTTGTCGTATTTCTCATTGGTGTAAACATTACGCTCATAACCGATAACCGTACCCGGTTTCACCGTCAGTACGTTGTTAGCGTCATTCCACTGTTCACGTTCAGCTTCGTAGTTATCACCACCGGTTGTGATGATCTTCAGTTGATCGAGGTCCAGTGCGCCTTCAATCGCTGTTAGGTAGTTTTCAGCTTTCTCTACTCGCATTTCGCCATTTTCTTTCGGCGTTAAGCGCCAAGTATCTAGGTCTTTACGAACGATCTCTGGATAGACTGAGAATGTGTCGATATCCATGTGCGTCATTACTGTATCAAGATGCATACAAGAGCGGTGCTTTGGTAAATCAATCGCAATCACTTCGGTTGCTTGACCGGATTTGAATAAACTAGCGGCTAGGTTTTCAACACCTTGTGGCTTAGTACGCTCTGAAATACCGATAAGCACGGCACCTTTACCGATAACCAGAACATCTCCACCTTCAATATTCGCATTGTCATAGTGAAGATCTTCATCACCGAAGTGCTTAATGAAATCTTGGCCTGCGAATACAGGGTGCCAGCGGTAAATTGCTCGCAAGTGATTCGTTTCTCGTTGACGAGCAGGCATCATCATTGGGTTAAGAGAGACACCTCCATAAACCCAACAAGAAGTATCGCGGGTAAATAGATGGTTGGGTAGTGGCTCAATAACGAAATCAAGTGGGCGGTGCATCTTCGGTAGCATTGAAGAAGATTTAATAGGAAGTTCAGAGTAGGCTAAGCCACCCAGTAGGATCGTGGCTAAGTGCTCGTTGTCCATTTGAGCAAGGTATTCTCTTAAATCACGTGCGAATGTAGGGCCGTAACGGAAGTCTGAGATTTGAGTCGTCAGTAGCCACTCACGAGCTTGAGCTACAGCGAGTGTCTCAACCAGTAGGTCATGCAGTAATAACACTTCAACGTCTTGGTTACGAAGTGTCGTCGCAAAGGCATCGTGTTCTTCACCTGCGGCTTCTACTGCAAGTACATCATCAAAGAGTAACTCATGACAGTTAGAAGGGGTGAGGTGGGTGAGTGCCCTTTCAGGTCGATTTAGGAGAACTCGTCTTAATTGACCGACTTCGGAGCCAACGTACAGCTTACTCATTTTGCATCCTTACTATTAATCCAGCGTCTATTTATGACAAGCTTGTTCGTAATATGCAAGTTTTGAAAATTGTGTAAAGGTTGTGTTATTTCTCAATTGTTGGTTTTTAATGCTGATTAATTAAAAATTAGTGATATTAAAATCCAATTGAAAGACTCAATGCTAGAACAAACTTTTTGCAGTTCTATGCTCAAATTTCAGTAACTCGATAATCCATTTTGCTTGGTGAACATGATTTTTCATTCAAAATTTATGCAATTATCCATTCTAAAATGAGATCTTATGCACCAATGAAGTGATCGTCAGTATGCATTTGATATGACTAACCACTCAGTTTTAGAGAAGTAAGGCGAAAAGTAACAATAAAAATGAAATGCTAAAACACACGTTAGTTAATAATATGTTGAAAATTTGTTTCTGTGATTTTGATTTCACTTTTTAATTGATATCCCCTCTGTTATCTAGCGATAAACTTACTCTTCTATACCTGATCTAGGTGGCTTTTCTAGGCGATCCATGCCATATTTCGTGGCAATCAAATTTGATCTTTTCATAGTCAACACTCTGGAGCAGACACATGTCTCACGAAGATGAATATCTATCAGTAGCGGAATTAATTGAATTTCAAAAAGGAGAGACTCGCGACATCATTGAAGCACTAATCGAAGATGGTAGCGATCCTGAAGCTCTATACGATATCGAGCATCACCTTTTTGCTGAAGATTTCGCAGTACTTGAGAAAGCCGTTGTTGAAGCATTCAAAATGGGCTTTGAAGTGCTTGAAGCTGAAGAGACAGAAGACGAAGATGGCAACAAGCTACTTTGTTGTGATGCAACGATGCAGTGTACTCTGAATGCAGAAGCGATTGATGAGCAAGTTGAGAAGCTTGTAAATCTTGCAGAGAAGTTTGACATTATCTACGACGGTTGGGGCACTTACTACGAAGGTGAAGATGCTATCTACCCAGACGAAGATGATGAAGACGAAGAGTAATTTCTTCCCAGTTTTAAAGAATGCCAGCCTTGAGCTGGCATTTTTTTATCCTCAGAAAAATAAATGTCTTTATATGCATTCATTCATTATAATGCGGTCAAAATTGATCTAGCTCAAGGAATGCTATGCGATTACCTCTCGATGGTCTTTGGCAAATATCGCCACTGACGGACCTCTCTATTCCACAAGATGACATTACCTTTCCGGCTCCGTTAAGTTCAAAGCTTCCTGATAGCTTGAGTGAAAGCGAAATCGCAGAGCAAGAATGGCACCTGATGCATGACATCGAAGTGGATGATGCGATGTTGGCGTGCCCGTTTGTTGAGTTAGTGATGGCAGGTGTTGATTACTTTGCTGAAGTTCGACTCAATGGTGTGGCTGTGTTTGACTGTGATGGTAGCGAAGCCGAATATCGCAAAGACATCCGCCCTTATATGCAGCTTGGTCGAAATCGTTTTGAGATCCTTTTCCTTGAAGAAGAGGAGAGCTTATTGCTTGAAGAGGATATGGATGAGTCAGTCTCTTCACCGGCTTTCGCTAAATCGGATTCTCGTATCGGAATCTGGCAAGCGCCATATCTGCAGTTCGTTCGTCACGTCAAGCTTGAGCAAGTTGTCACAGAGCAGATCTGGCACCACGGTGGTGGCTGTGAGTTTAAAGTGGATGTTATTTATCAGACACTAAAAGCAGGGCTAGTCTCTGCATCAATCAAATTCAACGGTATGACACTAGTCATGCCAATCGATGTGCGCGCGGAACATACTGGTGTTGTGTTTCAAGTTGAGGCCCCGATCCTTTTTGATCTTGATAACCCCAACCCTAAGCATTTATATCAATTAGAAGTTGAGCTCGATGGGCAAAAAGAGAGCTCTTTTGTTGCTTTGAATCCAGCCTCTTGTGTGAGTAACTTTTTACGTAACTAGCGGTGATTCAATTATCTAGTTACGTAATTAACCTGTTTGTTTCTCGCTTGATTAACTTCCAACGCTAACCCCATTTTTAAAACACATCATAGCGTTTTGGCCATGACAACCTCACAAGCATCATGGCCTGTTTCTCCCCAGGCTGAATCAAGGTGTTCAAAGCCCAATTTTTCGTAAAGTTTAACGGCAGCATTAAGACATTCGGTTGTTTCTAAATACATATGTTGATAACCCAGTTCCTTAGCTTTCTCCATCGACATATTAACCAACTTTTTCGCTAAGCCTTTGCCTCTGGTTTCTGGCAAGAAGTACATTTTTTGCAGTTCACAGACTTCTGGCATCGCTGCTAATGGTGCAAACCCTCCACCACCGACAACCTTTCCATCAAGTTCAATTACCCAATACCGAGATCTTTCATTGTTATAAACGCTGAACATGTCTTCTAAGGTGGGGTCAGCCACACCATAACCTTTATCTTCGGTTAGCCCGTTTTCATAAGAGACTTGGCGAATCACATTGGCCACTACGGTGTTGTCCTGTTGCTGTAGAGGGCGAACTACTACATCGATTGAAGCGTGGCTTTGTTGCAGTGCTTTAAGGTAGTGCTCGATTCCCCCCGAAACTTGTTGAGTTTCTGCTTCCGTTAAACGCTCAAGTACCGAGTCATAAAACTGATTCTGCTGACTGTGAAGTTTGGCAAGAGTGTTTATCCCTTGTTCTGTTACTGAAGCAACAACACTGCGCTTATCGTTGGGGTGTGGGGAGGTTTGAATTAACGAGTTCTTCGCTAGATTGTTGACTGCTCTACTGGCGTTGGATTTATCAATATTGAGCTTATCCGCTAATTGATTCACGGTTAATGGCTGCTGCTCTAGTTCGATAAGTGTATGAGCTTGAATCGGAGGTAGGGCAATATCACCACAATCTTTGTCTAGCATTCCAAGTTGTCGAACGAGTTGACGTGATAATTCTCTAAGTTGTGCTGAAGTCATGCTGCCTCTCAATATGGTTGCGATGTACAACTATAATTTAATTGCGCACCGCAACCATGTCAACAGGATTATTGTAAGTAGGGGGAATAAATTAGAGTTCAAAGGGTTAGTGTTGATAGTTTGCTCTCTTTTTATATTAATTATCAATTGATCAGAATGATGTGTTTCTATATTTTTACGTTGTTGATGTGCACGTAGATGTACATGGTTGTTTTTAAAACGTCAAATGGAATAGAGAAATGGAAACAAAACAGTTAGAAACTAGGGTGAATTTTAAGGGAAAGGGTAACGAATATTTTGGTATTTGGATCGTTAATATTCTTTTATCCGTCATCACATTGGGTATTTACTCGGCTTGGGCGAAAGTTCGAAATAAACGTTACTTTTATGGGAATACATTTATTGGTAGTGATAGCTTTGAATATCATGGTAAACCTATGCAAATATTGAAAGGGCGAATCATTGCGTTGATTTGTGTAGTCGCTTGGGGAGTCAGTAATCAGTTTGCCCCTCAGGTGGCATTGGTTTTATTACTGGTTTTTTTTGCATTGTTACCATTGTTATCTCGCAGCAATGCTCGTTTTGATTCTGCAATGACAAGCTTTCGAAATGTTCACTTCTCTTTCCATGGTACTGTTTCCGGAGCCTACTGGGCAATTCTTGGGCGCGGTCTTGTTGTGGGTGTCGGCGTATTTACGGCAATCATGGCAATAATATTTACTATGCAAATGAACATGATTGCTGGTGGCATCGCCATTTTAATATCCATACCTTCTTATGTTTATTTACAATCCTGGCTACTTGCCGGTATCGCCAATTATTTTTCTAATGGTTATCGCTATGGCGATCGTCAGTTTAAAGCTGATTACCAAGATGGCTTTTATTTCAAAGTATACTTCATCAGTATGATTGCATGGCTGGTTGCCTCTATTGTTGCCGTTTTGGCTTTATTCAGTGCCGTTGGCTTCAACATGGTCAGCAACCCTGAGTCGTTATCCGAAATCGCTAACAACGGAAGTTTGACTTCAATGATGGTTGCTTACTACTTTGTTTTCATTGTTATGAGTATTGCGATTGCTGCTTACATTCAAGTAAAAATTAGAAATTACACGTTCTCTGAATTAGTGCTTGAAGGAAAAGAAAATGAGGCCGATTCAACGTTAAATTTTGCTTCGACATTAACGATAAAAAGCTACATGCTTTTAGTATTAACTAACTTTCTGCTTCAAGTGATTACCCTCGGGTTAGCTAGACCATGGGTGATGGTAAGAACGATGAACTACTTGTCGGAGAATTCGTATGTTCAAGGCGACTTAGATTTATTAATAGCAAACGACCAACCGTCTGATGTGAAATCGGCTATTTCTGATGAGATAGCTCAAGCGTTTAATGTTGATCTTGGTATTGGCTAAATGATCTCTGGTGTTGCACACCCGCCTCGTAGTTCTGAACGCTGCGAGGCCATTTTAGATATATCTCACCCTGATAAATTGCTCCTGAGTGTGGATGGTTCTATTGTTTCTGCATATTTCGAACGTGTTGAAATTATGCGAGGCGTTGGATCCGCTCCAACAAAGCTCAAATTCCCAGATGGATGGCAATTTATCACGGAGGCAAGTGATGAATTGGACGCCTATTTGAGAGACAGAGGTAAACATAATTTCTTAGGTAAATTAGAGAAGAACATCACGGCTATCTTAGTTAGTAGTGTTGTTCTTGTGTTACTTACCATTTCTATGTTTACTCATGGGGTTCCGTGGTTAACTCATAAAATAGTCACTTATTTGCCTGATTCGGTGCCTCAACTCGTTGAAAGACAAGTTCTAAAATCTTTGGATGAACAGCTTTTTGATAACTCGACTATTCCTATTGAGGAACAAGCTCGCATTCGCCAGCGCTTTGACTCCCATCTGAAAGATATAGAGATTTATGATGGAGTGCAGCTCGAGTTTCGTTCTTCAAAACTCGGAGCGAATGCTTTTGCGCTCAGTGGTGGGACAGTTATTGTTTTGGATGACCTCGTTCGCTTAACTAAAACGGATAGGCAGTTAGACAGCATTCTATTGCATGAATTAGGGCATATTCAGCATCAGCATGTCATGAGAGTATTAGTTCGATCGAGTTTGCTCTCGATGACCGTGGCGCTATTGACGGGTGAAAGTTCTGGTGTGATCGACAATCTCGCGGGGTTAGGAGTATTTGTTGCTAATAACGGACAATCTCAAGAAGCAGAGCGTGAAGCGGATGTTTTTGCTTCTGATGCCATGATGAAGCTACATGGTTCTAATCAAGCGATGATTGAGATGTTTGAATTGCTTGGAAAGAGTTCTGATGGACATGCTGAACTACCCACATGGCTCAGCTCTCACCCTGAATTAGGTGAACGAATTGAGTCATTAAGAGCTGCACATTAGTACCTCGTTAAGGTATATACAATTGAGTACTTTACTCAGACGATGCGTAAAGAATTACAGATAGCAAAAAGGGCAGATACTCATCTGCCCTTTTTATTTTTTAAAGTGTCCCGTCCTGAAATGTGTTTACACATTGAGGACTAATGATGACCATTCCAAATAAACACTACGTTAAGCGCACTCAGCGTGATTACACACTAGGCTTTAAATTACAGGTTGTAGACGCTATCGAAAAAGGCGACATGACCTATAAACAAGCCCAATCAATTTACGGCATACAAGGTCGTTCGACCGTTCTTACTTGGTTAAGAAAGCATGGGAAATTGGATTGGACAAACAATCCAAGGAAGAGCGCGATGCCTAAATTACCGAGAGCGAATGAAACGCCTGTCCAAAAAATAAAACGACTAGAACAAGAGCTTGAAGATGAACGCCTCAGATGCCTTCTTCTCAATAGGGTTGTTGATATTCTTGATGCTGAGCACGGGATGTCGCTAAGAAAAAAGTATATAGCGAAGGAGCAAGAAGCCTTCAAAAAGAGAAGAAAGTAAGCTTAAGTAAAGCTTGCTCATTGCTCAATATATCTCGTCAGTGTGTCTATCAGAGAGAAAAGCGTGAGACCACTCGTCAGGCTGAGCTTGCTCCTGTGAAAGGAATGGTGCTTGAACTAAGGCGGTTTATGCCTCGGTTGGGAGCTCGTAAGCTCTATTTCTTACTAAAGCCTAAGTTGATAGCTAAGGGAATAAAACTTGGCCGTGATGCTTTGTTTAATTACCTCAGGGAAGAGCGCCTACTCGTTAAGCCGAAACGAAGTTATACCAAAACAACGAACAGCAGGCACTGGATGAAAAAACATCCGAACTTGCTAAAAGAAGTCGTTCCGTCAAAACCAGAAGAAGTTCTGGTGAGCGACATTACTTATGTTCAGTCAAATGAGGGCGTTCACTACTTGTCATTGGTTACCGATGCCTTCAGCCGTAAAATCATGGGGTATGAAGTCAGCAATGAAATGAAAGCGAGCGATGTTGTGAAGGCTTTAGATATGACGGTAAAAACTCGATGTTATTGTCATGCGACAATCCATCACTCAGATAGAGGGCTTCAGTATTGCTCAAACCTCTATCAAGAGAAACTTAAAAAGTATGGCATAACACCATCAATGACAGATGGTTATGACTGTTACCAAAACGCTTTAGCTGAGCGGGTCAATGGTATCCTCAAGCAAGAGTTCTTGCTTACTCAATGCAAAGATCTTCGCGAGTTGAAAACACTTGTTGAAGAGTCGATTTATACGTACAACGAAATGAGGCCACATCTCAGCCTAGGTATGAATACGCCAAATAAGATGCATGAAAAAAGCCAGCAACTTGCGTTACTGGCTTACTAAAATCGTCAACGTATTTTAGGACGAGACAAAGACTACAGCATGAATTACAAAGCAGCGATAGTCGCTTTTTGCTCTTCAAGCTTAACAAGAGTCTCTTGGTAACCTTCAAGCTTTTCACGCTCTTTCGCGATAACCGCCTCTGGTGCTTTAGCAACAAAACCTTCGTTACCTAGCTTACCTTCGATACGTTTAATCTCACCTTGAGTCTTTGCGCTTTCTTTGTTTAGACGAGCAAGTTCAGCATCTTTGTCGATAATGCCAGCCATTGGCACCATTAGCTCGGATTTGCCAACGAGTTTCGTTGCGCACGCTGGCGTTGCTTCACCGTCTGCAAGCACTTTAAGTACATCAAGTTTTGCTAGAGAGTTTAGAACAATCTTGTTTGCTTCGATACGAGCAGCGTCTTTTTCATCGGCTACTTTGATCATTACTTCTAAGCCTTGGCTTGGTGCAATGTCGTATTCCGCACGTAGGTTACGAATAGCAGTGATGAAAGTCTTAACCCATTCGATGTCGTCAACGATCTCAGCATTGAAGTTAGCTTCATTAAACTGAGGAAGCGCTTGAGTCATGATAGTTCTTTCTTCTGCATCAGGGCCTTCAACGCCGTCGATCAGCGGAATAACGCTCTGCCAGATAGATTCAGTGATGTAAGGAAGAACAGGGTGAGCAAGACGTAGTGTCTTCTCAAGAACCGTGATCAACGTGTAACGAGTCGCTTGTTGTTGAGCTTCAGTACCCTTCCAAAGAACAGGTTTAGTTAGCTCTAGGTACCAGTCACAGAATTGGTTCCAGATGAATTCGTAAAGCGTGTTTGCTGCCATGTCTAGACGGTAGTTGTCTAGATGAGCGTTAAACTCTTTCGCTGCAACTTCAAACTGAGATTCAATCCACTTGTCTGCTAGAGAGAATTCCATGTTTGCACGGTCTTCAACAGACAGTGACATGCCACAATCGTGCTCTTCTGTGTTCATCAGTACGTAACGGCTTGCGTTCCATAGCTTGTTACAGAAGTTACGGTAACCTTCAAGACGCTTCATGTCCCAGTTGATGTCACGGCCAGTTGAAGCCATAGCAGCAAGAGTGAAACGCAGTGCATCAGTACCGTATGGTTCGATACCATCTTCGAAAGTCTTACGTGTTGCTTTTTCGATCTTAGCAGCCAGTTTAGGTTGCATCATGTTGCCACAACGCTTTTCTACTAGCTCTTCAAGGCCGATGCCGTCAATCATATCGATTGGGTCAAGTACGTTACCTTTCGACTTAGACATCTTGTCGCCGTTTTCATCACGGATAAGGCCCGTCATGTAAACTGTTTTGAAAGGTACTTGAGCCTTGCCATCTTCGTCTTTCACGAAGTGCATAGTCATCATGATCATACGAGCAACCCAGAAGAAGATAATATCAAAACCAGATACTAGTACTTCTGATGGGTGGAATGTTTTCATTGCTTCAGTATCTTCAGGCCAGCCTTGTGTGCCGAACGTCCAAAGTGCAGAAGAGAACCATGTATCAAGAACGTCGTTGTCTTGCTTAAGAACAATTACCGGTGAAAGGTTGTTCTTTTCACGAACTTCTTCTTCAGTGCGACCTACGTAAACTTTACCATCGTTGTCGTACCATGCTGGGATACGGTGACCCCACCAAAGTTGACGAGAGATACACCAGTCTTGCACGTCACGCATCCACGCGAAGTACATGTTTTCGTACTGCTTAGGTACGAATTGGATCTCACCATCTTCAACGGCTTTAACAGCAGGAGCAGCAAGAGGTGCTGTACGCACATACCATTGGTCAGTCAGCATTGGTTCGATAACCACACCACCACGGTCACCGTAAGGAACGGTTAGATCGTGATCTTTGATCTCTTCAAGTAGGCCTAGTTCATCAAATTCCGCAACCGTTGCACGACGAGCAGCAAAGCGCTCCATACCTTGGTATTTAGCTGGAAGCTCTGTTGAGTACACATCGCTTTCTTCACCGTTAGTTGTGAAGATTTCAGCCGCATCACGGATATCACCGTTGAACGTTAGGATGTTGATCATTGGTAGGCTATGGCGCTTGCCCACTTCGTAATCGTTAAAGTCATGAGCTGGCGTGATTTTCACACAACCCGTTCCTTTATCCATGTCAGCGTGCTCATCACCTACGATAGGGATAAGACGATTTACGATAGGAAGCAGGATTTCTTTACCGATAAGATCTTTGTAGCGAGGATCTTCTGGGTTAACCGCAACGCCGGTATCACCAAGCATGGTTTCAGGACGTGTAGTAGCAACGACGATGTAGTCTTTGCCGTCAGCCGTTTTAACACCGTTCGCTAATGGGTAGCGGAAGTGCCACATGAAACCTTTTTTGTCTTTGTTTTCAACTTCAAGATCAGAAATAGCAGTGTGCAGTTTAGGATCCCAGTTTACTAGACGCTTACCACGGTAGATTAGGTCTTCTTCGTATAGACGAACAAACACTTCTTGAGTCGCAGCCGATAGGCCGTCATCCATAGTGAATCGCTCACGCTCCCAATCTACAGAAGCACCAAGACGACGAAGTTGTTGAGTGATCGTGCCACCTGATTCGCCTTTCCATTCCCAGATCTTGTCGATGAAAGCTTCACGGCCGTAGTCGTGTTTTGTTTTGCCTTCTTCAGCGGCGATCTTACGCTCAACAACCATTTGAGTGGCGATACCAGCGTGGTCAGTACCCACTTGCCAAAGAGTATTTTTGCCTTTCATACGTTGAGCACGGATAAGCGTATCCATGATCGTATCTTGGAACGCGTGACCCATGTGTAGGCTGCCAGTGACGTTCGGTGGCGGGATCATGATGCTGTAAGCTTCTTTTGATGTGTCACCGTGTGGCTTAAAGTAGCCTTTCTCTTCCCAAGTCTTATACAGAGCTTGTTCGATTGATGTTGGGTTGTATGTCTTTTCCATAGTGCTCTTATAACGGATACTGTGAATGGTTAATCGTGGTCAAACTTCATAAGTGAAGCTTCTTGAATCTAAATCCAAAGATAGCTTTAACTATGAGGTTT
Organism: Vibrio sp. QJM3NY_26; assembly: GCF_057786005.1. NCBI lineage: Bacteria > Pseudomonadati > Pseudomonadota > Gammaproteobacteria > Vibrionales > Vibrionaceae > Vibrio > Vibrio sp. QJM3NY_26. Next base: position 3,020,877 of record NZ_CM173515.1, on the reverse strand, counting down.
GACTATGGATGTTGAATCTCGATAGTTTGTAGCTGATATCCAGCCTGACGATAAATTTTATACCTTTCTCGAGCGAGTTGCTTAGCTTTTTCTTCGCAAGGAACGAAGTCTATCACCTGAGCAAAGGCGTTCGCAAAGGTTGTATTATTATCGGCCAGATTTATTACCAGTTGGCGATTCCAATTATGTTTTACGCCTTGATAGCCAATTTCGATGTTGGTTGAATACTTTGGGCCTTCGCCAACTAAGTTATGTGCAATAAATTCATTGGGTTCGACCTGCCAGAAAACCTCAGCGATACGTTCGGCATGTTCTTTGTCATTGCAGTTGAGATAAAGTTTAGCGCCTTGTTTAGCAAAGTGCTGAGCAAGAAACAACACATAGCGAGCAAAACCATCTTCGCTGGCTTGCGGGCTGTCTGAAGGCACAATGTAAAACGTGGCAGTCTGCATACTTAACACTCAAAACTTGAACTGAAAATCGTGGATATCAATATTACTTGGTTAACAGGGTCTAACAAATAGCGCTTATTAAAAAAGGGCCCGTAGGCCCTTTTCATTATTTTGAAGATTGCTCTTCAGTCTCTTGGCCGCTGCGGTTCAATAAGAATTGGACTAGCATTGAGACAGGACGACCTGTCGAGCCTTTCGCTGCACCTGACTTCCACGCAGTACCTGCACTGTCGATGTGAGCCCAGTGGTACTTCTTAGTGAATTTAGACAGGAAACAACCTGCGGTGATAGTACCGCCAGGGCGGCCACCGATGTTTGCCATATCAGCAAACGGACTGTTCAGCTGCTCATGGTACTCGTCTGCCATAGGTAGACGCCATGCGCGGTCACTTGCTTGCTCTGAAGCATTAACAAGTTCATGAGACAGTGGGTTGTGGTTAGATAGAACGCCACTGATGTGGTGACCTAGAGCGATAACACATGCACCAGTTAGCGTAGCAACATCGACAACACAATCTGGTTCAAAGCGCTCAACGTAAGTTAGGGCATCACATAGAACCAAGCGACCTTCTGCATCAGTATTGAGTACTTCAACGGTTTGGCCTGACATGGTTGTTAGAATGTCACCTGGGCGGTAAGCATTGCTACCAGGCATGTTTTCACAGCCCGCAAGGATACCTACAACGTTGATTGGCAAGTTAAGTTTCGCCAGTGCTTTCATTGTGCCGAATACAGATGCAGCACCACACATGTCGTACTTCATCTCATCCATGCCTTCACCAGGCTTAAGCGAGATACCGCCTGAATCGAAAGTAAGACCTTTACCGACTAGAACGATAGGTTTTGCATTTGGGTCAGCAGCGCCTTTGTATTCCATGATAGACATCATAGATTCGTTCTTAGAGCCACGGCCTACAGCTAAGTATGAAGTCATACCCAGCTTTTCCATCTCTTCTTCACCGATGATCTTAGTCTTTACTGTCTCATAATCGTCAGCTAAACGACGAGCTTGAGAAGCTAGGTAAGCAGGGTTTGCGATGTTTGGTGGCATGTTGCCAAGATCTTTAGATGCTTTCACACCTGAAGCAATAGCAAGACCATGAGAAATCGCTTTTTCGCCAAGGCTTAGCTCGCGACGAGTTGGTACGTTGAAGACCAATTTACGCAATGGACGACGAGTCTCTGGTTTGTTGCTCTTAAATTGGTCGAATGTGTAAAGACCATCTTTAGTCGCTTCTACCGCTTGACGAACTTTCCAGTAAGTGTCGCGACCTTTAACGTGAAGTTCTGTAAGGAAACATACTGCTTCCATAGAACCTGTTTCGTTTAGTGTGCTGATGGTTTTTTGGATAATTTCTTTGTATTGACGCTCGCCTAGCTCACGTTCTTTACCACAGCCTACCAGTAGAACACGTTCTGAAAGTACACCAGGTACTTGATGCAGTAGCAGCATCTGGCCAGGTTTACCCTCTAGATCACCGCGACGAAGCAGTGAACTAATGTAGCCATCGCTAATCTTATCTAATTGCTCGGCTACTGGAGAAAGGCGGCGCGGTTCGAATACACCGACAACGATACATGCGCTGCGCTGTTTCTCTGGGCTGCCACTTTTTACACTGAACTCCATGCGTACTCCTACATCCTGAAGACAAATCGAACTAAATGTTAGATAATGGGTTCTTACTTGTTGGATCCTATAATGGAACTAACCTTAAAGAAGAACGCTAACACTTAGCTAAAAATTTAAAAAAATAAAAGGTTCAACGGGAAATTATAGTGATTCAATCAAAAAAACAAGTTTTGTATAGGTAATTTGAGCGTGATTATTGTTAGATATTTGATCCGCGAGACAATCAAGAGCCAATTTGCGATCTTTTTTGTTCTCTTTCTCGTGTTTCTCAGCCAAAAATTCATCAGTGTTTTAGCGGACGCCTCTGATGGTGATATTCCTGCGAGCCTCATATTGTCGATTGTTGGTCTAAATATGCCAGCGATGGGTTTATTGATGCTTCCACTCAGTATCTATATTGGTATTTTGCTTACTTTTGGCCGTCTTTACGCTGAAAGTGAAATAGTCGTAATGAACGCAACGGGTATTGGTAATAAATTCCTTATCCAATCTGCGCTTTATTTGGCTTTGATTACTGCATCTGTTGCTGCCTTCAACTCATTTTGGTTGTCTCCTTGGTCGCAAGATAAAGTTGAACAAATGTATGAAGAGATGGCTGCAGAAAACAGTGTTGATTTGCTGCCAAAAGGTAAGTTTGAAGGCACACCGGATGGTTCTTCTGTCGTGTTTATCGATGATATTAACGGCAATAAGTTGGAAAATGTGTTCGTTGCTCAAATGCGTCCACGTGATTCGGTATTGCCTAGTGTGATGTTCTCCAAGTCGGGAGACATAAAAGAGCTCAGTGATGGTCGCCAAGTGATTGTGATGTATGACGGTACTCGTCATGAAGGTGTGCCAACTCGTCTTGATTATATGGTGACGCACTTTGAAGAGTACGAAGGTTTAATCGGACAGCGTGAAGTCAAGAAAAAAGGTCGAGATTGGGAAGCTATTCCTACATTCGAACTGATTGGTCACCCAGAAAACAGTGCGAAAGCGGAATTGCAGTGGCGAATTTCTTTAGTGCTTTGTATCCCATTGTTGACCATGCTTGTAGTGCCACTGTCTGCGGTAAACCCTCGACAGGGTCGTTTCGCTAAAATTGGTCCAGCAATCCTTATTTACCTAACCTATTTCTTAGCAATCAGTGCAACCAAATCTTCGATTGAAGAAGGGAGTATCCCAGCGGTAGTCGGCATGTGGCCAATTAATGCGTTATTGTTATTTGTCGCAATTGGTGCAAACTTTATGGATAGCGTGCCAGTAAGGCGTTTAAAAGAAAAATTCAAGAATAAAAGGTTAGCTTAAGCCGTGTTTAAGATTCTCGATTTATATATAGGCAGAACCATCATCGCAACGACGTCACTGGTATTGGTGACGTTTGTTGGTCTTTCTGGAATTATCAAGTATGTAGAGCAGCTGAGAAAAGTGGGTCGTGGCACCTATGATCTACTACAAGCACTGTATTTCGTTTTATTGAGTGTCCCTCGTGATATCGAAATGTTCTTTCCAATGGCTGCATTACTTGGTGCGTTGATTGGACTGGGTATGCTTGCTGCGAGTTCCGAACTGGTGGTAATGCAGGCGGCGGGTTTCTCTAAATTAGATATTGGCCTATCGGTACTCAAAACCGCTATTCCACTAATGATCGTGGTGACTCTTCTTGGTCAGTGGGGAGCGCCCCAAGCACAGAAGATGGCTCGTGACTTAAGAACTATATCGATTGCTGGTGGTAATATTATCTCTACCCAAAGTGGGGTTTGGGCGCGTGATGCCAATGACTTTATCTTCATTGTCAAAATAGACGATGAGAAGTTATATGGTATGAATATGTGGCGCTTTGATGAGAACAAGGCTCTGAAAACGGCTATATATTCAAAAGAAGTCGATTACGTTGGAAACAACGTTTGGACTATGAACGATGTCGAGATTACGTCTTTCGAAAATGATCTTCAGATTACCAAAGAAAGCTTACCAACTTATACTTGGGAAACATCACTCGCTCCGGATAAGCTTGCGATCGTGACGGTTAAACCAGAAGAGCTGTCTTTAAGTGGGTTGTACGATTATGTTTCCTACCTTAAAGCCTCGGAGCAAGATGCATCACGCTATGAACTCGCCTTATGGAGAAAGATAACTCAGCCGATTTCGATAGCGGTCATGATGTTGATGGCATTGTCGTTTATCTTTGGCCCATTACGAAGTGTGACTATGGGAGCAAGGATTCTTTCGGGGGTTATTGCAGGTTTTACCTTCTATATATCCAGTGAGTTCTTTGGTCCGGTCAGTTTGGTTTATCAAATACCACCGGCCTTTGGTGCGCTAGCCCCTAGCGTGGTATTCCTCGGAATCGCCGTAATGCTCTTGAGGCGGAAACTGTAAATAGAAAAAAGGAAGGCATAACACCTTCCTTTTTTGATCTTGACTGTAACAAGTTTAATCGCGTTATCGTGCTTGTGGTAGCACTACTACTTCGGTCTTCGCCCAGATGTCGTGAAAGCCACGCTTCTGAGGATCGAATGGAACACATAAGTTTGCTAATCCAAATCCTGAAGTACCTAAGCGAATCAGAGCTTGGGTTACAGTAATAGCGGAGCCATCTTTGTTTTGAATGCGCAGTTTCCAAGCTCGCATTCCTAGCGTTTGACCTGCTCTTGTCCAAAAGAACACAAAGAAGTACACCCAAACTACGACTAAGTAAAAGGTATATGCAGGGCTCCAAATCGGGTGGTTGCTCAAGAAGTCACTAACATCGGTATAACCGCTATGGTTAAAAACGCCAAGTGCCATGAGCGCATGCAGCAGAGCGACAATGACGCCAGCCGCCAGCATCTCAATAGCGATTACGATAAGGGCGTCATAGAACAAGGCACCAAATCGGCGCATTACTCCTGCTGGTGGCATTGTGTTTGTTGATGTCATGGTGTTATTACTTCTTCAAAAATTTAGGCGTCAGAATATAGTCTAAGGCCTGGCGTGAAAAGAGACATGACGCACAGCTTATGACTTAGTGGCGAAATTATCGGCAAACACACATGAATTCAAGTTTTTATACTTGCCACATCAGTTCGCATACGTATAATGCCAGACATCGAAAGGGCAACGCCCCAAGATAATGCCGGTATGGTGAAATTGGTATACACGACGGATTCAAAATCCGTTGCCTTCGGGCGTGGCGGTTCAAGTCCGCCTACCGGTACCATATTTAAATGACAAAGCCTCGACGAAAGTCGGGGCTTTGTTGTATCTGGAGAATAGAAAAGCTTACCTTTGTTTTAACGGCGGGAACGCTTTTCAATCAGTCAGATCTTGGTGTTTCATTCATAAATCTCACCGTTTCCCTTCGCAATTCGATTCCTTAATAAATTAATCATCTTAAATCATGATGTTACCTACCATTCTCTCATCTATTGTCTATGTTTAAAGGAATAATAGAGGAGAGATATATGCTGACAGTAACCCCTTACTTGTTTTTTGATGGCCGTTGTAACGAAGCGTTGGATTTTTATCATAAATGTTTTGGCGGTGTAGTTTTATCGAAACAACTTTTTAGTGATGCGCCACAAGTAATAGAGGGAGCTCAACCTGATTGGATTATGCATGCTGAGTTTGAAGCGTTTGGTATGAAGCTGATGATGTCTGATGGTGTTAAAGCGAAAGAGCTCGAAGGTAACAACCTCGCTCTCTCCCTTGTTACTGAGGATACCGCGACTCAAGAGCAAATTTTTGAAAACCTGAAGCAAGGTGGGCGAATAATGACACCTTTAACGGATACGTTTTGGGGAGCTCGGTTTGGCAAAGTGGAAGATAAGTTCGGCATACGTTGGATGGTGCACTGTGATTCTTTAAGTTGAACCTGTGAAATTGGATAGTGAAATTGCTGCTCGGTTTTATTAGAATTATAAATAGAGATTATTGATCAATATTATATATAAAAATGGGCAGCATAAAGATTACCGTAGATCGCATTCAGCCCGGTCTACATGTACGACTCCCAGTAAAATGGAATGAACACCCATTTCTACTTAACAGCTTTAAAATCAAAGATGACGCTCAAGTACAAGTAATTCGACATCTTGGGATTAAGCACGTCTATATAAACCCGAACCAAAGCGATACATCACCTTTACCCGCTAACCATGTGAGTGAACAAGACCTTGATACTGATTTACAAGTAAGTCTTGAAGCGGAAAGAATGTGGAAAGATAAGCATGAGCGTATCGAAACTCTAAGCTCTTACCGTCGTAGGGTGAGTCATTGCGAGAAAGAGTTCGAACGTTCGCTTGCCCGAATGCGCTCTGTGATGACCAAAATCCGTAATCGCCCATTAGATGCGGTAGGGGAGGTTAAAGCTCTTGTTGATGATATTGTTGAAACGCTAGTGAGTGACGATAACGTAACCTTGCATCTCATGAATGCAAAAGCTGACTTTGAAGACATTTACTTCCATACATTAAATGTCTCTGTTGTTGCATTAATGATTGGTAAAGCAAAAGGCTACAATACGCAACAGTTGAAAGACCTTTCATTTGCAGCGTTGTTTCACGATATAGGTAAAATAAAGATACCCGTAGCGATACTAAGAAAGCAGGCAGCTTTGACTGTGCCAGAGGCGAATTATCTCAAACTTCATACTAAGTATGGGGTAGATATAGTCACGGCTATTGAGGGTTTTCCTGACAGTGCGAAGAGAGTTATTGGTCAGCATCACGAAATGAATGACGGCTCAGGTTATCCAGAAGGCTTAACTGAAGATGGTATAGATGAGTTTGCAAAAATAGTCGCGGTAGCAAATGCATTTGATAACCTTTGCCACAGTAAAGCGCAATCCCAGCAAAAGATCCCTTACTTAGCACTCTCTCATTTATATAAGAACTGCAAACACCTATATAGTCAGGATAACTTGAGTCTGTTAGTCAAGTTTATGGGAGTGTACCCACCGGGCACTGTCGTGCAGCTTTCAAATGAATCAATTGGAATAGTGATTTCAGTTAATGCCAAACACATGCTTTACCCGAATGTACTGATCTATGATCCTAGCGTGCCAAGAACCCAAGCCCCGATCATTGACCTCTTTACTAAAGAGATAAAAATTGTCAATGCAGTTCATCCAAGTAAGTTACCGGAACAAGTTAGAGAATATCTAAACCCTAGGGCTCGTTTATCTTACTTTTTTGATAATGGCGAGTAGTTATCCACAGGGTGTTGTGGGTAATTTGTTCGAAAGTTGGGTTAAAAGTGGTATAAATAAGCCCTTGGTTGAAATGTCTTCGCTTAACCTCTTTTTTCAATAAAAAACGCATTTAATGCTTGCCAATAAGAGCTGCATCTCTATAATGCCGCCTCACTGACACGGCAGACGCCACAAGGCTTCAGCGCAGAATGTTGGTAAGGCAACTAGCTTAAAGCGTTTAATCGCTCCTACTTTTAAAAAGTAGAAATTAATTCCCAATAAGTGTTTGACACTGAGAATTAAAACGCTAGAATGGCCGTCCACTTCGAGAGGCTCCTTACTTAAAAGGAACGCTCAACAAGTGAAGCTCTTTAACAATTTAAACCTATCAATCTGTGTGGGCACTCGTTGATGAATATCAAAACGTTATTGGTTCTTTTTCGAAAGAGCGTAATAACAGTTACTTCGGTAACAAACTTGATTTCAATGAACTGAGTGACCAATGCAAAGTTAAGTTTACTTAATTTTGGCACAGTCAATTCATTACCATTCTGTTGGAATGGTAATAGCTTTAGAATTACATGTTCATCAATCTTTTTCGAAAGAGCAATGAATATTAGTTTTGAAGTCAGTATTCGTTGAGTCACAAAATCTTAAATTGAAGAGTTTGATCATGGCTCAGATTGAACGCTGGCGGCAGGCCTAACACATGCAAGTCGAGCGGAAACGACACTAACAATCCTTCGGGTGCGTTAATGGGCGTCGAGCGGCGGACGGGTGAGTAATGCCTAGGAAATTGCCTTGATGTGGGGGATAACCATTGGAAACGATGGCTAATACCGCATAATGCCTACGGGCCAAAGAGGGGGACCTTCGGGCCTCTCGCGTCAAGATATGCCTAGGTGGGATTAGCTAGTTGGTGAGGTAATGGCTCACCAAGGCGACGATCCCTAGCTGGTCTGAGAGGATGATCAGCCACACTGGAACTGAGACACGGTCCAGACTCCTACGGGAGGCAGCAGTGGGGAATATTGCACAATGGGCGAAAGCCTGATGCAGCCATGCCGCGTGTATGAAGAAGGCCTTCGGGTTGTAAAGTACTTTCAGTTGTGAGGAAGGGTGTGTAGTTAATAGCTGCGCATCTTGACGTTAGCAACAGAAGAAGCACCGGCTAACTCCGTGCCAGCAGCCGCGGTAATACGGAGGGTGCGAGCGTTAATCGGAATTACTGGGCGTAAAGCGCATGCAGGTGGTTCATTAAGTCAGATGTGAAAGCCCGGGGCTCAACCTCGGAACTGCATTTGAAACTGGTGAACTAGAGTGCTGTAGAGGGGGGTAGAATTTCAGGTGTAGCGGTGAAATGCGTAGAGATCTGAAGGAATACCAGTGGCGAAGGCGGCCCCCTGGACAGACACTGACACTCAGATGCGAAAGCGTGGGGAGCAAACAGGATTAGATACCCTGGTAGTCCACGCCGTAAACGATGTCTACTTGGAGGTTGTGGCCTTGAGCCGTGGCTTTCGGAGCTAACGCGTTAAGTAGACCGCCTGGGGAGTACGGTCGCAAGATTAAAACTCAAATGAATTGACGGGGGCCCGCACAAGCGGTGGAGCATGTGGTTTAATTCGATGCAACGCGAAGAACCTTACCTACTCTTGACATCCAGAGAAGCCAGCGGAGACGCAGGTGTGCCTTCGGGAACTCTGAGACAGGTGCTGCATGGCTGTCGTCAGCTCGTGTTGTGAAATGTTGGGTTAAGTCCCGCAACGAGCGCAACCCTTATCCTTGTTTGCCAGCGAGTAATGTCGGGAACTCCAGGGAGACTGCCGGTGATAAACCGGAGGAAGGTGGGGACGACGTCAAGTCATCATGGCCCTTACGAGTAGGGCTACACACGTGCTACAATGGCGCATACAGAGGGCAGCAAGCTAGCGATAGTGAGCGAATCCCAAAAAGTGCGTCGTAGTCCGGATTGGAGTCTGCAACTCGACTCCATGAAGTCGGAATCGCTAGTAATCGTGAATCAGAATGTCACGGTGAATACGTTCCCGGGCCTTGTACACACCGCCCGTCACACCATGGGAGTGGGCTGCAAAAGAAGTGGGTAGTTTAACCTTTCGGGGAGGACGCTCACCACTTTGTGGTTCATGACTGGGGTGAAGTCGTAACAAGGTAGCCCTAGGGGAACCTGGGGCTGGATCACCTCCTTATACGAAGATAGTCACGATGAGTGTCCACACAGATTGATGGTTTAGATTTAGTTAAAGCCAGAGCTTTAATTAATAACGTAAGTTATTGATTAAAGCTTTTTGCTTTATGCTCTTTAACAATTTGGAAAGCTGACTGATTTGATTACTTACGAGTAATTCAAATCAAATTTAAAAGTTCTCAATGTTTATCTTTCATTAGATAAACACAACAAACACATTCAAGTGTCTTGTATTCGAATCAAACGTTAGTTTGATTCACAATTGAGTCCGGCAAACAGTTATCAAGAATTAACCCTTCTTGATGACAACCAAAAACCTTGGTTAGTTGCCATACGCTAAGACCCTTTCGGGTTGTATGGTTAAGTGACTAAGCGTACACGGTGGATGCCTTGGCAGTCAGAGGCGATGAAAGGCGTAATAACTTGCGATAAGCCCAGATTAGGTAGTAATAACCTTTTGAATCTGGGATTCCTGAATGGGGAAACCCACGTGCATAAGCACGTATCCTGTTGTGAATACATAGCAACAGGAGGCAAACCGGGGGAACTGAAACATCTAAGTACCCCGAGGAAGAGAAATCAACCGAGATTCCGAAAGTAGCGGCGAGCGAAATTGGATTAGCCCTTAAGCTTTTAGTGAGACAGATGAAGGCTCTGGAAAGTGCCGCAATAAAGGGTGATAGCCCCGTAATCGACATCTCATAATCAGTGAAAACGAGTAGGGCGGGACACGTGATATCCTGTCTGAATATGGGGGGACCATCCTCCAAGGCTAAATACTACTGACTGACCGATAGTGAACCAGTACCGTGAGGGAAAGGCGAAAAGAACCCCTGTGAGGGGAGTGAAATAGAACCTGAAACCGTGTACGTACAAGCAGTAGGAGCACCTTCGTGGTGTGACTGCGTACCTTTTGTATAATGGGTCAGCGACTTAATTTTAGTAGCAAGGTTAACCGTTTAGGGGAGCCGTAGGGAAACCGAGTCTTAACTGGGCGTACAGTTGCTAGGATTAGACCCGAAACCAGGTGATCTAGCCATGGGCAGGTTGAAGGTTGAGTAACATCAACTGGAGGACCGAACCGACTAATGTTGAAAAATTAGCGGATGACTTGTGGCTAGGGGTGAAAGGCCAATCAAACCTGGAGATAGCTGGTTCTCCCCGAAAGCTATTTAGGTAGCGCCTCGGACGAATACTACTGGGGGTAGAGCACTGTTAAGGCTAGGGGGTCATCCCGACTTACCAACCCTTTGCAAACTCCGAATACCAGTAAGTACTATCCGGGAGACACACGGCGGGTGCTAACGTCCGTCGTGGAGAGGGAAACAACCCAGACCGCCAGCTAAGGTCCCAAAGTATAGCTAAGTGGGAAACGATGTGGGAAGGCTCAGACAGCCAGGATGTTGGCTTAGAAGCAGCCATCATTTAAAGAAAGCGTAATAGCTCACTGGTCGAGTCGGCCTGCGCGGAAGATGTAACGGGGCTAAGCTATACACCGAAGCTGCGGCTACGTACCTTAGGGTATGTGGGGTAGGGGAGCGTTCTGTAAGCCGTTGAAGGTGGTCTGTAAGGGCTGCTGGAGGTATCAGAAGTGCGAATGCTGACATGAGTAACGATAAAGGGAGTGAAAAACTCCCTCGCCGGAAGACCAAGGGTTCCTGTCCAACGTTAATCGGGGCAGGGTAAGTCGACTCCTAAGGCGAGGCCGAAAGGCGTAGTCGATGGGAAACGGGTTAATATTCCCGTACTTCTTACAATTGCGATGGGGGGACGGAGAAGGCTAGGTGGGCCTGGCGACGGTTGTCCAGGTTCAAGTATGTAGGCGGGTGGTTTAGGTAAATCCGGACCACTACTAACGCTGAGATACGATGTCGAGCTACTACGGTAGTGAAGTCATTGATGCCATGCTTCCAGGAAAAGCCTCTAAGCTTCAGATTGTAAGGAATCGTACCCCAAACCGACACAGGTGGTCGGGTAGAGAATACCAAGGCGCTTGAGAGAACTCGGGTGAAGGAACTAGGCAAAATGGTACCGTAACTTCGGGAGAAGGTACGCTCTTATCAGTGAAGTCCCTTGCGGATGGAGCAGACGAGAGTCGCAGATACCAGGTGGCTGCAACTGTTTATTAAAAACACAGCACTGTGCAAAATCGTAAGATGACGTATACGGTGTGACGCCTGCCCGGTGCCGGAAGGTTAATTGATGGGGTTAGACTTCGGTCGAAGCTCTTGATCGAAGCCCCGGTAAACGGCGGCCGTAACTATAACGGTCCTAAGGTAGCGAAATTCCTTGTCGGGTAAGTTCCGACCTGCACGAATGGCGTAATGATGGCCACGCTGTCTCCACCCGAGACTCAGTGAAATTGAAATCGCTGTGAAGATGCAGTGTACCCGCGGCTAGACGGAAAGACCCCGTGAACCTTTACTACAGCTTGGCACTGAACATTGAACCTACATGTGTAGGATAGGTGGGAGACTATGAAATTGCGTCGCTAGATGTGATGGAGTCGTCCTTGAAATACCACCCTTGTAGTTTTGATGTTCTAACGTTGGTCCCTGAATCGGGATTACGGACAGTGCCTGGTGGGTAGTTTGACTGGGGCGGTCTCCTCCCAAAGAGTAACGGAGGAGCACGAAGGTGGGCTAAACACGGTTGGACATCGTGTGGTTAGTGCAATGGCATAAGCCCGCTTGACTGCGAGAATGACAATTCGAGCAGGTGCGAAAGCAGGTCATAGTGATCCGGTGGTTCTGAATGGAAGGGCCATCGCTCAACGGATAAAAGGTACTCCGGGGATAACAGGCTGATACCGCCCAAGAGTTCATATCGACGGCGGTGTTTGGCACCTCGATGTCGGCTCATCACATCCTGGGGCTGAAGTCGGTCCCAAGGGTATGGCTGTTCGCCATTTAAAGTGGTACGCGAGCTGGGTTTAGAACGTCGTGAGACAGTTCGGTCCCTATCTGCCGTGGGCGTTGGAAAATTGAAAGGGGCTGCTCCTAGTACGAGAGGACCGGAGTGGACGAACCTCTGGTGTTCGGGTTGTCATGCCAATGGCATTGCCCGGTAGCTAAGTTCGGAATCGATAACCGCTGAAAGCATCTAAGCGGGAAGCGAGCCTTGAGATGAGTTTTCCCTGGCACTATAAGTGTCCTAAAGGGTTGTCGTAGACTACGACGTTGATAGGCAGGGTGTGTAAGTGCTGCGAGGCATTGAGCTAACCTGTACTAATTGCCCGTGAGGCTTAACCATACAACACCCAAGGGGTTTTGTGGACTCAGATGTACCAGACCTTGAATGAGTTTGAAGAGAAATACTTTTAGATAAGCTTTCCGAATTTTAAAATTTGCTTGGCGACCATAGCATTGTGGACCCACCTGATTCCATGCCGAACTCAGAAGTGAAACACAATAGCGCCGATGGTAGTGTGGGGTTTCCCCATGTGAGAGTAGGACATCGCCAGGCTTTAATTTCGACTTTGTCTATTTAATAGACAAGTCACCATAGGGTTCTAAGTTTTCTTAGTGTTTTATGTTGACTTTCAAAGTGGAAAGCGTATTATACGCGTCCTGCTTAAGTGCTAAGGCACTGAAAGCGTTCTCTTTTTAGAGGACACGCTCTTTAACAATTTAAACCTATCAATCTGTGTGGGCACTCGTTGATGAATATCAAAACGTTATTACTTAGGTAATGACAGTTACTTCGGTAACACAATGATTTCAATGAACTGAGTGACCAATACGTTTAACTACTTGTAGTTATTCGGCACAGTCAATTCATTACCATTCTGTTGGAATGGTAATAGCTTTAGAATTACATGTTCATCAATCTTTTTCGAAAGAGCAATGAATATTAGTTTTGAAGTCAGTATTCGTTGAGTCACAAAATCTTAAATTGAAGAGTTTGATCATGGCTCAGATTGAACGCTGGCGGCAGGCCTAACACATGCAAGTCGAGCGGAAACGACACTAACAATCCTTCGGGTGCGTTAATGGGCGTCGAGCGGCGGACGGGTGAGTAATGCCTAGGAAATTGCCTTGATGTGGGGGATAACCATTGGAAACGATGGCTAATACCGCATAATGCCTACGGGCCAAAGAGGGGGACCTTCGGGCCTCTCGCGTCAAGATATGCCTAGGTGGGATTAGCTAGTTGGTGAGGTAATGGCTCACCAAGGCGACGATCCCTAGCTGGTCTGAGAGGATGATCAGCCACACTGGAACTGAGACACGGTCCAGACTCCTACGGGAGGCAGCAGTGGGGAATATTGCACAATGGGCGAAAGCCTGATGCAGCCATGCCGCGTGTATGAAGAAGGCCTTCGGGTTGTAAAGTACTTTCAGTTGTGAGGAAGGGTGTGTAGTTAATAGCTGCGCATCTTGACGTTAGCAACAGAAGAAGCACCGGCTAACTCCGTGCCAGCAGCCGCGGTAATACGGAGGGTGCGAGCGTTAATCGGAATTACTGGGCGTAAAGCGCATGCAGGTGGTTCATTAAGTCAGATGTGAAAGCCCGGGGCTCAACCTCGGAACTGCATTTGAAACTGGTGAACTAGAGTGCTGTAGAGGGGGGTAGAATTTCAGGTGTAGCGGTGAAATGCGTAGAGATCTGAAGGAATACCAGTGGCGAAGGCGGCCCCCTGGACAGACACTGACACTCAGATGCGAAAGCGTGGGGAGCAAACAGGATTAGATACCCTGGTAGTCCACGCCGTAAACGATGTCTACTTGGAGGTTGTGGCCTTGAGCCGTGGCTTTCGGAGCTAACGCGTTAAGTAGACCGCCTGGGGAGTACGGTCGCAAGATTAAAACTCAAATGAATTGACGGGGGCCCGCACAAGCGGTGGAGCATGTGGTTTAATTCGATGCAACGCGAAGAACCTTACCTACTCTTGACATCCAGAGAAGCCAGCGGAGACGCAGGTGTGCCTTCGGGAACTCTGAGACAGGTGCTGCATGGCTGTCGTCAGCTCGTGTTGTGAAATGTTGGGTTAAGTCCCGCAACGAGCGCAACCCTTATCCTTGTTTGCCAGCGAGTAATGTCGGGAACTCCAGGGAGACTGCCGGTGATAAACCGGAGGAAGGTGGGGACGACGTCAAGTCATCATGGCCCTTACGAGTAGGGCTACACACGTGCTACAATGGCGCATACAGAGGGCAGCAAGCTAGCGATAGTGAGCGAATCCCAAAAAGTGCGTCGTAGTCCGGATTGGAGTCTGCAACTCGACTCCATGAAGTCGGAATCGCTAGTAATCGTGAATCAGAATGTCACGGTGAATACGTTCCCGGGCCTTGTACACACCGCCCGTCACACCATGGGAGTGGGCTGCAAAAGAAGTGGGTAGTTTAACCTTTCGGGGAGGACGCTCACCACTTTGTGGTTCATGACTGGGGTGAAGTCGTAACAAGGTAGCCCTAGGGGAACCTGGGGCTGGATCACCTCCTTATACGAAGATACCACGATGAGTGTCCACACAGATTGATTAGGTTTAGAAAGTAAAAGAGACGATATTGGGTCTGTAGCTCAGCTGGTTAGAGCGCTCGCCTGATAAGCGGGAGGTCGGTGGTTCGAGTCCACTCAGACCCACCAATATCGACTAGATACAAAGATGGGGCTATAGCTCAGCTGGGAGAGCGCCTGCCTTGCACGCAGGAGGTCTGCGGTTCGATCCCGCATAGCTCCACCATCTTTAAGTGTTTTTATCTGAAAATATTTAAAAATGGTTTCGAAAGAAATCTAGCTCTTTAACAATTTGGAAAGCTGACTGATTGATTACTTACGAGTAATTCAATCAAATTTAAAAGTTCTCAATGTTTATCTTTCATTAGATAAACACAACAAACACATTCAAGTGTCTTGTATTCGAATCAAACGTTAGTTTGATTCACAATTGAGTCCGGCAAACAGTCATTGAGAATTAACCCTTCTTGATGACAACCAAAAACCTTGGTTAGTTGCCATACGCTAAGACCCTTTCGGGTTGTATGGTTAAGTGACTAAGCGTACACGGTGGATGCCTTGGCAGTCAGAGGCGATGAAAGGCGTAATAACTTGCGATAAGCCCAGATTAGGTAGTAATAACCTTTTGAGTCTGGGATTCCTGAATGGGGAAACCCACTTACATAAGTAAGTATCCTGTTGTGAATACATAGCAACAGGAGGCAAACCGGGGGAACTGAAACATCTAAGTACCCCGAGGAAGAGAAATCAACCGAGATTCCGAAAGTAGCGGCGAGCGAAATTGGATTAGCCCTTAAGCTTTTAATGAGACAGACGAAGGCTCTGGAAAGTGCCGCAGTAAAGGGTGATAGCCCCGTAGTCGACATCTCATAATCAGTGAAAACGAGTAGGGCGGGACACGTGATATCCTGTCTGAATATGGGGGGACCATCCTCCAAGGCTAAATACTACTGACTGACCGATAGTGAACCAGTACCGTGAGGGAAAGGCGAAAAGAACCCCTGTGAGGGGAGTGAAATAGAACCTGAAACCGTGTACGTACAAGCAGTAGGAGCACCTTCGTGGTGTGACTGCGTACCTTTTGTATAATGGGTCAGCGACTTAATTTTAGTAGCAAGGTTAACCGTTTAGGGGAGCCGTAGGGAAACCGAGTCTTAACTGGGCGTACAGTTGCTAGGATTAGACCCGAAACCAGGTGATCTA
Source organism: Vibrio sp. QJM3NY_26 (assembly GCF_057786005.1). NCBI lineage: Bacteria > Pseudomonadati > Pseudomonadota > Gammaproteobacteria > Vibrionales > Vibrionaceae > Vibrio > Vibrio sp. QJM3NY_26. Next base: position 3,004,768 of record NZ_CM173515.1, on the reverse strand, counting down.
GCCATGGGCAGGTTGAAGGTTGAGTAACATCAACTGGAGGACCGAACCGACTAATGTTGAAAAATTAGCGGATGACTTGTGGCTAGGGGTGAAAGGCCAATCAAACCTGGAGATAGCTGGTTCTCCCCGAAAGCTATTTAGGTAGCGCCTCGGACGAATACTACTGGGGGTAGAGCACTGTTAAGGCTAGGGGGTCATCCCGACTTACCAACCCTTTGCAAACTCCGAATACCAGTAAGTACTATCCGGGAGACACACGGCGGGTGCTAACGTCCGTCGTGGAGAGGGAAACAACCCAGACCGCCAGCTAAGGTCCCAAAGTATAGCTAAGTGGGAAACGATGTGGGAAGGCTCAGACAGCCAGGATGTTGGCTTAGAAGCAGCCATCATTTAAAGAAAGCGTAATAGCTCACTGGTCGAGTCGGCCTGCGCGGAAGATGTAACGGGGCTAAGCTATACACCGAAGCTGCGGCTACGTATCTTAGGATATGTGGGGTAGGGGAGCGTTCTGTAAGCCGTTGAAGGTGGTCTGTAAGGGCTGCTGGAGGTATCAGAAGTGCGAATGCTGACATGAGTAACGATAAAGGGAGTGAAAAACTCCCTCGCCGGAAGACCAAGGGTTCCTGTCCAACGTTAATCGGGGCAGGGTAAGTCGACTCCTAAGGCGAGGCCGAAAGGCGTAGTCGATGGGAAACGGGTTAATATTCCCGTACTTCTTACAATTGCGATGGGGGGACGGAGAAGGCTAGGTGGGCCTGGCGACGGTTGTCCAGGTTCAAGTATGTAGGCGGGTGGTTTAGGTAAATCCGGACCACTACTAACGCTGAGATACGATGTCGAGCTACTACGGTAGTGAAGTCATTGATGCCATGCTTCCAGGAAAAGCCTCTAAGCTTCAGATTGTAAGGAATCGTACCCCAAACCGACACAGGTGGTCGGGTAGAGAATACCAAGGCGCTTGAGAGAACTCGGGTGAAGGAACTAGGCAAAATGGTACCGTAACTTCGGGAGAAGGTACGCTCTTATCAGTGAAGTCCCTTGCGGATGGAGCAGACGAGAGTCGCAGATACCAGGTGGCTGCAACTGTTTATTAAAAACACAGCACTGTGCAAAATCGTAAGATGACGTATACGGTGTGACGCCTGCCCGGTGCCGGAAGGTTAATTGATGGGGTTAGACTTCGGTCGAAGCTCTTGATCGAAGCCCCGGTAAACGGCGGCCGTAACTATAACGGTCCTAAGGTAGCGAAATTCCTTGTCGGGTAAGTTCCGACCTGCACGAATGGCGTAATGATGGCCACGCTGTCTCCACCCGAGACTCAGTGAAATTGAAATCGCTGTGAAGATGCAGTGTACCCGCGGCTAGACGGAAAGACCCCGTGAACCTTTACTACAGCTTGGCACTGAACATTGAACCTACATGTGTAGGATAGGTGGGAGACTATGAAATTGCGTCGCTAGATGTGATGGAGTCGTCCTTGAAATACCACCCTTGTAGTTTTGATGTTCTAACGTTGGCCCCTGAATCGGGGTTACGGACAGTGCCTGGTGGGTAGTTTGACTGGGGCGGTCTCCTCCCAAAGAGTAACGGAGGAGCACGAAGGTGGGCTAAACACGGTTGGACATCGTGTGGTTAGTGCAATGGCATAAGCCCGCTTGACTGCGAGAATGACAATTCGAGCAGGTGCGAAAGCAGGTCATAGTGATCCGGTGGTTCTGAATGGAAGGGCCATCGCTCAACGGATAAAAGGTACTCCGGGGATAACAGGCTGATACCGCCCAAGAGTTCATATCGACGGCGGTGTTTGGCACCTCGATGTCGGCTCATCACATCCTGGGGCTGAAGTCGGTCCCAAGGGTATGGCTGTTCGCCATTTAAAGTGGTACGCGAGCTGGGTTTAGAACGTCGTGAGACAGTTCGGTCCCTATCTGCCGTGGGCGTTGGAAAATTGAAAGGGGCTGCTCCTAGTACGAGAGGACCGGAGTGGACGAACCTCTGGTGTTCGGGTTGTCATGCCAATGGCATTGCCCGGTAGCTAAGTTCGGAATCGATAACCGCTGAAAGCATCTAAGCGGGAAGCGAGCCTTGAGATGAGTTTTCCCTGGCACTATAAGTGTCCTAAAGGGTTGTCGTAGACTACGACGTTGATAGGCAGGGTGTGTAAGTGCTGCGAGGCATTGAGCTAACCTGTACTAATTGCCCGTGAGGCTTAACCATACAACACCCAAGGGGTTTTGTGGACTCAGAAGTACCAGACCTTGAATGCGTTTGAAGAGAAACTTTTATAGCTCTATTAAATAGAGAAGCAGCTTTCCGAATTTTAAAATTTGCTTGGCGACCATAGCATTGTGGACCCACCTGATTCCATGCCGAACTCAGAAGTGAAACACAATAGCGCCGATGGTAGTGTGGGGTTTCCCCATGTGAGAGTAGGACATCGCCAGGCTTTAAATTTATTTTCACTTTTTAAAAGTGAAGACAAAAGTTTTCAGAATCGTTTTTAAACGACTCCTGAATTGCTGATATAGCTCAGCCCGGTAGAGCGCACCCTTGGTAAGGGTGAGGTCCCCAGTTCGAGTCTGGGTATCAGCACCACTATTTAGTTGATTTGATTAATCAAGTTGACAACAGAATTTGTTTGACGACCATAGCATTGTGGACCCACCTGATTCCATGCCGAACTCAGAAGTGAAACACAATAGCGCCGATGGTAGTGTGGGGTTTCCCCATGTGAGAGTAGGACATCGTCAGGCTTAAATTGCATTATGCTGAATAGACACTGCGGAGTGGTAGTTCAGTTGGTTAGAATACCGGCCTGTCACGCCGGGGGTCGCGGGTTCGAGTCCCGTCCACTCCGCCACTTATTTAGAAGCCTCGCTAGAAATAGCGGGGCTTTTTTACATCTAAATTATAGTGTTTCGCCCTTCCATCTAATGACTTCCACATAAGGTTTCCCGTAAACCATAACTCCTAGCCAACGCGTCCCCATAATTCCGTCACTTATCAGAAATCCCAATCCTACGACTAGAATCACATCATTTCTGATTCCAATTGTGGTTTGATACAAGAATGACTTCAAACGCACGCAGATCTTTAAGCTTACTAATCAAATACTCGAGCCATACGACGTTGTAAGTTAGTCTAATGAGACTGTTCTGACTCAGCGCCCCAATTCAATACCTGAAACTATACAAGCATTACAACTCATCCTGCTTGCTCATTGCTTGGAGCCCTCCTCAAGTATTAGTTAATAGATCTTTGTCTAGGAAACCTGACTTCTGTTCTATCTGTTCTATCTGTGAATCTAGAGGATAGTTCTGGTGTGTAATTAGGACTCCATCATGGGGACTTCTGCTAAGAACGCTAGAGCCCTTAATGATTCGATTTCATGCTCTTGCTATGCATTAAACTTAAACCAATCTTAATTGTATTGAGCACCCTGTTTGAAGCATCTCAAAGGGGGAAAGCGGACTAGATTCAGTTTGAAGCTGAGAGTCGCTAGGTTGAGCTCCCCAAGTGATGCTGGAAGGATATATAAGCTAAGAAATAGACTATCCCCCGATCCGTGCTGTGATGTTTATCACCCAACTGATTGAGGTTCTCTGGTTCTAGGTACTGGTATCTTAGGATGTTTGCCGGTATTTCTTCGATTCTGATGTGCTTGTTGACTCGATATGAATTAGTTGTTTCACCGCTTTTACTCTGAACATATTGATTTCTTGCTGGTTAGTTCAAGCTATGTCTAAGTTACTACGACTAATATTAAGCTAAGAATTGTCATTTCTGTTGCTTGGTAAGAATAGAAAATTCCCCAAATCATCGGCAGATAATTTTGTGATTATTTTAAAAATAGATAAAGCCTTAAAACCTAATGGGTCGAATTATGAAATTAAGCTTTAACTTTGAAGATGCGAGCCAGATCTTTGTAGGATCTTTTGCTTTGGCCGTGCCGATTTCTTTTTCTGAAGAAGCGTGGAAGTTAGGAGAGACTTTGCCCACAGCTAACTTGCTGTTGTTGTTTCTATTGTCTGCTGTATTCCTGGGCTTTTACACGTATGAGAGTGTATTTCAGAAAGATATTGTCGCTCGGTTGCCAGTGTTTATTTTCAGAATTGTTATTGCTTATGTGATGACTGCATTGGTTGTTGCTTTGGTGCTGACTTGTTTGGACAAGCTTCCTTTATTAAGCGATCCAATTGTATCTATCAAAAGGGTAATTGTTATTTCTATGCCAGCGTCTATGGGAGCGATTGTAGTGGATAGTTTCGATAAAGAGTGAGTCGTATGCCATTTCAATTTAAGCAACCAACAGAGCCTTTCTAGAGCTTATTTGAATTCATTATTTAGCTTTTAATTCCCGCCCCCATTACGACTAGAATTTCTCAGCAGAGCACTTCTATAGATAACGAAAGTAGCCCTTCGTGATGACTGGCTTCTTGCAAGAGTGACAAGTTTGTTCTTGTGATAGCTTGAGCGGAATTAAAGAGAAAAGTCTGATTGCTTCAGAAGAGCATTAAAAGTGTTGGTTTTCGAATTAAATGAGGTAGTAAAAGGTGAGTAGACTGGTATGGATGAGTTCGGATCTTTAAATGCAAAAAGGCCGCATCAATAATGCGGCCTTTTCTAATTGGCTCCCCTTGCAAGACTTGAACTTGCGACATACGGATTAACAGTCCGCCGTTCTACCAACTGAACTAAAGGGGAATTGATTGTTTAGTCTCTAATCAAGAGAATGGTGCCGACTACCGGAATCGAACTGGTGACCTACTGATTACAAGTCAGTTGCTCTACCTACTGAGCTAAGTCGGCATCATGAATCAAAAAGCTTATGCTTGATGATTAACTTGGCTCCCCTTGCAAGACTTGAACTTGCGACATACGGATTAACAGTCCGCCGTTCTACCAACTGAACTAAAGGGGAATTATTCTTAAAGCTTTAAAGAAATGGTGCCGACTACCGGAGTCGAACTGGTGACCTACTGATTACAAGTCAGTTGCTCTACCTACTGAGCTAAGTCGGCACATAATATTTCTTTGTGCTTTACTGTTGTTGTCTAGGACACCAACAAATAAATTGTGGTGCCCGGAGGCGGAATCGAACCACCGACACGAGGATTTTCAATCCTCTGCTCTACCGACTGAGCTATCCGGGCGACGAGGTGTATTAAACGTGTTTTCGCGTTCTGGGTCAACATTAAATTGCAAAAAAAGTATCGTTTGATGTTTTTCTATACTTAGTGGATTGTTTTTGTTCGTTTGGGGCTAAAAACCTAGGTCTAGCATGCTCTAAAAGATACTGAAACTACGGTTAACTGGACTGAATAGGCACCGAAACAAAAAAAGCACGTATGAAAACGTGCTTTTATATTTAAGAATTTACTCGAGAGTTTAGTGTTTTACTTCAAACCTATTAACCCAAGCTTCTAATTCGTTAGAAAGGGAGGTGAGAGTTTGAGTGCTGTTATGACTTTCTGTCACCACATTACTCAGTTGGTTGCCACTTTCTTCGATCATATTGATACGCTTCGAAATATCGTCACTCACCTGAGTCTGCTCAGCGGCGGCTGTCGCGATTTGATGACTCATCGATGAAATAGACTCTAATGCGATAACAATCTGTTGTAGAGCTTCAGAGGCATTCTGGGACTCTGTTACGGTGCTTTCACTGGTCGTCGCACACACTTCCATAGTTTTTATTGCGTTACGAGAGCCTTCTTGAAGGTTATTGATCATTAGCTGGATTTCTTTCGTGCTTGATTGTGTTCGACCTGCAAGGTTACGAACCTCATCAGCCACAACCGCAAATCCGCGGCCTTGTTCACCAGCGCGCGCAGCTTCAATTGCCGCATTTAGCGCTAGAAGGTTAGTTTGTTCTGCAATATCACCGATGACGTCTAAGACCTTAACGATGTTATGTACATCGCTATCTAGGTTAGCGACGGCTTCACTGGCAGTTCCTAGTTGGCCTGCTAGACCTTGAATGTTATCTACCGTGTTGTGAATTAACTGCTGAGTATGTTGGCTCTGTTTATCAGCTTCGTCAGTATTACGCGCAGTATCACCCGCTGAATCAGCAACATTGTTGGCTGAAGAGGCCATCTCGGTCATTGCTGTTGCGATCATCTCTGTTGATTGCTGTTGTGTCTCTGTTAGCTGAGCAATTGCCCCTGCACGATCTTCTACGCGTTGCAGTTCGCCCCTTAATGCCAGCATTGAAGCGTCAAGGTTTGATACCAACTCAGCCAGTGACTTACTCATTTGTTGTACGGCGTGGTAGATACTGCCGTCTGTTGCCTGAGTTTCGAAATAGGTTTGAATGCGGCCTTCTGCGACTGCTTGTACTGCTTCTCTTACATCCTTAGGCTCGCCACCAAGAAGCGCTAGCATGCGCTTAATGGATGCAATCAAGCTCGATAGGATAAGACCCGCAATTACCACACAAAGGAATAGCTGCCATTGAGCGGTAGACCAGAAACGCGCGTTAACTTCATTGAAGCCGATACCTGTGCCGACAACCCAACCCCAATGTGGCGTTTTCTCTGCCATTGATAGTTTTTCTTCAATGGTTCCATCTGGAAGTTTTTGCGTCCAGGTGTACTCAATGATCTGGCCAGTACGACTGCCAAGTACTCGTTGAATGAGTTGGCCAACGCTATTCCCATCACCGTCTTTAAAATCATTAAAGCTGGTTCCGTGTAGTTGTGGATCCAGAGGTGTCGCAACAAAGGTCATGTTTTCATCCGCAACATAAACGTATTCATTATCTTTATAGATGTTGTTACGTAGTAGGCGAGTGGCAAGCTGTTTGGCCTGTTGTTCTTCTAGAGTGCCATCAATAGCCATTTTTTCGACTTCAGTAAGAATGCTGTATGCGCTCTTAAATAGCTCAGTCACACGAGCTTTGTTGTCCATGTTACTAGCGACTCTCAAGGTCCATAAACCAGTAGCAGTTAGCGCTAGCAGAGCGATCAAGATGATGCCCGATAATAAGTAAGCTTGCGTTTTTAATTTCATATTTTCCTGCGTAGCGATTCAATAATTAGTATTAGATATAATTCATGGAATCTTAATCTAAGTCGTGTAGGGCAGATATCAGAAAGATATCAAAACATGATAGAGATTAAATTTACGAAGCAAAAAAAGTAACGAGTTATCATGCTGTTTATTTTTATGTGACGATACGCGGCTAAAGGTGCTTAATTTCAGAGGTGGTTTAGTTTGTATCGAGAGGGTTTGGACGAATTCAAGGATGGGTACTGTCGATATAGGAAAGGGGATGCTTTAACTTTATGGGGGTGATCAGGGCTTGATGTTGAGCTGGCGGCAATACTGAATAGAGTTAGAGTTAGAGTTAGAGTTAGCTCAAACGAAAAAAAGCCAAGTCTTTCGACTTGGCTTTCTTGAATGTGGCTCCCCTTGCAAGACTTGAACTTGCGACATACGGATTAACAGTCCGCCGTTCTACCAACTGAACTAAAGGGGAATTACTTGTCTTAACATCAGGTCTATAAAGACCATTATTTGTTAAGTACCAAATAATGGTGCCTCGAGGCGGAATCGAACCACCGACACGCGGATTTTCAATCCGCTGCTCTACCGACTGAGCTATCGAGGCAAAAGAATGGTGCCGACTACCGGAGTCGAACTGGTGACCTACTGATTACAAGTCAGTTGCTCTACCTACTGAGCTAAGTCGGCACACTAAATTCTTTGCTTTAGAGAGTAAACTCTCTAATTAAAACCTCATATAAAAATGAAGTTCTTTAAAATGGCTCCCCTTGCAAGACTTGAACTTGCGACATACGGATTAACAGTCCGCCGTTCTACCAACTGAACTAAAGGGGAATTACTTGTCTCAACATCAGGTCTATAAAGACCATTATTTGTTAAGTACCAAATAATGGTGCCTCGAGGCGGAATCGAACCACCGACACGCGGATTTTCAATCCGCTGCTCTACCGACTGAGCTATCGAGGCAAAAGAATGGTGCCGACTACCGGAGTCGAACTGGTGACCTACTGATTACAAGTCAGTTGCTCTACCTACTGAGCTAAGTCGGCACACTAAATTCTTTATGCTTTTGTTCGTGTTGCTACTCCCTGTTAAAGAGTAATGACACCAACAAATCAAATTGTGGTGCCCGGAGGCGGAATCGAACCACCGACACGAGGATTTTCAATCCTCTGCTCTACCGACTGAGCTATCCGGGCAACGGAGCGCTATTAAACGGATTTTCTGCATAACCGTCAACACCTTTTTTGAAAATAATTAAAAAAAACGTTCGTTAGTTGTTTTTTTATTCAAAAGTGAGGCTTACGTTTTACCTTGGTTAAAATCTTTCTTGAATTTTGTTACTTTTTCTAAGTATCGACGCGACTCTTTGTTTGGGTGTTTCTTTGTAAGTGCCCAGTAAGCTTGACTAGGTTGCAATGAGTTTAAGTCACGCATTGCCCGCTTTCTGTCCTTACTGAAGGTATTGAGTACCCCACCAGTGCCACCGTTGTATGCTGAGATCATGCTGTATTCGAGTGTGGTTGGGTGATGCACGTCCTTCAAATAACGATTTTTAAGGATGTAAAAGTACGCAGTGCCAGCATCAATGTTGTTTTCTGGATTGAATAAGTACTCAGGACTTGGTTCTCCAGGTTTATTTTTGACGAGCTTAAAGACATCTCGGCCTGCCGTTTTTGGGACCACCTGCATAAGACCATAAGCATTCGCCCAGCTCACAGCGTATGGGTTAAAACTACTCTCTGTTTTGATGATCGCATAAATCAAGTCTTCAGGAATGTCATAACGTTGAGATGCGCGACGAACGATGTCTGCGTACTTATAGCTTCGTTTGCTGGCGTGATCGGCCACCATTGGAATTTCGACGTAATACGCTTTTTTAAAGTCGACTTCCTTGGTTTTTAAGTTATTGGCGATCAGGTAATCAGCAAATTTATTAGCGCGCCATGTCCATTGGATAGGCTTCTTATCTTGATCAACGACTTGGTTATAGAGGAAAGGTTGACCTTCTAACTTGATGCTTTTGGAAGAGAATAGATCGACATTCGCAGGATCATCTGGCGTTAAAAGTGTCGTCATTATTGCATTTTTGAGGTGCTTTTTAGGATCAGTTGAGGATACGGTTTCAACTGTGATTAGACCTTGGCTAAAGTTTACTTCTGAGCGGCTCAAGTAATTATCTATGTATTTCACATAGTTACTCTTGCCCGCCATCTTTACTTCACTGCTGCCCCAACGTTTTTGGATATTGCCAGAAAAGCTATTAATTAGTGAGTCTAACGCACCTGTGTCTTTCTCAAATTGACCGGGTAACTCAGCCAAATTACTTACAAATCGGTTGGTGGGCTCATAATTTACGTCATAAATTCCTTCGATAAATTCACGACTGCACCCAGTTAACAACATGGTTATTAGGAAGTAACTTAGCTTTTTCATAGTTCCTCAAACAAAAATGACATCGCAGCGTGAGCCATGATGTCATTAAAATTTGCTTAAATAAATGTCTTATTTACTTGGTGGAGTATAGCCATCAATAACGACATCTTTACCTTCGAAAAGGAAGTTAACCATCTCAGTTTCAAGAAGTTTACGATGGTCTGGATCCATCATGTTTAGCTTCTTCTCATTGATGAGCATGGTTTGCTTGCTCTGCCATTGTCCCCAAGCTTCTTTAGAGACGTTGTCAAAGATACGCTTACCTAAGTCACCTGGGTAAAGTTGAAAATCTAGGCCTTCAGCATCTTTTTGAAGGCGAGCACAAAATACAGTGCGGCTCATAGTGGTTCCTCTTATCGCGTTCGTTGATTCAAACGTCGTCGTTTAGTTCAAAGGGTAGGCTCTCAATAAGCTGCTTTACAGGAGCGGCTAGGCCAATTTCTTCCGGTTTTGATAAGTTATACCAGAGACCTTTAGTCCCTTCCATTATCAAATCTGGTTGTTTATCTAATTTTACTAATACAGGTGTGATATCTAAGTGGTAGTGGCTGAAAGTATGTCGAAACGCAATCATGGTCTTGATCGAATCGGTTTCGTTGTCTTTGATCGAACGAAGATCTAATTGATGTTTGATCTCTGCGTTTTCATTTTGAGGGAAACAGAACAGTCCTCCCCAGATACCAGACTGAGGGCGTTGTTCGAGCCATACTTGATTATCGTGGTACAGAATCACAAACCATGTTTCTTTTATTGGCTTTTCTTTCTTAGGCTTTTTGCCAGGGAAATCGAGCTGTCTATCGAGCTTCTTAGCTTCGCACATGCTTTCAATCGGGCACAACGTACATTTGGGCTTGCTACGAGTACAAACCATGGCACCCATATCCATCATGGCTTGATTGTACTTATCGACATCTTGATTGGGAGTGTGTGCTTCTGCGTGTTCCCAAAGCTGGTTCTCGACTTTCTTTTGCCCCGGCCAACCTTCTACTGCAAAGCTTCTCGCCAAGGTGCGCTTGACGTTGCCATCAAGAATCGCATGAGGGAGTTTATGCACAGAGGACAGCACTGCAGCGGCAGTAGAGCGTCCAATACCCGGTAGCGCGTTCATTTCTTCGATAGAAAGCGGAAATTCACCACCGTATTGCTCGGTAACAATCTTGGCAGCCTTATGTAAGTTACGAGCTCGCGCGTAATAGCCAAGCCCTGTCCATAGGTGCAGCACCTCATCTTGTTCGGCGTTCGCTAGGTCAATAACCGTTGGAAAGCGTTCTAAGAAGCGCTGGTAGTATGGAATCACCGTGGCGACTTGAGTCTGCTGAAGCATGATTTCAGATAGCCAAACGGTGTAGGCGGTTTTGTTTTGTTGCCAAGGTAATTCTTTACGCCCAAAGGCGTCATACCACTTTAATATGGCTGTTGCGAAAGGAGTCACGACATGCTCTATGCTTTGCTATTATTAGGAGTGAAATTGCACCACACTTACGGTTGGATGTAAAACAGACAAATTGTGTGGGAATTTATCCACGGAAAGACTTGCACCGGAGGCAATTCTTTGGATAATCCCCGCTTTGATTAATCAATGTGCAGGCAAAAATCAATGAGTGAAGTGACCACTAACGAATATACTGAAGACGGCAAACTGGTTCGTAAGATCCGTAGTTTTGTTCGCCGCGAAGGCCGCTTAACAAAAGGCCAAGAAAACGCGATGAACGAATGTTGGCCAACAATGGGTATCGACTACAATCCAGAACTTCTTAATTGGAAAGAAGTGTTTGGCAACGACAACCCTGTTGTACTAGAAATTGGCTTCGGTATGGGTGCATCACTGGTTGAAATGGCAAAGAATGCGCCTGAGAAAAACTTCTTAGGTATTGAAGTTCACAGCCCAGGTGTTGGTGCGTGTTTAGGTACAGCTCGCGATGCTGGCGTAACTAACTTGCGTGTAATGTGTCACGATGCAGTAGAAGTATTTGAACACATGATCCCAGATAGCAGCCTGCATACACTGCAACTGTTCTTCCCTGACCCATGGCACAAAGCTCGTCACCACAAACGTCGTATTGTTAAGGCTGAGTTTGCAGAGATGGTTCGCGGTAAGCTGCAACTTGATACTGGTATTTTCCACATGGCAACAGACTGGGAAAACTACGCAGAACATATGATTGAAGTGATGAACGTAGCTCCAGGCTTCAAGAATATCGCTGAAGATGGGGATTACATTCCTCGTCCAGACGAGCGTCCGCTGACTAAGTTTGAAGCGCGTGGTCACCGTTTAGGTCATGGTGTTTGGGACATTAAGTTCAAGCGTACTAAGTAATTCTGAATCAAATTAAGTGAAGGTGAATCCGACTGAGGATTAAACCCTACACTTTATGGGATTGATTAAAGCCAACATTATTGTAATGTTGGCTTTTTTGTCCTTAGGCTTTTATTGCGATAAAGGTTTAAGGACAGAAAATAATGTCACACCCCCTACAAAAATAACAATAAAGAAGTAAGCACACATGAAACCAACTCAAGCTATTTTGGCCGAGATTTTAGATGAAGTTCGCCCTTTAATTGGTCAGGGAAAGGTCGCAGATTATATTCCTGCATTGGCTCGTGTATCGAACCAGAAACTGGCGATTGCGGTATACACCAATGAAGGTGAAGTTATTCAAGCTGGCGATGCCGATGAAGCCTTTTCTGTGCAATCAATCTCTAAAGCTTTAAGCCTGACGTTGGCGATGGTGTTGTATAAGCCTGAAGAGATATGGCAGCGAGTAGGGAAGGAGCCTTCAGGACAAGCCTTTAACTCGATGATTCAACTTGAGATGGAGCACGGCATCCCTCGTAACCCGTTTATTAATGCTGGCGCGATTGTCGTGGCTGACTTATTACAAAGCCGTTTATCAGCACCAAGACACCGTTTATTAGAATTTGTTCGTCAGCTATCAGGTGATACTCATATTGTGTATGACAAGGTTGTGGCGGCTTCTGAGATGATGCACAGCGATCGTAATGCTGCTATCGCTTATTTGATGCGTTCATTTGGTAATTTTGAGAACGATGTTATTCCCGTACTCAACAATTACTTTCATGCTTGTGCGCTTAAAATGACCTGTGTTGACTTGGCGAAGACCTTTAGCTATTTGGCAAACAAAGGTGTGTCGGTTCAGACCAAGAAAGAGATCATCACGCCAGTTCAAACCAAACAGCTGAATGCTTTGCTTGCGACATGTGGTTTGTACGATGGGGCGGGAGAGTTTGCCTATCGTGTTGGTATGCCGGGTAAATCGGGTGTTGGCGGTGGGATTATTGCGATTGTTCCTGGCGAAATGACGATCGCGGTGTGGTCTCCGGAACTGGACGCGTCGGGTAATTCACTAGCGGGAACTCAGGCTTTAGAATTGCTCTCTGAGCGTATTGGTCGTTCTATTTTCTAAGTTCGACAAAAAAGCCTCTCGTGATGAGAGGCTTTTTGCATTCTAGCGTTCGAACTATTCGTCTTCTTCTGCCATAAAGGCTTCAAGCAAATCGTTTAAGAAGAGTTTTCCTTTTTCAGTGATCTGCCAATGGCTGTCGGTTTCATTAAGATAACCGAGCTCTTTAGCCCATTCTATCGTTGGCTGAATCGAATTAAACTCTAACCCAGTCGTATCAATGAAGTCTTGTTTTGGACACGCTTCCATTAGCCTGAAGCGGTTCATGAAGAACTCAAAAGGGCGGTCCTCATTAGGTACTTCAAGTTCATCCGACAGATAGGGTTTCACCAGATTCTGATACGCTGCTAGGTAGCCTCTAGGGTGTTTAACCTTAGTGGTGCGAACAATACGTCCATCTGCAAAGCTCAGCTTGCCATGAGAGCCACAGCCAATACCTAGGTAGTCACCAAAGCGCCAGTAGTTGAGATTATGCTGACACTGATATCCCGGCTTACTGTAACCTGAAATTTCGTACTGTACATAACCTGCATCTGCGAGCTTCTTATGGCCTAAGTCGAAGATATCCCAAAGGTCATCATCGTCAGGCAGCTGTGGCGTTTTGTAATAGAACATGGTGTTAGGTTCTATTGTTAGCTGATACCAAGACAAATGTGGAGGGTCGAGCTCGATCGCTTTGTCTAAGTCAGCCAACGCTTGATCAATGCTTTGATCGGGTAAGCCGTGCATTAGATCTAGGTTGAAGCTATTTAATCCAATTTTATGTGCTAAGTGAGCTGCGTTGACCGCTTCATCTTGACCATGAATACGCCCAAGCCTTTCCAGTTTCTCTTGCTCAAAACTTTGTACACCAACTGAGATACGACTAATACCTGCCTTTTGGTAACCTGCAAAACGTTCAGCTTCTATGGTGCCCGGGTTGGCTTCCATGGTGATTTCTATTTCAGGTTTGAACGGGATGCGTTGTTCAATACCTTGCAGCAATCGACCTATTCCTTCTGGAGAAAATAGACTCGGCGTGCCGCCACCAATAAAGATCGAATGCAATGGGCGAGGTGCGCCATTGAGTTGGTATTTTTCGATATCGGTATCGAGATCCTCAAGCAGAGCATCTATATACTCTTTTTCAGGAATCTCGGCTTTTAGAGCGTGAGAGTTAAAATCACAATACGGACACTTTTGTACACACCATGGAATGTGGACATAGAGGCTAAGTGGGGGTGGTATAAGCGCTGCATTGTGCATTACAGAGCTTGCTCCTTGAGAGTCTTAAATAATGACGTGAGGGCTTTACCACGGTGTGACAGTTGCTTCTTACGTGATGATTCAAGCTCTGCTGAGGCGCAGTTATCTTCTGGCACAAAGAACACAGGATCGTAGCCAAAGCCATTATCACCGTGTTCTTCAGTCAGAATACGACCTTCCCATTTACCGTGACACACCAATGGTGTTGGATCGTTTTCGTGACGCATTAGCACCAACACACAGTGGAAACGGGCGGTACGCTTTTCAGTAGCCACACCTTGCATGGCATCTAACAGCTTTTCGATGTTCTGCTTATCACTCGCCCCTTCACTAGAGTAACGCGCTGAGTAGATACCGGGTGCACCATTAAGGTAATCAACTTCTAAGCCAGAATCGTCAGCAATGGCTGGTAGCCCCGTTGCTTTCGCAGCGTGGCGAGCTTTGATGATGGCATTTTCAATGAAAGTTGTTCCCGTTTCAGCGACTTCTGAAACGTTAAACTCACTTTGCGCGACAACGTCGAAACCAAACTCAGACAGAATATCTGCCATCTCGCGAACTTTGCCTTGGTTGCCTGTTGCTAAAACAATCTTACTCATGGGGATGTGGCTCTAATAAGTTAATGACTAGAAAAGTGAGCTTTGAAGCTACTCTTCTATATAGAATTTTTGTGTGAAACGTAGTGGACCTGTGCCTTTCAAACCTGCGTTAACATCAATATTAAAAGTGATGTTTTCTTCGTGAGTGATAGGGAACTCTGCAAGGTAATAAATCGCATCGCCTTCCTTTATTTCACGGAAGTTAAGCGTGCGAGTGTTACCTACTAGGTTTCGTGCGGTTCCCGTAATTTTAGCCGTTGTTGCAGGCTTGCCTAGGGAAGCGTTGTCTAGCACGCTGATATTTAGAATCGCTGAGTATCCGTTTCGTTTCAGCTTATATTGCTTAGCAACCTGCGCAGTTAAAAACGTGGAATTGAAAGCCGAGTAATGAACCTCGACATCCTTGATACTTTTAAACTGTCCTGCCGAGCTTGGTAGGGCAATCAGAGCGGTGAGTAGTGCTGTTATCCATAGACGCATAATGACTCCAATAAATAGCAAAAAGCCATCATAGGATGGCTTTGACTTCAGTTGGGATCTGGCTTGGTGAGCATATTCGAACTTGTTTATGCCGACCGAGCTCTCCCTTTTCTATCTTAATTTGCCCTTTAGCGACCTTAAATTGTTTCGCAAGGTATTTCGCTAAGTGAGCATTTGCTTTGCCATCAACCGGTGGTGCAGTAATGGCAATTTTCAGTTCCTCTCCGTGCAAGCCGACAATCTTGTCTCGGCTTGCTTTGGGTTGGATATAGAGCCTAAGAAGAATATCGTCTTCTTCGGCCCAAACTGCTTTTGGCATCGTCAAAGTACCTGATGTTCGTACTTGAATTATAGCTGATACCAAATAGGACCGATCATGTCGCCCATTAGGAAGTTCGCAAATTGTAGAACAATGAACAGAACAAGCACACTTAGGTCGAAGCCACCCATATCAGGAAGGATACGGCGAATCGGCGTTAGCATTGGTTCTGTTAACTGGTGGAATACGTATTCGATTGGGCTACGGCCTTGGCTAACCCAGCTCAGGATTGCACGGATCAGTAGAACCCAGAAAATTAACCCACCAGCTGCTTTGAGCAGAGATAGCGCGCCAAAGATCAGGAAGCTAATATCAAATACAGCCGCACCGCCAGAGATAATCAAGTTTAGAGCGACGAACTTAAGTACACACAGCACATAAGCGAAAACAACAGTCGCCAGGTCAAGGCTGCCTATTGATGGAATCACTCGGCGTAGTGGGGCAACAACCGGTTGTGTCGCTTTTACGATAAATTGTGAGAATGGGTTGTAGAAATCTGCACGTGATGCTTGTAGCCAGATACGCAAGATCACAACCATGATGTAAAGATCAAAAACGGTCGAGATCAGAAAGCTCATCGAATTCATATTGTTTCCTTTTTCGGATTTACTTGCCGCTAGGTATAACCCGAACGGCACAATGCTTTTGTACTGTAACGAGTATTAAAACAGTTTTTCCATCTCTTCAGCTCGAGCAACCGCCGCTTGCATGGCTTTCGCTACGATGTCTGATAGTTGATGGTCGTTAAACGTGCGCAATGCTTCTGCGGTCGTTCCGCCTTTTGAAGTCACTTGCTCACGCAGTGTTGATAATTCAGTATTTGGATTTGCTACTACCATCTCTGCCGCGCCTAATGCAGATTGCTGCACTAATTTACGAGCGGTTTCTTGGTCAAAACCTTGGTTAATTGCTTCAGCTTGCATCGCTTCCATAAACAGGAAGAAGTAAGCCGGAGCACTCCCTGCAGCTGCAATGATGTTGTTGATACCAGACTCTTGTTCAACCCAGCTTACCTCACCTACGGCTTGCATTAGCTGAGAAGCGAACTCTTTATCGCCCTGACTAACCGTTGAGTCAGCATAAAGGCCGCTCATCCCTTTACCAAGTAGTGATGGCGTGTTTGGCATCACACGAACAAGGTTCAGCTGGCAGTTTAACATCTCATTGAGTCGATTCGCATTAATACCCGCGGCAATTGAGATAACCAGTTTGTTGCTGAAGTCGATATCTTGTAAGGGTTTGCATACATCAGCCATCATTTGTGGCTTCACGGATAACACAACAACGTCTGCTTGCTCTGCTGCGGCAATATTATCGCTGGTGGTATTGATGCCGTACTCTTGCTCTAACGGCAGCCTTCTGGTGTCTGAAGGCGCTGTTGCCGTAATCTTTTGCGCTGGGTAACCACTCGCCACTAAGCCCGCTACAATCGAGCGAACCATATTTCCCGCCCCAATAAAGGCGATGTTCTTATGTTCCATATATAAAATCCTGAGCGTGTCGCTGCGCAGTTAAAGCGAAGCGATATCAATACTTATCATCGACTTTTGGTCGCTAACTATTTGCTATTTCGCGTAATTACGAGCACCGAAGATAGCCGTTCCAATACGAACCATTGTGCTGCCAGCCTCAACTGCTGCATCCATATCACCACTCATACCCATCGAAAGGGTATCTATGTTTGGATACTTTGCGGCTAGCTTGTCTTTAAGCTCCGCCAGTTGAGAAAATGCATTAAGCTGAGATTGATAGTCAGATACGTTTGCAGGAATCGACATCAATCCTCTTAAAGTGAGGTTAGGGAGCGACGAAATCAACTCCGCGAGTGCAAAAACTGTTTCTTCTGACGTTCCAGACTTGGATTCTTCACCACTGGTGTTTACCTGAATCAAAACTTGCAAAGGTGGAAGTTCGCTTGGTCGTTGGTCATTAAGTCTTTGTGCGATCTTGTCGCGTTCAACGGAATGTACCCATTGGAAGCTTTCTGCGATTGGGCGGGTTTTATTGGATTGAATTGGGCCAATAAAATGCCACTCTAAATTTAGGTTAGAATGTTGTTCTGAAAAGTGTTTTACTTTATCAACACCTTCTTGAACATAGTTTTCACCAAAGGCAACTTGGCCTCCGAGTGCGGCTTCTAGAATTGCATCAATAGGTTTAGTTTTGCTGACGGCTAAAAGTTGCACGGACTCTGGAGCTCGTCCGCACTTTTGCTCAGCACTACGTATCTGTGAGGTGATTTGTTCGATATTTTGTTGAATACTACTCATAGCTGACTTTACTTAAGGGAAAATAAATGGATATCACTGAGTTACTAGATTTTAGTGTAAAGCATAACGCGTCAGATCTACATCTTTCTGCGGGTGTATCTCCAATGGTACGTATAGATGGTGAAGTAAGGAAGCTTGGAATACCAGCTTTGAGTCATGCCGATGTGCATCGTTTGGTTTTTGAGATCATGAGTGATTCACAACGTGGTGAGTTCGAAGAAAAACTGGAAGTCGACTTCTCTTTTGAATTACCCAATGTTGGTCGTTTCCGTGTTAATGCTTTTAACCAATCTCGTGGCTGCTCTGCTGTGTTTCGTACCATTCCAGTAGAGATTCCCACCCTTGAACAGCTAGGGGCTCCAGAGATATTTGAAAGAATATCTAATTACGAAAAAGGTCTAGTATTGGTCACTGGACCCACTGGTTCAGGTAAGTCGACAACTTTGGCTGCGATGGTGGACTATGTTAACCGTAACCATAATAAGCATATATTGACGATTGAAGATCCGATCGAATTTGTTCATACCAACAACAAATGCCTAATCAACCAACGAGAAGTGCACCGCGACACTCACAGCTTCAAAGCGGCGTTGCGTAGTGCGTTACGTGAAGATCCAGACGTAATCCTTGTTGGTGAGCTTCGTGACCAAGAGACGATCAGCTTAGCGTTAACCGCTGCAGAAACAGGTCACTTAGTTTTTGGTACCTTGCATACTAGCTCTGCTGCAAAAACCATAGACCGTATTATCGATGTATTTCCGGGTAGCGACAAAGATATGGTGCGTTCAATGCTGTCTGAATCGTTACGTTCAGTGATTGCTCAGAAGCTGTTAAAGCGTGTAGGTGGTGGTCGTGTGGCTTGTCATGAAATCATGATGGCGACACCTGCGATTAGAAACTTGATCCGCGAAGACAAGGTCGCGCAGATGTATTCGATAATTCAAACGGGCGCGGCACATGGTATGCAGACCATGGAGCAAAATGCGAAGCAGTTGATGGCTCAAGGCCTGGTTGATTCAGAAGAGGTCGAGAAAAAGATCGAAATTGAAACCTCAATGTTTTAATCAAGGTGAACAAAATGGAATTGAATCAAATCCTTGAGGGGATGCTTTCTCAAAAGGCTTCGGATCTTTATATCACTGTCGATGCTCCAATCCTGTTTCGTGTGGATGGTGAACTTCGCCCTCAAGGAGATAAGCTGAATTCGGCTCAGGTCGCACAGTTGCTTGACGCGATGATGGATCAAGACCGACGTGATGAATATCAGCAAACGCGTGAGGCTAATTTTGCCATCGTGCGTGATTTTGGCCGTTTTCGTGTTAGCGCATTCTTTCAACGAGAGCTACCAGGAGCGGTAATTCGTCGTATCGAGACTAACATCCCAACCTTTGAGCAATTAAAGCTTCCTGATGTACTGCAAGACCTGTCAATTGCAAAGCGTGGACTTGTGCTGGTGGTTGGGGCGACGGGCTCCGGTAAGTCAACCTCGATGGCTGCGATGACAGGTTATCGCAATACTAATCGTTCCGGGCATATTTTGACGGTTGAAGACCCGATTGAATTCGTTCACGAACATAAAAAGTGTATCGTGACTCAACGTGAGGTTGGGCTCGACACCGAGAGTTATGAAGTTGCGCTTAAGAACTCTTTGCGCCAAGCACCTGATATGATTTTGATTGGCGAAATCCGTAGCCGTGAAACCATGGAATACGCGATGACCTTTGCTGAAACGGGCCACTTGTGTATGGCAACACTGCACGCGAATAATGCCAACCAAGCGTTAGAACGTATTCTTCACTTGGTGCCTAAAGAGCAGAAAGAGCAGTTCTTGTTTGATCTGTCGATGAACCTGCGTGGTGTGGTCGCTCAGCAATTAATCCGAGATAAGAATGGCAGCGGTCGTCATGGTGTATTTGAGATTCTACTCAACAGCCCGCGAGTGTCTGACTTGATTCGTCGTGGTGAGTTGCATGAACTAAAAGCGACTATGGCTAAATCGAAAGAGATTGGTATGCAGACCTTTGACCAAGCGTTGTATGACTTAGTGCTTGCAGGCAAGATCAGTGAAGAAGACGCATTCCACAGTGCTGATTCCGCCAATGACTTACGCTTAATGCTAAAAACCAGACGTGGTGATGATGACTACGGGACTGGTGCTTTGGCTGGTGTGAAGATTGATATGGGTTAGATTGATGCTGAATGCTGAACGCTAAAAAACCGCTGTGAAGGCGGTTTTCTGAGGCTAGATAATTTAGTGGTTGCCGTAACTATTGTTGTTACCAGAATATCCTCGTTCTTTCTCTAATTTGATTTTTGTCGGATATTGTTCACCGGTATAACCTGCTGAGCCTCCGCTCATAGAGCTGCATGCTGTGATTGCTAGAGAAGCGAAGATGACTAAAAAAATTTTCATATGAACTCCCACGTCCTTATTATGAATTGCACTGGCACTACGGCGTGAAATTCATGTGGGATCATAAATTAGCTCAAATGTTAATCGCTTAGTTTTTACTAAGAATATTGTGCTTCAAACCAACTTTCTAGAATAACAACTGCGGATTGGTTATCGACGTTACCTTTACTTAGTGCTTTATAGCCGCCCATTTCAAAAAGGTCGGCCCTAGCTTCTGTCGTAGAAAGTCTCTCATCATGTAATTCAACATCGACACCAAAGCGTCCTTTAAGACGGTTAGCGAATTTTTTCGCCCTTGGTGTAATCGCGGCTAGATCTTTACCATGAAGGTCGGTAGGAAGACCAACCACGATAATATTCGGCTGCCACTCTTTGATTTGCTTTTCGATGTCATCCCAGTTTGGGATGCCATCTTTCGCTTTAAAGGCTTTTAAAGGGCTGGCTGTGCCTGTGATCTCTTGTCCTATCGCACTGCCGATACTTTTTGTACCGTAGTCAAATGCCATAATTGTTCGTGACATGGGGTTTCCAAATTAATCTGTGTTTGAGAGTTTATATACTGAGTCTGAGTCTGAGTCTGAGTCTGAGTTAGGCGTGACCAGCGTCAGCAGAAAGCTGAGCGGCATTAATACCTAACATCTGCACTGCGACTTTCCAGCGGTCTGAAATTGGCGTATCGAAGATGACCTTTGGATCTGCTTCTACGGTTAACCATGAGTTTTCAGTCAGTTCGGTTTCCAGTTGCCCAGGTTCCCATCCGGCATAACCAAGAGCGACTAGATAATTCATCGGTTCATCTTCTGTACCTAATACCATCAAGATATCTTTTGAGGTTGTCACCGATATTTGATCCGTCATGCTGATACTGGATTGATAGCTGCCTTTAGGTTTGTGCAAAATAAACCCACGGTCTTCTGCGACCGGCCCACCATTCAATACAGGCTTATCAAGGCTTGCTTGATTGGGTTTCGGTTGTTCAGAGTCAACCTCAACCTGCTTAAGCATGCTGCCGACTGTGACATCGATAGGAGCGTTGATCATCAAACCCATCGCACCTTCGTCATTGTGCTCACAAAGATAGATCACCGAATTTTGAAAGTATGGGTCTTTCATTCCGGGCATAGCGACCAGAAAGTGGTTCGTTAAATTCATAGAGCCTCCTGCCAGTGTGTTCCCAGTAAAGGAAAAAGAGCGGCGTAAAGCCGCTCATTGTTCTTTGCCTAGATATTTTTGTGTTTCGAATAGCTAAGGCTTTCTTTAGTTTAGGCTATTTAGCGTTAACGCGACGCTCAATTGCATCCATTAATTTACCTGTAACTGAAATATCAAAAGCGGCTTCAATTTCACGGATACAAGTAGGGCTAGTCACGTTAATTTCAGTCAGCTTGTCACCGATAACATCAAGCCCTACAAAGATTAAACCTTTCTCTTTCAGTGCTGGAGCAACTGCTCTTGCGATAGCCCAGTCTGTTTCACTCAGCGGGCGAGCTTCACCTGTACCACCAGCAGCAAGATTACCTCGAGTTTCCCCTTTTGCAGGAATACGCGCTAGACAGTAAGGCATTGGTTCACCGTCAACCACAAGAATACGCTTGTCACCATTGCTGATGTCTGGAACAAAGGTTTGTGCCATAGCGTAGTTTTGACCGTGGTTAGTCAGTGTTTCAATGATCACTGATACGTTTGGATCGCCCTCTTTTACTCGGAAGATAGACGCGCCACCCATGCCATCAAGTGGCTTTAAGATCACGTCACCGTGCTCTTCTCGGAATGCTTTAATTTTTTCAGCTTTACGAGTCACGATAGTGGTTGGTGTCAGTTCAGGGAACCAAGCCGTGAATAGCTTCTCGTTACAGTCACGTAAGCTTTGTGGCTTGTTGACGATCAGTGCGCCGTTCTCTTCAGCACGCTCAAGAATGTAAGTTGCGTAGATGTATTCTGTATCAAACGGAGGATCTTTACGCATCAGTACTGCATCTAAATCAGAGAGAGCGATAGTCTGTTCTGATTTGAATTCGTACCAGCCGTTTGGATCTTCTTTTAGTTCAACAACCTTAGTGTCAGCAATGGCTACGCCTTGATCTAAATGTAGATCATCCATTTCCATGTAATGGATTTCGTAACCACGACGCTGAGCTTCAAGCATCATGGCAAAGCTAGAGTCTTTTTTGATGTTAATGGATGAAATTGGATCCATTACGATGCCAAGTTTGATCATTTTTTTCTCCTAGCCTAGATCGCCAAAACGGACTTGTAAGGCAGTAATTGCGGTTAGAGCTGCTGTCTCGGTACGAAGTACACGTGGGCCGAGTAGCGTCTCTTCAAATTTGTATTGTTCTGTCATACCGATTTCTTCAGCTGACAGTCCGCCTTCAGGACCGATCAATAGGCGCACCTTACTGATCGGCTCTGGAAGGGTATTGATTGAGTATTTTGCACGAGGATGCAGGTTTAGTTTTAACGCTTCGCTCGGTTCGCTGCACCACTCTTCAAGTTGCATGATTGGGCGAATAACTGGAACCGTATTACGGCCAGATTGTTCACATGCCGCGATAGCAATCTTTTGCCACTGCGCGAGCTTTTTCTCGAAGCGTTTAGTATCAAGCTTAACTCCACAGCGCTCTGAAATAAGGGGGGTAATGGTGTTCACACCAAGCTCAACCGATTTCTGAATCGTGAATTCCATTTTGTCGCCACGTGAAATCACTTGGCCTAAATGTAAGTCTAACGGAGATTCGCTGCTGCGCTCGATACGTTCAGTAACATTAACTGTGACGTTCTTTTTTGATACTTCAGCAATTGTCGCAGGGAATTCAGCGCCACTGCCATCAAATAGAAGAACATCTTGACCTTCTTTCATACGAAGGACTCGACCAACATGACCCGTGGCATCTTCGCCTAAAGCGAGTGAACCTAACTGATGAATGCGTTCTGGGTGATGGATACGAGGGATTCTCATGCTGGTAAACCTATAAATAGTGTCATTTGGGTATTTTGTCTCTGCCTAACATGGATGCTAAGTAAGGAAAAAACAAGTAGCGAACAAAAATAGGCGAGAGATCTTATCCTTATGATTTAGAGTTTGAAATTTATAAAGCCAATAAATACAATTCAACCGATTGAATATAAATATAATTAATAAAGGCTTTATCTATGTTTTGTATGAAAAGACGTTCTATTTTAACGTGTGCAGTCAGTAGCTTACTCTTGGCGGGTTGTGGTGGTGGATCGGATTCATCTTCCGATGTTCCTGCTAGTATCGTGTCACCTAATGTGAACGGAACGCCAAGTTTAGCGTCTGTTTCGACTTACCAAACTTCGAGTATGTCGAAGGATATTGAAGAATGTTCAAAAGCATTTTTAGTGAATAGCTCTTGTGATTTATCGGTAATAAAGCCTCTTGGGGTTAACCAAGTAAATGTGACAATTGAGCAGATTCAAGAAAGGTTAGTAGTGTCCCATCAGTGGATGGCCGACAGTTTTATCGAAGCATTAAAAGAAATTAATGACCAAGATTTACTGAATCTTTTTAAGCCATTGAACAGCATTGTGATCAGTTATGATATTCGCCCATCATTTTACACAACGTCTACAGCATCTATGTATATAGACCCTAAGTATGTATGGCGCAATAAAAGCGAGTGGGATTCTATTCATAAGCAAGAAGATTATCGAAATGGTTTTCAAACAGAGTTTAAATTCGATAAAGCTCAGCGCTATATTCATGAAGCAACAAATGACTATATCTCTTATTCAAATACCTATACCCCGTTAAGGAATGAATCGAGAGAAGCGAATCATATTGCTCCTGGTTTATTTAGGCTCCTTTCTCATGAACTTGCACACGCGAATGATTTCTTGCAAGAGCACGACCTGACTCAAATCCCTTCTTATGGGGATATCACTAACTATATTCATCCGTTAAAAAAATTAAATCACGAGCTTATTGAAAGGGATCCTTTAACTTCAAACCTGCTGAATAAAGCGGCTCAAATTGCCTTTCAAGGTGAATCAATGACAAACGAAATTAGACGACTTACAGGAGAGGTTGCCGGGGATGCATTTGAAGCCGATAAAGCAGCGGCATTCTACTCTTACTCAAGTCCTGCTGAAGATGTGGCTATGCTCTTTGAAGCTTACATGATGTACAAAAAGTACCGCGCTTTGTCTGATGTCGCTTTTCTTAGTATTCCACAAATAGAAGATTATTCATGTAACGACTGGAAAGTGCAGTGGGGCCAACGTTCTCGTTTATCTGATAATGATGTTCAAGATCGAGCCGTGTTTGTTGCTAGTGGTATATTGGGTAAATCAGAGTTGACGATTAGAGCTGAATTGGCTTCTCTTCCTGCCGCTCCTGAAATGTTAAGTGTTGGGCAAGGTTGGTGTGCAAGTCAGAAATTGATGGACGTAAACCCTGAGGCGCGCTCCGTTATTTCGGCGGCTTCAATGACAGGTTTTAGTGAGAATACTCGTTATCTAGAAGACTTAGAAAACTAAACTTAATAATAGAGCATTAAAAGTGATTATGGCCCTGTGTGACAAGGGCCTTTTTATCTTGCTGGCTATTATTTACAGCTTTCAAATACAAATTGGTTGTGATTCCCCTGGATGGCATGGATTCGCTCATCACGGGTACATTCCCACTTATCGACAGGGAATTGCTTGTTCCACGCCATCATCAGGTTAGTCTGCTGCTTAGATAGCTTGAAACCATACTCTTGGCTCATATAAAGATAAGTCCGTGCGATAGAACCTTTTGCTCTGTCTGGCGGCATAACTTTACGCTGCTTGAAGTTGACCTGCATTTCACACTGACCATAGCTCACGCCATTCATTCCATTCCACTGACTGAAATTGTAATTGGATCGATCACCATTAACCTCGCCAATTGCCGGAGTCAGGTTGTGAAGATCGGCTTCCATCGATTTAAATATTTTGTCATTGCGAGTGCAGTTCTTACGTCCGCCATCTTGCCAGCACTGACGCTGGTGGCCAAATTGCCAAGCTGGAACTACGTGTTCCCACTCAATGCGGGAAGCGCGCTTTTGCTGTTTTCTCACTTGATAACCACAGCCGTCGAGGTCGGGGATACCTTTCTTTTTGTCTTTCCAAGTAATGTCACAACCACAATAAAATGAAGTCGGATGATCGAGATAAATCTTCACTGCTTCTTTTTTAGCTTTAGAGAATGAGCTTGGTGGAGCGGCGAAAACGCTTTGGGTTACCAGTAGGCCAAATACTATTGATAGGCAAAATGGCACCGATAGGCCAAATACTTTTGGAGAGGTTTTTTGCATAGAAAAAGACTGATGAAAGTATGGTAAACAACAGTCTAGCACTCAAATGTTAGTTCACTCTATTACATTTATTCGCGTTACCTTGTGAGCTTAAGACTTAGCTCAATTGAAGGCCGGTAAAAGCTAAGGTTTGCTGGCATTGTTGGCAACGATACGTTGATTGGTTGCGGATGACTTTGTTGTGTCGTCTTATCGACAGGGGATAAGTGGTGCAATCACAGCGATACTCAAAAGTTTTGCCCTGCACTGAGGTGATTTCCAAGCTGTGGGTCGTTCTGGCCGGTACATTGAATACCTTTTCCATCACGTATTTCCACTCATTGCCGTGAGGCCTAACTCGTCCGAAGACCTGATGTGTGATCAGATGTGCGAGTTCATGAGGCACGACTTCGTTAATAAAGGCGTCTTCATTTTCGCTGAATAGCACTTGGTTGAGTTTTATCTCGTTTAACTGGAGGTAGGCTTTTCCCGCTGCCTTTCCTCTTAACTTGTAAGTGACGGTTGGGCATGGAAATTCACGAGAAAAGTGTTGATTAGCAATAGCTAGGCATTCGCCCAGTTTCTTATTTACTCGATGTTGTTGCGGGGTGTAAGACAAGCGTTGTTAACTCCAAAAAAAGCCTCAGCGTTTAAACTAAGGCCTCATCATAACATTGCTCATCGATCGTGAAACGATTTAAGCGTGATGTTTCTTTTTGATGACTTCGTGGTAAGCATGCCATGTTCCGTAACCAAGTAATGGCATCGTTACAATCATACCGACACCGTAGGTCGCGAAGCCGACTAAGATACCTGTACCAATGATACCAGCCCAAACGACCATCGCAGGGATGTTTGATTTAACAGCGTTGAAGCTAGTAAAAATGGCACTCATTACATCTACACGTCTTTCCATCATTAATGGAATCGAAAATGCTGAGATGCTAAATATCAGGCTAGCGATAACCAACCCAATCACTGAACCCGTAATCAGGAATGGTGCAAACTCGCTTAATGGTGCTCCTTGTACGGAAGGGTAGAGCGCATGCAATAACGCAGCAATCCGCATCCAAAAGATCATTGCAACCATTAACACAATCGCAAAGGCCCATTGGTGGGTGGAGTTGCGAGTAATTGCTTTCATTGAGTGGAACAAACTTGGGGAATGTCCTTTCTCTCTTTCCCAGCTTGCGTCATATAGGCCTAGAGCAAGAAAGGGTCCTATCAACATATAGACTATCAAGCTTGGCATGACGACTAGGTGTGTTCCTTGCCATTGGACTAGTTGCACGATGGCGATGGCCGCAGCCATGAAACACAATCCGTAAAACGCGCTGATTATTGGCATTTTCACTAAGTCATGCAGTGCAAGCGATAACCAGTGGAATGGGGCGGATATGCTTACTTGGTTACAAGGAATGGTGCGAGCGTAATCCTGATCGCTGACCTTGTGTTTCTTATCGTTTAGTTCGGATGGGTGCACGGTACGAGGCATAGATCCCCCTAGTTAAATAACGTCCTAGTTATAATTCCACAAGGCTCTGAAGTATCGCTTACGAGAGCGTTATGGTGTTGAGCTAAACTGCTCTTTGTCATCCCAGTTATTGTTCTTGCGTACATTTAACGAGCGTTATCAGACTGAATTAATTTGAGTTAAATGTGAGCTTGATCGCCTAGGAGTTACCTTAACTATTGTCAGTAGAGCTAGAAAACACAAATTATCAGCGGATTTTTATACTAAGTGGTTAACGGTAAAGAAGACTTGGACAGGGTGTTCTAGCAGGGGAAGGTTTGGTAAGTGCATAAAAATAAAGCCCTTACTAAGAAGTAAGGGCTTTAAAGAAACAAATCGCAGTGGCTAAATTATTTTAGGCCAGCGAAGTCCGCAAGGATTGCTGCTTTGTCCGTCGCTTCCCAAGGGAACTCTTCGCGACCGAAGTGACCGTATGCAGCCGTCTTTTTGTAGATAGGCTGAAGAAGGTTCAGCATTTCTTGAAGACCGTATGGACGTAGGTCGAAGTTTTGACGAACAGCTTCAATGATGATCTCGTGAGCTACTTTCTCAGTACCAAACGTTTCAACCATGATAGATGTTGGATCTGCAACACCGATAGCGTAAGACAGTTGAATCTCACAACGGTCAGCCATGCCAGCAGCAACGATGTTTTTCGCAACGTAACGCGCTGCGTAAGCTGCAGAACGGTCAACTTTTGATGGATCTTTACCAGAGAATGCACCGCCACCGTGACGAGCTGCGCCGCCGTAGGTATCAACGATGATCTTACGACCTGTTAGACCACAGTCACCCATTGGGCCACCGATTACGAAACGGCCGGTTGGGTTGATGAAGAAGTTAGTGTCTTTATTGATCCATTCAGCAGGAAGTACTGGCTTGATGATCTCTTCCATTACCGCTTCACGTAGGTCAGGTGTTGTTACTGAATCACAGTGTTGAGTTGAAAGAACAACTGCGTCGATACCAACAATCTTACCTTGGTCGTATTGGAACGTAACTTGAGATTTCGCATCTGGACGAAGGAAGTCAAGCTTGCCGCTCTTACGTACTTCAGCTTGCTTCTTAACAAGAAGGTGAGAGTAAGTAATTGGAGCTGGCATTAGGATTGGTGTTTCGTTAGTCGCGTAACCAAACATGATACCTTGGTCGCCTGCGCCTTGATCTTTAGGATCGGCTTTATCAACACCTTGGTTGATGTCTGGAGACTGCTTACCAATGGTGTTTAGTACAGCACAAGAGTCTGCGTCAAAGCCCATATCAGAATGAACGTAACCAATTTCACGAACTGTTTCACGAGTGATTTCTTCGATATCAACCCATGCAGACGTTGTTACTTCACCGCCAACCATAACCATGCCGGTTTTTACGTAAGTCTCACAAGCAACACGTGCTTTTGGATCTTGTTCCAAGATGGCATCAAGAACAGCATCAGAGATTTGGTCTGCAATTTTATCTGGATGGCCTTCTGAAACAGATTCAGAAGTGAATAGGTGCTTAGCCATGAGAGCTCCACTTTTAGTTTAGTTTTTAGTTGCAAATAGTTAAATGCAAATAATTTTAGGCGTCGCAAGCTAGGAAGCGCCGCCATTAAATACAGTATATTTTGTAGGTGTTTCTACATCTAGACGGCTATTCTAAATTCCAGCGGTCGAATTACAAGCTCTTTTTTATGATATGTCATAACTAATCGTTTGCGTATCGGTCGAGATAACACATTGCTAAGTGATGTAAATGTTCGAAAATTGCGAAAAGTGACCGTTAAAATGCCAGTAAAACGTTTGCAGTCGCTAAAGTCGTTTGAGAGAATACCCGCGCTAATAAAAATGAAAACTTTAGCATCAATCTATTTTTTAAATCGCTTATGTACTCAGGAGCAGACATGCCTTCTCGTAAAGATCTAGCCAATGCAATTCGCGCACTTAGCATGGATGGCGTTCAACAAGCAAATTCAGGCCACCCTGGCGCACCTATGGGTATGGCTGACATCGCTGAAGTTCTTTGGCGTGGTCACTTGAACCACAACCCAGCAAACCCAGAGTGGGCTGACCGCGACCGTTTTATTCTGTCTAACGGGCATGGTTCAATGTTGATTTACTCTCTGCTTCATCTTGCAGGTTACGAGCTTTCAATTGAAGACCTTAAGAACTTCCGTCAACTGCACTCTAAGACTCCTGGTCACCCAGAGTACGGTTACGCTCCTGGTATCGAAACAACGACTGGTCCTCTAGGTCAAGGCATCACTAACGCTGTTGGTATGGCGATGGCTGAGAAAGCATTGGCTGCACAGTTCAACAAAGAAGGCCACGACATCGTCGATCACTTCACTTATGCATTCATGGGTGATGGTTGTCTGATGGAAGGTATCTCTCACGAAGCATGTTCTTTAGCAGGTACGCTAGGTCTTGGTAAGCTGGTTGCTTTCTGGGATGACAACGGCATCTCTATCGATGGCGAAGTTGAAGGTTGGTTCTCTGACGATACACCTAAGCGTTTTGAAGCTTACGGCTGGCACGTAATCCCGGCCGTTGATGGTCACGACTCTGATGCTATCAACGCGGCTATCGAAGCAGCTAAAGCGGATCCTCGTCCAACGCTTATCTGTACTAAAACTATTATCGGTTTTGGTTCTCCAAACAAAGCGGGTACGCACGACTGTCACGGTGCTCCACTAGGCGCTGATGAAATCACAGCAACTAAAGCGGCACTTGGTTGGGAACACGGTCCTTTCGAAATTCCAGCTGATATCGCAGCTGAGTGGAATGCGAAAGAAGCGGGCGCAGCGAAAGAAGCGGCTTGGAATGCTAAGTTTGACGCATACGCAGCGGCTCACCCAGAGCTAGCAGCAGAATTTAAACGTCGTACTAACGGCGAGCTTCCAGCTGAATGGGAAGAGAAAGCAAACGCAATCATTGCTGACCTTCAAGCTAACCCAGCAAACATCGCATCACGTAAAGCATCTCAAAATGCACTAGAAGCGTTCGGCGCTATGCTACCTGAATTCATGGGCGGCTCTGCTGACCTTGCGCCTTCTAACCTGACTATGTGGTCTGGTTCTAAGTCTCTTGAAGCGAACGATTTCTCAGGTAACTACATCCACTACGGTGTACGTGAATTCGGTATGACGGCTATCATGAACGGTATCGCTCTGCACGGTGGTTTCGTACCATACGGCGCAACGTTCTTAATGTTCATGGAATACGCGCGTAACGCAATGCGTATGGCGGCTCTGATGAAAATTCAGAACATTCAAGTTTACACGCACGATTCTATCGGCCTAGGCGAAGATGGTCCTACTCACCAACCGGTTGAGCAGATCGCATCTCTACGTCTGACTCCAAACATGAGCACATGGCGCCCATGTGACCAAGTTGAGTCTGCTGTTGCTTGGAAACTGGCAATCGAGCGTAAAGATGGTCCTTCTGCACTTATCTTCTCTCGTCAAAACCTTGCACAACAAGATCGTGACGCTGAGCAAGTAGCAAACATCGCGAAGGGTGGCTACATCCTGAAAGATTGTGCTGGCAAGCCAGAGCTAATCATCATTGCAACTGGTTCTGAAGTTGAGCTAGCGGTTAGCGCTGCTGCTGAACTAACAGCTGAAGGTAAAGCGGTACGCGTAGTCTCTATGCCTGCAACTGACGCGTTTGATAAGCAAGACGCTGAATACCGTGAGTCTGTACTTCCATCTGACGTAACAGTACGTATTGCTGTAGAAGCTGGCATCGCTGACTTCTGGTACAAGTACGTTGGCTTCGGTGGCAAGATCATCGGTATGACAACGTTCGGCGAATCTGCACCAGCAGGCGAGCTATTCAAGATGTTCGGTTTCACTACTGAAAATGTAGTAAACACAGCGAAAGAGCTTCTTGCTTAATCATTGACTGATGGCCTTGTGCTAACAGTTAAATGAAGGAAAAAACCGAGCGCTGAGCTCGGTTTTTTTGTATCTGGGGTTTGTTATCACTTAGACTAAGGCTTACAAGCAACAGATCAATCTGTCATAAGTAAGCTGAGTTATTCAAGTAATGCCTTTTAGGTAGGATTCAGTTATCATCTGTTGCACGAAATTTTGGTTAGATGTACGGAACTATGCTAAAAGTCGCGATAAATGGATTTGGACGAATAGGGCGCAATGTATTGCGCGCTGTCTATGAAAGTGGCAAAAGCCAACAAATCAAAGTAGTAGCGGTCAATGAGCTTGCTCAGCCTGACGCTATGGCTCACCTATTGCAGTACGACACCAGTCACGGCCGCTTCGGCAAGAAAATCTCAAACGATCAAGAGCACATCTATGTTCATCATGGCATTGGTGCTGAAGATAAAGGAGAGTTTGATACCATTCGTATCTTACACTTGGCTGATATTGAACTGCTGCCTTGGCGTGACCTTGAAGTCGATATTGTTCTCGATTGTACAGGTGTTTACGGTTGCCGAGATGACGGCTTAGCACACATCGCTGCTGGAGCGAAAAAGGTGCTGTTCTCGCATCCTGGCGCTAATGACCTTGATAACACCATTATCTATGGTGTGAATCACGAGACTATCGAAGCCGATCATCGAATCGTTTCCAATGGTTCATGTACCACCAATTGTATTGTCCCTATCATCAAGGTGCTTGATGATGCCTTTGGTATTGAGTCCGGCACGATTACGACCATTCACTCTTCTATGAATGACCAGCAAGTGATCGATGCGTACCACAGCGACCTACGTCGAACTCGAGCAGCAAGCCAATCCATCATTCCTGTCGATACCAAATTGCATAAAGGTATTGAAAGAATCTTCCCGAAATTTTCTAACAAATTTGAAGCTATATCTGTGCGTGTGCCAACGGTAAACGTCACTGCGATGGATTTAAGTGTCACAATTAATGCAAATGTGAAAGTTAATGACGTAAATCAAACCATTGTTAATGCATCCCAGTGTACATTACACAATATAGTTGACTATACTGAAGCGCCGCTCGTTTCCATCGACTTTAATCACGATCCCCATAGCGCAATTGTTGATGGTTCACAAACTCGAGTGAGCAACGGCCACTTAGTAAAAATGCTTGTGTGGTGTGACAATGAATGGGGCTTTGCGAACCGGATGCTGGATACGGTTCTTGCAATGCAAGCTTCTGAAGGCAAGAAGTAAGACCTAGAAGCAAATGTGTGGATTATTTATTTTTTAGCTTGAAATAAATGCTAAGTGTCCACATATTATGAGTAGTTAAAGAATTACCAGTTGAATAATTTATAGGCTTAGCAGGGTTGCTGAGTTTCCAAAACTTTATTTTTATTTAAATTTGAGAGGACAAATCATGTCTGTGATCAAGATGACTGACCTGGAACTTGCAGGTAAACGCGTATTCATCCGTGCTGACCTAAACGTACCAGTAAAAGACGGTAAAGTAACTTCAGATGCACGTATCCTTGCATCTCTACCAACTATCAAACTTTGCCTAGAAGCTGGCGCAAAAGTTATGGTTACTTCTCACCTTGGTCGTCCTACTGAAGGCGAATACAACGAAGAGTTCTCTCTAGCTCCTGTAGTTAACTACCTAAACGACGCACTAGACTGCGACGTTAAACTAGCGAAAGATTACGTAAATGGTCTTGAGCTAAACGCTGGTGAACTAACTGTTCTTGAAAACGTTCGCTTTAACAAAGGCGAGAAGAAGAACGAAGAAGCACTTTCTAAGCAATACGCTGCACTATGTGACATCTTCGTGATGGACGCATTCGGTACAGCTCACCGTGCTCAAGCTTCTACACACGGCGTTGGTACTTACGCTCCTGTAGCATGTGCTGGTCCTCTTCTAGCTGCTGAGCTTGAAGCTCTTGGTAAAGCAATGGACAACCCAGCTCGCCCACTAGTGGCTATCGTTGGTGGTTCTAAAGTTTCTACTAAACTAACTGTTCTAGAATCTCTTTCTAAAATCGCTGACCAACTTGTTGTTGGTGGTGGTATCGCGAACACGTTCATCGCTGCTGAAGGCCACAACGTAGGTAAGTCTCTATACGAAGCTGACCTAGTTGAAACTGCTAAGAAGCTAATGAAAGAGTGTGCTATCCCAGTAGCGACTGACGTTGCATGTGCTAAAGCATTCGACGAAAACGCAGAAGCTGAAATCAAGCACGTTTCTGAAGTTCAAGACGACGACATGATCTTCGACCTTGGCCCAGATTCAACTGCAGCTCTAGCTGAAATCATCGGCAACGCAAAAACAATTCTTTGGAACGGCCCTGTAGGCGTATTCGAATTCAAAAATTTCGAAGCGGGTACTGCTGGCATTTCTAAGGCAATCGCTGACTCTGAAGGTTTCTCAGTAGCAGGCGGTGGTGACACACTAGCAGCTATCGACAAGTTCGGTATCAAAGCAGATGTTTCTTACATCTCTACTGGCGGCGGCGCTTTCCTTGAGTTTGTTGAAGGTAAAGTACTTCCTGCAGTAGCAATGCTTGAAGAGCGTGCTAAAGCGTAATTGATTTAGAAAGGCGAGATGTGAATCTCGCCTTTTAACGTTTGCTGCATATCACACTTTTTTGCTAGAATGGCATAAGTTGTGAGCAAACGATTGCAAATTTTTAAACTTAAGTTTTTTAATCTTAAAACGATAGAATAAATAGGACTATTTCCATGTCTAAGATCTTCGATTTTGTAAAACCTGGTGTGATTTCTGGCGATGACGTACAGAAAGTATTTGAAGTAGCAAAAGCAAACAAATTTGCTCTTCCTGCAGTAAACGTAATCAACACTGATACTATCAACGCTGTTCTTGAAGCTGCTGCTAAAGCAAAAGCTCCAGTTGTTGTTCAGTTCTCTAACGGCGGTGCTGGTTTCTTCGCTGGTAAAGGCGTTAAACTTGAAGGTCAAGGCGCACAAATTCTTGGCGCTGTAGCTGGTGCAAAATACGTTCACGCAGTAGCAGAATCTTACGGTGTTCCAGTTATTCTTCATACTGACCACGCTGCTAAGAAACTTCTTCCATGGATCGACGGTCTACTAGACGCTGGTGAAGAGTTCTTCGCACAAACTGGTAAGCCACTATTCTCTTCTCACATGCTAGACCTTTCTGAAGAGTCTCTAGAAGAGAACATTGAAACATGTGCAGCTTACTTAGCTCGCATGGCTAAACTAAACATGACAATCGAGATCGAACTTGGTTGTACTGGTGGTGAAGAAGACGGCGTTGATAACTCTGATATGGACGCATCTGAGCTTTACACTTCTCCTGAAGATGTTGCATACGCATACGAGAAACTAAACGCAGTTAGCCCACGTTTCACTATCGCAGCTTCTTTCGGTAACGTACACGGTGTTTACCAAGCTGGTAACGTTGTACTTACTCCAACTATCCTGCGTGATTCTCAAGCATACTGTGCTGAGAAGTTTGGCATTGCAGCTGACGCTCTTAACTTCGTATTCCACGGTGGTTCTGGTTCTTCTGAAGCAGAAATCCAAGAGTCTATCGGTTACGGTGTTATCAAAATGAACATCGATACTGATACTCAGTGGGCTTCATGGGATGGCGTTCGTACTTACGAAGCTGAGAACCGTGATTTCCTACAAGGTCAAATCGGTAACCCAACTGGCGAAGCTGCTCCAAACAAGAAGTTCTACGATCCACGCGTATGGCTACGTGCTGGTCAGTCTTCAATGGTTACTCGTCTTGAGAAAGCATTCGCTGACCTTAACGCTGTAGACGTACTGTAATTCTTTGAATTAAGTACTCTTTAAGTTTTTAAAGCCCGCTCATTGAGCGGGTTTTTTTATGTCTGATAAAAACTTGTACTAAATATGTGAAAAACCTAGCGTGCGGTGAATAAATTTCGTAGTCTTTTAGTTATCGGTATTTGTGTTTATTGGTAAGTTTTATTAATTCAAAAGCTTACATAAATATGACTTTGCAATCTGTCAAAGATAGGATATCGTGCCGAAAAATTGAACTTGGTTCAGTTTATAAAAAAGGACTTGGCTTTAATTTACTTTTAACACAACGACTTAATATGAGTTATACGGTTTATTTTGTTGTTGGGTAAGTTTGGCTTAAGGCAGTTTAGCTCATAGCATATTATATAGAGGATGCACATTATGGCTGATAGTTCGACAGCGATTGAGACTCCACTTGTGGATGGTCTGTCTCACGCAGAACAGTGGTTAACAAATAACTCAGATCTGTTTATTCAATACGGTGTAAACATTATCTCAGCACTGATAATTCTATTTATTGGTAACCTTATTGTTAAAGCAGTAGCGAATAGCGTGTCTAAGGTTCTTCAGAAGAAGAAAATGGACCGAGCAGTTGTGGAGTTCGTCCATGGTTTAGTTCGTTACTTGTTGTTTGTTATCGTTTTAATTGCTGCACTTGGTCGTCTAGGCGTTCAAACTGCATCTGTGGTTGCTGTTATTGGTGCGGCTGGTTTGGCTGTTGGTCTTGCACTACAAGGCTCACTATCTAACTTTGCTGCGGGTGTACTTATCGTTGCATTCCGTCCATTCAAGTCTGGTGACTACGTGGAAATTGGTGGTGTAGCGGGTTCAGTAGATTCAATTCAGATCTTCCAAACCGTTCTAACAACACCAGACAACAAAATGGTTGTAGTACCTAACGGCAGCGTTATTGGTAGCCCAATTACTAACTACTCTCGTCATGATACGCGCCGTATTGATCTAATGATTGGTGTTTCTTACAACGCCGATCTTCAAAAGACAAAAGCGCTACTGACTAAGATCTGTGAATCTGATGAGCGTGTACTGAAAGAGCCTGGCGTTCAAGTTGGTGTTCACACACTAGCGGATTCTTCAGTTAACTTTGTTGTTCGTCCTTGGGTCAGCACTGCTGACTACTGGAATGTTTACTTCGACCTGATGCAAGCAATCAAAGAAGGCTTGGATAACGAAGGTATCGAAATCCCATTCCCGCAAGTGGATGTGCACATGAATAAAGTAGAAGCTTAATTTCTAGTTAGTTTTTCTAGCTATAAGCTTTTATAAGGAAAGGCGGATAACTTAGGTTATCCGCCTTTTTTTGATGAGTTAAGTCTGTGGATGACTCAATATGAACGGATTTAGCCGTACTGCTCAATGAGTCCATTGGCGAGTACAAGTGCAATAGTGAACATCATGGTTGCTACCGCGATATCGATGCCTTTCTTAACTTTGGGTTTCGATAGCGTTGGGCCTAGCTTTGCAGCGCCTAATGACAAAGAGTAAAACCACACGAATGAAGCTAAGATAGTCCCCATAGCAAAAGCTATTCTATCGTTGCCTTCAAACTGCCCGCCTATGGATCCAAGAATCACTACAGTATCTAAATAAAGATGCGGGTTTAATACGGTTACTGCCAATGCACCTAAAACAACGGTGCGCTTACCGCGAGCCAGTATCTCACCCTTTGATTCATCACTAATACGTGTTCTGAACGCACTGCGCAGTGATAATAAACCATAAACGGTTAGGAATGCGATACCACCCAGTGTCACTGAGGTGAGCAGTAATTCATTTTGCGACAGGATCGCTCCGCCACCAAAGATACCCAATGAAATGAACAAGGTATCGAGTAGGCTACAAATCGTCGCTGTGGTTAGGTGGTGATTGCGTTTAATCCCTTGATTTAAGACGTACGCGTTCTGAGCGCCAATAGGGATGATCATACTCGCCCCTAGACCAAAACCTTGTAATAAAACCCAAAAATTCATTTCAACCTCCACTTAATTAAAGATATTTACGTGCTATATGGCGAAGATACTCTGACACTTTAAATAAGTATAATTAATGATTTTAATCTATTATTAGAGTTGCTAATGTGGGCGGTAGTTAGGCCAAAAAGGAAGCAAGTTGATGCGTGGATTGGATTATAAATGGATAGAAGCACTCGATGCTGTGGTGAAACAACGCAGTTTTGAAAGGGCAGCCGAGCAGTTATATATCTCCCAGTCTGCGGTGTCTCAACGCATCAAACAACTGGAAAAATGGTTAGCACAGCCTGCTCTGGTAAGAGAGAGCCCACCAAGGCCAACACCAGCAGGAAAAAAACTGTTGGGTTTGTATCGTCGTGTTCGCTTGTTAGAGCATGAGCTTGTCCCAGAGTTGATGAACGAAGAGGGAGCTCAACCTCTTTCTCTGTCTATTGCGACCAATGCTGATAGCTTGGCGACATGGTTACTTCCGGCGTTATCTGATGTGATGAATTCACGTCAAGTTGAGTTGAACCTCGCGATTCATGGTGAATCAAGAACCATTGAGAAGATTAAAAGTGGTGAGGTTGCTGGGGCTATCAGCCTCGAACCTCAACCTATTCCGGGTTGCAGTGCGGACTATCTTGGAAGAATGGATTATGTGTGTGTGGCGAACCCTAGCTTCCATCAACGCTACTTCTCTGATGGAGTGAACTATTCGACACTAACCAAAGCCCCAGCGGTTTCGTACGACCAATACGATGATCTGCATAAGAAGTTTTTGCATGATCATTTTAACGTCCCGAGAGATAGCGTGATCAATCATACTGTCGGCAGTTCAGAAGCATTTGTACGCTTGGCATTGTCGGGCGTTGCTTACTGTTTGATTCCTCGATTGCAGATTATCGAGGAGCTAGAGTCTGGTGCTTTGATTGATATTACGCCCGGTTTTTTGTTGTCTTACCGAATCTATTGGCACCATTGGCAATTAGAAAGCGGGGTACTGAAAGAGATCTCTCAAGCGATATTAAATTATGCCCACAACCACTTACCTCAGTAAGCTGTTGGTTTTTGCAGCGTCAAAGTTGTGTTAGAAGTCCTGTCGCGGGATTGGTTATGTGACAAATTGCTCTATGATAAAAGAACATTTGTTCAGCATAGGTCTACCTAATGAAGTTTGTACCAAAGATGTTAGCAACGTCTCTTACTCTTACTGCAGCATTGAGTGCTGTGAGTTTTCCATCATTGGCTGACTCGCCATCTTTTCCGCATATTTCAACGACAGGCTATGGTGAAGTGATCGCGACACCAGACATGGCGACATTTTCAGTTAGAGTCGTGGAATCGACGATGACTGCTGAGCAGGCCAAAAATACCGTTGATAAAGTGGTGACTGGCTTTCTAAATAAGCTACATCAAGCGGGTGTTGATGAGGCGAGTGTACACAGCTCTAACCTCTATTTATCTCCTCAATATCATTACCCGAAAAATGGTAAACCTGAACTGGTTGGTTACCGTGCGTCACGTAATGTGACCGTTCAAGTGAATGAGCTAGCCAACTTAAATGACTACATGGATATTGCCATCGGGCAGGGTATTAACCAGATCGATAATATCCAACTTCAGGTTCGTGACCAAGCTAAGTATCAGGAGCAAGCGCGCTTGGAGGCCATTAAAGATGCGACATCAAAAGCTAAATCATTAGCGAGCGGTTTTGAGCGCGAGTTAGGTGATGTCTGGCGCATAGATTACAACGCACAATCTTCTCAGCCTGTATTGATGCGTTCAATGGCAATGGATGCGAGAACCGAGTCGAATTCTTATGAAGATTCGACGATCACCATTCGTGATCGAGTGAATGTGATCTACCAACTAGAAGAGTAGTGAACATACCTCAGGAAGAGATTAGATCATCATGATCTATTTACCTACAGTAGACCAAATACTAAAAAGGCTCTCATTACGAGAGCCTTTTCTATTTTTACTTATGATCTAATTCGATGATTAGTGAAGTAGACGAGCACGAATTGTGCCTTCGATCTCTTTCAGTTTAAGCAGAGCTTCTTCTGAACGATTCGCTTCCACGTCGATAACCACATAACCCATATCTGCTGCAGTTTGTAAGTACTGACCTGCAATGTTAATCCCTTCCTCTGCGAAG
Organism: Vibrio sp. QJM3NY_26; assembly: GCF_057786005.1. NCBI lineage: Bacteria > Pseudomonadati > Pseudomonadota > Gammaproteobacteria > Vibrionales > Vibrionaceae > Vibrio > Vibrio sp. QJM3NY_26. The sequence goes on along the minus strand of NZ_CM173515.1, from coordinate 2,965,952 downwards.
ATGGTGTTGATCTGAGTTAGGATGCCTGGGCGGTTTTCGTGAATGTGCAGCAGGCGAGAAGCACCTGTATGCAGTGGTAATGATACTTCTGGGAAGTTAACACTTGATAGCGTTGAGCCATTATCAGAGTATTTTGCAAGCTTACCTGCTACTTCAACACCGATGTTCTCTTGTGCTTCTTGAGTTGAACCACCCACGTGAGGCGTTAGGATCACGTTATCGAACTGCATCAATGGTGACTCAAATGGGTCAGCATTGGTTTTTGGTTCCGTTGGGAATACATCGATTGCTGCACCTGAAAGGTGACCAGAATCTAGAGCGCCGCACAGAGCTGGAATATCGACTACCGTGCCACGCGCTGCATTGATAAAGATTGAACCCGGCTTCATGCGTTCAAATTCTTCTTTGCCCATCATGTTCTTAGTTTCATTGGTCTCAGGAACGTGTAAAGAGATTACATCACATTTGTTGAGCAAATCAGTCATCGTATGAACTTGAGTCGCGTTACCCAGAGAAAGCTTGTTTTCGATATCGTAAAAGTAAACTCGCATACCCAGGTTTTCAGCAATAATACCTAGCTGAGTACCAATGTGACCGTAGCCAATAATACCTAAACGCTTACCACGAGCTTCGTAAGAGTTGTCAGCACTCTTTTTCCAGATACCACGGTGAGCAAGAGCATTCTTCTCTGGGATACCGCGTAGTAGCAATAGAACTTGACCAAGAACCAACTCAGCAACGCTTCGAGTATTTGAGAACGGTGCATTGAATACAGGGATACCGCGTTTTGCTGCCGCTTGAAGGTTAACTTGGTTAGTACCAATACAGAAACAACCGACTGCAACTAGCTTTTCAGCTGCATCAATAACTTCTTGGGAGATGTTGGTGCGAGAACGGATACCAATGAAATGAGCATCTTTCACTGCTTCAAGAAGTTCATCTTCAGGTAGTGAGCCTTTATGGTACTCAATGTTTGTGTAACCAGCGGCTTGCAGTACTTCTACAGAAGAAGGGTGAAGACCCTCTAGAAGTAGAATTTTAATTTTTTCTTTTTCCAGTGAAACTTTGGCCATTGTTCTCGTCCTTAAAATGGAAAGGTTGGGCAAATGCGGCGCACGTGCTACAAAACGGCTAAAAGAGGAACTTATTCACCATTTTGTCAGGAGACAAACGTTTTCCCTGTGCGTCTTCTGAACAATAAAGTAACAAAAAAAAAATGTTTTGGGTAAGAAAATTACGGAATAAGACATAATTTTACGGGCGAAAAGCAAAAAAAACGGCGCCCTTGGGCACCGTATGTAATGAAGTAACAGAAAAACTCAATCTTCTATTATTTATTCTTCAATTTTTGCACCTTCAGGTGTGCCTGTGATAACCACATCAGCACCACGGTGAGCAAATAGACCAACCGTAACCACACCAGCGATACCGTTGATGATATCTTCTAATTGTTTCGGGTTTTCGATCGCCATGCCGTATACATCTAGGATCACGTTGCCATTATCAGTGGTGCAACCTTCGCGGTAAACTGGGTCACCACCAAGCTTTACTAGTTCACGTGCAACATATGAACGTGCCATCGGGATAACTTCAACAGGCAATGGGAATTTACCCAACACATCAACGGCTTTAGTACCGTCAACAATACAAATAAACTTATCAGAGATAGCCGCTACGATTTTTTCACGAGTCAAAGCAGCACCGCCGCCTTTGATCATGTCGCGTGAACCGTTGATCTCATCTGCGCCATCAACATAGATGTCTAACTTGAATACGTCATTACACTCAAATACTTTGATTTCTAGCGCTTCTAGTTTTTCAGTAGAGGCTACAGAGCTTGAAACCGCACCTTTGATTTTTTCTTTCATTGTGCCTAGTGCGTCGATGAAGTGATTTACTGTAGAGCCAGTACCTACACCTACAATGCTGCCTTCTTCAACATATTGAAGTGCTGCCCAGCCAGCTGCTTTTTTCATTTCATCTTGAGTCATGCCATTCTCCTGAATAAGGTCTTGCGCTTTGAATTAATCGTTCGCGTATTGAAGTTAACGTTTGGATATCGAGGTTAACGTTTGGATATCGAGGTTAACGTTTGCGGCGCGATTATAGCGCTTTAATGGCTGTTTTCCCATTGCCAAGTCTTACTCGGAGTCACGATTTTAGGTAACGGAATGTCCCACTCTTCAATTGGCAGTGTATCGACATGCTGGCAATCATGAGCTAAACCAATTGGCGTTGCGCCTTCACCAGTCTCAAACCATCGAACCAAGGTACGATCGTAATATCCGCCGCCCATGCCTAAGCGATGCCCTTGAGAGTCAAAGCCTACAAGGGGAGTCAGAATGAGATCGAGTTGCTGACAAGGTTTAACCAGCATTTGATTGAGCTGAGGTTCGACAATGCCGTATTTATTCAAAACAGTGGGTGTGGTTGGAGAGTAATGTAGAAACAGCAGATGTCCGGCAGAGAAGGGGTGTAATACTGGTAAATAAGTTTGCTTGCCTTGCGCCCATAACCATTCAATTAAAGGCTGGGTATCGAGTTCGCCATCAATGGAAATATAGAGGGCGATATGTTGAGCTGACTGAATCTCATCAAGCTGAGAGCACTGCTTAACTAAGTCTATACCGGATTGAGTTTGTTGGTCGCCAGATAAGGCATTGCGTTTGATACGGATCTGTTTGCGAAATTCGCTGCGTGTGAGCGTCTTCATAAGAAGGGATACCCCAAAGTGCCGTTGAGAATAGATGGCCCTTGAACCAGCGAGTTCAAGGCGGATCAGCAATGATTACCGTAGGCTTCTCGGCGGACCGAGCATGCTCAATAGCACTCAAGTACTAACCCTTAGGGATTGCTTATCGGCTCGGGGACGTGAATCCTCTGACAAACACTCCAGGGTAAATTTTGTGTACGCTATTGCTGTCCGTGCTTAACTTTACTGAGGACATCTGAAAGCGATGTCGTGAGCTGTTCCATTCGCTCGGTCAGTGCGTTTTGTTCATCATTTGCTTCAAACTTCTTCGTTTGTAATTCATAGCAAATGTTCAGAGCTGCGATCGTTAGCAGCTTCACTTCATTGGTTACCTTAGTACGTTCAGCCATCTCTTTCAATCGATTATCAAGATCGGCCGCCGCTGCAATCAATGACTCTTCTTGCCCTGGGGGACAATTCACTCGAGTCAGTTTTCCTAATATTTCAACGTCTACCGCTTGATTACTCATGATGGATGAACTCTTTAACGCACTATTTAAGGCTGTTGCCCTTTATCATATTTTTACAAAGAAAAAGTGCAAGTACCGATGAGGAAGCAATCTCCTCTGAGGGAGAAACTATAGGTAAACCGCTATTAAGATTCAAGCTTTTCAGAGTGACTGTTTGTAAATGAGAGCTTGAGCACACAGTAATTCAGCAAATTGAACAATTGGTAGTCAGTCATCCTTCAATTGCTCAGGATCGATGCTTATCAGAATTGGGGTGAAGTGGTACGATTATACTATCGATATAAAGAATAACTGAGCGAGCTATCTGATGAGCGAAACTACTTTACCTGACTACCTAACGGTTGCGACTGAACTTCAATCGGCAAGCCTAGCCGTAAACCCTGCTGAGATGCATGGTTTATTAACGGGTATGTTGAGCGGAGGCTTAAACCTGGCAGATAAAAGCTGGCAACCACTGATCTTTGATTACACCAATGAAGGTATGGGCTGGCCAGATCGCGCATTAACGCTTGCGGAAGCAACGCTAAAAGTAACGACCAGCGAAATCACAGGTTCAGGCATGGAGCTGTCTATGTTGTTGCCGGACGAAGACGCAAGCGCAAGCCTGTTTGATCTTGCGGACGGTGTGTCTGATTGGATTAACCACTTCATTTCTGGCTTAGGCTTGGTTGGCGCTCAATTGAATAAAGCCTCTGACGGTACCAAAGAAGCTTTGGCTGATCTTGAAGAGATGGCAAAGCTGGGTATTGATGAAGAAGATGATATGGAAGAGCAGGCGCAGCTTCTAGAGCACGTTATTGAACACGTAAAAGCGTGTGCACTAACGATTCATGCTGAATTCGGTGCTCGCCCATCTGAAGATGCAGCTCCAACCATTCATTAATCCGCTTGTCGGTTTGAGGTTATAATGGCTCAGTATGATGTTGTAATTGCTGGTGGCGCAATGGCAGGGGCGACCTTAGCCCTTGCTCTGAATCACCTCAGTCAAGGTTCACTATCGATCGCGGTAGTAGAGCCTTATCAGGTTGATCATCAAGCTCACCCTGGTTTTGATTCTCGTTCGATCGCTTTGTCTTATGGCACGGTGCAGATCCTTGATTCTTTGCATTTGTGGCAATCTATCGCACCGGTAGCAACCCCGATTAAAGATATCCATGTATCGGATAGAGGGCATGCCGGGATGACGGACATCTACAGTGAAGAGCTTGCTGTTGATGCGCTTGGCTATGTGGTGGAGTTGGCGGATGTGGGTCGAATCTATCAGCAGAAGCTTGAATCAGAAGCTGCAATTACGATGCTTTGCCCTGAGTCTGTCAGTAAAGTCGAACGTGAAGAGTTGCAAACGACGATTGAACTGACAAGTGGGCAAACAGTAACAACTAAGTTATTGGTTGCTGCCGATGGCGCTATCTCAACATGTTGCAAGCAACTCAATATCTCATTGAGTGAGCATGACTTTGAACAAGTTGCTGTGATTGCCAATATCGTGGCGAGCGAACCTCATCAAGGTCGCGCATTTGAGCGTTTTACTCATCATGGGCCAGTCGCTCTATTACCGATGAGTGATAACCGTTTGTCGTTGGTTTGGTGTTTGTCACCGGAGCAAGCACAAAAAGTGATGACGCTAAACGACAACGAATTTCTTGAGCAGTTGCAGAGTGACTTTGGTTGGCGACTTGGCAGACTCGAGAAGGTAGGCAAGCGTGCCAGTTACCCACTGATTCTTCGTCATCGTCAGCAAAATATCTCTCATCGATTTGCGATTATTGGTAATGCCGCTCAAACGCTTCACCCAATTGCAGGACAAGGTTTTAATCTTGGCATCCGTGATGTGGCTTCCTTGGCGGAAGAGTTGTGTACCCAACTCGATGATGTTGGGCGTTACAATGGTCTTGTTAACTTTAGAAAGCGTAGAGAACAAGATAGAGACACGACGATTACGCTGACATCAAGCCTAGTTCATTTATTCTCAAACGATTTTTTGACCGCTCGCATTGGGCGTAATCTTGGGTTAGCCGTAATTGATAACCTTCCACCACTTAAAGGTCCACTTTTGCGTCATACGCTTGGCCTAGTAAAAAGATAAGGTAGAAAAATAATGATGCAAAGTGTTGATATCGCGATTGTTGGTGGAGGCATGGTTGGCCTAGCGCTTGCTGCTGCGTTGAAAGACAGTGACCTAAGAATTGCCGTCATTGAAGGCAGGGCACCCAGTGAAGGGCTTAGCGAATTGCCTGATGTGCGTGTGTCGGCATTGAGCCGCTCTAGTGAAGTGATTCTTCGTAACTTAGGCGCATGGCAAGGCATTGAACAAAGACGTGCTGCACCTTACCAAGCGATGGAGGTGTGGGAACAAGATAGCTTTGCTCGTATTGAGTTTGACTCGACACGTTTGGCTCAGCCGAATCTCGGTCATATTGTTGAGAACCGTGTGATTCAACTCGCACTGCTTGATCAGGTGAAGAAGCAAGATAATGTCAGCCTGTACATGCCCGCGACGTGCAAAACGATGGCGATTGGTGAAAGCGAAGCATGGCTAACGCTAGATAATGGCCAAGCACTGACCGCTAAGTTGGTTGTTGGAGCGGACGGCGCAAACTCTTGGGTTCGCAAACAACAAGATATTCCATTAACACATTGGGATTACGGACACAGCGCGATTGTCGCGAATATCAAGACCACAGAGCAACACCACAGCGTTGCTCGTCAGATATTCACACCACAAGGGCCATTGGCATTCCTACCAATGCAGCCAAGCCACATGAGTTCGATAGTTTGGTCTACGGAGCCTAATCGTGCCGAGAAGCTTGTATCCATGTCGGATGCTGATTTTAATAAGCAGCTAACGGCAGAGTTCGACTCAAAGCTTGGATTATGCGAAGTGGTTGGTGACCGTTTTGCCTTCCCACTGCGCATGCGCTATGCACGTGACTTTGCGGTGGAGCGTGTGGCTTTGGTTGGTGATGCTGCTCATACGATTCATCCGTTAGCAGGGCAAGGCGTGAACCTTGGCCTATTAGACGCAGCAAGCTTAGCGCAAGAGCTGTTAACGCTATGGGCTGCTGGCGAGGACATTGGTACTAAACGTAACCTTCGTGGCTATGAACGCTGGAGAAAAGCTGAGGCGGCGAAGATGATTGCTTCAATGCAGGGCTTTAAAGATCTGTTTGAAGGCGATAACCCAGCCAAGAAGCTGATTCGTGGCATCGGTATGAAGCTCGCGGGCCAATTACCGGGGGCGAAAGATGAGATCATGAAGCGAGCACTGGGTTTGTCAGGCAATCTTCCTGATCTAGCCAAGCGTCCAGTTACGCACCAATAATCGTGAATCAACAATCGCAAATCAATAGTCGCGCACGGGTGAGCCGTTGTTGATGGTCAGCAGCTGGAGCTGATTGCCATTGACTCAATCTGAACACGAAAAAAGGGTTGGCATTATGCCAACCCTTTTTGTTTTTAATTCTGTAGAGAATCAGGTCATGCGTATGCGCAGCGCAGTTTCATGATTTCACTATTTATTTCTTTTACCGTTTGAAAGTGACGCCTTTCTGCTCGGTCTGGCAGCACGAGTTTACCGTTATCAAACTCAAATTTGCCTACGCCGTAAATGTAGATTCGTCCTTTGAAAAGTCGACTTACATGTTTAGCAATCATACTCGGTGTATAGCGCTTAAACAGTCTCATTTTAATTATCCTTATATTTACCTAGCCTGCATATTATAGAAAAACTCCGAGATAATAATTGTGATAAGCATGGAGTAATATGCAGTAGAGTTGACGTGAATTAGATATTTGTGCTGTTCTAAGCACTTTCTTCAGTAAATATCTATTTTTACGTGAGCTCCTCCCCAAAATAATACTGAGTAGTGAACTGCTGTGAACTTTCCTGTTCGGTATTAAGCAGTGATAATGTTACAAGTATAAGAATAGGCGGGATTTTTTTGTTTGTGTAATCAAATTGTAAATTTTTGACAAAAAAAAGCCCGTCTAAAACGGGCGAATAGTCACAGATGCATTACACAAAAGTGGATACTGATGTTACTCAGTGGATTCACTTGTACTGATTTGCTTAAAAGCGAGTCAGTAAATTTACAATAACGTAAATTCGCCCTTGTGACTACTTATGCTTTTATTTTGAGTAACTATTTATTATTGGTATGTTCTTCTTATGACGAACTTCACACTAAAAATGTATTCAATGAAAATTTGTACTTAAGTTTGCGAACGATGACTCGATCGAAAAGGTCATCGACTGATGTCAGCAACTATTGGTGCGCAAAGGGTCATAAGATCATTGGGATCCAGCGCAATACCAGCCATTCGATCACCCGAGCTAATAGTAACCGTCGAGTTTTTTTGAATTGAAGGATCAAAAATGATCGGCATGTATCTCTTTAGAGCAAGAGGGCCAACACATCCAGCCTTAAAGCCTGTGATCGTTTCAACATCAGCGAGTGATACACAGGTCATTCGACGGCAATTCAGTACCGAGCGTACTTTCTTGGGGTCGACGGAGCGATCACCAGCAGTACAGGCCAACGCATATTGGTTGCCCATATCCTTGAGCAAAATACACTTCACCATTTGAGAGGCGTCGATGCCTCGCTCTTGAGCTGTTTCTTCGATGCTGGTGGTTGGTTTACTTTGCATCAGCAGGCGATAGTTCACCTGCTGTTGATCCAGCCATCGTGTAATCAGTGTTTCCACGTGGTTACTCGTCGTCAAGGCTGTAAGGCAGTGGCAGGATATTCCATGTTTGATCAGGTTGCGCGGTCAGTCGAAGCTGAACATCGTCATCAAGGTTGTTTGGCAGTACCATCAAACCAATCGCTTGGTTATTAGCAAATTGATAGACGTTTAATAGTCGGCCTGCACCACGCCAGTTCTCACCCACGCTACGTTCAAGTTCAATCGTATTCTCTAGAGACAGCACATCTGAAGTTGTTCCAGAAACAATGCGCATCTCACGCTTGTTCATGCCACGGTACTTGGCACGAGCAACCGTTTCTTGACCTGTGTAGCATCCCTTTGAAAAGCTGATACCGCCAATCGCTTGTAGGTTAAGAGCTTGAGGGATGTGCTCGTTTTGATCTGCTTTTGATAGGTTAGGCTGAGCATCAAGAATTTCATGATACTGCCAAAGCGCTTCTGATACTTTTTCAGCTGAGCTGCTTGATACCAAGGCTTCTGCTGCTTCTTGAGTAACAAGTAGAGCCCAACGGTTGTCTGAGACTTGAACTGCTGTACCACCAGAGATAGTACGCACTTTACCTTGACCCTCTGCAATCGAATCAACGTATTGGTTCGCTGAAGTACCCATGATTCCGATAACAACGTCAGACGTCTGCTCGATATCAATTTTAGAGAACACGGCGTATTTCTTGATTTCAACTAACTCGACTTCAATTGCCGATTTAGGCTGCATAAGAGCGTAACCACCATTGTGGTGGAACAAACGAAAGATACTCCAAACCTTTCCTTTCGCATCACAATGCGCGCCTAATGTAGAATCATTATTAGGAAGAGTGACGACATCGCACGTTACTTGACCTTGTAGGTACGACTTTTTGTCATCGCCTATCATGGTGATTGCGCTCCAGTCTGACACGTGTGTGATCATCAGTTCTGGAAGCGATTCATTTTGCGTATGAGCGAGCGGCTGAAATGTGTTTTTCCAATCCATTTTATCTTTCCTAAGAATTTTATTTGGCTCTATGTTAATCCGGTTCTGTTTCTTTGTCAGCCTAGGTTTTTTTGTGAGCTTAGATAGGGACTGTGACTCACATAGTAGTTGCAGAGCGTATGACTTGTTACACTCCGAGAAAGAAAAATTATAGGTGAGGATAGCCAATGTACACTGCAGAGCAGAAAGCACGAATTAAATGGGGTTGCCGTCGTGGCATGTTAGAACTTGATGTAGTCATCATGCCATTTTTTGAAGAGTGTTTTGATTCATTGCAAGAGCAGGAACAGCGTGAGTTTGTTTCTCTACTTGAGTGTGATGACCCAGATTTGTTTACTTGGGTTATGGGACATGGGCGCAGTGAAAATCTAGGTCATGCTTCAATGGTTGATAAAATTGTCGCGCATAACCTCAGCAAGGTTCGTTAAGCTTCAGCTTAAACCTTCATATTCCGCATTATTTGCAAAAGGCACTGTTTTTGGGTGCCTTTTGTTTTTCATTGTCTTTTCTTCTATCCCGCTCGTTGTTGCCCTCTATTGTTTAGCTCTAATGTTCCGTTTGTTTAAAGCCAATCATGTAATCTTGAATACAGCACATGGATGCTTTGATTATAAAGAAGATGGCGAGATTCGACTCAATGACCAATCCTACACACTTAAGTTCGTTGATAAGATCTGGGCACAGTTTTTCGTCAAACTAAAATTCGAATGTGGGCATTCGGTAATGCTTTGGCGTGATAGTTGTCGTGAGCGTGAATATCGCCACTTTCTGGCGAACTTACAACGATCGCACGAGGTAAATGAGGACGCGAGATAAAAGAAAAAGGAGCACTAGGCTCCTTTTCGTTTGATTGCGTTTAGTTGATTAGCTAATAGCTTTCAAATAATGATTACGACTGGTTTCTCTCTGGCGTCAGAATCGTTGGGCCACTGTCTTTTGCAAGTTCTGGGTAATCCAACGTGTAGTGTAAGCCGCGGCTCTCTTTACGTTGCATCGCACAGCGAACCATTAGCTCAGCCACTTGTAGCAAGTTACGCAGTTCTAATAGGTTGTTCGAAACCTTAAAGTAGCTGTAGTACTCATGAGTTTCTTGCTGCAGCATCTGAATACGGCGCATTGCACGTTCTAGACGTTTATCCGTTCGAACAATACCCATGTAATCCCACATGAACAGTCTTAGCTCGTGCCAGTTGTGCTGAATGATCACTTCTTCATCACTGTTGGTGACTTGGCTTTCGTCCCATGCAGGCAGTTCGGCGCACAGTTGAGATTGGTCGATGTTTTCAACGATATCTTTTGCTGCTGCCCAAGCATACACTACACATTCAAGCAGTGAGTTTGACGCCATGCGGTTCGCACCGTGTAAGCCGGTGTAACTCACTTCACCAATCGCATATAAGTTAGTTAAGTCGGTTTGACCTTGCTTATTCACCATCACACCACCGCAGGTATAGTGCGCAGCCGGTACGATAGGGATCGGCTCTTTGGTCATATCAATCCCTAAATCCATCAAACGAGTATGGATCATTGGGAAATGCGTTGTGATGAATTCTTCAGGCTTGTGGCTGATATCAACATACATGCAGTCAGCACCTAGGCGCTTCATTTCGAAGTCAATCGCACGAGCAACCACATCACGCGGAGCCAGTTCACCGCGCTCATCGAAGTCCTTCATGAAGCGAGAACCGTCTGGACGACGCAGGTAGGCACCTTCACCACGTAGTGCTTCCGTCAGTAGGAAATTACGCGCTTCTGGGTGGAACAAGCAAGTCGGGTGGAACTGGTTGAACTCAAGGTTGGCTACACGGCAACCCGCACGCCAAGCAATAGCAATACCATCACCTGAAGAGACATCTGGGTTAGAGGTGTATTGGTAAACCTTTGAAGCGCCGCCTGTTGCTAACACAACAAATTTAGCACGCACGGTTTCAACGTGTTCTTGGTTACGGTTCCAAATGTAGGCACCGATAACTTTGTCTTTCGAACCACCAACCTTATCTTCTGTGATCAAATCTAGCGCATTGTGGCGCTCGAAGATCTCGATGTTGGGGTGATTGTTGACGTTATCTTGCAGTGAGGTTTGCATTGCCATGCCAGTTGCATCGGCAGCGTGCAGAATTCGGCGGTGGCTGTGGCCACCCTCACGAGTGAGGTGATATTTTGGTTGGCCTTCCGTGCTGTTCTCATCTTTATCAAATGGAACACCACCATCAATCAGCCATTGCACACACTCTTTAGCATTTTCAGCAATGAATTGAACTGTATCTTCTTCGCATAACCCAGCCCCAGCAATTTGAGTATCTTCTACATGAGACTCAATACTGTCCGACTCATCGAACACCGCGGCGATACCACCTTGTGCGTAATACGTCGATCCTTCGCTGCGTGGTCCTTTGCTTAATACAATTACTTTTGCATGTTCTGCTACACGTAAGGCTAATGACAAGCCTGCCGCACCACTTCCTACCACTAATACATCACACTGATGTTCACGGTTTGCGTTCATAAAACTTATTAAATCCCGGGCTATAGTCGAGTTGTCCACTCTCAATTGACGTTGTCTTGTTTTAGGAGTTTGGCTAAGACTGTTATAATCTTTCCAAAGTCATCCTAAAACGCTACACAAAATCAATGTACAGACAGCTATCTAGAAATATTTAATTGCTCAATACCATTGCTTTTGCTCAAGTTTCCCCAAATTGATAGGGATAGCTATTTTTATTACATCACATTGTGAAACAATAATGGCAAATAATTTTAAGAAAGTTGGAACTTTCGGTATTTGGCTTAGTCACAATAGTGCTCTTGTAGACGGTGGTGTCAATACTACATTTCGCATAATTAGTACCCATATCTGTGAAGGTAAGGGTTATAACAATAGGAGTACCCGCTCGAATGAACGAGCAGCTAACCGATCAAGTGTTGATTGAGCGAGTTCAGAGTGGAGATAAGCAGGCTTTTAACTTACTAGTGGTTAAGTACCAAAATAAAGTTTGTAATCTTATCTCTCGATACGTGAATAATTCCGGTGATGTACCTGATGTAGCACAAGAAGCTTTTATTAAAGCTTACCGCGCGATACCTAACTTTCGTGGCGAGAGTGCCTTCTATACATGGTTGTACCGAATTGCCGTGAACACCGCTAAAAATCATATCGTTGCCCAGAGCCGTAGGCCGCCAGCAACAGATGTAGATGCAGAAGATGCAGAATATTACGAAACAGGCAGCGCGTTAAAAGAAATATCGAACCCTGAGAACTTAACGCTGTCAAACGAATTGAAACAAGTTGTTTTTGGAGCGATTGAAGCGCTACCAGAAGACTTAAAAACTGCAATGACGTTGCGTGAGCTCGAAGGTTTGAGCTACGAAGAGATTGCAGAAGTAATGGATTGCCCTGTAGGAACCGTACGTTCGCGTATTTTCCGAGCTCGTGAAGCGGTGGAAAAGAAAATTAAGCCTCTTTTGCAACGCTAGAACTTGTAATAATTATGGTGAAAATAATGGCTGATAAAGAAAAGCTTTCGGCACTCATGGATGGTGAAACGATCGATAAAGCTCTCATTGTAGATCTCGAATCTGATCAAGAAAGCATGGATACCTGGCAGAGTTACCATCTAATTGGTGATGTTATGCGTGGGGATGCGCCAGAAACTCCAGAGTGGAACATTGCTAACAGTGTTGCGGCAGCGCTTGATAATGAGCCTGCACATAGTGTAATGCCGAACCTGCACCAAGTGCGTGTTGAACCAACTGTTGCTCCAATTGAAGAGCAGCCTAAACCTCAGCAAGCGAAGCGTCAGCTTCCGGCGTGGTTACAACAGTTTGGACAAGTTGCCGTGGCAGCGTGTGTCTCACTAGTCGTTGTACTAGGTGTTCAACAATATGGTGGCAGCGACCCTGCTGCGCCAGAGCAGTTGCCTGTACTCCAGACGATTCCATTTGCGGGTTCTGCGGAACCAGTAAGTTTAACGCGTGACTCTGTTGAGAAGCCAGCATCTGAAGCTAACTTGCAAGAGCAGCGTAAACGCGTTCATGCAATGCTAGAAGATTATGAGCTGCAGCTAAGATTAAACAGTGATGCATCGCCAATGCAAGATGCACATCTAGAATCGGACATTGAATGAAGAAAATCCTGGTCAGTGCACTGACACTGTTCAGCTTGATGTCTCCAACAGCCTTTGCAGAGGAACCCACTGCAAAGGCGTTGTTACATCAGATGAACGAGGCCAGTCAGCATCTAAATTACGAACTCTCCTACATTTTGATCAAGAAGAGCAGTATTGAACCTCTTGTTTATCGCCATGCGGTTAACGACGACCAACAACTCGCGCACCTTGTTTATTTGAGCGGGCCTATCCGTGAAGTTATTCGACGTGGTGATGAAGTCAGTTATATTGAACCGGGCACAGAACCGTTTACCATTCAATCTGGCAGTATGGTTGCCCCTGTTATTCCGATGATTAATCGAGATATTGACGCGCTCAACGACTATTACGATTTCGTTAAAGTTGGCCGTGCTCGTGAAGCTGGAAGTACTACGCAAGTATTGCGCGTGGTACCGAAAGATGGCCTTCGTTACTCTTACGTCGTTTGGGTAGATGAAAAAACGAGTCTTCCTTTACGTGCCGACCTGTTGGATCGTGATGGCGAAGTGCTTGAACAGTACCGTACTATCTCTTTCGTGGTGAACGATAAGATTGCTGAGGCAATGGGGGGCTTGAATAGCGCTCAACTGCCGAAAGTCTTATCACTGCCGGAAGGCCTAGTGAGTGAAACTAATTGGCAAGCCTCTTGGATACCTGAAGGGTTTAAATCAAAAGAGCTTAGTCGTTATCCAATGGCTGCGACCGATAAAATGGTTGAAAGCCAACTTTTCAGTGATGGGTTGTTTAGCTTTTCAGTTTATATCGCCGATAAAGACGAACATTCATTGAAAGGGCAGTTGGTACGCCAAGGACGCAGAACCTTACACAGCTTAGTGATTGGTGACAAAGAGATCTCTGTGGTGGGTGATATTCCGCCAGCAACGGCCAAACGTATTGCGCAATCAGTTACGTTCAATAAACCGGTACCAGCGCAATGATGACGGCGCTGGCAACCGTTAGCTCGGTTGAACAAAGCGGTCAACAATACTTTGTTCAACTGAGCTGCGAACAACAAACCAGTTGCAGCAGTTGCTCATCTCAAAAAAGCTGCGGAACGGGTATTGTCACTAAAGCTGTCGGCAATAAATCTTTGTTTTGGCAGCTAAAAACCAAAAGCTTAGTTAAAGCCGGACAAATCGTAGAAATTGGCTTTCCAGAAAAAAGTCTACTTCAGTCTGCGGCTATTGTTTACCTCATTCCACTTTTCATGTTGATGATTGGTGCTGGTTTTGGACAACTCTTGTTACAACCCTTACTCCAAGGGGGCGAGGGCATTGTTATCTTAAGTGCAGCGCTGTTTACTGCTGGTGGCATTGCCTTAGCGAAGCGGTTAGCCAAACCTATGGAAGACAAATCCAAGCAAGAAGTCGTCTTGATTCGAATCCTAGGCGAGCCTCTCGTCTAATTTATGATGCTTCTTGCCCTTAAATTGGGTAGAATCTGCCAACTTGATTGAAATGCCGCCACCAATGCTGACTGTAGATTGGACGTGTCGCGGCTTTCTTATTATCCCTATTCAAAGAGTTTAGTCACACCAAGCCTATGAAGCACATTCGTAATTTTTCGATTATCGCCCACATCGACCACGGTAAGTCGACCCTTTCTGACCGCTTAATCCAAGTTTGTGGAGGGTTAAGTGAACGTGAGATGGCAGCTCAAGTCCTCGATTCTATGGATATAGAACGCGAGCGTGGTATTACAATTAAAGCGCAGAGTGTGACTTTAGATTACAAAGCGAAAGATGGTGAAACTTACCAACTTAACTTTATCGACACTCCAGGACACGTAGATTTCTCTTACGAAGTATCTCGTTCTCTAGCCGCTTGTGAAGGCGCGCTATTGGTTGTAGATGCTGGTCAAGGTGTTGAAGCACAAACTCTAGCAAACTGTTACACCGCGATCGAAATGGAACTGGAAGTAGTGCCAATCTTGAACAAGATTGACTTACCTGCTGCTGAACCTGAGCGTGTTGCTGAAGAAATCGAAGAGATCGTTGGTATCGATGCGATGGAAGCGACGCGTTGTTCTGCAAAAACCGGTATCGGTGTTGATGACGTTCTTGAAAACATCGTAACAGCTATCCCACCACCGGAAGGTGATCCAGACGCGCCACTACAAGCGTTGATCATTGACTCTTGGTTCGATAACTACTTAGGCGTTGTTTCTTTGGTTCGTATCAAGAACGGTAAGCTGAAGAAGAACGACAAGATTAAAGTAATGTCGACAGACCAAGTTTGGGGTGTTGACCGTCTAGGTATCTTCACACCTAAGCAAATCGACACAACAGAGCTAAATACTGGCGAAGTTGGTTGGGTTGTTTGTGGTATTAAAGACATCCTTGGCGCACCTGTTGGTGATACGTTGACGCTTGCAAAAGGCGGTAGCACAGAACGTCTGCCTGGTTTCCAAAAAGTGAAGCCTCAGGTATACGCAGGTCTATTCCCAGTATCGTCTGATGACTACGAAAACTTCCGTGATGCACTAGGCAAATTAAGCCTGAACGATGCATCACTGTTCTACGAACCAGAAAGTTCAGCAGCACTTGGCTTTGGTTTCCGTTGTGG
This sequence comes from Vibrio sp. QJM3NY_26, assembly GCF_057786005.1. Classification (NCBI taxonomy): domain Bacteria; kingdom Pseudomonadati; phylum Pseudomonadota; class Gammaproteobacteria; order Vibrionales; family Vibrionaceae; genus Vibrio; species Vibrio sp. QJM3NY_26. Next base: position 2,950,338 of record NZ_CM173515.1, on the reverse strand, counting down.
CTTCTTAGGAATGCTTCACATGGAGATCATCCAGGAGCGTTTAGAGCGTGAATACGACCTAGACCTAATCACAACGGCACCAACCGTAGTGTACGAAGTTGTAAAAACGGATGGCAGCATTCTTTACGTTGATAGCCCAGCTAAATTGCCTGCGACTAATGATGTAGAAGAAATTCGTGAGCCTATCGCTCGTTGTAATATCCTTGTACCGTCTGACTACTTAGGTAACGTAATTACCTTATGTGTAGAAAAACGTGGTGTTCAAGTTGATATGGTTTATCACGGTAAGCAAGTTGCTGTGACTTATGACCTACCAATGGCAGAAGTGGTTCTAGACTTCTTCGACCGTTTGAAATCAACATCTCGTGGCTATGCGTCACTGGATTACAACTTCCAACGTTTTGAAATGTCGAACATGGTTCGTGTAGACGTATTGCTTAATGGCGAAACGGTTGACGCACTGGCTATCATTACGCACAAAGACATTGCACAGTCTCGTGGTCGTCTATTGGTTGAGAAGATGAAAGAATTCATCCCTCGTCAAATGTTCGATATCGCGATTCAAGCAGCGATTGGTAACCACATCATTGCTCGTTCTACAGTGAAACAACTGCGTAAGAACGTAATCGCAAAATGTTACGGTGGTGATATCAGTCGTAAGAAGAAACTTCTTAAGAAACAAAAAGAAGGTAAGAAGCGTATGAAGCAGATCGGTAACGTTGAACTGCCTCAAGAAGCATTCTTAGCGATTCTTCATGTTGGTAAAGACTAACTTTATCCAGCATTAAACGAATAATTGAAAGTGGAAGAGTAGCTCGCTATTCTTTCACTTTCGTTATTTTTAAAGAAATGAAATTTAAGGGATATCAATGGCTAATACATTTTCGCTTATTTTAGTGATCGTAACTCTAGTGACCGGCATTGTATGGGCGTTGGAAAAGTTTGTGTGGGCGAAGAAACGCCAGCAAAAGCTTGCTGACGTTGAAGCACAATCGAATGGCCTAGACGCTGAAACCAGCGCAAAAGTTACGGCTCAGCCTTGGTGGGTTGAGAACAGTGTGTCCATTTTCCCTGTAATTGCATTTGTTTTGGTTTTGCGTTCATTTATTTATGAACCGTTTCAAATCCCATCTGGTTCGATGATGCCAACACTATTGGTTGGTGATTTCATCTTAGTAGAGAAGTACGCATACGGTCTAAAAGACCCGGTATGGCGCACTCAACTAGTCGAAACGGGCAAACCAGAACGTGGTGATTCAATCGTATTCAAATACCCACCTCAGCCGAATATCGACTACATTAAGCGTGTTGTTGGTATGCCGGGTGATACCATTCGCTACAGCAGCAATAAAGAAGTCTGCATTCAAGCGAAGGGTGGCAGTAGCTGTAAACCAGTGAAGTTAAGTAACGTTGAAGAAAGCCAATTTATTCAAGATGGTGTGCCTCTGATTCAGCTGAATGAACAGCTGGGTGATGTGGAGCACCAAATTTTAGTTAACCCATTACGCCGTGATCGTGTGCAAGCATATCAACCTCGCAATGGTGTTAACGAGTGGATCGTTCCAGAAGGCCAATACTTTGTTATGGGTGATAACCGTGACAACAGTGCTGACAGCCGTTACTGGGGCTTTGTCCCTGAAGCAAACCTTGTTGGTAAGGCCGTTGCTATTTGGATCAGCTTCGAATTCGAACGCGGTTCAGACAGTGTACTTCCAACATGGATTCCTACTGGTGTGCGTTTTAATCGCATCGGTGGGATTCACTAATCGATCACATAACACATCGAGAGAGCATGAATTCTCCAATTGATAAACTAGAGAGAAAGATTGGCTATCAGTTTAATGATGCCGATCTTATCCATTTGGCGCTGACTCACCGTAGCGCCGCAGGTAAACACAACGAACGTCTTGAGTTTCTGGGCGATTCAATTTTAAGTTTTGTTATCGCTGATGATCTTTACCACCGTTTCCCTAAGGTAAACGAAGGTGATATGAGCCGCATGCGCGCAACATTAGTACGTGGTCATACATTGGCAGAACTAGGTCGTGAATTCGAACTAGGAGATTACTTAAAATTAGGTCCAGGTGAGTTGAAGAGTGGCGGTTTCCGTCGTGATTCTATTCTAGCGGATGCAGTAGAAGCGATCATCGGTGCTGTCTATTTAGATAGTGATACCGAGGTTGTTCGCCGCATTATTTTAAGCTGGTACCAATCTCGCCTAGAGTCTATTCAGCCTGGTGTATCTCAAAAAGATCCGAAAACTCGCCTACAAGAGTTTTTACAAGGTCGAAGAAATCCCCTACCTGTCTACACAGTGACTAATATTAAAGGTGAAGCACACAACCAAGAGTTTACGGTTGAGTGTGAAGTGGCAGGTGTGGATAAACCTGTTATCGGTAAAGGCACTAGCCGCCGCAAGGCAGAACAAGCGGCTGCTGAAACAGCATTAGAGCAACTAAGCAATGTCTGATAACAATCAAGATTTCGATATCGATGCATTCTTTTCATCTGATAGCAAAAAAACGGGCCTACCGGAAAACCAACACTGTGGCTTCATCGCTATCGTGGGTCGACCAAACGTAGGTAAATCGACGCTTCTGAACCATATTTTGGGTCAGAAAATCTCGATCACATCACGTAAACCTCAGACGACACGCCACCGTATTATGGGCGTAGAAACTGAAGGTGATTACCAAGCGATCTACGTTGATACTCCTGGACTTCACATCGAAGAAAAGCGTGCAATCAACCGTTTGATGAACCGTGCGGCGAACAGCTCACTGAGTGATGTGAACCTAGTATTCTTCCTTGTTGACGGTACTCACTGGACTGACGACGATGAAATGGTACTGAACAAGCTGAGAAAAACAGATTTCCCAGTTGTCCTTTGTATTAACAAAGTAGACAACGTTCAAGACCGTACCGACGTAATGCAACACATGATGGAAGTGTCTAAGAAGATGGACTTCCTTGATGTTGTGCCAATCTCGGCGAAGCAAGGTAAGAATATCGATGTACTGCGTAAGCACGTTCGTAATTCTTTACCAAAAGCGACGCACCACTTCCCTGAAGAGTACGTAACGGATCGCTCACAGCGCTTTATGGCCTCTGAAATCATCCGTGAAAAACTGATGCGATTCACAGGCGAAGAGCTACCTTACTCAGTAACGGTTGAAATCGAGCGTTTTGATTACAACCCAGATAACGATGGTTTCCACATCAACGCTTTGATTCTTGTTGAACGTACTGGTCAGAAGAAGATGGTGATTGGTAAAGCGGGCGAGAAGATCAAAACGATTGGTCGTGAAGCTCGTATCGATATGGAAGAACTATTCGGTCGTAAGGTTTACCTAGAGACTTGGGTTAAAGTTAAGTCTGGTTGGGCTGACGATGAGCGTGCACTTCGCTCGTTAGGCTACATCGACGATCTATAATATATTGAACGTCACTTTCTGATATTAAGAAAGTTGAATTGAATATAAATACAAGAGAGAGTGCGAACTCTCTCTTTTTGTATCTGTAAGAAGGGTAAGTTATTGAGCGAAGGGTTACAGCGATGCTTTGTGTTGCACCGTCGACCATACAGTGAGTCGAGCCTGATTCTGGACGTCTTCAGTGAAGAGTACGGTAGGGTGACGTTGATGTCTAAAGGTGCGCGGAGTAAGCGTTCTAATTTGAAAGGTGCATTGCAACCTTTTACGCCTCTGCTGCTTAAGTGGTCTGGCAATGGTTCAATGAAAACGTTGCGCCAAGCTGAACCGATCAGCTTGGGGCTTCCTCTTGCCGGTATTAATCTGTATTCAGCAATGTACGTGAATGAATTAGTTGGGCGAGTGTTGATGGCCGAAGTGGCTATGCCCGCATTTTTTCATGACTATCTTCATGCTTTAACAGAACTCGCTCATAATGAGAATCCTGAGCCAGCGCTACGTCGTTTTGAATTGGCTCTACTTTCCGCTATGGGGTATGGCGTCGACTTTTTACACTGCGCGGGCACCGGTGAACCGATTGATCCGAGCATGACTTATCGTTATCGAGAGCAGAAAGGTTTTATCGCATCGGTGCGTCGAGATAACCTGACTTTTATGGGCGATGAACTTATCGCAATCAGTGAACGTAGGTTTATCACTAAAGAGCAGTTAAAAGCGGCAAAACGCTTTACACGCATAGCCTTAAAGCCGTATCTTGGCGGCAAACCATTAAAAAGTAGAGAGCTATTTATGCCAACAATAGCCCTCTCTAGAGCACGGAGTATTGGAAAATGAGCTCAATCCTTTTAGGCGTTAATATCGACCATATTGCAACACTACGTAATGCACGTGGTACTAAATATCCAGACCCAGTACACGCAGCTGAAATTGCTGAACGTGCTGGTGCTGACGGCATCACTATTCACCTACGCGAAGATCGCCGTCATATCGTTGACCGTGATGTACGCATTCTTGCTGAGACAATCCAAACTCGCATGAACCTTGAGATGGCCGTGACGGACGAGATGGTTCAAATCGCACTCGATACTAATCCTGAGTTCGTTTGCTTGGTTCCAGAAAAGCGTGAAGAGCTAACGACTGAAGGTGGCTTGGATGTTGTCGGTCAACTAGATAAGATCAAAGCGGCGACCGAAAAACTGTCGGCTGCAGGTATTAAGGTCTCTCTATTTATCGATGCAGATCGTGAGCAAATCGATGCAGCAAAAGCATGTGGTGCACCGTTTATTGAGCTTCACACTGGTCATTACGCTGATGCGAAAACAGAAGAAGATCAGCAAGATGAGCTTAAAAAGATTGCTGCAGGCGCAAGCTACGCAGATGATTTAGGTATTACAGTGAATGCGGGCCATGGCCTGACTTACCACAACGTAGCACCCATTGCGGCACTCCCTGAGATCTACGAGTTGAACATCGGTCACTCGATCATGGGACGCGCAGTGTTTGATGGCTTGAATAAAGCCGTTGCAGACATGAAAGCAATCATGGAAACAGCACGTAACAACGCTTAATTAGTTAATTAGGTAAGTGGTTAATCAAAAACCAATAGAATCAATAAATCGAAGTTTAATAGTAGGGTAAACATGGCTGTTGTTGGATTAGGTACAGATATCGCAGAAATCGAACGTGTTGAAAAGGCACTGTCACGAAGTGGCGATGCTTTTGCTCAGCGTATTTTGACCGACTCTGAGTTTGAAGTATTTCAGCAACTGAAGCAAAAAGGTCGTTACCTTGCAAAACGCTTTGCTGCAAAAGAAGCGGCATCTAAGGCGTTGGGCACGGGTATCGCGCTTGGTGTGACCTTTCACGATTTCGAGATTTCAAACGATGAGCATGGCAAGCCAGTTCTAAGCCTACATAAAAAGGCGCGTGAAATCGCAGAAGCGAGTGGTACAAAGTCGATTCATCTGACTATCTCAGATGAGCGCCATTATGCGGTGGCGACGGTACTACTCGAGTCGTAAATAGATTACCGTTACTCTATATCTAGTGCCCGAGGTTCTAGACAGAAAAAAGCAGAGCTCATGAGCTCTGCTTTTTTATTGGCTGGTAAACCGTTTAACGAATATTTGTGAGTAAGAAATGTTCGCTAGGTCTTGGCTGGTTTCAAATAATGAATCGCGGTTGCTTGAACCTTATCTAATTCATCCTGAAGTTCAAAAAGTTCAGGTTCAATGTCTTCAACGGAAGTGCCGGAACGCAGCTCTTTCTCTATCGTCGCACACACCGACTTCAGCCTTGGTACACCGCTGTATGAGCTGCTGCCATGCATCTTGTGGATGATGTGTGTCAGCGCTTCAACAGGGTAGTCACTGTCTTCTATCGCTTTCTCTGCGGCTTCATAAACCTCAGGAATGAAGTCGACTAGCATTTGCAGCATATCGCGTGCGAGGTCTTCTTTGTTGGCGGCTTGCTTCATAGCTGCTTGCCAATCAATGATGATATTCTTATGCACGCTAGCCTCAGAATCTGAAACTGAGCTATTGTCTACTTCCGCAGAGACTGCTGGGTGGGCTGGGTCTATTTTTTCAATGTGCTCAACCTCAGAGGTAGGGCTCCAATGAATCAGAACCTGCTGTAACACGTGCTCTTCAATCGGTTTGGTTAGGTAGTCATCCATGCCGGCTTCAAGCAGACGGTCACGTTCGCCAACCATCGCGTGTGCTGTGACGGCAATGACGGGGGTATTCGCATTATTCGCTAGCTCTTTTATATTCTTACAGGCCGTTACACCATCCATTTGCGGCATTTGGATATCCATGAAAATGATATCAAATGGGGTCTCCTTCGCCTTATCTATGGCCTTCTGTCCGCTGGTGCAACTGATGACAGTCTCTACACGCTCTTTTAGTAGCGCGGTGATCAATTTAAGGTTTGCTGGGTTGTCGTCGACCGCCAATACAGTGAGCGGTAGCTTCTCTTCTGAGTGCGTTTCAATGGCTGGTGCAATCAAAGTGGGTGCTTGATTAGAGATCAGAGTTTGTAGAAGTTTCTTACGAGAGAGAGGCTTGGTGATGCATTGGACATCAACCTCTTTCATCAATTGTTCACCCAGAGCTAACTCAGTACTCGGCGTACCAATAATTACGTTCTGAGCGATTTTCTTCGCGCCAATCGCCCAACCACTCACGGTATCAAATTGATACTCTTGGTTGGCGGCTAGGTTGAGTAGAACGTAGTCATACGAGGTCGACTCGTCAGGCATCACCGAACGATACGTTACCACCAAGCCTTCTTGGGTTAAGATTTGCTGAGTAATCGACGCCGCTTGCATGTTTGGCTCGATAAGCAGCAGCTGCTTGTCTTGCAGACACTGAGTCTCAATCAGCTCAGTCATCGGCATATCAGTCGTTGATAGTCTCAAAGTAAACCAGAAGGTTGAACCTTGGTGTAGGCGACTGGTTAGGCTGATCTCTCCGCCCATTTGGCTGACCAGTTTTTGGGTGATAACTAGGCCTAGCCCCGTACCGCCATAACGACGAGAGATGCTTGCGTCGGCTTGGCTGAAGGCTTGGAATAGCTGAGCTTGTTGACGCTCAGAGATACCAATACCTGTATCGCGAACCATGAATTGCAATTCGATGCTGTCTTCGCTTTGTGAACGAAGTTCAACACTGATATCAATGTTGCCACGTTCAGTAAACTTGATTGAGTTACCAACAAGGTTGGTTAGGATCTGCTGAATACGCAGTGGGTCACCAACAACGCCTGGTGGCACTTTCGGGTCTATCTTAAGAGTTAACTCTAGGCCTTTCTCATGGGCGTTGGTCGCTTGAAGGTTCACAACCTCTTCAAGGCTGGCTTGGAACTCGAATGGGATGTTCTCGAGTGCTAATTTACCGGCTTCCAGTTTCGAGAAATCAAGAATGTCGTTGATGATGCTGAGTAGGTTATTTGCTGAACGTTCAATGGTTTGCAAGTAATCTGTTTGACTGGTCGATAGATGAGTCTTAAGCATTTGACGAGTAAAGCCAATCACACCGTTAAGCGGTGTTCTCAATTCGTGAGACATGTTAGCTAAGAACTCTGATTTAACACGTGCCGCTTCTTGAGCGCGTTTTTTCGCAATGTCTAACTCAACGTTTTGAATCTCTAATTGCTCTAGGGTTTCACGCAGATCAGACGTAGCCTGGTCGATACTGTGCTGCATCTCGACGTGGTATTCTGATAGCGATACCGCCATCGCGTTGATACCGTTTTTCAGTGAGTCTAGCTCACCGTGCATTTTGCCTTCGATACGCACATCGAGATGACCACGACGAATTCGGTCGACCATGTTTTTCATATGTGTGATCGGTTGGGTTACGTCATGCATCAAGCGAAAAGCAAATACACCAGAAAGTCCCAGCCCCAAAATCAACACCAAGAAGGCAGAGAACACTTCTTGATACTGCTGCAATCGAAGTGACGACAAGTCTAACTCTATCGCGATATAGCCGATCGCTTGGTTGGCTTGAGACTGCCCATTGGCTGAATTGATGTATTGACCTTCAGCGATGATGGGTGTCCGAAGAATTAGCGTATTATCGAGCAGGTTCGATGAGCTTAAATGCGGGATGGGTTTATCTTTCGGATAGGTCAGGCTTTCAAAATCAGGGTGGAAGTTTGAGGTTACAAACAACTCATGACGTTCATCAAACACCGCGATACTGCGCACCAGCTTAGAGTTTTTTCGATGCGCATAGCTAATAAGCTGACGAACAGACTCTCGACTTTCGAGCTTCATGCCTGACTCACTAGCAATTGCCAGCGGTTCAATGATGCTAGTACCAGTATTAACCACTTGGCCCTCAAGGTCTTGATAGCGGTTAAATGAGAAAAATGCACTCAATAGCAACCCAATAATCAAGGTTGGAGCTAGAGTTAAGGTAATTACACGGGCTCTTAAGCCATATCTGGTCATGTTCTTTAATTACATCGAGGTCTGGATATGGGAAAATAACGCGCACAATGGCGGTTAAGTGAACGGTAAGCTTAATCAAAGCCGTGACGTTCGACAATGATTCCAAGGCATAATAGTGAGTCCTGGATACAAATTACTTATTAAAAGATACATTAGGCACAAGCAATGGCACGTTTTTTTCAACCAAAAAAGAAAACTCAATTCGAGACCAAGCACCAATCGGTTTTGGTTGAACGAATGGATCACAATGGGGCAGGTATTGCTTATCAGAAGAATAAGCCTGTTTTCATTGATGGTGCATTGCCGGGTGAGCAGGTTGTTATTCAGCTCATCGAGAGTAAGAGTAAATTTGCGCGAGCAAAACTGATTAAATTACTGGAGCCAAGCGAACTGCGTTTGAAGCCTTTCTGTAAACATTTTAATCAGTGCGGTGGCTGTCACCTCCAGCACCTTGGCTACTCTTCTCAGGTAGAGCATAAAGCGCAGTCTTTGAGCCACCTGATGAGCCAATACCAAACGGATAAAACAGACGTTGTTGAACCGATTATTGGTGATGAGACAGGTTATCGTCGCCGTGCGCGCATCAGCTTATTTGTCGATAAAAAGACACAGCAGCTTCAATTTGGTTTCCGTAAAAAGCAAAGCAAGCAGATTGAAAATATTACCGATTGTGCGGTGCTTGACCCTCGTCTCAATATCTTGCTGCCAAAGCTGAAAAGTTTACTCAATACTTTCAGCAACCTTACTTCTTTAGGACACGTTGAATTAGTGATCGGGGATACTGGTCCGGTGATGGTGCTACGCCACCTTAAGCCTTTGGTTGAAAAAGATGAGCAATCTTTGATTGAGTTGGCTCAGGCAGAAGGCGCTACGCTGTATTCTATGCCAGAAACTGACAAGTTGATTCGTTTAGTGGGTGATACGCCAAGCTATAGCGAAACCGGCGTAACCTTACCTTTTGAGCCAAACCACTTCATTCAAGTGAATCAAAAGGTCAATCAGCAGATGGTAACTCAAGCGATTGAATGGTTAGAGCCTCAAACCGATGAGCGCGTGCTCGACTTGTTTTGTGGCTTGGGCAACTTCAGTCTGCCTATCGCACAACAATCTGCGTTTGTGGTGGGGGTTGAAGGTGTCGATGAAATGGTTCAGCAAGCAACGTCTAACGCAGCTTTGAATCAATTAAATAATACAGAATTCTACCAAGCGAACCTTGAAGAAGAGCTGTCTTCACAACCTTGGGCAAAAGAAAGATTTGATAAAATCTTACTCGATCCAGCTCGTGCTGGAGCGAGTGGGATCGTTGATCAAATTTCAGGGTTAGGAGCGAAGCGTGTGGTTTATGTTTCGTGTAATCCTGCTACTCTAGCTAGAGATTCAGAGAGCTTAGAAAAACAAGGCTACCAATTGGCTAAGCTAGGCATGTTGGACATGTTCCCTCATACCAGTCATCTCGAATCGATGGCTCTCTTTATCAAGGCTTAGAAGCCCTTAAATAAGGCTTGAAAATGTATTACAAAGGTGCGGGGCAGCTTGCACCGATATCAATATGAGTCGAACTAACGTGGAACCAGTTAGTCATATTGAATTGGGTATAAAACATAATAACTAGGAAGGCATGATGGTTGCGGTACGAAGCGCACATTTAAACCCAAGCGAACAGTTTGAGCTAGATAATTGGATTGCGTCACTGAATCAAGACGCAAAAACCTCGAATAAACTGACCAAAGTTTATCGTCACTGTGAAGAGCTATTAAAAGATCACGAGCAAGGTGAACTTTTGCTTTGGCGTGGACGAGAGATGATTGAAATTTTGGTCACCTTGTCGATGGATCGCGCTACTTTAGTGGCGGCACAACTCTTCCCTGTCGTATCAAGCGGTGTTTTTGAGCGTGAAGCGTTTGAAGAAAGTTACGGAAAGGAAACCGTAAAGCTGATTGATGGCGTGGAAGAAATGGCGGCTTTGGGCCAGCTAAATGTCACCCTTGAAGGCAGTGCTGCCTCGGGTCAAGTCGATAATGTTCGACGAATGCTATTGGCAATGGTGGATGATTTCCGCTGCGTAGTCATCAAACTAGCAGAGCGAATTTGTAACCTCATAGAAGTGAAAAAAGCCCCTGATGCTGTGCGCCGTGCGGCAGCAAAAGAGTGTGCCAACATCTATGCGCCTCTTGCAAACCGTTTAGGTATTGGTCAGCTAAAGTGGGAAATTGAAGATTACGCTTTCCGCTACCAACAACCAGATACATACAAGCAGATTGCCAAACAGCTGTCTGAGCGACGTATTGTGCGCGAACAATACATCACCGACTTTGTTGATGATCTCACGTCAGAAATGAACCGTTCAAGCATCAATGCTGAAGTCAGCGGTCGACCAAAACACATCTACAGTATCTGGCGTAAAATGCAGAAAAAAGGCTTAGAGTTTGATGAGCTTTTTGACGTGCGTGCGGTGCGTATTATCGCAGACCAACTGCAAGACTGTTATGCCGGCTTAGGTGTGGTTCACACCAAATATAAACATCTACCTAGTGAATTTGATGACTATGTGGCGAACCCTAAGCCGAATGGTTATCAGTCGATTCATACCGTAGTTCTTGGCCCTGAAGGCAAGACCATTGAAATTCAGATCCGTACCAAGCAGATGCATGAAGACTCTGAATTAGGCGTTGCAGCGCACTGGAAGTACAAAGAAGGTGCTTCAAGCGGCGTACGCAGTGGCTACGATGAGAAAATCACCTGGCTTCGTAAGCTTATCGACTGGCAAGAAGAGATGTCGGATTCTGGTGAAATGCTGGATGAAGTGCGTAGTCAAGTCTTTGATGACCGTGTTTATGCCTTTACACCTCGTGGTGATGTGGTCGATTTACCAATGGGTGCAACCCCGTTGGATTTTGCTTACCACATCCACTCGATGGTTGGACACCGTTGTATCGGTGCCAAAGTAGCAGGTCGAATCGTCCCGTTTACGCATAAGCTAGCGATGGGCGATCAAGTTGAGATCATCACTCAAAAAGAACCGAATCCATCACGTGATTGGTTAAACCCGATCACAGGCTTTGTTCACTCAAGTCGAGCACGTGCAAAAATTAACGCATGGTTCCGCGCTCAGAGTCGTGAGAAAAACCTTGAAGCCGGACGAGATATTCTAGAAGTCGAGCTAGGCAGAGTCGGAGCGACGCTGAAAGATGCCGAGCAATACGCGCTGAAACGATTCAACGTCAATACTCCAGATGAACTGTATGCGGGTATTGGTAGCGGCGATATGCGTATCAACCAAGTCGTTAATCACATCAATGCTTTGGTCAACAAGCCGACAGCGGAAGAAGAAGATAAAAAAGCGCTCGAAAAGTTGCTTGAGTCTGACAACAAGCCCGCTCATCAGAGTCGTCCGAAAAAGGATGCCGTCGTCGTTGAAGGTGTCGATAACCTAATGACGCACTTAGCTCGTTGTTGTCAGCCAATCCCTGGCGATGTGATCAAAGGTTACATAACTCAAGGTCGCGGTATTTCAGTGCACCGTAGCGATTGTGAACAGTTAAGTGAGCTTAACCTGCATGCACCCGAACGTATCATCGATACTGTGTGGGGAGATGGTTTTGTCGGCTCGTATATCTTAACGCTGCGTGTAGAGGCCCTTGAGCGTACCGGCTTGTTGAAAGACATCACATCCTTGTTCTTGAACGAAAAAGTCAGTGTAACGACAATGAAGAGCCGTATTGACTATAAACGTCAGCTGTCGGTGATGGATTTCGATTTGGAAGTGACCAATATTGAGATTCTGAGTCGAGTGACCAGTCGAGTAGAACAAATCAAAGATGTCATGAGTGTAAAACGCCTCGGCTAACTTTCACGTTGCATTAGTCACTTTTACTGCGTTAACTGCGCTTTCTTGTTCCATCACATAGGCGAGCTATGCTCAGGAATCGCGAAAGCTTGTTGCCTTGTTAAAGTAACAACTGCTTAGTGAAAGATGCGTAATTTAGAGAATTAGACAGTATCAACAAAGGTGAGTGGTTTTGGCTGCTCACCTTTTTTAGTTTTAGAAGACGTTATAAATTTAAAAATCAAAGACAGTGAATAGGAAGAAAACGATGAATCACCCGATTGAACAACTTGAACAGATTATGGCTAAGCTGCGCGATCCTGAAGGTGGCTGTCCTTGGGATTTGAAACAAAATTTTGAAACAATTGTGCCGCATACTATCGAAGAGACGTATGAGGTGGTGGACGCGATTCACAACAAAGACTGGCCGAATCTACAAGAAGAGTTGGGCGACCTGTTGTTTCAGGTGATTTTCTACAGTCAGTTAGCAAAAGAGCAGGGCTTGTTTGAGTTCTCTGATGTGGTCGACGGTATCAATGAGAAGCTAACGCGCCGCCATCCGCATGTGTTCTCTGATACTGAGTTTGCCAGTGATGAAGAAATTAATGCGAACTGGGAAGCTGAAAAAGCCAAAGAAAAAGCACAGGCAGGCAAAACTCAAGAAAGTATTCTAGACTCAATACCAAACTCTCTACCTGCACTTTCACGTGCTACAAAGATTCAAAAGCAAGTCGCGAAATTTGGCTTTGATTGGGACTCTATCGGCCCGGTTGCAGATAAGGTTTTAGAGGAAGTTGATGAGGTGCTAGAAGAAGCACTTCAAGTAACGCCAAACGAAGAGTTAGTTGAAGAAGAACTGGGTGATTTGTTGTTTGCTACCGTCAATTTAGTGCGACATTTGGGTAAAAATCCAGAAACGGCTCTCAATAAAGCCAATCTGAAATTTTCACGCCGCTTTAAAGGTGTGGAACAAAAAGTTCGTCAGCAAGATAAAATTTTGACCGACTTTTCTCTACAACAGCTTGATTCCATGTGGGATGAAGTCAAAGTGGCGGAGAAAAGATCATCAAAGCTTTTATCATGAATTGATTTGAAGCAAAAAATAAAAAATTGCAGTGTGATAGATTTCACGTTGTGGCGATAAGGGGCTTCTGGTATATTTTCATCCCGTCCAGAAGTAATCCATTTCCCTCATTCAACCAATTTCAGGTTAAACATGACGACAAATTACATTTTTGTTACTGGCGGGGTTGTATCCTCTCTAGGTAAAGGTATTGCAGCAGCATCTCTTGCGGCTATTTTAGAAGCTCGTGGTCTTAAAGTGACTATGATGAAGCTTGACCCTTACATCAACGTTGATCCAGGCACTATGAGCCCAACTCAGCACGGTGAAGTGTTCGTTACGGAAGATGGCGCTGAAACTGACCTTGACCTTGGTCACTATGAGCGATTCATTCGCACCAAGATGACTAAGCGTAACAACTTCACAGCAGGTCGTGTTTATGCTGACGTTCTACGTAATGAACGTCGTGGTGACTACCTAGGTGCAACAATCCAGGTTATTCCTCACATTACTAACTCTATCAAAGAACGCGTAATCTCTGGCGCTAAAGGCCACGATATCGCGCTTGTTGAAGTTGGTGGTACTGTTGGTGATATCGAATCTCTACCATTCATGGAAGCGATTCGTCAGTTAGCTGTAGAACTAGGTCGTGAACGCGCGATGTTCATGCACTTAACTCTCGTTCCTTATTTAGGTGCAGCGGGTGAGCTTAAAACTAAGCCAACGCAACACTCTGTAAAAGAGCTACTGTCTATTGGTATCCAACCTGACATTCTAGTTTGTCGTTCAGATCGTGTTATCCCAGCAAACGAACGTAAGAAAATTGCTCTTTTCTGTAATGTACAAGAAAAAGCCGTTATCTCTATGAAAGACGTAGATTCAATCTACAAGATCCCACAGTTAATCCGTGCACAGGGTACTGATGATCTTGTATGTAAGCGTTTCGGTATCGATGCTCCAGAAGCTGATCTGTCTGAATGGGAACAAGTAATTTACGAAGAAGCTAACCCAACGGGTGAAGTAACGATTGGTATGGTTGGTAAGTACATTGAACTGCCTGACGCATACAAATCAGTAAATGAAGCGCTGAAACACGCAGGCTTGAAAAATCGCCTAAGTGTCACAATTAAATATGTAGATTCACAAGATGTTGAGTCTAAAGGCACTGAAGTTCTACAAGGCCTAGATGCAATCCTAGTTCCTGGTGGCTTTGGCGATCGTGGTGTTGAAGGTAAGATCCTTGCTGCACAATACGCTCGTGAAAACAAAGTACCTTACTTAGGTATCTGTCTAGGTATGCAAGTTGCTCTTATTGAGTACGCTCGTAACGTTGCGAAAATGGAAGGGGCACACTCTTCTGAATTCTGCAAAGAAACTAAATACCCTGTTGTTGGCCTAATCACTGAGTGGATTGACGGCGAAGGTAAAGTTGAAGAGCGTACTGAAAAATCTGACCTAGGCGGTACAATGCGTCTTGGTTCACAGCTTTGTCACCTTGCTAAAGGGACGAAAGCTTACGAATTATACGGTAGCGCGACGATCCATGAACGTCACCGTCACCGTTACGAAGTGAACAACAATCTTCGTCCACAAATTGAAAAAGCGGGCCTAAAAGTATCGGGTCTATCTGCGGACAAGAAACTGGTTGAAGTTATTGAGAACCCGAACCACCCATGGTTCGTTGCTGCTCAGTTCCACCCAGAGTTCACTTCAACACCTCGCGATGGTCACCCATTGTTTGCAGGTTTCGTTAAAGCGGCTGGCGAATTCCAGCGCGGCGAATTAGAAAAGTAAAAAGGAATCCAGGTAGCTGCGTAAGTTGTGCTGCTACCTTTAAATTTGACATTTATATATTCAACGAGAAGGAAACATTCAATGTCTAAGATCGTTAAAGTTCTAGGTCGTGAAATCATCGATTCACGTGGTAACCCAACTGTAGAAGCTGAAGTACACCTAGAAGGCGGTTTCGTAGGTATGGCTGCTGCTCCATCTGGCGCATCTACTGGTTCTCGCGAAGCTCTTGAGCTACGTGACGGCGACAAATCACGTTTCCTAGGTAAAGGTGTTCTTAAAGCAATTGAAGCTGTAAACGGCCCAATCGCTGACGCTCTAGTTGGTAAAGACGCTAAAGCACAAGCTGACGTTGACCAAGTTATGATTGACCTAGACGGAACAGAGAACAAATCTCAGTTCGGTGCTAACGCTATCCTTGCTGTTTCTCTAGCGAACGCTAAAGCTGCTGCTGCTGCGAAAGGCATGCCTCTATACGAGCACATTGCTGAGCTAAACGGTACTGCTGGTCAGTTCTCTATGCCTCTACCAATGATGAACATCATCAACGGTGGCGAGCACGCTGATAACAACGTTGACATCCAAGAGTTCATGATCCAACCAGTTGGCGCTAAAACTCTTAAAGAAGGTCTGCGTATCGGCGCTGAAGTATTCCACAACCTAGCTAAAGTTCTTAAGTCTAAAGGCTACAGCACTGCAGTTGGTGATGAAGGTGGTTTCGCTCCTAACCTTAAATCTAACGCTGAAGCTCTAGAAGTTATCGCAGAAGCTGTTGCAGCTGCTGGTTACGAACTAGGTAAAGACGTTACTCTTGCTATGGACTGTGCAGCATCTGAGTTCTTCGACAAAGAAGCTGGCATCTACAACATGAAGGGCGAAGGTAAAACTTTCACTTCTGAAGAGTTCAACCACTACCTAGCTGAACTAGCGAACAACTTCCCAATCGTTTCTATCGAAGACGGTCTTGACGAGTCAGATTGGGATGGCTTCAAGCACCAAACTGAACTTCTAGGCGACAAGCTTCAAATCGTTGGTGACGATCTTTTCGTTACAAACACTAAGATTCTTGCTGAAGGTATCGAGAAAGGCGTAGCTAACTCTATCCTTATCAAGTTCAACCAAATCGGTTCTCTAACAGAGACTCTAGCTGCTATCAAGATGGCTAAAGACGCTGGCTACACTGCAGTAATCTCTCACCGTTCTGGCGAAACTGAAGATGCAACTATCGCTGATCTAGCGGTAGGTACAGCTGCAGGTCAAATCAAAACAGGTTCTATGAGCCGTTCTGACCGTGTTGCTAAGTACAACCAACTAATCCGTATCGAAGAAGCTCTAGGTTCTAAAGCTCCTTTCAACGGTCTTAAAGAAGTTAAAGGTCAATAATTCCTAGCGAATTAGTCATCTAAGCTTTTTAAATGCCTCGCTTATGCGGGGCATTTTTTTTGCCTCAAATTCGTCATTCCCTAGACTGACGAAGAAAGGAGTAGGGAACTTCATTGTTACCACTCACTATTCTGTCCAATAATTCCCCGACTTATTGATTCCCTGACACCACATATCTCGCACCAATAAGCGCATTATGGTATATATGTGCCTTATTCTAGTTCCTTCTTTTTCAACCGGCGAAAGGTGTTATGCGAATTTTTGCTTTAGTACTGCTCATAGTGTTTGGCTGGCTACAACACACACTGTGGCTCGGTAAAAATGGTATTTCTGATTACTACGGTGTGAACAACGAAATCCAAGTTCAGCAGCAAGTAAATGAAAAGCTTCATCTTCGTAATGCTGAGATGTTTGCGGAAATCGACGATCTACGCCAAGGCTTAGACGCGATAGAAGAGCGCGCACGTCATGAGCTGGGAATGGTGAAAGAAGGCGAAACGTTTTATCGTATTATTGGTGAGGAATCTCATTAATGTCGAACCAACTTCAAAGCGTTATTGCAGTGGTTCCCGCTGCGGGCGTCGGCAGCCGAATGAAGGCAGACCGTCCCAAGCAATATCTTCAAATTCACGGTAAAACGATTTTAGAGCACACGGTTGAGAAACTGTTGTCTCACCCTCAAGTGTCTAAAATTGTGGTAGCGGTCAGTGATGATGATCCTTACTACCCTGAATTACCGCTTAACCTTAATCCACTGGTGATCAGAGTTTCCGGCGGAACGGAAAGAGCCGACTCGGTGCTTTCTGCTCTGGATTATATTGCCCAACAACAACTCAGTGATTGGGTGATGGTGCATGATGCCGCTAGGCCTTGTATCCAATTGAGCGATATCGACAAACTGATCTCTGGTGCTATGACCCATGATGTTGGCGCGATTTTAGCTGCGCCTGTTCGCGATACAATGAAACGTGGTGTGCAAGGACAAATTGAACACACGGTCGATCGCGTCGATCTTTGGCATGCGCTTACCCCTCAGATGTTCCGATCTAAGCCTTTACGGAAAGTCTTGAGTGAAGCCTTGCAACAAGGCGTTTCGATTACCGATGAGGCCTCTGCATTTGAGTCGAAAGGTTTATCACCAGCATTGATTGCTGGGCGTTCAGATAATTTTAAGATTACTCAGCCTGAAGATTTGGCTTTGGCTGAGTTCTATTTAAGTCAGAATAAGGAATAATGATGATTCGTATTGGCCATGGCTTTGATGTACACAAATTTGGTGGTGAAGGCCCGGTAATTATTGGTGGCGTGAGTGTCCCTTATGAACAGGGTCTTATCGCACACTCAGACGGTGATGTTGCCCTGCACGCATTATGCGATGCTTTACTGGGTTCAATTGCAGCCGGTGATATTGGTCGTCATTTCCCTGATACGGATGATGAGTGGAAAGGCGCAGATAGCCGCGAATTACTGAAAGATGTTTACCGTCGAGTAAAAGAGCAAGGTTATGTGATTGGTAATGCGGATATTACTATCATGGCGCAAGCTCCAAAGATGGCTCCTCATATAGACTCTATGTGCCAAGCTATTGCTCAAGATTTAGAAACAAGCATTAGCAATGTGAATGTAAAAGCCACGACTACTGAACGTTTAGGTTTTACAGGTCGCAAAGAGGGCATCGCATGTGAAGCGGTGGTCCTAATTACTAAAAGTGCGTAAGCACCAACACGAAAAGAACAGCATGTCAGATATTTTATCTTCATTGGCTTACCTAAACGGTAAACCAACTGCGAAAGCAAAACTAAAAGCAAAAGCCGAACACTTTGTCGTTAATGAAGACTTGGGTTTTGAGTTTACTGGTGAAGGCGAGCACTTAATGGTGCGTATTCGTAAAACTGGTGAGAACACGAGCTTCGTAGCAAACGAACTGGCTAAAGCGTGTGGTGTTAAGTCGAAAGACGTGAGCTGGGCTGGTTTGAAAGACCGTCATGCTGTGACAGAACAGTGGTTGAGCGTGCATCTGCCAAAAGGTGAGCCTGACTTTTCTGCTTTTCTCGCACAATACCCAAGCATTGAGATCTTGGCGACAGCACGTCACAACAAAAAGTTACGTCCAGGCGATTTAGTTGGCAACCAATTCGAGCTAACTTTGTCTGAAGTAACGGATTGTGATGATGTGGTAAAGCGTTTAGAAAAAGTCGCTCAAGTGGGCGTGCCAAATTACTTCGGTGCTCAGCGCTTTGGTAATGAAGGTAACAACTTATCTGAAGCTCGTCGTTGGGGTCGTGAAAACGTTCGTACGCGTAATCAGAATAAGCGCAGCTTGTATCTTTCTGCGGCTCGTTCTTGGATTTACAACTTAATTCTTTCTGACCGTATTGAGCAAGATGCGTTTGCGTCGGCATTGGTTGGCGATATTGTCGTGAAAGATGGCGCTCAATTAGCGGTAACAGCGGATAACATCGAAGCGGTAAACCAAGACATCGCGAACGGCTCTGCGTTTATTACTGTTGCTTTAGCTGGAGATAATGCGTTACCGACGACGGATGCCTCTCAAGCTTTAGAGCAGAAACACCTTGATGCTGAACCGGATCTAATGGCTCTGATTTGTGGCAACCGTATGCGCCATGATCGCCGTGAAGCTTCATTGAAACCGATGGGTTTAGCGTGGGAAGTGAACGAAGACAATGTCACTCTTAAGTTCTCTCTCGATGCAGGTTGTTTCGCAACCGCTATTGTTCGTGAATTGGTTGAAGAAGTTCACGTAGAGAGAAGCTACGAGCAATAACGATTCTGCTTGGAGCGAAGTCACTTGATATCGGAAATTAAGTGACTTGGCATTGGAACAAAAGAAAGGATACAAGATGAAGATTTTACTCAGCAACGATGATGGTGTGCATGCTCAAGGTATTCATGAGCTGGCCAATGAATTACGTGATCTTGCTGAAATTATCATTGTGGCACCTGACCGTAATCGCTCGGGTGCTTCAAATTCATTAACTTTAGAACAGCCTCTACGTGTTCAAGAAATTACCGAAAATACATATTCGGTACAAGGGACACCGACCGACTGTGTACATTTTGCGTTAAATGAACTGCTAAAGAATGATATGCCTGATCTGGTATTAACGGGTATTAATCATGGTGCTAACTTGGGTGACGATGTGCTTTATTCAGGTACAGTGGCAGCCGCCATGGAAGGGCACTTTTTAGGCGTTCAATCGGTGGCGTTTTCTCTGGTGGGTAAAAAACATTTTAAGACAGCGGCGGCCATTGCTCGTCGTATCGTCGAACAACATTTAGCAAACCCAATCCCAACCAATCGCCTATTAAACGTCAATATCCCTGATTTAGCTTTAGAGCTGCTGTCTGGTACTCAGGTGACACGCTTAGGTGCTCGTCATCATGCTGAAGATATGATTAAGCAAAAAGACCCACGAGGTCATGATATCTACTGGCTTGGTCCTCCGGGAAAAGAGCAAAATGCCGGTGAAGGCACGGATTTTTACGCTATCGAGCATGGCTTTGTATCGGTAACACCATTACAAGTTGACCTGACTGCGCACGAGTCGTTGGGTGCGATGACAACATGGTTAGAGGAGAAGTAAGTGAGTAATCCGCATGCAGAGCGCTTAATTACTTTTCTGATTGAAAATGGCATTCAGGATCAAAAGGTTCTTGATGCTATTTATCAACTGCCGAGAGAGAGCTTTTTATCGCAGGCGATGTATCATCAAGCTTATGATAATAATGCGCTTCCTATCGGACAGGGCCAGACGATTTCTCAGCCGTACATTGTTGCTAAGATGACAGAGTTGCTAGAATTACAGCAAGATAGCCGTGTTTTAGAAATCGGAACCGGCTCAGGTTATCAAACGGCGGTCTTGGCTCAACTGGTTGATCATGTGTATTCGGTTGAAAGAATTAAATCATTGCAATGGGATGCCAAGCGTCGTCTTAAACAGCTCGATTTCTACAATATTTCAACCAAGCACGGTGATGGTTGGCAAGGGTGGTCTTCGAAAGCCCCTTTTGATGCGATTATCGTAACTGCTGCTGCAGAGTCGATTCCTCAAGCGCTTTTGCAACAGCTGAAAGATGGTGGTCGATTGTTGATTCCTGTCGGTGATGACGAACAGCAATTGTTGAAGATTGTTCGCCATGGTGACGAGTTTTTATCGAGTGTTATCGAGATGGTGAGATTTGTACCTCTCGTCCCTGGTGAGCTAGCTTAATAAAAGACTAATGGTGTAGGTGGATAGAGAGTCGATGCGTTCGAAGTTGTTAAAAGGAAGTACTTTATTGCTTAGTTGTGCACTTGTTGGGTGTGCGGCGAATTCACCTGCGCCCGTTTCAAGCCTAAACAAGAATTACTCATCGATTGATCGTGGTAGTTATCGCGGCAGTTACTATGAAGTAAAAAAAGGCGACACCCTTTACTTCATTGCTTATGTCACCAATAAAGACGTTAAAGACCTCATCGGTTATAACAAACTCGCTGCTCCTTACACTATCCACCCGGGGCAGAAGCTTAAGTTGTGGCGCCCGAATTACAATGCGCCAGCGTATGGTAAATCAACAGTAGCGGTTGCAGCCGTTGCTGCGCCTGTCACGGCATCCACTACGTCATCGACAGCAAGTAAACCGAAAACTACGCCACAGAAGAGCAAAAACTCTAAACCTGCTCCAGCTCAAACTACCACCAAAGTGGTGAAAAAAGATCCACCAAAGAAGGTTGAACAATCCAAATCAAAGGAGTATGTTGGTTCTAAAGGTAAACAGAATGTTACACCGTCCACCAAACCAACAAGTGATAAAGTATCCAAATGGTTATGGCCAACTAAAGGGAGAGTAATCAAGAATTTCTCTGTAGGCGAACAAGGAAATAAAGGCATCGACATAGCAGGACAGCGAGGTCAGCCAATAGTATCTACTGCAGGGGGAACGGTTGTTTATTCGGGTAATGCACTACGAGGCTACGGCAATCTAGTGATTGTGAAGCACAATGATAATTACTTAAGTGCATACGCGCATAACGACCGACTATTAGTATCTGAAGGGCAAAGTGTGAAACCAGGGCAGAAGATTGCAACTATGGGAAGCTCTGGAGCCAGCAGTGTTAGGCTGCACTTTGAGATTCGTTACCAAGGTAAATCGGTTAATCCAAAACGATATTTACCTTAAATACAATATGCAAAAATTACGTATTGTATGGAGTGACATAGTCATTTAGCGACATATCAAGTTGTGATGTCATGCTAATTTCGCCAGGGGGAGGCGTTATGAGTATAAGCAATGCAGTAACCAAAGAAGAGTTCGATCTTAACCAAGCAACCACGGAACCGGAAGCTCTTGGAAAAGCAAAACGAACAGTCAAAAAGAAAACCGAAGCGAAAGAAGAAGTTGAAGTTACGTCTAAAAGTTTAGATGCTACTCAGCTTTATCTAGGCGAAATCGGTTTCTCACCACTACTAACCGCTGAAGAAGAAGTGCTTTATGCACGACGAGCTCTGCGCGGTGATGAAGCAGCACGTAAACGCATGATCGAAAGTAACCTGCGTTTAGTGGTAAAAATTTCACGTCGTTATAGTAACCGTGGTCTTGCACTTCTTGATCTTATTGAAGAAGGCAACCTAGGTTTGATTCGCGCCGTAGAGAAATTTGACCCAGAACGTGGTTTCCGCTTCTCAACTTACGCGACATGGTGGATTCGTCAAACCATTGAACGTGCGTTAATGAATCAGACTCGCACTATCCGTTTGCCAATCCATGTTGTGAAAGAGCTGAACATCTATCTGCGTACCGCAAGAGAGCTATCACAAAAACTTGATCATGAACCAACGGCAGAAGAAATTGCTTCTAAGCTAGATAAGCCTGTTGGTGATGTGAGTAAGATGCTTCGTCTAAACGAAAGAGTGAGCTCTGTTGATACGCCAATTGGTGGTGACGGTGAGAAAGCACTGTTGGATATTATTCCAGACATCAACAATTCAGATCCTGAGGTTTCAACTCAAGATAGCGATATCAAGAACTCGTTGATTTTTTGGCTTGATGAACTGAATCCTAAGCAGAAAGAGGTGCTTGCACGTCGCTTTGGACTACTGGGTTACGAACCGTCAACACTAGAAGAAGTAGGCCGTGAAATTAGCCTGACTCGCGAACGTGTTCGTCAAATCCAAGTTGAAGGTCTTCGCCGTCTACGTGAGATTCTTATCAAGCAAGGTCTGAATATGGAAAATCTGTTCAATGTAGAAAACGACTAAATGAACTGATGATGTTTCTTTGAATAGAAGACAAATAAAAACGCTGACTTTAAGTCAGCGTTTTTTTGTTTGTGGCTTTTGTATTTCATGCTGCTGACTTAAGCGACAGTACAAAACGACAATAGCAAGCGACAATAACAAGCTACTTGGAAAGAGACTAAAGCAACTTCTTCAAACGATAGAGTTCTTCTAACGCTTGGCGAGGAGTTAAATCATCAGGGTCAACATTCGCTAATGCTTGTTCCACTTCACTCGGTTCAGGTATCAGGCTCAGTTGGTTGGCGATATCAACGCCGCTTGGCTTTGATGTCGGAGAGTCGATACTCAATGCCTCTAACTGAGTCAGCTTCGCGCGCGCATTTTTGATTACCGCTTTAGGTACACCAGCCAATCCAGCTACCGCGAGGCCGTAAGATTTACTTGCAGCACCTTCTTGAACTGCGTGCATAAAGGCGATGCTGTCGCCGTGTTCAACCGCATCCAGGTGTACGTTCGCTAAGGTTGGGATTTGGTTCGGCAGTTCAGTGAGCTCAAAGTAGTGCGTTGCAAATAGTGTCATCGCATTAATTTGATTCGCTAGCCATTCCGCACTTGCCCAAGCCAGAGACAGACCATCGTAAGTACTGGTACCACGACCGATTTCGTCCATTAGCACAAGGCTATTTGGTGTTGCGTTGTGCAGAATATTCGCGGTCTCTGTCATCTCAACCATGAAGGTTGAACGACCCGAAGCTAAATCATCCGATGCGCCAATACGCGTAAAGATACGGTCGATAGAGCCAATCGTCGCGCTTTCTGCTGGTACATAACAACCGATATGAGCCATCAGCGAAATGAGTGCGGTCTGACGCATGTAGGTCGACTTACCACCCATGTTTGGACCAGTGATGATCAGCATCTTACGTTGATCGTTGAGGTCGATAGGGTTAGCAATAAAGGGTTCGTCCATCACTTGTTCAACAACGGGGTGACGACCAGCCTGAATTTGTACACCAGCAGACTCTGTCATTGTTGGACGACAGTAATCAAGGGTGTCTGCACGTTCAGCTAAGTTCTGTAGAACATCAAGCTGAGACACTGAATATGCAATGTTTTGCAGTCGCTCTAAATAAGGCAATAACAAATCAAACAGCTCTTCCCACAACTTCTTCTCGATAGCTAGGGCTTTCGATTTAGAGCTGAGAACTTTGTCTTCGTGCTCTTTCAGCTCAGGAATAATGTAACGTTCTGCATTTTTCAGCGTTTGGCGGCGAACATAGTGTGGTGGCACAAGATGGCTTTGTCCGCGGCTTACCTGAATGAAGAAACCGTGGACGTTGTTGTAGCCAACTTTTAGCGTGTCGATACCGTGACGTTCACGCTCTTCTTGCTCAAGCTTATCCAGAAACTCGGTTGCACCTGCAGCAAGGTCGCGCCATTCATCTAGCTCGGCGTTGTAGCCTTCTGCTATCACACCACCATCGCGGATAACCACGGGTGGGTTCTCTTTGATCGCACGCTCAAGCAGTTCAGATACTTCATCCACAGGCGAAGCATACTGAGCAAGCTGAGTTAGGTATGGGTGTTTAAGTTGCGTTAGCGTTTCAGCAAGCTCTGGTAAGAATTCCATTGCTTGGCGAAGTCGTGCCATATCACGTGGACGTGCAGAACGAAGGGCAAGACGCGCAAGAATACGCTCGATATCACCGATCTGTTTCAGCGTTGGTTGTAACTCAGTAAATAGAGCCAGATCTTTCATCTCACCAATCGCATCTAAACGTTGATCAAGAGCTGAAATATTACGCATGGGTTG
Source organism: Vibrio sp. QJM3NY_26 (assembly GCF_057786005.1). NCBI lineage: Bacteria > Pseudomonadati > Pseudomonadota > Gammaproteobacteria > Vibrionales > Vibrionaceae > Vibrio > Vibrio sp. QJM3NY_26. Next base: position 2,925,832 of record NZ_CM173515.1, on the reverse strand, counting down.
ATGTAACCAACGCTTAAGCATGCGGCTACCCATAGCCGTCGCGGTGTGGTCAAGCACTTCAGATAGGGTGTTATCGGTGCCGCCACTAAGATTTTGGGTGATCTCCAAATTACGGCGAGTAGCCGCATCAAGGATCACAGAATGATCTTGCTTATCCATTGTGAGTGAACGGATATGCGGAAGGGCAGTACGTTGCGTATCTTTAACGTATTGGATCAGACAACCCGCAGCGCATAAACCTAGTTTTGCGCTTTCAACACCAAAGCCAACTAAGTCACGAGTACCAAATTGTTGATTCAGTTGCTGCTTCGCTGTATCTAATTCAAATTCCCATACCGGGCGACGGCGATTGCCATTACGACTTGCCATCAAATTTACAGGTTCGAAATCTTCAGGGAACAGCAGTTCACGTGGTGACGTTCTTTGTAGCTCTGCCGCCATTGCTTCTTCGGTTTCCGGCTCACATAGTTGGAATCGACCAGAAGTAATATCAAGCGTCGCGTAGCCAAATTTACCATTGTGGTGGTAAATGGAGGCTATAAGGTTATCAACACGCTCAGAAAGCAATGCTTCATCCGTTACAGTTCCCGGTGTCACAATTCTTACGACAGCGCGATCAACCGGGCCCTTTGAAGTTGCTGGATTACCAATCTGCTCACAAATCGCTACGGACTCGCCCAACTGCACTAACTTCGCAAGGTAACCTTCAACGGCGTGGTATGGAACGCCCGCCATAGGAATAGGCTCACCGTTTGAAGAGCCACGCTTGGTTAGCGAAATATCGAGGAGTTGAGAGGCTTTTTTAGCATCATCGTAGAAAAGCTCGTAGAAATCTCCCATGCGATAGAACAGCAAAATTTCTGGATTTTCTGCTTTTAGTTTTAGGTACTGCTGCATCATAGGAGTATGTTTTTGATCGGCTTTCACAGTTAACTTCTTTCGTTTATTTCTATTGCGGCTTAGGATACGTGAAAGCGTTTCGTGCGAAAAGCGACACATGCGAAAAGATGCAAATCCAAATGATATACATCTAGATTAAGGGAAGCCAAAGATGCAGACGACTCAAGCACTTAGTGAAAAACTCGGACACTTACTTGCGAAACATAAACATGTATTAGTGACGGCTGAATCTTGCACTGGCGGTGGTGTTGCTAGCGCGGTAACGGATATCGCAGGGAGCTCCGCATGGTTTGACCGTGCTTTTGTGACCTACAGTAATGAAGCGAAACAAGAGATGATCGGTGTTCAGCTTGAAACCTTAGTTGAGTTTGGTGCTGTGAGTGAGCCGGTGGTTATAGAAATGGCTCACGGGGCACTACAACATTCAAACGGCACTATTTCTGTGTCTATCAGCGGTATTGCTGGCCCGGGCGGCGGCACGGAAGAGAAACCGGTAGGGACTGTGTGTTTTGCTTGGAAAGCAGTAAATGGGTGGAACAAAGTAGGAACGCATGTATTTACAGGCGATAGATCACAAGTACGCCAACAAGCTACGCACCATGCCTTACAAGTTATTTATGATTACCTATCAATGGAAGACAAGTAACATTTGTACAAATTATTTTCATACAGGTATAGACACTGTATGAATCAACAGTATAATAAAAGCCAATTAGTCACCCCTTTGTGGGTTAGAAATAGATTCTAAGTCGCTTGTTGAAACAACCGATTATGTGGAGATAGAAATGGACGAGAATAAACAAAAAGCGTTAGCTGCAGCCCTTGGTCAGATTGAAAAGCAATTTGGTAAAGGTTCTATCATGCGTCTTGGTGATAACCGCACAATGGACGTAGAAACTATTTCTACAGGTTCTCTATCTCTAGATATCGCACTAGGTGCTGGTGGCTTACCGATGGGACGTATCGTTGAAGTTTACGGTCCAGAATCATCAGGTAAAACAACGCTAACGCTTGAGCTTATTGCTGCAGCGCAGAGAGTGGGTAAAACGTGTGCATTCGTGGATGCGGAACACGCACTTGACCCTATCTATGCTCAAAAGTTGGGTGTTGATATCGATGCTTTGCTTGTATCTCAACCTGATACCGGTGAACAAGCTCTAGAAATCTGTGATGCACTGGCTCGCTCAGGTGCTATCGATGTTCTTGTTATTGACTCGGTTGCTGCACTAACACCTAAAGCTGAGATCGAAGGCGAAATGGGCGATAGCCACATGGGTCTTCAAGCACGTATGCTTTCTCAAGCAATGCGTAAGCTGACAGGTAACCTTAAACAGTCTAACTGTATGGCTATCTTCATTAACCAAATTCGTATGAAAATTGGTGTAATGTTCGGTAACCCAGAAACAACAACAGGTGGTAATGCACTTAAGTTCTACGCATCTGTTCGTCTTGATATTCGCCGTACTGGTGCAATCAAAGATGGTGATGAAGTTGTTGGTAACGAGACTCGTATCAAGGTTGTTAAGAACAAGATTGCTGCACCATTCAAACAAGCTGAAACTCAAATCCTTTACGGCAAAGGCTTCAACCGCGAAGGTGAGCTTATCGATTTAGGTGTTAAGAATAAGCTAGTAGAGAAAGCGGGCGCTTGGTACAGCTACAAAGGCGACAAGATCGGCCAAGGTAAATCAAACTCTTGTAAGCACCTACGTGAAAACCCAGAGATCGCTCTGGAACTTGACACTAAGCTTCGCGAATTGCTACTGACTCCTGCTGTTCTTGAAGAAAAAGGCGCAGAGAAAGAAGAAGAAAACGAAGAGCTATAAGCTAACGGTTTATAGAGCGGGTGTTTGAAAGGAACATCCGCTTTGAAAGAATAGGAAGCCTCGCATATTTTATGCGGGGCTTTTTTTGTCAAAGTATCTGTCCCCATCCTTGCAGCGCCTTGCTAGATCTATTTGGTTGTTTGAGGTAGCTTGCCAATTTTTGGTTTGTTCCCTATCTGAGCTAGTGGAATATTCTTCATTTTATCGATTTCCAACTAAAATCCTGCCCAAGGGTGTCTTTTCTACAAGAAAACTAGTCGAAGCCTTAACCATGATCTACAATACGGCAAAATTCTAACTCGACTATTTTCAGGAAGAGCTGCATGTACATGAGCACTGATGAGGTTCGCAACGCGTTCCTTAAGTTCTTTGAGAGCAAAGAACACCAAATCGTAGACAGTTCATCGTTAGTTCCACATAACGATCCAACCCTGCTGTTCACTAACGCAGGTATGAACCAATTCAAAGATTGCTTCCTAGGCGCCGAAAAGCGTGCCTACTCTCGAGCAACTACGGCTCAGCGTTGTGTACGTGCGGGTGGTAAACACAATGACCTTGAAAACGTAGGTTTCACGGCTCGTCACCACACATTCTTCGAAATGCTAGGCAATTTCAGCTTTGGCGATTACTTCAAAGAAGAAGCGATTGGGTTTGCTTGGGAATTCCTGACTGAAACATTAGGTCTGCCAAAAGATCGCCTGTTAGTAACGGTTTACGAGACAGATGACGAAGCGTTCGATATTTGGAACAAGAAAGTAGGTATTCCTGCTGATAAGATTGTTCGTATCGGCGATAAAGAAGGCGGCAAGAAGTTTGAATCTGATAACTTCTGGACGATGGGTGACACAGGTCCTTGTGGTCCATGTACTGAAATCTTCTACGATCACGGTGAGCACATTTGGGGCGGCCGTCCTGGTACACCTGAAGAAGATGGTGACCGTTTCATCGAGATCTGGAACAACGTATTCATGCAGTTCAACCGTCACGCTGACGGAACTATGGAACCGCTACCTAAGCCAGCTGTAGATACTGGTATGGGTATTGAGCGTATCTCTGCAATCATGCAGGGCGTTCACTCTAACTACGAAATTGATGTATTCCAAAAGCTAATCAAGGCGACAGCAGAAGTAGTAGGTCACGACGACCTATCTAACCAATCGCTGCGCGTTATTGCTGACCACATCCGTTCTTGTTCATTCCTAATCGCTGATGGCGTAATGCCTTCAAACGAAGGTCGTGGCTACGTTCTACGTCGTATTATTCGTCGTGCAGTTCGTCACGGTAACAAGATTGGTGCACAAGGCGTGTTCTTCCACAAACTTGTGGGTGTACTGGCTGAAGTGATGGGCTCTGCAGCTGAAGAACTTAAGAAACAACAAGAGCTTGTTGAAAAAGTACTTCGCATCGAAGAAGAGAACTTTGGTCGCACGCTAGAGCGCGGCATGGTTATCCTAAACGACGCATTAGACGCACTTGAAGGCAAAGAGCTTGACGGTGAAACAGTATTCAAACTTTACGATACATACGGCTTCCCTGCTGACCTTACTAACGATGTAGCTCGTGAACGCGACTTTACTATCGATGAAGAAGGCTTTGAGAAGGCGATGGAAGCACAGCGTAAGCGTGCACGTGAAGCAGGCCAATTCGGTACTGATTACAACGCGACGATCAAAGTAGACACGAACACTGAGTTCTGTGGTTACACAGCGACTGAAGGTGCGGGTGAAATCTCTGCGCTATTTGTTGACGGCGAAGAAGTATCTTCACTATCGGCTGGCGACAAAGCAATCATCATCCTTGAAGAGACACCATTCTACGCTGAGTCAGGCGGTCAATGTGGTGACGCTGGTACGCTAAAAACAGCATCTGGTCTATTCAAAGTACAAGACACTCAGAAGCTAGGTAACGCATTTGCTCACCACGGTGAGCTAGTTGAAGGTGTATTTGCTCAAGGCGATAAAGTAGAAGCAACGGTTGACGCTGAGCGTCGTGCTGCTATCTCACTAAACCACTCTGCAACTCACTTACTTCACTCTGCACTGCGCGAAGTTCTAGGTGAGCACGTTGCACAAAAAGGTTCTTTAGTTAAGCCAGACAACCTACGTTTTGACTTTTCTAACCTTGAAGCGGTAACACCGGCACAGATTAAAGAAGTAGAGCGTTTGGTTAACGTACAAGTTCGTAAGAACCACGTGATTGAAACCAACATCATGGACATCGAGTCAGCGAAAGAAAAAGGTGCAATGGCACTGTTTGGCGAGAAGTACGATGATGAAGTTCGCGTTCTGTCGATGGGCGATTTCTCTACTGAGCTTTGTGGTGGTATCCACGCAAGCAATACGGGTGATATCGGCCTATTCAAGATCACATCTGAAGGTGGTATCGCTGCAGGTATTCGTCGTATCGAAGCGGTAACGGGTGAAGCTGCTCTAGATGCAGTAGAAGCTCAGGCTAACGCTTACGAAGAGAAATTGGCTGAATCAGCTAAGAAAGCGAAATCGCTAGAGAAAGAAATCCAACTGCTTAAAGAAAAGATGGCTGCTGCAGAAAGCGCAAATATCATGGGCAAAGTAGAAGACATCTCTGGTACTAAAGTTTTGGTTGCTGCAATTGAAGGCGCAGACAACAAGAACCTACGCACTATGGTTGATAACGCTAAAAACCAAGTAGGTAGCGGCATCATCCTGATTGCGAATATCGCAGACGGTAAAGTTGGCTTGATTGCTGGCGTAACCAAAGACCTTATCGGCAAAGTAAAAGCGGGTGACCTCGTTAAGATGGTTGCTGAGCAAGTTGGCGGTAAAGGCGGCGGTCGTCCAGATATGGCTCAAGCGGGTGGTACCGACGTTGAAGCACTACCTGAAGCGCTTAAATCTGTGCGTACTTGGCTAGAAGAGCGTCTTTAAGCTTAAGTAATTGATACAAAGATGCCCGATCAGTTGATTGGGCATCTTTTATTTTGCCTATTGGAAGCGTGATTAAACAAGGTTTGATTGAGATTAACCAAGAAGTCCAATGGAAACGTTAGACTCCTTGGTTAATTTTTTATTGCTTCGCTCTGACGCGGAGTATTTGTTTTTTTGTCATATATAGACATTGGTCTTGGGAAGGTGAGGACGGGTGAAAATGCCTCTTATCGTGCAGAAATTTGGTGGAACGTCGGTGGGTTCAATAGAGCGGATCCATCATGTAGCAGAAAAAATCATTGAAGCGAAAAATGAAGGGAACCAGATCTTGGTTGTCGTTTCTGCTATGTCAGGTGAAACAAATCGGTTAGTTAACTTAGCTTCACAAGTTGATAGTGTCCCAAACGCTAGAGAATTGGATGTGTTGTTAACGGCTGGAGAACAAGTTTCCATGGCTTTGTTGGCGATGACGTTGCACAAGTTGGGTTATGAAGCGACATCGATGACCGGCTATCAAGCCAAGATACACACCGATTCTAATCATAATAATGCGACGATTGAGCGTATTGATACCGCTCCTATTAGAGCGCTGTTAGATGATGACCAGATTGTCATTGTTGCAGGTTTTCAAGGCGTTAATGCGAAAGGTGACATCACAACCTTAGGGCGAGGTGGTTCAGATACCACGGCTGTTGCATTAGCGGGCGCGCTTCAAGCTAAAGAGTGTCAGATCTATACCGACGTTGATGGCGTATATTCCTGCGACCCTAGAGTGGTTAAGCAATCTAAAAAATTAGACACCTTAGACTTTCCCTCTATGGAAGAAATGGCTCGCAGAGGCGCGAAGGTTTTGCACCTGCCATGTGTTCAGCATGCATGGCGACACAATGTACCACTGAGAGTACTTTCGAGTTTTGAAGAAGGCGAGGGCACTCTCATCGCGGGTAATGATTGTTTGAATGATATTGCTGGAATAGCCATTCAAAGAGATATGGTTCGCATCGAATGTTTGAATCAAGATTTACCGTCTCTCATGTCGCATTGCCAGTTGTTAGGGATCGAAGTCTGTAGTGTGATCGAGGAAACAGAACGGGCAGCGCTCATTATCAAACCGGACATAAGTGCTAAATTAAAACTAGTTTTTGCTGAAAAAATCCGTAATAGTGAATATGTTAGTTTGTTAACTGTGGTAGGAAGCCGAACGCAAGAAATTGTGGTCAGTTCACATGGATTGTTGTCTGAAGGCGAAATTGATGTACAACATCACTTATTGCAGCAGCAGTCTTTAACTTTGGTGATATCACCAACGCAAGTCGATATAGCTGCTAACATATTACACAATGCATACATCGTAGCGCGTGAAACACAGGGTTATCTTAAAAAAGAAGTGCATTTTGGTTAAATAAACTCAATCGATAGTTTACGAAAATATAACTTTTGTTGGATAATGCTCTCGTAGCTAGATAAATTTAGAGATTACTCAAGGAGCAAAGAATGCTAATTTTGACTCGCCGTGTTGGCGAAACACTGATGATTGGTGATGAAGTAACAGTTACTGTACTAGGCGTTAAAGGTAACCAAGTACGTATTGGTGTTAACGCACCTAAAGAAGTATCTGTTCACCGTGAAGAGATCTACATGCGCATTCAAGCTGAAAAAGGTAATGGTAACGTTGCATCTGGCAACTACTAATACTTTTGCGTAGAAGAGGGGCTAGCATTGTTGCTAGCCTTTTTTGATCTTGGGGTGCACATAATCACAACTTAGCAATAGGTTGATTCACTAGCTGGCTTAGTTATAGATGCTGGATGGAGTGCTTGATATAGAAAAGCCACGCCACCAGAGTTAACTCTTATTGAAGCACCGTGATATTTGTTTGCCATAGTTCAAGTTTTACTGACTTACCCTATGGCGAAATCGAGCATCCCGTAGTATGGTGCAATCAGCAGTGACACTTACTGCGAGATAAATTAGATAATTGTTTTCCGCTGTTAATTATTGCCAATCTTTCACCTTAATTTTTAAGGGAAAAAGCTCTAATTGGATGTTATAAGTTCAATTTGCAAGCGCTTTGATTAAATTGCAAACGGTTGAATGTTTTTGTCCGGTTTTTTTCAATAAAGTGTTTGACATATTTTCGGTAAAACGTAATATGTGCCTCCGCAAGACGGTGAGGTGGCCGAGAGGCCGAAGGCGCTCCCCTGCTAAGGGAGTATGTGGTTTATAGCCGCATCGAGGGTTCGAATCCCTCCCTCACCGCCATTTCTTGCACGTTTGAATTTGCAAGCAAACACAGAAGTAACAATGTGCGCCCTTAGCTCAGCTGGATAGAGTACCTGGCTACGAACCAGGCGGTCGGAGGTTCGAATCCTCCAGGGCGCACCATTCTTTAGATTACTTTGTTAATAAGTAATGGATAAGAATAATGAATTTGGTGAGGTGGCCGAGTGGCCGAAGGCGCTCCCCTGCTAAGGGAGTATGTGGTTTGTAGCCGCATCGAGGGTTCGAATCCCTCCCTCACCGCCATTCATTACAGGCCTATGGCCTTTTTTTTGTTTCGTAGAAACAAGAATGTGATATATTTCACAACTTCTTCACTTGAAGATACCGTGCGCCCTTAGCTCAGCTGGATAGAGTACCTGGCTACGAACCAGGCGGTCGGAGGTTCGAATCCTCCAGGGCGCACCACTATTTAGGGTTTTCATTAATCCTGATGTTGAACGTTTAGTTTTGCTTTATTGCCTTAACTGCTTTATTGCTTTAACTAACAGCTTAATATCGAAACCGTTGCGCCCTTAGCTCAGCTGGATAGAGTACCTGGCTACGAACCAGGCGGTCGGAGGTTCGAATCCTCCAGGGCGCACCACTATTTAGGGTTTTCATTAATCCTGATGTTGAACGTTTAGTTTTGCTTTATTGCCTTAGCTAAAAGCTCAGTGTCGAAACCGTTGCGCCCTTAGCTCAGCTGGATAGAGTACCTGGCTACGAACCAGGCGGTCGGAGGTTCGAATCCTCCAGGGCGCACCACTATTTAGGGTTTTCATTAATCCTGATGTTGAACGTTTAGTTTTGCTTTATTGCCTTAACTGCTTTATTGCTTTAACTAACAGCTTAATATCGAAACCGTTGCGCCCTTAGCTCAGCTGGATAGAGTACCTGGCTACGAACCAGGCGGTCGGAGGTTCGAATCCTCCAGGGCGCACCACTTTTAGGGTTTTCACTAATCCTGATGTTGAACGTTTAGTTTTGCTTTATTGCCTTAACTGCTTTATTGCTTTAACTAACAGCTTAATATCGAAACTGTTGCGCCCTTAGCTCAGCTGGATAGAGTACCTGGCTACGAACCAGGCGGTCGGAGGTTCGAATCCTCCAGGGCGCACCACTATTTAGGGTTTTCATTAATCCTGATGTTGAACGTTTAGTTTTGCTTTATTGCCTTAGCTAAAAGCTTAATATCGAAACCGTTGCGCCCTTAGCTCAGCTGGATAGAGTACCTGGCTACGAACCAGGCGGTCGGAGGTTCGAATCCTCCAGGGCGCACCACTATTTAGGGTTTTTATTAACCCTGATGTTGAACGTTTAGTTTTGCTTTATTGCCTTAGCTAAAAGCTTAATATCGAAACCGTTGCGCCCTTAGCTCAGCTGGATAGAGTACCTGGCTACGAACCAGGCGGTCGGAGGTTCGAATCCTCCAGGGCGCACCACCTTATTAAAGAAAGCCTCGTTTATACGAGGCTTTTTTTATGTCTGCTGCAAATTTGTTGCGATAATGTTAAATTTTATCGTTGTTTAACTTGTTGTATTTAAAGTAATTCTTGATTGCTTCTTTGTTATTCCACCTTTCTCATATCATTTCTAAGAAAAGCCTTGTTTAAGTCACAGTTTAAATATCTATAAATGACGTATTTGACAGATTTATGTGATCTGATAGGCGAATAATTAACCTTATGTGTGCGTTATCCGTAACAGAACCTTAAACAAAATTGACAAACTTTTACCAATCGAGATAATCCATGGGTCGGGATCACTATTCGCTGAAATCCTGCACGTATGTCAGGATGACGAAGAAAGGAAGCAACATGACTAATATTGGAAGCCTGCTAGGAGATGCGGCGACTCTAATGATAACGGGGATGTCCGTTGTCTTTATTTTCCTAACTATTCTAGTTTATCTCGTTCGGTTGATGTCAAAACTGGTACCAGAAGAAGTACCAGAGCCGATCGCAGCACCTAAAAAAATTAAAAAATCACAATCAAACCCTTCAGCTGTTAGTCCACAGGTAGTGGCAGCAATTTCGGCCGCGGTTCATCAATACCGTGCGTCTACTGCTAAGTAGCATTTAAAGGATTAAAAAGGAGTTTATGAGCATGTCTAAACCACTAGCTATCACAGATGTGGTACTTCGTGACGCGCACCAGTCACTATTTGCTACTCGTATGCGTATCGAAGATATGCTGCCAATTGCGGCAGAACTGGATAAAGTCGGTTACTGGTCTTTAGAGACTTGGGGCGGCGCAACGTTTGATTCGTGTATTCGTTTTCTAGGAGAAGATCCGTGGGAGCGTTTGCGTGAGCTGAAAAAAGCGATGCCAAACACACCAATGCAGATGCTACTGCGTGGTCAAAATTTATTGGGTTACCGTCACTACGCGGATGATGTAGTAGAGAAATTTGTTGAACGTGCCCATAAGAACGGCATGGACGTATTCCGTATTTTTGATGCGATGAATGACGTACGTAACTTTGAAACAGCAGTGAAAGCAACGATTGATGTTGGTGGTCACGCTCAAGGTACGTTGTCTTACACAACCAGTCCGGTTCACAACTCAGATACTTGGGTTGATTTGGCTAAACGCCTAGAGGATCTAGGCTGTCATTCACTATGTATCAAAGATATGTCAGGTTTATTAAAGCCGTATGAAGCGGAAGAGCTGATTACACGTATCAAAGCATCGTGTGACGTTCCTCTAGCGTTGCATAGCCACGCGACAACCGGTCTATCGACAGCAACAGCGGTTAAAGCCGTTGAAGCGGGTATCGATATTCTAGACACCGCTATTTCTTCAATGAGCTGTACTTACGGTCACACGCCAACCGAAACGGTTGTTGCGATGTTAGAAGGTACAGAGCGTGATACCAATCTTAAGCTTGATCAGATCGAACCCATCGCGGCTTACTTCCGTGATGTACGTAAAAAGTACGCGAAATGGGAAGGTCAGCTAAAAGGTGTTGATTCACGTATCTTGATTGCCCAGGTTCCTGGCGGCATGTTAACCAACATGGAAGGTCAGCTTAAAGAGCAAGGCGCAGCCGATCGTATGGACGAAGTGCTCGAAGAGATCCCTCGTGTACGCAAAGAGCTGGGTTACATTCCTTTGGTAACACCTACTTCTCAGATTGTTGGTACTCAAGCGGTTATCAACGTTCTAACGGGTGAGCGCTACAAGAGCATCACTAAAGAGACTGCTGGTCTACTGAAAGGTGAATATGGTCAAGCGCCTGCTGAGGTTGATGCTGAACTGCAAGCGAAAGTGTTAGATGGTGCAGAGCCAATCACGTGTCGTCCTGCTGATTTACTTAAGTCTGAAATGGATACGTTAACGACAGACCTTTTAGAAAAAGCGAAATCAGATGGCATTTCACTCGCTGAAGATACCGTTGATGATGTACTGACATACGCACTTTTCCCACAAGTCGGCCTTAAGTTCCTTAAGAACCGTCGTAACCCTGAAGCATTTGAACCTGCACCAACTGCAGAAACGGCAGCTCCTGTTGCGGCACCACAGCCTGTTGCAGGCAGCATTGAAAGCTACAGCGTGAAGGTTGATGGTCAAGTTTATGATGTTGAAGTTGGCCCACAAGGCGAACTCACATCGGTATCTCCATCAGCTAAGCCAGCACAAGGGGCTCAAGCTGCACCTGCAGCGGCTTCTGATGCAGAAGCAGTTCCAGCTCCATTAGCAGGCAACATCTTCAAAGTTATCGTTCAGCCAGGTGTTGAAGTGGCTGAAGGCGATGTGCTACTGATCTTGGAAGCGATGAAGATGGAAACGGAAGTTCGTGCTGCTCGTGGTGGTATCGTTCAGGAATTGAATGTTAAAGAAGGCGATGCAGTTACTGTAGGCGCTCCACTACTAAGCTTAGCGTAAGGGAGTACCATGGAAGGATTGATGACCTTATGGTCTGAAACAGGGATTGCTAACTTTGAGTTCGGCCAGATTTGTATGATGCTGGTCGGTTGCTTATTGTTGTTTTTGGCAATTCGTAAAGGGTTTGAACCGTTACTTTTATTACCGATTGGTTTTGGTGCTGTATTAGCAAATATTCCAAATGCTGGGTTTACTGATCCCGGTGGTTTGCTTTACTACGTTTACTACATTGGTATTGAAACGGGTATTTTCCCACTGCTGATCTTTATGGGTGTTGGTGCAATGACGGACTTCGGTGCGTTGATTGCTAACCCTAAAACGTTATGGCTAGGGGCTGCGGCTCAGTTTGGTATCTTCGCAACGCTATTTGGTGCGATCTTGCTGAACTATGTTCCAGGAATGGAATTCTCAATGGCAGATGCTTCGTCAATTGCGATCATTGGTGGTGCCGATGGCCCAACCGCGATCTTCTTGGCGAGTAAGTTATCTCCTGACCTACTAGGTGCCATTGCAGTTGCGGCTTACAGCTACATGGCTTTAGTTCCTATTATTCAGCCACCTATCATGAAAGCGCTAACGACGCCGGAAGAACGCAAGATTAAGATGGCGCAGTTACGTCACGTTAGTAAAGCCGAGAAGATCCTTTTCCCGCTTGCTGTACTACTGATGACGATTCTGTTCCTACCTTCAGCAACACCTCTAGTAGGTATGTTCTGCTTGGGTAACTTAATGCGTGAAGCGGGTGTGGTTGATCGCCTTTCAAAAACAGCTCAAAACGAATTGATTAACGTCGTAACTATTTTCCTAGGCCTAGGTGTTGGTTCTAAGCTTCAAGCGGACACGTTCTTGAACTTAGAGACGCTGGGTATTTTAGGTTTAGGTGCGGTGGCGTTCAGTATTGGTACGGCGGGTGGCGTGTTAATGGCGAAGTTGCTTAATCGCTTCTCTAAAGAAGACATCAACCCATTGATTGGCGCGGCCGGTGTATCAGCGGTTCCGATGGCGGCTCGTGTTGTAAACAAGGTTGGTCTTGAGGCAAACCCTCAAAACTTCTTGTTGATGCATGCGATGGGCCCGAACGTGGCAGGTGTACTTGGTAGTGCGGTTGCGGCGGGTATTCTATTAGCTCTAGTGGGTTAGTAGGTCACGTATCGTTACGTTAATTGGTCGTCAATTTACGAATGAGCGGTTAACTTAGCCTTATTAAATGGTTTATAGTCAAAGGGATGCTTTCGCATCCCTTTCTTTTTATCAATTAGGGTGCTTGCTCATTAGGGCTTTTATCAATCAAGGAAATGTGGAAATGGAAAATAAACAGATAGCGATTACTCAATTCGGCGGTGTCGAAAACCTCAGTATTCAAACCCGTGCTATTCCTGAGCCTAAGGCTGGAGAAGTGGTGGTTAAAGTTTCCTTTTCGGGCATTAATCCGATTGATGTTAAAACCCGTGCAGGTCTAGGTTGGGCTGCAGCCCAGAATAAAGATAACCTGCCTTGGGTTCCAGGTTATGACATTTCAGGGCAAATTGTCACCCTAGGCGAACAGGCAGAGCGTTTTACTGTTGGTGATAACGTTGCCGGCTTTATTGGTTTCCCACTGCAAGGTGGCGGTTACAGCCAATATGTGTGTGTCCCAGAAGCGGCATTAAGCATGGTTCCTGATTCGGTGACTCTAGAAGCGGCTGCGGCATTACCATTAGCCAGTCAAACAGCAGCCCAAGCGCTCAACAAAGCTGAAGTGAAAGAGGGCGATCGCGTACTTATCTTGGCGGGCGCAGGCGGCGTTGGTCATCTAGCGGTTCAAATCGCCGTGGCAGCGAAAGCCGAGGTTTACACAACTTGTAGTGAAGCGAATCTTGATTACTTAGCAACGTTAGGCGCTCATGCGATTAACTATAAATTTGCGCCAGCATCGGAAAGAGTCTCTGATGTCGATGTGCTGATTGATTTGGTTGGTGGCGATACCGCTCTCGATGCGTTGAAGTGCCTAAAAGATGGCGCAAGAGTGGTGACAGTCCCAACTTTATCTGCTGAATTGATCTGCGAAAAAGCAACATTATTAGGCTTTACTGCATCAGGCATGCTGGTTGAACCAAACCCAGAGCAAATGGACACTATGTTGTACATGGTCAGTGTCGGATTGCTCAAAACAGAAATTCAAGGTATCTACCAGTTAGACGAAGCGCAGTCAGCTCATTTACAGGTTGAAACCGGACATACCAGAGGCAAGGTACTACTTAAAATGCAAGAAGGTTGATATGCAGTGCTAGAGTTTTTTAATTCTCTGTTTGAAAACATAGCGCTGTGGTTCTCTGACTCGGCGCTGTGGGTACTCTTTATTAGTGGCTTCTTGAGTGCCACATTATTGCCCGGGGGATCAGAAGCGAGCCTTGTGGCAGCCTTGAGCTTAGATCAGTTCTCAACATCATCGATCATTTTGCTGGCGACACTTGGTAATACCTTAGGTGGCCTGACCAACTATTGGATTGGTTTGTGGTTGCCTAATCGAACTCAATCTGAAAAGCATGGTCATAAGGCTATGGCTTGGCTGAGCCGTTATGGTTACTGGACATTGTTATTCAGTTGGTTACCCATCATTGGTGATCCTTTATGTCTGGCTGCGGGTTGGCTGAGAATGAAATTTATCCCTAGCGTTATTTTGATAGCGATTGGCAAAGCCGCTCGCTACAGCTTACTTGCTGCTATCTACTTCGGTTTTTTCTAAGGAGAACCTATGAAAAAGGTTTTACTTGGTACATTTTCTCTTATCGCCATTGCTGGCTGTTCTTACAATGTACCTAGCTCAACACCCTTCTTTTCCTCGTTACCGGAAGGCGTCACTCTGTTAGAAGAGGTTAAGCCTTCTAAAGATAAAGTCGTGATTCCTTATGCGAAGTATCAGCTTGAAAACGGCTTGACCGTTATTCTTTCTCCTGATGATTCTGATCCACTTGTTCATGTTGATGTGACCTATCATGTGGGTTCTGCTCGTGAACAGATTGGCAAATCAGGCTTTGCTCACTTCTTTGAACACATGATGTTCCAAGGCTCTGAGAACGTCGGTGATCAACAGCACTTCAAGATCATCACCGAAGCGGGTGGTTCGTTAAATGGCACCACCAACCGTGACCGAACTAATTACTTTGAAACCGTTCCATCTAATCAACTTGAGAAAATGCTGTGGTTGGAATCAGACCGCATGGGCTTCTTGTTGGATGCCGTTTCTCAGAAGAAATTTGAAGTTCAAAGAGGCACCGTTAAGAACGAGCGAGCTCAAAGCTACGAAAACCGTCCTTATGGCTTAATGTGGGAACGCATGGGTGAAGCGCTTTACCCTGAAGGTCACCCGTACTCGTGGCAACCAATTGGTTATGTGGAAGACTTAGACCGTGTGGATGTGAATGATCTTAAAGCCTTCTTCCTACGCTGGTATGGCCCAAACAATGCCGTGTTAACGATCGGTGGTGATATCGACGTTGATGACACGCTAGAGTGGGTTAACAAGTACTTTGGCCCTATCCCTCAAGGACCTGAAGTTAAGGCGGCAGAGAAGCAACCTGCAGTGCTGACTGAAGATAAGTACATCACCTTAAAAGATAATATTCGTCAGCCGATGGTGCTTGTTGGTTGGCCAACAACGTATCGTGGTGAAGAGACGCAGGCTTCATTGAATGCACTGTCCAATGTGTTAGGTTCTGGCACCAACAGTTACCTGTATCAAAACCTCGTAAAAACGCAAAAAGCGGTGAGCGCAGGATCTTTCCATGATTGTGCTGAGCTTGCATGTACCATGTATGTGTATGCGATGGGTAATTCAGGTGAAAAAGGCGATTTGACGGTTCTAAACAAAGAGCTGATGGATACCTTAGATCAATTCTCGAAAGAGGGCGTTGAACAAGAGCGTTTAGATCAGATCACTGGTATGGCAGAAGCGGATGCAGTTTTTGCACTACAAAGTGTTAAAGGTAAGGTTTCACAGCTTGCGTCTAACCAAACCTTCTATGGTCAGCCGGATCGCATTGAATCGCAACTCGATCAAATTCGAGCGGTTACTCCAGAAAGCGTAAGCAAGGCATACCAAGATTTCATCGAAGGCAAGCACAAGGTTACGTTGAGTGTGGTTCCTAAGACAAAACTCGACTTAGCGGTTCGTGAGGCTACCTTTACCACACCTGCACGTACCCTTCCTGAATACAGCAAGGTGACGGAAGACCAACTGGATTTCAGAAAGGCGCCAAACACATTTGATCGCAGCGTGATGCCAGAAGTGAACTTTGGTGTTGAAGCGACCATGCCTGAGTTGTACCGCATGCACTTTGCGAACGGCACTGACTTGATTGGTACCGTGACCAGTGAAACGCCGACAGTACAGCTGCAAATTCAACTGCCTGCAGGCGAACGCTATGTTCGTAAAGGTCAAGAAGGCTTAGCGAACCTAACGGCTTCGATGATGGAAGAGGGGTCGACTAAACGAACGGTTGAAGAACTACAGGCGACCTTAGATAAGCTTGGCAGTAGCGTTAGCATTGGCGCAGGCAGTTATACCACGGATATCTCGGTTTCAACGCTAGAGAAAAACCTGCCTCAAACCTTAGCGATCGTACAAGAGGTTCTGTTTGAGCCTAAGTTTGATGAGCAAGACTTTGAACGTGTTAAGAAGCAGATGCTTGAAGGTGTTGTCTATCAGCATCAACAACCAAGCTGGATGGCTTCTCAAGCAACCCGTGAAGTGCTATTTGGCGACAGTATTTTTGCTCGAGCAAGCGATGGCACCAAGGCGTCTCTATCGGAGCTAACCTTAGATGATGTGAAAAAATTCTATGCACAACACTACACACCGGAAGGTGCCAATATTGTTGTTGTGGGAGACATCTCGAAGAAAGAGGTGGGGAAACAGCTACAATTCTTTGAACAGTGGCAAGGCGATGCGGCACCACTAACGCGTCCTCAGATCATCAAAGAGCTTTCAGGACAGCATCTGTATTTAGTTGATAAACCGGGTGCGCCGCAAAGTATTGTTCGTTTAGTGCGTAAAGGTTTACCTTTCGACGCGACTGGTGAGTTGTATTTGAGCCAGCTAGCCAACTTTAACTTAGCCGGTAACTTCAATAGCCGCATTAACCAAAACTTACGTGAAGACAAGGCGTACACTTACGGTGCAAGCGGTTACTTCGCGAGTACTCGTGAAACTGGTGCGGTAGTATTTAGTGCTCAAGTGAGAGCAAATGCGACGGTTCCATCGATTCAAGAGTTTATCGCCGAGCTAAATGAATTTAGTCAGAGTGGATTAACTGACGAAGAGGTGAAATTTATGCGCCTTGCCGTCGGTCAACAAGATGCGCTTAAATACGAAACGCCAAGTCAAAAGGCTGGATTGTTGAGTAATATTGTTGCATTGAGCCTTGATGAAGATTACCTACAACAGCGTAATCAGATAGTTGAAACGGTTTCAAAAGAGACCTTAAACGAGCTATCGAAGAAATGGTTTGACCCGAATGATTATCAAATAATTGTTGTTGGCGACGCGACTTCGCTTCGTCCTCAACTAGAAAAGTTAGATATTCCAATAGAAGAGCTTGAAATCATTCGTTAGAGTACACATTAAAGGGGGAGGGAAAAGACTCTATTTTCCTCCTCCAACCTAATTTATGATAGTTCTAATCAGAACGATATAAGATAAGTGAACTGAATTTTGACTGATTTTGCTGCGCGACTAAAGCAAGTTGCAACCAACCCTAAGACCTTCTCTCAATTTGGTCGTGGTGTTGAAAGGGAAACGTTACGCTACACGGAAGATGGGCATCTTGCTACTGGGCCGCACCCTAAGGCTTTGGGATCTGCGTTGATGAACGGATGGGTAACGACCGATTTTTCCGAGTCGCTACTGGAGTTTATTACGCCTGTTTCTAACGACGTTCCGACTCTTTTGAATCAGTTGTCTGATATCCATCACTTCACACAAACCAAGTTAGATGGCGAAAAGATGTGGCCGCTTTCTATGCCTTGTTACGTAGGCAGTGAAGATTACATTCAGCTAGCGCAATACGGCACCTCTAACAACGGCAAAATGAAGACGCTATATCGTGAAGGCCTAAAGCGCCGTTACGGTAGCCTGATGCAGATTATTTCTGGTGTTCACTTCAACTTCTCTTTCCCAGAAAGTTTTTGGGATAGCCTGTTTGGAGAGCAAACAGAAGAAGCGCGTTGTGAAGCTAAGTCAGATGCGTACTTTGGTTTGATTCGTAATTATTACCGTTTTGGTTGGTTAATCCCATATTTCTTCGGTGCTTCACCTGCACTATGTCCTTCTTTCATCAAAGGAAGAGAGACAAAGTTACCTTTTGAGAAGGTTGGCGAGACACTGTATCTGCCAAAAGCAACGGCACTTCGCCTGAGTGATCTTGGCTACACCAATAGTGCTCAAAGCGTATTAAAGATTGGCTTCAACAGCCTAGACCAGTACCTTGAAGGTTTGAACCAAGCGATTCGCACGCCATCAGAAGAGTTTGCTGAGATTGGCACTAAGGTTGATGGTGAATACCGTCAATTGAATAGTAACGTTCTTCAAATCGAGAACGAGCTTTATGCGCCAATTCGTCCTAAGCGCGTGGCGAAAAGTGGTGAAAAACCATCGGAAGCACTGGCTCGTGCTGGTGTTGAGTACATTGAGGTTCGTTCTTTGGACGTAAACCCATTCAGCTCAATTGGTATCAATGAGCAACAAGTTCGCTTCCTCGATCTATTCTTAACTTGGAGTGTTCTATCTGACTCTGCTGAGATGGATAACTGCGAACTTGAATGCTGGCGCGATAACTGGAACAAGGTGATCTTAGAAGGTCGTCAGGTTGGTTTAGAACTCAAGATTGGTTGTGATGGCGAGAGACTGTCTCTGCAAGATTGGGCTAAACGCGTATTCAAAGATCTTCGTGTTATCGCTGAGTTGATGGATGCTGAGCAAGGTGGTCGTGCATACCAAGAAACGTGCGATACGCTTGAAACTTGGATCGATAACCCAGAGCTGACTATTTCTGGCCAGTTGCTAGAAGAGACCAAAAAATTAGGTGGCTTGGGTAAAGTAGGTTGTGCGTTAGGAAAAACGTACGCTCAGCAACACAAAGCACACCAATATAAAGTTTACTCAGCTGAGTTGATGGAAGCGGAAGTTCAACGCTCTGTGATTGCTCAGCAACAAAGTGAAGAAGCAAGCACTCAAGATTTTGACAGCTTCTTAACGGATTATTTTTCGTATTTAAAAGCATAGCGAGACTTTGGTGGAAAGGAAGCAAGCCTTATTAGGCCAGCCTAAACGCGTAAGTGGAAAATGGTTGCCAGTAGTGACTGTTGGTGTTGTCTCTAGCCTATTGGTTGGATGTGCCACGCCACCGCCAAAGCAGCAAGATAACTTGTGTAGCATCTTCAGAGAACACCCGTCGTGGTATGAAGATGCTCTCGATATGCAAGAAGAGTGGGGCACGCCGATCAACGTAGCGATGGCTTTTGTGAAACAAGAGAGTAGCTATCGTCATGATGCGCGCCCGCCTAAAGATTACATTCTTGGCTTTATTCCGTGGGGACGCGTGAGTAGTGCCTACGGTTATGCACAAGCTCAAGACCCTGCTTGGGAAGACTTCCAAAAGGCGACCAATAACGGTGGCTCAAGAACCAACTTTGATGATGCATTGATGTTCATCGGTTGGTACACCAGCGAGACGCGTCGTCAGCTTGGTATTTCACTATGGGATCCGTATAACCAGTATTTGGCTTATCATGAAGGTCGTGGTGGTTATAAGCGTAAGTCATACAATAGCAAACCATCATTGATTAAGGTGGCGCGCAAAGTCGAACAGCAAGCAAAAGATTATGGATGGCAGCTTAAACAGTGTCGTAAAGAACTAGAAGACAATAGAAGTTGGTTTTTCTAAAGCCAACCGTCACGGAGAAGAGCAATGCCTTTATTAGATAGTTTCACTGTTGATCACACGCGTATGAACGCACCTGCAGTTCGTGTAGCTAAAACAATGCAAACCCCAAAAGGGGATACCATCACTGTGTTTGACCTGCGTTTTACTGCGCCAAACAAAGACATTCTATCTGAGAAAGGTATCCATACTCTAGAGCACCTATACGCAGGATTTATGCGTAATCAATTGAACGGTTCGGATGTGGAGATCAT
Organism: Vibrio sp. QJM3NY_26; assembly: GCF_057786005.1. NCBI lineage: Bacteria > Pseudomonadati > Pseudomonadota > Gammaproteobacteria > Vibrionales > Vibrionaceae > Vibrio > Vibrio sp. QJM3NY_26. The sequence continues at coordinate 2,905,877 of NZ_CM173515.1, read as the reverse complement.
TGATATTTCACCGATGGGCTGTCGTACTGGTTTCTACATGAGCCTAATTGGTACGCCTTCAGAGCAGCAAGTGGCAGACGGTTGGTTGGCTGCAATGCAAGATGTGCTGAAAGTTGAGAATCAAAATAAGATCCCTGAGCTGAACGAGTATCAATGTGGTACTGCGGCAATGCATTCTTTGGATGAAGCTAAAGATATCGCTAATGCGATAATTGCTGCTGGTATCTCTGTAAACAAAAATGATGAACTGGCATTGCCTGAGTCTATGCTGCAAGAGCTTAAAATCGACTAATCACTTTTCTTCACTCTAGATGCTTTTCACTTTAGAAGCGCTTCACTCTAGATACATTTCACTCTAGAGACAGAGCGAGTTAGATACTAAAAGGCCCGGTTCAATGAACCGGGCCTTTTTCGTCAACGTATTTTAGAGCTAAGCAGTTGTCGCATGTGAGCTTGTGATTACTCACTTAGTTATCCTAGTCCAGCAAACCACTTTTATCCGTTAACGATCTGCGGGAACACGCGAACGAGCTTGATACGGTTCTCTTCGAGTTCAACAATTTCCATTGGATGACTCGCAACCTGAACACTCAAGTGACTTTCTGGAATGTCTTCAAGGTGTTCCAGTATTAAACCATTAAGTGTTCTTGGGCCATTTGTAGGCAGTGTCCACTGCAAGCCTTTGTTTATGTCACGGATATTGGCGCTGCCTTCAATCAAGAAGCTGCCATCGCTTTGCGGTGTGATCTCTTCAGATAAGCTTGGTGCAATTGAGGTCGTAAACTCACCAACGATTTCTTCTAGAATATCTTCAAGGGTAACCAAGCCGTTGATATCGCCATACTCATCCACAATCAAACCGATGCGCTGTTTATTGCGCTGAAACTTAAGTAGTTGGATATTGAGTGGTGTCGCTTCAGGAATAAAGTAGATCTCATCCGCAGCACGCAACAGTGTCTCTTTATTGAATTCGTTCTTTTCAAGCATCAAGCGGTAAGCTTCTCGTAACCTAAGCATGCCAACCACTTCATCTATCTGGTCACGATATAACACAATACGCCCATGAGGGGAGTGAGTTAATTGGCGAACGATAGATTTCCAGTCATCATTGATGTCGATGCCAGTGATTTCATTTCGAGGCACCATGATGTCGTTCACGGTCACGTGTTCTAAATCTAAAATAGATACCAACATATCTTGGTGGCGTTGAGGTATTAGGCTTCCCGCTTCATTTACCACGGTTCTCAGCTCTTCAGAGCTTAAGTGGTCGGTCGCATCGTGGCGGGCTTTGACACCTAAGATACGAATAAAACCGTTGGTAATGAAGTTCACCAATATCACCAATGGTGACAGTACCTTCATCAGTATGATCAAAAGGATACTACTGGCGTAAGAGACACGCTCTGGAAACAGAGAAGCGATGGTTTTTGGGGTTACCTCGGCAAACACTAGGATCACGAGAGTCAGGACACCGGTAGCAATCGCTACACCGATATCCCCGTAGATGCGCATACCAAGAATAGTCGCGATCGCAGACGCAAGAATGTTGACGAGATTGTTGCCGATGAGAATGAGGCCGATCAATCTGTCTGGGCGGTTCAGAAGTTTTTCTACGCGTTTGGCACCTTTATGACCCGTATTGGCCAAGTGCTTTAAACGGTAGCGGTTCAAGGACATCATGCCCGTTTCGGAACCAGAGAAATAACCAGAAATTACAATGAGACACGCGAGTAGCGCAAATAAGATACCCGTTGATATGTCGTCCAAAACTATTCTTTTCCTATTTGTGTATCTTGATTAATTTATGACCGAACATGGTCGAGATGTCAATTGAATCTAACGGACTCAATATTTTAAAGGCAAGGTGTGTGAGACATTGCCTTCATTTTACAGACTAATTCAGGATGATTTCCTGAACGAAGCGGCTACCGAAGTAGGCTAATGTGAGCATGCTGGCACCGGCAAGTGCGAACCAAGTGACTTTTTGTCCACGCCAACCTTTCTGATAGTGACCCCATAGAAGGATGGAGTAGATAACCCAAGCAATAAAAGACAATACAGCCTTGTGTGCTTTTCCTTGAGCAAACATATCTTGTACGAAGATAAGGCCAGTCAATAAAGTACCTGTTAATAAGCCATTACCGATCAGAATGATCTTGAAAAGCTGTCTTTCCACCATCATTAAAGGAGGTAGGTTAGGGTTTATCACTAACGCTTTTTTCTTTTTAAGTTTGTGATCTAGCCACGCAAGTTGTAGGGCGTATAGCGCACCGATAGTCAACGTCGCGTATGAGAACAAAGCCAAAGAGATGTGCAGTAGCAGCTTTGGGTCATTCTCTAGATGTTTAATGAACGTGCTTGAAAGAAAAGTGGCAGCCATCAGATTTAGAGCAGCGAAGCTATAAACAACCGGCAAGATGAACCACAAACGGGTTTTGAGCATCGCACCGCTCATGACCAAAGAGATGATTAAACTGATCAATGAAGCAACGTTCAAGATACTGAGGTTTTGGCCACTGGCATTAAAAATTAAATCGCCAAGCAACCAAGCATGGAAAGCTAAAGCAAGTAATGCGCTGATAAACACCGTTTTTACACGGATTCCTGTTTGGTGCACGAGACCTGGAATGATCGTGGAAATCGCCATTGTATAAAGAAAGGCTGCTGCGATCGCAATAAGACTGTCCATGGTATCCATTTAAATGATTACTAATTGGCGAATTATACCTCGCATCGCTCTTTGGGGCTATGGTGAACCTCATTCAATTCCAAGTGAATAATGTCTCACATCACAAGCGTGGATGATTAACGCTCTACAACGGGTATGACTCTAATCCGCGCTAATGTATACTCACAGTAATAGTCGCAGTTTTGAGCGAAGAGAAAACTATGTTTGATAATTTAACGGATCGTCTATCCAAAACGCTGAAGAACATCAGCGGTAAAGGTCGTCTGACCGAAGACAATATAAAAGAGACGCTGCGTGAAGTACGTATGGCGCTACTTGAAGCCGACGTTGCACTGCCCGTTGTCCGCGATTTTGTTAAGCGCGTAAAAGAAGGCGCTGTGGGTGTTGAGGTTTCTAAATCTCTAACACCTGGTCAAGAATTCATTAAGATCGTTCAAGCTGAGCTTGAAGCGGTGATGGGTGAGTCTAACGAGGCTCTTGACCTAGCAGCACAGCCGCCAGCTGTTATTTTAATGGCAGGTCTACAAGGTGCGGGTAAAACCACATCGGTAGGTAAGCTATCTAAGCTCCTGACTGAGCGTGACAAGAAGAAAGTTTTGGTGGTGTCTGCCGACGTTTACCGTCCAGCGGCAATCAAACAGCTTGAAACGTTAGCAAGCGATGTTGGCGTCGACTTCTTCCCATCTTCAGCTGATCAAAAGCCTCTTGATATTGCAAACGCTGCAATCGACCATGCGAAGAAGAAATTCTACGACGTGCTAATTGTCGATACTGCTGGTCGTTTGGCTATCGATGAAGAGATGATGGGCGAGATCAAAGAGCTTCATACTGCCATTAAACCAGTAGAGACTCTGTTCGTTGTTGATGCAATGACTGGTCAAGATGCTGCGAACACTGCAAAAGCTTTTGGTGATACGCTACCACTAACCGGTGTTATCTTGACGAAAGTTGATGGTGATGCGCGAGGTGGTGCTGCACTGTCTGTTCGTCATATCACTGGCAAGCCGATTAAATTCTTAGGTGTTGGTGAAAAGACTGACGCACTAGAACCATTCCACCCAGATCGTGTTGCTTCTCGTATCTTAGGTATGGGCGACGTACTGTCTCTTATTGAAGACCTACAGAAAAACGTTGATACCGAGAAAGCAGAGAAACTGGCTAAGAAGTTCAAAGAGAAGAAAGGCTTTGACCTTGAAGACTTCCGTGAGCAGCTTGGTCAGATGAAAAACATGGGCGGCATGATGGGCATGATGGATAAGCTTCCAGGTATGTCTCAGCTACCAGACAACGTTAAAGATAAAGTTGATGACAAGATGTTCAAGCAAATGGAAGCGATCATCAACTCTATGACAATGAAAGAGCGTCAGCGTCCAGACCTAATCAAAGGCTCACGCAAAAAGCGTATTGCTGCAGGTTCTGGTACGCAGGTACAAGATGTAAACCGTATGCTTAAACAGTTCACTCAAATGCAGAAGATGATGAAGAAAATGCAGAAAGGTGGAATGAAAGGCATGATGCGCAACATGCAAGGCATGATGGGCGGCGGTGGAGGTATGGGCGGAATGGGTGGTGGTTTTAACCCGTTTGGTCGATAATCTACAAATGTAAGCTTTAGCTACGTTACTTTTCATAGTGTTAGCCGTGTCACAGAAAGTGTCCGGTTGCTATGTTGGTGAAAAAATAGCTAAAGCCCTTGCATTGCACCGGAATAAGAGTAAAATTCCGGGGCTTTAATTTGGCACGAGACCCCAAGCTATTTACTTATACTTGGGGTTAATTATTTTATTAAGAAAGCAAAGAGGACGACATGGTAACCATTCGTTTGGCACGTCACGGTGCAAAGAAGCGCCCATTTTATCAAATCGTAGTTGCGGATAGCCGTAACTCTGTAACTGGCCGTTTCATCGAGAAAGTAGGTTTCTTTAACCCTACTGCTCAAGGTCAAGAAGAAGGTCTACGTCTAGACCTAGATCGTGTTAACCACTGGGTTGGTCAAGGCGCATCTCTATCTGATCGTGTAGCTAAGCTAGTTAAAGACGCTCAAAAAGCGGCTTAATTCTTTTTTAAAGAGAAATAGCTTATGTCGATGAAGGGTAAAGAAACGATGAGCGAGCAAAATAATAGAATTGTCATGGGTAAACTTGGGTCTACCTATGGTATTCGTGGCTGGCTTAAAGTGTTCTCCTACACAGACAATGCTGAAAGCATATTTGATTACAGCCCTTGGTATTTAAACCAAAAGGGTAAGTGGGTTGAGTACAAAGTTGAGAGCTGGAAACGTCATGGCCAAGGTTATGTATGTAAGCTAGCGGGATTAGATGTTCGTGAAGACGCGCAACTGATGACTAACTTTGAAATTGCTATTGACCCTGCTTCGTTACCTGAATTGTCAGAAGATGAATTCTACTGGCGCGAATTGTTCGGTATGCAAGTTTTTACCACTAAAGGTTACGACCTTGGTGAGGTCACTGACCTATTAGAAACTGGCTCGAACGATGTTCTAGTAATTAAAGCAAATCTTAAAGATGCTTTTGGCCAAAAGGAACGGTTAGTACCGTACCTTGAAGAGCAAGTGATCAAGAAAGTTGATCGCGAAGCTCGCCGGATCGAAGTTGACTGGGATCCTGGATTCTAATTCCAAATTACAGAGCGAGAGAACACATGTGGGTTGGCATTATTAGCCTGTTTCCTGAAATGTTCCGTTCTGTTACTGATTTTGGAGTAACAGGTCAAGCGGTTAAAAAAGGTCTTTTATCTATTGAGACATGGAATCCTCGCGATTTCACTCATGATAAACATCGCACTGTTGATGATAGACCTTACGGTGGTGGTCCTGGCATGTTAATGATGGTTCAGCCTTTGCGCGATGCTATCCAAACTGCCAAGCAAGCAGCACCGGGAAAGACGAAAGTAATCTATCTTTCACCTCAAGGTCGTAAACTCGACCAGAAAGGTGTTGAAGAGTTGGCAACAAACGAGAACTTGCTTCTTATTTGTGGTCGCTATGAAGGGGTAGATGAGCGCATTATTCAATCTGAAGTCGACGAAGAATGGTCGATTGGCGATTTTGTGATGACGGGTGGCGAACTGCCAGCCATGACGTTGATTGATTCAGTCTCTCGGTTTGTTCCGGGTGTACTTGGAGATTTCGCTTCAGCAGAAGAAGATTCTTTTGCAAATGGTTTGCTAGATTGTCCCCATTATACGCGCCCTGAGGTGCTAGACGATAAAGATGTGCCATCGGTACTCAAGTCTGGAAACCATAAGGACATTCGTCGCTGGCGATTAAAACAATCGTTGGGCCGAACTTGGCTAAGAAGACCAGAGCTCCTGGAAAACCTAGCTCTGACTGACGAACAGGAACAATTACTGGCTGAATTCATTAAAGAGCAACGCTCTTAACGAAAAGCAAGCAGTAACCTATTAAATTTAGTATCAGTTTATTCTAGGAATTTATACAAATGAGCAACATCATCAAGGCTCTTGAAGAAGAGCAACTAAAATCAGACCTTCCTAAATTCGCACCAGGTGACACTGTTGTAGTTCAGGTTAAGGTAAAAGAAGGTGACCGTGAGCGTCTACAGGCTTTCGAAGGCGTTGTAATCGCTATTCGTAACCGTGGTCTACACTCTGCATTTACAGTTCGTAAGATCTCGAACGGTGAAGGCGTAGAGCGTGCGTTCCAAACTCACTCTCCAATGGTTGATAGCATCGAAGTTAAACGCCGTGGTGCAGTACGTCGTGCCAAGTTGTACTACCTACGTGAGCGTTCTGGTAAGTCAGCTCGTATTAAAGAGAAGCTTACTAAGAAGTAATTCTTTTTGCATTCTATCGATAAAAGCGGAGCCATTTGGCTCCGCTTTTTTGTGTCTGCTATTTAGAGCTGAGTAGGAAGGAGAGCCTCAATTTGCTCGTTCCTCGCACTTGAGGATGACGGACTAAAACGAAACTCACATTTAACCGTCATTCCCTAGACTGACGAAGGAAGGAGTAGGGAATCTCTATTAGTACCATGCTATATGCAATAAAAAAGGATTGACGTAAAACGCCAACCCTTCAAAATTTACTCGCTACTCGCTACTCGCTACTCGCTACTCGCTACTCGCTACTCGCTACTCGCTACTCGCTACTCGCTACTCGCTACTCGCTTAGTGTGGATCTTCCGACCAACCATCGCTATCCGACATATCCGGTGCGCCAGCGATACTGTTCTCTTCGTCTGCCCATTCTCCAAAATCAATCATCTGACATTGCTTGCTGCAAAACGGGCGATGTGGGCTTTGTTCACCCCATTCAACGTCAGCATTACATTGAGGGCATTTAACGATGGTGATTTTTTTCGACATAGTGATTCTTTATTTGGAGGTATAATAACAATGAGTTTAGGCCTGAATAAGTACTCAAGCCAAACGATAAAAGACAATTAATTAGGTGCAGATTGCTAATTCAAATTCGATGTCTTGAGTGCAGGCTTGCCCAGTTTCAAAGCTCATGAACTTAACGGCAAAACGGTTTTTATGCCCGGAGATCATCGGGTAGGCACCGTATTGCATTGGAATAGAAAGGCGAAGGATATTCGCTTCATCAGCATCGCTCTGGAAGAAGCCAGCGCGAGCAATTTGCTCTTTAAAGTGACCAGTCTCTCTGGTGAGCTTTAACCATAGTGTTAGCGCTTCATACAGAGGCTGTAGGCTATCCATCCAAGCTTTGGCATCTCGCATTCTCTTATCGAGAGGAAGATGCAGCCAATAATGCAGTGCGGGTAAATCAAAGCAGCATGAGCCACCTGGTAAATTAAAGCGTTGACGTATGGCACTCAAGAAGCGATCTTCTTTAAGTGACTGCCCAAAACGCTCCGCCTGCATCAGTTCACGATAGATATTACTAATATCGTTGAGTAGTGAAGTTAGCATCTCTTGATCGACACCTTCAACATCTAACCAGCTTTTGTAGGTTACACGCTGCTTCTCAATATCTTTTGCGAGTTCACTCTTGAGTTGGATCTGTTCGAAGATTTCAATCAGATCAAAGATGGAACGGAAAAAGAGTTGATACTGTTGAGCATCGGAAAATGTAGAAGACAAGTGCAGCTGCCTCAAGAGTGATTCAACTCTTAAGTAGATGCGTGTTTTCTCATTTAGAGGATGTTCAAATTTGTGGGTGATCATCGAGCAAACCTTCATTCAACATTATTCTATTTTGACCCATCTACAGTACTGATTGCCAGATACTTTTGATGTAAATCTGTGATTTGAAGCAAAAGTTCTTGGTTTTTAGTATGGTTTTTAATCACGTCATCTGCAACTGCTAAGCGTTGTTCTCTTGAAGCCTGTGATTTTAAAATTGATGCAACTTGTTCCCTAGAAACATTATCACGACTCATCGTACGCTCTATTTGCACTTCTGTTGGCACATCAACGATTAATACGCGATCGGCCATGCTCTGCATTTGGTTTTCAACCAATAGCGGTGCGACTAATAAACCATAAGGGGATGTGACTTTAGACAGGTCACTGTCAATTTTGTTACGGATCATGGGATGAAGCAGGTCATTGAGCCATTGTTTCTCTGTGGGATCCGAGAAGATTAACTCACGTAGCTTACTTCGGTTGAGTGCTCCATCTTCAAGTAAGATAGCCTCACCAAAATGGTCGGTAATCTGCTTTAAGCCGTCACTGCCCACTGCAACGACTTCGCGTGCAACGATATCAGCATCGACAATATCAATATTAAAATGCTCATTGAAGAGGTTAGCAACGGTGGTTTTTCCACTGGCGATACCACCGCTTAATCCGATAATGATTGCCATGGTTAAATTCCTAGTACAGAAGTGAAATACCAGCCCATGATGTCGTTGCCCCACATCAAACTCACCCAACCCGCAATCGCAAGGTAAGGTCCAAATGGAAAGGCTTTATCTATACCTTGTTGTTTCAAGCGAAGTTGAATCAATCCGAAAACTAAGCCGACAAGTGAGGATAGAAGAATGATCATTGGGAGATGTTGCCAACCAAGCCAAGCGCCAAGCGCAGCCAGAAGTTTGAAGTCGCCGTAACCCATGCCTTCTTTGCCTGTTAACAGCTTGAACAGCCAATAAACCGACCAAAGTGCTAGGTAGCCTGCCATTGCGCCAATCACTGAATCTTGAAGCGATACAGGGCTGATATTAAACAGAGCTAACGCGATACCAGACCAAACTAAAGGTAAGGTAATTTGATCAGGCAACAGCATCGTATCGAGATCGATAAAGGTTGCGGTAATCAATGCAAACGTGAAAAAAATCAGAGCGATGGCGTAGTAACTGAAACCAAAGTGGCTCGCGACTACGGTACAAAGTATCGCCGTAAGCAACTCGACTAATGGATAGCGAGCGCTAATTGGGTTAGCACAGCTATGGCACTTGCCCTTTAAGAACAACCAACTTAATACTGGAATATTGTCGATGATTCTTAATTGGGTTTTACATTTAGGACAAGTAGAACGAGGGATACTGAGATTGAACTTTCCCTCTGGTGCTGGAATTTTATATTGAGAGAAATACTCCGAGCACTCTTGTTGCCACTCTCGTTCCATCATTATCGGTAAACGGTGGATGACTACGTTGAGGAAGCTGCCGATAAGAAGGCTAAAAATAAAAGCTAATACGGGGAATAGCCAAGGATAGTAGTGAAATACTTCCATAGTGTCCTTTACCACTTAATCAAGGTGAGCAGAGGTTGGCTGCTCATGGGTGTTTAGTTGCTTTTAACTATCCTAACACACTCATAAGATTAAAGATCGGTAAGTACATCGCGACAACAAGTCCGCCAACTACGGTGCCTAAAAATACGATGATCAGTGGCTCTAGAATCTTACCTAGGTTATCGACGGTGTTGTCTACTTCGAACTCGTAAATGGAAGCGACTTTATTGAGCATATCATCAAGATTTCCGGACTCTTCACCAATCATCACCATCTGCAAAACCATCTCCGGGAAGGCATTGGTATTGCGCATTGCAATGTACATCGGCATGCCAGCAGCAGTCTCACGGTGAACCTCGATGATTGCCGATTCATAATGTAGATTACCCGCCGTTTTAGCCGTTGTTTTAAGGCTGGTTAAGATAGGAATCCCAGAACTAAAACTGGTTGATAGCGTTCGGCTGAACTTTGCAATTGATGCCTTAGTGATGACAGCACCCAAGATAGGGAAGCGTAAACCAAGACGACTGGTTGAAAGTCGAATCGAGTAAGATCGCTGACGCAGTTGCTGAAAAGACAGAATTAATAAAACAATACCGATCGCAGTATAAAAACTGTAGGCCTGCATCCAGTGGGAAAGATAAAGCACTTGCTGAGTGAACCAAGGTAAGTCTGCTCCGAAACCAGAAAACATCGATTCAAATTCCGGGATGACCATGGTTAGCATTAAGTAGGAAACGGTAAGGGCGACCGCTACAACCATTGCTGGGTAGATGAGAGCCTTTATAACCTTGGATTTTAGTTGCTCACTCTTTTCTCGATAGGTCGCCAAGCGTTCAAATACTTGTGCAAGGTTGCCGGAGAGTTCGCCTGTCGCGACCAAGTCGGTATAGAGATCATCAAAGTGGCGGCTTGCGGTTCGCATCGCTTTTGAGATTGGCGTGCCGGCTTCTACACCTTTGCAGATGTGCGATAAAATCGATTTCATTTCTGCTTTGCGGTGATTGTCTGACACTAACTTGATGGCTTGAACGATGGGCACACCAGTAGCCAACATGGTAGCCAGTTGGCGAGTAAAAATAGTGATATCTTTGGCTTTGACTCGATGGGTTAAACGAGTGATTGCTGAGATGCTTTTCTTTTTGATTTTCTTAATCTGAATATGCTGCTCTTTGAGCTTCTCTCGCACTTCTAATTCGGTGAGCGCTAAGCTCTGCCCTGATACTTTCTTGCCAGAACTATTGATTCCCTTCCAATGGTAGTTTTTTAGTTGTGATTGTTTGCTTTTACTACTCATTTTCGCTCCGTGAATTATAGGTATAGAACACGTTGTAGCTCTTGATAGCTGGTGGTGCCTTCAAGCAGTTTATCTAGTCCTGACTCTTGTAAAGTTCTCATGCCTTCCCGGCGCGCTAAGTTTTCAATGGCTAACGCGTTCGGTTTGTCAATCAGGCTGCTTTTTAGCTGCTCGCTAAACGGCATGACTTCATAAATACCGACTCGCCCTGAGTATCCCTGATTACACTCATTACACCCTTGTGAGTTGGCTTTGTAGATGATTTGGCTATTGGGAATAGAGTGGCGTAGAAATATATCAGGTGAGTCATCAGCGGCTTTACAGTGGTCGCACAATCGTCTTGCTAGTCGTTGGGCGATAATCAGGCTTAATGATGAAGCGAGGTTAAAAGGTTCTATCCCCATATGAGAGAGGCGAGTCACGGTTTCTGCTGCAGAATTGGTGTGCAGTGTCGAAAGCACTAAGTGGCCTGTTTGCGAGGCTTTGATCGCGATCTCTGCGGTTTCCAAATCACGGATCTCTCCGACCATCACCACATCAGGATCTTGTCGTAAAAATGATCGCAACGCTTCAGCGAAACCAAAGCCGATCTTAGGTGTCACTTGTACCTGATTGATGCCACACAGGTTAATTTCAACAGGATCTTCGGCTGTTGAGATGTTGCGTTCTGTAGTGTTAAGAACGCGAAGGCCAGTATAGAGAGAAACCGTTTTACCGCTGCCGGTTGGTCCGGTCATTAAGATCATCCCTTGTGGGCGTTTCAATGCATTAAGGTAGAGTGTTTTTTGATCCTCGCTGTAACCGAGCTTATCGATATCGAGATTGGCAGCGCTGCTATCTAAGAGACGCAGTACGATCTTTTCTCCCCATAATGTTGGCAGCGTCGATACACGCATATCAATCGCCAGTTCGTCGTTTAAACGTAATTTAATACGACCATCTTGAGGTAAGCGACGCTCGGCGATATCGAGTTTGGCGAGAATCTTCAAGCGCGCCGATAGACGACGACTTAAATGAGAGGCGGGCTGTTGAATTTCGACAAGGATCCCATCGCAACGTAGACGTACGCGGTAGTTTTCTTCATAAGGTTCGAAGTGGATATCCGATGCGCCTTTACGTGCTGCATCGACTAAAATCTGATTGATAAAGCGACTGACAGGGGAGTCATCTTGGCTGAGGTCTTCAATGGACGTTATCTCGTCGTCAGATATCTCAACAAGGTTGGCTAGCTCATCTTGGGTGATCTCTTTACGTTTCGAATCTTGCCCGGAAATAGAACGGCCATACAGCTTTCGTATTGCACCTTCTAGTTCAGAGTAGTTAGCGACAACCAATTCAATCTGTAATCCTGTCGCGAATCGAAAGTCGTCTTCAGCTTGTAAGTCGGTCGGATCAGCCGAGGCGAGCGTAAGAGTAGAACTAGAGACTGAAATCGGTATCGCACGATACTTAGTAATCAGTTCACGAAGTCCTAATTGTTCACACAGGGATTCGTAGTCAGTATTGGCTAATCGTACTAACGGTAAGCCGAAGATGGTTTTAATGTTGTTTGCTAAGGAATCGCCGCTGAAGAAATCCAGAACGAGTAAAGCTTCAGGTGTAGAAACACCTGAATCTTGTATATGTTCCGCAACAGCTTGTTCTTGAGTCAGGCTAAGCAAGTCAGCCTGACGAAGAACGGTTGGAAGGTTGGTGAGCATTTAATAGGTCGCAGTACAGCTGTTCGGTCTTGATTCTGAAGGGACATTTTTGGATGCACATACCCAACCTGAATCATTATTCTTTTTAAACTGAACGCTAGCAGTGCTACCTTTTAATGAGCCTTCACTAAAACCAAATGTAGCGGTCCCGCCACTGACTGCTGTAGCTAATGTTATAGAACCCAGAGCATTCATTGCTGCTGTTCCGCCAACTTTAGTAATATCTGTTGGAAATGTATTCCCATTTTCTTGTTGGTACATATCAATATTTGTAAGTAAACCTCTTACAGTAGCAGTAGCAGATGCGACTTCTGTTTTTTGGACATAGTTTTTATAAGCAGGTATTGCCACTGCAGATAAAACACCAATAATCGCCACTACAATCATTAATTCAATCAGCGTAAAACCTTTCTGATTTGTTCTTTTATTTTTGTTATTCATTGTTCTATTCCATTATTTAGTTTGTTTCAGCGCAAGCACTGGTTGATGGAAAGAATAGAAGTCGAGATGGGGAAGTGGAATGGTGTTCAGGTTTGGCCGCGAGTGGTTTCGTGTTTATTAGTGTGGTGTTTCATATGGCGCGCAAAATTATGCGACCAACTTAAATAAGTGATTGAAATATTGATAATTTAGGTAATAAAAAAGGCACTGTTATCAACAATGCCTTTGACGGAAATATATTTACTATTCAGTTGATTACGCTTTAAATCTCATGGATAGGTCCATCGCTTTTAGATGCTTAGTCAGTGCACCAACAGAGATGTAATCAACACCGGTTTCTGCGAACTCTGCGATAGTGTCTAATGTTACATTGCCTGAGTTCTCTAATGCTGCGCGGCCAGCATTGATTTTCACGGCTTCACGCATCATGTCTGTGGTGAAGTTGTCTAGCATGATGATGTCTGCGCCAGCGCTGATCGCTTGCTCTAGCTCTGCTAGGCTTTCTGTTTCTACTTCCACAGGTTTACCTGGGTTCAGCTCTTTTGCCGTCGAGATAGCTTTCTCAATGCCACCACAGGCGATGATGTGGTTTTCTTTGATTAGGTAAGCATCGAAAACGCCGATACGGTGGTTAAAACCGCCACCACAAGCGACAGCGTATTTTAGTGCGCTGCGAAGGCCCGGAATTGTTTTGCGAGTGTCTAACAGGCGGCATTCTGTGTGCTTAACTTTGTCTGCGTAGATCGCTGTTGTTGTCGCACAGCCAGATAGCGTTTGAATGAAGTTCATTGCATTACGCTCACCGGTTAATAGCGCACGTGCTGGGCCAGTTAAGCTACAAAGCGTTTGGTTTGGTTCAACCTTGTCGCCATCTTCTACGTTCCACTCGATAGTTACCTCACCGCCCAATTGCTTAAACACTTCATCAGCCCAAGCTTTACCACAGAACACACCGTGCTCACGGGTAATGATGGTAGCGCTGTTGATTGCGTCTGCTGGGATTAGACTTGCCGTAATATCAGCCGCTGGATCTAACGTTCCGCCTAGATCTTCTTTGATGGTCTCAGCCACTGAGCGAGTGATCTCGAGAGGCAGTTGCTCTTTTAAGTAGTCAAGGCGTTGGTGGCTGTTATGTGTGTTTTTCATCGCAAATCTAATCTTGAAAGGGAGTGGGAATGGAATGATACTCTTGCTTAACTTCAAATTAAAGAGGCTAGCGTGACTGCTCTATGGGTAAGGTCACATCTTATTGTGCTAGCAGAAAAGAAAGTGAGACCAAGATGACGATCAGCTTCAACGGATGGTATGACAACGCTCGGCATGTTCCTTCCCCGTATTTTGATGTTAGACCTAGCGTCTGCGATATCTCTCTGCTGGTGGTTCACAACATTAGTTTACCTCCGGGGCAATTTGGTGGACCTTACATCGAACAGTTTTTTACGGGCAAACTTGACCCAGAAGAACACCCGTTTTTTCAAGTGATTCACCAAATGGGTGTGTCTGCACACTGCTTGATTCGTCGTGATGGTGAGGTTGTGCAGTTTGTTTCGTTCCTTGATAGAGCTTGGCACGCTGGCCAGTCCAGCTTTGCCGGCCGTGAAAGGTGTAATGATTACTCGATTGGTATTGAACTGGAAGGCAGTGACTTTGTGGCTTACACCGAGCAGCAGTATCAAGCGCTTACCCAATTAACGGAAACACTGGTATCGAGCTTCCCTCAAATTACCACTGAACGAATCACAGGCCACCAATATATTGCGCCTCTGCGCAAAACCGATCCTGGCTTGGTTTTCGACTGGCAGAAATTTAAAGAAAAGCTCAAGGGCTAAGCCTCAACTTTAGATAGCCTTACTGCTGTTAGGCGTTCAATAGTCAACGCCTGGCATAATGACTTGTGAATTTTTGTTGTTGCTATGTAAAGAAAGTGGTGGAGAGGAGAGCATCAATAAATCGAGAGTGTGACGAGCTTATCAAACGCTAATTTATTAAAACTTATGAACAGAATTTCCATCCTAAATGTGCGCTTGGTTTGATTTTTAAACAAGTGGCACTAATCTTTCTGAAACAATTCATTTTTATCCTGAAACTTTCTAGCACGAAACCTCCCCAAAAGTATTACCCCTGTAAATGGTAAGACCAATTTAGTTGCTGTTTTAAATTTCATTTGTTAAATCATGGTTAATTCATGCTGTGTTCTATGATGCAGGTCAATTTTGCACTGGACAGTGGCGTTTTAATTATGTTAATTTCTGCCCAACTTAAAATTGGTATTACCAATTGTCAGCGAAGAAAAAGAAGAACAACAAACTATGGCTTATCAAAGGATTCGTCAGCCAAAACTCTCGGACGTTATCGAACAAGAGTTAGAAAGGTTGATAGTGGAAGGAACACTGGCTCCAGGGCAGCAGTTGCCGCCTGAGCGCGAACTAGCGAAACAGTTCGATGTGTCTCGTCCTTCAATCCGAGAAGCGATACAACGTTTAGAAGCAAAACGCTTGCTTACTCGCCGTCAAGGTGGAGGTACGTTTGTTAGCGAAAATATCTGGAAAAGCTTTTCAGATCCTTTGCTTAATTTGTTGTCGTCCCATTCTGAAACCCAACTAGACTTGTTGGAATCGCGTCATGCGATGGAAGGGATTTCGGCTTACTTTGCGGCATTACGTGGCACTGATGAAGACTTTGCTCGAATTCAAGCATGCCAAGAAAAAATTCACGGCGCGCAAGATAAGGGTGATATTGAAGCCGAATCTGCAGCAGTGATGGCTTTTCTTATTGCTTTAACAGAGGCAGCGCACAATGTGGTGTTATTACACATTGTTCGTAGTTTGGCTCCGTTACTCGAACAAAATGTCTTAGAAAATTTAAAGCTGTTGCATCGTCGTAAAGACGTTGTGGAGAAAGTGAGTATACATCGAGCTAACATTGTAGATGCGATCGTTTCAGGGCAGCCAGAACAGGCGCGTGAAATGTCACATTCTCATTTAGCTTACATCGAAGAAACATTGATGGATTTGACCAAAGAAGAATCGCGCCGCGAACGTTCTTTACGTCGAATTCAACAGGGTAAATAGCCGTAATACTTCGGCTATTTACGTGTTTAGTAGAATCCAACTAACAAAAAGGATAGATCGCCATGTCTGACATGAAGCATGACGTTGATGCTCTGGAAACTCAAGATTGGTTAGAAGCTCTTGAGTCAGTAGTACGTGAAGAAGGTGTAGAACGTGCACAGTTTTTACTAGAACAAGTTCTAGATAAAGCGCGTTTAGATGGTGTTGATATGGCTACAGGCATCAACACGAACTACATCAACACAATTCCAGCAGCACAAGAGCCAGCTTACCCTGGTGACGTAACTCTTGAGCGTCGTATTCGTTCGATTATTCGCTGGAACGCAATCATGATCGTATTGCGTGCTTCTAAGAAAGACCTAGACCTTGGTGGTCACATGGCTTCTTACCAGTCAGCTGCAGCGTTCTACGAAGTATGTTTCAACCACTTCTTCCGTGCTCCAAATGAGACGGACGGTGGCGATCTAGTTTACTACCAAGGTCACATCTCTCCAGGTATCTACTCTCGTGCATTCGTTGAAGGTCGTCTAACTGAAGAACAGCTAGATAACTTCCGTCAAGAAGTTGATGGTAAAGGTATCCCTTCTTACCCGCACCCGAAACTGATGCCTGAGTTCTGGCAGTTCCCTACTGTATCTATGGGTCTTGGTCCTATCTCTGCGATCTACCAAGCGCGCTTCCTTAAGTACCTTGACGGCCGTGGCCTGAAAGAAACTTCAGCGCAACGCGTATACGCGTTCCTAGGTGACGGTGAGATGGATGAGCCAGAATCACGTGGTGCTATCTCTTTCGCTGCGCGTGAGAAGCTAGACAACCTATGTTTCCTAATCAACTGTAACCTACAGCGTCTAGACGGCCCTGTAATGGGTAACGGTAGCATCATTCAAGAACTTGAAGGCCTATTCAAGGGCGCAGGTTGGAACGTTGTTAAAGTTATCTGGGGTAGCAACTGGGATTCACTACTGGCTAAAGACACGACTGGTAAGCTTCTTCAACTAATGAACGAAACTATCGATGGTGACTACCAGACATTCAAATCTAAAGATGGCGCATACGTACGTGAGCACTTCTTTGGTAAGTACCCAGAAACAGCTGCACTAGTTGCAGACATGACTGATGACGAAATCTTCGCTCTTAAGCGTGGTGGTCACGATTCTTCTAAACTGTTTGCTGCTTTCAACAATGCGAAAGAGACAAACGGTAAGCCAACTGTAATCCTAGCTAAGACTGTTAAAGGTTACGGTATGGGTGATGCAGCTGAAGGTAAGAACATTGCACACGGTGTTAAGAAAATGGACATGACTCATGTTCAACACCTACGTGATCGCCTAGGCCTAGAAGACATTCTTTCTGATGAGAAAATCACAGAGCTTCCTTACCTGAAACTAGAAGAAGGTACGCCTGAGTACGAATACATGCACGCTCGTCGTAACGCTCTACACGGTTACACGCCTGCTCGTCTTCCTAAGTTTACTCAAGAGTTCAAGGTTCCTGAGCTAGACGCATTCGCACCTCTACTAGGTGAACAGAAGCGTGATATCTCTACAACTATGGCTTATGTACGTACGCTAAATATCCTTCTTAAAGATAAGAACATTGGTAAGAACATCGTTCCTATCATCTGTGATGAAGCTCGTACATTCGGTATGGAAGGTCTATTCCGTCAGGTTGGTATCTACAACCCACACGGTCAAGAATACACACCTGAAGATAAAGGCATCGTTTCTTACTACAAAGAAGCAACGTCTGGTCAAGTTCTTCAAGAAGGTATCAACGAACTAGGTTCTATGGCTTCATGGGTTGCTGCTGCAACTTCATACAGCACAAACGATCTACCGATGATCCCGTTCTACATCTACTACTCAATGTTCGGTTTCCAACGTATTGGCGACATGGCTTGGTTAGCAGGCGACCAACAAGCTCGTGGCTTCCTACTAGGTGCTACTGCAGGTCGTACAACACTGAATGGTGAAGGTCTACAGCACGAAGATGGTCACTCGCACATTCAAGCGAACACGATCCCTAACTGTATCTCTTACGACCCAACGTTTGCTTACGAGCTAGCGGTTATCATGCAAGACGGTATCCGTCGCATGTACGGTGAGAATCAAGAGAACGTTTACTACTACCTAACAGTAATGAACGAGAACTACGCAATGCCAGCAATGCCAGAAGGCGCTGAAGAAGGCATTCGTAAGGGTATCTACAAGCTTGAATCTCACGCTGGTGCTAAGGGCAAAGTTCAACTAATGAGCTCTGGTACTATCATGAACGAAGCGCGTAAAGCCGCTGAAATTCTAAGCGAAGAGTACGGCGTAGCATCTGACGTATTCTCTGTAACGTCGTTCAACGAACTAACTCGTGACGGCCAAGCGGTAGAGCGTGACAACATGCTTCACCCAGAAGCTGAAGAGAAAGTACCGTATATCACGACTGTTCTTGGTAAAGAACCTGCAATCGCAGTGACTGACTACATGAAAAACTACGCTGAGCAAGTACGTGCGTACATGCCAACTGAGTCTTACAAAGTACTTGGTACAGATGGTTTCGGCCGTTCTGACAGCCGTGCAAACCTACGTCGTCACTTCGAAGTTAACGCTGGCTACATCGTAGTTGCAGCTCTAACTGAACTGGCTAAACGTGGTGATATCGAGAAGTCTGTAGTTGCACAAGCAATTGCTAAGTTCGATATCGACACTGAAAAAACTAACCCGCAATACGCATAAGACTGGCATTAAGGTAGGTAAATACAATGACAATCGAAATTAATGTACCAGACATCGGTGCTGACGAGGTTGAAGTAACTGAGATTCTTGTAAACGTTGGCGACAAGGTTGAAGAAGAGCAGTCACTGATCACTGTTGAAGGCGACAAAGCTTCAATGGAAGTTCCTGCGTCTCAAGCGGGTATCGTTAAAGAAATCAAGATTTCAGAAGGTGATTCTGTTTCTACTGGTTCTCTTATCATGATCTTCGAAGCGGAAGGTGCTGCAGCAGCACCGGCTGCGCCAGCAGTTGAAGCGGCGGCACCTGTTGCAGCTGCTCCTGCTGCGGCGGCTGAGCTTAAAGAAGTTCACGTTCCTGATATCGGCGGTGATGAAGTTGAAGTAACTGAAATCATGGTAGCTATCGGCGACGCAGTAGAAGAAGAGCAATCTCTTCTTACTGTTGAAGGTGATAAGGCTTCAATGGAAGTTCCTGCACCATTCGCTGGTATCGTTAAAGAAATCAAGATCGCTTCTGGTGATTCAGTATCTACTGGTTCTCTAGTGATGGTATTTGAAGTGGCAGGTTCTGGCGCTCCAGTTGCAGCAGCTCCTGCTCCAGCGGCGGCACCAGTTGCAGCGGCTCCAGCAGCATCTGCTGAGAAAGAAGTGAACGTTCCAGATATCGGCGGTGACGAAGTAGAAGTTACTGAAATCATGGTAGCGGTTGGCGATACAGTAGAAGAAGAGCAATCTCTAATTACTGTTGAAGGCGACAAAGCTTCAATGGAAGTGCCTGCACCATTCGCTGGTACAGTAAAAGAAATCAAGATTGCAGCTGGCGACAAAGTGTCAACAGGCTCTTCAATCATGACTTTCGTTGTTGAAGGCGCAGCTCCAGTAGCTGTAGCGGCTTCAGCTCCAGCACAAGCAGCAGCTCCGGCACCTGCACCTAAAGCAGAAGCAGTAGCTCCAGCAGCTGGCGACTTCCAAGAGAACGGTGACTACGCGCACGCATCTCCAGTTGTTCGTCGTCTTGCTCGCGAATTTGGCGTTAACCTTTCTAAGGTTAAAGGTACTGGTCGTAAGAGCCGTATCCTTAAAGAAGACGTTCAGTCTTACGTTAAAGATGCACTTAAGCGTCTTGAGTCTGGTGCTGCAGCATCTGGCAAAGGCGGCGACGGTTCTGCTCTTGGTCTACTACCATGGCCAAAAGTTGACTTCAGCAAGTTCGGCGAAACTGAAGTTCAGAAGCTTTCTAAGATTAAGAAAATCTCTGGCGCTAACCTGCACCGTAACTGGGTAATGATCCCTCACGTTACACAGTGGGACAACGCAGACATCACTGAGCTAGAAGCATTCCGTAAAGAACAGAACGCAATCGAAGCGAAGAAAGACACTGGCATGAAGATCACTCCACTTGTGTTCATCATGAAAGCTGTTGCTAAAGCGCTAGAAGCATTCCCGGCATTCAACTCGTCTCTTTCTGACGATGGCGAAAGCATCATTCTTAAGAAGTACGTAAACGTGGGTATCGCAGTTGATACACCAAACGGCCTAGTTGTTCCTGTTTTCAAAGACGTGAACAAGAAAGGTATTTACGAGCTATCTGAAGAACTAATGGTTGTTTCTAAGAAAGCACGCTCTGGTAAGCTAACAGCAGCAGACATGCAAGGCGGTTGTTTCACAATCTCTAGCCTTGGTGGTATTGGCGGTACTGCATTTACTCCAATCGTAAATGCTCCAGAAGTAGGTATCCTAGGTGTATCTAAGTCTGAGATTAAGCCAGTTTGGAATGGTAAAGAGTTCCAACCACGTCTACAGCTTCCACTGTCTCTATCATACGATCACCGCGTGATCGATGGTGCTGAAGGTGCACGCTTCATTACTTTCCTAAACAGCGCACTATCTGACATTCGTCGTCTAGTACTGTAATTGAGAAAGTAATTATTAAGGTGACTTTCGGGTCACCTTAATTCTTTATATAAAGACTATTTTTAGAGAACAGTTTCCGGCATTTCTCATAAACTGCGGGGGAATTGTTGTCTAGCTCACAGGCTAACTTAAAGCTACTTTCACACTGTTAACATCTCTGTAAAATGTTTCCTGTTTGAAAGCCCAATAATTTTAAGAACATCTACTCAGCCTGTTAGGGATAATGACTACAAGAGGTCACAATGAGCAAAGAAATTAAAGCCCAAGTTGTTGTACTTGGTTCAGGTCCTGCTGGCTACTCAGCGGCATTCCGTTGTGCGGATTTAGGTCTAGAAACAGTACTAGTTGAACGTTACAGCACTCTTGGTGGTGTATGTCTAAACGTTGGTTGTATTCCATCAAAAGCACTTCTTCACGTATCTAAAGTAATTGAAGAAGCAAAAGCGATGGCAGAGCACGGCGTTGTATTCGGCGAGCCACAGACGGACATCAACAAAGTTCGTATCTGGAAAGACAAAGTAGTTGATCAACTGACTGGCGGTCTTGGCGGTATGGCTAAGATGCGTAATGTTACTGTTGTTAACGGTTTCGGTAAGTTTACTGGTCCTAACAGCATCGAAGTTGTTGGCGAAGAAACGACAACAATTAACTTTGATAATGCAATCATTGCAGCGGGTTCTCGCCCAATCAAACTTCCGTTCATCCCACATGAAGACCCACGTATTTGGGATTCTACGGATGCACTAGAACTAAACGAAGTACCAGAAAAACTGCTTATCATGGGCGGCGGTATCATCGGTCTTGAGATGGGTACGGTTTACCACTCTCTAGGTTCTAAAGTTGAAGTTGTTGAGATGTTCGATCAAGTTATCCCTGCTGCGGATAAAGACATCGTTAAAGTCTTCACTAAACGCATCAAGAACAAGTTCAAGCTAATGCTTGAAACTAAAGTGACGGCTGTTGAAGCGAAAGAAGATGGTATCTACGTTTCAATGGAAGGCAAAAAAGCACCAGCTGAAGCTGAGCGCTACGATGCTGTTCTTGTTGCTATCGGTCGTGTTCCAAACGGTGCACTTATCGACGCTGAAAAAGCGGGTATCGAAGTTGATGAGCGTGGTTTCATCAATGTTGATAAGCAAATGCGTACTAACGTTCCTCACATCCACGCGATCGGTGACGTTGTTGGTCAACCAATGCTTGCTCACAAAGGTGTGCATGAAGGTCACGTAGCTGCTGAAGTTATCTCTGGTAAGAAGCACTACTTCGATCCTAAAGTAATCCCATCAATTGCGTACACTGAGCCAGAAGTTGCTTGGGTAGGTAAGACTGAGAAAGAAGCGAAAGCGGAAGGCCTGAACTACGAAGTTGCTACTTTCCCTTGGGCTGCTTCTGGTCGTGCAATCGCTTCTGACTGTGCAGACGGTATGACTAAGATGATCTTTGATAAAGATACTCATCGCGTAATCGGTGGTGCTGTTGTTGGTACTAACGGTGGTGAACTTCTTGGTGAAATCGGCCTAGCAATCGAAATGGGTTGTGATGCAGAAGATATCGCTCTTACTATCCACGCTCACCCAACTCTACACGAGTCTGTTGGTCTAGCTGCGGAAGTATTCGAAGGTTCAATCACTGACCTTCCAAACAAAAAAGCAGTTAAAAAGAAGAAGTAATTCTTTCTTAGCGACTCGCTAATGTTTTTGAAAGCCGCTGATTCGTCAGCGGCTTTTTTATGTCCGAAGAAAAGTTGCTCGTTATGCCTGTAAGAGATCCCCAACTCGCTCGTCCCTCGCTCTTGAGGATGACGAAGTGAGGTGTTGAAGTTAATGCTTTGATGATGCCTCTAGCGTAAAGGTGAGAACTTTAGCTCTATATTCCCGTCGTTCTATAGACTGACGTAGGAGGTAGTCGGAAACCTTTGTCTTTAGTGTTTGATTAATTTCTTCGCTTTTCGTTCACGGTGACGGATGCAGTAAAGCGCAATGGTTCTTTATTCCCGTCATTCCCTAGACTGACGGAGGAGGGAATAGGGAATCTCATTCTGGTTTTCTATCGGTAATAAAAAAGGGCTGGCGTAAAAGCCAACCCTTTAGTTTTGTGCGAATCTCGAATCTACTTATAGATGCACAGCATGTTCAAGTAGCTATCCGTTAAGCTTGAAAGCTCTTCTGGCGTTTCTACACGTTTCGCTTGAATGAACAGCGAGTAGCAGATGCCGTGGAATAGGTTTGCTAGATGCTTAGGGTCGTGATCGTCGCAAACTTCGCCGCGTTCAATCGCTTTACTAAACATGTTTTGTACTAACATCTGGTTAGTGCGGTTAGTGGTTACGAATAGAGGCCATACTTCATCACGAGTCGAAGCGCTCCATTCAAACCATACGTTCAACCAATGGCTATCGTGAGCCACTAACGTCACCATTTCAGTCGCAATATTATGTAGGTTTTGTTTTGCGTGAATATCTAGATCGATATTGTCTGAAAGGAAGTTAGAGAATTGGCGTACAACATGATTAAGCACTTCATCAACCAGATCTTCACGGGTAGGGAAGTAATTAAATACCGTTGCTACAGACACCTGAGCGATGTCTGCAATATCAGCGTGTCCACCACGACCAATACCGCGGCGAGAGAATACCTCAAGAGCGATTTCCATCAATTGAAGTTTTCTTTTTAAAGGTGAAAGCCTAGTTCTAGGTCTCTTAGATATTGAGTCCATTTTATTTTCCTTGCCAACGAAATTTTTATATTAATGATTTTATTATTATTTAAGCCAAGATGAGTGTAATGGTGCATATGCGAATGGTCAATCCTTTGAGCTTGTTTTATAGGCAGTTACATCAAACTAGATCCATAAAGCGTGATCAGGATTGATGTGAAAGGAAGCGAGTATTGGATAGGGCATCAGCGCACATTTAATTGAGAATCTCACAGTAAATTAGAACCATAAGGTGGTGTGGGTATTTGAGCAGTGCTAGACTTACTCACAAAATTGAGCGACACAACTGACGAAACTGTCAACATTCGTCGCAATCACCAAATAAAATGAGAGCAGTATGAAGCATACAGTTGAAGTCATGATCTCTGAGCAAGAAGTTCAGGATCGAGTGAACGTATTAGGCAAGCAGATCACGGAGCACTACAAAGGCAGTGAAGATCTCGTTTTAGTTGGCTTATTACGTGGATCTTTTGTCTTTATGGCGGATCTTGCTCGTGCTATCGATTTAACTCACCAAGTTGATTTCATGACCGCGTCTAGCTACGGCAACGGCATGGAAAGCTCACGTGACGTTCGTATTTTGAAAGACCTTGATGATGATATCCAAGGTAAAGATGTTCTGCTTGTAGAAGACATTATCGATACAGGTAACACACTGACTAAAGTGAAAGAGATTTTGAGCCTACGTGGCCCTAAATCTATCGAAATCTGTACGTTATTAGACAAGCCTTCTCGCCGCGAAGTGATTGTCGATACAAAGTGGATTGGTTTTGAGATTCCTGATGAGTTCGTTGTTGGTGTTGGTATCGACTACGCACAAAAATATCGTCACCTACCGTACATCGGTAAAGTAGTACCTCAAGAGTAATCACTGCTCTATGAAGAAAAACAAAAAAGGCTCGCACAATGCGAGCCTTTCTTATATCTATTCTTTACTATATCAACGGGTTAGACGTTAAGAATTAACCGAGGATTGGAGACGATAGGATTTTTTCAAGCGCTTCTAAGTGACTATTTTCTAACGTGTCATTACTTGAACAACGAACGCCAAGATCTTGTAGCTTGCCGTTACCAATACCATAAACTACACCGTGGATTTCAATATCTTGTCCACGTTCCCATGCGGTTTGCATGATGGTTGAGTTACCAAGGTTATAGACTTGCTCTGCAACGTTAATTTCGCACAACTTGTCACCCCATTGTTCACGGGGTAGAGATTCAATTTGCTTACGGTACTTAAGGTAGTTATCGCGAATGTGGAGTAGCCAGTTGTTGATAAGGCCAAGTTTAGGGTTATCAATCGCTGCATTAACACCACCACAGCCATAGTGACCGCATACAATAATGTGTTTAACTTTGAGCACGTCAACGGCGTATTGTACAACGGATAAGCAGTTGAGATCAGTATGAACCACTTGGTTTGCTACATTTCGATGAACAAACAGTTCGCCAGAATACAAACCAGTGAGACGCTCGGCCGGTACTCGGCTATCAGAGCAGCCAATCCATAGAAAGCCAGGGCTTTGCCCTTCTTCAAGCGTTGTAAAATACTCAGGTCTTTGAGAGCGAATTTCTTCAGACCATTTAGAGTTGTTTTCAAAAAGCTGTTTAATCTCTGGCATTTTGCGTCTTACATCCCTTCATTAAGAATTGTAACTATACACAATGTTACAAATTCAATCCCGTAAAAACTGCGTCAACACGTACTCATCTGACGTGTTCTAGTCGTTAAGATCATTAACTTAGCACAGAAACTATCATCTGGTTATAAGTCATGAATAATGTGATTGAATTAACACTTTCTGTCTGATTAACTCATTTGTTAAAGTGATAAGGTTTGTCATTTTCATCATCAGGAAGGTGTGTTTTGTTTGGAAGTCGTTTTGCGGATATCAGTCTCAAAGGAGACATGTTTGGCGGTGTCACCACAGCCATCATCTCATTGCCTTTAGCGTTGGCATTTGGTGTTGCGTCTGGTGCGGGCGCGGAAGCTGGCCTTTGGGGCGCCATCATGGTCGGTCTATTTGCGGCGTTGTTTGGCGGTTCGAGCAGTCTGATATCAGAACCTACCGGACCAATGACGGTGATCATGACAGCAGTGATGACAAGCATGGTGGCCAAGTACCCTGAAACCGGAATGGCAATGACCTTTACCGTGGTCATGATGGCGGGTGCTTTTCAGATATTACTTGGCACCTTAAAGCTCGGAAAATACGTTACTTTGATGCCATATAGCGTGATTTCTGGGTTTATGTCGGGTATCGGCGTTATTCTGATTATCTTGCAGCTATCACCATTGTTAGGACATGCGGCTCCATCTGGCGGGGTGATGGGCACGCTTTCCGCATTGCCTGATACGTTAGCCCATCTGAAAATAAGCGAACTGTTTCTAGGGGTATTAACACTCGGTATTTTGTTTGGTTTTCCGGCTAAATATCGTAAGTATGTGCCCGCTCAACTGGTTGCTTTGGTTGCTGTCACCCTTTTATCCGTCATTATTTTTGATATCGACTCTATCCGCCGTATCGGTGAGATCCCCGCGGGTTTGCCCTCTCTCGTTATTCCGACAATCAGTTCTGAACAATTTACGACCATGGTTATCGACGC
The DNA here is from genome assembly GCF_057786005.1 of Vibrio sp. QJM3NY_26. NCBI lineage: Bacteria > Pseudomonadati > Pseudomonadota > Gammaproteobacteria > Vibrionales > Vibrionaceae > Vibrio > Vibrio sp. QJM3NY_26. The sequence continues at coordinate 2,880,037 of NZ_CM173515.1, read as the reverse complement.
CTTGGTGCTGGGTACGTTGGGTTGCATTGATACGCTTCTGACTGCGGTTATCGGAGATTCACTGACTCGTAAAGAACATGATTCAGATAAAGAACTTCGTGGCCAAGGCATCGCGAATATGATCTCTGGTCTGTTTGGTGCGCTACCTGGTGCGGGCGCAACCATGGGTACCGTAACCAATATTCAGGTGGGTGCTCGTTCTCCACTTTCTGGTGTTATTCGAGCTTTAGTTTTGGCATTGGTGGTATTGGTTGCTGGTGGCTTAACTGAACCTATCCCTATGGCGGTATTGGCTGGCATTGCGATGTATGTTGGTTTCAATATTCTTGACTGGAGCTTTATCCAGCGAGCACACAAAGTGAGTTATGCCGGCATGGGTGTAATGTACGGCGTGATGCTGTTGACTGTATTCGTGGACTTGATTATTGCTGTTGGTCTTGGTGTCTTTATATCGAACATCCTGATTATTGAAAGATTGAGCCGAGAGCAAGCAAGACAAGTTAAGGCGATCAGTGATGGTGATGATGAAGATGATATCCCATTGACCGATAGCGAACGTCAGTTACTGGATAGTGCCAATGGTAAAGTGCTGTTCTTTTACCTTTCTGGGCCGATGATCTTCAGTGTTTCAAAGGCGATTTCACGTCAGCACTCTAGTATCTCTGATTACGAAGTGATGATTCTAGATCTGACAGATGTGCCGATGATTGATGTGACGGTTGGGCTTGCATTAGAAAATGCGATTAAAGATGCATTGGATGCGCAGTGTGAAGTGTACTTGTTGTGTCCGAATGAGAATACTCGTCAGCAGCTAGAGAAATTCCACGTGCTTGATCTTGTGCCGGAATCTAACACTTACCGATTCAGGTATGAAGCTCTGACAGCTGCAACAAGCTATGTTGATAGAGATGAACATCAATTTGAGTCAGTCTAATTTTCAGTAATAATCTGACATGAATCAGTTATAGATGCCAAATTTAGTATTGGTGATTAATGCCGTTAAGTTATTAACTTAACGGCATTTTTATGTTTACTGAACTCTGAACTGGTCTTTACGTAGCTAATATTCTTGTTCGCTTTCGAAAGAAACCCTCACTCGGTATTTGTATTAATCGTTAATCAACGATAGACTTGTTTGCAAAATGGCCGAGTAAACAAGTTTGGGTTAGTTTTCTGCTAGCTCGTTTTAAGCATTACTCTCTTCCTCAAGCTCGGTCATCAACATCTTATCTATAGCAAATGGCAGTCTATCTCTATGTATGCATTAGAAATTGAGCAATTAAGAAAAACTTATGCAGGGGGCTTTGAGGCTCTTAAAGGCGTTAGTTTACAAGTAGAAAAAGGCGATTTTTACGCTCTGCTTGGTCCAAATGGCGCAGGTAAATCAACCACCATTGGTGTTATCTCTTCACTGGTTAACAAAACTTCAGGCAAGGTTAAAGTGTTCGGCTACGACATTGATACCGATCTGGAGTTGGCGAAACAGAACTTAGGTCTAGTGCCGCAAGAGTTTAACTTTAACCCGTTCGAAACCGTTGAGCAGATCGTGCTGCAACAAGCGGGTTATTACGGTGTGCCAAAAGCACTGGCGAAAGAGCGAGCGAAAAAATACTTATCTCAGCTCGATTTGTGGGAAAAGCGTAGCGAACGTGCACGTAACTTGTCTGGTGGTATGAAGCGTCGTTTGATGATCGCGCGTGCACTGATGCATGAGCCTCATTTGTTGATTCTTGATGAGCCAACGGCGGGCGTTGATATTGAATTGCGCCGTTCAATGTGGGGGTTCTTGAAAGAGATCAATGAGAAGCAGGGTATTACCATTATCTTGACTACACACTACCTAGAAGAAGCGGAAATGTTGTGTCGTAACATTGGTATCATTAACCGTGGTGAGCTGATTGAGAATACAACAATGAAGTCGCTGCTGGGTAAGTTGAGTGCAGAGACCTTTATTCTTGATCTTGAAGAGGGCGTGACTGAACCTAAACTTGAAGGTGTGAATAGCCAAGTGATGGTTAATGGTTCGCTAGAAATCGAAATCGACAAGAACCTAGGTTTGAATACCATCTTTGCTCAATTGAGTGAACAGCAGGTGAAAGTCCTTTCTATGCGTAACAAAGCAAACCGTTTAGAAGAGCTATTTGTGAGTATTGTCCGTGAGGGGAGTAAATAATATGTACAGCCTATATTGGACCGCTTTCTGTAGCTTGTTGACCAAAGAGATCAATCGCTTTACTCGTATCTGGGTGCAAACGCTTGTCCCGCCAGCGATTACCATGACGCTGTATTTCATCATATTTGGCAACTTGATTGGTGCGCGTATTGGTGAAATGAACGGCTTTAGCTACATGGAATACATTGTTCCCGGCCTGATCATGATGTCGGTGATCACTAACTCATATTCCAACGTTGCTTCGTCGTTTTTTAGTGCCAAATTCCAGAAGAACATTGAAGAGTTGCTTGTCGCGCCAGTTCCTAACTACGTGATTATTGCCGGTTTCGTAATGGGCGGTGTGGTGCGTGGCTTGTTAGTGGGTACCATAGTCACATTCGTATCGCTTTTCTTTGTCGACCTGCAAGTTGACCATTGGGGCGTGATTATTGCGACAGTATTTCTAACGTCGGTTGTGTTTGCTCTGGGTGGTTTAATCAACGCTGTATTTGCACGCACGTTTGACGATATCTCTATTATCCCGACCTTTATCTTGACACCGCTGACGTACCTTGGTGGTGTGTTTTACTCGATTAATCTATTACCTGAATTTTGGCAAGGTGTGTCGAAACTGAACCCAATTGTGTACATGGTTAACGCGTTCAGATATGGCTTCTTGGGAGTGTCTGATGTGGGTATTGTAACGTCGTTTGGTGTATTGGGTGTGTTTATCGTCGCGCTGTATGGCGTTGCACACTACCTAGTGACTAAGGGGATTGGCTTACGTAGCTAACCTTTGGTTAATCTAAGCAACAGGTAAAGAAAAAGGTCGATATAACATCGACCTTTTTTATGTTTTTCGTTTGGTGTTCTTGTTTTGCGTTAAAAGCAGAAGCCGACTATTCAGCCGTTTCTTCTTTTAATTCTTCTTTTGTTTCCGTAACCAAATCGAGAACTTGGTTGTCGATAAGACGCGTCTTACCTAGGAAAGCTGACATCAGGATCACGGCTTGTGTGGATTCTGAAGTGATAGCTTGCAACGTCTTAGCATCGCAAATGAAGATTTCATCGGGTTGAAGATCGGCTGCACGAAGCTGGTCTGTCGCATCTTCAATAACAGATGCGTAGTCATCACGACCGCCACGAATTGCGCTGCTGACCCAACGCATAGTACGCGCTAGAACAGGAGCTCGTTGACGCTCGTCAATCGTTAGGTTGCTATTGCGAGAGCTCATTGCCAAGCCATCCATTTCACGAACGGTCGCTACGCCGACAACTTCAATGTCTAACGCTAAATCTGTTGTCATCTGGCGAATAACAGCAAGTTGCTGAAAGTCTTTCTCACCGAAGCATGCAAAGTTTGGCTGAACGATATTAAACAGTTTAGTGACAATCGTTGATACGCCGCGGAAGTGACCTGGACGAGACGCGCCTTCAAGCATGTGAGATATGCCTGGAACTTCAACAAACGTCTGTTTATCTAATCCATCTGGGTACATGACTTCTGGTGTCGGTGTAAACACGAGCTCAACACCTTCGGCTGTTAACTTACTTAAATCAGCTTCTAACGTACGAGGGTAGTTGTTCAAGTCATCGGTACGATCAAACTGCATCGGGTTAACAAAGATGCTTACCACAACAATGTCCGCCAGTTCACGAGCTTTCTTGACCAGAGTCAGGTGACCTTCATGCAGGTTTCCCATTGTCGGGACAAAAGCAACCGTACGTCCATCACGCTTAAACTGTTTAATCTGCTCACGAAGAGCCGCTATTTCAGCAAAAGTTTGCATAGTTACTCCTAAGCGATTGTATGAGCATCATCAGGGAAACGTGCGCTCTCTACTTCTTCTTTGTATAGAGCGACGGCTTTACGCATATCACCTGTTTCAGCTAGGAAATTCTTAGAGAATTTCGGCATGTAGTTCGCAGAAATACCGAACATGTCATGCATAACCAAGATCTGACCATCGGTAACATTACCTGCGCCGATACCGATAACGGGTACGTCACAAGCTTCTGTAATTCGTTTTGCCAATGAAGCGGGTACACATTCAAGGAGAACGATTTGAGCACCTGCGTTTTGTAGTGCTAGAGCGTCAGCAACCATTTTGTCGGCTTGCTCGTCGTCACGACCTTGTACTTTGTAACCACCAAAAATGTTCACAGACTGAGGCGTTAAGCCTAAGTGTGCACATACTGGTACTGCACGTTCTGTTAGCATCTTCACAGTATCAACCAACCAGCTTCCGCCTTCGATTTTTACCATGTTCGCACCAGCACGCATCAATGTTGCTGCGCTCTCACAGGCTTGCTCTGGCGTTGCGTAGCTCATGAAAGGCATGTCAGCCATAAGAAGACAGTTTAGGCTACCTGCACGCACTGAGCGAGTATGGTAAGCAATGTCTTCAACGGTTACTGGTAATGTGTCGTTATGGCCTTGTAGAACCATACCCAGTGAGTCACCGACAAGCAGAACTGGCATTTCTTGGCTTTCGAATAACTGAGCAAAGCTCGCATCATAAGCTGTCGACGTCGCGAATTTACGGCCTTCACTTTTGCATTTGATCAGGTCGTTAATGGTTACTTTTTTCATTGGTTTTCCTTAATGCGCTTGGCTATTGTTGCCAAACATTGAGCCCGTTCTTATCAACTATTTTGAGTAGTTCTGTCAGCTCAGTCCCATCAGGGAGTTGTAAACTTGGTGCGATTTCAGCAAGCGGGTAAAGTACAAACTCTCGTTCTTTCATTCCGTAATGAGGAACGATTAAGCGCTCTGAATCGATCACCTCATTGCCGTATAACACAATGTCGAGATCCAAGGTTCTTGGCCCCCAACGCTCGTCTTTACGGACGCGCCCTTGTTCTAGCTCGATCTTTTGAGTGCAATCAAGTAGTTCAATTGGCGTTAATTCGGTTTGGATTGCTACTACCGCGTTGATGTAGTCAGGTTGGTTTTGCGGCCCCATTGGAGTGCTACTATATAGCTGAGAGGTCGCAACAAACGTTGATCGCGGTAGGCTTTTTAGCGTTTCGATAGCCAAGTTTGCTTGGCTAACTGGGTCGGCAAGGTTGCTGCCGACCGCAATATAAGCCGTTATCATTCGGACTGCTTACTCTTTTTGTTTCGGTAAGTCTTACGGCGACGATGGCCTGATTTTGATGGTGCTGCAACGTCGTTAGCCATCGCTTGGCGCATGTTGCGGCCTGCGGTCTGATAACGCTCCCACCATTTTGCTAGTTCTTTGGTTTCGCCACCCTCAATCTCGCCACGCATTTCTAAGAAGTCGTAACCAGCACGGAACTTATTCAGTTCCATAAGACGAACAGCACGTTTACCGTTACGACGAGGCAGTCGCAATTGCAGTTGCCAAACTTCACGAACCGTCGCTGTGTGACGACGAGGAATAGCAATAGACTTAACTTGCTGGTCAAGAATGATGTTGCTCGCTTCCATGATCGCATCGTAATGCGCCATACCCTGTTCAGCGACAAGCTTGTCTGCGAGCTTGTTCATTGGGTACCAAAGAATCGCTGCAAACATAAATGCAGGGTTTACTCGCTTGCCATCTTCTATGCGAAGGTCGGTTGAGTCGAGTACTAAGTCAAGCATCTGCTCTGTATGAGAGTCGTAACCTTCAGTGAAGTGCTCTGCAATTGCAGGGAACATCTGTTGGAACAGGTTGTATTCACGCATTAGGTGATAGGTTTCTAAACCGTGACCTGATTGAAGTAATTTCAGAGACTCTTCGTAAAGGCGCGCTGCTGGGATATCTTTTAGCAGGTGTGCCAGTTCTTCGATAGGGTCTGCTGTGTCTTCTTCAATATCGAAATCCAGTTTGGCGGCGAAACGCATTGCGCGAAGCATACGTACCGGGTCTTCACGGTAGCGAGTTTCTGGATCGCCAATTAAGCGGATCAGCTTGTCTTCTAAATCTTCCACACCACCCGCGTAATCGTGAATGCTGTAGTCTGCAATGTTGTAGTACATCGCATTAATAGTGAAGTCACGACGCTCTGCATCTTCATCAACATTGCCGTACACGTTATCGCGTAGCAACATGCCTTCATCAGATTGCGCAGAAACGTTTTTCGATGGCTCTTGGTGGTGGCCACGGAAAGTTGCCACTTCAATGATGTCACGACCAAACATGATATGTGCTAAGCGGAAACGGCGGCCGATAAGGCGACAGTTTCTGAAGAGGTTTTTGATTTGTTCTGGTGTTGCGTTGGTCGCAATATCAAAATCTTTTGGCTGTGAGCCTAATAAGATATCGCGAACACCACCACCGACTAGAAATGCGTCAAAACCCGCACCATTCAGGCGATATAGCACTTTTAGTGCGTTGTCGCTGATCTGCTTGCGTGAAATATTGTGCTCTTGACGAGTATATATATTCAGAGCTAATTCGTGGAATCCGCGTTGTTCGCTTGGGGTATTGTCGTTTGTATTCATTAGTTTAGAACAAAGTAGGTATCGCCAACTTTGTTTTTCTCTTAGTCCAAAGTGGTAGTGCAGAGTATAATTGCGGCTAATGATAGCTTAGCGCGAGCCATTTGAGAACATCGTCTGTTTAACCACTGCTGTTGGTTATGACATTTTTATGTGTCGTTTTTGCTATTTGCCGTTAGTTATGAGTTAATCGCTGTGCTCTTTTTGTAAACTATCAGGTAACTGGCTGACGTTCCATTGCTGAGTTCCCCATAACAAAATCTCATCCATTGAAGCCTCACAGAGGGCATGCGGGATACCAAAACCTAAGAATCGCATAGCGTCGAGCAGCGTTGGTTTTGGGTTGTCGAGATCGATCGCGGTGGCATGGTTCTGTTTTGACAGTTTATTCCCCAAGCCATCGGTTGCCAATGGTAAGTGCAAGTAACTCACGGTTTTTTGCTTGAGTGTCTTATACAAACTGATTTGTCGACCTGTAGGCTCTATCAGGTCGGCGCCTCTTACGACTTCTGTTACCCCTTGATCGATGTCATCAAGGACAACCGCCAAGTTATAGGCAAACAATCCATCTCTGCGTTTGATAATAAAATCTTCTTCAGCCAATGCTTTAGGGATTTGAATCGTGCCGTGACGAACATCGTCAAAAGACTCGACTGGAAAGTCCATGCACAAGCGCACGGCTTGTTCGCCTGAATCAACCAAACCTGCGTTTCGGCAGTGACCATTATAAAACCCACCCAGAGACTTTATCTGCTTGCGTGTGCATTCACAGTAATAGGCTTGATTGTCAGCGACCCATTGATCGATTTGAGCTTGATACAAGCCATGACGCTGGCTTTGATAGACGACTTCACCATCCCAAAATAGATGGTAAGCCTCAAGCGTCTTAAGAATGAGGTCTGCAGCGCCGGCCATTTCTCTTGGTGGGTCGAGGTCTTCCATGCGAACTAACCATTGTCCTTGGTTAGATTTCGCTTGAAAGTAGCTACCAAGAGCAGCAACCAGTGATCCAAAATGAAGAGGACCTGACGGTGATGGTGCAAAGCGCCCGATATAATCCATAAGTGAAAAACCTAATCTTGATGGTACCGCAGTAGCCGATTCTTAAGACGTTTATCTATTGCTTTGGTTCGTTTAGTCATCGTATTAATACGTAAAAACAAGCTAAAGCTGTTGATTTGCTATCAAAATCTTGAAATATCCAGCTTGGATAACAAACAAAAAAGGGAGCCAAAGCTCCCTTTCTTTACATCCGCAAGAATTAACCTTGCATCTGTTTCTCTTTGATCTCTGCAAGTGTTTTACAGTCAATACAAAGGTCAGCAGTTGGACGAGCTTCAAGACGACGAATGCCAATCTCGACACCGCAAGAGTCACAGAAGCCGAAATCGTCTTCTTCGATCTTGTCTAGTGTCTTCTCAATTTTCTTGATAAGACGGCGCTCACGGTCACGGTTACGTAACTCTAGGCTGAATTCTTCTTCTTGAGAAGCACGGTCAACTGGGTCTGGGAAATTTGCTGCTTCGTCCTGCATGTGGTGCACAGTACGATCAACTTCTTCCCTGAGCTGGTTGCGCCAAGCTGCTAAAATTTTTGTAAAATGTTCCGTTTGCTCAGGTGACATGTATTCTTCACCTGGTTTTGCTTGGTACGGTTCAACACCTGCGATGGCTAGGATGCCTAGCGCTTTTTTCTTAGATTCTGGCATACAGCATCTCCTATTTACACCTAGTCAACTGCAAAGCAGCTAATTTTAAGGCGGGTATCTATAGCAGAAAGAACGAATGGTGGCAAATACTCTTGCTCAAACTTGCAATCAATGTGAATAGTTCAGCATTTTTGCTTAGCTATTGATAAATTCAACAGCTTGTTTTAGTTGTATTTGAGTACTGCTGAGCTCTGCTTTATAGCAAAGCACTTCAACACCAGCGTCTTGTGCTTGTTTTAGTAATAACGAATATTTGGCGTCTATATGGTGTGCCGCAGACACTTTTTCAATACCTGAATGCAAAACAGTGAATAAAAGTACGGCTCTATTTCCAGATTCGACCATTTCTGTGAGTTCACGCAGATGTTTCTGGCCTCTGGTGGTGACCGCATCAGGGAAAAAGCCTTGCCCTTTGGTTGACGCTTGTTGTTTAGTTGATATTTGTTGCTTAGTGGACGTTTGTTGTTCATCGAGCAAAGTGACGCTTTTTACTTCGATATAGCAAGGTGGCTTTTCGTTATCTTCAAGCAGAATATCAATTCGACTATTCTCACTGCCATATTTCACTTCGGTTCGTAACGCGTTATAGCCTAAGAGTTCAACTATAGTATTATTTTCAATTGCTTCCACTGCCAACTGGTTTGCTCGCGCAGTATTTACACAAATACGGTGACCTTTGTCTGTTTCTGAGATCTCCCAGCTGTTTGGGTATTTTCTTTTTGCATTATCGGATGTTGAGTACCACACCGTATTGCCAGGGGTAGCACATCCCGTCATTGCTCCAGTGTTAGCGCAATGAATAGTACGTTCGCTGCCGTCTGGAAGTTGGATGTCAGTGAGAAAACGTTTATAGCGTTTAATAAGAGTCGCTGGCTCTAATGGAGGATTGAAGTGCATATTACTTATTTAGACAGGTAGGTTTTTATGTACAATGTTGCCAACATTACACCACAAGGTTCTCCCATTGCCACAACTGCCCATAGAAGCTGTGATGCCAGATCTGCTCGCTGGCGTAGAAACACACACTCAACTTATTCTAAAGGCTGCTCCCGGTGCGGGTAAGTCAACATTCTTCCCATTACAGTTAGTTAAGACCAACGCCGTTCAAGGCAAAATCATTATGCTTGAACCGAGGCGTTTGGCGGCAAGGAATATCGCAACTTACTTAGCCAGCCAATTGGGAGAAAAAGTGGGAGAGAGCATAGGTTTTAGAGTTCGTGGTGAATCTAAAACCAGCAGTGCGACTCGCTTGGAAATCGTCACCGAAGGGATTATGACGAGAATGATCCAAACCGACCCTGAATTGACTGGGGTTGATATGGTGATCTTTGATGAGTTTCATGAGCGCAGTATCCATGCAGATACCGCGCTGGCCTTTAGTTTGGAGATCCAAGAAGCACTGCGTGATGATCTAAAAGTGGTGGTGATGTCGGCAACCTTAGATCAACACGCGCTGCAATCTTTGTTGCCTGATGCCAAGTATGTTGAATCACAAGGGCGAACTTTCCCGGTTGACTTCCGTTATCAGCCATTAGGCTCGAATGAATATTTAGCCCTTAAGATGGCCAACGTGATTCGTTCTCTGATGGAGAAACAGTCAGGCTCACTTTTGGCTTTCTTGCCGGGTGTCTCGGCGATAAAACAAGTGGAATCTCAACTAGAACAACTCGCCAGCGATATCGATGTTTGTCCTTTGTACGGTCAGCTCTGCTTCCCTCAACAACAAAAAGCGATCGCGCCATCAGAGAAAGGGCGCCGAAAAGTGGTGTTAGCGACCAATATTGCTGAGACTTCTTTGACCATTGAAGGTATTCGACTGGTGGTCGATTCCGGGCTTGAACGTGTGGCGAAGTTCGATCTGAAAACCGGAATTACCAAGCTTGAGCAAGTGAAAATCTCGCAGTCTTCTGCTGAACAAAGAGCAGGTCGTGCTGGGCGAATTGAAGAGGGCCTGTGTGTTCGTTTGTACAGCGAAACACAGTTGATGCAGCAACCTGCTGTGCCAGAACCTGAGATTCTTCATTCTGATTTGTCTTCGTTGGTGTCTGAATTGACACAATGGGGAGCCGCAAGTGCTGATGAATTGCAGTGGTTAGACATTCCACCGAAAGCTTCAACAGAACAAGCCAAGCAACTCTTACAAAACCTGGAACTGTTAGACGGTAATGGTCAATTTACGGCACTAGGAAAACAGGCTCAACGCTTAGGACTTGAACCTCGCATCGCCAGTATGTTGGTTAAAGCGCAGCAAAGCAGCCAAGAACTACTGAATGTCGCGATTGTTGCTGCCGCTTTACTGGAAGAGCCAGAGCGCAATGTGACAGATATGCAGCATTCGTTGCATCGACTGAAGCAAAGAAAACACTCAAAAAATAGCGTTGTGATGCAGCGAGCGAAAAGTCTCGCAGGTAAACTCAATCATCACCTGGATTTGTCACAAGTTGACGAATCATTGCTACCATTAGTGCTTTGTTTTGCCTTCCCAGACCGAATTGCACAAGTGAGAAGCGCAACCAGCAGTGCTTTCCTTCTTGCGAATGGCCACGGGGCTGAAGTTCGTGACGATGACCCATTGGCGAACAATGACTATATCGTAGTGATTGATTTGATGCGTAGCACAGGGCGAGCCAGTCAGATTTTCTTAGCCACTGCCGTTGATATTTCGCAGCTAGAAGCTGAATTCCCAAAACTTTTTGTGCGTTCAGATTACGCCGATTGGGATGAGAAGCGTGGCCGCTTAGTGGCAGATCAGAGAGTGTCTCTGGGCAAGTTGATTATCAGCACCAAAGCTTTACCAGAGCCAGATGCGAATCAGACGAGCAAAGCGCTACTCAATTATATCGCTCGATGCGGACTGGATCGCTTACATTGGACACCTTCGGCTAAACAGTTTGTTGAGCGTGTACGCAGTGCAGAGCTTTGGATGCCTGAGCATGATTGGCCTGCGATGGATGACGCGAGTTTGATTGAACATCTTGATGAGTGGTTATCACCATATCTGAATGGCATTAAGTCTGCCAAAGGGCTGTCGAATGTATCGATTGAACAAGCACTGTCGGCATACCTTGGTTGGCCGTTGAATCAAGAAATTGATCAATGGCTGCCTTCTGACTATCTGATGCCGACGGGCAGTAAAAAAGCAATTCGCTACCAGTATCAGTCTGAGCCAGTAATCTCAGTTCGAATGCAGGAAGTCTTTGGTGAACGAGACTCGCCATTGATTGCGCAAGGGCGTAAAAAAGTGGTGCTTGAGCTACTTTCTCCAGCACAGCGACCACTACAAATTACTCAAGATTTAGCTGGCTTTTGGGCTGGCGCGTACAAAGAAGTACAAAAAGAAATGAAAGGCCGTTACCCAAAACATCCTTGGCCAGATGACCCTGCTAATCATGTAGCAACCACTAAAACTAAACGACAGTTGAATCGATGATGACCAAAATGTTAACGCCAAAAAAGGCACCACCTAAAAAAGCGCCAGCAAAGAAGTCACCAGCGACCAAAGCCAAGCCTAGAAAGCCAAGAGCAGCAGCGAAAAAGACTAAACCTAAAGCTAAGTCGTCTGGTAAGAGAGGTTGGTTGAAGATCCTGTGGGGCATTTCTTGGAAAGTGGGCCTAGCGCTCGCCGCATTGCTGTTGTTCGTCGGTATTTATCTTGATTCGGTGGTCAAGCAGCGTTTTGAAGGTCAGCTGTTTGATTTGCCAACCGTGGTTTATGCGCGAGTGCTGGACCTGTCTCCGGGAACTCAGGTGAGTTTGGTGCAGGTTAAGAATGAGCTGGATGTACTCAATTATCGTAAGGTGAACGCTCCTCGTCACCCTGGCGAATACTCTTCTTCCTCAACCAAGATTGAAATGATTCGCCGCCCGTTCGAGTTTGTCGATGGACCGGAAGCGGATCGTCATGTGATGCTGCATTTCAATGGTAACGAGTTAACTCGTATTCAGTCACTAGAGAAGAAAGGCGACATGGGGTATCTGCGTGTTGAACCGAAAATGCTTGGCATGCTTGAAAAAAGTAGCGATGAGCAGCGTCTGTTCTTAAAACGTAATCAGTTCCCAGAGGTGATGGTTGATGCATTGCTGGCAACCGAAGACCGAAATTTCTATCAGCACGATGGGGTATCGCCACTGGCCATCGCTCGAGCGATGGTGGTCAATGTAAAAGCAGGGCGAACCGTACAAGGTGGTAGTACGTTGACGCAACAGTTGGCAAAAAACCTGTTCTTATCTAGTGAGCGCACATTATGGCGTAAGGTTCGCGAAGCCTATATTGCACTTATTTTGGATCATCGTTACAGCAAAGACCGCATCTTAGAAGCCTACTTAAACGAGGTTTATCTTGGGCAAAATGGTGGGCAAGCGATTCATGGCTTTGGATTAGCATCTCGCTTGTATTTCGGGCAACCGATTCAAGAACTCCGAATCGACCAACTAGCACTGCTGGTCGGTATGGTCAAAGGACCTTCGTATTACAACCCGGTTCGTTACCCTGAGCGAGCTAAGACTCGACGAGATTTGGTTCTACGTTTGCTGATGCAACAAGACATATTGACGCCGAAACAGTACGAAGAAGCCGCAAGCCGAGACTTGGATATTCAAGATAACCCACGCATTGCGAGCCGTCAGCCCGCTTACTTCCAGCAAGTCAATATTGAGCTTAAGAGATATGTCGGTGATCGATTTGAAGCACAGAAAGGCATTCGAGTATTTACCTCTCTGGATCCTGTTTCTCAAGACAAGCTAGAGACATCGATTGCTCGTAAGGTGCCTGATTTATCTAAAACTGCAGGTAACAAGCTAGAGGCTGCTGCTATTGCAGTGGATAGAAATACTGGTGAAATTCGTGCGATGGTCGGTGGTAAACGCACTGGCTACGATGGTTTCAATCGAGCCTTGAATGCGAGTCGTCCTATTGGTTCTTTGGTTAAACCAGCAATCTACTTAACCGCATTAGAGCAACCCCAGAAGTACACATTGGCGACAACCTTGATGGATACTCCACTAAGCTTGAAAGGCAGTAAAGGCAGCGTATGGAGCCCAAGAAACTTCGATCGCAAGTTTCGCGGAGAGGTGCCTTTGTATGTGGCGCTTTCTAAGTCTTACAACGTACCAACGGTTCGCTTGGGCATGCAGTTAGGTATTGATAGCGTGTCGGATACGATTGGAAAACTGGGTGTCGATAAAAACGAAATTCGCCCAGTGCCATCGATGTTTTTGGGTTCATTCTCATTGACCCCATTTCAGGTAGCGCAGATGTACCAAACGATTACCAACTCTGGCCGTATAGCACCTTTGTCTGCGCTTCGTTCAGTGGTTGATAACGATGGTGAGGTTTTATATCAGTCGATCCCTCGTGTATCACAAAGCGTTGACCAGCAAGCAGCTTGGTTGACAACTTATGCCATGAAACGTGGTGTGTCGGAAGGTACTGGACGTTTCCTACAAGGTCAGTTTGCATGGGCAGGATTAGCCGGTAAAACGGGTACCAGTAATGACAGCCGAGACAGTTGGTTCGTGGGTGTTGATGGTCGTGAAGTCACTACCATCTGGCTAGGACGCGATGATAATAAGCCGACTAAACTTACGGGCTCTAGTGGTGCGTTACGTGTCTATGCCGATTACTTGAAACATCGAACTCCAGAGCAGTTATTGTTGCCTTGGCCGAATGGCATTACGACGGCAAGTTTTACTCGGACTTCTGAAGGGGCTTTAGAGTTTGACTGTGACGGTAAGGTTAAACTGCCGGTTTGGGATGAGAATGGAAACATTAAAAAGGGTTGTGAAAGTCAACCAAAACAGTGGCTAAAAAAGCTTTTTCAATGGTAAAGTCGTAAAAGAAAAGAATAACAAGGATAGTTTAAAGAATGATTTCTCGTTGGATTGTGAGCGGCTTAGGCATTGTCGGTACTGTGATCAGTTTTCAGCTGTTTGCATCTACTGTGACACCGGTGGAGCAATCTCAGCAAGCTCATAAAAGACCAACCGTTGCTGTCGTGCTTGCTGGTGGAGGGGCCAAAGGAGCGGCTCACATTGGGGTGCTTAAAGCCTTAGAAGAGATGCAAATTCCGGTTGATTACATTACTGGTACCAGTATGGGCGCTTACGTTGGTGGTCTTTATGCGACAGGGATGAGCGCAGATGAGATCGAGAGCTTTATTTATACGGTGGATTGGAATCGTGGCTATCGCGATCGCGTTAACCGTAGTGATCGCCGTGTGCGTGACAAAGAGTATGAAGACCGTTATCAACTGAATACCGACCTCGGTTTAGGTTGGGGTGAAATCAAAGCCAGAAAAGGTGTGGTTCAAGGCCAGAATATGTTGCGTATTCTGCGTGAGACCACAGGTAACTTATCTCCACTCGATTCTTTCGACAACCTCGCTATTCCATATCGCTCTGTTGCAACCGACATTATCGATCTTGAAGAAGTGGTCATCGACCATGGTCATCTTGTTGATGCGATGATGGCGAGTATGTCGGTACCCGGTGCTCTTCCTCCTTATGAGGTTGATGGACGAATGCTGGTTGATGGTGGTGTCACCAATAACATGCCAGTGGATGTTGCTCGAGCAATGGGAGCCGACATCGTTATTGCCGTTGATATCAGTACTAACTACAAAAGCAAAGAAGACTTTACTAACTTTTTAGCCGCAGCAGACCAACTCTCTAATTACCTTGTTCAACGCAGTACTCAAGAGCAAGCCGCTACGTTAACAGACGATGATTTTTTCCTACGTCCTGATGTTGGGCAAATGGAGACCACAGAGTTCGATAAAATGCCGACGGCTTATCATGCTGGATACGAGGCAACAAGGCAGTATACGGATCAGCTCTCTAAGTTGTCTCTCTCGAATGCGGACTACCAACACTATATTGATGATAAACAGAAAGCTCGAAAGCAGCTTAAGCATGGTGATAAAACGGTGGTGGATAAGGTCGTTATCAATAATAACACCCACTATTCAGATAAGTTGATTGCCAATCGTTTGAACCTCGATTCTGGCAAAATCCTTAAAACCAGTGAAATTGAATCTCAGGTTAAAGACCTCTATGCGCTCGACCGTTTTGAATTGGTCACCTATGAATTTGACAATGTAGACGGTGAAGATCAACTGCAGGTAGATGTAAATGAAAAATCATGGGGTCCTAATTACCTCAACTTTCGATTTTATCTTGAAGATGACTTCGCAACCGAGAGCCAATATTCAATTGGTATGTCGGCTAATTTTACGGATATTAACTCGCATGGCGCAGAGTTAAGAACGAATGTAGAAATGGGCACTGATAAACTCATTGAGGCTGAGTTATATTCACCTTTTTTCTCAAGCCAGAAGTTATTTACATCGGCATCACTTGTTTATAGCAATCAGAAGAGAAATTTACCCGCCAATATTGACGATATCGAAGAGCCCACTCTTGACGTAACTAAAGACTACTTACCAATGACTTATCAAGAGTATATTGGTGAACTGGCATTAGGTTACCAGCCAACATTGTGGCAAGAATTTAAAGTGGGGGCTCGATACACCGATGGTGATGTTGAGGTAGCCTCGTTACCGTCTTTAGGTAGCGGTGGATATACACGTATTGGTGGGTTTATGAGTTATCGATTGGATACTTTAGATAACTTCAGTTTGCCAACCAAAGGGTATTTCGTTGATCTGGAGTATCTCGTATCCCATGATGATTTCGATAATGACTCTTCTCTTGCTGATTCTGAATTTAACTCTGAAAGCGATACGGTTTATGAGATTTCAGCTAATGTCATGGCTGCGCAGAGTATTGAAAAGCATACTTTAGTCGCAAGGTTCGATTTTGGTATGGTAGAGAGTAAAAATTCCGTATTCCCTATTGATCCAAAGGAGCTTGGAGGCTTCTTAAATTTATCGGGAATACCAAGAAATAGTCTTATTGGGCAAAACTTGGCATATGGCAGTTTAATTTATCGCTATAAATGGTTTGAAAATGATTTTGGCTTGTTTAAGTCACCGTTCTACGTGGGTGCGTCCATTGAGCATGGTGGTGTATGGTCGAATAATGATTTGAACATTGACGAAGCGCCAATGTTCACCGCTGGTTCGGTCTTTGCCGGAGTCGACTCCCCATTAGGGCCGATTATTTTGGCTTATGGTAGAACCGAAGATAATTACGACTCGGTCTACTTAATTATTGGAACGTCTTACAAATAAACATGCGTGGGATAGCTCTTTTTCCGACTAAATAGGCAAAAATCGTAGGACTTTCGTCTTAACTTGCTATGTTGGTCAAAATGATAAGATTTTAATTTAACGTTAAATTTGCTATTCTACCGCCCACAGTTTGGCCTCTATGATGCCGCTCATCAATACAAATTGAATGACAAAAATGGCAATGGAGAGCCAAGTTTCCAAGGATGTTCACTTCTTTATTTTACTAATAATTATGAAGATAAGAAGTGAACCGCAATGAGAGGAAAAAAGTCGTGCTTGAAGCCTACCGTAAACACGTCGAAGAACGTGCTGCCGAGGGAGTTGTTCCAAGACCACTAGATGCTGAGCAAGTCGCTGGCCTAGTTGAACTTCTAAAGAACCCACCTCAAGGTGAAGAAGAATACCTTCTTGACCTACTAGAAAACCGAATTCCACCAGGTGTAGATGAAGCTGCTTACGTTAAAGCGGGCTTCCTAACTGCTATCACTAAAGGTGAAGTTGAATCTCCACTAGTAAGCAAAGCAAAAGCTGCACAACTACTTGGCACAATGCAAGGTGGTTACAACATCGAATCTCTAGTTTCTTTGCTGGATGATGCAGAGCTTGCTCCTATCGCTGTTAAAGCGCTTTCTCATACTCTACTGATGTTTGACGCATTCTACGACGTAGAAGAAAAAGCAAAAGCAGGTAATGCTTCAGCACAACAAGTGCTTCAATCTTGGGCTGATGCTGAGTGGTTTACAGCTAAAGACAAAGTAGCGGAAAAAATTACCGTTAAAGTATTTAAAGTCACTGGTGAAACGAACACCGATGACTTATCTCCAGCGCCAGATGCATGGTCACGTCCTGATATCCCAGTACACGCAAAAGCTATGCTGAAGATGGAACGTGATGGTATTACTCCTGATGAGCAGGGTCACGTTGGTCCAATTACTCAAATTGAAGAAATGCAAAAAGACGGCATTCCACTGGCTTACGTTGGTGATGTTGTTGGTACCGGCTCTTCACGTAAATCAGCGACAAACTCAGTACTTTGGTTCATGGGTGAAGATATCCCATTCGTACCGAACAAGCGTACTGGCGGTGTTTGTCTTGGTGGTAAAATTGCTCCGATCTTCTACAACACAATGGAAGACTCAGGCGCGCTACCAATTGAGCTGAACGTACAAGACATGAACATGGGTGATGTGATTGATATCTATCCTTATGAAGGTGTTGTTCGTAAAGACGGTGCAGATATCTCAAGCTTTGAGCTAGGCAAAGTACTTCTAGATGAAGTACGTGCTGGTGGTCGTATTCCACTGATCATTGGTCGTGGCTTAACGGGCCGTGCTCGTGATGCTCTAGGCCTAGCTGAAACCGATCTGTTTGCTAAACCAATCGATCCTTCTGCTTCTGATAAAGGCTACACGTTAGCTCAGAAGATGGTAGGTAAAGCGTGTGGCGTTGAAGGTGTGCGTGCGGGTCAGTACTGCGAACCTAAAATGACAACAGTAGGCTCTCAAGATACTACGGGTCCTATGACACGTGATGAGCTGAAAGATCTAGCTTGTCTTGGTTTCTCTGCGGATCTTGTGATGCAGTCTTTCTGCCACACATCTGCATACCCGAAACCAGTTGATGTAAACACTCACCATACACTGCCTGATTTCATCATGAACCGTGCGGGTGTTTCACTTCGTCCGGGTGATGGTGTTATCCACTCATGGCTAAACCGTATGCTTCTGCCTGATACTGTTGGTACAGGTGGTGACTCGCATACTCGTTTCCCTCTAGGTATTTCATTCCCTGCAGGTTCTGGCTTAGTAGCATTTGCTGCAGCAACAGGTGTTATGCCTCTTGATATGCCTGAATCAATCTTGGTTCGCTTTAAAGGTGAAATGCAGCCGGGTATCACGCTACGTGACCTTGTACATGCAATTCCTCTTTACGGTATCAAGCAAGGCCTACTGACTGTTGAAAAAGCTGGTAAGATCAATGAATTCTCTGGTCGTGTACTAGAGATTGAAGGTGTTGACCACCTGTCTGTTGAGCAAGCATTTGAACTTTCAGATGCATCTGCTGAGCGTTCTGCTGCTGGTTGTACTGTTAAGCTTTCTCAAGAGTCTATCGAAGAGTACTTGAACTCGAACGTCGTTATGCTTAAGTGGATGATTGCTGAAGGTTACGGTGATGTTCGTACTATCGAGCGTCGTATTACGGCAATGGAAGAGTGGCTAGCGAACCCTGAGTTGCTTGCTGCTGATTCAGATGCTGAATACGCTCATGTTATCGAGATTGACCTTGCTGACATCGATCAGCCAATCCTATGTGCACCAAACGATCCAGATGATGCTCGTCTTCTTTCTGACGTTCAAGGCACTGAGATTCAAGAAGTGTTCATCGGTTCTTGTATGACCAACATCGGTCACTTCCGTGCTGCAGGTAAGATGCTTGAAGAGTTTAATGGCTCTTTGAATACTCGCCTATGGGTTGCTCCGCCAACGAAGATGGATAAAGACCAACTGACAGAAGAAGGCTACTACGGCATCTTCGGTCGTGCTGGGGTACGTATCGAAACTCCTGGCTGTTCACTATGTATGGGTAACCAAGCTCGTGTTGCTGATGCTTCGACAGTTATGTCTACGTCAACGCGTAACTTCCCGAACCGTTTGGGTAATGGTGCGAACGTTTACCTAGCTTCTGCTGAGCTTTCTGCTGTTGGTGCGATTCTTGGTCGTATCCCAACTAAAGAAGAGTACTTAGCGTACGCTGAGAAGATTAATGCAACCGCTGCAGATACATACCGTTACCTGAATTTCCATAAAATGGGTCAGTACACGGAAAAAGCAGACACGGTTATCTTCCAAGAACCAGCTTAGTTCCTCGTTATATTTGTAGCTGCAGCGTTGTTGACTGCGTACGTTCACCCTAATCACATAGAGCTTCTATGCTCATAGGGATGAACGTACTTGTCGCCTAGCTGCAACTCCAACTATTTAGAGGAACCCAAATGATAGAGCGTCTACTTCGGTAGGCGTTTTTTTATGTCTGAATGTTAGCTTACGAGCGACTCGATCTCTTGATGACTTCGCTATATACTCTCGCCTCATTTTTAACCCTATCTGTCATTAGTGCGCGGAGCCTTTATGGAATTTGAATTTACAAGAAACACTTTAATGGGCGAGTACTATGTAAAGTGCAGCATGGGTCATGAGATTGTTGGCCGCTGGCTTCAAGAAGAGATCGGGAAAGATAAGCAGAAACTGGATCATGTGATGGCGTTGATTGAACAATCTCGACAGGATCTGAGTAATGAAGTGACGCTGCTTGGCAAAGAGATCAGCCTTGCTATCAATGAAGATGACGTAACGATTCAGGAAAACGTGTTAGCGCATGAGCAAGAGATGGAAGAGGGCAGTGAATTCGACTTCTATAACTGTGAAAGCCAAGCAAGCTGTGGAATCGATGATTTCGAGCGACTTATCGAACGCTGGATGGACTTTTTAGGCTATTAAGGTCTAACTTTCTACTCGCTAGTTAGCCCCTATTCTTGAGTCATTTAGAGCTTTGAAGGCTTGGTTGCCCAAAACTGGAGCAACAATAGCGCAACGCATTAAGATAGTGAAAAGGCCGCACCATATTGGTGCGGCCTTTTTCGTTTTTATGACCTTATCATTTGCATATTATTTAAAATCAATAACTTAACATTTTGGCACGCTACTTGGATTGTAATAAGAGAATTAACGGATTAAGTGAAGAATTTAAGGAACGAATATGAAATTAATAAATGCCATTGTTAAGCCATTCAAATTAGACGATGTACGCGAAGCGCTCTCTGATGTGGGTATTGAAGGTATGACAGTTTCTGAAGTGAAAGGTTTTGGTCGTCAGAAGGGACACACTGAATTGTATCGTGGTGCGGAGTACCAAGTGGATTTTCTACCAAAAGTGAAGCTAGAGATTGCTACCCAAGCTGAAAACGTTGACCGAGTTGTTGAAGCGATTAGCCAAGCAGCACATACCGGAAAAATCGGTGATGGCAAAATTTTTGTGTATGACCTAAGCCAAGCCGTACGTATTCGTACTGGTGAAATGGATGCAGAAGCACTTTAAAGAATTACAAGGACTGGAGACTTTAATATGGAACTTACGACAACAGTAATGGAACTACGTTACGCACTAGACACTTTTTTCTTCCTCATTTCAGGTGCGTTGGTCATGTGGATGGCAGCAGGCTTCGCAATGCTTGAAGCTGGCCTAGTTCGTTCAAAGAACACCACAGAAATTTTAACTAAGAACATCTGTTTATACGCGATTGCTTGTACGACTTTCTTAGTGGTTGGCTACAACATTATGTACGTAGATAACGGTGAAGGTGGTTGGTTACCTTCATTTGGTACTTTAATTGGCACTCAAGGTGAAGGCGCAGACCATTCACTAGAATCTGACTTCTTTTTCCAAGTTGTGTTCGTTGCAACGGCAATGTCGGTCGTTTCGGGCGCAGTGGCTGAGCGTATGAAGCTTTGGTCATTCCTTATCTTCTCTGTGGTTCTAACTGCGTTTATTTACCCAATGGAAGGTTACTGGACTTGGGGGGGGGGCTTCCTATCAGAAGCAGGCTTCAGTGATTTCGCAGGTTCAGGTATCGTGCATATGGCTGGTGCTTCGGCTGCGCTTGCTGGCGTATTGTTACTCGGTGCTCGTAGAGGTAAATACGGTAAAAATGGTGAAATTTACCCAATCCCTGGTTCAAACATGCCGTTAGCAACATTAGGTACATTCATCTTATGGTTTGGTTGGTTCGGCTTCAACGGCGGTTCTCAGCTAATGGTTTCAGATTTTGAAAATGCGACAGCGGTTGGTCAGATCTTCCTTAACACCAACGCAGCAGCAGCAGCAGGTGCAATCGCAGCATTACTAGTATGTAAAACAACTTGGGGTAAAGCAGACTTAACAATGATTCTTAACGGTGCGTTAGCTGGCCTAGTAGCAATCACTGCAGACCCTCTATCACCATCACCTTTATTTTCTGTAGCGATTGGTTCGGTATCTGGTGCCTTGGTTGTATTCAGCATCATTGCTCTAGATAAAGTGAAGATTGATGATCCAGTGGGTGCTATCTCAGTTCACGGTGTATGTGGCTTCTTCGGTCTAATGGCTGTGCCTCTAAGCAACGCGGATGCAACGTTTGGTGCTCAACTATTGGGTGCAGCAGTAATCTTTGCATGGGTATTCGGAGCTAGCCTAGCGGTATGGGCAGTGCTTAAAGCAACAATTGGTATCCGTGTAACCGAAGATGAAGAATTAGAAGGCATGGACATGCATGATTGTGGTGTTGGCGCTTACCCTGAATTTGTATCAGTGAAGTAATCAAAGAATAAAGCTTAATGTAGATAAAGAGTAAGCTAGTTTAAGAAACCCCATAACCATTGGTTATGGGGTTTCTTGTTATTTATGTCTAAGCAACAATGATCTCTCAAGAGAGAGTGAGCGAGTATTTTGGATAGGAGATGATATGAATATCCTCTGAAATACATTGTTACAAAAGTGCGAGCTTGATGGTGCTGAGCAGACGAATTTTTTGTCGGACATCATTGTAATTATGTTACTGATGAATATAATAACGCAACTGATATAGATTATCATTTCGATATAAAGGATTTTACAATGAAAAAACTGCTAACACTTTCAGCTCTAGCGTGTAGTGTGATTGCCCCGACAGCAATGGCTGCGGAAGAAGTGAACGTATACTCTTACCGTCAACCTTTCCTAGTTGAGCCTATGTTCAAGGAATTCACGAAAGAGACTGGCATTAAAGTAAACGTTAAGTTTGCTAAAAAAGGTTTAGCAGAGAAGTTAGCTCAAGAGGGTGAGTATAGCCCAGCTGACGTTGTATTAACTGTCGATATCAGTCGTTTATCTGAACTCACTAAACAAGGTCTAGTTCAATCTGTTGAAAGTGATGTACTTGAAAAGAACATCCCTACTCAGTACCAAGATACTGCTAACGAGTGGTTTGCTCTAACAACTCGTACACGTAGCGTTTATTCTTCACGTGACCGTGTTGGTCGTCTAGGTGAAGAGTTCACTTACGAAGATCTAACTAAGCCTGAATTTAAAGGCAAAATCTGTACTCGTAGCGGTAAGCACCCATACAATGTTTCTCTAGTATCTTCGATGATCGCTCACAAAGGTGAAGCTGAAACGAAAGAGTGGCTAGAAGGCGTAAAAGCAAACCTAGCACGTAAGCCTCAAGGCAACGATCGCGCACAAGTTAAAGCGATTAAAGAAGGTCTATGTGATGTTGCTCTTGGCAACAGCTACTACCTAGGTAAGATGGTTAACGATAAAGAGCAAAAAGCTTGGGCTGACTCTGTTTACATTAACTTCCCTAACCAAGAGACAACAGGTACTCACGTGAATATCTCTGGTATGGCAATGGCTAAATACTCTCCAAACGAAGAGAATGCCGTTAAGCTAATGGAATTCCTATCTGGTAACACAGCGCAAAGCATGTACGCAGAAGTAAACTACGAATACCCAGTGAAAGCAGACGTTAAACCTTCTGAGCTTGTTGCTTCATGGGGTGAATTTAAAGCTGATACAATTTCTCTAGACCAGATCGCTGACCACCACGCAGCAGCAATCAAGCTATTAGATGAAGTTAAGTTCGATCTTTAATTTATTACTGTAGGCTTCGGCCCAAGTAAAATGACAACCTCAAGTCGCCATTTTCGGTCACTTGGGGTTGTTTGTTTTTGGAAAATCACTTTTTGATACAAAGCTCGTCGTTGATCCCTTGAGTTATTAGCATCTCACCTTGAAGTCGTTACAGTATATGGGTATAAATAACCCCACCATTAAAAGGATATGAGATGTATTTGCAAATGCATTTGTGTTTCATTAAGCCTCGTTGTAGTTAGGCGATGAAAGAAAAGAATTATTTATGGAACACCAGTAGCGGCATTATTGCAGTATTGCTGGTTTTACCGATCTTAGCGATTTTTACGACGGCTGTTGGAGAAACAGATGAGCTATTTTCTCATCTGATGTCCACAGTGATGCCCACCTATGCTTACAATACGGTGGTTTTAGTCATAGGAACCATGTTCCTGTCTTTAGTTTTTGGTATTCCGTCTGCTTGGATTATGGCAATGTGCCGTGTGCCGGGTGAGCGTGTTTTACAGTGGGCACTGGTACTGCCATTAGCTATGCCAGGCTATATTGTCGGGTATATCTTTACCGATTGGTTCGACTTTGCAGGCCCTGTTCAAGTGCTACTGCGAGATCTGACTGGGTGGGGACCCGGTGAGTATTGGTTCCCGGATATTAGAACGTTATCGGGTGCCATTATTGTTCTTTCCCTCGTTCTTTACCCGTATGTTTACTTGTTGTGCCGCGCGGCCTTTATGGAGCAAAACGTCTCCTTATTACAATCCGCTCGGTTGCTAAAATGCTCACCTTGGGAAAGCTTTCGTCGTATCTCTTTACCGCTTGTTCGTCCTTCTATGGCGGTAGGTCTATCGCTTGTCGCAATGGAAACCATCGGTGACTTTGGTACCGTGAGTTACTTTGCAGTCAACACTTTAACTACAGCGGTTTACGATACCTGGTTAGGTTACTCAAGTTTAACGGCTGCAGCGAAAATATCGGCGATTATGCTGGTTATCGTGATCCTACTGTTGAGTTCAGAGCGCTATAGCCGTCGTAAACAGAAACTGTTCCAGAATCAATTCAGCAGTCGTGAAGACTTTCGCTACGACTTGTCCGGTTGGAAAAAATGGTTGGCATTGTTCTGGTGTTGGGGATTAGTGTGCGTTGCATTCTTGTTCCCTCTTGGCCAGTTGATGATCTATGCCTACAAATACTTTGCGCAAAGTTGGACGCCTGAATTCAGAGAGTATGCGGTTAACAGCCTTTATGTGTCAGTAGTCGCGGCGATTATTGGCGTTATCATTGCGATGATTGTGAATTTTAATCAGCGTGTTAGCCCAAGTAAGAAAAATCAGGCTTACATGCGTATTGCTTCTATGGGCTATGCCGTTCCAGGCACCGTGTTAGCGATTGGCGTGATGGTACCTGTGTTGTTTATGGATCACTTGGTCAATGACATTGCTAAAGTGATGGAGTGGGGACGACCTGGTTTGATATTCTCTGGTTCCATGTTTGCGCTTATCTTTGCAATGGTCGTGCGTTTTTCTGCAGTGGCGATCGGCAGTATCGAAAGTAGCTTGAGTAAAGTATCTCCTTCATTGGATATGGCTTCTAAAACCATGGGTTGTAATACCAACCAGATGTTACGTCGTGTCCATTTGCCTTTGATTAAACGCGGCGCGTTGATCGCAGGTTTACTGGTGTTTATCGAATCAATGAAAGAGCTAAATGCGGCATTGCTGTTACGTCCTTTCAACTTCGAAACATTGGCGACCTATGTTTATAACTATGCCTCAGATGAGCACCTAGAGTTGGCGGCAATGCCTGCTGTATTATTGGTGTTGGTGGGTTTAATTCCTCTGATCATCGTTAACCGTTCTTTGGAGCAGAAACACTAATGAGTTGTGCATTATCAATTAAAGATCTGACTTGTAAATATGAGTCGCAAACCATCTTGGAATCGCTCTCGTTAGAAGTTGAGCATGGTGAAATTGTTTGTCTTCTTGGTGCCAGTGGCTGCGGAAAAACGACTTTGCTTAAGGCGGTTGCAGGGCTGCTTCCATTAAGTAGTGGAATCATGAGCTTGAACTGTCAAACCATTGATGATGGTGATAATTGGTTGCCACCAGAGCAACGAAACATCGGTATGATTTTCCAAGATTACGCTCTGTTTCCGCACCTAACGGTAAACCAGAATGTCGGTTTTGGCCTTAAAGATCTCTCTGATCAGCAAAAGAAAGAGAAAGTCCAAGAGATGTTGGAGCTGGTTCATTTAGATGAATTCGGTGACCGATACCCACATCAACTTTCTGGTGGTCAACAGCAGCGCGTAGCGATTGCTCGGTCTTTAGCATACAAGCCAGATTTATTGTTATTGGATGAGCCTTTCTCAAATATCGATACTCAGGTTCGCCATGAGTTGATCTCGCAGATTCGTAAGATCTTTAAAAAGCAGGGTGTGACGGCTATTTTTGTGACTCACAGTCGTGAAGAGGCGTTCGCGTTTGCAGATAAGATGGCAGTAATGAACCATGGTGTGATTGAACAGTATGGTTCGGCATCGGAGCTTTATTTCCACCCTTCGAGTAAGTTTGTTGCAGACTTTTTGGGCGGCGGCAGTTACCTCAATGCACAGCGAATTTCAGAGCTGGAGTTTGAAACCAGCTTGGGTGTGGTTGAAGCTAAACCACAAACGGAGATTGAATTTGGCAGTGCGTGTGAGCTTCTTTTAAGACCACAGCATATCCAAGCTAGTTACGAACAAGACAGTGCTATTTCAGTGCTAGAACAGCAATTTATGGGCGACCACTGTCGTTATGTTATTGAAGCACATGGTCAAAAGCTATTGGCAACCTCGTCAGAAGCGCTTGAAGTTGGTATGCCGGTCAACGTAAAAGTGGACACCAAAGGCGTATTGGCTTTCTAATTAGGTACAACTCATAGTACCGATAATTCGTGATGAACCATAAAAAAGCCCAGCACTTTAATCGAAAGTACTGGGCAAAAGTTCTTCATCTATAGGGGTTAACAAGGCAGTGATTTGTTAAGTCCCATACAAGACTGCTGCGCTCTATAAGCCTATAGAGAGAGGAAGTCTTTCACTTTTTGAAGAACATGTTCTGCAGTGTCTTTATCTTCCATTTCTGCGAAGATTCGTAGCAATGGCTCAGTTCCTGAGAAACGAGCAATCACCCAGCCGCCATTCTTGAAGTACACCTTGGCACCATCTTCATAGCTGACTTTTTCAATTTCGTATTCAAATTCAGGCAGTTGTTTTTCGACGTAGATCTTGGTGTAGAGCGCTTCCTTCTCTGAAGGTTTAAACTTGCAATCGCCTTCTGCCGTATACGCATAGCCATACTTAGAGTAGATTTCATCAAGCAGCTCAGAGAGTTTCTTACCTGTCACACTGATCATCTCAACCAGTAAGCTCGATGCGAACACGCCATCCTTACCTTTGATGTGACCTCGAATGGTTAAACCGCCAGAGCTTTCACCGCCAATTAGTGAATCATCGGCTTCCATTTGAGAGCTGATATGCTTAAAGCCTACAGGAACCTCAAAGCTCTTCTCGCCATGATCTGCCGCTACTTTGTCGAGCAGATGTGTGGTGGCGATGTTACGCACGACAGAGCCTTTCCAGCCTTTGTATTCCAATAAGTAGTAGTAAAGAAGCAGTAACACTTCGTTAGGGTGAATGAAGTGACCTTTCTCATCTATGATGCCTAAACGGTCGGCATCGCCATCGGTACCAATACCAATGTCATAGCCTTCTGCTGCTACCAAATGCTTCAAGCGGTAGAGCGTAGCGGCATTAGGAGATGGCATGAGACCACCGAAATCTGGGTTCTTACCATCGTTGATCACGTCGACATCACAGCGAGCGCTGATTAACACGGTTTGCAGTGCGTTTTTTGCCACACCAAACATCGGGTCAATCAGTACTTTTAGGTTGGCTTTCTTAATCGATTCGATATCAATAGCGTTAATGATCGAGTCAACAAAGGCGTTCATCGGATTGATGATTTCAATTTCTTTGTCATTCAATGCTTGTTCAAAATCGACTCTGACGACATCTTCACTGGTTAGGGTCGAAATCTGTTGTTCGATCTTTTCTGTGATGATCTCATCAGCATCACGGCCACCTTCAATGAAGATCTTTATACCGTTATAGTCCGCTGGGTTGTGAGAAGCGGTAATACACGCAGAGTAAATACATCCCATCTCTTTCGCTTGGAACATCACGATAGGAGTCGGAACGAACTTGTCGATAAAGCTCACTTTGATGTTGTTGGCTGCCAATACTTCAGCAAACCAGCACGCGGCTTTATCTGAAAGGAAGCGGCGGTCATAGCCGATAACGAAGCCGTTTCTTGCTGCATCTTCATTATTGATGATGTTAGAGAGTGCTTGTGCCACTAAGCGGACGTTTTCTCTAGTGAATTCTTCACCAATAAACGCGCGCCAGCCGCCAGTACCAAATTTAATCATTAGAAAATCCTTTTAGTCTCACTATCTCAAGCCAGTAAAGACTTGAGATAGGAGCTGTTCATCAAATTAAGTGATTAGCCGAGTACAACGATAACTTCGTTCACGCTGCCTTCTGCTTGTACTGGAATTGCACCTTCAACCTGTTCACCGTTGATAGTGATAGAGGCAACACCTTTGCTTACCGCATTCGGGTTCTGCACTGTGATGTTGTAAGTTGCGCCACGCCATTGACGAGTTACTTCAAACTCAGGCCAATCAGTCGGAATACAAGGATCAACCGTTAATCCTTCAAAGCCAGTACGAACACCAAGAATGAAGTTGGTTACCGCAAAGTAAGCCCAACCAGAGGTGCCCGTTAACCAAGGGTGGTTTGCACGACCATGGTCTTGATGATCTTTACCCATGATGAACTGCACGTACGAGTATGGTTCTGCGTAACGCGTTTCAATCATGTCGTTTTGGTTGTACGGGTTAAGTGCGTCGTAGAATTTCATCGCACGGTCACCACGACCTAACTTAGCTTCGGCTACCCAAGCCCATGGGTTCGGGTGAGAGAAGATAGCGCCGTTCTCTTTAACGCCTTGGTAAACGCGAGTCACAAAGCCGATATCGTCGTTTGGTGTTGCGAATGAAGGAGAGTTTAGATGTAGGCCGTATTCAGAGAAAAGGTTCTCATCCACTGCGTCCATTGCTTTCTCGCCACGTTCTTGAGAGACCGCGCCAGAGAGAACGGCTAGCGTGTTTGATTCAAGGTGAACTCGACCTTCAGTTTGTTGTGCTGTACCGATTTTGTCGCCATTTTTAGTCAGACCACGGATGTACCAGCCACCCTCGTCATCCCAAAGGTGTGTTTCACAAGCTTCGCGAACGTTCGCTGCCATTTCAGTGTATTTAGTAACGTCAGCATCGTTATTACGGAACTTAGCTAGGTCTAAGAATTCTTGTAGAGCCCAGAAGTGTAGGAATGAAACCATTGAAGATTCACCACCACCTAGGTTCAAACAGTCATTCCAGTCTGCGCGAAGACCCTTACAGATACCTGTTTGACCTACGTATTCTGCAGAGAAGTTCAGTGCGGCTTTCATGTGTTCGTAAACCGTTGCTTCGCCACCATCTGCGTATGGAATCACTTCGTCAAAGAAATCGTGTTCACCCGTTTCCATCACGTATTTGATGATGGTTGGTACGATCCATAAGTGATCATCAGAACAGGTATCATCAATGCCATGGATCTTGTCGTCATCTGACGGTGTTGGAACAACCGTTGGCGACTTTGAAGGTTCAACGTCTGCTTTCTCTGGATCGAACCAGTCAGGATCGAACAAGTGTAGACCGTAGCCCGCTTTCACTTGGCCGCGAAGCAGATCGATAATGCGCTTCTTGGTCATTTGTGGGTTGGCATGAGGTACTGAGATCGCGTCTTGCGCCGTATCACGGTAACCAAGGCCAGTACGACCACCGACTTCAATGAAGGATGCAAAGCGCGACCAAACCACACAGGTTTCTGCTTGGTAAAGCGTCCACGTGTTGATCATGGTGTCTAAGCCTTCGTTTGGAGACTTAACTTGGAACTTGTTGCAACGTTCGTCCCAGTGATCTTTGATGCCTTGGAATGCCGCATCTACGTTGGCTGTGTCTTGGTACTTCTCACGTAGACGCTCACCGTTGCCTTTGCCTATACCTAGTACGTACGCAAAGCGAACCTCTTCACCCGGTTGAATCGTAAATTGCTTATGCAGAGAACCACAGTGGTTGTAACAAGTTTGCGCGCTGTTAGAACACTTGCCATTTTCAACCGCAATTGGGTTTGCTTCGTCACGGTACATGCCAAGGAAGTTGTCACGTTGTCCATCGTAGCTGTCTGGCGAGAAGGTTGAGGCTAGGTAGTAGAAGCCTTCAAAGTCGTTGGTGTTGTAGTACAGGTCGTATTCCAGAACACCTTCTTGGTAAGACGTGCCCGCAGAGTACAAAGACATCTGATGGTTTTGGTTATCTGATTGAATGTGACTGAAAGAGAACTCAACAAATGAGAAAGTGCTGATGGTTCTTGGCTTATCTGTGTTGTTCTTCAGTACGACATCCCAAACTTCCGCATCTTCACCCTTAGGAACGAATAGTGTTTTAGTTGCCGTAATACCGCTGTATTCACATTTGAACTTTGAGTATGACAAGCCATGACGAACTTCGTAGTTCGCTTCATCTAGGCTTTTTGCCACTGGCTGCCAAGAGATAGACCAGTAATCACCTGTCTCATCATCACGCAGATAAACATAGTGTCCTGGACGGTCGAATGTACCGTTTGGACGGAACTTAGTAACACGGTTGTATTCCGGAGAATTGTAAAACGAGTAACCGCCCGCATTGTGCGAAATCACGGTACAAAACTTTTCAGTACCTAGGTAGTTGGTCCATGGTGCTGGTACATCAGGGCGAGTGATGACGTATTCGCGATTGTCGTTATCGAAATAGCCGTATTTCATTGTCATTTCCTTTTTAACAAACTGCATCTATGCAGCTAATTTTTAAATAGTGATGCTGAGTCTTATCTGACTGAACACCTTAATTTGAGTCAGCAACCGCTCGATGTGAGTGTCGCTTTGGTTTTGTTTTATTGAGCTTTCCAAGGGTTGCGATAGTCAACATTGAGTCTGTCGAGTAATGGCAGGTGGCCCTTTAGGCGAGACAAGTAATCTAGCCAGTTTCGGTTGTTTTTATGTGTCCAACATCCTTCAGCTAAAGCGCTAATTCTTGGAAATACCATGTAATCCATACGCTTTTGGTTGGTGACGATCTCACACCATAGAGCACACTGAATTCCGCGGATCCGCTTACGAATTGGGTCGGTGTCGGATATTTCAGCAAGCGCTTCGTAGGTATAAGCTTGTTCTAATGGGATTACGGCAGCCCAATCTACGCCCGGTTCTTCCGGTGCATAATCTTGGGTCATGTCGAGATAGGTAAATTGTGCCGGTTGCAGCACCACATCAAAGCCTTGGCGAGCGCAATTCACTGCAGCTTCTTCACTGAGCCATGAGTAGATGATGGTCTCTTTACTGACTTTGTCGCCGTGTTGCGCTTCTTCCCAGCCCACCATGCGCTTGCCAAGTTGCTTGAGTTTGTTCTCGGCATAACGGAATAGGTGGCCTTGTAAGTCTTTGCTGTCTTGATATTGATGCTCTTTCATCAGAGCTTGAGCAGCAGGGCTGTTGCTCCACACTCCTGGTGGTACTTCATCTGCACCCATGTGGATCAATTCGCTAGGGAAAAGCTCTGCCACTTCTTCAATGACGGCATCTAGAAATTGGTAAGTACCCGGTAAACCTGGGTTTAGTACGTTGTCGTTGTAGTGCTGAATACTCTTGTATTGAGTGGTGTCGGCTTGCTCTACTAGCATGTCAGGCAGTGATTTGATCGCGGCGCGACAGTGTCCAGGGATATCGATTTCAGGAATAACCGTGATACTGCGCTGCTCAGCATATTCAATCACTTCACGAATCTGTTGTTGCGTGTAGAAGCCGCCATAATTGTCAGCAATGTGTGTGTATTGCGGTTCTAGTGCATGATCAGGACCACGCCAAGCGCCGATTTCAGTAAGCTGAGGTAGGCTCTTGATCTCGATTCGCCAACCTTCATCATCGGTTAAGTGCCAGTGAAAAACGTTGAATTTGTACTGCGCCAACTGGTTGATCAAACGCTTCACTTGATCGACTGAGTGGAAGTGACGAGCGCAATCCAACATCATGCCGCGGTACTTAAAGCGAGGTTGATCGGCTATCTGGCAGCATGGTAGAGAGAAGTTCTCTGCGTCCAGTTGTTGAACTAATTGAATCAAGCTTGCCACAGCGTGTGTAAAGCCCGATTGGCTGCCTGATTCAGCAGTAATCTGTTGTGCAGTGATAGTCAGCTTGTATTCGGCTTCATCTAACGTTGGGTTGCTGCGAAATAGAATGCCGCCGCTTTCGTCTTTTGAAAGTTCAGTTGAAAGCGTGGTCGAAAGAGACAACTCAAAGGTCGAGAGCAATTCTTGCTGAAACCAAGAGACTGCCTTATCAGCAAGATGAGATTGAACCTCAATTCTGCAGTCGTTATTTAGCGCGAAACTACCTTGCTGAAATTCGATCTGATTCGGCTGAGGAATCAATGCCACTTGAGCTGCGCTCACTTCAGGAATTTGATTGCGTTCACGGTATGGCGAAGCGAGTACAATGGGTGATATTGCGACAGGCAGTACCGATGTTTCCCCATCATGATGTGACTGGATAAAGGCATCATTCAAGCCATCAGAATAGAAGCGGAATGGTGCGCTTTGAATACTGAATTCAAGGTAGAAATGGTTATTGGCCTTTAACACTGGCGAATTTGGTTTGAACGAGCAAAAGCTGCCTACTTGAGTCAATTCACCTTGCGACAAACTCTCAGGAAGGATGAATCGGTCAAAGGCAAAGTGCAGTGACCAATCTTGTACGTCGAGGTCACTTAAGTTATGTACCGTAAGGCCAAATCGGCAGCTATTTTTTTGTTCAGAAAGAACAGCTAAGTCGATGCGATAATTCATATAACTTCCCTGCTAAGCCTGTTGATACAAGTTGTGTTGTGGTTTCCCGGCAAACATCAACGCGCCTTCGATAGCGTCGAATTGAGGTTTAACGATCCATTGTTGTACTGGTGGCGATAGCCAGTTGTGAATGCGTTCAGCGATACTTCCCATTAAGCACACCTTGTCAGCGCCTTTTCGATGCAGTGCCAAGACAAACATTTCGATATCAGCTGCAGTTTGCTTGAGCATCTCGATAGCCAGTTCATCGCCTTTATTTGCCAGTTGAAAAATCACTGGCGAGAATTGACCGTAATCCTTTGGAATCGCACCTTTCGACCACTCCACAATGGCATCCACATCATTATTAAAGTGATTCATGACATGTAGAGTCAGTGGGGTTTTGCTGCGAATGCCATCTTCAGCGAGTAGAACTTGCTGAATTAAACGAAGGCCCATCACTGCGCCGCCGCCTTGGTCCGAAATTGGGAATTCACGACCGCCAACCACATGTTGCTCGCCGTTGTTCAGGTAGATACCACATGAACCGGTGCCACCGATCATGATTGCACCGTCTTGGCCATTGTGAGCACCAATACAAGCGCCGTAAGCGTCTGTATTGAGTGTCATGCTTGCGAAAGGGTGTGCTTGTGCCATGAAGTCGAGCCATGCTGATTTTTGCTCTGCGCCAGCCAGTGCTAACCCTACATGCATGTTTGAGAAATGGTTTGAGTCGAGTTGTCCTTGCTGAGCTGCTTGGGTAATTGCATCAACGATAGAGTTCATCGCGACATCAACGCCTAATAGGATGTTGGCACTGCCACTCTTTGCTTCACCAATCAGCTTGCCTTGGTCATCGCGAATTCGAGCTCGACAAGAAGTGCCTCCACCATCAATACCTACGTAGTAAAGAGTCATGATTATTGCTCCTTACTTTGTGCTAGGAAGTTGAATTGCGCAGCCGTTGCCAATAGGAACCAAGCGCCGTGAGGGATCCATTGTTCACCCCAGCGCCAGTTTTGAAGCATGTCGTCTTTCTGTGCTGGTGGGTTGAATGCGATATCTTGTTCATCGTCAAAGCCCGCCGTGATGCCGTTGCAGACACCACCTTTTGCATTGAAGAAACCAAGCTGAGGTAGGTAATCTGGGTTGTTATGGCCGTGACCATCGAGCATGCACATATGGTATGGGTTGAGGCCCAAGATCCAATCAAGGCTGTTTTGTGAAAGCTGGATTAGACGCTGTTGAAGGTCATTATCCTTAATGTGCGGTTGAACTAGGTAAGCCATGGTTGCGAGTGAACCAAGGCGAGCATTTTCACCTTGCCACCAGTAACCTGTCTCGTTCTGTTGAGCGACGAAGAAGGCATCACGCTTATCACCATCGACAGACTTAACGTATTGTCTTGGGTAGCCAAATGGGTTGATGACTTTGTCGGTAATGTTGATTTCGAACTGGCAAGCTTGCTCAACAGCTGTACGGGCCTGTTCTTTTAATTCAGCATTGGTTTCGTTGTCGATGTATTCGCATAGCGCAATCACAGGAAGGCCAGCTTCTGCTGCATGAAAGTATGGGCGAGAGCCATCAGAATTTGCAGACCAGAAGTACTCAAAGGAATCATCCGATTGCTGACGAGAGAGCAAGCGACTAGCCCAAGTTCTTGCTTCTGATAGATATTGAGAATCTTGTGTCACTCGGTACAACTCATTGGCAGCGAGTAGGGCGCAATACTCATCGATGATGTTTTCTTCGCCATCGTTTAGGTATTGAAGGTTGTGTTCTTTAAGGTGCCAATAGCCTTTCACCGCTGTATCAAGGTAGGTTTTGCTAGAGTAACTACCAGAGGTTTCAAGCTCAGATGCAGCAGCCAGTGCTGCAATAGCTACGCCTGCACCTTGTCGGTAGCCCGCCTGTAAGTCCGTTGATTTATGACCCTCTTGAGTGGCATAAGCGCAGATGTCGCGCTGATTGATATCTTTGCTCCATTTGTCGAATACCGTCATATAGAAGTATCCGTCTGCGTCTTGCATACGCACTAAAAAGTCGGTACCGAACAGAGCCTCTTCCGTTAGACGAGTCATGGAGAATTTTGGGAAGTCTGGGTTATGGCTAGTCAAGCGTACGCTTTTTAGCATGTTCCAAACGACCATTGGAATTTGTTGTGGGTTGAGGTAATTGCCATAAGATAGGTGGCTAAAGTACTTGCTTACGTCACCCGATGCGTCGTACCAACCGCCATGGACATCGACGTATCTGTCAGTGCCCAGAATTTGTGCCTGTTGATCTTTCTTGTCGAAAGTACCGCCGCAACGTTGAGACTTAAAGTAATGAAGCACATCAGAAAACGTGTGGTTCATTAATAGGTTGCTACCAATCTCGAAGACTTCTGAACGCAGGTTGTCAAAGCGCACGTAGTAGCGACCAGGTTCAGCGAATGAACTGAAATCGATGGTGAAGAATTGCCCTTGATGCCAATTGGCTACGTAGCCTTGTTTAACCACATCAAAATTTCCGACAGTCATATGATTGTCTGCACAAACGAGTAAAGCCGTAGTGCTCGATAGACGAGCTTTCTTTGTTTGTAAGATAGCTTGCTTTGGGCCTGTGGATTCATAGCCAATATGGTTGGTCAATAACAGCATCAATATTCTCCGACAGTCCTAGTTTCTATTGGCTAGGTACTTGAATTTTTTGGACATAAATAGTTAGGGCCCGCAGACCCTAACTTGGTTTTATTGCTTAGCTTTCGTGTAGGTAACAACGTACAAAGTGGTTATCAGCTAACTGTGTAACCCCAGGCAGCTGTTCTTTACACTTGTCCATCGCGTGAGTACAACGGCCTGCAAATGGGCAACCTGCTGATACTGGTGTCCAAAGTGGGATCTCCCCTTTGTTACCTGCTAGTTGGTCGTGGATCGATTTCTTAGGATCTGGAACTGCCGAAACCAATAGCTGAGTGTAAGGGTGTTGAGGGTTAGCAATAACGTCATCGGTATCGCCCCATTCCACCATGTGTCCAACGTACATTACGGAAAGATCTTCAGCGATGTAACGAGCAGTTGCGATGTCGTGAGTGATATAAAGTAGAGACATTTGCTTCTCAAACTTCATCTCTTCCATCAGGTTCAAAACACCAGCACGAATCGATACATCAAGCATTGAGGTTGGCTCATCGGCTAGAACCACTTCCGCACCTACCGCGATGTTACGTGCAAGGTTGACACGTTGACGCTGGCCACCTGAGAGTTGGTGAGGGTACTTTTCTGCCGTCGCTTGCGGTGGTACTAACCCCACTTGCTCTAGAAGATCGTATACACGTTCCTGTAACTCTTTCTTGTTGCCCGGAGATACTTTTTTGTGGATCAACAAAGGGCGAGCGATGTGGTGGAAGATATTGTGTGTTGGGTTCAGTGAACCAAACGGGTCTTGCCATACCATCTGCACACCTTCACGGTAGTGCATGAGATCTTTTCTGCTTGAGATCTCTTGGATATCGCGACCTTTGTATTCGATCGTACCGCCCGAAGGTGCGTACATTTTTGCGATCATTTTTGCTGTTGTTGATTTGCCTGAACCAGACTCACCAACCACCGCTAGGCCACGGCTTTTGTACATCTTGAATGACACGTCGTTAATCGCACGCATCATTGGGGTTTGAATGGTGGTACTGCTTATTGGGAAGTCTTTTACGACATTCTTGCCTTCTACCAATAATTGACCGAAATCTTTGCTCATAATTGTCTCCAGAATCCTTGTTCGCTTTGCTTGCTTTTCGGCGGTCGAGTCGCCTTATTCGTT
Organism: Vibrio sp. QJM3NY_26; assembly: GCF_057786005.1. Lineage (NCBI taxonomy): Bacteria > Pseudomonadati > Pseudomonadota > Gammaproteobacteria > Vibrionales > Vibrionaceae > Vibrio > Vibrio sp. QJM3NY_26. The sequence goes on along the minus strand of NZ_CM173515.1, from coordinate 2,844,079 downwards.
ATCCACGCTGAGTCAGCGTGCAAGCTATAGCTTCCTTTGTACTATTGGGTCACCGTACAGGTGGCAGTTAGACAAGTGTCCCGGGTCGATAGAGCGAAGCTTGGTTGGCACCTTAGTACAAGTTTCATGTACACGGTCACAACGAGCTTGGAAACGACACCCTTCAGGAATCTCTAAGAGGTTCAGAGGGTTGCCCGGAATACCCGCTAGTTTTGTCTTTGGCCCTGTTAGTGGAGGGAAAGAACTACCCAGCCCCTTGGTGTAAGGGTGGTAAGGGTTTTCTAGAATATCTTGAGAGTTCGCGACCTCGATAAGCTCACCTGAGTACATGATGCCGATACGGTCAGAGAACTCGACCATCAATGACAAGTCATGGGTGATGAACAGAATTGAGAAACCAAACTCTTCTTTTAGTGCATAGATCTTTTGTAGAATTTCGCGTTGAACAACCACATCAAGCGCGGTCGTTGGCTCATCCATAATGATCAGCTTTGGATTCAATGCTAAAGCGATAGCAATAACTAAGCGTTGACGCATGCCGCCAGAGAATTGGTGAGGGTAGTCACTCAATCGGCTCGGGTGAATATCGACGATTTCAAGTAGACCTTCAGCGCGTTGCTTAGCTTGTTCACGAGTCATGTTGGTGTGATGCATAATCACATCACAGAACTGTTCTTCCATTGGAAGTACAGGGTTGAGTGCGTTCATCGCACTCTGGAATACCATCGACATCTCGCTCCAGCGGAACGCTTGCATACGTTCGTCACTGTATTCAAGGATGTTCTCACCATTGAAGATGACTTCACCACCACTGATGTAAGCGGGCGGCTTATGAAGACGCATAAGAGAGAAAGCAACGGTTGATTTACCACAGCCAGATTCACCAGCTAAGCCGAATACTTCACCCGGAGCGATGTCAAAACTTACGTTATTACACGCGCGAACATCGCCAGACTCTGTGATGTAATCCACGCATAAGTTGCGGATTGAAATTAGTGGTTCAGACATGATTATTTATCTCCGCTCCAAAGTGCATTTTGTGGTGGTAGTTCTGGTTCACGTTCTTCTTTATCTTGAGCCGCTAGTTTTTTCCAACGCTTCATGCCTTTGTGAGAACGCAGTTGCGGGTTGGCAATTTCATCGACCGCGAAGTTAAGTAGAGCAAGGCCAGTTACAAGTAGTGTTAATGCGATACAAGGAGCCAACAGTTCCCACCAAGCGCCAATCAGCATTGATGAAGAGGTTTGAACGTTGTAAAGCATGATGCCCCAGCTGATTGTGTTCGGGTCACCAAGACCTAGGAACGAAATCGTAGCTTCCATCATGATTGCGTACATCACCGAACCGATGAAGCTCGCGCCAACGATAGAGATAAGGTTTGGAAGAATCTCTACGAAGATGATACGGAATGAAGATTCACCCAAAACTTCAGCGGCTTTTACAAACTCTTTTTCACGCAGTGCTAACGTTTGGGAACGAACAACACGCGCGCCCCAAGCCCAGGACATAAAGCCGATAACTAAGGTTATGGTGAGTGGCCCTGCCTCACCGATAAAGGCTGCAACTACGAACAGTAATGGGTATTGAGGAATAACCAACATGATGTTCATTGCGGCTGTCAAAATGTCATCGACACGGCCGCCAAAGTAGCCCGCGGAAACACCGATAACCGTTGCTAGTAAACATACGGTAAGGCCCGCACCAAAACCTACAGCCAGAGATACACGTGCGCCGTATACCACTTGTGACCAAACGTCACGGCCCATACGAGTTGTCCCCAGTACATGGTCTGCCTTCTTAGACATGATAAGTGTGCGACGGTCGTCTGCTAGGTTTTGAGCAACCCAGCCGTCAGGGTTCGTTTGTGCAGACTTTACGACGAAGCCAGGGTACTCGTGTGGGTTACCTGTACGCTTGTCTGGTACATGTTTGGTGATCAATGGAGCCGCAATAGCACCAAGAATAAAAATACTTAGGATGATGACACCGGTTAGGGCCATCGGATTGCGCCAAATGAGTTTTAGAATATCTTTCATGATTATTTACCACCCTTACGAAGACGAGGGTCAAGAACAACGTAAAGCATGTCTGCAACAAGGTTAAAGAACAGCATGAATAGCGTCATGATAAGCAGTTGGCCTTGCAATACTTGGTAGTCACGAGCGTTAATTGCGTTGAAAAGTACGCTACCAAGACCTGGGTAGTTAAAGATGATTTCGATAATTAACTGACCGCCGATTGCCATACCTAGAGACATCGAAAGTGCTGTCACACTTGGTAGCATCGCGTTACGAGCTGCGTAATTGAATACCACTCGGTTTTCGCTAAGGCCTTTGCCTTTCGCCATGGTGATGTAGTCTTCTGCGAGTAGGTTGATCATGTTGTTACGCATGTTTACTAGGAAGCCACCAATTTGAACAACCGAAGCACATACCAGAGGTAAGAAAGCGTGGTAAGCAACGTCTTTGATGAATGCCCAACTTGTCCAGTCAGGTATCGTACCAGCGGTATAGGCGTAGCCAGTTGGGAACCACTTCAAACCAATTGCGAAGGTAAATAGCGCAAGCATGGCAATAACAACTTGAGGAACGGCTTGTAGAATAAGCATCCCTGGAGTAACAAAGGCATCGTATTTACTGCCACGTTTCCACGCTGCAAAAATACCTAGGATTGAGCCAATCGAGAAAGAAAGAATAACGGCAGTGCCTGCTAAGAATAGCGACCAACCGAATGCGCCACCTAACAGTGTATTTACTGAAAGTGGGTAGAATTGAATTGATGTACCAAGCTCCCAGCTTAGAATGTTCTTCATGTATGCGCCGTATTGAACCAGTAAGCCGCCATCAACGAAGCCTAATAGTTCTTTCATTGCCGCAATACGCTCAGGAGTAACTTGAACAGAAGCGTTCGCAAACATCATGGTAACTGGGTCACCAGGCATTGCTCTTGGAATAATAAAGTTTAACGTCGCTGCAACTAATAGCGCGACAAAATAAAATGACAAACGTCTTAAAAAATAACCCATAACTCACACCTTACTCACCCAGATTGTTTCCCTGTTTCTGGATTCAGGTCGCTCCTAGCGAAATTTGGAACGAAAAATCCCCTGACGACTAGCGCCATACTTTCAATTGATAGTGTGGGGATTTTTATAAGCGGCGTAAGAAGTTACGCCGCAAAGATTGAACGATTACTTATTTAACTGGTTTTAGGTCCAGTACATGAAGTAGACGCTCTGGAATACCAGCCCAAATGTTTGGACGGCCTTTTGGATTTTCTTCGTTCCACCAACCAGTGAAGCGAGTCGTGTTGTATTGGTACATGTAAGCACCAGACATCACTGGGATTGTCACTTGGTCTGCAGCGATGATTTGCTGGATACCGTGTGCAATATCTAGCTGCTCGTTCTTATCAGCTGTTTTGTAGAAGCTGTTTAGAAGACCATCTAGCTTGTCGTTTTGGTAGAAGTGCATCGCGAAACGAGGCATACCATCACCAGATTGAAGTGATGAGTTGTAAGCACTGTTCCAGTACGTGTATGGATCCGCACCGTGGAAGTAGTTTGTGTATGCTACGTCGTATGTACCTTCAAGCATTGCTTGGTTGTAAACAGAGAAGTCAGGTGTACGAGCTTTCGCTTTAATACCGATTTCGTTTAGCTGTTCTACCGCTAGTTGAACTGTGTTGTTGAAGTCAGTCCAGCCGTTTGGCGATTGAATCATTAGTTCAAAAGACTTGCCTGATGGAGTGTCAACAAAACCATCTTTGTTTACATCTTTGAAGCCAGCGTCAGCAAGAAGCTTCTTCGCGCCTTCAGCGTTGTAAGTGTTGAAGCCCTTGTACTTGTCGTGAGTTTTTTCATCAGACCAAGCTTCAAATGCGTAGCCAAGACCCGATGCGAAATCGTTCACAGTACCGCCACCGTAGAATGCGATATCGATGATAGTTTGACGGTCAAGAGCCATAGAGAAAGCACGACGGAATTCAACGTTGCTCAATGCTTCATGCTTCGCAGCATCAGGGTGCTTGAAGTTAACGATGAATGCCTGTGTACCTGCTGGCGGGTACCAGTAGTGGTGTTTCGGGCTAGCTGCTGCGTATGTACGGTCGATATCTGGAACGAAAGAAGACGTCCAGTCCATTTCACTGTTTACAACTTTACCTAGGAATTGGTCGTTGTTTGCAATTTGTGGAACACGTAGACAGTCAACATCTAGGTTGTCTGCATCCCAGTAGTTCGGGTTAGCACACTGGATGTATAGTTGCGCTGTAAACGTATCGATTTCTGTAAATGGACCAGAACCTACAGGGTTTTCATTGGTAAACGTTGATGGATCTTTAACGTCTTTCCAAATGTGTTTCGGCACTACAGGTACTTTAGCAATCTCATAAGGTACGTTTGAGTTTGCTTCTGTTAGGCTGAACTTAACTTGGTAGTCGTTAAGTTTTTCTACAGAAGTTACCCAAGAGTTGATACCAGATTGGTCAAGCTCTGGCTTCTCTTTTACAAGGTTGAAAGAAAAAACAACATCATCAGCAGAGAAAGTTTCTCCGTCAGACCATTTAACACCCTTACGAATGTCGAAAACCACGCTCATCAGGTCATCTGACATTGTGAAGTTTTCAGCTAGACGGAACACTGGAGTGTTACCGTGCATTTCGTTAAATACTACTAGCGGCTCATAAAGGAAGTCGGTTGTAGTATGTAGGTTGGTAGCACCAAGGTACGGGTTAAAGTTACGTACGAATGTAGTGTACTCTTTCGGGTGAATAGTCAACTCACTGCGTTCTGCAGCTGTTGCTACTGATGCAAAACCTGTTGTAGCAGTTGCAATAATTGCTGTTGCTATTGCTGTTTTTTTTATATTGGCAAGCATAGCTGTTCCTTACTATTTGCTTTCATTTCACTAATGGATTGAATGTTATCTGTCGCTAAATTGTTTAGTAGATACACACTCTAGTTAAAGGCCTACCTCTTCTTCATTGCTCCAGATTCATCGCTGATTCTGAGAAGTGGTAAGAGTGGCCTGTAGGCCTTTGGCAGGAGTAAGAAAACACCTTATCGATGAATTAATCAAACTCGTTTCCCGTCAAAAACGTTAAAAAGACACAATCCCACGTCATTAACGTCAAAATGGGGTGCTTTGATGGTTTTTTGTGCGCAATTGTTAAGGTGATGTGACTCGCATTTGGTTTTGCTATGTCGGTTAATTGTAAGTGGTCACTAACTTTATAAGCTTTTTATTATAAAGCCTTAGGCTGGGATGGTGTAATTGTAGATCTTGGTCACTTGCCGATTTTACGTTAAATTTCCCTAGAAAATTAAATCTGCCGTTCTGTTGTGACTCGCTTCTCAAACTGCAACAAAGAGTCAGAGGAATGTGAAATTCAGCCAAGAAAAAGCTTCCAAAGAGTGATTGAACTGATGATTGTTTAAGCTTGAGTAACGTGTCACTTTGCTTGTTTAATACAGTGAAATAAGTGTGTCTGAATAGACGTTATTGTGCTTTGTTCGTGAATGATACTCATAAAAAAGCCCACGCTAGGTGGGCTCCATTATTTACAGTATCGTGATATTACTTCAGGGTTAGCTGGTCAGTAGTTTCTGCAGTTTATCTCTTAGCATCTCGATATGAGTTCTTTCTGGTGTTTGTTCTTTACAGTGCTCAAGAATGAATTCGATAGAGCTCAGTACCGTTCGCCAGCGAGGTGTTTTCGGTAGAGTTTCTACGCGTAGGTATTTGTCTAGCGTTCTAGTTTGCAGGGTACTACGGTCTAAGTAGACTCGCCACAAGCCACTCTTTTCTGCGAAAGCAAACTTGGTCTCCCCTGTAACCGACTCCCAGTAGATAATGGCATTGGTCATGACATCGACTAGTACTTCACGCATCAGCTCTTGCTTGTTTTTACCTTCACCGGTTGCCTTATCTGCAAGGCGAGTAAATTCACCGCCAAGCTCCTTCAGTTGTTGAAGCTTATCTTTGTCACCTTCAAAGGCGTAGCTTGAAAGTGCCTCAACCGCTGTTTCAAGGTTATTGACTCGGTTTGAGTTAACGCCACCACCGACATTGAAGATATACATGGTGTCGAGCCCTGAGCCTTCAGGTAGCTTAAGGATATCACTTGGAATGCGCTGACGTGTGTCGTCTATATAGATATCAATATCACCACAGTAGTGAGCTTGTTCCACCTTCAGGTATTTAGGCGCGATGATCTCGTCGGCCATTGAGCGCTTGAGTTGTTCTTGCCCACGTCTAAACAGCTTAGCAGCCGCTTCGTTGGCGAAGCGAATACGTTGGTCATCACGAATACAGATGATCGCTTCTGGGGCAGACTCCAACTGCTCTAACAAACGCCCTTGAGTTTCTAGTAGGTTAGCTTCAACCATGGCCCTGTGTTTAAGTTCTAGTTGCAGCTGATCATTCTCAAGACGTCTTTGCTCAGCTTTGCTTGCTGATAGGTGCGCAGTAATTCGAGCCGCCAGTTCTTGTTTGTTGAAAGGCTTGGATAAATAGTCATTGGCACCCGCTTCGAAACCGCGAACCCGGTCTTCTGCTTGGTTTAGTGCAGTGAGCATAATGATTGGCAATTGTGCATGGTCATACTGTTTACGTAGCGCCTCACACACTTGATAGCCACTCATACCCGGCATCATAATATCGAGCAGAAGTAATTCTGGTTTCTCTTTTTCAATCAACTCGATGGTTTCAGGGCCGTCACATGCGGTACGTACTCGATAACCTTCCAATTTCAAGAAGCTGTCTAACACGCGTAGGTTTACCGGCTCATCATCAGCAATTACCAACAACGGGCCATCTGGATTTTCACTGATAACGCTGTTTTCTTGCTGGCTGTTATCGATTAAATCGGGCGCTTGGAAGTGTGAGTAGCTCCCTGATTCACTGTAGCAATCCAGTTCTTCTTGGGTAGCTAAAGGTAATGTGAAGCTGAACGTAGTGCCAAGCATCGGCTGGCTACTTACATACAGTGACCCACCCATCAACTCGATTAACTGACGACTGATGGATAACCCAAGGCCGGCACCTTGACGATAGCTACTTGCGTCTTGGCCAGCTTGAATCAATGGCTCAAAGATGTGTTCAAGATATTCAGCAGGTATACCTTGGCCGGTATCAACAACTTGTACTCGAATGTTGTCGTCGATGACGCTTGCTGAGATAACAATCTTACCTTCGGATGTGTACTTGATGGCATTGCCAACCAAGTTATACATCACTTGCTCAAGTCGTTGAGGATCCGATGAAACGAGCCCTAAATCACTTGGTACTTGGTTAATTATGCGGATTGGTTTGTTACCTAACAGATGATGAGATAACTCAAGCACTAAGCTGGTGGCAGCAGATAAATCAACAGCAGACTTCTTAATATCCAAGCTGCCATAGCGCATCTTGTGGTAATCAAGCAGGTCATCAACCAGTGTAGCCAACCTCTGACCACTATTGATGATGATATCCAATTGGTACTTCTGGTTGGCAGGAATAGGGCCATTAGCACCAGATATTAGCGCTTCAGCGATGCCAACCATGCCATGCAATGGCGTTCTCAATTCATGTGAGGTGGTGGCTAAGAATTCATCTTTAAGTTTGTTCGCCAGTTGCAATTCGTCGTTTTGCTTCTGAATGGTCTTAAGGTTGTCCTCAAGCTCACCGTTTTGGCTCTTGATGAGCTGCATTTTTTCACGGATCGATCGCTGCATTCTTTCGAAGCTAACCGCGAGTCGACCTATTTCATCTTTGCGTTCGGTATTGATCATGGTTTCATCAAGATCACCAGCAGAGACTTTCTCGGCAGCCCATGTGAGCTTGAGGAGAGGGGAAGTGATGAAATTGGACAGATAATGCGATGCGACAAACACAAGAATGATCGCCGTTAGCATCACGATCACGAAGATCTTCTCTAACTGATGAATACGGGCAAACGCCTCTTTTTCTGGCAGCTCTACGACAAGAGCCCATGTTGCGTATTTCAGCTCAATTGGGGTATATGCTGCGATGATCGCTTGATCTTGAGTGTTGTTGAACGTACCAACGGCTGTTTCGCCAGCCAATGCTTTGTCGACAACGTCTAAGCTTAAATTAATCGACTCTTGCGAATGGGCGAGGCTGCGTGGCAGGTGATCATCACCCACAAGCAGTGTTTGAATATTTGAACTCTTGTTGAGATCCGCAATCAGCTTAGTAATCCCATTGATTGGCAGCCTAAACATGGCGTAACTGTGCAGGTAGCCTTGTTGAACAATAGGCGCACCTAACCAAGCCGTCTGCTTACCGTTCTCATCTTTAAAGTCAGAAACGATAACCGGCGTATAGTCCTCGTTGGATTTACGTTTGTCTTTTACGTCTTTTGCTAAGCGTTGAAAGGTAACGCCTAGGTTTGAATCTTTGTACTTACCTGTTAGCAAGTTAGTGCCGTAATCATCACGCTTAAAGATTGAGTAAGCGACGTTACCGTTAATGTCGACTAATAGAATGTCATCAAAGTCTGAACGCTTAAGCAATTCCTGATATGAGTTATGGTAGCGCTTGTGAAGCAGTCGATAACGTTCGCTGCCAATAAAGCTACTAGATTCTGGAAGAATCGATGTCTTGATTTGATCGCCAGAGCCTTGAATGTAACGCTGCTGCGCATTACTGCGCGCTTCGTCAATATCTAACCCTAAGCGTTGGAACGCATTGATTAAACCATAGAATCGCCCGCCACTGGCATTGGCAAGTTCTGAGCGAACAAAGCCCATCACTTGGGACTCTTGAGCTTGTAGGTAATCGACAATTTGCTGTTGCTTAGTATCACGGACTGAAACAAGGTGCGAAGTACTTTGTTCCTGAAGATCCTGACTGTGCGACTGGAGGAAAAATATCGCGATAAGTGTCACTGGGGTAATACTGAGGACAAGAAATGCCAGCATTAGGGTATTTTGAAGGCGCTTAAACTTCTGCTTACGATAGAATCTAAACATAAATTGGGTACTACTTTCCTTTGATGTACTGCTAAAAGGGGTGAAAACAGGTACAGAGAATAGAATTAACGGGTTCCAATTTAACGAAATTAACGAGTTTTTTTACTTTGACAAGTAAGTGGTATTTAAAGCGTGTGCAAAAGCTCATTTTTATAGAGTTTTGACAAAAATATGAACAGACAGCGCAGATAATGACCCTGCGCTGTGCTAGATAGGCTATTTGTTTGCGTGGTAGATCGCGAATTTAGTGGTCTTATTTAGAGTCGCGCATTTTCCAAACGCTTGTTCAATAATTGGAACGTATTTTAAGAAACTGTTCGCAACAATAATCATCTCGCCAGAACGCTTCAAATGCTTAGGAGCCTGAGCAAGTAAGGTCTCAGTCGCGCTGTAGCTTGTATCCAAACCAGAATGGAATGGTGGATTACTGATGATGAATTGGTAGTCTTTTGACGTATCAGAATAGACATCAGAAGCAAACACATGACCTGTCAAACCATTCGCTTGCAAGGTGGCTTGACTCGACGCTACTGCGAAAGCGCTAATATCACACATTTCCAGCTCGATATCAGGGTTGCGAGATGCCATTACCGCGCCTAATACACCTGCACCACAACCGAAATCCAGTACCTTACCTTTCAGCTTTGGCAGAGTATCAAGTAGCAGTTGGCTACCTACATCAAATTGGCCGTGACTAAACACACCTGGAAGGCTTTTTACCGTCAGTGACTGCTCATCAATGTTAACCGTATAGGTTTTAAACCAGTCTTGCAGATTGAAGGCTTGTGGTTGCTCGAAGCATTGACCCCAGTAGAAAGAGCAACGACGTGCCGAATCGTATTTCACGACTTTACCGTAAGGAGCGAACATCTTCTCGATACTTTTAACACCAGAACGATTCTCGCCAACTACGACAATCTCGGTATCTTTACCTAGCTTGGCAAATAACATCGCCAACAGAAATTCCGCTTCCGCTTTAGCCTTTGGCCAGTACAACATTACTAAGTCGGCTTTGGTTTCTTCGGTAAACTCCGCACCATAAAAACGTTGGATGGTGTTGCAGCCTTCTAATTGACGGTAGTAGCTGTAATTAGAGGTAAATACGGTGACTGATTCACAATGTTTCGCTAATTCAACAGGGAATAAGTCTTCTGCCTCACCTGCAACTAAAACATGTTTGCCTTCAAAGTAGGCGAGTTGGCGTTGAGCAATCTGGCTTGGGGCAATATAAGCTGACATAGGACACTCTATTGAATCGTTAGCAAAAAATGAGGGCGGATTTTCGCATAATCCGCCCAAAGCTTGAAGTGTTTAATACTCGTTCGCCAACCAAGTTGACGTTGATTAGGTTAACTCTTGTCTTGCTGGTTCAAAAAGTCTTTAAACTCTTCATCGTAAATATTGAAAAGGACGATCGTAATAGCAAAGATCAGTGGGCCGTAAATAAGACCAATTAGGCCAAACAATTGAATACCACCTAACAGTGAGAAGAAGATCATCAAGGTATTCATGCCTGCACTGCCTTGCATCAGCAGCGGACGAAGCAGGTTATCAATCGAACCAACAATCGCTACACAGTAAACAGTTAGGAAAATAGCCCACGTTGTATCGCCTGTTAGGAACAAGTAGGTCGCCGCAGGGATCCAGATTAGAGCGGTCCCCACAACTGGGATGAAAGAGGCAAAGCCCATCATGGTGCCCCAGAATAGGCCTGGGAAACCGGCAATCCACATACCTAAACCGCCCGCAAAACCTTGTGCTATTGCGGTTAAGAATGAACCCATTACAGCTGATTTCGATACTTGCTCAATCTCTGTTAGAAGCTTGTCTTCTTGACTACGAGATAGTGGCAGAATATGGCGAACCACACTGATGATTTTGTCGTGATCTCTTAATAAGAAGAACAGAACAAACAGCATCAAGAAGAAATCCATCAAGAAATTGGTCGCATCACCAAGGATTTTTGCACTGATACCAACCAGTTTTGAGCCAAAGCTGGTCGCAAATTCACCGACTTTCTGTGCGATGGCTTGAGGCTCAATGTTGTCGAAAGGCAAGTAGTTATTCACAAATGACAGCGCTTTGACCACTAATGGGTGTGCAAAAAGAGTCTGAATACCGCCGTGGGTCACCCATTGGTAGGTGTTCTGAGAGAACAGAGAACCTTGCTGAACAATTGCTGCGAATACTGCCAATAAAGGGATAACAATAATGAAAGTCAGAATCACACAAGACAGCAGAGAGACGATATTTTCTTTATTCGGGAGCTTTTTTTCAAGCCACTCATGGATTGGGAACATCAATAGTGAAATGATAAAGGCCATCACGATTGAGTTGACGTACGGCTCTATAAGCAAGTAACAAGCATAAGCCGCCGCAAGTAGGGCGATGATGATCACCCAGTGGCTGGTATTGATTTTGAGTTTTTCTGACACGTTAATGGTCTCTATATTTGCGTTCTGAGTTTATAATGGCTGCAAAACAGAGAGTTAGCAATGAGGAGTTTTGATAATGGGATGCTGTAATAAAGATAAGAAATGCCAAGATGAAGAACAGCAAACAAAAAAAGAGATCCCTTGGTTCAGAATGTTCCTTGGCACCTTGATGTTGTTGGTTTTTCTTTTCTGGGAACGTTAGTCGCTTTTGGTTCAGCTTTAGCCTTAATCGACGGCCAAATAAGCTGTCATATTTGTGGCTAATGAATGCGATGTATAAAAAAAGGGCTGCATCCAATGCAGCCCTAAATTCAATCGGTTAGCGACTTATAAAGTGCTTTCGACTATTTGCTTTCAGCAGCAATGATCGCAAGAGAGCGGTCAGCAGCTTCTAGTGTTGCATCCAGTTCTTTTGAACCATGAGCAAGAGAAGTAAAGCTTGCTTCGAATGCTGAAGGTGCAAGGTAAACACCGTGATCTAGCATTAGGTGGAAGAAGCGCTTGAAGCGTTCTACATCACACTTAGTTACATCTTCGTAGCACGTCACAGTTTCTTGGTCAGTGAAGAAGAAACCAAACATACCGCCAACTTGATGAACTAGCATCGGGATGCCGTGCTTGTCAGCAAGTTGCTTGAAGCCTTTTGCCAACTGCTTAGTTTTTGAAGCTAGACGCTTTTCGTTGCCTTCTTCTCTTAGAAGGTTCAAACAAGCGTAGCCAGCTGCCATAGCAACAGGGTTACCTGAAAGCGTACCCGCTTGGTAAACAGGGCCTGTTGGTGCGATGTATTGCATCACGTCTTTACGACCACCGAAAGCACCCACTGGCATGCCGCCGCCGATCACTTTACCAAGACACGTTAGGTCTGGCTTGATGTTGTAGTAAGCCTGAGCACAACCTTCAGCAACGCGGAAACCTGTCATTACTTCATCAAAGATTAGCAACGCACCTTCTTGGTCACAGATTTCACGTAGACCTTCGTGAAAGCCTTCGACTGGAGGGATGCAGTTCATGTTACCCGCTACAGGCTCAACGATGATACAAGCGATCTCGCCTTTGTTTGCTGCGAAGATTTCACGTACTGAATCTAGATTGTTGAAGGTTGCTGTTAGCGTTAGTTTCGCAAAATCAGCTGGTACGCCAGGAGAGCTTGGTTGACCTAAAGTCAGTGCACCAGAACCTGCTTTTACCAGTAGGCTGTCTGCGTGACCGTGGTAACAGCCTTCAAACTTAAGAATTTTGTCACGACCAGTAAAGCCACGAGCAAGACGAATCGCACTCATTGTTGCTTCTGTACCTGAGCTCACCATACGTAGCTGTTCCATTGATGGAACCATCTCAGAGACAAGTTCAGCCATTTTGATTTCAGTTTCGGTTGGAGCACCGAAGCTAAGGCCGCGTTGCGCTGCATCAATGACAGCTTCACGGATAACTGCGTGGTTGTGACCAAGGATCATTGGGCCCCAAGAACCAACGTAATCGATATATGCTTTCCCATCAGCATCAAAAAGAAGTGGGCCGTCAGCTCTATCAACGAAGATTGGAGAACCACCTACACCGTTAAAAGCGCGCACTGGAGAGTTAACGCCACCTGGAATAGTTTGCTGTGCCTTTTGATACAGTTCTGCTGATTTGGTCATTGATATATCCTCTTTTGACTGTCGGACCAATTGGCACGCATTGTACCTATCCAGAATCCAACTAGGAATGCTTTCGCCGATATAATCCCCCGAATCTGGTTGTTTTGTGTGGTTACACGTTTTAATTGTCAGATATGGGCGAGTTTACGACAGTAAAAGGAACGATCCTGTGGTGAATACTTGAACGTTTCAGTCAGGTATTAGATAATCATCAGAATATAAGAAAATACTCAACAACTATGGTCTCGAATTAGATTTGTATCATGTTGTTTTTGACACAGGTAAGAGAGGTTGTCGTGAGCGAAGTAAATATCCCATTGTCTTTTTCTGATGCAGCAGCTACACGCGTACAAACGCTAATTGCTGAAGAAGAAAACCCAGAACTAAAACTGCGTGTATACATTACAGGTGGCGGTTGTAGTGGTTTCCAATACGGCTTCACATTTGATGAAAAAGTAAATGATGGCGACACTACTATTGTAAACAGCGGTGTTACGCTGGTTGTTGACCCAATGAGCCTACAGTACTTAATGGGCGGCATGGTTGATTACACTGAAGGTCTAGAAGGCGCACGTTTCTTTGTGAACAACCCGAACGCGACAACAACATGTGGCTGTGGTGCATCATTTAGCGTCTAACGTGAACTGAAAGGTAGCTTGAACTGAGAGCTACATTAGAAATATTTTAAACGCTGAGCTCATGCTCGGCGTTTTTGTTTTTAAGAAATACATCATATAAAACAGACAGTAATTCGACCTGTTCTAGCCATACACACTAAGAGGTATTTAAGTTGGGAATGTGTAATCTTAATTTCATCTGCCTGACTTATAGTAAACGCCATATTTTTTAAACTGTCGATAGAGTCCAATTTCGTTGGGTGTGGGTCTGTTAAGGTTACCGCAGTGCATCAGGATGTTGCATATGACAGTGTTAAGCTAATTAGCGCGCCTTAATAACATCGGACAAAAGGATTTGCTATGCCCACTCTATTTTCTAACTCTCCACTTTTTCAGAAACTGAAGCAGCCGTGGTTGGTTTCTCTGATTCTAGTTGTGCTGTTGTCGATTTGGCTTGGTTTAGGAGTGGGGCAAGCGGAAGAGTCACCTGAAAAAAAAGCGACAAAAATTCCGTTGGCTAAGGTCTCCTTTCAAACATTTACTTCATCACCGACCTTTAAAACGATTGATCTCTATGGTCGAACGGCGCCCGATAGGCATGCTCGTTTGGGAGCAGAAGTTGCGGGCAAGGTTGTTAGATTGAACGTTGTAAAGGGCGATGCGGTTAAATTTGGACAAGCCATTGCCCAGATAGATAAAGGTGATTTAGAGATTCAACTAGAGCGAGCATCTGCGTTATATCGCTTGAAGCAGAAAGAATTCAAAGCGGCGCAATCTTTGAAGAAGAGAGGGCTGCAAGGTGAGATAGCTTATACCACCGCTGAGGCTTCATTAACGGAAGCAAAGGCCATGAAGCGCAATGCGGAACTGGCTTTAAAGAATACTGTGATTACTTCGCCTTTTTCGGGTGTGGTTCAAGATTTGATGGTGGAGCTTGGTGACTTTGTTGGGGTTGGCGATCCGGTCGCAGGCGTGATTGACCTCGATCCTTTGGTTATTGAGGCCGATGTCAGTGAGCGTCATATCCAACACTTGTTAGTCAATCAATCTGCTTTGGTTCGCTTGTTAGGGCGAGAAGAAGCGGAAGGCCGCTTACGCTATGTTTCTCGAATCTCTTCTGCTGCTACCAATACCTTCCCAATAGAGATTGAAATCGATAACTCCAAAGGCCTATTACCTGCAGGTGTCAGTGCAGAAGTAACACTCAACCTAGAAACAAGAGATGCAATCAAGATTACACCTGCCATGCTGGCACTGGATGAGGCAGGTAACCTTGGGGTCAAAACTTTGGTTTCAGTCGATGACTCACCAACCGTGAAATTTGTAGGCATTCAGCTAGTAAAGGCAGAGCAAGATGGAGTTTGGCTCACAGGACTTGGACAACGTGTCGATATCATCACGGTAGGGCAAGGGTTTGTACGTGATGGTGATTCGGTGATTGCTGTTGAGCAAGGCGCTGAACTCTCTAATGTAATTGCTGAGTAGGAGATAGCCGATGTATTCAATTATTGATGCAGCCTTGTCTCGTGCTCGAACAATGCTCTCCCTTTTAGCGTTAATCCTTGTCGCGGGTGCTGCGACTTATATTACGATCCCTAAGGAATCGAGCCCTGACATCACGATTCCTATTATCTATGTTTCTGTAGGGCATCAAGGTATCTCTCCTACTGATGCCGAACGTTTATTAGTTCGACCAATAGAACAAGAGCTTAGGTCTATTGAAGGCGTAAAAGAGATGACGGCAACGGCAGCAGAAGGCCATGCCTCTGTTGTGTTGGAATTTAACGTTGGTGTCGATCTGACTAAAGCTATGGCGGATGTGCGTGATGCGGTTGACCTTGCCAAACCAAAGCTACCAGAAGACAGTGACGAGCCGACCGTGAATGAGGTGACACTCGCTTCTGAGCAACCTGTGTTGTCAGTGGTTCTGTTTGGCACCGTCCCCGAACGCACCATTGTCCAAATTGCCCGGGATCTCGGAGATAAACTCGAAAGTTATCGTCAGATCCTTGAAGTCGACATTGCAGGCGATCGCGATGACATCGTGGAAATCATCGTTGATCCATTATTGATGGAGAGTTACAGCCTAGATCAAGCGGATATCTATAATCTGATTGCTTTGAATAACCGAGTGGTGGCCGCAGGCTTTGTTGATACAGGCTACGGGCGTTTTTCTGTCAAAGTCCCTTCGGTGTTTAACTCTCTAAAAGATGTGCTTGAGCTACCAATTAAAGTGGATGGTAAACAGGTGGTCACTTTTGGCGATGTGGCTACGGTTCGCCGAGCGTTTCGAGATCCTGAAAGCTTTGCCCGTTTAGATGGTAAATCCGCGGTTGTCTTGGATATCAAGAAACGTGCAGGTGAAAACATCATTGAAACCGTTGAGCTAGTCAAAGCGGTAATCGCTGGTGCTCAGCAGCAAGAGGGCTGGCCAAATAACCTTTTGGTCAAATACACTTGGGATGAATCTAAAGATGTGAAGATCATGCTCAACGATCTGCAAAACAATATCTTATCCGCCATCATTTTAGTGGTGATCGTGATCATCGCCATTCTTGGTGTTCGAACCGCGCTATTGGTCGGAATTTCAATTCCTGGATCATTCCTCACGGGGTTGTTGGTGTTGTCTGTGTTTGGTCTAACCGTCAACATCGTGGTGCTGTTCTCGTTGATCATGGCGGTTGGTATGTTGGTCGATGGCGCAATTGTGGTTACCGAGTTTGCCGACAGGCGAATGCAAGAAGGTGAAGGACGTAAAGCCGCTTACCGGGATGCCGCTAAGCGTATGGCATGGCCGATAACAGCGTCTACTGCGACAACGTTGGCGGCATTTGCTCCGTTACTGTTTTGGCCGGATGTGACGGGCGAATTCATGAAGTTCTTGCCATTAACGTTGATTGCAACCTTAACCGCTTCATTGATTATGGCGTTGTTGTTTGTGCCTGTACTCGGTGGTTTGATTGGTAAACCTCAATATGTATCGCCCAAAAGCCAAGCTCGAATGGTGGCACTGCATAATGGCGACTTTTCACAAGCGACAGGCTTAACCAAAGCGTACTACCACACGTTGTCGATTGCGATTAAGCACCCCTTTAAGATTCTTTTCAGTGCGATATTACTTGCGGTTGCGGTTGGTTTTACGTATTCAAAAGCGGGGCTAGGTGCAGAGTTCTTCCCAGAAGTTGATCCGCCATTCTTTAACGTCAAAGTTCGCTCTCATGGTGATCTATCAATCCAAGAGAAAGATGTCATCATGCGTGATATTGAACAGATGATGCTCAATCATGATGAGTTCGATACCGTTTATACGCGTACTGGTGGTGATGATCAGATTGGTTTGATATCGATCACCCCTGTGGATTGGCAATACCGTCGCAGTGTTAAGGCGATCATTGAAGAATTAAAGGTGCACACCGATCAATACGCAGGGGTCGAGATTGAATATAAGTTTCCAGATGCAGGGCCTCCCGTTGAGAATGACTTAGTGATTGAGCTGTCGGCAAGAACACCAGAGCAGCTTAATCAGGCTGCAAAAATTGTAAGAAACTGGGCGGATGGCAATCAGGCGCTGACCAATATAAGTGATACCGCGAGTAAAGATGGCATCGATTGGAAAGTGGATATTCGCAGAGATGATGCTGCGCGTTTTTCGGCTGATGCGACCTTGGTGGGTAATACGGTTCAATTCGTCACTAACGGGCTAAAGATTGGCGATTACCTCCCAGATGATTCTTCAGAAGAGGTCGATATCTTGGTGCGCTATCCAAGCGATAAAAGAGATATTGGGCGCTTTGACCAACTAAGAGTTAAAACACCAGCAGGCTTGGTGCCGATCACTAACTTTGCTCAGATTGTGCCAGACCATAAGCAGGACACGATAAAGCGCCTCGATGGTAAGCGAGTCGTGAACATCATGGCGGATATGGAAGAGGGCTATAACCTTGCCCTTGAGCTGCCAAAGATCGAACAGTCGCTGAGTGAGTTAGGGCTGCCAAGTAGCGTTGAGTTTCGTATCCGTGGTCAGAATGAAGAACAAGAAAACTCTTCAGCCTTCTTACAAAGTGCTTTCTTAGTTGCATTGGCGGTGATGGCTTTGATTTTGATTACTCAGTTCAATAGCTTCTATCAAGCGTTTTTGATTCTTAGTGCGGTGCTGTTCTCAACGGTTGGTGTGTTTGTTGGTTTGCTTATCTTCCAGCGTCCGTTTGGTATTGTGATGTCCGGTATTGGAGTGATAGCGCTGGCAGGAATTGTGGTAAACAACAATATTGTGCTGATTGATACCTATAACCAACTGATAAAACGCGGCTTGGACAAGCGAGATGCGATTCTCAGGACGGGAGTTCAGCGTTTAAGACCAGTAATGCTTACTACGGTTACCACCATTTTAGGCTTGATGCCGATGGTGTTAGAAATGAACATCGATTTGATTAATCAAAAGATTGAGTTTGGCGCACCGAGCACGCAATGGTGGTCGCAACTCGCTACGGCAATTGCGGGAGGCTTAGCTTTTGCGACAGTATTGACCTTGGTGCTTACTCCTTGTCTATTAATGCTAGGTCGAAATAAGAAGCCCGATGTGTTCCCAAGCAACGATAGTGAAAGATAATTCCTGGTTCGATGGAAATAAAAAGAGCGCCTTGATGGGCGCTCTTTTCGTTGGTTTATATGGCTATTAATCTAATTAGTCACTAGTAGCCTAATTAGTTGCTAGTAACTGGCCGTATCGCTCAAGGTTACTCAATCGAATTTCTGAGTTCGCAATAAATGTTGCTTTTGCTTTACCTGTTAACGACTTAGATTGCGGTAATTTCACGGTACGCGCATTCTTATGTACGCCATTGACTAAGAATTCATAGTGTAAGTGCGGACCAGTAACACGACCGGTGCCACCCAAAGTACCAATGGTTTGGCCTTGTTTTACACGTTGGCCTGTTTTCACCATACGTCTCTTCATGTGCAGGTATTTGGTGATGTAGGTGTTGCTGTGTCGAATGAACACGTAGTTACCATTGAATTGGTTGTAACCCGACTTCTGGACAATACCGTCACCGGCTGCCCATATCGGCGTGCCAACAGGAGCTGCATAGTCGGTGCCTCGGTGCGCTCGAACCTTGCCGGTTACTGGGTGTTTTCTATTAGGGTTAAAGTTGGATGTCACACGACGGAAATCAATCGGTGAGCGCAGGAAGGCTTTCTTCATTGCGCGACCATTCTCATCGAAATAGTTGCCACTCTTATCATCTAATACCGCGGTAAATGAATCACCTTGGTTTTTGAATACGGCCGCCATGATCTTACCGCGACCAACAACTTCGCCTTCAACCACTTTCTCTTGGTACAAGATTTTGAAGCTGTCGTTGTTGCGAATATCTAACGCAAAGTCGATATCCCAACCGAATATACCCGCCAGTTCCATAATTTGGTTTGCAGTTAGGCCTGCATTGACCCCTGCATTCCAGAAGTTAGAAGTGATGTTGGCTTCGGCATAGTTGTACTGGTAGGCCACTTCTTTTTTGTCGAAACTTGATGAGAAAGAATCGCCAGACTTAGTGATCTTGAAGCTTTCAAACGCACTAAGTTGTCGTTTTAACTGAATAAGGTCGTTGTTTTCATCAAAACCAAACTGCAATACATCGCCAGGTCTTAGGTTAGACAGCTGCTTCTTAATATCATTATTGGTATTGAGTAGCGTGATCAGCAAGCGGTATGAGAGGCCAATACGTTCAAATAAGACAGAGGTGCTTTCGCCAGAACGAACGGTGTATTTCTCCCAATTAAGCACTGCCGTCGGCGGTGCGTCACTTGAGCTAACAAGCGCGGATGCATTGATAGTCAGTGGGTAATGTTTCCCCACCACTAAAGCGCCCGTATCGTCACGTAAACTGCTGACATCGGGGAGTAAGAAGATCGCGACGAAAATTACGGCACTAAAAAATGCGATAAAAGCCCGGTGCAAAATAGGAAGGCGTGCAAAAATAGACAACATGTTCCGGTTCGTTCTGTAAATATTATGAAAATCGACGACGGAATAGTGTAACTGGTTTCAAAATACATCGCTATTCAAGTAAGATGTCTAATTATTATATTTTTGCCAAATCTGTGGGAGTGAACAAGAATGGCGAGTATTGAAGCTGCACTAGCCGAGATCAAACGTGGCGTAGAAGAACTGATTCCAGAAGACGAACTGATTGCTAAATTAAAAGAAGGTCGTCCTTTACGCATTAAGCTGGGTGCCGATCCAACTGCTCCAGATATCCACCTAGGCCATACGGTTATCTTTAACAAGCTTCGTGCTTTCCAAGAGCTTGGTCATGAAGTGACATTCCTTATTGGTGATTTCACTGCAATGGTTGGTGATCCATCAGGTAAGAACTCAACGCGTCCACCGCTAAGCCGTGAAGACGTATTGAAGAATGCTGAAACTTACAAAGAGCAAGTATTCAAGATTCTAGACCCTGCGAAAACACAAATTCGTTTCAACTCTGAGTGGCTATCTGAGCTTGGCGCTGAAGGCATGATTCGTCTTGCTTCTAACCAAACTGTTGCTCGTATGCTTGAGCGTGATGATTTTAAAAAGCGTTACGCTGGTGGTCAACCGATCGCAATCCATGAATTCATGTACCCACTTCTACAAGGTCACGACTCTGTTGCACTAGAGAGTGATGTTGAGCTTGGTGGTACTGACCAGAAGTTTAACCTTCTAATGGGTCGTGAACTGCAAAAAGCAGCAGGTCAAAAACCACAAGCGGTACTGATGATGCCATTACTTGTAGGTCTAGACGGCGTTAAGAAGATGTCTAAGTCTGCGCACAACTACATCGGTATTAGCGAAGCACCAAGCGAGATGTTTGGTAAGATCATGTCTATCTCTGACGATCTAATGTGGAGCTACTACGAGCTACTGTCTTTCCGTCCACTTGAAGAAGTTGCGGAACTGAAAGCTGGCGTTGAGGCGGGCAAAAACCCTCGTGACGTTAAAGTACTTCTAGCGAAAGAGATCATTGCTCGTTTCCACAGTGAAGCGGATGCTGAAGCGGCTGAGCAAGAGTTCGTTAACCGTTTTGCTAAAAACCAAGTTCCTGATGAGATGCCTGAATTTGAATTCGAAGCCGGCCTACCGATTGCTAACGTTCTAAAAGAAGCGGGTCTTGTAAACTCTACTTCTGATGCGATGCGTATGATCAAGCAAGGCGCTGCTAAGCTTGAAGGCGAGAAGATTGAAGACAGCAAGTTCGTACCTGAAGCTGGTACTGCAGTTTACCAAGTAGGTAAGCGTAAGTTTGCTCGTATTACTATCAAATAATATCAATCTATATATTAAATTGTGATAGTTATACCGAAAGGCATCTACGGATGCCTTTTTTATTGCCCCCTATTTATTGACAGAAAGTTGACGAAGTTTTTGAACGGCTATTGCTACACTATGCGCGCTGTCATATTGACAGTAATTCTGGAGATTTTTATGAACAATACCGACCATCCTCCTAGTTTGAATGGAGAAGAATAACCCGTCTCGGTATTGATCTATTGTCCTGCCGTTCGGGTAGGGTATCTTTGTTTTTCCCCCTCATTCTTTTCCACACACTAGATTCTAACAAGTAGACACACCAGTAGCTTTCAGCTCTTGGTGCGCATAAATCTATAAATCTATAAATCTATAAATCTATAAATCTATAAATCTATAAACTTATGCTATTTGTTTTGATGGTCGTTACCTTTGCCAATCGGGAGATTCGCCATGACGGTAATGAACAACACTTTTTTATCTATCGAAGCTTTGTACACAGAGCAAGACATCCAAGCTGTATCGAATGCATTTCAACAGTATGGGCGTGAGCAACAAATTAACCTTTTAAACCGAATGCCACTTGAAGATGCGGTGTTAGTACTTGGGCAATGCTCTCTCAGTATTATTCAGACTTTACTTAGTGAGCTAGAAGAGCAGGGCTTTGAGAAGCGCTCACGACATCTAGCTCACCAACTAGGGCTGATCTACTCAGAGGTTGAGCCTCAACAAGGTTACCTTTCAACTGGAGTGCTTAGCCATGTTAGGCAGCGTATCGGTTGGATTATTGCGTTAGCACTATTGGGAATCGTCTCAGGGCTTATTATTGCTCAGTATGAAGACATTCTCAGTCAGTTGGTACTTTTGGCAATTTACATGCCTGTAATTGCTGCTGCTGGTGGTAACACCGGAACACAAGCCGCGACTTTGGTCATCAGGGCCTTAGCCACAGGCGAGTTGAAGAAGCGCCAATGGGCGAACGTTTTATGGAAAGAATTTAGAGTTGCTATCTGCTTGGCACTTGCGATTGCCTTGGTGATGATAGGTCGCATCTTACTGTTCAGTGACAACCAATCAACGGGTGGTTATGACATTAATATGATTGCTTACGCGATTGCTGTCGCTCTGTTTATTCAAGTGACAATATCAACCGTGCTTGGCGCTGGATTGCCGATTGTTGCTCGGTTATTCAAGTTAGATCCGGCGGTACTGGTGAGCCCTGTTTTGGCTTCAGTAGTCGACATTTCAGGGATGTGGATTTACTTCACGGTAGTGAATTCATTTTTGGGTATCGCTTAACGCCTATAAATAAAGACTTTGGAAACAAAAAGCACTTCCGAAGAAAAACACCTTAGAAACAAAAATGGCGCTGAAGATTTAAGATCTTCAGCGCCATTTTTTATTGTTTAATTAACAGCCTCTTACAAGTAAGCAGTTATTTGGATTTGCTATATGTTTGGCTGAATTTAACTACATCTGTGTAGAAAGCACGTTCAAAGAGGGTGATAGGTGCTTCGACTGGTTTGTCTGGGTTTTGCTTATCAGGGAAGTAATCTCGCACAAACTGTACGAAGATTGAATTTGGATTGCCTGACTTATCTAAACCAAACCCCGCCATGTTGTAGCTACCGTACAAAGAGCCACTTTTCGCAATAATACTGCCTTGGATTGGTGCCTTTCGCATGCTTTGACGATATTTGAGCGTGCCATCAGTGCCTGATGTTGGCATTGCCTCAATTAGGTTGAGCTGTTTGTCGTTATCCCAGATGTAACGCAGAACCTGAGCCATGGTTTGCGAGGTCATGCGATTATTCCTCGATAACCCTGAGCCATCAACCAACTGTGCTTTGTTTAGGTCAATGTTGGCCTTGGTCAGTAATATCTGTTTTATCGCTTCGGTGCCGTTATTGAAACTACCAGGCTGGACATAAAACGTTGCACCCAGTGTTTTGGTGAGGTTGTCTGCGATTAGGTTGTCTGATTTCTTCAACATGGTATCGAGCAGTTCAGGAAGCTTTTCAGAATGGTGGCTCGCGACTAACGTAGTTTTGTCTGCTTTAGCTTTCTTACCAACAATCACATCGCCTTTAACTTGGATTTTCAGCTCTTTAAGAAGCGAGGCCACGACTTGATAGGTATAAAGCTCTGGATTTTGAATCGCAAACTTGAGCGGTAGTGGTTTCTTACGCTCAACTAAGCAACCAGAGAGCTTGTAAGCGTTGTCTGGAGTAGTAATGAGCTCTAAGTTGCATTGTGTCGCCTTCTGCCCTGAGCGAGTTACGGTGGCTGCGGTGGTTGTCACGTCTATTGGGTAATGAGCTGGGATATATACGCGTGTTGTACCGTTATCTTTTGTATAAATAGAGGCTTGCGCGCAGTTGCTGTCTAAGGTCATCGCGCTAGAAGGCGCACTGTAACAAACGCCTAGAATGTCCCAAGGCCAACCAACTGCTCGTTGATAGCCTGTATAAGCCGAGTTATCGAGGTATAAGTTGCCTTTGATGGTTTTAGATTGCGATTTAGCATATTGAGATAACAGGCTTTTTAGGTGCTCTCGCTGTAGTGTTGGGTCACCGCTGAATGAGATCACAACATCTTTATTAGAACGAACTATGTTGGTTGTGTAGTGAAAGTCATCCCCCAGTTCCAATTTAGCCGCCAAAGCTGTGACCAGTTTTAAAGTGCTGGCTGGTGGGTAAAAGCCAGCAGTGTCGGTATTTATTTCACTTGAATCGCCACTCAATGACTGCAGTATTAAGGTCGTACTACTACCATCGGGCAGTTTATCAAGAGGGGCATATGCGAAAGCGTTAATTGAGAAAAGGCTAATCGAAAAACTACATACAAGTAGGGTGGGTAGAAGGCGCATAGAAGATTTTCTTGGATGGCTGATGTTTTCAGTATACAGATATAAAAAACGCCCGCTAGATAGCGGGCGTTTTGATTCTCAATTAACTAATTAAACAATTAGATAATCAGAATTAGAAGTCGTAACGCATACCTAAAGCAACTTCGTCTTCAGCACCTTTTTCGCCAACTGTACTTGTACCTAAAGTATCTTTAGCATCTAGTAGGTTGAAGTTGTATGAAACGTAGCCACGGAAGTTAGGTTTGAAGTAGTAAGTAGCATCAACTGCGATATTGTCTGCAGATGTGTCGTTACCAGTCTCAGCGTTGTTGTATGTAGTTGAGAATACAGTTTGACCTAAAGTGTAAGCCGCTGCTAATTCGTAACCAGTGTAGTCTTGAACGCCTGTGAATTTACTACCGATGCTTGAAGCATTTGAAGAGTCGTATTGACGATCAAAGTCTTTTTCACCATCAGTGAATACACCGGCAAAGTACAAATCGCCCATAGTGTAAGAACCAGAAAGCATGTATTCATTGTTCTTATCTTGATCTGCGTAACCAGCACCCAGCTTAACGCCAGTCTCACCGATAGCATAGATACCTGATAGAGAGTAACCATCTTGGCCGTTATCAGTGTAACCAGAACCGTTAAGAGCTGAATCTTCACGGTCTGCAAAACGGTAGCTTGCTTTTAGGTTTAGGTCTTGGAATTGGCCTTTGTAAGAAAGCATGTTGTCTGAACGGTCAGCTACAGCTAGTTTGTCTGCTGCAGAGTTACCGTGGTATGCCATGATATCTGTGAAGTCAGTGATTACGCCTAGAGCACCTTCGTTCTTACCGTAAGTTACTTCACCGAATGTACCGCCTAGACCAGCGTACGTGTAACGGTTTGTGATATCGCTGCTATCGCTATCTGTAGCGCCACCGTTATCTGCAGTTGTGAATTCACCTTCGTAGAAACCAACACCGTATAGACCGTCTTGGATTTCAACTTTACCTAGGAAGTTAAGACGGATACGTGTTTTGTCTTCAGCTTTGCCATCTTTTAAAGATAGACGAGCTTCAGCACGGCCGCCCATTTCAACAGAGTTACCGTCTTGGTTGTATAGTTCTGCCGCGTTAGCGCCAGTAGCAAGAGCTGCAGCAGATACAGCAAGCGCGATCATAGTCTTGTTCATGTTATTAATTCCTAATTACTGTCCATAAAGGTATTTATTAAGGATTTGAATCCTTTTTGTGTATTGCTCGTATTAATCAAGCTTCATAATCATGCTTAGAACAAAAGCGTGAAACTTGCCAGAGCAATTCATGAGGTACTTTTTACCCCTAAAGTTCCATAGTCAGTTAGTAAAATGATATCAATAAAAATTGTGAACACTGTTTTATTATGTTTAATGTTGTTTAAGTTGCTGTTTTTGTTGATTTTTTATAAAAGTGTGATCTGTGTTTATTTGGTTTGTTTTTGTTTTTTTTAGGTATTTGAACGCTGACTTATTGATGGGTGGGTTATTATTCATTTTTGTGATGTCTGTAATTTAGACCTAGATAAAGCTTTTATAACGCAAAGTGGAATAAAGGTGATTTAGCCATAAAGTTTGTTTACACTAAGCCAAATCGTTTTGTTTCTATCACCCAATAACTATGTTGGGTGGATTTATGTTGGCCAAAGAAAGCTTTGGCATAGAGGTAAAAAATGGAAAAGGTTCCAATGACAGTGCGTGGCGCTCAGCAGCTACGTGACGAATTAGATCGCCTACTTAAGCTACGTCCTATTATTTCAGCAGCTATTGGTGAAGCTCGTGAACTCGGTGACTTGAAAGAGAATGCAGAGTACCACGCCGCTCGTGAAGAGCAGGGTATCTGTGAAGCTCAAATTCGAGATATCGAATACAAGCTATCGTTAGCTCAGATCATCGATGTAACGCAGATGGATAATACGGGTAAGATTATCTTTGGTACGACAGTGACTCTGATCGACGTTGATACGGATGAAGAATTCCGTTACCAAATCGTTTCTGAAGATGAAGCTGAAATCAAAACAGGCCGCATTTCGGTGAAATCACCAATTGCACGTGGTCTTATCGGTAAGATGGAAGGCGACGAAGTACTGATCTCTACCCCTGGTGGTGACAAGGACTTCGAAATTGACAAAGTAGAATATATCTAATTGAATTTTCTTTGTTTCTGATAAGTAAAAAGGTCGCTAATGCGACCTTTTTCGTTTCTCACGCTACACTAAAAGGTAAGCACAGTGGCTTTCTTATTGTGGAGCTAGCTTGATGTCAAACTAGCTTATTTGCGTGGAATCTCGATTTTGCGTGCTTCTGACTGACGAAACAGTACTAGAACTTTACCGATAGTCTGTACTTTCTCAGCTTTAGATTCACGTACAATTGCATCGATAATCAGTTGCTTAGTCTCACGGTCTTCTGATGCAACTTTAATCTTGATCAGTTCGTGGTGGTCTAGAGCTAATTCGATTTCCGCTAGAACAGCTTCAGTAAGTCCATTTGCGCCCATTAGCACTACAGGTTTTAAACTGTGAGCTAGGCCCTTTAGATGCTGCTTTTGTTTGGTACTTAGGTTCATTACGCGGCCAATTTTATTTAGTATTAGGGTTGAAAAAACCTATTTTAACGCCATCTAAAGCTGAAGACTATAATTTATTCAGCAATTAGTACTTTCCTCCAATTTAGGTATCCAATGAGCAAACAGAAACACTCGGCCAGTTCAGGCCGTTGGTTGAAGGAACACTTCGACGACAAGTATGCAAATGAAGCAAGAAAAAGAGGCTATCGTTCGCGTGCTTATTTCAAAATGGAAGAGATTCAAACGAAAGATAAATTGCTGACTCCTGGGATGACCATTGTGGATTTGGGCGCAGCGCCTGGCGGTTGGTCTCAATATGCTGCTAAGATTATCGGAGACAACGGTCAAATCATTGCTTGTGACTTGCTACCTATGGATCCGATTGCTGGAGTGAGCTTTTTACAAGGCGATTTCCGCGAAGAAGCTGTGCTAGATGCCTTGTTGGAACGTATACAACCAAACATGGTTGATGTCGTGATGTCTGATATGGCACCTAATATAGCAGGCAACAATTCTGTGGATCAGCCGAGAGCTATGTATTTAGTTGAATTAGCTTTGGATATGTGTCGACAAGTTCTAGCTACCAATGGTAGTTTTGTTGTAAAAGTATTCCAAGGCGAAGGGTTTGACCAATATGTTAAGGACGTCCGTGAGATGTTTAAAACAGTTAAAGTTAGAAAACCCGACTCTTCTCGAGCTCGATCTCGTGAAGTGTTTATCGTAGCAACTGGTTACAAAGGTTAACGATTCTCTTCCAAGAGTGAGAGTTAACAACATGGCTACAGGTTACAAACTGTAGTACCCTACCTTTAATTACAATTAGTTATCGAGAGGCTTACACCTTGAGTGACATGGCAAAAAATTTAATTCTGTGGCTTGTTATCGCGGTAGTGTTGATGTCGGTATTCCAGAGCTTCGGCCCTGGGGAAAGTAACGGCAGAGCAGTAGATTACACCACGTTTGTACAGGAAGTTGGCCAAGGCCAGATTCAAGACGCACAGTTCAATAACAGCGAAATCACTTTCACACGTCGTGGTGGTGGCTCTAAGTATGTAACTTACATGCCTGTTTATGATCAAAAGCTACTTGATGACTTAATTAATCAAAACGTAAAAGTTCAGGGTACACCACCTGAAGAGCAGAGCCTGCTTGGCACTATCTTCATCTCATGGTTCCCAATGATCTTACTGATTGGTGTGTGGATTTTCTTCATGCGTCAAATGCAAGGCGGCGGCGGCGGTAAAGGCGCGATGTCTTTTGGTAAGAGCAAAGCTCGAATGATGAGCGAAGAACAAATCAAAACGATGTTTGCTGATGTTGCTGGTTGTGACGAAGCAAAAGAAGACGTGAAAGAGCTTGTGGATTACCTTCGTGACCCAAGTCGCTTCCAAAAACTGGGTGGTAAGATCCCGACAGGTATCCTGTTGGTCGGTCCTCCTGGTACTGGTAAGACATTGCTTGCAAAAGCAATTGCTGGTGAAGCGAAAGTACCGTTCTTTACTATCTCTGGTTCTGATTTCGTTGAAATGTTTGTTGGTGTTGGTGCATCTCGTGTGCGTGACATGTTCGAGCAAGCGAAGAAAGCAGCACCTTGTATCATCTTTATTGATGAAATCGATGCTGTAGGTCGTCAACGTGGCGCTGGTGTTGGTGGTGGTCACGATGAACGTGAGCAAACACTTAACCAAATGCTGGTTGAGATGGATGGTTTCGAAGGTAACGAAGGTATTATTGTTATCGCTGCGACTAACCGTCCCGACGTGCTAGACCCTGCATTACTTCGTCCTGGTCGTTTTGACCGTCAAGTTGTGGTAGGTCTACCTGATGTACGTGGTCGTGAACAGATTCTTAAAGTGCACATGCGTAAAGTTCCACTATCAGGTGATGTTGAACCATCTCTGATTGCTCGTGGTACTCCAGGTTTCTCTGGTGCAGATCTTGCGAACCTTGTGAACGAGGCGGCGCTATTTGCAGCTCGTGGTAACAAGCGCAATGTATCGATGGTTGAGTTTGAACTTGCGAAAGATAAGATCATGATGGGTGCAGAGCGCCGTTCAATGGTGATGTCTGAAGAAGTGAAAGAGTCAACAGCTTACCACGAAGCAGGCCACGCAATTGTTGGTCGTTTGGTACCTGAACACGATCCAGTGTACAAGGTGTCAATCATTCCACGTGGTCGTGCACTTGGTGTGACTATGTACCTACCTGAGCAAGATCGCGTAAGCATGTCTCGCCAGCACCTAGAGTCAATGATCTCTAGCTTGTACGGTGGTCGTCTTGCTGAAGAACTAATCTACGGTAAAGACAAGGTTTCGACTGGTGCGTCTAACGATATCGAACGTGCAACTGATATTGCTCGCAAGATGGTAACGCAGTGGGGCTTCTCTGAAAAACTAGGTCCTCTTCTATATGCTGAAGAAGAGGGCGAAGTTTTCCTAGGTCGTGGCATGAGCCAAGCGAAACATGTTTCTGACGATACAACTAGGTTAATCGATGAAGAAATTCGTATTCTTATCGACCGTAACTATGCTCGTGCGAAGCAGATTCTTGAAGAGAACATGGATCTCATGCACTCGATGAAAGATGCGCTGATGAAGTTTGAAACGATTGATGCAGGTCAGATTGATGACTTGATGGAACGTAAAGACGAGATTCGCGAGCCTGCTGGTTGGGGTGATCAAGCAAAAGCAGAACCTGCAAAGGAAGAAGCCAAGCCTGAAGCTGAAGCTAAATCAGAAGAACAAGCTAAAGCCGACCCAGAAGAATCGAAAGTTGAAGAAGTTAAATCTGAATCAGATGATACTCAAAACAAAGATTCTTAATCGCTAAGCTATAAATTAAAACCCTGAGTACGCTCAGGGTTTTTCTGTTTATAGCCCAAGGTGTTTTTTACTCTTTAAGACCTGCCTTTCATGATATTAAAAGCAAATAATAAAACGCTCGTTTTAGACCGCCCACATGTAATGGGTATCCTCAATGTCACGCCTGATTCTTTCTCCGATGGCGGGAAATTCAACTCATTAGACAATGCATTGCTGCAAGCTGAACGAATGATTCAAGCCGGCGTTAGCATTATTGATATTGGTGGTGAATCGACTCGCCCTGGAGCTCCGGACGTTTCCTTAGAGGAAGAGATCGCTCGAGTTATTCCTGCAATTAAAGCGATTCGTGCCCAGTTTGATGTTTGGATTTCTATTGACACCAGCAAAGCGGAAGTGATGCGCCAAGCTGTTGAAGCTGGTGCTGATTTGATCAATGATGTACGCGCTTTACAAGAGCCAGGTGCCCTACAAGCGGCCGCTGAGGCTAATGTTCCTGTTTGCTTGATGCACATGAAAGGCCAACCAAGAACTATGCAAGCTAGCCCAGTTTACGACGATGTTCTAACGGATGTTGAAGCATTCCTACAAGAAAGAGTGGAAGCTTGTGAGGCTGTAGGAATCTCAAAAGAACAGCTGATTCTGGACCCTGGTTTTGGTTTTGGTAAAACCATTGAACACAATTACCACCTATTAGCGCACCTTGAAAAATTTCATACGCTTGGGTTGCCAGTTTTAGCTGGGATGTCGAGAAAATCGATGATCTTTAAGCTACTGGACAAGGCCCCAGCAGATTGCATGGTAGCCAGTGTCACTTGCGCGACTATCGCAGCAATGAAAGGCGCACAAATTATTCGCGTTCACGATGTTGAAGATACATTGGAAGCGATGAAGATAATCGAAGTGATGAATAACAATCACTAATAATAATTAAGGAAAATCAATATGTCTGATAAAAGACGTTACTTCGGCACAGATGGTGTACGTGGCAAAGTTGGCCAATACCCGATTACACCTGATTTTGTTCTGAAGCTTGGCTGGGCTGCAGGTCGTGTTCTTGCGAAGCAGGGCACCAAGAAAGTGATCATTGGTAAAGATACTCGTATCTCTGGCTATATGCTTGAGTCTGCGTTAGAAGCTGGCCTTGCTGCTGCGGGTCTTCAGGCTACGTTTACTGGCCCAATGCCAACGCCTGCCGTTGCTTACCTAACACAAACTTTCCGTGCTGAAGCTGGTATCGTTATCTCTGCATCGCATAACCCTTTCTATGACAACGGCATTAAGTTCTTCTCTTCTGAAGGCACTAAATTGTCGGATGACATTGAGTTGGCTATCGAAGCTGAACTAGATAAAGATATCGAGTGCGTGGAATCTTCTGCATTGGGTAAAGCTGTACGTTTAAATGATGCAGCTGGCCGTTATATTGAATTTTGTAAAAGTA
The DNA here is from genome assembly GCF_057786005.1 of Vibrio sp. QJM3NY_26. NCBI lineage: Bacteria > Pseudomonadati > Pseudomonadota > Gammaproteobacteria > Vibrionales > Vibrionaceae > Vibrio > Vibrio sp. QJM3NY_26. The sequence goes on along the minus strand of NZ_CM173515.1, from coordinate 2,813,423 downwards.
CATTCCCACACAAAATGACGTTAGCGGGCATGAAAATTGTGGTGGATTGCGCACATGGTGCGACTTACCACATTGCGCCAGCGGTATTTAAAGAGTTGGGCGCTGAAGTGATTGCAATGGGTGTTGAGCCAAATGGTACTAACATCAACCACGAAGTGGGTGCGACAGATGTGCGTGCTCTGCAAGCTAAAGTACTTGAAGAAAAAGCAGCGTTAGGCCTAGGCTTTGATGGTGACGGTGACCGCATCATCATGGTTGATGAGCTAGGTAATAAGGTTGATGGTGACCAAATCGCTTACATCATTGCTCGTGATGCGTTGCGTCGTGGTGAGTTGAAAGGCGGCGTTGTTGGTACGCTAATGACGAACCTTGGTATGGAAAATGGCCTTAAGCAATTAGGTATTCCATTTGTACGTGCTGCTGTTGGTGACCGTTACGTCATGGAGCAACTTCTTGCTAAAGGCTGGAAGATCGGTGCAGAAAATTCTGGCCATGTGATTCTATTGGATAAAGTAACCACGGGTGATGCCATCGTTGCTGCTCTGCAAGTGTTGGCTTCAGTTGTCGACAGTGAAATGACACTGAATGAACTTTCTCAAGGTATGACGTTATACCCTCAAGTTCTAGAAAATGTTCGTTTCAGCGGTGATTCAAATCCACTCGAAGCAGAAGCGGTGAAGGCGGCGGTTGTAGAAGTAGAAGCTGAGCTTGGCGAGAAAGGTCGTGTGCTATTACGTAAGTCTGGCACTGAGCCATTGCTGCGTGTCATGGTTGAAGGCGAAGATGCTGAGCTTGTTCAATCGTCAGCGCTTAAGATTGCAGATGCAGTAAAAGCAAACTGCTAATTTACCCTTTTATTTAACGGGCGCGACGGATAGCGCCTGTGATTAGAAGTGATTGAGTTATATCACGGTCAAAAGATATAACGGTCAAAAGAGACGTAAATGAGTTTTGTGTCGCTTTTGACCTTTTTTTAACCATTCGCTTGGTAAAGGCTTATTTTTTAGCAAATTCCCCTTGTCAGCCATCGTCGCATTCGCTAGTATTGCTCGGCCTTCAGTTAGGAGGTCGCTAGCCTTGTTCTTAAAAATAGTTTTTTGAACGGCGCTGGCTCAACAATTAGGAACATAGGTGGAAAAATGTTTACAGTTCTACTTGTGATTTACCTGTTGGCAGCGCTTGGTGTAATTGGCCTAGTGTTGATTCAACAAGGTAAAGGCGCAGATATGGGAGCCTCTTTCGGTGCTGGCGCTTCAAACACTGTGTTTGGTGCTGGTGGCTCAGGAAATTTCCTTACCCGAATGACTGCAGTTTTTGCAACTACATTTTTTATCCTTAGCTTAGTGCTTGGTAATATGTCTACACATAAAACTGAGTCACAATGGATTGACCCGACTCAAGGTCAGGTAATTCAGCAAGCTGAAGATGCAGTGAGTGAAGTTCCGACGCAAGGCGACGAAATTCCACAATAATCTGCAAAGATTTGATGCCGAGATGGTGAAATTGGTAGACACGCTAGCATGAGGTGCTAGTGCCTTAGGGTGTGAGGGTTCGAGTCCCTCTCTCGGCACCATATTTACAAACTTGTAAAACATCTTGTTGGGCGTATAATGCTCACAAGTCGGACGCGGGATGGAGCAGTTTGGTAGCTCGTCGGGCTCATAACCCGAAGGTCGTCGGTTCAAATCCGGCTCCCGCAACCAATTTCAATGCTATTATATAGCTTGTATTGGTAGCAAGTTTGCACAGTGTGAACCTCACTGTGAGTTAAGTGTGATATCGAATGTGATGACACTTAACATATAAGGGTCCAGCAACAAAAACCCCGGCTTATACGGGGTTTTTTGTTATCTAAGCATTTGTAAATGCCTTTAGATGATAATGTTTGCTTGGAATTTAAATTGGGCTTTGAGCCCTTTTTTTGTTTCTGGAGTGGTTAAATGACTGGTTTAGAGAGACAACTTACTGAAATGCTTGACGCTCCAGTAGCAGCATCAGGTTATGAGTTAGTTGGATTAGAATTTATTCGTGCTGGTGAGCACTCAACGCTACGTATTTACATCGATTCACCAAATGGTATCAATGTAGATGATTGCTCTGAGGTTAGTCACCAAGTAAGTGCCGTAATGGACGTTGAAGATCCAATTTCAGTGGCTTATAACCTTGAAGTGTCTTCACCAGGTTTAGAGAGACCACTGTTCAAAGCAGAGCATTACCAACAATTTATTGGTCACGAGGTAAGCATCGTTTTGAAAATGGCTGTCGGCAACCGTCGTAAATGGAAAGGTGATATCCAATCTATCGAAGGCGAGACAGTGAAAGTATTGGTTGAAGGACAAGAAGAAGAATTCGTCCTGAGCAATATTGCGAAAGCTAACCTGATCCCTAAATTTTAGTTCTCCTAGAGAGAAGAGCTTAAGAGGCTAGATTAATGAACAAAGAAATTTTGGCGGTAGTAGAAGCTGTTTCAAATGAGAAAGCAGTTCCTCGTGAGCGTATTTTTGAAGCGCTTGAAATCGCGCTTGCAACGGCAACAAAAAAGAAAAGCGAATTAGAAATTGAAGTTCGTGTAGAAATTGACCGTAAAACGGGTAATTTCGAAACTTTCCGCCGTTGGGAAGCTGTTGAGGAAGTAGAATTCCCAACAAAAGAAATCTCTATTGAAGCTGCAAAGTACGATGATCCAGAGATCGAACTTGGCGGTTTCATTGAAGATGATATCGAATCAGTAACGTTTGACCGTATTACGACTCAAACGGCTAAGCAAGTTATCGTACAGAAAGTACGTGAAGCAGAACGTGCTCAAATCGTTGAACAGTTTATTGACAACGAAGGCGAGCTCGTAACTGGCGCAGTTAAGAAAGTTAACCGTGACACAGTTATTCTAGACCTAGGTAACAACGCTGAAGCGGTAATCCTTCGTGACGACCAACTTCCTCGTGAAAACTTCCGTCCAGGTGACCGTGTTCGTGGTCTTCTTTACGCAGTTAAACCAGAAGCTCGCGGTTTCCAGCTTTTCGTTACTCGTTCGAAGCCAGAAATGCTAGCTGAACTATTCCGCGTTGAAGTGCCTGAGATTGGTGAAGAGCTAATTGAACTTAAAGGTGCTGCACGTGACGCTGGTTCTCGTGCTAAAATCGCTGTGAAAACAAACGACAAACGTATTGACCCTGTTGGTGCGTGTGTTGGTATGCGTGGTGCACGTGTACAAGCTGTTTCTAATGATCTTGGCGGTGAGCGTATCGATATCGTTCTTTGGGACGATAACCCAGCTCAGTTCGTTATTAACGCAATGGCGCCTGCTGATGTTGCTTCAATCATCGTTGATGAAGATGCACACTCTATGGACATCGCTGTTGAAGCCGATAACCTGGCACAAGCGATTGGCCGTAGCGGTCAAAACGTACGTCTAGCTTCTCAACTAACGGGTTGGGAACTGAATGTAATGACTGTTGCTGATCTAGAGAAGAAGCACCAAGAAGAAGCAGTTGCTTCTATTGAAAACTTCATGAAGCACCTAGACATTGAAGAAGACTTTGCTCAAATGCTTGTTGAAGAAGGCTTCTCTACACTTGAAGAAGTGGCATACGTTCCTGTGAACGAGCTTCTTGAAGTAGACGGTCTAGACGAAGGTATCGTTGAAGAACTACGTAACCGCGCGAAAGACGCACTGACTACTCTAGCGCTAGCGAAAGAAGAGACTTTCGACGGTGTTGAGCCTGCTGAAGACTTACTTGCACTTGAAGGTCTTGAGCGTGAAATGGCTTACAAGCTAGCAGCAAAAGGCGTTGCGACATTGGAAGACCTAGCTGACCAAGGCGTTGATGAACTAGAAGGCATCGAAGACCTAACTGCAGAGCGAGCAGGCGAGCTGATTATGGCTGCGCGTAACATCTGTTGGTTCGGCGACGAAGAATAATTCAGCAAGGAGAGAAAGCGGTATGACACAATTAACAGTTAAAGCACTGAGTGAAGAGATTGGTACGCCAGTTGACCGCTTAATTGAACAACTTGCTGATGCAGGAATGAAGAAAGCAGGGTCGGATCAAGTGACTGATTCAGAGAAGCAAACATTGCTAACGCACCTTAAAAAGGAGCATGGCGATACTTCAGGCGAAACAGAACCGACTCGTTTAACTCTTCAACGCAAGACCCGCAGCACGCTAAGTGTTGCCGCTGGAGGCGGTAAGAGTAAGGATGTTCAAGTAGAGGTACGTAAAAAGCGTACTTACGTGAAGCGCAGCACTATTGAAGATGAAGCGAAACGTGAAGCTGAGGAAGTAGCTAATCGTGAAGTGGAAGAGAAAGCACAACGCGATGCTGAAGAGCAAGCGAAACGTGATGCTGCAGAGAAAGCACAGCGCGAAGCCGAAGAAAAAGTAACACGTGAAGCGGATGCAAAACGTGATTCTGAAGAGAAGGCTCAACGCGCACAAGCTGAAAAGGCTAAAAAAGACATGAATTCAAAAAATGCAGACGCTAACGCACAAGCGAAAAAAGAAGCGGATGAACTTAAAACTCGTCAAGAGCAAGAAGCAACTCGTAAAGCCGAAGCTGAAGCAGCTAAGCTTGTTGAAGAAGCTCGTAAGTTAGCAGAAGAAAACCAAGAACGTTGGTCTGAAGAAGAGAAGAAGAAGAAAGAGCAAGAGAAATCTGCGGATTACCATGTGACTACTTCTACTTATGCTCGTGAAGCAGAAGATGCGGCTGATAAAAAAGATGAGAAAGCTCCTCGTCGTCGCAAGAAGAAACCTGCTCCAGCAGCTCAACCTGGCAACAATCGTGGTGGTCGTAACCAACGTGGTCGTGGCGGTAAAGGTAAGCTTGCTAAACCAACTTCAATGCAGCAAGGCTTCGATAAGTCAGCAACTGTTGCTAAATCTGATGTTGCTATTGGCGAAACTATCGTTGTTTCTGAACTGGCTAGCAAAATGTCAGTTAAAGCAACTGAAGTTATCAAAGTAATGATGAAGATGGGCGCTATGGCGACTATCAACCAAGTGATCGACCAAGAAACAGCACAACTTGTTGCTGAAGAAATGGGTCACAAGGTTATCCTACGTAAAGAAAACGAACTAGAAGAAGCAGTGCTAGCTGACCGTGATAGCGATGCTGTCGCAGAAGGTCGTGCTCCTGTTGTTACTATCATGGGTCACGTTGACCACGGTAAAACTTCTACACTTGATTACATTCGTAAAGCACACGTTGCGTCTGGCGAAGCTGGCGGTATCACACAGCACATTGGTGCTTACCACGTAGATACTGACAACGGCATGATCACGTTCCTTGATACTCCTGGACACGCGGCGTTTACAGCTATGCGTGCTCGTGGTGCTCAAGCGACAGATATCGTTGTACTTGTTGTTGCCGCTGATGATGGCGTAATGCCACAAACAATCGAAGCTATCCAGCACGCGAAAGCGGCAGGTGTTCCTCTGATTGTTGCTGTGAACAAGATCGACAAAGAGGGTGCAAACCCAGACAACGTTAAGAATGAGCTAGCTCAATACGACGTTATCCCTGAAGAATGGGGCGGTGAGAACATCTTCGTTCACATCTCTGCAAAACAGGGTACAAACATCGATGGTCTTCTAGAAGCTATCCTTCTTCAGTCTGAAGTTCTTGAGCTTACAGCGGTTAAAGAAGGCATGGCATCTGGTGTTGTTGTTGAATCTCGTCTTGATAAAGGTCGCGGTCCAGTTGCAACAGTACTAGTACAGTCTGGTACTCTAAACAAAGGCGACATCGTTCTTTGTGGTCAAGAGTACGGCCGTGTTCGTGCAATGCGTGATGAAAACGGTAAAGACATCGAAACTGCAGGTCCATCTATCCCTGTAGAAATTCTAGGTCTTTCTGGCGTTCCTGCTTCAGGTGATGAAGCAACGGTTGTACGCGATGAGCGTAAAGCGCGTGAAGTTGCGAACTACCGTCAAGGTAAATTCCGTGATGTTAAACTAGCTCGCCAACAAAAAGCGAAACTAGAGAACATGTTCGCGAATATGACGGCTGGTGAAGTTGCTGAACTTAACGTTGTACTTAAAGCTGACGTTCAAGGTTCTGTAGAAGCAATTGCTGACTCTCTACTGAAACTGTCAACTGACGAAGTTAAAGTTAACATCGTAGGTTCTGGTGTTGGTGGTATTACGGAAACTGATGCAACTCTTGCAGCCGCTTCTAACGCTATCATCCTTGGTTTCAACGTTCGTGCTGACGCAACTGCGCGTGGTACTGTTCAGAATGAAAACCTAGATCTACGTTACTACTCAATCATTTACCAACTGATCGACGAAGTGAAACAGGCGATGGGCGGTATGCTTGCTCCTGAATTCCGTCAAGAGATCATTGGTCTTGCTCAAGTTCGTGACGTATTTAAGTCGCCTAAACTTGGTGCAATCGCTGGTTGTATCGTTACTGAAGGTACGATTAAACGTAGCAGCCCAATCCGCGTACTTCGCGAAAACGTTGTTATCTACGAAGGTGAACTAGAGTCACTTCGTCGCTTTAAAGATGACGTTCAAGAAGTTAAAAATGGTTACGAGTGTGGTATCGGCGTTAAGAACTACAACGACGTTCGCGTTGGTGACCAGATCGAAGTATTCGAAATTGTTGAAGTTAAACGTACTCTAGACTAATCAGTCAGTACGACTCGACATATTGACTAAGGTTACTAACATTACCTGTAAATGTAATAAGTAATCGGTTGTTGAATACACCATGGGGGGCTGGTAATTACCAAGCCCCCCATCTTTCTAAGTGAGAAAAGAAAATGTCAAAAGAATTTAGCCGCACACAACGTGTGTCTCAGCAGCTTCAAAAAGAGCTCGCACTTATCCTCCAACGTGAAGTTCGTGACTCACGCATTGGTATGGTAACTATTTCAGATGTAGAAGTGTCTCGTGACCTTGCATACGCAAAAGTGTTCGTGACTTTCCTATGTATCGGTGAGCAAACACCTGAATCATGTCTCGCTGCTCTTAAAGAGCATGAAGTGCCAGTTCGTATGGCTCTTGGCAAGCGTATTCGTCACCGTCTAACACCTGAAGTTCGTTTTACTTACGACAACACATTGGTAGAAGGCATGCGTATGTCTAACCTAGTAAGTGAAGTACTGAACGATGACAAGCGTAAGCAAGAAGAATCTGGCCGCACTGACGAAACTCAGTCTAAGGATGAAGAGTAATGGCTCGCCGTCGTAAAGGTCGCCCTATAAACGGGGTAATTCTGTTAGATAAGCCAACAGGCATTTCATCTAATGATGCACTGCAAAAAGTAAAGCGTATTTACTTTGCAGAGAAGGCAGGGCACACCGGTGCTCTGGATCCTCTTGCGACTGGCATGCTGCCAATTTGTCTTGGTGAAGCAACGAAGTTCTCTCAGTTTCTTCTTGATTCTGATAAGCGCTACGTTGTTGTCGCGAAGCTTGGTGAGCGTACCAACACCTCAGATTCTGATGGTGAAGTGGTTGAAACGCGTGAAATCAACGTGACTCAAGAGCAACTTGAACGCTGCATTGCAAGCTTCAAAGGTGAAACCGACCAGATTCCATCAATGTTCTCTGCATTGAAGTATCAAGGTAAGCCTTTGTATGAATATGCACGTGCAGGTATCGAGGTGCCTCGTGAGTCTCGCAAGATCACTGTGTATTCTATTGAGCTACTTCGATTTGAAGGTGATGAAGTTGAGATGGAAGTACATTGTTCTAAAGGTACTTACATCCGCACAATTACCGACGATCTTGGTGAAATGCTAGGTTGTGGTGCTCACGTGACAATGCTTCGTCGTACTGGTGTTGCAAAGTACCCGTATGAACGCATGGTTACCTTGGAACAGCTGAACGAAATTCTAGAGCAAGCACAAGCGCAAGAAATTGCGCCTAAAGAGTTGCTTGATCCATTGTTAATGCCAATGGACACCGCTGTCGAAGACTTACCTGAAGTTAACTTGAATGCGGAACTGACTGATCTTGTTCAGCACGGTATGCCCGTTCAAGTCGCAGGCGCTCCTGCTGAAGGTACCGTTCGCATGACAAGCGGTGAAGAGAAGCTGTTTGTTGGGGTTGCTCAAATTGCTGAAGATGGCCGAGTTGCACCGAAACGTTTGGTTGTTTTCAGAGATGAAGAGCCACAAGCGTAGCGCTTAAGTCGAATCAGATAGTAGCTGTTCGTGTTTAAAGCGATCAAATAATTCAGAAAGCGGGCTCTTAAATTAAGTGGCTCGCTTTTTTAGTTTTTAAGGTGTTCGATTGTTATTGCACCAATTCATAAACTTCCCTATAATCCTCGGCTCGCGTAGCGGCTGAATCAGAGATTGGCTGCTACAAATATAAACTTACTCTTATCAGGAGAGATTTATGTCTCTGAATGCAGAAACTAAAGCAGCAATCGTTGCAGAATACGCACAATCTGAAGGCGACACAGGTTCACCAGAAGTACAAGTAGCACTACTTACTGCTTCTATCAACCACCTACAAGGTCACTTCAAAGCGCACAAACACGATCACCACAGCCGTCGTGGTCTATTACGTATGGTTTCTAGCCGTCGTAAGCTTCTTGATTACTTGAAAGGCAAAAACCTTACTCGTTACCAAGACCTAATCAAGCGTCTAGGCCTACGTCGCTAATAGCGATGTCTGCAAAGACAGTTTGAAGAAAAGGAGCATTTATGCTCCTTTTTTTGTGCCTGTAAGAAAATGTTTGGCCGGATGCACAGAATATCATCTGGCTTTTTCTGATAGGAAATATCTCTCCTAATAAAAATAGTTTATACTACGCCCGCCTATGCGTTTTCAACGCTGGGCAATCAACCTCTCAAGACGTTACAGTCACAGATGTCGGCCAATAGGTCGCGACTATTCAAAGGCGGATTTGGTCTTAATTCGGCGTATGAACTCATACAAAGAAGCATCATTCCCAAGTCTCTTTTCACTAGTCGCGATTGGTAATATCTTGAGTCAATCTTCACTTAATCTAAAGTCATGACTTTAGAGCTAAGGATATACAATGTTTGAAAAACCAGTTGTAAAATCGTTCCAGTACGGTAACCACACCGTTACTCTAGAAACGGGCGTAATGGCACGTCAAGCTACTGCTGCTGTAATGGCGACTATGGACGATACATCAGTATTCGTTTCTGTTGTTGCTAAGAAAGAAGCTGTTGCTGGCCAAGATTTCTTCCCTCTAACAGTTAACTACCAAGAGCGTACATACGCTGCGGGTAAAATCCCTGGTGGTTTCTTCAAGCGTGAAGGTCGTCCTTCTGAAGGCGAAACGCTAACAGCTCGTCTGATTGACCGTCCAATTCGTCCACTTTTCCCAAGTGCGTTTAAAAACGAAGTTCAAGTTATCGCTACGGTTGTTTCTATCAACCCTGACGTAAACCCAGACATGATCACTATGATCGCAACGTCTGCTGCGCTTGCTATCTCTGGTGCTCCATTCAATGGTCCTATCGGTGCTGCACGTGTTGGTCACATCGATGGCGAACTTGTTCTTAACCCATCAAATACTGAGCTTGAAAACTCTAAACTAGACCTAGTTGTGTCTGGTACAGAAGGCGCAGTACTTATGGTTGAATCTGAAGCAGATAACCTATCTGAAGAAGAAATGCTTTCAGCTGTTGTTTACGGTCACGACCAACAACAAGTTGTAATCAAAGCGATCAACGAATTTGCAGCTGAAGTTGCAACTCCATCTTGGAACTGGGAAGCACCAGTAGTTAACACTGAGCTTAAAGCTAAAGTTGCTGAGCAAGCTGAAACTCGTCTATCTGACGCGTACCAGATCACTGAGAAAATGGCTCGTTACGAGCAAGTTGGCGCAATCAAGAACGACACTGTTGAAGCTCTAATTGCACAAGACGAAAACCTAGATGAGCGCGAAATTCGCGGCATGCTTGGTTCTCTAGAGAAAAACGTAGTACGTAGCCGTATCATTGCTGGCAACCCACGTATCGATGGCCGTGAAAAAGACATGGTTCGTGCGCTAGACGTACGTACTGGTGTTCTTCCACGTACACACGGTTCTTCTCTATTCACTCGTGGTGAAACTCAAGCACTTGTTACTGCAACGCTTGGTACACAACGTGATGCACAAATCATCGATAGCCTAATGGGTGAGAAGAAAGACAACTTCCTTCTACACTACAACTTCCCTCCATACTGTGTAGGTGAGACTGGTTTCGTTGGTTCTCCTAAGCGTCGTGAAATTGGTCACGGTAAGCTTGCTAAACGTGGTATCCAAGCAGTAATGCCTTCTGTTGACGAATTCCCATACACAGTTCGTGTTGTATCGGAAATCACTGAATCTAACGGTTCTTCTTCAATGGCTTCTGTATGTGGTACATCTCTAGCACTTATGGATGCTGGTGTTCCAATCAAAGCTTCTGTTGCGGGTATCGCAATGGGTCTTGTTAAAGAAGGCGACGATTTCGTTGTTCTTTCTGACATCCTTGGCGACGAAGATCACCTAGGTGACATGGACTTTAAAGTAGCAGGTACTAACGCTGGTATCACTGCACTTCAAATGGACATCAAGATCGAAGGTATCACTAAAGAGATCATGCAAATTGCTCTTAACCAAGCGCAAGGTGCACGTAAGCACATCCTTTCTGTAATGGATGAAGCTATCTCTGGTGCTCGTGAAGACATCTCTGAATTCGCTCCACGTATCCACACAATGAAAATCAGCTCTGATAAGATCAAAGATGTTATCGGTAAAGGCGGCGCAGTTATCCGTGCTCTTTGTGAAGAAACGGGTACTACAATCGAAATCGAAGACGATGGCACAATCAAGATTGCTGCTACTGAAGGCGCAGCTGCTCAAGAAGCTATCCGCCGTATCGAAGAGATCACTGCTGAAGTTGAAGTTGGCCGCATTTACCAAGGTAAAGTTGCTCGTCTAGCTGACTTCGGTGCATTCGTTACTATCCTTCCTGGTAAAGATGGTCTAGTACACATCTCTCAAATCGCTGACAAGCGTGTTGAGAAAGTGTCTGACTACCTAACTGAAGGTCAAGAAGTACCAGTTAAGGTTCTTGAAATTGACCGTCAAGGCCGTGTACGTCTGAGCATGAAAGAAGCAGTTGAAACGCCAGTTGAAGGCGAAGCACCTGCTGCTGAGTAATTCTTAGCCTATTAATGGGACTATCGCTTTTTAGTGATTTCTAACCCATTGGTAAAAAAGCATGTTATAAAGGGGAGCATATCGCTCCCCTTTTTTTATTGCGGTCATAACAGGAGTAATTATTTGTGAAATGGTTTCAAACCGCGAGTATGTGTTTACTGCTTGTACTAACTGGTTGTGCGACAACATCAGATAACACCTCACGTTGGGTTTATCCACCAATGGCTGTGCCGCTTCAACCAAGTGTTCAGCAAGAAGTGCAAATAGCGCGTCTTAGTCAGCTATTACAACGCCCAGATTTGAACGATGAAGTTCGAGCTAAAATGTTGTTCGAGCGTGGTAATTATTACGACAGCGTTGGCTTGCGCGATTTAGCGCGTCTTGATTTCAATCAGTCTCTTTCATTGAACCCCGCTCAACCTGATATCTTCAATCTTTTGGGTGTTTACTTTACGCAGGTAGGGGAGTTTGATGCCGCTTATGAATCTTTTGATTCTACGTTAGAGCTTGATCCTGCAAACTCATATGCAGAACGAAATCGCTCTATCGCACTCTACTATGGCGAGCGCTATGACTTAGCCAATGAAGAGATGATGAAGCACTACGCCGATGATCCTAGCGATCCGTTCCGCGCTCTGTGGCTTTACATCATTCAGCATGAACTCACGCCAGAACAAGCGAAGCTTGATTTGCAAAAGCGTTACGAAAGTCGTGATGAACAGTGGGGCTGGGTATTAGTTGCAATCATGCTTGACGATATTACCGAAGAGCAGGCATTCAAAGCGATTCTAACCGGGACTCGTGACAATACGCTCCTAGCTCAACGTCTGACGGAAACGTACTTCTACCTTGCTAAGCGCCACCACATGAATGGTGATTACGCGAATGCGATCTCTTTGTACAAGTTAGCGGTTTCTTTTAACGTGTATGAATACGTAGAACACCGTTACTCTTTCTTAGAGTTAAGCCGTATCTTCACTACGCTTAAAGCCGAGCATTTAGCGCAAGTTAAGTTGGCTGAGGCCGAAGAAGAAGCTAACGCTAAGTAAGCGATACATTTTGATTCCGAAAAGCCGCTGCCTATCAGCGGTTTTTTTATGGCCCTTTTTTATGCTCCTCTTTTATAAACGGGGGGCTTGTTTTTGATTGCTTTTTATTTAAACAACACTAAAATAGTTAGCCTTGCTAACTAAATGTAAATTCTGTGGTTGGAAATCTATGCTGGACCAAAATCTAGAAAAAATTGAACGCTTTGCTTCTAAGATATGGCGAACTCAAGTTAATGAAGATCCTATCTGCCAGTTGAGCTTCAATGAGTACGATTATTTGAAGGTCATTCAAGCATCGTTAGAGCCTATTCGACTAACAGACCTTGCTATTGAGATGCAGGTGACAAAACCTTCTGCGACGACTATGGTTCAAAGGCTAGAAAGAAAAGGTCTAGTTGAGCGCAAAGCGTCTCTTGAAGATGCGAGATCTAAGCTGGTGATTTTGACCCAAAAAGCTGAAGTCGGTTTGGAAGAAGAAAGTAAAATCTATCAGGTCATGGCACAGATACTGGAAAGTCGCTTGTCTGAGCAAGAATCCCACCAGCTGAACCTATTATTAAACAAGGCTTTGAAATAAATAATTTAGATATTTAGTTAGCCTTGTTAACTAGTTTACGAGTCATATCCCATTGGTATACGACTCACTGAAGAAAGTAGAGTAAGAAATGAGTAACTCAATTAGTCGTCAATTCTGGCGATACACAATACCTACCGTAGCGGCCATGTTAGTTAATGGCCTTTACCAAGTGGTGGATGGTATTTTCATTGGCCGTTATGTGGGGGCCGATGGACTTGCGGGCATTAACGTCGCGTGGCCTGTTATTGGGTCGATCCTCGGTATTGGTATGCTCGTGGGAGTGGGGACGGGTGCGCTTGTCTCGATCCGTCAAGGCGAAAAAGACACGAAAGGTGCTAAGCAGATCTTAGCAACCGGCCTAACATTGTTGTTGGCGATAACCCCCATTGTTTCTGGATTGTTGTTTCTGTTTGCCGATAACTTCTTGCTTTGGCAGGGTGCTGAAGGGCGAGTGTATGAACTAGGCCTGCAATACTTACATATTCTGATTGGCGCTAGTGTCTTCACTTTAGGCTCTATCGCGATGCCGTTTTTACTGCGTAACGATGACAGTCCTAACTTGGCCACCATACTGATGATTGTCGGTGCGGTGATTAATATTGTATTGGATTATCTATTTATCGTGCAGCTTGGTTGGGAATTGAAGGGTGCTGCATTGGCAACCGCAATTGCTCAGTTTGTGGTAACGGGTTTGGGGCTGGCTTACTTTTTCTCACGTCGAGCAAACTTATGTTTACGTTGGAGTGAACTGAGACTGAAGTTATCGGTGATTCCTGAAATCTTCGCCATTGGTACCTCGAGCTTCTTTATGTACGCTTATGGTTCGATGATGGTGGCGCTGCACAATGCCTTGTTCTCTCAATATGGCGATCAGCTAATGATTGGTGCTTACGCTATTTTGGGCTACATAGTGACGGTTTATTATCTCACAGCGGAAGGTATCGCCAACGGCATGCAGCCTTTAGTGAGTTACAACCATGGTGCGCGTAATCAAGCAAACATTCGTAAGTTACTTAAGATTGCGATGGTGAGTTCGGTATTGATCGGTGTCGCGTTTGTATTGCTGCTGAACGCATTCCCACGTGAGTTCGTTTCTGTGTTTAGTTCGGATGAACCTCAGCTAGTCGAGTACACTGTGTTAGGGATCCGACTGCACATGTTTGCACTGGCGCTTGATGGCTTCTTGGTGGTAGCGGGTGCTTACTATCAGGCGGTAAACAAGGGCAGTAAGGCGATGTTTGTAACGATAGGCAATATGCTTATCCAATTACCTTTCTTGTACATCATGCCTAAATTGTATGGTGTGCCGGGGATTTGGATTGCCTATCCACTGTCTAACATCGCGCTAAGCGTCGTGGTTATGATTATGCTCTATAAAGACGTAAAGAAGCTCGACGATGCGCCGCTAGAAACAGCGACAGCATAGGTCGCTTTTCTTGAGCTAAATTAAAAAAGGTCTAGCGAATGCTAGACCTTTTTTGTATCTGTTGCTGGCTAGTTCAATTCGAGGGACTAGATGTTCTTAACGTCTAAACCCGCAAGCTGATGCCAATAACCGTTGCATTGGCGGCTTTCAATTGTCTTTGGATTTTTACCTTGTTCGTTCGCTCTGAAGTTATTGATTTCAGAGAAGGTATCGATGCCCAATGGGCTTAAGCGAACCACATCAACCAAGTCATGCATACTCGGTAGATCATTGACTAGGTTGTAGCAGTAACCGGATTGAGTTTGAATACCGTTAAGGTTAAAGACAGACTGGCCTTCTTGGCTATCGACTTGTAGGCCGGTAGGGTATTTGATGCAGCAGGTTTCGCAATCGTCTTTGGCTTTGTTTTCTGCGCGAGCGGTAAAGCATCGTGCTGAGTAAGCAAGTGGTAGATAGCCGTGGCTAAATACTTCTACTTCGAACTTATTACGGATATTAAGCTCTTCGCACTGTGTCATTACGTTGTTTAGCCATTCGCGAGAAAGCTCAACAGGCATACACCAACGCGTCATACCTTGTTTCAAGAACAGGTTCAGAGTGCGTGCGTTGTAGGTGTTAACCGCCGGGCCAACCACAAAAGGCACTTTGCTTTCGCTTGCTAATTGAATCGCAGACACGTCGTTGGCTTCAATCGCAAAGTCACCGTTATCAATGTACTTCTTCATGATGTTGACTTCGCTTGGTGCTTCTAGCAATGCCATGGTGGAAAGTACGACTTGCTTACCTGAAGCCGACAGCTCTTTGGCAATATCCATCCAGTGTTTTGCTTTCATCTCACGACGCTTTGAACACACCGCTTCACCTAGGTAGATGATATCAGCAGAGCTTGATTTCGCTTGCTCATAGAAGCTTTCAACGTCTTGTTTTGGCCAAAAATAAAGAAGAGGGCCTAATGCGTATTTCATTGAGTTCTCCATTTGGCTCTATTGCCATTTACGGTGATAAGCGCCAAGCGTGGTTTGTGTACCTTCAGATACATTCGCCAGTGTCGCATTCCAAGCTTGTTCCACTTGGTATTGTTCTGGGTTCGCTAAGTAACGGTCGATAGCTGCGCGCCAAGTACGAGTCACTTGCTCGACATAAGCAGGGCTACGCTGGCGACCTTCAATTTTCACTGAGGCAACGTTGGCAGCAAATAGCTCAGGCAGCATAGACAGCGTGTTGAGGCTAGTTGGCTCTTCAAGTGCGTGATAGCGTTTACGTTCACCATCGATCTCTGCTTCAAAGCGGCCTTTACACAGCGTTGGGTAACCCGCGTTTTCGCCAGCTACGTACTTGTCGATAAGAATCTCATTCAAGCGTGACTCTAGACCTGTTTCTGTTTCTTGCCAGCGAACGTATTTTGCTGGAGAACAAGCACCAACGGTATTTGGTGATTCGCCTGTCATGTATGAAGAGAGGTAACAACGACCTTCCGCCATGATACACAAGCTACCAAAAGCGAATACTTCAAGGTCAACGTCAGAAGTGATATTACGAGAAAGCTGTTTGACCTGATGAATCGACAATACACGCGGTAGCACGACTCGCTTAACATTGAAGTTTTTGTGGTAGAAGTCGATTGCAGCCGCATTGGTCGCAGAAGCTTGAACTGATAGGTGCAGTTCTAGATCTGGGTATCTATTTGCTGCGTATTCAAGAACCGCAATATCCGCGATGATCAGCGCATCAACACCTAGCGCTGCCGCGTTGTCTACGGCATTAGTCCAACGTTCGAAGCCATTTGGGTGAGCAAAAGTATTTAAGGCAACGTGAATTTTCTTGTTGCGGTCATGCACATATTGCACAGCACGATCGAGCTTTTTGCCCGCGAAGTTAAGGCCTGCAAAGTGTCGGGCATTGGTATCGTCTTTGAATCCGATATAGACAGCATCCGCACCACAATCAATAGCGGTTTTCAAAGCAGGTAAGTTACCCGCTGGGCATAAGAGTTCCATTTGCTCACTACCAGTAGAATGAAATTGAAGCGAGTATTTTATGAAGAATTATGAATGACGGAATTGATGTAAGGCAGGTTTAGATGGATAAATCTGCTTTTACTCCGTTTGGGGTACTGACTAGTAAGGCTTTTATGCTTTGGTGTGGATTTTGACTGGGGGATAGTTGAATCGTGTATTAGTTCTTATGGCGACGATTTTGGGCAAACAGCTCTTCGACGTCTTGTTTCGGTTGTGGGCGATAGAAGTGGAAGCCTTGGATTGAACTGCAGTTGAGGTTAGAAAGCAGGGTCGCTTGTTCACTGGTTTCGACGCCTTCTGCCACTACAGTTAAATCGAGAGATTTACCCAGGTTGATGATGTTTTCAATCACAGTGATTTGCTTTGGTAGCGTATCGATATCAGAGATGAAAGCACGGTCAATCTTAAGCTCATCAATTGGGAATCGAGCCAAATAAGACAGAGAAGAGTAGCCCGTACCAAAATCATCGATAGATAAAGCAAAGCCGAGTTTCTTTATAGCGTTAAGCATTTGAAGTGTGTGTTCACTATCACTCATCACCGCGCTTTCTGTCAGCTCAAACGTAATAGCACTTGGGTCAAGCTCTGTTGAACGAAGTAACTTTTCAACGTAATCAATCAGTTTCGGGTTACCAAATTGCTCTGGAGACAAGTTGATAGCCACTCTACCTGGCAAGATACCTTGCATCTTCCAACGCTTAACCGTGGCAAATACTTCACGCATCACCACTCGGCCAAGTTGTTCAATAAGGCCAGCTCGTTCCGCTACAGGGATAAATGCGGCAGGGCTGATGTAGCCTTCTACTGGGTGCTTCCAGCGCACTAACGCTTCTGCACCGTTGATGGTGAAATCACGCGCGTTGACCTTAGGTTGATACCAAACCTCAAGTCCATTCTGTTGCAGTGCTTTTTGTAGCTCTATCTCCAACCACAATCGCATACGCGCTTCTTTGTTCATCTGTTCGTTGAACTTGATCAGGCGGTTACGTCCACGATCTTTCGCTTCATACATTGCGGTGTCTGCATTTTGCAGCAAGATACGAGCATCGGTGCCATCTTGAGGAAAGCTCACGCTGCCAATCGAGCAGGCTAAGCGCTTACTAAAGTGGTGAAGATCGAAGGGTTGATTGATCAGGGAAATGATCTTTTCAGCGAGCATTTCAGGCGTTCGCTGATGTTCAGGTTCTGGCAGGATAATACCAAACTCATCCCCGCCTAAATGACCAATAACGGCCTGACGAGGCAGTAAACGTTTTAGGCGTGAAGCGACCTCTTTAATCACTTTATCGCCAATGTGATGACCTAGTGAATCATTGATATTCTTAAAGTTATCAATATCTAAGTAGAGCATCACAACTGGCGTATCGTTTTGAATGAACTGCTCAAGACGTTTGGTGAACCCAACTCGGTTGTAGAGCTTGGTCAGTGCATCGATGTAGGCATCTTCACTGTTTGCTGGCGTATACTGCTTTGTGGTCTCTTGTGCATCTTGGATAAGCACAAGCTGAGTGTTACTTCCAAGAATAGTGGTGGAGTCGATGTTGAGTTGAACTTTACGTTCAAAGCCGCATCGGGCACCCGTTAAGCAAACCAAACCAGACTCAGAAATAATAGAACTGAGGTTATTATTGAAGACTGTTTTGGTTTGTTCATCGATGAATAATCGTCCCAACTCTTCGCCAATTAACTCGGTGGTGGAGTTAAAGCCGAGCAAGCGTGCTGCTGCTGGGTTTGATGACAAGATGTAGTCACTTTCAACTAACAGTAATCCGTCAGGGAGTAGGTGAGATAGCTTGTGGAATTTCGCTTCGGATTCTTCTAAAGAACGGGCAAGTACTTGGTTTTCTGATGTGTCGAAGGCATGAAAGACAATGTAGTCGGTTTTGTTGCCATTCGTCAGCGGAGATAGGCTGAAATGAAGGCTGGTATCTAGGTCAGTTTCGTTGAGAGTGACTTCGGCTTCAATCGTTTCGCCATTGAATGCACGCTCATAGTAAGGCTTAAGATGTTGGTAGAATTGCTCACCTAATGTTTGGCGGTCATTCATGCCAGCAAGCTCGGTTTTACTCAAACCAGCAATATCGCAGTAACGCTCATTAACCATAAAATAGTTATGTTGGGCGTCAAGTACCGCAAAAAAGAACGGACTGTTTGCTGTTAGCTGGGTAAACCAATGTTGTAGTTGCTGGGGAGGCATCAAAGTACTACCAATTCTCCAAGAGCTTGAATATTCACTATCGATAAATATTTATTACTTTTTGTGTGGCTATCGATATTTACCTGTGAGTGCAGCGATCCGCTGTAATTCTCATGACCTGAGTTACTATAACTGTGATTTTCAGGATATTAAAGGTCGAGTATCAAACCGAAGTTAATTTGATACATAACAGTAACTGAGATTTCAACATCATCTATGATGCATTCCATATTATTGACAAAGTTACGGATAAGTCACGTGATAAACAAGATTCGCACTCAACTAGTTCAAAATGCCGCATCAATTTTGCGATCTCCAGTCCAGTTATTGCCTAAAACAGTACAAAAAAGAGCCTTATTGGAGGCGCTTAAGAATGTCTTTAAGGAAGCTTTAGAGGACGGTGACTTTGAATTCTTAGAAGACAAGTGGCTTAAAGTCTCAATAAAAGATATGGGGTTAAGTTGGTGTATTAGCTATCAAAATGAGCAACTAGTTGTAGCTGATAACGAGGTTGTTGAAGATGTAAGCTTTAGCGGAAACCTTAACGATCTTGTGCTGATTGCCGGGCGTAAAGAAGACCCAGATACGCTTTTCTTTCAACGTAGACTGTCGATTGAGGGCGATACAGAGCTTGGTTTAGAAGTCAAAAACTTGATGGATAGCGTAGATTTAGATGTATTGCCGACTCCTATGAAAACTTTGTTAAATCAATTAGCTGATTTTGTGCAGAAGGGAGTACAATCCCCAGATACACAAAGTGAGGTAATGAATGCTTATTCGAACTGAAGCACCGGCAGATATACTTGTCATTGATCGTTTATTGAAATCTGTTTTTGAAACAGATGCAGAAGCTAATTTGGTTATGAGCTTGCGTGAGAATAGCCATTTAACGCTATCGCTGGTGGCTTGTTCTGATGAGGGCGAGGTGGTTGGTCACCTGATGTTTAGCCCTATCACTCTCCATGGTGACGATCATAACTGGCAGGGACTTGCGCCTCTCGCAGTGAAAGAAGAGTACCGCAATCAAGGTATTGCCAAATCACTGGTTGAAGACGCATTTTCTACATTAGTAGATTTCGGTTACCCAGCTTGTGTTGTGCTTGGTGATCCTGCTTACTACGGCCGCTTTGGTTTTAAGGCTGCGAGCGAGTTTGGCCTGAGTTGTGTTTGGGATGTACCTGAAGGTGCTTTCCAAGCGATTGAGTTGGTAGACGGTGTGTTTGCTGGGCATTCTGGTGAGATTGCTTACAGCCCAGAGTTCAACGACTTATAAGCTGATTTACCACGTAATCCGATACAAACTGATTTAGTCTAAATAAAGGAGCTTGATGCTCCTTTATTTTTTGTTAGTATCAGCCCCAATGAGCTCCTTTTCAGTTCGCTCTAAGAAGAGCAATACCAACAAACCTAAGGTTACACCGCTAGATATGTCACAAACACACGCACAATACCTGCAAGAGATGGGCATCAGCCAATGGGAGCTTAGTCACCCAGAGCGTTTGGTTGGCTACGAATCTGAATTGATTCCACTATCGAGCGACTGCAAGTTGCTACTGGTTTCGCCTGAAAAACCTCAGGAAGATCTCGCCGTGATGTTTGAACGCGTACTTAAAAGTATCAAGCTCGACTTATCTCAGGCTTTACACCTTCAACCACAACACTTGTCTGCTGTGGATTTAGGTTCGGTTGAATGGGTATGGTTTGCTGGTTGTGAATCTGCCTATGAACTGAAGGCAAAAACACTTCAATCTCCATTACTGTCTGACATTAACGGTAATAACCAACATCGCCGCGACTTATGGCAACAAATTTGTGCTTATGACTAATCAATTATTACCGACTTCAGAACAACACCTCGACGCTATTTGGCAAATTGAGCAGACCGCGCATTCTCATCCTTGGTCTGAAAACATGATCCGTGATCTTAATAGCCGCGGAGGCAGCCATCGTGTTCTTGAGGTGGATGGAGAGGTTGTCGGCTATTTCTATGCTCAGAACATTGTCGGTGAAGTGACTTTGCTGACGATAGCGGTTGACCCCAAGCAGCAAGGTAAAGGTTACGGCAAAGCTTTGGTTGAGCACTTTCTCGATATGTGTGAACAGGCTGACGCTGAAAGTGCTTGGCTGGAAGTTCGCGAAAGTAATGTGAATGCTTTTAATCTTTACGAGAAGGCTGGCTTTAATGAAGTCGATCGCCGTCGTAACTATTACCCAACCAAGCAAGGCAACGAAGATGCGATCATTATGAGCTATCTTTTCATGTCGTTTAGCTAATCATATTATGTCTTTTAGCTAACCCTAAATAGCTAACCACAGAATCAGCGATAAATAGGGTGCAAACTGACCCTTTAGAAAGTGATTCGCTTTCTGTATAATCCGCACACAGAATTCAAGGGCAAGTATTATCTACTTGCCCTTTTTACGCTTTAGATCAGCAAAGGGCGACTATGTCTTTCCAACAAGAAGTGAGCAAACGTAGAACGTTTGCAATTATCTCTCACCCGGATGCGGGTAAAACCACGATTACTGAAAAAGTTCTTTTATTCGGAAACGCGATTCAAAAAGCGGGTACCGTAAAAGGCCGTGGCTCTAACCAGCACGCTAAATCTGACTGGATGGAGATGGAAAAAGAACGTGGTATCTCGGTAACTACGTCGGTAATGCAATTCCCATACAATGATTGCCTAGTAAACCTACTCGATACTCCAGGACACGAAGATTTCTCGGAAGATACGTACCGTACACTAACAGCGGTTGACTCTTGTTTGATGGTTATCGATGCTGCGAAAGGTGTCGAGGATCGTACTCGTAAATTGATGGAAGTAACGCGTCTACGTGATACTCCAATCGTAACGTTTATGAACAAACTTGACCGTGACGTTCGTGACCCAATGGAAGTGCTTGATGAAGTGGAAAGCGAGCTAGGTATGGCTTGTGCTCCAATCTCATGGCCAATCGGTTGTGGTAAAGAGTTTAAAGGTGTTTATCACATTCATCGTGATGAAACGATCTTGTACGAATCTGGCCATGGCCATGAGATCCAAGAAGTTCGCATCATTAAAGGTTTAGATAACCCTGAACTAGACGAAGCTGTTGGCGAAGATCTGGCGAGCAGTGTTCGTGAAGAGCTTGAATTGGTTATTGGCGCATGTCCTGAGTTTGATCTCGATTTGTTCCTTGCTGGTGAACTAACGCCTGTTTACTTCGGTACAGCATTGGGTAACTTTGGTGTTGACCACATGCTAGATGGTTTGACTAAGTGGGCTCCGGGTCCTCAAACTCGTCAAGCTAACGAGCGTGATGTTGAAGCGACAGAAGAGAAGTTCTCTGGCTTCGTCTTTAAGATCCAAGCAAACATGGATCCAAAACATCGTGACCGTATCGCATTCATGCGTATCGTTTCGGGTACTTACAACCAAGGTATGAAGATGAATCATGTTCGTACTGGCAAGAACGTAAGTATTTCGGATGCGGTAACTTTCATGGCGGGCGACCGTGCGCGAGCTGAAAAAGCGTATGCTGGTGACATCATTGGCTTGCATAACCATGGCACAATCCAGATTGGTGATACCTTTACTCAAGGCGAAAGCTTGAAGTTCGCTGGTATTCCCAACTTCGCGCCTGAGCTATTCCGTCGTATTCGTCTACGCGATCCACTAAAGCAGAAGCAACTTCTAAAAGGTTTGGTTCAGCTTTCTGAAGAGGGCGCAGTACAAGTATTCCGTCCTATGCAGAACAACGACCTGATCGTTGGTGCGGTTGGTGTACTTCAGTTCGACGTGGTTGTAGCGCGCTTGAAAGCGGAATACAACGTAGAAGCTATCTACGAAGGTGTTAACGTTGCAACAGCTCGCTGGATTGAATGTGATGACGCGAAGAAACTAGAAGAGTTCAAACGTAAGAACCAAGCTAACCTAGCGTTAGATGGTGGTGATAACCTGTCTTACATCGCACCTACAATGGTGAACTTGAACCTAGCTTCTGAACGTTTCCCTGACGTTCAGTTCCGAGCGACGCGCGAGCACTAATTTCTCCGCGCTCTATTCGAGTTAAACAAAAACGTCTATTGTTCTGCAATAGGCGTTTTTTAATGCGTTTTATTTAAGGCTTAGAGGCTGAGGTTAGAGGCAATGATGTTCAGTTGGATAAAAGCTTGGATTAAGAAATACGATAAGTGGTGCGAGGAGCTTGGTTTAACGCCTGAGAACAAGCGCAGCTGCGTGGCTTATCGTCGTGATCCCCAAGGGAAACAAACAGAGAGTAGGGAAGATGACACAGCAAATAAGTGACTTTCCGCTGTTTGATACTCATTGCCATGCGGATTTTAAGGCGTTTGAGCAAAATATTGTAATTGATCAGGGAGCTACACCGGATCAAAGTATTGATAGCTATCTTAAAGAAGCGAAACAAGCTCAAGTCGAGAAGATTCTTATTCCTTCTATTGGCCAAAGTAACTGGTCGAAGCTCGATAAAATCGCCAAATCTTACCCTAATGTTTACTACGCCTTAGGTTTTCACCCTTACTTTTTAGAGCAAGCCAATGGCGAGCAATTCTCAGAGCTTCGCCAATTACTCTCATCAAAAAACAGTCAATGCGTTGCGATAGGAGAGTGTGGTCTCGACTTTTTTGTCGATGTCGAGCGGGAGAAACAAGAACGCTTTTTCATCCAACAAATGGAGCTTGCGAAGGCATTTGAGCTGCCTTTGATCATCCATGAGAGGAAGTCTTATAACCGACTCATTGAACTATTAAAGCAGCACAAGTTCACTTTTGGTGGGGTGATTCACGGTTTTTCAGGGAGTGAACAGCAAGCTTTGGCGTGGATCAAGCTCGGTTTCTATATTGGTGTCGGTGGAACGATTACTTACCCCAGAGCACAAAAAACACGCACAACCATCGCAAAACTGCCTCTTGAATGCCTGGTATTAGAAACGGATGCACCGGACATGCCCATGTATGGAAATCAAGGAAATGTTAATCATTCCAAACATTTAGTTACGATCTTAAATGAACTATTTTTGCTTAGAAAAGAGCCAAAGCAATCGGTTGCAGCGCAAATTTGGCAAAATAGCCATCGAGCATTCGGTATATGTGAATAAAATCGAAGGTTTTTGTTTATCGTTTGCGTAAATTGCACCGAGCTTGTGATTTGGTTCACATTTGCGTGTGAATGGTACATGAATCTTGTACGAAAGTGTGAGGACGGCATTACTTTATTAGTGGTCGCATGAGTATAATTGCCTCCGCTTTATAGCCCCATTTTGTAACACGCCAATAAATAACTAATAAGGAAGTCATAAACTATGAGCCTGTTTATGAGCCTCGTCGGAATGGTTGCACTGATTGCAATCGCAGTACTACTATCCGACAACCGCAAAGCAATTAATATCAGAACAGTGGGTGGCGCTTTCGCTATCCAATTCGCACTTGGTGCATTCGTACTTTACATCCCTTGGGGTCGTGATCTACTTGCAGGTTTCTCTGCTGGTGTAGCAAACGTGATCGACTACGGTAAAGATGGTACTGGCTTCCTATTTGGTAGCCTTGTTAACTTCTCAGTTGACGGTATCGGTTTCATCTTTGCATTCCAAGTTCTACCAACACTAATCTTCTTCTCTGCTCTTATCTCTGTACTTTACTACATTGGTGCGATGCAAGTTGTAATCAAGGTTCTTGGTGGTGGTCTTCAGAAAGCTCTAGGTACTTCTCGCGCCGAGTCAATGTCTGCAGCAGCAAACATTTTCGTTGGTCAAACTGAAGCACCTTTAGTAGTTCGTCCATTTGTTCCTAAAATGACTAACTCTGAACTATTCGCAGTAATGTGTGGTGGTTTAGCATCTGTTGCTGGTGGTGTACTAGCGGGTTACGCATCTATGGGTGTACCTCTAGAGTACCTAGTAGCAGCGTCATTCATGGCAGCACCTGGTGGTCTACTATTCGCTAAAATCATCAAGCCTGAAACTGATGAAGTTGACGAGAACCTAGGTTCAGACATCGACGGTGGCGACGACAAGCCTGCTAACGTTATCGATGCAGCTGCTGGCGGTGCGTCAGTTGGTCTACAACTAGCACTTAACGTTGGTGCAATGCTACTAGCATTCATCGGTCTAATCGCTCTTATCAACGGTATCCTAGGTGGCATCGGTGGTTGGTTCGGTATGGAAAACCTAACTCTAGAACTTCTTCTAGGTTGGATCTTCGCACCGTTAGCATTCATCATTGGTGTTCCATGGGAAGAAGCAACTATTGCTGGTTCTTTCATTGGTCAGAAGACAGTTGTTAACGAATTCGTTGCATACCTAAACTTCGTACCATACATCGGTGACAACGCTCAAATCGTTGAAGCGACTGGTCAAGTAATGTCTGTTAAGACTCAAGCAATTATCTCGTTCGCTCTATGTGGTTTCGCAAACCTTTCTTCAATTGCGATTCTTCTAGGTGGTCTAGGTGGTATTGCTCCAAACCGTCGTCACGACATCGCACGTATGGGTGTTAAAGCGGTTGTAGCTGGTACTCTATCTAACCTGATGGCAGCAACAATTGCTGGCTTCTTCCTGTCTTTCTAATCAGTTAGAAATCGATATATAGACGCCATAATAATATCGCCCCGTAGCAAGAAATTGCTGCGGGGCTTTTTTGTTTTTGGGCCTAGTGATTTTGAGCATTAGCATGAGTGAATGCTTGGAGTCGAAAATGGGTCTAGAATGTTTTTTTGAGATACAAACCGTTTGCGTTCTAAGGAGCACTACAATTTATTGATGGATACCTATAATGTATAAGCTTAAGGGACAGGATGTCTCTTGTTGGCAAGAAAGTAACTGCTTGGATTTATCTAAAGGTTATTCTTCTGGGATTAAGCCAAACTTAGCGATACGCTATAGATGTTAGACACAACATGACTGATTTGTTGTGCCATAGACCAAACTGGTACTGTGCGGTGACAAGGATTGCAATTGATAGCGAAAGTTATCAAGTCTTCAGGGAACCAAGTCCGTTCATTTGTGACTACTGAGCATTACTAAAATATCCATCTATACTGGATGGGTGGCGAAGTAGTTAACTATTTGAATATATTGATCGGAGATAGAAATGAGCGATTTAAAAGCAGCAGCTCTACGTGCACTTAAACTTATGGACCTAACTACGCTAAATGATGACGATACTACTGAAAAAGTAGTGGCGCTTTGTCATGACGCGAAGACTGCAGTTGGTAACACCGCTGCAATCTGTATTTACCCTCGCTTCATCCCAGCCGCTAAGAAGGCGTTGCGTGAGCAAGGTACTCCAGAAGTACGCATCGCGACTGTAACTAACTTCCCTCATGGTAATGACGACATCGAAATTGCTGTTGCAGAAACGAAAGCAGCGGTAGCGTACGGCGCAGACGAAGTTGACGTAGTATTCCCATACCGTGCTCTTATTGCTGGCAACGAAGAAGTTGGCTTTGAGCTAGTTAAGCAATGTAAAGCCGCTTGTGGTGACATCACGCTTAAAGTGATCATCGAAACTGGTGAGCTAAAAGAAGAAGCACTTATCAAGAAAGCTTCTCAGATCTGTATCGAAGCAGGTGCAGACTTCATCAAAACTTCAACAGGTAAAGTGCCAGTAAACGCGACTCCTGAGTTCGCGCGCATGATGCTTGAAGTTATTCGTGACATGGGCGTGGCTAAAACTGTTGGTTTCAAACCAGCTGGTGGCGTACGTACAGCTGAAGATGCTCAAGCTTACCTAGCAATGGCTGATGAGCTACTAGGCGCTGAGTGGGCAGACAACATGCACTACCGTTTTGGTGCTTCAAGCCTACTGACTAACCTTCTTAATACATTAGAAGTGACAGACCAGACTGCTGATCCAGCAGCATACTAATTTACTCGTCATATTTGACGCCGCAGCGTTGTTGCCTGCGCAAGTTCCTCCTAATCACATAGAGCTTCTATGCTCATAGGAATGAACTTGCTGGCCGCCTAACTGCAACGCCAAATATTTAGAGTATTGATAACAATTAAGTCTGTTTGATGGAGTGACGTTAAGTTACTCCATATTACCTCTTTCCCTACACACCATACTCACTAGAGTTTGGGAGGAACTAATGTATCTACCTCAAGAAATTATTCGCAGAAAACGTGATAACGAAGTACTGACCACAGAAGAAATTAACTTTTTCATCCAAGGTGTCGCTAAAAACACGGTTTCTGAAGGCCAAATTGCCGCATTCGCAATGGCTATCTTTTTCAATGAAATGACGATGCCAGAACGTATCGCACTAACATGTGCAATGCGTGATTCAGGCATGGTGATTGACTGGAGCCACATGAACTTTGATGGCCCAATCGTTGATAAACACTCTACTGGTGGTGTTGGCGACGTAACCTCTTTGATGCTTGGCCCTATGGTGGCAGCATGTGGCGGTTTTGTTCCAATGATCTCTGGTCGCGGTTTAGGCCACACTGGCGGTACGCTAGACAAGCTAGAATCTATCCCTGGTTACAACATTACACCAACCAACGATGTGTTTGGTGCCGTAACCAAAGAAGCTGGCGTGGCGATCATCGGCCAAACCGGCGATCTAGCACCGGCTGATAAGCGTGTTTATGCGACTCGTGATATCACAGCAACAGTAGACAACATCTCACTGATCACCGCTTCAATCCTATCTAAGAAACTGGCCGCTGGTCTTGATTCTCTAGTAATGGACGTAAAAGTCGGTTCAGGCGCATTCATGCCAACGTATGAAGCATCTGAAGAGTTAGCAAAATCTATCGTTGCAGTAGCAAACGGTGCAGGCACTAAAACAACAGCAATCCTAACGGACATGAACCAAGTTCTGGCTTCTTCAGCGGGTAACGCAGTTGAAGTCCGTGAAGCGGTTCAATTCCTAACAGGCGAATACCGTAATCCACGTTTGTTGGAAATAACGCTAGCGTCGTGTGCGGAAATGTTGGTGCTGGGTAACCTAGCAAAAGATTCAGATGAAGCGCGTGAAAAACTGATGGCAGTACTGGATAACGGTAAAGCAGCAGAGTGCTTCGGTAAGATGGTAGCGGGCCTTGGTGGTCCAGTGGATTTCGTAACGAACTACGATAACTACCTAGAAAAAGCAGAAATTGTTAAACCAGTGTACGCACTCGAAAGCGGTGTAGTATCAGCGATGGATACGCGTGCAATTGGTATGGCTGTCGTTGGTATGGGCGGTGGTCGCCGCGTAGCAACAGACAGCATTGATTACGCAGTCGGTTTTGATAGCTTCATTCGCCTTGGCGAAGTAGCAAGCGACGATAAACCATTAGCAATGATCCATGCTCGCAATGAACAACAGTGGCAAGAAGCTGCGACGGCATTACAAAATGCAATCACTGTGGGCGGAGAATATACAGCAACGCCAGATGTTTACCGTCAGATTCGTTCTGAAGACGTGTAAATAACAGGTATCGGTATACCTCGTGTATACCGATAAACAGAGTTCTGGTGCAAAGAGCAATAAGTTGGTGAAGAAAATGAAAAGAGCATTTATTTTAGTTTTAGATTCATTCGGTATCGGTGAAACAGCGGATGCTGACACATTCGGCGATGTAGGTTCGGATACAATGGGTCACATTGCTGACCATTGTGATCAAGGCCTTGCAGACAACGCGGATCGTAAAGGTCCACTAACGCTGCCAAACCTGTCTAAGCTTGGTTTAGCTATGGCTCACAAAGAGTCTACAGGTCGCTTTGCTCCAGGTATGGACGCAGACGCTGAGATCATTGGCGCTTACGGTCATGCTGCTGAGCTGTCTTCTGGTAAAGACACGCCATCAGGTCACTGGGAAATCGCAGGTGTACCGGTATTGTTTGACTGGGGCTACTTCACCGACAAAGAGAACAGCTTTCCAAAAGAACTGACTGATCGCATCCTTGAGCGTGCTGGTCTATCTGACTTCTTAGGTAACTGCCACTCATCGGGTACAGAAATCCTAGACAATCTAGGTGAAGAACACATGAAGACTGGCCTGCCAATCTTCTACACTTCTGCAGACTCTGTCTTCCAGATCGCTTGTCATGAAGAGACATTCGGTCTACAAAACCTATTAGATCTTTGTCAGATTGCTCGTGAAGAGCTAGCTGACTACAACATTGGTCGTGTTATCGCTCGTCCGTTTATTGGTGCTGGTAAAGGTCAATTCGAACGTACTGGTAACCGTCGTGACCTTTCTGTTGAGCCACCAGCGGCGACGGTACTTCAGAAACTGGTTGATGAGAAGGGCGGCAACGTTCACTCAATCGGTAAAATCTCTGACATCTACGCAGGTTGTGGTATCACTCAGAAAACCAAAGCAACAGGTATTCCAGCGCTATTTGAAGCAACTAAAGAAGCGATCACTGAAGCGGGCGACAACACTATCGTGTTCACTAACTTCGTTGATTTCGACTCAGCATACGGCCACCGTCGTGATGTTGCTGGTTACGCAGCTGCGCTTGAGTACTTTGATGGCCGCATCAATGAAATCATCGATATGATGAAAGAAGATGACGTGCTTATCCTAACTGCAGACCACGGTTGTGACCCAACATGGCCGGGTTCAGACCATACTCGTGAACATATCCCTGTGATTGTTTACGGTAACAAGGTTCCAGCTGGCTCTCTAGGCCGTCGTGATACCTTCGCTGATATCGGTCAAAGCTTAGCGTCATACTTTGGCACATCGCCAATGGGATACGGTACAAGCTTTCTGTAATGGTTAACTAAGAGAGAGGGAAACCTCTCTCTTCTTTTTTGTTTTGAGATTAAGGATATTTTCAATGGCTACTCCACATATTAATGCTGAAATGGGTGATTTCGCTGACGTAGTTCTAATGCCAGGCGATCCGCTACGCGCTAAATACATCGCTGAAACCTTCTTAGAAGAAGTGGTTCAGGTGTGTGATGTTCGTAATATGTTTGGTTACACGGGTACTTACAAAGGTCGTAAGGTTTCCGTAATGGGACACGGTATGGGCATCCCATCTTGTTCTATTTACGCGACTGAACTGATCAAAGACTTTGGTGTGAAAAAGATCATTCGTGTCGGCAGTTGTGGTGCAGTGAGTGAAGATATCAAAGTGCGTGATGTGGTGATTGGCATGGGCGCGTGTACTGACTCAAAAGTGAACCGTATTCGCTTTAAAGGTCATGACTTCGCGGCTATCGCAGATTACAAAATGGTGCGTGCGGCAGAAGATGCAGCAAAAGCGCGTGGTGTAGACGTAAAAGTGGGTAACCTGTTCTCGGCAGAGTTGTTCTACACGCCAGATCCAGAGATGTTTGAGGTGATGGATAAGTACGGCATTGTTGGCGTCGAGATGGAAGCTGCAGGTATCTATGGTGTGTGTGCTGAATACGGCGCAAAAGCTCTGACTATTTGTACTGTTTCTGATCACATCAAAACTGGTGAGCAAACCACATCAGATGAGCGTCAAACGACCTTCAACGACATGATGGTTATCGCACTAGACTCTGTGCTGCTTGGTGACCAAGAATAATCATTTTTCTATAGTTTGATAAGCTAACAGATAACAAAAAGCCCCGTTGCTGCCTGAGCGTCGGGGCTTTTTATTGGTAATGATGTATTACTGAGCGCTATTTCTTGGATTCTGAAGGCTATGTGATTTCAATCGAAATAATTCACCTTGCCTAATCCGAGCTTTTTATTTCATGATTCCAAGGTCAAAAGCCCAAGAGCCCAAGGTCCTATGACAAAGCCTATGAGTTTGCATTCTTAAGCAGCAAGTTCTCACCAGACTTTGTTTTTCTTCTACGAATGAGCATGACAAACAGCACGCCACTGACAAACCCCATCAACACCATGCCGATCATGTAGCGATCACTTTTACGATAATGGTGATCAGAAATCGCCGTCATCTTACCCGTTTCAAAGGTCACACGAATGAATCCAATGATCGCTTTCTCTGGTGAGTAGATAGGTTCAACTAATTGCTGTCTGCCGATACTTGCTGTTGAAAGTGGCGTATCTAAGCCTAGAACTTCGCGTACTGAGAGTGCTTTTTCACTCGAAGCCAGTCGAATCCCCTCTGCATCGTATATCGTGGTATCGAATACCAAGCGATCCTGAGACAGCTGATTGGTGAGATCAAGCAGTCGCTCTTGGTCTTGTTGTGTGATCGCTTTACTGGCAGAAAGTGATGCCTGAGAGATAAGCAACTTAGTCAGCGTTTCTAGCTGCTTTGCTTGGATCTTCTCGTTACCTTTACTGATCACGACTGTATTTTTAATCGTTACAACGAACATAGTAGCCAGCAAAATGAGGGCTAGCATTCGTAAAGCGTTACGTATTGAGAACAATGATTCATTCATGTTTCACGAAGCCTGAAATAAACAAATGTTATGATTAAGACATATTGAGACTTGCGTTTTCAAATTGCAATAGGTTAACGTTTAGCATAGTTAATTAGGAATCATACACATGGACGCTCAGAAATATCTGCCGATAAAAAGGCATACGACATTATTGACTCGACTCCCCGAGACTCGTTTCGCTTCTCAACTCGCTAAAGCCAAAGCCAACTGGATTGTATTCGGTGAGTATCTATCACCACAATCATTCGATGACATCGATTTTTTCACAGGCACTTACAACACCATTCTTGATACGTGGAAGGTAGGGCATTATGAAGTGGCTTTGATGTCAGGCAACCTAACACCAGCACACGAAGAAATCCTACAGGCCTTAAAGCTTGATTATGCTTGCCTTAGCGAGGTCCCAGACCTATCTAAGCCAGGTTTGATTGTAATGGATATGGATTCCACAGCGATTCAAATTGAATGTATCGATGAGATTGCAAAGCTAGCTGGTGTGGGGGAATTAGTCTCTGAAATCACCGAGCGAGCAATGCAAGGTGAGCTCGACTTTGAACAGAGCCTACGTCAACGAGTAGGCGCACTGAAAGGTGCGGATGAATCTATTTTGGAGCAAGTGCGTCAATCATTGCCATTCATGCCAGACTTGGTTGAGCTAGTGAATACGCTGAATAAGCTTGGTTGGAAGACGGCAATTGCTTCAGGTGGCTTTACTTACTTCTCTGACTATCTGAAAGATACGCTTGATCTTGACCACGCTCAGTCAAACACGCTTGAAATCATCAATGGTAAATTGACGGGTGAAGTCTTAGGCGATGTTGTTTCGGCGCAGACTAAAGCGGATATCTTGGTCGAGTTGGCTGAAGAGTACGAATTGGAACTGCATAACACTGTTGCCGTTGGTGATGGTGCTAATGACTTGGTTATGATGGGTTCTGCAGGTTTAGGCATCGCCTACCATGCGAAACCAAAAGTAGAGCAACAAGCTCAAACCGCTGTGCGTTATGCCGGTTTAGGCGGGGTACTTTGCATCTTGTCGGGCGTACTAGCTAAGCAGCAAAAAATCAGCTGGCAAGCGAAGCCTTAGTCATATTTAGGGCGGTATAACGGATACAAAAAAGCAGGCGATGAGCCTGCTTTTTCTATTTGTGTCTCTGGAATATGGATGAACTGAGTTAACGAGTCAGCTCCAATCGAATCAACACTTCATCGGTAATATCTTCTATCTCACCATAACCAATAAAAGCCGTGACCTCATTTTCTAGCTTCTTAGCTTGGTGCATGCTGATGCGTGAGAGCTCTTCTAAATCAGACTGGAATAAACTCGTTAGCGGATTAAAAATAGGTGCAGTAGTGACTCGTAGTACATACACGTCACCTAAATGCTGAGCTTTCTTGATGAATAAGATGCGTTCCTTTGCCGAGGCGAAGTCTTTGACCAACTTCGTGTGTACGGATTGGATCTTGTCGCCAAACTTAACCGCAGCAATATAGACATCATGGTGTTTAGGCTCAGCACCTTCAATTCTTTTCAGTGGTTCAGCCAACAGCGAGTTAGAGTGCCCTTTGAAAATAGGTTCGAGTGAGAACTTTTGGTTGTGGCCAAGCTTAGCTAGCAGTGCTAAGTGTTTATTCAGAGGGAAGTTTACGCCAATGATCTTACAACGCAGTGTTGAGCCCGGTTTATC
This sequence comes from Vibrio sp. QJM3NY_26, assembly GCF_057786005.1. Lineage (NCBI taxonomy): Bacteria > Pseudomonadati > Pseudomonadota > Gammaproteobacteria > Vibrionales > Vibrionaceae > Vibrio > Vibrio sp. QJM3NY_26. The sequence goes on along the minus strand of NZ_CM173515.1, from coordinate 2,781,013 downwards.
AATGAATATTGGGTTGCTGACCATCTTGCTCAACAAAATGTTGTGTAGAGACTCGAGCAGAGAGTGTGTTGGCAGTATCTCTTTCTTCTTAATCAACTTGCTTTGGTTTTGATCGATAAGCCCATTGAGAAAGGCGATAGTACGCATTGTCTTCGTGTTCTCGGCGATAACCAACTGCACGTTGCGACCATTCGGGCTGACTCGAATCACGTGGTAAGGCACGGTGCTTAATGGCAGGTTTTTGTCGTAGAGCTGCAGTTCATTGAAGTTTACTAATACCGGGTCATTAATCTTGAGTACCATCGGATGCTCAAGAGCAATGCTGAGTCCACGTTTTGAGATATCTAAGGTATGTCCGTTAGCCGCAGCGCCATCTTGTGAGGTGAGTTGTAACGGTGACTTAAATTGATACCTCGGTTCTTTACGACGAGTTTGAGAGTCGAAGTAGATACTTTGAATATTCCCCACTACAGAACGCGGGTGACGGAAGCGGTTCAGTTCACTGCTTGGAATGCGCGGTTTTTCACTCAATAGATAGTCAGCCGCACTTTCGTGATCGCCAATCTCTTGCAAAATCCCACAATGAGTCAGTTGTGCTGAGCTTTGAGCTAACGTATCCGAGTGCTTAGCTAAGGCTTGTCGCTCGGTGTCTGAAAGTTCGAACACCGAGAACTTGAACGCCTTCCAGCTTTTACGTTTACCACCAATGTGCCAGAACAACTGTCTTTGCTCTCGAGAGGCTTCAGGAAGCATCATTGAGTAGAACAAGGTCTTGTCTTGATGCTCATGAGTAAACGAGTAAATAACGTTACTGGTTCCCTTTACGCCAGGTTTCGCCAGCAAGTTCATTCGTTGTTCGTTGAACAGGGTACCCAGTGCTTGTTGGTTTCGCTCATCGTGCCAGTATTGCCACAGCGGATGGTTATTATCCGTAAGTAGAGCAAGCTTTAGTTCACTGCCGCTAAAGAAAAGAGGAAGATTACAGGTGTGCTTGAGATAGGTGTGTTCGATACCTCGAGTACGAGTTCGAATGATTCTATCTTGATTCTCATGGCTGGTTTTCTTGCTTGAGCTATTCAAAGACTCATCAAGCAAGCGGGCTACAATATTGTTATTACTTACCTTGATGGTTCTTAAGAATTTGACGGCGTTATTCTCGTAAGACTCATCAATGCCCAGAACGCGGAATTCGACCGCTTGGTAAACATCGTTTTCTAGCGACTTTTCGATAAGCTCTGTGAACTTAACGCTGATGATCTCACCGAGGTTGTACTTAAAGGCGCTCGGTACCTTGAATTTTGCACCCGACGGGGAAATATCAACCGTCACACCGTGTAGGCTTTGGCCTTTAGATGTGGTGATCTCAACCTGTGAGCTAATCTTGAGTCTGTTTTCTTGACGCTTTAAGTCGTAACCGAGGTTAATGGCTTCCGCTTCATACGGGCTATTAGCGTTAGTGAGATCTTGATTATGTTGAGACGAGGTTTTAACGATATTACGAAGTGGCTGAGTTCGCGGAGTCATCACTAACTCCCACGCGCCCTCTGTATAGCCTTTAAACTTTTTAGTACCACGTTGATAGGCGTTCAAAGCAATATCATCAAGCCAGTGTTTACGACCATCTAACGTAAATTGACGACATTCAGTGTCAATACGTCCGCGTAAATCAATGCTCTTTGTGCACGGAGCCATGATACGATTCAATTCCATTTTAACAAGCAGCTTTAGAGACGGCGATTCGCCTTCTGTCATTTGAGAAAGAAGGAATTCAAAGTCCTCAGCGTGGTAGGCCGGGATAAGTCGTTCTGCTACAGATAGAATTTCAGATTGCTGCATACTTTTCTTGTTAGAATGGACGGTGCATTATTGTTATCGACAAGTTGTATTTGATCTTTAGGTATTCGTGGCCCCACTGCAACTTTTATTTTCATGCGTACGGTCAACAGGGTCACAAAATAGCAACATTTCCAGTTACCAAGCAAATTATTGAGGTTTTATGGCTAAGGCAAAGCGAGCTTATGTGTGTAATGACTGTGGTGCTGACTTTCCACGTTGGCAGGGGCAGTGCAATGCATGTGGTGCTTGGAACACGATTACAGAAGTTAGGCTAGCGGCTTCACCTCAAGTTGCGCGTAATGAACGACTCAGTGGTGGTTACGCGGGTGGGGCAACAGAATCGAGCGTTCAGACATTATCGGAAATTAACCTGCAAGAAGTTCCGCGCTTTAGCAGTGGTTTCAAAGAACTCGACCGCGTACTCGGTGGTGGTGTCGTACCTGGCGCTGCGATTCTGATTGGTGGTAACCCTGGTGCCGGTAAATCAACGCTGTTGTTGCAGACCATGTGTCAGCTCTCTTCTCAGTTGCCAACACTTTATGTCACTGGTGAAGAATCACTGCAACAAGTCGCGATGCGTGCTTCTCGACTCGGTTTACCGAAAGAACATCTCAAAATGCTCTCTGAAACCAATGTTGATAAGATCTGTCAGATTGCCGAAAAAGAGCAACCTAAAATCATGGTTATCGACTCAATCCAAGTTATGCATGTCGCTGATGTTCAATCGTCTCCGGGCAGTGTGGCGCAGGTGCGCGAATCGGCAACCGCATTAACGCGCTATGCGAAACAGAACAACGTTGCGGTGTTCTTAGTGGGACACGTAACTAAAGACGGCACATTAGCGGGGCCAAAAGTACTGGAACACATTATTGATTGCTCTGTATTGTTGGATGGCGGAACGGATAGTCGTTTTAGAACCCTGCGTAGCCATAAAAACCGTTTTGGTGCAGTGAATGAGCTTGGTGTGTTTGCGATGACAGGCCAAGGACTAAAAGAAGTCAGCAACCCATCGGCTATTTTCTTGTCTCGCGGTGAAGAAGAAACCTCGGGCAGTTCGGTCATGGTTGTGTGGGAAGGTACTCGTCCACTTCTCGTTGAAATCCAAGCGCTGGTGGACTATTCCCAGCTCGCTAACCCGCGTCGTGTTGCTGTTGGTCTAGAGCAAAACAGGCTTTCACTATTATTAGCCGTGCTGCATAAACATGGCGGCTTACAAATGGCTGACCAAGATGTGTTTGTGAATGTCGTTGGTGGTGTTAAAGTAACCGAAACCAGTGCCGATCTCGCGTTGGTGATGGCACTACTTTCTAGTTTCAGAGACCGCGCATTACCAAAAGATGTGGTGGTTTTTGGCGAAGTAGGCCTAGCGGGTGAGATTCGACCTGTACCGAGCGGGCAAGAGCGCTTAAATGAGGCATTTAAACATGGCTTTAAGAGAGCGATTGTTCCGGCGGCTAACATGCCAAAAGGGGGCATTCCAGGAATGCAGATCCATGGTGTGAAAAAATTATCAGAAGCAATTAATGCTTTTGATGAGTTGTAATTGAGCTCACTTCAGCTACTCTATACAGCAGAAATTCAGTCTAACTTAAACGCTATTTTCGCTTTAAGTTAGCACTAAACTTAACAATCATTTAGATTGTTTCTACAGATTGCCTTTTTCTATATGTTAGAAAAAGGCAAAGTTTTTTAGTCCCAAATGCATGCAAAGCTATCAGTCTTCACAGATTGTGATATACTCTGCGCGCATTTTATATCCTATTAACAGAGTAAGACAATGGCAGATTTATCGAAATACAGAAACATTGGTATTTTCGCGCACGTTGATGCGGGTAAAACAACTACCACTGAGCGTATCCTTAAGCTAACTGGTCAGATCCACAAGACTGGTGAAGTACATGATGGCGAATCAACTACTGACTTCATGGAACAGGAAGCTGAGCGCGGAATTACTATCCAATCAGCAGCTGTAAGCTGTTTCTGGAACGGTCACCGTCTAAACGTTATCGATACTCCTGGACACGTTGACTTCACAGTTGAAGTATACCGTTCTCTTAAAGTACTTGATGGCGGTATCGGTGTATTCTGTGGTTCTGGTGGTGTTGAACCACAATCAGAAACTAACTGGCGCTACGCTAACGAATCAGAAGTATCTCGTCTGATCTTCGTTAACAAACTAGACCGTATGGGTGCAGATTTCTACAACGTTGTTGACCAAGTTAAAAACGTTCTAGGTGCAACTCCTCTAGTTATGGTTCTACCAATCGGCCGCGAAGATGAATTCGTGGGTGTTGTAGACCTTCTAAGCCGTAAAGCATACGTTTGGGATGACACTGGTCTTCCTGAAAACTACGAAATTCTAGATGTTCCTGCGGACATGGTAGACGACGTAGAGCAATACCGTGAAGAGCTAATCGAAACTGCTGTAGAGCAAGACGATGACCTAATGGAAGCTTACATGGAAGGTGAAGAGCCTTCTATCGAAGACATCAAGCGTTGTATCCGTAAAGGTACTCGTGACCTAGCGTTCTTCCCAACTTACTGTGGTTCTGCATTCAAGAACAAGGGTGTTCAAATCATTCTTGACGCTGTTGTAGATTACCTACCTTCTCCAACTGAAGTTGATCCTCAACCTCTAATGGACGAGAACGGCGAAGAAACTGGCAACCACGCTATCGTTTCTACTGAAGAAACGTTTAAAGCGCTTGCATTCAAAATCATGGATGACCGTTTCGGTGCTCTAACTTTCGTTCGTATTTACTCTGGTAAATTGAACAAAGGCGACACGATTCTTAACTCATTCACAGGTAAAACTGAGCGTGTTGGCCGTATGGTTGAGATGCAAGCTGATGACCGTAACGAACTAACTAGCGCACAAGCTGGTGACATCATTGCGATCGTTGGTATGAAGAACGTGCAAACAGGTCACACTCTATGTGATCCTAAAGATCAAGTAACGCTTGAGCCAATGGTATTCCCAACTCCAGTAATCTCTATCGCTGTATCTCCAAAAGATAAAGGCGGTTCTGAGAAAATGGGTATCGCTATCGGTAAAATGGTTGCAGAAGATCCATCTTTCCAAGTTGAAACTGACGAAGAAACTGGCGAAACTATCCTGAAAGGTATGGGTGAGCTTCACCTAGACATCAAGGTAGATATCCTTAAGCGTACTTACGGCGTTGACCTAACAGTTGGTGCTCCTCAAGTTGCTTACCGTGAAACTATCACTCAAGCAATTGAAGATAGCTACACGCATAAGAAACAGTCTGGTGGTTCTGGTCAATTCGGTAAGATCGATTACCGTATCAAGCCTGGCGAACCTGGTTCTGGCTTTACGTTCTCTTCAAAAGTTGTTGGCGGTAACGTACCTAAAGAATTCTGGCCTGCTGTTGAGAAAGGCTTTGGTGGCATGATGGAAAACGGCGTACTAGCTGGCTTCCCTACGCTAGACGTTGAAGTTGAACTTTACGATGGTGGTTTCCACGCAGTCGATTCATCTGCAATCGCATTTGAAATCGCAGCTAAAGGTGCATTCCGTCAATCTATGCCTAAAGCTGGCGCGCAACTTCTTGAGCCAATCATGAACGTTGACGTATTTACTCCAGAAGATCACGTTGGTGATGTTATCGGTGACCTTAACCGTCGTCGTGGCATGATCAAAGATCAACAAGCTGGCGTAACTGGCGTTCGTATTAAAGCTGACGTACCACTTTCAGAAATGTTTGGTTACATCGGTCACCTACGTACAATTACTTCAGGCCGTGGCCAATTCTCTATGGAATTCGCACAGTACTCTCCATGTCCAATGAACGTGGCAGAAGAAGTAATCGCTAAAGTTAAAGCAGAAAAAGAAGCTGGTAAGTAATTAGCTCTTTTCTAAATTAACTAAAAAAGCCCCGCAAGTGAAAGCTTGCGGGGCTTTTTGTTATCTTACTCTTGGAAGACTAAGACTAAGACTAAGACTAAGACTAAGACTAAGACTAAGACTAAGACTAAGACTAAGACTAAGACTTAAGAGTTCTGTTTTAGCTCAATGTAAATCGACTCAACCTTCACTCGAGCCCAGTCTGTTTTACGCAAAAACTTTAAGCTAGATTTAATGCTTGGGTCTTTTTTAAAGCAGTTGATATTCACCATATAACTCAACTCTTCCCAACCGTAATGCTCAACCAATTCAGTCAGTAGCTTCTGCAGTGTTATGCCGTGAAGCGGGTTATTTTCTTGTGTCATGAGATGTTCTCGCCATTTATTTGAGCTCAGTATACCAGTTTCGCTTTATGAATTATCAGACCATTTAAGTTGGTAATCTGTCTCGATAATAGTTAGTTCTTCTCGACCTTTATTTCCAAATAACTGAACCTGACTTTGCATCCAAGCTTCAAAGCGTTTGATTTTCTCGCGATGAAAGTATCCAGCTGGCGCACATAGGAAGTAATTGTATTTGGGCTTAAGTGCGATGTTACCGATTCGAACGAGTTTCTTTTCCTGCAAATACCGATACACCAAACTGTGCTTAACCAGTGCTACACCTTGAACGGATAACGCGCCTTCTAAAACAAAATGCGAGCCATCAAATTGCAGTGATGAGCGGCCTGCCTTTGCTCCAACAATGTCTAGCCATAGATTCCAATCCATATCTGGCCATCGATCTTCAATCAATTCAGCTTTATGCAGATCGTCAATGTCATGGATCCCATGCTTCTCTTGATAAATCGGGTGACAAACTGGGTAAACCACCTCGTCCATTAACCAACGAGACTCGATATTTGGGTAGTTACCGTGACCATACCGAACGCAGACATCGACATTAGAATCTTCAAACGTGACTAGCTTATTGGTCGGTTCAATCAGCATGGATAGGTCAGGGTGGCGATCGCGAAAGTCACCAATTCTAGGAACCAACCAATGTTGAGCAAATGATGGCACGGTTGAAATAGAAAGTTGAGTAGGGTTTGGGTCTTGGTTAATTCGCCTCACACCATCTTGAATGTGGGCAAAGCCTTTCTTAGCTTGCAGGTAAAGTACTTCACCTTCGTGAGTGAGTACTATTTTTCGGTGCTGGCGAATAAACAAGTCTGCACCTAACCACTCTTCAAGTTGGCGAACTTGTTGGCTGACGGCGGCTGCCGTGACAAATAGCTTTTCTGCTGCGAGCTTAAAACTGCCAGTTTCAGCCGCAGTATAAAAATAGTAGATCCCTTGGAATGGTGGGGTGCGTTCTATCACATTAGTTTTCCTTAACTGAATGCCAGTATCTATCGTTTGTCGCAAGTACGTTATTGGTCGATTATTGACCATAACAAAGCAGATAATCAATAGGGGAAAGGTTATGAATACGATAACTGCAGGAACAAATAGTCATCAAGCATTCTTTTCATCATTATCAGTTAAGAAATTCTATTCTAACTTTGAGCGTTATCTTCAGAATCGTAGAACCAGAAAGCAGCTGTCTGAGTTACCAGAGTATTTATTGATAGATGTCGGGATTACGCAGGATCAAGTCGATAAAGAACTGAAGAAATCGTTTTGGGAGTGATTCAGATGATCAGACGTAACTCTTTCTTCTTAGGAAGAGTTACACCAAAATCAACGTTAGATCTTTGAGATATCAGAAACTTCTTCATGTAGCCATTCAGTAAACGCCGCAATACGCTCTTTTCTCGGTGAGCTAGGATCAAAACATAAGTTAACTTGAACGCCAGGTGTCATCCCAATATTAAACGGTTTAACAAGCAGGCCGCGTTCTATAAAGTCTCCGGCTAAGCTATCCGTTGCTAGGCAAACCCCATGACCCGCCATCACTGTCGTTAACCCCATATCAAATGTCCCTACCTCCATCCATTGCATAGCGCTAGTTTTAGTTGAGATGTTGGCTTGTTTGAACCACTCTTCCCAAGGAAAACAACCGCCTTCAAATTGGATTAACCAACACTTAAGTAGTTGTTCTGGTGATGTAAATTTTAAAGAATTGGCGAGCTCGGGAGAGCAAAAGGGATATAGAGGCTCGTTGAACAGTACTTCAAGTGCTAAACCTTGCTCAACACATAGATCTTCCCCTTGTCGAATCGCGACATCAATTTCACCATGTTTTAGATTTGGTGTGTCACACCCTGTAAGGATCTTGATTGGAATCTCAGGGTGCTTGACTGAGAATTTCCAAAGCCTCGGCAGCAACCAACGTGATGCAAAAGAGGGAGGACTTCGAACAACGATAACACCTTGCAAAGGTTCAGACTGAATCTTGTTTAACCCTACGACGATCTCTTTGAACCCGCCCGACACATGTTGGAAGAGAGTCCGCCCCTTTTGAGTTAATGCCATTTCACGCCCTTTCCTAATGAACAGCTTGCACTCTAGTTGTACTTCTAACTGACGGATCTTTTGGCTGACAGCAGCTTGGCTAACAAACAGTTCTTCAGCAGCTTTACTGTAGCTATTTAAGCGTGCTGCAACTTCAAAATAACGGAGACCAGAAAGGTGGCGCAGTCTACTGTCCATAATCTCAGCTTATAGTCCTTGTTAACAATGGTTGTTCGCTTATCGAACAGGTTATTTCCATAATAGCGACAAATAAACAAGGAATACAAGAGAGAGAAAATGAAAACAATAACCTGTTGGGTAGGCAGATTTGTTAATCAGATGCTTAAAGTTAATGATATAACCAAGATGAGTAAGACGGCTAAATCGAGACAAGTTATTAGTTCGGAAACGCTGAGCAGTCGAATGAGGGAGGACATCGGTCTGGACTATGGGAGCAATGATGCGGCTGATTACACTAAATACCTATAAGTTGAGCTTACAAAAAAGGAGCCGTACAGGCTCCTTCTCTATTTTGATTACTCTTCCCAAACTACCAATTTATCTTTCGGCCAGTTATGACCGACTTCATGGTATTTCTGCTCAAGGATGTGTCGCTTTATCTTGAGAGTTGGAGTAAGAACACCATTATCGATGCTCCATGGTTCCTTAATCATCAGTACGCCTTTGATCTTCTCGTGCGAAGCTAACTGTTCGTTCATTTTTTCAATGACGCGTTTGCTTGTTCTTTCGTAACGAGCCCGATCAAAATTAGGGAAGTCATGCGGTACTACGAGCAGGATAGGGCCAGGTAAGCCTAAGCCTATCAAACACATCATTTCGACACGACTGTACTCAAAGAGTTTATTTTCGATTGGTACAGGAGCGACAAACTTGCCTTTCGCGGTTTTAAAGGTATCTTTCTTACGCCCACGAATCGTTAAATAGCCCTCGCTGTCGATATCACCAATATCGCCCGTATGAAGCCAACCTTCTGAGTTAAAAGATTCTTGAGTTGCAATGTCATTTTTGTAATAACCAGAGAACATGCCTTTGCTTCGAACTAAAATCTCTTCGTCTTCTGCAATTTTGAGTTCAATGCCCGGACCAGCATTACCTACAGTGCCAATTTTGTCTGCTCTAAACGGGTGGTTAATCGTGCTGTAGGCGAAAGACTCAGTCATTCCCCAAGCTTCGGTAATGTGTAGGCCAACACTCTCATACCATGCAAGTAGAGCTGGTGATACCGGAGCTGAGCCACAGCCAAGAACGCGAGCTTGGTCTAACCCCAGACCATCAGCCAGTTTCTTCTTAATGAGGTTATTCACGAACGGAATTTTAAGTAAGAAGTTCAGTTTTTTCTGTGGAAGCTTATCTTGGATTCGTTGTTGGAATAGAGTCCATAAACGAGGAACTGAAATAAACAAAGTTGGACGATGCATTTTTACATCATCAATAAATGTGTCTAAAGATTCAGGGAAAGCAGTAACCACCCCACCCATCACTGAAGAACCAAAGATGTACACTCGTTCGGTTATATGAGCAAGCGGCAGATAAGAAAACAGGCGATCGCCGGGTTGGATACCAATGTGATCGATTAACCTCTGAACTGACCATGTAAAGGCACCATACGTGAGCATTGCGCCTTTCGGTAATCCAGACGTACCCGAAGTATACACAAGCGACATCAGCTTATCATCGTGATGCTGAGGTCGTTTGGTTGAGGGTTCATGTGTCTCGATAAGTTGCTCAAAAGTGTGCTGGCACTTAGCGGCAGTATCGTAGGGTAACGAGATACTAATTAGACTCGGATTATCATCGAGTACTTTTTGAGTGGCTTTAGGATCATCAAGCTTACCTGCAATTACAATCTTACTTTCACTGTGTTCAATACAGTATTGAATAGTGTCTGCACCCGCTGTTGGAAAGATTGGGACGCTGACAAAATCTCCTAACATCATGGCAAGATCACAGATAAACCACTCTGCACAGTTTTTTGAAACGAGAGCGACTCGATCGCCGGGTTGGGCTCCGAGTCCTTCTAATGCTGACGCCAGTTTTAGTGCTTTGTCGGCCACTTCTTTATAAGTAAATTCAACAAATTGGCGGTTGATGATTTGTTTTAAATAGACTTCATCTGGGCGTTCTTCTGCCCATTTTAAAATCATGTCATTGGGTGTAGGGAGAGCTGTTGCTTTTTCTTGGCTAAACTCGTTAGGCTGAATCATTGTCTAACTCCATGTTTTTCGCTAAGTTATTTTTGTTAAAATCATGTTAAATGTACCATGATTTTTTCTTTTAGGGAGTAAAATTAGCGTTTTCTGTTATCCGTGCAGGCACGTCTGTAACTTGCGGGTGTTACTCCGGTCCTTTTCTTAAAGATTCTTGAAAAATACGACACATCCTTGTATCCACATTGGTAAGAAATAACAGCTATTTTTGATTCGGTATCGGCTTCGATTAACTTTTTGGCTAACAGGATTCGTTTATCGCACACAAAGTCTCTAAAGCTTACCCCAAAGTGTAGATGAAACTTCTTAGAAAAGTAGGTTGTTGAACAATGACACTTTTCTGCGATTTCTGTTTCTCTGATTTCTTTGTTGATGTTGTCCATAACAAAGTTAACGACTTCAGAGGTAAACAACTTTGCAGGTAATTGATTGTTGTTGTTTGTATCTCGGTCGAGATCAAAATGAGGCTCGAAGATATGCTGTGTTTTACTCTTAAGTTCTTCGAATGTACTGGTCAGATGTTTACTGTTTGTTTCGATAATAAAGAATATATTCTTATGATTTCGAACGATATTAGGTAACGGGTCTGAGCAAATAAGAACTATTCTTTTATTTAGGTTCTCGCAAATAGCTAAAGCCATTGTAAGTAGTTGAAGTTTATCTGGCTTATTCAATATGAAAAACACTAACCTTACATCTAAGTTACTGATTATAGATATATCTTGTCCAAAGTTTTCAATAGGAAAGTAGTGGCTTATTTTATTGATAATAACAGCGTTAAAGTCGCTATCCTTATCTGATAATAAAGGTGTTACTACTTTCATATAAATACCAACTCTATTTCATATTTAAATGTGGGTTTAAATTTAGCTAAATTACTATACGTAACAATTAGATTAGAAGTACCACAAAAAAGTGCAAGTGAATGGCAAAAAAATCCTAACCGAATATATCTCTCACCTCTAGATTTAGTTTACAGGTAAACAAAGCCTGATACGTAAATCAAGGAGAGGTTCTCATGGATAAGTTTTTGAATAATTGTAAAGAATTCATGAATGATGAAGAAGGGTTGACAGTTGTCGAATATGTAATCGGTGCAGCGTTGTTGGTTCTCGCTATAACAACCGTATTTACAAGTTTAGGCACACAACTTTCAGCCAAACTGAATACTATTATTGGAAATATTGGTGATGGTACCTAGTGGCTTCGCGTAACTGTGACGGATGGCTTCGCTATGAATACTAAAAGCATGACAAAGCAAGCAGGGTTGACAATTGTTGAGTACGTGATAGGTGCAGCCTCGCTTGTTCTTTTTATTGTATTAGTCTTTTCTGGGATGGGAACAGCCTTGTTCAATAAACTCCAGAGCGTTCTATCTAGTATATGAGTTGAATATATGATTAATGAACCTTCTGCTTTTTGGGTGTTATTAATTGCAGTCTCGGTATGCGATGTTGAGAAACATCGCATACCAAACAAAATATTGATTATGTTTTTGTTTGTGTATTTTTTATCAATGTTTAACCGCAATTATACCTTTGACGTTTTCTTAATGTCCTTCGTTGGATTCGTGGCGTTTTTTTGTTTTGGATTACTCTTATATTTTTTAAGAGCTATGTCTGCAGGAGATGTGAAGCTATTAGGTATTGCAGGGATGTATCTCGGGTGGGGACAATTACTTGATGCGTCGTACTTTATCTTACTTTCTTCTGGAGTGATTGGGACTTTCTACCTGCTATATAACTTTTCCAACTCGAACAATCTTAGTATCAAAGGCTATTTTGAAAACAAGTTAATTGTGCTTGGTGGAGTTGCACCAGTATTAGATGAAAGTGCGAGTTTGCACGCTAGGTATTCAAATAAAGTAACGATGCCTTTTGCACCTTCTGTTGCTATAGGATTGGCTATGTATAGTTACTTTACTTAAAAATGTTGTTGGCTAGTTCTTATGGAGAGGAATAATATATGGATATTATAGGGCGTACTGCTCCAACAACTTTGAAGCCTCAAATTTCAGCTCCAGCCGTACCTACATCTATTGATATGCTGGGTGTTCCTGAAGTCGTTATTGAAAACCTTGTGCTGAAGCACCTATCAGCCTATCCCAAGTCGGATGTTTTAGAGCTTTCTAACTATTTGTGTGTTGTGACACATATTGTTGAAAGTGCGTTGGCTGTGTTGAGAACAAAGTCATTGATTGAAGTTTTTCAACCAACCTCTAACCTTTCTCTCTCATCGACATCTCATAGCCACGTCCGCTACTCCCTTTCTGAGAAAGGACTTGAAGATGCTGATCTTGCCTTTAAACGTGATGCTTATTTAGGCCCCGCACCTGTTTCACTTACTCAATATAGTGATGTGGTAAAGCAGCAAGATCTAAGAGTAGAGTTAGTGACTCGGCCACATGTCGAAGCAGCACTGAATGATGTATATGGTGTCGATAGAATGATTTCGGTATTGGGGCCTGCAATCAATTCTGGGCGTGCCTTGTTGCTGTATGGGCATGCGGGGACTGGTAAAACATTTGTAGCTTCACGTATTGTCAATGCGCTGCATACGTCTGTTTTCATTCCTTATGCCGTTTATGCATTAGGCAACATCATTAAAGTGTTTTCTGCACAACATCATAAACCGTTAGATAACAACGGCAGCGATAAACGTATTTCCCTCAAAGATCAATACGACAAGCGCTGGCTTAATTGTGAAAGGCCAAATATCCAGGTGGGTGGAGAGCTCACTATGGATATGCTTGAAGTGAATCATTCTGAGAACAGTCGTGTCTGGTTAGCTCCAGTGCAAATGATGGCGAATAATGGGATTTTTATCATTGATGATCTTGGTCGACAGCCCATGCCTGTGGATGCGCTTCTTAACCGTTGGATTGTACCTATGGAATATTCCTTTGATTATTTATCGTTACCTAACGGCCAGCAAATCACGATGCCGTTTGTTCTAACGCTTGCCTTTTCTACCAACTTAAATCCCAAGAAAATAAGCGATCCTGCATTTTTACGTCGTTTAGGTTACAAAATTGAATTCAAGCCGCTGAATCAGCGAGATTATGAAGCTTTATGGATGAGCGTCGTCGCTGATAAAGAGGTAGAGCTTCAAGATGGTTTTTTTGAGCGTTTGTCTCAAATGCACACGCTTCTCAAGGTGCCACTTTTCCCTTGTTTACCGAAAGATCTCGTTGGTATAAGTAAAGACATTCTTTCGTTTGAGCAACTCCCACCTGTTATCACATTCGATATTCTTTCCATGGCATGGGAAGTCTATTTTACCTCTGATGGACACGAGGAAGAGAATAATGAATAAGAGTCAAGTTTTCCTACTGTTTTTACTGTCCGTAGTATTCGGCTTAGCGGCTGTATTTTTTGCTAAGCAGTGGATGGATGATCAAGTTCAGCCAACCGTTGAAGTTGAAACGATCGAGCGCCACCCCGTTGTTGTGGCGTCACAAGAAATTGAAGCCGGAACCATTATCGAGGATCAGTTCTTAACCACCAAGTTGATGGAAGTTGATTGGATTAATGAAAATAACTATTCAGATAAAGCGGAGCTGATTGGCAAGGTTGTTGCGAATACTATCTATGCCGGAGAGGTGCTTCACAAGTTACGATTTACTGTACCAGGAGAAGGGTCAACATTGGCTGCTCTTATCCCTGAAAATAAACGTGCGGTAACGATACGAGTTGATGATGTTATTGGTGTGGCAGGTTTCTTATTACCGGGTAATAAGGTTGATATTCTCAATACCGTTTCTTACGGAAAAAATTCTGCAGCGACTCAAACAGTTCTTAAAGATATTAAGGTTTTGGCTGTAGACCAAACGGCTAAAACGAAGGAAAACAGTCCGATTATTGTACGAGCGGTAACTCTTGAGATGACGCCGAAAGAGGCCGAGAAGCTTCTCACGGCTAAAAGCAAAGGCAGTATTCAGCTGACCTTGAGAAACCCACACGAAGTAGAGAAAAAAGTGGTTCGTCGATATGTGCCTAGACCAAGTGTCACCATTATCAAAGGTACAGAAACATCTAGTGTGCGCGTCAAGGATTGAGGTGAGATATGAAAATATTATTAGCGTGTGTTTTTAGTCTGATTTGTTTTTCGGCAGCCAGTGTTGCTGCACTACAGACGGGAAAAACGGTCACGGTTCCACATCACAAATCTACGCATGTGGTGCTGTCGGGAAAAGCGGCGAAGGTTTCTCTTGGTGATCCTGAAGTCTTAGACATTGTGATTTTGAAATCTAATGAGTTGTTCTTAATTGGTAAAAAATTAGGGGCAACAAATTTGATGGCTTGGGATTCACGAGGTCAGTTGATTGAGTCGATTAATATTGAGGTTACTCATGACCTAAATAGCCTCAAAGCTAAATTGTATGAGTTCCTTCCTGATGAAACTATCGAGGTGCATAGTGCGCAGAATCGCTTACTGTTAAGTGGTCAAGTGAGTAACCAACAACAAATGAATGTGGCGATGCGAATCGCAGAAACCTATTCGTCAGGGCAGGCTGCTGATGAATCAAAAGAAAGCGGAAGTGAGCAAGCTGCAGCGACAGGTGTTATTAACCTAATGTCTATTGGTGGTGCTCAACAAGTCATGTTAGAGGTGACGGTTGCAGAGGTTCAGAGAAGCTTGGTAAGAAAGTTTGATGCGAATTTTCATTTCTTCCAAACAAGTGGTTCGGATTTTTCTTGGGGAGCGTCTTCAGTCCCTGCGGGTGTGTTAGGTGCAACCCCAATTTTCAATATTCCTACCTCTACTGATTACGGTATTTTAGGTTCTTTCATTGATAGTAATACCTTGTTTACTTTCGCACTGGACGTAGCAAAACAAAACGGGGTCGCTAAGGTATTAGCAGAGCCAAACTTAACCGCATTAAGTGGTTCTAAGGCTGAATTTTTAGCCGGTGGTGAATTTCCTATCCCTGTGCCAGACGAAGATGGCATTACCATTGAATACAAAGAATACGGTGTAGGTTTAAAGTTCATCCCGACGGTACTCAGTGATAAGAAAATCAACTTAAATCTAGCGGTCGATGTTAGCGAGATAGCTAATAGCAGCTCATTGACCATTGATCCTGGTAGCACAAATGCCACTTATGTTATCCCTCCAATCACTAGACGAAGTGCCTCGTCGACACTTGAGCTAGCCGACGGCCAAACAATCGGTATTGCGGGTTTACTCAGTGAGAATGTCAGAGATGTCAGCAACAAAATGCCGGGTATTGGTGATGTTCCTATTTTAGGTCAGCTCTTTAATAGTCAAGAGTATGTGTCTGGAGAAACTGAGCTGGTCATTCTTGTTACGCCTCGACTCGCCAAACCGGTGGATCGAAGTAAAGTAACACTGCCAACTGATGCCTTTGTGGACCCTAATGACTTGGAATACTATTTGTTAGGCCGAAGTGCTTACATAGCTGCACCGTCTGAATCTGATTCAGAGCAATCTCAAGCTTCACAGGATATATCACCGACCGATGGTGGTAGCGAAGGCTCATTTGGGCATGATTTATAAGGGGATAGATATGACTAAAATAATGATGATCTTTCTCGCAATGTTATTAGTTGGCTGTGCGAACGATGCTCGTTTAGGGCATTCGGTAGCACTAGTGAAAACAGAGCAAACGTATAACCCTAATGCTACCCAAGAGAATTTACTCGAAGTACCTGATGGTACAGGGGAGCGGATGCAGACTGGTTACGACAGATATGTTGGCAGAGGTGAAAACGATCTGTCCGGAAGTAGTAGCCAGATCTTAGAAGATTTTAACTAAATCTGGAGGTACTCATATGTTGTATCGAGTATCACAAAGCCCTAAAAAACAACAAGGCTTAGTTGTGGTGATGATTACTGCTGCCTTGTTGGTTTTTCTAGCGGTCTCAGCGCTAGCTGTAGACATAAACCATATGGTTGTAAATAAAACGCGTTTACAAAATGCGGTTGATTCTGCAGCGCTGGCTGCCGCAACCATATTAGACAATAGCAAAGATAAAGACGCGGTGGATGCAGAAGTCGGTACGGCGCTCAATGCCATGGCGGCTTCAACAGGGAACCAAGAAATTGATTTCTCGACCGCTTCTATAAGCATTGATTATTCGAATGACCCACAAGATTTTACTGGCACGGCGACGTTCGGTGCAAGTGATGATGTTTATGTGCGAGTTCGCGTAGATGCACTAGAGATGGATGAATTTTTCATTCATATGTTTGGTCTTGATAAGGAAGTATCGGCAAGTGCCGTTGCTGGGCCAAGCTCTGGGCAAGATGTAGTTAATAACGTTGTACCCATTGGGGTGTGTATTGGTGATGGCACTTCGGATAACGATATTGACCCAGAAGATGGCTATCACGATGTGACAGGCGAAGAGATAGTTAATGTCTTTGGCTATGAAGTCGGAACGGTCCACGCATTGAAGGTGGGTGACAGTAGCTTGTCAGAAATGGGCAACGGTAATTATCATCTGTTGGATTTCGGTTCCGGTGGTAAAACCGTCAAAGAAGGTTTAGGTGGTAGCTATGACCAGCCAGTCAAAATTGGTGAAGATATCACGACGAAACCTGGTGGCACGGTTGGCCCCACAGGCGATGGTTTGAATACTCGTTTTGGCGATTATGGTGGTGGCTTATCGGCATCCGATTACCCTTCAGATTATGTAACCACAGAACCTACCAATGAAATAACGATTGATGCAGGTACGGGAGAGATAGATTCTGACGGAAGTTATACCTATGCTCAATATGAGTCAGATACCAACGCCTGTATAGCAAACGGTGGTTCCGGGTGTGCATCTAATGGTGTTGCTTGGCGTCGTATTTTACCCATTCCTATGGTTGATTGCTCAGGTAAAAGTGGTGGTGCAACTGACTTTACCGTAAACAAAATTGGCTGCTTTTTCTTGTTACAAAAAGCTCCTACTAACAACTCAGGTACACCCGCCGTTTTTGGTGAGTTTATCCACTCTTGCAGTGTTGCTGGTGGATCTGGTAGTACAACGTCGACAACGGAAGGGACTTATAAGATTGTTCTGTATAAGGACCCCAATAGTGGGGAATCTTGATCATGAAGCCATCTAATCAATTTCAACAGGGGTTTGCTGCCGTAGAGATGGTCATCGCGACTCCCGTTTTACTGTTTTTTCTAGTCTTAGTTCTAGAGCTTGGCAATATTCTTGTTCATTACAATGTGATATCGAAGTCAGTGCAGAATGGCGCTCGTTATGCGGTTAGTGAAGTGTATGGAACCATTGGTGGAACCATCGCACCGACGTCTGAAATTCAGAATGTCGTGGTCTATGGTCAGAACAGCGCAGGAAGCGCAGGAACAGCTGTATTATCTTCATTGACGACATCGGATGTGACCGTAACCCCGCCTTCAGGCGACAGTTATGTACGAGTTAGTGTGACGTATGATTATGTTCCACTCTTTTTGTCTATCCCTTTTTCGAATGAGA
Organism: Vibrio sp. QJM3NY_26; assembly: GCF_057786005.1. Taxonomy (NCBI): domain Bacteria; kingdom Pseudomonadati; phylum Pseudomonadota; class Gammaproteobacteria; order Vibrionales; family Vibrionaceae; genus Vibrio; species Vibrio sp. QJM3NY_26. Next base: position 2,763,192 of record NZ_CM173515.1, on the reverse strand, counting down.
GTTTTGCTGTTCCATTAAGTGTGACTTCAGTGATGAGGGTGCTGTGATGATAAGACTTAAAAGACGAACCAAAGGGCTTGCCATTATTGAGTTCACTTTGGTCTCATCATTAATTTTTCTGCTGCTCTTCCTCATTTTAGCGTTAGGTGCCTATATATTTTCGCTGCAAATGGTCAGTGAAGCGACTAGGAAGGCTGCTAGGTTAGCGACGGTATGTTACGTCCTAGATAGAGACAATATTGCGGGAATGGTGGTGGATGATATTCCTCTTGTTGGATTTACTAATGCTAACTTAGAAGTGGCTTACTTAGACGCGAGCGGGGGAGAGGTTGCTTCTGATTTTGAAGCTAACTTTGGCAGTATTAAGTTTGTACGTGCTAGCGCTACGGGTTATGGCATTCAGTTAATCAGTAACCTAAGCTTTCTAGGAGAGAATGGATTTCTTGCTGCCCCTGCGTTTGAAACAATATTACCAGCTGAAAGCTTGGGTGTGGTTAGGGCGGACTCTGAAAAAAGGAATCGGTGTCCATAAGTTATTTATTACAGGAGTAGCGGTATGGGGGAAGCGATCAAAATAACGCCTAATGAAAACGATAAAGATATGACGCGTTTAAGAACGAACCTAAAGGTTTGGTTAGTCTATAGCACTGACGCCTTTCATTCACATATGAGTCAAGAGCTAAAAAAATGCCGAAATGTTCATGTAACGTCATTTTCTCTTGCGGCAATGAGTGAAGAATACTTAAAAAGTGCAGATGTCCCAGAGCTTATTTTCGTTGAAGCTAATGGGAATTGGGCTCAAAAAATGGTTGAGTTGCAAGGGTATGATTTGTCTTTAGAAGACAAGGATTTGTCTTTAGTTGTGCTTGGTGATGAAAGTGATAATGGGTCACTAAAAATCGCACTTCGCTTAGGGGCTTCAGATTTTCTGTCTCACAATGTGACTCTATCGGACTTACTTCCATTATTGAAGAAAACCGCTTCCGAAAAGCTTGAGAACTCCAGTTACGGAGAGTTTATCTTGTTTTTGAACACCAAAGGAGGGATGGGGGCAACCACCTTGGCGTTAAATACTGCCATTGAGATGGCCACTCAACATCCTAATGAAGTTCTTTTACTCGATATCGATCTTCAGTTTGGCGTGATTCCAGACTATTTGAACATAGTACCGACTTATAGCGTTTCTGATGCGATCAACAGTTCTAATGATTTGGATGAAATGTCTTTGGGCTCTTTGGTAAATAAACACGAATCAGGTCTTCATGTTCTAAGCTTTAAACATGAAAATAACGCTGATGATTTCGAGCAGGCTCAGAAAATTGGCAGATTACTTCCAATTCTGCGTCGTTTCTACCCTTATGTGATCATTGACCTATCTAGAGGCTTAGATCACGTATTTGCATCAGCAATATCACCTGCGACTAAAGTACTTTTGGTTTTGCAACAGAGCTTAGTGTCAGTAAAGAACACAAGCCGACTAATTAAATCTCTGAAATTTGAGTACGGCTTACAAAGTGACTCAATAGAGGTCATTCTCAACCGTTATGAAAAGCGACATTCAATTAAGTTGAAAGACATTGAGCAAGCAGTGGGCAACCACGACATACACCTTATGCCAAATGATTTTAAAGTCGCGCTAGAGAGTGCCAACTTGGGGCAGCCGTTAGTTCAGTCGAGAAAAAAAAGCTCTATTACTCGCTCTATCATCGACTTATCTCATGTTCTTTCACCACCAGAGCAGGAAGAGAAAGGGTGGCTGAAAAAGTTGTTTTCATAATGGGTTGATGAAAAGTAAACACGAGGGATTGTGATGTTCTTTAAACGAAAAAATGTAAATCCAGAGTTTGAAAAAAAAGTAGAACAGATTTCGCATGATTCAGAAGATGCCAATCCTGTTGAACGTTTATCAAGTGTTGAGACGTCCAGTAACTCTCGGACAGAAGCTAGCGTTGAAAGGGAGAAAGCGATCGATGAAGCTCGAAAAGTACTGGAGCAAGAATTATCAATCAAACACTTCTTTCACAAGCAGTTACTTGAAACGTTAGACTTAGGATTACTTTCTAGCTTGGAGAAAGAGCGCGCCAAGCTAGATTTGCATGAAGCTATCGTTCAGTTGATGGCTGATGATGGTAGTCATGCACTCAGCGCAGAAGGTCGTAAACGGGTTATCAAACAGATAGAAGATGAAGTTTTTGGTCTTGGTCCGTTGGAGCCCTTATTAGCTGATCAAACTGTGTCGGATATATTGGTCAACGGCCCAAAAAGTGTTTACGTTGAGCGAAGGGGTAAACTCGAAAAAACGCCCTATACTTTTCTTGATGACCGCCATTTAAGAAACATTATTGATCGTATCGTCAGTCAGGTTGGTCGTCGTATCGATGAAGCATCACCTATGGTAGATGCCCGCTTAGTTGATGGTTCCCGTGTTAATGCGATAATCCCGCCTCTCGCACTCGATGGCCCTTCAGTTTCGATTCGTCGTTTTGCCGTCGATCGTTTGACGATGGATAACTTAATTGGTTACGACTCAGTCTCGCCTCAGATGGCTAAATTTGTAGAGGCTGCGGTGAAAGGTGAGCTGAATATCTTGATTTCAGGAGGGACGGGGTCAGGGAAAACAACCACACTGAATATCTTTTCTGGTTTCATTCCGCGAGACCAAAGAATTATTACCATAGAAGACTCGGCAGAATTACAACTGCAACAACCACATGTCATTCGCCTAGAAACCCGTCCTGCGAACCTAGAAGGGAAGGGAGAAATCAGCCAGCGCGAATTGGTTAAAAATACCTTGCGTATGCGACCTGATCGAATCGTGGTTGGGGAGGTTCGTGGTAGCGAAGCCGTTGACATGCTAGCGGCGATGAATACCGGTCATGATGGATCTCTTGCTACCATTCACGCTAATACCCCTCGTGATGCCTTAAGTCGTGTCGAAAACATGTTCTCGATGGCAGGGTGGAACATATCAACCAAAAATTTACGAGCTCAAATTGCTTCGGCTATCCACCTTGTTGTTCAAATGGAACGCCAAGAAGATGGTAAGCGTCGTATGGTGAGTATCCAAGAGATCAACGGCATGGAAGGTGAGGTGATTACGATGTCGGAAATATTCCGTTTTCAGCGTAAAGGTATTGATGAAGACGGCAATATTATCGGTTATTTCACGGCAACGGGGGTTGTGCCTCAATACCATGACCAGTTAGTCAAACGTGGACTCGACCTGCCTTTTGAGCTCTTTAGTGAGACCAAAGGCTAAGGATATATTATGGACAATGTAAGCGTTTCATTAGGTCTATTATTCATTGCGGTGCTTTTTATCTCTCAAGCTTTGTTGCTCCCTGCTGCAGGGAAAAAAGCGAAGCACAAAGAGTTGTCTCGACGCTTGAAAGAGACGCAACGTAATATCGATGCAGAGAGTTTGTCATTACTAAAAGAACACTATAACAAAGATTTATCTCCAGTAGACCGCAAGTTAATCGTCATTCCATATTTTGCTGGCTTAAAGAAAATGTTGGAACTAGCCGGCTTTAAATTAGCATTGAGCCGCTTTTTACTCATAGTTTCTCTTTGTGGTGTGTCGCTTACATTGATAGCGATAATGACCAACCAAGTATGGTTCATTAGTGTCGCGGCATTCATTTTTGCTTGGGTTGTTGCCTATCTATTTGTGCAAAATCGAGTGACCAACCGAATGGCTCGATTTGAGGAACAGCTTCCCGAGGCTTTAGATGTTATCCGACGAGCATTGCAAGCCGGGCAACCGTTGGTTCAATCATTTAACGAGGTTGGAGAAGAGCTCCCTGATCCTATAGGTGCCGAGTTTAAGAACACTTATAACCTGCTCAACTATGGTTATGACTTACGTTTGGCAATTTTACAAATGGCAGAGCGAGTCCCAACCGTTTCAATGCTAGCTTTTTCTAGCGCCGTAATGTTGCAGAAAGAGACTGGGGGAAATTTATCCGAGAATTTGCAAAAGGTATCTGAAGTACTTAGAGCGCGTTTTAAACTGGAAAGGAAAGTCAAAACGCTCTCGGCTGAGAGTCGGTTGTCAGCATGGATCTTAACGTTATCACCCTTTGGTTTGTTTTTTGCTATGCGGGTAGCTGGTCCCGAATACATCGAGCCACTTTACACAGATCCACGCGGTCTCTCTATGGTGAGTGTCGGTATAGTTCTTTTGGCTATCGGAGCCTTGTGGATTAAAAAGATCATCAGCATAGAGATTTAACCTATGGAATTATTAAATATTGAAGTTTGGAAGCAGATGTTAGCAGACTTTGGGGTCAGCTCTCAGATGGTTATCTATTCGATGATTTTGCTTACAACAGTCTTGTTAACACTAACGCTTGGATTTCTTTTTTTAGGAGCCCGCTCTCCTTTGGACAAGAAGCTGAGACAAATATCAGAAGACGGATCTCCGACTGGCAGGAAACCTTATAACTTCTCTAATACGCTCGAATCATTAAGCCCTTTTTTAAGTAAAGGTAATAAAAAAGATAATGAAACCTACTCGGAAAAGTTGATGCATGCAGGGTTTCATGAAAAGAGTTCATTATCGGTTTTCTATGCGTTGAAGGTTCTATCTAGCTTGATAGGTATCGTCGCTGCTTTTATGGTTTATTACATAGCGTTGGGCGGAGAGTACAATAATTTACTCATCATGATCTGTGTTTTTCTTGGTACATTCACACCTAATATTATTCTATCTAAGCTACAAAAAGAGCGTCAGAAAAAAATAAGAAACGGTGTTCCTGATGCATTAGATCTTCTTGTTGTATGTACTGAGTCTGGACTTGGTTTTAATGCGGCTCTTGGTCGTGTTGCATCAGAGCTCTATGTCTCTCAGCCTGAACTCGCGGATGAACTAGAGACGGTATTTGCTAAAATTCAAGCGGGTGTCACCATGCCTGACGCACTTAGGCAGCTTATCGAACGAACCGGTTTAGTCGAATTGGAAGGTTTGGTTTCTTTACTTTCTCATGCATCGAGAATGGGCGGAAGCTTAGCGCAAACGCTCCGTGACTATACTGAAGATTTTAGAGATAAGCGTCAGCAAGCCGCTGAAGAAATAGCGGCGAAAATACCGACTAAAATGTTATTCCCTATGTTGATATTTATTTGGCCTTGCTTTTTCATTGTTGCACTTGGCCCTGGACTCTTGATCGTAATGGACGCATTAAGTGCGCCGGGAGCAAGTTTATGATTTTATACAATAAGTTTCTTCTACTACTATTGCCAATTTTGCTACTTGGTTGTGCTTCTTCCGATGAGCCAACCAACCAATTTGATGCCGAATTGTATTCGGGTAAACCAATCGATAGTTTGACTAGTGATGATCCACCGCTAAATGAAAAAGAAGCAATTATGCGCGGTGACATTGCTCTGCGAGACAATAATATAGATTTGGCGTTGTATGAATACATACGCTCTTTGTCTTTCCCTGAAAAAGAGTTTCACGATAAAACCCTGTTCACTATTGGCCAAATACATTCGTCTCGCGGTAACTATGCGTTGGCCGAGAAAGCTTACCTTGCAGCACTAGATTTTAACCCCGCCCACACAGAAGTTTTGGAACAGTTAGGCGTTCTATACACCAAACAACGTCGTACAGATGAAGGGCGTAGTTATTTCTTTAAAGCGATTAATTCAGATCAAGTTCGTTTAAAAAGCAGTGAAACTATCCAAAATTACCAAGCGTTGAGCCAAAGTGAAGTGGCCAGTTTGAAGGTCGATAGTATGTCTCCAGCATTGGCTTATATGGGGATTGGTGTACTGGAAGATGTTGACGGGAAGCATCAGATTGCACAAGAGTACTTTAAAAAGTCACTGACGATAGATAAAAGTTCAGTCAAAGCTTTGTTGAATATGGGCTATTCTCATTACATGTACGGTAACTACAAGGAAGCCTATCAATACACGCGTTCAGCTTTAGAGTTGGACCCTAATAATGAAAAAGCTCAAAATAACCTAGCGCTTATTTATTTAGCATCTGGGGATATAAAAAAAGCAACCAACGTATTCATGAGGCATATGGAAGCTCCGGAGGCGTTAAATAATGTCGGCTACTTCTTGATATTACAAGGAAAGCCCGATCAGGCAGTTCCTTATTTACAACAAGCTATCAATAAAAAATCATCTTACTATAAAGTGGCTAATGAAAACTTAAACAGAGCACTAGCGGAAGTGAGAGAGATGGAGCAATAGGGATTTGATTTTGGCTCAATGAAAAGGATATTCATATTGCCTAAACGCGAAAGCTTTAATAGAGATATCATTGCAATTTCTGCTCTTTGGCTAGTTTGTGCCACAGTGATATTTTTTTATAAGTGGGAAAGCGTTTCAATACTCAACTTGAATGACAATGACGACTATATGCGTTTTGTTCAGTTTCAAGAGTGGATGAAGAACGGCCATTGGTATCTAGAGCCGATGAGCAACTTCAATGCCGCTGATGGTATTATTGTTCATTGGTCTCGATTTCCTGACCTAATACTATCTTTAGTCGCTTTCCCATTGCTATTTATGGTTGATGACAGTATCGCGTATGCAATCTCAATTTCCATTGTCCCTTTACTCTACTTATTCTTGTATGCGCTCTCATGCTTTTATCTATGCGAACATTACTTTGGAGAGAAGTATCGATTTGTAAGTATGATGTTCGCAGTTTTTTCTCCTGCTATCATACACTTCCTACCTGGTTCTATTGACCATCATAATATCCAGCTTGTTTTAGCAACTCTCTTCTTATCTATAACACCAATTACGTTCAACAACCTAAAACAATCATGGCGAGTGTATGCTCAGTCTGTTTTTCTGTCTTTATCTTTGTGGACGGGGGTGGATAATGTATTGTTATTTATGGCATTCCTTGTTTCTTATACGGTGTATTTCTGCTTTTTTTGTCGTGAGTTTTTTATCTATATATCTAGGTTATATTTGACCTGTGCAGTTTTTGGTGCTTTTGCAGTCCTATTGAATAGGCCGTACGATGAGTTCTTTATTTTTAAGTATGACGAGGTCTCATTTATTCTTGTTATTCTATTATTTAGTGGATGGACCTTCGTTAACTTATACAATCGATTGTCGAATCAAAAACAGAACTCGACCCAAAGATTAATATTATTACTTCCCCTTAGTTTGTTATGTTTAGCCCCTGTTGCCGTTCTTTACCCATCACTCACCAGTGCATTCTTAATAGATTACCCACCGATACTTAAGCTGTATTGGCTTGATCAAGTTGCCGAAGCGAAATCTGTCGCAACATATATTGCAATGAATGGTTTTTTGTCTTTAGATAATTATGTATTGCTACTCACTCCTGCAATTTTATATCCATTATTTAGGTATAAAAACCACCACTGTACCATTCTGTATCTGATTCTTATGTTTAATCTCGTACTTGCGGTTTTTTGGCAGATCAGGGTGATTAGATTATGTTTTGTTGTAGCGGCTCCTTTACAGGCCTACGTTGCTATTCGAGTGTCTGAATACATCAAGTTTTCAATATTGAAAGCAATCGTTATTTTTTCAGCAACGCCGTTAGCGATTGCATTTAGCATTCTTGTTTTGTCACCCATGGACGACGTTAAAACTCAATTAAATGGTAGTAAACCGCCCAATCTCTTTGATGTGTTAAAGGACAATGGCATTAACTCACAAACGATACTTTCAGGTATGGAGACGGGAGCCCCAGTATTAGCGAAAACCAGCAACAGTATTATTGCTGCGCCTTATCACCGAAATATTGTCGGTAACCAGTTTTTGATTGAGGTGATGTTGGAAGAAGATCTTGTGTTGGCTGAACGAAAGATTATAGACAAAAACATCGATGTTATTGTTGTTGGCAACGATCCTCACTTGTTAATTTTAAAAAAATCAGCGGGAGAGGGAGCGCTTATTAATAAACTCTATAGTTCAGATACGCCTACTTGGTTGGAGGTCATACACGATGACATTGAAAGTGGTTATCGAGTTTTTAGGGTAAGGGGAAGTTCATGAATAGTGTGAAAATTGCAATATTACTCCCATGTTATAACGAAGCCGGAGCCATTGGCGAAACGGTTACCTCTTTTCAAAAAGCCTTACCAGATGCATCCATTTATGTTTACGACAACAATTCGACCGACAACACGGTCAACGAGGCGTTACAAGCTGGGGCGATTGTGCGACATGAGCCTCGCCAAGGTAAAGGGGAAGTCGTGAGGCGGATGTTCTCTGATGTTGAGGCTGATGTTTATGTGATGGCTGATGGCGATGACACTTACGATGCGTCAGTATGCCCGGTGTTGATCGAGCAATTAAGTAATGAAAAGCTCGATATGATTATTGGAAGTCGTGAGCGAACTTCAATGGCTTACCCAAAAGGACATATCCTTGGGAATAAGATGTTTTCATCACTGATTAACTTAGCATTCAATGCACAATTGAATGATGTATTTTCTGGCTATCGAATTATGAGCCATCGATTTGTCAAAACCGCACCTATCTTCAGCGATGGCTTCCAAATAGAGACAGAGCTCACCGTGCATGCGTTACACCATAATATGCCAATCAAAGAAGTCTCAACTAAATACCAATCTAGACCGGAAGGGACCTCCAGTAAACTGAACACCTTGAGTGATGGCCTCAAGATACTAAATTTTATCTTGTTCTTATTGAGAGATGTAAAACCAATGTTTTTCTTTGGCGTGCTCTCGATATTGCTTGGTCTTATTTCATTGAGCTTAGGTATTCCCGTTATTGTTGAATTCGTTGATACGGGTTTAGTGGCAAGGCTACCTACAGCTGTTTTGTCTAGCTCAATAGCTTTGATCGCTGTGATGTCTTTTTTCTGCGGTTTGATACTCGATAACGTATCACGAGGTAGGCGAGAGATGAGAATACTCTCTATTTTAAGATTTAAGGACGATAAATAATTAGGCCGAGGTTTTTGGCCAAGGGAGCTGCACTCGAGTGCTTGAAGTGCTAGGTGGAGTTGCAATTGTATAATTGCTGCTGTGATGGCGATTTTGATTAAAGTAAGAAGTAGGCGACTAGCTCCCCTACCTCTTACTCTCAATTATTACTTAGATTGCGAGACCGGTAATCGCACCCAATAACATGAAGATCCCCACTAAACCTACAATCGGCATCTTCACGGTTTTCAATAGCCAAACACCAACAATGATCAGAGCGAAGTCTAAGCCGCTACTCACTGCACTTGTGAAGATGGGTTGGTATAGAGCCGCAAGTAATAAGCCGACTACAGCCGCATTCACACCTGTAAGCGCCCCAGCTACCAGAGGCTTACTCGCAATTGCCTGCCAGTTCTTCAGTACGCCCAGTAGCAATAAGAAGCCCGGTAAGAACACTGCAATTGTTGCGAGCAGTGCCCCTGTGATCGGTGCTGATGGCATTAATACATAACCTAGGTAAGTGGCTAACGTAAACATCGGGCCCGGTACGGCTTGCGCTGCGGCATAGCCTGTTAGGAAGGTATCTTGAGACAGTTGGTCACCAATGCCATTCTGTAACAACGGAAGAACCACGTGACCGCCACCGAATACCAAGCTGCCTGCTTGGTAGAACAAGCCAAATACTTCAATGCCTTGAGAGTAAGCACTGAATAGAGGCAGACCAACCAGTAAAGCAACGAAAATCACGAGTGGTGTTAACGATATCTTGTGCGTCGAAGGTGCTGTTTTTAATTCGTGTGAGGTTAAAAATTTGCTGCCAATGATTGCTGCAAATAGGAGCACTAAGACTTGAGGCCAGATCCCAGGAATCAAAAGTAGAACAATCGCGGTGATCACACACAGTGCTGTTGCTACCTTTGATTGGCAAAAGTTTTTGTACATGCCGAAAGTGGCGTCAGCTACAACCACGACCGCGAGTAGCTTAAGTCCGTGGATGATTGAAATGAAAAGCGGCGCTTCTAACAACTGGTTGCTCACTAAGGCCAATATCAACATTAGGATGACTGAAGGGGAGGTGAAGCCGACAAATGCGGCAATCGCACCGGTTAAGCCACCTTTTTTGTAACCAACCGCGAAGCCAACCTGACTTGAGCCTGGACCCGGCAGAAATTGACTGAGGGCGACAATTTGCCCGTACTCTTCGTCGGATAACCAATTCAGTTTCTCAACAAAGGTTTTACGGAAGTAGCCAATGTGTGCCGCAGGTCCACCGAAGCTAATCCAGCCAAGCCAGAAAAAGGTTTTAAAAATTGAAAGCATGATCGATTCCAGATAAATGTTTAGCGTAATTTAGGTGGAGTTGAACTATGATTCAAATTAATTATTTTAATTATAACTATGAATAATATGGGATTGATTTGTGGCTGATTTTAACTGGAAAGGAATTGACCTTAACTTATTGATTGCACTGCAAGCTCTGTATAAAACCAACAGTGTTAGTAAGGCGGCTGAACGTTGTTATGTCAGCCAATCTGCGATGAGTCATAGCTTACAAAGACTGAGAAAGTTGTTTGATGACCCTTTGTTTGAGCGGGTCGGTAGCAAGATGGAAGCGACCGACCGAGCGATTGAATTATCAAGCACCGTCGATGCCTTACTCAATACCATTCAGTCAGAAGTACTGTTGTCTAAATCGTTTGATGTAGCAACCTATAAAGGCACTTGGAAGATCGGACTTACCGATTATGCAGAGCAGATGTTCGCTCCAATGTTGTTTGATCTTATTAAGCAATCTTCGCCTTATTCTCAAGTGACGTTATTCAATGTCAATCGAAGCAACTATCAACAAGTGTTTGAAGACGCTAAGCTCGATATCGCGATCGGCAATTTTGGTGAGGTACCAAAGCCTTATCGAACAAAGCATTTGTATACAGAGCAACATGTCTGTTTGTTCGATCCGTCGGTTTTATCTATTGAACAGCCAATGTCTTTAGAGCAGTTTGTGTCTGTAGAACATGCATTGGTTTCTCCTGCGGGGGCTCTAAAAACGGGTGTTGATATTCGATTGGCTGAGCTAGGTTTTAGTCGAAAAGTCGCTATATCTTCAAGTAACTTCTTGACAGTAAAACGATTAATTCGTGGTCGAGAGTTGTTGTGTATTGTTCCTCGGCTCGTGGCGCGTAATGATATTGATACCGAAGATACTTTACTGGCGGTGAAACCACCTATTGATGTTCCAGATTTTGATATACAGCTTGTCTACCGCAAGGCAAAGCATCTAGATGATAAAAATAAATTACTTAGAAAGTTGATTGCTAAAGCTATTTCATCTGTGATTAGTGAGTAAATTTATTAGCTGTGATTTGTCGTTAAGTTTGTCCAAATTATCCCTAAAAAAATCCGGTTAATTACCAGAACATGACTATACTTAATTTACGACTCAAAGCAGTCGTAAAGAATAGGCTTTTTGATTTACCTAAGTAAAAAAATTGGTTATATCCTCATGATATAGCTTAAAAAACTACCAGGCTAAACGGACTTAGTTGGTCTTAAAGCGCTAGCTCCCCCTAGCGCTTTTTCTTTTATTTCGATTCTGGCAAAAGGGTCTGAATCCTTTTTAGCAGTTGCTCGATCTCCTGTTTTTCATAGTGAGCCGTCACCTTAGGTTGGCTGCTTTCTCTTGGGAGTAATGCAGTTTCGATATGGTGCTGCAGTAAAGCATCTTGTGAGTTGGCGTTGAGCTTCTCTGCAAGTACCACTGCTTGTCGGCCAATCGTGGTGAAGTCCTGCTTGATGGTGGTCAGCGGTGGATTAAAAAACGCACTGTCCTCGATGCCATCAAAGCCAACGACCGCAACCTTGTCAGGGACTGGAACCTGCAGTTCTTGCAGCGCGCGTAAAACCCCTAATGCCATCTGATCACTTGCCACTAACACGGCATCAAATACGGCTTGTTTAGCGACAGCTTCTCGAACACCAAGATAACCACTTTCTGCTTGCCAGTTTCCTTGATATTGATACTTCACCTTACTCTCTGCATCTGATAACGCGGCTAACCAACTTTGATGGCGAATCTTTGAGGCACTGGATTCATTCGGGCCAGTGATCAGTAGGAAGTCCGTTCGTCCGCTTTCAAGTAGATGTTGGGCCGCCAGTTTTGCTCCTTCTGCATGATCACCGCAAACATAGTTCACTTGGCTGTTAGAGGGGACATCAATGAAGATAAGGTTGAGGTGCTGATATTGTTCCACTAACAATTCTGCATCGGCACTCTCTAAAGGCACATTCAGAATAATGCTGTCGACCTGTTGAGCCATCAATTCACGAATTGCCTCACGGGTGTTCGCGAGATTAGGCTCGGAAACAACAGAGAAAGCGACGCCATAACTCATATCATGAGCCTGCATTCGCACGCCATTTGCAATCATTGCTGCGCCATGCAGTGCCATATCGAGAGTGACTAAACCAACGCTGGTGGACTTGGCTCGACTGAGCATTTGAGCACCTTTATTGGGTACATAACCAAGTTGCTTTATGGCGGCGTTAACCTTGTTGCGGGTGGATTCCGCGACGTCTTGTGATCCATTGGTTACTCGAGATACTGTTTGGGTGGATACCCCTGCCAGTTTTGCTACGTCTTTAAAGGTGATACTCATCGCTCTGCTCATCGAATATTTTAGAGTGAACTAAGCCTACCGAAATTTACCAAACTAAACTCTGCTCACTCTCAAACAAATGTCTTTTAAAACATTAAAAATGTTTCCGGAAACAGTCGATCTTGTGCAAATTTTTCGAATGTTAAAGCCAATTCACATCACGTATTTGTCGGTATTAGATACTAATCTGACGTGATGGGTTCACTATTATTTCTATATTATGTTTACGAAAACAATAGAGATTAGTAATGAACGAATTTATTCACTTAAAGAGTAAAAATCATAGTTTGATCATTAAATCAGGGCGTGTTCCAGAGGTTTTGCATTGGGGAGCAAAGATCGCAAGTATTGATGAAGATCTTCTGCTTTCGACAGAGAGACCAATTTCTCAAGCGCGACTGGATGTGGATGTGCCTCTCTCTCTTTGTCCTGAGTTAGGCTGTGGGCACTTTAACGCTCCTGGCATTGAAGGTCATAGAGAAGGGCTTGATTGGGCTCCCGTCTTTAAGACCGTTCGTTACGATGCTCAAGATCAAGAAGTGAGTTTTTTCCTTGAAGACAAGGTTGCTCTACTGGAGCTTAAGGTTGAGATCAAACTGGACTTCGAATCTGACGTCGTCCAAAAGCGTGTGACCCTCACCAATAAAGGCAGCAACAAATACTACCTGAATAAGCTTTCTTCAACGCTGCCATTGCCGAATCATGCTAACGAGCTTATGACGTTCCATGGCCGTTGGTGTCATGAGTTTCAAACGCAACGCCAACGCTTTGAACACGGTGGCTTCATGCAAGAAAACCGTCGTGGTCGCACATCTCACGAGAATTTCCCGGGGATGTTTGCAGGGACTCAAGGGTTCTCTGAGCAACATGGTTTGGTATGGGGATTTCATTTGGGCTGGAGCGGTAACCACCAAATGCGCGCGGATGTTCGTAGTGATGGTCGCCGCTTTGTTCAAGCTGGTGAGTTGTTACTTGCAGGCGAATCCATTCTGGAATCTCAAGCAAGCTACCAAACGCCTTGGCTGTTCGGCTGTTACAGCAACTCAGGTTTAAATGGCATCGCACAACGCTTTCAGCAGTTTGTTCGCGACAACATTATTCAATTCCCAACCGATAAACCTCGTCCCGTTCATTTGAATACATGGGAAGGGATCTATTTTGATCACAAGCCTGACTACATCATGAAGATGGCAACGGAAGCGGGCGTGATGGGCGTTGAACGTTTCATTATTGATGATGGTTGGTTTGTGGGGCGTGATGGTGAACGTACCGCACTGGGCGACTGGTATTTGGATGAGGTGAAATATCCAAATGGCTTAGAACCTGTGATTGAACATGTAAACCAACAGGGTATGGAGTTTGGCCTTTGGGTTGAACCTGAGATGGTAAGTCAAGATTCTAATCTTTACCGAAATCATCCTGATTGGGTGCTTGGTTTACAAGGGTATCATCAACCATCTGGCCGTTGGCAATACGTGTTAGACCTACAAAATGAAGCGTGTTTTAACTACTTGTATGAACGCCTCAATGCGCTGCTGACTCGGTACAACATCACTTATTTAAAGTGGGATATGAACCGAGAGTTGGTTCAACCTGGGCATCAAGGTAAAGCAGCTGTGCATGGTCAAACTAAAGCGCTATATCGCCTTGTTGATGAGTTGAATCTAGCGCACCCAGAAGTCGAGATTGAATCTTGTTCTTCGGGCGGCGGCCGTATCGATTTTGAAATTCTAAAACGAACCCATCGTTTCTGGGCATCGGATTGTAATGATGCCTTAGAGCGCCAAGCCATTCAGAAAGGCATGAGTTACTTCTTCCCACCAGAAGTGATGGGGGCGCACATTGGCCCAGCAGAATGCCACTCAACCAATCGTCGTCACAGCATCAATATGCGTGGTGTAACTGCACTCATGGGGCATATGGGTGTTGAGCTTGACCCTGTTAAAGAGTCACCGGAAGAGAAACAAGCATTCTCACATTACATTTCACTGCATAAGCAATTTCGTCATGTTTTACATTCTGGCCGTAGTTTCCGAATGGATCCTTCGGACAAAAATCAGAACATTTATGGCGTTGAAAATGACGATGAAATGCTGATCACCGTGTGCCAATTAGCGATGCCTGAATATGCTCTGCCTTCGCCACTTCGTATTAGCTGCGTGGAAGACAACGCGATGTATCAAGTGAAGTTAGTGGACATGCCAAAAACCAGTTTCCAGTTGATGAAACAGCGCCCCCAATGGCTCGACAAAACGTTGACCCTGAGTGGCGATAACCTCAAGGAAATTGGATTGACCTTACCGATTCTAGACCCAGAGTCAGCCTTGATTGTTCATCTGAAAAAGATATGAAGCGCTAACTCTGAGTACCCCTACAAATAAAATTCTAAATATAAAAATATAATCGGCAGCGAGGAATTGCTGCCGCAATAACTAAACTTAAGGAAAACAAAATGTCTATTACAGTTCTGCTGTCATTCTTGTTATTTACTGGTTTTGTTGTCGCGTTTACCTACAACAAAGTTAAAAATGACAAGAACACCTCACAAGACGGTTTCTTTCTCGGCGGAAGAAGCTTAACCGGTGGTTTGATTGCCAGCTCCCTAATTTTAACCAACTTAAGCGCGACTAGCTTTGTTGGCATGAGCGCACAAGCTTATACCCACAATATGAGTGTCATGGGGTGGGAAGTGGCCTCAGGTGTCACTTTAGTCATCATCGCTCTGATGCTGGTACCGCGTTACCTGAAGCAAGGGATAACGACGATTCCAGACTTCTTAGAGAGCCGTTACGACATGTCGGTGAAGAAGTTTGTGACGTTACTTTTCTTGTGCCAGTACGTCATCAATATCTTGCCAACCACACTTTATGCCGGTGCCGTTGTTCTGGGAGAGATCTTTGATGTTCAAGCTCTGCTAAATATTTCAGAGTTTAGTTCAATAGCCCTTATTTCGGCGACGATTGGTCTACTTGGCTTCTTTTACGCGATTTATGGCGGCCTAAAAGCGGTTGTGATTGCGGATACGATTAATGGCGTAGGCCTGATTGTTGGCGGCATGATGATCCCCGTGTTTGGTTTGATGGTGTTGGGCGAGGGCAGCTTTGGTGCTGGCTTGGATATTCTGCTTTATGCAGCGCCAGAGAAACTGCAATCGGTTGGTACAGAGACTGATCCACTACCGTTCTCAACCTTGTTTACAGGTCTTCTACTTGTGAACCTTTACTACTGGGGTACGGATCAATCAATCATCCAGCGTGCGTTGGGTGCTAAGAACTTAAAAGAAGGTCAGAAAGGGGTGATTCTTGCGGGGGCAATTAAGGTTATCTCTCCGCTGTTCCTAATTATTCCAGGCATCATTGCATTCCACATGTTTGGCGCTGATGCCGGTAACCCTGACACCATGTACACGCGCTTGGTAAACGAAGTTTTGCCTAAGCCGTTGGTTGGCTTCTTTGTCGCGGTTATGTTTGGTGCCATCCTAAGTACATTTAATGGTGTGCTTAACAGTTCGACCACTCTATTCGCATTGAATGTCTACAAACCTTTGTTTGGCCAAGGTAAAACGGATGAAGAGCTGGTGGGTAAAGGCCGTATCTTTGGCGTTGTGATCGCGATTATCTCGGTATGTATCGCACCATTCATCATGTACGCACCAGAAGGTTTGTTCCAATACCTACAAATGGTAGCGGGATTCTTCAGTGTGCCAATCTTTACTATCGTGTTTGTGGGGTACATCTCTAAACGTGTGCCAGCTCTAGCGGCTAAAGTGGCATTGGTGGTATTTGTAAGTTCATACGCTGCGATGCAGTTAGTGTTCAAAACACCTATTCACTTCTTACACCAATTAGCGATTCTGTTTGTTGTATGTACAGCGCTGATGTTCATCATTGGCTACTTTATGCCACGTGAAGATGATTACGTGATGCCTGTGAATGAAAACATTGATGTCACGCCTTGGGCATTCCGTTTCGAAGCTTCGGCTATCATTCTCTACATGGTATTGGGTGCTTACGTGATGTTCTCTGATGTTGGTTTTGTCTCGGATGATCCAACCATCATGCAGGTGTACGGTGTGTGCGGCATTGTAATGTTAGTCGGTATTTTTGGCCGATTAGCAAAGCGTAAGAAAGCTCTTGAAGCTGCCGCATAACCTCCACTGAGCCTGCTATTCGTTCTTTTAAAATGAGCTTGATAAGTAAAAGGATCATAGTTGGCTAATAACTTTAAAGGCATCTCAATTGTAATGAATGAGATGCCTAACATATTGTTTTTATGATTGGTTACTGTCTGACTACTGACTACTGACTACTGACTACTGACTACTGACTACTGACTACTGACTACTGACTACTTACAAATTCACAAAGAAAAACGAGTCCATTTCTTCGCTCGCCAGCGACGAACCATGATCAATCCGCGGAACCATTCGTCCATCGCGATTGCCATCCAAGCACCAAATACGCCATAACCCCAATGCACACCAAGTAAATAACTCATCGCAACGCCAATGCCCCACATGCTAAGAATGCCCATTTTGATAGGGAACTTAATATCGCCTGCGGCTTTTAAGCAAGAAATGAAAATTAGGTTAAACACGCGACCAGCTTCTAATAGTATCGAGCCTGCGATGAGTGCGGCAGTCAGTGCGATGATCTCTGGGTCTTGAGTGAATAAATCCAAAATCTCGAATCGGAAAATATAGACCACGCAGGTAATGGTGATAGAGGCGATAAAGCCTACTACAAAGTATCGTTGTACACGGTTGGCTATCTCATCTATCCAACCTTTACCTATGTAATAACCCGTTTGGATTTGGCTACCTTGGCCGATGGCTAAGGCAAAGGCAAAAGAGAGACGTGCGATGTTTTGTGCGTAAGTAAACGCGGCCAGTGAAGACGTTCCCATCTGCACCACAAAGAAGGTAATACTGATTTGCGCCATGTTGTAAGAGAGTACTTCTCCCGCATTCATAGAGCCGATCTTCATGATTTTTTGATAGATAGCTTTAGGCACAGATTTGAACTGTTTCATCGGTAGGTCAATGCCTTTGTTTCTTACGACACCGATTAAGATCAATAAGCCGATCACTTGGCTAATAACTGTCGCCGTTGCAACCCCTTGTACGCCGTACACTGGCAACCCGAAAGGTTGGTAAAGTGCGCAGTAGTTGCCGAAGATGTTGATCACACCTGCAATCATGTTGATGACCATCGGTGATTTTGAATAGCCATGGCTGCGTAGAATCGTGGTGAGAACGACACCTATCGTGACATTAAAGGTGAGAGCACCACTGATAAACAGATACTCTTGAGCGTACTGTTCGACTTGAGCTTCCAGTTGGTAGAGCGGAATAAAATATTCAGCACCAAGAACTGCAATAATACTGAGTAACACACCGGTAATAATGGCCAAGATAATGCTCGCCACGCCCACGTGAGCGCTCTCTTGAGTGCGAGAAGCACCGTTGTATTGTGCGATTAGGATGCCTGTACCACTGCTGACCATGGTTGAGACGATGATCAGAAAAAAGGATATCTGAGAGATAACACCAACGGCAGACACGGCTTTGTCTGAGTACCCCGATAACATGAATACATCACTGGTGTTGAGGGCTGTTCTTAATAGAACTTCGATAAAAATTGGCCAGGTGAGCGCAACGATTCCCATGCGTTTATTTAGGGTGGAATCAGCATTAGGCATTTAGGTTTTCTCAGAAAGGGGTAGGCGACACCATAGTTTAGCCATTATTGAGTAAACGACTATCAAATTAATGTCCGGATAGCTATTAAGGGTAAATAAAGTGCGAATAAGCCTCCATAGGCCAACATTTAGGTGTGAGTTATGAAACTTTTGATAGATGTTTCATAAGGTAAAGAGGAAGAGAGTGGAAGCGTTTAACTACTTAAAAGTGGCACAATAAATGAGCTTGAAATGAAGTGGTAAAGCTAGCGACATCGAGCTAGCTCTACCGTTTTTAAAGCCTAGTTAATACGCTGACCTTCAGCATCAAACAGATGACAATCTTTTGATGC
Source organism: Vibrio sp. QJM3NY_26 (assembly GCF_057786005.1). Lineage (NCBI taxonomy): Bacteria > Pseudomonadati > Pseudomonadota > Gammaproteobacteria > Vibrionales > Vibrionaceae > Vibrio > Vibrio sp. QJM3NY_26. The sequence goes on along the minus strand of NZ_CM173515.1, from coordinate 2,744,604 downwards.
GAAATTTAAATTGAGAGACTGATAGCGTGCGACTTCTTGATCTCCAGGTAGGTGGACCTTAAAGCTATCAACACCACATGATTGGCCAAACATATAAGTACTATTGCCCAATCGTTCTACCACTTCGCTCTGGAACTCAATAGTGATATCTGACTCGCCATTGATCTCCAAATGTTCTGGTCGAATACCAAGAGTCAATTTTTGTCCTTCGGCAAGGCCATCACTTGGCAATGGTAGAGTCATTTTATTAAGTCCATTGACGGTCAGTTGGGCATGAGTTTCTGAGGTGCTGTTCACGATACACGGTAAGAAGTTCATTTTCGGAGAGCCAATAAAGCCGGCCACAAACTCATTTTGTGGAGAATGATACAGTTCGAGAGGTGAACCAACTTGTTCTACTCGACCGTCTCTTAGTACCACGATTTTGTCAGCAAGCGTCATTGCTTCGACTTGATCGTGCGTGACATAAATCATGGTATTTTGCAGATCTTGGTGCAGTTTGGCGATTTGTAAGCGCATATCGACACGAAGTTCTGCATCTAGGTTAGACAAAGGTTCGTCAAATAAGAACACTCTTGGGTTGCGAACTATCGCTCGACCGATAGCGACACGTTGACGTTGTCCACCCGATAACTCTTTAGGTTTACGTTTCAATAAAGGTTCTAGCTGAAGCGTTTTCGCGGCACTGGTGACCTGTTTCTCGACGGTTTCTTTGGCAACACCGTTCATTTTAAGGCCAAAGCCCATATTTTCTTCAACGGTCATGTGAGGGTAGAGCGCGTAGGATTGGAATACCATCGCCACGCCACGCTCGGCAGGATCGACATCATTAACAAGATCATCGCCAATATGGATCTCACCTTCAGTAATCTCTTCCAAGCCAGCAACTAAGCGTAAGAGGGTTGATTTACCGCAACCAGACGGTCCAACGAATACTACGAATTCGCCGTTACTTATTTCTAGATCAACACCATGGATCGTTTGAACATCACCATATCGTTTGATGACCTGTTTTAAGCTGATATCAGCCATGCTCTCTCCTTGCTTCGTTGGACTACATCACTTTGCCTTTAAAACATACGCTTTCATCAGAAATTTGTTAGATGCCTCGGATAAATTATTGATCGGGGTCATACAAATTTTACAAATCATACTGATTTTTGTGGAAACGTTTACAAAATTAAAACATAACTGTGCGTAATATTATCAATAAGCCTAATATTTGAACGTAATTACCATAAATGCTGAGTTGCTAGATTAAATTTAGAAATCTAGGTGGAAATTTATCAAATAGTAAATGAAGCTTTGAAGACAAGGAATTCCGGGAAATGGAGCAATCTGTGAAAACGATATACCCAGAAAATCGCATCCCATCGGCTAAGAAGAAAAGACGTATTAGTTCTAAGGTATCGCCTTGGTTGTTCTTGGCACCTGCTATCGCCATCTTCTCTCTCTATGTTGTTTATCCGATCTTGGACAGCATTTGGCTCAGTTTCTTTGAGTGGGACGGGCTCGGTGAGAAAGAGTGGGTAGGGCTCGAGAACTATCGCGAACTGTTTGACTCAGATGCGTTCTACACCTCCTTAACGAATAACTTTCTTTGGTTGATCTTCTTTATGCTCGCGCCACCTTGTGGCTTGGCGATTGCCCTTTTCCTAAACCAACAAGTGAAAGGCATTCGTGTCGTTAAATCCTTATTCTTTTTCCCCTTTGTTATTTCTCAAGTGGTGGTCGGCCTCGTATTTTCTTGGTTCTATGACCCATCATTTGGTCTTTTCAATATGGTATTGGGTACCTTCGGTTTTGAGCCCGTTTCCATACTCGCTGATGAAGACTATGTGACCTACGGAATCATTGCCGCGGGCCTATGGCCACAAATTTCTTATTGCATGATCTTATATCTCACGGGGTTGAACAATCTCGACCCAGAGCAATTAGAAGCGGCGCGACTGGATGGTGCAAAGAAGTGGCGCATGCTCTGGTATGTAGTTCTTCCTCAACTAAGACCTGCGACGTTTATTGCTGTGGTTGTGACCGTAATTGGTGCCCTTCGTTCTTTCGATTTAGTGGCAACCATGACGGCGGGTGGACCTTGGGGAAGCTCGACGGTACTGGCGTATCAAATGTATGAAGAGTCTATTTTTAACTATCGAATGGGTTACGGTGCGGCGGTTTCAGTGGTGCTGTTTCTGATTATGGATATCTATATCGCTTACTTCTTGTGGCGCATGTTAAGGAGTGAAAAATAATGTTTCCGCAACCAATTCAAAAAGCCGGTCGCTTTACTAATATCAGCTACCGAGTCGCGTTACCGATCTCGATCGTGATGTGGTTATTACCGCTTATCGCCGTGATGATGACGTCGATTCGTTCGATGGATGACATCAACAAAGGTAATTACTGGGGCTGGCCGAGCGAGATTCAGTTCATTGAGAACTACACCCAAGTTTTTACCTCGACCTCAATGGGGCAGTACTTAATCAATAGCTTGATCATCACACTGCCAGCGGTCGCAGGGGCTGTCGCACTCTCGACTTTGGCCGGGTACGCTTTGGCGAAATACAACTTCAAAGCCAATGTGTGGATATTTGCGATGTTCATTGCGGGCAACTTTGTTCCGTTCCAAATCTTGATGATTCCAGTGCGTGATCTAACGATTGGACTGGGCCTTTACGATACCCATTGGGCGTTGATTCTCTTCCATATCGCTTTCCAAGCCGGTTTTTGTACCTTGTTCATGCGGAACTTTATTGTGGGTATTCCCGACGCGTTGATTGAAGCGGCGCGTGTGGAGGGAGTCAGCGAATGGAAAATATTTTGGCATGTGGTGCTGCCTTTAGTTCGCCCTGCATTAGCTGCACTAGCTGTGTTGGTGTTTACCTTTATTTGGAATGATTTCTTCTGGGCACTAGTACTGGTTCAGAGTGATGACGTTCGCCCGGTAACGGCGGGATTGAGCTCACTACAAGGCCAGTGGTTGGCATCTTGGCAGTTTATGTCTGCGGGAGCTGTCGTGGCTGCCATTCCACCAGTCGTGCTGTTCTTCACCATGCAGAAACACTTTATTGCTGGCCTGACATTAGGTGCGACCAAAGGGTAAATAACGAGATAAGAATAGATACACGAATCTAGCGATAGCGACGGCTTTAAGTCGTTATTGCTAACGGCATCCCGAATGGATGAATTATTGAAGAGAAACTAAAACACGCATAACCCTACGAGACAAAACAATAAAAATTGGACTTAGTGAGCTTAGCTCTATAACAAGGACCTCAATATGAAATACGTGAAACATATCGCTGCTACGGCAGTGCTTGCTGCCTCCGTTTCTACAACAGCGTTTGCAGGAACCTTAGTCATCAACTCAGATGCTTCTGATCCAGCGCCGAAAGAAGCGTGGGGTGAGATCATCAACCGCTTTGAAAAAGAAAACCCAGATATTACGGTCAAGTACAACTTGTACGATCACGAGTCGTATAAAACAACGATTCGTAATTGGTTGGTCACTTCGCCGCCGGATGTGGTTTTTTGGTATGCGGGTAACCGAATGAAAGCATTCGTTGACCGTGGCTTGTTCGAAGATGTGAGTGACATTTGGGCTGACAACAATATGCAGCAAGATTTTGCGTCAGCCGCACCTGCAATGACGGTCAACGGAAAGCAATTTGGTGTGCCATATACGTATTATCAATGGGGTATCTACTACCGCAAAGACATCTTTGAGCAGTATGGAATTGCTGAACCTAAAACATGGGATGATTTGAAATCGGCATCGGCAACGCTTAAAGAAAATGGGGTTGCACCGTTTGCTATTGGTACTAAGTACTTGTGGACTGCAGCAGGTTGGTTTGATTACATCAACATGCGTACCAACGGCTTGGATTTTCACATTCAGTTGATGGAAGGCAAGGTGCCTTATTCTGACGAGCGAGTGAAGAAAACGTTCGCTAACTGGGCAGAGCTTGTTGAGCCTGGTTACTACTTAGAAAATCACGCCTCTTATTCTTGGCAAGAAGCTCAGCCATTCTTGTATAACGGCAAGGCGGCGATGTATCTAATGGGTAACTTCATTACGCCAAACTTCCCGGCTGAATTAGATGGCAAGATGGACTTCTTCCAATTCCCTGTGATCGATCCAAGTGTTCCGATGTCAGAAGATGCGCCAATGGATACGTTGCACATTCCTTCTAAAGCGAAAAATAAAGAAGATGCGCGTAAGTTCCTAGAGTTTGTTGCGCGTGCGGAAAATCAGCAACTTATCAATGAGATGTTGCTACAAATCCCGACCAACAATAAAGCCAAAGCGAAGTCTGATCCGTTCTTAGATAAAGGTGTAGCAATGCTGGCTTCTACTGATGGTACGGCTCAGTTCTATGACCGTGATACCGATCCTGCGATGGCTAAAGAAGGCATGAAGGGCTTCCAAGAGTTTATGGTTCACCCTGATCGCATCGAAAAAATATTGAAGAAACTCGATAAGGTGAGTAAGCGCGCCTTTAAGTAATGTGTTATTCGCCGCAGCGGTTCTCGCTGCGGCTTTTCTTTTGTCTCTCTAGGGATTATTGCCAGTGCTGATTCGTTGGTGTTCGTCATGTTTGAATGTTATGGAGCACTGAGTATCACTTGCAATGATTCACTTTGAACGGTTTATCGTAAGGAACACTCCATGAGAACTTTCTCTCAAATCATCTCTGCCCGTGAATGGGAAAACCAACACATCACTCACCACAATGTCATTGAGGCGCACGCTCCTCTCAATGCTTACACCTCACTCGTACAAGCGCTCACCAAAAATTCACCACGTAAAGTTTCTCTTAATGGTGAATGGAAATTTCAGTTGTTCGATGCGCCTGAGTTCGTGACGGAGGAGTCGGTGTCTGAACATTTCGATGATTCATTGTGGGAGAAGATCGAAGTACCAAGCAATTGGCAGATGCAGGGTTTTGATAAACCGATATACACCAATGTGAAATACCCGTTCGATGACAAACCGCCTTTTGTGCCAACCGACAATCCAACAGGGCTGTATCGCACGCGTTTTAATTGCGCAGAGCACGCGTTATTGGACACTCACCGACTCACTTTTGATGGCGTTAACTCAGCGTTCCATGTGTGGTGTAACGGCAAGTGGGTTGGGTATTCGCAAGATAGCCGTTTACCTGCTGAATTTGATGTGTCTGATTACCTACAGGCGGGAGACAACACCTTAGCGGTGATGGTGCTGCGTTGGTCCGATGGTTCTTATCTAGAAGATCAGGATATGTGGTGGTTGAGTGGTATCTTCCGCGACGTTACTTTATTGAGAAAACCAAAAGTCGCCATTGAGGATGTTCGGGTTGAAACCCAATTGCACGCTTGTTATCGAGATGCGTGTTTGAAGGTGTCGACACAAATATCGAAACCAAATTCATCAGCTCAAGATAATCACGCTAACCAAGCTAACCAAGCTAACCAAGATCAACAAATAAACCGAGTTAAAGTCGAACTGTTTGATGCGCAGGGGCAACTCATCTCTGAGTCTCAAACTGTTAGCTTAGGTGAGCGAGTGGTGGATGAGAAAGGGCCTTGGTCTGAAGTCGCTGAACACCGCATTTCAGTGGTGAACCCGAACAAGTGGAGTGCCGAGTCACCCTACTTATATCGCTGTGTGGTGTCATTGCTCAATGAACATGATGAGCTTGTCGATTGTGAGGCTTACGATGTCGGATTTCGATGTATTGAAATTACCGATAGTTTACTCAAAGTTAACGGTAAGCCGTTGCTGATTCGTGGTGTGAATCGCCATGAACATCACCCTGAATTGGGTCACACCATGACTCGTGAAGGGATGATTCAAGACATCAAACTACTTAAACAAAACAACTTCAATGCCGTGAGAACCGCTCATTATCCGAATCACCCATTGTGGTATGAATTGTGTGATGAGTATGGCCTGTATCTGGTTGATGAAGCTAATGTGGAAACCCATGGTCAGTTTCCGATGTGTCGACTGTCTAATGATTCGTCGTGGTTGAATGCGTACATGAAACGAATGACAAGGTTAGTGGAGCGCGATAAAAACCACGCCAGCGTGATCATTTGGTCGTTGGGTAATGAGTCGGGGATTGGTCGTAATCACCATGCGATGTATCAATGGGTGAAACAAACTGATCCAACACGTCCCGTTCAGTATGAAGGTGGCGGGGCAGATACAGCAGCGACCGATATCTTGTGCCCAATGTATGCACGTGTTGATTGGGATTTACCTGTTGTTGAGAGTCAACCTGAAGTGACACCTCGCGTGGGCATTCGCAAAGCGATCGCTCTACCAAACGAGCATCGTCCTCTTATTCTCTGTGAGTACGCCCATGCAATGGGGAACAGTCTAGGTAGCTTTGATAAATACTGGCAGGCGTTTAGAGACAACCCAAGATTACAGGGCGGATTTATCTGGGATTGGGTCGATCAAGGGATCACAAAAACCGATTCGAGCGGCAAGCCGTATTGGGGATACGGTGGTGATTTCGACGACGATATTAATGATCGCCAGTTCTGCATTAATGGTTTGGTATTCCCAGATCGAACGGTTCATCCAACGCTGCATGAAGTGAAAAAGGCGCAACAGTTTTATCTGTTCAAGCTGGTTTCTGCATCACCACTGGTGATTGAGGTACACAGCGAACACCTATTTGTGACCAGCAGGGTTGAAACGTTGAATTGGACGGTTACCCAGAATGGTGTGGTCACGAGCGATGGTTGTATCGAATTGATGGTTGGTGCGGGCGAGAGTGTTCAGATAGAGCTTAATGGTGTGACTATTCCTCATACGGCCAATGCGCTTAATTACCTCAATCTTGAAGTAGTATTAAATGCCAATACTGCGTGGGCGAATAAAGGTCATGTGACGGCGACTGAACAGTTTAGCTTACCTACTCAGCCGCAATTGATGTTGGATGCCAACCTCTCTCAACTTCCACCGAAAGTGACTGAAACCTATGCGCTGCTGACGGTGAGTGGTGATACTTATCAAGTAGAGTTTGACAGATTATCTGGGACACTAGAGAGCTGGAAAATCAAAGGCGTGGAACAGCTTGCTAGTGGTCTTCGAGATAACTTTTATCGTGCACCATTGGACAACGATATCGGTGTCAGTGAAGCAAACCGCGTCGACCCCAATTCATGGATAGCACGCTGGCAGGCGATGAGGTTGGATAGGCTCACTCCAGAATGTATCGAATTTTCATCCATCACTCAGAAAAACGGGGTGTCGGTGACGGCAATCATTGCTCATACAGTGGAAGAGCAGGTTCGTTTGTTGTCGACTTGGCGGTACCAATTATTTACCGATGGTGAGGTTAAGTTAGATGTGGATGTTCAAGCGGCGAAAGGTTTGCCGTCTCTGCCACGAGTCGGTTTTGAGTTTGCTTTGAACCATGTGCCTGATGGGGTGGAATGGTTTGGTCGTGGGCCACACGAAAACTACCCAGATCGAAAAATGTCAGCCCATATAGGGCGATATCAGCAGAACATTGAACAAATGCATACCCCGTATATTTTCCCTTCTGATTGCGGCTTGCGTTGTGATGTTCGCGAGGCAAAAGTGGGCGCATTTGAACTGCAAGGAGACTTCCATTTCTCAGTCAGTCGTTTTGGGTTACAGCAGCTACAGAAGGCAAAGCATACTTGTGACTTAACCGAACAAGAACAGCTGTTTGTTTATGTCGATGGCTTCCATATGGGTGTCGGCGGCGACGATTCATGGACGCCAAGTGTCCATGATGAATACAAATTATTGAAAGAGCATTACCATTATCAGGTGCGCTTCTATTGTGGTGAGAACGGTTAAAGTACAGCGAATAAAGTAAAAGGATCATAGTAGGCCAAATAGTCTAAATGCTTGTTTGTTCGATTATTTGGCTTCAGATATAAAAAAGGCACTCAACATAACGCTGAGTGCCAAAGCCTGAAATTTGTTAATTCGCAGTATCTTATTGAACCGGTGTATTAATGAATCTCAGAGGACAGGTAAAAAGGTTCGATTTACTCTGCGTCAGTAAAGAAATCGTTGTAAAGCATGTACAAGTGAGCCGCACTCCAAGAGAAGTTTGGTGCGCCTTGTTGTTCGCCGGTTAGTGGGTTGTAGTTTTCACGGATTGGACCGTCTTGAACTAATCCATCGGCGTGGTCAAAGAACGCACCTGCCATTTCAATCGCATCGTCACGGTAGCCGTAGCTATCCATGCCTTTTAGGCCGAAGTAGAATTGATCCACCCATACACGTCCACGCCAGTAAATATCTGGGCCAAATGCAGGGCTAGAAAGCGCCGCTGTGCCTAGTGGAACGTAGGTATTGAACTCTTCTGTATCTTTCATTACAGAGACAACTGCATCAGCGTTAGCTTGAGTGGCAGCAGCATTGAACAATGGTGACCAACCTTCAGGGCCTTTACCACGCTCTACAATCGGTTTACCTGCACAGCCATTCGCTAGTGGTTTGTCTTCGATACGAATGTCGTAGAAGAAGTTAGTGCCTTCGTCGAACATACAGGTGTTGATGTAGTTCGATAGATGCTCAGCTTTTTCACGGAACTCTTTCGCTTCTGCGTCTTTACCAAGAATGTCAGCCATTTCTGCTAGGTACTTGTTATCGCTGTACATATAGCTTGCTTGATCGACAGATTCTTGCAGTAGTGAGTAGCCAAGTAGCGTGCCATCTTCAGCACGGTTTTGAGCGAACTCAACATCCCAATCGCTGCGCTTGCCGCCATTCGCCACATACGCGTCTAGCTGATCTTTATCGATGAAACCAAATGCGGCTGCATCGTCACGACCTGACTCCCAAGACGCGGCTGTTTGTGCTGGGCTTTCGATGTAATCGTACTTACCTTCAGCAATCACTTTATCCAGTGCAGCTTGGCCTATAATTGTCTCGTGCTTATCGCCACGAACCACAGTGAAGTACATTTCGCCTTCAGGTGTGTTGTGTGCTTTGTCGCGTGCTGCGCCGTACTCTGGAACACCGTTACCGTTGTTGTCACGGTTGCGCAGCCACCAATCGTGGTATGCCACTAGCTTTGGATACATCTCTTCGAGCCAAGCTTCATCGCTGGTGGTCTTATAGACTTCCATTACAGCCCATGCTGCTAGGCTTGGTTTGGTATTACGTTCATTCCAGTTACCGCCATCGCCGCCACGTTCTGGACTTAGGTTGTAAGCGAGTAGATCGGGCACGTAACCTTCATCCCAAGGACGAACGGCATCGTCAGCCTGAATTTGGTAAGCGAACATCGCGCGGATGTTATCTTTCGCTACATCTGGGTTGAAGTGAGCCATTGCGTAGGCTTGCTTCCATGTGTCCCAAGGCCAAGTTTGGTTGCCCGAGAACCAACGCGCCGTCACGGATGGTGTCACAGAGTCAAACTCCATCGCACCTGCAGCGCCACGCCAGTTACCGTTTAGGGTTTCCATCGCTTTAACCGCAACACGCTCTTGCTCTGGTGTCGCGTTCGGGTTGGTTAAACCCATCTCAAGATAGCCTTCCCAACGTTCTGCTGATGCCGCTAAGAAGTCGGTAGGGTTTGCCATGATCTTTTTGATTTTAGGCTGTTCTGCTTGCGCTTCTTCTGCCGTTAGAATATGCGAGTAAGTAGTGTAGATGGTGGTCGATGCTTCAATGTTTGCGGTTGAAGTAAACGCTAAACCATCCACTGTGGTTTGTGTTGGAATCGACTTGTGAACTTGGTACTCAGACTCACCAGAAGTCAGTAGATCCCATGTCGAACGAACCTTACCGAAGGTCACCTTTAGGCCATCGTCGGTCGCGACGATTTGACGGTCATACTCAGGGTAAGTTTCAGCGATTGTTTTGTCGGTTTGTGCTACGCCTTCTTTCGCGTGTGTCTTTTCTAGCAGTTCACCATCCCACACCAGTTCTACTGGGGAGTCGGTAGTGATTTTGGTTTCTAGCAGAGAGGTACGGTTTGAAGCAAAACGCATCGTCATTTCTACCGTTACATCGTCAGATTTTAGTGTCTGAACCAATGCGCCCGGTAGGCTGTAAGCTTCCATGGTGAATGCGACTTTTTTGCCATCTTTGAACACGCTTAGGCGGTCAAAGTTATCTGCCATGAAGTTAATGTATTCTTCAGTAAGCAGTGCCGTTCCTGGAAAGCCGCCCATGCCTTCAGCTGTGTCTGGTAGCAAGTGACCGTGCCATGCACCTAAGTCGAAGAATGGATTAAAACGCTGATGGTCATCGAAGTCGTAATCACGCATGTATTCTGGCGAGCCAGTACGGTTGATAACGTTCTTAAATTCGTTTGCTTGCAGTTGCTCTGCATCAGAACTTGAGCCAGAGATGGAGTTTGATGTACAGCCAGTAACAACAAGGGCTGCGCCAATAGCGAGAGCTGCGAATGATTTATTCAGTTTCATGATGAGTTCCTGTTATTACCAGTAGAAGTATTGCATTGCGAACACTTGCGCGTCGCCGATTTCAGTGTCGCTGCCTACGCCAAAGCGGCTGTCGAAAGCAGTCGCAAATGCACCGTTTCCGTATTCGTACCAAACGCCAGCATTGATGTAAGAGGTGATTTCTTTGTCGCCATTGTCACCGTCAAAGTTTACGTAGTTGTAGGCTGCAGATAGGTAAACGCCTTGTGCAGCTTCGTACCATGCACTGGTTTGAATACCAGACTCGCTACCGAAAGACTCTTGGTTGCCTTTATCGGTATCGTGCCAAACTCGAGTGGCGAAGTTTTTGTACTCAGCACCCAATAGCAATAGTTCGCCACCATCGTTGTTACGAACTTCACCGCCACCCATTAAGGTTAAGTCGTCGGTCAGATCGTATTGGAGGTAACCATTGACCATGGCGTTCTTATTTTTCCATTGGTCTGCGAAGCTGTCGTATTTACCGAAGTGAACAAGAGCATCGTCTTCCGAGAAGTCAGACTCTGGCGCGAAAGAAACGCTGTAGCGAAGCTTGCCTTCTAGGTTTTGAATCTTCACACCAAGGTGCACGTCTCGCGTGTTTGAGATCGCGTAGCCGTATTCAACCGTAGGGTCACCCCACCATTGAACGTCATCTAATGAAGAGTCCATACGACCAATCATGAATTCTGTTTTGTTATCTGTGCGGTAGCCAGCGTAAAAGCGGTTGAAACCACCTTCAAAGCCGCCCCAGCCGTGGCCCGTTGCCCAAGCATTGCCTTCGTCGTCGGCTTGTACTGTCCAGCCTTCCATATAAGCAAGACCAAACCAATTACCGTGCTCGATAGCCAAGCCAGCTTCAATGTAAGTACCGTCTGCGTAGCGGCCTTTATCATCACCTTCGAGTGCCACGTGACCACCAAGGCCAAGCTCACCATAAAAGTTAAATAGGGTTTCAGTTTCTGTCTGAGGAGGCTGAGTATCACTGTGGTTTGCTGCGGACTCTTCCGCGTGGGCAGTGGTACTTAAGGCAGCAAGAATACAGCTTGTAATAAGAGTGTTTTTAGTAAAACTACTTTTCATTTTAATCACTTCTGTGTCGGGGTTGTAAATGAAGGTTCGCAAGCAGTTCTGACTTCTAATATGGGGTGCTCTTCAAGGCGTATTGGTCAGGTTACTTACGATCGCAAAACCAATATTAATGATAATTTTGATGTTTAAAATTAATTAGGCTTAAAAGTGTGATCTGTTTTTAGTAAATATTTACTTTGTTTTTATTTTGACTTTCAGTTGAATTTGCAGAGGTATGGCTAGGGTTGTAAGTATTCGGGAGGTGAATTATTTGATGGGTGGTTAGATTGTTGGTTTGAATGCTTTGTTTCTTGAATGGCTTTGATTTAATCGAGATGGTTAGTGGAAATGTACCGACAAATAAAAAGGCACTCACCAAATGCGAGTGCCTGAAGTTTAAATCAGAGTGCAGGGAAAACTAAGCGTTCGCCGGTTCAGGTTTTGCCTCTAGTTTTTTCTCTTCTGGAGATAAGCTTTTTTCATATTTGCCGTACTTCCACCACGCGTAGCCAAGGAAGATAACAATCCCGCCCACGTTGTAGAAGATGATGGTCATGATGTCAGCGCCTGTTGGGAAGGTTGACGCAAAGAAGCCAACAGTGAAAATGCCGATCAGAATCGAGACCACGGTAATGCCTGTCATACGTGAGCCCATTCTGAAATCACGAGGTAAGTGATCCAACTTCAAACGTAAATTAAGGTACGCGATCATGATGAATAGCGGTGGCAACATCGATGCTGCAGCTGTCATGTTGATAATGGTACTCATCAGATCTTGAACCGTATCGGACGCCAGTGTCGGAATGAACATCAGTGGAATCACAATCAAGAACTGAATCCAAGCCGCACGCTCTGGAACGCCTTGTTTGTTTAGAGCGACCGTTTTCTCACCGAAGATACCTTTAGGGATCTCTGAGAAGAAAATCTTAACCGGAGTCGCTGTCCACATCAGCAGAGAGCCTAGCATCGCCGTGAATGAAACCACGCCCACAAAGCGATTCATTAGGATTTCAGACAACCCAAAGTGTCGTGCTAGCCCTTCGAATACCTGCACTGAGCCGCCAGTAAATTTAAGCTCTTCTCGCGACACAAACACGTTTGCTAGTACTGAACCCACCGAGTAAAGCGCACCAATGAAGATACCGGCAATGATGATCACTTTAACGAAAGACTTGTGACCACCTTTGATGTCGTTGACGTAAACCGCTACCGATTCTGCACCGCCAGCCGCCATGAAGATCCAAGTGATTACGCCAAGGAATGCCCAGTTAAAGCTTGGTGTCATCGCTTCAATGGTGATTGGGTCTGCTGGCTCGATACCACCGATCAAAGCACCGCCAGACAACAAGATGTAAGACATTGTTAGCAACAACATAAGCGACGATGTTAGTGAGGTGATGGGGCCTAGTAGTTTCGCGCCATTGTTTGAAATGTGCGTAGCAATCGCAAACAAAATGGTACTGAGGATCGCCGTGGTGATTGGCGTGAATATGTACTCAAACCCTAAGAACGCATACGACGCATAAGCGATGATTCTAGGCAGCAGAGAGGTGAAGAAGAACAGATTAACAAACCAGTAGGTATAAGCCGAAATAAACGCCCAGCGGCCGCCTAGAGAGCTTTTAACCCAAGAATAAACGCCCGCTTCAGAGTTTTTATTCAGTGACACAAACTCTGCGACGATCAAACAAAAAGGCACAAAGTAAAAGATGGTGGCTAGAAAGAACATCGGTGCCGAGGAAAGGCCTATCTCGATGTTGTTGTTAATGATGTTGTTGAAGCTGTATACCGCCGCGAAGGTCATAGACAGTAGGGCAAACTTGCCTATCGTACTGCGTTTATTTTCGGACATGATGTTCTCCGGTGAATCACGTTGATGATCGTTATAACTTGGTCCTAGAGAGGGAGGCTCTAGGCCGCACTTTTATTGTTATGTTGGTTTGGCAAACACCCGCTTTGTTTTGTCAGGGTTGGCTCATTGTTGTTTTTATAGATTTACGATCGGACTTCTTAGCGCTTTTCTTTCTTGATTTTCAGTAAAGTTATTACCAAAACAAAGAGTTAAAGGTTAAGAGGTTCATCAAAGAGATTGTTTGTTTCATGAACGACGATTTGTAAGGCTTGTAGGGGCTTTTTGTCGTTTTTAAATATGAACTCGTTCGTCTCTTCAGCAAGAAGATTAAAGATTAAGCGGCGGGAAGTTAATCAAAATTGATCAAATATGTGACCTTGAGTAAATAAATTTAGTTAATGTTTTACCTTTGTTTTTGTTCGGGTTTTATTACGATTTAATTAACGTTTTTCGTGAAGTAAATCCTTGACGGAATGGCGTTTTTATTTTTGGGTGTTGGTTTTTAATTGTCTGATTTAAAACAAAAAAGCGCCATGACAGGCGCTTTTGAAATTGGTTCTAATGCTGCTAAGTATTACGATTGTTTAGCCGCTTCTAGCTTTGCATCTTTACCTGCTTGCTTCTTTTCAAAGCGAGAGATCCACCACCAAGCGATAGCTGAGAATACAGCCGTCATAAATACGTTGACGAAGAACGCTTGCATTAAGTCTACACCCGTTGGGAATGCTGATGCCGTCATGCTTACAACAAAGATACCGATAAGTACTGACACAACAGACATACCTTGAACTCGAGTACCCATGCGGAAGTCACGTGGTGTATCGTCATGCTTCAAGCGGAACACAAAGTAAGCCACCATGATGAAGATAGGCGGTAGCATTGCTGTACCTGCTGTGAGGTTGATTGCTGTGTTCATCATGTCTTGTACTGATTCAGAACCGAAGCCGTTAACCACTAGCATTACGAATACGAACGCAAACTGCCACCATGCTGCACGCACAGGCACACCGTGTTCGTTAAGCTCAGTTGTCTTCTCACCGTAAACACCTTGAGGGATCTCAGAGAAGTGAATTTTAACGGGAGCTGCAGTCCACATCATCATCGAACCGAACATCGCAACGAATAGGATAATACCGACGAAGCGACCTGTTAGAGATTGTGAAATATCGAAGTAGTTCGCCATACCAGTAAAGATTTCAACCATACCGCCAGCATAAGTTAATTCGTCACGAGCAACGAATACGTTAACTAATAGAGAACCCACTGCGTACATGATGCCGATAGCGATACCCGCGCTGATGATCACCTTGATGAAAGACTTATGACCACCTTTAACATCGTTTAGGTAAGCGGCTGCGGTTTCTGCACCACCAGCGGCTTGGAAGATCCAACACATAATACCTAGCGTTGCCCAGTTGATGGTTGGTGTCATGGCTTCAAGAGTGATTGGCTCTACAGGTTCATGGTTACCGCCTAGTGCCATCATGGCGCCGATAACGTAAACCGCGAACAGCGCAAATACACCGTATGCTACGATTTCTGCAATCTTACCTAACCAGCTCGCGCCTTTGGTTGATATGTGTGTCGCAGCCGCAAATAGACCAATTGAGATTGCCGAGGTGACAATTGGAGAGAAAGCGTATTCGTACCCTAACATCGCGTAAGACGCATAAGAGATAACGTTGGGTAGCAGTGACACAAACCAGAATAGGTTAACGAACCAGTAGAGGAACGAACCTAAATAGGCCGCTTTTGAGCCTAGTGGTTGTTTAAGCCAGTCGTACATGCCTGACTCGGAATTTTTATTTGCTGATACGAACTCAGCAATAATGAATACGAATGGAATGAAGTAAATAAGAGTGGCAAGCAAAAAGATAGGGGCTGAACTCAATCCCAATTCGATGTTGTTATTTACGATGTTGCGAACGTTAAATACCGCTGCAAATGTCATGGAGAGTAAGGCAAATTTACCTAACTTACCGCGTACAGATTCAGACATAGTGTCCTCCGAGGAATCACATAATTATAGTCGTTATTTCTCTAGGCTACTTTGTAGGGAAGGAGCAGAGAGGCTTTATGCAGTGTGACTGAGCCTTGAACGGCAAGCCTCAGTACACACTGTGAATAGATCTTGTTGTTGCTGCTTTCGGCTGTTTAGCTTCGGCAGCTTGGTTTCGGTTACTTATTTAGTTCAGTTACTTACTTAGTTTCGGTTACTTACTTATTAAGGAAGTAACCGTCTTCGATAGTCACTTTCAGTACTACTTTTCGAACTCGGTTATCACCGTGGAATCGGTAAGCTTTGCTGTTATCAAATATCGCTACTTGGCCTTCAACTAACTCACAAGTCTCACCGTTTCCCATTAGGTGTTCACGGTCGGTTTCATCGCTGTAAGCTTGGGTTTGCTCTAACTCTGATTTGGCTGCGAACTCGACGGTTTCACGACCTTCTAGGTAGTAATGCACGTCGAAGTAACGGCGGTTACCAGTGAAGTTTTCTGTGTTATGTGCCACACCGTCTTCAATGATGTAAGCCAGTGAGTCACCAATCGAATACATCACGCCATCTTTGATGTTGCCTATGTTTTCAATTGCTTCTACACAGCGTTGCCATTTACGACCGTCGCGGTAAACGACTTTAAACTGCTCTAGGTTGTCTAAAACGATCATCGCTTATGCCTCGTTCAGTTTTGGTTGAGTTTTTGGCGTATTCACCGTGAAGAACTCATCACCAAAGTTGTGATTGATTAGGTGCTGCGCATTACAGTCACCCGCTTGGAATGGAACGAGTGTTAGGCCGTAGCGGAATTCATCCATGTAAACACGGTAAGAATCCAACACTTCGCTGCCCCAAGAGTTTGAACCTAAGCCCATTACTTGGTGGTCTAGGTTTAGCGTGATGTAACCGCTTTTCTCTAGCTCAATCGTGTGTTGTGCTTGGTGCATATTTTGATTGGTGTAGAACCATGCGCTGAAATTGATTTCTTGCTGTGGTTTTACTGCAATACCATTACCCGCGCGGCTTGAAAGCGCTGCCCAACGAACATGCTGACGGTTACCGTTATTTTGTGGGAACGGGTAGTTCTCGAACATGTCAGCTACCGTAGATTGGTACACATCAATCATGTTGGCTTGTTTGCTGTCTTGGTAGTTCTCTTCAGGTCCGCGGCCGTAGTATTGAACTTGGTCGAAATCACCGTTGATGCCCATGTCGAAACCAATCACTGGAATCACGTGTGGGTAATCACCGTAGCGTTCGCCACTTAGCTCAACGTTTAGCTGACCTTCAGCACTGATCTGGTAGCGATATTCACAACGCATGCCGAAATCGAATACTGGTGGAGCAACGATGCTGGTGGTGGTGATCTCAATCTTGCCGTTGCTCTCTTCCACGTTTAGCGTGCGAAAATGCTCTTGCATGATTTGTAGGTGTGCAGGTTCCCAGTAACCATCGTGCTCTTGCTTATGGTTATCGATCATTGGTTTGAAGAAGTTTAGCTTGGGCTCCGATTTAATCAGTTCTTCGCCATTCACTAACCATGACGTCAGCTTGCCGTTCACTTTCGAGAAGTTCAGAGCGAAGTTGTGGCCTTTGATTAGGTAAGAAAGGCGAGACTCTTCAACATTCAATGTCGTTGCATTGCTGCTAGTGAATGCTTCTAGCTGTGCTGTGTTCTCTTTCGCTTGGAATTGATAAACCGCGATATCGTGGTTTGCTTCGCTGTATGAAGTACGAGAGTCCTTACGAACCGTAAAGTTCACAAACACTTCACGCTCATCTAGCTTTGGTAAGCTAAGCGTTAGTTCACGGCTAGAGTTTTCAGCCAGCTCTTCTACTTTGATGTGTTGTACTGCAACCGTTTCACCTTCAGCACGGATTTCCGCAGTGATGGTGTAATCATCGATGTTTGAGAACCACAGTTTGTTATCAACGGTGAAGGTGCCGTCTTCTGCGTTGAAGTCACGGATCTTCACAGGCGCGATGACTTGTTTGTACTCTTTCAAGCCAGGGCCTGGCGTTTGGTCTGGGTAGATCAAACCATCCATGCAGAAGTTGTAGTTGTTCGGGTAGTCACCGTAGTCACCGCCGTACTTGTAGAACTCAGTACCCGCTTCATCACGTGCTAAAATGCCGTGGTCACACCATTCCCAAACATAGTGACCTTGAATTGCGTCATGTTTGTAGAACACGTTTTGGTATTCGGTTAAACCGCCAGGGCCGTTACCCATTGCATGTGCGTATTCGCAAATGATGCGCGGTTTTTCGTGTGGAAATTCACCGAAGGCATTCATCAGTTGAGCACGTGAGTACATGGTTGAAATAATGTCTACCACTTCAGCATCACGGTCTTCTTCGTAGTGAACCAGACGCGTGTCATCAATCGCTTTTGCGGCATCGTACATAGATCGGATGTTGCAACCGTAACCAGACTCGTTACCTAGCGACCACATGATGATAGAAGGGTGGTTCTTTTGAGCGTGAATGTGACGTTCGATACGTTCAACAAACACCGCTTCCCATGCGGCATCGTTAGTGATGCGGCTTAGGTCGCCAACGTTAGCAAAGCCGTGTGTTTCAACATCGGTTTCGCCCATCACGAATAGGCCGTAGATATCACACAGTTCGTAGAAGCGTGGGTCGTTCGGGTAGTGCGCTGTACGTACTGAGTTGATGTTGTGTTGCTTCATCAGTACCAAGTCTTTCTCTACGCGATCCATGCCGACAGCACGACCTTTTAGGTGGTCGTTGTCGTGACGATTTACACCGTGCAGCATCACGTACTTGTTGTTGATGTAGAACAGGCCATCGCGAACTTTAATATCACGGAAACCAACGCGCTGCGGAATTACTTCCAACACCTTGCCATCAGCCTCTTTCAGCGTAAGCAGCAGTTGGTACAGGTAAGGGTTTTCAGCATTCCATTGAACAGGGTTAACCACATCAATAGAGAATTGAGTATTCGCATTGCCGTCAGTCAATCGATTAGGAACGGCTAGGTTATCAACTGAGCCTTGCGAGATAACTTGGCCGCCATCAAGCAATGCGTACTCAAGGGTTGCGTTTGTTGCTGCTGCTAGGTTTTCTAGTACCACTTTGCACGATAGGGTAGCGCTTTGGTAAGCGTCGTCGAAATCAGTGCGAACCGTTACGTCTTGAACGTGCAGCTGTTCTTTGCCCACAAGGTAAACATCACGGAAGATACCGCCCGTCCACCACATGTCTTGGTCTTCAATGTAGGTTGAATCGGCCCACTGCATCACACGAATAGAAAGTAGGTTGTTCCCTGCTTTTACGTGGCTAGAGATATCGAACTCAGCGGTTAGGCGGCTGCCTTTGCTGAAACCAACGTACTCACCGTTTACGTAAACTTCGAAGTAGGTCTCTACACCATCAAATTTGATGATGGTTTGCTTCTCGTCCCAGCTTTCGCCTAGGAAGAAAGAACGTTGGTAAGCGCCCGTAGGGTTATCTGATGGTACGAAAGGCACATCAATTGGGAATGGGAAACCTTCATCTGTGTATTGAAGATCGCCGTGGCCTTCCATTTGCCACATGTTTGGAACCGTGATGTTTCCCCAGTCGCTCATTTCCTGAGAGTAGAACTCTTCAGGAACCAATAATGGATTGGTGAAGTAGCTGAAATTCCATTGGCCACTCAATAGTTGGAAGTGGCTGCTAAGTTCACGCTGAAACGTTTTTGCATTTTTTTCTGATGCGTACGAGAAGAAGTATGCACGCGGTGCCATACGGTTCTCATGTAAGTTCAGGAAGTTTTCCCAGTTGTTCACGTTGCCTCTCTCTCGGTCTGAATGCAGTTTGCTGACCGACGTTCTTATGCGTAATTGGGTCGTAGTGAATACGAGTATTTTTGGACTGAGGTAATTATTAGTAAAAGTTTTACTAAATGAAATTAGTGAAAACGTTTTACTTTAACTTCATCACGTTTTTTGTGGGCTTTTTACGGTGCGGTGTGATCCACTTAAAAGAATGCTATTTGGTGTTTAACTTAAGTAGGTGAAAGGGAAGGGTATGCTTACGCTGGCGATGTGAAAGGCACAAAAAAGGCCACCTACAATAAAGGCAGCCTTAATTTATCTATCTGATATAACTAGCTATTTAGTCGTATCACGCAGTTTTAATTTACTTGGAACATAGACTCGTAGCGGGATAGTGCGACCGTCACGAACTTTCTCAATAAGTAGGTTAACGCCTTGAATTCCCATCAGTTCAGAATGAATACGAACGGTAGATAAAGATGGGAAGGTAAACTTAGCCGTTGGGATGTCGTTTACACTAATGAGCGCAATATCTTGAGGAATGTTTAATCCGTGTTCATGAACGGCTCGTAAAACGCCAATTGCGATTGAATCTGACGCAATGAACATCGCTTTCGGATAGTCACCGGTTGCTAACATCTGCTTTGCAAGCTTGTAGCCTGATGAGCTAGAGAAGTCTCCACGGTAGATGTCTTGCTCACTGACGACATTTTTCAGGCCACCATATTCAGCAAAAGCGACTTCACGAATATCAGGTGTGTTGACGTTATCTTGCCCGCCAATAAAACCAATTCGCTGATAACCTTGGTTGATGAAGAAGTTGGTGATCTCTTTACTGATCAAAGCCAGATCAATATCGACAGAATCATAAGGTTCTGAGTGATCCGTGAAATCGACATAACAGATATTGTCGCTGAGTTTTTTTGCTTGCTCGATAACTTCTGGTGTCATTCTTCCTACCAGCAATACGCCAGTGATAGGGCTTGAATGTATATTTATTTTACTTTCATAACAGTTGGTTAGCTTAACGTCCATCTTTTCACATTGGGTTTCAATCCCGTGGCGAATTGATAGGTAATAAGGGTCGTTAACCTCTGCTTCTTGTTTGTAGTTATACAAGGCAAGGAAGTGGTGATTTTGTTTTTTACTGCTAACGGCTTTTCGTGAGCTGCTGGTTTTGTATTCCAACTTCTCTGCAATTTCAAAGATACGCCTTTTGGTCTCTTCCTTGACGCTTAATGTAGGATCTTCATTGAGAACCCGTGAAACTGTAGCCAATGAAACATTCGCTTCAGTTGCGATATCTTTTAACGTTGCCATACTCACTTCCTGTTGTTGGAACATTGCGTTGCTTTAAACAAACCATCTTTAGTAAAAAAGCAATGCACCTCTTTATTCTACAGACCTATTGTAATCAAACTGGAGTTCATTGCATTAACTTTTAGTAAAATAAATCCTCAGCGCCTAGTCTGTATCTCATAATTAACTATCTATAATTATCTTATTAAAATTCAATGGATTAGATGTGAATAACTATTATGTTTTTCTATATCACAGTCGCCATCAACTTTAACTGTTAGTGTAAACGTTTACACTTCGTGGTTTTGATCACAGAAATATAGTCAAAATGGCTGCTACTATTTCTGTCATAGGGTGCTATTGAATTGAATATCGGTTCGAGTGACGCCACGAATGACAACAAAGAGAGGTTGATTGTGAAAGTACTGGTTACAGGCGGCATGGGTTACATCGGAAGTCATACATGCATTCAAATGATGCAAGCTGGTATGGAACCAATCATTGTAGACAACCTTTGCAACAGTAAAGAGCTGGTTCTTGAGCGAATTGAATCGTTAACTGGTCAGCGACCAACTTTTTATCTTGGCGACATTCGTGATGAAGCTTTTCTAGATACTGTTTTTTCTGAAAATAACATCCAAGCGGTGATTCACTTTGCTGGACTTAAGGCGGTTGGCGAATCGGTCTCTAAGCCTTTGGAATATTACGATAACAACGTAAATGGTTCTTTGGTTCTTGCTCGCAGCATGAAGAAAGCGGGTGTGAAAAGCATCGTATTTAGCTCATCAGCGACCGTTTACGGTGATCCGGAAGTCGTGCCAATTACTGAAAATTCGCCAACGGGAGCAACGACTAACCCTTATGGTCGCAGTAAGTACATGGTTGAAGAGTGCTTAAGTGATTTATTTAACGCCGAAAATGATTGGAGTGTGACGTTATTACGCTACTTCAACCCAGTGGGCGCGCATCAATCTGGCACCATGG
This sequence comes from Vibrio sp. QJM3NY_26, assembly GCF_057786005.1. Classification (NCBI taxonomy): domain Bacteria; kingdom Pseudomonadati; phylum Pseudomonadota; class Gammaproteobacteria; order Vibrionales; family Vibrionaceae; genus Vibrio; species Vibrio sp. QJM3NY_26. Next base: position 2,723,210 of record NZ_CM173515.1, on the reverse strand, counting down.
GTGAAGACCCACAAGGTATCCCGAATAACTTAATGCCATTCATTGCTCAAGTAGCAGTAGGGCGCCGTGAAAAATTGGCTGTATTTGGCAACGATTACCCAACAGTCGATGGCACGGGTGTTCGTGACTATATTCATGTGATGGATTTAGCCGATGGTCATGTTGCGGCATTAAAAGCGGTTGGTGAGAAGGCGGGTCTACATATCTACAACCTAGGCACCGGTAAAGGTTCAAGTGTTTTGGAAATGGTAGAAGCCTTTGCACAAGCATCAGGCAAACCTGTTCCTTATGAAGTTTGTCCACGCCGTGCTGGTGATATTGCTGAATGTTGGGCAAGCACTGAAAAAGCGGAACGCGAGCTAGGCTGGAAGGCGACTCGCAGCGTGATGGAAATGACGGCGGATACGTGGAATTGGCAGTCGAATAACCCGAACGGCTATTCTCCTTCGTAATTGAAGCCGCAGCGTTGTTAGCTGCAACTCCAATTTCTTTGGGGAATACAGATGAAGAGAGATTCCAGATATCTCGTGCCTCTATTCTGGAATGACGGATGAGCATAAGGCTATGAAGCGGTTGCCTTTGCGCAAATAGCACAACGAGATCACACGTCATTCCCTACAGCGAGGAGCGAGCGTGATAGGGAATCTCCTTGTAGAAGAATTATTCATCTTGGTGGAATTGACCAAGACACAAAATTTGAGAGCAATCTAAACATGTCAAAAGTTGAATTTAACCCAGTAGACCATCCGCACCGTCGTTATAACCCATTAACGGGTCAGTGGATCTTAGTATCACCGCACCGAGCAAAACGTCCTTGGAGTGGCCAAGATGAAAAGCCATCGACAGCGCAGCTTCCAGCGTATGAGAAAGAGTGTTTCTTGTGCCCGACCAATACGCGTATCTCGGGTGACGAAAACCCAGATTACGATGGCACTTATGTATTCAGTAATGATTTCGCGGCGTTGATGCCTGACTCACCTGATGCTCCAGAGTCTGATAACCCTTTATTCAAGACTCAAGGTGTACGTGGGTTTAGCCGCGTGATCTGTTTCTCTCCGGATCACAGCAAAACGCTGCCAGAGCTGCCAGTGAATAAAATCCGTGGTGTGATTGATACCTGGAACGAGCAGATTGAAGAGCTAGGTAAAGATTACCTATGGGTTCAAGCGTTTGAAAACAAAGGCGAGACCATGGGCTGTTCTCAGCCACACCCACACGGTCAGATCTGGGCAAACAGCTTTTTACCCAACGAGATTGAACGCAAAGAGAAACTGTTAAAAGAGTACTTCGAACAACAAGGTTCGAATCTTTTAGTGGATTACGTTGAAGCTGAAATGAAAGACGGCTCTCGCACTGTGGTTGAAACTGAACATTGGATTGCTGTGGTGCCTTATTGGGCTGCGTGGCCATTTGAAACCATGTTGCTACCAAAAACACACATCCGCCGTATGAGCGAACTGACTGACGAACAACGTGATGATTTAGCGCTTGCGATTAAGAAGCTGACGAGCCGTTACGACAACTTGTTCCAATGCTCATTCCCTTACTCAATGGGCTGGCACTATGCGCCGTTCTTCGAAGAAGGTACTGACATCGACCATTGGCAGCTACACGCGTTGTTCTACCCACCGCTACTACGCAGCGCATCAGTTCGTAAGTTCATGGTTGGCTACGAAATGTTGGCTGAGTCTCAGCGTGATTTAACCGCAGAACAAGCGGCGCAGCGTCTGCGTGATTTGAGTGACGTTCACTACAAAGAGCAGGATTAGCCTGTTTCGTTGATAGTAAAACTAATCGATAACTCGGTTACTAAATAAAAAAGCGAGATTCCTGATATCTCGTCCCTCGATTCTGGAATGACGGCAGGTGAAAGGCCTAGTAAGTTAGGAGCTTAGGAGCTTAGGAGCTTAGGAGCTTAAGGTTTTAGAAGCTTAGACGCCGATGTTGTCATTCCCTACAGTGAGAGACGAACGAGATAGGGGATCTAAAAGAATTAAAGTGGTGCCGTAAAGGGGCCATAACCAATTGAACAAAGAGTTTAACCAGAGAGTTTACTTATGTCTGACCTAATCCAAAACGTGAAAGCATCTTTTGAGCAAGTCCTTGGTTACCAAGCGACTCATATTATTCAAGCGCCAGGTCGTGTGAACCTGATTGGCGAGCATACCGACTACAACGATGGTTTTGTTCTACCGTGTGCCATTAACTACCAAACGGTAGTGGCAGCGGCTAAGCGTGACGACAACATCGTGCGCGTAGTATCAGTAGACTACGGTAATGCAGTGGATGAGTTCGACTTAACTCAAGAGATCACATTCCAACAAGATAAGATGTGGGCTAACTACATTCGTGGTGTGGTGAAGTGCTTAAAAGGTCGTGGTTTTGAATTTACAGGTGCAGACATCTCTGTAACGGGCAACGTGCCTCAAGGTGCAGGTTTAAGTTCTTCTGCGGCACTGGAAGTGGTCATCGGTCAGACATTCAAGGTGCTTTACAACCTAGAGATCAGCCAAGCCGAAGTGGCGCTTAATGGTCAGCAAGCCGAAAATGAATTTGTAGGCTGTAACTGCGGCATCATGGACCAGATGATCTCAGCTGAAGGTCGTGCAAATCATGCGATGCTTTTGGATTGTCGTAGCCTAGAAACTCAAGCGGTTTCTATGCCTGAAGATATGGCTGTGGTTATCATCAACTCAAACAAGAAACGTGGCTTAGTCGACAGCGAATACAACACGCGTCGTGAACAGTGTGAAGAAGCGGCGCGCATCTTTGGTGTTCCTGCACTTCGTGATGTGACTATTGAACAGTTCAAAGCGAAAGAGTCTGAGTTGGATGAAATGGTCGCGAAACGTGCCCGTCACGTGATCACTGAAAATGACCGTACCGTTGAAGCGGCTCAATCTCTGCGTACTCATGATATGAAACGCATGGGCGAATTGATGGCTGAATCACATGCGTCAATGCGTGATGATTTTGAAATTACAGTCAAAGAAGTCGACACCTTAGTTGAGCTGGTAAAACACGTGATCGGTGACCAAGGTGGCGTGCGTATGACTGGCGGTGGTTTCGGTGGTTGTATTGTGGCATTGGTTCCACCTGCATTGGTTGATGAAATTAAAACAACCGTTGAGCAGAAATATCAAGCGGCGACGGGTCTAAAAGAATCTATTTATGTGTGCCAAGCGAAAGACGGAGCAGGCTTAGTTGAAGTAATCTAAGCGCTTCGCAATTTAATGTTTCAAGACTTAATGCTAGAGATGTTACGTTTTAAACTTTACGCTTTGAAACACATGCTTTAAAGATTGGGCCTACCAACTAAAAAGATCATGGTAGGCCAAATGCTAAAGCCTTTATTTCAGGTAGAGGCTTTTTACTGGCACTAGAAGGAATTTAGAATGACACAAGAGCAAAACCTGCATCAATCCATGACACAAACTCCAGCCTATGATGGCCAACCCGCTCAGTTAGTGACGCTATCAAATACGCGTGGCATGGAAGTGACATTCATGGACATTGGTGCAACATGGTTGAGCTGTATCCTGCCAGTAAAGGGAAATAAAAGAGAGGTTTTGTTGGGTGTTAACTCAATGGAGAACTTCGATAAACAAGCCAGCTATATGGGTACAACTGTTGGTCGTTATGCTAACCGCATAGCCAATGGTCGTTTCAAAATTGATGGTCAAAACTACAAGCTGGAAACCAACCAAGCGGGCAATACTTTACATGGTGGTCCGAACGGTTTTGATAAACGTCGTTGGAATATTGCCGAGCAAAGCGAAACGTCAGTGGTGTTCACTCTAGAGTCTGCTGATGGCGACCAAGGATTTCCGGGGAATTTGAATGTGTCGGTGCGTTATGACATTACCGAAGACAATCGAGTTTCAATTAATTACTCTGCAACCACAGACAAGCCAACCGTGGTCAACCTAACGAATCATGCGTACTTCAACCTACTTGGTGCAGAAGCCGGGCACGATTGTTTGTCACACATTGTGAGCATCAACGCCAATCAGTTCTTACCGACCAACTCGGTAGGAATTCCATTAGGCAACCTTAAATCGGTGAAATCGACCAGCTTCGACTTCAATCAGCCTATGATGATCTCAGAGCGTTTGTTGGGTGATGAACAGCAGAAAGCAGCAAAGGGTTACGACCACTCTTTCCTATTGGCTGATGGCTGTAAGCGCACTCAATGCGCAGCTACCGTAACGTCACCAGATGCGCTCGTCACACTAAAAGTATTTTCAACCAAACCTGCGATGCAGCTATACACCGGAAACTGGCTTGGTGGTACACCAAACCGAAGTGGTGGCAGCTATGAAGACTACGCTGGATTGGCGTTAGAAACCCAGTTCTTACCTGACTCTCCTAACCACCCAGAGTGGAAGCAGGACAGTTGTATTCTCAAGCCTGAACAAGAATATAACTACCGTACCTGTTACCAGTTTGAATTTTCGGGGGATTCTTCAAACTAGTACGCTCTAGCTCAAAACGGTTATGCCAATTGCTTTTGTTTGTGAATAGAACGATGTGAGTTATCGCGTTGTTCTTGGGGGATGAGCAAAAGTGGCGCTCAACAAGAGTGCGGTTTATTAAGCGTGATTGTTGGGTATCCGAGTAAGGTAGGAAAGCCCTAACAGAAGCGATTCTGTTAGGGCTTTTTTTTGTTTGTTGTTTGGTGAGTTGACCAGAACTTAGATTTTCTCTACCGAATTACGGCGCACCAAAGTAGGAGAGAACATCATTGGCTCCGTTGAGGTGTTTTCACCTTTGGCTAAGTGCAACGCGAGTCGTGTCGCTTTCTCTGCCATCATCTGAATCGGGTAGCGAATGGTGGTTAGCTTTGGATGAACATAGCGTGCAATCAAGCCATCATCGAAACCGATGATCGACATTTTGTCCGGCGCTTGAATACCGTTTTCATCTAGGACAGATAAAGCACCTGCCGCCATGTAATCGTTGTACGCAACAATGCCTGTGATTGGCAGTGATTTAGTCAAAAGGTTGGTCATGGCGTATTCACCCCCTTCACTGGTGGGAGCTGAGTACTCAATATAGCTGTCAGATAACGCTATTTTGTAATCCGAGAGTGCTGACAAGTAACCTTGTACACGCTCATCGGCATCTTCAATGCTGTGCGATGAAGCGATACAGGCAATATTTTTATGACCATGACGGATCAGATATTCAGTCGCAAGATACGCGCCTTTCTTGTTGTCCAAGAAAATACAACGGTTGGCAATCTCAGCAATATAGCGATTGATCAGCACTAAGCCTTTGACTTCTTTTGCATAGGCGATCAGTTCTTCGTCTGTCAGGCCTTTTGAGTGGATCACTAAGGCGTCGCAACGGCTATTGATCAGTAACTCAATCGCTTGTCTTTCTTCTTCACGATCGTGTGAGCCATTACCGACGAGGATATGCTTTCCGTTCTCACGAGCGACATTATCGACAGCCTTAACCAGCGTGCCAAAAAAAGGATCGGAGATATCACCAACCAACACACCGACGGTATTGGTGCTCTGGCTTACCAGCGCGCGAGCATTGGCATTCGGGCGATAGCCGAGTTTAGACATCGCTTTGGTGACGGATTCAATTGAGTTCGCACTTGCCTTCGGAGACTTATTCACGACTCGAGATACGGTTGCAACAGAAACACCAGCTTCCCTTGCGACATCTTTAATTGTTGCCATTTTTAACCTCTATACATTGCTGCATCTATTTAACACCGACAATGAGTGCAAGGCAACGAAACTCTCATTTTACTTCCAGTAATGAGATCTTTACCGCTTGTAATTATTAGGCTTAATGCTAGTGTAAACATTTACATTTTACTTAATTTTAGTAAATAATTTAATGAGTGAAAATAAATCAATATAGGAAGTGAGAAATGGATACTGTCTCTTATGGTGACTTTGCTAAGTTAGAAATGCGTGTGGGTAAGATCATTGAAGTTGTGCGTCATGAAAACGCAGACAAACTGTACATCGTGCAAGTGGATATCGGTGAGAAAACACTACAAACGGTGACCAGCCTAGTCCCTTATTACACAGAAGAAGAGTTGATGGGTAAGCAGGTTGTTGTTTTGTGTAATCTAGCGAAGGCGAAGATGAGAGGCCACACTTCTGAGTGCATGTTGTTATGTGCCGAAACGGAAGATGAATCTGAAAGTGTATTGCTGACACCGGAACGTGCGATGCCTGCAGGTATTCGTGTCGTTTAAGATCGCTTTAGGTTGGTGAACTATCCAGTTCACCAACCTAGGTTAACTCGCGATGTAGATTAATTAACTGTGTAGATCAATTAACTATCTACATCCATTAATAACGTACATCAACTAGCTTCGAACAGTCAGTATCAAGCCATCAATCACACTGTGGTGGTGATCTGAAACCCCAGCAAGATTGCCGTATTTAGGCTGGTGGCGATCATTTTCTAATGGGTGATGCCAACCTTGTGTGTGTTGAACAAAGTGCGCCGCAAAGCTTTCAGACACTTCTAAACATCCTGCTAATACCGTATCGACATAGGTTTGAACGATAGGGCTGTTTTCGCAAGGTGCTTGAATCTCGTCTTTGATGTAAACCCAGATCGATTGATCCTGTTTAAACTCATTTTGGCTTTCTATCTGAGAGGCCTTTAATTCGATTCGGTGATAACCACGCTCACGGCGATCAAACTCAGTCAGCGCAATATCATCCACCTCAAGTAAAACTCCATTCACTTGTCCCTCACCGAGATTCACGATCAAAGGTGACAAAACATAGCTGTCATCGATCTTACTCCAGTGACGAACTAGGCCATGCACTATCGCAGGAATCGCTTGTCCTGTTTGACCTGTGAGTTGACGAGAAGAGGAGTTGATCAAGCTACCATAACCAAAAATATACATCGCGTTCCCTGTCTGTTCTTTTGTATTTAAGACTAGTCTTACTATATGTTTGGCTTCATCAAATGTCAGTAGTTTTTTAGTTTACACACTTGTGAGTCCAAATGACTTTTATGGGGCGTGTTTAATTGACACTTTTTTGAAGCGTAAAGACTCCTTGTTGCTTGTTTTTATTGGCTTTATACCTTTGGCGCGTTTCATGCATTACGTTAGGCAATATTGCAGTGATGATTACTGCATCATGAATTTGACTATGAAATAGCAATTCCCAGAAGCCACTCTTGGCTTGTTATCTGAAGTGAGGAACGAGTTTGTTAAATATCACAGATAAAAGTGTAGAAGATGCGATTCCTGCATATCTTCGATTAGGTTTTAGACCTTTCTTCTTTTTAGGCAGTCTCTATGCTGTGATCGCGATTGTGGCTTGGGTCATCATGTTCCAAAACGGTCAGCCAGAAATGCTAAAAGTACCGGCGCTTTGGTGGCATGTGCATGAAATGCTGTTTGGCTTTGCCATGGCGATTGTGGTCGGCTTTGTTTTAACGGCGGTGCAAACGTGGACTGGAGTCAATGGCACTAAGCATTATCGATTGGCTGCTCTGGTGGGATTATGGCTTGCACCGCGTATTCTATTTTGGACCCCCGCACCGTTATGGCTGATCTCATCGGTTGAGGCGTTGTTCTTAATCTTCGCCGCTTACGAAATTGGTTTCCGAGTTGTGAAATCGAAAGGCTGGAAGAATCTATTCTTTGTACCGCTGTTTATATTGGCTATCGTGGCGAACTTTGCTAGTTACGCAACTATTAAGGGTATGCCTCCATTTCCATCGTCTGCAGTTTGGCAAGCGATGTTGTGGTGGTTTACCTTGCTGCTATCAGTGATGGGGGGGCGAGTTATTCCGTTCTTCACGGCACGTCGCTTCGATTTTGAAAAAGCACAACCACTGGTTTGGTTAGAATGGTTAGCGAATCTACCTTTGGTTTGTTTATTTGTATTGAGCTTCTTCCCATTGACCTTTGCTCAAGTCGGCAATGAGTTAATGGTATTTGCAGGTGTGACTCAATTGGTGCGCTTTATCCGCTGGAAACCTTGGACTACGTTATCTGAGCCCTTGGTGTGGTCGCTGCATGCGGCTTACCTATGTATCCCTTTAAGCTTGCTGCTACGAGGTTTATTAGACAACCCGTTCGCGAGCCACAACATGCTGCACTTGTTTGCGATTGGCGGTTTGAGTGGATTAATTCTTGCGATGATTACGCGCGTGACAATGGGGCACACGGGGCGTGCTATCTATAAAGGGCCAAGTATGGCGTTAGCGTTCTCGGCTATTTTTATCGCGGCTTTGGTTCGCAGCGTAGGTGTGACATTCTTCCCAGCGTATTTATTTGAGATGGTGAACATCAGCGCGGGTTTATGGACGTTAGCATTCGGGTTATTTATCTGGAAGTTCGGCATGATGCTTTTAACGCCAAGAGTGGATGGTCATCCTGGGTAAGCGTATTGATTTTCGAGCCCATTTTGAAAGGGAAGCACTGAGCTTCCCTTTTTTGATCGCAGCAAAGCTCCATTCTCAAAGGTCTATTCTCTTAGTGAGTATTCTCGGCAAGATATTGGCGGACTTGTGCAATGAGATCTTCTTTGGCGTGAGGCGAAATGAAACTCGCTTCGACAGCATTAATACTGAATTGCGCTAATTCGTTTTTCGTCAGTGGATGAGCATTGGCGACGGCGAGGAAGTTATCATTCATATAGCCGCCGAAGTAAGCCGGATCATCGGAATTGATGGTGACGCGCAACCCTTTTCTCAGCAACTCGACGATATTGTGTTCTTGCATGGTGTTGAAGACCTTTAGCTTGGTATTCGATAGCGGGCATACGGTCAGCGGTGTGCGTTTAGCGATTAGCTGTTCCATCAAGTCTTCATCTTCTACACAGCGAACGCCATGATCAATACGGGTGATGCCCAACAAGCTCAGCGCGTCACTAATATTTTGCGCAGGGCCTTCCTCTCCGGCGTGCGCGACGGTCAGGAACCCTTGGTTGATCGCCTCTTGGAATACATGCTTAAACTTCTCCGGCGGGTTTCCTTTTTCCGACGAATCCAGCCCGACGGCAATGATCTTATCTTTGTAGGGAAGGGCTTGTTGGAGTGTTTCAAAAGCGCTGTCTTCATCAAGATGGCGCAGAAAGCACATGATCAGCTGGCTGCTGATCCCTAGTTCTTGCTCGGCTTGATTCAAAGCTTGAGTAATCCCACTTGTGATGACTTCAAAGGCAATGCCACGTTCGGTGTGGGTTTGAGGGTCAAAAAAGATCTCAGTATGAACCACATTATCTTGTTGGCACTTGAGTAGATAAGCCCAAGTCAGGTCATAGAAATCCTGTTCATGAATCAGTACGTTAGCGCCTTGATAATAGATATCGAGAAAAGACTGAAGATTGTGGAATTGGTACGCGTCTCTTACTTGGTCTGGGCTATCAAAGGGAATCGACACGTTATTGCGCTTGGCCAGTTGGAACATCAGCTCAGGTTCTAGCGTGCCTTCAATATGTAAATGCAGCTCAACCTTGGGTAAATGTTTGATGAAGCTATCCATAGCAACTCCTTAGCTATTTTAATTATGGGCGGAGTAGGCGAGACAGTAGAGTCTGTAAACCTGAGCCTGCAGGTTATCTCTTTCATTTATCTCTGTTTGAGCATAGTTCATTTCATTGTTGTCGATAAAACTGCACAGAAGTTTATGATGAATCGAGAGTTACGAACCCATTGAAATCAGGCGCAAACGATTTGCAGCAATGGAGTGTGATCCGCTGCAAATATTTGCAGCAATATTCATTGATTTGTGCTCTAATACCGCGCTTACCAAGGGATGGTGTTAAAAGATGCTCACTTAGATGGAGTTATCAAAGTGACCGATCCCTTAATGATCTCCCTTAGGAAAAAATAGAACATGTCTAAGAACAAAAAATTTGATATCCGCCTTACAGAAAAACGCAACGGTTGGTGTGCAGAGATTACTCGTCAAGTAACATCTCGCAGCACAACAGTATCTAAGCGTGAGTCTGGTTTCGAAACTGAAGCTCTAGCACAAGAGTGGGCAGAGAAAGAGCTAGCATCTTTCATCTCAAACCAAGCAGAACGTAACGAGCGTAAATCAGAGCAGCGTAAAGAGCGTGACGAACTACGTCACACTAAAGAGCTTAAAGCTGAGCAAGCACGTGAAGCACGCGCAAAAGCTCGTGAAGAAGAGCAAGAAGACGCTGAGTAATCCAGTGCACAATTAATTTACAGGTCCCTTAATTTTAAGATAAGGGACAAGTAAAAAAAGCCCCGATATAGCTTTTCTCTTTCTAGTTAAAAGTTTATCGGGGCTTTTTCATTTGTGGCGTATTAGTCTGGATCACGCAACCACTCATGGCTGGTGGCTACGTATCTGATTCACTAATTACCCGAATCCGGTCCTTAGTTGTTTAGCGCTGTCAGCCAATCGTCTTCCGCGACTTCTTCAATGTAACTCTCTACAGACTGTCCCACTTCATCATCATCTTGCTTGAAGTAAGCAATGTGGAATACTGCGTCACCTTCGTTTACCAACGGTAGAGTTTGTTGACCAATCACGATACCGCCTTTAGTGGTGATTACTTGGCCTTCTTGGTGACCCAATGGAGAACTGATGTAAGCCAGGGTTTGTCCTGCTTCAACTTGTTCGCCAAGCCTTACCATATTACGCAAAATGCCGTCTGATTCAGCGCGGATCCAACTGGTCGATTTACTCAATACTGGCTCTGGTAACTTCTTACGGTTAGGGCGCAGCATGCCGATTTCTTTCATCACTTGATGCACGCCAAGGTAACCCGCACGAATCGCTAGGTGATCAAAACGCAGCGCTTCACCACCTTCGTAAGTTAATACAGGAATACCCAGTTTTTCCGCTTCGCTGCGCAATGAACCATCACGCAGTGGAGAATCTATGATCACGGGTGTTGCGAACGCTTTTGCGATGCGCAGTGTTTCAGGGTTCGACAGGTTTGCACGGATCTGTGGCAAGTTAGTACGGTGAATCGCACCTGTGTGAAGATCCAGAATGTAATCACAGTGCTTCGCTACGTTCTCAAAGAAGGTGTGAGCGATGCGTGATGTCAGTGATCCTTTTTCACTTCCTGGGAAGCAACGGTTCAGGTCACGACGGTCTGGTAGGTAACGAGACTTATGGATAAAACCAAATACGTTAACGATAGGCACAACAAGTAGTGTTCCTTTCAGTTTCTTTGGATCAATCGCATTGGTCAGTTGTCGTGCAATCTCAACACCGTTTAATTCATCTCCGTGGATCGCCGCGTTTACCATCAGTGTTGGGCCCGCTTGACGACCATGAATAATTTCAATCGGGATCGAAAGTGGAGAATGCGTGTAAAGCTGAGCCGCTTGCAGTTCAATCTCCATTCTCTGTCCTGGCTGAACAGTATAACCAAGTAATTCGAATGGTTGATTAGGTTTTAGTCTTGCCATTTAGGTTGTTCTCAACATGGTGATAATTCGTTAACACGGAATGTATCAATCGTTGATTTTTAGTACGAATCAATCGCTTTACGGTGACGACAAAACTTTTTTATGGAGGGGGTTCTTAATTGGTTTCTGTTTTTGATTTGGCTAGTTAGAAGGGGTTTAGAATTGTGAATTTCCTGACAATACATTGATTTAACGCTGATATTTATTGTTCGGTTGGTTGGTATTATCCATCGCCATTTTTTGGCGGCCAAATTCAAATATCGAGATCAAAATGAAAAAAACAATTTCAAAAGTTGTAGCACTAGCGGTGGTATCTGTTGCTCTATCTGGCTGTGTGGGTAGCAACGCAGTAACCGGTTACCTAATGAAGTTCAACATCAAGGCTGTTGACAACCGCTACGCTCGTGGTGGTTTGAACATACTACTTGCACCTGCGTACGGTCTAACGGTTGCTGCCGATTACCTAGTATTTAACTCACTAGAGTTCTGGACGGGTAGCAACCCACTAACAGGTGCTCCGCACATCTTTGATACTAAGACTGATACTTACCTTGATATCAACGATCAGCTTGATAAGTCACTGACTGAAGCGCCAGTAGGCCCGATCACGAGTGCCGATATGATTGAGAAAGGTCAAATGCAGCAGATCGACGAAAACACTATCCAAATGGACATCACTTACCAGTCTGGTGAGCGTGCGACGTTAATCGGTGTTCGTGATGGCGAGATGGTGACGTACTTCATCGACGGCGAAGTAGTGGCACAAACTTCAATTGATGAGCTAGAAAGCTACGCGGCTTCACGCGCTTAATTATTTAGTCACAAGTAGCAGTGACAAAGATTAGATACAAAAACAGGTACTCATTGAGTACCTGTTTTATTTTGTTCTTAATAAACGGTGTTTACTGAAAAGTGCTATTTATTGAAGAGCCCATTTATTGGAAAACACCATTTACTGAAAAACACATAGCTAATCGATTTATGCTTTTTCTGGGATCGCAGCAAGTAATGCAACCATTTGGTTCCAGAACAATTCAACAGTATCGATCTTCACTTTCTCATCAGGAGAGTGTGGGAACTTGATCGTTGGGCCGAAAGAAACCATATCCATATTCGGGTAAGGTTCTTTGAATAGACCACATTCAAGACCAGCATGGATAACCATGATGTTTGGCTTGTGACCGTAGATACCTTCGTACATGTCTCGGAAGATATGCATGATTTCTGAATCAGCGTCTGGTTTCCAACCTGGGTAAGCACCAGAGAACGCGATGTTAGCCCCTGCTAGTTCAGCAACAGAATGAAGCATGCTTTCTACTTGGCTACGGCCAGAGTCGATAAGAGAACGGATCAAGCAAAGTACTGTGATTGAATCTTCTTCCGTTGTGATAACACCTACGTTTAGAGATGTTTCAACAACACCTTCAATCTCGTCACTCATACGAATCACGCCGTTTGGACATGCGTTAAGTGCTGCGATAAAGCGAGCTTGGTCTGCTGACGCTAGTGCGCCCATTTCTACAGAAGCTTCTTCATTGAAAGTCACGATGCTGTCTTCTACTTTACCTAGCTCTGTTGAAAGCAGCTCTGTGTAGTAGTTGTATAGTGAAGCCAGTTTTTCTTGGTTTGCCGCAGGAACAGCAACCGTTACGAAACCTTCACGAGGAATTGCGTTACGAAGGCTACCACCTTTGAATTCGACGATGCGAAGGTCTAGCTCTTTTGCGTGACCCGCTAGGAAGCGAGCAATCAGTTTGTTTGCGTTTGCACGACCGGTGTGGATGTCACAACCAGAGTGACCGCCTTTTAGGCCTTTTAGCGTTAGCTTGCGTGTTACGAAGTCAGCTGGAATCGCATTACGTGCAATTTCAAATGTCATTGCACCGTCGATACCGCCCGCACAACCCATGTACACTTCGCCTTCTTGCTCTGAGTCAGTATTAAGAAGGATATCGCCTTCTAACCAACCGGCTTCAAGACCGAACGCGCCAGTCATGCCTGCTTCTTCATCTACAGTGAGTAGAACTTCGATAGGGCCGTGTTGGATTTCGTTTGAAGCAAGAACCGCTAGGCAAGAAGCCATGCCCATGCCGTTATCAGCACCAAGCGTTGTGCCTTTTGCTGTAACCCATTCGCCATCGATGTATGGCTGGATTGGATCTTTTGTAAAGTCGTGATCAGTGTCTTCGTTCTTTTGTGGAACCATATCGATGTGAGCTTGTAGCACGACACCTTTTTTGTTTTCCATACCCGGCGTTGCTGGCTTTTTGATGAATACGTTGCCTGTTGGGTCGCGACGTACATCTAGGCCTTGCTCTGTTGCCCACGCAATAATGTATTGAGCAAGCTCCTCTTCATGTTTTGAAGGGTGCGGGATTGAACAAATTTTATCGAAAAACTGCCAAATAGGGGCAGGGGACAATTTACTGATCTCAGAATGGAATTCAGACACGGATGACTCCTTTTTTATTTGATAACCATATATTTAGGGTTTCTATAGGTAAAAACTTAGAATAAAAATCTAAAATATGGGTCTGTTTTGATGGCAACAGCATACCACTTGAGCGTTTTGACGAGTAGCGGTTATAAACCTCAAATACCTCAAATTTTGAAAGCGGTCTTGTCCATCTGATCATAATTAAGAGACTTGATGCTTATAAATGGCGTAAGCAAACGTTTGTTTAATTCTATTGTGTAATTTAATTACATAAATAAGTTTTCAAAATAACCAAAATTGACCAAAAGTGTGACGTGTAGCAAAAAATACTTGTAATCTTTTTTCTTTAGAGTATATTAATAACCAACTTCTGAGATGAAGAGTAAATGCTCAAAGGATGAGTCCGTTTTATCGCCTCCAAGGAACCGAGAAATCAAATTCGTTTTTTATTGATTTATTAAGGTGATAGTTATGAAAGGTTTACCATCTGCAATGTTCTGGATTAACAGCTCTGTTTACACTAGCAACTTTGCATACCCTACAAGCTTTGGTTACTAATACCGTAAGCATGTAACTCGAACAGTTTTGTTCACCCCTATATATTGGAATTCTTTTACAGCCCTTTTGGTTGACAGATTCTACCGCCACTCAGTTTTGAGTGGCGTTTTTTTGCCTGCTACTTTCCCAAACCGCTTTCGCTTGTCACTTTCTTTGCTGTTCTTAGTGGTTATTTTTTAAACGCCAAAATATCAATTTGCGTCTTATTACTGATTCTGTTGAAAAATACACAACTCTTGTGGGTTTAAATTGAGAATATGATGGCTACATTCTCAATGGAAATAACCGATGGTTGAAAAAATAACCAAGTAATATTATCGCCTTTATTTTGATTAAACCATTGTTTTTAATCATTATTATTCTTGTTGCTTCTCGTTTTTAATCGCTTTGTTTCATACGGCATTCTGATAAATATCGATTAGAGCCTTAATTCTATCTGGAATTTGTTATTTGATAACTTTATAATCCACAGCCAATCGTTTACGCAACCGTTTACTTTTTACCCTTATAGGATTCGATAATGTTCGAAAAGCTATTCAAACTCAGTGAAAATGGCACCAATGTGCGCACTGAAATCATCGCAGGTCTAACAACCTTCCTAACAATGGCTTACATCATTTTTGTAAACCCAATGATTCTAGCTGATGCTGGTATGGACCATGGCGCTGTATTTGTAGCAACCTGTTTAGCGGCTGCTATTGGCTGTTTCATCATGGGCTTTGTTGCTAACTACCCAATTGCTCAAGCTCCAGGCATGGGTTTGAACGCATTCTTTACCTACGCTGTTGTAATGGGTATGGGTTATACATGGCAAGTTGCTCTGGCAGCGGTTTTCGTATCAGGCGTAATCTTCATCTTCTTAAGTATCTTTAAGATTCGTGAATGGATTATCAACTCGATCCCTATGTCTCTGCGTGTTGGTATCTCTGCTGGTATCGGCCTTTTCCTAGCGTTTATCGCGCTTAGCAATGCAGGCATCGTTGTTTCTAACCCAGCGACTAAAGTTTCACTGGGCGACATTACCGCGATTGCTCCTATTTTAGGCGCGCTTGGTTTCTTCATTACTATTGCTCTTGTTCACCGTGGTGTGAAAGGCGCAGTAATGATCGCGATTCTCGCTATCACAGCGATTGGTATTGCGATCGGTGACGTTCAATACGGCGGCATCATGTCGACACCACCGAGCCTTGCACCTACATTCATGCAGCTTGATTTCTCTGCTGTATTTGAAATCGGTATGATTTCAGTTGTATTCGCATTCTTGTTCGTCGATTTGTTCGATACAGCGGGTACTCTGGTTGGTGTTGCAACGAAAGCAAACCTAATCAAAGAAGACGGTAAACTACCGCGCTTGAACAAAGCACTGCTTGCTGACTCTACAGCAACATCTATTGGTGCATTGCTAGGTACATCAAACACAACTTCTTATGTTGAGAGTGTTGCGGGTGTTGCTGAAGGCGGTCGTACCGGTCTAACTGCTGTTGTTGTTGGTATCTTATTCCTACTGGCTCTTTTCTTCTCGCCACTTGCAGGTATGATTCCGGCTTACGCAACATCAGGTGCACTTTTCTATGTAGCAATTCTGATGATGTCTGGACTAGTTGGCATTGATTGGCGTGATCTTACGGAAGCCGCACCAGTCGTGGTAACATGTCTGCTTATGCCGCTGACGTACTCTATCGCTGAGGGTATCTCACTAGGTTTCATCGCTTACGCTGCAATTAAGCTGCTAAGTGGTAAAGGTCGCGACGTTTCACCTGCGGTATGGGTAATGTCCGTTATCTTTATTCTTAAATACATTTTCGCTTAATCGTCTAGATTTCTGCTTAATCGCTGAAGAGGCTATGTTTGAAATAGCCTCTAATAACATGACAAAATTATTAGGTTTTATACTATGAGCAACAAATTCATTATCACTTGGGACAACATGCAGACTTACTGCCGTCAACTTGCTGAAAAGCAAATGCCAGCAGAGCAGTGGAAAGGCATCTGGGCGGTAAGCCGTGGTGGTTTGGTTCCTGGTGCAATCTTGGCTCGTGAGCTAGGTATTCGTCACGTAGATACGATTTGTATTTCTAGCTACGACCACGATCACCAGCGTGATATGACTGTAGTTAAAGCACCTGAAGGTGATGGTGAAGGCTTCTTAATCGTTGAAGATCTTGTTGATAGTGGTGACACTGCACGCAAGCTTCGCGAAATGTACCCTAAAGCGAAACTGATTGCTGTTTGTGCAAAACCATCTGGCGCACACTTATTAGACGAGTACATCGTGGATATCGCTCAAGACACATGGATTGAGCAACCTTGGGATACTAGCTTAAGCTTCATTGAGCCAGTAAATCGCAAGTCAAAATAAGCGTAAACTTAGTTTTTTGAGAAATGACCCTTTATAGGGTCATTTTTTTTTATATGATTAGTAACAACCATTTCTTATTAAGTATCCCAATGTCTGAATCAGAAGAAACGAGCTCGAACCTTTCGGAAACCTTGTTTGTAAAGCACAAGCAGGCCAAAGAGACCTCAATGCTTACTCGCTACATGCCAAGTTCAGAAGAACTGTTGGATAAAAAGCGTGAAGAGCAGAACTCATCTTGGTATCGAAACCTAAGACGTCTTCAGTGGGTATGGCAAGGCGTTAACCCAATTGAGCAAGAAGCGGTATTGGCTCGCATTGCGTCATCAGACAATTCACGCACGACTGATGAGTGGCTAGACACCGTGATGGGCTACCGCAGCGGTAACTGGGCATACGAGTGGACCAAGCTAGGTATGCAGCATCAGAATCGTTCTAATGAAAAGAACGGCGAAGAAATGGCTGAAGAGTTATTTTCAGCATCGCTGTGTTTCAGCATTGCGGGCTACCCACACCTAAAGAACGATAACCTTGCTGCTCAGGCACAGGTATTAGCGAATGCGGCGTATTCTGAAGCGATCAAACACACCAAATTGATCGTCAAACAAATCGAAGTGCCGTATCAAAACAAAAAGATTAAGGCGAACTTACATCTAACCAAAACAGACAAACCACAACCTGTCGTGATCGTGAGTGCAGGTTTAGATAGTCTGCAAACTGACATGTGGCGTTTGTTTAGAGATTACCTAGCACCGAAAAACATTGCGATGCTAACGATTGATATGCCGTCGATAGGGCACAGTTCGCATTGGCCTTTGACGGAAGATTCTTCTTGCCTGCATCAAGCCGTGCTGAATGAACTGCCTAACATTCCATGGGTGGACCATCATAAAGTCGGTCTGTTTGGGTTCCGATTCGGTGGTAACGCGATGGTGAGGTTATCCTTCCTTGAGCAGCACAAACTCAAAGCCTGTATCTCTCTTGGCGCACCGATCCACGATATCTTTGTTCATGCGGACAAACTTAAGCAGATGCCTAAGATGCACTTGGACGTATTGGCTTCGCGCCTTGGCAAAGGAGCAGTGGATATCAATAGCCTTTCTGGGCAACTGATGGCTTGGTCATTGAAGGTGCAAGGCTTGCTGGCTAACAGTAAAACAAGTGTTCCTATTTTGGCGTTGGCTTTGGAAGGTGACCCTGTTTCACCGCATCTGGATAATCAACTGGTTGCTATTTACAGTGATTACGGCAAAGCGAAGAAAATCAAAACCAAATCAATTACACAGGGGTATGAGCAATCCCTCGAATTAGCGATAAAGTGGCTTGAGGATGAATTATTTAGATGACATTTCTCCGAAATTAGTTAAGCATGAAAAGTGTACAAAGTAAGTACCTGATACTCAGAGAGAATTTATAAAATCCAACTGCGTGTTTTCTACGTATTGCAGTCTGAGTAACGTCATTCTTAACATTGAAATGGAGATTCAATATGTCAGAAGTGACACAACAACCTACGCATTATCGCTTGTTAAACGTTTTAAAGGCTATTGGGCCTTACTTGAGGGAACCGCAATCAGAAGATGGTCATTATATTTTTGATTGCTTGTCTGTGTGTGTGAACGATAAAAAGTCACCAGAAGAGCGTGAGTTCTGGGGATGGTGGCTAGAGTTGGATAAGTCGGAAGAAGGATTTTCGGCGAAGTACAACACGGGAAAATACAACATCGATGGTAACTGGGATCCTTTGCCATTACCTAAAAAGGCGGTCGCTGAGGTGTCTCGAACTCAAGAAGCCTTTCACCAAAAGCTGGTTGACGAACTTCAAAAGAAATTTGAAATCGGCGTTCAGTTAGACGAAGAGTCTGTCGAATTCGTCTGATTTTAAAGGTTACTCTTCTCTATAAAGCAAAAAGGTGCGATTTCGCACCTTTTCTGCTTGTGAATTCTCTTGTTGATTGCTAAAACATCACCTCTTATTTGTTTTATTCATAAAAGACTTCATGACAACAAATCATCAAAGCGGGACAACAACACAGAGTAAAACTGTCGTTGTTAAACTGGGTACCAGTGTCTTAACTGGTGGAACATTGGCATTAGACCGCGCTCACATGGTTGAGCTGGTTCGTCAATGTGCTGAATTAAAAAAACAAGGCCACTCTGTGGTTATGGTTTCCTCTGGTGCAATTGCAGCCGGACGTGAGCACCTTGGTTACCCCGCACTTCCCAACTCGATGGCGAGCAAACAATTGCTTGCAGCAGTTGGGCAAAGTCAGTTGATTCAAGTTTGGGAGTCTTTGTTTGCTATCTATGGCCTTAAAATTGGCCAGATGCTACTGACTCGTGCTGATCTCGATGATCGCGAGCGTTTTCTGAATGCACGTGACACGATCAACGCGCTCGTTGAGCACGATATTATTCCGGTAGTAAACGAAAACGATGCAGTAGCCACCAATGAAATTAAAGTGGGTGACAACGATAATTTGTCGGCACTGGTTGGTATTTTATGTGGCGCTGATAAGCTTTTGTTACTCACTGACCAAAAAGGCCTGTTTACCGCAGACCCTCGTAAAGACCCAAATGCTGAGCTCATCAAAGAAGTAAAAACCATTGATGACACACTGCGTAAGATCGCAGGTGGCAGTGGTACTACGTTAGGTACCGGCGGTATGGCGACAAAACTGCAGGCGGCTGATATTGCTCGTCGTGCGGGTATTGAAGTGATCATTGCAGCGGGCAGTGCTGAGAATGTGGTGTTTGACTCATTGAGTGATAACCCACAAGGCACACGTTTCTTGCCTTTAGCTGAAGCGCTTGAAAACCGTAAACGCTGGATTCTAGCGGGACCAGCTTCTGCTGGTGACATCGTAGTCGACGATGGCGCAGTAAATGCCGTTAACACCAAAGGCAGCAGCTTGTTGGCGAAAGGGGTTGTTCGAGTTAAAGGCGAATTCTCTCGTGGTGAAGTCACTCAAGTCACAGACAGCAAAGGCAAAGTGATTGCGCGTGGTATCGCCAGTTATTCAAGCCAAGACCTAGCAAAAATTGCAGGCAAGCACAGTAAAGATATTGGCGACATTCTTGGATACGATTATGGGTCAGAAGTCATTCATCGTGACGACCTAGTTGTGATTCAAGAGTAGTTCGTGATGATAAGGCGATGCGCTGCGAATATACATAATCGTAAATCGCCTTTTTACATCCAAAGACAGACAGAATTTAGGGAGAGTTAAACGTGGATTTAACTAACATGGGTATTGCAGCAAAAGACGCTGCTTTCCACCTGGCGACCGCATCAACGGCGAAAAAGAACAAAGCATTGGCGATCATCGCTGATGAGCTAGAAGCAAACGCGGCAACGATTCTAGAAGCGAACGCGAAAGATATCGAACTTGGCCGTGAAGCGGGCCTGACTGATGCACTTTTAGATCGCCTGTTGCTCAACGAAGAGCGCTTAACAGGTATCGCTAACGATGTGCGTAACGTGATTAGCCTGAATGACCCAGTTGGCAGCGAAATGGACAGTAAGGTACTTGAAAACGGTATGTCACTGTCTCGCCGCCGCGTACCACTTGGTGTGGTTGGTGTTATCTACGAAGCGCGTCCAAACGTAACTATCGATATTGCAGCACTGTGTCTGAAGACAGGTAACGCAAGCATTCTACGTGGTGGTAAAGAGACGTTCTTCTCGAACATGGAACTGGTTAAAGTAATCCAGTCTGCATTAGAGAAAGCTGAGCTTCCTGCCGCTTCAGTTCAGTACATTGAAAAACCTGATCGTGAATTAGTATCTCAACTACTTAAGTTGGATGACTACGTGGATATGATCATTCCTCGTGGTGGCGCTGGCTTGCACAAGATGTGTAAAGAGAACAGTACCATTCCAGTGATCATTGGCGGTTTTGGTATCAGTCATATCTTTGTTGATGAAAGCGCTGACCTTGAAAAGTCTGTTGATGTGGTTGAAAACTCAAAAGTTCAACGCCCATCTGCATGTAACTCGCTAGATACATTACTAGTGCACGAAGCGGTTGCTGAAGCTTTCTTAGCGCAGCTAACACAGCGTTTAGCAGGTAAGGTAACCTTGGTTGCTGACGCCAGTGCAAAATCACTGCTAGCAGGTTTTGAAGACCAACGTGATGCGGTTGAAGGTGACTTTGACACTGAATGGCTAAGCTACACGTTAGGCGTGAAAGTGGTAGCGGATGTGGCAGAAGCGATTGACCACATGCGCGTACACAACGCGAGTCACTCAGATGCGATCATGACTAATAGTCTAGAGAGCTCAGAGCGTTTCATTAACTCTGTTGGTTCTGCGGCGGTTTATGTGAATGCATCAACACGTTTCACTGATGGCGCACAGTTTGGTTTAGGCGCTGAAGTCGCAGTATCAACCCAGAAGCTGCACGCTCGCGGCCCAATGGGCTTAGAAGAACTGACAAGCTACAAATGGGTAGGTAAAGCGAACTATTTAGTTCGCGGTTAACGCTGGTCGTTAATTTTACTCCTCAGCTCATTTTTGAAATGGCGATCGAGTAGCAATAATCAATGAATCACCACACAAAAGGGCCTTAATTGGCCCTTTTTCTTTCCTAACGTTTGGCAATTCCGTTACACTGATATTCAATTATTTGGAGGTGATATGCATTGTCCTTTTTGTTCAGAGAACGACACTAAAGTAATCGATTCAAGACTGGTAGCCGATGGCCATCAGGTTCGTCGTCGCCGTCAATGCCTTGCATGTAGTGAACGTTTTACGACTTTCGAATCGGCAGAACTTGTGATGCCGAAAGTCATAAAGTCGAATGGAAACCGCGAACCATTTAATGAAGATAAAATGGTGGGTGGTGTACAGCGCGCCCTAGAAAAACGCCCAGTGAGTGCTGATGCGATTGAACTTGCGATCAGTACGATTAAGTCACAACTCCGTGCAACTGGTGAGCGTGAAGTACCAAGCGAGATGATTGGTAATCTTGTGATGGGCCAATTGAAAGAATTGGATAAAGTGGCGTACATTCGTTTTGCCTCTGTTTACCGCAGCTTTGAAGACATCCGAGAGTTTGGCGAAGAAATCGCTAAATTAGAGGATTAACGCCTCAATCATGTCAAACTTTACTCCCCTAGATTTTCAAATGATGTCGCGTGCTATTCAGTTAGCCAAACGCGGCATTTACACCACTACACCCAACCCGAATGTGGGTTGTGTCATCGTACAAACCGACGGTCAGATCGTTGGCGAAGGTTTTCATGCCAAAGCCGGTGAGCCTCATGCTGAAGTACATGCCATGCGAATGGCGGGCGACAAAGCAAAAGGTGCGACTGCTTATGTCACGCTAGAACCTTGTTCTCATTACGGTCGAACGCCACCTTGTGCTGAAGGTTTGATTAAGGCTCAAGTTTCAAAAGTGATTTGTGCCATGCAGGACCCAAACCCAAAAGTTGCAGGTCGTGGTATCAAAATGCTACGCGACGCAGGCATTGAGGTTGAAATCGGTTTATTAGAGCAAGATGCTCTAGACTTGAACCCTGCATTTATCAAGCGTATGCAAACGGGCATGCCATTCGTTCAGTTAAAGATGGCGGCTAGCCTTGATGGGCAAACGGCATTGGAAAATGGTCAAAGCCAGTGGATCACATCGCCAGAAGCGCGTCGTGATGTTCAGAACTACCGAGCAAAGTCAGGCGCTGTGCTATCCACTAGCCAGACGGTGATTGAAGACAACGCGTCGTTGAATGTTCGTTGGGCAGAGTTGCCAAGCAGTATCAAAGATCATTACGCTGAAGACGAGCTGCGTCAGCCTATTCGCGTGATTCTTGATCGTCAAAATCAACTGCGCCCTGAGCTCAAGTTATTCCAAACTCCAACATCGGTATTGAGAGTCGCTGAAGCGTCTGCTGATATTGAAGTCGGAACCACAAAGGCAGGTCAGCTCGATTTACGCGATCTAATGCGTCAATTGCCTGCGAACCATATTGATCATATTTGGGTAGAAGCGGGCGCGACATTGGCAAAAAGCTTGATTGAAGAACAGCTGGTGGATGAGCTAATCCTCTATTTAGCACCTAAACTTATGGGCAGTGACGGACGAGGTTTGATGGGCGCATTAGGGCTCACTTCAATGTCTGACGTTATTGACCTAGAAATTAAAGATGTTCGACAGGTTGGTGTGGATATTCGCATTGTCGCGAAGCCTATTATTGCGAAACCAATTGCGGCTAACCAATAGTCGCGAAATAAATCGTGACGAAACCACAGTAGAAATAGTTACTCCAACTGCATACGTGTTGTTGACAACAAAAAGAGTTTTAAAATGTTTACAGGAATTGTAGAAGCCGTAGGTACATTGAGTGCAATCACTCCCCGCGGAGAAGACATCACCGTAACGGTTAATGTTGGTCATCTTGATATGGCTGACGTTAAGTTAGGCGACAGTATCGCAACCAATGGTGTGTGTTTGACGGTTGTTGAGTATAACGACCACAGCTACAGTGCAGACCTTTCGCTTGAGACCCTGAAAAAAACGGGTTTTGTGGATTACCAAGCTGGCGATAAGGTCAACCTAGAGAAAGCAATGTTACCGACCACGCGTTTCGGTGGTCATATCGTATCGGGTCACGTTGATGGTGTCGGTGAGATTGTTGAGCGTAACCAAGTTGGTCGTGCGATTGAGTTCTGGGTTGAAATGCCAGCAGAGATCTCAAAGTACGTGGCTCAAAAAGGTTCAGTCACCGTTGACGGCATTAGCCTGACTGTGAATGATTTACGCAAGAATGCGTTTAAGCTGACGATCGTTCCTCACACTTCTTCAGAAACCACCATCGACCAATTCAATGTTGGTCGTAAAGTGAATCTAGAAGTCGATGTATTAGCGCGCTACATGGAGCGTTTACTGCAAGGTCAGCAACAAGAATCTGAGCCTGAATCTCGATTAACGATGGAATTCTTACAGCAGAATGGTTTTGCCTAACCGTTGGTACAAAGTGCACTAAACATCACTTTGTAAAAGCGAGCAATATCATCAGGTTTAAATAGTGTCGGTTCTAGGAAGCAGAACCATTTCAAAGGATATAGAACAATGCCAATTAGTACTCCTCAAGAAATTATTGAAGACATTCGCCTAGGAAAAATGGTTATCCTGATGGATGATGAAGATCGCGAGAATGAAGGCGATCTGATCATGGCAGCAGAACATGTCACGCCAGAAGCGATTAACTTCATGGCGATGTATGGCCGTGGCTTAATTTGCCTAACGTTGACCAAAGAGCGTTCAAATCGCATGGGTCTAGCGCCTATGGTTCAAGACAACAATGCTCAATACACGACGAACTTTACGGTTTCAATTGAAGCTGCTGAGGGCGTAACAACGGGTATTTCTGCATCAGACCGCGCTGTTACCGTTCAAGCGGCTGTGGCAAAAGATGCGAAAGCGGCTGACTTAGTTCAACCTGGTCATATCTTCCCACTGACAGCTCAAGAAGGTGGTGTTCTAACACGCGCAGGCCACACTGAAGCAGGCTGTGATTTAGCTCGTCTAGCAGGCTGTGAGCCAGCTTCGGTTATCGTTGAAATCCTAAATGACGATGGCACCATGGCTCGTCGCCCTGATCTTGAAGTGTTTGCAGAAAAGCACGACATCAAACTAGGCACCATTGCTGACTTGATTGAATACCGCAACAACACAGAAACGACGATTGAACGTGTAGCACAATGCCATTTGCCAACAGAGTTTGGTGACTTTGAGCTTGTGACTTACCGTGACACGATTGATAACCAGATCCACTATGCGATGCAAAAAGGCGACCTGTCTGTGGGCGCTCCTTTAGTACGTGTTCACCTGCATGATACGTTTACCGATCTGCTTCACTCCGACCGTGGTACAGAGCGTAGCTGGTCACTAGATAAAGCGATGAAGCGCATTGGCGATGAAGGCGGTGTGTTGGTTATTCTGGGCAACGAAGAGTCGTCTGATTCTTTGATTCACAAAGTGAAGACATTCGAAGCGCAAGACAAGAACGAGCAGCCAACCATGGCGAAGAAGCAAGGTACCTCGCGTCGTGTTGGTGTCGGTTCTCAGATTCTTCAAGACCTAGGCGTGCACGATATGCGTCTGCTGTCTTCAAGCACTAAGCGTTACCACGCATTGGGTGGTTTTGGTCTTAACGTTGTTGAGTATGTTTGCGAGTAAGTCGATATATCTCTGTTTATAGCAACATAATTTACCGATGATTCCAGTGGCTCT
This sequence comes from Vibrio sp. QJM3NY_26, assembly GCF_057786005.1. Lineage (NCBI taxonomy): Bacteria > Pseudomonadati > Pseudomonadota > Gammaproteobacteria > Vibrionales > Vibrionaceae > Vibrio > Vibrio sp. QJM3NY_26. The sequence continues at coordinate 2,698,222 of NZ_CM173515.1, read as the reverse complement.
TTTGGTGATTAGTTTTGCCAAAAGAGCAAAGTAGTTAAGCCCGATTCAAAACGTGTTAAATACACGAGCTTGACTACTGGTTGCTCCTATATGGTTGAGAGCCGTGCTGCGCTATCATCTTTACATCTCCGGTGTCTGTTCTTCTAAATTAGCATTAGATATTGCTCACAGTTTTGTGCTAGAATCCGGCGATTCTCACTTGATGAAAATAGTTAAAGGAAGGCTTATGAAAGTGATCGAGGGTGGCTTCCCAGCGCCAAATGCAAAAATTGCTATCGTTATTGCTCGTTTCAACAGTTTTATTAACGAAAGTTTACTTTCTGGTGCAATCGATACTTTAAAGCGTCATGGACAAGTAAGCGAAGACAACATCACTGTTGTTCGTTGCCCTGGTGCAGTAGAACTTCCACTTGTAGCGCAACGCGTTGCAAAAACAGGTAAGTTCGATGCGATTGTATCTCTTGGTACAGTAATCCGTGGCGGTACACCTCACTTTGACTATGTTTGTAGTGAATGTAATAAAGGTTTGGCACAAGTGTCTCTGGAGTTTTCACTTCCAGTCGCGTTTGGTGTTCTTACTGTTGATACGATCGATCAAGCTATTGAACGCGCAGGAACCAAGGCTGGTAATAAGGGTGCAGAAGCCGCACTTAGCGCACTTGAGATGATCAACGTTCTTTCTGAAATCGATTCCTAATGGGGGCCAGTGTGAAACCAGCCGCACGTCGTAACGCACGTCAATTTGCTCTACAAGCAATTTATTCTTGGCAAATTACTAAAGAAAATATTGCTATCGTTGAAGAACAGTTCTTATCTGGTGGTAAGTATGATGAAGAAGAGCATCATGCCGCAGAACCTGCTCTCGCTATGCCAGAAACAGACGTTGCATACTTCCGCGACTTACTAACTGGTGTTGCTCTTAGCCACATGGAACTTGATAGCAAGCTTCGTCCATTCGTATCTCGCCCTATGCAAGATCTGGATTTGATGGAACTAGCGCTTCTACGTTTAGCTATGTACGAGATGACTCGTCGCGAAGATGTACCATACAAAGTGGTTATCAACGAAGCTATCGAGCTTGCAAAAGTATTTGCAGCAGAAGACAGCCATAAGTTTGTTAACGGTGTGCTTGATAAAGCTGCACCACACGTTCGTAAGAAATAAGACGTTCGTATATTGAATCTAAAGGTCAGCTTTTATGCTGGCCTTTTTTGTAACTAAATTTCTGTAATATTAATAATACCAATCGTAGTAAATAACTGGTCACCCTAGCTTGCTAAAACGCTCGATAACTGCGTTAGAATTTTTGATTGTAGAATAACTACTTATCGAAAAATTCTGCCTTGTTCTCAAGCCTTTTCCCTATGCTAATTTTGATCACTTACTTACTGTGATTGGTATAATTACGGTGATTTGTATGAAGACTAAAGATAGGGCATGTGATGTCTGGCGAATTTAACCTGATTGAAAAATATTTTGTAAATCGACAACCACAACGTAAAGACGTACATCTGGCTGCGGGCGATGACTGTGCTTTAGTCAAAGCGCCAAGTAATGTTGAGATAGCGATCAGTACCGACACCTTAGTTGCAGGCACGCACTTCTTAGCAGAGGCGAACCCTGCTTGGGTGGCACACAAGGCTTTGGCTTCGAATATTAGCGACCTTGCTGCGATGGGTGCGACGCCTGCTTGGGTTTCATTTGCGTTAACCATGCCAGAAGTCGATGAAGAATGGCTTGCTCCCTTCTGTGACTCCTTCTTCAAGCTCGCTGACTACTTTGGTATTCAGTTAATTGGCGGTGATACAACCAAAGGGCCCCTAAGTCTGACATTGACTGTACAAGGTTTTGTGCCAGAAGGTCGAGCACTGCGTAGAGATGGCGCTAAAGTGGGCGACTGGATTTACGTAACGGGTAACCTAGGTGATAGCAAAGCCGGCTTAGAAGTATTGCTTGATCCTGAACAGAACAAAGTCAAATCTTATGCTCTCGAGCTTGAAGAAAGACACTATATGAGCGTTCCTCGAGTATTGGCTGGTCAAGCGCTCGTGAACCTTGCTTCGTCTGCTATTGATATCTCTGACGGTGTTATTGCTGATTTAAAACATATCCTTAAGCGTTCTCAGGTTGGTGCGAGCATTGATGTGAGTACGCTGCCAATTTCTCCAGAACTACGCCAGTTCGCATCTGATATTGCTTCGGCTCAACAGTATGCGTTGACCAGTGGTGAAGAGTACGAACTGTGCTTTACTGTGCCGGAAGAGAATAAAGGCTCATTGGAAAGTGCTTTGTCACACACTGGAACAAAAGTCACCTGCATTGGCCAGATAAGACCTGTAGAATATTTTGAATTACACAATAATGGTGAACCACTGAGTTGGAACTTAACTGGTTACGATCACTTTAAGGTTAATTGATGACAAACCCACTTTCTGCAATCTCTCTTAAAAATCCTTGGCACTTATTGGCAACGGGTTTTGGTAGTGGCTTATCGCCGATTATTCCCGGCACCATGGGCACGCTTGCGTCGATCCCATTTTATCTATTGCTGGTTCAGTTACCTTTCCCTATTTATGTCATTCTTGTGGTTGTGAGCTGCATTATTGGTATCAAAATATGCCAAGTGACGTCTGATGACATGGGCGTGCACGATCACGGCTCTATTGTATGGGATGAGTTTGCTGGCTTTTGGATCACAATGGGCCTAGTGCCGTTGTTGGGTATTCCTGTTAATGATTGGAAATGGCTATTCGCTGGCTTCGTGCTGTTTCGTTTTTTCGATATGGTAAAGCCTTGGCCAATTGGTTGGTTAGACAAGCGAGTTCACGGCGGCTTAGGTATCATGATTGATGATATCGTGGCGGGTATTATGGCGGCGATTTCACTGTATGCAGTGGCTCATTTTTCAGGTTGGCTCGTTTAAGAATCAATATCCAAAGCACTGACGATAATAGATAAAAACAAGGAATTACAATGTCTAAGAAGGTTTACTGTGTTGCTCAATTTCAGCCTAAAGAAGGCAAATTGAACGAGTTGTTTGAAGTTCTGAAATCACTAGAGCCAAACACAATGCGTGAAGACGGTTGTATCCAATATACAGTGACTCGTCACATTCAGAGCCCATTTGCAGAGGGTGAGAGTTTCCCTATTGCATTCAATGAGATCTGGGCGGACAACGAAGCATTCGAAGCACACTGTCAACGTCGTGAGATTCAACAGTTCTTCCAAGAGCAGTGTGTTGAAGAGACAGGCTTAGTTGAGAACTTCAACGTTGCTATCTACTCTGACGAACCAGAGAACTATGACGCACCTGTGCTTAAGCCTTGTTGCTAAGCAGGCTTAATTGCTAATAACTAACAGCTAAACAACGAATAGTTTATCAGTTAGCAGATACTAAAAAGGTTGACCCTAGGGCCAACCTTTTTTGTTTTGTCGCTTATGCTGTTTGCTTGTGAAAGCTATTTGGCAAGGTAGTCTGAGATAGACTTCTCAATACCTTTCGCATCTAAGCCAAGCTCTTCATGCAGCTCACCTTGAGTACCTTGAGCAATAAACTTGTCAGGTAGGCCAAGGTTTAAAACAGGCATCAGTAGTTTTTCTTGCATCAAGAACTCAATCACACCCGCTCCCGCACCACCTGCAATCGCGTTTTCTTCGATAGTCACTAGTACATCGTGGTCAGCAGCAAGTTGTTTGATCAGAGCTTCATCTAGTGGTTTCACAAAACGCATGTCTGCAACTGTCGCATCGATAGCGTCTGCGGTTTGAAGTGCACTTTCAAGGAAAGTACCAAAGCTCAGGATAGCGACTTTCGAGCCATCTTTTGCTTTTTCGCTTTCGCGAACGATACGACCTTTACCAATCTCAAGAGCGGTAAACTCACTTTGTATCTCAGTACCCATGCCATTACCACGAGGGTAACGAACGGCACTTGGCCCTGTGTGCTGGTGGCCGGTGTAAAGCATTTGGCGACATTCGTTCTCGTCGCTTGGTGCCATGATCACCATGTTTGGAATGCAGCGCATAAAGCTTAAGTCGAACGCACCTTGGTGTGTTTGACCATCGGCACCGACAAGACCTGCACGGTCAATAGCGAACATAACCGGTAGATCCATGATTGCCACATCGTGGATCAGTTGATCGTAGCCACGTTGTAGGAAAGTCGAGTAGATAGCCACAATTGGCTTATCACCGGCAATCGCCATACCTGTTGCTAGCGTCACAGCGTGTTGCTCAGCAATTGCTACATCAAAGTACTGTTCTGGATACTCTTTCGAGAAGCGCACCATACCAGAACCTTCACGCATTGCTGGCGTTATCGCCATTAGCTTAGGATCTTGAGCGGCCATATCACACAGGAAGTCGCCGAAAATCTTAGAGAAAGTTGGTTTAGAGCTGGTGCTCTTAGGCAGACTTGAATGTGCAGGATCGAACTTAGGTACGCCATGGTAGCCAATTGGATCTTTCTCAGCTGGCTCGTAGCCTTTGCCTTTCTTCGTCATGATATGCAGGAACTGAGGGCCTTTAAGATCTCTCATGTTCTTCAGCGTTTTAATCAGCTCATTGACATCGTGACCATCAATTGGACCAATGTAGTTAAAGCCTAACTCTTCAAACATGGTGCCGGGGACAACCATGCCTTTTAAATGTTCTTCTGTACGACGAACGAGCTCTTTAATCGGCGGAACACCTGATAGCACTTTCTTGCCACCCTCACGAATTGACGTGTAAAGACTGCCAGAAAGAACTTGAGCGAGGTGGTTGTTTAGAGCACCGACGTTTTCAGAGATCGACATTTCGTTATCGTTAAGGATAACCAGCATGTCATTGTGAATATCGCCCGCGTGGTTCATGGCTTCGAAGGCCATACCTGCGGTAATTGCGCCATCACCAATCACACTCACGACTTTACGGTTCTTACCTTCTTTCTTCGCACTGATCGCCATACCGAGTCCGGCGCTGATCGATGTTGAAGAGTGACCAACAGATAGGGTGTCGTATTCGCTCTCTTGACGCCATGGGAATGGGTGCAGTCCATCTTTTTGACGGATAGTCGACAAGCGGTCGCGACGACCCGTAAGAATCTTGTGTGGATAGGCTTGGTGGCCAACATCCCAAACCAATTGGTCAAAAGGCGTGTTGTACACATAGTGCAGAGCAACGGTTAGCTCTACTGTACCTAAGCCTGACGCTAAGTGACCACTTGACTGGCTCACCGAGTTAAGAAGATAGGTACGTAATTCATCACAAAGCTGTGTAAGCGTCTCTTTTGGAAGTAGACGCAAATCCTCTGGCTTATCAGCCAAAGCAAGAGTTGGGTACTTTGATATATCAAGAGTCATAGGTAATGCGCGCTTATTGTCTTAGTTCTTGCGCTCGATGACGTATCGGGCGAACTCTTCGAGTGACTGGGTATTGTATGGGATTGCAGCCAAAGCTTGAAGCGCTTCCTGTAGCAGAGTTTGCGCTTTTTCTTGAGCGCCCTCTAAACCTAACAAAGAAGGGTAGGTGCTTTTGTTCAAATCTTGGTCAGAGCCCTGTGGTTTACCCAAAGTTTCGGTATCGCTAATGATATCTAAAATATCATCCTGAACTTGGAAGGCTAACCCGATTGCATCGGCGTATTTATCTAATTTAGGCATCACTTCAAACGCTTTTTCGCCAGCAGCCAGAGCACCTAAACGAATCGCACTCTTCATTAGAGCGCCAGTCTTGTTACGGTGAACTTCTTCTAACTCTTCTAGCGTGACAGAGCGGTTTTCAGCTTCAATATCAAGAGCTTGTCCAATGCACATACCTTGAGCACCAGATGCTTCTGCTAGGCGTTGAATCATTCGAACGCGATTGCTTTCCCCGTCAGCACTTAATGTGCCTTCCGCAAGTATAGTAAACGCGAGAGTTTGTAGGGCATCGCCAGTTAAAATTGCCGTTGCTTCATCGTATTTGATGTGACAAGTCTGATGGCCACGACGAAGTTCATCGTCATCCATTGCTGGAAGGTCGTCGTGAATCAGAGAATAGGCATGAATACATTCGATTGCAGAAGCTGGAGTATCGAGTTCTTCAGCGGTACAGCCGAGCATTTCCCCTGTAATGTAGACAAGAAATGGACGTGCGCGTTTGCCGCCTAAAAGTAACCCATAACGCATCGCGTTGATAAGGTTCTGATTTTGGTGTGGCAGGCGATCAAGCCAAAGGTTCAGCTGCTCGTTATTACGTGCTTGATAAGACAATAAAGTCTCGATCATAGGGGATCTCATACAATTCGTTATTCTGGTTGTGGGTTAAAGTCACTAAGTTCTGCATTTTCATCATTTTGCAGTAAGATGCTAACACGCTGTTCAGCATCATTTAGTTTACTTTGACCAGCACGAGCGAGGGAGATGCCTCGTTCGAACTTTTTCAGCGCATCATCTAAAGCTAGATCACCATTTTCTAGTTGATCAACCAAGCCATCAAGCTCTTCGATAGCCGCTTCAAAGCTCATATTTTCAGGTTTCTTAGTAGCCATAATAAATCTGCGTTTGGAAATATGAACGAACGTTACCCTAGGCCGCTGAGATGGTCAAATGTAACCAAGAAATTTTGCTAGAAAGTTCGTTTTTAAGGGGCTTGAACTCACTTTGGTTGAATAACCTTAGCTTTATCGAGTTTATGCGCTAAGGATAAGAGCAAAGTAAGCCAATAATTGTGATTCAAAAACGAAAAGTGTGATATTTAGGCCAAGAATTTACTAAAAGATCTTATAGTCTGGCCGATAAAAAGATTATCGTCGACGTAGAGCTACAAAAAAGCATGAGGAGTGCTCAGTGGATTTAGCAACCCTAATAGGTTTGATTGGTGGATTTGCCTTTGTAATCATGGCAATGATCCTAGGTGGAAGCCTCGGGATGTTCTATGACACGACATCCATTTTGATCGTGGTGGGTGGTTCAACGTTTGTTGTTCTAATGAAGTTCACCATGGGACAATTCTTTGGAGCAACCAAAATCGCTGGCAAAGCATTTATGTTTAAGGCCGATGAGCCTGAAGATCTTATCGCTAAAGTGGTAGAGATGGCGGATGCAGCACGTAAAGGTGGCTTCTTGGCACTTGAAGAGATGGAAATCAGCAACAGTTTCATGCAAAAGGGTATCGACTTATTGGTGGATGGCCATGATGGTGATGTAGTGCGTGCAGCACTGCAAAAAGACATCGCATTAACAACAGAACGTCACGAGCAGGGCGCGAAAGTGTTCTCAGCATTTGGTGATGTCGCGCCAGCGATGGGTATGATTGGTACCTTAGTAGGTCTCGTTGCCATGCTTTCGAACATGGATGATCCTAAAGCGATCGGTCCTGCGATGGCGGTTGCACTCTTGACTACGCTTTACGGTGCAATCCTTTCGAACATGGTGTTCTTCCCAATTGCCGACAAGCTTGCGCTGCGTCGTGACCAAGAGACACTAAACCGTCGTCTGGTGATGGATGGTGTATTAGCGATTCAAGATGGTCAGAACCCACGAGTTATCGATGGTTACCTCAAGAGCTACCTCAATGAAGGTAAGCGCACGATTGATGGTGAACCCGCGTAAGAGGAGTTGAAGATGGATGAAGAAAATCCATGTAAATGTCCTCCTCCGGGGTTACCTCAATGGATGGGGACATTTGCTGACTTGATGTCATTGCTGATGTGTTTCTTCGTACTGCTGCTCTCATTCTCTGAGATGGACGTACTGAAGTTCAAACAGATCGCTGGATCGATGAAATTTGCGTTTGGTGTACAAAACCGCTTGGAAGTGAAAGATATTCCTAAAGGGACTAGCATCATTGCGCAAGAGTTTCGCCCTGGTCGCCCAGAGCCGACTCCTATCGATGTGATCATGCAGCAGACCATTGATATTACGCAGCAAACGCTTGAGTTTCATGAAGGTGAATCTGAGCGTGCTGGCGGCACAATGCGTGACCAAGGCAAGATGACGGGAGGCAAGTCGCCAGAGGTCTCTACTCATGACAATCAAAACTCTGAGTCAGACCAACAGCAACAGCAAGCCGAAGCTCAATCGCAAGAGATGGAAACCTTGATGGAAAGTATCAAGAAAGCATTGGAGCGAGAGATCGACCAAGGCGCGATTGAGGTTGAAAACCTTGGCCAGCAGATTGTTATTCGAATTCGTGAGAAAGGTGCGTTCCCATCGGGGTCTGCTTTCCTACAACCTAAGTTTCGACCATTGGTTAGACAGGTCGCTGAACTGGTAAAAGATGTACCGGGCATTGTCCGTATCTCTGGGCACACGGATAACCAGCGACTGGATTCAGAGCTTTATCGTTCTAATTGGGACTTGTCATCGCAGCGTGCGGTGTCTGTGGCTCAAGAGATGGAAAAGGTACGTGGCTTCTCTCATCAACGCTTGAGAGTGCGCGGTATGGCCGATACAGAGCCTGTTGAACCCAATGATACTGAATGGCAGCGTAGCCTCAACCGCCGTGTTGAAATCAGTATAATGCAGGGTGAGCCGCTTTATAGTGATGAAGTGCCTGTTATTGGTCAGTAGTAGGCAGAGAGACAGCGATTAGTCTTCAGGTACACATACGTTAGATATACAGGCGTTAGTTAGATATACATACGTTAATCAGCAGATAGCATCGAAAGCTCAACCTTATGATGAGGTTGGGCTTTTTGTTTTGTGGTCTTCAATGATGCTCTCAGCTGTATTTATGTCGTTTTGAAATCTGCTACTTTTAATAACAGGCAGTTTAATGATGAGGTTGAAGCACGCACTCTTTTCCTTGTTTGATTTTCTCATGTATAATTCGCGCCCTTAGATTTAATATTGATCTATTATTGCTTCAATAACTATGTGAAATGACCTTTTACGTGGTGATGAACCTACTAAAATTTGTGAACCTTATTGGCGTGAAAGTACTATGAAATTTATTGTTAAGCCTCATCCGGAAATTTTTATTAAAAGTGAATCGGTGCGTAAGCGCTTCACAAAGATTCTAGAACGTAATATTCGTACTATTCTTCAGCGTCGTACTGAGTCTGTGGCTGTCTTCAACCGTCGTGACTACATCGAAGTGACGTCTGAGAGCGACAAATACTTTAAAGAAACACTCGAAGTATTGACGCAAACTCCGGGTATTCATCACTCCCTTGAAGTTCAGCAATCAGAGTTTAAAGACCTGCATCATATTTACGAGCAAGTTCTTGAGCGAAGCGGTGCTCTTATTGAAGGTAAGACTTTCTCTGTACGTGCTAAGCGTCGTGGTAAACATGACTTTACCTCTATTGAGCTAGAACGCTACGTAGGTGGTGGTTTAAACCAAGCGGTTGAATCAGCAAAAGTAAAACTGAAAAATCCAGATATTACCGTTAAAGTTGAAGTCGAGAACGAGAAGCTAAACCAAGTTATTGAACGTCATAAAGGCCTAGGTGGTTTCCCTCTTGGTACTCAAGAAGATCTGCTTAGCTTGATCTCTGGTGGCTTTGATTCTGGTGTTTCAAGCTACTTACACATCAAACGTGGTTCTAAAGTGCATTACTGCTTCTTCAATCTTGGTGGCCCTGCTCACGAGATTGGTGTTAAGCAAGTTTCTCACTATCTATGGGATAAATACGGCTCATCGGCAAAGGTGAAGTTCATCTCTATCGATTTTGAACCGGTAGTCGCAGAGATTCTTGAGAATGTTGAAGATGGCCAAATGGGCGTGGTTCTTAAGCGTATGTTCATGCGTGCTGGTGGTATGGTTGCAGAACGCTTCGGTATCGAAGCCCTAGTAACCGGTGAAGCATTAGGTCAGGTTTCTAGCCAAACGCTAACTAACCTTCGCCACATTGACAACGTGACCGATACTTTGATCCTTCGTCCACTTATCAACTGGGACAAAGAAGACATCATCGACCTGTCTCGTAAGATTGGCACTGAAGACTTTGCGAAAGTAATGCCTGAGTACTGTGGTGTTATTTCTAAGAAGCCAACAGTGAAAGCGAAGAAAGGCAAATTAGAAGCAGAAGAAGCTAAGTTTAACTTCGAAGTGCTAGAGCAAGTGATCGAGAACGCTCGAGTTATGGATATCCGTGACATCGAGAAAGAGAGCCAAGAGCAAGCGCCTGAAGTTGAACAAGTTCAAGCTGTTGCTGAGCACTCGATCGTTCTTGATATCCGTAGCCCAGACGAAGAAGACGAAAGCCCACTAGAGATCGATGGTGTTGAAATTAAACATATCCCGTTCTTCAAGCTTTCGACTCAGTTTGGCGACTTGGACCAAGCAAAAGAGTACTTGCTGTACTGTGATCGTGGTGTAATGAGCCGTCTACAGGCACTTTATCTAAAAGAGCAAGGCTTCCATAACGTGAAGGTTTACCGCCCATAGTGGTATAGAGTAGCCGAATATTTTGCAAAGCCGTTTACTGAAAAGTAAGCGGCTTTTTTATTTTCTATTGTGAATGTTTTACAGTAGGCAGTAAGAGGCGCGAGTTTGTCGAGTTATCATCATGCTCTGTCTTGAGATTCTGAGATTGAAATGATGGGGGTTTGAGTTGGCTTGTAGGTGACCGAAGAAGTGTGAGTATCTGAGGAACTCTGTTACTTTTTAGTGCTATTCAATGGTTGTATTTGTATGTGTTCAGTTGATTATTTGAGTGGGTGTCTGATTCTGTGATTAACGATGAAAAATAACAAAGATTAATTAGTACAGCTATTGATAAACTTATTGTTATTTTTCTTTGCACATAAAAAAACACCGCCCATAAGGCGGTGTAAACAAATTTGACAGACAGGTCAAAATAAATACAGGAAGTACATGTCTCGTTTCAGTATAGAACTGCAACAAAACATTTGGTAGAACTCTACCCAACTCGAAAAGAACGAGTTTGCAAACACAACATCGCAGGAGCTAAACCAATTGATTCTAGAGAGAATCAAGCCGTTCAGGCTAGCTGCTGCGGGATGAAATATAGAATTTCTCTGGCCGCTAGGCAATGGACAAATTATAATGTTTCAGATAAAAAAAACTAATGCTTATTTAGAGAGTACCTATGTCTCGTCGATTACCCCCATTAAACTCGCTAAGAGTGTTTGAAGCCGCTGCTCGACACTTGAGTTTTACGCGCGCTGCAGAAGAGTTGTTTGTTACTCAAGCTGCAGTCAGTCATCAGATTAAAGCGCTTGAAGAATTCTTGTCTTTGAAGTTATTTCGTCGAAGAAATCGCTCTTTGCTGCTGACTGAAGAAGGTCAGAGCTACTTCTTAGACATCAAAGATATTTTTACCTCACTGGCAGAAGCGACGGATAAAGTGCTTGAGCGAAGTGAGAAGGGCGCATTGACCATCAGCTTACCGCCAAGCTTTGCCATTCAATGGTTAGTGCCAAGGCTTGCAGACTTTAATCAGCAAGAACCTGATATCGACGTACGAATTAAAGCCGTTGATATGGATGAAGGCTCGCTGACCGATGACGTAGACGTAGCTATTTATTATGGTCGAGGCAATTGGTCGGGGCTTAGAGCCGATAAGCTTTATCAAGAATACTTGATCCCTCTTTGCTCACCTTCAGTGTTGCTTGGTACCAAACCATTAGAATCTCTAAGCGATTTAGCATGTCATACGCTATTACATGATACTTCTCGAAAGGATTGGAAGCAGTTCGCTAAGCAAAATGGCATCGATGGGGTAAACGTCAATCACGGTCCTATCTTTAGTCACTCAACCATGGTGTTGCAGGCAGCAGCTCACGGCCAAGGTATTGCACTGGGTAACAACGTGTTGGCGCAACCTGAAATCGAAGCGGGTCGTTTGATTGCGCCTTTTGACGAAGTGTTGGTGAGCAAGAATGCCTTCTATGTGGTTTGTCATGAGAAACAAGCCGATATGGGCCGTATCGCCACCTTCCGCGATTGGATGCTGGCGAAAGCGCAAAGTGAACAAGAGGATTTACTCGATGAATAACGTCATCATTGACGGTGAAGACAATCCAATCACCTTTATCTTTGCACATGGTGCTGGCGCAGGTATGGATCATGAATTCATGCAGTCGGTGGCAAAAGGGTTAGCCTTTAAAGGGATACGAGTGATTCGTTTTAATTTCCCTTACATGATTAAACGTGCTGAAGATGGCAAGCGTCGTCCACCTGACAGAGCCCCTAAGCTGCTTGAAGCTTACCAAGACATCATTGAGCAGTGCGATGCCGATAAGCTTGTGATTGGCGGTAAATCGATGGGAGGGCGTATGGCGAGCCATTTGTCTGAAGTTGATAAGGTGGCAGCGATGGCGTGTTTAGGCTTTCCTTTCCACCCTCCTGGTAAGCCAGAGAAGTACAAAGGTGAGCACTTAGCTGAGTTACAAAAGCCATGTCTTATTCTGCAGGGTGAACGCGATACCTTTGGTAAGCGTGAAGAGTTTACTGATTTCGACCTGTCGGATTCTATTCGTGTTGAATTTATCCCAGACGGTGATCACAGCTTTAAGCCTCGTAAGAGCTCTGGTTACACAGAGCAGCAGAATATTGCCTTAACCGTTGAGAAGCTGTCAGCGTTTATCAAAGAGGTACTCAATGAGAAGTAAGTATTTACTCACGTTTGCAGGTATCTCTGGTGCGATTGCTGTGATGCTTGGTGCCTTCGCGGCTCATGGGTTGAAAGCTATTTTACCTGAATATCTGCTAGGCGTGTTTGAGACGGGTGTTCAGTATCAGTTTATCCATACTTTGGCGATATTGGCGTGTGGCGCTCTGCTGCAGATGAAACTTGGCGCTAAATCACAAAAATATTTTTTCATTGCGGCAATTTGCTTTATCATCGGCATCCTTTGTTTTAGTGGCAGCCTTTATGGCTTGGCACTGACAGGAATAAAATGGTTTGGCCCTATCACTCCGTTTGGTGGTCTACTATTTATCATTGGTTGGGGAGTCTTCTCCTTCGCTGCTTTGAATATAAAAGAGGTAACTCAGTGAAACACGTACTACTTTATTGTCGCTCTGGTTTTGAAAAAGAATGTGCTGGCGAAATTCAAGACAAGGCAACACAACTGGAAGTGTTTGGTTTTCCTCGCTTAAAGAACAATACAGGCTTTGTATTGTTTGAATGTTATCAAGCAGGCGAAGCCGATAAACTGGTTAAAGAGATCGACTTCCAATCGCTGATCTTTGCTCGTCAAATGATCGCGGTAGCGGTTGAAATCAAAGATCTGCCGACTGATGATCGTATCTCTCCAATTCTTGAGGCGCTTTCTGAGAAAGAAGGTTTCCCACGTTGTGGTGATATCCGTATTGAAACGCCAGACACCAATGAAGCGAAAGAGCTTTTGAAGTTCTGCCGTAAGTTTACCGTGCCAATGCGTCAAGCTATGCGTGGTAAAGGTCTGATGACAGCGAAAGACAATATTAAGAAGCCTGTGCTTCACTTATGTTTTATCGCTCCGGGTCATTGCTTGGTCGGTTACTCTTACCCAACCAATAACTCACAGTTCTTTATGGGCATTCCTCGTTTGAAGTTCCCATCAGATGCGCCAAGCCGTTCTACATTAAAGCTAGAAGAAGCGTTCCACGTATTCATCCCTCGTGATGAGTGGGATGAGCGTCTTGCTCCAGGTATGTGGGGCGTAGATTTAGGCGCGTGTCCAGGTGGTTGGACTTACCAACTGGTTAAGCGTTCTATGTTCGTTCACTGTGTTGACAACGGCATGATGGCGGACAGCCTAATGGAAACGGGTCAAATCAAGCACCATATGGTAGATGGCTTTAAATTTGAACCTGACCGTAAGAACGTGACTTGGATTATCTGTGACATGGTTGAGAAGCCAGCTCGTGTTGCTCACTTAATGGGTGAGTGGATCATCAAAGGCTGGGCGAAAGAAGCATTGTTCAACCTTAAACTGCCAATGAAAGGCCGTTACGATGAAGTACTGCAGGATATCGAGAACCTGAAACAGTTCCTGATTGATAACAAAGTTAAATTCAAGATGCAGGCGAAGCACCTATACCACGATCGCGAAGAGATCACGGTTCATATTCAGTCGCTTTCGAATATCTCGCCGTACTAATACGCGGTTAATGAACATACAAAACGCTCCTCATAAGGAGCGTTTTTTTGTTATGAGAGGTTTACTCTGAAGTAGGCCACATCTCCCAAAGCATTGCTTCCATATCACTTTCTACATCATCGCTAGTGTTTGCGAAAAAATCCAAGTTGGTGCGGACTTCTACTTCATCAATAGTTGTGACAAAGCTTGCGAGCTCACTGCTCGATACGTCACGGTGCGGCACAATAAAAGCAATCGCATCGTTGTAATACGGGTCGAGAATCACTTTGTAGAATGCACTTGGAATCATAACGCCATTGCCAATAAAGGTTTCATTCCCGTCATAAATAGGGCCTGTCACCACATAGAGCTCTTGATATTCATTGGCAAGGTCACGTACATGCTCTTCTAGCAATCGCCAGCCAACTCGGTTAAACCCAGGAAGTTGTGGTGACATATTGCTTAGCAAGAAGCTTTCTTGCATCGACACTTCGCTGAAGTCCATTGCTGCAGATGGAGCAAGATGGCCGCGGTCATAACCGGATTTGGAGTAGTCGCTTAGTGTTGATTAGGCGTATTCGGGGAGTTCTGAATCGGCTTTAAAGCGGTTACTTCGTTTGAACTGTCCATTGACGCTTTCTGCGGTGACATGATAGGCGACCCAATCAGCATTCTTCATGGAATAGTTGTAGCCAATGGCATAACCGGTTCGACAAAGCATTTGATCAGAGGATTCTGAAGGCAAACCTTTGACTAGGTGTTCACCACAGGCTTCGGTTGCGACAGCAAGAGGCGCGATATTAAGTAAGAGGGTAGTTAATGATAGTAATAGTATGTTTTTCATTGTGTTTCTCCTTATTGGAGCAATGAAATTAAATACTTATATCAATAAGACTGTGATGAAGGCTAAATGTTAATCAATACTCGGTAAGGTATTGATTAACATTATAATTAGGTTGTGAATGTAATGGAGAACACAACAGAAAAGATGAACATCTAGAAGTGTTAAGCTTGGTTATCAGAGTAGCGAATGTCTTGAAGATTGAAGCCCAAATCGATGTCGGTTTTGAGTGCTGAAACGAGCTTACATACGCGAGCCGATTCAATATGCTCATCGAATTTCTTACGATACTTTTTCGGTAAATCTTCAGCTAGGAATGCCGTTTCTATATCTGGATACGTTGTTAATATCTCTTTGGCCGCTTTTGGTCCAACTCCAGGAATCCCCGGTACTTGGCTTGAGCTAACGCCAGTTAATCCCCAGTAGTCAGCGAGTTGTTCCGGCTTTACACCGAACTCAGCTTCAATAAAGGGCTTGTCTAACCAGCGGTGTTGGAAGTAATCACGGATCTGTAGCGTTGGTGATAACAGTTGGCAATAGCCCTTATCGGTAGAGATTATTGTGACCTTTTCGCCGTGGTCTGCCACTTTCTTAGCGAGTGTTGCTACTAAGTCATCCGCTTCATCACCATCAGATAGCAGTGAATCAATCCCTAATTCCCACCAAGCTTGTTGGATAGCATCAAGGCCTTTCATTAATGGTTCAGGCATCGGCTTGCGGTTTTGCTTGTAGGCAGGAAGGACTTCAGCGCGCCAGCCTCGATCTTGTAAATGATGATCAAATACCGCAATGATATGGGTTGGCTTTGATTCTTTTAGGATGCGATTAAGAGTACGAGCAGTAGTGGTGATGGTTCTTGCAATATCGGTTGGGTCCGGCTGAACAGAGTGAACGCGTCGGATGAGATTCAAAGCATCGATAATAACAAGATGGATAGACATAAGTTTCCACTAAATAGGCAATAAATAAGGGGCTGCTAGCCCCTTATAGTAACGTATCACTTGGTGAGTTGAAACGTTGGCGACGTAAACGTCATGACTTGTTTAGCTTTATGCTTGTGGCCTGTTATCAGTCACTTGTCGTTATTCGCTGCTAGGCATAATTTTATAGCAAGGAACATAGTCAGTGCCACCCGGCAGTTTCATGCGATGTTGTTCAACAAAGTCATTCAGCAGTTGATCCATTTTGGTCATCAGCTCTTTGTCGCCATCAATCAGGAATGGGCCGTGTTTCTCTATCTCTAGAATACCTTCGGCTTTGACGTTACCGGCCACAATGCCAGAAAACGCTTTGCGTAAATTAGCCGCAAGGCTTTCTGTTTTCTGGTCCATATGAAGATCAAGCGCCGCCATAGACTCATGTGTCGGATCGAAGGGCAATTGGAACTCAGGCTCAATATGCAGTGACCAGTTATAGCTGTATGCATCGCCGGTCTCTTTACGGTGAGAGCGTACATCTGGCATCGCTTGTTTCATGATTTTCGCTGCGCGTGCTGGATCATCAATCACGATTTCGTAGTGTTTCTGAGCCTCTTCCCCGAGGGTTTCCCCGATGAACTTATCGATAGAGCGGAAGTAAGCTTCACTCTCTTTTGAGCCCGTTAATACAATCGGCATGGGTTGGTCGACGTTATTTGGGTGCATCATGATCCCTAAGATATACAGCAACTCTTCAGCCGTACCGGGGCCACCAGGGAAAATAATGATGCCATGCGCCATACGAACGAATGCCTCAAGACGCTTCTCGATATCTGGCATGATCACCAGTTCGTTCACTATCGGGTTTGGTGGCTCAGCTGCAATGATTGATGGTTCAGTCAACCCTAAGTAACGATGATCAGTATAGCGCTGCTTAGCGTGACCAATAGCCGCGCCTTTCATTGGTCCTTCCATTGCACCTGGTCCACAACCCGTACAGATGTTGAGTTCACGTAGGCCAAGTTCATTACCTACTTCACGAGTATATTGGTATTCAGTGGCATTAATTGAGTGGCCACCCCAACACACGATCAGGTTAGGTTCGATGCCCGGCGTAAGTGCGCCTGCATTTCTCAAAATACCAAATACGAGGTTGGTAATATGAGTGGCATTAGTCAGGTTGAGTCTTTGGTTGTCTGCAAGATGCATGTTGACGTAGACAATGTCACGCAGCACTGAGAATAGGTGCTCTTGGATACCCTTGATGATTTCACCATCGACAAAGGCATGCTCTGGTGGGTTGCTTAGTTCGAGCTTGATACCACGCTCACGTCGCACGACTTCAACATCAAACGATTGATACTTGTCGAGCAACTCTTTGGAATTGTCGGTGTGGCTTCCCGAGTTAAGTACCGCTAACGTACAGTTACGATACAGTTGGTACAGATCACTAGACGCGGTTTTCTTAAGACGCTCAACTTCAAGTTGAGAGAGTAAATCCATGCTACCGGCAGGGCTGATATGAGTGATCATAGTGCCTCCTTGTTGAAAAGAGCAGGGGGACGTTGAAGTGACCCTCTGACTCGAGAGTGAGAAGCAAACGTTGAAAGTGTTTGGTTAAAGGGGAGAGAGTTAACCAGACGAAACGGTTACGACAGCGTTGCTTAATGGATTATATAATCTTGCTTAACAGTCTATATGCAGGTGCTTAACAGTATATACATGGGTGCTTAATAGCAGATGTATAGATGCTTAAGAGCTACTATAAAATAAATTAAGAGCGTATATACAGCATTGCTTGCCAAGAATGCTTGTTAAGCGAATGTTAATCATTAGCTTAGCAAACATTGAGGGAAATGGTATGTGATAAGTATTTGAAAAAATGAAATAAATTAAATCTAAGGCTGACTTAGTTCCAAACAAGTTGGTTGGTACCGCGTTGCTTTGCTTTGTTTAGCGTCTTATTAAGTCTCTCTAATACTTCTTCAGGCGTATCAGACTCTTTAAACTGAGTACTTGCCGCACACAAGGTAATCGTGATTTGTTGGTCACGGAACTTAAAGGGTAGGCGGCTTACTTGAGCTTGGATGTTTTGAATCACCTGGTGGCAATATTCATCGGTTTGTTCTGGCAACAGCAAGACAAACTCTTCACCAGAAAAGCGAGCCACGGTATCGGTTGTGCCTGCTTCTTTAGTAATAGTTCTCGCGATGATTTTAAGTGCCTTATCACCCGCGGTATAACCAAAGCTGTCGTTGATGGCTTTGAAGTTGTCGATGTCGAGCAGCACTACGCGCAGTGAGTGTTGTGCACGAATCCAACGGCGATACTCAAGCTCTAAGCGATCAGTAAAGGCGGTGCGATTGTAAACTTTAGTGAGCGGGTCAAGTAGCATACGCTGAGCCTGATCTTCTAAGCGCTTGCGGTAATCTTGGGTGACTTCATAGAGTGAATCTAACTGAGTCTTTCCATAACTCATTCTCTCTATTAGAGCTTGTTCTTTCTGTTCTGCGTGATTCAGTCTTTCTGAAAGAGAGGCGATTTCAGTGAGTAGCGGATTAATCGTTCGCTTTAAACTATCAATTTCCTTCGCTTTCTCTACAGAGTTCTGGCTCTTAATGACAAGTTCACTTAACTCAGAGTTAAGGCCTTGGCGGTGCTCAAAGTAACTTTGGCTCTGATCGGCATTTTGGTCTGCCGTTTTGATACTGGAGGCCAGCGAGGAGTTTAGCTGATCGATAAATTGTTCGGACTTCTTACGCTCTAGGTTGGTGCCTTCAATTACCAGTTTGAGGATCTGAAGTGTCAGCTCAAGCAGATTTTGTGTGGAAACACCCAGTAGCAGCTTCGCTCGAATATCGGTAAGCAAATCACCCGATTCACCCTCAAAATCGAGTTCAGTGATCAGATGTTGTAATTCGTTTGATAGGTCGGAAAGGAGTTCTTGTTCCGGAGAATGCGTAACGTCGGCAAAATGAGTGCGTGAGTTATTCGCCATAATCTTAATGGCACGCTCATAAATACCGAGAAGTTTCATGGCATGGTCGACTTTCTGACTGCCATTGCATTCGGAGAAGCTAAGTAAGTTTCGTAGGTCGCGTTTAAGCTGCGCTGGAAGGCCTGTTATGCGTTGCAGCGTTTCCCCACTGTGCTTAATGCTATCGTCCAGATATCCGTTCTGTTTATCCATAGCCAACGTTTTCTGCTTAAGCATCCTTTCTAATACTGCCAGCTTTGGGATCATCGAGCTAATGTCTTTTTGCTTTTCTAGCTCTTCCCGAAGGGCAATGAGGTTTTCATCTAAATGGCTGTTACTGCCAACACATGCGTCACTTAAAGATGTGACGATACGCTTTAGAACTTTTTGTTCTCTAATAAATTTGAACGAGGTGTCTCTTTGCGTCAAACGGACCTGCTCCAACTGAAGTTTGAGCTGGTGGAGTTGCGCCTGAATGTCTTTTTCAAGAATGCCCATAGATGTATTAATTAGCGCCGCGTAGACCGAGCTCGATCATTTTGATGAAATTACGTTGCATCGATAATAACAAAACTAAAAATAAGGTCACGGCTTGCCGCTCTTAACCGCTCGCAAATCAGTCATCTTTTAGCATTTTTTTGATGTTGTCCTCATTCTGGTATGACGATTGTATCTTTATTAACCCTTGATTAATCGCATGTTTACACGCTTCTCTTATGTTACCCGTTGCAAGGCTCGCTGCGGGCGCATTATCGATAGCTTTTAAGTATACCCATTGACTGCTGCGCTCTTTGAGACTGATCTCACGCGCTAGATTGGTCGACATCAATAACACATCGAGCAGTTCTTGGTCGTTAATTGCAGTGTAAGCACGTGGCAGGAACGGGTAGTCAGCGATTCCCATACGGACTGTTCGGTTGATGTTTCGCTCGGGTTCGAAGTCATTAACCCAAGATTGAATCTTTCTGAACAGGGCCTCAGGTGATAAATCACGGTCAGCGTTGGGCTCGATATAAAGCAGGTTCGCGTCCGAGAAATGGTAAACACGAGCTGGACCTTCAAGCTTAGATTTGAGGAATTCGCCAAAAGCATCTTCGAGTTCTAGGCCCGCTTTGTAACCGTTCTGCGTGTACATATTACGTAGGAAAGGTAAGTCAATCATCACGAAGCGTAAACGGTCGTTGAGCGGTTCATGAATCAGTTCACCAAGCTGCCACTGCTCAAAGGTTTGGCTGGTTTGTTCCAATGAATTTGAGAGTTTCGCATTCAGCATTCTTAGATTAGGAAGCTTAGAACGCGAATGCGTAAAGAGGTCGGTACGCAGTGAATCGACCTCTTTGGCTAAGGTTTGAATGAGGTAGCCTCGGCGCAGCACAAAGAAGAATAAGACAATGCTGAACAAGAATAGGGCAAACGAAATCTTTTGGAACTTACGATGTTCTAGTTTGTATTTCTCTAGCTCTTGTTCTTGGCCTGCATAGTGCAGGGTTTGTTCGGCAAACTCTTTTTGTTGGCGGAATGCGTCTTCCCCAACACGGTTGAGTTTTTGCTGCTCTAAAGAGACAAGGCTGTTGTATTGCTTGAGATTTGCCAATGCTTGCTGTGGACGACCTGCCTGTTCATAACCCAAAGAAAGTAAATAGTATGAGCGTTGCGACAGGCGCATATTTTCTACTTGACGCGATATCTCAAGTGCACGTGTCGCATGCTTGATCACATCTTCGCTCTCTTGCAGGTGGTAAGCCAATCCTGCTGATAATAGCGCGGCACGACCTTCCAGTTTTGGAATGTCGGTGTACTCTAGTAGTTCAAGGGCCCGGGTTAAGTACTGCTCAGCTAGAGGGTAATTATAGAGGCGTAAGTAAGTTGCCGATAGACTTAGACGAATATCGATGACTTGGTGTATATCCCTGTCGGTACTTTCGTGATCAAGAACGTTGAAAAAGTGCACTAGGGCAAGGTTATATTTTCCTTGATAGAAGTACACATCACCCATCTTTTTAAGTACTTGAGCTAATATGGGGGAGTTTTCGAAATTATCATAAAAATCAGCGGCTTGAGAGAGGTGCTCTAATGCTTTATCTAACACCTGGCGCTCAAAGAAAAGTTGCGCAAGTAGGCGGTTTACCTTAGCCAAGCGTGAACTCAGATTGCCTTCTACTGATTTCCAATAGCCATACAGCAACTCAGATAACGCGTGATTGTACTCTTTGTGAGTCAGATAAAATTCACCGACCGTGATGTGGTAGTCGATGGTAACTTTTTCTGAGTAACGCTGATCGAGGTAGGTTTTCGCTTCTTGGTAGAACTTCTCGGCTTCGTCGACCTTATTGTCATAAGAGGCGATATCAGCTTTCAGCATGATCAAACGATAGGTAATACCTTCTGTTAAACGTAAGGTTTTATTCACCGATTCTAGGTTTGCTTCAATACTTGTCAGCTCTGCTGTTGCTGTGGCTGACTTTCTGTCACTCAGCCAAAGTAAGCGAACTTTTAGGATCTGAAGGTCCAGTTTTAAGTAATTAAGCTTATAGGTTTTTGCGAGTTCAGAGGCTTTGTCGATGTTTTTAATCGCAATACGAATGTTGCCTAGGTTGTATTCCGCTTTGGCTAAGATCTTATAGGCATCGATGCTGCTGTTTGGCGTTCGAATAGAAGAGTCCGTCTCTTCGCGAGAAATCGCCGATGGGCTTTTCTCGCGTTGATCAGAAAGGACACGCAGCGTTAGGTAACTGTTGGCCATTTGTTTTGCTTGGCTCGGCTCAATCTCTACAAGGTTGTTAGCCTCGTTGAGTAACGCCGACGAATAAACCGACGCATTGACCGATGTGCTTAAGCTTAAAATAAATAGACTAACAACGTATAACCAACGCATTTCAATGTCCCTTTAAAGATTTGGTAGGTTCAAATAAGTGTGAGTGGGTTCACGCCTGATTATTGGCGAGCCATACGCTTATTGTGGCTTGGTCTATCTTGCTCTGTTGAACGGTATGGATTGATATCCAGACCACCACGACGCGTGTAACGTGCAAACACGGTTAGCTTCGATGGCGCACAGTATTTCATGATGTCAGTGAAGATACGCTCAACACATTGTTCGTGGAATTCATTGTGCTCACGGAAAGAAACTAAATAACGTAGCAGTGATTCACGGTCAATTTTCTTGCCTGAATATGCGATCTCAACACTGCCCCAATCGGGTTGGTTGGTGATCAAACAGTTCGATTTTAATAGGTGGCTGTGCAGTGTTTCTTCTACGTCTTGCTCGCCAGCAGCACCTTCAAGCAGTGACGCTTCAAAATCATAACTGGTGATTTGGATGTCTTGGTTGTCGATACAGTCACCCTCCATCGTTACGATAGGTTGGTTGGTGTAGTCGGTTACCGAGTTAACGTTCACAGTCACGGCTTCGCCAGCGCATGCCGACAAGTCTTGAGTCAGACGCTCAGTGACTTGGTCCCAGTTTTGGAATTGAGTTTGATTGTAGCTGTTCAGATACAGCTTGAAAGATTTTGATTCAATTAAATTTGGGCTCGTTGCTGGGATGAAAACTTCACCCACCGCCACTTGTGGTAGGCCGTTGGTGTTTAGCCACGAAAGCTCGTACATCGTCCAAATATCATGGCCAACAAAAGGCAGGTCACCGTTTAGCGCAAGGTCATCACGATTCAGGCTGCGAGGTACTGGCTGCAATAAACTTGCATCGTATTGGTTAGAGTACTCAGTTTTTTGGCCAAGGGTTAAACCCGCTAGCTCTTTTGCGTCAGAATATTTGCTCATACTTTCGTTTCAAATTCGATTAGAATGGGGTCGATTTTACTGAATCCCCATTACCCTGTCATTAAGTCATCGCTTAATCGGTGCTGAAAGGGCTCGGATTCTATTTATTATTTTGTGTTTAGGAGATTTTCATGACTCAACGTGCTCAAGACGCACTACTTTCTTTTAGTCAGCGATACGTTGACGCGTGGCAGCAGCAACACCAAAGCTTACCTCGTAATGAGGAGTTGGTGGACATCGTATCGCCATGCGTAGAAGAAAAGAGTGGCGACGCCGTGTTATGGAAAAGCTATCCACGTGAGCAATTCGCGGATTTCACCAACGTTGAAACCGGAATTGAATTGACTCTGCACGAAGACATCAAAACTTTCTACGGCGCACAATTCAGCGCAGATATGAACGCGACTTTTGATGGTAATGAGCTGACTCTGTTACAGATTTGGAGTGATGAAGACTTCGAATGCTTACAAGAAAACATTTTGGGTCACCTAGTGACTCAGCGTCGTCTAAAGCTAAAACCAACGGTTTTCATTGCCGCGACTGATGCTGAACTGGATGTGATCTCTATCTGTAACTTAACGGGTAACGTGATTCTAGAGCGCTTAGGCACCAAAAATCGTGATGTATTAGCCGAGACATTGGCAGAATTTTTAGAAAAGTTACAACCAGCGGTATAAATAGATGTACGTACTAGAACTTCAATTTGAGTGTTTTGATAACACAACGGTCAGCGCTGTCGATAAGGCGGTTAATGGCTTGATGGACGCACTTCGTTATAACGGACAAGTGTTAGGTCGTGAGTTTCCAATCGTGATGGGCGACGGCGAATTTTATGTTCGCGTTGTATGCCCGGAGCAAGATAGCTTGCACCCGCGTAATCACTCAGATTTCGTGAAAGTGTGTTTTGATCGCTTGTCTAACGCGAGTCTACTAGCGCCTAAAATGCGTTTGCTTGGTCGAGATCTTAATTCCGAAGAAGTGGCAGAAGATGAAACGCCAAGTTGGCAGGTGTTATACACGACATTCGTGCATACCTGTTCGCCGCTGCGTAGTGGCGATAGCTTGTTGCCGATCCCTTTGTACCGCAACCCGCCAACCTTCAATGGTGACCATAAAGCCGTGTTGAAATGGCAGACAGAATGGCAAGCCTGTGATGAAGTACAAATGGGCGGGGGTTGCCGTGCTGAACATGCAACGCTGACCGAGATTAGCGATACCAAAAGCGTATTGTTTAAACGCGGCTGGGGCTTGAGAGGGCGCATTGAATTTCTGACTAAGATTCCAACTTATTACTACTTATATCGTGTCGGTGGGATCAGCCTGAAAGCTGAAAAAGAGCGTAAATGCCCTCAGTGCGGTGGAGAATGGCTGCTTGATGCGCCTATTCACGATATTTTCTATTTCAAGTGTGATGACTGCCGATTGGTGTCAAACATCTCTTGGGATCACCTGAAGTAACCCTTTGGCGGTTATTTAAACGTCATATTTTAGGTGTCGGAGTATTGCTTAAGTGCTCCGATATCGATTTTCCCTTTTATATTAATCGTTTACCATCTTGTTTTCTTACTCGATTTCGCGACTCACAAGCTATTTTTCCCCAATCTTTATTCCCCCTAATTGTTAACTACTGTTCCCCCCAAGTAGGTACAGAACGTGATATTCCCCTCTTTCTGTAGCTCCAACGTATTCATAGAAATAATCCAACACCCATCAACTTTTAGTTACATCAATAGTTAGCCTGATCACAATAATCAATCAGTTCTCTTTCAATTTATATTCTTCTCAATATAAATGGGATCGATCCCATGGGAATGTTCCCATTTGTAAAAATAACCTGATTCTAGATCTGAAAGGAATGGACGATGAAACTGTTACCTATTGCTGCTGCACTCTCTACTGCTTTACTTGCCCCTAATTTATACGCTGATGAAACTACGCCATTGGAGTTTAATGGTTATATGCGCGGAGGCGTTGGCCTGAGTAATGAAGGCGGCTCAAACAGCAAGTGGGAGGTGAGTAAAGTTGGCCGACTCGGCAACGAAAATGACCTGTATGGTGAGTTTGGTTTTAAGAAAGAGGTGTATGCAGAGGACGGCGTTTCATTTTTAGTTGATTCCATGTTGTCGTACTGGCAAGGCCAAGATGAAAACGCAGCGGATAAAAGCGTTGATGTGGTGCAATTGAATGTTCAGGCTGTGGGGCTTTTTGAAGATAAGGACATTGGAATTTGGGCGGGTGAACGTTACTACCAGCGTCATGATGTACACATCGTTGATAACTACTACTGGGACGTAAGTGGTATTGGTGCTGGTGTTGAACACATCAATATGGGGCCAGGCAAATTATCGGTCGCTTTGATTCAAGACACCGTTACGGGCGATGTTTTTGATGGGGAAGAAACTACAGCCATGATTGCAGACGCGCGTTATGCCGGGATTCCACTGTGGAAAAATGCGGATCTTGAAGTCGGTATTGATATGAACTTCGCCAATGAAAAACAAGGTCAAACGATCGACGCGGATGACAGTGTAATGCTAACGGCAAGCTTGAATCAAAACCTTTCAGATGGCTTCAATAAAACGATTCTACAGGTTGCTAACTCTGGTTATGCAGAGCAGATGACAACCTTTGGTACCGGTAAGGGTATCGTACGTGATGCAAGCAATAATGACGCCGAGGGCTTCCGATTGATTAACTGGGGCGTGCTTGCGATTGGCGAGAACATCGAGTTTGGCCACACTGTTCGTTATGCAGCATCAACCGGTGTTGGCGCCAATAATAGCGATGATGATTCTTTTAGTGCGGTAATTCGCCCGCTTTACAAGTGGGACAAGCGTATGCGTACCATTCTTGAAATTGGTGGCTTTGTTGAAACTATCGATAACAAAGATGGGGCGGGTGGTAAATTCACAATCGCTCAGGCTTGGGTTCCACAAGTGGGTTTCTGGTCTCGTCCTGAATTCCGTATCTTTGCTACTTATCTAAACGATGCTGAAAATGACAATGCTTTCGGTGAAGGTAAAAACAGTGAAATGAGCGTTGGTATGCAAGTGGAAGCTTGGTGGTAAGTAGAACTTTCTTGTAAATCATAACCAGTAAAAAAGGGGCTGACGTTATGTCAACCCCTTCGGATATCTATAGATTGCTGTAGTTTAGGTGATTACCAACCTTTTACTACGCCACCTTGGAAGATATCAGAAGCTGCGTTGTACACTTCTTCAGTTTGGTAAGCTTTTACGAAGTTCTGTACATTTTCAGCGTTTAGATTTTCTTCACGAGAAACGATTAGGTTTACATATGGAGAGTCTTTGTCTTCAACGAAGATGCCGTCTTTTTGCGGAGTCAGGTTGATAGAGCTCGCGTAAGTTGTGTTGATGATAGACAGTGCAACATCATCAAGAGAACGTGGCAGTTGAGCTGCGTCTAGCTCAACAATCGTTAGATTCTTAGGGTTACCAACGATGTCACGAACGGTTGCTAGAAGACCAGCGCCTTCACGAAGCTCAAGCAGACCTTGTTGCTCAAGAAGCAGTAGAGAGCGACCTAGGTTAGTTGGATCGTTTGGTACTGCAATACGAGCGCCGTCTTGGATTTCGTCTACAGATTTCACTTCTTTAGAGTAACCCGCGATTGGGTAAACAAACGTGTTACCAGCGATTGTTAGCTTGTAACCACGGTCAGCCACTTGCTGATCTAGGTACGGTGCGTGTTGGAATGCATTGATGTCGATAGAGCCGTCATCCAGTGCTGCGTTTGGTGTTACGTAATCTGTGAACGTCACTAACTCAACATCTAGGCCGTACTGCTCTTTTGCGACTTTAGCCGCTACTTCTGCAACTTGTGCTTCAGCACCTGCCATTACGCCAACTTTGATTTTAGAAGTATCCACTCCTTTCTCACCACAACCTGCTAGTACTAGCGCTGAAGCTGCCGCTGCGATAGTCAGTAAACCTTTAAGGCTAAATTTCATAATAATCTCCTTTTAATAAATCTATTTAATTTGGTTCAGACGACTCTTGTCTTAGATAGTTTGCGTTTTAACGCTGAGTCTTTATCTGTGGTCAACGCGGCGAACCAATGAATCACCGATTGATTGAATAATTTGTACAAGCACAATCAACATTACTACTGTCACTGCCATGATGGTCACATCGTAGCGGTGGAATCCGTAACGAATCGCGACATCACCTAGGCCACCGCCGCCTACAGTTCCGGCCATTGCTGAGTAGCTCACCAGAGTCACTAACGTAATCGTTACTGAGTTGATGATAGTCGGAAGTGCTTCAGGAAGCAGAACCTTATTGATGATTTGTGTTGGTGTTGCGCCCATTGATTGAGCGGCTTCTACTAAACCTGTTGGTACTTCAAGTAGCGCACTTTCGATAAGTCGAGCCACGAATGGGATAGCGCCAATTGTTAGTGGAACAATCGCTGCTGTTGTACCGATGAAGGTACCAATCAACATCTTAGTCAGTGGGATGATCGCAACCATCAGTACTAAGAAGGGCACTGAACGGCCTACGTTGACAACCGCACCAAGAATTTTGTTTAGCTTGGTGTTCTCTAATAGGCCACCTTTTTTAGTCGTATGTAGAATCACGCCTAATGGGATACCGACAGCGAAACCAACGATGCCTGCAACAGCAACCATGTAAAGAGTTTCGCCTGTTGCGCCTAATAGAAGGTTACCGTTAAGGCTGATCCAGTCAGCAATCTCGTTGAAACTAAAGGACATAACCAAGCACCTCTACTTTTACATTGTTGTCGCGTAGGAATTGGATAGCAGCATTATCATCTGCTTCATTGCCGAACAATTCAGCAACCATCATGCCGAACTTCACGCCGCCGGCGTAATCAAGGTCAGAGCTTAAGATGCTGACGTCGATGTTGAATTTGCGTGCGATTTGCGTCATCAACGGAGCATCAACGGTTGCGCCTGTAAACTCAAGGCGTACCAGTGGATAGCTGCTGTTTACACGAGTCTCTTGCAAACGTGCTTGGTAATCTTCAGGAATCGTTAGATCGAGCGTTGAACGAATGAACTGATGTGCCAGCTCTGTTTTAGGGTGTGCGAATATTTCACCTACGGTGCCTTTCTCTACTAACTCACCATCACCAATGATCGCGACTTCGTGACAGATGCTTTTAACCACATCCATTTCATGAGTAATCAGTAGGATAGTGATACTCAACTTACGGTTGATTTCACGTAGCAGCTCAAGAATAGATTGAGTCGTTGCTGGATCCAGCGCACTGGTCGCTTCATCACATAGCAATACTTTTGGGTCTGACGCTAGCGCACGAGCAATCGCGACACGCTGCTTTTGACCACCACTTAAGTTCGCAGGGTAGGTATCACGCTTATCCGATAGACCAACAAGCTCAAGTAACTCACTGACTTTCGCTTCAATCGCAGCTTTATCTCTACCAGCAAGCTCTAAAGGCAGTGCTACGTTGTTAAATACAGTACGAGAAGACAGCAGATTGAAGTGTTGGAAGATCATGCCGATGTTACGGCGAGCTTCGCTGAGTTCTGATTTACTGAGTTTTGTCAGGTCAATACCGTCAACAATCACTTCACCTGAGGTCGGGGCTTCCAACATATTTACACAACGGATCAGAGTACTTTTGCCTGCACCCGAAGAGCCGATAACTCCAAAGATTTGACCTTGAGGTATGTGAAGGTTGATATCGATTAAGGCATTGATTTCTTTAGTGCCTTGATAAAAAACCTTGTTGACTTGATTCACTTTAATCATAGAGAAACCCGTGCAGGTGGAACAGAATAATATGTCGATAGCTCGCTCGATTTACAGACGATGCTATGGTGTTCTATGATCTAAGTCAATAGATATTTTTACGTCTAGACGGCTAAACGTCGATTGTGTTGCTAAGGTAGAAACAAATCGTTAACGAACGCAAAACTAAATAGATAGTGATGAAGCAAATAAAGCGTGTAATAATTAATGATTAATAGAGAGTTGATAGAGAACTGAATTTTGTCTAAACCTGCTGTTTTTTTAGATCGTGATGGTGTGATTAACGTTGATCATGGCTACGTACATGATGAGCATGACTTTGAATACATCGATGGTGTGTTTGAAGCGGCAAAAGCGTTTAAAGATATGGGCTATTTATTGGTACTTGTGACCAACCAATCTGGTATTGCTCGTGGCAAGTTTAGCGAAGATCGTTTTCTTTCTTTGACACAGTGGATGGATTGGAACTTTGTCGATAATGGTGTTGAGTTAGATGGTATCTATTACTGTCCTCATCACCCTGAACACGGCATTGGCGACTACAAGCAAGATTGTGAATGTCGCAAGCCTAAACCTGGTATGTTCATTTCAGCGCGTGACTTTCTCAAAATTGATATGGCTAACTCGGTCATGATTGGCGATAAAGCTGAAGACATGATGGCCGCAGAAGCCGCTGGTGTTGGTACCAGAGTATTGGTGAGAACCGGTAAACCCGTGACTGAAAAGGGTGAGGCACTTGCCAGTGCAGTGCTAGATAGCATTAAAGATGTACCAGCTTTCCTGAAAGGCTGATACATTTTCCTATCGTTAACAGGCTTACTTATTACGTCGGTTCTAACCAGTCAACTGGGGTGCTAACCCATAAATAAGATATCAGCGCCGTTAACTATATAAAGATGAGGAACGCAGTATGAAAGCATTGTTGGCAGCATCTCTATGTACGGTAGCGTTAGTCGGGTGTTCTCAATCCGCGGCGCCTGATAGTGCAGTCTCGGATGACCAATTCGTGACTTATCAATGTGAGTCTGACGCTTCATTTAAGGTCGCTTACCTTGGTAATGAAAAAGCGGTATTACGTTTGCCAGAGAATGAATATCGCCTAACTCAAATAGCGGCAGGTTCAGGAACGAAGTACATCTTAGATGATGGAACCTCTGAACTGATCAATAGTGTCACTTTACGCACTAAAGGTGACAACGCACGTCTAGAACTTGGTCGTGTCGTCTATAAAAATTGCCGAAAGTAAGTCATAGTTAACTTCTAGGATTTACAAACAGTTAAGTGAGGGGTTATGCCCTCGCTTTTTCCTCTCTTCCCTTTAACGTTAGACTTTTTATGAGCAAAAAACTCACTATTCTCGATATTGCTAAGCTGTCCGGTGTTGGTAAGTCAACTGTATCTCGCGTTCTGACCAATGATCCAAAAGTGAAACCTGAAACCCGTGAAAGGGTGGAAAGAGTAATTCAAGAATCTGGGTACTCGCCTTCAAAGTCTGCACAGTCTATGCGTGGTGGCAGTCAAAAAGTCATCGGCGTAATCATTTCTCGTCTGGACTCTCCTTCTGAAAACAAAGCGGTAAGTACGATGCTGGCCGAATTGTATCGAGCGGATTACGACGTCGTGATCATGGAAAGTCAGCTTGATAGAGAAAAAGCCAATGAGCATCTGCAGGTTCTCAAGCGTCGCAATGTAGACGGCATTATTGTATTCGGCTTTACTGACTGTGATATTCCTGCGATTGAAGCTTGGGAACACAAAGCGGTGGTGATTGCTCTGGATACCGAGAACGTGACGTCGATTAACTATGATAACCAACAGGTGATCAATAGTGCGTTAACGCATTTAGCAGATCAGGGGATCTCTGAGGTTGGTTTCATTGGCGTTGATCCTAGTGACAAATCAACCGGTGAACTGCGTCTTAAGGCTTATCTCGAGTGGTGTGAAAATACAGGTTCAATTGCGAACTATCGTACTGGTCAACTTCATCATGAAAGCGCTTATCAGTTGGTGGATGAGGTGCTTGCTCCTGCGACTCAAGCGATTGTGTGTGCCAGTGACACATTGGCTCTTGGCGTAATCAAACGTCTACAAGAGCTACAACGTGAAGATGTGGTGGTGACTGGTGTCGGTGGCAATGATCTTCTCTCTTTCTTGTTCCCTCGAGTATTTAGCATTGATCCTGGGTATCAATCTGCAGGTAAATTGGCCGCTAATCTATTGATCTCTCAGCTTTTAGGCAATTCAGAGATCTCTCATCACACTCAATCTCCGATTCTATAATCCACTCAATCAAGCGAAATTGAACTGCTTAGATTAAAATTAGAGTGTGATCTCTTTCAATTAATGGGACTGTTCCCATTTTAATTTATCATTCATATGGGCATTATAACGACCGTAATTGGGAATGTTCCCATAGATCTAAATCCGAGTGGTTATAGCTACATGGTTTAGATGAGTAATTGAATGAAACCAGGGTGGGGTAGTATGAGTAAGATAGCGAAGCAAGACGTTGCGCGTCTTATCGAGTTAGTCGGTGGCAAAGAGAATATTGCAAGTGTCAGCCATTGTCTGACCCGACTGCGTTTTGTATTGAACGATACGGAACAAGCGAACAAAGCAGAACTAGAGAAGCTTAAGCTGGTAAAAGGCTGCTTTACTAACGCAGGTCAATTCCAAGTCGTGATTGGCACCGAGGTTGATGAGGTGTACGCACTTTTGATTGAGCAAACTGGCAAAGATGCATCATCAAAAGATGAGGCGAAGTTGGCTGCTCGCCAGAACATGAACTTCCTTGAGCGTGGTATCTCCCATTTAGCCGAAATTTTCGTACCACTGCTGCCTGCCATTATTACTGGTGGTTTGATTCTTGGTTTCCGTAATGTGATTGGCGACATTCGCATGTTCGATGGCAAAACCTTAGTTGAAATCAGCCAATTCTGGGCAACCGTTCACTCATTCTTATGGTTGATCGGCGAAGCTATTTTCTTCTTCCTACCGGTTGGTGTGTGTTGGGCGACGGTTAAGAAGCTTGGCGGAACCCCTATTTTGGGTATCACGCTCGGTGTGACCTTGGTTTCTCCACAGTTGATGAACGCTTACATGATAGGTAAATCGGTACCTGAGGTGTGGGACTTTGGCTTGTTCGTGATTGAGAAAGTCGGTTATCAAGCTCAGGTGATCCCCGCAATGTTAGCGGGTGTGGCTCTGGCCTTCATTGAGACAAACCTTAAGCGCATTGTACCTTCTTATCTGTACCTAGTTGTTGTGCCATTTGTCTCGATCATCTTATCTGTGATTCTAGCTCACGCCTTTATTGGCCCATTTGGTCGTATGTTGGGTGATGGTGTGGCTTTCGCTGCCAAAGTCGCAATGACTGGTGACTTCGCGATTCTTGGTTCCGTGGTATTTGGCTTCCTATACGCACCTTTGGTTATTACGGGTATTCACCACACAACCAATGCTGTGGACTTACAACTAATGCAAGACTTAGGTGGCACACCAATCTGGCCTTTGATTGCACTATCAAACATTGCACAAGCTTCAGCGGTTGTCGGCATCATTATTTTGAGTAAACGTGAAGGTGAACGAGACATCTCGGTACCAGCAGCAATCTCTGCTTACCTAGGTGTAACGGAACCTGCGATGTACGGCATCAACCTTAAATACAAATTCCCTATGTTGAGCGCAATGATCGGCAGTGCCGCAGCGGCTGCAATCTGTGGTAGTGCAGGTGTGATGGCGAATGGTATCGGTGTTGGTGGCTTGCCGGGTATCTTATCGATTCAGCCTCAATATTGGTCGATTTACTTAGTCGCGATGCTGGTGGCGGTTGTACTGCCGATAACGCTGACATTGTTCTTCTATAAACGAGCACAGATGAAAGGCGAACTAGAAACCGCCAACGCGTAATGCATTTAACAAGCGATGACTTCAGGTAAGTCATCGCTTTTTCTCTTATTTATAGCTTTTTCTTTTAGTTATAACGGCTATTCGACCATGATTCACATGGTGATTTTTATTTTATATTTTCTGGTAAGTGAGTGTTAGAGATGGCGATGACTGAACATGATGAAAGCTGGTGGAAAACCGCAACCATCTATCAAATCTACCCAAAGAGCTTTTGTGACAGCGGCAATAAAGGTACTGGCGATATCAAAGGGATCATTTCGAAACTGGATTACCTCAAACATTTGAGCGTGGATGCGATTTGGCTAACCCCAGTTTACGCGTCACCCATGATCGATAATGGTTACGATATCTCAGACTATTATGCGATTAACCCCCAATTCGGCACCATGGAAGACTTCGACTTACTGCTGTCTGAAGCGCATCAACGTGGCATTCGCATCGTGATGGATATCGTGGTAAACCATACCTCGACAGAGCATGCATGGTTTCAATCTGCTTTGGGCGATAAAAACAGCCCGTATCGCGATTACTATATCTGGAAAGATCCCGTAGATGGCCAAGCACCAACTAACTGGCAGTCTAAGTTCGGTGGTAATGCGTGGGAACTCGATGAGGCGACAGGGCAATACTTCCTACACTTATTCGCCAAAGAACAGGCTGACCTCAACTGGGAGAACCCGGTTGTACGCGAAGAAGTGAAAGACGTTATCAGCTTCTGGGCTGAGAAGGGCGTTGACGGTTTCCGCTTGGATGTGATCAACCTAATTTCGAAGCAACAAGATTTCCCTAACGATGATATCGGTGATGGTCGTCGTTTCTATACCGATGGTCCACGTGTGCACGAATACCTGAAAGAGATCAGCGAAGCGGTATTCCAGAAATACGGCAGCGTGACCGTCGGCGAGATGTCTTCAACCACGTTGGAACATTGTCAGCAATATTCAAATGTTGATAACAGCGAGCTATCAATGGTGTTTAACTTCCACCACCTTAAGGTTGATTACACCAATGGTGAGAAGTGGACCAATGCACCGTTTGATTTCTTACAGCTCAAGTCGATCTTCAATCACTGGCAAACCGGTTTGAACGGCAAAGGGTGGGGGGCGTTATTTTGGTGTAACCACGACCAACCAAGAGTCGTGAGCCGCTTGGGTAACGACCAGCAATATCGCGTTGAATCAGCCAAGATGCTTGCTGCGTCAGTCCACATGATGCAAGGCACACCGTATATCTATCAAGGTGAAGAGATTGGTATGACCAACCCGGGTTACACCGAGATCAGCCAGTATCGTGATGTAGAGAGTACCAATATGTACGACATCATGGTGAACCGTGATGGTGTGGCTCATCAAGATATGATGGCTATTTTAGCGCAGAAATCACGTGATAATTCTCGTACACCAATGCAATGGAACAGTGAGACGTACGCTGGCTTTTCGCTATCACAGCCATGGTTAGATGTTGCGAATAACTACACTGAGATCAACGCTGAGCAAGCGCTTGAAGATAAAGACTCGGTATTCTATTTCTATAAGAGTTTGATTGAGTTACGTAAAGAAGTGTCCGTGATTACTCATGGCAGCTATCAAGATTTATTGCCTGAGCACCCGTCGGTATTTGCGTACTCTCGTGAGAGTGAAGGACAAACTCTGCTGTGCATTAACAACTATTATGGTGAAGCGTGTCAGGTTGAGTTGCCTAACGAACTTGATCTGGATGAAGCGCAATTGCTATTGGGGAATTACCCTGAAGATCCGTCGCCAGTTTCTGTAAATACGATGATCTTGCGACCGTATGAAACAAGAATTCTCTTGATAGAGCAATAATACTCGTTCCCCTATGCGAGTATAAGCTTTGAGCCTGAATTCCAAATGTCAGGCTCAAAGCTTTCTTCTAATTTAACATTGACGTCTTATTCGATTGCTTAGCCTTTATTGACCGTAAATGAATCGAGAACCCACACTGTTTCGCTCAGTTGCGTGCCATTCTTTTCATCCCAGTCCATCATTTTCACAACGCCAAAATTTGGGTTAAACCATGTCTCGGTATTGCTTTGAAATTCAGCTGAATCATACCCATCACAAACAACGTTGTAAGTGTTTTCAACTTTCAGGTACGCCGTTTCAATTTTCTTACCTTTAACCGTTACCGTTGAGCGCTGACCATTTTCAGAAACTTGTTGCTGCCAATGGAATTCACATTGTGTGTCTGACGGTCCTAAATCATCAATATCACCTTCATAAAAATCATCAAGCAAGGCTTCTAGTTGGCCAGTAGTAACCTCAAACGAAAGCCCGACTGAACTACTGCTGTGGCTAATATTTGGGCTTTTTTCTTTTACTGTACTGCCTGAGGATTTGAATACTGGGTTGGTCACTAAAAAGTCGACAGTCTCACCGTTGCTCAATTCTATATTGGCATCAACTGAGTTAACAAAGCCATCACTGCCTTTGTAAAACAGCTCACTGTCTGTCTCACTTTGCACCGTCACATCTGCAGCATAGAAGTCGTTGATACCGCTGTTTACCATGCTCTCTACCGTTGCCTTTAGCTTCTCTAGTTCAGCAACACCTTTAGTAGTGTTAGAGATAGCTAGCTTATCCAATTCCAACTGAATATTGGCCAACATCAGTTCAGAACTGATGTCTCGGTATGCAAGATCCAACACTGTGTTCTCTTCACCATCTTCTGATACTAGGTACGATAATAGTGTGATGTTCTTCGGTGCAAACTGAGAGTTGTTGATCGGGTAATCGAACTGAGTTGTACCAGTTGAGCCTGATGAAGAAGAGCCACCTCCACAGCCATATAAAGCAAAGAGAGAAGTCGCAAGCAGCGTCATAGATTTATTCATGTTGAGCATTCCTAATATAGTTGGCCTAGAGCGGCCTGTTGTTTTTAGGAATGCTATTGTTGAGAGGGTTAATAGGGCAAAAAACGAAGATACATAAGATCTTAATTTATGTTTAACTTATTGTTTTTAAGTGATTTATATTTATTCATTCGGAAAATTGATGGCCGACATTCGTGCAGTAGTTAAGCATTAGGTTTTCCCATTGCTTGATGATCAGTGGCTCATTGATGCTCAATTTTAGATTTTTCCAAGGCTGGAGACAGGTCGATTTCGACTCAGGTTTGGATAAGCGAGCAAACAACTCTTCTGAAGGAACCACTCGCAGTAACGCGACCAAGGATTCCATGTAGTTGAGGCGAAACTTATCCATATCCCCTTGCTTGTAGGCAATATGGGAAATCATCATATAGACCAGTGCGTTCTCGATGGTCGAGTTACCCGCCGTATTGGTCAGAAACTCTTTGGCAGTTTGCAGGTCTCTTAACTTGAAGTGGATAATCCCAAGCCAGAGTTTGAGCTCATCGGGAATCAACTTAAAGCGTGTTTGCACAAGGCTAGTGAAACTGATCAGTCGCTGGTGGTCAGTCTCAAAGAGCGCCATTTGTCGTGCAATCAATGTTGCAGTCATCACGTTGAGTGGCACGCTATCCAGCTTTAGCGTTTGTTCATTAAGCAAATGGTTTAGTTCTTTATCGCTGACAGACCATTCTGGTGATAGCGGAGCAGGTAGAGCAAAGTAGTTTGCCAGCTCTCTATTTATCTCCATCAAGTCTTCATTGAGGTTATCTAACTCTATTGAGTAGACCCCACGAAAGGCAAGCTTGCCCGAGCTTGGATAAATAAGGCTGACTTTAGCTGCAAGACTTGTATCGACCTCCTGATCCTTTAATTGAATATTGAGCAGGTAGTCACTGGTACGCATGTTTTTTGCGCCCGGAAAGAAAGGAGTACTGTCTATTGGGTCAACGAAGTAACTCGGAGCATCTTGGTTGGCTAAATCGGTATAAGCGTATTCAATTTGCTGTTGGAGCAGTAGCGCTTTAACGGATTTTCGGCGCGTTCTCGCATTATCACCAATGGCATCGATGCGGTTCAGTAATAGTTCGACCTTAGGAATCAGCCTCTGTGTGCGTTCTAGCTCGGAGGCTTGGTTTGACGAGTGCCAAAACATATAACCTAGAGTCGCGGTGCTTATCAGCAACACAACAGAGAATGACAGTAATAAGAGGTTAAGCGGCGACGTCTTTTGGCTGGCCTGAGGTGGCTCGGTTACTTCTGTAATTTCGACTGCTGTATTGGCCAGACTCACTGAGCTCGGATTGAGAAAGTATCCTTTGCGTGGATAGGTCACCAAGATCTTAGTAGCATCGCTTTCTGGTAGGTGCTTTTGCAATACAGAACGCAATGTACTGATTCTATTAGTGAGAACATTCTTTGAAATGAAGTTACTTTGCCAAACTGATTCGATGATCTGCTCAGCTGCGATAGGCTCACCCACGCTAGTAAGAAACAGTTCGAGTAATTCAATAGAACGAGGTTCTAAATCGATGACCTGCTCGTTGCTACTCAAGACACGTGTGACTGGGTTGAATTCTAAACCTTCAATAGAGATCGAGGTTTGAGTGTCTTTGGCGTTAGAGAGGTAATCTTGCATAAGAAAAGAGAGGGTAGCTTATAAAAGCTAAATACTAGCTGTTTTTGTTATGAAAAACAGCTAGTAATTCATTGATTGGATAACTGGAATTAAGACGCGTAGTTGACCGAATAACGAGTAGGCTTGTGGTTCATTGCCAATACGATGTTCAATACTGCGGTGCCCAATACCGAAACGGCAATTACCCAAAGCGATACGAAGAAGCAAGAAGCAAACAGAATACAGGCATCAATGCCCATCTGAGTTTTACCTACAGAGATGCCGTAGCGGTCTTG
Source organism: Vibrio sp. QJM3NY_26 (assembly GCF_057786005.1). NCBI lineage: Bacteria > Pseudomonadati > Pseudomonadota > Gammaproteobacteria > Vibrionales > Vibrionaceae > Vibrio > Vibrio sp. QJM3NY_26. The sequence goes on along the minus strand of NZ_CM173515.1, from coordinate 2,661,256 downwards.
GATGAACAAACATAATACGTTGAAGCCACCCAAGCTGGAGCGATGACGGAATAGGATTAACATACCTAAGCCCATTAATAAGCCACCGGCAACAGCACAGTAGATCTCGTTATGAACTTCTAGTGAGATAACTAGGTATAAATGATCAGCAAACACAGAAACTAACGCACCAGCAATTGCACTGCTAATGGCAAAGCTACGGCCAAATCGTTTCCACGCTAATAAATAGAATGGACAGTTGGCCACAAAGTACAAAATACCGAAGGTTACAGGTAAGAATTGACTCAAAAGCAGAGCCAAGCCAGTAGTACCACCGGTAAGCAGGTTCGCTGACTGTAAAAAGAAGACGCCTAACGCCACTAAAAACGTGCCAGTGAGAATAGCTACCCAATCTTCTTTACGTGAGTGTTTTTCCATCGTTTTAATAATTACCTAACCAATAAAGGCGTGCATAGTAGAGAAAAACCTTAGCTTTCGGTAGCTTGAGGGGTAAAATTAAGGTAAACCTATGTAATCTGCGTTTTACAGGGTGTAAAGCGTAAAATTGACAGTAAGCGTCATCTTTGGTTGGATAAGCTTAATAACCATGATGAATCTTATATGTGATTATGAAAAAACTGCATGATAAAATTGCAATTAGCTCTTTATGACCTAGATCAAATTATGTAGAATGCGTCACATCAAAACGGTGACGGAAACGTTTGCTTTCGGTCGTTGTGTGGTTTTTTTGAAACTTTCAGTACAATCTGAGTCAGGAGATACAGATGCTTAAGCGTGACATGAACATTGCTGATTACGATGCAGACCTATTCGCAGCTATCCAAGAAGAAACTCTTCGTCAGGAAGAGCACATCGAACTTATCGCTTCAGAAAACTACACAAGCCCACGTGTAATGGAAGCTCAAGGTTCTCAACTTACAAACAAATACGCTGAAGGCTACCCTGGTAAGCGTTACTACGGCGGTTGTGAGTTCGTAGATAAAGTTGAAACTCTAGCAATCGAACGTGCATGTGAACTGTTTGGCGCTCAATACGCGAACGTACAACCTCACTCAGGTTCTCAAGCTAACAACGCTGTATACATGGCGCTATTGAATGCTGGCGATACCGTTCTAGGTATGAGCCTAGCGCACGGTGGTCACCTAACGCACGGTTCTCCAGTAAACTTCTCTGGTAAGCTTTACAACATCATTCCTTACGGTATCGATGAAGCTGGCCAAATCGATTACGAAGAGATGGAAGCTCTCGCAATCGAGCACAAACCTAAGATGATCATCGGTGGTTTCTCAGCTTATTCTCAAGTTTGTGATTGGGCGCGCATGCGTGAAATCGCTGACAAAGTAGGTGCTTACTTCTTCGTAGATATGGCTCACGTTGCTGGTTTAATCGCAGCAGGTGTTTACCCGAACCCAGTTCCACACGCTCACGTTGTTACAACAACAACGCACAAAACGCTTGCTGGTCCTCGTGGTGGTCTTATCCTTTCTAACGAAGGCGAAGATCTATACAAGAAGCTGAACTCAGCAGTATTCCCTGGCGGCCAAGGTGGTCCTCTAATGCACGTTATTGCTGGTAAAGCAGTAGCGTTCAAAGAAGCTCTAGAGCCAGAGTTTAAAGAATACCAAGCACGCGTAGTTGCTAACGCAAAAGCAATGGTTGCTGAATTCCTAGCTCGCGGTTACAACATCGTTTCAGGTTCTACAGAGAACCACCTGTTCCTAGTTGACCTAATCGACAAAGACATCACAGGTAAAGAAGCAGATGCAGCACTAGGTTCAGCTAACATCACAGTGAACAAGAACTCAGTACCAAACGACCCACGTAGCCCGTTCGTTACTTCAGGTATCCGTATCGGTTCTCCTTCTATTACTCGTCGTGGTTTCTCAGAAGCCGATGCGAAAGAGCTAGCAGGTTGGATGTGTGACATCCTAGATAACATGGGTGATGAGTCTGTTATCGAAGCAACTAAAGCAAAAGTACTAGAGATCTGTAAGCGTCTACCGGTTTACGCTTAATTTTTCTTCGTAGTAATTTGAACTTCGTTGTCGAGCATGCTCACTTACATCCGTAAGCTCCGCGTGCTCTCCTAAAATTTCAAACGACTACTTTGAAAAGTACTTTTAAAGGGGCTCATTGAGTCCCTTTTTGTTTTAGGGAAAGGTGCTGAAAACTCCGCGCCTTTTCCTTGAACTAAATCTATTTGATTGAAACATACGATTTGAAGGGCTCCTGTATAGGGGCCTTTTTTGTATTGGTCGGTATGAGCGTTGGGTTATCTGAGAATACAGAAAGGCAGGTACTAAAAAGGGCTGATGTTTGCACATCAACCCTTTGCTGTTTGTTGGTATCGGTTTTACTTTTTGATGCTCAGTAAAGTACCTGACTTACATCTAAACGAGTAGTAGGTGCGGCTCTCGTTGAATTTGCCTAAGCCTTCGCCGTCGCAGTAGTCGATGTTGATATCACGCATTACTTCTAGTGTATCTTCGCTGTTCAAAGCGAATTTAGAACCATCAGAACAGACGATACGAATTCGCTCATCATGGCTTACTGAGTAGATATCGACTTCGGTATTACACAGCTCAAAAGAGGCTTCACGAAAGTTGTCTTGCTGTGTATTTGAAGCGCAACCTGCAGTCAGTGTTGCAGCGAAAACTGCCAAAAGTCCGAGTCTTTTCATTGTTAATCCTTCGCTATCATCAGATTGGGTGATGAGTTTTATATGCTATTTGAGGTAGCCTATACAACAATACGCTTTGGTTCAAGGAGCGTTGGTTGACTCTAAGATATAAAAGTATAGATGTAGACAGATAATTTATAACTGGCTAACTACATGTTTATCCAATACGTATCACCAATAAAAAAGACCAACACTGAGGCTGGCCTTTCAAAATCAAGCTTGTTTTAAATGACTATCGAAACTGTTTGGCTTCTGGAAGAAACTCAAAACCAGCAGATGCAAGTTTAGCGATCAAGGCTGCTTTGTCGATTTCGTAGAAGTTGACTACTCGATCCAAATCACCGCCGAAGTCGTCACGTAGCTTCATGTTGACGATGCTCATCAACATCACAGAGTCCATCTTTTCAAAGTTAGCGAGGTTCATATTAGTCCTCGAAATCTGAGATCAGCAGGTTGGCTGCGGCAAATGCAGCGCGATCACGTGCTTCTTTAGGAAGAGATTCATCTGCAGCAAGGTCATTCAATGTTTTTACCGCGCAGGTGATCGCTTTAGGGATATAGCCTTGGTCGCCACTGCCAATTTGAGAATACAGTGCACGCACCAAATCACAACAATCGTATACTTTCATTTTTATACCTAACCAAATGATAACTGATCTCAATATACACATAGAGATAAGCAAAAACAAAGTGGATCTGATTAAGTTCAGAGTTAGTTTGTTCTTGCTCAATATCTCATTCTGTTAATGCTCAATGTATTACTTTGCTAGCTTGCCATTTGAGTCGTTCTTTACGAGTCGCTTAGTATCTAATGATTAACCAGATATCTGCTGTTCAAGTTGATAAGTAACTTCATCTGCAAGGTTGAGTTGCTTAGCTAACTCTCTGAGGTAGGCCTTCTCCATAAAATTCTGCTCGTCAGCCACAATCAAAGAGGCTAAGTAGATCTCACTCGCTTGTTGAGGTGAAGTTGCGAGCTGAGCAATCTCACTTGGGTCGAGTGGCTTGTGCAGTTCTTCAGAGACCAGTTTAGTCAGTTGATAGTCCGCGCCCATATTTTCGACCGCTTGCTCGATCTTTGCCATCTCCCCCTCATCGACATGACCATCGGCTTTGGACGCAGCAATCATAGATCTTAGAATCAGCACACTATGGTTTGAGTCGTTCTCATCAAATTGAGCTTGTTCGGCATTCGGTGTTTGGCCTTGTTTAGACTGATAGTCGTTGTAGACTTTGTAAGCGAGAGCGCCAAGTGCTGCTGCGCCACCAATACCAGCGGCTTTCTTACCCATTTTCTTGGTTTTCTTCGAGCCCATTAACGCACCTAAGAGTCCTCCGCCAACTGCGCCTGCACCGAAGGCTCCGAGCGTGCTTTTGTTGATACTCTTGTCATTGCTGCCTTGAGTTAGGCCACTTAAACTTGAAGACCCTTGTGAAAGTTTCTGAGTGCCTTGTTTAACGAGATCTGATTTAAGTGCTTGGTTCAGTAAGCTTTTGATATCCATCGATACCTCCAATGGTGAGCATGTCCAAAAAGTTGATGACACCAATATACGGATTTAAAGATGAACAGGGGATTAACTTACGTTATTTACTCTACTGATAAATAGAAGGGAGTTTGAAGCGAAATGACAGGCACAAAAAAGGCCACCTAATGGCAGCCTTTCAATGTTTATCTAGCGAGTAACCAATTATTTAGTCAATACAGACTTATTCAGTTACTTAATTACTAAGCTAGTTGAGCTTTAAGGTGCTCGATAACCGTGTCCATTGCGATAACTTCTTTATCACCAGTACGACGGTTTTTGTATTCGAAGTTACCTTCGTCCATGCTGCGATCACCGATAACGATAGTGTGAGGGATACCCACAAGCTCGATATCTTTAAACATAACACCAGGGCGCTCTTTACGGTCATCGAATAAAACTTCGATACCCATAGCCGTTAATTCAGCGTATAGCTTCTCAGCGGCTTCTTTAACGCGCTCAGATTTGTGCATGTTCATTGGTACGATAGCAACTTGGAACGGTGCTAGTGCATCTGGCCAAGTGATACCGAATTTATCGTGGTTTTGCTCGATAGCCGATGCAACAACACGTGAAACACCGATACCGTAACAACCCATTTCTAGGATTACGCTCTTACCATCAGGACCAAGCACGTTACAGTTCATTGCTTTAGAGTAAGTATTACCTAGTTGGAAGATGTGACCAACTTCGATACCGCGCTTAAGCTGGATAGTACCTTGACCACATGGGCTAAGGTCGCCTTCAACAACGTTACGTAGATCTTCAACTTGAGCAAGCTCAACGTCACGACCCCAGTTGATGCCGAAGTAGTGCTTACCGTCTACGTTTGCGCCAGCGCCGAAGTCACTCATTACTGCTACAGAGCGGTCAACGATGAATGGTAGCTCTAGACCAACAGGGCCAAGTGAACCAGGACCTGCACCAACAAGTGCGCGGATTTCTTCTTCAGAAGCCATCTCTAGCGGAGAAGCAACTTGTGGAAGGTTCTCTGCTTTCACTTCGTTCAGTTCGTGATCACCACGGATGATCAGTGCAATGATATTTGCTTCTACTTCATCAGATGCTTTAACGAATAGAGTCTTAACTGTCTTCTCGATTGCTAGACCGTGTTGTTCTACAAGCTCTGCGATTGTTTTTGCGTTTGGCGTATCAACAAGTTCCATCTCTTGAGTTGGCGCTGCCGCTTCAGTCGTTGGAGCTAGTGCTTCTGCTTTCTCGATGTTCGCTGCGTAATCAGACTCAGAAGAGAATGCGATTAGGTCTTCGCCGCTTTCAGCAAGAACGTGGAACTCTTGAGAGCCGCTGCCGCCGATTGCGCCAGAGTCTGCCAATACTGGACGGTACTCAAGGCCCATGCGGTCGAATGCTTTACAGTAAGCATCGTGCATCGCTTGGTAAGACTTTTCTAAGCCTTCTTTGTCGATATCAAAGCTGTACGCATCCATCATAGAGAATTCACGTGCACGCATTACGCCAAAACGAGGGCGGCGTTCATCGCGGAATTTAGTCTGGATTTGGTACAGATTTAGAGGAAGCTGTTTATAAGAGCTGATCTCGTTACGTACTAGGCTCGTTACCACTTCTTCTGCTGTTGGGCTAAGAACAAACGGACGAGAATGACGGTCTGTGAAACGAAGTAGCTCAGGACCCATCTTTTCAGAACGGCCTGTCTCTTCCCAAAGCTCAAACGGTTGAACTACGGGCATCAAGATTTCAACGGCACCTGCATTATCGATCTCTTGGCGAACGATATTTTCGACTTTACGCAGTACACGTAGACCAGTAGGTAGCCAAGTATATAAACCTGAAGCTAGCTTACGGATCATACCTGCACGTAGCATCAGCTGGTGGCTGATAACTTCTGCGTCGTTTGGAGTCTCTTTCAGAGTAGAAAGAAGGTAGTTACTGGTACGCATTCTATGGTATCCGTTTCATCATTGATAAAAGAAAACTTGCTGCAGTTAGTGACGACAGCAAATCTGATATAGCCGTATATAATATCAGCCTATTTGGGATCTCAAAAGCGTTCAATGTCGGTAACATTGATGAAAAGCGTTTCAACAACGAATTTCACGTTAAGATCGAACAAATTTACCGCATATTCTTTACTGTCTGGCTTGCCTTTCTTATAGGCGGGTCGTGGATCTTGGCCTAACACTTCTTTGATCACCTGAATGATATGGCGCGCCTGTGGGTGACCAGACAGCTTACTTTGGGCTTGCTGCGAGAAGCTCACATCTAACACTTCAGGTTCATCGGCGGCAAACCCTCCTAGTGCATCGGGAATCGAATCCGAGTAGGGGATATAAGGCTTGATGTCTATGATAGGTGTGCCGTCAACGAGATCAACACTGCCTAAGTCCAACCAAGTTTGTCCCTTTTCTTGAGATACCCCTTTGAGTTCAACTGCAGACATGCCTATTCCATTCGGTCTGAATGTGGCACGAGACGCGAAGACACCAATACGTTCATTCCCGCCAAGGCGAGGTGGTCTCACTGTTGGTTTCCAGCCTGCTTCAAGGTTCTTATCGAACAAAAACAACAACCACACATGGCTAAATTGCTCAATATCTCGCACAGACTCAAGGCAGTTTGCTGCGTCAACCAACTTGACTCTTGAGGTGGATGTTGGCACCAATCTAGGCTGCCTGGGTACCGCGAACTTCTCTTTATAGGGAGACTCTATAAAGCCAATAGGTTCAATGGAGTACATGAGTGGACGTTCTCTAATTACGATCTATGGCGGAAAAATATCATAAAATCGCTTGTTTTTCTTTTGATAATAATTATCATTTGATATGTTATAACGTATCAATTTAATATTTAGGGAAATACAATGAAACCGAATATCCACCCTGACTACCGCACAGTGGTGTTCCACGACACCAGTGTTGATGAGTACTTCTTGATTGGCTCAACGTTGAAAACAGAACGTACTATCGAATGGGAAGATGGCAATACTTACCCTTATTTCACGATTGAAGTGTCTGCAAAATCGCATCCTTTCTATACGGGTAAACAGAGAGTGCTACATAAAGAGGGACGTGTTGCTAACTTTACTCGTCGCTTTGGTCAATTAGGTAAGGGATCTAAATAATGAAAGTTGTTAAATCACTTAAAAGTGCGAAAAGCCGTCACCCTGATTGCCAGATAGTTAAGCGTAGAGGGCGTCACTATGTGATCTGTAAATCCAATCCAAGATTTAAAGCGGTTCAAAAATAACCGTCAATATGATGTGACACGTGTGTAAAAACGAGGGGAAAGTCAAACTTCATTCATTTGTCTGTTTTTCTTTTCCTTCGAGAGGAACCTTGCTGAATATTGAGTGCTTATTTAAAGTACGCTGTGCTTTGTTTTTAAATGAATCAATGAGTTATACCATCAGTTATATCTGTAGTGAATGTGTAGTTGTGAATTATAAATCTAGTTTTTGTATTTAATGTAGATTTATTTGCTAATTAATTGTTCAAATGGAGTTAAAAGTAGTCGTTTGTTACACATTTTGTAACATTTTGAATTTCTAATTGATAATTTTGTCGCGTACCCTTCGCTGGCAATTTGAACATCTTTGTCACAATTGCACAGGAATCACTACACAAGGAGGGAACAGATGAGTTCATCTGCTTCAATAAAAAACAACGCACCAAAGAAACCTATTTTCACTCGCTTTTTAGACAGCGTTGAATATTTGGGGAACCTTTTACCCCACCCAATCACTCTTTTTGCAATCTTCTGTGTCGCAATCCTAGTTTCTTCAGGTATTGCTGGTTACTTTGAAGTATCTGTAATGGACCCTCGTCCCGAAGGTGCTAGTGGTCGTGCTGCTGATGGTATGATCCACGTTGTAAGCCTGCTTAATGCAGAAGGCCTACAACTTATCGTTACAAATCTCGTTACAAATTTTGTTGGCTTTGCTCCTTTAGGCACCGTGCTTGTTGCCATGTTAGGTGTAGCCATTGCTGAACATTCTGGTCTTTTATCTGCTGCAATGCGCGGCATGGTAATGGGTGCCTCTCAGCGCATGGTGACAGTAACTGTCGTCTTTGCAGGTATTATTTCGAATACTGCATCTGAGCTTGGTTATGTAGTTCTTATCCCACTTGCAGCGATGCTTTTCCACTCTTTAGGTCGTCACCCTCTTGCAGGTTTAGCGGCTGCATTTGCTGGTGTCTCTGGTGGTTATTCTGCCAACCTACTTATCGGTACGGTTGATCCACTGCTTTCTGGTATCACAGAAACAGCGGCACAAATGCTTGATCCTTCTTACTCTGTTGGCCCTGAATCAAACTGGTACTTCATGTTTGTTTCGACCTTCTTTATCTCGATTGCCGGTGCATTTGTAACAGAGAAGATTGTTGAACCTAAGCTGGGTAAATACAACGACGAAGACGCGTCTGAAGACCTTTCAAATGACTCAATGGGTAAGCTCAATGATACTGAGAAGAAAGGCCTTAAGTTTGCGGGTGTTGCAGTATTAATCGTCAGTGCGCTTTTAGCTTGGACTGTTGTTCCTGCTGATGGTGTTCTACGTTCAGAGGCGGGCACGATTTCAGGCTCTCCATTCCTGAAAAGTATCGTCGCGTTTATCTTTGTATTCTTTGCTATTCCTGGTTTTGTTTACGGTAAAGTTACCGGTTCAATGAAGAATGACCGTGATGTGATTAATGCAATGGCGACGTCTATGTCTTCAATGGGCATGTACATTGTTCTTGTCTTCTTTGCTGCACAGTTTGTTGCTTTCTTTAAGTGGACGAACTTTGGTCAAGTCGTTGCTGTAGGTGGCGCTAGCTTCTTACAAGATATTGGCTTAACGGGTCCAATGTTGTTCTTCGCGTTTATCTTAATGTGTGGCTTCATTAACCTGATGATCGGTTCAGCGTCTGCACAGTGGGCAGTAACAGCACCAATCTTCGTTCCAATGTTGATGCTAGTAGGCTATGCACCAGAAACGATTCAAGCGGCTTACCGTATCGGTGATTCAACAACCAACATCATTACACCAATGATGAGCTATTTCGGTCTTATCCTTGCAGTAGCGACTCGTTACATGAAGAACCTAGGTATTGGTACACTGATTGCGACAATGCTACCTTACTCAATGGTATTCATGTTCGGTTGGAGTATCTTGTTCTACTTATGGGTATTCGTATTCGGTCTACCAGTAGGTCCAGGCGCTGCAACTTTCTACACGCCTTAGTTAACAGTGATGGGCGAACATTTCGATTCGCTTATTAACTGAATAAAAGATGGTATACCCAAGAGCCTGCATTGATGCAGGCTCTTTTTGTATGAGCCAGTAAACTTACAATCCTGCAAACCGATAGGTGACGCCAAACTCCAATGACCAGCCCAAATCTCGTTGGATTAAAGTACTGTCGCTATCATGATGAATAAGGTCTGCTCTCGCGATACCAATCCAAGTCGGCGTAAACTCGTAGAGTCCGATGAACCCGGCTTGATAGACAAAGGTTGACCCAGAATCAAACTGACTCAATCCTGAGGAAGAAGATTCGGCGCTGGAAATACTGTAAAGATGATTTGAGAGCTTTTTGTCTCGATAGTCGATTTCTATGTAAGGCGTAATAGTAAATGGTTGCGTCCAGGTTTCTAATGTTCTGCCTAAGTGAAGCTGAACTTCGTAGCCGTCATGTTCTGAAGTCACATCGTGTAAGTAGGTGAGGCGTGCCCCTACCGTTCCTAAAGTTATCCCCAGTTCTCCATTACCATCTCTGTCTTGAATGCCGTTAGGTAGGTCTACAAAAGTGTTTGACACCTCTGCAAAGCGCCAATTTCCAGATAACCCTACGTAAGGCAGCAGTTGCCAATTGGCTAAGCTACCATCGATAAAGCCTTTTGGACCTGAATAGAATAGGTTGGGTGTCGCGCCAAATTGAGGGGCACTTTTAGTGGAGAAAACACTTTCACCATAGGTGATACTGCCTCCGATGATTCCGAATTCTTTATCGGCAACGTCTTCATTGGCAAAGACTTCATCAGCAAAGTCCTCACCGGCAAAAGAAAGTTGGGTGCTGCCAAAAACAATGGATAGTGAGAGGGCGATTCGACAAATCATAAGCAATACTCCGTTATTGTAATAAATATTAAGAACGGAGTATGTCGATTAAAATTTCATCGGGGCTGTATCGACTAAGTGACGATTTCTAAAGTTGTCGTCATTAGAAAGACTGCGGTTAGCGTTTAGCTAGTAGGCGATCGAGGTGGTTTGCGAACTCACGACGGTCGGTTTGAGAAAGAGTGCTTGGTCCGCCAGTTTGGATACCGCTTGAACGCATAGTATCCATAAAGTCACGAATGTTGAGACGCGCTTTAATGGTCTCTTTGGTGTAAAGCTCGCCGCGAGAGCTTAAAGCAAGCGCACCTTTGGTGATCACTTCGTCAGCCAGAGGAATGTCAGAGGTAATCACCAGATCGCCGGGTTCAGTGCGTTTTACGATTTCATCATCTGCAATATCAAACCCGCTTGGGACTTGAATTGAGTGAATGTTATTACGCTTGGGAACGGGAACCAAATGGTTCGCGACAAAGGTACATTCCACCCCTGTGCGTTCAGCTGCGCGTACGATTGTTTCTCGGATAACCTTAGGACAAGCGTCCGCATCAACCCATATCTTCATAGTGTTCTATTTCTCTGTTAGCTTATTTATCGGTCAACTTATTGCTCAGTTGCCTTATTGGCCAGTTAACTTATTGTTCAGTTAACTTAGCTTCAAGCGTGGCAACGCGAGTGGTAAGTTCAAGGATTTGCTTTTCTAGTTGGCTAACACGATCAAGTGTCGGCTCTTCTTGTGTCGCGACTTCCACTTTAGGGACGCGATTGGCGCTTTTCCAGCTTTTGATAGTCATGATTAAAGCTGGCATCGGAACGGATGTGCTCATACGAGCTTTAACTAAAGCAACTGTCGGCTCTTTCCCTTGTGCTTGCAGTCCTTCAAGCACTGATTTCAACTCTTCAGACACATCTTTTGTCAGCATGTTGACCTCCATTTTTAGTCTTTGGTCATTTTACTCGCTCCGGTGAATGATAGCGAATCATAAAACCGCCCATAGCTTGTGAGAGATCTCTTACAAAGGCTGTGAGATAACACGAATACATCACTAGAGAGATTTAAGTGCATATGGTTAAGTTGCTGAATTTTAATTGTTTTATATAATTAACAACTTTATTGAATTGAAAGTGTGATGCAAATCTATTGTCCAAAATCCTAAATCGCGTAAATTAAACCTTGTCGGAAGGATTCTGACACGGAACAGGAAAGCACCAAGGATTTGGTTATCTTCAGGATGAAGATTTGGTTACTTAGGATTGAGTAGTCAAGCATGGAGCGTAAGGACATTGTAGGGATACAGCCAGTTAACAGGAAGTTAGCTGCAACGGAATGACAATGGACACCTTTAGGATTTAAAGGGTTGGATTAGCATCAGGACGATGTAAAGGACACCGCTCACGGAACAAGTGATGTGCGCTAACTAGGATTGTTAGCTTTCAGGATGATTGGACACCGCTAGGACGGCGAAGTAAAGGAAAGAGCTGAAGGATTACAGCCACTATTATGGATGATGCATGGAGCATTTATTAGTAGCCGGACTGCTGCGAGTAAGACCCTAGCCCTGACACTTCGGTGTCGGGGCTTTTCTTTATCTGAGGCTTTTCTCTATCTAGGGCTCTTTTTAATTCAGGAGCTTTTATCTAAGAGCGCGACATCTGCTTTTCTGCTAATAGTCAACACAAGGAGTGTTTTATGACGATAGCAACCTCAAGAACGCTGTTGGTACCTTATACTGAACAGCTACAACACGACTTTATCAAGTTAAATTGCTGCCCCATTAATCGTGCTGAAATGAATGGGCCGCACTCTATTGCCTCTGCGAAGCTCTTATTTCAAGAGATACTGCAAGACAACGCCGGCTTCTGCCGCGCGATTATCCATAACCAAACCCGTGAATATCTTGGACATGTCTTTGTTTCATCAGAAGAGGGTCAGCATGAGCTTGGCTTTATTTTGGATAAAGAATTTTGGAATCAAGGTCTTGCTAGCGAAGTGCTAAAACCTTTCTTCAGTTTGGTGTGTTTTGAAGAGCACCTAACGAATGTTGTTGCGACCGTTAATGTCGGTCATAACCCATCGATTAAGTTACTCGAAAAGTTAGGCTTTGCATTTAAAGAGACCAAACAAGATCAGTTTGGCCCTTATCATGAATATCGTTATACCGAGTTTTGCGACGTTACATTCTATGAGGCTGTAGCTCAAACCGCATAGAGCGGAAGCCGACCATCGTCAGTTTTCCTTGGTACAGGTCATCACCTAATGCCGAAAACTCAAATTGGTACACAGTATGCCAGCGCCAAATGGTGGTTAGCTCATGGCGCATCTTAAATTTATGACCACTGAAGGCAACGCTTAATAGCTGCAAGTCGAGCTCTTTACATTTTCTCGCAATGGCAGTTTTCGCAAGCTCTGATTGCCTGCGCTGCTGCCAAAAGAAAAAGCAAAAGAAGCACAGCATCAAAATAGCCAATAAGTTATCTATCATTTAATCCATACTTCCTTTTATCTCTATTCCAATTGTCATTACAGCGTATTTCAACGAGCTATAGAGCAAGCCCGCTCTTGAATTAGTCGTCAGTCCGTTATTGAGACTTAGCCGCTTGTTGTAACTCAATCAATGCGTTGGCGAGCTCAGGTGATGGGTTCGAATTCAACAAGGGTAAAAATACCATTCTTAGTGTCGGAATCATCACTAAATCTGCAAATAACTGATTGAACAGGTTTTGATTGCCCGTTTGTGCGAGACGCAGCAAGAATTGCTCAGCAATAGCAGGGTCTTGTAGTGCGTGCCAACTGCGACCCGCTAAACCAATCAACACTTCTTGGTGGCTCAAGCGTGGACTAGCGAGAACTTGGTTAATGATGTTATTCGCGATCCCTTGTTCTGCACCGGAAAGGGCACGAACCAAAGCTGAAAGTAAGAACAAATCAGGCTCTTTACTAGCGATCTCATTCTCTGCAAGCTCTTGTAAGCGTTGCGCGAGTTTGTCATTGATTTGTGTGTGCTCAAGCGCACCTAACGTCGCGTATAGCGGTTCTGATGGCAGCTTATTGATGGCTTTGCGAATAGAGACACCGTTTTGTTGGCTGCCTAAACGCGCACACATATCAGTGATGCCTTGTAGTCCAACCGTTTTCCAGTTATCCCAACCAAGCTCACCCGTGAAGTAATGCTGAGCGTGCTCGTAATATTGGCTCGTCGCAAGGTCTAAACCTGCTCTTACTTGACTATGGAATACGGCCATTTTGTCTTCAGAAGGTTTGAAAGTATAAGGGTTGTTTGACAGCTTTTGTTGTTGCTCTTCGCTGATATCGCCGTTCAAACGCGTACCCATTGCTTCGATAACAAACTTAAGAAAATTACCCACATCGCCTTGATGTAATAGGCCTCTTTCGTCTAGTTTGAATTTTAGAAACCAGATCCAAGGTTGCTTGTGTTCGTTCCAGTAGCTAATCGCTAAGTGAGCTTGTTTTTGAAGTGGAAACGGGTATGGCTGTTTCCCCTGCTCAACATCAGAGAATAGGGTGTTGTCGATCTTCTGGATACGACGACCGAGGTCGTAGATATCGTATTGGCAACCGCTATTCTTTAGCAACTGAGTGAGCGTGTGAATCGTTTCCATAGTAATAAAGCTCCTAACTTTCTTTCCTAAATAGATGGTACTCTATGCCCCAATTTCAAGGTCACTAGATAAATAACTTGGTGAAAAATGACAGCTGCCACAAAGTTACCTCTTTTACTTCAACAATTAGAACAACAAATGCGCCAATGTTCCCTATGGAGCGATGTTTCGCCTTCGGATAAAGCTCTGGCGAGCGTTGAGCCTTTTGCGATTGACTCGCTACAGCCAGAAGAGTGGTTACAGTGGATCTTTATCGTAAAGATCAACGCAATGATGAATGCCCAAATGAGCCTACCGAAAGGCTTTGCGATTCATCCTTATTTTGGTGAAGTATGGAAAAATGAGGCAGACAAAGCTGAACTGCTAGTGACGATTCAGAGCATTGATGAGGTATGTGCGTAATGTTAGAGATCATTTATCAAGATGAGTACTTTGTCGCGGTGAATAAGCCTGCGGGCATGCTGGTGCACCGCTCGTGGTTGGATAAACATGAGACACAATTTGTGATGCAAACACTGCGAGATCAAATTGGTCAGCACGTATTTCCACTGCATCGCTTAGACAGACCTACATCGGGTGTGTTGGTGTTTGCGTTGTCGAGCGAGGTTGCTTCACAGGTGATGCCGATGTTCGCTAACCATGAGATGCAAAAAACCTATCATGCGATTGTTCGTGGTTGGATAGAAGAGGGCGACACGCTCGATTATGCACTCAAAGTTGAGCTGGATAAGATCGCAGACAAGTTTGCAAAAGAAGATAAAGAACCACAAGAAGCTGTCACCGTTTACGAGCCGTTAGCGAAAGTCGAAGTGCCGTATTCAACAGGTCGTTTTCCTACCAGTCGTTATTGCTTAGTTGAGATGATGCCGAAGACAGGACGTAAACATCAGCTGCGTCGTCACATGGCTCATCTAAGACATCCAATCGTTGGTGATACTTCACATGGTGATGGTAAGCACAACCGACTGTTCCGCGATGATTTAGATTCGCACCGTTTGTTGTTGCACGCTTCTGAGTTGCGTTTCATTCATCCTTTTACAAAGAAAGAATTAGTAATGAAGGCCAGCCTAGATGAAACGTGGTTAAGGTTGTTTGAAACCTTTGAGTGGGATACCAGCTTGGTGAATGCTGAAGCACGGTCGTCTAAGTAAAGACCAGGCGTCTAGTAAACATAGAAAATAGAATAAAAATAAAGGGCTGATAGTGATATCAGCCCTTTTTGTGTCTATGCAATCTTTGCGGTAAAACTAATGTTAGTTAGTCGCTCATCGCAGGATCATTTTAGCTTTTCTAGATCGGCTTCGATCTCTGCGATCTTACTTGATACAACCTTCTCTAAGTGGCGTAAGTCGGTAAGGATCTTCTGCTTCACATCGACCTCAGCGGTTGGCGTAGGTTTGGTGATCTTGTTGAGTTCATCAATCACAAGAGTGAGGTTGCGGTTAATCTCTGTCACTTCTTTGTATTGATTATTGCCGCCGCTAACAAGCACACTTTTTACTTGTCGTGGGTACTTAAACTTAACGCTTTTCGCGAACAGTTCACCTTTTTGCTTACGAAAGTAAATCTTCAGGATATCTTTATGAGCTTCTTGGCGAAGGGAGTAACGTTCAATCTGTTTAGGTTCGTGGATACCTAAGCCAGTGAGGTTTGGATACATAAGCGACCTCTAGGTTATGAATGTAATACTTTTATGTAATTGACTTGATCAATGTAGCAGCCTAACGACGAGCTAGATAGTTGATATCTGTGAATTGATTGTAAGTTGTGGGCAAGATCGCTCTCTATCTTTGCCCACACTTATTTGGCTATTAAAGCTGTTCCTAGAGCTAAACTTGTTTCCTAGTCATAACTTACTTCTAGCACTAAATTAGCTTTCTAAGGTGCGAGTTCTGAAACATGCTCAGTTAACCTTTCTCTTAGTGCTTGTTCCTGTTCTTCAGACAGTCTTCCTCCCGCGTCGCTGGTCAGAATAAACAAATCTTCAGCTCTCTCACCTATGGTGGTGATTTTAGCACCGTGCAAGTTGATGTCTAATTCAGCAAAGGTTGCACCGACTTGAGCCAACAACCCCGGCGTATCAAGAGCTCTTAACTCCATCAAGGTGCGTTTCTTACTTTTGGTTGGTAGGAACTCAACTAAGGTTTTTACCTTGAAATGCTGCAAGTTACGTGGCGTACGACGAGTCTTAATCTTAGTTGGGCGGCCATCAGCCAGAACATGAGTTAGATGCTTTGCGACGGCTTTGTGTCTTGCTTCATCAATCGCTTCACCGTGCTGATCCAGTACGATAAAGGTATCCAAAACGTGGCCATCTTTACTGACCATGACTTGTGCGTCGTGAACGTTAAAGTTGCGTCTATCGAGCTCGGCAACCACAGTCGCAAAAAGTGCAGCTTGGTCTTTACAGTAAACGAATACCTCTGTGCCGCCACGTGTCGCTTTTTGGCTGATAAGCACTAAAGGTTGACTCGGATCTTCTAAGCGAAGTAAGTGTTCACAGTGCCATGCGATTTGAGTGTGTGTATGACGCAAGAAATAGTCAGCTTTGAAACGCTGCCACAACACCTCAATCTCACGAGCCGTGAAGCCTTCTTTACGCAGCAGTGCAGATGCCATTTGCTGGTTATGACGAATACGGTCTCTAACATCGACTGGGTTTTCTAAGCCGCGGCGCAGTGCGCGCTGCGTAGAATGGAACAGTTCTGCGAGTAGGGTACGTTTCCAGCTGTTCCATAGTTCTGGGTTGGTTGCACAGATATCGGCTACCGTTAGGCACACCAGCAGTTCTAACGACTCTTCGTCGCGAACTTTCTTGGCGAACTCTGTGATTACGTCCGGATCGTAGATATCACGGCGTTGAGCGGTCACTGACATTAACAGGTGGTTTTGTACTAGCCACGCGACTTGTTTGGCTTCTGGCTTTGATAGCCCGTGCTCAATACAGAAAGAGTAAGCTTCAACAGCGCCAATTTCTGAGTGGTCTCCGCCGCGGCCTTTACCTATGTCGTGGAAGATAGCCGCCAGAATCAACAGCTCTTTCTTTTGAACTCGTGGATACACTTCACAACAGATAGGGTGCTTATCGTGGTTCTCTATTTGGCCAAAGCGGTTGATGTGTTTGAGTAGGCGAATACTGTGTTCATCGACGGTGTAAACGTGAAACAGGTCAAACTGCATTTGACCAACAATTTGGCTCCACTGTGGCAAATAGGCCGATAGCACGCCCAATTTGTGCATCAAACTAAAGGCTTTGTGCAGTGCATTTGGGTGGCGAACCAAATCCATGAACTTGTCACGAGCTTCAGGAATGGTATGCAAGAAGCGATTCAATCGGCGACGTGCGGTTCGCAGTTGGCGCAATGTTGGTGGGCTTACCCCTTCGATAGAAGAGTCATTCGCGATATGGATAAACATATCGAGAATCGTTTCTGGTCTTGCTTGGAATAGAGCCGGTTTACGCGCTTCGATTAATGAACCTCGACGTTGGAAGTCGTTGTCGAGAATCTCGGCTTCCTGTGTTTGACCGCCATTGATGATCGCTTGATCGAACAGCTTAAGCAGCATCTTATTGAGCTCGGCTACGCGACGAAGTGTTCGATAGAACTCTTTCATCATCATCTCGACGCCACGGTTGCCTTCACCACTGTAACCCAGGTGTTCCGCTACCTGAGCTTGATGGGCAAACGTGAGACGGTTGTCGTAACGGCGCAGTTCAATGTGCAGTGCAAAGCGAACACGCCATAAGAAATCTTGGCACTCGACCAACTCACGATATTCAGCATCGGTTAGAAAGCCGTATTTGCTCATCTCCAATAAAGACGTTGCACCAAAGTGTCGACGCGCAACCCAGCTCAGGGTGTGGATGTCTCTGAGCCCTCCCGGAGTCGATTTGATGTCCGGTTCTAGATTATAGGTGGTGTCGTGGTAGCGAGCGTGACGCTCTCTCTGTTCTTGAATCTTAGCTTTGTAGAAGGTCTCACTTGGCCAAAACGAATCAGAATGAATCTTTAGCTTAAGTTCTTGAAAGGTGTCTTCGCTGCCACACAGTAAGCGTGACTCTTGCAGGTTAGTGGCAACGGTTAAATCATCGGTGCCGATATCAAGACACTCTGCAATGGTACGCACCGCGTGGCCGACTTCGAGTTTCAAGTCCCAGAGTAGGGTAATGAATTGACTGACTTTTTCACCCAGTGCGGGTGGCAGTGTTTTTTGCGAGACAATGAGGATATCAATATCAGACAAAGGGTGTAGTTCACCACGGCCATAGCCTCCCACCGCAACAAGTGAAATATGAGGCAGTTTGTTGAATCCAAAATGCTCCCATAAACGATTGAGAAGCAAATCCATGTATTCGGAACGAAGCAGCACCAAATCGGTGACTGGATGATGATTCAGAAATTCATTTTTTTGATACTGCGTGAAGATTTCGAGCTGATTTTTTATTTCGCAGATTTCAATTTGTTCGTCATTGAACGTAAGGGGACATTGATAAGGCATAGTCTGCTATCCGTGCAAGCAAATGAGAATAGTAAACAATTTAACAGAAGCTGATGGAAAATCGAAATTGAGGGGATAAAAAAATATCCTCGACAGGCGAGGATATTTTTAAAAGTCTGAGGTATTCAGCTTGTTGAACTAAGCGTTCTTCATGATACGTGGGATCGTATCGTCGCTGCGTAGTGTTAGTACCTCACAACCAGTATCGGTCACAACTAGAGTGTGTTCCCACTGAGCGGAGTTCTTGCTGTCTGCTGTGTACACTGTCCAGCTATCTTCGTCATCTAGACGACAGCCAAACTTACCCGCATTGATCATTGGCTCGATTGTGAAACACATGCCTGCTTTCAGTACGGTACGGTCACTGTTTTTGTAGTGAACGACTTGTGGATCTTCGTGGAACTCAGAACCAATACCGTGGCCACAGTAATCTTTTACAATAGAGAATTTAGCGCGTGGGTTGTTCTTGTTGTTTGTTTTGATGTACTTCTCAATAGCAGTACCGATTTGGCCAAGTTGAACACCTGGTTTAACCTGACGCATGCCTTCGTAAAGTGCTTCTTGAGCAACCATACACAGACGTTTGTTTGCTGGAGAAACTTCACCCACAAGGAACATCTTAGATGTGTCACCGTGGTAGCCTTGTGGACGAACACTTAGATCAGCATTTTCGTCATCAGGAACAATCACAGTGATATCAACGTTGAGAATGTCGCCATCTTTTAATACTGCAGGTTTGAATTGACCTGTGCTACCCGTCTCATCTTGTGATGCTGGAATACCGTGACACACGATGTGGTTGATAGACGTACAGATTGACTTAGGGAAACCGTGGTAATCAAGTGGTGCTGAGTATGCGCCTCTTTCTAGAGCGTACTCATGACAGATTTGGTTTAGCTCTTCTGTCGTTGTACCCACTTGGATGTGAGGTTCAATCATCTCTAGAATTTCTGAAGCCAGCTTGCCGGCAACGCGCATTTTTTCAATTTCTTCAGCAGTTTTAATTTTTACAGCCATTGCATATCTCTTAATTTGGTAGCACCTAAGTGTGCATATTGGGGCTATTCTATCAGTGCAGCATTTTAGCGCAACATTCCCATGTCCGCACAATGTTGGTGGATACTGCTCAGTCTGAGTAGATAATGTTCGGTTTAATGACGTAGACGCGATTTGAATAGGACACTATTTTATAGAGAAAATTCACCGCTAGGGATCAGTATAGCAGTCGCCATTTTTAGATTTTTTTCTAGCCATAGATAGACAAAATATGGTATAAAGCGCGCCGGACATCAGGACTGTTTTCTCCATTTGGCGAAACAAGCTTTGTGTCTACTAACTTATTTCTTTAAATCACACACATTCCGACACATGTTCCGGGGTGCCTCAACAACACAGATAACGGCTGAAAAGTGGTTAGTTGTTAGGGGTCGGATTCATGGGGAGTGTGGAGGCCTAACCCCATAGAGGATTTTAAAATGGCAACTGTATCAATGCGCGATATGCTTAAAGCTGGTGTTCACTTCGGTCACCAAACTCGTTACTGGAACCCAAAAATGAAGCCATTCATCTTTGGTGCTCGTAGCAAAGTTCATATCATCAACTTAGAAAAAACTGTACCAATGTTCAACGAAGCTCTAGCTGAAATTGCTAAAGTTGGCGAGAAGAAAGGTAAAGTTCTTTTTGTTGGTACTAAGCGTGCTGCATCTGAAGCTGTTAAAGAAGCTGCTATCAACAGCAACCAGTTCTACGTTAACAACCGCTGGTTAGGCGGTATGCTAACGAACTACAAAACTGTTCGTCAGTCTATCAAGCGTCTGAAAGAACTTGAAGCGCAAGCTCAAGACGGTACTTTCGACAAGCTTACTAAGAAAGAAGCTCTAATGCGTACTCGTGAAATGGAGAAGCTAGAGAAATCTCTTGGTGGTATCAAGAACATGGGCGGCCTTCCAGACGCTCTATTCGTTATCGATGCTGATCACGAACACATCGCAGTTAAAGAAGCAAACAACCTAGGTATCCCAGTTTACGCTGTAGTTGATACTAACTCTAACCCAGACGGTGTTGACTTCGTTATCCCTGGTAACGATGATGCAATCCGTGCAGTACAGCTTTACCTAAACGCTGCTGCAGACGCGGTTAAAGAAGGTCGTAACAAAGATGTTGCTGCTGTAGCTGCTGAAAAAGACGGTTTTGTAGAAGCTGAATAATAGCGGCTCTGAGCCATATTTAGTTCACATTAAGCGGTCATAATCGATGGCTTAAGAACTGAATACAGTCAATATCAGGGGCCAATTAATTAGGCCCCTGTTTTTTATCTTTTTTAGAATTTACTGAGGAATAGAGAATGGCAACTGTAACTGCAGCTCTAGTTAAAGAACTTCGTGAACGCACAGCTGCGGGCATGATGGAATGTAAAAAAGCGCTTGTTGCTGCTGAAGGCGACATCGAGCTAGCAATTGAAAACATGCGTAAGTCTGGCGCAGCGAAAGCAGCTAAAAAAGCTGGTAACGTTGCTGCTGAAGGCACAATCATCATTAAAGAAGACGCTGGCGTTGCTGCTCTTCTAGAAGTGAACTGCCAAACTGATTTCGTAGCTAAAGATGCAGGTTTCCTTGCATTCGCTAACGAAGTTGCTGAAGCTGCTCTAGCTGAACGTCTAGACATCGTTGCACTTCAAGCTAAATTTGAAGACGCACGTATCGCTCTAGTAACTAAGATCGGTGAGAACATCAGCATCCGTCGCGTTGAGCTTGTTGAAGGTGTTGCACTAGCTTCTTACCGTCACGGCGAGAAAATCGGTGTTGTTGTTGCTGGTGAAGGCGAAGCTGAAACGCTTAAGCACATCGCTATGCACGTTGCTGCTTCTAAGCCTGAGTACGTTAACCCATCTGACGTACCTGCAGACGTAGTAGAAAAAGAAAAAGCTGTTCAAGTTGAAATCGCTATGAACGAAGGCAAACCACAAGAGATCGCTGAGAAAATGGTTATCGGCCGTATGAAGAAATTCACGGGCGAAGTATCTCTTACTGGTCAAGCTTTCATCATGGAACCTAAGAAAACTGTTGCTGACATTCTTAAAGAGAAAGGCGCATCAGTTACTACCTTCGTTCGTTTAGAAGTTGGTGAAGGTATCGAGAAAGCGGCTGAAATGAGCTTCGCAGACGAAGTTGCAGCGGTACAACAAGGTTAATCCTTAGTGTATTGATTGAAAAAGACCGTGGCAAATGCTGCGGTCTTTTTATGAATAATGAATTATTTTTTGGCTGTTAGCTGTTATGAATGCAAACTGAGCTCTTCAGTTTTTATCCATGACTGTTAATCATCAACTCTTTGGAAGGTAAACTCCATGACTACGAACCCTAAACCGGCGTATCAACGTATTCTGTTAAAACTTAGCGGCGAAGCACTACAAGGCGAAGAAGGTTTTGGTATTGACGCGACGGTCCTTGATCGTATGGCTCAAGAAGTAAAAGAATTGGTTGAACTAGGTGTTCAAGTAGGCGTTGTTATCGGTGGCGGTAACCTTTTCCGTGGTGCAGGCCTTGCTGAAGCAGGTATGAACCGCGTTGTTGGTGACCACATGGGTATGCTAGCAACGGTAATGAACGGCCTTGCAATGCGTGACGCTCTGCACCGTGCTTACGTAAATGCACGTGTAATGTCAGCTATCCCTCTTAAAGGTGTGTGTGACGACTACAACTGGGCAGATGCAATCAGCCAACTACGTCAAGGTCGTGTTGTGATCTTCTCAGCGGGTACTGGTAACCCATTCTTCACTACAGATTCTGCTGCGTGTCTACGTGGTATCGAAATTGAAGCTGACGTAGTTCTAAAAGCGACAAAGGTAGATGGCGTATTTACTGCTGACCCAGTAGCAAACCCAGACGCAGAGCTGTATGATACGTTGTCTTACAACACTATTCTTGAAAAAGAACTTAAAGTGATGGATTTGGCTGCATTTACGCTAGCACGTGATCACAAAATGCCAATCCGTGTATTTAACATGAATAAACCAGGCGCATTACGTCGCGTGGTTATGGGTGAAACTGAAGGTACATTAATCAGCGACGCTGACTAATTTTTCGGGCTTACTGAGGTGTTATGCTTTGGTAAGCTTATCCTTATCACTCCAAATAAAAAGCTTTCTTGAAGAAAGAACATAATCAAGGTGAAATTGTGATTAACGAAATCAAAAAAGACGCTCAAGAGCGTATGGATAAAAGTGTAGATGCACTTAAAAATAGCCTGCAAAAGATTCGTACAGGCCGTGCTCACCCAAGCCTACTGTCTGGTCTTACTGTAGAGTATTACGGTGCACCAACGCCTTTGGCTCAAGTTGCTAACGTTATTGCAGAAGATGCACGTACACTAGCAATTACAGTGTTTGATAAAACACTGACTCCTTTAGTTGAAAAAGCAATCCTGACATCTGACCTAGGCCTAAACCCTATGTCTGCTGGCACGGTTATTCGTGTACCACTTCCAGCGTTAACGGAAGAGCGTCGTAAAGACCTCGTTAAAATCGTTCGTGGTGAAGCTGAAGGTGGCCGTGTTGCTATCCGTAATATCCGTCGTGACGCGAATGGCGATCTAAAAGCACTTCTGAAAGACAAAGAAATCTCTGAAGATGAAGATCGTAGAGCACAAGACGAAATTCAAAAGCTAACTGACATTGCGGTTAAGAACGTAGATGAAGTTCTAGCAACTAAAGAAAAAGAGTTGATGGAAGTTTAATTTTCCATATTCTTTTCTTTCCGGAAAAACGCTGTACTCACGGTTCAGCGTTTTTTTATGCTACTCTGTTCGACTATTAGAATTTGATTCACTCTTTTATGCATAATTCTCAAGCGTTCACAGACTCTCTTCCTAAACACATTGCTATCATTATGGATGGTAATGGCCGCTGGGCAAAAGCTCAGGGCAAGCCTCGCGTCTTTGGTCATAAAAACGGTGTTCAAGCCGTTCGTAAAACCATCTCTTCATCTGCCAGACTTGGCATTAAGGCCGTTACACTTTTTGCGTTTAGTAGCGAGAACTGGCGTCGTCCTGAAGAAGAAGTCGGTATCTTGATGGAACTGTTTATTTCAGTGCTGTCGAGTGAAGTGAAAAAACTTCATAAAAATAATCTACAATTGCGTGTTATTGGTGATAAAAGTCGTTTCAATGATCGACTACAAAAGAAGATAGAAGAAGCAGAAGCTTTGACTAGCACCAATACGGGTATGGTTATTAATATTGCTGCTAACTATGGCGGCAAGTGGGATATCCAGCAGGCAATGACCTCAATTGCTCAACAGGTAAAGTCTGGCGATATTAATGTAGATGACATTGATGAAGCTATGATTACACAGCACCTGACTATGGCAGATATTCCTGAAGTTGACCTACTTATCCGCACCAGTGGCGAGTGCCGCATTAGTAACTTTATGCTTTGGCAATTGGCTTACGCCGAAATGTATTTCACTGAACAATTCTGGCCAGACTTTAATGAAGACAGCTTAGTAGAAGCTGTGACTTGGTTTGTAAACCGCGAGCGTCGTTTTGGATGCACTGGTGAGCAAATTAAAGCTCTGATGGACAGTTAATAAGGATTTTTTGGTTTGAAACAACGAATTATTACGGCGTTGATTTTAGCTCCCCTAGTTATTCTAGGTATTTTCGAGTTATCACTTCCCACGTTTATTCTTTCACTAGCAGTAATCTCGCTATTGGGCTTTTGGGAGTGGACTCAGTTTGTCGAAAGCAAATCGCGTTATTTAGCGCTGATTCCAACGGTTGTAGTCAGTGCTGCAAGTTTTGCTTTTATCCCTTTTGATGCATTTAGCCTTAATCATTTATCTAGCGCTCACTACACCATTCTAACGATTGGCTCTATTTGGTGGGTAATAGCGAGTGGTATGGCAGTGACTTATCCTAAGTCTATGCCCGCATGGAAAGATTCTTCTCTCCTTCGTCACGCATTTGGCGTGCTGACTCTGCTGCCATTTTTCTGGAGTGTGGTTATTCTGCGCGCTAACGGTATCGATGTTGATCCTTACCACGGCGCAAAATTGGTGATGTTTGTTTGTTTGCTCGTTTGGGCTGCTGACAGCGGTGCTTATTTTTCAGGAAAGAGTTTTGGTAAGCGTAAAATGGCACCGGCGGTAAGCCCTAATAAGACGATTGAAGGTCTTATTGGTGGTATTATTACAGCGGTGATCATAGCTTGGATTTTTGCTGACTTGTTTGATATCCAATTCACAAGTCCTCTTCACATGATTGTAATTACCCTTGTGACTGTCGTTATCTCTGTTCTTGGTGACCTTGTTGAAAGCATGTTTAAGCGTGTTTCCGGGGTGAAAGACAGCAGTAATCTGATTCCTGGTCATGGTGGTATACTTGATAGAATAGATAGCTTAACGGCTGCATTCCCTGTCTTTGCTCTGCTTTATTTAGCATTCTAATAATAAAGGGCAGTGATTCTGCCCTTTATTTCATTTCTACGGTCATATGTGATGCGAAATCTAACTATCCTTGGCGCTACCGGCTCAATTGGTGCAAGTACACTAAAAGTCGTTGAACAAAACCCAGATCTCTATTCGGTCGTGGCACTGGCTGCCGGGTCGAATGTCGAAAAGATGTTGGCGTTAGTTGAAAAGTGGCAACCAAGCTATATTGCTATGGCTTGCCCAGATGCAGCATCTCAGCTGACTGAAATGCTGTCCGCTAATTATCCTAACGTTACAGTACTTTCAGGCCCAGAAGGCATGTGTCAGGTTGCTTCTCTAGAGGAAGTGGACACGGTAATGGCTGCGATTGTGGGAGCAGCAGGCTTGCTTCCTACGATGGCATCGGTTAAGGCTGGTAAGCGTATTTTGCTTGCTAATAAAGAAGCTTTAGTGATGTCAGGGCAGTTGTTTATAGACGCCGTGGAAAAGTACGGTGCTGAACTACTTCCTGTAGACAGTGAGCATAATGCTATCTTCCAATGTCTACCGCAAAATGTACAAACCCATCTAGGTCGTTGTAATCTGGAAGATAACGGTATCAACCATATTCTCTTGACGGGTTCTGGTGGTCCTTTCCGCTATACGGATGTTGCTGAGTTAGAATCGGTAACACCGGCTCGCGCTATTGCACACCCTAACTGGTCTATGGGCCCTAAGATCTCTGTTGACTCTGCGACCATGATGAATAAAGGTCTTGAGTACATTGAAGCTAAGTGGCTATTTAATGCTTCTCAAGAACAATTAAAAGTCATTATTCATCCTCAGTCTGTGATTCATTCAATGGTCCAGTACAAGGATGGCTCGGTACTTGCTCAAATGGGTGAACCCGATATGGCGACGCCAATCGCTTTGACGATGTCTTATCCTGAGCGTACAGAAGCTGGCGTTAAGCCTCTGGATTTCACCAAAGTGGGCGAGCTTACTTTTCTAGAACCCGATTTTAGCCGTTACCCATGTTTAAGATTAGCAATTGAAGCGTGTTACCTAGGGCAGCATGCAACAACAGCAATTAATGCTGCCAATGAAATTGCAGTCGATGCCTTTTTGAATAATCGGGTTAAGTTTACCGATATTGCTGTCATTAACGAGCATGTTATGAGCAAAGTATGTGAACAATATAGCTCTGAGGGCTTAGATAGCTTGGAAAGCCTTCTTGAGCTAGATAATATGTCTCGTCAAATAGCCATTCAATTTATTAAAGAGCAGCTAGCATGAGTGGAATTCTGTGGAACTTCGCATCTTTTATTGTAGCGCTTGGTATTCTGGTTGCTGTTCATGAGTTTGGACACTTCTGGGTTGCTCGTCGTTGTGGTGTGAAAGTAGAAAAATTCTCGATTGGTTTTGGTAAATCAATCTGGAGCAAGATCGGGTGTGATGGTACTGAATACAGCTTGTCAGTGATTCCGCTGGGCGGCTACGTTAAGATGCTCGATGGGCGTGTTGACGACCTTTCTGAAGAAGAGCAGCAATACGCTTTTGACAAGAAGCCATTGTGGAAACGCACGGCCATAGTCGGTGCAGGCCCAGCATTTAACTTTATCTTTGCTGTGTTTGCGTATTGGCTGGTATTTTTGATTGGCGTGCCTGCGGTTAAACCGGTGATCGGTGAGGTCACCCCGCAATCTATTGTTGCACAAGCCGGAATTGAAACTGGAATGGAACTTAAATCTATTTCAGGAATCAAAACCGCAGATTGGGAATCAGTCAATATGGGTTTGATATCTCATATTGGTGACCAATCCATGACAGTAACGGTTTCTTCTCAAGACGATATTGGCTTTGAGCAACAGATGACATTGGATATTTCAGACTGGTCTTTCGACCCAGAAACTGAGTCTGCAATGACAACGCTTGGTTTTAGACCGTACTCTCCAGAGATATCAACAGTGCTTGCTCAAGTTATTGATGATGGTGCTGCAGACTCTGCGGGGCTAGAAGCTGGTGACAAAATTGTTGAAATTAATGGGCAGCCAATTGAACAGTGGCAGTCGGTTGTTGAGTTGATTCGCTCGAACCCGATGAAATCCATGAACCTTATTGTACTGCGTAATGGTTTTGAACAGTCGTTGTCTATGACGCCAAAAAGTCGAGAGCTTTCTGATGGTTCAATAATCGGCTATGCGGGTATTGCTCCAGAAGTCGCAGAATGGCCAGAAGATTATCGCTTTGAGTTACAATTTGGTGTAATTGAGTCTGTAGGAAAAGCATTTGATAAAACAGGTCAAATCATTGGTTTGACGCTGACAATGCTCAAGAAGCTCATCGTTGGCGATGTCGGCTTAAACAACTTGAGTGGCCCGATTTCAATTGCTAAAGGCGCAGGTACAACCGCCGATTACGGTTTGGTTTACTTCTTAGGCTTTTTGGCTCTGATTAGTGTCAATTTGGGTATTATTAATTTGGTTCCGCTGCCTATGCTTGATGGCGGACATTTGCTCTTTTTCGCTATTGAGGCCATTACTCGTAAACCTGTCCCTGAAAAAATTCAGGAAATGGGATACAGAGTGGGAGGTGCAATCCTCTTCTCTTTGATGGCTCTGGCAATATTTAATGATTTTACTCGTCTGTGAATGGTTTCTCACAGGCATTGGTAGTAGCAAGGAATAATTAGAATAAATATGGCGATTAAGCAAATTCTGTTCGCAAGTCTATTGGCCACTAGTGTGGCAGCGAACGGAGCACAAAACTTTGTAGTTCAAGATATCAAGATCGAAGGTTTACAGCGTGTTGCACTTGGTGCAGCTCTACTGAAAATGCCAGTGCGTATTGGCGATGAAGTGGATGAAGGCGATGTATCTGAGATCATTCGTGCACTGTATGCTTCAGGTAACTTTGAGGATGTTAAGGTCCTTCGCGATGAAGGTGTTTTAGTTGTTCAAGTAAAAGAACGACCGACCATCGCAAGCATTTCATTTTCAGGGAACAAAGCGATCAAAGAAGAGCAACTTCAACAGAACCTAGATGCATCTGGTGTTCGTGAAGGTGAAGCGCTTGACCGCACAACGCTGAGTAACATCGAGAAAGGCCTTGAAGATTTTTACTACAGTGTTGGTAAATACAACGCGACAGTAAAAGCGGTTGTGACACCTTTGCCTCGTAACCGTTCTGACCTTAAGTTTGTATTTACTGAAGGCGTATCCGCTAAGATTCAGCAAATCAACTTTATTGGTAATGAAGTCTTCTCTGATGCTGAGCTACTGAGCCGTTTCAACCTGAATGTTGATGTTGCATGGTGGAATTTCCTTGCGGATGAAAAATACCAGAAGCAAGTATTAGCGGGTGATATCGAAGCGTTGAAATCGTACTACCTTGACCGTGGTTACCTTAAATTTAAGGTGGATTCTACACAAGTAGCGATCTCTCCAGATAAGAAAGGCGTTTACATCACGCTTGGTATTGATGAAGGCGAAGCCTACACCGTTAAAGATGTCGCGTTTCGCGGTGAGCTGATTGGTCGTGAGGCTGATTTTGAAGCATTAGTACCATTTGAAGACGGCGATACGTACAACGGCTCTTCTGTGACATCACTAGAAGAGGGCGTAAAGCGTATTCTTGGTGAGTCTGGTTATGCGTACCCACAAGTACGTACTATTCCTGAATTTGACGATGAGACCAAAGAAGTGTCATTGGTTATTAATGTAGAAGCGGGCAGCCGTATCTACGTTCGTGATATTCGATTTACGGGTAATAACTCGACCAAAGATGAAGTACTACGTCGTGAAATGCGTCAAATGGAAGGCAGCTGGCTTAACTCTAAGTCAATTGACACCGGTAAGAGCCGCCTTAACCGTTTAGGTTTCTTTGAAACGGTTGATGTACAAACAGTGCGTGTTCCTGGCAGTGAAGACCAAGTTGACTTGGTTTACAACGTTAAGGAAGCGAACTCAGGCAGCATCAACTTTGGTGTTGGTTACGGTACCGAATCAGGTGTCAGCTTCCAAGTCGGTTTGCAACAAGATAACTTTGCGGGTTCAGGTAACCGTGTTGGCGTAAGTGCCATGATGAACGATTACCAAAAGAACGTGAGCTTAGACTACCGAGACCCATACTGGAACCTTGATGGTGTGAGCTTAGGCGGTAAGATCTTCTATAACGAATTCGAAGCCTCTGAAGCGGGTATTGTCGACTATACCAACCAAAGTTACGGCACCAGCCTGACATGGGGCTTCCCTATGGATGAACTGAACCGTATCGAATTTGGTGTTGGCTATACGCACAACAAGATCGGTAACGTTCCGACTTATATCCAAGTGGAACAGTTCGCGAGAAGTATTGACCAATATGGTGACGAAAACATCTTAACCGATGACTTCGATATCAATATCTCTTGGACTCGTAACAACCTTAACCGTGGTTTCTTCCCAACCGAGGGTAACCACCAACGTGCTTTCGCCAAAATGACTGTACCAGGCTCTGACGCTAAGTACTTCAAAGCTCAGTACGATGTAAAACATTACATCCCGCTGACCAAAAAGCATGAGTTCACACTTTTGATGCGTGGCCGATTAGGCTATGGTAATGGTTACGGTCAAACGGATGGTAATGATAACTTGTTCCCATTCTACGAGAACTACTACGCAGGTGGCTTTACAACGTTGCGTGGCTTTGGCTCTAACTCAGCGGGTCCAAAAGCCGTTTACGGGAGCAGTACGGGTAACAACCCTACGTACAGCTCTGCAACCGATGATTCGGTTGGTGGTAATGCGGTTGCCTTGGCAAGTTTAGAGTTAATTGTACCTACGCCGTTTGCTTCTGACGAAGCACGTAGCCAGATTCGAACCAGTGTCTTCTTCGACATGGCAAGTGTATGGGATACCGAGTTCGTAGACC
The DNA here is from genome assembly GCF_057786005.1 of Vibrio sp. QJM3NY_26. NCBI lineage: Bacteria > Pseudomonadati > Pseudomonadota > Gammaproteobacteria > Vibrionales > Vibrionaceae > Vibrio > Vibrio sp. QJM3NY_26. Next base: position 2,631,538 of record NZ_CM173515.1, on the reverse strand, counting down.
GTGGTGCACCTAACAGTGGCAGCCAGTATTACTACGATTACTCTGATCCAACAAATTACCGTTCATCTTATGGTGCAGCCCTTCAATGGATGTCGCCGATGGGCCCATTGGTTTTCTCTCTAGCGAAACCCGTTAAAATTTACGAAGGTGATGATGAGGAATTCTTCACATTTACCATTGGTAGAACTTTCTAATATTTAAAGGACAATATTTTGAAAAATATGATTAAAGCAGCAGGTTTAGGCCTTGTAGTTCTTAGCTCTTCTTTCTTTGCAACAGCTGCTGAAGCTGCGCAAAAAGTGGGTTATGTAAACACTGCACAAGTATTCCAGGCTCTACCTCAACGCGAAGTTGTTCTTCAAAAAATGCAGGAAGAGTTCAAAGATAAAGCAGCTGAGCTGCAGAGCATTCAAGCAGAAGCAAAAACTAAGATTGAAAAGCTTAAGCGTGATGGTGAACTACTAGGTCCTGACGAAGTTGAGAAGCTTCGTATCGAAGTCGGTCAACTAGACAGTAAGTACAAAATCAAAGCTCAAGCACTAGAAAAAGCAAGCCAACGTCGTGAAGCACAAGAGAAGCAGAAGCTATTCAAAGTGATTCAAGATGCTGTAACTAAAGTTGCAGAGAAAGAAGGCTACGACATGATTGTTGATATTCAAGCTCTGCAGTACGGCAAGCCGGAATACAACATCTCTGAGCAAGTAATTAAATCACTGAAATAAGTTTATGAAGAACCTGACTTTAGCCGAATTGGCAACGATTACCGGGGGAGAGCTACACGGAGACGGTACGGTTACCGTTTCAGCAGTTGCTCCTATGGATAAAGCGCAAGAAGGGAACATTACGTTCCTTTCGAACGTGAAGTACAGCAAGCACCTTGGTGACTGTAAAGCATCCGCTATTATGGTTAAAGAGAGTGAGCGCGAACTGTGTAAGACCAACGTGATTGTGGTCAGCGACCCTTACGTTGCTTTTGCTAAAGTTGCTCAAGCGCTTGATACTACTCCTGCACCCGCAGCGGCTATCGCTGATTCTGCTTCAATTTCAAGCGATGCAACCATTGGACAAAATGTGTCTATCGGTGCGAACGCTGTGATTGAGTCTGGTGTGGTACTTGGTGATGATGTGATCATCGGAGCTGGTTGTTTTATTGGTAAAAATGCAAATATTGGCACAGGCACTAAGCTATGGGCTAATGTAAGTGTTTACCATGAAGTCGTGATTGGTGACGCGTGTTTGATTCAATCAAGCACTGTCATTGGCTCTGATGGCTTTGGTTATGCGAACGAGAAAGGTGAGTGGGTTAAGATTCCACAAGTCGGTTCAGTTCGCATTGGTAACCGTGTAGAAATTGGCGCGTGTACAACCATCGACCGTGGCGCATTAGATGACACAATCATTGAAGATAACGTTATCTTAGATAACCAGCTTCAAATTGCTCACAATGTTCACATCGGATATGGTTCTGCTATTGCAGGTGGTACTATTATCGCAGGCAGCACGACGATAGGTAAGTACTGTATTATTGGTGGCGGTTGTGTGATTAATGGTCATATTGAAATCGTTGGCGGCGTTACAATCACCGGTATGGGGATGGTAATGCGCAGTATCACTGAGAAAGGCATGTACTCTTCGGGTATTCCTTTACAGCCAAACAAAGATTGGCGTAAAACAGCAACGCGTGTACATCGTATTGATGAAATGAACAAGCGTTTGAAAACCGTTGAAAAACTTATCGAGAAGAGCGCGGAATCATAATTCCAGCATTTCTAATAAAAGGCTCGCGTACAGCGAGTCTTTTTCGTTTATAATCCTTCTAATTAAATAAAGAATATACATAGGAATACGACTTTGACTACTGAACAGACAACGATGAACATTACTGAAATTCAGGAACTATTACCTCATCGCTACCCATTCTTAATGGTTGATCGTGTGACTAGCTTTGAAAAAGAAAAAACACTGACTGCGATTAAGAATGTCTCTGTTAACGAACCTCAGTTCACAGGCCACTTCCCTCAACTTCCTGTATTCCCAGGCGTGTTGATCTTAGAAGCAATGGCGCAAGCAACTGGTCTTCTAGCATTTAAATCATTTGGTGCCCCTTCTGGTAACGAGCTTTACTACTTTGCAAGTGTAGATAAAGCTAAATTCCGCAAGCCTGTAGTGCCAGGTGACCAACTGATTATCGAAGTTGAATTCTTAAAAGAGCGTCGTGGTATTGCATCGTTTAACGGCGTTGCTAAAGTTGACGGCGTAGTTGTATGTTCAGCTGAACTTAAATGTGCTCGTAGAGAGTTTTAATATGATTCATGAAACAGCGAAAATTCACCCGGCAGCAGTAATCGAAGGTGATGTAACTATCGGTGCTAACGTGACGGTTGGGCCTTTCACTTACATTGCTGGTAACGTGACAATTGGTGACGACACTGAAGTGATGTCGCATGTGGTGATCAAAGGTCACACAACCATTGGTAAAGAAAACCGCATCTTCCCACACGCTGTTATCGGTGAAGAGAACCAAGATAAGAAGTACGGTGGCGAAGAGACAACAGTTGTGATCGGTGATCGCAACGTGATTCGTGAGGCGGTTCAAATCCACCGTGGTACAACTCAAGACAAAGCAACCACAGTGATCGGTGATGACAACTTACTTTGTGTTAATGCTCACGTAGCACACGATGTTATTGTTGGTAACCATACTCACATTGGTAACAACGCTATTCTTGGCGGTCACGTAACAGTGGGTGACTACGCTGGTGTAATGGCGCTATCTGCGATTCACCCGTTCTGTTCAATAGGTGCTTACGCCTACATTGGCGGCTGTTCTGCTGTTGTTCAAGATGTACTGCCGTACGTGCTTGCACAGGGTAACCATGCGGCTCCATTTGGCCTTAACCTAGTGGGCTTGAAGCGTAACGGATTTGAGAAACCAGAAATTCGTGCACTACAGAAAGCGTACAAAGAGTTATACCGTTCAGGTAAAACACTTGAAGAAGCGAAAGCGGCTTTAGTTGAAATGGCGAAAGAGTTTACTTCGGTTACTCCTATGCTAGAAATGCTAGAGAACTCTGAGCGCGGTATTATTCGTTAATACTTGATATGATTGTTTACCAATCATATCAAGTACGACAATAATGACTTAATCAGATTGGTATAACAAAAAGATCGCTACTCATTGGGCGGTCTTTTTTGTTTTAGGCAAGAAGGGAATTGGAAAACTATGGCACAGCAAGAAGCAGCAACCAATAGCTCGGACTTTGTTTCGAATGAACCTCTACGCGTAGGTATCGTCGTCGGAGAACTCTCGGGTGACACGCTTGGCGAGGGTTTTATTAAAGCGGTCAAATCACAATATCCGAATGCTGAATTCGTGGGTATTGGCGGACCAAAAATGAAAGCGCTTGGTTGTGAGTCTCTTTTCGAAATGGAAGAGCTTGCCGTGATGGGGCTTGTAGAAGTGCTTGGTCGTTTACCTAGTTTGTTAAAAGTGAAAGCGGAACTGGTTAAGTATTTCACTCAAAATCCGCCAGATGTCTTCGTTGGTATCGATGCGCCAGACTTCAACCTAAGACTTGAATTGGATCTTAAGAACGCGGGTATTAAGACCGTTCATTATGTCAGCCCTTCAGTATGGGCATGGCGTCCAAAGCGTATCTTTAAAATCGACAAAGCAACCGACTTGGTACTGGCTTTCTTGCCGTTCGAAAAGGCATTCTACGATAAATATAATGTTGCTTGTGAATTTGTTGGCCATACATTGGCAGACACCATTCCACTAGAGCCGAATAAAAAAGAAGCTCGCGAGCTTTTAGGTTTAGATCAAGATAAGCCTTGGTTAGCAGTATTACCGGGTAGTCGCGGTGGTGAGATGAGTTTGATTGCTCAACCCTTTATTGAAACTTGCCAGCGTATTAAGCAAAAATACCCTGATATCAATTTTGTTGTTGCGCTCGTTAATGAGCAGCGTAAAAAGCAGTTCACTGAAATTTGGCAATCGACGGCACCTGAACTTGAATTTACGTTGGTAGAAGATACCGCCACCAACGTGATTACCGCTGCTGATTCTGTTCTGTTAGCTTCGGGTACTGTTGCTCTCGAATGCATGTTGCTGAAACGCCCAATGGTCGTTGGCTACAAAGTAAATAAACTGACGGGTTATATTGTTAAGAAATTATCGATTACTGAGTTCGTATCGTTGCCGAACATTTTGGCTGGCGAAGAGATTGTGAAAGAGCATATTCTTGAAGAGTGTCACCCAGACTTCTTGTTTCCGTCTGTCGATAAGATGCTATCCGCTGATAACAGTGCATTAATCGAACGCTTTACCGAGATGCATCATTGGATTCGTAAAGACGCGGATAAACAAGCCGCTAATGCGGTATTGAAATTGATAGATCGACTATGTGTTGAGTCATAAAGTGCTTGTTTACAGAACATTAAGAGAAGAATTATGGCAGTAAAAGAGAAAAAAGAGCTTCCTCCTTTTGAGTATCCTCAAGGCTACCAGTTATTTGCTGGTGTTGATGAGGTAGGGCGCGGGCCGTTAGTTGGCGATGTTGTTACAGCTGCGGTTATCCTCGACCCTAATAATCCAATCGAAGGTTTGAACGACTCAAAGAAACTGTCTGAGAAGAAGCGTCTGGCTCTGTTTCCTGAAATCAAAGAGAAAGCCTTGGCTTGGTCTGTTGGTCGTTGTTCCCCGCAAGAAATTGATGAGTGGAATATTCTGCAAGCGACCATGGTTGCTATGCAGCGAGCTATCGCAGGGCTAAGCGTTCAACCGGATATGGCACTAATCGATGGAAACCGCGTTCCTGAACTGCCGATGGATGGTCTTGCTATTGTAAAAGGGGACTTGCGAGTTGCTGAAATCAGTGCGGCATCTATCATCGCTAAAGTTGTTCGTGACCAAGAGATGGAAGAACTTGATAAACTTCATCCAGAGTTTGGTTTTGCTAAACATAAAGGTTATCCGACCAAAGCGCATTTCGAGGCGATTGAAAAACACGGTGTCACCGAGCATTACCGCAAAAGCTTTAAGCCAGTAAAGCGCATTTTAGGTCTCGACTAAAACTCGTCGACTAAGGCTGTATATTGATTAGGGCTTAGTATTGGTTAGAGCTTTATATTGATTAGAGCTTTATATTGCTTAGACTCATGTTGACCGGAGCAAGGCATCGAATAAAGTTGCTTGTTTGCGGTAGAAAAAAATAGAATACACACAGTTGTAATCCTAGGCCTAAACCTAGAACTCAGGAAAAATAATGTCAGATCCAAAATTTGTTCACCTACGCGTACACAGTGATTTTTCGATGGTGGATGGCCTATCTAAGGTGCCACCATTAGTTAAGAAAGTCGCTGAAATGGGTATGCCCGCTCTAGCATTGACCGACTTTACTAACCTATGTGGCTTGGTGAAATTTTACGGTACTGCCCATGGGTGTGGGGTTAAACCTATTATTGGTGCTGACTTCTTGATGCAGTCTCCGGATTTTGGCGATGAATTGACCAAACTCACTGTTATTGCAACGAATAATAAAGGTTACAACAACCTAACATTATTGATTTCAAAAGCTTACCTTCGTGGTCATGTACAACATCAGCCTGTTATTGATAAAGAGTGGCTGATTGAACATGCCGAAGGCCTGATTCTTCTATCGGGAGCAAAAGAGGGTGAGATTGGTAAGGCGCTGCTGAAAGGCAATCGAGAGTTGGTTGCAAGCAGCGTTGAGTTTTACAAAACACATTTCGCAGACCGTTTTTATCTGGAACTAATTCGTACTGGGCGCCCGGACGAAGAGTCTTATCTGCACTTTGCACTAGAGCTTGCTGAACAAGAAGACCTGCCTGTTGTCGCGACCAACGAAGTGGTTTTCATCTCTGAAGACTTGTTTGACGCCCATGAAATTCGTGTGGCGATTCACGACGGTTTTACAATGGTTGATCCGCGTCGACCGAAAAACTACAGCTCACAACAATACTTGCGTAGTGAAGAAGAGATGTGTGAGTTGTTCTCTGACATCCCTGAAGCACTGGAAAACAGTGTCGAGATTGCTAAGCGTTGTAACGTAACTGTTCGACTGGGCGAATACTTCTTACCTAACTTCCCAACGGAAGGTTTGGCGATTGAAGACTTCTTGATTAAAAAATCAGAAGAAGGCCTTGAGCGTCGTTTAGCGTTTCTATTCCCTGATGAGAAAGTTCGAGCTGAACGCAGACCTGAATACGATGAGCGACTTAAGATTGAACTTGAAGTTGTCAACAATATGGGGTTCCCGGGTTACTTCTTGATCGTAATGGAGTTCATCCAGTGGTCAAAAGATAACGACGTACCAGTAGGCCCAGGTCGTGGTTCTGGTGCCGGTTCTTTGGTGGCTTACGCATTGGATATCACCGATCTTGATCCACTTGAATATGACTTGCTGTTCGAACGTTTCTTGAACCCAGAACGTGTATCTATGCCCGATTTCGATATCGACTTCTGCATGGATAAACGCGACCAAGTTATTGATCACGTAGCAGAGATGTACGGTCGTGATGCCGTTTCTCAGATCATCACCTTTGGTACTATGGCGGCAAAAGCGGTAATTCGTGACGTTGGCCGAGTATTGGGCCACCCGTTTGGTTTCGTTGACCGTATTTCTAAGCTGGTTCCGCCTGATCCCGGCATGACGCTAGAGAAGGCCTTCCTTGCTGAGCCTGCATTGCCAGAACTCTACGACGGTGATGAAGAAGTACGCGAACTGATTGATAAGTGTCGTATTCTTGAGGGGTGTACGCGAAATGCCGGTAAGCACGCGGGTGGTGTTGTTATCTCACCCACCACGATTACTGACTTTGCACCTATTTATGCAGATGCGGAAGGCAACTTCCCGGTAACGCAATTCGATAAGAATGACGTTGAAACCGCCGGTTTGGTTAAATTCGACTTCTTGGGTCTACGTACCCTGACTATCATCGATTGGGCGTTAGGCCTCGTAAACCCACGCTTGAAGAAAGAAGGTAAAGAGCCGGTTCGTATTGAATCGATTCCTCTAGATGACCAAGCGTCATTTAACCTATTACAAAATTCTGAAACGACGGCGGTATTCCAACTGGAATCACGCGGTATGAAAGATCTGATCAAGCGTCTACAACCCGACTCTTTTGAAGATATCATCGCATTGGTAGCTTTGTTCCGTCCGGGCCCTCTGCAATCAGGCATGGTAGATAACTTTATCGACCGTAAACACGGCCGAGAGGCTGTATCTTACCCTGATGAAACGTGGCAACACGAATCGTTAAAAGAAACACTAGAACCAACTTACGGCATCATCCTGTATCAAGAGCAGGTAATGCAAATCGCTCAGATCCTTGCGGGTTATACGCTTGGTGGAGCGGATATGTTGCGTCGTGCGATGGGTAAGAAAAAGCCTGAAGAGATGGCAAAACAGCGCGGTACCTTTAAAGAAGGTGCTGAAGCCAATGGTGTTGATGGCGAACTGTCCATGAAGATCTTTGACTTGGTAGAGAAGTTTGCGGGCTACGGCTTCAACAAATCTCACTCTGCGGCATACGCACTGGTTTCTTATCAAACGCTGTGGCTGAAAACCCACTACCCGGCGGAGTTTATGGCAGCGGTAATGACCGCAGATATGGATAACACCGAAAAGGTTATTGGCCTTGTCGATGAGTGTTTCCGTATGAAGCTCAAGCTACTTCCACCCGATATCAACTCGGGTCTATACCGCTTCAATGTCGATGAAGACGGCGCGATTGTTTATGGCATTGGTGCGATTAAAGGGGTAGGTGAAGGCCCTATTGAAGCCATCATTGAAGCGCGAAATAAAGGCGGTTACTTTAAAGATTTATTCGACTTTTGTGCACGTCTTGATCTGAAGAAGGTCAACAAACGTGTTATTGAAAAGTTGATTCTATCAGGCGCGTTAGATAGATTAGGTCCTCACCGAGCGGCGATGATGGCATCATTGAAAGATGCGGTGAAGGCGGCGAGTCAACATCACCATGCCGAGTCGTTTGGTCAGTCGGATATGTTCGGTGTGTTAACCGATGCTCCGGAAGAAGTTGAACACAAGTATACCCAAGTACCTAAATGGCCTGAAAAAGTTTGGCTTGAAGGTGAGCGTGAGACGTTAGGTTTGTATTTAACGGGTCACCCGGTTAATGCGTACATTAAAGAGCTCGCGAAATACACCAGCTGTCGCTTGAAAGATGCGACGCCGACGCGTCGTGATCAGTCTTTAACGATTGCAGGTTTGGTCATTGCTGCTAGGGTAATGACCACGAAGCGCGGAACTCGAATTGGTTTGATGACCCTCGACGACCGATCGGGGCGAATGGAAGTGATGTTGTTCTCGGATGCGCTCGATCGCTACGCTGAATTACTCGAAAAAGACAAAATTGTGGTCGTTTCTGGACAGGTCAGCTTTGATGATTTCAATGGTGGGCTTAAAATGTCCGCGCGCGAGGTCATGGACTTAGGAAGCGCCCGTGAGAAATATGCTCGTGGGGTATCGATATCTATCGATCAATCCCAAATTAACGGTCAATTTTTTGAACGCTTTAGTCAAATCTTAGAACCTTATAGAGCCGGAACGGTCCCAGTCAATGTATACTACCAGCGTGCCGACGCTAGAGCGCGGTTAACATTGGGCACAGAATGGCGTGTGACGCCAAGTGATACATTACTAGACGAATTAAAACAGCTGCTTGGAAATAGCCAAGTAGAACTCGAATTTAACTAAAATTTAGCTTCGTGAATACGGAGCTGAATCAACAAGGATTCATAGATGAGCCTGAACTTTCTAGAATTTGAAAAGCCTATCGCTGAACTTGAAGCAAAAATCGAAGCGCTACGTGACGTTTCGCGTCACGGTGGTGACACAGCGGTAGATCTAGACAAAGAAATCGAACAACTAGAGAAAAAAAGCTTAGAGCTTAAACAGAAAATCTTTAGTGATTTAGGTGCATGGCAGGTAGCTCAACTTGCTCGCCACCCTCAACGCCCTTACACCAAAGATTACCTGGAGCATGCCTTCACTGAATTTGAAGAGATGGCGGGCGATCGCGCTTACGCTGACGACAAAGCTATTGTGGGTGGTATGGCTCGTCTAAATGGTCGTCCTGTTATGGTTATTGGTCACCAGAAAGGTCGTGAGACTAAAGAGAAAGTGATCCGTAACTTTGGTATGCCAAAGCCCGAAGGTTACCGTAAGGCACTTCGCCTAATGGAAACGGCTGAGCGTTTCAACATGCCAATTATTACTTTCATCGACACAGCGGGTGCTTACCCTGGTGTTGGTGCTGAAGAACGTGGTCAATCTGAAGCGATCGCAAAGAACCTTAAAGTAATGGCGGGCCTTTCAGTTCCAGTTATCTGTAACGTTGTGGGTGAAGGCGGTTCTGGTGGTGCACTAGCGATTGGTGTTGGTGACTACGTGAACATGCTTCAGTACTCTACGTACTCAGTAATCTCTCCAGAAGGTTGTGCTTCAATCTTATGGCGTGATTCAGATAAAGCACCACAAGCTGCTGAAGCGATGGGTCTAGTTGCTCCTCGTCTTAAAGAGCTTGAGCTTATCGATGAAATCATCCCTGAGCCTCTAGGTGGCGCGCACCGCGATCCAATACAGACAGCTCTGAACATGAAAGACATGTTAGTTAAGCAGTTAGAAGAGCTTGAGCAATTTGATAACGAAGCACTTCTAGAGCGTCGTTACCAGCGCCTAATGAGCTACGGTTACTGCTGATAAGCGGCCTTAGCAAGGTATAAGACCTGCTTTCCATAACAAGTTGATGAAAGGGTTGGACTCAGTGCCAACCCTTTTTTATTATTAAAACATTCTCCTTTCTCATTAGTACACACGGCTCACTTAACCCCATGACTCACTTAATCGAAACTTTTACCTCTGCATTTCAACAAAGCGTGCTCAAGCCTCGTCGGTTGATCGTGGCTTTCAGTGGCGGTGTTGATTCTCGAGTCTTGTTAGAGTTAGCAGCGCAGTTCGCGCAAACGCATGGCATTGAGTGCTGCGCGGTGCACGTTCACCACGGTTTAAGCAAGAATGCTGATCACTGGGCTGAGCAATGCCAAGCATGGTGTGATGCTTTGTCGGTTTCGTTAGTTATAGAACGAGTCTCGCTGGATATCGACAGTGGTGAGAGCGTAGAAAAGCTGGCTCGAGACGCGCGATACCAAGCCTTTAAAAAGCATATTAGACAGGGTGATGTATTAGTTACAGGTCAACACATCGATGACCAAGTAGAGACTTTCTTGTTGGCGTTGAAGCGTGGCAGTGGTCCGAAAGGGCTCTCTTCAATGGCGAAGGTGATGCCGTTTGGCGAAGCGTTTATCGTTCGACCGCTACTTTCAGTGACTCGATCAGACATTGAAGCGTCGGCGCACGACATGGGTTTAACTTGGGTCGAAGATGAGAGTAATCAAGACGTTCGCTTTGACCGCAATTTTATTCGTCATCAAGTTACTCCGGCACTGACTGAGCGCTGGCCTAGTTTCCGAGAGGCGGTCAGTCGTAGTGCTCAATTATGTGCAGAGCAAGAGTTACTGTTGGATGAGTTGCTTGAATCACACTTTCAGCAAGCTTTAGGGGATAGCCAAAACTTAAGTATTGAGGCGTTATCTCAACACTCAGATTTACTACGAGCACGACTGCTAAGAATGTGGTTGAGTCATTGTAATCAACCGATGCCGAGTCAAAAGCAGCTCAAGCTTATTTGGGATGAAGTCGCATGCGCTCAGGCGGACGCCAACCCTAAGCTGGTGTTGAATGATGCCGAAGTTCGACGTTTTAATCATCAGCTCTATTTAGTGAGAGAGACTAAAGACCTATCCGACTGGCAAAGCCATCTTTTAATGGGAGAGAGTGTGACGCTACCCGATGGCTTAGGGGAGCTACGCTTAAATTCAGCACTGAGTGATGGCGCATCGAACAACCGTGATGTGCAAAGCTTTAGTTTGCCGGATACAAGCGCAACACTAAGAGTGATCTTTAACCCTGAAGGACTTTCGGCTCACCCTGTTGGGCGCGGGCATAGTAGAAAACTCAAGAAGCTGTTTCAGGAATACCAAGTACCCAGTTGGTTAAGACGCAGAACGCCGATATTAATGGATGGCGATCGAGTGATCGCTGTTTTAGGCTTATTCGTAGATAAAAACTACGAAGGTCAAGATTGTGAAGCGCTTTGGAGCAAGTAGAAAAAGTTTGTGTCACAATTCACCGTCACTTTAATAAAAATAATTAATGGAATATGCAATGAAGAAAATCACACTAGGATTAGTTCTCGGACTTGGACTATTGAGTGGTAACGCTCTGGCGGGTGATGTTGCTGCGGGTCAAGCTAAAGCAGCAATCTGTGCGGCTTGTCATGGCGCCGATGGTATCGCTATGATTCCAGGTTACCCAAACCTGAAAGGACAAAATGAGCAGTACATCGTTTCATCGATCAACGCTTACAAAACAAAACAGCGTAATGGTGGCTTGGCCGCTGTGATGCAGGCTCAAGCTTCTATGCTGAGTGATGAAGATATCGCGAATCTAGCCGCTTACTACGCAAGCCTTAAGTAAAACCTTCTCAAAGCGCTGATTAAGCAAGATGATAAATTTCGAGCCAGAGCTTTAAAGCTCTGGCTTTTTTCATTGAATGTTTACTATAGCTAACCGATAATGAGCTATTCGCACAGTTTAAGGGATGAACATGAAAAAGATTGAAGCCATTATCAAGCCATTCAAACTTGATGATGTACGTGAAGCACTTGCAGAAGTGGGTATTACGGGTATGACAGTATCTGAAGTTAAAGGCTTTGGACGCCAGAAAGGTCATACTGAGCTATATCGCGGCGCAGAGTACATGGTCGACTTTTTACCTAAAGTGAAATTGGAAATCGTTGTGACCGACGAAGTGGCTGACCAGTGTGTTGATACCATTATCGAAACGGCTCAAACCGGTAAAATCGGCGACGGTAAGATCTTCATTACTGACGTTGAACGTGTGGTACGTATTCGTACTGGCGAAGAAGACGAAGACGCCGTATAAAAAAACTATTACCCTAAAAGGAGCGTTTATCGCTCCTTTTTCATTTCTGGTAGGGTGCTGTATGTTTAAGAAAACCATCATTGTTATCGCCGTATTGATAACGCTTGCTGTCGTTAGTTTTCATTTTATCTTCGTGATCCCGAATAAACCCAACCTGATCACTTCCTCTCAAAGTACCAGTAACGACATCTACAGTTGCTACCAAAACTCCGCACCGAAAGCGATTGATGTGTCTGATGGACTAAGCATTACCGTGTGGAATATCTACAAGCAAAATCGCAGTAATTGGCAGAGTGAACTGAACAAATTGACGGCAGGAAGCGATCTTGTATTGCTGCAAGAAGCGAGTATGACAGTAGAGCTTCGCCAATGGGTGACAAGCGGCCAGTGGGGAAGCACTCGTGTGAATGCGTTTGAAGCCTTTGAACAAAGTGCTGGCGTACTTAACTTAGCGACGCATTTACCGATCGAAGCTTGTGCGTATACTCATGAAGAACCTTGGCTTCAATTGCCTAAATCGGCGCTTTGGTCGCGTTACCAACTAAGCAATGGCGAAGAGTTGGCTGTGATTAATATCCATGCCGTGAACTTTACCTTTGGCACGGAAGATTACAAGGCTCAGCTGAAGAGCTTAACTGGCAATCTGCAACAGTATCGTGGGCCTGTTATTTTTGCTGGGGATTTTAATAGCTGGAGTGAGGCTCGCTTTGCTGTATTGAAAGATGCGTTGGAACAGGTCGGTTTGACGGAAGTTGCCTTTGAACCGGATAACCGTACTCAGTTTATGACAGGATTGGTGCTCGACCATGTGTTCTATCGAGGGTTAGAGGTAGAAAATGCAAAAGCGCCCATTACGGACGCTTCTGATCATAACCCTATGCGAGTGACCTTTAAGGCTAAATAGTAAGAAGTTATTAGCTTATTAGTCATTGGATCTTAGCTATTTGCCATTCACCGTTCACACTGTGGTTACTTTGGGTAATAAGCTAGAGAGTTTTCGCTAGCCTTACCTCTTCAACTTAAAAGATTAAAATGTAGAGCGCCCAGATTAGGTAGTAGCCAACCCATGGCAAGCCAGAGATGACCAATGCTTGACCACGCTCAAACTCAGTCCACGTTAATACCGCGGCGTAACCCAACACGATATACCATGGTAATAACAGTGGTAAAGAGCTGGCAAACTGCGACCAATCATTGGTTAGTGGTAACTTGATTAAGCCGTTTAAGCTGTTCAAGTCAGCAGCGTAGCTCATCACTTGTCCATGCTTGAGTATCAGGCTTGCATAGCTTGCTACATCACCTAAAACAGCCGGGAATATCACAACCGATGCCGCTGCAAACCATCGCCAAAAGCTATGTTGATGCTGGCTTGGTTTGGTTGCTAGGTTAAACCAGAATGCCAACAGAATGATGGTTAACGTACGGCCAAACACATCGCTGATGATTTCACTCGCGAGTAAGGTATTACTGTCAAGTAACGCCAATTGGTCAGGGTTCGTTTGAGCCAGTTGTTGTGACAATTCTGCACTTAACCATGCAAAATCTACATTCGAAAAATAAGCACCCCAGAATAAAAACGGGCTGAGCATTAATACGACGTAGGGTTGCCATCCCCAAGCACTTCGCTGATAAAGCGCTAAGAAACAAGCTGTTGGTGAACGGAATATATCCAACAGCATGACGAGTGGGTTACTTGACGGGTTCATACACTTACCTTAGTTACATCAACATACAGCTTCAGTTTTTGTCCTGGCTGTAGGTATTTCTTGTTCTGCAAAGCGTTCCATTTTACAACATCTGCGCTTTTTACTTTGAACTTTGATGCAATACCGCTGACTGTGTCACCTGATCTTACGTTATAAAAGACAGTTCGGATGATGGCACCGTCGGAACTATTCTTCCAAATGACCAATTCTTGACCAATTCGAAGCGTGTCGCGTGGCCCCATACCATTCCACTTAGCCAGTGATTGGTGAGATACCTTATTTGCGCGTGCAATCGTCCATAGGCTGTCACCACTTTTTACGGTATGACTAAGCTTATATTGACCACGACTCTTCGACTGTGTGCTTGCTAGGCGATTTGAAGCGCTTAGTGCGTATGTCTTGTCGTCTTTGGTGGATGTTGGGATAAGTAAGTGCTGTCCAATACGAATATTGTTGTTGCTCAAACCGTTTGCAGAGCGGATCACTTTGCTGGTGGTGTTATATTTACTTGCTAGTACGCTAATGCTGTCACCAGACTGAACCTTGTAACGCACCAACTTCATGCCTTTGCCTTTATTGGCCGCCACTTCTTTGTTGAACTTTTCAACAGAGCTTAGGGGAAGCAATAATTGCTGATGTTTTTCAGGTGCGGTCGCCCATTGGTTATAAGCGGGGTTGTAGCCTTGCAGTTCTTTGACTGGAATACCTGCGTAGCTTGCAGCAATCGCTAAATCAAGCTGTTCGTTTGGGTTAACCAGGGTCAGTACTGGCTTGTTTGGAATCGCAGGGATATCGATGCCATACTTTTCTTGGTTGGCAATCACATCAGCTAGCGCAAGGAGTTTAGGTACGTAGCTGCTGGTCTCTTTTGGCAAGTCCAAAGAGAAGAAGTCGATTGGCTTACCCAACTTCTTGTTCTTGCGGATAGCACTGTTTACACGACCGCCGCCACTATTATAGGCAGCAATGGCATGGTTCCAATCGCCATCGAAACGTCGGTTAAGGTCTGAGAGGAAATCCAATGCGGCGTCAGTAGAGGCAGCGACATCACGACGACCGTCGTACCAGAAGTTCTGTTCAAGTCCGTAGTCTTTGCCTGTGCCAGAAATGAATTGCCATAGACCTGCTGCGCTGCCATGAGAGTAGGCAAATGCATCGAAAGAACTTTCTACAACGGGTAATAGTGCCAATTCTAGTGGTAAGCCTTTTTCTTCAATCTTAGTGGTGATCAGATAAAGGAAAGGTTCAGCACGTTGTGAGACGGTTTTTAGATGACTAGGGTGTTTTAAATACCAAGTTCGGTAGTAATCAACCTTCTTTTGGTCGGGTACTTCCATTTCTAGTTGCATCGCAATACGTTTCCAAACATCTTCTTGTGTTTGTGGAGTAACGACAGGTGCTTCAACTTTTTGATCTTCTTTGGCTGCTGCTTCTGATGAAACGTTCGCTTGAGAAACTTCTTTAGTAGGAGGTGTGTTGGTTTGCTCGGAAGCTTGGTCTGGATTCTCTGACTGAGTTAATTGGCAACCAGAAAGTAGTAATACCAAAGCCCAGCTGTACTTAACTCGCATGTTACAGCCTTTTTAATTAACGGCCGGTGATAATACTTGCCACCCCCTATGAGTGACAAGTCTGTATTTGTTAAAATTCGTTCTTCCACGCACGTAAAGCGGTAAATACCGATAAAGGATCGGTCTGCTCAGTACGATTAGATACTGATTTCACTACACTTGGCTCGGTATAGCGCAAGAAAGGGTTCACAAACTTCTCTTGTCTCAAATTTGTGGGGATGGTCGACTTATTCTGAGCTCGCAGTCGGTTCACTTGGTCGCGATATTGCTGCAAATGTTGGTTGTCAGGCTCAACCGCTAATGCGAAAGCGATGTTCGCGGCAGTGTATTCATGAGCACAGTAAACCTCGGTTTCTTGAGGAAGTGCTGTGATCTTGTTCAGTGCATCAAACATTTGCTGTGGCGTGCCTTCCATGATTCGACCGCAACCTGCTGAAAACAGCACATCGCCACAAAATAGTTTGGCATCGCCTACATAACCAATGTGACCAGCTGTGTGGCCACTGAGCCCGAGTACTAAAAAGACTTCACCAAACAATTCTAATTGATCACCATCATCAACGGGGTGAGTTAAGGTCGGGATTGGTTCATTCCTTGGACCCACAACATCGATGCTTGGAAACTGTCTGACTAGTTCTGGAACGCCACCAATGTGATCATGGTGGTGGTGTGTAATCAAGATTGCATCTAAAGTTAGCTCATGATGTGCTAAGTACTCTAATACTGGAGCCGCATCACCAGGGTCGACGACAGCACAACGGCGATCGCTATTTTGAATCAGCCAGATGTAATTGTCGTTAAATGCAGGTATGCTTTTGATATGTAACATTATTGATTCTCCAGTCACTTTTAGTGAGACAGAATAAGTGAGACAGGTTATTGATGAAGCCAGCACGTAGCAGAAAGAAGTTTGAGCGTCCTTACACTTGGGCACAATTGCACAATGGGGACTGGTTGAGAGAATCTATTCAAACTCGACTCGATGAGTGGTGCCCAAAGCTATTTGGTTACCATATGCTCAAGCTTGGCGGTCTCAGTAGTGAGATTTCTAGCTGCACATGCAACATTCAACATCAAGTAAACCTAGATATCCAGAACCCATTACATAATGTGATAGCGGATGGCTATAATTTACCCTTTTTGGAGAAAAGCTTTGATGTTGTGGTGCTGAGTCATCAGTTAGATTATAGCAATGACCCACATCGATTATTGAGAGAAGTCGACCGAGTGATGATGGACGATGGTTATATCATTATTACTGGCTTCAATCCGTTTAGTATTACCGGACTAGCAAGTTTACTGCCTTGGCGAAAGAACAGCTTGCCTTGGAGTGGACGTATGTACACGCCAAACCGAATTAAAGACTGGTTAGGTGTATTGAACTATGAAGTGATTCACTGCGATACCTATGCACTATTTCCGATGAGTAAGTATCAGGCGATGTGGACGTGGTTAGAGAACAGCTTGGGCGGCTGTGCTTCCTTTGCTGGTAGCCAATACTTTATTGTTGCTCGTAAACGAACTTACCCACTTAAGCCTATCAAGCCACATTGGCACCTTAAGCGACGTTTCTCTCCGGTTGGAGCAAGCTTTAGAACCAATACGCGTCGTACCATGGATTCAACTAAAGCTTCATATCCGTTGAAAACAGAAAAAGCCGATTAGTTGTCGGCTTTTGATCTGCTAATTCGGTTGAGAAATTATAAATCGCTTTCTGAAATGTGCGTCTAATTTAAAAAGCGGTTAGCTTGGCTGATAGCCCGTATCTTCTTGAGTCGGATTTTCCGCTGCGTTTCTTGCTAAATCATCACACATTTCATTTTCTCTGTGCCCGGCGTGTCCTTTAACCCAGCGCCAATCAACACTATGACGAGCAGTTTCTTTATCGAGCCTTTGCCACAGGTCTGCGTTTTTAACCGGTTTCTTGTCGGCGGTTTTCCAGTCACGCTTTTTCCAGTTGTGGATCCACTGTGTGATGCCTTGGCGAACGTATTGGCTATCCGTGGTCAGAATCACAGAGCAAGGTTCCTTGAGTGCTTGGAGAGCGATGACAGCTGCGAGCATTTCCATACGGTTGTTGGTCGTTAGTGTAAAGCCTTCGGCTAGTGTCTTTTCTACTTTTTTATAGCGAAGTACGATGCCATAGCCACCAGGACCTGGGTTGCCTAAACAAGAACCGTCAGTGAAAATTTCAACTTGTTTCGTCATGATTTGATACTATTACCTCAAGCACATTATCGGCATAGTCTGACACAGTTATCCTTATGAATACCAGTAGCACTCCAGAACAAAACACGAACGAAAAAAACAGTTCGGACGAAAATAAGCGCATCATTGTACTCGATACCGAAACCACCGGTATGAATACAGAAGGTGGCCCTCACTATATGGGGCATCGCATCGTTGAAATTGGTGCGGTAGAGATCATCAACCGTAGGCTGACCGGGCGTCACTTCCACGTCTATATAAAGCCCGATCGTGCGATTCAAGAAGAGGCGATTGGCGTTCACGGTATTACCGATGAATTCTTGATTGATAAGCCAGAATACCAAGACATACATAAAGAGTTTCTCGACTTTATCAAAGGTGCTGAGCTGGTAGCTCATAACGCGCCCTTCGATACGGGCTTTATGGACTATGAGTTTGAGAAGCTCAACCCAGCGATAGGTAAAACGGATGACTACTGTAAAGTTACCGATACCTTGGCCATGGCGAAGAAGATATTTCCAGGCAAAAGAAACAACCTAGATATCTTATGTGATCGTTACGGTATTGATAACTCGCACCGTACCCTCCACGGTGCATTGCTCGATGCGGAGATCCTAGCCGACGTCTTTTTATTGATGACAGGTGGGCAAACTTCGCTGCAATTTAACGCCGGGCAAAAGGAAGGTGAAGGTGAAAGTATACGAAGAGCAGAAAGTGGTCGAAAATCCCTAAAGGTTTTACGAGCTACGGCCGATGAAGTAGAAGCGCATCAAAGTCGTTTAGATCTCGTCGAGAAAAGCGGAAGCTGCCTCTGGCGTCAGTAGGGAGAAACTATGTTAAGGGTATTGGCTACCGGTTACTTATTGCTGTTAAGCTTTAGCTTACATGCGGCAACAGAATCCGTAATGAGTTTATTGGACAACCGTTTTCGAGTTGATCCCAGTATTGAACAAGTCACCTTTGTGATTTATCGAGCCGATAACTCTAAACCTGTCGTTTTGGTTCGTCCGGATGGCAAGAAATATTACTCTTGGCGCAATGCTGATAATGTCCGTTGGTACGAAGAATCATCCATGGACATCATATCTATCGACAAACCGATGCCAGGACCTTGGCAAGCGGTTGGTAAAGTCTCACCTAAGAACAACATCAAGCTATTGTCTCACCTTGTTTTAGATGCCAATGACTTCCCAGACAAACTGTATCAAACCGAACACATTAAATTTACGGCTCGTTTGACCTCTGACGGCAAGCCTCTTGTGCTGCGTGATTTTTTAGATCGCGTGAAACTTAAGGTCACTTTTACTAAGTTCGTTGAAAATGAAGAGTCTTTAGTGAGAGAGGCGCGCCCAATTCCGGTTGTGATGGGCGAGTTTGCTGACGATGGCAGTGGTCTTGATGAAAAAGCCGGAGATGGCGTTTTCACTGTGTCGTTGCCGATTGATATTGAGCCAGGTAAATACCGCGCGCGTATTACTTCTGGCAATGGTGTGTTCCTGCGAGCGCAAGAGCAAGAAGTTTTGGTGTACCCAACACCGATCACTACAACCTTCATTCAGTCTCGAAAAGAGGGGCAGCTTCATACGATTGTCGTTTCAGGGGAGCCGGGCATGATTGCGCCTGAGTTCGTTAGCGGTTCATGTTGAACACAAAGCTCCGGATGAATACGAAATGTATAGGCAGGGCCAAGCTGAGGTCGATGCAATGAAAGTCGCTTTAGAGCTGCCTTATAATGGCGATTTGGGGATTTATAACTGGTCGGGGATGGTTTACGCCACTGATGCCTCAAGCCAACGTCCACTGATCTTTCCCATTACCGAGCACTCGTACAGCGTTGTTGAAGATATCGACTTAGCGGAGTCACGACGCCTGCAAGAACAAGCGCTTGCTGAGCAAAAGCGTATCGCAGCAGAGCTGATGATACTTCAGAAGCGTGAAGGTGACAGGCAGCGCAGTATGATCATTATTGCGGTGGGTAATGTGGTCGCGATTCTATTGGGCTTATTGATTTGGTTTGTGGTTCGTCGGGTAAAGGCGAAGAAAAAAGCTCAACCAGAGATGCAGCTTAAGGCTCCTAAGTAACTAGCTTATATCATTAGAGTTGTCTTGAGAGAGCATACCTCGAGAGAACAAATTTCGAGAAAGTAAGCTTCGAGAATGTAAGCATTAAAATTTGTGACAACGATGTCATGACAAAAAAAACGGGACTCATAGGAGTCCCGTTTTTGTTTCTTTTTCTAACCTTAAGCGACGTTATCAATCGATTGGTCTGAGTACTGAGACTTTGCTGCAAGCTCCTCTGGAGAGAAGTCGTCAACGTTGATCGTGTACAGTCTATGTTCCTCGGCGCTAATCAGCAGGTCTGCCTCTTCTTGCGTTAAGATGCCTTTCTCTAGCCCTAATTGAGCCACAAGGTCTAGTCGTAAGAAAGCGCGCTTTTGGTGCGTTTCTTTGCAGACTTTGTCGAATAGCGGTTCAGCTTGAAGAATGACTTCTAGTGCTTTCTCTATCTTACCTACTGGGTTGTATTCGGTTGCTTCTAAATATTGACCACGGCCAATACGTGAACGTGTTTCGCTTGGCGTTTGGAGAATATGAGCAACTTGACTATCTAGTTTGTCGTTTGGTGCACGACGAATGCGACCGAATGGCATCAACACAACACGAAGTAAACGGCCAATCACAGGATTAGGGAAGTTCGCTAGGAACTCATCAATCGCAACTTCAGTCTGACGTAAACTATCTTGCATACCCCAATGTACTAACGGTAAATCTTCAGCGTGGCTGCCTTCACTTTCGAAGCGCTTAAGTGTTGCTGAACCTAGGTACAGTTGGCTTAGGATATCGCCTAATCTTGCTGATAGGCGCTCTCTGCGTTTCAGTGAACCACCCAAAACGGCCATTGAAATGTCAGAAAGTAGCGCTAAGTTGGCACTGTAGCGGTTCAATTTTTGGTAGTAGCGTTGAGTCTGTTTGTCCGCTTTATTAGATGGTGTTGGCGTGTCTGAGCCTCGACCATCAGTTAAACCAAACCACACACTGCGGACTAGGTTGCTCATCGTAAAGCTAACGTGTCCTGCTAACGCTGAATCAAACTTATCCAGTGCATCGCTGCTTTCAGAATAAGCGGCTTCCATTTCATTCAGTACGTAAGGATGACAACGAATTGCACCTTGACCATAGATGATCATCGAACGAGTTAGGATGTTGGCACCTTCCACGGTAATCGCGATTGGCGCGCCTTGGTAGCTACGAGCTAAGAAGTTTGATGGACCTAAGCAAATACCTTTACCACCGACGATATCCATCGCATCGATGATGCTGCGTTGGCCACGGTGAGTACAGTGGTACTTCACAATTGCTGAGATAACCGAAGGCTTTTCGCCAAGATCGATACCTGCAACCGTTAGGTTACTCGCTGCATCCATTACGTAGGCATTACCTGCTAGGCGTGCAAGCGGCTCTTCAACCCCTTCCATACGTCCAATAGGTTGTTTGAACTGGCGACGAATGCGAGCGTAAGCACCGGTTGCCAGCGCAGCCGATTTAATGCCGCCCGTTGAGTTTGAAGGCAGTGTGATACCACGACCAACAGATAGACACTCAACTAGCATACGCCAGCCTTGTCCTGCCATTTTCTGACCACCAATGATGAAATCGATAGGAACGAAGAGATCATCACCTTGGGTTGGGCCATTTTGGAACGGTACGTTAAGTGGGGAGTGACGATTACCAATCTTCACGCCTTTTAAATCTGTAGGGATAAGCGCACAAGTGATACCGAGCTCTTGCTTGTCACCAAGTAGGCCGTCTGGATCTCGTAATTTAAACGCAAGTCCCAATACTGTTGCGACAGGTGCAAGGGTAATGTAGCGCTTGTTCCAAGTGAGGCGCATACCTAGAACTTCTTCGCCTTGCCATTGACCTTTGCATACGATGCCGTAATCGGGGATTGAACCTGCATCTGAGCCTGCTTCTGGGCTAGTTAGGGCAAAACAAGGGATCTCTTTACCTTCCGCTAAGCGGGGTAGGTAGTGGTTTCTTTGCTCTTCTGTACCGTAGTGCTGCAATAGCTCACCGGGGCCTAACGAGTTAGGTACGCCAACGGTTGATGACAATACGCTAGAAACGCCCGTTAGCTTTTGTAGCACTAAAGATTGAGCGTAAGCTGAGAATTCTAAACCGCCATACTTTTTCTTGATGATCATTGCGAAGAATTTATGGTCTTTCAGGTATTGCCATACTTCTGGTGGCAAATCAGCCAGCTCATGCGTTACTTGGTAATCATTGACCATTTCACACACTGTATTTACTGGACCATCTAAAAATTCTTGCTCAGCTTCAGACAGCTTAGGGTCAGCGATGTTTTGAAGTTTCTTCCATTCAGGCTTGCCTTTGAACAGCTCTGCTTCCCACCACACAGTACCCGCTTCTAATGCTTCCTTTTCTGTCTGAGACATTGCAGGCAGTACTTTTTTAAACAAAGAAAGTGCTTTTTGACTGATGATAGTCTGACGAATTGCGGGTACAGCAAAAATCGCAATGGCTAAGAGATAGCAAAGCCAGCCAGTGACAGCAACGCCGCCAAACAGTGTTAATGCTACCATTGTGCCGGTTAATACGATTAATGCGCGTACTAGGCTAACTCTATGGTAAAGACAGACGCTTAAGACTGCTGTCATGCCGAGTAGGGAGAGCAATATGTTCATGATCGATTTCCTTTTCAGAGATCACTTATTGTTATTAAGTTTAGGTAAGAGGTCTAACCAGTCAAGTGTAAACAAAATATTAAATATTTGTAAAACTCCAAGGTGGGTAAAAAGTGATCTCAATAGAGTTAAAGTTCTAATTGTGAGAGGTTGGTGGCGAATATTTGGGCGGATCGGCAGTGATAGGCTAATAAAGGTGGCAATCTTTGGGCTTAAGTGTCGACACTATTTCATGTTTGTGGGTAAACTCAATGATAAAGCGGGGGAAACCCCCAGTTCTCATTTCGCGCACTTTAAGTTGCGTCAAAAAAATAAGAGATAAGCCTTATGTACCATGACCTAATCAAAAGTGAATTGAACGAAGCTGCTGACGTTCTTAACAAGTTCTTGAGTGATGACCATAACATTGCCCAAATTGAAGCTGCCGCAAAACTGATTGCAGATTCATTTAAGCAAGAGGGTAAAGTACTTTCTTGCGGTAACGGTGGCTCACACTGTGATGCGATGCACTTCGCGGAAGAGCTGACTGGCCGATACCGTGAAAATCGTCCAGGTTACGCTGGTATTGCGATTTCAGATCCTAGCCATCTGTCTTGTGTGAGTAATGACTTTGGCTACGATCACGTATTTTCTCGTTATGTAGAAGCGGTAGGTCGTAAGGGGGACGTGTTGTTTGGTTTATCGACTTCAGGTAACTCTGCCAACATTTTGAAAGCGATTGAAGCCGCTCAAGCTAAAGGCATGAAAACCATTGCGCTAACCGGTAAAGATGGCGGTAAAATGGCAGGTTGTGCCGATATCGAAATTCGAGTTCCACATTTTGGTTACGCTGACCGCATCCAAGAGATTCACATTAAGATCATCCACATTGTGATTCAGCTTGTTGAAAAAGAAATGGAATAATAGTTTTAAAGACATTTGGGGCCAACTTAGGCTCCATTGGTTTTGATAGGGAGTAGATTAAACCATGTGTGAATTGCTCGGTATGAGCGCGAATGTGCCAACTGATATTTGTTTTAGCTTTACTGGTCTTATGCAGCGTGGAGGCAATACCGGCCCGCACCGCGATGGCTGGGGTATTACTTTCTATGAAGGAAAGGGTTTCCGTACTTTTAAAGATCCTAACCCTAGTTGTGAATCCAAGATCGCTGAGTTGGTTCAAAACTACCCAATTAAAAGTCAAGCTGTTGTCAGTCATATCCGTCAAGCTAATCGTGGTGGCGTTAATCTAGAAAACACTCACCCTTTTACTCGTGAGCTTTGGGGACGATACTGGACCTTCGCTCATAATGGCCAATTAACGGATTACGATGATCTGGTTAGTGGTCGTTTCAGGCCTGTCGGTGAGACGGACAGTGAACTTTCTTTCTGTTGGTTAGTGAAACAATTAGAAGATCGTTTTCCTGAGCCTCCTCAAGACATGGAAGGTATGTTTCGCTTTGTCGCTGAGTGTTGTGATCAGCTAAGAGAGAAAGGCGTCTTCAACATGTTACTCAGTGATGGTGAGTACGTGATGACCTACTGTACCAATCATTTGTACTGGATAACAAGACGCGCGCCTTTTGGCAATGCGAGCCTGATTGATGAAGATGTTGAGATAAACTTCCAAGAAGAGACCACGCCGAATGATGTGGTCACGGTGGTAGCAACTCAGCCTCTAACATGCAATGAAGAGTGGTTTAGAATGAAGCCGGGCGAATACGCGTTGTTTCATTTTGGTGAGCTGATCGGCAATAACCATAAAGCCTTGGAAGATGTTGCTTATGCACCTAAAAAGGTTGCAAGCCAAGCACCAACTGAGCCATTGAGCTAAACGTTCCGAATAGTATCATTTTTGATCCGAACATAAGAAAGGCCGCTTACTGAACCAATAAGTCAATAAGCGGCCTTTTTATTTTCTGATTTTTAAGGGCTTGCTCTTTAATGATTTACTTTGCGAGAACAGCTATACGAATTACTCTTCTGCGTAACCGTGTTTGCCTAATATTTTACCGTCTAAGACAGCTTGCCCGTTTACCATCGATAAACGATCTTCGGCAAACCATTTACAGACCATAGGGTAAATGCAGTGTTCTTGGGTGAGCACTCGGCTTGCTAATATGTCGGCATCATCCCCTTCAAATACTGGCACCTTAGCTTGTAAGATTACAGGGCCACCATCGAGCTCTTCGGTAACAAAGTGGACGCTGGTGCCATGCTCTTTGTCTTTTGCATCAATAGCACGCTGGTGGGTGTGGAGCCCAGGATACTTAGGTAATAGAGAAGGGTGGATATTGATCATTTTCCCCGCGTAATGGCGGACAAAATCTGAACTCAGAATGCGCATGTAGCCAGCGAGTACAATCAGGTCGGGTTGGTAAGCATCGATCTGAACCATCAATTCATGATCAAACTCTTCACGCGAGTTAAATTCTTTTGGATTCACCGAGTGAGCGTCAACACCTGCTGATTTTGCGCGCTCTAGACCAAAAGCATCCGCTTTATTTGAGAAAACTGCCTTAACAGAGGCGTCAATCGTGTGGCTGTCACAGGCATCCAAAATAGCTTGTAAGTTGCTTCCGCTTCCTGAGACTAAAACGACGATGTTTTTCTTAGAGTGACTGTTATTCATAGAATGGCTGTTCTTCATAGAGTGGGTCATGCGATTGGTTAACTAAAGTATTTACAATTTACCTACATAAACTAAGGTTTTCTGCGGGCCAAATAGCAAAATGAGGACCAATAGGTCCTCATTTATTAACTAAGTAAGTGAACGTATCACTTATTTAATTTCAACTTGCTCTTCGCCAGCTTCAGCGTTTGCGATCTCACCGATAACCCAAGCGTT
This sequence comes from Vibrio sp. QJM3NY_26, assembly GCF_057786005.1. Classification (NCBI taxonomy): domain Bacteria; kingdom Pseudomonadati; phylum Pseudomonadota; class Gammaproteobacteria; order Vibrionales; family Vibrionaceae; genus Vibrio; species Vibrio sp. QJM3NY_26. Next base: position 2,606,460 of record NZ_CM173515.1, on the reverse strand, counting down.
TTCGCCTTCAGCTTTCAGTAGTTCAACAGCAGCGTCTGCTTGTTCTTTAGGTAGAGCAACAATTAGGCCTACGCCACAGTTGAAAGTGCGGTACATTTCAAATGTCTCCACGTTTCCTTTCTCTTGTAGCCAGCTGAAAATAGCAGGCCATTCCCAGCTTTTTCCATCAATCACTGCTTTAGTGCCTTCAGGAAGTACGCGTGGGATGTTCTCCCAGAAACCACCACCAGTGATGTGCGAAATAGCATGAATGTCATGCTCTGCGATCATCTTAAGTGCCGATTTGATGTAAATCTTAGTAGGTTCTAGTAGGTGCTCACCGATAGTGCGACCTTCTAGTTCTTCATTCTTATCAGCACCAGAAACTTCTAGAACTTTACGAATCAAAGAGTAACCGTTTGAGTGTGGACCACTTGAGCCAACAGCGATAAGTGCGTCGCCTGCTGCTACTTTAGTGCCATCAATGATGTCAGCCTTTTCTACAACACCAACACAGAAGCCAGCAACGTCGTAGTCGTCGCCTTCGTACATGCCTGGCATTTCAGCTGTTTCGCCACCGATTAGTGCACAACCTGCTTGAACACAACCTTCAGCAATACCTGAAACAACGTCTGCTGCTGTATCTACATCTAGCTTACCTGTTGCGTAGTAGTCTAGGAAGAATAGCGGCTCACCACCTTGAACGATTAGATCGTTCACACACATTGCCACTAGGTCGATACCAATGGTGTCGTGTTTTTTCATATCCAAAGCAAGGCGAAGTTTAGTACCAACACCATCAGTACCTGAAACAAGTACTGGCTCTTTGTATTTCGTTGGAAGTTCACATAGGGCGCCAAAGCCACCAATACCGCCCATTACTTCAGGGCGACGAGTGCGTTTAACAGCACCTTTGATACGGTCTACTAGTGCATTACCTGCGTCGATATCAACACCAGCGTCTTTGTAGCTTAGAGAAGAAGTATTACCACTCACGGGATAGTCCTCGAACTTAAGTTGGATGTGAAAACGGCGCTATTCTAACAGGGCTTGATTACCAAGAGCAAACGTTTGCGCGGTTTTTTTTATTAGAATAAAGATTCTGAAATAACCCCACAGTTCGTGTATAATCTACAGGTTTGTTTAAATATTGCCGGAGTTGGAAATGAAAGTTGTTGAAGTGAAACACCCGCTAGTAAAACATAAAATTGGCCTGATGCGTGAAGGTGACATTAGCACTAAGCGTTTTCGTGAGCTAGCGACAGAAGTGGGTAGCCTTCTAACATACGAAGCGACATCAGATTTTGAAACTGAGCGTGTGACGATTAACGGTTGGAACGGTCCAGTAGAAGTTGACCAAATTAAAGGTAAAAAAGTAACTGTAGTGCCAATCCTACGTGCTGGTCTAGGCATGATGGACGGCGTTCTTGAGCACATCCCAAGTGCACGTATCAGCGTTGTGGGTATCTACCGTGACGAAGAAACGCTTGAGCCAGTACCATACTTCAACAAGCTTGCATCTAACATCGACGAGCGTATTGCTCTAGTGGTAGATCCAATGCTTGCGACGGGTGGTTCTATGATCGCAACTATCGACCTTATGAAAGAGAAAGGTTGTAAGCACTTTAAGATTCTTGTGCTTGTTGCTGCTCCTGAAGGTATCGCTGCTCTAGAAAAAGCGCACCCAGATGTTGAGCTGTACACGGCTGCAATCGATGAGAAGCTAAACGACAAGGGCTACATTGTTCCTGGTCTTGGCGATGCTGGTGATAAGATCTTCGGTACTAAGTAATTCAGTTTCGGTTTAAATTAATTCAAAGAGTTTTAAATTTAACTGAACCTGCTTAATTAGCCGTATAAATAAAAGGGAGAGCATTCGATGCTCTCCCTTTTTTGATTTTGTTAGGTTGTGATTTTTTTGAATCCAGCCTTACCAATAAATTAATCGATTTGAGCTTTGTCTACTACGGTGTTGTCGCCTAATTCTTCTGGAAGGACTAGGTTAAGTAGGATTGCCACAATGCCACATAAGCTTACGCCCTGTAGGCTAAAGTCACCGATGCCAAATGCCATGCCGCCAATACCGAAGACTAACGTAATACCCACAATCACAAGGTTGCGTGATTTATGTAGGTCTACTTTATTCTGAATTAGAGTATTCAAGCCTACCGTCGCGATTGAACCAAACAGTAGAATCATGATGCCGCCCATCACAGGAACAGGAATCGTTTGAAGTAGCGCGCCTAGCTTACCGACCAATGCAAGAACAATTGCTGTTACCGCAGCCCAAGTCATGATCACTGGGTTGAATGCTTTGGTCAGCATTACTGCACCTGTTACTTCACTGTAGGTTGTGTTTGGTGGTGCGCCCAGCATAGAAGCTGCAATCGTCGCCACACCGTCACCTGTGATCGTGCGGTGTAGACCTGGTTTCTTAAGGTAGTCTTTGCCGGTAACGTTCGAGATAGCAAGCATGTCGCCCACGTGCTCAACAGCAGGTGCAATTGCCACAAACACCATAAAGAAGATAGCGTTGATGTTGAATTCTGGTGCAGTGAAGTTTGGTAGTGCTAACCAAGCTGCTTGAGCTACGGGGGTAAAATCAACTACGCCGTATACCAAGCTCGTTACGTAACCCGCTACAATGCCACCAAAGATAGGCAATAATTTAAGGAAGCCTTTCGAGAAAACACTGATGACAATCGTCACTAGCAATGAAATAGACGAGATCCATAACGCGGCGTCTGCATCGATAAGTTGAACCGCACCATCGCCGGTTTTACCTAGCGCCATGTTTACTGCAACAGGCGCAAGACCTAAGCCGATAACCATGATCACAGGGCCAACCACCACGGGTGGAAGCAGTTTATGGATGAAGGCTACGCCACGCACTTTAATCAACGCGCCCATTAAGACATACACAACACCTGCTGCCATTAGGCCGCCCATGGTTGCACCAACACCCCAAGTTTGAATACCAAACATGATAGGCGCGATGAATGCAAAAGAAGACGCTAAGAAGATTGGCACTGAACGGCGTGTAATAAGTTGGAATAAAAGGGTACCGATACCCGCGCCAAAGAGTGCAACGTTGGGATCAAGTCCTGTTAGTAGCGGCACGAGTACAAGCGCACCAAACGCTACAAACAGCATTTGCGCACCTTGCAGAGCATTTTTCATGTTATGTCCTTAAAAATGGTCGTTATATGAAAAGTGAAAAATAAAATTCGCGGGATTCTATCACTTAGCAATCGATTGCCACACCAAATAGATCAAATTTATTTATCTTAGTTATGTTTTATATCCATCCTCGCCTGAAAAACTCAGTTTATAAGTGAGCGATTTATCATGGCCAGGTGATATTTTAAGGTTATTAAACACAGTGGGCGCTATCGACCTTGCCCCTCAATCCATAGTTGCTTATCATCTAGGCACAAGATTTGAATATTAGGATCAGTATGCGCTATATAGCATTGTTGTTGATGGGACTATTAGCCTCTCCGAGTTATGCCTTAACTCAAGTAGATATTTTTAGTGCTGAAGTTGCGATTAACGCTGAAAACAAACAGCCAGAACAAGTGGCAAGAAATACCGGCATGGAGCAGGTTTTGATACGTGCGACTGGCCAAACCGATGTCGCTTCGAATGAGACGATTCAAAAGGCGATGCGTAAAAGTTCGCAGTACATGTCTCAAATGAGTTTTGGCGAAAGCAATGACCAATCAACATTGCGTATGCGTTTTAACGGTGCTCAAATCCGTTCTCTATTGACGCAAGCACAGTTGCCGTACTGGCCTGACACGCGTTCAAACATCCTTGTTTGGCTGGTGGAAGAACAGAACTACGACAAGAATATTGTGTGGGAACACTCCAACTCACAATTAGCGGCAGGTTTACAAGCCAACGCAAAAGAGCGCGGTTTGCCTCTAACGCTACCTGTGGGTGATTTTGATGACATTACGGGTATTGCGACTTCTGATCTTTGGGGTAGCTTTGTTACACCAATCAGTAAAGCGAGTCAGCGTTACCCGGTTGATGCTGTTCTTGTGATAAAAGCTCAATCTTCAGGTCTACGTTGGACTCTATACGATCAAAAGCCAAACCAATTGACGAGCGCACCAAAATCGCCAGTCAGTGGTTCGCTATCGGGCAACAGCGCGACGACTTCTAAGAAACTTGTCGACCAAATCAGTAACTACTACGCAGGTAAAAGTGCGGTTACAGTAGCAAGTGAATCATCAGAGTCGATTTTAACGCAATTTATTAGCCTGAATAACGCACAAGACTTCTTCCAATTGGAGAATGCACTTAAGCGTTTAAACTCGGTGGCAAGCTTAGATATTCTGAAAATTCAGAATAACGAAGTAACTTTCCGAATTCACTTATTGTCGACTCAACAAGAGTTTGAGCAAGAAGTGGAAAGCATTCGCCAAGTCGCAAAGGTTGAAGAATCTTACATTGAACCTGAAGTGAGCCCTGAATTTGAAACGCAAGACAACGCCATGTCTGTAGGCGATGATTCAGCAGCTGTTACTGATACGACCCTGAACGATGGCGCAGAAGCGACGGTTAACGAAGCAGACCCAAGTGTTCAAGTCATCAAAGTTAGTGAGTTATCAACTGAAGCGGATGCTGAGCTAACAAATACGTCTGGCTCGGAAGAGCTAACAGTTGTTGCGCCAGTACATGCTAAGCCAAGCCTAGTATACGAATGGGTTCGCTAGTGATTGTCTTCTGACATGACCGATTGAAATGAATTCATGAAAAAAGCCCTGCAAGAGAAATCTCGCAGGGCTTTTTGTTTGTTGTCACTTTTTTCTATTGATACTAGGTCAGGACAACCTAATTCAGGTTACTGCTCGAACTTAGCTTTCTCGGTCTTTTCTACTTCAGAAAGGCGCTTAAGTTTGATGCCTAATTCTTTGGCTCTAAAGCGAGTAAATAAGATATTGCCCGCGAAGCCTAGAGTCGTCAGAAGCAGTTCTACAGCTGCTAATAAGCGCTCGCCACCGTCTACATACAAAATAGTTAATGCGTGTAGGAAGTAGAGCATTAAGACAAAGTTCGCCCAAGCATGCGTATAAGGTTTACCTGCTAGAATGCCCGGTAATGGGAGTAACAGCGGTATAGCCCAAGCGATCGCAAGCGTTACATTACTTAGATGAGGATGCGGCGAAAGTGTCATCTGCCAAGCAATCACCCAGAATAAAAGCGACAAGTTGCCCGCTAGAGCAAGGTAGCGGAATAGCTTGGTTGTGGGAGACATCGCCTTCTCTGGCATATACATCATTGAGAAATTCCCTTCTGGTTTATTGCGATGCGCGCTAGGCGTTTGCCTAGGTTTTGCGCCAACTCAATTTCATCTTTGCTTAATGAAGCGCTCTCTCCGGTACTACTCGCACCATAGGGTGTGCCACCAGTTTGAGTGGTATGCAGCGCAGGTTCTGAGTAGGGGATGCCCACCACTAACATGCCATGGTGAAGCAGTGGCAACATCATACTTTGTTGTGTGGTCTCTTGCCCGCCATGCAATGATGAAGAAGAGGTAAACACGCAAGCTGGTTTATCGATCAGATCGCCATTTATCCACAGTGATGTTGTGCTGTCCCAAAAGTGCTTCATAGGTCCAGCCATGTTGCCAAACCAAACCGGACTGCCTAGTGCTAAACCATCGCAAGAACGGAGCTCTTGCAATGTCGCGATAGGATCGGTTGGCTGATAACGCGAATCAGGCTGCTCTTCTGCTGTGTATACTTCGTTCACGGTTCTTAACATGGCTTCGCAGTTAGGGATAGATTCAACCCCTCGTGCAATTTGCCTTGCTAGCGCTCGTGTGTTGCCGTGGCGGCTGTAGTAGAGAACAAGAATGTTGATGCTCATATCGGCTTACAGAATCTCTAGCACTTGCTCTGGTGGACGACCAATCTTTGCTTTGTTGTTCGCAACAACAACAGGGCGCTCAAACAGTTTTGGATTTGTCGCCATTGCTGAGAATAGATCTTCATCGGTAACCGATGCATCGCCAAGATTAGCCTCTTTGTAATCCGCTTCTTTGGTGCGCATCATTTCGCGAACACTGTCAAAACCAAGCTGCGTGAAAAGCACTTTAAGTTGCTCGATGGTTAAAGGTGTGTCTAGGTATTTGATAACCTCTGGCTGTACGCCGTTCGCTTCAAGCAGTTCGAGAGTTTGACGGCTCTTTGAGCAACGTGGGTTATGATAAATCACGACAGACATGGTTCTTCCTCATTATTATTTTTGATTTAGTTGTTCAGTTGAAACCACCTGAGTAGCTTCTTTATTATGTAACGTTGAGCTTTCTTTTTTTCTGACAACGAACCGCTGCCAATAAATACACTTACTGTAACGACAAGAAGCGTTCACGCTGAATCATTAGTTGATCAATTCGGGCGTCGTAACGTGCTTGTTTTAGGCTGCCGAGCTCTGCGATTTGGCTAGCCTGCGTATAGTACTGAATCGCTTTGTTCCAGTTGGCTTGCAGTGCCAAGATCTCTGCACGAGCAGCCAGTTCTTCGTCGCTATTACCCAGGCTTGTATTTACTTTTGAAAGTAGGTGCCAGCCGTTGGTGTCGTTCGGGTTATCGTGTGTGTAACGTTGCAACACGCGAACGGCTTCCTGTAGGTCTTCATTTTCAATCAGCGCATTGGCGTAGTTAATGGTTAGAACCGGGTTGTTTGGTTGGCGAACCAGTGCTGATTCGAGTTCTTTAATCGCAATCTCAGGCTTTTTCTGTTCAATGTGTAGATCCGAAATGGCATCTAGATAAAACAGGTTGGTTGGGTCGCTGTTGATGAGCTTGGTCAGAATCGGCTCAGCTTTGTCTAATTTTTTAGAATCTAAGTAAACCAATGCTTGGCCATACTCTAATGATGGAACCAAGGCTTTTGGTGCTTTCTTCAGCTTACGTTCAAACCAATCTAGAGCGGCATCATTATTAATGCCCGCATAGCGCGCGACAATGCGAGCTCTTGCTAGATGGTAATCCAGTGATGGAGCCAGTTTAAGTGGCGGATAGCTGCGAGCGCGAGCGCGAGAATCGGTGATTCGATCTTCTGGTAATGGGTGAGTCAGCAGCATTGGGGGTGGTGTGCTTGCATAGCGGTATTCATCAGCCAACCGACCGAAGAAACGCGGCATCGCATTCACATCGAACCCTGCTTTCGCCAGTGTATTGATACCAAAGCGGTCAGCTTCTTTTTCATTACTACGGGTGTAGTTGATCTGGCTCTGCATGTTACCAGCGGTTGTGGCAGTTAGAGCTGCGATACCTGCTTCAGGTGCTGCAATGGCCAATAATACAGAGGCTGCTAGCGCTGCGATGGTTGCTGGAGAACGACGAGCTTGATCTTCCATACTACGCGCTAAGTGACGTTGGGTAACGTGCGCGATTTCGTGCGCCAATACTGAAGCCAACTCACTTTCAGATTGTGCATGCAGGAACAGACCTGAGTGCAAAGCAACATAACCACCAAAGAATGCAAAGGCGTTGATGTTGCGGTCACGGATCATAAAGAACTGAAAAGGGGTCTTTACATCATTCGCGTTCGCGACAAGGCGATGGCCGAGTGTATCGATATATTGGTTTAGAACAGGGTCGTTGACGATGGGCTGGCTGCTTCTGATGATGCGCATGTAGGCATCACCATAGATAAGTTCTTGGTCGATAGTGAGGGTGCCGCCAGCAGCGGTGCCGATATCCGGTAGCTCCAAACCATTGGTATTCGCCAAAGTTGGGGTGCTTAATGTGGCTGCGATGCATAAGCAAGCAATTGAACGAGCGCGTTTAAACATATTAGTCAGTAATACTCCGTTTCTTCTGACAGTAAGACAAGAGCAATGCAAATTGGTTCTTTATCTGATTTAACCTTTACTAAGTGCGTGCGCTATCATTAAGGAAGATGAATGAATGATGGCGCGTTTTCAAAAACAGATTACAATACGACCCTTATAATAAGCATCGAGCCCAAGAATGACACCTAATATTCTAGATTTACGCCAAGAGCGATGTCCAATGGCTTTATTATTAGCCAAGCGTCACAGTGTAAAGTTAGAAGTAGGACAGTCATTGTCAATTTATGTCTCTGATAACAGCTCGATGAAAGATATTGTTACTTTTTTGTCTAAGCAAGCCTATGACGTCATCGCTGAGGTTTGCTCTAATTACCATCATATCCTCGTCACTAAAAAGGAATTGCAGTCAGATGCTTGAAATGGTCAATCGTTGGTATAAACGACGTTTCTCTGATCCCCATGCTGTCAGTTTGGTTGCCATCATTCTATTCGGCTTTATTACGATCTACTTCTTTGGTCATCTCATCGCGCCATTGTTGGTGGCTATTGTGTTGGCTTACTTACTTGAGTGGCCGGTTACCCAACTTCAAAGACTCGGTGTTCCAAGAACCCCTTCAGTGATGTTGGTGATCTTAATGTTCTTTAGCGTGATGCTATTGGCGATATTTGGTTTGGTACCGACCATTTGGGAGCAAGTGGGTAATCTCATCAATGATATTCCAAGCATGTATGGCGGCTTACAGAAGTTCATCGCGACGATTCCTGAGCGCTATCCTGAGTTAGCAAACTTGCAGATCGTTGAATCGATTGTGTCTAACGCGAAAAATAAAGCATTGGGCTTTGGTGAAAGTGTTGTTAAAGGTTCTTTAGCTTCTCTTGTGAGCTTGGCTACGCTTGCGGTTTACTTGATTCTTGTGCCGCTGCTTATCTTCTTCTTACTAAAAGATAAAGAAGAGATGATTAGCATGGCGAGTGGCGTGCTACCGAAAAATCGTCGTCTAGCGACCAAGGTTTGGGTTGAGATGAACCAACAAATCTCGAACTACATTCGCGGCAAGGTGCTTGAGATCTTGATCGTCGGTGGTGTCAGCTATGTGACCTTTGCGATTCTAGATTTGCGTTATTCAGCTCTGTTGGCTGTCGCGGTCGGCTTCTCGGTACTGATTCCTTATATCGGTGCGGCAGCTGTGACCGTTCCAGTTGCGATTGTTGGCCTGTTCCAGTGGGGATTAGAGCCTCAATTTTACTGGCTGCTTCTTGCTTACGGTATTATCCAAGCACTAGATGGCAACGTGCTCGTTCCTGTTCTGTTCTCTGAAGCCGTGAACCTACACCCAGTAGCGATTATTGTAGCGGTATTAGTGTTTGGCGGATTGTGGGGATTCTGGGGCGTGTTCTTCGCTATCCCGCTTGCTACGCTGGTAAAAGCGGTTTGGAATGCTTTACCGAGTCATGCTCTCGACGATGACCCTGAGCATCAATCGTAATTGAAGAACAATACAGTTGAGTAAGTATTAAAAAGGCCGAATATCCATGATATTCGGCCTTTTTGTATTTGGCTTAGTCAATTGTTAACTTAGATCATCTAGGTATGAAATTAGGTCATTAATTCACTAGAAACAACATTAAGCTTCTGGATTGAAGTAGTCTAGAACCACTTCGTGGTGAGTTTTAGTCTTGAACTTGTTGAAGACGTGTTCAATCTGGCCTTCTTCATCAATTAGGAAGCTAATACGGTGCAGACCGTCGTACACTTTACCCATGAATTTCTTCTCGCCCCAAACGCCAAACTGTTCAGCAACGCTGTGGTCTTCATCAGATAGCAGTGTGAAGTTTAGAGATTTCTTCTCGACGAAATTTGGTAGGCGTTTTACTGGATCAACACTCACACCTAGAACAACCACATTTAGGTCATCAAGTTGTGCTTTGATATCACGCAGGCCTTCAGCTTGCACAATACAACCTGGAGTCATTGCTTTTGGGTAAAAATAGAACAGGACTTTTTTACCTTTGAAGTCACCAAGAGATACGATATTGCCATCTTGATCAGGAAGAGAAAAAGCAGGTGCTGGAACACCAGCCGTTAGCGTATTCATGATATTTCCTTTTTAAAAACTGTTTTTGATAAAGTTGAGCGAGCCTTGTACGGATAGGCTCTGACACAGCGCGTCAAATTCTTCTTGTAGCTGCATCAAATTACATTCTGATTGCACAGAAGCGGTAATAGAGATATGGAATTGGTCGTTATCGAGCTGAACTTTAGATTTATTGATGGTTCGCGCACTTAACGAATCGAGGCCGATGTTTCGGTCTGCGAAGAACTGGGTAAACTGCTCGGTAAGGCCGATTTTATCGTCTGACTCAACGAACACCTCTACGGTGTAAGAGTTCTCAATAACATCATGAGTTGAGGTTCGCTTCATAATCGTAATCAAGTCGTGCTCTTGTCCAAGCAAGGGCAGGGTGGTTTCAACGCGGGTGATGTTGTTTGCCTTTCCAGACAGCAGCATGATAAGCGTAAATTCTTCGCCAAATAGAGCGATACGGCTATCAATAATGTTACAGCCTGATTGGGTGACTAAATGAACCACTTGGTTGCATACACCTGGGCGATCTGTGCCCACAGCTGTGATTACTAGATGTTGAGTCATAAAATCACGTCTCTTTATATTCCATTGATTCATGCATGTTAGCACAGTTAGCTTGTGGAATAAGCGTGCGTACGGGGCTTTTTATGAGGTACCTTGCTTCTAACATGCAACCAATGATAAGAATATTGAGAGCGTTAAAAAATGAGATTGAGCGGTGAGAGCACAGCTTACTTGTTACTGACATCCAGTGCTGTGCTATCCGCTAGATTGAGCGCAGGTTACCCAAATTCTCGGTAGAACGCCGTTAGAAGTCGTTTTACCTCAAACATACGACAATATTTAATGCAGATGTTGCCGGTAAGCCACTTTAATGTCTTGTGTTTATTGATTGGCTTACAGTAACATGCAAAAAGAATAAATTAAGGGAGATAGACATGTTTTCAGGAAGTATCGTTGCGCTAGTTACGCCATTTAATACAGATGGTGAAGTGGATTTCGACAGCCTTAAAAAGTTAGTTGAGCACCATGTTGCTGCAGGTAGTGATGGTCTGGTTGCGGTTGGCACAACAGGTGAGTCTTCAACACTCACTATTGAAGAGCATGTCAAAGTCGTCAATAAGATCGTTGAATTTGCTGATGGTCGTATTCCCGTTATCGCTGGTACAGGTGCAAATGCAACTCACGAATCTGTTCTATTCAGCCGTTTGCTGAATGGTTCTGGTATTGCTGGTTGCCTGAGCGTAACGCCTTACTACAACAAACCGACTCAAGAAGGTTTGTACCAACACTACAAAGCGATTGCTGAAGTCAGTGACGTTCCACAAATCCTATACAATGTACCGGGTCGTACTGCGGTAGACTTGTTACCTGAAACGGTTGCTCGCCTTGCTGAGATCGAAAACATCGTTGCACTTAAAGATGCGACGGGTGATCTCGACAGAATTGCAATTCACCGTGAACTTTGTGGCGAAGATTTTATCTTACTAAGTGGTGATGACTTAACAGGTCTAGAATTTGTTAAGCGTGGTGGCGATGGCGTGATCTCTGTAACAAACAATGTTGCAGCCGCTGATATGGCAACCATGTTCAAGTTAGCGAAAGAAGGCAAGTTTGAAGAAGCAGAAGCGATCAATGAGCGTTTGATGCCTCTACATAAGAATTTGTTCGTTGAGTCCAACCCTATTCCCGTAAAATGGGCGGTTCATAAAATGGGTCTGATTGCTGAAGGTGGCTTACGTCTACCGTTGACTGAATTGTCAAAGTCAGCTCAACCCGTTGTTGCTCAAGCAATGACTGAAGCGTGCATTTACTAAAAACGTATGAAGTGATGCCGAAGCGAACCTTCGGCATTTAGGAGTATAAATGAAGTATTCTCACCAGCTAGTGATTGGATCACTGGCTGTTTTCGTTCTTACAGCATGTTCTGGCAGCCCGACTCAACGTCGCCAAGCCAAAGATGATTTCGAATACTTAGAAACACCTGAGTTTTCACAATGGCAGCTGCCTGAAGATGCTCAACCTCAGTTCTATCCAAATTTTGACATCCCAAGCGGTGAGTTCAGTGGTGGTACAGGCCGTGAAGTGGATATTCGTCCGCCGCAACAGGTTCTTGAGCTGATCCCTGGTGCTCGAGCTGAACGTCAGAATGGTGAAGTGACACTATGGCTTCTTCGTGCTGAAGAAGCAGACCGCGTGTGGCAAACGGCTGTAGATATGCTGGCACAACGTGGCATTGGTATTCGTGAACAGTCAGAAAACGATATTGAGACCGATTGGGTTACTTGGGTTTCTGAAGATGAAGAAGTAGAGATCGGCAGTCGCTACTCTATCTCTCGTTTCCAAGCGAACAACCGCCATGGCTTCAAGATCAACCTTATCGATTGGCGTGAAGGCTCTGAAGAGAAGCCGGTATCGGCAACCAATAAGGAGCGTTACAACGCGTTCTTAACGAACCTCGTGATGGCTAAGTACGATGAGAACCTTCGTGCTGAAGCGGCGTTGAAAGCACAAGAGTTGGTTAAACGCATTCCAATCTCAATGGGTGCTGACCGCAGTGGCTTCCCTGTGATCATTGCTCGTACTCCATACAATGTATTGTGGCAGCGTTTGCCTACCTTGCTACCGACGATGGGCTTTGAGCTTGAAGAGCGTAACCAGTCTCAAGGTACTGTAAAAGCTAAGTATGCTGCACCAGATGATGAATTCTGGGAAACAATTGGCCTACAACCCATTGATTTGGCTCCAGGCACTTACACCTTCTTGTTTGGTGATCTTGGTAACCGTACGTCAATTAACGTAACGGATGCATCAGGTAAACCAGTAGAAGAAGCGTTACTTAAGTCTATGGTACCGGTATTAGCACATGTTGCTGACCAAACCAAAGATGACAAAGAAGCTGATGCAGAGTAAGTAAACTGATGAGCATAGCTGAAAAACCACAGAGTTAGTCATATCAGCCCTGTGGTTAGCTAAAGCCAATAAAAAAGAGGACACATTGTGTCCTCTTTTTTGTATTCGTTGATTAGTCGTCAGCGGATTATTAGCAAATTAGATTGGCTCCTTAGAGCTACAAAATTAAGCGTCTTTGTTGTCCGTAGACTCATCTTTTTGAGCTTTCTCTTGGTTCTGTTTATCCAATTGATTGAGCTTGTCTAAGTCTTTCTCTGTTTTGTTACGACCAGTCAGATCCATATTGGCGGTCTGTTTGAGCGCAGCAATATTACCCACCACAACGCTAACCACGATGATGATGATAACCCAAGGGTTTGTAAGCCACTCCAACATAAGCGCTCCTAATGACTGATATTCGCCACGAAGCGCGCATAGATCTCGTCTAGCTGCTCCATAATAATCTCATACCCTAATATTGGCTTAGATTGGAGTTGCTTGCCAAGTAAAGAGGGAGATAACTGTGATAAACACAACTCCGATACTTTTCGATGGCTGATATGCCAAGGTTCTATCGCCACACCGCCGAGGTCTTGACTGTACGGAAAGAAGAACCCAAATTGAGATGCATTGGCATAAAGCCATTGGTAAAATGCTTGCTGGTGGCCAGTAAGGTATTCCCATGGTTCCAGTTGCAGCTGTGTGCCTTCAGGCAAGTGATTACGAGCAAAGACATCAAAGTCACAACCCCAATGGTGACGACTCGCCCCAGGCAGTGCAGACCACCTCAGTATCGCTGACAACTTTTGCTGTTCACTGAGTCTTGAAGCATCAAGTGGTTGGCTTTCTGAGTCTAATATTGGTGCTTCACCAGAAAACTTACGGTTCCAAATCAGAGATTGCCTTTCATAGTCGCGAAAGCCACTGGCAATCTCCATTTTAAAGCCAGCGAGTTGAGCAGCTTCAATCAAACTGTTTAGGTCATCTTTGACATTACTGTGAACCAAGAATGTCTTGGTGCCAATCAGGTTAGGTTCCAGATGAGAATCTGATTGCCCGGTAAGCTGCTCTGGTGTCATAACGCGTCTCTCAATAATTAGAAGCTATCAATCGCTGATGAAAGAACTATTTAGCGAACAGGTTCACTAATGTTCTCTCATACATGTCGGTTAGCTTCTCTAAGTCAGCCACTTTCACGCATTCGTTAACCTTGTGAATGGTGGCATTAACCGGACCTAGCTCTACGACTTGCCCTTTCATGCGCGCAATAAAGCGCCCGTCAGATGTACCACCTGTAGTCAGTAGTGCTGGTTTTACGTCATTAACGTGGCCAACGGCATCAACAATAGCATCAAGCAGTGAGCCTGCGTCTGTTAAGAACGGGTCGCCATTGAATGTCCATTTCAAATCGTATTCGAAATCGTATTTGTCGAGTGTATTTGTGATTCTCTCAACGATGATGTCGTTGTTTAACTCTGTGCTAAAACGAAGGTTAAACTGAACATTAAACTCACCAGGAATCACGTTTGATGCGCCTGTGCCCGCACTTACATTTGGGATCTGGAAGCTTGTTGGTGGGAAGTAGTCATTACCTTTATCCCACTCGGTAGTAGCCAGTTCATTGATCGCAAGCAGAGAGCTGTGTACCGGGTTGTTCGCTAGGTGAGGGTAAGCAACATGACCTTGTGTGCCTTTAACTGTTAGGTCACCAGTGATAGAACCACGACGGCCGTTTTTCACGACATCACCGACGTACTCAGTACTTGATGGTTCACCCACAATACACATGTCGATGTTCTCGCCACGAGCCATCAGTGCTTCAACAACACGTACCGTACCGTTGATGAAAGGACCTTCTTCATCTGACGTGATAAGGAAACCGATTGAGCCGCTGTGGTCCGGGTGTTTAGCAATGAACTGCTCGACAGCAACAATCATTGAAGCCAAAGAACCTTTCATGTCTGCCGCGCCGCGACCGTGCAGGAAACCATCTACGATAGTCGGTTCGAATGGTTTAGTGTTCCATTGCTCAATTGGGCCTGCAGGTACAACATCAGTGTGGCCAGCAAAGGCAAATAGAGGCGCCTCTGTACCACGGCGAGCCCAAAAGTTCGTCGTATCTTCAAATACCATCACTTCGATTTCGAATCCGAGTGCTTTTAAGCGTTCAATCATTAAATCTTGGCAGCCTGCATCTTCAGGGGTTACTGATTGGCGGCTAATGAGGTCTTTTGCCAGAGCCAAAGTTGGGCTATCTGTCATCCTTGAATTCCTTGTTTAAATAAAACGTCTAGTCATTAATTTTTAGGACGCTGATTCCGAGAACAACGTCCAGTTGTCTGTTTATGTAAATAATACGCTCTAAGCAAAAATAGCGGCGTATTGGTCGGCTTTAAATCCGATATGAAGCTTGCCGTCTACTTTTAGTATCGGTCGCTTAATCATTGCTGGTTGCTCAACAAGCAGAGTTACGGCTTTGTCTTCCGTTAATGTATCTTTCTGTTCTTGTGAAAGTTGGCGATAAGTCGTACCACGTTTGTTCAATACAAGTTCCCAGCCAAGTTCTGAACAGAAGGTCGTAACCAACTTTTCAGTGATGCCTTGTTTGCGATAATCGTGAAATTCGAACTTGATCCCTTCAGCTTCGAGCCATTTCTTTGCTTTTTTAATGGTGTCGCAGTTCGGAATGCCAAACATAGTGATAGTCATTGTTCTTCCTTTGGGTGATTTTATTTCGTTGTTATGAGTTGAATCCTATCAGGAAGCTGCAATTCAGACAAAATAGAGTGAGGAATATTTCATAGAGTGAAAAAAAACAGTAAGAAAATGTCACTATTGGAGACTTATTGATCAACCTCAACATGTTGTCAGCGAAAAAAGAAATAATTGAGTTGCACATATATAGGAGGTGTCAATGGAGTTGAGTCCTGTTTTTGCAAGGCGGCTATATTTAGCATTGTTAGTGGAAAGCCTTGATAGGCCAAATGTGCCTAAACTCATCGAAAAAACGGGTTGGCCTCGTCGTACTATTCAAGATGTACTCAAGGCGTTACCGGGGATCGGTATCGAACTTATGTTTGTTCAAGATGGGCGACGTCATAATGATGGCTATTACCAATTATCCGACTGGGGTCCATTTGACAGTCAATGGGTTATCCAACGTAAAGGCGATATAGCAACAAGCCTTGGATTTAGTGCATAAGCCAGCGAAAGCTGGCTTTCTTTTTTGCAGTAGAAGTAGAAGTAGAAATCGAAGTGGTAGCATCTTGCTCATTTGAGCTCCGAGCTACCTAATTATGTTTCTCCCTAATTACACAGATAGGCAGTACCCAACATAGTCACGGAAGTGGAAAAGTCTTGGGGGAGTGTAAATATCACGGTATCTGCACCTAGCTCAATCGTATTTGACTTGAGCTCATTCATGGCGCCCTGAATCAAGGTGTCGTTTGGGTAAAACAGGTAACTATACCAATGGCCCTCGCTGCCAGTGACTTCCCCTTTATACTCGCACTGCGCAATATTGATAAGGCCGTGGAAATCCATTTGCACGTTGTCAGCTTCGCTATGAGGCATTGATGTCGGTGTCGTGCAACCAAGTAGCACGCTACTCATAGCCAAAGCGATTAATTCCTTTTTCATACGCTTATCCTGTTATTTCATCAAATAAATCGCGAAGCCTATCCAGCTTGCGAACAATAATAACCACGGCAATTTACTGGCGTAATTTGATGTTGTTTCTTTATTCGAGTCGACATTCTGTTCTTGGTCTTGGTTCGCTTGCAGAGTCTGCTTCTCTTTCTGTACGCGCTTTTTAGCTTTATCGGCTTGGCGGCCACGTTCTTTCTGCTGCTTTTTATAGAGTGCGATGCCTTTCTCGATACCTTGAGCAATCAACTTGGTTTGTTCTTTGGTTTGAGCTGGCTTTTGCGTCGCTTTGGCTATCTTCAGTGCTTCTTGTTGAGATTCAACAGATGGTGTATTAGTTTTCTTTTTCATACTGAGTTCGATAATTAAAACGGATTAACTAATAAGATAACGCAAACCTAGTTAAGTATGAATGATTTGCGTTAAAGTGTTGGTTTGAAAATAAGTGAAAGTGAGATTTGTGCGGTACTCCATAGAACAATACGACAAGCACGGCTTTTTAAAAGCCCCAATCCTATTATGGTTAGGTTGGCTATTTCTGGCGAAAGCTTTGGTCGTTTTCATTGTTGCAGGTGCAAGCCGAGAGTCGGGCACTGATATCCTCGAAATCATCTATCCAGATCATCAAATGTTTTATGTTGGGATTGCATTGAGTATTCCGAGCTTGTTACTCATGTGGTTGTTTGGACTCAGATCACCAGATAGAAAGCGCCTTAATAAAGTGGTTTCATGGGGACGTTGGGTCTCCATGATGGCTATCTTGGCACAAGGAACCCATACACTTTATTTAATCTATTTAGATAACGGATGGTTCCGTTGGTCTAATGCTATCACCCTATTGTTGCTCCTATGGTTAGCGCTTTATCTAACCAATAGCCATGCCGCCAGGGATTGCTTTAAAGTGGTTGAGCACGAAGACTGATTTTCATCAAAACATTTGCCCCATTCACAATTATACTTAGAAGCTAAAAATGAAAGGATTAATCTATGCTTAACACCTCAAATGAGCAGCCTAAAATTCAAAGTGCTATCTTGCCAGAAGCAGGGCCTTTCGCTCTTTATGTTCAACTAAAAGTGAATGAGAACGCTGCTAGCGTATTAGCGGAACTTCAAAAGCTACCGAGTTTAATCGACGAACTAAACCAAACTCAACCAGATGCGAACTTAACGGCGTCAGTTGCGTTTTCAAAAGCTTTTTGGGATAAGTTCGAGCAAGCTGCTCCTTCTGATTTGATTGATTTTCCTGCGCTTGGAGAAGGTGATGTCACTGCACCGAGCACATTGTCTGATGTTCTGATTCACTGTCATTCAAATAGACACGATCTGCACTTCTTTATCTTACGTAAATTGCTATCTGAAGTAGCTGTGGACGTTGAAGTAGTTGATGAAACATACGGTTACCGCTTCCTAGATTCTCGTGACATGACTGATTTCGTTGATGGCACTGAAAACCCGAAAGACGCACAGCGCGCTGAAGTAGCGATTGTTCCTGAAGGTGAATTCGCGGGTGGTAGTTATGTGATGGTGCAGCGTTTTGTGCACAACCTTCCAGCTTGGAATCGATTGAATGTCTCAGCACAAGAGAAAGTGGTTGGCCGCACTAAACCTGACTCTATCGAGCTAGATGATGTTCCAGCGGCGTCTCACGTTGGTCGCGTGGATATCAAAGAAGAAGGAAAGGGTCTTAAGATTGTTCGTCACAGCCTACCTTACGGTACCGCTACGGGCGATCACGGCTTACTGTTCATTGCTTACTGTAACGTTCGTCATAACTTCGATGCGATGTTAGAGAGCATGTACGGCGTAACAGATGGTAAAACAGACCAACTGCTTCGCTTTACTAAAGCAGTGACAGGCGCTTACTACTTTGCGCCTTCGACTGACATGTTGAGTGCATTAACGATTAAGTAAATCACCTTGTATGCAGTAAAGAACGGGAGCCTCAGGGCTCCTTTTTTTATTAAAGCTTTAGATGAACTGGTCGATATAAGAGCAATCGTGAGTTTTATTCATCTTTTTGTAAGTGAAGGTCTATGGCTATAACTGTTAATACAAATGTCTCAGCGCTAGTGGCTCAGAGAAACCTCTCTAATGCTAATAACATGCTGAATCAATCTTTGGAGCGCTTAGCTTCAGGGAGCCGTATTAATAGTGCAAAAGACGATGCGGCTGGCTTACAAATTTCAAATCGATTAGAAGCACAGATGAGTGGCATTGATGTTGCGGTTCGAAATGCTAACGACGGTATCTCCATTATGCAGACAGCAGAAGGAGCGATGAATGAAACCACCAATATCATGCAGCGCATGCGAGATTTGTCGCTGCAAGCGAGCAATGGCTCGAATAGCCAGTTGGAAAGAACGGCGATTCAAGAAGAAGTGACAGCTCTAAATGATGAGTTGAATCGAATTGCTGAAACCACCTCATTTGGCGGTAAAAAACTCCTTAACGGTAGCTTTGGTAGTTCTTCATTTCAAATCGGTGGCAGTTCTGGTGAAGCGGTGCAGATAGGTTTGAAAAACATGCGCACCGATGACATCAATATGGGTGGTTTTAGCTATGTCGCCAATGGCATGGCAAGTGACTCGTGGGCAGTCAAATCCAACCAGAATGATATGACGATGTCGTTTACCGACCGTTCTGGTCAGCCACAAGAGCTCACCATTAATGCTAAAGCAGGTGATGATATTGAAGAGTTGGCGACCTATATTAATGGTCAAACGGATCAAGTCTCTGCTTCCGTCAATGATGAAGGGCAGCTTCAGATCTATATGTCTGGCGAAGACACTGCAGGCACGATCTCTTTCTCAGGTTCGTTAGCCAGTGAGCTTTCGATGTCGGCGGGTTATTACGAATCAGTCGATGACATCAATGTCACTGATGTAGGTGGCGCGCAGCGTGCAGTTTCTATTTTAGATACGGCGATGAAGTACGTGGATAGTCATCGTTCTGAGTTAGGCGCGATGCAAAACCGCTTTGATCATGCGATTAATAATCTCGAAAATGTTCATGAGAACTTGGCGACATCCAACAGCCGAATCAAAGATACCGATTACGCCAAAGAGACCACTCAAATGCTCAAGCAGCAAATATTGCAGCAAGTGAGCACCACAATACTGGCTCAAGCAAAGCAAGCGCCGAATCTTGCTTTAACCTTGCTCGGTTAATAAATTACCTCAAATCTTATAAAGGTAGTTCAGCTTAACTAAAGCCCTTTGGTTAATAAAAATACAACTTCTCGCTCGACTGACATCTCGACAACTTTAGCGCTTTTCTCATCTTTTTTTGATAATTTTACGGCCAGTCACGCTTTCTTCTTCTTTATCGCTATTTCTTTAATTTTGTTGTTTTTTTCCTAAAGGTTTCAGCATTCACGCCGTTATTAATAGTAACTTAGAGATAACTACTTGGTTTTCCGAGACGTCGGAAACCGCTATACCGGAAAATCAATTGGAGAAGTCACCATGGCAGTGAATGTAAATACCAACGTTTCAGCGATGACAGCACAACGTTACCTAAACAACGCAAACAGCGCACAACAAACATCAATGGAGCGTCTAGCTTCAGGCTCTAAAATCAACAGCGCGAAAGATGACGCTGCGGGCCTACAAATCTCGAACCGTTTGAACGTTCAGAGTCGTGGTCTTGATGTTGCTGTGCGTAACGCGAACGACGGTATCTCTATTGCACAAACTGCTGAAGGTGCAATGAACGAGACAACCAACATCCTGCAACGTATGCGTGATTTGTCTCTACAATCTTCAAACGGCTCAAACTCAAAATCTGAGCGTGTAGCGATTCAAGAAGAAGTAACAGCTCTGAACGACGAACTGAACCGTATCGCGGAAACCACGTCTTTTGGTGGCAACAAGCTGCTTAACGGTACTCACGGTACTAAATCATTCCAAATCGGTGCGGACAACGGTGAAGCGGTAATGCTTCAACTGAAAGACATGCGCTCTGATAACGCTCAGATGGGTGGTAAAAGCTACCAAACTGAGAACGCGAAAGATAAAGACTGGAATGTTCAAGCTGGCGCAAACGACCTAAAAATGTCGTTCACTGATAACTTCGGTCAAGCACAAGAAATCGATGTGTCTGCGAAAGCGGGCGATGACATCGAAGAGCTAGCAACGTACATCAACGGTCAACAAGACTCTGTTAAAGCGTCTGTAACTGAAGACGGTAAGCTACAAATGTTTACTGGTAACAACAAAGTTGAAGGCGAAGTGGCATTCTCAGGTAGCCTTGCTGGCGAACTAGGCATGCAACCTGGCAAAGAAGTAACGGTTGATACTATCGACGTAACATCAGTTGGCGGCGCGCAAGAATCTGTTGCAGTTATCGATGCGGCACTTAAGTATGTAGATAGCCACCGTGCTGAACTGGGTGCTTTCCAAAACCGTTTCGACCACGCTATCAGCAACTTAGACAACATTAACGAGAACGTTAACGCATCTAAGAGTCGTATTAAAGATACCGATTTCGCGAAAGAAACGACTCAGATGACTAAGTCTCAGATCCTTTCTCAAGCTTCAAGCTCGATCCTTGCTCAAGCGAAGCAAGCTCCGAACTCGGCACTTAGCCTACTAGGTTAATCGATTGAAAGGCCACGTTGCTAAGTTGGTTATAAGCGCTGTTGATCATAAGTGCTGTTGATCATAAACGTTAACGTTAGGCTTCCACAAATTAGCTCGTGGTGAGAGATGAGCGCTAAACAGACCCAGCTTCGGCTGGGTTTTTTATTGCCTGTTATTTAGCTAAGATATATTTGGAAAAGTGCTGTGCGGGTAAACAGAAGCAAAAGCGAGATTCCCTATCACGCTCGTTCCTCACTGTAGGGAGTGACGACTATAGGGCGGTATTGATCCATTGTTTACCTGAATCGAAGTCTTTAGTCGTATCTCAGAATCGAGTAGAACGAGATATCAGAGATCTCTGTTTGTTAAAATTCACAAGTGTAATTTGATGTATAGGCGAAATGCCTTGAATAGCGCTTAACAACGTTTAGTAAAAAACTAGGTCGGATAGCAGGAGATAAACGGTCAGTGTAGTTTTCATTGGTTGAGGGAGCTAGGAGAAGGGGTTCGGTGTGATAGTCAGTAATGCCTATCTGAGGTATTGAACAAATATAGCAGGCACAAAAAACGCCACCCTTAGGTAGCGTTTTAATTAAAGCAGATAAGTAATCGAAATTACTTAGTTACTTTAAGAACTGGAGTTTCGCCAACAGTTACAGAACCAGAAAGCTTGTTCAGCTCCTTGATTTCGTCCATGTTAGAGATAACAACTGGAGTAAGCGTAGATTTCGCTTTCTCTTCTAGAAGCGCTAGGTCGAAAGTGATGATAGTGTCACCAGCTTTAACAGATTGACCTTCTTCAGCTACACGAGTGAAGCCTTCGCCTTTAAGTTCAACAGTATCGATACCGAAGTGAACGAAAAGCTCAACACCGTCGTCAGACTCAATAGAGAATGCGTGGTTAGTTTCGAAGATCTTACCGATAGTACCGTTAACTGGAGCTACCATTTTATCGCCAGCTGGTTTGATAGCGATGCCGTCACCAACGATTTTTTCAGCGAAAACTACATCTGGCACGTCTTCGATGTTTACGATTTCACCAGAAAGAGGTGCGATGATTTCGATTGCACCAGCATCAGCGCTGTCATCAGATACAAGCTTTTTCAGTTTGTCAAACAGACCCATTGTGTCATGCTCCTAACGTTTAGTTTTATTCTGTAGAATATACTATACCAATCTAACAAATTAGACGACTATTTTTAGCCGTCTAACTTTATTAAGCTCTTGGTGATTACTGAGTTTTCTCAGCGATGAATTTTTCTACGCAAGCTTCAATTTCTGCAGCTGTAGGTAGAGATAGCGCTTCGTCAGCCATAGCTTTAACTTCTGCGAAGTTAGAGTTACGGATTACTTTCTTAACTTTAGGGATAGAGATACCGCTCATAGAGAACTCATCTAGACCCATACCAAGAAGAAGTAGAGTTGCACGCTCATCGCCTGCTAGCTCGCCACACATACCTGTCCACTTGCCTTCTTTATGAGAAGCATCGATTACTTGCTTGATTACAAGAAGAACCGCTGGAGATAGTGGGTTGTAAAGGTGAGAAATCATCTCGTTACCACGGTCAACTGCAAGAGTGTATTGCGTTAGATCGTTAGTACCGATAGAGAAGAAAGCCACTTCTTTAGCAAGGTGGTGTGCGATTGCAGCAGCTGCTGGAGTCTCAACCATTACGCCAATTTCGATGTCTTCATCGAAAGCATGACCTTCAGCGCGAAGTTCAACTTTGTACTCTTCGATTGCTTTTTTCAGTTCACGGATCTCTTCAATAGAAATGATCATTGGGAACATGATACGTAGCTTACCGTGTGCAGATGCACGAAGAATGCCGCGTAGTTGGTCACGTAAGATTTCACGACGATCCAAGCTGATACGTACTGCACGCCAGCCTAGGAACGGGTTCATTTCTTGTGGAAGATCCATGTATGGAAGATCTTTATCGCCACCGATATCCATAGTACGGATAATCACTGACTCACCGTGCATTGCTTCAGCTACTTCTTTGTAAGCAACGTATTGCTCTTCTTCAGTAGGAAGTGCTGTACGGTCCATGAATAGGAATTCAGTACGGTACAGACCAACACCTTCGCCACCGTTGCGCAGGATACCGTCACAGTCTTTAACTGTACCGATGTTGCCGCAAACTTCTACTTGATGGTTATCAAGCGTGATAGCTGGTAGGTCTTTGAGTTTTGCTAGTTCAGCCGCTTCTGCTTCAAAATCAGATTTGATTTTCTTAGCTTCTGCTAATTCAGCGTCAGAAGGGTTGATGATGATCTTGTTGTTCATCGCGTCTAGCACAAGCATGTCGCCGTTCTTAACTTGCTTAGTGATATCGTTAGTACCAACGATAGCTGGAAGCTCAAGTGAACGTGCCATGATTGAAGTATGAGATGTACGACCGCCGATGTCACAAGCGAAACCAAGAACGTAGTCTAGGTTGATTTGTGCAGTTTCAGATGGCGTTAGGTCGTAAGCAACTAGGATAACCTGTTCATTGATATCTGCTAGAGACACAATGTTAATGCCTAGTGCATTTTTAACGAAGCGAGTGCCGATATCACGGATATCAGTCGCACGTTCTTTTAGGTACTCATCATCAAGTGACTCAAGTGCAACAGCTTGCTCTTCGATCACTGTGTAGATCGCGTTGTCTGCGTGCATTTTGTCTTTCTTGATGAGTGCTAAAATCTCTTCTTCTAGCTCTTCATCTTCAAGCAGCATGATATGGCCTTCAAAGATTGCTTCTTTTTCTTCGCCAAAAGTTTCAAGTGCTTTTTGCTTTACAACTTCAAGTTGTTGAGAAGATTTGTTACGAGCGTCAAAAAAACGCTGAACTTCTGCTTCAACTTGATCGTCTGAGATAGATTGAGTGTTTAGGACAATTTCATCTTCTTGAAGTAGTAGTGCTTTACCGAAAGCAATACCAGGAGATGCTAGGATGCCTGAAATCATAGCCTTACCTTAGTTGTTCAACTGTAAACGGGAGAATGTGTGACTTTAAGTCGTCGACTAAATGTCGCGCTTATCGCTATCTATTTCGAACAAAGCCACTTTGCTGTGCAAAATGGCTTTGAAAGAAGGAGACCGTATTAGTGTAGTTGATCCATAAGAGCAACTAGGTGGTCTACTGCTTGCTGAGCTTGAGGGCCTTCAGCTGAAATAGTAACGTTAGTACCTTTTACTAGGCCTAAAGTTTGTAGCTTGAACAGGCTTTTCGCGCTAGCGCTTTTGCCGTTAGAAGTCACTGTGATGTCAGCATCGAAAGATTTTGCTTCTTTAACGAACTGTGCAGCTGGACGTGTGTGAAGGCCGTTTTCTGCTGTGATTTCTACTTGCTTCTCGTACATTTGATATACCCCAATTAATTTATTTTTTGTAAGTTTGTAACCAGTTCAGCTTAACTGCTTTAACGTAAGTTCGCTAGAGGCTAGTACGCTATGTTCGTGTTAGAACTTAGACTGATTATAAATTTTTATCCAGCCATGGTCGTCTTTTGTTGAGTACTCATGACTTTCAGAATTTGTTTATTGCTTCTTTTATTTTGAAGCGAAAAATAAAACAGACCCGATATTACCAAAGGTGGGGCAGGGATCAACAAAAAAGCCCCTAAACGGGGCTTTTTTGGACGAAAAATTGATTTGACCACATATTATTGTTGGTTCTCTTTCTCCGTAAAGATGCCTGCAAATAGGGCTGTACTTAGGTAACGTTCGCCAGAGCTTGGAAGCACAGTGACAATGGTTTTTCCTGCAAATTCAGGTAGTTCCGCGATTCTGTTCGCCGCTACTACTGCAGCGCCAGATGAGATGCCCGCTAGAATACCTTCCTCTTTCATTAGGCGTTGAGCCATCTCAATCGCTTCTTCAGAAGTTACTGGCTCTACACGGTCGATAAGGTCTAAATCTAGGTTCCCAGGGATAAAGCCCGCACCAATACCTTGGATTTTGTGCGGAGCTGGTTTGATTTCTTCGCCAGCAAGCGCTTGTGCAATCACTGGAGACTCTGCTGGTTCAACCGCTACAGAAGTGATCGCTTTACCTTTCTCGCCTTTAATGTAACGGCTTGTACCAGTAAGCGTACCACCGGTACCTACGCCAGCGACAAATACATCGATTTCGCCATCTGTTGCTTCCCAAATTTCAGGACCAGTTGTCTTCTCGTGAATTTGTGGGTTAGCTGGGTTGTTGAATTGCTGAAGCAGCAGATACTTTTCTGGGTCTGAAGCGACAATTTCTTCTGCTTTAGCTATCGCGCCGTTCATGCCTTTTGGTGCTTCAGTCAGTACTAAGTTTGCACCTAGTGCTTTAAGCAACTTACGACGCTCTAGGCTCATTGACTCAGGCATAGTTAGCGTTAGCTTGTAACCGCGAGCGGCTGCTACGAATGCAAGAGCAACACCTGTATTACCACTGGTAGGTTCAACAAGCTCGATACCTGGTTTAAGAGTACCTGCTTTTTCTGCTTCCCAGATCATGTTTGAACCGATACGACACTTAACACTGAAGCTTGGGTTACGAGCTTCGATCTTAGCTAGGACGTTACCTTTGCTTACTTTGTTAAGGCGGACTAGCGGTGTGTTACCAATCGTTAGGGTGTTGTCTTCGTAGATCTTGCTCATGCGATATTCCTTCATTTAATGACAGAACTAAACGTAGTATATCAATCACTTTACCGTCTAGTGTCTTTCGATGTTTGTTCAGCTTGAATTTAGATTAAACAACTTGAAAAAAAGGTAAAAGGATTAAAAAGTTATATCATATAGATATGTAGGAGAGTTCACGCCTATCTTTACTGGTCATTGAATTTTCAAAAGATAGGCGCGGACAGGTAAGTGGGGGCGTTTATCGACGAGAGTCTAATGCTTGTTCTTTGAATTCAACAACCCACATGGCTGTGGCACCACAAACCGCAACAGGCACTACGATCAGGTTTAAAATTGGAATTGTCGTAAACACAGAAACAAGCGCACCGAAGCTGTAGGTCTTACCTTGTTTTTGTTTCAAAATGTTTCTCATATCATCGAATTTGATTTTATGGTTATCAAATGGGTAATCAGCGTACTGGATAGCGAGCATCCATGCGGTGAAGATGAACCATAAAAACGGTGCAACGGTTTGTCCTAGTGCTGGAATTAACAAAAGTAGGAATAAACCGATCGCTTTTGGCAGAACGTAGACAAGTTTGCGCCATTCTCTCGCTAATATACGTGGCGTATCTTTGAGGACATCAAGTAAACCATCGTCATTGACTTTTTTGCCACTAAGTAGCTCTTCTACCTTTTCTGCGAGTAATCCATTGAACGGCGCAGCAATGAAGTTAGCGAGCGTGCTAAAGAAATACGAAAAAGTGGCCAAGACGGTTATGACAAGTAGCGGCCATAAAATGTATGACAACCACGACAAGAAGCTTGGCAATGCACCAATCCATCCTTCAATCCAAGTGTTGAGGTTGGAAAAGATATAAAACAAAGCACCACCAACGAGTAACACGTTAGCGATGAGTGGAAGTAAAACAAACTTACGAATGCTCGGCGACAAAGCGATTTTTATTCCGAAAATAAAATAGCCAAAGCCTGAGCGGGGAACAGATTCAATAGTCATATTAAAATTAGGTCACATGTGAATTTGGTTAAATAGCAAACATCCCTAGTGTACTAGACCGAAATTAAGAAAAAAAGCGTGGTGAAAATCACACCATGTAAGGAACTAATTGTATTAAGTTGTTCTAAAACAGTGGCTACTTTTGATAGAGTAGTGAGATTAGCCAAATTAACCCAACTTAGTGACAGCGTGTTTATAGCTAGTCGACTAAGAAAGCTGAGAGCGAAAAATGCAGGAATTGCGATTTGTACTCATTATTGTTGGCGCATTAGCTATCGCCGCATTATTGTTCCATGGTCTATGGACGAGTAAAAAAGAAGGGAAAGCAAAGTTTGGAGATAAGCCGCTTGGTAAGCTTGATAACGACAGCTTAGATGAAGCAGAAACGATCCCAAACCGTTCATTCGCCCCAGAAGATGATTTTGAGATAATCCGAAAAGAGCGTAAAGAGCCGGATTTTGCAGTCTCACCATCTGAGACTGATCCGCTGATTGACTCAGATCCGCTTACTGCGCCACAAACGAAAGAAGTTATCGAAGACGACATCGAATTGAATGATCTTCCTTCCTTCAGTGTTAAAGAAGAACCAATTCAGATCGAGAGTGAACCTGAAGACATACAAGAGGCCACTGAACCAGAGGTTCCAAGCTTTGAATTGACTGACGAGCAAAAAGAAAGTCATGCTGGTTTTCAAGAGCAGTACGGTTCGTTTGAAGAAGCTTCTGATTCGGTTACCGAGCCGCTAGCTCCTAACAAAGCACTGACGCCAAGTGAACCGCTTGTTACTCAAGTAGACGTTGCTAAAGAAGTCGTTGCTACACAAAACGCAGCGTCTACTGAAGAAGCTAAGCCAGATGAAGAGCTTGGCCTAGAAGTTATTGTTCTCAATGTTCACTGTGCTGGAGAAATCCCATTCGTAGGGACTGAACTTTTCCGTAGTATGGAGAATAACGGCCTAACTTATGGTGAGATGTCTATCTACCATTGTTTTGCACAATCTAGCGATGAGCCAAAAGTTATTTTCAGTGTTGCGAACATGATGCAGCCGGGAACTCTAGAACATGATGATCCTGCTGACTTTACAACGAAAGGTATTTCGTTCTTTATGACGCTGCCTTGTTACGGTCAAGCTGATCAGAACTTTAATGTAATGCTGAGTGCAGCTCAGAAAATTGCTGATGATATGGGCGGAAACGTTTTGGACGAGTCACGTAACTTAATGACGCCCAATCGTTTGTCAGACTACCGCAAGCAAATCAGAGACTTTATGACCGCTACGAATGCCTAGCCGTATTGTTTAGCCTTGTAAATAATCTATATTTATAGAAAAGGGCTCCTAAGGGAGCCCTTTTTGATATTTCAATCACGACAGAGAATGATATGAAAGAATCGATTCAAGTTACCTTAGAGCAGTTAAGAGAAACTCTGCACTATCATGCCGTTCGTTATTATGTAGAAGATAGCCCTGAGATCCCTGATGTCGAGTACGATCGATTGATGCAACAGTTGCTAAAGATCGAGGAAGAGAATCCAGAGCTTGTGACGGTGGATTCTCCGAGCCAACGTGTCGGTGGTCAGCCTCTCGATGGCTTCACTCAAGTGACTCATGAGATCCCGATGCTTTCTCTGGACAATGCATTCTCTGATGAAGATTTGGATGCGTTTAATAAGCGTATGTCTGATAGAGCGCCAATGGCCAATCTTAAGACTTTCTGTTGTGAGCCTAAGCTTGATGGCTTAGCGGTAAGCCTACTCTATGTAAATGGCACCTTAGTTCAGGCTGCAACGCGTGGTGATGGCGCTACTGGCGAAAACATCACAGAAAACGTACGAACGATCAGCTCGATTCCGCTTAAGTTGCAAGGCGAAGGTTGGCCAGAACGTATTGAGGTTCGTGGTGAAGTGTTTATGCCTAAAGCAGGCTTCGATAAACTGAATGAGTTGGCTTTGAAGAAGGGCGACAAAGTTTTTGTTAACCCACGCAACGCCGCTGCAGGTAGCCTGCGTCAACTTGATTCTCGCATTACAGCGAAACGTCCACTGGCTTTCTACGCATACAGTGTCGGTGTTGTTCAAGGAGCTGAGCTTTCGAATAGCCACTATCAACGCTTCTTGCAGCTGAAAGGCTGGGGTTTGCCAATGTGTCCTGAAACTAAGCAGCTAAGCTCGCTTGAGGACGTAAAAGCGTACTATCAAGATATTATGACTCGTCGTGATGCTTTGGCTTATGAGATTGACGGTGTAGTGATTAAGGTTGATGACATTGCCGCACAAGTCACTCTAGGCTTTGTTGCACGAGCACCTCGTTGGGCTATTGCATACAAATTTCCCGCTCAAGAAGAGATTACATTACTTAACGATGTTGAGTTTCAGGTGGGTCGTACAGGCGCAATTACGCCGGTGGCTAAACTAGAACCTATCTTTGTTGGTGGTGTGACGGTAAGTAATGCCACGTTGCACAACGCTGATGAGATTGCTCGTTTAGGTGTGAAGGTCGGAGATAGCGTAATCATTCGTCGTGCTGGTGATGTTATTCCACAGATTGTAGCTGTTGTGCAAGATCGCCGCCCTGATAGCGCTAGAGACATTGTATTCCCTGATGCTTGCCCAGTATGTAACTCTGCAGTAGAGCGCGTTGAGGGAGAGGCTGTAGCGCGTTGTACTGGTGGCTTAGTCTGTCAGGCACAGCGTAAAGAAGCGCTTAAGCACTTTGTGTCTAGAAAGGCGCTGGATGTTGATGGTCTTGGCGTAAAAGTGATCGAGCAGCTTGTAGACCGTGAAATGGTAGAAACTCCAGCCGATCTATTTAAGTTAAGCGCTGGCGTTATTACGGTTCTTGACCGTATGGGGCCTAAATCGGCACAGAATGTAGTGAGTGCGCTTAATAAAGCCAAAGACACGACATTAGCGCGTTTCCTTTATTCTCTAGGGATTCGCGAAGTGGGTGAAGCGACGGCTATGAACTTAGCTCAGCACTTTAAGACGTTGGAGTTGGTTCAAGATGCCACTCATGAACAGTTGGTTGAAGTGTCAGATATTGGTGACATCGTAGCAAGTCACCTCACGAGCTTCTTCTCGCAGGAGAAAAACAGAGCCGTAGTCGAGCAGTTGCTAGAGCTTGGTGTTAACTGGCCTGCAATCGAAGCTGTTGCAGATGACCAAGAGCTACCGTTAGAAGGTAAAGTGGTTGTGTTGACGGGTTCATTGTCGCAATTAGGTCGTAGTGAAGCGAAAGCCGCTTTGCAGGCTTTAGGTGCAAAAGTAACCGGTAGCGTGTCTAAGAAAACGGATATCTTATTTGCTGGTGAAGCCGCTGGTTCTAAACTGACTAAAGCACAAGATTTAGGTATCGAAATAAGAACGGAAGAAGATCTAATTGCCCTTATTTCGTAAGTAAATACAGATAAAAAAAGCTCAAAGGCACTCCTTTTAAGGGAGTGCCTTTTTTGTTTCTGATATAAAAATGATGACTTTTTAATTGTTGAGAATTTTGTTCCTATACGAACTCTAAAATCAGGACAGTGACGCTGCTCAACATTAATTAAATGCCGTTATAGTTGTATTGAAAATGCGAGTCACTTCTATTTTTTTAAGAGTGGATTGTATTTAAGTTGTTGATATTAATTTATTTTATCGTTTTCGGTTATGATCTTTACAATTTGTCGATCTGGATCACTAAGTACCTACTAAATTTGCACTAACTCATATTTTTTTAGATGAAAATTAAGTTCTCATTGATCTTTTTGAGGGCGAAGTTAGTCTTAATGCCATGGATGCACATGATGTGTATAACCAGAAAGGAAATAGAGAATTCGAGTTTAGGGTTCTCAAACAAGAAAAGGTATTTCTCTCTACGGCGGCCAACTTTAGGCGGGGAATATTCAAACAGCTATATCCATTTTTAGGAGTTTTATTCCATGGAAAACAAATTTTTTAAAGTATCTGCGATTACTGCAGCAATGGTAGGTGCACTTTCTGCTGCTCCAGCTATGGCTGAAGATCCAATCGGTCCTGAGTATGCGAGTCAGGCATCAGAGTTCTTCTCTGAGTCGACAATTAGTGGCAACCTAAACTTCTTCATGCGTGCTCGTGACCGTGGTAATGTGGATGCAAATGGCAATGATACAGCTAAGACAACAAACTTAGATCACGGCTCTATCTTTGCTAACTTAGGTTTCCATTCAGGTTACGTAGCTGACGTTGTTGGTTTTGACGCAGTAGTGTACAGCACATTCGACATGTGGGCGGGTGAAGAAACCGGCGGTTCATTTGAACACGAGATGAACTTTTTTGACTGTGATTCTGCTTACGGTGCAAGTACTGGCTGTGATTCTTACCAAACGGATAACGGTGTTTCTTTCGCTAAAGCAGCATTAAAATTTAAGTTTGGCGAGAACATCAATGCGCAACTTGGTTACTTCCAACCGTCTGTACCTAGTTCTTTAGGCGTTAACTGGTCATTCGCTCCTGGTACATACCGTGGTGGTGAGATCGGTGGTAACTTTGGTGACCTTTCTGTTGGTTTCGTTTATGCAGACCAGTACAAAGCCCCTTGGTTCAAAGAAACATATGAATTCCGCGATGGCTCTTTCTGGGGCAGCCCTGGTAAAGACGTAGGCGATGTATACTCGATGGGTGCTCGTTATACTCTAAGTAATGGAATTGGACTTGATGTTGGTTACGGTGGCTTGACTGACGGGGATCGTAAAAACTTCCACGCTAAAGTTAAAGGCACGACAGATGGCGGTCTATTCTGGTCTCCACAACTATACGTAGTTGATGATGACAACCAGTTTGACAGCACAGCTTTCCAAGCGGCATTATTAACGTCTAAAACTATGGGTCAATACAGCTTCCGTGCTGAAGCGACATATACAGTTGCCGACTCTGAAGATACTCGTGGTAATGTTGGTAACATGTCTTACCGCCTAACAGAACAGTATGGTGGTTCAAACGGTGCTTACGACGTTTGGTGGAACAACCGTTCTGACTTTAACCACGATGGCGAATATGCGTTCTTCCTATCTTCAACTCGTGATTTCTCTGATGTTGGTGGTACAGGCTTCAGTGCTGGTGTAAGTGGTGCTTACGGTGCGGGTGCGAAAGCTGACGGTTACGATGAGCTAGTCGAATATGCATATAGCTTCTTCGCAAATTACGCAATTCAAGCTGGTGCATTGAAAGATGCTAACATCAGCTTCTACTACACTAACTTCTTTAATGATTCAGACGCGCCAAACTGGACTGGTTACTCTAATGCCTTCCAAGACGAGACTGATTTCAAACTAGCACTAACAATTCCTTTCGGAGTTAAGTAAGTTAGATAAGAAATAGAAAAAGCTGGGTATTTACCCAGCTTTTTTGCTTTTTAGGAGATATTTATGAAACGTATTATTCCCATTGTATTAATTGCTTTTAGTTTGGTTGCATGTAGCTCTTCACCGAAAACAGCATCTGAGTTTTGGTATGGTCAAGGGGAGCGTTTTGGATCCCGTGGCTACGCGATAGATAATGACTCATTAGTTGATATACAAGAAAAGGTGGGGTTTGATGAATCTGCTTATCTTGCCGGATATGAAAAAGGAAAATCAGAGTTCTGTGATCCTTATAAAGCTTTTGAAAAAGGCATCAAAGGAACAAGGTACACAGAACAATGTGCTGATATGCCTCAGGAGGTGATGATCAAAGCTGAGTGGCAAAGAGGATGGGACGCATTTATTGGTGCTGATTTCTATAAGTTTAGGTAGGCTCAGAAACGATCAACTTAAACCTACCCATTATAATTATTGATGTGTGCCACCATATGCTTTGCACAGTTCACGGGGCAGTTGCTTTATCGCTCCGTCATTGAATGTGCACTGAACGCCTGCACCAAATACTTTTCCTGCGTTGTTTTGCGCAATAGAGACTGGAGCTGAAAAAATAAACACTGAAGCTAGTGCTAAAGTTAAAAGTTTCATATTTTCCATCCTTCATACTTACCAAAAAATAAAATAAACAGCATTTAAACGTCATGCTTAATACTCAATTATGTATACGGTTGATGAAAGGTCAAAGTTCTATAAAAATTTTTAATGAAAAATAACAAAAGTTAATTTCAACATATCAATCAGTAACTTATTGATTTGTGGTGTCTGGAAGTGTCCGTAAATGGAAGGTATTTTCTTTGTTGAAAGCAAAACGCTTATAAACAGAAGACTTTATTTTCTTAAATTATATTTGTTATGTATTTACGGACTCTAGGCGTATTATTTTTTTTTGCATCAAAGGCAATAAAGGTTCATAAATGCATAAAGTGCAACTGGTTATTAGAGTAATATCATGAACATAAGTGAAGCGGCTAAACTTACTAACTTATCAACGAAATCTATTCGTCTTTACGAAGACAAAGGGGTTATCACTGCGCCTTTCCGCTCGGAAAATGGTTATAGAAGTTATGATAAGAAGCAGATTAAAGAGCTTGGGATTGTTGCGAAAGCAAGAAGCGCCGGTTTTTCGCTTGATGAGTGCCGTGCGCTTGTTGAATTAGCTGACAATCCTTGTCGAGAAAGTGCTGACGTTAAAGCAAAAGCGCTTAGTAAATTGGAAGAAGTAAACAAAAAAATTGAAGATCTATTGGCAATTCAGAAGACATTGAAAGAGTGGGTTGAACAATGTCCAGGTGACTCAAATAGCCATTGCCCGATTATTGATTCACTTGTAGAAAAAAAGCCATAATTTGGTTACTTATGGCTTTAATAAGGAATGCTTGAATTACTCTTTAGTTGGAGTAATCGTTAATACTATGCCATCTACAGCAGTGACGATCACCTCTGTGCCTGCTTCTAAATCCTGAGCACTAACAGCTGACCACGTAGTATCACCTAGACGGATACGACACTTGCCTTTTTGCATGTCAGTATCGACTCGAGTTGTTTGCCCTACAAGTTGTTTTTCTCTTTGATTTAGCTCTCGTCCAGCGTCTGACTGCTTGTCATTAGATAGTTGTCTTCTCCACCACAACCAAGTGGTGATAAGTGAAAAACTCGCAAAGGACAACCATTGCATCTGCCAACCGATTGGTAGCGCGCCTAATAGCGCTCCGACCCACATGGCTGATATGCCTATCCACAAAAAGTAACCAGCAGTACCAACCAGCTCTAGGGCTAGCAGCGCTAGACCAAATGCTAACCAATGCCAGTGGTTTACTTGCTCTAGTAACTCGAACATAAGTTAGTCCTTACTACCCTTGTCGTTGCTTTGTGCAAACATCTCTGCGATACCTGCAACAGAACCCATTAGGCCAGTCGCTTCGAGTGGTAGCATGATTATCTTGCCGTTTTCAGCTTGGCCGATAGACTTCAGTGCGTCGGTGTAACCTTGTGCAATAAAGTAATTGACCGCTTGCATGTCACCTTGAGCGATGGCCGTCGACACCATTTCTGTCGCTTTAGCTTCTGCTTCTGCTGCACGCTCACGAGCTTCTGCTTGCAGGATTGCAGCTTGCTTTTGACCTTCCGCTTTTAAGATTTCTGATTGCTTATGACCTTCTGCTTTTAGGATCTCAGCTTGTCTTACGCCTTCAGCCGATAAAATGTCGGCACGTTTGTTTCGCTCAGCTTTCATCTGGGCATTCATCGCGGCGGTTAGATCAGCTGGTGGCTGTACATCTTTGATTTCGATACGAGTAACTTTTACGCCCCATGGGTTAGTTGCTTCATCCACGATATTTAGCAGCTTGGTATTGATCATGTCACGCTGGCTAAGCATTTCATCCAGTTCCATAGAGCCAAGTACTGTACGGATATTGGTGAGGGTTAAATTACGGATCGCATGCTCAAGGTCATTTACTTCATAAGCCGCTTTCGGTGCATCGATAACTTGTACGAAGCAAACTGCATCAATCATGACATTAGCATTATCTTTGGAGAT
Organism: Vibrio sp. QJM3NY_26; assembly: GCF_057786005.1. Classification (NCBI taxonomy): domain Bacteria; kingdom Pseudomonadati; phylum Pseudomonadota; class Gammaproteobacteria; order Vibrionales; family Vibrionaceae; genus Vibrio; species Vibrio sp. QJM3NY_26. The sequence continues at coordinate 2,571,949 of NZ_CM173515.1, read as the reverse complement.
GACTTCTTGAGCTGGGATATCGAGAACTCGTTCCATCATACTGATGCGTTGTCCGACTTTATCGATAAATGGAATGATCAGGTTTAGGCCTGGTTTGAGTGTCTGTGTATAGCGGCCAAAGCGTTCTACGGTCCAGTTATTGCCCTGTGGAACGGTTTTGACACCAGCGAAAATGAACAGTAGTGCGACGACAGTAAAGACGCCAATAGTAATCAATGTATCAATAGCCATACAAAATCCTTTGCAAGTTTAAGTTTTTGATAGTTCACTATTGATACTGGCTCATATTTAAATTCTGAGCAAATTTATAAACGAGAAATGGGCCATAAAATATTGATTTTATGGCCCATTTTATATTATTCAATTCGATAAACTAATTGATTAAATTGTCAGTTTTCGATGTTCAATCTAACGATTTTAGGGTTTTGTTAGTAAAGCAGAGAGTACAGTTGTCGACGGTACTTACTGGCAACTGGGTTTCCTTGCCCAAGCGCACTTAAGATGTCCATGAACTCTTTTTTCATATCGCCATCGCAAGTATTTAGATCTTTTGCTAGGAAAGACCACAACAGCTCCATCGCTTCTTCGTTGCGGTTCACTTGGTGATATTGCAATGCTAACTCAGAGGCAGTCTTAGCGTCATTCGGGTCTTGCTGCAGAGCGGTTTCTAATGCCTGTATTTCAGGGCTGTCTGCTGCTTGCTTGTGAAGTTCAAGTTTCGCGACTAAGCCTTTGTAGTAGTTGTCTCGGTACTCTAGAGGAATGGTGGCTAGCTGAGTTTCAGCAAGATCAAACTGTTGCGTTTCTAACAAACACTCTGCGATCGCCAGTTTTACTTCACCTTTATTCGTCAGCTCTGCTGGGAGTTGCTGCATAGCTGCCAGTGCTTGTGTGTGCTCACCTGCTTGCATTTGCTCTAGAGCTTGACGTAATGCAAGTTCATCTTGGCTAGGAAGGTGCTTGTTTAGCATTTCAACAATGGCTTCTAAGCTCTGAGGGCCACCAAGCCCATCGACAGGCTGACCGTTAACAAACAGTGCAATGGTCGGTAGTGCTTGAACCCCAAATTGGCTAGCAATGGCTTGCTCTTGCTCGCAGTTCAATAAAGCTAGGGTGAAAGCGCCATTGTATTGCTGAGTTAATGTTTGCAGTTCAGGAATGACTTGGGCGCTCTCTTGGCTCATTGGTGCCCAAAATTGGATGAGTACAGGGGTCTGCATCGAACCTTCTAATACTTGACGAAAGTTCTGCTCATTAAGTTCAACAATATGCGGAGATTGCATTTACGTTCCTTGAGGTTTGTTTATGGATACGTTGCAAATATGGGGGGATAAGTCGGTAACTTCAAGATCTAACTGGAGTATCTCAGATAAAAAGAGACAAAAATAAAAACGCTATGCTTCGATGTTGGTAGGATGTTTATCTCTACATAGAAGGCATAGCGTAATCATTGAGGTGGTCAGTGAGGTATTGCGTGAGATATTCAAAACAGAATAAACAACGTAATCGCCACACTCACACCTACCCAATTAAGGCGGTTTAAAGTCATGAAATGTCCAGATTAGATTCACCAATTGGGAGTAATTGATGAGATAGGATAAATCATGACATCTTATTGTTACGGAAAAATTACATCGTTACATTAAAGTTTGCGACTGTGCATTCAAAGTTAGAAAATTATGCAGCTTTTCTCAAAATAGGGTCTAGCCAGCGACTCGGCAGAATCCTTTTCAATACCGCGAACACTTTAGTCGGGGTCGTAACTCGGTATCTTAGCTTGGGTTTATTGGCCGAAAGTGCGTGAAATACAGGTTCGATACAACTCTCAGGTGGCAGAACAAAAGCGTTGTTCGATGACTCATTTTCGAGTCGGTCTTTTTGTTGTTGGTAAGCGTCTTGGTGAGCACTGCCAGAAATATTGATCCATTTATTGAATGCTTTCAGGGCATTGGTTCTAAATTGAGTCTCAATTGGCCCAGGTTGCAGTAACGAGATGTGTATACCGCTGCCATGCAGCTCTAAACGCAAGGTATCCGTCCAGCCTTCAATAGCGAACTTTGACGCATTATAAGCGCCACGATATTTCATGGCGGCAAAACCTAATACGGAACTGTTTTGCACGATTCGGCCTTCACCACGTTCGCGCATGTGCGGGAGGATCTGACAAACAAGATGATGCCAACTAAAGAAGTTGGTTTCGAATTGCTCCCTGAGACCTTGGGTCGGTAAGTCTTCTAGCGCGCCTGCTTGACCGTAAGCGCCGTTATTGAATAACCCATACAACCCGTTAGGTGCGAGTGCAATCGCAAGCTTGGCGCCATTCTCGATACTCTCTTGGTTGGAAAGATCTAATTGAATACAAGTGAGGCCTTCATCTTGAAGGCGTTTTACATCTCGTGGGTGGCGACAGGATGCAATGACATTAAAACCACGTTTTTGCAGTGCATGAGCACATGTATAGCCTATACCCGTTGAGCAGCCAGTGATAAGAATCGACTTGTTCACACTTAATCCTTTATTAGAGTCTCTATCTCTCTAGAGTAAAGAATTAGTCTTGATGTTGTAACAAGTTTTTCAGAGCAGGTTCGATTCTTGAGTAACTAAAGATAAATCCCATTTCAGTGAGCTTCTTTGGTTTGGAACGAATGCTGTCAAAGAGCAGACAAGAAGATTCACCCATGAGTAGCGACATTGCCCATTTAGGCGTGAATAAGAAATGAGGTCGACGTAGTTGCTTGGCGAGTGTGCTGCTGAACAGTTTGTTGGTGACAGGGTGTGGGGCACACATATTAAATTCCCCTTGAGCGTGAGGCATCGACAATAAGTGGTTGATGGCTCTCACCATATCCAGCATGTGAATCCAAGGCATGTATTGCTCGCCTGAACCTAGCGGTCCACCAACTCCTAGTTTGTACGGCATAAGCATCTTTTTGAGCGCACCGCCATTTTCACCAAGTACAATACCTGTTCGCAGTAGTATCACGCGTGTTCTTTCTGATTGTGCTCTCTTGGCTATTTCTTCCCAATGAGCGCAAACTTTGTGAGGAAAGCTTTCATCTTCTACTTGTAGTGATTCGTCAAACGGATGTTGCTGTTGATCACCATAGTAACCCACGGCTGAGCCGCTAATAAAAGCCTTCGGCGGGTTGCTGCTGGCATGAATTAACTCGACCAGTTTTTCAGTAATGTGCCAGCGGCTGTTACAGATCCTCTCTTTTTGCTCCGCACTCCAACGCTTGTCAGCGATAGGTTCGCCAGCAAGATTGACCACTACATCGAAGTCATTGAGATCGCTCAGTCCATCAAGAGATTGAATGTAATGAAGGTTATTCTGGTTCAGATGATTTAGGTTTTGCTTCGCTTTTTCGGGGCTCCGCGTCAATAATGTCACGTCGTCAGTGTTCCAGCTTTTGACCAATTCAGAACCAATAAATCCCGTACCACCAGTTAACAATATCTTCATACCAATCTCCCTATTAAACATAATTATAGACATGGCTTGTTTTTGAACGCCAATCAATACGAAAAAATCACTATAACGATCAGTTGGTTTCAATCGTGTGATACCCAAATTACGCCGTATCAATTTACGAAAGAATGAAATTAAATTCATCAAGTTAGGATGTATACCGCTATCACACTTATGGACTTTACTCGGATATGTTACCAACTGCGTAATATTTGTCACATAAGGAATGATAAGGATTTGCCATGATTATTAGTAATTAATAACCAGATACAATTTCAATGACTAGGAGTTGCGATGACGGCAGTGCTTGCTTTATTTCGAGCCATGTTAGGTAGTCTAAGGGATCTCTTGCCGATCGTGGCGGTGATTGCTTTCTTCCAGCTTGCTGTTTTGCAAGAGCCACTCCCTCATCTTTTGTCTATTCTAACTGGCTTAGTGCTGGTGGTTTTTGGACTGACTTTTTTTATCTTTGGCCTTGAAATGGGTCTGTTCCCAATTGGCGAGTCGATGGCTCAAGCTTTTGCTCGCAAGGGGAGCGTGTTTTGGTTATTGACCTTCGCTTTTTGTTTGGGCTTTGGTACCACCATTGCCGAACCCGCGTTAACCGCAGTGGCTGCTGAAGCAGCAGAAGTTGCAGCTGAAGGTGGTGTTATTCCCAACTCTTTAGATGAAAGGGAACAATATGCCGATGGCCTGCGCTTCACTGTGGCGTTATCGGTCGGTATTGCCATTCTATTAGGCGTACTTCGGATCTTAAAAGGTTGGCCAATTCAGTACATGATCATCGGTGGTTATATTGGAGTTGTGGTGCTCACTGCATTTGCCCCGGAAAACATTATTGGGATTGCGTACGACTCTGGCGGCGTCACAACATCGACGATCACCGTTCCGTTAGTGACCGCATTAGGCGTAGGTTTAGCCTCGGCGATTAAAGGACGAAATCCGATGATTGATGGCTTTGGATTGATCGCGTTTGCTTCACTTCTGCCGATGATGTTTGTCATGGTGTACGGGATGGTGGTGACATGATCAGTGTGCAGCAATTTATCGACACCTTTCTAGGCACTGTGATGGATGTGATTCCGATTGCGGTGATCATCTTCGGTTTTCAGTTAGCGGTACTGCGTAAGCCTGTCAATAACCTTGCCAAAGTGCTCATCGGTTTCTTTTACGTCATTCTTGGCTTATCACTCTTTTTGATGGGGTTGGAGCTCGCGTTATTCCCTCTAGGGGAGACGATGGCAATGCAACTCACCGAACCAAGCTTTTTGACTGAGTTTAAGATCAGCTCTGGTCTTTCATTGGCTTGGTTTGATTATTACTGGGTTTACCTGTTTGCGTTTTGTATTGGTTTTAGTACCACGATAGCCGAGCCTTCTTTGATTGCTGTAGCGATTAAGGCAAACCAAGTATCCGGTGGCAGTATCAGTGTTAACGGACTGAGAATTGCCGTGGCATTAGGCGTTGCCATTGGTATCTCATTGGGTAGCTACCGTATTGTTGCGGGCGATCCTATCCATTACTACATTATTTGTGGCTATGTCATTGTGGTGATTCAAACCTTTTACGCCCCCAAATTGATCATTCCATTGGCCTACGATTCAGGCGGGGTTACGACATCTACCGTGACAGTGCCTTTAGTGACGGCTCTTGGATTAGGGCTTGCTTCAACTGTACCGGGGCGAAATCCAGTAATAGACGGTTTCGGCTTAATCGCCTTTGCGAGTTTGTTCCCCATCATTTCGGTGATGAGCTACGCCCAAATAACCCAATGGTTAAACCGTTTACACACCTCTAAGGAGAGCAAAGATGCGCTTTAAACTTATCCTAGCGTTTGTAGAAGAGAGCAAAACCGACACTGTGCTCGATGCCGCGCGTGATGCGGGCGCAACCGGAGCAACCGTGATTAATAATGCCAGAGGGCAGGGCTTAAACCAAAAGCGGACCTTCTTCGGATTAACATTAGAGGTGCAAAAAGATGTGCTGCTGTTTGTCGTTGAGGAGCATCTAGCAAGGCATATTCTCGAAAGAATTAGTGAAGTGGGGGAGTTTGACCAAGAATCGGGACAGGGTATTGCAGTACAGATAGATGTGGAAGATGCAGTAGGCGTTGCGCACCAAGTTGAGACGTTAACAAAGGTTGTGGAGGATGAGCTATGAGTACCAGTGAAAAGATCCGAGTAGGCGATGTCATGGCCAATACGTATGTGATTATCGATGGGCTAACTACGGTGTTAGAAGCGATAGAGATGGCGAAGAAGCACAAAGTGAAGGCAATCATTGTCGATAAACGCCACGAGGATGACGAGTACGGTATCGTGTTGATGAATGATATAGCAAAGAAAGTGTTGGCTAAGAATCGATCTCCCAAGCGAACCAATGTTTATGAAATCATGACCAAGCCAGCGCTAAGCGTGTCTGCTGAGATGAACGTAAAGTATTGCGCTCGCCTGTTTGAACGCTTTGGAATCAGTCGCGCGCCAGTAGTTCGTGATAACAAAATAGTCGGTATGGTTAGTTACAATAATATCGTGATCAACGGTATGGTGAGAGATGACGTGTAGCATTTAGATACGTACAATAGGCTCATAAATTTTATGGAGAAGTACGTGTGAAATTATTTTTTGCTTCAGACCTACACGGTTCGCTGCCAGCAACAGAAAAGGTATTAGAACTCTACCAAGCGTCTGGTGCGCAATATTTAGTGCTATTGGGTGACATTCTGAATCATGGTCCAAGAAACCCGATTCCCGAAGGATACAATCCACCGGCGGTTGCAGAGAAGTTGAATGCGTTTTCTCAAGAGATCATTGCCGTTCGTGGTAACTGTGACAGTGAAGTGGATCAGATGTTGTTGTCTTTTCCAATGATGATGGATTACTCATGGGTGTTATTGGAATCAGGTCAGCGTATCTTTCTAACCCATGGTCATTTGTATAACACCACTAAACGACCAGCACTAAAAGCGGGTGATATTATTGCCCATGGACATACCCATATTCCAGTTGCCGAATACCAAGATGATATCTTTATCTTTAACCCTAGTTCGGTGACATTCCCACGAGATGGTCACGCAGCGAGCCATGGCATCTATGAAAATAATACCTTTAAAGTCATTAGCCTTGAAGGTGACGTAATTGTGAGTGGCGAGCTTTAAATAAACTCAATCGGCGGCGTTAGAAAAGGCTCACTTTGAGTCTACGTGGCCGAGGTCCCTGTCTGGAGCAATGATGTTTCGCACTCTTTGCTTCAGAACTTTCGCTTCTGGAAAACCTTCATCTGCTTTTCTTTCCCAAATCTGCACACCATTACAAAAGATTTCGAACCTGCCTCCGGTGTCTGGATGCAAGCTCACTTGTTCAATTTCTTCGCTAAAGGTATGCAGCAGCTCTTGGCATAACCAACTTGAACGAAGCATCCAATTACACTGACGGCAATAGTGTATTGCGATTGTCGCTTTTGCTGGCGTCAGATTTGGTTGATCCGTATTCATAGTTAATCCTTAAAATGCTACATCCGTAATTTGATGCCAACGGCTAACAAAAAAGGGGCATCATGCCCCTTTCTATTGATATACCGTTTAATGGTATTCAGCTATTGATATACATAAATAACTGCAGAGTTTTAGTTTGAACCAGTTTTAGTTTGAGAACAAAACGGTAGAACCGTGATTTAAGCTAGTGAGCAGCAGTGCCTTCTGATTAATAATATCAATGCGTCGGCTTTGCTCTGCATCCATCTTAATCACTTGAGTGATAAGTTCGAGTTGCTCTTCCGAAAAGTCTTGGCGCTCAGCAGAAGTTACATCTTTAAACTCCGTTGGCGAAATCAGTAAATAGTTATCGTTAATATCCCACTGACCTGTTTCAGATATGTTGATCACATTCGCAGGTGCAGTTTGAGTGCTGTACAGCCTAACCACTGACATTCTCAGGTACGTACCATTTGGTAGGTATTTCGCATTCGATGACAATTCAACTTTACGAAGCGGCCCGATTGAATCAGCTTGCTTGTTATCGCTAATCAGAGTCACCATTTTCGATTGCCATTCATGCTGAGTGAGCAAGCGCTCTACTTTTGCATCACTGCCCCAATATAACCAACCACTTAAAAATGCAGATAGAACCAGTAAAATAATCGATACTTTTAATTTCATGTTACTGACCACCGTTACAAATGTCGTTTACATCCGACTGGTTTGCGTAAATTCTTAGGGTTACATTTTCGCTAGAGTAATCTTGCGGGTGAATGTAGTTGAGGGCAAGGTTGTTGGTTTGTCCACCAGTTGCAATCACCTCAGTCGGTTTCAGCATGCCAGTGTGATTGGTGTTGTAACGCAATACACACTTTTCTATCGCAGGTAGCCAACTGCTGAGATCAGGATGATTGATTGGGGTTTGAATTTTTACACCATCCACTTCAGTCAATGTTCTGAACTCCGATTCTGCGGGGTTAGTAAACGTTAAAACCAGAATTGGCATGATGAAAGCCGCAAGCAATAACGAAAACGCTAACCACTTATTGGTGCTTTTAACCGGGGTCGCAGTTGGTGTTGTTGCTGGTTCCACTTCAACTTTGGTTTCTTGAAACTTTGTAATTGACTCGGGCTCAACAGCTTCAGTCATTGCTTCTTCGGTCATTGTAGGCGTTGCAAACGTTAAGATAGGTTCTACGTCATTTTCTGCAATTTCAGCCGCTGCTGGCTGATCATTTGATGAAAGTGGTGCAGAGCGTTCAACGGTTGCAATAAATTGGTAACCGCGTTTAGGTACCGTTTTTACGAATTCTGGAGATTTGGTCGAGTCCTTGAGCATCTTTCTCAGGGTCGAAACTGCTTGCGTTAAGCTTGAGTCATCAACCTCAAAGCCTTGATCTCGCCAAACATACTCGTGCAATTCATTACGAGTGATAACTTCATTGGGTCTTTCTGACAGCATCAGGAGAATGCGGCTTTCATTGCTGCCAAGGCGCACGACTTCGCCGTCGCTCATTTGATCAACAAGTGAATTGCTATTTGGGTCGAATACGAACCGCTGTGCGAGAATAAACTTTGTGCCGATATTGCTCATTGAATTCTTCTATTTTGGATGATTTTGAGTGCGAAATAGACAAATCTCAGGTGAAGTTCCGTTAATTCTTCACCAAATCATGGCTTCTTTTATGTTCTTTTATATTTATCAGACTCAAGGATAATAAAAACAGATCAAAAAAACAGTGTTTTTATGATTTTTGACCTTGAATTTACATTTGTCATCCTCATGTTAATGAACATAAGAGTGGCATCAAGTGTTACGCCCCTATGGTATTCAACATAAAGTATAGATGTTTTGGAGTAAAAATGAGCGAAACAGCAACGCAAAATAAAGAGACTCGTGGCTTTCAATCTGAAGTAAAACAACTACTTCACCTAATGATTCACTCACTGTATTCAAATAAAGAAATCTTCTTACGTGAGCTGATCTCTAATGCATCTGACGCGGCTGATAAGCTTCGTTTCCAAGCCTTGTCAAACGGTGACCTTTACCAAGGTGATGCAGACCTAGGCGTAAAATTATCTTTTAGCGCTGAAACCAATACTTTAACGATTTCAGATAACGGCATCGGCATGAGCCGCGACAACGTTATTGAGCATTTAGGTACGATTGCTAAATCGGGTACTGCAGACTTTTTCTCAAAGCTGTCTGAAGACCAAAGCAAAGACTCTCAATTGATTGGTCAATTTGGTGTTGGTTTCTATTCTGCATTCATCGTTGCAGACGCGGTAACGGTTCGCACACGTGCAGCAGGTCTAGCGAGTAATGAAGCTGTTCAGTGGCACTCTGCAGGGGAAGGTGATTACACCATCGAAGACATCACTAAAGAGTCTCGTGGTACTGATATCATTCTTCATATGCGCGAAGACGGTAAAGAATTCCTAAATGAATGGCGTCTGCGTGAAGTCATTGGTAAATACTCTGATCACATCGGTATCCCTGTTTCAATCTTAACTGCGGTTAAAGATGACGAAGGTAAAGACACCGAAGAGAAACATTGGGAACAGATTAACAAGGCTCAAGCGCTTTGGACTCGTAACAAGTCTGATATCGAGAAAGAAGAGTACCAGGAGTTTTACAAGCACGTATCTCACGACTTTGCTGATCCATTAACGTGGAGCCATAACAAAGTTGAAGGTAAGAACGACTACACAAGCCTACTTTACATCCCTGCTAAAGCACCTTGGGATATGATGAATCGTGACCATAAGAGCGGCCTTAAGCTTTATGTACAGCGAGTATTCATCATGGATGATGCAGAGCAGTTCATGCCATCTTACATGCGTTTCGTTCGCGGCTTGATTGACTCAAACGATCTACCACTGAACGTGTCTCGTGAAATCTTGCAAGATAATAAGGTAACTCAGTCTCTTCGTGGCGCATGTACCAAGCGTGTCCTGACTATGCTTGAGCGCATGGCGAAGAATGACAACGACAAGTACCTAGAGTTTTGGAAAGAGTTTGGCCTTGTACTGAAAGAAGGCCCAGCGGAAGACATGGCGAACAAAGAAAAAATCGCTGGTTTACTTCGCTTCTCATCAACGGAAGTTGACTCTGCTGACCAAGCTATCAGCCTAGTGTCTTACGTTGAACGTATGAAGGAAGGTCAAGACAAGATTTATTACCTAACAGCAGATAACTACGCTGCCGCTAAGAACAGCCCGCATTTGGAGCAGTTCAAAGCAAAAGGTATCGAAGTGGTTCTAATGTACGATCGTATTGATGAGTACGTAATGAACTACCTTACTGATTTTGATGGTAAGCAGTTCCAATCGATCACCAAAGCGGGCTTAGACCTAAGCAAGTTCGAAGGCGAAGAAGAGAAAGAGAAGCAAAAAGAGGCAGAAGAAGAGTTCAAATCTGTTGTTGAGCGCACTCAATCTTATCTTGGTGATCGTGTTAAAGAGGTTCGCACGACATTCAAGTTATCAACTACACCTGCTGTTGTTGTTACCGATGATTTCGAGATGGGCACTCAAATGGCTAAACTTCTTGAAGCTGCGGGTCAAGCTGCTCCTGAGGTGAAGTACATCTTTGAGATTAACCCTGAACATGCGCTAGTTAAACAGATGGCTGATGAAGCGGATGAACAAGCGTTTGGTCGCTGGGTTGAGCTATTACTTGGCCAGGCTATGCTGGCTGAAAAGGGCTCAATGGAAGATCCGTCACAATTCTTAGGTGCAATCAACGAGCTACTAACAAAACGCTAGTCTTTCGACTTTGGGCTAAGCCCATAATTATGAATAAAAGCTCGCGAATGCGGGCTTTTTTTATGAACGTCGCTTAACTTCATCGAAATGTTGCTAAAGTTGCTAACAAGACGAACGCAAACGCTGTCGACACATTCTTTAGTCTTAATTTCAGCCAAATTGAATATTAATGTGATAGAATGCTCGACCTAATCAGCTGGTACTATGAACCTATCGTCTCCAGTTGTATGATTTTTAAACATTATACCGAAACTTACCGTTTTGCTTCTGTTTACAGTTGTGCTTAGCCTCAGTTGTTACCTAACCTCTCTTGTTTGACCTAAATTAAACCAGAAAGGCGGGATAGTGAGCTTCGGTATAAATCATAATTTTTATAAGAGGATTAAACATGCGCATCATTCTTCTAGGTGCTCCTGGCGCGGGTAAAGGTACTCAAGCTAACTTCATCATGAACAAATTTGGTATCCCTCAAATTTCAACTGGTGACATGCTACGTGCTGCTATCAAAGAGGGTACTGAGCTTGGTAAGCAAGCAAAATCAGTAATCGACGCTGGTCAGCTAGTTTCTGATGAAATTATCCTTGGTCTAATCAAAGAGCGTATCGCTCAAGATGACTGTGAGAAAGGTTTCCTACTAGACGGTTTCCCACGCACAATCCCACAAGCGGATGGCCTAAAAGAAATGGGCATTGCTGTTGATTACGTTGTTGAATTCGACGTAGCTGACGATGTGATTGTTGAGCGTATGGCTGGTCGTCGTGCTCACCTTCCTTCTGGTCGTACATACCACAGTGTGTACAACCCACCTAAAGAAGAAGGTAAAGATGACATCACTGGCGAAGAGCTTGTTGTACGTGATGACGACAAAGAAGAAACAGTTCGTGCACGTCTAGGCGTATACCACGATCAAACGGCTCCGCTTATTTCTTACTACGGTAAGGAAGCAGAAGCAGGTAACACTAAGTACCTTAAATTTGATGGTACTAAGCAAGTTGCTGAAGTTAGTGCAGAGCTTGAGAAAGCACTAGCATAATTGGCTAACAGCCAGTTTTAGAATTTGATATATTGGAAGCGACCGTTAAGGTCGCTTTTTTTGTTTCAATTTTTAGTCATATACCAATCTAGATAAAATCGATTGTGCATAATTTCCGCGCTGCGGCTTAGATTCACGCGGCTAACGATCAAGGTGATGTTGCGATAACTCAGGTTAAGAACGACTATTCTTAAATTTAGTTGCGTAACAATGATCTTAAACTTATGCAGATTAGTATATTACGTTCCAGAAAATCACACATTGGTCTCAGGTATCTATGGAAAATAATAAAAAGCAGGGCGTTTTACTGGTGAACCTAGGAACACCAGATTCGGCGACTCCAGCTGGCGTTCGTCGATTTTTGAGTGAATTCTTACACGATAAGCGAGTCGTAAACCTAACGCGTTGGCTTTGGTGTCCTATTTTACATGGGGTGATCTTACCGATTCGAGCTCCGAAAGTGGCTAAATTGTATCAGTCTGTCTGGATGGACGATGGATCACCGCTGCTTGTGTACTCACAAAGACAAGCTGAGAAACTGCAGAAGAAATTGCAAATGCCGGTTGCGCTGGGTATGACCTATGGCAACCCAAGTCTTAAGACGGGTGTCGAACAACTGATGGAGCAGGGTGTCGAAGACATCATCGTACTACCTCTGTATCCTCAGTACTCAGGAACAACGACAGCGGCCGTTTCTGATGGTTTAACTAAAGCCTTCAAAAAAATGCCTGTTATCCCGAGCTATCGCTTTATTCGAGATTATTATTCTCACCCTAGCTATGCGAAAGCACTGGCTGAAAGTGTTCGTAGCCATTGGGAAGAAAATGGTAGAGCCGATCATTTAGTGTGTTCTTTCCACGGTATTCCGAAGCGACTCGCTGATGAAGGTGACATCTACCCTCAGCATTGTGAAGCGACGACCAAATTACTTGCTGCTGAGTTAGGCTTATCAGCGGACGATATCACCATGACATACCAGTCTCGATTTGGTCGAGAAGAGTGGTTGAAGCCTTACACTGACGAGACACTTGAATCACTGCCGAGTAAGGGCATCAAGAAGATTGATATCATGGCTCCTGCGTTCTCGGTTGACTGTTTGGAAACGTTGGAAGAGATTTCTGACCAGTGTAAAGAGACGTTCATTGATGCTGGTGGCTCAGACTTTAGCTACATTATGTGTCTTAACGACAGAGACTCACACATCGATATGATGGCTGAGCTAGTGGCGCTTCATCGCTAACTAATATACCAATAGAATAAATAACAAAAGGGCTGCTCATTGAGCAGCCCTTTTTGATCCTGATGTTTCTTTTTGAAATAGATCTAGATATTAAGCAACCGAAGTTTCTGCTTTTGGCTCTGCTTCAAGCGCCATGTTAGTTTCTACACCATGCATCCATGATACAAGTTTACCTGCACAAAGAAGCAGTAAGACGCCACTTATTGTCGCTGTAATTGCGATACCACCGAAGATAGACATTGCGCCAAGCTCACCAACGTGAGAACCCACAAGGCCAGCGACGTAGTTTGCGACAGCATTGAAGCCAAACCATGCACCCATCATTAACGATGCCAGACGAAGTGGAGCTAACTTAGTGACCAACGACAGGCCAATAGGAGATAGACAAAGCTCACCAAGAGTATGGAAGAAGAAAGCACCGACTAGCCATAGCATTGATGTTTTGACTGTTAGGTCGCCACCTTGCTCCATTACTGCACCCATCATGCACACAAAGCCTAGTGCTAAGAAAAACAACGCCATCGCAAATTTCACTGGCGAGTTTGGTTCACGCTTACCAAGCTTGACCCAAAATGCAGCAATGATTGGTGCAAGTGTAATGATGAAGAATGGGTTCAGAGATTGGAACCAAGCTGCAGGAACTTCAAAGCCACCAATCATACGGTCAGTATATTGTTGAGTGTAGATGTTCATCAAACCGCCAGCTTGTTCAAAGCCAGCCCAGAAAACGATTACGAACAGACCCATAACTAGAATAACTTTTAGTCTGTCGAACTCTTCTTTGGTCAGTGGTGTTTTCTCTTTCGATTTGTTCAGCGCTTTCGCTCGTGCAGCTGCAGGTACTGAGCCAATGTTGCCTAACCATGACTGAGCCATCGTCAATTGCATAACTAAGCTAATAACCATACCGATACCAGCGGCTAGGAAGCCAGCTTTCCAGCCGAATGAATCGACTGCAGCACCTGAAATTAAGCCACCCAGTAGCGCGCCTAAGTTGATGCCCATGTAGAAAATGGTGAAAGCGCCGTCACGTCGGTTATCGCCTTCTTGGTATAGGTCGCCAACCATGGTCGAGATGTTTGGTTTAAACATACCGTTACCACTGATAAGCAGTGCTAAACCTAGATAAAGAGCATTTACTTGGTCTAAGCCAATAGCGCCGTTAGGAAGAGCGAGCGTAAATTGGCCTAAGGCCATTAATACACCGCCCACTAGGATCGATTTACGTTGTCCTAAGTAGTTATCGGCCAGCCAGCCGCCGATTAATGGCGTGATATAGACTAAACCAGTATAGATGCCATAAAGATCGAGGGCATCTTTTGTTGACCAACCAAGGCCACCATTGATAGTGGTATCGGTAAGAAATAAAACAAGGATGGCACGCATTGCATAGTAGGAGAAACGTTCCCATAGCTCTGTGCTAAAAAGTAGAAATAGGCCTCTAGGGTGGCCAAAGATGTTGTGATTGCTTGGCATAAGTTTTACTAATTTTAGGTATTAAAAGATTTTATAGTCACTCATGTATACACAGTGGGATAAAAGTCTGCAATAGGTGTATTTTATGGTTACGATAACTGAATTTTGTTAAGTTATTGATATTAAAGCTCTTTGATTTTGATGTTGATTATTTCGAGTGTGCTGCAAACTAACTTTCCAGATTTGAGCTGGTTGGTAAGTGAGCTTTTTTAAAGCGACATCGAATAAAAGTGTTTAGATATATTGGTCTGGCGTATTGGTTTGAGATTAAATAGAATGAAATCCCCATTAAAGGTGGGATACATATGCTTACAACAATGAGCCTTTTGATCTCTAAATGATCTCTGTACAATGCTTAACCACTTTTAGCTCCTATAACTTTTTGTTGATAAATTGGTCTGCTACGCAATATTTCTTGCTCACAATGATTCATTTTATTAATGGCGATTCAACCGTTTTAGGCATGTGGTAAAATATCTAAAAATATAAAATGGCTAGTTAAATGAAACGTTGGTATTTACTTTACTGTAAGCGTGGTGATCAAAAACGCGCTCAACAGCACCTAGAAAATCAGGGGGTAGAGTGCTTTTATCCTCAAATCGATGTCAAGAAGGTCGTGAGAGGGAAAGAGAAGCAGGTCAAAGAACCGCTGTTCCCGTCTTATATCTTTGTTCGCTTTGATTATGAGCAAGGCCCTAGTTTTACGACAGTTCGTTCGACCCGTGGCGTTGTCGACTTTATTAAGTTTGGAGCAAGGCCACATGAAGTCCAAGGCGACTTAGTGTATGAACTGAAAGAGTTTGAGAAGTGCTGCGAAGATGAACCTGAAGAGTGCTGTTTTGAGTTTGAATCAGGGCAAGTGGTCAAGATCAATAGTGGTCAGTTTGCTGGGGTTGAAGCTATTTTCCATCAGAAAGATGGTGAAGCTCGATCTATTATGCTGGTAAAAATGATCAGCAAAGTGGTTCCGATCAGTATTGAGAACGAAGCACTACAAGCTCACGCATAAGTGCAGTAATACAAAGCAAAAAATAGGCTTAAAACAAAAAGGCGCATAATGCGCCTTTTTTAGTCTTTAGGGTTTGTTCAAAACGCGCTAAGCGTTGTAAGCATCGTTGTGAACGGCTTGTACTGCACGACCTGATGGGTCGACACAGTTTTTGAATGACTCATCCCACTCAATCGCTTTCGCTGATGAACAAGCAACTGAAGGACCACCAGGTACACATTCTGCCGCTGATTCTAGAGGGAATAGCTCCTCAAAAATTTCACGGTAAGCATAACCTTCTTTGGTTGTTGGCGTGTTGTAAGGGAAACGGAACTTAGCAGCTTCCATTTGTTGATCCGTTACTTTTTCTTCAGCCGTTGCTTTTAATGTGTCAATCCAGTCGTAGCCAACACCATCAGAGAACTGCTCTTTTTGACGCCATGCAATTGAATCTGGTAGGTAGTCTTCAAAACACTCACGTAGAATGTGTTTCTCCATTTTACCGTTACCACACATCTTATCTTCAGGGTTCAAACGCATTGCTACATCGATGAACTCTTTGTCCAAGAATGGAACACGACCTTCAACACCCCATGCCGCAAGTGATTTGTTGGCGCGAGCACAGTCAAACATGCTTAGAGCAAGAAGCTTACGCACGGTTTCTTCGTGGAACTCTTTTGCGTTTGGCGCTTTATGGAAGTACAGGTAGCCACCAAAGATCTCATCAGCACCTTCACCAGACAGTACCATTTTGATACCCATTGCCTTGATCTTACGAGCAAGCAAGTACATCGGCGTTGAAGCTCGAATCGTCGTTACATCGTAAGTTTCAATGTGGTAGATAACATCACGGATTGCATCTAAGCCTTCCTGAATGGTGTAAGTCATCTCGTGGTGTACTGTACCGATTTTATCAGCGACTTCACGAGCAGCAATCAGATCAGGTGCGTTTTCTAGACCTACTGCGAATGAGTGTAGTTGTGGCCACCAAGCTTCTGATTGCTCATCGTCTTCGATACGCATTGCAGCAAAACGTTTAGCGACTGCTGAAGTGATTGAAGAATCAAGACCACCAGATAGAAGTACACCATAAGGTACATCTGTCATTAGTTGACGTTTAACTGCAGCTTCTAGCGCTTCAGTCAGTTCTTCTTTACTTGTGCTGTTACCTTGTACCGCAGCGTATTCATTCCAATCGCGGATGTAGTAGCGATGAGGCTCTGCATCTTTCGAAGAATAGAAGCTACCAGGAGGGAACTCACTGATCGTCTTGCATACTTCAACGAGTGCTTTCATCTCTGAAGCAACGTAGTAGTTGCCGTGCTCGTCGTAGCCTTGGTAAAGCGGGATGATACCAATATGGTCACGGCCGACTAGGTATTCGTCTTTCTCTTCGTCGTATAAAACGAATGCGAAAATACCGTTAAGTTCTTCTAAAAGGTCCGCGCCCATTTCTTGGTATAACGCTAGGATAACTTCACAGTCAGAGTCAGTCTGGAACTGGTACTTATCTTCATAGCGTGCGCGAAGTTCTTTGTGGTTATAAATTTCGCCATTCACTGCAAGAATATGCTTTTTATCTTGGCTGTATAGTGGTTGTGCACCACTGTTAAGACCAACGATAGCCAAACGCTCGTGAGCAAGAATTGCTTTTTCACCAGCATAGATACCAGACCAGTCTGGGCCACGGTGACGAAGCTTTTTAGACATTTCTAAAGCAATAGGGCGAAGTGCTGCGGCATCACTTTTAATGTCGAGAATGCCAAATACTGAACACATAGAACTTCCTTTTAAATAATTTCTAAATCAACTGTATTCAATTTGCCATTCTGGCTAAAAAAAGCAACCGAATGTGAGCAAAAAAATAATATAAAGGGGTTTCTGTTAGAAATTATCTAATTTTAAGGTGGTTTTGGTGAGTGGCGTCTAATTGCGGTTGGTTTTTTAAACAAAAACCTCTCAAAAGTGCAAAAGAACAGCAATTTTGAGAGGTTAACTAGACAATGTTTAGGACTAGATCTTATTGATGTTTGGGTTTAATTGCTCACATACGTGTCGAGCAAAACCACTACCAGCTTCACTGTAAATGTTGAATGCCGCATCGACACCATTCTCTTTCAATGTTTCTAGCTGGTCGGAGTATTCAGCAATGGCTGCGATTTGACCTTTAAAATCACGTGATTTTAGCTGTTCTAAGGCTGTTTGATTACCTTGGTGATGAGGCATCGCCAAGATCACTAACTTCACGTTTGCTGTATCTAAGATACGCTCCCAGAAATCTGGGTCAGTTGCATCGCCAGAAATAACGTTTCTTCCAAGGCTTCTATGGTTGTGTGCGGCTTCTTCACGAACTTCGACACCTAAGCTAACCTTGCCATAGCGTGAACGCAATTCATCGTAGGCGCCGGTACCAATACGTCCCATACCAAGAATAAGCACTTGTGCGCGACCTGGATCAATTCGTTTATCACGTTGATGAAGCTTTTCAGCAGCGTGCTCTTTGAGCCACTTACCTGACTGTTGATAAAGCTTATGACCCGCTTTGTTTAAAGGAGCAGCGATTAAGAACGATAACGAAACCGCAATCGCCACCGCCACTAATATATCGCCAGATATCCACCCCATCTTAAAGGCAAGACCACCGACGATAAGACCAAATTCACTGTAGTTAAACAATGATAGAGAGGCGAGTAGAGAGGTTCGAACACGGAATTTGAAGCGGTTGAGTACCAAGAAGTAAAGCACGCCTTTCACTGGCAGTAACAGCAAGAATAAGATGGCGAGCATAAAGCCTTGAATGGTAGGTTGCTCGGATAATCCAATATTCAAGAAGAAGCAGACAAGGAAAAGCTCTTTGAGGTTAAACAGCGATTTCGACAGCTCTGAAGCTTTTGGGTGACCGGCTAACAACATACCTAAGATCAGAGCACCTAGATCTGGTTTAACCCCTACAAACTGGAACAAGCCTGCACCGACGACCAATGCGAAGAAAATGCCGAACAGCACCAACATTTCGCCGTGACCAACCCAGTCGAGGACTTTGTAGAACAATGGACGACAGAATGGCAAAGCGAACAGTGCGATGGCATACCACTCTGGAATTTTGCCTGTCGATGCCGTTAAGAAGACCACGGCAAAGATATCCTGCATGACCAGAATACCGATCGCTAATGTTCCATAGGTCGCATTCATTTCCCCTTTCTCTTGCAGAGACTTAACTGCGAATACGGTACTAGAGAATGAAAGGGCAAAACCGAGTAGAACAATCTGTTCTATTGACATAGCTGCCAACGAGGAAATACCTAGGAATTTAAAACCAAACAGGGCGACCGCAAAAAACAGAGTGGATAAAAGGTTGTGGATTGTTGCGCCAGCCCAGATCTCTTTAGAGAGCAGGGTTTTGATATCGAGCTTTAAGCCAATCGTAAATAGAAGCAGGGTGACACCAAGGTCAGCCAAGGTAATGATGGTGTCATTGGTTTCAAAACCCAGAGCAAAGAGCCCAAAACCAGCGACCAAAAAGCCGACCAATGGGGGAAGGTGACACTTTAAAGCAATAAATCCTGCAATAAACGCAGTGGATATTAATATAAGTTCCATAACTTGTAGTAGTAGTTCCCTAGCTTAAAAAAACGGGCCGTGTTTATACAAACACGGCCCGCGGAAAATCAGAGTTGTTTTTCTTTAGTCTTCAAGAAGCTTTTGAAGTAACACACCGTTGAGCATAGCGCGCTTAATCATGGCAAAAGCTCCCATCGTAGGATGTTTATCGATCTGTGATGCTACAATAGGCAGGCCGCTATGGAAAGCCGTTAACGACTGATTCTCTACATTGCGCTTAATTGCAGGGAAAACAATCTCTTGTGCCTTTGTAATATCACCAGCAATGATAACTTTCTGAGGGTTAAACAAGTTAATCGTCATTGCGATAGCTTTACCCAGTTGATTACCTACTCGAACCAAACTTTGCTTAGCCAGTTCGTCGCCATTGATAGCATGGTCACATACATCTTGAATGGTAATGTGCTCAATCTCTGTTAGCGAGGACTCATAACCTTGCTTAATTAGCTTTTGGACACGTTCAACAATGGCAGGGTTTGCCGCTACGGTTTCAAGACAACCGAAATTACCGCATTGGCATTGCTCGCCAAGTGGATCAATTTGGATATGACCAATTTCACCCACGTTGCGGTTATGGCCAAGGAAAACCTGACCATTAACAATAATACCAGCACCAGTACCACGGTGAACGCTAACCAAAATAGAATCTTGGCTGTCTTTACTTGCACCGAAGTAGTGCTCAGCAAGTGCCATTCCTCGAACGTCATTACCAACAAAACAAGCAACATGGAATGTGTCGCGAATAATGTCGCTTAACGCAAGGTTATCGATGTCTGTATTTGGCATGTACTCAACCACACCTGTCGTTGGGTTAACCAAGCCTGGAAGAGTGACACCAATGGCAATCAGTTGGTCGATCTTTGGTTGGTGTTCAGCAATGAAAGCCTTCAAGTTATTGACCAAGCCTTGGGTGAGGTCTGATTGGTCTGAGTAATTCAGGTCTTGCTGTTGGAAAGCCAGCTCACGACCGCCAAGGTCATGCAGGCTTATTTGAATGTAATCTCGACCCAAGCGCACAGCGACAGAGTGAAAAGGCTCTACTTCTGTGGTTAGGGAGATAGCGCGTCTACCGCCAGTAGACGCTTGCTGCGCAACCTCTTTAATTAGGCCGCGCTCTAAAAGTTGGCGGGTAATTTTTGTAACACTTGCCGGTGCGAGTTGGCTTACATCAGCCACTTGTATACGACTGATAGGCCCTTGTTGGTCTATTAGTCGGTATACCGCCGCACTGTTTAGTTGTTTAACTAAGTCTACGTTACCTATTTGTCCGCCATTCATACTTAATTGTGCTCGTATTGTCCGTTAACAACAGTCGCTTTAACGTTAAAGTCTCGGTCAAATACAGCTAGGTTTGCAACCATGCCTTTTTTGATTCGACCTAGCTTGCTTTCTACACCGATAGCCGTAGCTGGGTATAGCGTAGCCATGCGAAGAGCTTCGTCTAAAGCGATACCGGCGTGCTCAACTGTATTCTGAACTGCTTCAATCATAGTCAGAGCTGAGCCGCCCAGTGTGCCGTTTTCATCAACACACTTACCATCACGGTAATATACTTTCTTACCGACAAAAATAAAGTATTCCATGTCAGCACCTGCAGGAGCTGTGGCATCCGTCACTAATACCAACTTTTCTCCCTTGATTTTATGCGCAATTCTGATGTTTGCGTAATCAACATGGAAGCCATCGGCAATAATGCCAGCATAAACCTCAGGCGTATCGTAAATCGCGCCAACAACGCCAGGCTCACGACCAACCATAGGAGTCATTGCATTGAATAGATGAGTGGCAAAAGTGATACCTGATTCGAAACCTTGACGAGCTTCTGCGTACGTTGCATTCGTGTGACCAATCGAAACAACCACACCAGCTTTGCGCAGACGCTCAATGTGTTCTGGGTCGTTGAGTTCTGGAGCCAATGTTACTTTTGCAACAAGGTCATTGTTCTCACAGATAAGCTCAATCATTTCGCTGTCTGATTTACGAATGTGATCGACGCTGTGAATGCCTTTTTTCGCGACGTTTAAATACGGGCCTTCAAGGTGTAGGCCAAGAGATTGGTTTTGGTATTGGTTGTGATACTCACGAGCTGCGGTAATAACCGCGCGCATGTCTTCGTCAGAAGAAGTGATTAGCGTTGGCAGGAAGCTAGTACAGCCAGATTTAAGGTTTGCTTTGTGCATGATCTGCATTGTGTCTGCAGTGATCTCATCGTTAAGCATTACACCGCCACAACCATTCAATTGTAGGTCAATGAAGCCTGGGCTTAGGTTTGCTCCGTTTAGGTCGCGAACTTCGATTCCTTCTGGTAATTCAGAGATAGGACAGACTTTTTTGATCAGTTTGTTTTCGATTACAACAGCATGATCGGTTAGAACATCACTACCAGTGTAAATTTTACAGTTACTTAGCGCGTACATAGTCAGCTAATCCTTATTTCGTGAGATCTTTAAAATTTGTTCGTTACCTAAATGTGGACTTAGTTTGCGAGCATCATTTACGTAACGATTTATCTTTTATGGGCAAACGGCTTCAAAATGGGAAGCTATTTAAGTTGTTGAAAAATATATGAACAATTGATTATTGATATACATTTAGGTTCACTTTTAATGATTATTTATTGGACAGCGTAAACCCAGGGATACCATCATTTTACCTAATGGTTAGGTTTAGATTTTATCTATAAACGTTCATTTTTTTGAATGATAAAATAAGTTTTATGATCTCGCTAGCAAAAACCTCTGGATTTGGTAAAAACTGGTGATTACGATCACAAATGGTAAGGTTTTAATTTGCGGAGCAAAATTAATTGAATACACTGAATAGGACTAAATTGAGCGACTAAAATAAGTTTCTCAAACGAATTCTAAAAAATCCTATAGGGGGAAACAACTGGTGAATATTCTAGGATATGCACAGAAGCTTGGTAAGGCGTTAATGCTACCAATCGCAACGCTTCCGATTGCGGCGCTTCTTTTACGTTTAGGTCAAGGCGATTTACTTGATATTCCATTCATGGCAGAAGCTGGTGGTGCTATCTTCGGTAACCTACCATTGCTATTTGGTCTAGGTATCGCGATTGGTCTTTCTAAAGACGGTAACGGCGCAGCGGGTCTTGCTGGTGCAGTTGCTTACTTCGTACTAACAGCAACAGCAACCACAATTAACGCAGACGTTAACATGTCATTCTTCGGCGGTATCTTCGCAGGTATCATCGCAGGTCACTCTTACAACGCTTTCCATGCAACACGCCTTCCTGAGTGGCTGGCTTTCTTCGCGGGTAAACGTTTAGTACCTATCATGGCCGGTCTATTTGCACTTGTTGCAGGTGCTGTGTCTGGTGTGGTTTGGCCTGGTATTCAATCTGGTCTAGATGCACTAGCTCACGCGGTATCAACGTCTGGTGCTGTTGGCCAATTCGTTTACGGTACTCTTAACCGTGCACTAATCCCTGTAGGTCTACACCACGTATTGAACTCATACTTCTGGTTCGGTATGGGTACGTGTCAAGAAATCATCGTTGCTGGTCAAGGCGCATTCGCTAACATCACTCAACTTTGTGTTGACCCGGCACTGGCTAAAACTCTAGTTGTTGGTCAAGAGCATACATTCACATTCGCTAACTCAGTAACTCCAGAGATTACTACTGTTGTTAAAGAAGTGACTGAAACAGTTAAATCTGGCGACCTACACCGTTTCTTCGGTGGCGATAAAGGCGCTGGCGTATTCATGAACGGTTTCTTCCCAGTAATGATGTTCGGTCTACCAGGTGCTGCACTTGCAATGTACCTAGCTGCTCCTGCTGAAAAACGTAGCCAAGTTGGTGGCGCATTGTTCTCAGTTGCATTCTGTTCATTCCTAACAGGTATCACAGAGCCGCTAGAATTCATGTTCGTATTCCTAGCTCCTGCTCTATACGCAATGCACGCGGTATTTACAGGTCTGTCTCTAGTAGTGGCAAACATGTTTGGTACTCTGCACGGTTTCGGTTTCTCTGCTGGTCTAATCGACTTCGTACTGAACTGGGGTCTAGCAACTAAACCATTCACTCTACTATTGATTGGCTTAGCATTCGGTGCTCTATACTTCTTCACTTTCTCTTTCGCAATCCGCGCTTTCAACTTGAAATCGCCAGGTCGTGAAGATGATGACGAAGCTGCAGCAGCTCCTGCTGGTGACGCGCCAAAAGGTGACGTTGCTCGTCAATACCTGAAAGCTCTAGGTGGTCACGAAAACCTGACTTCAATCGATGCTTGTATCACTCGTCTACGTCTAACTCTTAAAGACCGCTCTATCGCTGATGAAGTTGTTCTTAAGAAACTTGGCGCTAAAGGTGTGGTTAAACTAGGTGAGAACAACCTACAGGTTATCCTAGGCCCACTAGCTGAAATCGTCGCTGGCGAAATGAAAGCTATCGGTGCAGGTGAAGACCTATCTGATGTAAAACTTCCATAGTAAAGGAAGTACTTGTTAAGACGTAACAACGGCTCTTAACTAAGTTTCAAATTGAAAGCCTCCCACACGGGAGGCTTTTTTGTGCCTGTCATTTAAGGCCAGTGAACAAGGTTCGTTCTATTCTTCATCGAATAGCAGAAATAATCACAATTAACTGATGGTTCTTATTGTGCAAAGGCGAAGAATTGTGGATGATTAGCAACAATGATCTTTCTATCTTTGATAGGCAGCAAAAGCCGCCTTTGTCTCGGATATGAAAGATAACTTTCTCTGACAATACTAAATACATAGAGGTGCTATAGATGAGTGAAGCTGAGGCTCGTCCATCGAATTTCATTCGCCAAATTATCGATAAAGATTTAGCGGATGGTACACACAGTAGCGTGCATACTCGTTTCCCGCCGGAGCCAAATGGCTACCTGCACATTGGTCACGCTAAATCTATTTGCTTGAACTTTGGTATTGCTCAGGACTACCAGGGACAATGTAATCTTCGTTTCGATGATACAAACCCTGAAAAAGAAGA
The DNA here is from genome assembly GCF_057786005.1 of Vibrio sp. QJM3NY_26. Lineage (NCBI taxonomy): Bacteria > Pseudomonadati > Pseudomonadota > Gammaproteobacteria > Vibrionales > Vibrionaceae > Vibrio > Vibrio sp. QJM3NY_26. The sequence continues at coordinate 2,547,901 of NZ_CM173515.1, read as the reverse complement.
CGTTGAATACGTTGAGTCAATTAAGAATGATGTAAGCTGGTTAGGCTTCGAATGGTCTGGTGATATTTGTTACTCATCAAACTACTTCGATACGCTTTACGCTTATGCTGTGGAATTAATTAATAAAGGCTTAGCGTATGTTGACGAGCTAAGTCCTGAGCAGATCCGTGAATACCGTGGCACGTTAAAAGAGCCTGGTAAAGCGAGCCCATACCGCGATCGTAGCCCTGAAGAAAACCTAGCGTTATTTGAGAAAATGCGTGACGGTGGCTTCGAAGAAGGCAAAGCATGTCTACGTGCTAAGATCGACATGAGCTCATCTTTCATGGTTATGCGCGATCCAGTTATCTACCGTGTTCGTTTTGCTCACCACCATCAGACTGCTGACAAGTGGTGCATTTACCCAATGTACGACTTCACTCACTGTATCTCTGATGCGCTAGAGGGCATTACGCACTCTATCTGTACGCTTGAATTCCAAGATAACCGTCGTTTGTATGACTGGGTTCTAGACAACATCACGATTGATTGCCAACCTCGACAGTATGAGTTTAGCCGTCTGAATCTTGAATACACGGTAATGTCGAAGCGTAAGCTGAACCAACTTGTGGTTGAAAACCTAGTTGAAGGTTGGGACGATCCACGTATGCCAACAATCTCTGGTTTGCGTCGTCGTGGCTTCACTTCAAGTTCGATTCGCGAATTCTGTAAACGTATTGGTGTGACTAAGCAAGAGAACATGATTGAGTTCGGCTCACTTGAATCTTGTATCCGTGATGATCTGAACGAAAATGCACCTCGTGCAATGGCTGTTCTTGACCCTATCAAGGTCGTGATTGAAAACTACGACGCTGATACAGTAGAAACACTGACAGTGGCAAATCACCCGAACAAGCCAGAAATGGGTACTCGTGAAGTTCCATTTACACGCGAAGTTTGGATTGAACGTGACGACTTCCGTGAAGAAGCAAACAAGAAGTACAAGCGTTTGGTTCTAGGTAAAGAAGTTCGCCTACGTGGTGCTTACGTGATCAAAGCTGAACGTATCGAAAAAGATGCAGAAGGCAACATTACGACTATCTTCTGTTCTTACGACAATGAAACACTCGGTAAGAACCCTGCAGATGGCCGTAAAGTGAAAGGCGTTATCCATTGGGTATCGGCTGATAAAGCACTGCCTGCTGAGATTCGTTTGTACGATCGTCTATTCACTGTGGCAAACCCAGCCGCTGCTGATGATTTCGCTGCAACGCTTAACCCTGAGTCACTTGTTACGCTAAACGGTTTTGTTGAACCTAGCCTAGCAGAAGGTGTGGCAGAGCAAGCGTATCAGTTTGAACGTACAGGTTACTTCTGCGTAGATTCGAAAGACTCGAAAGCAGACGCGCTAGTATTCAACCGTACTGTTGGCCTACGTGATACTTGGGGTAAAACTGAAGCTTAATGGCTTTGTTTTTCTCAGTTCTGTTTTTCCAAGCTTAGTGTCTTAAAGCTTACTTTCTCAAGATACGCTTAATAAAAAACCGGCTTAGAGCCGGTTTTTTTGTGTCTGGGAAATAACCAAATTGTGGGCCAAGTTACTGTGATTCTTAATACGGTATCAACCCAAATAAAAAACGCCGGCCTAAGCCAGCGTTCTGTGTTACTTCTTCGCTTTATGTGCGTCTGGGTTGCCTTTGCAATCCCCAGTGATGCTTTTACCATACAGATACAAACTGTGGTTGGTTAGCTGTACGTTGTAGCGTTGAGCGATTTCTTTTTGTCTTTCTTCGATAAGATCATCAGAGAATTCGATAACTTCACCGCAGTCTAAACATACTAGGTGATCGTGGTGATGCTGTGTTGAAAGTTCAAATACAGACTTACCACCTTCAAAGTGGTGGCGAGTTACAATGCCAGCATCATCGAATTGGTTCAGTACGCGATAAACGGTCGCAAGACCTATCTCTTCACCTAAATCGATCAGCTTTTTATATAAATCTTCAGCACTAATATGTTGGCAGTCTGGTTGTTGTAATACTTCTAAAATTTTGAGCCGTGGGAGGGTCACTTTAAGACCAGCATCTTTTAGCGCTTGATTATTGTCTGACATATACTTTCCTGTTGATGATCTGCAGCAATTAACAGAATTCAATATTAATACCATTATAGTTTAGTCAGGCATAACAATAAACCACGAACTTCAAAGGGTTACTTACTGACATCACAATCTGTTTTGTAAATTGGAAGTATCTCACTTATAGTGGAGGTACGACCAGTCAAGCTGACGGTGTTTCTGATATGAACATGGAATGTTGTTATGAATAAGCAACTCGCAAAAATATATAAACCCAACATTGTAAAATTTGCTCTCAATATTTGGCCTCCTTTTTGGGGATCGGGAATTCGAATAGCTCACATTAGCCATGACTTTAGGGTTGTTAAGACGATACTAAAGCTGCGCTGGTGGAATAAGAACGCCAATCGTACTCAATATGGCGGCAGTATCTTTTCTCTTACCGATCCAGTTTACTCTTTGATGTTAATGGGTATTTTAGGTGAGCGATATTATGTTTGGGATAAAGAGGCGAGTATTAACTTTATCAAGCCGGGTCAATCCGACTTGTATGCAGATTTTGAGATAAGCCAAGGGCAACTGGATGATATCTATCGTCAGACACAGCTTGGTGAGAAGTGCTTCCCCGAATTTATTATCCACGTTAAAGATAAGCAGGGGAATGTGGTGTCAGAAATTCAGCGAACCCTGTATGTGAGAAAGAAGCCGCAGTTCAGAGAGGATGACGAAGCATTAGAAGCTGAGTGTTGATTGATGAACATTAAATAGCAAAAAACCTCCTATAAGGAGGTTTTTTCATATCTACATATCGGTCATTAATTGTAACAATTAACAATCGCTAGAGAATTAGTCTTCTAACTCTGCTAGGCACATTTCTTCGTGGATTTGTTTAACCCAGTTAGATACACGCTCATCAGTTAGCTCAGGTTGACGGTCTTCATCGATACATAGACCAACGAATTGGCTGTCATCGCCTTCAACTAAGCCTTTCGATGCTTCAAATTCGTAGCTTTCAGTTGATGTGTGACCTAGGATAGTACCGCCTTTCGCTTCAACGATGTCACGGATAGTACCCATAGCATCACAGAAGTATTCTGCGTAATCTTCTTGGTCGCCACAACCAAAGATAGCAACAAGCTTAGTTGAAAAATCAATAGCTTCTAGCTCAGGGAAAAAGTCGTCCCAATCACATTGTGCTTCGCCGTAGTACCACGTAGGGATACCAAGCAGCAGTAGATCGAAGTTATCGATATCTTCTTTGCTGCTTTTTGCAATGTCTTGAACTTGAACGAGCTGCTTGCCCAATTGCTTTTGAATCATCTTAGCAACAGCTTCAGTGTTACCTGTATCGCTACCAAAGAAGAGACCTACACTTGCCATAGAATCATTACCTTTCATTTTGTCTGTTGTCGGTGTAATAAAGTTCGGAGGAAATCGTTAGATTCCAGTTCCTTCCCAGCTTAGTTGGATTATCCCTTTTGCGATAAAACCTGCGCAGCCAAGGAAAAGTACTAACCATACGATGCGACGACCAAATGCAGGAACATTTCCTTCCTTTAGAACGTCTTTAATTGCCATTCCGATTAGAAAGAAAATCGCGGCAAACAGAAGATCTAAACCAATGGATTCAATGATGTTCATGTAGTCGTAAAGCATGGGAACCTTATATACCAAATTTGCTTGGGCGCACTATATCACTGTTGTGAGATAAAGTTAATCTGCTGTGATTACACAGCTCTCATTTATATCGACTAATCAACCTATCTAAGCGATGAATTTTCTTATTGCACGGAGTACTTCAGCTGGCTTTTCCGCGTGTAACCAGTGTCCCGTGTTAGCGATAACATGAGCCTTTGCGTTGGAAAACTGCTGTTGAACGGCGGTTTGATGCTCAGCTGTGAGGTAATCAGAATCCCCACCTTTTATTAGCAAGGTTTTGACCGAGGTTTTCTCGATCGGTTCCCAACCAATAATTTGTGGATAGTTGCTCAATAACGAAGCAACGTTGAAGCGCCATTCCATGATGCCTTGTTCCGTTTTGAACAAAGATTTGGTCAAAAACTGGCGAACCCCATCAATTTCGATATGTTTTGCGAGGATCTTAAGCGCGTCTGAGCGTGATGTCGGTTTTTCTTCTATCACGGCTTGTAGGCCGGCGAATACGTTGTCGTGACGACTTTGGGTGTACGCGACTGGTGCCATATCCAAGACAATCAATTTATGCAGCGTAAGATGTTGTGTCAGCGCCATCGCTACCTTGCCACCCATGGAGTGACCAATCACAGTGACATCATTTAACTCAAGATCATTCAGTAGTTGAGCCACATCTTGTGCCATTGCTTTATAGTCGTGAGTGTCACTATGGAAGGATTGGCCGTGGTTGCGTAGATCGATACTAAGTACCTGGTGATCGGCTTTTAGATCCCTAGCGAGCAAGCCAAGGTTGTCCAGATTACCGAATAATCCATGGATCAAAACAATGGTGTGACCCGCACCTTCTAATTTATAGTTGAGCTGTACTGACATTTTTATCTTATTCATGGTGGGTTTGACGTAGAGTATCCGCGCGGATCTCGCTATAATCCCCCAGAGTTTAAACATTGAGATTGTGAAAAGCGAATGAAAACAATTGAGGTTGATGAGGACCTATACCGTTTTATTGCGGGTCAGACAGAACGTATTGGCGAAAGCGCTTCAGATATTCTGCGCCGCTTATTACAGGTTGATAGCCAAGGCATGGTTCCGATCGAAGAGATCGTTGAGCCAAAAGGTATCGTTGTTAGCAAAGAGGTAGGCTTTACTCCAGAGAAGTTCGATGGTGTTAAAGAAATGCGCTCACTACTAATATCAGATGAGTTTGCATCACTGAAGAAAGCCATTGATCGTTTCATGCTTGTGTTATCGACACTGCATAAAATCGACCCTTTAAGCTTTTCAGAAGCAACTCAAGTAAAAGGCCGCAAGCGTGTTTACTTTGCAGACAACGAAGAGACCTTGCTAGCAAACGGCAACACAACGAAGCCTAAAGCCATTCCACAAAGTCCTTTTTGGGTTATAACTAATAATAACACTAGCCGTAAAAGACAAATGGTTGAACAGCTTATGAGCCGCATGAGTTTCCAAGCAGAATTGATAGAAAAAGTAACAGGTTCAATTTAACGAAATCTGATTTAAACCTCATAATATCCATGGATAAGAAGATATTATGAGGTTTTTTTGTTTTTAAATTTTATATATAAGGATGTCGAAAAATGGCTATGCACCCTCGTGCTGGGCAGAAAGCTCAGCAGGAAGATCTTCATAATATTCCGGCTTTAGTTGCTAACTATTTCTTACAGCAACCGGATGCTACTAACCCAGATCACAAAGTACTGTTCGGTACTTCAGGTCACCGTGGTACAGCAGACAAATCAACATTTAATGAAAACCACATTCTCGCGATCGCACAAGCGGTGGCTGAAGTTCGTGCTGAGCAAGGTACAACAGGACCTCTTTTCCTAGGTAAAGATACTCACGCTCTCTCTGAGCCTGCGTTTTCTACTGTAATCGAAGTGCTTGTAGCCAACGATGTTGAAGTTATTATTCAAGAAAACAATGGCTTTACTCCAACACCAGGTATCTCGCACGCGATTCTTACGCATAACCTAGTGAATGACAAAAAAGCGGACGGCATTGTTATCACGCCTTCGCATAACCCACCACAAGACGGTGGTATTAAATACAATCCGACACACGGTGGCCCTGCTGAGGCTGAGCTAACTCAAGCGATTGAAGATCGTGCGAACGTCATCATTGCTGAGCAAATGCAAGGTGTAAAGCGTACTCCTATCGCACAGGCTAAACAGTCTGAGCTAGTGAAAGAAGTTGATCTCGTTGCTCCTTACATTGCTGACTTGGTTAACGTGGTTGATATGGAAGCGATCCAGAAAGCAAACATCAAGATTGGTGTTGATCCACTGGGTGGCAGCGGTATTGATTACTGGCGTCAAATTGGCAAAGCGTACAACCTAGATCTTACTCTGGTCAGTGAAGCGGTTGATCCTTCGTTCCAATTTATGTCTCTAGACAAAGATGGTGTGGTTCGTATGGATTGTTCTTCTCCGTACGCAATGGCAGGCTTACTGGCGCTTAAAGATGACTATCAACTAGCGTTTGGTAACGACCCTGATTACGATCGCCACGGCATTGTTACGCCAAAAGGCTTGATGAATCCAAACCACTTCCTAGCGGTTTGTATTGACTACCTATACCGTAACCGTGAAGGTTGGGGCAAAGACGTTGCAGTGGGTAAAACACTAGTATCAAGTGCACTAATCGACCGTGTTGTTGCCGACTTAGGTCGTGAACTTTGTGAAGTGCCGGTTGGTTTCAAATGGTTCGTTGATGGCTTATACAACGGTCAGTTTGGTTTCGGTGGTGAAGAGAGTGCTGGCGCATCTTTCTTACGTAAAGACGGTACGCCTTGGTCAACAGATAAAGATGGCCTAATTCTTTGTTTGCTTGCGGCTGAGATCACAGCAGTAACGGGTAAGAACCCACAAGAATATTACGAAGAGCTTGCTGCTAAACACGGCGAATCTAAGTATAACCGTATTCAAGCGGTAGCAAACGGTGCACAAAAAGACGTACTTAAGAAGCTGTCTCCAGAGATGGTTTCTGCTGAGACGCTGGCTGGTGACCCAATTACTGCACGCCTAACGCACGCTCCGGGTAATGGCGCTGCGATTGGTGGCCTAAAAGTGACGACTGAAAACGGTTGGTTTGCTGCTCGTCCATCAGGTACAGAAGACATCTACAAGATCTACTGTGAAAGCTTTAAAGGTGAAGAGCACCTGAAAGCAATCGAAGTAGAAGCTCAAGAGATTGTTAATCAAGTATTTGCAGCCGCTGGCCTATAATCGAATACCGATTAGTAGAGTCATCAAGTAAATAGTGAAAGGGTTGATGTGAAAGCATCAGCCCTTTTTTATCAGCTTGTGGGTATAGCGGTTAATGCTAAGTGCTTGAATTACTTTGTAAATGAGTAGGTTGTCTTAACCGTGTGGCCAACTTTGTGGCATCACAAACCAAAACTGCCCTGATTTAGTTTGCCCATGAACGAAGCGATCACCAAACTCGGTGATAGGTTCACAGGTGAAGTCATCAGTGCCAGCTGCCCATTGCTCTTTGGTGAGAGGGTAGAGTACATCAGCAATTAAATGGGCTTGGTTTTGATAACACCAAAAACCGTTTACTTGGCTTGAATTAATGTCATAGCCTAAACATTCAGTAGGTACTTTTTGATCTAAGAATGGGTTGGTATATAGACGACCCTGCATGAGGAGATGTTTTGAGTCGACATCGATCTCTGGATATTGCTCCACAAACGCCGCTGAAGAGGACATGCCAATTTGATGGGTGAGCATCCTGTCTAACTTCTTATCCAATTGGTCATGAGAGTTAGGACCAAACCATGTCTGTTCATGGAGCAGGTAAAACTTGATCGCGACTTCCCAGTGTTGCAGTTTCTGGCTACTTTCTTCTTCTAAAATAAAGTCGATAGCACCGAGTGTTCTTCCCTCAACATTAATTTGAATCTCATCGTACTTGACCGAATAATCAGGTGAGGCTTCAATGACTTGTTCACATAGATGCTGGTAGAGGAAACCTAACCTTGGGTTTCCGTTATAAGTGTGTGATGAGTCGATGGCATGGGTGCTTAAGAATGCACCAAGATCGGAAATCGGTGGCTTAATTTTCAGTAACGGCGGTGAGTCGATGACCCATTGGTAAAAACGTTGCAGTGCTGTCATCGGTTCCTCATAAACTCATCGTGGGGCTTTCGACATTCTACCCGTAAATTGATATAACGACGTTATTATAAAGTTAAGCTGGAAAGAAAAATGAATAACTTACAATTAGAAAAGCTACTTAACGAAAAACTTCAGCCACAGCAGATTAAAGATTACTGTCCTAATGGTCTTCAAGTGGAAGGTACTTCTCAAGTAAAGCGTATTGTTACTGGTGTGACAGCTTCTCAAGCATTAATTGATAAAGCGGTAGAGCTGAACGCAGACGCTTTATTAGTCCATCACGGTTTCTTTTGGAAAGGTGAGTCAGAAGCCATTCGTGGTATGAAGGGTAAGCGCATTCGAACTCTGATTAAAAACGACATCAACCTTTTGGGTTACCACTTACCACTTGATATCCACCCTGAACTTGGTAACAACGCCAAGCTTGCAGAGTTGCTCGACATTGAAGTTGAAGGCGGCTTGGAAGGGCATCCACAATCTGTTGCGATGTTTGGTAAGTTGAGTTCACCAATGACTGGTGCAGAGTTCGCAGAAAAGATTGGCCAAGCTTTGAACCGCAAGCCATTACATATCACTCCAGAAAACCAAGATAAAATGATTACGACTGTTGGTTGGTGTACTGGTGGTGGTCAAGACTATATTGAGTTAGCTGCGTCTCAAGGTATTGATGCATTTATCTCTGGTGAAATTTCAGAGCGCACAACTTACTCTGCACGTGAGCAAGACATTCATTACTTTGCCGCAGGCCACCATGCAACAGAACGCTATGGTGTGAAAGCGCTAGGTGAATGGCTAACGAAAGAACATGGCTTAGACGTAGAATTTATCGATATTGATAATCCAGTGTAACCACGTCTAGAGATTATGACTTTCTGGATATTTGTACCTTCATTGAAGTGATACGAAATACTGGAAGACAAAAAAGGGTTGATGTTAATACATCAACCCTTTTTGAATTTAATCGATTAGAAAAGTCTAAATTTGACTATTCGCGCTCGTGTAGAGCTTGGAAATCACGCTGTTCTTCACCAGTATACAACTGACGAGGACGACCGATACGGTTCGTCGGATCGCTGTGCATTTCGTTCCAGTGTGCAATCCAACCGATAGTACGAGACATCGCGAAGATTACTGTGAACATTGATACAGGAATGCCGATCGCTTTCAGAATGATACCTGAGTAGAAATCTACGTTCGGGTATAGCTTCTTAGAAACAAAGTACTCGTCAGAAAGAGCGATGCGCTCAAGTTCCATTGCTACGTCTAGTAGTGGATCTTGAATGTTTAGCTCTTTAAGTACTTCGTGACACGCTTCACGCATTACTGTTGCACGTGGATCGTAGTTTTTGTAAACACGGTGACCGAAGCCCATTAGGCGGAATGGGTCATCTTTGTCTTTTGCTTTTGCTACATATTCTTCAATGTTGTCTACGCTACCGATCTCTTCAAGCATCATTAGACAAGCTTCGTTAGCACCACCGTGAGCAGGACCCCACAAAGAAGCGATACCAGCTGCAATACAAGCAAATGGGTTTGCACCCGAAGAACCTGCTAAACGAACCGTTGACGTTGAAGCATTTTGTTCGTGATCAGCATGTAACGTAAAGATTTTGTCCATTGCGCGAGCCACAACAGGGTTTACTTCGTATTCTTCACATGGGTTTGCATACATCATGTGTAGGAAGTTTTCTGCGTAGCCTAGGTCATTGCGCGGGTAGATAAACGGTTGACCGATAGAATATTTGTAACACATTGCAGCCAGTGTCGGCATCTTAGAAATTAGGCGATATGCCGCAATTTCACGGTGTGTGTCGTTATTAACATCTAATGAATCATGATAGAACGCAGCAAGCGCACCTACCACACCACACATAACAGCCATTGGGTGAGCATCACGGCGGAAACCGTGGAAGAAACTAGCAATTTGCTCATGAACCATGGTGTGACGTGTGACTGTCGTCTTGAACTCTTCGTATTGAGCTCGAGAAGGGGCTTCGCCGTATAAAAGAATGTAACAAACTTCTAAGTAATCAGCGTTATTGGCCAGTTGATCAATTGGATAACCACGGTGTAGAAGAATACCTTTTCCACCGTCAATATAAGTTATTTGCGATTCACAAGATGCAGTGGCAAGAAAACCAGGATCAAAAGTGAAAAAACCATTAGAACCCAGTGTACGAACGTCGATGACCGGAGTACCAAGTACACCTTCTGTAATCGGCAATTCGATCGGTGCTTGACCTTCAATATGAAGGGTAGCTTTCTTATCCGCCATAACAATCTCCTTTGTTATTATTAATCCGTCCAGGATGTTTATGTGCCATTTTTTTACTGGTCTTACGTGAGAAAGTCAATTTTTCTGCAGCTTTGTGTGCACTTGTTAGTGTTTTTTACATTAAATTCGTTAAAAATCTGTTCTGTGTAGCATTATTTGTTGCATCAATTGTATTAGAATGTTGCCAGCCGTATAGTGGCGCTGAAAAGTTTGGTTAAAACCTTATAAATGCAAGGCTAAGAAGAAATGTGAGGTGTCTTCATAAACCTAGCTGTTAACAATTATTTTACAATTATCTAAGGCTCAACTTACGTTATTTGTTAAGTTAATGTTAAATTTTGAAGGTTTGCAATCAAATTTTGTCCATAACAATACATAAGGTTATTTAATGACCATCATGCTCAATGGAGCTGAGTGAGCGAGCCCGTGAAAGAAAGAAAGACAAGACCTGTTAATTTAGATTTACAGACCATCCACTTTCCTATCACAGCAATAGCTTCCATCCTACACCGTGTGTCTGGGGTGATTACTTTTGTTGCGATCGGAATTCTGCTTTGGTTACTATCCATTTCCCTCTCTTCCCCTGTAGGCTTTATGGAAGCTAGCGACATTGTCGACGGTTTCTTCGTGAAGTTTATTCTGTGGGGCATTTTAACCGCTTTGGCTTACCACATTGCTGGTGGTATTCGTCACCTTCTTATGGACCTTGGTCACTTTGAAGAGCTGGAATCTGGCGCTAAGAGCGCGAAGGTTGCATTCGCAGCAACAGCGGTATTGTCTCTACTAGCGGGGATCTTAGTATGGTAAACAACGTTTCTACTTTTGGTCGTAATGGTGTGCATGATTATCTATTGATTCGTGCAACAGCCATCATTATGACGCTTTACACTATCTACCTAGTGAGCTTCTGTGCTTTCTCAGGTGATATTTCTTACGCATCTTGGACGCAATTCTTTGGTGGTACCTTCACTAAAGTCTTCACCATGTTAGCACTTACTTCAATTTTGGTTCACGCGTGGATCGGCTTGTGGCAAGTACTAACTGACTACATCAAATGTGCAAAATTGCGCGTTGGTCTTCAAGTCGGTGTTGTTGCGGTTCTTCTAGGATATTTCTTCTCTGGTCTGTTTATTTTGTGGGGTGCGTAAGTGACTATTCCTGTTCGTGAGTTTGATGCTGTAGTAATTGGCGCTGGTGGTGCTGGTATGCGCGCCGCGCTACAAATTTCTGAGCAAGGCCTATCTTGTGCATTGCTTTCTAAAGTTTTCCCAACTCGTTCTCATACTGTATCTGCGCAAGGTGGTATCACCGTTGCTCTTGGTAATGCGCATGAAGATCACTGGGAACAACACATGTACGATACGGTTAAAGGTTCCGATTACATCGGTGACCAAGATGCTATCGAGTACATGTGTAAAAATGGCCCTGAGTCAGTTATCGAATTAGAAAAAATGGGTCTTCCATTTTCTCGCTTTGATAACGGCAGTATTTACCAACGTCCGTTTGGTGGCCAATCTAAGAATTTTGGTGGTGAGCAAGCGGCTCGTACTGCAGCGGCAGCTGACCGTACTGGTCACGCACTGCTTCATACGCTTTACCAACAAAACATTAAACACAAAACGACGGTTTTCTCTGAGTGGTATGCACTGGATCTTGTTAAAAACGAAGATGGTGCAATCTTAGGTACTACCGCGCTTTGTATGGAAACGGGCGAGGTTTGCTACTTCAAAGCGAAGGCAACAATCCTTGCTACTGGTGGTGCTGGTCGTATCTACGCATCAACAACGAATGCACACATTAACACTGGTGACGGTGTTGGTATGGCGATTCGTGCAGGCGTTCCAATGCAAGACATCGAAATGTGGCAGTTCCACCCAACGGGTATCGCTGGCGCAGGTGTTTTGGTAACAGAAGGTTGTCGTGGTGAAGGTGGTTACCTTCTCAATAAAGACGGCGAGCGCTTCATGGAACGTTATGCTCCGAATGCTAAAGATTTAGCAGGTCGTGATGTTGTAGCTCGTTCGATGATGGTTGAGATTCGTGAAGGTCGTGGTTGTGATGGTCCATGGGGTCCACACATCAAGCTGAAACTTGATCATCTAGGTAAAGAGACGCTTGAATCTCGTCTGCCGGGTGTATGTGAGCTTTCTCGTACCTTCGCTCACGTTGATCCTGTTAAAGAACCAATTCCTGTAATCCCAACGTGTCACTACATGATGGGCGGTGTTCCTACACAGGTTTCTGGTCAAGCAATCAAACAAACTGAAGACGGTACAGACGTTGAAATTCAAGGTCTATTCGCTTGTGGCGAAATCGCTTCAGTATCTGTACATGGTGCAAACCGTCTAGGTGGCAACTCGCTACTTGATTTGGTTGTGTTCGGTCGTGCAACAGGTCTTCACCTTGGTGAGACTTTGAATAAGCAAGCTGAAGCAAAACCTGCAACTGAAGCCGACATTGAACGTTCACTAGAGCGCTACAATCGTTGGGAAAACAGTACTGACGGTGAAGACCCTGCGGTAATTCGTAAAGATCTTCAGCAATGTATGCAGAACAACTTCTCTGTATTCCGTGAAGGTAAAGCGATGGCTGATGGCTTAGAAGAGCTTAAAGTGATTCGTGAGCGTCTTAAGAATGCACACCTTTCAGATAAGTCGACAGAGTTCAACACGCAACGTATTGAGTGTTTAGAGCTTGAAAACTTGATGGAAACGGCATTCGCAACTGCGGTTGCAGCAAACTTCCGTACAGAGAGTCGTGGAGCGCATGCTCGTTTTGACTTCCCAGACCGTGATGATGAGCAATGGCTATGCCACTCACTTTACAACCCAGAATCAGAAAGTATGACTAAGCGTGGCGTGAACATGGAACCTATCCATCGTGAAGCATTCCCGCCGAAAGCACGTACGTACTAAGGAGATATGACCATGAAACTGAATTTCTCTTTATACCGTTACAACCCAGATGTGGACCAGAAGCCTTACATGAAAGAGTACACCCTAGAGGTGGAGGAAGGCTCTGACATGATGCTTTTGGATGCGCTTATTCTTTTGAAAGAGCAAGATCCAACGATTTCATTCCGTCGTTCATGCCGTGAAGGTGTATGTGGTTCTGATGGCTTGAACATGAATGGTAAAAATGGATTGGCGTGTATTACACCTCTGTCTGCTCTTACTGGCCAAGATAAAATCGTAATTCGCCCACTTCCAGGTTTGCCTGTGGTACGTGATTTAATCGTAGACATGACTCAGTTCTACGATAACTACGAAAAAGTTAAGCCGTTCTTAGTGTCTGATGGTAATGTGCCACCGGCTCGTGAAAACCTACAAAGCCCTGATGAGCGTGCTCATTTAGATGGTTTGTATGAATGTATCATGTGTGCATGTTGTACAACTTCGTGCCCATCATTCTGGTGGAATCCAGATAAGTTCATCGGACCAGCTGGCCTGCTTGCAGCATACCGTTGGCTAATAGATAGCCGAGATACGGCGACAGACGAACGTCTGTCCGATCTTGATGATGCATTTAGCGTTTTTCGTTGCCATGGCATCATGAATTGTGTAAGTGTTTGTCCTAAGGGATTAAATCCGACGAAAGCGATTGGTCACATCAAGACCATGCTTGTGAATCGTTCGGTTTAAGTTATATAAAAATTGCCGCCCTAGAAGTTTTGGGGCGGCCTTTTAATAGCTCGGCATAGACCGCAGCAAACGTGAAAACTACTGGTTAAGGGAAAATATGCACAACGGCGTGATGAAGGCATGGCTCGAGTCTTCACACTTGGCTGGCGCCAATGCAACGTACGTAGAAGAACTCTATGAACTGTATCTAAGTGACCCCGATTCGGTAAGTGACGAATGGAGAAGTGTTTTTGAAGAATTGCCTGTGCAAGCTTCACAAGCAGTGGAACAACCACACTCTCGTGTTCGTGAATACTTCCGTCGACTCGCTCAAGAAACAAAGCATTACAGTGTCCAAGTTAGTGATCCAGATGTCGATGCGAAACAAGTAAAGGTTCTGCAACTTATTAATGCCTATCGATTCCGAGGGCATCAATCAGCAAATCTAGACCCCCTAGGTTTATGGGAAAGAGATACAGTCGCTGAACTGGATCCTTCTTTCCACACTCTTACCGAAGATGACCTCAATGAGACGTTTAACGTCGGCTCTTACGCCATTGGCCAAGAGACGATGGTGCTTCGAGATTTGTACAAATCTTTAAAGCAAACTTATTGTGGTTCGATTGGTGCTGAATACATGCACATGACTAACACAGAGCAAAAGCGTTGGATCCAACAACGTTTAGAGTCTGTTTCTGGTCAACCCTCTTTCGATAAAGAAGAAAAGCAAGCTTTCCTAGAAGAGCTAACTGCTGCTGAAGGTCTTGAGCGCTATCTTGGTGCTAAATTCCCAGGCGCAAAACGCTTCTCGTTGGAAGGTGGTGATGCGTTGATCCCAATGACGAAGGAAATTATTCGTCATGCAGGTGGACAAGGTATGCGTGAAGTTGTTGTTGGTATGGCTCACCGTGGTCGTCTAAACATGCTGGTCAATGTGCTTGGTAAAAAGCCACAAGATCTGTTTGACGAGTTTGCGGGCAAGCACAGCGATGACTCGTGGGGCACTGGTGATGTGAAATACCACCAAGGTTTCTCTGCGGATTTCGCAACACCAGGCGGCAACGTTCACTTAGCACTTGCATTTAACCCATCTCACTTAGAAATCGTAAACCCTGTAGTTATCGGTTCGGTACGTGCTCGCCAAGATCGTCTAGACGATAAAGATGGTAGCCGCGTACTTCCAATTACTATCCATGGTGATTCAGCTATCGCTGGCCAGGGTGTAGTACAAGAGACGTTCAACATGTCTCAAGCTCGTGGTTTCTGTGTTGGTGGTACGGTTCGTATCGTTGTAAATAACCAAGTTGGTTTTACAACGTCTAACCCTCGCGATACTCGTTCTACGATGTACTGTACCGATATCGCGAAGATGGTTCAGGCTCCGATTTTCCACGTTAACTCTGATGATCCAGAAGCTGTCGCTTTCGTAGCGCGTCTTGCATTAGATTACCGTAATACGTTTAAGCGTGATGTTGTTATTGATTTGGTTTGTTACCGTCGCCACGGTCACAATGAAGCCGATGAGCCGAATGCAACGCAGCCTTTGATGTACCAAAAAATCAAGAAGCATCCAACGCCACGTAAGCTTTATGCTGACGTGCTAATGGAACGCGGTGAGTTTGGTATTGATACGGCAACTCAACTCGTTAACGAATATCGTGATGCACTTGATCACGGTGAAGTTGTGGTTAAAGAGTGGCGCCCAATGGCACTTCACTCAGTGGACTGGTCACCTTACCTAGGTCACGACTGGAACATCGAATGGGACAACAAGATTGATATCGAGCGCCTGAAAGAGCTTGGTAGCAAACTTTGCCAATACCCAGACAGCCATAAGCTGCAAAGCCGAGTAAACAAACTGTACAACGATCGTACTGCCATGGTGAATGGTGAGAAACAAGTCGATTGGGGTATGGCCGAGACTCTGGCTTACGCAACACTTGTTGATGACGGTAAGCGTATTCGTATCTCAGGCCAAGATTCAGGTCGTGGTACGTTCTTCCACCGTCACTCAGTACTGCACAATCAATCAGATGCAAGCACGTATGTTCCTCTTGCGAACATTCATGATAAACAAGGGCCATTCCAAGTATTTGACTCTGTGTTATCTGAAGAAGCGGTACTCGCATTTGAGTATGGTTATGCAACGGCAGAACCAAGCGGTTTAACCCTTTGGGAAGCGCAATTTGGTGACTTCGCAAACGGTGCACAAGTTGTAATCGATCAATTCATTTCGTCAGGTGAGCAAAAGTGGGCACGTTTATGTGGTCTAACTATGCTGCTTCCTCACGGCTATGAAGGCCAAGGCCCAGAGCACTCATCTGCACGTCTTGAACGTTACCTTCAATTATGTGCTGAACAAAACATGCAGGTTGTTGTTCCTTCAACACCGGCACAGGTTTATCACATGATTCGCCGTCAGGTTGTTCGACCAATGCGTCGTCCACTGATCGTAATGTCACCTAAGTCATTGCTTCGTCACCCTCTATGTACGTCTTCTATGGAAGATTTAGCAGAAGGTACGTTCCAACCAGCTATCGCAGAAATTGATGATCTGGCTCCTGAGAACGTAAAACGCGTCGTGTTCTGTTCAGGTAAGGTTTACTTTGACCTGCTTGATCAAAGACGTAAGAACGAGCAAGACGATGTCGCTATTGTACGTATTGAGCAACTTTACCCGTTCCCTTACGAGGACGTGAGAGCTGCAATCGCACAGTACACAAATGTAGTCGATTACGTTTGGTGTCAAGAAGAGCCACAAAACCAAGGTGCTTGGTACAGTAGCCAACATAATTTCCGAGCTGCTATCCCAGTGGGTGCTGATATTCAATATGCAGGTCGTCCTGCATCAGCATCACCAGCTGTTGGCTATATGTCGGTACACTTGAAACAACAAAAAGCGTTAGTTGACGACGCTTTGACCCTACTTAAGAACTAGAAGTAAAAGGAAAATACGCACATGACAATTGAAATTCTGGTTCCAGATTTACCTGAATCTGTGGCTGATGCAACAGTGGCGACTTGGCATAAAAAACCAGGCGAAGCCGTTGCACGTGATGAAGTCATTGTAGACATCGAAACAGATAAAGTAGTTCTAGAAGTACCGGCTCCTGAAGCGGGTGTTCTGGAAGCTATCCTAGAAGAAGAGGGTGCTACGGTACTTTCTAAGCAGCTTCTTGCAAAGATCAAACCTGGTGCTGTCGCTGGTGAACCAACGAAAGATACCACTGAAGATACAGAAGCTTCTCCTGATAAGCGTCACAAAGCGGCACTGACAGAAGAAAGCAACGACGCACTAAGCCCTGCTGTTCGTCGTCTTCTTGCAGAACACAGCCTACAACCAGCTGACGTCAAAGGCACTGGTGTTGGTGGTCGTATTACTCGTGAAGACATTGACGCACACCTAGCAGCAGCGAAAGCGGCTCCGGCAGCAGCCTCTGCACCTGCAGTTGAAGCGCCAGCAGCGGCTCGTAGCCAAAAACGCGTGCCAATGACTCGCCTACGTAAGACAGTTGCAAACCGTCTTCTAGAAGCGAAGAACAGCACAGCGATGCTGACTACTTTCAATGAAGTGAACATGAAGCCAATCATGGACCTTCGTAAGCAGTACAAAGACCAATTCGAGAAGCGTCACGATACGCGTCTTGGTTTCATGTCTTTCTATGTGAAAGCAGTAACAGAAGCGCTGAAGCGTTTCCCTGAAGTTAACGCTTCGATTGATGGTACAGATATCATTTACCACAACTACTTCGATATTAGCATGGCGGTATCTACGCCACGTGGTCTAGTGACTCCAGTACTGAAAGACTGTGACACACTAGGTTTTGCTGACATCGAAAAAGGCATCAAAGAGCTAGCAATCAAAGGCCGTGACGGCAAGCTAACAGTTGATGAGCTGATGGGCGGTAACTTCACTATCACAAACGGTGGTGTATTTGGTTCTCTAATGTCTACGCCAATCATCAACCCGCCTCAAGCGGCAATTTTGGGTATGCATAAAATCCAAGATCGTCCAATGGCTGTTGATGGCAAGGTAGAAATTCTACCAATGATGTACCTAGCGCTTTCTTACGATCACCGTCTAATCGATGGCCGTGAATCAGTTGGCTTCCTAGTGACAATCAAAGAGCTTCTAGAAGATCCCGCACGTCTGCTATTAGACGTTTAGTATCTCTAAAACGTCTAGTTAACCCCGTTAGCTAGACGTAAAAAGTTTCAAAGGCTAGGCTGCTCAACGTCTGGCCTTCACTTGAACTGTAAAGCCATTAGAAAATGGACAGCAGTTGATTTGAGAAGACCCTACAGACGTACCACAGGAAACTGTGTCGTTATGGAAATAATAATCCCTTAAGGGAAAATAAACGGAATATCAAAATGAATTTGCATGAATACCAAGCCAAACAGCTGTTTGCAGAATTCGGTTTGCCTGTACCTGAAGGTTTCGCGTGTGACACAGCACAAGAAGCTTTCGAAGCTGCAGGCCGTATTAGTACAGCCAAGAAAGTTGTTAAGTGTCAAGTACACGCTGGTGGTCGCGGTAAAGCGGGCGGCGTAGAGCTACATGACACTAAAGAAGGCGTTAAAGAGTTTGCACAAAAGTGGCTAGGTAAAAACCTAGTGACTTACCAAACAGACGCTAATGGTCAGCCTGTAACAAAGATCCTAGTTGAAGAAGCATCGAACATTGCTAACGAGCTTTACCTAGGTGCTGTTGTTGACCGTGCAACGCGCAAAATTGTATTCATGGCGTCAACTGAAGGCGGCGTGGACATTGAGAAAATCGCTGAAGAAACTCCAGAGTTGATTCACCAATCAGCGATCGATCCTCTAGTTGGCCCTCAAGCTTACCAAGGCCGTGAACTGGCATTCAAACTTGGCCTAGTTGGCGATCAAATTAAACAGTTCGTTAAGATCTTCATGGGTCTTGGTGAAATGTTCGCTCAGTACGACCTAGCTCTACTAGAAATTAACCCGCTTGTTATTACAAATGAAGGTAACCTTCTTTGTCTAGACGGCAAGATCAACATTGACTCAAACGCAATGTACCGTCAGCCAAAGCTTCGTGAAATGCACGATCCTTCACAAGAAGACGAGCGCGAAGCGCACGCAGCTCAGTGGGAACTGAACTACGTAGCACTTGATGGTAACGTTGGCTGTATGGTTAACGGTGCAGGCCTTGCTATGGGTACGATGGATATCGTAAACCTACACGGCGGCAAGCCAGCAAACTTCCTTGATGTAGGCGGCGGCGCAACAAAAGAGCGTGTAGCTGAAGCATTCAAGATCATCCTTTCTGATGACAATGTTAAAGCAGTACTAGTAAACATCTTCGGTGGCATCGTTCGTTGTGACATGATCGCTGAAGGTATTATTGGTGCAGTTAAAGAAGTTGGCGTAACAGTTCCTGTCGTTGTTCGTCTAGAAGGTACAAACGCAGACCTAGGTCGTGAAGTACTTGCTAATTCTGATGTTGATATCATTGCTGCTGTATCTCTAACAGATGCTGCTCAGAAAGTTGTTGCTGCTGCGGAGGCTAAATAATGTCTGTATTAATTAACAAAGACACTAAAGTAATCTGTCAGGGTTTCACTGGCGGTCAAGGTACATTCCACTCAGACCAAGCTATCGCATACGGTACGCAAATGGTTGGTGGTGTTTCACCTGGTAAAGGTGGTCAAACTCACCTAGGCCTTCCAGTATTCAACACAGTACGTGAAGCAGTAGAAGTAACTGGCGCAACAGCAACAGTTATCTACGTACCAGCACCTTTCTGTAAAGATGCAATCCTAGAAGCAATTGATGCAGGTATCGAACTGATCGTAACGATCACTGAAGGTATCCCTACTACAGATATGATCGACGTTAAAGTGAAGCTAGAAGAAACTGGCGTTCGCATGATCGGTCCTAACTGTCCAGGTCTTATCACTCCAGACGAGTGTAAGATTGGTATCATGCCTGGTCATATCCATAAGAAGGGTAAAGTAGGTATCGTATCTCGTTCAGGTACTCTGACGTACGAAGCAGTTAAGCAAACAACAGATGAAGGCTTTGGTCAGTCTACATGTGTTGGTATCGGTGGTGACCCTATCCCAGGTTCAAACTTCATTGATATCCTAAAACTTTTCCAAGAAGACCCAGAGACTGAAGCAATCGTAATGATTGGTGAGATCGGTGGTACTGCGGAAGAAGAAGCTGCTGAGTTCATCAAAGCAAACGTAACTAAGCCAGTTGTCTCTTACATCGCTGGTGTTACTGCTCCTCCGGGTAAACGTATGGGCCACGCTGGCGCAATCATCTCTGGCGGTAAAGGTACTGCTGAAGATAAATTCGCAGCACTAGAAGCAGCAGGCGTTAAGACTGTTAAGTCTCTTGCTGACATCGGTAAAGGCCTACGTGAAATCACGGGTTGGTAATCAGCTGGCTTTTATCTAACGAGATAGAAGCTAACTGAACGATATAAGAAAGGCTTGGTCATTGACCAAGCCTTTTTCTTTTGTGACCGATTTTTTTGTAAACGGTTCTTTTATAAACGACTGCTGCGTCAACTGTTGTGTTGTTAAAAGCCAGAATGAATCCCGACTTTTCACTTTAGGCGCGGGTTCTGTACATTTGAGACAGCATAAACATTGCCGCAGCACTGATAACAACAGAAGGGCCGGCTGGCGTGTCATAGAACCAAGACAAGCTCAACCCTCCGAACACAGCGATAGAACCAATTACAGAGGCGAGGAATGCCATTTGTTCGGGTGTATTAGCGAATTTCCTTGCCGTTGCTGCTGGGATTATCAGCAATGACGTCATGATCAATGCACCAACAAATTTCATACCGACCGCAATCACGATACCAACCAGCAACATCAGGATTAGGCGCATTAAGTCAATGTTGATGCCATCTACTGCTGCAAGATCTTCATTTACTGTCGTTGATAGCAGTGGTCGCCAAAATATCGCAAGCACTAAACCAATCACTGCAGCACCTGCGTAGATGAACACCAAATCTGTTGGAGACACCGCAAGCAAGTCACCAAATAGGTAACTCATTAGATCGACACGAACATTGTCTAAGAAGCTGACAGCAACAAGGCCTAAAGAGAGTGCACTGTGCGCCAATATACCGAGTAGGGTATCGGTCGCGACTAGCTTTTGTTTTTGTAAAGTCACTAGCAACACGGCCAGCATCAAACAACAAATCAGCAGCGCGAAATACAAGTTAATGTTGAACAGAAAGCCAAGTGCTAAGCCCATCAAAGAAGCGTGAGCAAGCGTGTCACCAAAGTAAGCCATCTTGCGCCATACTACGAACGACCCTAATGGGCCTGCAATTAGCGCAATACCCAAACCCGCCAAAATAGAGGGAAGAAGAAACTCAAGCATTAGTGATGTCCGTGTTTATGGTTTGAACATTCATGCACGTCGCCTTCGACAGGCTGGCCTGCAAGATCATGATGGTGATGTTCGTGTTGGTGATGATAAAACGCCAGTGTTTCTTGGGTCGCGGTGCCAAAGAGCGCAATATACGAAGGGTGGTGTTTGATGTCTGCAGGTGCGCCTGAGCAACAGATATGGTGGTGCAAGCAGATAACATCGTCTGTTTTGGCCATCACTAAATGCAGGTCATGTGAAACCATAAATACGGCACAACCAAAACGGTGACGAATGGTGTCAATTAGGTCATACAAGTCAATTTGTCCTTGTACATCAACGCCTTGAGCCGGTTCGTCAAGAACAAGTAGGTCTGGTCTTCTTAGCAGTGAACGAGCAATCAGCACACGTTGGTTTTCACCGCCAGATAGCTGGTGCATGTTACTCTTTTGCAGATGTTCAGCACCAACTAGCTTCAATGCTTCAAGGATCTCTTGCTGACTGAACTTGCCAGTGAGCTTTAGAAAACGTTCTACATTAAGCGGTAGTGAATCATTAAGCTTTAATTTTTGTGGTACATAGCCAATTTTCAGTTTTTTAGCTTTTGTTATTGTGCCTGAAAATTTGGTTTGTAAACCCAGTACCACTTTTACTAATGTCGACTTTCCTGCACCGTTTGGCCCAATGAGGGTGGTGATTCTGCCGCGCTCTATATTTAGAGAGATGTTGTCTAGAACTTTTCGACCGTCAAACTCGACGCTCACAGAATCTAGTTGGATTAAGTTATCCATGAATAGAACTCATTTGCAATTCGCTAATGTTATAATGTAACATTTACCTCAAGCCTAAGCTACTTTTCTATTATCGAGGGATTATGTCACGTTTATCTTTTATACTTGCTACTTTGCTTTTAGCGCCAAGTGTCGCAAGTGCCAATACTATTCTAACAAGCTTTAAACCGATTCAAATGATTGTGACAGAATTAACGCAAGGCGTTAGTGAGCCGGATGTGTTGATGAACAGCAATGCTTCGCCGCATGATTATGCGCTTAAGCCATCGGATGTCAAAAAAGTACATAGTGCCGATATGGTTATCTGGTTCGGCCCTGACCTAGAAGCCTTTTTGACTAAGGTGATTGGTTCAAAAGAAAATGTTATCAAGATCAGTGAGATTCCTGGAATCAACTTGAGAGAGTTTGGGCATGAAGACCACGATGCTCATGAAGGACATCATCATGGTAGCCATGACCCGCATTTTTGGTTGGGCATCGACCAAGTTGAAGTCGCGGCAAAATATATCTCAGCTAAGTTGATTGAAGCTGACCCTGATAACGCAATGGCGTATCAAGAGAACCTAGACTCATTCTTGATTGCTTTGAAAGAGAAGAAGCAGTCAATTAATGAACAACTTGCGCCAGTGAAAGACAAAGGTTACTACGTATTCCATGATGCGTACGGCTACTTCGAACAGGAGTTTGAGTTAAATAACTTAGGTCACTTTACCGTGAGCCCAGAGCGCAAGCCGGGTGCAAAAAGCTTGATAGCTATCAAGAAAACCTTGGTGCGTGAAAATGTTCAATGTGTATTTGCAGAGCCTCAATTTACACCGGCTGTGATCGAATCGGTGACTCGTGGAAGCAATGCTAAGCAAGGGCAACTTGATCCTGTTGGTTCACAGGTTGAAGTGAAGAGTGGAAGTTATTTCGATTTTCTTCAGCAACTTACAGACAGCTACACCAGCTGCTTGAGTGCTAAGTAATCAATAACCAATATTCCTAACGACACTTTGCTCTCGTTAATTTATGAATCATGCCGCTTTTTGCGGCATTTTCGTGACCGCTAAGATAAAACCTCTCAACAAATAGCAAACCTCCTTTCTCCTTTGTTAATTTCCGCTAAAATAGAAAGATAATAATAAGCACAAAAAAACTGGATTTTTGGTTAAGCAGCGAATAAGACGTTGTGGACACCATAATTTCATGTGTTATTGCTGTTCAGGATGAAAAGTTGTATCGAATTATCTTCAGAATGTTCATGTTAATGAGCATTTCATTTAGCGTTCTCGCGGTAAATACATCACCCTCCGTTTTCTACCCTTTGCCCGTTCAAGCGCAAGGGAATTTTCTTGCGGCTAAAAACTTGTACTTAGGTGCCGGTGGCGGGCTATGGGTTCATGATGTCCATGGAAAAGTACTCTTTTATGATGGCCGAACCCTATTCCCTAGAAAGGGTAGCCTTCTGCAATTTTCTTCAGAAAGAGTCGCGTTTCTTAACGATGAGTTTTGGACATTTTTTGATAATGAGGTGTACCGACATAATCCGGGGATTGGCAATGAACTTGCGTTTAGTTTAAGCCCGGGTGCTGAGATCACGAATATAGGCTCATCAGGTGATTATATTTGGGTCACAGATGGCAGTAATTTTTATACATACAACACTCAATCTTTAGAATTTACCACCTACTCACTACTCAAATTGTATCGATACAACAATAGCAGTGATATTGCGATTAACGATGCGGAGTGGGTGTTGTCAAAATGGGTACTCGCGACCAGTTCTGGTGCTTACCTTTCCGAGGCGCAAGAGTTTACTCACATCACTGCATCAGATAAGCACCATATTGAGACGGTTTATTTTTCTAATGCTAGACGAGAGTTAGTGATCGGCACTTTAAATGGGGCGGTGATTGTTGATCTCACGAATCCAGATAAAGAGAACAAAATAAAAGGGTCGCACGTTCTCTCGCTTGCTGAAACTTCAGACCAATATTGGATTGGCACAGAGCATGGACTCATTAGTTACAACTTCATTACGGGTCAAATTACACGATTCGAACAAGCCGCTAACCAAGATTTCTCGTTACCGGGAGAGAAAATATATTCGTTAATCAACGACCATGCTGGTGGGATGTGGGTTGCGACAAATAACGGCATCCGATATTTCTCACTGTTCAGTAAGACATTCTCAAGAACGCCATTAACGGGTATGGGGATGCACTCAAGTAGTGTCGTGATAAACAAAGTACAGCCGGTTAGTGAACAATTATCTTGGGTTGCTTCCTCACTGGGCCTCTATTTGGTCGATGCTCAAAGCAAAGAGAATCCAATTCGTGTTTATTCCAACTCGGTACAGGACTTTGAGATCTTTGGTTCTTCCATTTGGTTGGCTACTGAAGAAGGTATTATTAGTTTTAATACCAATACGTTAGAGCCTGAAGAACTCGGTTTACCAAGGTCTATCAAGGGGGTACACGTTGAGAACTTTGCGCTTCAAGCTGATAACGTACTTTGGATAACATCGGGGCAAAACCTCTATTCGTTATCTATCGAAACCATGAAGCTGACGGGGTACGGTACTGACTGGTTAGTTGATAAGTTTTTGCCAGCAAAAATCACGGCTCTCAATATAGGGTTACAAGGTCGTATATATATAGGCACTGACCACGGCTTCTACTCTTTTATTGATAAACGGATTAGCTTTAGTCGCTCAAGCGAACGATTTGGCAAAGTGGTCGATATTGAAAAAGCGAAGGATGGGGCTCAATGGTTTGCGAGCAGTTATGGCGTGTATCGAATCCCTTATGACAGCTCTATTATTCAAGAGGTCATGCTTGTTGAAGACAATATTAGCCCAAATTGCTTAATAAGCGATGACAATGGTGTGTGGTTAGGTTCTTCGAAAGGTATCAGCTATTACGGACTGGATGGGCAACTGCATAAACATATCGGTTCACCATTTGGCTTGATCACCAATGAACTGGCAGCAGGGGCATGCGACTTGTTTGACAGCGAAGGCAGCCAATCTACGAGGCTTACTTTTGGATCAAAGTATGGCGTAGTCAGTGCGTTATCTGATGAGTTATTGGTATCAACAACACCCCATAGTCGAGCATTACTGAGTAAGATCAGTGTTGATCAGCAAACCGTATCACTAGGTGGTAAGACAGCTGATTTGGATGAGATCCCTTATGGTTCATCTATGAGTTTTAAGTTGGGTATTCTACCTGCGACGTTTGCCCCTGCGATGGAGTATCGCCTGAGCGACGATGAACCTTGGAGTGAATTTGAAGGAGGCTTGTTAACGCTCGACCATCTTCTTCCGGGGGACTATACACTGGAAGTTAAACCCGTTAAGGACTCGCATTATCGCTTTGTGTCAACGAATCAAAGCTTCTCAATCGCTGAGCCTTGGTATCTGACCAATTGGGCTGCCGCAAGCTCTCTGGCGCTGCTGATTGGTGTCGTGACTATCTTGGTCTTTTGGCGTTCGCGTTATGTCACTTTTGCTAATAGACACCTAAAAGCGCAAGTTGCATTAAAAACCGATCAACTGAGGCACCAAAGTCGCATTCTGTTGACGACCAATCAACAGCTTAAAAAGCAGCTATCAGTTAAGAGTGCGCTTGTGTCGCACACAGCAAATGAACTCTCATCTGAAGTTAATCATATTGCAGCGATGCTCCCGAATTGGAATGAGAAAGGCAAGTCGCCAATCTTAACGCTGAAAAATGGCTTGGCTCAATTGAGCAATACACCTCAAGTAGAGGGGAAGGTCAGTTACGATATAATTTTGATCTTAGAAGCGGTACTCAAAGCTTGGCAAGATGATTTAGCCAAAGCGGGTATTGAACTGGATATTAGAGTTGATACCAAACAACGATACGTATCCTTACTGTATTTTAATCTCGATATTATTTTCAACAACTTGGTTGCGAGCATCATCAAGAGAAACTTTAAGTCACAAAGCATGGTGGTTCTGGTTGAAGAAGTGAAGGAGCATCTTGTCGTTACGATTCGAGATCATGGTATGCCTTTTCCTAAATTGGCATCAAGTATGAGTGACAACACCGGAAAATCGACTGATCTAAATATCGAAAAATTACCTCTATTGATGAATCAGAGTGGTGGTGAACTGAACGCGTTTGTTTCTGACTATCAAAATAAGGTTCAGCTTTCGTGGCCGATTGAATATCAAGTACTGGATAATCTGGAAGCCAGCACAATTGAGCAGATTGAAACCATTAAGCTTGCTGCTTCAAGGCCAGAGCAACAAAGGTTGAGTGCTGAACAAGAGTGGAAAAACAGGGTGTCGCAGCTTGTGAGTGAAAACTACGCCGATGCAGAGTTCAGTACTGCAACTGCTGCTAAGTACTTGTTCATGTCAGAGAGAAGCTTACAGAGACGCTTTAAATCGGCTTATAACAAGACCTTTAAAGAGCACTTGAATGAAGTGCGCTTAGAGCATGCGTGCGAGCGGTTACTTGCGGGAGAGAAGATCTCAGACGTCGCGTTTGATTCTGGTTTTAATGACCCTTCCTATTTCAGTCAGAGGTTTAAGCACCATTTTGGTATGTCGCCATCTAAGTTTGCTGAAAACAGCGAAGAGTAGTGAGCTGCGGATTTACTCTACTTCCATATAGATAAAGATACTCTAAGCCTCGACATTCGTGTTGGGGCTTTTTTATGCTTCTACGAGATACGAGATACGAGATACGAGATACGAGATACGAGATACGAGATACGAGATACGAGATACGAGATACGAGATACGAGATACGAGATACGAGATACGAGATACGAGATATGAGATTGAGACCAGTGGGAGTTTAAAAGGCTGTTGGGATAAAACAAAAGGAAGAAAAAAAATATCGTGGTATAGCCGGGGGGACTATACCACGGGTGCCAAGGACACCTTCGCTTGCTGCCGGAGTGATATGGCAAGCCACATCACCTCTGGAATAAAATTAAAGAGAAGTAGTTTCTCTTCGTTGGAGTAACTATACGTCTGCCCACTTATTTTACTTATAAAATTAACGACAGATGGCCATGAGAAAACCGACATTATTTTAAGTTGTTGATAATTAATGATTTGTTTTGGTTTTTCTTGGTTGGTACTAGTGAGGTAGTTCTCGTTGTTTGTTGAAAGTAACGTTTTTGACGTAAACGTTTTTAACGAAATTTACGAGTATGTATTTTCGAAAACATTGATTTCACACAATGGAATTGTGGTCATGTATGTGTATCATGGCGGTAATAACAATCTTTCTCATTATCAGTCACGAATTGGGCATTTATGAAACTCTCACAACTCGAGCAAGGAAAAGCGGCTTCTATTGTTGCACTAACAGGCTTAACACCGGACGTTAGAAAAAAACTTATGGTTATGGGCATGTTGCCAAAAACTGAGGTGACGCTAATCCGTCGTGCGCCGATGGGTGATCCACTTCAAGTGGAGGTGAGAGGTGTTTCTATCGCCATTCGTGAAAGCATTGCAGAACAAATCGAGGTTATCTAAATGGATTATCAAGTTCTTACCGTTGGTAACCCGAATAGTGGTAAAACAACATTATTTAACGCCTTAACTGGTGCTAAGCAGCACGTTGGTAACTGGGTTGGTGTAACCGTAGAAAAGAAGACGGGTTTGTATTCGCACGCTGGTGATCAGTTTCAGCTAACGGATTTACCGGGTATCTACGCACTAGACAGTGGTAATGATGCGAACAGTATCGATGAATCTATCGCGTCTCGTGCTGTGCTAACTCACCCTGCAGATGTGATCATCAATGTTGTAGATGCAAGCTGCTTAGAACGAAGCTTATACATGACATTACAATTACGAGAGTTGGGTCGCCCAATGATCGTTGTATTGAACAAGATGGATGTATTAAAGCGTGAGCGTCAGGTGATTAACCTTAAAGCGCTAGAGAAAGAGCTTGGCTGTCCAGTTTTAAGCTTGTCTGCAAACGACAAAGGCCAAGTTGCACGTTTTAAAGAGCGTCTGCATAAACTGCTTGTTCAAGGTGTGAGTCTTGATCCTATCTCTATTGATTACGATGCCGCGTTAGAAGCTCTTATCCCTTCTGTTGAGTCACAATTTGATGATGCTGACGTATCTCACCGAGCTCTGGCTATTCGTGCTTTAGAAAATGATTACTTAGTATTGAACGGATTGGCTCCTCAAACTCGTACTCAAATCGACAGTGTGCGCCTAGGTGCCGATTTCGATATTGACCTTGCTGTTGCTGACGCTAAATACACTTTCTTACATGACCTTTGTAAACGTGTTCGTCGCAGTGAAGGTAAACTAAGCCGTAACTTTACTGAGAAAGCAGACCAATTCATTTTGAATAAATGGGTCGGTATTCCTTTCTTCTTCGTCATCATGTACCTAATGTTCATGTTCTCTATCAATATCGGTAGTGCGTTTATCGACTTCTTTGATATTGGTGTTGGCGCAATATTAGTTGATGGTGGACACCACTTATTAGATGGCCATTTACCGGTTTGGCTAGTCACCATTCTTGCCGATGGCATCGGCGGTGGTATTCAAACGGTTGCGACTTTTATTCCGGTTATTGCCGCGCTTTACTTGTTCTTAGCGGTATTAGAAAGCTCGGGTTACATGGCTCGTGCAGCATTTGTACTTGATAAAGTGATGCAGAAGATTGGTTTACCGGGCAAAGCGTTTGTTCCGTTAGTACTTGGTTTTGGTTGTAACGTACCTTCAATCATGGCAACTCGTACTCTTGACCAAGAGCGTGAACGTAAACTGGCAGCATCAATGGCTCCGTTTATGTCATGTGGTGCTCGTTTGCCAGTATACGCACTATTCGCAGCTGCGTTTTTCCCTGGTGCGGGACAAAATGTAGTATTCGCTCTGTACATCATGGGTATTGTTGCTTCTGTATTTACGGGCTTATTCCTTAAAAATACTATCTATCCTGGTAGCAGTGATAGCTTGGTTATGGAGATGCCGGATTACGAGTTGCCGACCGTGCAAAACGTGATGCTGAAAACTTGGCAGAAGCTGAAACGTTTCGTGCTTGGCGCAGGTAAAACCATCGTAATGGTTGTGGCTATTCTTAGCTTCCTGAATTCATTAGGTATGGACGGCAGTTTTGGTAACGAAGACAGCGAGAATTCAGTGTTATCTAAAGCGGCACAAGTCGTGACGCCTGTATTCCAACCGATTGGTATTACAGAAGAGAACTGGCCTGCAACGGTTGGTATTATTACGGGTATTTTTGCGAAAGAAGCGGTTGTCGGTACATTAAATAGCTTGTACACGACGCCATCAGACGAAGAAGCGGCTGAATTCGATTTAGCAGCAAGTTTGCAAGAAGCCGTGATGACAATTCCTGAAAACCTAGCTGGTTTGAGCTATTCAGATCCATTAGGCATTGAAGTGGGCGACTTGTCTGACTCAAGCTCTGTGGCTGCAGATCAAGAGGTTGATACTTCGATCTTTGGTAACTTGAAAGACAAGTTTGTATCAGGCCACGCTGCGTTTGCTTACTTGATTCTTATCCTGCTTTACACACCTTGTGTTGCTGCGATGGGCGCTTATGTTCGTGAGTTTGGTCAGACGTTTGCCCGCTTCATTGCGGTGTGGACAATGGCTCTTGGTTACTTCGGTGCAACCTTCTACTACCAAGCAGCAAATTTCGCAGTACACCCAGTGAGTAGTGCTGTGTGGATGGTGGCAATTGCTGGTGGTTTTGTGGTGACGTATCGCGTCTTCAAGAAAATCGGCAGTAAGCAAAAAGCGCTAGAGGTGCAAGTAGTATGATTTTAACTGAACTTCATCAATACATTGATAACGAAGGTGTTGCTGCTCGTAGTGAACTCGCGTCTAAGTTTGGAATGAGCGAAGACGGTGTCGATGCGATGCTGAGTGTGTGGGTCAAGAAAGGTAAGATATCTCGCTTGATCGATACCAACAAGCATGGACATACAACACGTATTCGTTACACCATCAGCAAACAAGATGGTTTGTCACTGAATGTGATGATGTAGTTCAGAGCTTCATACTCTCGTTGAAAACGGCGAGATTAGACAATAAAAAAGCCGCTCACCTATTTTAGATGAGCGGCTTTTTGTCATGTGTCTTTTCTGAACAGCCTTGCTTTAAAGCGTAATGAGATGAACTCGAATTACGCTTTCTTGAAGATAGAGCTCAGCGATAAAACGTTTTGAATGCGAGTATGGATTGCGGCTTGTTCTTCTTCACTGCGCTGTTCGCCTTTGGTGTTGCCCCATACTGGACCTGGCCACGCTATGTCGTCTTTGAAACGTGCAATATGGTGAATGTGCAGTTGTGGCACCATGTTACCCAGCGCGCCTAGGTTTAACTTGTCTGGTTGGAATGTCGCTTCTAATGCTTGGCTTACCGCTTGAGACTCAAGCAAGAACTGCTGCTGTTCTTTCATTGGTAGATGATGCAGTTCTTTTAGGTTGGCACGTTTTGGTACCAAGATAACCCAAGGCACAGCACTGTCTTTGCTTAGCAGCGCCAAGCTTAGTGGAAATTCGCCAATAAGCGTGGTGTCTTTTGCTAACTGTGGGTGAAGTTCAAAGCTCATTATTATTGTCCATTTCGATTTCTTGAGGTCATACCGATCACAGTAAGTAAATGATCAGAAATAGCGCAGGAAAAAGGTTTGAGAACAAGGCAGATTTTTTTGATAAGTAGTTATTCTACAATCAAAAATTCTAACGCAGTTATCGAGCGTTTTAACCAGCTAGGATGATTAGTTATTTACTACGATTGGTATCAGTATACGTTAGATAAAACAAAAGGTTGATGCTCTCACATCAACCTTTGTATTTATTCATTGTAACCCGAAGGGAATTACATGCGTTCTAGAGTTTCGATACCTAGAAGAGACAGACCTTGCTTGATAGTCTTAGCTGTCAGTGCAGCAAGCTTCAGGCGGCTCTGTTTAACTGTTTCATCTTCAGCCACAAGGATAGGGCACGCTTCGTAGAAGCTAGAGAATTGACCAGCAAGTTCGAACAGGTAGCTACACATGATGTGCGGTTGACCTTCACGAGCAACAGACTGTACCGCTTCTTCAAATTGTAGGAGTTTCGCGATAAGTGCTTTCTCTTTCTCTTCAGTGATTTTGATTTCACCTTCAAGAGAGTCCATAGAAATGCCTGCTTTAGCAAAGATTGAAGCGACACGAGTGTACGCGTACTGCATGTACGGTGCCGTGTTACCTTCAAATGCCAGCATGTTTTCCCAGTCGAACACGTAATCAGTAGTACGGTGCTTAGAAAGGTCTGCGTATTTAACCGCCGCCATTGCAACTGTGTTTGCG
Source organism: Vibrio sp. QJM3NY_26 (assembly GCF_057786005.1). Classification (NCBI taxonomy): domain Bacteria; kingdom Pseudomonadati; phylum Pseudomonadota; class Gammaproteobacteria; order Vibrionales; family Vibrionaceae; genus Vibrio; species Vibrio sp. QJM3NY_26. The sequence continues at coordinate 2,516,694 of NZ_CM173515.1, read as the reverse complement.
ATGGTTTTCTTCTCGTCTTCTGCTAGCTCAGGGTTTTTAGACTCAATCAGCTGAGTTGCACGCACTTCTGCTTCGTCCAGAAGATCAGCAAGACGTACTGTACCGCCTGCACGAGTTTTAAATGGCTTACCATCTTTACCTAGCATCATGCCGAATGCGTGGTGCTCAAGAGAGACAGACTCAGGAACATAACCCGCTTTACGAACGATAGTCCAAGCTTGCATTAGGTGTTGGTGCTGACGAGAGTCAATGAAGTAAAGTACGCGGTCTGCGCCAAGTTCTTCAAAACGGTATTTAGCACAGGCAATATCGGTGGTGGTGTATAGGAAGCCACCGTCACGTTTTTGCACGATAACGCCCATCGGGTCGCCATCTTTGTTTTTGTATTCGTCTAGGAATACAACTTGTGCGCCGTCAGACTCTTTTGCTAGACCTTGTGTTTGTAGGTCAGAAACGATGTTTGAAAGCATATGGTTGTACATACTTTCACCCATTACATCATCACGTGTCAGTGATACGTTCAGGCGATCGTAGTTACGTTGGTTTTGAACCATGGTTACGTCAACCAGCTTTTTCCACATTTCAGCGCAGTATTCGTCGCCGCTTTGCAGTTTCACTACGTAGCCACGTGCTTTCACTGCGAATTCTTCGTCTTCGTCGTAAAGCTTTTTAGATTCACGGTAGAACTGCTCAAGATCTGAAAGTTCCATTGAAACTTCGCCAGTTTCAGCTTGGATGCGCTCAAGGTTTGCGATAAGCATACCGAATTGAGTACCCCAGTCACCAATGTGGTTAGCACGGATAACTTTGTGGCCTAAGAACTCTAGTGTACGAACAACAGCATCACCGATGATCGTTGAACGTAGGTGACCAACGTGCATTTCTTTTGCAACGTTTGGTGCTGAGTAGTCAGCAACAATTGTTTGTGCTTCAGCTGCTGTAACACCAAGGCGAGAGTCAGCCAGTGCTGCGTCTGCTTGTTGTGCTAGGAATGCTTCATCTAGGAAGATGTTTAGGAAACCTGGACCTGCGATTTCAACTTTAGAAGCGATACCGTCTAGGTTTAGAACGTCCAATACTTTTTGAGCAAATTCTCGTGGGTTGGTGCCTAGTCGTTTAGCAACACCCATAACGCCGTTTGCTTGGTAGTCACCAAATTGTGGTTTTGCAGATTGGCGAACAGCCGCAGGAGAGCCTGCAGGTGCGCCAGCGGCTTCTAGAGCCTGAGATACTTTGTCATTAATCAGTGCTTGGATATTCACACGCGTTTCCTTCAATTCAAGGATGAATAAGAGTGGCCGTTATTTCGTGGGTATTAAATTTGGTTAATTATGCTTCGAGTTAACGATTTAATGCCGAAATGAACAACAGACTCTGTTTAAGTTCACAAAAATGGCGTTAATCATACCAATTTTGTGGGGTTTCTTATAGGTCGAATTGATAGAAAATTAACATTTCCTGAGGGGTTTTTGACAATCGACTTTGACCAAGCCAAGTTTGTCTATTTAGGAAAGTAAGACACCGTACTTTTTGAACGTTTTTTTGTAAAAGCAACGCTTGTTGCTGAAAGTAAAACTGATACCATGCAGCCATTATTTGGAGAACAAAGACAATGACGATGAGCCTGAAGCAAGCCGAACTAGAACCACAACAAATGATTGCGCGCCTTGATACGTTTATGGCGAAAATTGAGAACCTAGGAAATGCATTGGGTTTAGATTTAAGCTTTGCTCAAGCGGATCATATTGCATTAAGAATCAATGAAACTGAGCTTGCGAAATCAGCTCATCTGGCTTGGTCTGAATATGGCTCTACGATTTCAGAAGCGATGATCAATGGCCGTCCAATTGTGGTGTTGGCTTTCGATGAGCCATTGCAAAGCCTTGGTTGGAAGATTGAGTGCTTAGAGTTGCCATATCCAGCAGAAGGTAAAATTTATCCAAGCCAAGATTGGGAACATGTCGAGTTTGTTATTCCTTCTCACGCGCAAACGGCTGATGAGTACCTAGCGGATCTTAAAGAAACTTACCCGCAGTTCGCTGCTAAGTTCGAAACTCTGGCAGAGCAAGGTATTAAGATAAAACTCTCTAGCCCGAAAGGCGAGGGTGAACGTTTGAATAACCCAACGGTAGCTTTTAAGCATCAAGGTATTTGCATCAAGCTGCATCCACACTCTTTGAAGAAGATTGTAGAGTCTGAACAGGCTTAATTTGGGTAGAGAATTGCTGGGATAGATTCCTGATCTCGCCTAGGCTCGTCGGAATGACGAGTTCGGATTTGTGCCTCGCAATGATTCGTGGATTGACGTTTTTGAGAGTAGAAGTTTTGCTATTGAAGAATACCGTCATTCCCGACAGCGACGAAGGAGCGTAGTTGGGAATCTCTAAAAGCTAGTCTAATCACCAGATACAAAAAACGCGCAATGGGTTAACCCTGTTGCGCGTTTTTTATTGGGTTCTAACTGGAAGTATTACTTAAATAAGCGACTTACAGAATCACAGTCTTGTTACCGTAAACAAACACGTGATCATTGATCACTTTGTTTAAAGCCTTACTCAACACGTTCTTCTCTACGTCACGACCCGCTTGAGCCATGTCTTTCGCACTGAAGTTGTGATCCACTGGAATCACGTCTTGCTTGATGATTGGCCCTTCATCGAGATCGTTTGTCACGAAGTGCGCTGTTGCGCCAATGATTTTTACGCCGCGCTCATAAGCTTGTTGGTATGGTTTAGCACCAATGAATGCTGGTAAGAAGCTGTGGTGAATGTTGATGATTTTGTGGTTGTACTTTTCAACAAACCCCGGAGTCAGCACTCGCATGTATTTAGCAAGCACCAGATAGTCCGCCTCGTACTGGTCAATCACTTCAAGCATCTTCTTCTCATGTTCTTTACGGTTTAATCCTTCGTGAGAAACATGATGATAAGGAATATCAAAACGCTCGGTTAAGCTTTGCAGAGTATCGTAGTTGCCAACCACCGCTGCGATTTCGACATCTAAGCTGCCATCAAAGTTTTTCATTAGAATATCGCCAAGGCAGTGAGCTTCTTTAGTCACGAGTATCACGACACGCTTACGAGAAGAGCCCATCAGCTTACGTTTCGCATTCTCTGGCAGCGCTTGGTCTAAATCGGCAAGCAAGGTTTCGTCATTGAAGTAACCCTCTAGCTCGGTACGCATAAAGAAGTGGCCGCTAGTGTTATCAACGAACTCATTGTTGTGAATAATATTGAGTTGGTGCTTGTAACAAATGTTGGTGATCTTTGAGATGAGGCCTGGGGCGTCAGTACAATGTGTTAATAAAGTTTTTCTTTCCATTTGCATCTTACTTCCATGAAATGTTGCACTTATTATATGAAATCGGGATTCTTCAAATTTAATGCAGGCCGTCGAACGGTGAACTGAGCCGCAATATCACCGTTATAATTAATCTATTATCAATTTGGTTTCAACAAAATCTACCGTTCATTTAGGGGATTAATAAATTGAGAAGCTTAATAAATTCAGGTAGAGGTTAGATTTCTGACGGTTTTAACCGATATTCTCGGTCAAGTTTCACTAGAGCGAGCCAACATTTCAGCCATGCATAGGTGATCATTTATGGATAAAGAGTTACTAGCGAAAAAGTTGTATTGTAAGCGTGTAAATTCATTAGTGGGTGATGTTCAGGTGGACGGCAACGTTCTTGATGAAATGTGGGAAAACAAGGCCTCTCCGACTGATGCTGTTAAAGCTATGCAACCAAGTGATTCCGGTTTTTCTGGTGCGCCTTGGTTATCTCGTTATTTGAATCGAAAGTAGTTAAACAACCCTTTCATTTGTTTTGGGCTAGGTTGGTAAGAAGGACTTAGCCTGCCATGTTCTATTCGATAGACACCTCCGGTGCGCAGTCATTTCTGATTCGCGCCGGCTCACTAAACCTGCCATAATTCGCCTTCTATTTTTCTAAACCACGTACTCTATGATATCTAAAACGTTTTCTGCTGATGGTGCTCTGGGTAAAGCGATCCCTGGGTTTCAACCACGACAAGCTCAGCTGGATATGGCTGAAGCGGTCTCACAAGCCATTGAGCAACAAAGCCAACTGGTTGTTGAGGCGGGGACAGGTACCGGCAAGACGTTTGCTTACCTCGTGCCAGCGCTGCTAAGTGGTAAGAAAACTATTATCAGTACGGGGTCTAAAAACCTTCAAGAGCAGCTGTTCCATCGGGATTTACCATTAATGGTTGATGCGCTTGGCTTTTATGGTCAGGTTGCCCTGCTGAAAGGTCGTTCAAACTATTTGTGTTTAGACCGCTTGAGCCGCCAGATGATCGAAAGTCATGGCACTCATACCGATCCAACATTGTTAGCGCAGTTGGTGAAAGTGCGCAGTTGGTCTTCGGCGACTCAAACTGGTGACTTAGGCGATTGTGATGACATTGCTGAAGATAGCCCAGTTATTCCAACTATTACCTCAACCAACGACAACTGCTTAGGTAAAGAATGCCCAAGCTACACCGATTGCTTTGTGCTGAAAGCGCGCAAAAAAGCGATGGATTCGGATGTGGTCGTAGTAAACCACCATCTGTTTCTTGCGGATTTAGCGATTAAAGAAACCGGGTTTGGTGAGCTTATTCCAGAGGCTGATGTGTTTATCTTCGATGAAGCGCATCAACTTCCAGATATCGCCAGTCAGTACTTCGGACAATCAGTATCAAGCCGACAAATCCAAGAACTAGCTAAAGACATTGAAATTGCTTACCGCACTGAAGCCAAAGACATGCGTCAGTTGCAAAAGGTTGGCGAGAGGCTGATTCAATCGTCAGCCGATCTACGTATTGTGCTCGGCGACACAGGATTTCGCGGTAACTGGCGTGAGGCATTGAAGTCAGAGTCGATCGCGAGAGAGCTAGTGCGTTTACAAGATGCGTTGCAGCTGGCTGTGGATGTATTGAAATTAGCATTGGGTCGAAGCCAGTTATTAGACACGGCTTTTGAACGTGCCACTATGATCAAATTGCGCATTGAACGTGTATGTGACGTGTCGATTACCGGTTATTCTTATTGGTATGACACCACGCCACGACACTTTGCTTTGCACATCACGCCTCTTTCGGTTGCCGATAAATTCCACGAACAAATCGAGCTTAAACCGGGTGCTTGGGTGTTTACTTCAGCAACGCTAGCGGTGTCGGATGATTTCGACCATTTCACCTCTCGACTCGGGTTAAAACCGTCAGCACAGTTTTCATTGCCGAGCCCCTTTGATTATCCGAATCAGGCGCGTTTGTGTGTACCTCGCTATCTTCCCGAACCAAATAGCCCGGGCTTAGCGGATAAGCTAGTAAGAATGTTGACCCCTGTGATTGAGCAAAACCAAGGTCGCTGTTTCTTCTTGTGCACCTCACACAGCATGATGAAAGAGTTGGGGGAGCGATTCCGTGAAACGCTCTCGGTTCCAGTTCTGTTACAAGGTGAGACAAGTAAGCAAAAAACCTTAGCCGAATTCATGGAGTTAGGTAACGCATTGCTGGTGGCCACTGGTGCCTTCTGGGAAGGTATAGATGTTAGGGGCGACGCATTAAGCTGTGTTATCATCGATAAATTACCCTTTACCGCCCCAGACGACCCGTTACTTAAGGCTCGAATCGAGGACTGTAAGCTAAAAGGGGGTGATCCTTTTGCACAAGTACAGTTACCAGACGCAGTGATTACCTTGAAACAAGGTGTTGGCCGATTAATACGTGATAAGCGTGATAATGGCGCTTTGATTATTTGCGATAACCGCTTGGTAACCCGCGATTACGGTGGTGTGTTTTTGGCGAGTTTACCGCCTATCCCACGTACCCGTGACTTAGGGATTATTAAAGAATTCTTAGCTAAAGACCATTCAACCGCTGCTGAGTAATTGGCATTGTTGAGCTTAGCCATTATTTTTAGATTAGATAACGAATATTTGAGACACGAATGAGCGCGAAAATTCTTGCAGTAGATACCGCAACTGAAAACTGTTCAGTTGCACTAGTAATGGGTGACCAGGTGTTCGCACGTAGCGAAGAGGCTCCTCGAGACCATACGAAAAAAATTCTACCTATGGTTGATGAAGTACTGAAAGAAGCGAATGTCGCTTTAACCGATATTGACGCAATCGCGTTTGGCCAAGGCCCAGGCAGTTTCACGGGTGTGCGTATTGGTATCGGTATTGCTCAAGGCTTGGCTTTTGGTGCTGATTTACCGATGATCGGTGTGTCTACACTGGCAGCGATGGCGCAAGGCAGCTACCGTAAATTTGGTGAAACTCACGTAGCAACAGCGATTGATGCTCGCATGAGTGAAGTATACTGGGCTCGTTACAGCCGTGAACAAGATGGTCGTTGGACTGCAGTTGATGCTGAGTGTGTTACACCACCAAGCGAATTGGCTGCGCAGCTTGAAGCGGATTCTGAGACATGGGCAAAAGTCGGCACAGGGTGGGAAGCGTATGCAGAGCATATGGACACACTAGCGATCAACACCAAAGCGTGTGAAGTGCTGTTCCCAGAAGCGCAAGATATGGCGTTCCTTGCTCAATTTGCTTATGCAGAAGGCAAAGCGGTTGCAGCTGAAGAGTCTGAGCCAGTTTACCTGCGTGACAAAGTGACGTGGAAGAAACTGCCAGGTCGCGAGTAAATACGTATTATTTTGGTTCTGCATTCACTTTGCAGAGCCAAAATTAAAACAGATACAAAATCATTAAAATTAGGTACAAAATTCCTTAAGCATGGTTTCAATAAACGGCTTACCTCCTTCTTCGATAGGCAACACATCCAAAACCAATCGAACCAATAAAAAGAACGAGGTAAAAAAAGGCGATGCAAAAACCTCAGTTGGTCAGCCAACTAAGGTCGCGAATGCTGTCTCGCATTCCATTCGCCAAGTCAAAGAATCTGAGATTCACAAAGCTCAGGTTCAATATGATCTTCCAGAAGGGCGTGGACGACGTGCGATGGAAGAGTATATGGATGTGATGAATCAAGCTAAAAAAGAGGAACTTGCGAAGCTTATTGGGGTCGATATTTATATCTAGCTTTGTGCTTTTATTTATCCTGTTCTAAGGACCAGCATTATGTTTTCTCTCATTTCTAAATCTCGCTTATTTTTCCTTGTCGCTTTCTCTTCGATGGTGATGGGCTGCTCCTCTTTGCCTGAAGAACTTAATGCAAACTCTGAACAAGTCGTGACGGACTACCAAGAGTGGGTAAACACAGTGCCAGACGCTGGTGATGTTCGCTTAGGTGGTGTGATAGCTAAAGTCACTAACTTACAAGATAAGACTCGTGTTGAAGTGGTTAACATGCCGATCTCAAGCAGCGGTAAGCCAGATATTGATGCCGAGCCAAAAGGGCGCTTTGTCGCTTACATTGATGGTTATGTAGAACCTTTGAGCTTTGCTGAAGGCCGTTTAATCACCTTGGTTGGAACATCAAATGGCACGGAAGATGGCACCGTTGGTGAATATCCTTATACCTTCCCAGTCATGAATGTCTACAACCAACGCTTATGGCAGATCACCGAGCGAGTGGTCATCAACGACTTTGCGCCAACCTATTACTCTTGCCGCAGTTTGCATTGTCGCAGCTTTCAAACCATGCCTAAGTCAGGTCGTGTGATTCAAGATGTGGAATAGTCGAACCTGAGATCGACACACTAAACGATAGGGACACCATACAATCAATGATTGAAAAGTCATATTCCCTTGCGAGCGGGACGCTTGCAACACAACAGATTGGCAACCCGAAAACGACCGCAACGACGGTCGTTTTTATTCATGGTTGGCTAGATAATTCTGCAAGTTTCACTCAGGTTATGCCGCAAATAGCCAAGCTTTCTCCAGATACTCACCTCGTTGCTATCGATCTCTTCGGACACGGTTTCTCGTCGCATAAGCCGGGGAGTTATTACCCATTTCACGACTATATTGATGATTTGCATCAGTTGGTGACTAAATTATCGCCAAACAGACTGGTACTGGTAGGACATTCACTTGGTGCATTGATCGCAAGTTGCTATAGTGCCGCCTTTCCTGAAAAGGTGTCAGGATTAATTCAAATTGAAGGTCATGGACCTCTTTCAGAAGCTCCCCACGAAACAGTCTCTCGTTTGAGAGATGGGGTACTCAGTCGTCTTCGACAGCGAAGAAAGCCTTCACGTCCTCTGGCAAGTCTTGAGGATGCTATTAAGCTGAGAGCTCACGCCAATCAAATCAAAGCAGAACTTATTGCTCCTATTGTTGAACGAGGAATCGTTGAGCTAGGTACTGTTGATCGAGCTGTTGTTACTCAAGCTGCTTTTGATCAAACGACAGTAGATCAAGTTGCTTTTGGTCAGGCGACTAATGATCAAGGTATTGCCGAGTTCGATAACTGTTGGCAATGGCGATGCGACCCTAACCTAAAATGTGACTCGTTATATCGAATGTCACAAGCGCATGCTGAAGCGATCATGGCGGCTATTGAATGCCCTCAATTAATAGTTTTAGGAAATGATGGATTCCGACATTTGCAGCATAATCGCTACAAATCAGCCCATAGTTCTCTGAATATAGAGACTGTTCCTGGCGGACATCATTGCCATTTAGAGAGCCCAGAGCTAGTTTCAGAGCTAATTCTTGGTGTAGTTAACAAAATTTAAACAAGTGTTTGAGCCTTTTAGTGCTCATGCACTAAAGCTGTGCTGTAATACCGCAATGATAAAAAGCGGCGAAGCAGTCGTCAGCTGATAAACGAGGAGTAACATAGTGGACAAACCTTGGCTTTCACGTTATCCAAGTGACGTACCAGAGACGATCAACCCAGATCAGTACCCATCTCTTATTGAAATGTTCGAACAGTCGGTACAGAAGTACGCAGACCAACCAGCATTCGAGAACATGGGGTCTATCATGACATTCCGTAAGCTTGAAGAGCGCAGTCGTGCTTTTGCCGCTTACTTGCAGAATGATCTAAAACTGAAGAAAGGCGATCGTGTCGCGCTTATGATGCCAAACTTGCTGCAATACCCAATTGCACTCTTTGGTGTACTGCGTGCAGGTATGATTGCAGTGAACGTCAACCCACTGTACACGCCTCGTGAACTTGAACACCAATTGAATGACTCTGGCGCAAAGGCGATTGTTATCGTTTCTAACTTTGCGAGCACACTAGAGAAAGTCGTTGATAAAACTCCGGTTAAACACGTTGTGCTAACCAGCTTGGGGCAAATGCTGCCACGAGCGAAAGGTACGATTGTCGACTTCGTAGTGAAATACGTAAAAGGCATGGTGCCTAAGTACGATCTGCCGGGTGCTATCTCATTCAGAAAAGCGCTGCATAAAGGCCGTCGCCTACAGTATGTGAAGCCATTTATGGCTGGCGATGACATCGCATTCCTACAGTACACAGGTGGTACAACGGGCGTAGCGAAAGGCGCAATCCTAACGCACCGCAATATGATTGCGAACGTACTTCAAGCGAAAGGGGCATATAGCCCTGTTCTGCAAGAAGGCCGTGAATTAGTCGTAACGGCATTGCCGCTTTACCACGTGTTCGCACTGACTGTGAACTGCTTACTGTTTGTTGAGATGGGTGGTCGTAACCTTCTGATTACTAACCCTCGTGACATTCCTGGCTTTATTAAAGAGCTGCAAAAGGTTCCATTTACCGCGATTACTGGCGTAAACACCTTATTCAATGCGCTAGTCAATAACGAAGATTTCCACGAGTTGGATTTCAGTAATATGCGTTTATCTGTTGGCGGTGGTATGGCGGTTCAACGCGCTGTTGCTGAGCAATGGAAGAAAGCGACAGGTGTCCACCTACTTGAAGGCTATGGTTTAACCGAATGTGCTCCTTTGGTCACGGGTAACCCATATGATCTGAAAGACTACACAGGTGCAATCGGCCTACCAGTACCTTCAACAGAAGTTCGTATTGTTGATGATGAAGGTAAAGTGGTTGGTAATGACCAAGTGGGTGAATTGCAGGTTCGTGGTCCTCAAGTGATGCAAGGCTACTGGCAACGTCCAGAAGCGACCAAAGAAGTGATCGACCAAGACGGTTGGTTATCGACTGGTGATATCGTTAAGTTTGATGACGAAGGCTTGTTGTACATCGTAGACCGTAAGAAAGACATGATTCTAGTGTCGGGCTTCAACGTTTACCCGAACGAGATTGAAGACGTAGTGGCTCTGCATGGCAAAGTGTTAGAAGTTGCGGCTATCGGCCAACCTCATGAAGTGTCTGGTGAGCTGGTTAAGATTTACGTGGTAAAACGTGACCCTAGCCTAACCAAAGAAGACATTATCGCGCACTGTCGTGAACACCTAACTGGCTACAAGATCCCTAAATTGATTGAGTTCCGTGAAGAACTACCAAAAACCAATGTAGGCAAAATCTTGCGCCGAGTGCTTCGTGAAGAAAACGACGCAGAGCTTGCCAAACGCGCAAGCGAGTAACGAGCTCATTTACGAGAAGATGATGCACCACAAGCCATAGCAGCGCTTAATCTAAGCGAGCGCTGAAAAATGGTGTTAGAATGCCGGCAGTTAATGTCGGCATTTTTGTATCCGGCGATCAAAGTAAAATCAGTGAGAGTTTTTGTGGATTATCAAATCATTACCCAAGTTAAAGACCTTGAGCGAGTTTGCCAACAAGCACGTGAAGCCGATGTTGTTATGCTTGATACAGAGTTCGTTCGTACAAGAACCTATTACCCTCAATTAGGCTTAATTCAGTTATTTGATGGTGAAACGCTGTCACTGATTGATCCTATTGCTCTTGATGAAATGACCCCGTTTGTTGGGCTGTTGAAAGACACTTCAGTACTGAAAGTGTTACATGCGTGTGGCGAAGATCTAGAAGTATTCCAGAACGCATTTGGCTGTACGCCAACACCAATGGTTGATACGCAGATCATGGCAGCCTTCTTAGGTCACGGTCTTTCAACTGGCTTTGCGGCTCTAGTTTCTGAGTTTGTAGGTGTTGACCTAGATAAGAGTGAATCTCGTACTGACTGGCTAGCGCGTCCGCTTTCTCAAAAGCAACTCGACTATGCAGCGGCAGACGTTCACTACTTGATGCCAATGTACAACAAGCTTCTCGAAAAAGTGATGGAAGCAGGCTGGTGGGAAGCGGCGCAACAAGAGTCTGACTTACAAGTGGCTAAGCGCATCCGTAAAGCAAACCCAGACAACGCTTACCTTGATATTAAAGGCGCGTGGCAGCTAAAACCTCAACAGCTAGCGATTTTAAGACCTCTAGCAACTTGGCGTTTAAAAGAAGCGATTAAGCGTGATTTAGCGTTGAACTTTGTTTTTAAAGAACAAGACCTATGGGCCGTAGCTCGTTTCGCGATGAAAGATCCTAAGCATATGGAGCAGGAAGGGTTTGATTACCGCTCTGTACGTCGCCATGGTGCGAAGATCAGCTCAATCGTGAAATTGGCTGAGCATACGCCAGAAGAAGAGTACCCAGCGCCAGTAGAACGTCTAATGGACTACCCTGGTTACAAGCAACTTTTCAAAGTGTTGAAAGATGAAGTGAAAACAGCATCGCAACACAGTGGTTTAGCGACTGAGTTTTTGGCGTCGAAGAAGCAACTTAACCAAGTGTTAAGCTGGATTTGGAAGTACGATCGTAACCCAGAGAAGCTGCCTGATGTAATGCAAGGTTGGCGCCTAGATGTCGTTGGCGAGAAGCTAAATAAAGCAATCAAGTAACTTTAGTTTTGTAGTAAGCAACGAATGCTTTAGAGATAAAAGTTTCAGACACAAAAAAGAGAGCCTAGGCTCTCTTTTTTATTGAGTATTGATAAGCACAGCTCAGGCTCTACTTATCGATCTTCTTCTGGAAGCTTAACGTTCAGCTCTAATACTGAGATGTCGTCATCTTTATGTTCGAATGTCAGATCAACCATTGATGGATCGACTTCAACGTACTTCGCAATACACTTCAAGATGTCTTCTTTCAGTTGCGGCAAGTATGACGGTGCAGGGTCGTCATGGCTGCGTCGCTCGGCAACAATGATCTGCAAACGCTCTTTGGCTAGGTTTGCGGTTGTCTTTTTCTGTGGTCTAAAAAACTCTAATAATGACATTGCGTATTAGCCCCCGAACAGTCTTTTGAAGATGCCTTTCTTCTGTTCCGTTAAGAAACGGAAGTCCACTTGGCTACCCAGTAGTCGCTCTACAGTATCATTGTAAGCCATACCTGCGTCGGTTGCTTCGTCAAAGATAACCGGAACACCCTTGTTTGACGCGTTCAGTACTGCTTGGCTCTCTGGAATCACACCCAGTAGAGAGATGTGCAGAATTTCTTCAACGTCTTCAACACTGAGCATCTCACCTTGAGTTACACGTGCTGGGTTGTAGCGAGTCAATAGAAGGTGCGTTTTCACTGGCTCTAATCCGTCTTCTGAACGACGAGATTTAGAATCAAGAATACCTAGAATTCGGTCTGAATCGCGCACAGAAGAGACTTCAGGGTTAGTCGTCACAATCGCTTCATCAGCGAAATACAACGCCATCAGAGCGCCTTGCTCGATACCCGCAGGAGAATCACAGATGATGAAATCAAAGCCCATTTCATCCAATTCATCAAACACACGACGAACGCCATCTTTTGTTAGTGCGTCTTTATCACGAGTTTGAGAAGCAGGAAGAATGAACAGGTTCTCTGTACGCTTGTCTTTGATCATCGCTTGGTTCAGCGTCGCTTCACCATTGATAACATTGACGAAGTCGTACACAACACGACGCTCACAACCCATGATTAAATCTAGGTTACGTAGACCGATATCAAAGTCGATGACTGCGGTTTTCTTCCCTTTTAAAGCCAGACCCGAGGCAATAGCTGCACTGGAGGTCGTTTTGCCTACCCCGCCTTTACCCGACGTTACAACGATAATGCGTGCCATTCTGTTTTCCTTTTATTTCTCTTATATTGCGAGGACATCAACGTGTAATACATCGTTTGCCATACTGAACATGGTTTTCTTCTGCCAGTACTCGCTTTCAATTTGATCGCTGAGCCAGTAATTTCCTGCAATGGAAACCAGCTCGGCTTGTAAATCATTACAAATTATTTTTGCTTCAGTTTGACCACTTGCACCTGCAATCGCGCGACCGCGTAGCGTGCCATGAATGTGGATGCTGCCATCGGCAATCACTTCTGCACCTGCACTTACGTGGCTAAGAATCAGCAAATCCCCGTCTTTGGCATACACTTGCTGACCAGAGCGAATCGGGGTTCGCACCACTTTTATCGGAGCCATCTTCGCCGGAGCTTGAGAAGGCGATTTACTTGCTGTCATCACGGCAAAACCTGCATCTCTGGCTAAGTTTTGCATGCGTTTATCTGAACAGCCAGCCACACCAACCGGGATCATACCCGCTTGAGATATACCATTTTTCAGTTGCACGAAATCTATATCGCCCGCGACTTTGCTAATGTTGATAACAACAGGCGCAGCTGCGAAAAAAGTGGGTGCCTGGTCTACCTTCTCTTGAAGAAAAGACACTGCATTTTCGACTTGATCATCGGATAAGTGCAAAACAGATAGCGTGAAACTGCTACCTTTTAGATCTGGGTTACTAGACATCGAAAAACTACAGGACCTCAATAGCGGATTGGTACAATTTCTTTATCAATAAAATAAAGGGCATTGCCTGAAACTAGGTTTATCATGTTATATTCCCAAACCAAGCACAGCAAGTAATCTTGTTGTCAAATGAACGTTTTGTTCCCAATATTTCCCTAACATAAACTATTGATCTCGCAAGTGAGAGTTTTGTAGTCATAAACATTTAGAAAAGGTTTGTCATGCTGTGTTCTATATATAAAAGTTCAAAGAAAGAAGGAACATACCTTTATATCCCTAAGAAGGATGATTTTTCACAAGTTCCTGACGCATTGATGCAAATGTTTGGTAAACCTAGTTTTGTAATGGTAATTAAAATGGACGGCCGTAAACTGGCTCAAGTGAACATCGATAAAGTGAGAGAATCACTGAACACCGATGGTTTCTTTTTGCAGGTTCCGCCACCACCAGTTAACGAACTTGAGCTTCATAAAGAGCGTAAAGCTCAAAATAAAGGTCAAGACGAAGAGTGATAGCCACCTCAATTCAAGGAGGAGTGATCGTTGAGTAAATTTTCGAAAACCATATTGGCTGTGTCGGCATTACTATTGGGTAATAGCCTGACCATTGGCTCGGTTCAAGCTGAAGAGCTTAGCTTTGAGCAATATGTAGAAAAACTAAAGCAACAAGGTCGTGAAGAAGGTATTTCTGAAGCGATCATTGATGAAGCTTTTGATGGTGTGACGTTTAAGCCAAGAGCGGTAAAAGCTGACAAAAACCAACCTGAAAAGAAACTGACTCTGGATGAATACATTCCACGTGCGGTTCCTGACTGGAAAGTGAAGCAGGCGAGATCACTCTATAAGAAACACTACACAGCGTTAAAGCGTATTGGTGATGAATATGGTGTTCAACCAAGATTCATTGTCGCTCTATGGGGTGTGGAGAGTAATTTTGGTAAGTTCACGGGGAATTACAGTGTTATTGATGCTCTAACAACCATGGCTTATGAAGGTCGCAGAGAAGCCTTCTTCCGTAGCGAAGCGATGGCGGCATTGAAGATACTTGATCAAGGCCATATTGCACCAAAAGAGATGAAAGGCTCTTGGGCTGGCGCGATGGGGCAACCTCAGTTTATGCCTAGCTCATTCTTAGCTTACGCCGCTGATGGCAGTGGTGATGGCAAGAAAGATATTTGGGGTACCGAAGAAGACGTGTTCGCTTCGGCGGCGAATTATCTCAGCCAATCGGGTTGGGATGACAAATATACTTGGGGGCGTCAGGTTCACGTTCCATCAACCGTGTCTATTGAGATGCAAGGTCGAGACGAAGACAAAGCGAAATACCTAAAAGAGTGGTCTGAACTTGGTATTAAGCGTTATGACGATCGCCCACTGCCTACACTTGATGAAGACATCAAAGCTTGGTTGATAATGCCGGACGATGAAACGGGTCGTTCGTACCTCATTTACAACAACTACAATGTGTTAATGAAGTGGAATCGTTCTTACTACTTTGCTTTGGCTGTCAGTCACCTAGCCGATAGAATTAAGTTTGATTAATCGACCTAATTTGATTAATAGACTCAATCTGATTAATAGAACTAGGTCGCTTTGAATAGCATTTAGCCTACTATAGGCAGAACAGATTAAAGGACTCTTCGGAGTCCTTTTTATTTTATATTTCAGATATTTAAGAAGGTGGTTTTGTGCTAACAGATAGAGCCGCACAGATGGTGATATTCCATGCGTTAATCAAGCATGAAGGCTTTACCAGTGCAGCAAAAAGCTTGAATGTGTCGGTATCTCACATCAGTAAACAAATTGCTTTGCTCGAGGATTCGATAGGTATCAAGTTAGTGCAAAGAACCACACGCAGCCTTACGTTAACTGAAGCTGGAGAAGTGTTCTATCAGCATTGTGAGCAGCTGTTCAATACGGTGAAAGCGGCTCAAATGGACATGGATAGCCAGCGTGACGACATTTCTGGAATATTCCGTATAGGCTTGTCTCAGTCATTTGGCACACTGCATATCATTCCAGCGATTGACCAGCTTAGACAGCTTTACCCTCAGCTGAGAATTGAAGTGCATTTGTTCGATTACAAAGTGGACATGATTGAGGAGCGTTTGGATCTCTGGATCACTAACAATGAAGACTTGCCTGAAGGTTACATTGCGCAGCGCCTAGCCGACAGCCAGTTTGTGGTAGCCGCATCACCGGATTATCTGATTAAGGCAGGGACTCCACACGTGCCATCTGATCTGATTGACCATAACTGCCTCATCTACCGCAGCCGTGAACGTGATTACACGTCATGGGCATTTGATAACGGCCAAGAAAATCTCAGTGTTAAAGTGGCAGGCGATTATTCGGTGGATTTGGCTGAAGCGGTACGAGACGCGGCAGTATCAGGTTGGGGCGTTGCTTACCTAGCGACTTACTTGGTCAAAGAAGAGTTTAGAACGGGCAAGCTCATCCAAGTTTTACCGGAATGGCGAGCAAGTCAGCTGATGCCATTTTATGCCGTGTATCCGAGCCGAAAGAACATGCCGAAGAAGCTTTCAGCAGTGATTGAGTTCATCAAAGATCATATCGGATCACCGACGTATTGGGACAAAAACCTCAAAACCTGCGTTGAACTGCACCGCTAACTGTTTCCCAATCTATAAATATAATTTCTATATGGAAAAAGTGTGTTTTTTAATCAAAGTTAATTATTAAAATTCAATAACTTAGTGGGAGGGGATATTAAAGAGTGATTCAACCAACATCACATTAACAACCTCAACTTGCCGCAAACGATTTCCTCTATAGAATGCGTCGCCTTTACTACCTACAACTTTTAGGTTGACGCATATGGCTTCCCTACTTGGAATTATCACTATTTTAGTAGCCGCTTGGTTACTATCTACGGACAGAAAAAATATCCCGCTAAGAACCGTCTCTTTGGCTTTCTTACTGCAAATCTCATTCGCGCTATTGGTTCTTTATGTGCCGATGGGTAAAGAAGTGTTGAATGCAGCTACTGGTGCAGTGTCTAGCTTGATCAACTACGGTCAAGAGGGGATTAACTTCCTATTTGGTGGCCTAACGAATAACGGATTTGTATTCGCTATTAACGTTCTCGGCATCATTATCTTTTTCTCTGCATTGATTTCAGGTTTGTATCACATCGGCTTTATGCCAAAGGTAATCAACCTAATCGGTGGGGCTTTGCAAAAGTTCTTAGGTACAGGTCGTGCGGAGTCACTGTCTGCAACTGCGAATATTTTTGTTGGCATGATCGAAGCGCCATTGGTGGTTAAACCTTACTTGAAGCACATGACGGATTCACAACTGTTTGCCGTCATGGTGTGTGGTTTGGCTTCTGTAGCTGGTGGCACGCTAGTCGGTTATGCATCGCTTGGTGTTGATTTGAACTACCTGATCGCTGCGGCATTCATGTCTGCTCCTGCTGGTCTATTGATGGCCAAGATTTTGGTACCAGGTAACGCAGATGAGGCTCAAGAAAATATTGAATCTGACGTTGAAATTCCACGAGCAACAAACGTAGTTGAGGCAATGGCAGATGGGGCTATGTCTGGACTTCGTATTGCCGTTGCAGTGGGTGCGACACTTCTGGCCTTTATCAGTGTGATTGCAATGCTGAATGGCTTATTAGGTATTGTTGGTGGTTGGTTTGGCGTAAACCTAAGCTTCGAACTTATCCTAGGTTATGTGTTCGCACCCGTTGCATGGCTGATCGGTGTGCCATGGTCTGAAGCTGTGGTTGCAGGCTCGCTGATCGGTAACAAAATCGTTGTGAACGAGTTTGTGGCTTTCATCCAGTTAATGGACGTAAAAGACGCACTGAGTGAGCACTCAAAAGCGATCGTTACTTTCGCGCTATGTGGTTTTGCCAACATCTCTACGATGGCAATTCTGATTGGCGGTTTGGGTAGCTTAGTTCCAGAGCGTCGATCTTTCATCTCACAATACGGCTTTAAAGCAATTTGTGCGGGTGTGCTTGCCAACCTAATGAGCGCAGCGATTGCGGGCGTGGTGCTTTCTCTATAAGTAATCATTGGTGACTTATAAGCACTTTCTAACTCGGGCATAACCACCTAGTTAGCTAATCGTGGCTTTGCTCTCCCTATAGTAAAGTGACTGATTAACCACAATAATATTCGCTTAGTATGATAAAGAGAGCCTATAGTGTAAGAACGTAGGCTTTCTTATTTCAGTGAATAAGTTTGTACCACAGGGTGTGGTACAAATGTTTTAGGGGCATAAATGGATTTGTCGATCACTTCTTCTTTGGCGTTAATTGGACTCTTGTCCTTGGCTTGCCAGCTACTTGGTTGGCGTTTGCGTCTTCCCGCTATTCTTCCTTTGCTTATCGTTGGCCTGCTATTAGGTCCCGGTCTCAACATCCTTAATCCTGATGCCATTTTTGGTGATGTACTGTTCCCGTTGATTTCATTAGGGGTCGCCATCATTTTGTTTGAAGGTGCATTGACTCTTAATTTCAAAGAAATCAGAGGCCATGGCCGCATGGTGACTCACTTAGTGAGTTTCGGCATGTTGATTACATGGGCGTGCATCGTGGTGGGGGCTTATTATTTTGTCGATTTCAGTTGGCCATTGGCGGCGTTGTTTGCTGCATTAGTCGTGGTGACCGGCCCAACGGTGATTGTTCCCATGCTGCGCAGCATTCAACCCAAATCTTCGCTAGGCAGTATCTTGCGCTGGGAAGGGATAGTGATTGACCCGATTGGCGCTCTGTTTGCCGTTCTCGTTTACGAATACATTGTCTCTTCAGCCGATCCTACAAGCCATGTTCTGTCGGCGTTGGGGCTGACTTTAGCCATTGGTTTGGGCTTAGGGATCATCGGTGGCTATTTGATTGCCAAGATGTTGCAAGGGCATTGGGTTCCACATTATTTGCGTAACGTGGCGGTCCTGACATTAATGCTGGCGGCGTTCTCTTTCTCAAATGATCTGAGTGAAGAGTCCGGTTTATTAACCGTGACCATCATGGGTATCTGGCTCGCCAATGTGAAAGGCTTGGATCTCGAAGACATTATTGAATTCAAAGAAACCCTGACTGTGTTACTCATTTCTGCGTTGTTTATTCTGTTAGCGAGCAGGCTTGATTCGGGGACTTTCCTCTCAATAGGTTGGGGTGGAATTGGCTTATTAGCGGTCGTCATGCTGGTGGCTCGTCCTCTGAGTGTGTGGATCAGCGGGATCGGCACGGATCTTACTTCAGCAGATAAATGGTTTTTGAGCTGGATGGCGCCTCGCGGGATCGTTGCTGCCGCGGTTTCTTCTCTGTTTGCAATCAAGCTTCAAGAGAAGCAATTAATCGAAGGGGCAGATTTACTGGTGCCAATGGTGTTCTTGGTCATTATTGGTACAGTAGTGATTCAGAGCCTAACCGCGAGTTGGTGGGCTAGAAGGCTGGGTGTGACTCAAGAGAAGGCACAAGGGGTTATTTTCTTTGGTGCGACTCATTTTTCACGTCAGTTTGCCAAAGTGCTGGCGACACACAACATCAACAGTGTGCTTGCTGATACCAACTGGGAGAGCATTCGCTTAGCGCGCATGGACAACTTGAATGTCTATTTCGGTAATCCAGCTTCGAGCCATGCTGAAAATAATCTGGAATTGGATGGGATAGGGCGTGCCATGATTGTATCGCCTTATCGTCAAACCAACCCACTAGTCAGTATGCACTATCAAGATGAGTTTGGTGAGAATAAGGTGTTTGAACTTGAATCCTCAGAAAATAAACATGAAAGGCATCAGGTGAGCCGTGATGGCAATAGAAGCCTGTTTTCCGAAGGGGTTACCTATTCCAAACTTAACTCCTTGATGGCTCAAGGCAGCCAAATTAAGAGCACGGGTTTAACCGAGGCGTTTGACCTTAATGAGTTTAATGCCCTGTACCCTAAAGCGATTCCACTTGGCGTGATTAATGATGGTGATTTTCGCTTAGTGACACAAGGCTCTGAATTGGAAAAACTCATATCAACGGAGTGTCAGGTCATTAGTTTATTGCCACCTTTGGGAGAGATTGAAGGTATCGATACTCCAGATAAGTAGTGAGTGCTCTGTATTTAAAGCGAGTCGCTTTGTATCAAAAACGAATAGCTCAGTATCAAAAAAGCCGCAACGTTTTCACGCTGCGGCTTTCTAATTTTGCTCTAGCTTATTTTACTCTAGGGCGAGGCAATTCATGCCGCTGGTATTACTACCTAAGCTGTCATTGCGGACTATTTCGAGTGAAATTGCTCACAAGCGATCATAGTATTCTCGATTAGGCTTGCCACTGTCATTGGACCAACACCACCCGGAACTGGTGTGATGAAGCTTGCGCTTTCTTTAGCCACATCGTATTCAACGTCGCCAACGAGCTTGCCAGATTCCAAACGGTTGATACCAACATCGACCACAACAGCACCTTTCTTAATCCAAGCACCAGGAATGAAGTTAGGCTTACCAACGGCAACCACAACAACGTCTGCTTGACGTACGTGACCTTCAAGGTCTTTGGTGAAGCGGTGGCATGTTGTTGTCGTACAACCTGCTAGAAGCAGTTCTAGAGTCATTGGGCGACCAACAATGTTTGATGCGCCTACAACAACCGCGTGCTTGCCGCGTAAATCGATGTTGTAACGGTCAAGCAGCGTGATGATGCCTTTAGGCGTACAAGAGCGTAGCTTAGGCATACGCTGAGCCAAACGGCCTACGTTGTATGGGTGGAAGCCATCAACGTCTTTTTCAGGTGTGATACGCTCAAGAACGTGAGTAGTATCGATACCAGCAGGCAAAGGCAGTTGAACTAGAATGCCATCAATCTCTGGGTCTTCGTTGAGTTGATCGACTAGCGTTAGCAATTCATGTTCGGTGGCAGTTGCTGGTAAATCAAAAGATTTCGAGACGAAACCAACTTCTTCACACGCTTTGCGTTTACTGCCAACGTAAACCTGAGATGCCGGGTCTTCACCCACTAAAACAACCGCTAGGCCCGGAGCACGCAATCCAGCTTGAGTACGAGCTTTTACACGTGCCGCTACTTCAGAGCGAACTGTTTGAGAAATTAGCTTTCCATCAATATTTTGAGCAGTCATGAATTTCCTTAGTATTGATATTCAAGTTAGTGGCTGATGTTTTGGCGCATTATTCCAGAAAATCTTTTTGATTACCATCAAGCAAACGTTTGCTTTGTTCTATTTTCCAACACTTATAATCTTATTGCCCTTTTTTTACTCACTTGGATCAGAATGTTAGATAAAGCCGTTGCTTTACTGATTCGAATTCGTATAATCCTTTCCTGTAGCGCGCCCTTAGCTCAGCTGGATAGAGCACCTCCCTTCTAAGGAGGTGGTCGAAGGTTCGAATCCTTCAGGGCGTACCACTATTTAAAGAAACCCGATAACTCCCTGAGCTGTCGGGTTTTTTGCATTTCAGAACGACTTAATCTTTCAATACCGTGTTGTGTCTTTAGGTGTCTTTGTCTTTCAGTTTTTGCTAAACGGCAACGAGCTGTGGGGTATATCTAAGGCCTAGCATACTGCATCCATCTTCCAAGTAATGATCGGTCACTACGTCGAAACCGAACTTACCATAATAGTCTTTAAGATGAGCTTGTGCCGAAATAAAAATTGAGCAATCAGGGTAAATCTTCCGAGTGGCATCAAAACTCACTTGCATGAGCTGGTTACCTATCTGTTTACCTCGGTATTCTTTCGCTACGATCACTCGCCCGATACAAACATCATCTGCATCAGAATCGAGCAAAGGGAGAACATCTACGGGGTATCCAAGCTTCTGAGCCATAATTCGGCTGTAAGCCACTAGGTGTCCGTTCTCATAACCCATGATGTGATAGGTCTCTGGATGGTTATCTTTGCCGTCTAGGTCACTATAGGGTGTGTTCATATCCACGATAAAAATATCGACTCTTTGCTGTAAGAAATCATAGAGCTCTTGAACAGACAGGTCCGCAAATTTTTTAACTTTCCACTCGATCATCACTTTTCTCCTAATTATTTTGGGCTACAACATAGAGAGTATTCAAACTGAGTTCATTAACCTTTGTTAACTGGACATGAAACTATTCAAAATCACCACTTTAAAGCGCCACTCATTTTCCCTCGTTATTCATTTCATTCGGCTTATGTAATAGAAAGTTAAAATTGTTCGTTTTTTGGGGTTTACATCATTTAGTAATAAAGCCACTATGAATTCACGAAGAATAGACAAGTAAAGCTATTAGCTGGTTGGTTTAGGAATCAAACCTTCTGAGTGATGGCTGATTTAGAGGAAGTAATGGCAGGAAACAGTATCGGACAACATTTCCGCGTGACTACGTTCGGAGAAAGTCACGGTATCGCACTAGGATGTATCGTAGATGGATGCCCACCAGGATTAGAAATTACCGAAGCAGACCTTCAAAGAGATTTGGATCGTCGTCGCCCTGGTACTTCTCGCTATACAACGGCTCGCCGTGAAGCGGATGAAGTAAAGATTTTATCAGGTGTATTTGAAGGCCAAACTACGGGCACTTCTATTGGTCTATTGATTGAAAATACAGACCAACGCTCTAAAGACTATTCCGAAATTAAAGACAAATTCCGCCCTGGTCATGCTGACTATACCTACCATCAAAAGTACGGTGTACGTGATTACCGTGGCGGCGGTCGCTCTTCTGCTCGTGAAACTGCAATGCGTGTAGCGGCAGGTGCAATTGCGAAGAAATACCTGAAACAAGAATTTGGTGTTGAAATCCAAGCTTACCTTTCTCAAATGGGTGATATCTCAATTGATAAAGTGGATTGGAATGAGATCGAAAACAACGCGTTTTTCTGTCCAGACGCCGACAAAGTGCCTGAGTTTGACCAACTGATTCGTGACTTGCTAAAAGAAGGCAACTCGATCGGTGCGAAGATTCAAGTGGTTGCGACTAAAGTGCCTGTAGGCCTTGGTGAGCCAATCTTTGATCGTTTAGATGCTGATATTGCTCACGCTCTAATGAGCATTAATGCGGTGAAAGGTGTTGAGATTGGTGATGGCTTTGATGTCGTTAATCAACACGGTAGTGAACACCGTGATCCATTAACTCCAGAAGGCTTCAGCAGCAACCATGCTGGCGGTATCTTAGGCGGCATTTCTACTGGTCAAGATATTGTGGCAAGCATTGCGCTTAAACCAACATCAAGCATTACCGTTCCTGGTGACACGATCACTAAAGACGGTGAAGCAACGCAGTTAATCACTAAAGGTCGTCACGATCCATGTGTGGGTATCCGTGCGGTGCCTATTGCTGAAGCGATGCTGGCTATCGTGCTGCTTGATCACTTGCTACGTCACCGTGGTCAAAACTTTGGTGTGACAACAGAAACGCCAAAAATCTAGTTCTGCTTCGTTTTATTCAGAACAGATTTGATAGAAACCAAAAAGGGTTGCTTCGTAATGAAGCAACCCTTTTTATATTCTGCGTAATTGAGAATATCTAATGTACAGAGCTTTCCGGATCAAGCTGGAAAGACGGCAAGCGCCATTTGAATCTTACGGCCGCCATACGCAGCAAGTAACCAACCACAAGCGTAACAATCGTTGCGGTTACGTCGTTAACGCCAAGCTCAAGCAAACCTAGGTATAAACCTGAAGCGACAAGGGCGACAGATGCATACAGCTCTTCATGCAGAACCAATGGTGTTTGACGGCAGATAAGATCGCGCAATAGGCCACCGAACACGCCAGTTACCAAGGCAGACACCATACAGATCATTGGGTGCAGACCCATGGTCATCGCGACTTTAGTGCCAATGATACTGAACACGATGAGACCTAAAGCATCTAAACGAATGAACAAGCCTTTTAGCTTGATTACCCATTTAGCCAGTCCTGTTGTGATAACACCCGCGATACAGGTGATCGCCAGATATTGTGGGTTTTCAACCCAACCTAAAGGGTAATGGCCGAGTAAGATATCTCGTACTGTACCGCCGCCAATTGCCGTTGCACTTGCAACCAACATTACACCAAACCAATCCATTTTTTGTTTGCCAGCGCTGAGAGCGCCGGTCATGGCTTCTGCCGTGATGCCAATGATATACAAAACACTTAGTAGCATTGCTGTAGCTCTATAATTTAGGTCTATAAATTGGAGTCTTATAGGCCATAGGGATATAAAAATGAAGCGCGAGTGTAGTAGTAAAAACGCTGATTGACGAATGAATATTTGTACCGTGAATAGGCATTTCAGATTAGCTAAACTAATCATTCACCTCAAAATGGTGTAATCTGGGATCAGCAATCGATTGTCATCGTAAAGTATTATGATGAACCTAATGTCATTGCCAGTGATAGGGCTTTACCGAGCGCTTAAAAAAACGCAAAATGCCCCAGTTCTTTTTATTTAAATTTGATCTTATGACGCACCAATACCCAGATATCATCGACATTTTCAATCAAACCTTTTTCGAGAGCTTTAATACCAAGCTAGAACTGGGAGCGGACGAGCCTATTTACCTGCCAGCCGATGGGGAGGTTTCTCATCACCGTATCGTATTTGCTCGCGGCTTTTACGCGTCAGCACTTCACGAGATAGCACACTGGTGTGTGGCTGGTCCTGAGCGTCGTTTATTGGAAGATTTTGGTTACTGGTATGAGCCTGATGGCCGAACTGAGTCGATTCAAGCTGAGTTTGAAAAAGTAGAAATTCGCCCACAAGCGTATGAATGGATCATTGCGACCAGTGCAGGCTTTCCTTTTAATGTCAGCTGTGACAATCTACAGGGCGATTTTGAGCCAGACCGTTTGGCCTTTATGAATAAAGTACACAGCGAAGTCATGGGTATCTTTGAAGCTGGTCTTCCGCCTCGCGTGAAAATGCTCTCTGAAGCATTACGCAGTTTCTATGATGTTGCACCTTTATGTACTAGCCAATTTATTGTGAAATAAGAGAATATTATGATTATCGAATTTGAAGAAAAACTACTTGAAGTAATTGATGCTCGCATTGAAAACGCATCAGACGATGAACTGTTTGCTGGTGGTTACTTACGTGGTCATATTTCTCTTTCAGTGGCTTCATGTGAAGAAGACGGCATTGAAGACGTAGCAGAAGTTAAATTGCGTATTGAGAAGAGCCTAGAAGACGCGCGCTCTGAATTGACGCCAGCCGATCGCACGATCGTTAATGACCTTTGGGTTGAGCTGCAAAGCCAAGCTTAATTTTATTCGTCTAGCGTTATTCGCTCACAACTCTCCTTCCTCATTTTTGAGCGAATCAATAATTTGAGACTCATTCGAATTTTTTGAATGAGTCCGTTCATTTCTTGTGATGGTTCCATTTTCTGACTACGTTATTCTAATCCCACTTAACAGAATCACAGAAAAGGTCACATCATGAAAGTTATCGCATTCGGCGCAAGCACCAGCTCTACCTCTATCAACAAAACTCTAGCAACTTACGCAGCTAACTTGATTGAAGGTGCTGAAGTCAAAGTTCTAAACATCAACGATTACAACGTGCCTATGTTCAGTGAAGACACTGAAAAAGAGATTGGCCAAGCGGAAGGTGCTCAAGCATTCTTGCGTGACTTAGCAGAAGCGGACGCATTTGTTATCTCTTTCGCAGAGCACAACGGTCATTATCCAGCAGCGTACAAAAACCTATTTGACTGGGCGACACGCATTGACCGTTCAGTATTTGGTGAGAAACCTGCGGTTTACTTAGCGACATCTCCGGGCCCAGGTGGTGCACAGACGGTACTTGGCGCAGCTACAGGCTCAGCGCCATACTTTGGCGGTAACGTTAAAGCATCACTTTCAGTGCCTAGCTTCTACGATAACTTTGATTTTGAGTCAGGTTCAATCAGCAATGAAGAGATTGCCGCTCAAATTAAAGACGCGATTGCTAAGCTGTAAAAGCAGAAAGTAAAGCGAATAGCTGCAAAATAACGTGCTGCTCTAGAATAAGAAGCAGCGACGTAAACAAGATTGAAAAAACAAAGCCCGAGCATTGAGATATGCTCGGGCTTTTTGTTTGGGTCGAATTAGGGTGTGTTGACCTTTCGCTGCAAAAATCAGCTCGTAAGATCAACACGGCCTAATACTTATTTGAATATTTAGACCTAGTCTAGAATCGACTAGTCCGCACTGGCTTGTTTCGTTGAAACCCAACCTTCTGTTAACGCTTTGCCTTTGCGTAATCTTCTAATCCACATTCGACTTGGATGAATGGCTTCGAGCACATCAACCGGAAGAGGTAGAGGATCGCCACAAATTTGTGAGGCTAAGACTTCTGCTAAAAGAGGGGTCGAGCTCAAACCACGTGAGCCTAAACCAATAAAACAGAACAAGTTCGGATAGCTGGGAACAGGTTCGATACCGTCGATAGCATCACGCTGCGGATTAAAGTTGTGCAGATTCTGATATTGCTCTTTGATGGATTCAAAATCGCCAACATTACCGACGAATGGTAGGTGATCTCGACTCACGCTACGGATACCTTGGCGTGCTAAGTTACCACTGGTATCGACATCTTTGGTCCACGCTTGTTCTGGTAGCGACCCGTGTAAACGCTCGCCATTGTGCTGTTGCACTTCGCTATCAAACTCTTGATCGATATTGGTTTTATCGTAATTCGCGCCAATACAATGGTGGCCGTTATTTGGATTCTGTGGCGTTAAGTAGCCATCAAAACACAACACTGTTTTTAGCTGGCTGAGATTTTCTGTAGTCGGGATATGACTCACTTGCCCTTTAACTGGCGTCAGAGGTACGGGACGAGTTTGTTCAAATTGGGTGAACTTGTGTCCATTCGCGACAACCACTTGGTCGTGCTTAGTTTG
This sequence comes from Vibrio sp. QJM3NY_26, assembly GCF_057786005.1. Lineage (NCBI taxonomy): Bacteria > Pseudomonadati > Pseudomonadota > Gammaproteobacteria > Vibrionales > Vibrionaceae > Vibrio > Vibrio sp. QJM3NY_26. The sequence continues at coordinate 2,490,266 of NZ_CM173515.1, read as the reverse complement.
AATTTCACCTTGGGGTGTATCAATCGTTAGTAGCCATTGTTGCTCTGCTTCTAACCACTCAAGTTGTATCACTTGGTGTTGATAGTGCGCGCTTACTTGGTTGGTCTCTTCTAACTTACCAATCAAACCTTGAGTAAGCTGAAGAGGGCTTAACCAACCACCCAGTGGGAAGTAAACACTCTCTTTATCAACCGGTAAGCCAATCTTTTCGTTCGCTTGTTCGGGCGTTAAGCGCTGAATTAAGTCTGTGTGGAAATTGCCTTCCAACATACGGTTGAGCTTTTTGGTTGAACCTTCATCCCACATCAAGATATTCACGCCACACCAGTTGTGATCGAAGTTTACTGATTGTGCTGCTTGATTAATAAATTGGCGGGCAAACAATAAGCCCGGACCAAATATTCTTGAAACATTAGATGTCGCTTCGCTGAGTAGCGGATAAATGGCACCTTGATTGTTGCCAGAGGCATTTCCAGCGGCTTGTTGGTGTTCACAATAAAGCGTGATGTTTTTACCACGTCGGCTTAACGTTTTTGCAAGCGCAGCACTGGCAACACCACCACCGATAATGGCGATATCTTGTGAATCACTGTGTTGAGCTAGGCCATACCAAGGTTTGATGTTGGTATGAGCGTGCTTCTCGTCAAGGCGGCCTGCAATCATTTCACGCTTAGTACCAAAGCCTTTAACTTTTTTCATGGCAAAGCCGGCTTCGATTAAACCGCGTCGAACAAAACCGGCAGCGGTAAACGTTGCACAGCTGCAATCTTGTTTTGCCAGTTTGGCCATTCCGTTGAATAGGTTTTGATTCCACATTTCAGGGTTTTTACTTGGCGCAAAGCCATCTAAGAACCAAGCGTCAACCAAACCTTCCTGCGGGGTCGGCACGTTTGGCATACAATCTTTAATATCACCAAACCATAAATCGAGTGTGATCGCGCCATCGCCCAACACAATGCGGTGACATTCCGGCAGAGCAATTGGATAGTGTTCTTGGAGTTGCGTCGCATACTGAGCTAATTCAGGCCAAGATTGGTGTGCTTTGATCAGATCATCTTTATTTAAAGGATATTTTTCAAAACTGATGAAATGTAACTCTTTGGTCATAGCTTGTGGGTTATCTTTAAGAAAAGCATCGAACCATTGCCAGACTGCAAGAAAGTTTAAACCTGTACCAAAACCGGTTTCAGCAATCACAAAACGGCGTTGTTGATGTTCAACCCAACGCTCTGGAAGGTGGTTTTGTTTTAAAAAGACGTAGCGAGTTTCTTCTAAACCGTTAACATTAGAGAAGTAAACGTCGTCAAATTGGTCTGAAACTGGCGTGCCAGACTCATTCCATTCCAGTTCTGCATTAGTAATTGAAGTCATAAAATCTATCATTTTGTGATTTGAAGCGATATGTTGGTAGGGATTGTACGAATTTCTAGGAAAGCTGACCACTTTTGTTAGGCTTCTTAGTTATCATCTAGCTGAATTTAGAATTATAGGAATGTCACATGAAACGAGTCGTAATCACCGGTATGGGTATTGTTTCAAGTATCGGTAACAACGTCGAAGAAGTTTTAGCATCACTGAAAGAGGGTAAATCAGGTATTACCGCTTCAGAGCAGTTCAAGGAAAATGGCTTGCGCTCTCAAGTTTGGGGTAACCTGAAAATGAACCCTGCTGACCATATCGATCGCAAAAAAATGCGCTTTATGGGTGATGCAGCGGCATTCGCTTATCTTTCAATGGAGCAAGCAATTGCTGACTCTGGTTTAACTGAAGATCAAGTATCTAATGACCGCACAGGTATCGTTGCGGGTTCAGGTGGTGCTTCATCTCTAAACCAAGTTAACGCTGTAGACATCATCCGTGAAAAAGGCGTTAAGCGCGTTGGTCCATACATGGTTCCACGTACAATGGCTTCTACGGTTTCTGCTTGTCTTGCTACACCATTCAAAATCCGTGGCGTGAACTACTCTATGAGTTCTGCATGTGCGACATCTGCACACTGTATTGGTCACGCAATGGAGCTTATCCAACTGGGTAAACAAGACGTTGTATTCGCTGGTGGCGGTGAAGAACTGGATTGGTCTCTGACTATGATGTTCGACGCAATGGGCGCACTTTCTACTAAGTACAACGACACTCCAGAATTGGCTTCTCGTACCTACGATGCTGACCGTGATGGTTTCGTTATCTCTGGTGGCGGTGGCATGCTAGTTATTGAAGAGCTTGAGCACGCAGTTGCTCGTGGCGCAAAAATTTACGGTGAAATCGTAGGTTACGGCGCAACTTCAGATGGCTACGACATGGTTGCTCCTTCTGGTGAAGGCGCGGTTCGTTGTATGAAGATGGCAATGCAAAACGTTGATGGCGTTGACTACGTGAACACTCACGGTACTTCAACTCCTGTGGGTGACGTTAAAGAACTTGGCGCAATCCAAGAAGTATTTGGCGGCAACAGCCCTGCAATCTCAGCAACTAAAGCGATGACTGGTCACGCTCTAGGTGCAGCTGGTGTACACGAAGCAATTTACTCAACGCTAATGCTAGATAACGGCTTTATTGCACCTAGCATTAACGTAGCAAACCTAGACGAAGCAGGCGCAGGCCTAGACATCGTAACTGAAACCCGTGAGCAAGAGCTAACGACAGTTATGTCTAACAGCTTTGGTTTCGGCGGTACGAACGCAACGCTAGTAATCAAAAAATACCAAGGCTAATTGAAGCTAAGGTTAAATTAATAAAGGTTAATCGTTAATGGGTGACGTGAGTGCAGACTCAACACGCATAGGTTGCCCACTAACCATGACCAACAGAACAAAGCTTTTTAAATGTAGGTTTTATACGTGTTTTTTTGAACATGACTTTTTAAATCTGGGTTTAGAAATTAAAAGGTTTCCAGAGCTTGACCAGTAGTGACTTTGGTTAGTACTGGTTGAACAGACGCAAGACTCTGTCTCCTGGAGAGCGAGATAGGATCCTTTTGTTCTGGATGTTTGCCCGATTGTTTATTCAATCGGGCATTTTTCGTTTCTGGGCTACACAATCTTCAGTGTTGATTCGGTTTTGGGATATGGTGTGATAAATGCCAACGTAGCCCTTTATATATAATGTATTCCATTTGCTACTCGACACCGAGTGTGGAATTTTGCACAATCATTTCAATTCACATTTAGGTCGATAGACCCCAACTAAAGTACTCGCCAAATGAAAATCTTAATCGACGAAAATATGCCTTATGCTGAAGCACTATTTAGCCAGCTAGGGGAAGTGACAATGAAGTCTGGTCGCACATTAACTGCTGACGACCTAGTTGACGTAGACGCATTGATGATTCGCTCTGTTACCAAGGTGAATGAGTCATTGATTAGCAAAGCCAATAAGCTGAAGTTTGTCGGCACTGCGACGGCAGGTATGGACCATGTCGACCAAGCATTGATGAAAGAGCGTGGCATTTTCTTTACTGCGGCGCCTGGCTGTAACAAGGTGGGTGTCGCTGAGTATGCCTTCAGCGCAATGATGGTACTTGCGCAGCAACAAGGCTTCTCTGTTTTCGATAAAACGGTCGGTATTATCGGCTGTGGTCAGGTAGGTAGCTACTTAGCGAAGTGCCTTGAAGGTATTGGTATCAAAGTTCTGCTGAACGATCCTCTAAAACAACAAGAGGGTGATACTCGTGAGTTTACTGAATTAGAAACACTGCTTGAGCAATCGGACGTGATCACTCTGCATACGCCAATTACTAAGACGGGTGAGTTCCCAACACATCACTTGATCAATGAGCAAGTGCTGAACAACTTACGTGCTGATCAAATTTTGATTAATGCAGCTCGTGGCCCAGTTGTTGATAACCAAGCGTTAAAAGCTCGCCTGCAAAAAGCCGATGGTTTTACTGCCGTTCTTGATGTGTTTGAGTTTGAACCTGAAGTCGATTTTGAGCTGCTTCCACTGCTTGCTTTTGCAACTCCTCACGTAGCGGGCTACGGTTTAGAGGGTAAAGCACGTGGTACTACGATGATTTTCAACAGTTATTGTGAGTTCTTGGGTACAGAGCTGCGAGCTTATGCAAGCGATCTTCTGCCGACAGCCCCAGTGCCTCAAATGAAATTAGATAGAGCTTGGGATGAAGCAACACTGCACAATTTGACTCAGTTGATCTATGATGTGCGCAAAGACGACGCCTTATTCCGTCGCAATATCTCTACGCCGGGTTCTTTTGACAAGATGCGTAAAGAATATTGGGACCGTAGAGAGTACAGTGCAGTCGAGTTAACGGGCGACGAATCTTGTAATTTAACGCCGTTATCTAAACTCGGTTTTATGGTAAAGCCAACTTTATAAAAGAGAGAAACAATGAGCCAAGAATTTAATATTGCTATTTTAGGTGCGACTGGTGCGGTTGGTGAAACCATTCTTGAAGTACTTAAAGAGCGTAAATTCCCTGTCGGTGAAATGCACTTACTAGCAAGTGAACGTAGTGAAGGCAAAACTTCCCGTTTTAACGGCAAAACAATACAAGTACAAAACGTAGAAGACTTCGATTGGTCTCAAGTACATATTGCGTTTTTCTCTGCAGGTAGCGAGCTTTCAGAACGTTGGGCTCCAATCGCCGCTGACGAAGGTGTGGTTGTTATCGATAACACATCACGTTTCCGTTATGAATACGATGTTCCTCTGGTTGTGCCAGAAGTGAACCCTGAAGCGATTGCTGAGTTCCGTAACCGCAACATCATCGCGAACCCTAACTGTTCTACTATTCAGATGGTAGTAGCACTTAAACCTATTCACGATGAAGTAGGTCTTGAGCGTATTAACGTTTCAACTTACCAATCTGTATCTGGTGCAGGTAAGCCGGGTATCGATGAGCTAGCAGGCCAAACCGCTAAGCTTCTTAACGGCATGCCAGCTGACAAGTCAGCATTCTCACAGCAGATCGCGTTCAACTGTATTCCTCAGATTGATGAATTTACAGAGAACGGCTACACACGTGAAGAAATGAAGATGGTTTGGGAAACTCAGAAAATCTTTGCTGATTCGTCAATCACGGTGAACCCGACTTGTGTTCGTGTTCCTGTGTTCTACGGCCACGCTGAATCTCTACATGTTGAAACTCGAGCGCCAATCGGTGCAGAGCAAGTTATTCAGCTTCTAGAGAACACGGAAGGCGTTGAAGTATTCCAAGCTCTAGACTTCCCAACTCAAGTTCGTGATGCGGGTGGTAAGGACCACGTAATGGTTGGTCGTATTCGTAGCGACATCAGCCATCACAGCGGCGTGAACATGTGGGTAGTAGCTGATAACGTTCGTAAAGGCGCAGCGACAAACGCAGTTCAAATCGCTGAAGTTCTGATTCGCGATTACTTCTAAGCTTCATTGCTTTGATTATCAAGCCTCACTCTTTAGTGGGGCTTTTTTAATCGATTGAAAATATTGTTAGTCAAATTGTGTGAAATTGCTGCGAATATTGTTGCTGCAACACATTTTTTGTTTTCATCTCTATAGTTTTACGTCATTTATCCGATATATTTAATAGATCATCACTTTTCCGAATTTAAGCACCTAGCTGAGCCTTTTATGTTTCAATTTTTCAAGCCGTGGTTAATGCCTTTTGCCTTTATCATTGCGACTCAGATTTCCGTTGTTCGTGCAGATTCCATTCGAGTTGTAGGGCCTAATGGCCAGATACAATCAGCGCCTACGTTTTCAGAACCTCTTCAAAGAGCGCAATTGAATAGCGCTGAGCCTTCACGTTTCTATGGTCCAACTAGTGGCTCAGAAACGCTATGGTCTATTGCTTCAAGGTTACGCCCTGATAACTCCGTTTCAGTCCAACAAACATTGTTGGCGATTTATCGCTTAAACCCACAAGCGTTTGAAAATCAGAATATCCATAGCCTGCTGCTTGCCAGTAATTTACGTGTGCCTTCTTTAGAGCAAGCACGTGCAAGTTCGACGCAGCAAGCTATCAACATCATGAACTCGCACCTTGCTAAGCTTGATGCTCCTGCGACAAAGCCTACCGCTTCAAAACCTAAAGTAGCGCAAGCGTCAAGTCGACCAGATGTAGCACCTAAAAATGCACAATCCAAAGCTAAGGTTAGCGAACCTAAAGTTGTCGATAAATCGATAATTGATAATCAAGAGATAGTGAATAGCAAGCCGCTAACCGGTGCCAAGGAAATGAACTACCTTGAGAAGCAGTTAGAGCTTTCAGAAACTGAGTTACTGTCACTCGAAGAAAAAAACCATCAACTTCGTTTGATGCTGTCGAATGTTCAATTGGAAGTGGATGAGCTAAAAACAGAGCTCAGTGATGAAGACCGCATTCGTAGCGAAGTGGAAAAGCTGCTTGATGAAGAGCGTAGAAAGAACGCCGAAATTGAAAAAATGGCACCAAGTGCCATGGATGAACTGTTATCTAATGGTTGGTTAGTTGCGGCTCTTGCGATTATTCCGGGTCTTCTACTTGGTTTGATCATCGTGATGCTGATAGGTCGTCGTTCTAAAAATGAAGAACAACAGCAAAACACTCAAGAACAACCGATTCAAACTGAACCAAGCAGCGTCGCGCCTATTACATTGGGCGACGAGATGGACGACCTTAACGAGCTGTCTTTAGACGATGACCTGTTTGGCACTGAAGACGATGCCAATAAGTTGTTTGACGACCAAGCTCTTGCTGAAGAAGACGATGTATTTGCAGGATTGGATGAATCTGATCTCGATTTCAATCTCGACGGTGAAGATGATGACCCATTTGCGAGCATTGGCGAAAATGGTGATTTAGACACTAACTTTGATGATCTGGACTTGGACAGCAGCAACGGCATCAGTGTTAATGGTGAAGAGAAAGCGCTTGGTCTAGAAGAGATGGAGCGCGCGCTCGATAAAAGCGCAGTAAGCGCACTTGATACCGATGAAGTCGATTTTGATCTCTCAGATGATAACGCAATGTCTGCTGATGACATTGAAGCACTGCTATCTAAAGAATCCGAGACTGAAGATTTAGGCTCTAACGAATTAGACCAGTCACTATTAGATGACCTGTTTTCTCTTGATGACGAAGATGATGATAGCTTCGACATCGATGCTTTGATTTCGGAAGAGCAAAGTGATTCTACTTCTAGTGCCGACACATCGATAACCGATGATTTTGATATCGATGCGCTTATCTCAGAACAACAAAGCGATGCTACGCCTTCGGACATAAGCAATGACGACTTTGATATTGATGCTCTGATCTCTGAACAACAGACCACTCAATCTGCAGCTCCTAGTGTAGAGGATGATATTGATGACATCTTTGCTCAGGTTGCCGCTCAGAACGAGCAAGCGAATGATCCTTTCAACCTCGATAGCGACGATGAAATAGCGACGAACCTAAACAATGGTTTGGCGTCTGATGATGATATCGAAAACATCCTGTCTCAGTTTGATAAGCCAATCGTTGATGAAGAGGCTCAAGACAGCGTTGATCTACTTGATGAGCAGTTGGAAGGGGATGACGTTGACCTAAGCAACTCGACCGAACTCCTTGATGAAATGCTGGGCGATGAATCGGATGATGAGCCTGAAAGTGAGCCTTTAGGTTTCGATGCCTTATCTGAACTTGAAGAGCTTTCTGGTTTATCGACTGATGATGAGCTAAACATTGCAGAAGACAGCACGGAAACTCTGGATGAATTAATCGGAGATTCTGATGATGATTTCGAACTCGATGCGGAGAGCACCGACTTACTTGATGATTTCCTTGATAGTGAACTATCGGATGATGCGCTTTCAGCGGACCAAGCTGATTCACCAAAATCTGAATCTTTAGACCCGTTTGATGATTTACTGACAAGTGGTATTGAAGACGAGCTTGAATCAGAAGAGCAGACGTTTGATAAAGAGCTAGATGCTGCCTTTGGTTCTGATAAAGCTAGCGACGACCTTATCAAGGATTCAGACGTTGAACATACTCAATTAACGTCAGAGCCTTCTGAAGCCGAGTCTGAGCAAATAACGGACATTACTGAAACACCACAACCTGAACTTGTTGGTGATGCTTCATTAGATTTAGAACTGACTCAAGACGGTGCTGATGTTAAGCCAGAAAATGACGAAGCCTTTAATCGTGATGACTTTATCGATGACTTGTTTGGTGTAGCGCCTGCAACGGATGCGTTGCTTGATGACGCACTAGAAACAACAGATGAAGCATTGATTGATGAGTTGATGACTTCTGATGACAGCGATTCGTTGCAAGCTAATGAAGAGCCAGCTGAAGCATCAATCGAAAGTGCTTTGGAACCAGAACAAACGTCTCTTTCTGATAGTCATGAATTATCACCAGAAGAAGCGGTGTCGTCTGTTAAAGATGATGAACTGGATATTGACTCGTTGCTCTCTGAGAATTCTGACTTTGACAAACCAGTTTTTGAAGAGCCGACTCAAGAAGACACTGAGCAACAAGCATCAGATTCGGAAGAAGCTGACGTACAAGATCAGCGTGAAGACATCGCTGCGAGTACTGAAGATCAAGCTTCGCCGTCGTCTTTGAATGATATCTCTGAAGACGATGAAGAAACGGTAGAAGATTGGTTAGCCGAAGCCATTGATGATGTTGAATCTCCTGCGAATATAGACTCTGATTTTGACTTTGAACCGAAAATTCAAGGTAGCGATGAACTTGAAAATATCGTTGAATCCTTGCCAGAGCCAGAGCCAGAGCCAGAGCCAGAGCCAGAGCCAGAGCCAGAGCCAGAGCCAGAGCCAGAGCCAGAGCCAGAGCCAGAGCCAGAGCCAGCCCGTGCTGCACATATGCCAGAAATCATTCCAAATGAGTTCGGTGTACCAGAAGACGATGATTGGCTGATTGGAGACGATACAGCTAAAGAAGACGCGTTGGCAGAAGCCGATGCTGAAGCTGATGTTGAAGTAATACCAGACCCAGTTACTCCTGCTGTTGAACCTCAACTAGACACTGAACCTCAAGCAGAAACGGCACCGAAAATTGAAGCTACGGAACAAGCTGAAGTTCTAGGACAAGACAGCGAAGAAGAGTTCTCGTTTGATGACTTCGAACTTCCTGAGTTTAATGAAGAAGACGCGTTGGCAGAAGCCGATGTTGAAGCTGATGTTGAAGTAATACCAGAACCAGTTATTCCTGCTGTTGAACCTCAATTAGACGCTGAACCTCAAGTAGAATCGGTATCGCAAGTTGACGCTACGGAACAAGCTGAAGTTCTAGGACAAGACAGCGAAGAAGGGTTCTCGTTTGATGACTTCGAACTTCCTGAGTTTAATGAAGAAGACGCATTGGCAGAAGCCGATGCTGAAGCTGATGTTGAAGTAATACCAGAACCAGTTGCTCCTGCTGTTGATTCTCAACTAGACGCTGAACCTCAATCAGTATTAGAACCACAATTAACATCTGAGCCACAAGCAGACGTTGCGCCTCAAGCAGAAACGGCACCGCAAGCTGAAGCTCCGGAACAAGCTGAAGCTCCGGAACAAGCTGAGGTTCTAGGACAAGAAGGCGAAGACGAGTTCTCGTTTGATGATTTCGAACTGCCAGAGTTTGGTGAAGAAGACGCGTTGGCGGAAGTCGTTAGTGAGCCTGATGAAGCTCAATTAGAGCAAGATCTCGCTCCTGAGGCAGAAAAGTTTGAGTTCGATGATCTTGATCTTCCTGAATATGACGAAGAAAGCGCAAAAGCAGACTCTGTTTTAGATGATATTGAGCAAAGCAGCGCAGAGCCAGTAGCGGAAGAAGAAGGCGTCGAGTTCGATGAGCTTGATTTGCCTGAATACGGTGAAGACGAAGCCATCTCAGATGCGTTTGCAGAGAAGCCGACACCACTGACTTCTTTTAGTCCTCAAGGTGAAGAGCAAGATGCGTTGCATGATTTGTTCTCAAACCCGCAAAGCTTTAGTCACGCTGACGATTTCTCAGATACAGAGGGTTTCTCGGGCGAAGCAGGGTTCTCAGATGCAGAAGAACCTGAATTGACAGCGTTCGCACAACCAGATCATTCACCGAGTTCATCTTCAGGATTAAATTCAACGCCTTTAGAATCAAACTCAGCACCTACAGCAGTTCAAGACGAACCACTAGAAGGCTTTGACGATTTTGATGAAACAGCATTGGCTGAGTTGCTTTCAGAAGATGTACAAGACTCAGTCGACAATATGTTTGAGAAGCCACTAGATGCAACGTCGATTGACAGTGCAGGGCTCGATATCGATGCGATGCTTGAAGTTGGCGGTGAAGATTGGAAAGGCTTTAACTTAGCTCCAGAGCAGCAATCAAGCATGCACAATGGTGTTCCTGACGATCAACAAGAGATTTGGGCATCGGCTGAAAAACAAGCTGAACCTAAAATTAAAGAAGAGAATTGGGGTCAACAAGATAATCTAACAGAGTCGGGTAACAGTCGTGATAAGCAATACATGACGATTGACGAACTGATGGCTCAAGTAGAGCAAGAAGGCGAAGAAGCCATAAATCCAGATGATGAAGAGTTGAAGCTGGATGTTGGCCTAAATGAATTTCCTGATGTTATCGGTGATATCGGCAACTATGATGTCGACAACAATGCAGAAGCTGCTGGCAAGCTCGATTTGGCTAAAATCTATATCGAGATGAGTGATTCGCAAGGTGCAATTAAGCTTCTAGAAGAGGCGATAGTTGACGGGAGCGATGATATTCGTCGAGAGGCAAAGAATCTTATCGATACCTTAAACGGTCGATAAATTTAAAAAAATCATAAAGGGTAGCGTTGGCTACCCTTTATTTTTGGGTGAGCCCAAGCGCCTTTGTTTTATTTGGCTTCTTAAAACCACCGTCTAGGGCGGTAGTGATTGTTTATTGCAGTTTTAGCCCCATCCTATTTGGGCTAGCACTCATTTCCGTATATACTTCTTGCCCATTTTCAAAGAGAACAAGAACATGAAAATTGCTTTAGGTATTGAATATAACGGTACCCACTACTTTGGTTGGCAGCGCCAACGAGACGTGAAAAGTGTCCAAGAAGAATTGGAAAAGGCTCTTTCAGTTGTCGCGAATCATCCTGTAGAGGTTATGTGCGCAGGTCGTACAGATGCCGGTGTTCACGGTACGGGACAAGTCGTTCACTTTGAAACTAATGTTGATCGTAAAATGGTTGCTTGGACAATGGGCGCGAATGCCAACATGCCAAAAGATATTGCGGTTCGTTGGGCGACAGAGGTGAATGAGGATTTCCACGCTCGTTTTTCTGCAACTGCACGCCGTTATCGCTACATTATCTTTAATCATGCACTACGTCCTGGCATTCTGAATTCAGGCGTGAGCCATTACCATGGTCACCTTGATGAGAAAAAGATGCATGAAGCGGGTCAATACTTGTTAGGCGAGAACGACTTCACTTCATTCAGAGCGACACATTGTCAATCTCGTAGTCCATGGAGAAACATGATTCACTTAAACGTGACTCGTCATGGGCACTACATAGTGATCGATATTAAAGCGAATGCGTTTGTTCACCATATGGTGAGGAATATTACGGGTAGCCTAATTGCAGTAGGTAAAGGTGAGCAAAAACCAGAGTGGATCCAGTGGCTTTTAGAGGCTAAAGATCGAAAAGTGGCTGGCGCAACCGCCAAAGCGGAAGGCTTGTATCTGGTAGATGTTGATTATCCTGAACATTTTGAGTTACCACGAGAGCCAATTGGGCCTCTGTTTTTACCGGATAATTTGAACTAAATGTGAGACTTAGGTTCAAAAAATATTACGGTTTCGTGCGTAAAATAGTGCCAGAAAATAGGTACAACCAGTTTTTTATCTACAGTCGCTGTTTTATGTGCTTTAATTCCCACGCATAATTCCCAAATTTATTTCTTTCGCAATCAAGCGTAAGAATCGAAACAAAAAGGTCTTCCATGAGTTGGCTTGAAAAGATTTTAGAAAAAAGCAACATCGTAACATCTCGTAAAGCGTCTATCCCTGAGGGCGTTTGGACTAAATGTACTTCTTGTGAGCAGGTTCTTTACCATGCTGAACTAGAGCGTAACCTAGAAGTGTGTCCAAAATGTGACCATCACATGCGCATGAAGGCACGTCGCCGTCTGGATACATTCCTAGACAAAGGTGAGCGCGTTGAACTAGGTGCTGATCTTGAGCCACAAGACAAACTGAAGTTTAAAGACTCTAAGCGTTATAAAGAGCGTATCTCTACTGCTCAAAAGAACAGTGGTGAAACTGACGCGCTGATCGCAATGAAAGGTGAACTACTAGGTTTACCAATCGTAGCGTGTGCTTTTGAATTCTCATTTATGGGTGGTTCAATGGGCTCTGTTGTTGGTGCTCGTTTTGTGAAAGCGGTAGATGCGGCTATTGAGAACAACTGTGGTTTAGTTTGTTTCTCTGCAAGTGGTGGTGCTCGTATGCAAGAGGCATTGATGTCTCTAATGCAAATGGCGAAAACCAGTGCTGCTCTAGAGCGTTTATCTGCGAAAGGCCTACCGTTTGTTTCAGTAATGACTGATCCAACAATGGGTGGTGTTTCTGCGAGTTTGGCAATGCTTGGCGATATCAACATCGGTGAGCCAAAAGCGCTTATCGGTTTTGCTGGACGTCGTGTAATCGAGCAAACTGTACGTGAAGACCTTCCTGAAGGTTTCCAACGCAGTGAGTTCCTACTCGACCACGGCGCTATCGACATGATCGTTGACCGTCGTGAGATGCGTCAGCGCGTTGCAAGCCTTGTTGCTAAAATGACCAACCAGCCTTCACCATTAGTAGTTTCTGTGAACGATTCACCGAATGAAGCTACTTATGAAGTACCAGAAGCGCCAGAAAAAGGGTAAAGTACCTTCTAACAAACCTACTTAATCATGGTTATGAGTTAGATGAGTCAACAACCTATTCCTCAAGCCACATCCTCTTTGGAGATGTGGCTTGATTATTTATCAAACATCCACACAAGCGCTATTGATCTTGGATTAGACCGAGTTCAGGCCGTCGCCTCTAAGGCAAACCTCACCAAACCTGCTCAACACGTTATTACTGTTGCCGGAACTAATGGCAAAGGCTCAACGTGTGCACTAATGGAAGCTATTCTGTTGGATGCTGGTTACTCAGTCGGTGTCTATAGTTCTCCTCACTTAATTCGCTATAACGAACGTGTTCGTATTAACGGCCAAGATCTATCCGATGAAAAGATGGTTCAGTCTTTCAATTTCATTGAGAAAGAGCGCGGGGAGATCAGCCTTAGCTTTTTCGAATATGGGACTTTAGCGGCGTTACGTGCTTTTCAAATTGAAGCGGTTGATGTTGTGTTATTAGAAGTGGGTCTAGGTGGACGCCTAGATGCGACGAATATCGTTGAGCATGATGTTTCTGTGATTACCAGTTTGGCTGTCGATCATGTTGATTGGCTAGGTGATGACATCAATGTGATTGGTTTTGAGAAAGCCGGTATTTATCGTAGTGGTAAGCCGGCTATCTGTGGTCAACCTAAACCACCAGCTACGGTTGCTGCTCATGCTGATGACATTAAGGCTGAGTTCTATCAGGTGGGTATTCAATACACCTATGATGTAGACGGCGATACTTGGAACTGGCGCAGTGGGGCATTCCAACTAGAATCACTGCCTATTCCAAGCCTACCGCTACCTAACGCAGCAACAGCATTGATGGCATTAGGTACTTCAGAACTTAGCATTAGCGATGTGAACGTCGTTAATGGCATGAAGAACGCACAGCTTCCTGGGCGTATGCAGCAAATTAGCGAACAACCCGTGATTGTGCTTGATGTTGCGCACAACCCGCATTCGGCTGAATATTTTGCGCAGCAAGTAACGAAGAAGTATGCAGGTAAAAATTTACACGTTGTAGTCGCCATGCTTCATGACAAAGATATCCCTGCGACATTGGAAGTATTAGCACCAATCACAACACATTGGTACCCAGCTTCGCTGAACGGCCCACGAGCCGCAACAGCTGCTGAATTGTGTCAAAGCCTACCTCAAGGCGTAGAGCAGCATTCAAACCCTGTAGCAGCGTTTGAAGCGGCTTTAGCTTCTGTTAAAGGTGACGATGTTGTACTGGTGGTCGGTTCTTTCCATACTGTGGGTGAAGTATTGGAGCATTGGCAGAAAAAAGGAAACTAAATGGCAAGTAAATTCCAAAGCCGATTAGTCGGTACCATCATTTTAGTGGCCATTGGTGTGATTGTATTGCCCGATGTGCTGGATGGTAAGAAGCTCCACTATAAAGAAGAGTTTGCAAGCATTCCGATTAAGCCAGAGCTTGATAGTAATGTAGAAGTTTTTGAAGTACTCGACCCTGTTGAAGATCAGATTGCACTGCCGGACTCTCCGGTTGAGCGAGTGGTTGAAAGTGGTGTTGATAATTCAGATAAGCAAACTGCGTCGGCTTCAAATAGTAAAGAAGCGGATAAAGTGGCAGTGGTGGTTAAGCCAGTACCGGAAAAAAATGAATACCAAGACAGTGCTTGGATTATTCAATTGATGGCTTTGAAGAATGCTGACAACGCAAAAAACGTTGTTAAGGATTTACAAAAGCGTGGTTACCAGGCTCACACCAAGCAAGAAAAAACGTTTACGCGAGTAATTATTGGCCCGGATGTCTCTAAATCCAAACTTGAGCGACAAATTAAGGAATTAGAAAAAATTACGGGTTCAAAAGGCCAATTGCTCAAATTTAAACCGTTAAATCCATAAGAAAACGTTTGCGTCAGCATTTTTTCTGTTAAAATGCGCGCCAACTTAAGATGAAGAATTCATGAATTGGTTAGATTTTGTCATTTTAGGCGTGATCGGCTTCTCTGCCGTGATCAGTTTAGTTCGCGGTTTCGCTAAAGAAGCGTTGTCACTTGTTATTTGGTTTGGAGCATTTTTTATTGCTAGCCAGTACTACGCTAAATTAGCCATGTACTTCACCAATATCGAAGATGAGATGTTTCGAAACGGAACTGCGATAGCAGCATTATTTGTTGCAACGTTAGTTGTCGGTGCCTTAGTTAACTATGTCATCGGTCAGCTAGTTCAGAAAACAGGCCTGTCGGGTACAGACAGAATCCTCGGTGTCGTCTTTGGCGGCTTACGTGGTGTTCTGATTGTGTCAGCAGTGTTGTTTTTCATGGATGCGTTTACTGCATTCCCAAGTTCTGAGTGGTGGGAGAATTCGCAGTTGGTTCCGGAGTTTAGCCGAATCATTGCGCCGTTCTTTGAGCATTTACAAGCAACATCTAGTTTCTTATCTGGCGCGCTTTAGCGCCAGTTAATGTCGAAAATCGAGGATTAGGACATGTGTGGTATTGTTGGAATCGTGGGTTCAACACCTGTAAACCAGTCTATTTATGACGCTTTAACGGTATTGCAGCATCGTGGCCAAGATGCCGCTGGTATTTGTACCATAGAAAGCAATCGTTTCCGTCTGCGTAAGGCGAACGGTTTAGTTAAAGATGTTTTTGAAGCAAAACACATGCAACGCCTCCAAGGTAACGTGGGTATTGGTCATGTTCGTTATCCTACAGCGGGAAGCTCGAGTGCTTCTGAAGCGCAGCCTTTCTACGTAAACTCTCCTTTTGGTATCACGTTGGCGCACAACGGCAACCTAACGAATGCAAGTGAAGTTCGTGAGAAGTTGTTCGAAAAAGACCGTCGTCATGTCAACACAACCTCTGATTCTGAAGTTCTACTGAACGTATTGGCTCATGAAATCGATACTGTTAAAGGTAATGTGACTTCAGAAGATGTGTTCCGCGCCGTTGCAAACGTGCACCGTACTATTCGTGGTGCTTACGCAGTGACAGCGATGATCATCGGCCACGGTATGATCGCATTCCGTGACCCACATGGTATTCGTCCACTGTGTCTTGGTAAGCGTGAAATTAACGGTAAAACAGAGTACATGGTTGCGTCTGAATCGGTAGCGTTAGACGCTGTTGGTTTTGATTTTATGCGCGATGTTGCCCCTGGTGAAGCTATCTACGCAACATTCAATGGTGAGCTTTTCACTAAACAATGCGCAGATAACCCACAATTAAACCCATGTATTTTCGAGTTTGTTTATTTTGCTCGTCCTGATTCATTCATCGATAAAATTTCGGTTTACAGCGCACGCGTTGAGATGGGTGAGATGTTAGGCAAGCGTATTAAAGAAGAGTACGCAGACCTAGACATTGACGTGGTAATTCCAATCCCTGAAACATCGAATGATATTGCGCTACGAATTGCTCAAGCGATCAATAAGCCATACCGTCAAGGTTTCGTGAAAAACCGCTATGTTGGCCGCACGTTTATCATGCCTGGTCAACAACAGCGTAAGAAGTCGGTTCGCCGTAAGCTCAACGCAATTCGTTCTGAGTTTAAAGGTAAGAACGTTCTATTGGTTGATGATTCTATTGTTCGTGGCACGACATCAGAGCAGATCATTGAGATGGCTCGTGATTCTGGCGCAAGCAAAGTCTTCATGGTTTCTGCTGCTCCTGAGGTTCGTTTCCCGAACGTTTACGGCATCGATATGCCAAGCGCGACTGAGCTCATTGCTCATGGCCGTGATAACGAAACGATTTGTAAGCAGATCGGCGCAGACGCTTTGATTTTCCAAACGCTACCAGATTTAATCTCGGCGGTAGGTATGGGTAATCAAGACATCTCTCGTTTTGATACATCTGTATTCAACGGCGAGTATGTAACGGGCGATATCGACCAAGCGTACCTAGATTTCCTAGACTCTTTACGTAATGACGATTCAAAGGTTGAGCGTGAGATCCAACAAGATCTCGCGAACCTAGAGTTACATAACGAAGGCGCTTAGCGTACTCATAAAAAATGAGTAATAAAAAACCAGAGCATCGGCTCTGGTTTTTTTGTTTGCGGGGGAAGGGGATTGAATCTTAGTGAATGTGGTATGCGATCACAAAATCGATAAACAATCTAACCTTCTCTGGCAGGTGGTCTTTGTGGTTATAAAGCATATAAATATCACGAGGGTTAGCACTCCAGTCTTCTAAGACTTGCACTAAGCTGCCATCTTCAATGTATTCACGGATCATCACGTCAGGCATTAGGGTGATACCTAGGCCTTCTGAACAGGCTTGTCTTACGACATTAAGCGCATTCGCATTGAAACGACCTTTCTCGCTATTCACGACCGTCTCTTCATTCGAATTACTCAGCTGCCACTTAATCAGCGGATAGCCTTTAAGTAGCGAATGATTCGCGAGCTCTTCTGCATGACTTGGTGCCGGGTTCTTCGCTAAGTAGTCAGGACTCGCGATAAGAATATCCTTAACTTCACTGATCTTTCTTGCGATTAAGCTTGAATCACGCTGCGGGCCGACTCTGAAAATGACATCCCACTCGGTTGGATCAAGCTGATCAGCTTGGTTGTTCATCATCAGCTCAATATTGATATCAGGGTATTGAGTCATGAATTCACTGAACATCGGCATCATCATGCGCTTGGTCAGGTTTGAGGGGGCGGTAATGCGAATCTTCCCTGAAGCACCTTTACACACGTCTGTGAGTTCTTCAGCAGTAGAAGATAGACGTTGTAGTAACGGTGAGCATTCATTGAAAAAACGTTCGCCAGCCTCTGTTAAAGAGAGTTTACGCGCGTGTCTATTGAGAAGCCTTAGGTTCAAAGAGTCTTCTAAGGCTTGGATGCGTCGTGTAATGGTCGCAACCGGAATCATAGTCTTGCGCGATGTTGCGGTGTAGCTCCCATTTTCAACGACAAGTCGAAAGAGGTTTAAATCATCTAATTTCATAAATCCAGACACATTTGTTTACAATCTCATCTAATTTATACGTAATATTGAGATCAATGTTTGCGTTACGTCAACTCGTTGCACTATTTACCAGTATTCCAACCCTTGTCACGAATTACCAGTAAAGAGTGAACATTTGTGTATTTAGTATTTTATTACTAAGTTTTATATTAGTTCTTAGAACAGATAACAATAATAATTCGACTTAGTTTTGTGAGGTTAGAGATTATGTACAAAACTCACAGTCAGCCAGTTATGACCTCGGCTCAGGAAGTTCTCAATCAAAAATGCGTTATGTTGGTTGATGATGATCCTATTTTTCGCCGGATAACCAGCGCGTACTTAGACAAGATTGGTTATAAAGTGGTTGAGGCTGAAAATGGGCTGGACGCTCTGCAAAAGCTTAGAGACTCAGCGCCAGATTTAATTGTGTGTGACTTATCAATGCCGATACTGGATGGCATTGAGCTTGTAGAAGAGCTCAGTTTAGAGTATCCGTCACTGCCTATGATCGTTGTGTCTGGCACTGATGATATGTCTGATGTGGCGAAAGCATTACGATTTGGTATCAAAGACTTTTTAGCGAAACCTCTAGAGGATCACGGTCACTTAGGAAGTGCGATTGCGAATACATTGACAGATTCGTTCGATAACATTTCAGACCAACGAGATTTTTCAAGCCAATGGTTCTGCGTTGATGACGGTGGCGAGATCCCTGAAGACCAAGAGCTGCATTGGCATCTAAACTACCTGCAAGATAACCCGAGTGCTGCAAGAGACTTATTGCACGCGCTGCTTCCAGAGAAAGACACACGACAAGGCTCATGGCGTTGCAGTTACCGTTTACTGCAATCAACAGAAATGATGCCGCTTGTGTTTGATTATGCGTGGATGATGAACGGGCAGTTTGCTTTCTACCTCGTAGATTCGTCGTCTTCTGATAACGGCGGCTCAGCGGCCACATTGTTGGTGAGAGCGTTATTCCACGATTACATCAGAAATAGAAAAGATTTTAACGTTGATCTCAAAGATATTGCGGAAATTTTGGAGAAGGGGATTCGTTGTTCTAAATGTTCGACCCCTGTGAATGCTTTGTTTGGTGTTGCTGATCTTGCTGTGGGAACTATCTCTATTTTACCTGCGGGTTTAGATGGACAATGGTCGAATGGTGAATTGAATCAACATATTGCGGCGGGCGAGCGCTTGGGTGAAAACTGTAAGAAGAACTTCATTACACGGGATCTTCCGATTGAACAAGGCTGCCAGTTATCATTGAGCCTGCTTGGATCGGCCAGTTTTAGTTTAGACATACACCAAGGGTCCACTGATTAACCCTATATTTCCTCGGTTTTTGTGAATAATTGATTAAGGTATAGTTGCGCAAATGGTGTGGCTATGCCTTTTTTGTTAAATGTCGATTTAGCAAAGCGGGTTTGGTTCGCCAGATACTTACCTTTACTAACAAAAACAAGAAGCAATCATGGCAGATAACAAAGACTTTCAAGACCCGTTTAATGTATTCTATTTTTTAGGATTTTTAGCCGCATTTTTAGCGATTCCATTACTACCAGCAACCCTAACGTTGATCCGAGTATTCAATGGTTACGCAACATTCTAGTTAAGCTATCGTCGCCGATGGTGATAGCTAACTCAAGGAGGCCACAATTAGCGTTCGAGTTTTAAGCCTCAATATTGCTGGTGGCCTTTGTATCATTCTTGCAGTTCTAGGGATCGTTTTACCCGTTCTGCCAACCACGCCTTTTCTCCTTCTTGCCAGTGCATGTTTCATGCGAAGCAACCCCAAAGTTCACAAATGGATGCATGAGCATAAAACGCTGGGTCCCTTGTTGAACAATTGGTATCAACACGGTGCCGTTACCAAGCAAGTTAAAACGCGTGGCGTGTTCTTTATCTTGTTGAGTTTTGCGTTATCGATCTACTTTGCCCCGCTCATTTGGGTCAAGGTTTTCCTAATTTGTGTACTTGTTATTCTTCTCACATGGTTTATGCGACTTCCAACCCATGAGTTGGTTGCTGACAGCAAAGAAAATCACTACCATTAAGCCAGTGTGCCTGCTTGTATAGCGGGCGTTTATTATTTCAGCAATCAGAGTTATGACTCTCGTTGCAATGAATACCAATCGTACCTTTCCTTAATTCCGAGCGTTGATGTTTGATTCGTTAACGAGAGTTTGGAAAGCGGCCTAATGAAGTGCATAAGATTATGAACACAGAAAAAATCTCTCTGATCAAAGCAAGCATCAAAAGCATTCCTGATTACCCTAAAGCGGGTATTTTGTTCCGTGACGTAACAAGCTTGATGGAAGATCCTGCCGCGTACAAAGCGACAATCGACCTGTTAGTGGATACATACAAGGGCATGGGCTTTACTAAGATCGTTGGTACTGAAGCTCGTGGTTTCCTATTTGGTGCGCCTCTTGCTCTTGAGCTAGGTGTCGGCTTTATCCCTGTTCGTAAACCGGGCAAGTTGCCTCGTCAAACTGTGGCACAATCTTATGAGCTTGAGTACGGCACTGATACGCTAGAAATCCATACCGACGCTATCGTTGAAGGTGATAAAGTGCTGATGGTTGATGACTTGCTAGCAACAGGCGGTACGATTGAAGCGACAACAAAGCTGATTCGTCAGCTTG
This sequence comes from Vibrio sp. QJM3NY_26, assembly GCF_057786005.1. NCBI lineage: Bacteria > Pseudomonadati > Pseudomonadota > Gammaproteobacteria > Vibrionales > Vibrionaceae > Vibrio > Vibrio sp. QJM3NY_26. The sequence goes on along the minus strand of NZ_CM173515.1, from coordinate 2,469,856 downwards.
GTGGTGTGGTAGAACACGCTGCATTTGTTATTAACCTTCCAGAAATCGGTGGTGACAAGCGCTTACAAGGCTTAGGTCTAGAAGTGTTTAGCATCTGCGAATTCGACGGTCACTAATCCTTTTCGGAATTATTCATGAGCTATCTTGCGTTAGCGCGAAAATGGCGACCAACCAAATTCAAAGAAGTGGTTGGTCAAGCCCATGTTTTAACAGCATTAGAGAATGCCCTTAGCCAAAATAGGTTGCATCACGCTTACCTATTCAGCGGTACACGAGGTGTCGGTAAAACGACCATCGGCCGTTTGTTTGCGAAGGGACTCAACTGTGAAACAGGCATTACTTCAACCCCTTGTGGTGAGTGTGCAACCTGTAAAGAGATCGATGAAGGTCGTTTTGTTGACCTGCTCGAGATCGATGCTGCCTCACGTACTAAGGTAGAAGATACCCGCGAGCTTCTGGACAATGTTCAGTACAAGCCTGCACGTGGTCGCTTCAAGGTTTACCTAATCGATGAAGTACACATGCTGTCTAGGCACAGTTTTAACGCGCTTCTAAAGACCTTAGAAGAGCCGCCTGAGTATGTGAAGTTCTTGCTCGCAACAACGGATCCGCAAAAGCTTCCTGTGACGATATTGTCGCGTTGTCTGCAATTCCATCTTAAGCCGATCAGCGTTGATAATATCCACGAGCAACTCGATCATATTCTTGAACAAGAAAATGTGACGTCTGAATCTCGTGCGCTTGGAATGATTGCTCATGCCGCTGATGGCAGTATGCGTGACGCGCTGAGCCTAACAGACCAAGCTATCGCATTAGGTAATGGCAATGTAGTGACAGACACTGTTGCTCACATGCTTGGAACGCTGGATACCGACCAAGCGATTCATCTACTTGAAGCGATTAGCAGTAAACAACCACAATTAGCGATGGCTTGCATTCAAGCTCTTGCTGAAAATGGCGTTGAGTGGGATGGATTGCTGAGTCAACTTGCGACTCAATTACACCGTTTGGCGATGTATCAAGCTCTGCCGTCTACTTTAGACAAGGCTCAGCCTGACGCTGAAAGGCTAGAACTGTTGAGCAAAGCGTTAAGCCCACAAGATATCCAACTCTACTACCAGATAGTGCTGAAAGGGCGTCAAGACTTGCCATTATCGCCAACCGCTCGTGTTGGTATTGAGATGGTGGTTCTGCGTATGTTGGCATTCAGACCTGCTGAACAAACTGTTGCTACGGCTATCTCGACTGAGTCGACTAGCCCAGCGCCTGCTCCTGCAGCTCAGAATCCGGTTCAGAGTGTTGCTCAGCCAGTGAGTCAAGCTGCGCCAATGGCAACTCCGAGACAGTCAGCTCAGGCTCCAGCGGTTTCACAGCCTCAAGTGCCTCAGCAAGCTCCTATTCAGCAGCCTGTGCAACAGCAACCGCCGCAGAATCAGAACCAATATTCAGATTCGCAAGGTTACGCTGATCATTCAGGCAACCAAGGTTATCCAGAACAGGATTACCCGCACAGTCAGTATGACGCTCCACCTGCTTATGATGAACGTCCTAGCTACGGTGCGGAGCAGTCGATGAGTCCCATGACTCAGCAAACGAATTACCAGAATCAAGAGCAGCCAAATGTTGCTCCCGTTGCACCTTCTGTTTCACCAGCTTCGCAAGAGCAACCAGCGCGTGCAACTTCGCCTGTGAGTGGTTTACGTCACCAATTGCGTTCTCAACGTAGAGGTGGTGCAGCAACAGATAACAAAGGTTCAGCGCCAAAAAAGGCTAAAGCGACACCAGCTAAAACTTCAGTTCTTGACCGAGTTGCTCAGCAACACGGTGGTTCTGAGCGGGTGTCGCCAGCTTCTTTATCAGCCTCTTCGACAGAAAATGTGACCAACGATAATGAACCTTATCGCTGGAAACCGTCTAAACCTGTAGTGAAAGAGGTGAGCAAAGAGCTTACACCTACTCAGATCAAGCGTGCGTTAGAGCATATTAAGACACCAGAAATGGTCGATAAATTGCTTCAAGAGTCGATTGTTCAAGATGAATGGTCCGCCACGATTCAAAAGCTAGAGACAGCCAAGCTTGTTGAACAGCTAGCATTGAACTCAGTATTTACTAAGATTGACACATCAATCACCTTAACGTTAAGAGCGAGCCAGGCTCACTTGAATACCGACCGTGCACAGAGTGAGCTATTACAGTCTCTCAATACTGTGCTTGGAGAAGAGTGTCATTTGAGTGTTGAAATTGGTGATGGTGGAGAAACACCGTTAGAGCTGCGAGAAAGATTGTATCAAAGCAAGTTGAAAGACGCGTTTACCAGTTTGGAAAACGATGCCAACGTACAGTTTATCGAAAGACGTTTTGCTGCCGAGTTGGATAGAGATAGCGTTCGTCCAATATAGCGTTCGTCCAATATCGATATGCCTTTCATTTAGTGATGGACATATCATCCTTGGAAAGCAAATCAGAGAACTGAACTCGTGGGGTTGAATCACAGTGTTTTAACCCCCATTTAAGCCCTTAGTAGCTTAAATGATTTTAATAAACCAATTAGACCAGAGAGTAATAACATGTTTGGTAAAGGCGGTATGGGCAACATGATGAAGCAAGCCCAGCAAATGCAAGAGCGCATGCAAAAGCTTCAAGAAGAAATCGCAAATATGGAAGTTACAGGTGAGTCAGGTGCTGGCCTTGTAAAAATTACGATTACTGGTAGTCACAGTGTTCGTCGCGTTGATATCGATGAAAGCCTAATGGAAGACGATAAAGAGATGCTTGAAGATCTTATCGCAGCCGCTTTCAACGATGCAGCTCGTCGTGTCGAAGAGACTCAAAAAGAGAAAATGGCTGGCGTAACTGGTGGGATGCAACTTCCACCAGGTATGAAAATGCCTTTCTAAGCGACTTATTTATAAGAGACTTGTCTCTTCCAACGGCTTGTTCTTGAATAAGCCGTTATTTAAAGTTAGAACGGTTAAATATGCGTACCAGTCATATGCTGGAGCATTTGATGGAGGCCTTACGTTGTCTACCTGGGGTTGGCCCCAAGTCGGCGCAGCGTATGGCCTTTCATTTGTTACAGCGCGATAGAAAAGGCGGCCTACAGTTGGCTGAAGCTCTTAGCCAAGCAATGACCGAAATTGGTCATTGTAATGAGTGCCGTACTTTTACTGAAGAAGATACTTGCCACATTTGTACCAATCCTAAACGTCAGGACAACGGTCAAATTTGTGTAGTAGAGAGCCCTGCAGACATTGCAGCCATTGAAGCAACTGGCCAATATTCAGGTCGTTACTTTGTGCTTATGGGGCATCTTTCACCACTTGATGGTATCGGTCCAAGTGATATCGGTCTCGATGTCTTGGATTACCGTTTACGTCGTGGTGATATCACTGAAGTAATTCTAGCGACTAACCCGACAGTAGAAGGGGAAGCAACAGCGCATTACATTGCTGAGCTATGTAATGCCCATGAAGTGAACGCTAGCCGTATCGCCCATGGTGTTCCCGTCGGTGGTGAGCTAGAGCTGGTGGATGGCACCACGCTTTCGCACTCCTTACTCGGTCGTCATAAGATCTAAAAAAGCCGCTCATTTGAGCGGCTTTTTATTTGTTCCGAAATCCTGCTTATTTAATGCTTAGTCCTTTCCACGCACGGCTTTGTAAATCGCAGCGCCAATCACGGCACCAATAATCGGTGCAATCCAGAATAGCCATAATTGCGAAACAGCCCAGTCTCCAACAAATACGGCTACACCAGTACTTCGAGCAGGGTTCACAGAGGTATTAGTGACGGGGATACTGATAAGGTGGATCAAGGTTAAACAAAGACCAATCGCGATAGGTGCAAATCCAGCCGGTGCTTTTGAATCGGTTGCCCCCATGATCACGAATAGGAACACCATGGTCATGACCACTTCACACACGAGTGCTGCGGTTAGCGAATAGCCACCCGGTGAGTGTTCACCGTAACCATTCGAAGCAAAGCCTGATGAGACAACGTCAAAACCTGCTTGGCCAGAAGCAATCACAAATAGCACGCCGCCCGCGATAATACCGCCAATCACTTGGGCAATAATATAAGGCGCAACATCTTTGCCATCAAAGCGACCACCACTCCATAGACCGATGGTGACAGCAGGGTTGAGGTGGCAACCGGATATATGACCAATAGCGAAAGCCATAGTGAGTACGGTTAAACCAAAGGCAAGGGAAACTCCGAGTAGACCAATTCCCACATCAGGGAAAGCCGCGGCTAAGACGGCACTACCACAACCGCCTAACACCAACCAAAACGTACCGAACATTTCTGCGATATACTTATTCATAAATATCCTTATTAATCTTTACCAGTATCAATAAGATAGTTTAGATCTATCAAAGTTGTGAAATCTTGGGCATATATAAGAAGAAAAGTATTGTTAGGTTATTGCTTCGAGCTCAATAAGGTTATCAAGCGCTTCTTGGTCTGTTTTACCACAGATGATAGGGCAGGCTTTGAATTGGTGACATACCTTCGGGCGTGAAGGTTGACCAAATAATTTGCATAGATCTTGCTCATTTAATTGAATGCAGCGTACGCCAGCAGGCTTACCATTAGGCATTCCAGGAATAGCAGATGTAATACTTGGAGCGATACAACAAGCTCCACAACCTAGGCGACATTCCATCAAATTAAACTCACTAAATAACAGGGTGCGCGATAGTAGCAAAAAATGATGAGAGTGACAGCTGTTGATTGAATCAAAGAATGAACAATTATTATCCTTGAACTTTTTATGGGCTAGCGGTATAACACGCACCCCAGTAAAAGAGTAAGAAGTAATCCTATGACGAATCCATTTTGGCAAGAAAAGACACTAGAGCAAATGACCGAGAACGAGTGGGAATCACTGTGTGACGGTTGTGGTAAGTGTTGCCTGCATAAACTAATGGATGAAGATAGCGATGAAGTTTACTACACCAACGTGGCGTGCAGCTGGTTAAACGACAAAACATGTTCTTGTAAAGACTACCCGAACCGCTTCACTTCAGGTGAAGAGTGTTTGAAGCTGACTCGTGACAAGATTCATGAATTCCATTGGCTACCAGACACTTGTGCTTACCGCCTTCTATCAGAATCCAAGCCGATTCCTGAGTGGCACCCATTGATTACGGGTTCTAAAGCCGAGATGCACGCTGCAGGTGAAAGCGTTCGTAACAAAGTGGTATACGAAATCGATGTTGTCGATTGGGAAGACCACATCCTGAATCACCCGAATCGCTAATTATTCTAAAATAGCCGCTCTTGAGCGGCTGTTTTGCTATTTGGCGTCGCCTAAATTTAAAACTCAATTACTTAACTTCAACGCTTAAACGCTTAAAAAAAAACGCCCCGAAGGGCGCTAAAGTTAAACGAGCAAAAAAGATTCAGGCTAGTTTACTTGTTGTTTAATGTACTCACCCAGTTCTGAGTGGTGCATGATTTTCGAAACTGGCAGTATCTTTTCAGCAGGACCCCAAGCAAACACGTTCACTGGTGTGTGAGTATGTGTACCTGTGCCCCAAACGATGTTTTGGCCTGTTGCTTGTTCACGAGCAAGTAGGTTGCCACGGTCGTTATATGGGAAGAAAGCATCGAAATCGTTGATAGCAGGCACTTCTTCTGCCGACAAGTATTTGTGCTGAGCCAATCGGTATGGGTTCGGCTTACTGGCTAATACGTTTCTCGCTTGTTCTGCTGTGATAGGGAACTCACTGTTTTTGTTGACGATCTCAGCCAGCTTCTCAGGTGTTTGCAGTGCTTTATCTAGCTTCTGAAATTCGCTGATCATGCCGTAGTAGCTTTGCTTCTGATTGTATAGACCATCAAGAATATCGAATGCGCCAAAGTTAAAGTTGGGTGCATAGTCGCGATCGGCGAAGGCTTCGCCAGAACGTTTCTGTGGTTTTGGTAGGTCGTTAGAAGAGTAGCTGAAACCGAAAGAGCCTGTTTCGTGGTCTGCGGTCACAATCACGATCGTGTCTTCACGATTTTTTGCCCATTCATACACCGTTTGGATCGCTTCATCAAACTTGAGCAGTTCATGCAGCATAGTGCCTGCATCGTTACTGTGTCCCGCCCAGTCGATTTGGCCACCTTCGACCATTAGGAAAAAGCCATCTTCATTTTTGGATAGGATGTTGAGCGCTTTTTGTGTCATCTCTTTCAGGCTTGGCTGAGTTCGTTCGTCACTCTTTTTCTTGTTGCTGTAAGCGATGCCATCATCCATGCCTGAGTAGGCGAATAGGCCAAGTAGTTTATCGCCCTTAGCGTCGTCTAGCATGTTGCGATTAAATGCCAGTTGGTAGCCGTCTTTCTCTGCTTCAGCCAGCAGGTTACGGTCGTCTTTACGCTTCGATTTGAGATAAACATCACCTTGAGTCAGTTTCTCAAGTTGCTTATAGGTTTCACCTTTGTCGTTGGTCGATTTAGGGATCCAATGACGTAGCCCTCCAGAGAGCATCACATCAGCGCCCGTTGCTAACATATCAGATGCAATTTGATTCTCTAAAGAACGGTGAGGTTGGTGAGCGGCGAAAGAAGCCGGGGTCGCGTGAGTTAAGCGTGTGTCGGACACTAAGCCGGTCGCTTTGCCTGCTTTTTTTGCTTTCTCAAGTACGGTCTCAACATGGTTACCCTGTGAATCGATACCGATCACTTCTGAACCGCTGTAGATACCCGTTGCAAGCATGGTCGCAGAGCAAGCTGAATCCACTACGATTGCGTCTTCCGGATGCGTTAGGGATGAACCAATAACCCCTTCTTGAGCAAGTTGATAAAGGGCCGTTTTGTTCCCTTTATAGATGGAATTTGGCGCTTGGTTTGCGTAGGTTTCCAATAAGCCAACTTGCTGAGGTCCCATGCCGTCGCCGATCATCAGAATGACATTTTTGATTTCTGCTGAAAGTACGTTGAATGAGAGTGTAGAGGTTACCACTGCGGTAACAATTGGTTTCATAAAGTGCTTCATTAGTTATCCCTTTTTATATAAGCGGGATGATTAGAACACCGATTTGTGTCAAAGTCGTTTCATATTTGTTTCATCAATATGAAATTGAGCAATAACTCAAGTTTTTAGAAAAGCATAAAAAAAGGCTCACATTTCTGCGAGCCTTTGTCGTATTTAGGAGAGTCCAAATAAATGGACTGTGTCATGGCTAATGTCAAGCAAGTGGCAGTTCTGCAACCACCTGATTGAACGCGACTCGAGCTTTCTGAGCTTGCTCTGATAACTCAACTTTTTTCGCTTGAGCTGTGCTTAGGTTGTTTTCAGCCTGCTCAAGTGCTTGTTGTAGGTTTTCAGGAAGCTCATGTGTTTCCATTTGTGCACCCTGTTCAAGAACATAAGCGCGGATTTCTTTCTTCACATCAGCAAGGGCTTTATAAGCTTCACGTTCAAGTTCTGCGGCTTCTTGTGCTGCGTCTTTCTCTTTCTCGAACTGTGCCAATGCCATACCTTCTGCCGACCATGGGTCCATGTCTGGCAGCTCTTCGATGTTAATCGTTGGCTCGATGTAATTCTCTTGGTGACGCAAATCGAGGCTCGTCGCGCGAACGGCTGAGATCATCAACATCACAGAGATAGCCAGTAGCGGTAAGCCACCAACAATCGCAGCGGTTTGAAGCGTGCTTAGGCCGCCCAAGAACATCAGAATCGTTGGTAAGAACGACAGTGTGAATGCCCAGAACATACGGTTCCAACGCATTGGCTCTTCGGTCACGTTGTTCTGAACCACAGAAGCCAAAATGTAAGATATAGAGTCAAAGGTTGTCGCAGTAAAAATAATACACAGCAGTGTAAATACGGCGATCACTAACGTGCTCATTGGCAGTTGTGCCAGCATCGAGAAGATAGCTTTGGTTGCGCCTTCTTCGTTTAGGATTGCAACGACATCGAGTTCACCAGATAACTGTAGGGATAAACCGTAGTTACCTAAAATCATGAAGAATAAGAAGCAGCCTAATGAACCAAAGAAGATAGAGCCTGACACCATTTGTTTAATGGTTCTGCCGCGAGAGATGCGCGCAACAAACAGGCCCATGCTTGGTGCAAAAACTAGCCACCATGCCCAGTAGAAAATGGTCCAATCTTGTGGGAAATGCGTATTTTCGAACGTACCGTAGCCGCCGAATGGTTCTGCCCACGTTGCCATCACAAAGAAGTTAGACAATAGGCGACCAATCGAGTCTAGACCCGTCTCAAGCATGAAAATCGTTGGGCCAGCGATTAGGACGAATATCAATAGTCCCATTGCGCCCCAGAAGTTGATGTTACTGAGGATCTTGATGCCTTTTTCCAAACCCGCATACGATGAGTATGCGAATATAGCAGTACAAACCAGAAGCACCATAACTTGAGTGACGTTATTTTTTGGTAGGCCGAATAAGTGGTTAAGACCTTCAGTAATAAGAGGTGCTGCTAAACCTAACGTTGTTGCTGCGCCACCTAATAGGCCAAAAATGAATAGGATATCTACAACTTTACCCGCAACGCCGCGGCTATGGTGTTCACCCAATACTGGCATCAATGCACTAGAAATTTTTAGTACAGGTTGTTTACGTACATAGAAAAAGTAGGCAATTGGAATAGCAGGGATTAGGTAAATAGACCAAGCAATTGGACCCCAGTGGAATAAACCATAGGTCGCAGCCCAACGAACGGCTTCTTCACTGCCGGGTTCTAGTTGAAAAGGAGGTGATTGGTAGTAGTAAGCCCACTCGATACAGCCCCAGTACAAGATACTTGCCCCGATACCACCACAGAAAAGCATTGCTGCCCATGAAGCGGTTTTAAATTCAGGTTCTTCATCGGCTTCACCCAGTTTAATTTGTCCCATATCACTGAACACAACGTAAACCATGAAGGCACAAGCTGCGAGTCCAAGCGCTAGGTACAAGAAACCAAGTTGGTCTGTCATAAAGGTTTTAGCGACCGCGATCCAGTCTGCTCCTTGCGTCGGGAACATAATCAGCGGGAAGATGATCGTGAGTAGGAGTGCTATCGCACCAAAAAAGGTTGGCTTATCAATAAGCGCAAAAGAGTTTTTCACGAGTATTATTCCATTAAAATGAGAGCGGAATTATGTCGTGAACTCGTTTTTTAGGACAAATCAGGTCTGTTGTCGTGACGACAAATCGATTTTTTGCAATGAAAGAGGCTCAGAGCAATAGGGTCTATGTAAGCAGTGCTGTGCAAACAATGCACGTGGTGCAGTGAAAGGAATGCCGTAAAGGAAAGTAAGGTTATATAAGAGCGAGAAGAATGCCACCAACCGTTGCCGCTGCGGATAAGTATTGCCCTGCTGAATAAGAACCATCATCCTCTTCTTCAATTTTATCTGGGTGATCCATACCTAATGCGCCGTGAGCAAATGACTCAACCTTATCAGTAACGGTCGCGTTTTCAGCTTCGACTTTCTTGGCTTCTTTATCGATTTCTTTAAGGGCAGATAATAGGGCTTTGCCCTCATCGGAAAGTTTAACGGTGTTTTGCTCAACCTTAAGAGGTGCAGGCTTTTCAGCTTCAATGCTTTTAGCTTGTGCGTTCATTTGCGAAGGTGAATACAGCTGAGTGTTACTCGTTCCTACTGGCGTCATATCGCTCTCCTTACCTATCCTTAAATATAGTATCGGCAGAGGTGTGAAAAACTTGTGCATTTAATCACCGTGGTGATGTTTTTTTATTCGCACAATATATCTTCGTCTGCTTAATCAAAACTGCTTGGTAATTAAGCAATTCCTATGCCGATATCAATATTTATCTTAGGGATCGATTGAACAAGCTTTTAGTTTGCCAGACTTGTAGCATGCCAGACCTAAACTTGAATAAGATTAAGTCTGGATAGCGAGTTTAGTCGCACTTGAGATCGGATCCGCGCTTAGATAGGTGCTTATATGCCTTCATTCGGTTCTCTTTCTTTACAAAGCGAGCCGGTGGCGCGAGAACTTCAAGCTGATAGTCACTGCTATCCGATGAGATCTCTTCAACTGGGCTGATGATGGCAATTTTCAAATCAGGGTTACGACGTAGAATCGATGCTGCAGTGCCTAAACCACCTTCGGTGTGGAACTTACCGGCCACATGAATCACTTGTTGGTCTGGGTTCGATGCGAGGTAATCAACAATCGATTCTGCCATGGTTTCGTCCCATGTGACTTGAGCCGCAAACTGTTTTTCTGTTTGCTCTGGTGTTCCGTGATGCATCGAAGCCATGAACTTTTCTTTATAAGGGCTATCGCCAGTATCCACTTCTGAAGCAATCCATTGACGTTGTTCCGTCGTTAGCTGATCTAGATAGGATAATCCTTTACGGCCGATACACTGTACAAAGGGTTTTGGTGCGTTTGCCGCAATGATATCGACGTCGTTGGTTTTAGCGAACTCCACTAACGCGCGGTAATCACTTTCGTAATTTGGCCAAGCAGCGGCTTGAGACATAAGAACTTGTTCGCCAATCTCATCATTTAGGTATCGGTTTAATGTGTCTTGATGCTCTCGAGTGAATTGTTCCATTGAAAGCGCGATGTTTGATGTGGCGTTGCGGCGCACTTTTAAAAAATCGGTTTGGAAGCGATGGATTGCCGAGTGAGTGTGCCATTCGCCAATAAGAACCACATCAGCGTCAATCAGCTGTTTAGGTAATGCATTGAGAGAAAGCGCTTCGCCTTGTGGAGACGCGAATTGGTAGTCGTAGAATGTGGAAACGGCTTGCGTTTGCGTGTTAGCCACTTGTTGAGAAGTGCTGTTTGAAGGTTGATTAGCACAAGCTGTAAGTAGGGTAGCTAATCCGATAAGAATAATACGTTGCATGAAATGCCTCCTTGAAGAACACGCATACTAAAGGAGGCAAGATGAGATTTCAATGCAAACGATAATCAATATCAATTAAAGTTATTTGCGGTACACTCGTAGCATAAAGTCAGCTTCACAGTTGAATTGCTCTGAATCGGTGAGTTGTTGTTTAAATTCTTCACTCGCTTTCCAAGCAAACGGCGTCATCTGTAGCAGGTCGAATGCGTCTGACCCCGATAGTTCCATCATATAGTTTAGTTGCTCTTGGTGCTCAAGAGTAAAACCTTCGATCATCTCTGGATCTTCATCGTGCAAACGAACGCCATCATAAATCGCATCACGCAGCTGATAAAGGTGTCGGCTAGCAGGTGTCACGGTGACCACCACACCATTGTCTTTGATGGTGCGTTGCAGCTCTTCTGCCTTGCAAGGCGCGTAAATGCGTAGAATGCCGTCTAAGCTATTTTCCGCAAAGGGTAGGCGATGGCTAGAAGCGACTGAGAAGTCGACCGCTGGGTAGCGTTTAGCGGCGTATTTGATAGCAATCTTAGAGATATCTAGACCAAAAGTAGCGCCATTCTTTTCTTGAAGGTTTACCGCAATTTCATTGGTGTAATAACCTTCACCACAACCTATATCTAATAGGCTAGGGGCTGTTTCTGGCAGATAGCTAGCGCATAAACCAACAACGGCTTGGCGCATTGAATTGTAGTGGTTGCCTTCAAGGAAGCGGCGACGAGCCTGCATCATCTCTTTGTTGTCACCTGGATCTTTTGAGCGTTTGTGGTGTGCTGGCATCAAATTGACATAGCCTTCTTTCGCTAGGTCGAACTGATGGTTCTTTTCACACTTAAACGTACGATCGTTTTGAGATAAAGGTTGGTGACACAAAGGGCATTGGTAAGTCATTGCAAACTCGAGGTAGAAATTTCAAGTCCAAAATTTTAACAGGAAGCATAGTGGGGCGCTAGAATAAACGCAGTTGTCTTGGCTAACGGCAATCCGTAAATAGGTAGAGCCAGTTAGTGAAGAGATAGAGCCAACGTATGGCTGGCTCTATTGGTTATGAGCAGGTCACTGATAGAAACAGTGAACTCGGTTTCTAGCTAAAGAAGTTAACTTGGTTCTTTAACGACTCAGCTTGTTTTTGAAGTTCATCAGCACTGTGAGAAGTCTTAGCGCTGGTTTCACGGCTTTGTTGGTTCAAATCGCTGATCGCATGCGCGTTCGCTGCTATTTCTTGAGAAACCTGAGCTTGCTCTTCTGATGTCGCAGCGATGGTTTCAGCTTGAGAAGCAATAGACTCAACTTGAGAGGCTATCGACTCTAGAGCCGTGCCTGCTTCTTGCGCTTTATCGAGTACTTGGTTGGCATTCGATTGGCTTTGTGTCATCAGGTTCACGGCATTGTTAGTGGAAGATTTCAACTTCTCGATGATGCTCACTACGTCTTGCACTGACGTTTGTGTACGATGAGCCAATGTTCTTACTTCGTCAGCGACAACGGCAAAACCACGACCCTGATCACCCGCACGCGCAGCCTCTATCGCAGCGTTCAACGCAAGTAAGTTGGTTTGTTCTGCGATGTCATCAATCATCTTGGTGACGGTTTGAATGCTTTCGCTATCAGAACTCACTTGCTCGATGGCCGATGCTGACTTGTCTAATTGATCATTTAGCTGGGCAACATCAATACACACACCTTCAACGACTTCTAAACCTTTCTGGCTGTCTTCATTGGCAAGGCGAACATTTTCAGCAATGCTGTTCACTTGCTGTGCCACTGATTCAGCAGAGGTGGCCATCTCTTCAATGGCCGTAACGACTTGCTCAACCTGTGCTTGCTGGCGGTCAGACTGGCTCAGGTTGTGGCTGGCATCTTGTGACACACTGCTCGAGCTATTCTGAACTTGATCACTGGTCGTACGTATCTCGCCCACGAGTGTATTCAATTGAGCAGCCATGTTTGCAACGCCGGTATTTAGGTTGCTGATCTCGTTTTTTGTTTGCTTGCCATTGTTTGGGATATGCAGGCTTACTTCGCCTTTTCCTAAACGCAGCATGTACTCGTTTAACGTCGTTAGTGGCGTCAGTGTAAGGTTTAACACGAAGGTTAACGCGACGATGGTAGCGGCAGCAATCAAGGTAGCAATAATAGCGATGAGCTTGAGTAATTCATCACTGCCCTTGGTCACTTCCTTGATAAAAGTACCGCCAAGCAACTTCCAATCCCACCCAGGAACTTCAGTGTAGACAAGGTACTTCTCACCAACGGTTTCTTTAAACTCGTATGGATATAGAATTAGACCTGATGGCTGTTCAAAGATCTGATAGAAAGGTCTGTTGCCGTCATAGTCAGCAACATCAACAATCGATTTACCACCGCCAACGTTAGTAGGGTGCAGTAAGTACTGGCCTTGATGCTCTTTCTCGTTATCAACAATGATGGTGTATCCCGTATCCCCCCAAGAAACAGAGCGTAGAGATTCAAACAGGCTTTGAGTCGCCTCTTCTACTGGCAGACCAATGAAAGAGACACCGTTTACTTTGCCTTGAGCATTGGTCAAAGGCGCATAGTAGGTGATGTAACGTTGACCGAAGAGCTTAACTTGAGAGTAATAAGGCTGGCCATTTTTGAGCTTGCTATAGCCTGGATGATTTTTCCCTAGCGTGGTCGCAACGACTCGTTCGCCTGAAGGTTTTTTAAGAGAAGTAGAGACACGAATAAAGTCGTCGCCAAATGGGGCAAATAGGGTTGCTACGGCGCCGGTGTCGCGGGTAAAGCTATCAACGAGTTTGGTGTCATTGATTAGGCTCTCACCATATTGAGTCATGTTGGGAATTGAATGACCGTTGAACTCAACGTCATAACTTTCAACATAAACACCTGCTAGGTAACCGTTACGAAAAGTGGATTCTAAAACTTTAGCGGTATGCAGGTAAGCATCAAACTGACCAGAGATGGTTTTGGCCATCGCTTCTACTTTGGATTGGTGTTCTTTTAACGTGTTGTCTAATAATACCTGTGAGGCATTGCGGTACACGAGTGTTGCAATAGAGCCAAAGGCAATAAGCAAGCACAGCAAAATGACCAACTTAAGTTGGAAGCCAACACTTTGATTTTTGTATTTCTCGAACATGAATTCACTATCCTGTCTTCATTGAGGTGTTGTTAAGTGGTTTTAAGGAAGTTTGTTATTGAGCTTTCTATCATAGGTACTTATTTATCGGCAGTAATTGATAATAATTAATGAATTGATAGTTATATTTATAAACTAGAGTGATGAGAGCCATGTGGCGTGGAGTTAAACGAAGAGGTGATGGACTACGGGCTTGTGTTAAGACATTGATTACTGGACGGTACGTGTGAGGTTCGGGGCAATAAAAAATGCAGCGTTATGAGCTGCATTTTTTTGTCTAATTAAACTCGCTAGAGGCCTAGTTTGAAGAAATTACCGTAATCAGCTGGTGGCTCTCGCCAGGCTGTAGCGTTTTGCCTGCTTCTAGGCTTGGTGCGTGCAGTGTTGATTCTACACACATCATGGTTAGGTAACCGTCGTCTTGCATGTCGCCCATAGCTGTTGCGCCTTCCGCCCACGGGTTCCACAATACTGCAGAGTTATGACCGTGGTTCTCAACGGTTAGCGTGCGATCCAGCTTCTTGTCAGCAACAAAGATTTGCGCTTCTGGTTGTGTGTAAACGCGGTCAATCGTGTCGGTTAGTACCAGTTCAGAACCACCTTGGCAGATCTTGCCACCTTGCAGGCTATCAATGTACTCAGCACCCATACCGGTTGTGGTTGTGTTGTGAATATCACCAACGTTTAGGTAAGTGTGTAGAGCTCCAGAGAAAGTCCATGGTTGTGAATCTGTATTCTTCACGTCCAACGTTACTTTTAGTTGGTCACCAATTTCAACATTCAGTCGAGCATCGAACTGATGCGGCCACACTGCCAGAGTCGCTTCGCTAGGCTTTAGGCCTAGGCTTACAATAACGCCTGCTTCGCTTTCACGGTGCTCAACTAATTGCCATTCGCTTGAACGTGCAAAACCATGAGCAGGTGCAGCAATGCGACCAAACCAAGGCCAACATACTGGAATACCACCACGTAAGGCTGTTTTTCCATCGAATCTAGCTTGTTGGCTCATCCAAATAAGATCTTGTTGACCTTGTGGTTGGAATGACACCACATGGCCTCCAAACAATGAAATGGCAGCGTTTGCTTTATCGTGGATAACGCGAACCAATTTTACACCTTCGTGTTCAACGATAGTCACGTTGTCAGAAAGTACTGTCAGTGTAGGTAGAGTAGATAAATCCATTACATGATCCTTCTAAGGAAATTGAATTCAAATGCTGGCTAGAACAGTGCTTGTGATTTTATGAGTGACAAGCAGAGCCAGTATTGGAATTAAATTTTGCGTTTTGACTTAAGTTTTAGGTTTAGGTTTAGGTTTAGCTTAAGTGTGTGACTAGCCAAGGCATTTGGGTGATCGGGGTCGAAGCCGCTTAAAAGATAGCAGGTATTAAAAAGGCGACACTAAGGTCGCCTTTTTTCAAAGTCTGCTCAAAACAGTCTTCGCTAATGCTTATCTAAAGCTATTTCTAAAAAGAAATTACTTAGAGATGTGAGCGATTAGGTCAAGAACTTTGTTTGAGTAACCGATTTCGTTGTCGTACCAAGATACAACTTTAACGAATTTGTCAGTTAGAGCAACACCAGCTTTAGCATCGAATACTGAAGTTTGAACTTCACCGATGAAATCTTGTGATACTACTTGGTCTTCAGTGTAACCAAGAACGCCAGCCATTTCGCCTTCAGAAGCTTCTTTCATTGCAGCACAAATTTCTTCGTAAGATGCAGATGCTTTTAGGTTAACAGTTAGGTCAACTACAGATACGTTAGCAGTTGGTACACGGAAAGCCATACCAGTTAGAAGGCCGTTTAGTTCTGGAAGAACAACGCCTACAGCTTTAGCAGCACCAGTTGAAGATGGGATGATGTTTTGAGAAGCACCACGGCCACCGCGCCAGTCTTTAGCAGAAGGGCCATCTACAGTTTTTTGAGTTGCTGTAGTAGCGTGAACTGTAGTCATAAGACCAGACTCAATGCCCCACTTATCGTTAAGTACTTTAGCGATAGGTGCAAGACAGTTAGTAGTACAAGAAGCGTTAGAAACGATGTCTTGACCAGCGTAAGATGCTTGGTTAACGCCCATTACGAACATTGGAGTTGCATCTTTAGAAGGACCAGTAAGAACTACTTTCTTAGCGCCAGCAGTGATGTGCTTACGTGCAGTCTCGTCAGTTAGGAAAAGACCAGTTGCTTCAGCAACTACGTCTACTTCGATAGCATCCCACTTAAGATCTTCTGGGTTACGCTCAGCTGTAACACGTACAGTTTTACCGTTAACGATTAGGTTACCGCCTTCAACTTCAACAGTACCGTTGAAACGGCCGTGAGTTGAGTCGTACTTAAGCATGTATGCCATGTACTCTACGTCGATTAGATCGTTAATACCTACTACTTCGATGTCTGCACGCTCTTGAGCTGCGCGGAATACGAAACGGCCGATACGGCCAAAACCGTTAATACCTACTTTGATAGTCATTGTAGTTGCTCCACAACTTAATTTCTGATTAAAGATAACTGGTAGTAAAATTACAGAATCCAGTATACATCTGCAATAGATAATCCGACTTAACTTGTTTAATGTCAAAAAAAAGCGACGCTTTTCTTAACAATTGGGCGTAAGTGGTTGAAAATTGACCGTTGCAAGTGGCTCTGTACCCTTCCAGTTGGGTAAAATACCCCTAAATGATGATTCACTTATGAGTGTATATGTACAATGTTTCCTGGTGAGAAAGTATGTGCTACAAAACGACTGATATGCAAGCCTTTATAGAAAAAAGTAAATATAATAACAGAGAATGTGGAGAGATATTAACGTGGTTCAAAAGGGAGGGAATATGATAAAGCCTGATGAATACTGGCGTGAGCGCCTAACGGACGACGAATTTGCTGTGTGCCGTGAACGTGGTACTGAAGCCCCATATAGCGGTAAGTTACTGCACAACCATAACACTGGTGTCTATAGCTGCACATGCTGTGAAAGCCCTTTGTTTCTGTCGGATAACAAATATGACTCTGGGTGCGGTTGGCCAAGCTTTGATGCTCCAGTGAATGATGAAGCAGTACGCTATATAGAAGATCTAAGTCACGGAATGAAGCGTGTGGAGATCCGTTGTACTGCTTGTGATAGCCATTTAGGTCACGTTTTTCCTGATGGCCCACAGACAACAGGTGAGCGGTTCTGTGTTAATTCTGTGTCGTTAATTTTCAACAAAAATGACAAAAGTACGAAATAACTTGTCACAATTGTTTAATCCTTACAGGTCGTACTTGTCGATTAAGGACTATTGAACAACCCAAGATTTCAGAATTAACTCTAGTACAAATAAAAACAGCTACCATGAAGTAGCTGTTTTTTTGTGCATTAAGAAATCAAAACTAATAGTTCGGCACTATAGACGCGGTGTAAACACCGTCTTCAATGGCTTCGACAATCTTTTCAGCATCATCATTGAATTGCTTGTATTGAGGTTTGTCGAAACGATACAGCACAGTGAGCTCTGCTTCAGAAGCAATGGGCACATCAAAGTCTTTGGCAACCATTGCCCACACATACGCTTTTTCCATATGACCAAGGCTGTGGTTGATACTGGCCATCGACTTGAAGATTTCAGTGTTGACGACCGAACCATTTGAAAGCGTTAACGCATTATTGAGTAGCTTAAGCGTTTTTGCATGATCGCGGGTGGTATAGAAGGTGGCTAAGGCATATTGCATTTCTGCCGTATTTAACGCTTCTTTCCCTTCTAGTTGTAGGAAACTGCGTCTGGCGTTGGTGTCCCCGGTTTGTGACCACAAGAAGTAAAGCGTTTCCGGTGTATTGGATTGTGATAGTTCATCTACAATACGCTCAGACTCTTCGATGCTGTGCATTAAA
Source organism: Vibrio sp. QJM3NY_26 (assembly GCF_057786005.1). Lineage (NCBI taxonomy): Bacteria > Pseudomonadati > Pseudomonadota > Gammaproteobacteria > Vibrionales > Vibrionaceae > Vibrio > Vibrio sp. QJM3NY_26. Next base: position 2,452,036 of record NZ_CM173515.1, on the reverse strand, counting down.
GAAGTAAAGCGACGCTCTTGCAGCTTAGATTGATCAATCGTCTCGATCTGCGCCGCAAGCTCTAGGCACTTTTTGTACGCAGTGACTAACTTGAACTCTTTAATCTTATTGGCTTCGGAGGGTTGCTTCTGAACTTCAAATCGATGCCAGATGAGGTCGGTACGTGCGACGCGACATTGCCCATCGTTCATGTTCAACTCCTCACACTGCAGCCCCGGATTACTTTGACAGAGTTGATCGGTATTTTTATTTCCTTCAAGACACCCAACCAGAGTGAAAGGTAATAGGCTAATTGCCAACCGTTTCATCATTTTCATATTCCTTCACTTGTGATCGAATGCACTTATTATCGGTCAGGTTCTTGACTCAATTCTGTTACGGGTTATTTTCTGGTGAAAATTGTTAAAACTAAGGCTTTATCATGGATGCAGAACAACTTCTTAGCGCAATGACACCCGAGGTCTACGAACGTTTAACTTACGCCGTTGAGACGGGTAAATGGCCAGAAGGTACGGCGCTCTCTAAAGAACAGCGCGACTCGTGTATGCAAGCCGTTATGTTATATCAATCTAAACATAACTCCGAAGCCCAACATATGACAGTTGCAGCTGGTGGTGATATTAGCTTTAAATCTAAGTCTGAGCTTAAGAAGCAATTTAAGTCAGACCAAGACGATATTGTTAGGGTTAACCCGAATCATTAGGCTTAAATTACAACAAAGGGGCGGCACTGTGCCACCCCTTTAGCTGTTAAGCCGTTTATTTATAAGCAATAAAACGATTTAGTTCACGTTAAACGCCTGCGATACCCATGAAACGACTGGGTTAATGCGAAGGTTTTGGTTAAACGTATAGCTAAATCTCTGAACCTATAGCTCTAAACCTATAGTTGAACAAGCTTATAAACTCATCTCACCGCGCAACACTTGTTGCATTTGATCCTTCACTTGTTCGTAGCTTAAGTTTTGGCTCAACAGGTAATGTAACTTCGCCAGTGCCGCTTCTGGTGTCATATCGTAACCACTGACAACTCCAGATTCTGCTAGTGCACAACCCGTCGCGTAACCACCCATATTGACTTTACCCGCCAAACACTGAGTTAGATTCACTACAATCACACCTCGTTCTGATGCATCTTTTAAGTGCTGAAGTAACTCTTGATTTTGTGGTGCGTTACCAACACCAAAAGTTAGCAAAATCATTGCGTTAACAGGCTGTAGTAGTGTGTTGCGAATCACCTCATGTGAGATGCCTGGATACATAGTGATTACGCCGATGGGTTGCGGAGTAATGTTATGAACCTTGAAAGCACCTTCAGGTTGCTCGTTTACCTTTACGTTATTGCTGATCTGGATATTGATACCCGCTTCTAGCAATGGGGTTAGGTTTGGAGAGGTAAACGCATTGAAGCCATCTGCGTGTGATTTTGTGCTGCGGTTACCGCGCATCAACTTGTTGTTGAAGAACAGTGTCACTTCGTTGATCGGGTAGTTCGCTGCAATGTGCAGAGCATTCAACAGGTTTGCTTGTCCATCTGAACGTAACTCTGCCAATGGGATCTGAGAGCCCGTAACAATCACAGGTTTGCCGAGGTTTTCCAGCATGAAAGACAGAGCAGAGGCGGTGTAAGCCATTGTGTCTGTACCGTGTAGGATAACGAAACCATCGTACTTATCGTAGTTCGCGCGAATATCATCAGCGATAGTCTGCCAATCAAGTGGCGTCATATCTGAAGAGTCCATTAATGGAGAGTATTCATGAATGGTGTACTCAGGCATTTCTGGGCGATGGAATTCAGGCATGCCAGCTAGCTGCTTATCCATAAAACCTGCGACAGGGACATAGCCGTGGTCCAAAGACTTCTGCATGCCAATTGTGCCGCCGGTATACGCGATATAGATGTGTTTTCTTTCCATGGCGATTAATACTTAGTGTGATATAGGGAACAGGGGGGCGATTATAGCGAATTATCATGCAATAAAAAGAGGCGCCTCACACAGAGGCGCCTCTTGATAACAAAGCGTTGAGCTTATCTTATTGAACTTGGCAGTTTAAGCAAAAAGCGTATCGGCCTTGTGGGTCGTTAAAGTTGCCTAACAGCTGGCTATCTTGAACTAACTGCTGAGTAACAGGTTGTAAACTGCTTGGTATCATTGATTGAATATCAAAGCCTATCGACATCTGAACTTGATTCATAAATTCTTGAATAAATTGTTCAGTCGTTGAAAGTGGTTCTTCTACCCAGTAGATGTTGTAGGTTTCAAGTTCTGCAAGTGAAGCCGCTGCTGTAATCGCATCATCAAAATCACCAATTTCATCGACTAGACCTTTCTGGATTGCATCTTGGCCAGTCCATACTCGGCCTTGAGCGATCTTGTCGACAGCATCGACTTCCATGCCGCGATTATCTCCAACTAGGCTGATGAATCGGCGGTAACCGTTCTCAATGCCCATTTGGAACGCATCTTTCGCGCCGTCGCTAAGCCCAGTCGTAAGACCAAGACCAGAGAAAGGTGACGTACCAACGCCATCAGTGTAAACACCAATATCGTTCAACCCTTTTTCGAAGGTTGTGATAACACTAAAGATACCAATCGAACCAGTTAAGGTCGTTGGTTGAGCCAGGATTTTGTCCGCACCCATCGAGATCCAGTAACCACCCGAAGCGGCAAGGCTAGACATAGAGACAACAACCGGCTTGCCCGCTTGCTTGATCGCTTCTATTTCATTGCGAATCACTTCTGAAGCAAATGCGCTACCACCTGGGCTGTCTACACGAAGTACAACAGCTTTTACTTTATCGTCGTTGCGCGCTTGGCGAAGTAGTGCTGCTGTGGTATCACCACCAACGGTGCCACGTGGCTGCTTACCATCCATAATTGCGCCGCTAGCAACAATCACAGCAACATCGTGCGATTCACTTGTTAGGTCTGGAAGCATGGTTGTACGGTACTCGTAGTACCCAAACGCGTTATAGCTGTCTTGACCATCACTGCCGAAAACGTCAGCAAGCTCTAGTCGTACTTGCTGGCGAGTCGCCAGTTCGTCAACTAAACCAAGCTTCTCTGCCAGTTTTGCGATATCGCCATCAACCGACTCAAGGTCTTTTAAGAAAGAGTCCATGCTTGGGTTCAGCGTTTTCGCGTCGATCTGACGGTTGTTGCTCACGTCATCAACGTATGCGCCCCATAATTGGCCTAACCAACGAGAAGCAGATTCTTTCGCTGCATCTGACATGTCGTCACGAATGAAAGGCTCGATAGCTGACTTATAGGTACCAACACGGAAAACGTGCGTGTTGACGTCTAGCTTCTCTAATAACGTTTTGTAGTAAAGCGAATAAGCGCTGTAGCCTTTAAGAAGAACCCCACCATCTGGTGATAGGAAGACTTTAGTTGCGTAGCTGGCTAGGTAGTATTGGCTTTGGTTGTAAAAGTCACCCACCGCATAAATTGGTTTGCCAGTTGCTTTGAACTCGTTGAGTGCTTTAGCAATGTAGCGAAGCTTGGTTAGATTGGTTTCTGGCAGTTCTTTGAGTGCTAAAACGATACCAGTAACGTTGTCATCGTCTTTGGCGTAGCGAATCGTTTCAACAATATCAAACAGGACGTTCTCTTTTGGAAGGTCTTTGCCAAGCAGTGAACCCGTGACCGAATCCATCGGGTTGATATAGCGACTTTGCTCCACGATAGGACCAGACAGGTTAAGCACTAAAGCCGATTCCTGTGGAACAGTGGGCTGAGTTGTGTCTGAGTGGAAGTATACAAAGTAGATGATGGCGATACTGAGTAAAAAGAAGAGGTTAACGAGCGCAAGACGCACAAACGTGATGAGCTTCCAAATCCCTTTAAAGATCATACCTATAAATTTGAATATCTTTTTCATTATGTCTCCGCAGTGAGATCACGTGGCTTTAACAAGCAACAGTACTATTAATCTCAATAATATGAACTGCTTAGTATCCTACGATAATTCCCTAGCTCAAACTACACCAAGAATTGTTAATCGATATATATTCTCATTAAGTGTAGACAAATTAAGGGTTTCTGAACGATTAATACCTTCAGCATTATGATCAGTGTTACAAAAATGTAAACGGTTGTTTGAACTTTTGGTGATTGAGTTATATTGTGGTCAGACCACAAGGATATAATAATAGAAGTGATGTCTGCCATGTACCCACATTTACTCGAACCACTCGATCTTGGATTTACTCAGTTACGTAACCGTGTATTGATGGGATCAATGCATACGGGTTTAGAAGAAAATAAAGAAGGCCTCCACAAGCTTGCCGCGTTTTATGAAGAGCGAGCAAAAGGAGGCGTTGGCCTTATTGTTACCGGTGGTTTCTCTCCTAATTTACGTGGCAGATTGACCCCATTTAGTGCTGAGTTCAGTAAAGTTAAGCACGCAAAAGCTCACCAAGTTGTTACCGAGGCCGTGCATAAGCATGGCGGTAAAATTGCCCTTCAGTTGCTGCATGCTGGCCGCTATGCAATGCACCCATTCGCGCAAAGTGCTTCGGGCATCAAAGCACCAATCGCTAAGTTTGCACCGAGTGAGATGAGCCCTCGTCAAATTAAAAAGACCATCGGTGCTTTTGCCAACAGTGCAGAACTCGCTCAGGTTGCTGGCTATGACGGCATTGAGATTATGGGCTCTGAAGGCTACTTGATTAACCAATTTATCTGTAAACGTACCAACATGCGTTATGACGAATGGGGCGGTTCTTATGAGAAGCGCATGCGCTTCCCATTAGAGATCGTTAAATCGATTCGCGAAGCGGTGGGTAAAGATTTCATCATTATTTTCCGCTTATCGATGCTGGATTTGGTTGAGCAAGGCAGCACGTTCGAAGATGTTGTACTTCTGGCTCAGAAGCTAGAAGAAGCGGGTGTGACCATTATTAATACTGGTATTGGTTGGCATGAAGCTCGTGTTCCTACGATTGCGACACAAGTTCCAAGAGGGGCATTCTCTTGGGTGACGGAAAAAGTAAAACCATACGTGTCGATCCCAGTGGTGACATGTAACCGTATCAACACGCCAGAAGAGGCCGAACGTATCCTCAGTTCAGGACAGGCTGACATGGTATCAATGGCTCGTCCATTTTTGGCTGACCCTGATTTCGTAAATAAAGCGGCTCAAGACCAAGCTCAGTTCATTAACACCTGTATCGGTTGTAACCAAGCTTGTCTTGATAACGTATTCAAAGGCAAAAGAGCGAGCTGTTTGGTGAACCCTCGTGCTTGTTACGAAACTGAAATTGTTGTTCAACCTGCCGAAGCGACCAAAACTATTGCTGTTGTTGGCGCAGGGCCTGCTGGTTTAGCCTGCGCGACTACGTTGGCACAGCGTGGTCATAATGTTGATCTGATTGAGAAAAATGACCGTATCGGTGGACAATTTAGATTGGCAATGCAGATTCCGGGTAAAGAAGAGTTCAGAGAAACGATTCGTTACTTTGCTAACCAAATTGATGCATCAGGCGTGAACTTAAAACTGGATACTGAAGCGACGTTTGAGATGTTGTTGAAGTATGATGAAGTCGTTATGGCTGCTGGTGTTGAACCAAGAAAGCTTGATATTGAAGGGATTGACCAAGAAAACGTAATCGATTATCAAACCTTGATTCGTGAAAAGACACCAGTAGGCGAAAAAGTCGCGATTGTTGGTGCCGGTGGTATTGGTATTGATGTGGCAACTATGCTGACAGAGCCGACTTCTCACAGCTTGGATGACTGGCTGCATGAGTGGGGCATTGATAAAAATATGGAACACCCTGGTGGACTTTATCCTTACCCTGATTCGTTCAGTGATAAAACGGTTTGGGTGATGCAGCGTAAAGCAGGTCGTGTCGGTAAAGGCCCGGGCAAAACTACAGGTTGGATTCATAAACGCACATTAGAAAAACGTGGTGTGAACTTACTTGGTGGCGTGAGCTACAACAAGATTGATGACCAAGGCCTGCATATTAGCGTTGGCAAAAAAGAACAAGTACTGGATGCCGATTCCGTAATCGTGTGTGCGGGTCAGGTTTCAGTTCGTCCATTCGAAGATATGTGGCAAGAGTTTGGTGGCAAACTGCACGTGATAGGCGGTGCCGATTACGCAGGTGAACTGGATGCAGTACGAGCTATCCGTCAAGGTGTTGAGCTAGCTATTAAGCTGTAGAGCGGGTTATCAAGTCTTAGAACATCGTTAAATTTTCTCGCTAAACTAGCTTGAAGTGGAAAAATAAATAAGGCTCCTAAGTCATAGATTTAGGAGCCTTTATTGTTTCTAGTGTCGTTTCAAATATGGCTTCAAATGGACAGCTGTTGAGATTTATTATCGTTTGTGTTTTGTGCTACAGTTCAACTATACAAACAATAAAAATTAGTAAGGACTTCAAATGGATGCTTTGGATCTATTGCTCAACAGACGCTCAATCGCAAAACTCTCTGATCCAGCACCTGAAGGTGTAGCATTAGAAAACATCATCAAAGCGGGCTTACGAGCTCCAGACCACGGAGCTCTAACACCATGGCGCTTTGTTATCGCGCAAGGTTCTGGTCTACAAAAGCTTTCAGACATCTTGGTGCGCGCCGCACAAGCCGATGAAAGCGAAGAAGCGGTTATCGAGAAAGTTAAAAAAGCGCCGTTTCGAGCTCCAATGGTGATTACCGTGATTGCAAAAGTGACCGAGCACGAGAAAGTGCCTGCATTCGAACAACACCTATCTGCGGGTTGCGCTGCACAGGCGATGCAAATGGCGGCCGTCGCTCAAGGTTTCCAAGGTTTTTGGCGTTCAGGTAAATGGATGTTCCACCCAGAAGTACACCAAGCGTTTGGCCTAGAAGGCGACGACGAAATCGTGGGTTTCCTATACCTAGGCACTCCGGGCTGTACGCCAATGAAAGCGCCAGAACGTGACTTCTCAAAGTTCGTCGAGCTCTTGTAAAGAAAGCTGAAGCTTGAATAGTGGAATGCTAACTGTATAAACAACCAGTTTTTCTTGATTTATTAGGGCCACATTAGATAATGTGGCCCTAATTGTTTGTAGCATCTGGAAAAACATGTCTCGTCTTATTATTGCTGAAAAACCAAGCCTAGGCCGCGCGATCGCCGCTGCACTACCGAATCCACAGAAGAAAGACCAAGGGTTTATCAAATGTGGCAATGGGGATGTGGTGACTTGGTGTATTGGACACTTATTGGAGCAGGTTGAGCCGGATGCTTATGATGACCGTTATAAGAAGTGGAACTTAGCCGATCTTCCTATCGTGCCAGAGCAATGGCAACTAAGACCGCGTAAGACGTCAAGCAAACAGCTCACGGTGATCCGAAAGCTATTGAAGGACGCGACTCAAATCGTTCATGCGGGTGACCCGGATAGAGAAGGGCAGCTGCTGGTTGATGAAGTTATCGATTACTGCAAGGTGTCTAAGGCTAAGAAAGAGTCGATGGACAGGCTGCTGATCAGCGATTTGAACTTACCAGCCGTAAAGCGTGCGCTCTCTCAAATGCGCAGTAACCGAGATTTTATTCCACTTTCTATTTCTGCATTGGCGCGCTCTAGAGCCGATTGGCTGTATGGCATGAACATGACTCGCGCGTATACCTTGTTAGGTCAAAAGGCGGGCTACCAAGGCGTGTTGTCGGTAGGGCGAGTACAAACGCCTGTACTTGGTTTGGTTGTAAGGCGTGATGAAGAAATAGAAAACTTCATTCCTAAAGATTATTTCACTCTGCACGCTTTGATCCCTTATCAAAATAACGGCCAGAGCTTTGATATTCGAGCGCGTTGGAAACCAAGCGAAGCATGTAAACCATGGCAAGATGAAGAAGGCCGCGTGCTCAATCGAAAGCTGGTTGAGAACGTGGCTAACCGAATTACGAACCAACCCGCGACGGTGACGGAATCAGAGCAAAAGCAAAGTAAACAAGCTGCGCCATTGCCTTATTCGTTGTCAGCTTTGCAAATTGATGCGTCTAAGCGTTTTGGTATGAGTGCTCAACAGGTACTCGACACTTGTCAGTCGTTGTACGAGAAGCACAAACTCATCACTTATCCACGTTCTGACAGCCGCTACCTACCTAAGGATCACTACTCGCAAAGAGAGTCGGTCGTGGATGCTATCGCTAACAATGCGAAAGAGCTGCAAAGTGGTGCTCAAGGTGCGGATCTTTCTCTTAAATCCAAAGCATGGAACGACAGTAAGGTCGATGCTCACCACGCGATAATTCCTACTCCGAAAAAGTCATCGGTGAACGGCCTGTCTGCCAATGAGATGAAAATCTATCAGCAAATTGCTCGTCAGTATCTAATGCAATTCTACCCGCCTGCCATTTTTGCCGATGCCAAGTTAGTTTTTGATATCGCTGGTGGCGTATTCATTGCCAAAGGACGTCAGCTTATCAATCCAGGTTGGAAAGTGTTAATGGGCAAAACGGACACTGAAGAGAAAGGTGATGGTACGGATACGGTGCCTCCATTAGATAAAGGAACGGTACTCAATTGCCGTGAAGGAATTATTGGAGACAAAAAGACTGAGCCACCAAAACACTTCACGGAAGCGACCTTGCTACAAGCGATGACTGGTATCGCGCGCTTTGTCGCAAACAAAGACCTTAAAGCCATTTTGAAAGAGACCGATGGTCTTGGCACAGAAGCAACCCGAGCGGGTATTCTAGATACTTTATTCAAGAGACAACTGTTAACGCGACAAGGTAAGAGCATTCACAGTAGCCCTGCGGGCAGAGGCTTGATTCATGCCTTACCTGAGGATTCTACTTTCCCAGACATGACGGCACACTGGGAGCACCAGTTGCAAGGTATGGCTGAGCGTAATCAAGCGTATCAACCTTTCATGCAAGCGTTAGAAAGCAAGATTGATGGTTTGATGGGCAAGGTAAAAACCGGCGAAGTTCCTGAGTCTCTGCGTCATCTTCCTAAAGTCGAAAGACCTGCCTTCAAACGACGTAAAGGCGGTGGTGCGAAGAAGTCTTATGCCAAGACAGGTACGTATGCTAAGAAAGGTACTTCCGCTAAAAAGAGCACCAAAAGCTAAGACTTATTGAGTTAAGGATTAACGACCGACTTTACGGCCACAACGCTTAAACAGCTGCTGCCAATAGTCCACATGGCGACGAGTTGATGCTCGAAAGGCTTGATGTGCATCTTGGATGGGAAAGTAATAACTGTGCAGTTCAGGTTGCGCGTCAAACATTCCTAGTTGCGGGGCTAACTGTTGATAGTAGCCATCCAGCTGCGCCATGTAAGGCTGAACCTTACCAATATATTGCTGCTCAAACACATTGTTAAGGTAGCGAAATTTCGTTGTGTCTCGCTGTTTACCACAGATGATGTTCGCATCAAAAGTAGTGAGTTGCTTGGTGATGGTATCAAGTTCAACTGACGCACGAGCGAGCGAATAGTATAAATCCCCGAGCGTAGAGCTCTTCTCTAATATTTCTTGAACCTCAATAGTCTTGCCGGAAACGAGCGGCGCGTTTAACGCTTGGTTGAGATGTTCTAAGGCGCCACTGGTTTGTCGTACCTGATCGCCGATATCAGCACGTAACCACTGACTACCACGCATTTGCGACTGCATGGCATCGCTGGCATAGATTAGATTCCACTGGTGCAGCGGAAACTGTGTGAGTTTCTGCTGCTCGATTTCTTTCAGTAGCTCTACGACCTCAGAGTCTAATTCGCTACCGGATAAACATTTCCCAACACCTGCAAGTAGGGCGACTTGATAATCGTAATTACGAAACTCATCCGCGACTTTCCCAAGAACCGAATTTCTTTCTGCAATCAGATTGAACAATCCACACTGACGAAGCTGGTAACTGTCGATGAGACCGATAGAAAGCGATGGCACGTCAATCAAAAGTTCTCTTTTTCTCGGTAGGTTTTCAAATTCCCATTCCTCTTTTATCTCGTCAACATCTTGTACTCTGGCTATCTTGGTTTGGTAGTCGTCGAATAAGTCTCCGGGGCCATCACTGAAACAGCCAGCTAGCATCACCGTTAGACAAAACAGTGTTGAGTGCTTAACTAGGTTTGAGAGAGGGCCATCATTCATATGCGGGTTACCAGTCTATTTCACTGCCATCGAAATTGAAGAAGTGACCACTTACTTCAGTATTCGCGGACTCGATGACTTTGATAAGACCAAAAGCTGAGGTTTCAGTGTCGATCAGAGCATTAGGGCCGCCCATTTCTGTCTGTACCCAACCAGGATGCAGAGCTAACACGGTAACGCCATTATCGGTTAAGTCGTTACTTAGGCTTTTTACAACGGAGTTTAGAGCGGCTTTGGAGGAGCGATAGATGTAGCCGCCTCCCGAGGTGTTCTCAGACATGCTACCGACTCTGGAAGACAGGCAGGCGATCTTTTTGACGTCACTACTTTCTATAAGAGGTAATAGAGTCTCGACAAGCTTCAATGGCGCAATGGTGTTGACTTCGAATACACGGCGCCACGCTTCGACATCGGTATTACCCAGACCATAACCTTTAGGACCATAGTAGCCAGCGTTGTTGATCAAAATATCAATCGACTCTATTTGCGAAGTGAGGTGGCTCACCGCTTGATAATCGGTTATCTCTAATTGAATGCAGGTCAGGTTGCTGTTGTGGTCTGCGAGAGAGAGCAGTTCTTTTGCTGAATTGGCATCACGATAAGTCGCGTACACTTTGTGGTTACCTTTTAAGTACTGCTGGGTTAGGCTCAAGCCAATGCCGCAATTTGCTCCAGTAATGAAAATAACGCTCATGGTGATTCCTTTTTAGTTCAATTAGTTAAGTTTGATGGCTTAACACGAGAAAATCAACGCTCCACCAACTGGCCATTAGCATTCCTACAAAAATCATTACTGCTGCTACTGAGCCGCAGATCACCCCAAAGATGAGTATTAGGTTTTTCATTGCTGTCTCTTTTTGAAAAATAAGTTAATGATAACTATTATCATTAATTAAGGTTGTCGCCTAGGCTGAGACTGTTATGATTTTGAGAAAGATACGCAATTAACCTGATTATGATTCCTTTAATTTACCACCCAATCTATTCGCAGTTACCTTTACCAGAAGGTCATCGTTACCCGATTAACAAATATCAGTTGTTACACAGTGCCGTTGAAGCGTTAATGGATAGCGATCCTCTATGGAAGAGCCAGTTTGAAATCTTCCAACCAACGCCGGTTTCGGTTGAACAGGTAAAACAGGTTCACGATAGTGAGTATGTGGATTTGCTTGTTTCTGGTAATTTGCCCGCGGCGAAAATGAGACGCATCGGGTTCCCGTGGAGTAAACAACTTATTGAGAGAACACTCTACTCTAGTGGTGGAACCTGCTTGGCCGCTGAAATGGCAATAGAGAGTGGTTTAGCGATTCATTTGAGTGGTGGTTATCATCACGCACACCATGATTTTGGTAGCGGCTTTTGTTTGTTGAACGATCTGGTGTTAGCGGCAAAACATGCGCTGACCTTTGAACATATTGATAAAGTGCTGATAGTCGACAGTGACGTTCATCATGGTGATGGCACAGCGACTCTTTGCCAAGAGAATGACGACATCATTACTTTGTCGTTCCACTGCGACAAAAACTTCCCTGCACGAAAACCGCTATCCGATTTGGATGTGCCATTAAGCCGTGAAACAGAAGATGAAGAGTTCTTACGTTGTTTTGAACAAGTCACTAAGTTGGCGATTGCTCACCACCAACCTGATCTGATCGTTTATGATGCGGGCATTGATATTCACCAAGACGATGAGCTGGGCTATTTGAATATCTCGACACAAGGGGTATTTGAACGCGATTGTTTGATGCTCAACTTAGCAAAGAGTAAAGCGATTCCAATGGCGTGTGTTGTAGGTGGCGGTTATCGGTCGGAACACAAAGATCTGGTGCCGATTCACATGCAGCTACTAAACGCTGCATTGGCTGTGAATAGCTGAACCGTTGAGCTGCGTGATCTTCAGATACAAAAAAGCCGCTGATTTCTCAGCGGCTTTTTTTAATGTGGTGGAGGGATAGGGATTTGAACCCTAGAACCGCTATTAACGGTTGCCGGTTTTCAAGACCGGTGCTTTCGACCACTCAGCCATCCCTCCAATGGCGAGTATAATATAAGGCTGGCTTTGGCTTGTAAATACCCTTATCAACTGACTGCTTTTTTTATGAACAAGTTTGTGCATTTTTATATGGTTAGAGTGAAAATACATCGAAAAATGTTCCTGATCGTTTCGACTTCGGGGGGGTAGGTATCATTTGAGGAAGGAAAATGGAGAAAGGATCGAATACAACTGATGTGAGGAACGTAATTAGGACCGAAGCCTTGGCTTTTGGTGTGTAGCCACCATTCCTCATTAGGGTTAACTTGCCTTTGCTGTCTATAAGATTCATAATGAATGCATCTTATAGAGTGAAATATCCCACCATGCATATCACACGTTACACTGATTATTCCCTACGAGTTCTGATCTATTTAGCGATCAACAACCAATCTCTTAGCACCATCGGCGACATTGCTAACAGTTATGGTATTTCTAAAAACCATTTAATGAAGATCGTTCAGCAACTCAACCTCAAAGGACATCTGATCGCCACAAGAGGAAAAAATGGTGGTTTGAAACTCAGTTGCCATCCAAGTCAGATCAACATAGGTACGTTAGTTCGAGAGTTAGAAGACAAACGTAACTTGGTTGAATGTTTTGGCGAGGATAATAGCTGTGTCATTACACCAAATTGCCAATTGAAAACTATCTTTGCTGAAGCTCAAGAGTGTTTTTACAAAAGCTTAGACGCTTATAGCTTACAAGATCTCCTTGGCGAAGGACACAGCTACAAGCTAGGGCAACTCTTGGCGGTTGAAGTTATTTAAAGTAAGCAAGTTTTGTTTACTCACTAGGTTTACGATGATGAAAAATTTAAATCAAAACCCCAACAATGGCGTTTCAATGACGGCATTTTTCGAACTCGCGTTTCGACCGTTTTTTTTGTTTGCATCACTTTTTAGTATTGCAGCATTAGTTGGTTGGGCTGCTTTTTGGAATGGCAGCGCAACCTTAAATGTTTATGGCGGTGCAATGTGGTGGCATATTCATGAAATGTTGTTTGGTTTTGCAGCCACTGTTGTGGTTGGTTTTTTGCTGACGGCCGTACAAAATTGGACGGGTGTCCGCAGTATTAACGGACGTGGGTTAATGATACTTCTGGCTCTATGGTTGTGTGCGAGAATAGCCATGTTCCTACCTGAGGTTCTAAGCCCTTGGCTGGTGGCTGTACTCGATTTACTGTTTTTACCGATCGCTGTAATTTATCTTGCCCACAATATTGTCAGTGTGAAGCTTTGGCGAAATCTGTTGTTCATTCCTATTCTGCTGCTTATGACCTTTGCCAATGCTGCGATGCACTATGGTGTTCTATTTCAGCAGCCACTCTTAATGTCACAAGCTAGCACAAGCATGGTGCTGTTGGTGACTCTAGTCATGTGCATTATGGGTGGACGAGTTTTTCCTATGTTTACCGCTAATGGCACACAGACACCACGAACCCCTGCATTACCATGGCTTGAAAAGCTGAGCATCGTGAGCACGATTTTCGCCGTTGTGTTGAGCTTTCAGATACTTCCAGTTCCACAAAGTCTCGTTGCTTTCGTGTTTATTGCCAGTGGCTTGGCAAATGCGATTAGGGCAGTAAGGTGGAAAATATGGGTTGCTTTTAAGACTCCTCTCGTGTGGTCTTTACACTTAAGCTACTGGGCCATTTCGTTAGGATTGGTCTTGTATGGCGTTTCGATCATTTCACCATTGGTCACGCAATCACAAGCGATTCATGCCTTAACCGTTGGTGGAATGGGAGTGATGATCTTATCAATGATCTCACGTGTCTCTCTAGGACATACCGGTCGAACTATCGCGATTGGTAAAATAATGACTGCGGCGTTAATCGCCATTGTTTTTGCCTTTTTTGTACGAGTGTTTGGCGGGTACTTTACCCATAATATTGTTTATATCATTACCTTATCCAGTGCTCTGTGGGTTGTCGCGTACAGTTGTTTCGTTGTGTTGTACTTACCAATTTTAATAAAACCAAAAGCTTAAATTACTACAAGTTGCGAATGTTCAATATTGATGACTTTAAAGTTGCATTTAAAATGCATCTTTAATACTATGTCTGCAGTGAATGACTTAAACACAATCAAAGAGAGTATGATTATGAGCTGTTGTGGCGGATGTGGTGGTTCAAACCACGAAGAAAAAGCAAATGAAGCTGAACAAAAGAAACAAGCAGAGCAGCAAGAGACTAAGCAAGAAAACGCTTAATTAAAGTAGCGCTCAAGCCAAATTTAGAAATCCAGAGACTTAGATGAAGCCTCTGGATTTTTTTATTTTTATGGATTTATGATGAGTGCCTGAAACAAGCCTAAACACTATTCGAGCCTGCAGTGAATTCTGACTCTCTAGCGAGTAACTGTACCCAATTGGCATGCACCACCAGTCTAGTCATATTGAATGAACGCGCTGTGCAGATAAGTTTGGTCTAAGGTATGTATCGATGACTGGAGTGCGGAGAGAATATAAATTGAGCTAGCTAGTGATATTCAAACAGCTATAGAGTCATAGCTGGGCTTTAAACGTTCAGAATGATTTCAATTAAGTAACCAAACAATCTGTCTTTGGGGGAATAGTTGAATATTAAACTTTAGATTCGATTTACGCTAGATGCAAAAAAGCCGCTGATTTCTCAGCGGCTTTCTTTAATGTGGTGGAGGGATAGGGATTTGAACCCTAGAACCGCTATTAACGGTTGCCGGTTTTCAAGACCGGTGCTTTCGACCACTCAGCCATCCCTCCATTGGCGTGCATAATATAAGGGGGAGAGTGCCTTGTAAACCCTTAATTATCATAATCTTGTTTGGTTGCTTGTTTTCTAGTCATTAGCTGCAATAAAAAAGGGAAGCCATTAGCTTCCCTTTTCTGTTTGATGACTATTTAATCATTTTTTGTGTAGAAACGCTGTAGCTCAGTCAGGCCTTGCATTAATACTGGTAAGCGAGGGCTTACATCTTTTAGGCGTTTGTAGTTTTGGTCATACAACTTGTAGTTACCAAATTTATCTAACACAGTGGTTTGCTGCTCGGTAACAAGGGCAAGTTCACGTGAGTCACCCGCGAGAATCCACTTTCTTTTACGCTCATTAAACAGGCTGCGACCGCTACTGAAATCTGTTGGGTTTGAAGATACGCCCAATAGCTCTTGCATCAACGTTACGGACACGTCTAAATGACTAGAACGGTGAGTGTATTCAGAAGCAGACTTACCAGGCCAGCTGATAAACAGTGGCACTTGTAACTGATAACGACTGTAGTTGGAGTTTGCGCCCCAGCTGTTGGTCTTAGTTTCGTTAAACTCGCTACCGTGATTAGAGGTAATGATAACCACCGTGTTGTCGGTTAGCTCTAAGCGTTCCAGTTCAGCGTAGATTGTTGCTAGCTGAGCATCGGCTGCTTGAGCAGACTTTTGATAGTCTGCAGCAAAACGTTCTGCTGTCGTTAACGTTGAATCTGACTCTGAACTCGAATCGTAGCTAGAGAAGTTATCCAGCGTGGTCAGCTCAATGAAGTTAAACCAAGGACGTTTAGCTTGTGGTGATTGAATCCAGTTAGACCAAGCTTGTATCGCGCTTTTGTCATCATAAGTTGCTTGCTCTGGTATAACATCACGGCCTCGGAAGATGATTTCCGAGTAAAGTGCATCGTCAAAGTTGTCGCCACTGAAAGCCGCAAACTTATAATTGTGATTATCTAAAACGTCCAACAGTACTGCACTTGAACCCTGAGCTTCGATGCTGCTTGCGTAGCTGCTTGGAAGGCCATAGAACAAACCGAAGATACCAAACATGTCGTTACTTGAACTGTAGTGATTGGTGAAGTTGATCGATTGTTGTGCGTAGGTAGAGCTGTTTGGCATCGCTGTGGCATTAAGTGCATCAGAGCGAAGGTTGTTTACACTCACCATCAGGATATTAAGATCATCACTGCGGCGGTTGTATTGAATTTTTTCGAGCGGGTAGCTAACTAAGTTTACGTTCTCTTTGTTGGCTTCTAAACGCTGTAAATATTCTTCACGGTCTAATAGGCCATGTTTTTCCATAAAGCTTTTCGCTGTCATTGGGTATGACAGTGGGAAGTTCGCTTTCTGGCTAGTAATTGGGTTGTAGAAATACGCATCAGCCCACATGTAAGTCAAGTGGCTGCTGATGAAACACAAGAAGAAGACGGCAGTAATCGGACGGCCAATGTGTTTATGAGACAGTTTACGTTGCTTACGCCAAACCCACTCAGACAGACCTAGCTGTAATAAGAAGATAAGTGGCATAACAATGAAGAGGTGTTGCAAATCAGATGTGAATGCAGACTCCTCTCCACTGAATAAAACCTCCCACACGACAGGTGTCAGGTGGAGGTTTATATTTTGATACGTTTGGGTATCAATCAGTAGGACAGTTAGACCTATGGTTGCAAAGCAAACGGCAACCAAACGTAATAACTTCCTCGACGGAAGAATAAAAGTGAGCGGAAACAGCACTAATAGATAAAGCGCGAATACTAAAAACCCGAAATGACCAACCCAAGATGCAGCCAAATAAAATTGACCCAATAGGGTTTCTGGCCAAGCAGATTGAGTAATATAACGAGTACCAATCAACATCGCAGCAATGATGTTGAAAAATGCAAACCAGTGACCCCAACCAACAAGTCGAGATACGCGATCGCTATATGAGTTTGCGCTGTCTACCATTTATAATTCTTTTATCCGTCAATCAAATT
The DNA here is from genome assembly GCF_057786005.1 of Vibrio sp. QJM3NY_26. Taxonomy (NCBI): domain Bacteria; kingdom Pseudomonadati; phylum Pseudomonadota; class Gammaproteobacteria; order Vibrionales; family Vibrionaceae; genus Vibrio; species Vibrio sp. QJM3NY_26. The sequence continues at coordinate 2,435,211 of NZ_CM173515.1, read as the reverse complement.
TAGTGAGACTTTTTATCTTCAAGAGAAGAGATTAAAGCTTCGGCAAATTTTTCAGCAATTCCTTTGCGTTGTGAAGCAGCAACATTCTGATTTAAGACATTGGTTGCGATATTTCCAGCGATCATCAGTGAAAGTTCTGGTGAAGCTTTGTGCTTAGTGAGTACAGCACCTACTTCAGCTAGGATTTTTTCAACTTGATCATCTGTGTATTTAGATATAATCGGCATAAGGACTCTAATAATGATAGTAAAAGCGGCTTATGATAACCTACTATGCACGACAACTGAAACCTGAACGGTAATATTTTCACTATGAGCCTTCACCTTTCCAACGTAATTTTACACCAGCTGAGCAAGAACGATCAGGATGAACTGATTGTTAACTATCGTGCTGAATCTCTAGAGAACGATGCTTCATCTGAAAGCCTAGTTGCTGAACTTCACCGTGTTTTTAATTCAAAAGCAGGTAAAGGGTTTGGTTCTTTCAAATCCGACAGCGAATTCCAGCAGTCGTTGCATGAATTTCGAGCGGGAGAGCAAAGTTTCTATGATTTCTCTCAAAAAAGTGCGCTACGTCTAAAAGATGAGTTATCGAAATACCCATTTGCTGACGAAGGCACTTTGGTACTCGCTGAATACCAATCACTGGCGACAGACTACCTTTTCATCGGTTTACTGCCTTCGAATCAAAGTTTGAAAGTGACTGAAGGGTTAGACATCAGTGCGACTGATTACCTTGATATCTCAAAGATGGATATTGTGGCGCGCCTTGACCTTTCAACATACGACACAGACAAAGAGTCAAACCGTTACTTAACTTACATTAAAGGACGTGTTGGCCGTAAAGTCGCGGATTTCTTCTTAGATTTCTTACAAGCTGAAGTCGGTTTGGATGCGAAACAGCAAAACCAAGTACTGATGCAAGCGGTAGAAGATTTCGTTTCAGACTCTAAGTTAGAAAAAGAAGAAGCGATCAGCTATAAAAAGCAGGTTGCGGATTACTGTAACGAACAGCTAAAAGCGGGCGATGAAGTTCAAGTTCGTGAACTTTCTGGAGAACTGCCAGCAAGCACTGATGGTACAAGCTTCTTTGACTATACTAGTGAGCAAGGCTACGAGTTAGAAGACAGTTTCCCCGCTGATCGCGCAACTATGCGTAAACTAACAAAATTTGTTGGTGCTGGTGGCGGTTTGAATGTTAGTTTTGATAGTCTGCTTCTAGGCGAACGTATCTTTTACGATCCGGAGACAGACACGCTAACGATTAAAGGCACTCCACCGAACTTACGTGACCAACTGACTCGCAATAAGTCATAGTCCGAAGTTAATGAGTAAAAGCGGCAGCAAGATGTTGTCGCTTGTTTTGTGCTTAGTCTTTTAGCAAGTGTCATGGCTTCAAGTTAACACGCACAAGGAATATAGATGGAACAATCAGTAGCAAAGCCCAAACGCTTTAAAAAACCGGCCACTTTCTTGGTTGTGCTCTTGGCTCTGTGGCTACTTCCTTCATTGGCTCTCCTTAATCTAAGCCGTTCCTACACCAATTCTCTTGCTCAAATTGAAGAACTCGGTATTCGCGTCAATGAATTGAGGCAATCGCTTTATTTCTCTGAGCCGCTGCGAGTCTCTCGTATCAATGAGTTAGCACTTGATGCTCAGTTGGTTTATTCGATCCGACTGCAGATTGAATCTGATTTTCAACACGCCTTGTTTCGTCCTGATGCGAATCAACTGCTTTACGTAGCCGATCAGTTCCTAGAAAAGTTTGATGAGTTCATCCCGATAGAAAGCCAGGTTCAAGACATCGTTGACAATATTAAGATACTGCGCGCTGATAAAGAGCTTTCCCCTAAACTAAAACCGCTACTCAATGAATTCGGCGTTGTTGTCTTTGAAGCGATGTATTCTGACAATCAAAGCTCGTCAGCGACTTATCGTGCGTTTGATTCCATTCTAGAAAAATCATATTCATTAAAAACTGAAGAGCAAGACGCACTGCAACAGTTATTGGCTGATGCCTCAGCGTTGTTGAGTGATTACGCTCAGCTCAATTATTTAGTCGATAAAATCAAGAAAAACTCGGTGAATGAACAGATCATTAAACTTGAAGCTGAGTTCCATGACCGTCAGTTTAACCTATTGTTAGTGATGCTAGGTTTAAGCTTGGTAACGATGATCACATTAGTGTTGTGGGGCGTTAGATCGAGAAAATTGATTCAACAAACAGACAAAGAACTGAGTCCTGAACCAGTAGCCGATTCAAGTAAGGAAAATGCTCTCTCTGCGGTGAGACAACCAACTAATGACCCTTCCGTATTGAAGATTACGCCAACGAGCAAACATTCCGACCTTCAAGCTCAAGAGGGCATTAACGTAGCAAGCCAGGAAATTGTTCAGCAGAACACAGAGGAAGCTCCAGTGGCAGAGAAACACATTGCAAGTGTCACTGATTCAAAGCCTGCGATTGATATTGAAGACATGCTAGAAACGCTTGATGGTGATGCTGAGTCTGTCGAATTGCTACTTGGCGTCTTTGTACAAGATCACGCTGATGATTACACGAAGTTCAAATCTCTTCTCACTAAAGATGAAACCTCTGCTGCTCGTATTGTACATAGCTTAAAAGGTGTGGCAGGCAGTATCAAAGCGTCTCGATTAGCGATCATTGCAGCAACTATTGAAATGACAATGAAACAGTCGAGAGCGATCAGTGAACACGATTTAGAAGAACTAGAGGCGGCAATAAAAGCCTCTATAGATGCTGCGTTTGAATATTTAGATAAGCAGCGTTAACTTTTGTAGGAATTTTGACAATACTCTGACGAAGTGCTCATACAATCCGCGCCCTTAGTCTTTGTCAGAGGTTTACATGTTACGATTTTCGAGTCGACGTTGGATGGTGTTGGTGCTTAGTATTGCGCTAAGTGGTTGTTCTCTATTAGAAGTTAAGTTAGATACTCAGACGACGCCTCTCACTCAACAAGAGCTGAATGCTCGAATCATGACGCGTGAATACGCCAAGATGTTTTTTATGCGAGTAGAAGACTCTGCCGATCTCATTGCTCAATCTTACCCTGCTGATGACACCTTACATCAATCTTATGTCTTGCTTTGGAAGATCCATGCGGAGCAGGGCTTACAACAAGCGGCTTATCAAACTTCACCGATGTCTGCCTTAATCGACTCGTGGGTGTTCACTGTCCAAATGAATCAGTTTTATCGCCAAGGCGATGGTGCGAATCTGTTCGCGACGGATCATGCGGTAGAGACTGCTCGTTTTTTTGATCAAGAAGCAGAAAAACTGGCAAAGGGTGTATTGAGCTCGAGTGATTTCAAGAACAGCAAAGTGTTCGTTGCGCAGTTTGCTGCTAGCCACCCATTTAAAGACCTCACATTCAGAATCACCCCCGCTTACCGTGAATGGCTGAACTATCTAGGTAAAGACGAGTCGCAAATTGTCCAGAGCTTAGGCACCATGCCAGAAGCAATGAGTGACGCATCCGATCGTTTAAGTTTGATGGCTGACCAGACGCCTAAACTAATGTCTTGGAAAGCGGAGCTGGTTGCTTTAAACAGCTCGCTAACGGGTGAAGACCTGTCTATGACATTAGAAAGTCTTCGTCAAACGTCAGCAAGCATGCAAGACTTCATCGAGAACAACCCTGAGTACATGCAAACACTGGCTTCTATTATGTCGACAGAAATGCAGCCATTGCTCAATGACCTTAGCGATAAAACCGACCAGAAATTAGCGATGCTCACTGAAGAGCGTGTGGCGTTAGAAAAAATGGTGACACGTGAAAGAGAAGCTCTGGTAGAGATGATTGCGAAAGAGCGCATTGAGATTGCAGGTATCGTGACTTCAGAGAGGGAGTTGTTTACGCAAGACCTTGACCGCGTATCTCAAGAGGTGGTGGTACTTGCTATTGATAAACTGATGGAGTTAATCAAAGGTGTGATTATCTACTTCATCCTGTTTATCTTAGTGGTGTTCTTTGCACCGTTAGGCATCGGTTACTGGCTGGGTAAGCGAACCATAAATAGATAAATAGATGAACCAGTAGATTAAAAAAGAGCGCTCTAGGGCGCTCTTTTTGCATTTATATCATTAACGTTTTTGTGCTTACTTTCTAAAACTCTGAGGCATTAACTTATGCTTGCTGCTTAGTAAGCTCTGCCGCTTCTTCAGTTTCAACGGCTGGTGCTGTTGGTTCACACTTATCAACGAACCAACCCATGTAAGAGGTAACGATAGTCACGATGATACAGATGAAGCTTAGCCACATGAACGGTGCGTAAGATAGCGTTGCAACGCCTAGAATACTCGCCATGTAGATACCGTTATCACTCCAAGGAACCATACCTGACGTTAACGTGCCACCAAACTCAGCATTACGAGATAGGTTCTTACGTTTGTAGCCCAAGCGGTCGTAGTTCTTCGCACAGATTTTTGGCGTAAGGATTAACGATACGTACATCGCAGAACCGAACACGTTACCCATGAAAGCCGTACCAATTGTGCTCGTAGCTAGAGAACCTGCGCTGTTTACACGGCGCTCGAACACTTTAGCAATTGTCTCTAGTACGCCCACTTTATCCAGTAAGCCACCAAAACCTAGACCAAATACGATAACCGCAACCGAACCAAGCATTGAAGACATGCCGCCACGGTTAAGAATCGAATCAATAAACTCTACGCCAGATGAGATAGAGAACGGTGCCCAAGCAGTGTTGAATGCCGTTAGGAAATCGATCTCTTGGATCATGACTGCCCAGATAATACCAAGCAGAGAACCAAAGCTGATTACTGGGAATGAAGGCATACGGAAAGCCAACAGGCCAAGCACGATAAGTACAGGAACGAATGAGTAAGGCGTGATGTAGAACTGAACTTCCATTGCTTTGATGACAGAATCTACTTGGCTCATGTCAACATTACCAGCGTAGTGGAAACCAAACGCAGTAAACATGATTCCAGTAATAATGTAGCTGATTAGCGCAACAGGCAGCATGCCTTTGATGTGTTCAACCACTTCGACACCAGACATTGAAGAAGCCAGAATCACTGAATCAGAAAGTGGAGACATCTTGTCACCGAAGTAACAGCCTGATAGCACCGCACCCGCTGTAATTGGTGCTGGAACACCTAAGCCTTGGCCAATACCCATCATCGCGATGCCTGCAGTACCCGCAGCACCCCAAGACGTACCGGTCGCCAATGCGGTTAGAGAACAGATGATCATGGTCGCTAAAAGGAAGATAGAAGGGTGGATAGCTTTCAGACCATAGTAAATGATAGTAGGTACGATCCCGCCTGAGATCCAAGTACCAACAAGAGCGCCAACGGCTAAAAGTATTAAAACCGCGCCTAAGCCATTGGATATTCCTTTGAGTGCTGCTTTTTCTAAGTCTTTGTATTCGTGGCCAAGACGAATACCAAGAACCATGATAATGAACCAACCAATATACAAGGCAAGTTGAATTGGAAGGTCAAGCTTTGCTGTAAAGGAAAAAGCAAGGGATAGAAATAGTCCTAACGCGATGAATACCTGTAATAGGTTCGGTAGGCGAGTTTTACTCTGCTTCATAAAAGCCTCTTGTTAATTCGAGCATTTATAGTGCTTCGTTATAGTGTGTGGTGCAAAACGGACACTACAGTAATTAGTTTATTATATCGAAAAAATACGCCCAAGTTGTGATATTTGACTGTTAACTCAATCAATTGTGGTTTCATAATCTGAAATTTTGTTAAATTCATGATTGTTACATGTTGAAGTTTGTCGCACGTTGTTTTCGTTTTGTAAAATATAATTCTGATTAACCTTGGTTTGAAAGAGGGATTTACTGTTTGTGATGGGTGTCGATTCAAGCGGTTTTGGCGATGTAAATGTTTGAATTTGACGATAATGGGTGCTTTAACAATGGTCCAGACATTGAATGTCGATACAGAGATAACTGCACGATTCATTACGTTCACTTAAAAGAAACGAAAAAGTTACACTTTTTGACAAAAAGCGCTTGAGTTCTGTTTCTGAAAAACTTATAGATGGGGGAGAGCAATTTTTAATTTATACATGGAGAGTGAGCGATGAGAGTAGGTCTAGTTGGTTGGCGCGGTATGGTTGGTTCTGTACTAATGCAACGTATGGTTGAAGAGAAAGACTTCGACTTGATTGAGCCTGTTTATTACAGCACATCTCAGATTGGTATTCCTGCCCCTGTTCTAGGTGGTAAAGATGCGGGTCTACTTCAAGACGCTTTTGATATTGATAGCCTAAAACAGCTTGATGCTGTGATTACCTGTCAAGGCGGCGATTACACATCAAAAGTATACCCAGCATTGCGTCAAGCAGGTTGGAAAGGTTACTGGATTGATGCGGCTTCTACCTTACGTATGGACGCTGATTCAATCATCACTCTTGATCCTGTTAACTTGGCTCAAATCCAGCAAGGCATTCACGGCGGTACTAACACTTTCGTTGGTGGTAACTGTACTGTGAGCTTAATGCTTATGGCTTTGGGTGGCCTTTACGAGAAAGGTATGGTCGAGTGGATGAGTGCCATGACTTACCAAGCGGCTTCTGGTGCCGGTGCTAAGAACATGCGTGAACTGATCTCACAAATGGGTGTGATCAACGATAGCGTAAGTTCAGAGCTAGCAAACCCTTCAAGTTCCATCCTTGATATTGATAAAAAAGTCGCTGATACCATTCGTTCATCTTCATTCCCAACAGACCAATTTGGTGCTCCGCTTGCGGGCTCACTAATCCCTTGGATCGATGTGAAGCGTGAAAATGGTCAAAGCAAAGAAGAATGGAAAGCAGGTGTTGAAGCGAACAAGATTCTTGGCCTAGATGGTCAGCCAATCCCGATTGATGGTACTTGTGTACGAATCGGTGCAATGCGTTGTCATGCTCAAGCACTAACAATCAAGCTTAAGCAAGACGTGCCAATGGACGAGATCGAAGAGATCATAGCGACGCACAATGATTGGGTTAAAGTGGTTCCTAATGACCGTGACATCACGGCACAGGAGCTAACACCAGCGAAAGTAACAGGTACTATGTCTGTACCAGTAGGTCGTCTGCGTAAGATGTCTATGGGTAACGACTTCCTGAACGCGTTCACTGTCGGTGACCAATTACTTTGGGGTGCTGCAGAACCACTACGTCGTACTTTGCGCATTATCCTTGCTGAGAAAGCGTAATAGGCAAGATTGCTTAAATTCTATTAGCTGATAAACCGAAAGGGTTGACGATAAACGTCAACCCTTTTTAGTTTATTGATATCTCGTGATTCGGCCCTCGAAACTGTCCTTAAATCTCTTCGCATCTCGCTACTCGAATCTCGTGTCTGCTTTTATTTCTCGTCGGTGACGACACGCTTGTCTGGGTCTGCCAATTCACTCGCACAGTGTTTGCAATACATGGCATCCGAATCATGGCCAGCGCGGTTGCAGTTCGGGCACTTAACCAACTCTTTGTGTGAGTTCATTTCATTACTGAGTTCTGCGGTAATGATACCCGTTGGGACGGCTAGGATAGAGTAACCCAATAGCATGGTAAGCGAAGCGATCGCTTTACCTAACGCGGTTTGAGGGATCATGTCACCGTAGCCAACCGTGGTGATGGTTACGATTGCCCAATAAATACTGTGGGGAATACTGGTGAAGCCGTTTTCTGGTCCTTCAATAACAAAGATCAGAGCGCCGAAGATAACGACCAAAATACCCACTGTACTGAAGAAGATCAGTATCTTTCGTCGTGCCATCAATAGTGAGCGCAACAAGATATTGGAATCTTGCAGGTAGCGAACCAGTTTTAGGATTCGGAAGATACGCATCACACGCAGCAGTCTCACCACCCCCATAAATGAAGCGCCAGGGAAGATGATCGCCAGATAGGTTGGAAGAATCGCCAATAGGTCAACGACACCATAAAAGCTGGTGGCATAAGATTTTGGTTTCGGAGAGCAATAGAGCCTTAATAAATACTCAAGAGTGAAGAGGGCTGTAAAGGTGTATTCGATATAACGCAGCTGCTGTGACCATTCGGTCATCACATTAGGGATGGACTCTAAGATCAGAACCAACAGCGAAGCCAAGATTGCAACGATCAGAGAGATATCAAATGCACGTCCGGCTGGCGTGTGAGTACCAAAGATAATGACGTACAAATGATGCTTGAGTGGCTTGCGTGACATAAGGAAAGATTCATCTTCTGTTAAATGCATTAACAATCATTATACAAGCTTCATAATAACGAGGCGAGTGAAAGCCCAATTGCTTTACTCGCCTCATCTATCGTTCAGTAGTGGTTGCCCTTTTTAGAGCAACTGAAATACCGTTAAATGTTATGCCAAACCTGGGAACAGGTTACGTAGACCATTAGCGATGAACTCGATGCCCAATGCACCAAGAATCAAGCCCATGATACGAGTGATAACGTTGATACCGGTTTGACCTAAAAAGCGAACGATAACCGGCGCTGAACGGAACAGAAGCCAAGAGCACGTTGCAAACGCGATGATACTAATGCCGATTCCTACGGTATCAATGGCTGCAGGATAGCGAGAACCATAAACAATGGTCGAGCTGATTGCACCCGGGCCTGCCATTAGCGGCATAGCCAGTGGAACAACACCGATTTGTTCTTTGCTGATGTATTCAGATTTCTCTTGTTTGTTCTGTTTATCTTCACCGAGCTTACCGCTCATCATCGAAAATGCGATGCTCAGCAATAGCAAACCACCTGCAACACGAAATGAATCTAGCGAGATGCTAAACATATCAAGCAGCATTTGCCCCGCAACAAGCGACACAATCAGGATAACGGCAACAGCTATGTTTGCTTGTAAGGCTGTCCTGTTCCTCTCTTCTGGCGGCATATGAGCAGTAAGAGAAACAAAAACAGGCATGATGCCGATAGGGTTTACGGCAGCAACAAGCCCAAGGAAGAATTGCATAAAAATTGCGAGTTCTAAGCCTTGCATGAGAGCGGTCTCCAGTTAGCGTACTTAAAGTTGAAGTGTTGATCTGTGAATAGTCAGAGCGCGTAATGTAAGGGACAAACTCAATTTGCACGAATGAAAAAAACTAACCTGAAATAGGGGATTTTTTTTAGAAAAACTAATTGAATCTCACTTTTGTATTCGCCTTGTTGAAAGCTAGTTGTTAGTGTTTCATTTTGTAACTTGTTATTGAGTAACTGTTAACCATCGCACGAATTTAATAAAAATTATGTCAGAATCTAGCCGCTGCAACGGTATGGATATACTCTCAGTAGCACGAATATAGCTGTATACATGTAATTTAATGGACTAAAAATGAAACTTTTTTACAGTTTATGACGCTATGTAGAAAAAAGTTGTCTGTTTGCTTGTTTTTTGCGCTAACGGAAAGTGTGATTTAAATCTATGTAAATCATGCTCTTAAGTTAATTTTTGCGATTGTCTTACTACTTTCTGGTTAATTCTTTTTGGGTAACTGATCTGGGTCAATTTTTTTCACACAGTGAAATAATATACTCAGTCCTGAAAGCAATTTACTAAGAACGCTGATGTTTAAGGTTAAAGGCAAGCAGCGAATTTAATAAAAAGTTTTTAATATTTATTATTTTAGGAGATCCACCATGCCTGTAACTAACTTAGCGGAACTTGATGCTCTAGTAGCTCGCGTTAAAGCAGCACAAGAAGAGTTTGCAACATTCTCTCAAGAGAAAGTAGACGCAATCTTCCGTGCAGCTTCTCTTGCTGCTAACCACGCTCGTATCCCACTTGCACAACAAGCAGTTGCTGAATCTGGAATGGGTATTGTTGAAGATAAGGTTATCAAAAACCACTTTGCATCTGAATTTATCTACAACAAATACAAAGACGAAAAAACATGTGGTATCTTAGAAGAAGATGACAGCCTAGGCACAATGACTATCGCTGAGCCTGTAGGTATCATCTGTGGTATCGTTCCAACAACGAACCCAACTTCTACAGCAATCTTCAAATCTCTAATCTCTCTTAAGACACGTAACGGCATCATCTTCTCGCCACACCCACGTGCAAAGAACTCTACTAACGACGCTGCTAAACTTGTTTTAGATGCGGCTGTTAAAGCGGGCGCACCAAAAGACATCATCGGTTGGATCGACCAACCATCTGTAGAGCTTTCTAACGCGCTTATGAAGCACGACGGTATCGCGCTTATCCTAGCTACTGGTGGTCCAGGCATGGTTAAAGCAGCATACTCTTCTGGTAAGCCTGCTATCGGTGTTGGCGCTGGTAACGTTCCTGTTGTTATCGATGAAACAGCTGACATCAAACGTGCTGTAGCATCTATTCTTATGTCTAAAACATTCGATAACGGCGTAGTATGTGCTTCTGAGCAAGCTGCAATCGTAGTTAGCGAAGTATATGACGAAGTTAAAGAGCGTTTTGCTTCTCACAAAGCTCACGTTCTATCTAAAACTGACGCAGATAAAGTACGTAAAGTTCTTCTTATCGACGGCAACCTAAACGCTAAAATCGTAGGTCAACCTGCTCCAGCAATCGCTGAAATGGCGGGTGTTAAAGTTCCTGCTGATACTAAAGTTCTTGTAGGTGAAGGTCTTGGTAAAGTTTCTTACGATGACGAGTTCGCTCACGAGAAACTGTCTCCAACTCTAGGTCTATTCCGCGCAGACGATTTCGAAGACGCTGTTGCTCAAGCGGTAACGATGGTTGAAATCGGCGGTATCGGTCACACGTCTGGTCTTTACACTAACCAAGACGTAAACGCAGATCGTATTCGTTACTTCGGTGACAAGATGAAGACGGCTCGTATCCTAATCAACATCCCTACTACTCACGGTGGTATCGGTGACCTGTACAACTTCAACGTTGCACCTTCTCTAACTCTTGGTTGTGGTTCATGGGGTGGTAACTCTATCTCTGAGAACGTAGGTCCTAAGCACCTTATCAACAAGAAAACTGTAGCGAAGCGAGCTGAAAATATGTTGTGGCACAAACTACCTAAGTCTATCTACTTCCGTCGTGGCAGCCTTCCAATCGCAATGAGCGACCTAGAAGGTAAGAAACGAGCATTCCTAGTAACTGACCGTTTCTTGTTCAACAACGGTTACGCAGACGACGTAGTACAAATCCTGAAAGCACAGGGTATTGAAGTTCAAGTATTCTTCGATGTAGAAGCGGATCCAACATTGTCTGTTGTTGAGAAAGGCGCTGAAGCAATGAAGAGCTTCCAACCTGACGTAATCCTTGCTCTAGGTGGCGGTTCTCCAATGGATGCTGCTAAGATCATGTGGGTTATGTACGAGCACCCAGAAACTCACTTTGAAGAACTTGCAATGCGCTTTATGGATATCCGTAAACGTATCTACAAGTTCCCTAAAATGGGTAAAAAAGCTGAGCTTGTATGTATCACTACAACTTCAGGTACGGGTTCAGAAGTTACGCCTTTCGCCGTTGTTACTGACGACAAGACTGGTGCTAAATACCCACTAGCGGATTACGAAATCACGCCAAACATGGCTGTTGTTGATGCTAACCTAGTAATGAACATGCCTAAGTCTCTAACAGCGTTCGGTGGTTACGATGCCGTAACTCACGCTCTTGAAGCATACGTATCAGTTCTTGCGAACGAATACTCTGATGGTCAAGCTCTACAAGCTCTTAAGATGCTTAAAGAATACCTACCATCAAGCTACAAAAACGGTTCAGCAGACCCAATCGCTCGTGAGAAAGTACACAACGCTGCAACGATTGCTGGTATTGCCTTTGCGAACGCATTCCTAGGTGTGTGTCACTCAATGGCTCACAAAATTGGTGCTGAGTTCCACCTACCACACGGTCTTGCTAACGCACTACTTATCTCAAACGTTGTACGTTACAACGCGAACGATAACCCAACTAAGCAAACTGCATTCTCTCAGTACGACCGCCCACAAGCACGTCGTCGTTACGCTGAAGTTGCTGACCACCTAGGCCTAAGCCAAGCTGGTGACCGTACTGCTCAGAAGATTGAACGTCTACTAACTTGGTTAGAAGAGCTTAAGAACGACCTAGACATCCCACTATCAATCCAAGCTGCGGGTGTTAACGAGTCTGACTTTATCGCGAAACTAGACGAGCTAGCTGTTGAAGCGTTCGATGACCAGTGTACAGGTGCTAACCCACGTTACCCACTAATCACTGAGCTAAAAGAAGTACTAACAACGTCTTACTTCGGTACTCCTTACGTTGAAGGTGAAACTTTCGAAGGCACTACAGTGATTCTTAAGAAAGCTGACCAAAAGCCAGCTGACGCGAAAGCGGCAAAAGCTAAAAAAGAAAAAGCTAACGCATAATAAGTAAGCATTAGTTTTGAGATAAGTTTTCGCTAGCACGAACCTTATCTATCGGGAAAAGATCAAAGCCCTAGTCGAGAGACTGGGGCTTTTTTTATGTTTACTGCCTGCTCTACGCGGCTTGAAAGGCTAGACTTACGTCACTCGATTAGAAATGAATGGCTCAAATGTGCTTGGCATCGGGGAAGAACTAAACCTCAGCAGCTACCACTCGCCCACTAAAGTAATCATTAGAGACGATGTATTCCGTTGTTCTGGTCAGTTCATCTTGCAACTGAGCCCAGTGGCATCGGTTGAGTTTGCCATCGGAGTTATGGACTGCAGGGACAACACCGCCGACTCGAATACCAAATGGAGTCAGTTCTTTGGCCCAGCTATGGGTAAAGCCAGTGATCATTGAATTCGCACTCTCTAAGCCGGACACGTCATGGAAATCATCGTGAGAGATCACATTCACAATAACGCCTTCTTTATCCTCCTCTCGTAATCTCTCGGCACTGATTTGCCCAAATGCGAAAAGAGTCGTAGCCATAGAAGAAAGATCATTGATAAAGCTACTGACAGGCTGATCGCCAATTAGGCTTGGCATCGGAGAGCTTATCCAATTATTGACCAGTACATCGGGCGTAGTGTTGAAGGTGGTTTGAATAAAATCAAACACACTGAGAATTGCTTGGTTGTCATTACTTTTGAGCGTGTAGTGGTAAACCGAGTCAGAAAAACGAGCACATTGTAAATAGGTCGCTTGAAGTGCTTCCGTGTCTTTATCACAAAGGATGACTGTGGCTCCAAGGTTAACAAAGTGGTTCGCAATCGTCCCTCCGAGTCGCGAGCCTGCAGATGTCACCAATATGATTGAGCTTTTTATTTCCATCCCAGCACCTAAATAAATCGTCCATGTCGGATAAGGATGGGTTAAATTTCATACAATGGGTGTGAAGAGGTTCAAACTAAGGCGTGCCAATTGATAAGTTTTTATGAACTTAGTGGCAGCTCACATTTCGCAGTAACTTCAAGTAGTAATCGACAACTCGCATTTCATGTTCACCCAAGACTGGTGGTTCATATCACGCATGTGAATGATTTGAAATGCGCGAACTAATCAAGAATAGCAGTGGATAGAGAACGAAAAAGAGGAAAGGTAAGTGACCGCTATACTTGAGCTTGAATTTGGTACTGACGCTGAGCAGTTGATAGTTCATTGTAGAGCGTAGCAAGTGGCAAATCAGGAACCTGTTTGTTTGCCAATTTACGTCGGTCATGACCAGAAAGGTTTTGGTAAACCTCTTCGGGTAAGTCGGCTGTATCTTCAGGCATGAAGGCAAGCGCTTCCGGTTTCAAGTAATGGCTGAGTTTTGCGCTGGCAAGGCTAGCTTGATGAAAATGATTAGATTGCTGAGCTGAAATTTCATACGAAGATTGGTTCGAACGCAGCTGCTGCGGTTCTGCAACGCCGAAGTGTTTACGCAGGCGATCTTCAGTTGTCTCTGTGACTTCAATGGTGTCAATCGGCGTGCAATCACGAACGTCATTAGAAAACATAGACAACAGCAACGCGAAATCTGCACGGCGACCTTGCTCAACCGCTTGGCTGATCCCGATGCCGAACTTCAGTTCGTTGATGATTCCTGATTTGTCTAAAGTATGTATTTGCATGCTGCCTCTCATTGGATACACCTTTAACGGCATGGAGCCGGCAAACTTTAGTGTTTAATTACAGGCAAATAGAGAATTTATGCAGGGTGGGGAAGAGTGATAGGAGTTGGTCGAGAAGTAAGCTCTCTGGTTAATAGGTTAATAGGTTAATAGGTTAATAGGTTAATAGGTTAATAGGCTAAGAAAGGTCTAGATTTTGTGGAATACGATAGATACAAAAAAGCTCACGCCGAGGCATGAGCTTTCAATAGATAACTCGCTATAAATAGCGCAGCGTAAGTAATAATTACTTAGCTAGGTTCTCTTCTACGAAAGACCAGTTTACTAGGTTCCAGAATGCAGCCATGTAGTCAGGGCGAACATTGCGGAAATCGATGTAGTAAGCGTGTTCCCATAGGTCAACAGTTAGAAGTGGAGTAACACCTTCTTCTGTTAGAGGAGTAGCAGCGTTAGAAGTGTTAACGATGTCTAGAGAACCGTCAGCTTTCTTAACTAACCAAGTCCAAGAAGAACCGAAGTTGTTGATTGCTGAATCAGTGAATTTCGCTTTGAATTCTTCGAAAGAACCGAATGCAGCGTTGATAGCTTCTGCAGCAGCGCCAGTTGGTTCGCCGCCTGCTTTAGGAGCAAGACAGTGCCAGTAGAACGTGTGGTTCCAGATTTGAGCAGCGTTATTGAAAACACCACCAGTAGAAGTCTTAACGATCTCTTCTAGTGTTTTGCCTTCAAACTCAGTACCTGGGATAAGACCGTTTAGCTTAACAACGTAAGTGTTGTGGTGCTTACCGTGGTGGAAATCTAGCGTTTCTGCTGAGATGTGTGGTTCTAGCGCGTCTTTCGCGTAAGGAAGAGCCGGTAGTTCAAATGCCATTGCTCAATTCTCCATTGATATGAAAGAGTTAACTCTTTCGATTGCTTCCAGTGATATTATTATTCATGGTTCGCTTTACAGCCAACCATGGTCAATTTGCTGACTTGCGATATAGTTTAGCAAGTTTTTACTTTATTAAAAGCTTAATTCATCACTTTTGTGTGAATTGTTAGCTTAGCTCGTAAACCGCTTTTTTTATATGGTTTTTATTCTTTTGGTTTGGGGTAGAATAAAGGCAATAAAAGCCGTAATCCATTAACGAGGAAGCAATGGAAACTATCGATAAAATCAAACAGCAAATTGAAGAAAACACCATTCTACTTTACATGAAAGGTTCTCCTAAGCTGCCAAGCTGTGGTTTTTCTTCTCAAGCATCTCAAGCTCTAATGGCATGTGGTGAAAAATTTGCTTACGTAGATATCCTACAAAACCCTGACATCCGTGCAGAGCTTCCAGCTTACGCACAATGGCCAACGTTCCCACAACTTTGGGTTGACGGTGAGCTGATCGGTGGTTGTGACATCATTCTTGAGATGTTCCAAAAAGGCGAACTTCAGCCAATCGTTAAAGAAGCGGCTGCTAAAGTAGCTGGCGACGACGCTGAGTAAGCTTTAAGCCTTTGCGCTTAAATATTGAATGGAAGGGGCCCTTAATGAGGCTCCTTTTTTGTTTGAATGGTTTGAAAGACTCGATAAGGAATGAACAATGGACGTAAAACTTCATTATGTGCATGACCCAATGTGCAGTTGGTGCTGGGGTTATAAGCCAACATTAGAACTCTTAAAACAGCAGCTACCTGCGAGTATTGAGTTTAACTACGTAGTCGGTGGTTTGGCCCCTGATTCTGAAGATCCAATGTCAGAAGAGATGAAAGGTAAGCTGCAAGCTATCTGGAAGCAGATTGAAGCTAAGTTGGGTACTGAGTTCAACCACGAATTTTGGACTGAATGCCAACCAGTTCGCAGCACTTACCCTGCTTGTCGTGCCGTGATCGCTGCTGGTTTTCAAGACCATTACGAAGCGATGCTTGAAGCAATTCAACACGCTTACTATCTTCGTGCGATGTTGCCACACAGCCAAGAAACGCATTTGCAGTTAGCTGAAGAGCTAGGGATGAATGTACAACAGTTTGAAAATGATCTTTCTAGTAAGTTATTGGAAAGTGAATTAGATGACCAGTTAGGCTTTAAAGAAGCGATGGGCGTACATTCTTACCCGACGTTAATGCTTGAAGTGAACGGTATCTTTAGTGAAGTTGAGTTAGATTACCAATCGACTGAAGCGACGCTTAAGTCGATTCGTGAAGTGCTTGTGAACAACGCTCCCGCTGCATAATCCTGCGAGAGTTGTCTGTATTAATGCAAATTATTTCCAAGGCTTACTCATCAGAGTAAGCCTTTTTTGTTTGGCGTCGCCGGTTCATTGAGAGTGAGAGTGAGAGTGAGAGGAAGGAAGAGTGGAATGAATCCCAGGAACCAAAAAGACCGCACGAGGCGGTCTTTATAATGTCTTTCATTAGCTTACAGCTTACTACTTACGGTTTATTGCGTATCGATTCTTAGCTAAAGAACCCAATTACAGAACCATAGCCGCAACCCAACCGAATACGATCAGTGGGATGTTGTAGTGTAAGAATGTCGGTACAACGGTTTCCCAAACGTGCTCATGTTGTCCATCAGCATTAAGACCCGATGTTGGACCTAATGTTGAGTCAGAAGCAGGAGAGCCCGCATCACCTAGCGCTGCAGCTGTACCTACTAAAGCGATCGTTGCCATTGGTGAGAAACCAAATGCTGCCGCTAGAGGAACGTAGATAGTCGCAAGGATTGGAATCGTAGAGAACGAAGAGCCGATACCCATTGTTACCAATAGGCCAACGATTAGCATAAGCAGTGCCGCTAGAGGTTTGTTGTCACCAATGCTGGTTGAAAGTGCTTCAACCAGAGATTCAACGCCACCTGTTTGCTTCATAACTGCCGCAAAACCTGCCGCTGCGATCATGATGAAACCGATCATTGCCATCATGTGAACGCCTTTAGTGAAGACATCGTGTGTCTCTTTCCAAGCGATTACACCACCGAAGGTGAATACCATGAAACCAGCCAAAGCACCGATGATCATAGAACCTGTCGATAGTTGAACCGTTAGCGCAGCAACAATACCAGCAGCAGCCACTAGGATGTGCTTCTTGTTGATCTCTTTCACTTCGGTTGAAACAACAGTATGAGACGTTTCTTTGTATTGACGTGGCTTACGGTAAGTAAAGAACACGGCCGTAAGAAGGCCAAAGATCATGCC
The DNA here is from genome assembly GCF_057786005.1 of Vibrio sp. QJM3NY_26. Lineage (NCBI taxonomy): Bacteria > Pseudomonadati > Pseudomonadota > Gammaproteobacteria > Vibrionales > Vibrionaceae > Vibrio > Vibrio sp. QJM3NY_26. The sequence goes on along the minus strand of NZ_CM173515.1, from coordinate 2,418,052 downwards.
TGCAGCCGGTAACAACATCGCCATTGGTACTTGGCTTGCTACTACGTTTTCAAGACCGTTGTCGTGAAGGTTTTTTAGCAGGATGTTGTTTAGGAAGATGCCACCAAAACCAATCGGTAACACCATGTAAGGTGTAATCAGACCAAAAGTCAGCACACACGCAACCAGACGACGGTCTAGGTTCATTTTTGCGAATACGCCTAATAGAGGTGGGATTAAGATTGGGATAAAGGCGATATGTACAGGGATTACATTTTGCGAAGACATGGTCACTAGGATCAAAGACGCTAGGATGCCATATTTTAGACCATTAGATGCTGCACTGTTCTCTTTACCGTGAATACGCTTAATGACGCTTTGAGCAAGCAGATCTGTGATACCAGAACGTGAGATAGCAACAGCGAATGTACCAAGCATAGCGTAGCTAAGTGCGATAGTTGCACCGCCACCTAATCCGCTTTCGAAAGCCGCGACTGCGTCGTTCAAGCCCATACCTGAGGCTACGCCACCGATAATTGCGCTGAACGTGAGAGCAACGACTACGTTTACGCGCATCAAAGCTAAAACAAGCATGATGCAAACTGAAATTACAACAGGATTCATATTATTCTCGGGATGTTGTGTTTTTTATGAAGGCAATACGAGTGAACGTTTACCGACTCTATTTTTTATTCTTCGTCAACAAGAGGCCAACCACCAAGGGCTTTCCATTTGTTTACAATGCCGCAAAATAACTCTGTGGTTTTTTGCGTATCATACAAAGCAGAGTGTGCTTCTTTGTTGTCAAATTCCATCCCTGCAGTGCGGCAAGCTTTAGCCAAAACGGTTTGACCGTAGGCGAGACCACTAAGAGCTGCAGTGTCAAAAGTAGCAAATGGATGGAAAGGGACGCGTTTAAGCTTACAGCGCTCACTTGCTGCATTAACGAAGTTCAAATCGAATGTAGCGTTGTGAGCAACCATGATTGCGCGACTGCAATCTGAAGCTTTTTGTTCTTTTCTCACTAGCTTGTAGATTTCTTTAAGGGCTTCTTGTTCCGATACAGCACCACGTAATGGGCTAAACGGGTCTTTAATTCCGTTAAAGTCTAATGCTGCCTGCTCTATATTTGCGCCTTCAAAAGGCTCAATGTGAAAATGAAGCGTTGATGCAGGGTGCAGATCTCCGTTCTCATCCATTTTTAACGTAATGGCACAGATTTCTAATAATGCATCGGTTTCAGCGTTAAACCCTGCGGTTTCCACGTCGATGACCACTGGAAAATAGCCACGAAAGCGTTTTTTTAGGGTCAGAGCTTCGTTTTCTACAGTCATGTTAGCCCAAATAAGTGTGATTAAGGCTGCATTATTGCAGATAATAGCAGTGATAAAAACTAGGGAAGGGCAATAAATCATAAATTACCTAATCCATTGCGGCTTGATAATTGCATATTTAAACGTGAGAGAAAAATGCGGCAATTGGCTGCATTGTTAAACGAATTGCTTAAGAGATACTCCACTTTATGAAGAAACAACTCATAACAGGTTCAATGCTATTTTCGCTACTTATGTCGTCACCAGTAATGGCACAAGAAAAGCGTTACGGAGCATCTCCTCAACAGTCAACGTGGGAGATGGTGGCCAACACGCCACTCGAATGCCGCTTGGTTCACCCTATCCCAAATTTTGGTGATGCTGAGTTCTCATCTCGCGCGAGTAAAAAAATCATTTTGGACTTTGAGCTTAAAATGCGTCGCCCGATGGGTGCTACGCGTAATGTCAGCTTGATTTCGATGCCGCCACCTTGGCGTCCGGGGGAAAGTGCTGATCGCATGACAACCATTAAGTTCTTCCAACAATTTGATGGCTACGTTGGCGGTCAAACGGCGTGGGGAATCTTGAGTGAGTTGGAGAAAGGGCGCTACCCGACATTCAGTTACCAAGAGTGGCAGAGCCGCGACCAGCGAATCGAAGTGTCGCTGTCGTCGGTGTTATTCCAAGAAAAATACAATGTGTTCAGTGACTGTGTTGCTAACCTGCTGCCTTACAGCTTTGAAGATATCTCTTTCACTATTTTGCACTATGACCGTAACAGTGATCAGCTGAACAAGTCGTCGCGCAAAAGGCTGAGCCAGATCGCCGATTACGTTCGCTATAACCAAGACATCGATCTTGTGCTGGTGGCAACGTACACCGATTCTGTCGACAGCAAAGGTATTAGCCAAAACCTTTCAGAGCGCAGAGCGGAATCGTTAAGAGAGTACTTCAAATCTTTAGGCTTGCCAGAAGATCGTATCCAAGTTCAGGGCTATGGTAAACGTCGCCCGATTGCAGACAACAATTCGCCAATTGGTAAAGACAAGAACCGACGCGTTGTTATCTCTTTAGGTCGTACGCAGGTTTAAGCAGAATAATTGCTTGTTTTGAAATCAGATAGCCCGTCGTAATGACGGGCTTTTTTGTCTTTAAAATTTGGAGCTATTGTCTAAACGTAACTTGTTTAGTTCAAGCGGAAGCGAGCGATCATTTCACAGTTGGTCGCGGTATCGATTTTTTCAACCATAGAGGCAATTTTAGGGTTGGGATGGCGTTTCATGAAATCGATAAGGGCTTTCTTACAGCAACCAATAGAATCGATAAAGCTGGAACATTGAGTGTTAGGGCACTGCGGGATCAGTGTCAGCACTTTTTCTGAAGCCAATTGAAGATACTTGAGCTCGTATTCGGTATCACCAGCCCATCGCCAGAATTGCGCGAGATTGTGACAAGAGATCACTGAGATCAGTAGGCGTTCGTCAGCCTGAATATCAGTGCGTTCAGTAATTTCTTCGCTTAAGTTTAATGCTTGCTGATAGTGAAGAATACTTCGTACAGGATCGTCGAGCTGCAATGCAGTATCGGCAAGTAACGTGTGTTTTTCCCATTCGCTAATCATTGTATTACCTCACTAATCAATAGGTGGTTAATTTAAATGATAATCATTATCATGTAAAGTTTCATTGGTGAGATTGTTAATAATAATTAGTGAAGGGTATTGTTCATGCGTGGAAACATAAAAAAGAAGCGAGCATAGGGCTCGCTTCTTTTGGTATTGGTTTAGGCTTTTATTTTCAAAGCCAAACTTCATAGCGGTTTGTTAGGAATTAACCTTCTAGACCAGCACTTGCTTGTTTGTTCTGAATAAGTTCAATCATGTAGCCATCAGGATCTTTAACGAATGCGATGTGTGTAGAGCCGCCTTTAACCGGACCAGCTTCACGCGTTACGTTCCCGCCTGCTGCTTTAATTGCATCACACGTTGTGTAGATGTCATCAACACCGATAGCAACGTGACCAAAAGCTGAGCCAAGGTCGTATTCAGTCGTGCCCCAGTTGTGAGTCAGCTCAATCACAGCTCCTTGAGATTCATCACCAAAGCCAACGAAAGCCAGCGTGTATTCGTACTCTTTGTTTTCGTTCTTACGTAATAGCTGCATGCCCATTACATTGGTGTAGAACTCGATAGACTTGTCTAGATCACCCACGCGTAGCATGGTGTGTAAAATACGACCGTTTGACATGATTTGCTCCTAGCTTTAATTATGTATACGTTTTTGTAATTCTGTTTTATGCCGCTAGGAAAATGCGGCATTGTTTAGCTTCTTAGCTTCTTAGCTTCTTAGCTTCTTAGCTTCTTAGCTTCTTAGCTTCTTAGCTTCTTAGCTTCTTAGCTTCTTAGCTTCTTAGCTTCTTACTTAGGGCTTAGAGCTAGAGCCTAGACGTCTGTCTTCTCTTTGAACTCACATAGGTCTTCAATGATACAGCTGCCACAGCGTGGTTTACGCGCGACACAGGTGTAACGTCCATGAAGAATGAGCCAATGGTGGACATCCAGTTTGAATTCTTTGGGAATGACTTTGAGCAGCTTAGCTTCAACATCATCGACCGTTTTACCCATCGCTAACTTGGTGCGGTTTGATACACGGTAGATGTGAGTGTCAACGGCAATGGTTGGCCAACCGAAAGCGGTATTCAATACTACGTTGGCAGTCTTACGGCCAACGCCAGGAAGGGCTTCTAATGCAGCGCGATCTTCCGGTACTTCACCATTGTGTAGGTCAAGCAGCATACGACACGTTTTGATGGTGTTTTCTGCTTTCGAATTAAACAGGCCTATGGTCTTGATGTACTCTTTTAGGCCATCGACACCTAGGTCGAAAATAGCCTGTGGCGTATTAGCAACGGGGTAAAGCTTATCAGTGGCTTTGTTGACGCTGACATCGGTTGCCTGCGCAGATAAGAGCACGGCGATCAGCAACTCGAAAGGGCTGTGCCAGTTAAGCTCAGTTTCTGGCTTTGGATTGTTTTCTCTTAAACGCTCAAGTATTTCTACTCGTTTTACATTGTTCATAGCGACATTACTTTCAAATAGTTAGGGCTTGAGTTCCGGCGAAGTTCTTTCAAACTACTCGTTTCAAAATAACAAGTTCCGCAATGGTCCAGGCTTTATCATCGGTTACGCGCTCTTATGAGCGTCATTATTATGTGTACTTGGTCAATCTATTTACCTGCTGGGCGGTTGAGCTACTCAGTAGGGTTTAAGCTACTGTAACTTATCAGGCATTGGTAACGCGAGCGCGTTCAATGGCTGGTTTTTCTTGTTTGGGCTGCCTAGCTTTAGCTTGGTTGTCGATGATGTTTTTCAAAGCAATCAAGAAACCAACACCAATAAAGGCACCTGGTGGAAGCAGAGCTAACAAGAAGCTGTTATCAAATTCAAATATCTGGATTCGTAATACCGAAGCCCAATCACCAAGGAGCAGGTCGGCGCCATCAAATAGGGTTCCGTTGCCAATAACCTCACGCATCGCACCCAATACAACCAGTACTGATGTCATGCCAAGGCCCATCCAGAAACCATCTTGAGCTGCAGGCAAAACTTCGTTTTTAGACGCGAAGGCTTCAGCTCGGCCAATGATGATACAGTTGGTTACGATCAGTGGGATGAAGATACCCAAAGAGAGGTAAAGACCATAAGCGTAAGCGTTCATCAGAAGTTGAACACAGGTTACCAGTGAAGCAATGATCATCACGAATACTGGAATACGCACTTCTTTTGGCACATGGTTTCGAACCAGAGAAACAGACACGTTCGAACCGACTAATACAAGCAAGGTAGCGATACCTAATCCAAGAGCGTTAGTCACAGTTGAGGAGACAGCCAACAGCGGACATAAGCCAAGGAGTTGCACTAGGGCAGGGTTGTTGGCCCACATGCCATTTTTAATTAGTGTTTTATGGTCACTCATTATTCACCACCACAATTTAGAGGTTGAGCAAGCAATGCTTGGTTGTTTTGATTAACGTACTGCACCGCTTGCTTCACTGACTTAACGACAGCTCTTGGCGTAATGGTTGCGCCAGTGAACTGGTCAAAGTCACCGCCATCTTTACGAACCTTCCAACGGTCGAGATTAGAATCCGTCACTTGCTTATCAGCAAATGAGAGAACCCAATCACTCACGCGTAGATCAATCTTATCACCCAATCCCGGAGTTTCTTGGTGGGAAAGAACGCGAGTACCTAAAATGGTACCGTCGATTTTCATCCCAACAATAACCTTAATCGCGCCGTTGTAGCCATCGGGTGCAATCGCTTCGATCGCAATCGCACTTGGCTCACCATTGAGTTTAGCAATGTAAGCTGGCATCGCTTGTTCAGTGCCCAACTCTTCTGCTTGAACCAGAGTACAGGCTGAAAATAGTTCATTATCGTGCAGATCATGCGGGATAACTTGGTTAAGAACAGACAGTAACTGAGCCTGTTCTTGCTGCTTGATCTGGTCTTTGGTCAGGTAGTGAGTTACCGCGACCAAACCTGTCGAAGCACACGCAAAAATTGCGAGTACAAGGCCGTTTTTCTTAATTGCATTTAGCATGGTATCCGCTCCTTAGTGGCCGTATGTACGAGGTTTGGTGTAGTAGTCAATCAGTGGAACACACATGTTGGCTAACAATACAGCAAACGCCACGCCATCAGGGAAGCCACCCCAACTGCGGATAATAAAGACTAACCCGCCAATCAGGGCACCAAATACCAAGCGACCTTTCACGGTCGTCGAGGCTGAAACCGGATCGGTTGCAATGAAGAATGCACCAAGCATGGTTGCGCCAGACAATAAATGAATGGTTGGAGAAGCGGTTTCACCAGGCGTCAGCACTAAGAACACTAAGCTAAACAGCGCAAGGCTAGCAATAAAAGCGACCGGAATATGCCATTGAATCACACGTTGTTTGATCAACACTAGGCCACCAACAAGATAAGCAAGGTTTACCCATTCCCAACCCACGCCAGCTAACCAGCTGAATTGCGGTTGAGACAGTGCTTCAGAAGCGGTGTTGCCCGCCGTTAATGCGGTTTTGAATGCATCGAGTGGCGTTGCCATAGTGGTGCCATCAATACCAAGACGCGCTTGTTGTAGAGATAAACCTTCATTATTGAAACCAGTAAAGATCATCAAGAAGGAGTCAACAAAACTCGTTGCCTCAGCGGTTAAGCTGGTCGGCGCATTCCAGCTGGTCATCTGAACTGGAAATGAGATCAGCAAAACAACGTAAGCTACCATCGCTGGATTAAATGGATTTTGTCCAAGGCCGCCATATAGGTGCTTAGCGATGACAATAGCGAAGAACATACCTATCACTAGAATCCACCAAGGAGAATGTGGCGGAATCGCGACACTTAACAGCCAAGCGGTCACAACCGCACTGTAATCACGCAATGCCATCACTGGCGGGCGCTTTCTTAGCAGCATTACAGCGGCTTCAAAGGTAACGGCAAGTGCAATAGCAAATACTAACTGGATGAGCGTACCCCATCCAAAGAAGTAGGTTTGAGCTAGTAGACCTGGCAATGCACAAATAGCGACCCATTTCATGAGATCAGGGGTGCTCCTACGATTGTGTGCGTGCGGTGAGCTGGCGATAAAGAAGGCCACTACTCTTTCTCCTCATTATTCTTTTTGTCTTGCTGCGCCTTTCTTGCTTTAGCACGAGCAATTGCGGCAGCAACAGCTGCTTTTTTAGGATCGACTGGTTCTTGTTGAGTCTCAGTCTTAATGTCGGTCACAGGCTCCGGTGTTTCTTCTGTCTCGGCCTGTTTCGCTTGCTGCGCTTTCTTGGCTTTAGCGCGAGCTATTGCAGCGGCCACGGCAGCTTTTTTAGGGTCGACTGATTCTTGTTGAGTTTCAGCTTCAACTTCAATCACTGGCTTAGGAGCTTCAGCTGCTTCGTCTTGTTGTGTTCGCTGGGCTTTTTTCGCTTTAGCGCGAGCGATGGCCGCAGCAACAGCAGCTTTCTTAGGGTCGACCTGCTCAGATTGAGTCTCGATTTCAACTTCAACCACTGGTTCAGATATTTCTGCTTGCTTAGCTTTTTTTGCTTTAGCACGAGCAATTGCCGCAGCAACCGTGTCTTTCTTAGCATCGCCTGAGCTTTCAGCCGGAGCTTCACTTTCTGTTTGAATAGCCGATTCCGCTTGCTGTGCTTTCTTTGCTTTAGCACGAGCAATGGCTGCAGCGACAGCATCTTTCTTAGCATCGCCAGTACTTTTAGCCGGAGCGTCAGACGCTGATTCCGCCTGCTGAGCCTTCTTCGCTTTAGCACGAGCAATAGCCGCAGCGACAGCATCTTTCTTAGCATCGCCAGAGCTTTCAACAGGAGTATCAGAAGCTGATTCCGCTTGCTGTGCTTTCTTCGCTTTAGCACGAGCAATAGCCGCAGCAACTGCGTCTTTCTTGGCGTCGCCAGAGCTTTCTGGCGGAGCCTCAGAAGCTGATTCCGCTTGTTGAGCTTTCTTGGCTTTAGCGCGAGCAATAGCCGCAGCGACAGCATCTTTCTTAGTATCGCCGGAGTTCTCTGCTGGATTATCTGTTGCAGCTTGTTGTGCCTTACGTTCTCTAGCTTGTCTCTTACGCTCTTCTCGTAACTTAGACATTTCAGAGTTATCAGGTCCGGAGTCGTTTGCTTTTTGAGCTGCAGCTTGTTTCGCTTTTGCCTTAGCAATCGCAGCGGCTACCGCAGGTTTCACTGCTGGTTCTGCATTAGGTGTTTGGTCTGCTGCTGTTTTCTGCGCTTTAACGCGAGCAATTGCAGCTGCAATCGCATCATCACCATCCGCAGACTTCATATCTTTACGACGGTTGTCAGCTGCTTTCTTGAAGCGGTTTTCACGTTCTGCTTTGTCACGCTCCATACGAGCGTTTTTCTCTTCGAAACGAATCTTGGCGCGTTCTGCGGCTGTCGCTTCGTCTTTTCTTGTTTTGATTTCTGCTTTTGCTTGGCGATAGTACTGAACAAGAGGGATTTCACTTGGGCAGACAAATGCACAAGCACCGCATTCAATACAGTCTTTAATATTCAGCTCTTCACACTTATCCAACTCGTTGGCTTTTGCATGCCATTGCAGTTGTTGAGGAAGCAGTGACGCAGGGCAAGCTTCAGCACACGCGCTGCAACGAATACATTCCATTTCGTAAGTGCTTGGTGAAATCTCACGACGCGTTGGTGCTAAAATACAGTTCGATGTTTTAGTGATCGGCACATTGGCGTGTGGCAAGGTGAAGCCCATCATCGGGCCGCCCAAAATCAAACGCGGCAGCTTTTTATCGGCTTTGTAGCCAAACTCTTCAAGTAACTCATGTACTGGCGTACCTAATAGCGCCCAAACGTTACGAGGTTGCTTAAAGGTTTTACCGGTTAATGTCACAACGCGGTTAACCACAGGTTCACCGTCGATTACCGCTCGCTTAATAGAATAAAGAGAGCCGACGTTCTGAACCAAAACACCAATATCTGCAGGAATGCCGCCAGCTGGAACCTCTTTGTTGGTGAGGATCTTGATAAGTTGCTTCTCACCACCAGAAGGGTATTTAGTTGGGATAACACGAATGACGATATCTTTGTCTTTCGCAGCAATCTCAAGAGCTTTTATCGCATCTGGTTTGTTGTCTTCAATGCCGATAACCGTCAGCTTTGGTTGAAGAATGTGTTCAACCACTTCGATGCCTTTTAATACTTCTTCGGCATGCTCTTGAAGCAATTTGTCATCGGAGGTGATGTAAGGTTCACACTCCGCAGCGTTGATGATCAAAATATCAGTGCGGCCTAAGCCTGATTGAAGCTTTTTCGCGGTAGGGAAGCCTGCGCCACCCATGCCTGAGATACCAGCTTGGCGAATTACATCAAGCAGTTCATCGGATGTCTTTGTAGAAAAATTTTCAACCGGGTGTTTTGCAACCCAAGCGTCTAGCCCATCAGGTTTAATAACCACGCACACGTCACTCAAGCCTGAAGGGTGAGCGGTGGTTCGTGGTTCGATAGCGGTAATCACACCCGATGTTGGTGCATGTACTGGCAAAGTAAAACCAGTCTCTAAGGCCGTCAGTTGTTGACCTTTGAGTACGGCATCACCGACAGCAACCAACAAGTTACCAGGCTTACCGATGTGCTGTTTCACTGGAAGAACGATTTGTTCTGGGAGCCTTGCATGCACGATATCAGTAGTATTCGACTGTTTCTTGTTTTCAGCAGGGTGCACACCGCCCGGGAAGTTCCAAATTGAGCCCGTGCGAATTTGTTCAATTAAAGAGATCATACTAACCCTATACCTTAGGCTCTGACGCGGTCGCATCAGTCGCTTGGTTAGTGATATCAGTAACAGGAATGATGTTCATCTGCCATTTCCAATTTTCAGTCGTTGTTGCCACTGGAATCATTTCGATACAGTCAGTAGGGCACGGTGCGACACATAGATCACAACCTGTACATTCATCTTTGATTACTGTGTGAAGTGCCTTGGTGCCACCAACAATGGCGTCGACAGGGCAGGCTTGAATGCATTTGGTACAGCCAATACACATATCTTCATGAATGAAGGCAACGGTTTTTACTTTGTTATCTAAGTCATGAGCGGAGTCTTCAACTTCTACGCCCATTAAATCTGCAAGCTTTTCAATCGTAGCTTGGCCGCCGGGAGGACATTTGTTGATCTTATCTCCGTTAGCGATCGCCTCTGCATATGGGCGACAACCGGGGTAGCCACACTGGCCACATTGAGTTTGCGGTAAAATTGTGTCGATTTGATCAACGATCGGATCGGCTTCTACTTTAAAGCGGATAGAAGCAAAGCCTAAGATAGCGCCAAAAACGGCGGCTAAAGCGGCGAGTGCAATGATTGCAATTAAGATGGTACTCATTCTTACTTCACCAACCCAGTAAAGCCCATAAATGCCAGAGACATTAGGCCTGCTGTGATCATCGCAATCGATGCGCCTTTGAAAGGCATAGGAACATCAGCAACCGCAATACGCTCACGCATCGCAGCAAATAGGATCAATACAAGCGAGAAACCAACCGCAGCGCCGAAACCATAGATGATCGACTGAATGAAGTTGTGGTTTTCATTGATGTTCAAAAGTGCCACACCTAACACCGCGCAGTTGGTGGTGATAAGAGGCAGGAAGATACCCAACAGGCGATATAGAGTTGGGCTGGTTTTGTGAACGACCATTTCCGTAAATTGAACAACCACCGCGATAACCAAGATGAAGCTCATGGTACGCAGGTATTCAATACCCAGAGGGGTAAGGATGTAGGTTTCTACTAGGTATGCAGATACCGACGCTAGCGTCAGAACGAAAGTCGTCGCGAGGCCCATGCCAATCGCAGTCTCCAGTTTCTTGGAGACTCCCATGAAAGGACATAGCCCTAAAAACTTCACTAGTACAAAGTTATTGACCAGCACTGTGCCAACCAACAACAAAAGGTATTCGGTCATAATGGATTAATTCTTGAGATTCCGATCCCGATATTATCCTGCTTTGCTTACCTAATAACAACCAAGGATCACTAGGGATTTAGACACTTGGTGAAAAAAACATCAGGTAATCGATTGATTATTAAAGTTACCGTAAGTATAGACGGCCAATTTTTACTTCGTGAGACAAGTTTGTAGGAGTAGTTGAATTGGATCTTTCATAAGATCATTCTTGAATTGAGCTCGATTTGCTTCCTAAGAATAGGGTCATATTTGTGGATTTTGGTGCTCAGAACTATCAAAAAGAGAAGGAAAGCTGCGAGTCGAATACGTTCCCAAACAGCTAAAACGCAAAAAGCCGCATCGAGTGATGCGGCTTCTTTAAATTTGGCTCCCCTTGCAAGACTTGAACTTGCGACATACGGATTAACAGTCCGCCGTTCTACCAACTGAACTAAAGGGGAATTGCTTGTTAGCGACGCGAATACTAATAATAGTCCGAATTTCTGTCAATAAAAAATAGCAGAAAAAAATAATATAAAAAACTTTACTTTCTTGGACACCTTACCGGATTTAGCCTTTCTTTAGTTATCCACCAAAATTGTGGATAAGTGTGTGTGTGAAACTTTAACAACAATAATTGGGATAAATCTGAGAATATAAAAATCTGAGGTAAGGTAATGTATTTAAAAGATTTGTATCAAAATATCACTACTGTATAACTTTTGACGATTATAAAACATACAGTAAAACAAGTGCTATTTTTAGATTTTTTGGGGAAAAGTAGTGGATGAAAAATTGAGTGATTTAGCTGAAGAGATCTTGCAAGGGCACGGATAATACCAAGTTCTAAAAGTAAAAGCTATCACTGATATCTAATCTTAAGAAGCATTTCTCTAGATAATAGTTGCAACTACACTCCTCCTAGAGTGACAATGACCTGATTATAAAAACAGTATGGAAATGGCGACCTATGAGTAAACTCTTTGACTTGGTATCGGACTATAGCCCGTCCGGTGACCAGCCGACAGCGATAACCAGATTACTAGATGGATTAGATTCTGGTTTGGCACATCAAACTCTATTAGGGGTAACGGGCTCTGGTAAAACCTTTACTCTTGCCAACGTCATTTCTCAATCTCAAAGACCTGCAATCTTGTTAGCCCCTAACAAAACGTTGGCAGCTCAACTTTATGGCGAGATGAAATCTTTCTTTCCGAATAACTCCGTTGAGTACTTTGTTTCTTACTACGATTATTACCAACCGGAAGCCTACGTTCCAACCACGGATACCTTTATCGAGAAAGATGCGTCGATAAATGCTCATATTGAGCAAATGAGACTTTCAGCTACCAAAGCTTTGTTAGAAAGAAAAGATGCCATTATTGTTGCGTCTGTATCGGCTATCTACGGTCTTGGTGATCCTAAGTCTTATTTGAAGATGATGCTTCATTTGAGTCGTGGTGAGGTGATGGATCAGCGAGACATCCTACGCCGCTTGGCTGAGCTGCAATATTCAAGAAACGATGTCGCATTTGAACGTGGTCAGTTCCGTGTTCGTGGTGAGGTGATTGATATCTTCCCAGCAGAATCTGACCAAGATGCGGTTCGAATTGAAATGTTCGATGACGAAGTGGACTGCATTAGTATTTTTGATCCTCTGACTGGCGCGGTGAAACAAAGAGACTTACCGCGTTTTACCGTTTATCCAAAAACTCACTATGTAACCCCAAGAGAGAAGATCCTTGAGGCGATTGAGAAGATTAAGGATGAGTTGCGCGATAGGGCTCAATATTTAAAAGACAACAACAAGCTTCTCGAAGAACAGCGTATTTCTCAAAGAACTCAGTTTGATATCGAGATGATGACGGAGTTGGGTTTCTGTTCCGGTATCGAAAACTATTCACGATACTTGAGCGGCCGTGTGGAAGGGGAAGCACCTCCAACGTTATTTGATTACCTACCTGATGATGGTTTGCTGATCATCGATGAGTCACACGTAACTGTGCCGCAAATTGGCGCCATGTATAAAGGTGACCGCTCTCGTAAAGAAACTTTGGTTGAGTTTGGCTTTAGGTTGCCTTCTGCGTTAGATAATCGTCCGATGAAGTTTGAAGAGTTTGAGTCTATCGCTCCTCAGACCATTTTTGTGTCGGCCACGCCGGGTAATTATGAGATTGAGAAATCAGATGGTGAGATTGCTGATCAAGTGGTGCGTCCTACTGGCTTACTTGACCCGATCATCGAAGTACGTCCGGTTTCGACTCAGGTTGACGACTTGCTGTCTGAAATCAGAATACGTTCAGTGAAAGAAGAGCGCGTGTTGGTCACAACATTAACTAAGAGAATGGCGGAAGACTTAACCGAATATCTAAGTGAGCACGGTGTTAAAGTACGTTACTTGCACTCGGATATCGATACCGTTGAGCGTGTAGAGATCATTCGAGACCTACGTTTGGGCGAGTTCGACGTGTTAGTAGGTATTAACTTACTTCGTGAAGGTTTGGATATGCCAGAAGTGTCGCTGGTGGCGATTCTTGATGCAGATAAAGAGGGCTTCTTGCGTTCTGAGCGTTCTCTGATCCAAACCATTGGTCGCGCAGCTCGTAACTTGGAAGGTCGAGCGATCCTTTATGGTGATTCAATTACTAAGTCGATGAGAAAAGCGATTGATGAAACCGATCGTCGCCGTGAGAAGCAGCAAGCCTACAATGAAGAGCAAGGCATCACGCCACAAGCGCTTAAACGTAATATCAAAGACATTATGGAGCTGGGTGATCTAACCAAGTCGAAGCAGCAGCGCCAATCGAAGCAAGTTCCTCTATCTAAGGTTGCAGAGCCTTCTGAAAGTTATGCAGTACTTACACCGCAACAGCTTGATAAAGAGATCAGCAAACTAGAAGCTGCGATGTATCAGCATGCTCAGAACCTAGAATTTGAATTGGCAGCACAGAAGCGTGATGAAATTGAGCAGCTAAGAAAGCAGTTTATTACCAACAGCTAATCTCACTTTTCACTCAAGAAGTTGATCCCCCTCAAGACAAAAATTGAGAGTGCTTCAGGCAAAAAAACAGCCAGTAGTAAATATTCTACTGGCTTACGTTTGTGAACACTCGGTCCACTAACAACGTCAGTTGGCTAGGTGACCCGAAGGTCATTTATATCGTTGCATCGTTCGTGCCAGATAGATAAAACATTGATTGTTTGAAGTAAGTAAAAAAACACACTACAAATATTGTGGCTAATTTGCATAATGCAAAGCGGAATGCGACTATAATAAGAAATGCAAATTATAAATGGCTAGGATATGCAATCAAAAACGCTAGATAACAAATCGAAGTATTTGTTGATGGTAGAGGATACCGCTTCGGTAGCAGCTTTATATCGCTCGTATCTTACACCGCTCGAAATTGATATCAACATTGTCGGCACTGGCCGCGATGCAATCGAGAGTTTGAATCATCGAATCCCAGACCTTATTTTATTAGATCTACGTCTGCCTGACATGACCGGTATGGACGTGCTATTTGCTGTAAAACAAAAATACCCTGAAGTTCCGGTTATCTTCATGACGGCTCACGGCTCTATCGATACCGCCGTAGAAGCTATGCGTCATGGTTCTCAAGATTTCCTTATCAAACCTTGTGAAGCCGACCGACTCCGTATTACGGTGAACAACGCGATCCGCAAAGCCACCAAACTTAAAAACAGCTCGGAACACCCGGGAAACCAAAACTATCAGGGTTTCATTGGTAGCAGCCAAACCATGCAGCAGGTTTACCGGACTATCGACTCTGCCGCATCGAGCAAAGCCAGTATTTTCATCACGGGTGAGAGTGGTACGGGTAAAGAGGTATGTGCAGAAGCTATTCATGCGGCGAGCAAGCGTGGTGACAAGCCTTTCATCGCAATTAACTGTGCGGCTATCCCTAAAGATCTGATTGAAAGTGAGCTGTTTGGTCACGTTAAAGGCGCCTTTACCGGTGCTGCAACTGATCGTCAAGGTGCCGCTGAACTCGCTGATGGCGGAACACTGTTCCTTGATGAATTGTGCGAGATGGACTTAGAGCTGCAAACTAAGCTGCTGCGCTTTATCCAAACCGGTACTTTTCAAAAAGTTGGCTCTTCGAAGATGAAGAGTGTCGATGTTCGTTTCGTATGTGCAACCAACCGTGACCCTTGGAAAGAAGTACAAGAAGGTCGCTTTAGAGAAGATTTATACTATCGTTTATACGTGATTCCATTGCACCTGCCGCCATTGCGCGAGCGCGGTGAAGATGTCATCGAGATTGCGTACTCGTTACTAGGCTACATGTCGGTTGAGGAAGGTAAGGCGTTTGTGCGTTTTGCTCAGGAAGTGCTTGATCGCTTTAATCAATATGAGTGGCCGGGTAACGTTCGTCAGTTACAAAACGTATTACGGAACGTGGTGGTATTGAATAACGGCAAAGAGATTACTCTCAACATGCTTCCACCACCATTGAACCAACCGATTGAAAACAGCCTGCGCTTGAAAGAGAAGCAGAACGAAGACATCACGGTAAAAGATATTTTCCCATTGTGGATCACTGAGAAGACGGCTATCGAACAGGCCATAAAAGCGTGTGACGGCAACATTCCCCGCGCGGCCGGTTTCTTAGATGTCAGTCCATCTACGATATACCGTAAGTTGCAAACGTGGAATGCGAAGCAGTAATCACCAAACAATAAGAAAATCATAATGACGAAAGTATTAAATCAGCAAAAAGTTGATGAACTTGCCGGTGAAATCGGGCAAGAGAATGTACCAGTTTTGCTGGAAATCTTCTTAGGTGAGTTGAAAGGCTACTACGAACATCTAGAGATAAATAAAGCATCGGATACATCTAAGTACTTGGCTGATATAAGCCATGCACTTAAGAGTAGCGCTGCGAGTTTTGGCGCAGATTCTTTGTGTAGTTTTGCGATTAGCTTAGACGCAAAAGTGAAGCAAGCATTGCCTGTAACCGAGATTGATTTCCAAGATATGCAAGAGCTACTGTTATCAACGTACACTGAATATCAGCAGTTGATGACGGATCTCTAAAGCGGCTAGTTATTAAAGAGACTAAAAAAGGAGCATGATGCTCCTTTTTTGTTTTTACTGGTCTCTGTCGTCTAGCCTAAGCTACAAGCATTAAGCTAGTTGATCCCTAATCGCTTGTTGGAGTTTTAAACGGTCGTGTCGCCAATCTCGGTTAGGAGAGGCAAGATCAGTGGTCACACAATTCCATTGCCCTTCTAATTCAGGGTGTGGTTCATTGCCCAGTACAATGTCTATCTTTCTTGCCTTACAGGTACGTTCACACCACTCCAATTGTTCTTGAAGCGTCATTTTTCCTGCAGGGCCGTGTTCTGGCGAAAGGTTTTCAACAAAGATAACTTTTGCCTTGGTATTTTCCGCGATTGCTTTGCCAATTTCTGGCAGTAGCAGCGGGGGCATCACACTGGTTAAAAAGCTTCCTGGTCCAAGGACAATGCAGTCTGCTTGCTCAACGGCAGCAACAGCTTCTTTGGTTGCCGGTACTTCTGGAGATAAGTCCATCATGCGCAGCTTTTCTGTCATGTCGTCAACGTTAGTTTCGCCAGTTACCCAACGACCGTCCATTGATAGAGCCGTTAGATCAGAAGGGTGCTCGGTCATTGGGACGATATTGACATCGACCTTGAGCATATTTCGAATTAGGTTAATTGCTTCCAATGGGCGAACGGAAAGGTTGTCTAACGCCGTTAGCATTAGGTTACCTAAGTTGTGACCATCGAGTTCACCTTGACCGCGAAAGCGATATTCAAACATCATCGAACTGATCGAAGGTTCTGTGATTAATTGGTTGATACAGTTACGAGTATCTCCCCAAGCAATACCACCTTGGCAGTCTCGAATTCTTCCGGTGGAACCACCATTATCTGTCGTTGCAACAATGCCAGTTGCGTTGTTACCAAAGTCTTTTAATGCAGCTAGCATGCGACCTAAGCCATGGCCCCCACCGATTGCTACGACTTTCTTTGAAGAGTAAATATTCATTTTTTGTTCTTGTTAGATTATTACCAACTATAATTTAGGTTAAATGCTTCTCGTCAGATACTCAACAAGAGTTATTTTGAGGGTTTGATACGTTTTTTTTGCCGATGTGACCCGTTTTTTGTCATCAGAGCTAGATTCACGTACAAATATTAAGTATTTTATTACTCAGCTACTGCGCGTGTGAATATAACGTGCAGTTGCCATAACTCCGAGCTCTCGCATGCTAAGTCGCACAGTGGTATTTGCTGTACCGATACGCGTCAAGAGCCAGTGACATGTTGTCACAAGGGCTTAATTGGAAATGATTATGCCTCCCGTGTTTGGAAAGGTGTTCCGTGGCGCAACAATTCGAAGATAGATTCCATCGCAAGTTTTATTACTTGCGCTTGTCGGTTACAGACGTCTGTAACTTTAAATGTACTTACTGCTTGCCAGATGGTTATAAACCGTCAGGGCAAAAAAACTCGTCTTTTTTAAGTGTTCCCGAGATCAAACGTATTGTTAAAGCGTTTGCAGATTGTGGTACCTCTAAGATCCGCATTACTGGCGGAGAGCCGAGCCTGCGTAAAGACTTTCCTGAAATCATACATACTGTTGCTTCTACTCCAGGCATCGAAAAAGTAGCCACGACAACGAATGGCTACCGCATGGAGAAACAAGTAGGGCAATGGCGTGATGCTGGTTTAACCCATATAAACGTGAGCGTGGATAGCTTAGATTCGCGTATGTTCCATCAGATCACTGGTGAGAATAAGTTTACAGAGGTTATGCGAGGCATTGATAAAGCGTTTGAGGTTGGCTTTGAACAAGTCAAAGTCAACGTCGTATTAATGAAAGACCTCAATAGTCAGGAATTACCAGCCTTCCTTAATTGGATCAAAGACAAACCTATTCAATTACGTTTTATCGAGCTGATGAAAACCGGCGAGATGGACGAGTTGTTCGATAAACACCATGTGTCTGGCGTTGCGATCCGTAACCAGCTTATTGCTAATGGTTGGCTGTTAAAAGTCAAAGCCGTTAATGATGGCCCCGCGCAAGTGTTTGTCCACCCAGACTACAAGGGTGAAATCGGTTTGATCATGCCTTACGAGAAAGACTTTTGTGAGAGTTGTAACCGACTGCGTGTTTCTGCGACCGGTAAACTTCACTTATGTCTGTTTGGCGACCATGGTGTTGAACTGAGAGATCTGATTCAAGAAGATCAACAAGAGCAAGAGCTCATTGATCGAATTCAGGCTCAGCTTCAAACCAAGTCCGTTAGCCATTTCTTACACGATGGCAACAGCGGCATGACTCCAAACTTGGCGTCAATCGGCGGTTAACTCGCTATATACTCTAAAGCATTTTATCGCTCAGCTTCTTTAAGCTGGGCGAATAAGTCTAATCATTGAAAAATTTTAAATAGGTGAACAAATGGGTCACGCAGAAAGCAAATTTCAAGCAGCAAACATTGCAGTACTAACCGTTTCAGATACTCGTACAGAAGAAAACGATACGTCAGGTGGTTACCTAGCGGAGCATGCTAAAGAAGCTGGCCACAATGTGGTTGATAAGCAAATCGTTATCGATGACATGTATAAGATCCGCGCTATCGTATCTCAGTGGATTGCTGATGACAGCGTACAAGCGATCATGATCACTGGCGGTACAGGCTTTACATCTCGTGACAGTACACCTGAAGCACTTAAGCCACTCTTCGACAAAGAAGTTGAAGGCTTTGGTGAGCTTTTCCGCCAAGTGTCTTACGAAGAGATTGGTACATCGACGATTCAATCTCGTGCGATTGCGGGTTTTGCTAACCACACGGTTATCTTTGCGATGCCTGGCTCTACAGGCGCATGCCGCACCGGTTGGACTAAGATCATCAAGCAACAGATGGATGCTAGCCACCGTCCTTGTAACTTCATGCCACATCTTTCTGTATAAGGTGGTTTGAGTATGAGCCAATTTACACACATTAACGCGTCTGGCGAAGCGAACATGGTCGATGTATCGGCTAAAGCTGAGACAGTACGTGAGGCGAGAGCAGAAGCTTTTGTTCAAATGTCAGCAGAGACGCTAGAGCTGATTGTTTCTGGCAGCCACCATAAAGGTGATGTTTTCGCAACGGCACGTATTGCTGGTATCCAAGCGGCGAAGAAGACGTGGGACTTGATTCCACTGTGTCACCCTTTGCTACTGACTAAAGTAGAAGTACAACTCGAAGCCATTGAGTCTGAAAACAAGGTTCGTATCGAATCGGTATGTAAGCTTGCTGGTAAGACCGGCGTAGAAATGGAAGCGCTAACGGCCGCTTCTGTTGCCGCGCTAACTATTTACGATATGTGTAAAGCTGTTCAGAAAGACATTGTTATCGAGAACGTACGCCTGTTAGAGAAGACGGGTGGTAAATCAGGTCACTTCAAGGTGGAATCATGATTACGGTACTTTTCTTTGCACAAACTCGTGAACTTGTCGGTGTTGATAGCCTAGAGATCGATGCGCAATACAATACTATTGAAGCGATTCGCAGCCACCTTGTAACAAAAGAAGGCAAATGGGATATCGCATTGGAAGAGGGCAAGCTGCTGGCAGCACTCAACCAATCAATCGTACCTTTGACGACTGAAGTGAAAGACGGCGACGAAGTGGCTTTCTTCCCACCAGTTACTGGAGGTTAACCATGAATGACTCTCGAGTTATTGATCCAAGAGTATTAGTGACTGCTGAAGACTTTTCTGTGGGTGGCGAATACGATTATCTAGCTCAAGGTACGGCTGCGGGAGCGGTTGTGACGTTTGTTGGTAAAGTTCGCGACATGAACCTTGGTGACAATGTGATAGGTTTGTCTCTAGAGCATTATCCGGGTATGACAGAGAAGTCTCTGAGTGAGATCTGTGATCAAGCTGAAGCGCGCTGGCCTATCCAGAAGATGCGAGTGATTCACCGCGTTGGTGACCTAGATATCGGTGACCAGATTGTTTACGTTGGTGTATCCAGTGCACATCGTGGCGCTGCCTTCGAAGCGTGTGAGTTTGTTATGGACTTTCTGAAAACCAAAGCGCCGTTTTGGAAAAAAGAACGTACTACTGAGGCGACTCGTTGGGTTGACTCTCGAGACTCCGACGCGAAAGCAGCGGAGCGTTGGAAGAAGTAATCCACTCCATAGCGTGTTTCGATCTTAACGTGAAAGCGTATTTCAGGTTGGGACGTAGATAGTAAGAAAGCCGACATTTGACGTCGGCTTTTTTGTGCGTGCTACAAAGTGATTTATAAATAAAAGGGTCTTTAATAAATGGCTAAGCAGTCAAGTTGCATATGAATTCAACGCGTGATTTAGTCTGTCTTGGTGCATTTCCAAATCCGTTTTGGTGCAGTGCTTTATGCTGTTTTGTATAAAGTGATAATCCTCACAAATAGTGCAGTCTATTTAGGGGATATGTGATGTGCAATTAGATTTCATGTGGCATTAATGTTAATTTGCCGACAGTGTTCTAGCATAAGATGCTAAATAAAAGTATCAATTCAGATACATCAACACTAAAGGCTGTTTTTTAATTAATTCCTATGTGTAATTAACTATTCATTAGGTTTTTATTAGAGATTTACACTGTGACCTTGAGTAATTCGGAGAATTATCCGATTTTTTGCGACTTGTTTATGGCAAATTACTTCAATGGTTGATAGTGTGTGCCTCAATCTTTGTAAGGTTTTAGATTTTTATGCTTAAATTTTGAGCTAAATAAATCTAAATCACTGCCGTTCAGTGAACTTAGCAAAGAAGTCATGGATGCAATACGTAAAACTTGGAGTTTATTAAATGTACAAGAATAAAATCACTCAGGCCCTTCTTCTAGGTGCTGGTTTGGCAGTGGCTGCCACTTCTACTCTTTCTATCGCTGCTGAAGTTCCAGCAGGCACGGAACTAGCAAAAGTTCAGGAACTTGTTCGCGGTAATGGTACTGAAGTTGCGACTATCGACCCACACAAATCTCAAGGTGTACCAGAATCTCACGTAATTCGTGATCTTCTAGAAGGTCTAGTGAACCAAGATGGCGAAGGTAATACAATCCCAGGTGTAGCCGAAAGCTGGGAAACGACGGACAATAAAACATTCACTTTCCACCTACGTAAAGATGCAAAATGGTCTAACGGCGATCCTGTAACAGCTGAAGATTTCGTTTACAGCTGGCAACGTGCAGTCGATCCTGCCACTGCTTCTCCATATGCTTGGTACATGGAATATACCAAGATGGTGAATGCGAAAGACATCGTAGCGGGTAAGAAAGACAAGAGTGAGCTAGGTGTTAAAGCTGTAGATGCAAACACGCTTGTTGTTGAACTAGATACAGCGGTACCATATTTCGTAATGATGATGGGCCACACAACAATGAAGCCAGTACATCAGGCGACTGTTGAAAAATTCGGTGACCAATGGACTAAGCCTGACCACTTCGTTGGTAACGGTGCATTCTCTGTTGATAAATGGGTTGTGAACGAGCGTTTAGTTCTAAAGCGTAACGACCAATACTGGAATAACGATAAGACGGTTCTTAATAAAGTAACGTTCCTACCAATCGAAAACCAAGTTGCGGAAATGAACCGTTTCCTATCTGGTGAAATCGACTTTACAAATGAACTTCCAACTGAGCATTTCAAGCGCCTTAAGAAAGAGTATGCGGAAGATGTATCTGTAGCAGGTAACCTATGTACTTACTACTACATCTTTAACACTAAGAAAGCACCATTTGATGATGTTCGTGTACGTAAAGCCATTTCTTACGCAATTGACCGTAATATCGTAAGTGACGCAATCCTAGCACAAGGTCAAAAACCAGCTTACTTCCTAACGCCTGAAATCACAGCTGGCTTTAACCCTGAACTTCCTGCTTACGGCAAGATGTCTCAAAAAGAACGTAATGAAGAAGCTGCTCGTCTTCTTGAAGAAGCGGGTTACGGTAAAGACAATCCACTTAACTTCAACCTACTTTACAACACTTCTGAAAACCATAAGAAGATTGCTGTAGCGCTGGGTTCTATGTGGAAGAAAACTCTAGGTCTTAAAGTAACGCTTGAAAATCAAGAGTGGAAAACTTACCTATCTTCTAAAGATTCAGGTGATTTCGAAGTAGCACGTGCTGGTTGGTGTGGTGACTACAACGAAGCGTCGTCATTCCTAACGCTAATGAAGAGTAACAACACTACCGGTGGTGTTCACTACGATAGTGCTGAGTACGACCAAATCATTGATAAAGCACTTAACTCTACATCAGCAGAAGAGCGTGAAGCACTTTACCTAGAAGCTGAGGCGTTAATGGCTAAAGACATGCCTATCGCACCTATCTACCAATACGTGAAATCACGTCTACTAAATCCGCACGTTGGTGGCTTCCCTATCAACAACGCGGAAGATAAGATCTTCTCGAAAGACTTATACATCAAAGCTCAATAATAAGCTTCGATTCTAAAAAGTTAATATAACTATAACGATACAGATACTACATGCGCAGAGCGCGCATGTAGCGTCTTTCTAATTTTAATTGTCACAGACTGAAAGAGTGAGTTTATGCTTAAATTCATTATGAAAAGGATATTTGAAGCGATTCCAACCATGTTGGTGTTGATCACTATATCTTTCTTTCTCATGCGTTTCGCTCCGGGTAACCCGTTTTCAAGCGAACGTCCATTGCCGCCAGAAGTTATGGCTAACATCGAAGCTAAATACGGCTTAGATAAACCTGTATTTGAACAGTACACCACGTACTTGACCAACATCCTTCAGGGTGACTTTGGTCCATCTTTTAAATACCAAGATTACACAGTAAATGAGCTGATTGCTGTTGCGCTTCCTGTATCTGCGAAGGTAGGTTTTGTTGCCTTTATCTTCACATTATTGATGGGGGTAACGGTCGGAACCATTGCCGCCTTGAAGCACAACACCTGGATCGACTACACCATAATGTCGACCGCCATGCTCGGGGTGGTGATGCCATCCTTCGTGTTGGCTCCAGCGCTTATCTACCTATTCTCTCTACACTGGCATATATTTCCAGCAGGTGGTTGGCACGGTGGTACGTACATGTACATCGTCCTACCCGTTATCGCGATGTCTCTTTTATACGTAGCAACCTTTGCTCGTATCACTCGCGGTAGCATGATTGAAACCCTAAACAGTAACTTTATCCGTACAGCTCGAGCTAAAGGTCTAAGTTACCGTTATATCGTTCTTAAACATGCGCTTAAGCCAGCAATGCTACCTGTTGTTTCATACATGGGGCCTGCGTTTGTAGGTATCATTACAGGTTCAGTTGTTGTTGAAACCATCTTCGGCCTACCGGGTATTGGTAAGCTGTTTGTTAATGCCGCGTTTAACCGTGATTATTCGTTAGTAATGGGTGTAACCATTTTGATTGGTTTCCTATTCATCTTGTTCAACGCAATCGTTGATATTTTACTAGCGCTTATTGACCCGAAAATTCGCTACTAGCAGGGACGCATGGTTATGTTGAAGAAAAAAGAAAACTTAGAAGCGATCGAAAAATTCTCTGAGAGTTTGGAAATTGAAGGTCGTAGCTTGTGGCAGGATGCGCGTATTCGTTTTATGCGCAACAAAGCCGCAATGATCAGTCTGTTCATTCTAATTGTTATGGTGCTATCGGTAATCTTCTTACCTATGTTGGCACAGCATGCTTACGATGATACTGACTGGTACGCAATGCACGTAGGCCCAAGTGCTGATCACTGGTTTGGTACCGACAGTTTAGGTCGTGACCTATATGTTCGTACGATGATTGGTGGCCGTATTTCTCTTATGGTTGGTGTGATGGGCGCATTCGTAGCTGTACTGATAGGTACGCTTTACGGTGCGGCTTCAGGTTTCATTGGCGGTCGTACTGACCGAGTGATGATGCGTATCCTTGAGATCTTATACGCGGTTCCTTTCATGTTCCTCGTGATCGTACTGGTGACATTCTTTGGTCGTAATATCGTACTTATCTTCGTTGCTATCGGTGCGATTGCTTGGCTCGATATGGCGCGTATTGTACGTGGCCAAACGTTGAGTTTACGTAGTAAAGAGTTCATTGAGGCTGCTCACGTATGTGGTGTCAGTAAATGGAAGATCATTACACGTCATATCGTACCGAACGTATTGGGTATTGTTGCGGTTTACTCAACGCTACTTATTCCAAGCATGATCCTTACTGAATCATTCTTATCTTTCCTTGGTCTTGGTGTTCAAGAGCCTATGACAAGTTGGGGCGCGCTGTTACAAGAAGGCTCGCAAACAATGGAAGTTGCTATTTGGCAACTGGCATTCCCAGCGGCATTCATGGTAGTTACGCTGTTCTGCTTTAACTACGTAGGTGATGGTCTGCGCGACGCGCTTGATCCAAAAGACAGATAAAGAAATAGCAATTAAAAGCTATAAAAGATTAAGGAAGCAATAATGAGCTTATTAGATGTCAAAGATCTGCGCGTCGAATTTACCACGCAAGATGGTACGGTAACCGCAGTAAACGACCTGAACTTCTCACTCAACCAAGGCGAAACGCTGGGTATTGTTGGTGAGTCGGGTTCGGGTAAATCTCAAACGGTATTTGCACTGATGGGACTGCTGGCTAAGAACGGTATCATCTCAGGCAGTGCAAAGTTTGAAGGTAATGAGATTCTCAATCTACCTGAGAAAGCACTGAACAAAGTTCGCGCTGAACAGATCGCGATGATCTTCCAAGATCCAATGACGTCACTGAATCCTTACATGAAAGTATGTGATCAGTTGATGGAAGTGCTTATGCTGCATAAAGGCATGGGCAAAGCGGAAGCGTTCGAAGAATCAGTACGCATGCTGGAAGCGGTGAAAATCCCTGAGGCACGTAAACGTATTACCATGTATCCACACGAATTTTCTGGCGGTATGCGTCAACGTGTGATGATTGCAATGGCTTTGCTATGTCGTCCAAAACTACTGATTGCTGATGAACCAACAACGGCGTTGGATGTAACCATTCAAGCGCAAATCATGGAATTGCTGAACGAGCTTAAAGATGAGTTCAATACAGCAATCATCATGATCACCCATGATTTGGGTGTAGTTGCCGGGTCTTGTGACAAAGTTCTAGTGATGTACGCTGGCCGTACCATGGAATACGGCACGGTAGATGAAATCTTCTATGAGCCAAGCCACCCTTATGCGGAAGGCCTGCTTAAAGCAATTCCTCGTTTGGATACCGAAGGTGAAATTCTGCCAACGATTCCAGGTAACCCGCCCAACTTACTTCGCCTACCAACCGGTTGTCCTTACCAAGACCGTTGTCACCGTGTAATGGACCGTTGTAAGCAAGAAGCACCAATTTTGCAACCATTTGCGAAAGATCGCCAGCGTGCTTGTTTTTCTGATTGGGAGACTTGGACAAAATGAGTAAAGAATTACTATTAGATATTAAAAACCTTAAGGTTCACTTTAGCATTGCGGCTAAGTCTGCTTGGCCTTGGGCGAAACCATCAAACCTTAAAGCGGTTGATGGTGTGGATGTTCACCTTTACGAAGGTGAGACTCTGGGTGTAGTAGGTGAGTCTGGCTGTGGTAAATCAACATTTGCCCGCGCAATTATTGGTTTAGTTGAGGCAACTGAAGGCGAAGTGATGTGGTTAGGTCAAGACCTGACTAAGATGCAGGAAGTGAAGCGTCGTGAGACTCGTAAAGAGATTCAGATGATCTTCCAAGACCCGCTAGCATCACTTAACCCACGTATGTCAGTTGGAGACATTATTGCTGAGCCTCTACAAACTTTCTATCCAGAGCTTTCTAAACAGGAAGTGAAGGACAGAGTTAAAGAGATGATGGCAAAGGTTGGTCTACTACCCAACGTAATCAACCGTTACCCACATGAATTTTCTGGTGGTCAGTGTCAACGTATCGGTATCGCACGTGCACTTATCTTGAAACCTAAGATGATCATCTGTGATGAGCCGGTTTCTGCTCTGGATGTATCTATCCAAGCTCAAGTAGTAAACCTTCTTATGGAACTACAGAAAGAGTTAGGTTTGTCTTTGGTATTCATCGCGCACGATTTGTCGGTTGTGAAACACATTTCTGACCGTGTATTGGTGATGTACTTAGGTAATGCTGTTGAGCTAGGTGAATCAGATGCCTTGTTTTCAGATCCTAAACACCCATATACCAAAGCATTGATGTCTGCAGTTCCGATTCCAGACCCACGCTTAGAGCGCAGTAAAACCATTCAGATGCTGGAGGGTGATCTCCCATCACCAATTAATCCACCATCAGGTTGTGTGTTCCGTACTCGTTGCCCTGAAGCAACCGAGGCCTGCGCGCAAACCAAGCCAACCATTCAAGGCGATGACGTACACGCAGTATCTTGCTTGCACGTACAAGTCTAGAACCCGTTTGATACGGTTCAGCCTGTGACAGGCTTAAGCGCAACTTTTTTATGAGTTGCGCTTTTTTTGTGCCCCAAATTTCTCATGAATAACCTTCTTCAAATAATTCGAACAACTAAGCCAACTTCTTCTAGTTTTGAAAAATTAGGTTTTTCTTATACTAGAGAAAAGTTTGGATGACAGAGGTTTGGATATGGGCAAGTTAGTTGAAGGTGTTTGGCACGATGTGTGGTACGACACCAAAGAAAGCGGTGGTAAGTTCGTTCGTGAAGATGCGGGCTTTCGTAGTTGGATCGAAAACAAAGCCGGCGCGCAGTTTGAACCAGAAAGTGGTCGTTACCATCTATACGTATCGTTAGCTTGTCCTTGGGCGCACCGAACTCTTATCTTCCGAGAGCTGAAAGATTTAACCGATCATATTGACGTGACAGTGGTTTGCCCCGATATGATGAGCGAAGGTTGGCAAATGGGTTTACCTGAACCTCTGTTTGGTCATACTCGTATGCACCAAATCTATACTCAAGCCAAACCTGACTACTCAGGCCGAGTAACAGTTCCAGTGCTTTGGGATAAGAAAACCAACACCATCGTGAGTAACGAGTCCTCTGAAATTATCCGCATGTTCAACTCAGAATTTAATGAGTTAACAGGCAATACGGATGACTACTATCCGTGGGAATTGTCGAAGAAGATTGATGAGTGGAATGACTACATCTATCCAAGCATCAATAACGGTGTTTATCGTACTGGCTTTGCAACCACTCAAGAAGCTTATGAAGAAGCGTATGACGCGTTATTTGAGGCGTTAGACAAAGTAGATGCACATCTTAGTGAACATCGTTATCTAGCGGGTAATGACATCACAGAAGCAGATTGGAGATTGTTTACCACTCTGGTTAGATTCGATGCGGTGTATGTTGGCCACTTTAAGTGTAACAAGCAGCGAATTTCAGACTACGT
Source organism: Vibrio sp. QJM3NY_26 (assembly GCF_057786005.1). Taxonomy (NCBI): domain Bacteria; kingdom Pseudomonadati; phylum Pseudomonadota; class Gammaproteobacteria; order Vibrionales; family Vibrionaceae; genus Vibrio; species Vibrio sp. QJM3NY_26. Next base: position 2,390,893 of record NZ_CM173515.1, on the reverse strand, counting down.
CCACATTCAGGGCTACTTAAAAGAGCTCTACCAGATCGAAGGCATTAAAGAGACGACCGATTTCTATCACATCAAACGTCACTACTATTACAGCCACACAGGTATCAACCCAACCCAAGTTGTGCCGAAAGGACCTGCGCTAGATTTAGAATCAACCCATGGGCGAGGCTAGATTCATCTTAAGAGCATCAAATAACCTTAAACGGTAGACATAAAAAAACCCTAGATAAGAACCTAGGGTTTTTTGCTTCTACAAAAGAAAAATTAGTTAATTACTTTTTCTTCAGCTTGAGCTGCTTGGTCTGCTTGGATAGCCGTTAGAGCTACTGTGTAAACGATATCGTCTACTAGAGCGCCACGAGACAAGTCATTTACTGGCTTGCGCATACCTTGAAGCATTGGACCGATAGACACTAGGTCTGCTGAACGCTGTACAGCTTTGTAAGTCGTGTTACCCGTGTTTAGGTCTGGGAATACGAATACTGTCGCTTTACCTGCAACTGGAGAGTTAGGCGCTTTAGAAGCGGCTACGTTTTCCATGATTGCTGCGTCGTACTGAAGAGGACCGTCGATCACTAGATCAGGACGTTTCGCTTGAGCAAGTTTCGTTGCTTCACGTACTTTATCTACGTCTGCACCTTTACCAGATTCACCAGTAGAGTAAGAGATCATAGCAACGCGTGGGTCGATACCAAATGCCGCAGCAGAATCTGCAGATTGGATAGCGATTTCAGCAAGCTGTTCAGCTGTTGGATCTGGGTTGATCGCACAGTCACCGTATACAAGAACTTGATCAGGCAGAAGCATGAAGAAGATTGAAGATACGATAGAAGCATCAGGTGCTGTCTTGATGATCTGGAACGGAGGAACGATTGTGTTCGCCGTTGTGTGAACAGCACCAGAAACTAGGCCGTCAACTTCACCCGCTTCAAGCATCATAGTACCTAGGAATACTGAATCGTCTAGCTTCTCACGAGCGACAACTTCAGTCATACCTTTAGCGCCACGAAGTTCTACTAGACGAGCTACGTAGTTTTCGCGAACTGATGCAGAATCGATGATCTCAACGCCAGCGCCTAGCTCAACACCTTGTTGTGCAGCAACGCGACGGATTTCGTCTGGGTTACCAAGAAGCACACAAGTTGCGATACCGCGTTCAGCACAGATAGAAGCTGCTTTAACAGTACGTGGCTCATCGCCTTCAGGAAGAACGATACGCTTAGCCGCTTTACGAGCAAATTCAGTTAACTGGTAACGGAATGCTGGTGGGCTTAGACGACGAATGCCTTGAGTACCTTCAGATAGAGAATCAATCCAAGGGCCATCAATGTGGCTTGCAACGTGATCGTTAACGAACTCGATACGCTCTTTATCGTCTGCAGGAACTTCTAGGTTGAAGCTCTGTAGGTTTAGAGACGTCTGCCAAGTGTTACCTTGAGCCTTGAAGATCGGTAGACCTGAAGCGAATGCTGGCGCACAAAGGTTAGCAATGCTTTCTGGAATGTCGTAACCGCCAGTCAGTAGGATTGCGCCAATCTCAACACCGTTTTTCGCAGCAAGAGCCGCAGCAACGATAACGTCAGGACGGTCTGCAGAAGTTACTAGCAGTGAACCTGGTTTGAAGTGCTCAATCATGTGCGGTAGAGAACGTGCACAGAAAGTGATGCTCTTAATACGACGAGTTGAGATTTCACCTTCGTTAACGATTTCAGCGTTAAGGTGCTTAGCCATATCAACCGCGCGAGTTGCGATTAGGTCGATGCTCCATGGCACACAGCCAAGAACACGGATAGGGCTAGAATTGAAGATTTGCATTACTTCAAGGTTCGCTTGTTGAGCGCTATCTGCATCATCGAAGATTTCAGAAAGGTCAGGGCGAGTACGGCCAGCTTCATCAACAGGTGCATTCAGTTTGTTAATAATAACGCCTGAGATGTTCTTGTTTTTAGTGCCGCCGAAGTTAGAACATGCTACTTCGATGTGCTCTTTAAGCTGAATAGGGTTGTACGTACCTGGAGTCGCAACGAATACGATCTCTGCGCCTAGTGTTTTAGCGATTTCCGCGTTCACTTGGTTAGCAAATGGGTGCTTACGAGTAGGTACTAGACCTTCGATAAGCGTTACTTCTGCATCTTTGTTGATCTTGTTGTATTGCTCAACAACAGACTCTAGAAGCTCGTCCATTTTTTCGCTACCGATCAAAGCTTCAGCTTTAGTCATTGCGATTGGCTCACCAATCTTAATGTCGCTGTTTGCACTGATGATAGTAGACGTTAAATCAGGTTGGTTACCACCGCTGCGAGGTTGAGCGATTGGCTTGTAGAAAGAAACACTTACGCCCTTACGCTCCATAGCGCGAAGAACACCCATGCTAACACTAGTAAGACCAACACCAGCGCTTGTAGGGATAAGCATAATAGTACGGGACATTGACGAACACCTTTGACTATTGGAAATAAAAAAAGCTCAACTGCTATTCCCACCGATATTTAAATTGGGGTAGGAATAGAAGTTGAGCCCCATTTTCTTGATATGAAAAACTGACTAGCTTCGAGTGAAGCTAGTCAGGAAAATCAATTAAAGACCTGCTAGTTTCGCAGTGTCTTCAGCAATTACTAGCTCTTCATTAGTAGAGATAACCATTGCAGGGATACGGCTGTTAGCTGTAGTGATAGTACCTTCGCCGCCGAAACGTGCTTTAAGGTTAGCTTCGCTGTCAACTTCGATGCCGAAGATGCCTAGGCGGTTAAGAACCATTTCACGGATTGGGCCAGAGTTCTCGCCGATGCCGCCAGTGAAAGTGATTGCGTCTAGACGGCCTTCTAGAGTTGCAGTGTAACCAGCAACGTACTTAGCTAGACGGTGACAGAACACGTCCATTGCACGAGTTGCTTCTTCTTTCTCACCGTAGTTGTCTTCAACGAAACGACAGTCAGAAGTCACTTCAGTTAGACCAGCTAGGCCAGACTCTTTAGTTAGCATGTTGTTGATTTCTTCAACAGAGTAACCAAGAGCGTCGTGCAGGTGGAAGATGATCGCAGGATCAAGGTCACCACAACGAGTACCCATTACTAGACCTTCAAGAGGAGTAAGACCCATAGAAGTATCTACAGATTGACCGTTCTTGATTGCACATACCGATGCGCCGTTGCCTAGGTGACAGTTGATGATGTTAACTTCTTCAACTGGCTTGTTTAGTAGACCAGCTACTTCACGAGTAATGAACAGGTGAGAAGTACCGTGCATGCCGTAACGACGGATGCCGTGCTCTTTGTACAGGTTGTACGGTAGAGCGTATAGGTAAGACTCAGAAGGCATTGTTTGGTGGAACGCAGTGTCAAATACAGCAACGTTTTGTAGACCAGGGAAGTTCTGTTGAGCCGCTTCGATACCGATAAGGTGAGCTGGGTTATGAAGAGGTGCGAAAGTCGCAGCGTCTTGAATACCCTTAAGAACTTCATCAGTGATAAGTGCAGAAGAAGTGAACTGCTCGCCACCGTGTACGATACGGTGACCGATAGCGCCAAGGTTAGCTTTAAGCTCAGGCTTAGAAGCAAGAATAGTTTCTACCATGAAAGATAGTGCTTCTACGTGAGCTGCGCCCGCGCCTAGTTGTGCTTCATGCTTGCCGTCAAGTTTCCACTTCATACGAGCTTCTGGAAGACCAAGACACTCAGCAAGACCAGTTAGGTGCTCAGCACCTGTTTCTGCATCAACAACAGCAAATTTAAGAGAAGAACTACCACAGTTTAAAACTAAAACTAGCTTAGACATTAATGACTACCTGTTTATTTTTCTGATCGAAATCAGTTAAGGATGAAAATTAATCTCAAGAATAGTCGATGCACATAGGCTTGCGTACTAACCTTGGTCAAAAAAACGTTAATTTCCGTATTAAAGTGAAAGCGCACTTTTTCAGAAAAAGAGGCTTTTGCATTCCTTGCAGAAGTCGTCCCAAAGTTGCTTAAATTGTAAATAAGGGCAACAATGAGATTGAGGTCTGCAAATAATAGCGATATTGTGCAAATATAACAAAAAAATTTGAAAGAATATTATTTTTCGTCAAATTTTTGTGTTTTTAGTTGATGATTTCAACTTTTTTTTAATGGGAGACTCATATGAGTAATAGAGTTGGTTTAGCGAGCAGTTTAAAAGATGGCCAAAAGTACATGGATCTCTGGCCTGTTCGAAAAGAGTTAAACGCTATCTTCCCTGAACAGCGCATCATTAAAGCCACGCGTTTTGGTGTGAAAGTGATGCCAGCGATAGCTGCTATTAGTATTCTTACACAAATGGTCTTCAACAATTATCATGCGATGCCGCAAGCTGTGGTTATGGCGTTGTTTGCGATCAGCTTACCGCTTCAAGGCATGTGGTGGTTAGGTAACCGTTCGAACACTCAATTACCGCCAGCATTGGTTTCTTGGTATCGAGAGTTGCACGAGAAGATCAGCGAAACAGGTTTTGCATTGGAACCAATGAAACCACGCCCTCGTTACAAAGAGTTGGCGATCATTTTGAATCGCGCATTTCGTCAACTAGACAAATCTTCAATGGAACGTTGGTTCTAAAAGGTCGTCTTATCTCTCCCTCTAGTCTGAGAACAGCCATACATTATCGATAGCTCGTTCTCAGATTTGCTCCTCTCTTCTAATCGCTTCACTTGCCCTTTACTCACTTAGTCTTTATTCATTTAGCTTTGCCTTTATTTGCCGTGCTTATCTTGTATTCATTGAGTTTCTTACCTTTTAAATCAAACAAGCCCGCTTATCCCCGCATAATTCGAACCTTGTTGTATTTTTGTTAAATATCACTTCAAGTTATCAATGGTTACTGGTAATAATGTCAATAGTGATTTTTGATGTTGTTCTCTTCGAGCGAGTAATAACGAGTAGGGCTTGATTTAGGGAGCGATAATGAGTTCTGTAAGAAAGGTATTGGCAGCGGTTTTAAGCTGTCTGTTGTTGCTATGGACTGGCAATGTAATGGCGAACGTTGCCAAAGTGTCGGTTTCACAAGTTGTCGACCATCCAGATCTGAATGCGACACGCTTAGGACTCATCGAAGGGTTAAGAGTTAAAGGCTATGAAGCGGGTAAAAATTTAGAGTTCTCTTATGAAATGGCTAATGGCAGTCCGGCGCAAGCCGCAAAAATTGCCAGAGAGTTAGTCAGCGAAAACCCCCACGTATTAGTGGGTATCGCGACACCTACTTCGCAAGCTTTAGTTTCTGCAACGCGATCTATTCCTATTGTGTTTACCGCGGTTACTGATCCAATTGGTGCGAGACTGGTCAAACACTTAGATAAACCGGGACGAAATGTCACGGGCCTTTCTGACTTGTCACCTATTTCCCAGCACGTATCTCTGATTAAAGAGCTCCTTCCTCAGGCAAGCTCAATTGGGGTTGTTTATAATCCGGCAGAAGCAAATGCCGTCGCGTTAGTTGGGCTATTAAAGAAGTCTGCAAGAGACTTTGGTTTTACTCTGCACACTGAAAAAGCGCTAACCATCGATGATGTAGAATCAAAAACCGAATCCATTGCTAAGAAGTCTGATGTTATTTACGCACTGACAGATAACACTGTTGCCAGTGGTATCGAAGGGCTTATAGAAGCTGCGAACCGGGCTGGAACGCCAGTGGTTGCCGGAGCGACGTCTTACGTGGGTAAGGGGGCGATAGCTGGCTTAGGTCTAGATTACTATGACGTTGGGGTGCAAACCGCCGATTATGTGGTTGCTATTCTGAACGGACAAAAACCGGGTAAGCTGAGTGTTAAAACTGCACAGAGTTCGCAACTGGTTGTGAATTTGGATGCTGCTCGTGAGCTTGGTGTCACATTGCCTCAGTCTGTAATTGATCGTGCGATAGTTAGCCGTTGATGGAGCAGTTGCAAATTGGATCTCCTCTTGAAAAATGATCGATTAATTTGATCATTTTGAGAGAAATCGACTTACTGTAAACAAAGTGGATCTACAAAGCGTGATCTACTTTGACTGATGTTGTTTTCCTCGTTGTGGTCAAAGAAATTTTTCATATCTTAAGCAAATTAAATATTGCTCGAGAACCGCTATGAAACCTTTTATCTTTCATGCTCAAACCTCCGATTACTTCCACGAAAAAGAGGGTGTGCTAACCGTAACATTAATGTCTGAACGCACTGACTGGAATAAGGTTCAGTTGAGGCATGAGCCAGATAACGAAGAGTATCTACTCGACATGGTGCAAGTTGGTACTGAAGGGCGGTTGACGCTGTGGCAAGCCTCTTTCCCTGCGAATACAGACAGAAACGTTACTCACTATGCGTTCAAGCTTGTCGATTCAAAAGGACAGTATTGGCTTGATGCTAAGGGCGTCCATAGCCGCGTTGCGAGTCGTGAGTTTCACTTTAAGTTTAATACCCAACATCGCCCACCATCATGGGTGTCGGAGCAGGTATTTTATCAAATCTTCCCTGAACGATTTTGCAACGGAAATCCGAGTATCAGTGTCAAAGCGGGCGAGTATCGCTTAAAAGAAGATACCTTAGATGTCGTAGTGAAAGAATGGGGCGAGTCTGTCGAAGGACACAATGGAACGGGCGCCGCAGAGTTCTTTGGTGGAGACTTAGCGGGTATTCATAGCAAGTTAGATTACCTACAAGATCTAGGCATCACCGCGTTGTATCTCAACCCCATTTTTCAGTCACCGAGCAACCATAAATACGACACAACCGATTACTACAATGTCGACTCCCATTTCGGGAGCAATGATGAGTTCTCTGCACTTTCAAAAGACATTCACACGCGTGAGATGAGAATCGTTCTGGATGCGGTATTTAATCACACTTCGGTTGAGCACCCTTGGTTTGATAAACTGAAAGCCACTGACTCCGGTGCATATGACAACCCAGGTTCGGTATTTCATGACTATTATTTTTTCGACCCCGAGAACACTCAGCAATATGTTAGTTGGAAAAATATTAGCTCACTTCCAGTCTTAAACTTCTCCAATGTTTCCGTGCGAGAACATATATACCAGTCACAAGACTCTGTGATTAAGCACTGGTTAAAAGCACCTTATAACATCGATGGCTGGCGCTTCGATGTGATTCATATGTTAGGTGAAGGCGAGGGAGCCTATAACAACGCACATTATGTGAAAGCATTCCGTGACTCAGCAAAAGCAGAGAACCCTGAAGCTTACATCTTGGGAGAGCACTTCTTCGAGGCCACATCATGGTTACAGGGAGAGCAAGAAGACGGATCGATGAACTATTATGGATTTGCTCACCCAGTTCGTGCGCTATTGGCCAAGCAAGACATCGCGTACGAGCCGATTGATATTGATATGTTGGCTTTTTCTGATTGGTTAGCTGAAGCGAGAGCTAAGGTTCCTTGGTTGAATCAATTATCGCAGCTAAATCAACTGGACAGTCATGATACGGCTCGACTGCTAACGCTTCTAAATGGTGACCAAGCTAAGCAAAAACTGGCGCTGACGTTACTGTTTACTTATATCGGAACTCCATGTTTGTATTATGGGACAGAAGTGGGATTAGAAGGTGGTCAAGACCCAGACAATCGCAGGTGCTTCCCGTGGGATAAAGAAGATACTTCGCATTGGTTCCCTTTCCATCAAGCGTTGATAAAACTAAGGACAGAACGCCGCAGCTTACAAAGTGGTGCTTACCTAGAGTTATATTGTGATGCAGGGACGTTAGTGTTTACTCGTTGCCTTAGGGGTGAAAAGACACTAGTTGTGCTCAACCTATCTCAAGATGAAAAAGAGTTGTCTTTACCTGTGTGGATGCTTGGACAAGAACAAGGGCAGTTGATTGAATTACAAGGTGAGTTGGTTGAGTTACAAGGTAAAGTGAAGAGCGAGCCAATTGTTAATGGTGTCGTTGATCTTGTTGTCACAGCGATGACAGCTAAGATTTATGACGTGGTAAATCGTTGAATTTAAACTGACTAAGACAGTATCCACTAACCCTGCTCAATGCTGGGTTAGTTTTTTAAAGGAGTCGATTGTTCAATGATACGGTCTGATTCATATCAACTTACACTCTTTTACCTCGAGGAAAATGTCCATTAATGTAATAATATTAATGGAGTAAATGAAAACAGCTGATCGCTAAGAGCACATTATATGAAAGTAAACAGGCACTTTAGCCTTACCTTTGTCTTCGGGTTTCCCGCAGTGATCGCCGCGATGCTACTTGGCCTAATAGGAAAGAACCACTTTGACGCGGTAGAAAAAGACATCAGCAGCGAATTCAACCGTATTGAAGACGTGTTCAAAGGAACCACTAAAGTTGTCACCGCCTTAGACTACAGTTTCTCAAATTACTACAAATCCGGTAATCCTCTTTTCCTCGACCACAACAAGCAAGTGGTTGATGATCTTTGCCGTATTTGGCCTATCGATAGCCTGCTTCTTGCCGATGGCAAAACTACCGACATTCCTTCAGTTGATATTGATTATATGCTGGTCGGTGAAGAATCTTTGTGTACAGAAACCAGCGGTACCTATAAAAGTGCTTCCGAGAAAATAGCTCTAGCACCTATTCTTTCATTTCTCTCTCAACTTGATGAATTCCACAATGGTGTGCATTTTATTGATAAACGCGGATACGTTATTTCGTCACCGGAAGATTTTGCTAAAGGGTTAGGAAAGGAATTACTTTCGACCATCAAAAGCCGTCCATATTGGCAAAGAACCGCTAACAACCCAGATCTACTGACTTTATCTGGCCCTGCATATCGGTTTGATTCCCTTGACCGAATTATTAGTATGACGATTCCCGTGTTCCATCAAGGAGTGCACCAAGGGATGCTCTCAGTAGATATTGATGCTGACAGGTTACTCGCGAGCTCTAATGAACATCTAGCGGGTCGGATCGATATTATTGATACGACTTTAGCTAACCCGATTGATACGGCCACGTTCTACCACGAGATTAAGCTAGAAGGGGTCGCGTCTCATCATGCGATGTACTATGAGTTGGATCTTGTTAGTGAAGTGGAGCACTTTTTCGTTTATGAAAAAGACAGCCTAATCGTCGCTATTATCGTGTACCTGTTCTCGGTTACGATTTTCTTTTATGTTAACTCCAATATTGAACGTGGTTACTTTAAAGAACTGGCAGCTAAAGACCCAATGACAGGGTTATTGAATCGACGAGGCTTAGAAGCGTTTTGGCGCAGCGTAGAGCACGATCAACTGTTTGCCTTAACGGTATTTGATATCGACAATTTTAAGTCAATTAATGATACTCATGGCCACGATAAAGGTGATGATGTGATTCGTTATATGTCACGTCAAATTAGTAACAGTGTTCGAAGTAGTGATGTGGCAGCACGGTTTGGCGGAGAAGAGTTTGTCGTTTATATGAAAGGCGATGATCGTGAGACGCTGATAAGGACATTAGAACGTGTAAAAAATGCGGTCTGCGCTAACTCGGCCGACATTGTTCCTAATGGATTTACGGTATCTGGCGGTGTTTGTATTGTTGAAACAGAGCAAAACAAGCTTAACTTTGAAGAGATATTTAAATACGCCGATGAAAAACTGTACGTGGCTAAGACGACGGGTAAAGACCGGATCGTATTTTAGCCACGCTATGAGGTTCAATATCGCGATAGGGGGGAACTAACTCAAACGGGTTGGTGGTATTCTTCTTGATAACGTTGAAGGCGCTCTACAATGGGTGGCGCTTTTTTGAAAGTACGAATTTCTTTAAATAGTTCGTTCGCTTCAGGGTAGCCTTTACTTAAATAGACAAACCATTGTTTCACTCTATTGGGGTAGTACATGCCTTTATCCCCTTTAATTTGAAACTCGGAATAACGCAATAAAAGTGCGATTACTTTATCCCATGGCATTTTCTGGTGGTTGTGCTTAACGACATTACCAAGGTTTGGAATATTAAAAGCGCCGCGGCAGACCATCAATGAATCAACACCTGTGGTTTCTATGCAATCTTGACCATCTTGGTAGTTCCAGATTTCCCCATTAGCAATCAACGGCAGAGAGGTTTTCTCTCTTATTTGATTGATGTAATCCCATTTGATTTCACTGGCTTTATAGCCGCCAACTTTGGTTCTTGCATGCACAGTGAGTTCGTCAGCTTTTGCTTGCTCGATAGCGTCGACAATTTCAAAGCACTCTTCCGGGTGCTCCCAACCCAATCGGATTTTTGCGGACACGGGAATATGCGCAGGGACTGCTTCTCGACAGGCGTTCACCACTTGATAGATGAGCTCTGGCTCTTTTAGCAGTGAAGCCCCACCATTACTTTTGTTTACCGCTTTTGCTGGGCACCCAAAATTAAGATCAATGCCTTTAGCGCCTAAGTTTGCCGCTTGAAAAGCATTTTCGGCCATCCAATTCGGGTGTTGCCCTAGAAGTTGCAGATGGACTGGTACACCTGCCATGGTTTGAGAGCCTTGATGCAGCTCTGGGCAAATACGGTGGAACACATGCGGAGGAAGAAGTTGATCAACGACGCGCACAAACTCTGTCACACAGAGATCGTAATCATTGATCTCTGTAAGAATCTCACGCATTAGGTGGTCTAGTACGCCCTCCATAGGGCCAAGTATTACTCGCATGCTGTTTTACCGAAACTGAGTGGACCGAAAAATTCGAGGCGTGATTGTACGGTTTGCTTACAGGATTGTCACTATGAGTATGGTTTACCTGTCTTGAGTGTACGCTACCCGGCTTGATGATGGTTTATCGCTTAATAGCGACATCTTGGGGAGTATGGCGTTATAATATCGAAAATGCCCCAATATTCAGAGCTTTCATGACATATCAATTATTAAGCCTACCGGAATCAATCACTGACATAACTCCACAGTTCATTGAAGGTTCAATCCTTGCTTCCAACTTAGCGACCAAACCACTCGATCCAGAAGAATGGTTAGCTATCGTTGCACCTGAAACAGGTAAAGAGCTTGTAACAATCGTGACGGAACAGATTAATCGCCAGCACAACCTGATTCAGCGTAGTGAATACTTACTGACAGACGTACTTGTTGATGGTGACTTTAACGAGCAATTCGCGGATTTCGCTGAAGGCTTTATGGTGGTTTGGCCAACAGTGGAAGAGCAGTGGCAAAGTGTGACTGTCGCGGATGGTACTCTGCGTATGCTGCAAGCACTCCTAACAACCTTGATGCTTGGGATTGATGAAGAGCAAACTCAGCAACAAATGGTCGCGGCCGGGCTCGAGAATCCACCAGCGCTTGCCGATTTAATCGATCAGATAGATCTGATGATTTCAGAGGTTGCAATGGCGGCTGATGAGGCGATGCTGGGTAATAAGTCACAGAGTGTGAACCCATTTAAAGATATCGGTCGAAACGACCCTTGCCCATGTGAAAGCGGCAAAAAGTTTAAACAATGCTGTGGCAAAAACAGCTAATCACGGCTTGTTGAGTAACTGACATTCTTTAAGTGATAAAAAGCTTAAGCGATAAAAAAGTCGACCTTGTGGTCGACTTTTTTGTTGTTCTAATTTAGATGATCTAGTGTTAATCGTTTTTCGATTTTACAAATTGAGATATAACCACAAAACCGAAAGCAACCAAGTTGCCCGCAAAGATAATCACTAGCCATTGAGGCATTGAAAGCTCTAAGAACTGCCATACCACCTTGCTACAGTCACCGTAAGCTTCAAACATCCACGGAGCCCATTGGTTTAAAGGTGCCCAGCTAGGGAAAGTAACGAATAAATCACAGGTTGCGAAAGGAGACGGATTAAACTGGTAATCGACGTGTTCTAAAGCCAACGTCAAACCTTTGTAGGCGCCAAATCCCCAACCAGCAAGGCCTAACCAACGTGATATCGGGTTATTCGGAGCAATAGCACCAATCATTGCAGCGATACCGATAGCAAGCATAGCAACGCGCTCATAGATGCACATCACACAAGGGCCAAGCATCATCACGTGTTGAAAGAAGAGAGCGCATGCCTCAAAAAAGACAATAAAAGCCAGCAGTAAAAGCCAAGATAAACGTCCCTTAGAGAAGTCTTTGAGCATTGCAAAAAAGTTCACGAATTTAATCCCGTCTATAAAATAAAAAAGCTCTGAATACTCAGAGCTTTTTATCTTGGATAAGTTTCCTAATCAACTAATATTTTTGATTAGTGAGTTACACATTTTATGGTTTGCGACACAGTGTTTAGCTTAATGACCGCCAGAGATAACTGGAGCAACAGCTTCACCAGTGCGCTGAATGATCCAACCTGCATCATAGAACCATGCTGTCATCGGCTCGACGAGGAACATGATACCTGCAAGACCAACAAGCGCTAATACGATGGTGTATGGCAGGGCCATGATAACCATGCGGCCATAAGATAGTCGAATTAGCGGAGCAAGTGCTGATGTTAATAGGAATAGGAATGCAGCTTGGCCGTTTGGCGTAGCAACTGAAGGTAGGTTCGTACCTGTGTTGATAGCAACAGCAAGTAGGTCGAACTGATCACGAGTAATGATGCCTTCAACCAGTGCTGTTTTCACTTCGTTGATGTATACCGTACCTACGAACACGTTATCTGACACCATCGATAAAATACCATTGGCCACATAGAATAGTGCAAGCTGTGCGCCTTTATCTTCAACGTGAAGTACTGCATCGATCACTGGTTTAAATAGTGATTGGTCGATGATTACAGCAACAACAGCGAAAAAGACGGCGAGAAGTGCAGTAAATGGCAGTGCTTCTTCAAAGGCTTTACCCATTGAGTGTTCTTCGATGACGCCCGTAAACGCCGTTGCTAGGATGATAACTGAAAGACCAATCAAACCAACTTCAGCGACGTGAAGTGCAAGGCCGACAATAAGCCAAACTGCGATTGCACTTTGAACCCATAGTTTTGCTACGTCTTGTTTTGTACGGTTTGCGCGTTCTTTGTTGTCAAATTCAACTAAGATTTGGCGAACATTATTTGGTAACTCCGCACCGTAGCCAAATACTTTGAATTTCTCTACAAGTGCACAAGTTAGAATACCGCAGAAGAAAACAGGCAGTGTTACAGGTAGCATACGGATGATAAATTCCCCGAATTCCCAGCCTGCTTGTTTAGCAATCACTAAGTTTTGTGGCTCGCCTACCATGGTCATTACACCACCGAGTGCAGTACCCACACCAGCGTGCATAAGTAGTGAACGTAGGAAAGCACGGTAGTTTTCTAAATCATCACGTGTAAGCTCAGAGATCTCTTCATCATGAGTATGATCGTGCGCTGACGTTGTGCCCTTACCTGATGCAACCTTGTGATAGATAGAGTAGAAGCCAACCGCAACGCTAATAACAACGGCGATTACTGTTAGAGCATCTAAGAATGCTGACAAGAAAGCAGCTGCGATACAGAAAGCGACAGAGAGTAGGATTTTGGATTGAATGCCAAGCAGGATCTTCGTGAAAATGAACAAAAGAAGTTCTTTCATGAAATAGATGCCAGCAACCATGAATACTAATAAGAGTAAAACTGGAAGGTTTGCTTGTAGCTCATGATAAACCATTTCGGGTTTGGTCATGCCAATGGCGACCGCTTGAATTGCCAATAAACCACCCGGTTGAAGAGGGTAGCATTTTAGAGCCATAGCTAGAGTGAAAATAAACTCAACCACTAATAGCCAGCCCGCAACAAATGGGTCAACTAGGAAGAAAACAAACGGGTTGATGATTAAAAAGGAAATGATGGCAAGTTTATACCAATCAGGAGCCTTACCAAGGAAGTTCTTGATAAAAGCGTTTCCGAGAGACATCGGCATGTTAATACTCTTTTATGTTGATTATGAATAGATAAGCAATACAACATTTGAGAATCGAGCTATAGAGGTTGTTAAAAACTATAACTAACAGTGACTTAGAAAAACTACATTCCATGTAATGTTCTGTGGTCTTGCCAAGTCACTCCCTTAGAAACTCAAGCACTGCTAATTTTTGAGCGCAACTCTACTCTTAGATAACATTTAGTCAACAGGAAAACCCCTGTAGCCCTAAAAATACCTCTTTTTTGTTGAGAAACGCGATCAAAGTAGCGCAAGCATACCACTTAAAATGTGATAAAAACCGACTAGAATCAATATTTCAGCGAAATGATTGAAATTAACAGAATAACGACGGTTTATATATGATTATTACAACTTAACATTGCAAATTAATAACTTTGAAATTATGACCAATCTCATTGATTTTAAAGAAAATTTGTTGTGTTAATAATTTGTTGAAATGGTGGTTTATCGTTGCTTGCTTTTCAAACCTAGGGTGCAAACGTGTGCTGAACTTTAGAGTTTTAACTCTACTGGTGTTTTGGGTGAGTAAAATTTTTGAGGGTGTTTCCGCTGGGTGTGAACTAGTGGTATGATGAGTAAATTAGAACAGAATAATTAAATTGGATTGAAGTGTAGATGGTCATTAAGGCTAAAAGCCCGGCAGGATTTGCAGAAAAGTATATCATTGAAAGTATTTGGAATGGCCGTTTCGCTCCAGGTTCTATCTTGCCCGCAGAGCGTGAGCTTTCTGAGCTGATTGGTGTTACACGTACTACGCTTCGTGAAGTACTTCAGCGTCTTGCTCGTGATGGTTGGTTGACAATCCAACACGGTAAGCCAACTAAAGTTAACCAGTTTATGGAAACGTCAGGTCTTCATATTCTTGATACATTAATGACTTTGGATGTTGATAACGCAAGCAAAATGGTAGAAGACTTACTTGCTGCACGCACCAATATCAGCCCTATTTTTATGCGTTATGCATTTAAAGCAAATAAAGAAGCTTCTGAGCGTACGATTACTAATGTGATCGAATCCTGTGAAGCTTTACTTGCGGCACCGACATGGGATGAATTCCTAGAGTCTTCCCCGTACGCTGACAAGATCAAACAATCAGTGAAAGAAGACGCAGAAAAAGATGAAACGAAGCGTCAAACGATCTTAGTTGCTAAAACGTTTAACTTCTACGATTACATGCTTTTCCAACGTTTAGCATTCCATTCAGGTAACCAAATTTATGGTCTGATCTTCAACGGTGTTCGTAAATTGTACGACCGTGTTGGCAGCTACTACTTCTCTAACCCAGAAGCTCGTCGCTTAGCTATGGAGTTCTACAAAGACTTATTTGTTATTTGTGAAAGTGGTGAGCGTGAAAACTTGCCACTTGTGATTCGTAACTACGGTATCGCAAGCGCCCAGATTTGGAACGAGATGAAAACAACGTTACCAACAAACTTTACTGAAGACGACAGCTAAGTCTTTTCATTAAAGTCCTGTTAGGTTGGTTTACTTATTAAGTAAACGACGTAAAGAAAACGAAAAAGCGGCGAGATAATCAAATTATCTCGCCGCTTTTTATTTATCGATAGTTGGTGAAAACTTATCAATAGGCAGTAACTTACCCTGCAAACTCTTCTGAATCTGGACGGTTAGTAAATTGCACGCCATTTAGAAAATCGCAAAGTAGTTGGTCTTCACATACTTTGTAGTTCTTGTTCTCTGGCTTACGGAAGTAGGCACCAATCTCGTACTTACTTAGGCTGATGCCTACCACTTCTAATATATCTAATACATCTTCTGCTTTCATGTTCAACGCAATACGCAGCTTCATGAAAATCATGTTGTTAGTCAGAGCAACTTCAGGTTTAGGCTGAACACCCTCTTTTTTGCCACGCTTAAGGTTGATAAAACCATTTAGAAATACCGCTAACTCTTTATCTTTCATCGTAGAGCATGACTTGTCGTTGTCTTCTTTTAGCCAGTTGATCACTTGGTCATGAGCAACGGTCACATCAGCTTGCTCGATAGCTTTAATGATCTGTGCATTTTTAAGGTTTAGCGCGTGTTGAATACGACGCAAGATTTCGTTGTTAGTCACTGGGAATTCCTAAAAAGGGTTTGGAGAGTAAAGAGGTGTTGGTTAGCCCGTTATCGTCGACAAACCAATTTCTACTCTACATAGCATAGTTGACGGCGACTCTAACAGAGAACGCTTATTTTCGGTAGATATAAAAAATCCCCAATGCTTATTAACTCATTCAAGTTAAAAGTGCATTAGGGATTTCGTTATGAGTGCTTATTATCTGACTGAAGCCAGAATTACATTACACGCATACCAGGTTGAGCACCTTCGTGTGGCTCAAGGATCCACAGGTCGCTGCCACCAGGGCCCGCGGCTAGGATCATGCCTTCAGACATACCAAACTTCATCTTACGAGGTTTTAGGTTTGCAACCATTACGGTTAGCTTGCCTTCTAGCTCTTCAGGTTTGTATGCTGACTTGATGCCAGAGAATACTTGGCGAGTTTCACCACCGATGTCCAGTTGGAACTTCAGTAGTTTGTTCGCTTTTGGTACTTCTTCACATGAGATAATACGAGCAATACGCATATCGACTGCTGCAAAGGCATCGAACTCAATTTCGTCTGCGATTGGCTCTTTGTCTAGCTCAGTTTGGCTTGCTTGCTCTTTTTCAGCTTCTGCTTTTTCTTTCGCAGCTGCTTCTGCGGCTGCATCTTCTTTAGAAGACTCGATCATTGCTTCCACTTTCTTCGGATCAATACGGCTAAACAGCGCTTTGAACTTAGTGATTTCGTGATTAGTTAGCGGTGTAGCAATAGCTTCCCAAGTTAGCTCTTCGTTTAGGAAAGCCTCAGTGCGCGCCGCAAGCTCTGGCATAACGGGTTTCAGGTAAGCCATTAGCACGCGGAATAGGTTAATACCGACAGAAGAAACTTCTTGAAGCTCTTTCTCTTTGCCTTCTTCTTTCGCAAGAACCCAAGGTGCTTTTTCGTCAATGTACTGGTTAGCTTTATCTGCTAGTGCAGTAATTTCACGGATAGCGCGGCTGAACTCACGAGTTTCGTATAGCTGACCGATACGCTCAGCAGCAGCAACGAATTCGTTGTATAGCTCAGGTTCTGCAAATTCAGCAGCAAGTTTGCCTTCAAAACGTTTCGTGATGAAGCCAGCGTTACGAGACGCTAGGTTAACAATCTTGTTTACGACGTCAGCGTTTACACGTTGAGTGAAGTCTTCAAGGTTAAGGTCAAGGTCATCAATACGGCTGTTTAGTTTCGCTGCGTAGTAGTAGCGTAGACATTCAGGGTCTAGGTGGTTTAAGTACGTGCTTGCTTTGATGAATGTGCCTTTCGACTTAGACATCTTCGCACCGTTCACCGTTACGTAGCCGTGTACGAATACGTTGTTTGGCTTACGGAAACCAGCGCCTTCTAGCATTGCAGGCCAAAATAGGCTGTGGAAGTAAACGATGTCTTTACCGATGAAGTGGTAAAGCTCAGTTGTGCTGTCTTTCTTCCAGTATTCGTCAAAGTTTAGATCGTCACGCTTGTCACATAGGTTCTTGAAAGAAGCCATGTAGCCAACAGGAGCGTCTAGCCATACGTAGAAGAATTTGTTTTTCTCGCCTGGGATTTCGAAGCCGAAGTAAGGTGCATCACGTGAGATATCCCACTGTTGCAGACCAGACTCGAACCATTCCTGCATTTTGTTTGCAGTTTCATTCTGTAGAGAGCCAGAACGAGTCCACTCTTTAAGCATGCTTTCGAACTGAGGTAGGTCGAAGAAGAAGTGCTCAGAATCTTTCATTACTGGAGTTGCGCCAGAAACCGCTGATTTAGGGTTAATTAGCTCAGTTGGGCTGTATGTCTCACCACAGTTATCACAGTTATCACCATACTGGTCTTCTGACTTACACTTAGGGCAAGTACCTTTTACGAAGCGGTCTGGTAGGAACATCTCTTTCTCAGGATCGAAAAGCTGAGAAATAGTACGGCTAGAAATGAAGCCGTTCTTTTTAAGTTCTAGATAGATGTGAGAAGCCAGTTCGCGGTTTTCTTCGCTATGTGTGCTGTGGTAGTTATCAAAGCTGATATCAAAGCCAGCGAAGTCTTTTTGGTGCTCTTCACTAACAGCAGCGATCATCTCTTCTGGCGTGATACCCATCTGTTGAGCTTTAAGCATAATTGGCGTGCCGTGAGCATCGTCAGCACAGATGAAGTTTACAGTGTTGCCACGTAGACGCTGGTATCGAACCCAGATATCAGCTTGGATATGCTCAAGCATATGGCCAAGGTGAATAGAGCCGTTAGCGTACGGAAGCGCACAAGTTACCAAAAGTTGTCTTGGATCAGTTGCCATACTTAATAATTCGCTTTTTTGATAGGTATAAATTTTGAGAGGTAATACTACTTTATAACGTGTGATACGCCAAGGTATCAGACAAAGGATTCCCTTAGTTTTTTAGGGGTTCAGTCTTCATCTCGTGGGTGATAGCATAAATAAAAAAAGGAGCCCCAATGCGTAACTTTACTTCTAAGCAAGATTTCTGTTCATGGTTGAATGAGTTCGAGTCACCAATCCTCATCCCAGAGTGGGCGCTACACCAAAATATTGTATCGGTTGATCCTCGTGGGTCATTTGTCATTACCTTGCCTTTTGCAGCTAATCAGCTCGCGGTTGAACTGGAACAGTGGATCCACTCCCAGATTGAACAACAGCTTGTCAGCACTTTTCAGTTTGAAGTAAAAGTGAAGCCGTCTGCGCTAGAAACTACAGTCGCAACACCATTGAAAGGCGTTAAGAACATTATCGCCGTGACGTCGGCAAAGGGTGGGGTGGGTAAATCGACAACTTCAGTAAACCTTGCGCTTGCGTTATCTAAATCAGGTTCAAAAGTGGGCTTGTTGGATGCGGATATCTATGGTCCATCTGTGCCTATGATGCTCGGTCAGTTGGATGCCAAGCCAGAAGTACAGAACAACAAATGGATGATGCCAATCGAGGCGCATGGCATTTTCACTCATTCTATTGGCTATCTTGTGTCG
The DNA here is from genome assembly GCF_057786005.1 of Vibrio sp. QJM3NY_26. Taxonomy (NCBI): domain Bacteria; kingdom Pseudomonadati; phylum Pseudomonadota; class Gammaproteobacteria; order Vibrionales; family Vibrionaceae; genus Vibrio; species Vibrio sp. QJM3NY_26. The sequence continues at coordinate 2,372,052 of NZ_CM173515.1, read as the reverse complement.
AAAGATGATGCTGCAATCTGGCGTGGCCCAATGGCAGCGAAGGCTTTAGGTCAGCTTGTTAACGAAACCGTATGGCCTGATTTAGATTACCTTGTTATCGACATGCCACCGGGCACGGGTGATATTCAGCTAACGTTGTCGCAACAGATCCCAGTAACGGGCGCGGTAGTGGTGACGACACCTCAAGATTTGGCTTTAGCCGATGCACGTAAAGGTGTGGCGATGTTCGATAAAGTGAGCGTGCCAGTTGCAGGCTTAGTGGAAAACATGAGCTACCATATTTGTAGTCATTGTGGCGAAAAAGAGCATATCTTCGGTGCTGGTGGTGCAGAAGCCATGTCGGAAGAGTTCTTCCTCGATATTTTGGCGCAAATTCCACTGCATATTGATGTACGAGAAGACATCGACGCGGGTTGCCCAACGGTTATACGCCGCCCGGACAGCGAACACACTCGTCATTACCTAGAATTGGCTGAAAATGTGGCTGCGAAAATGTTCTGGACGGGAAAAGCGAGACCGGAAGCGATCAACTTTTCTATGGTTGATTAGAGTAGATAAGTCTTAAGGTCGTATAAATAATGTTTGGGTGAGATAAATACCTTTTGTATTTGGCTAAAGAGCCGTTGGGTTTGTGCAAATAGTTGTACGCCAGTTATTCTAAAGCAAACGATTGTATTCATTTAATGTATAGATAACATCAATTTGACTGCAATTAGCTAGAATGGCTACTAGAATCTATGTTGTTTAGCCCCTATAATCAGGCGGTTTATCTCTTCCCACCACCAAACCATATCGGGTGCAAAATTAATGTCTGATAATAATCAATGTGTCATCGTAGGTATCGCTGGCGCTTCAGCATCAGGAAAAAGTCTGATTGCTAGTACAATTTATAATGAGTTGCGCGAGAAAGTAGGCGACCATCAAATTGGTGTTATCACGGAAGATTGCTACTACAGCGACCAAAGCCACTTGAGTATGGAAGAGCGTGTTAAAACTAACTACGATCACCCAAATGCACTGGATCATGATCTATTATGTGAACACCTACAGCAGCTAATGAGTGGCAATGCGGTAGAAGTTCCTGAATACAGCTACACAGAACACACACGTACTTCTGAAACGACTACACTTACACCTAAGAAAGTGATCATTTTAGAAGGTATTCTGCTTCTAACAGACCCGCGTCTTCGTAAACTAATGCACGCAAGCGTGTTTATGGATACACCGTTAGACATCTGTCTACTACGCCGTGTTAAGCGTGATGTAGAAGAGCGTGGTCGTACAATGGACACGGTACTTAAGCAATATCAAGAAACAGTACGTCCAATGTTCATGCAGTTTATCGAGCCTTCAAAACAACATGCAGACATCATCGTTCCTCGTGGTGGTAAAAACCGTATTGCGATTGACGTGCTAAAAGCGCACATTGCGAAGTTGTTGAAGTCTTAATCGAATAAAATTTTGCCTAAGTGACTCACTTAGCTTTATTTTTTACCGAATCAGTGGCACTTTTATAGTGCCACTTTCTTTTGGAATCTAAGCAAGGAATATGCGGATGAAGAAACTACTCATTTTCATAGCTGTACCAGTGTTTGTTGTCGTTGCAGCAATTCTGGCACTAGTGCTGTTAGTGAACCCTAACCAATTTAAGCCATTAATTGTCGAACAAGCCCAAAAACACACAGGCCTAGAGCTCGTGATCGAGGGCGATATCAGCTGGCAATTCTTCCCATCTATTGGCTTCGAACTTGGTCAAACTGAATTACGTAACCCTGAAGGATTCACTCAACCAAACCTGTTTAAGGTTGATACCGTTGGTGTTGATGTTTCGGTTACCCCGCTATTTAGCAACCAACTAGAGATTGGCAACATCACTCTAGACGGTGCAGAATTCTATTTAGAAACGCTTAAAGATGGTCGCAAGAACATTGATGCACTAACGCAAGCATCAGCTCCTCAAGAGTCTGAGCCTGTAGCCGACGCAAGTTCTGAATCAACACCTGCTCCTGAAGATCAAAGCACTGCAGAAGCATCAGGTTGGACGATAAACCTTGCAGGCGTCACTGTCTCAAACGCACTGTTTGAAATGGATGACAAGCAAGCGGGTTCCTTCACCAAGTTATACGATGTGTCTTTGAATCTTTCTGAGTTTGCCGTTGATACATGGACAACCGCGACGTTTGCGGCTTCTGGTGAAAACAACCAACAGAAGTTCTCTGCAAACGGCAGTGCAGAATTCAAATTAGCGGAAGGCTTCGCAAGTTACGCACTGCGTAATATTGACCTAAACGCTAAGTTCAATGATCCAGCAACGTCGATTGAGTCAGCAAAGATTGGTTTGAATACGTTTGAGTTCGATAAGGTAAACCAACTGACTTACGCTGTAATCGGCAATGCGGCTGGCCTTGACCTTGATCTTAAAGGTGGCGGTGAACTTACGGTTGATAGCGCGATTTCAAAAGTAACATTGAACAAATTAACGTTAGACTCAACATTCAAAGGCGACACGCTTCCTCAGTCTCCAATGAAAGTGGATATGCTGTCTGATTTAAGCTTCGATCTTAATAAGAGCCACCTGAGCTTTGTGTTAGAGAAGCTACAAGCTAACGCTATTGCTTTAGACGGTAAAGCAGACGTAACCCTATCTGAAATACCAAAGGTTCGTTTCTCACTTCATAGCCCGAATATCGATTTGGACGAGTTCTTAGGCTTAGGCAATACAACAGAAACAGCGAGCACAGCTCCTTCTGGTTCTGCTGGTGGCTCAACGTCAAACTCTGGTAGTTCAGCTCCTGCTAAAGAAGTGGAACCTGATCTGTCGGCTCTGAAAACGTTAGACGTGAAAGGTGACATCACTATTGATAAGTTCAAGGCGAATAACGCGAAGATGCAGAATGTTAAAACGGCATTTTCGGTTAACCGTGGTATCGCAGAGCTAACCTCATTCACATCGAATCTTTACCAAGGTTCTATTTCTGCGACCGCTAAGCTAGACGCTCGTAAAACACCAGCGACTTACACTGCTAAGAAGAAAATTAGAGGTGTGAAGGTTCAACCGTTACTGGTTGATGTAGCGAATAACGACATGCTGGAAGGCACGGGTAATATCGATGTTAACGTTAAAGGTAAGAGCCTGACGCCAACAGGAATCAAGAAGAACCTAGTCGGTACTATCGTGATTAACTTTGAAGATGGTGCGGTGAATGGCATCAATGTTGCTCAACTGATTCGAGAAAACTACGCTAAGATCAAAGGCGAAAAAGTTGAAAGCACAAATGAAGCTCAAAAAACGGACTTCAGTGCAATGAAAGCGACACTGAAGGTCGACAAAGGTTGGGTTTCAACGAACGACTTATCAGCACAGTCGCCACTGCTACGTGTGACAGGTCAAGGTAAAGCAAACTTCATTAATGAAACGGTCGACTTCCTTGTACGTACATCGATTGTTGGTTCGCTTGAAGGTCAGGGTGGTAAGAACATTGATGACCTGAAAGATGTGACCATCCCAATTAAGGTGACAGGCCAATGGGCTGACCCGAAATTTGCGCTTGTTTTTGATGATGTGTTGAAGCAAAAAGCACAAAAAGAGATCGACCGTGGTGTGAATAAGCTAACGGATAAGATCAAAGACGAGAAGACCAAAGAAGCGGTTGACGGTTTGTTGAAAGGTTTCTTTAACTAATCTTTACCTAACTCGCATATAAAAGAAGCGCCATTCCTGTTGTAGGAGTGGCGCTTTTGTTTGGGTGCTGATTATTATCCGGGCTTAGTAAGCAAAGAGACTCCCTATGAGACTCGTTCCTCGTTCTAGGGAATGACGATCGGTGCTCGTCCTTTATTAAGGGGAGTAACACTGAAGGGTCGTCGTCCTCTAGAGGGAAGAATGACCGAGTCGGGGATCTCTAGTTGAATGCGATTACCAGTCAACGCCTTGAAGCGCTTTCACACCCGATTCGAAAGCGTGTTTCACGTTACGAACTTCAGATACCGTATCCGCCATCTCTGTAAGAGTACGGTGCGCGCCACGGCCAGTAATGATCACAGATTGCATTTTCGGACGGTTATTCAGAGCTTCTACCACTTCATCCAGCTCGATATAGCCATAGCTCACCATGTAAGTCAGCTCATCAAACAGAATCACGTCAATGGACTCATCAGCCAACATACGCTGACATTCTTTCCAGATACGTTGTGCGGCTTCAATATCTTTTGTTTTGTCTTGGGTTTCCCAAGTGAAGCCGGTTCCCATAACTTGGAATTCCACATCCAGTTTTTGAAGAACGTTCTTTTCGCCGTTATCCCAAGTACCTTTGACAAATTGTGCAACGGCACATTTCTTACCATGACCAACCGCACGTGTAATGGTACCAAAACCGGATGTTGATTTTCCTTTACCGTTACCAGTAATAACCAGCAATAAGCCTTTCACTTCTTGTGCTGCAGCCACTCGTGCATCAACTTGTTCTTTTACTTTCTGTTGTCTTGCTTTATGGCGTTGTTCTTTGTTGTCTTCGGTCGACATAACAAATCCTTTTAAGTTGTGATTGCACCTATCATAGCTTAACTTAACGATAGCAAAAACCATCGGAAGAACAGGTGATTACGGATGAAAAAGATACTCGTTGTTTGCATGGGGAATATTTGTCGTTCGCCAACAGGTGAAGCGGTACTTAGAAAGAAAGCCCAACAGATGGATATTGACGTAACGGTCGACTCTGCGGGGACGATTGGCTTTCATCAAGGTAATCCACCAGATTCACGTTCTAAGTCAGCCGGTGAAAAGCGTGGCTACAGCTTTAAAGGTATTACGTCTCGCAAGGTAGTGATGAATGATTTTGATGAGTTTGATTTAATACTAGCCGCAGATAAGGCGAATTTAGATGATTTAACGAATCAGTGTCCAGCCCACCTTCAATACAAACTTGCGCTATTCTTGAGCTTTGGAGAGTCACAATATCAAGAGATACCGGATCCTTATTATGGTGAGGGAAATGGCTTTGAGTTGGTGTTGGATTTAATCGAAGAGTCTAGCGAAGCGATACTGCGTTCAATTTAGTGTAGAGGCTGTGTTCTTGGTTGGGCGATAAAGTATCAAGGTTCATCGATATAAAAAAGGCCGACATCGAATGTCGGCCTTTCTAAATCTAGCTTTAAGCCATGACTAAGCTTACTTAGACATTACTTTGTAGATTGGGTCTTCTGCAACGTTCGCTTCAACTAAGCTACCGGCTTTGTGCAGCATAGCAACACAGTCTTGGCTTAGGTGGCGAAGGTGAAGTGTTTTACCTAGTGCAGCGTAACGGTCAGCAATCGTGTCGATCGCTTCAATTGCAGAGTGGTCTGTTACGCGTGAGTTGGCGAAATCAACGATAACATCTTGTGGATCGTTGTATGCGTCAAACAACTCAAGGAAGTTAGCGGTTGAACCAAAGAAGATTGGGCCGTTAACTTTGTACTCTTTAGAGCCTTCAGCGTTAACTGATTTGTCTGCGTAGATGTGTTTAGCATGTTGCCATGCGAACATTAGTGCCGAAGCAACAACACCCACACCAACAGCGACCGCAAGGTCCGTTAGTACTGTTACCACGGTAACCAGAACGATAACGAAGAAATCTTGCTTAGGAACGCGACGCGCAAGCTTGAAGGTTGCCCATTCAAACGTACCGATAACAACCATGAACATTACGCCCACAAGTGCTGCTAGAGGAATCATTTCAATCAGTGCAGAACCAAACAGGATGAACATCAGTAGTGCAACTGCCGCTACGATACCTGAAAGACGACCACGACCGCCTGAGTTTACGTTGATCATCGATTGACCGATCATCGCACAACCACCCATCGCTCCGAATACAGAACACGTTACGTTAGCCATACCTTGACCAACACATTCACGGTTAGATTGGCCACGAGTGTTTGTCATCTCGTCTAGTACCGTTAGTGTCAGTAGAGACTCGATCAGGCCGATAGCTGCAAGGATAATTGCGTATGGCAGGATGATCTGAAGTGTCTCGAAAGAAAACGGAACTGCAGGAATAGAGAACGTTGGTAGAGAGCCCGCTAGCGTAGCGGCTTCGTCACCAGACATAGTACGCAGGAAGTCAACAACAGTACGAGTTTCAAGATCAAGGCCTACAACCAAAGCCGTTACCGTTACAATAGCAACCAATGAAGATGGTACTGCTGTTGTTAGCTTAGGTAGGAAGTGGATGATACCCATAGTGAGTGCGACTAGGCCTAACATCAGTGTCATTTGGCCGCTTGGTAACCAAGTTAATGCACCCGTTACGTCTGGCGCTTTAAATTGACCAAGCTGAGCTAGGAAGATCACAATTGCCAAACCGTTCACGAAACCAATCATTACTGGGTGTGGAACGATACGGATAAATTTACCTAACTTGAATACACCCGCTGCAATTTGCAGAAGGCCAGCCAGCATAACGGCTGCGAATAGGTATTGAACGCCATGGGTTGCCACTAGGCTCACCATTACAACGGCCATTGCGCCAGTTGCACCAGAAATCATACCTGGACGACCACCGAAAACGGAAGTGATTAAACCTACGATGAATGCTGCGTAAAGACCAACCATTGGGTCAACGCCAGCAACAAAGGCGAATGCTACGGCTTCAGGTACCAGAGCTAGGGCTACTGTAAGACCTGAAAGCACGTCATTCTTTACAGAGTGCTTTGAAAATTGTGGGAATTCGAACATGTTTGCTCAGCTATGCTAAAAATGGATTTACCGACACGAGTGTATTGCGTAGCCAAACAGTGATGGAAAAGAGCGGCAATAGCGAAGTGTCGAAAAGATAAGTGCGCGAATGCTACCCAAAAATGTGACTAAGTTCAAGGTTGAACCTAACTTTGAGTAATATATCTGTTAATTTTTATTCGATTAGTAGATATGAAAAAGGCTGCTTTAATAAGCAGCCTTTGATTCTATTTACTTGTGATTATCTATCAGTAATCGCTAGTAGTTTGGCTTAGTCATACCTGCGCCAGCTTGGTTCGACGCTGCCTGACTACCTGCACCTTTCGGTACAAAACGCTCAGCGCGGAACGGAGCTGCAACAACTTCAATCTCTTTGATCTCTTGTGGACCAGGAGCTTTAGTCATTGGTGAGCCTGCTTGCTTCTTAGCAACCGTTGCTTTTGGTGCAGCTTGAGGAGCTTCTGCTTTTACAACAGGCGCTTCTTCAACTTTTGCACTTTCAGCTTTAGGTGCTTCAGCTTCAACAACTGGTGTTGTCTCTTCTACTGCAACAGCCGCTTCGACTTTCGTCGCTTCTACAATCACTGGAGCTTCAACTTTCTCAGTTTCAACGACTACAGGAGCTTCAGTTACCTGAGCTTCAGAGCGAGTTTCTTCAGCAACAACTGCGTCTTCACGAGAGATGATTACTTTACCCATAGCTAATTCAGGACAAGCAAAACCGCCAGCCATCACTACGTTGCTTTGAGGTGCATTCTCTTGAGCTGTATTTTGCTCTTGAGCTTGAACAGCAACTTGAGTTTCAGTAGCAACTTGAGCTTCAACAGCAACGTCCATTTCCGCCACTTCAGGTTTTGTCTGATTGTGGTGAGGTTTTGGAATGAAGCGAGGCATCACTTTACCCATAGCCATCTCAGGAGAAGCTACACCACCTTTACGTAGGCGGAATGGGTTAGGGCGACGATCACGACCGCGACGACGACGTTGACCACTTGCACGTAGGTGACGTGGAGAACGACGGTTACGACGTTGCTTCGGCTCTTCCTGTTCTGTTTGCTCAGCATTTACTTGAGTTGCTTCTACTTGTTCCGCAACTTTTTGCTCTTGAGCTACAGCTTGTTCGTGATTTGCTGTTTGTGCCTTTTGCTCTTTTGAAGCGTTATCGGCATTGTTGTCAGCTTCTGCTTGAGCTTGTTGGTCTTTAACTCGAACTAGTTTGTTCAGTTTACGACGTTGACGACGCTCTTTAATTTTCACAGCTTTTGCTTCAGGCTTCGCCTTTGGCGCTTCTGGTTTATCAGCTTGAGCTTCTGCCGCTAGCTGTAGACCTTCTTCTGCTAATTTAGATGGTACTTGCTCTTCTTGTTGCTTCTGCTCATCACGTGGCTTATTGCGACGATCTTGCTTAGGCTTACGAGGCTGACGAGTTTGCTGTGGAGCTGCTTCTTTTTGCTCTTCAGGTTTCTCATCACGTACAGGTTTACGACGGCGTTTGTTGTCACGGTTTTCGTTGCGATTGTCACCACGTTCATTACGTTGTTCGCTACGGTCACCACGCTCGTTACGTTGTTCGCCACGGTCACCACGTTGGTTACGACGGCGGTTGTCGTTACGATCACGGCGTTGACGGTTACCGTTGTTGCGATTGTTCTTAGGTTTTTCTTCTTGCTTCTCTTCTTCTTTCTTCTCTTCTTGAGTTGAAGAGCCAAATAAGAAGCTACCGATAGCTTTGAAGAAACGACCAATTAGGCTAGGTTCTTGCGTTGCAGCTGGTTCAACTTTCTTCTCTTCAACAGCTTTAGGTGCTGGAGCAGGAGTAGGTGCTGATTGAGCTGGAGCCGCGAAACCTTTCAGAGCAGGCTCTTCGATCTTCTTAGGACGAATAGTCTGTTCTACTGGTTCTTTGCTTTCTGCTTCTTTTAAAGCTTCTAGCTTGGTAGGCAGCAAGTAAGAGAGTAGATCGAACTCTTCACCTTCACGAACACGGATAACCTCAAAGTGTGGTGTTTCCATGTCAGAGTTAGGAACAACAGTGATCTTAACTTCTTGGTTCTTCTCGATGTGGTTTACTGAGCGACGTTTTTCGTTCAGAAGGTAAGAGGCGATTGGAACAGGCACAACAGCAAGTACTTGTGCTGTGTTGTCTTTCAGAGCTTCTTCTTCAATCAAACGTAGAACAGAAAGTGCTAGAGATTCGTTATCACGAACAACACCAGTACCTGTACAACGAGGACAAATGTGGTGGCTTGCTTCTGCTAGTGATGGGCTCAAACGTTGACGAGACATCTCTAGAAGACCAAAGCGAGAAATACGACCAATCTGAACACGTGCACGATCTAAACGAACGGCATCACGTAGACGGCTTTCAACTTCGCGTTGGTGGCGAACCGGAGTCATATCGATGAAGTCGATAACAACAAGACCACCTAGGTCACGTAGACGTAATTGACGTGCAATTTCATCGGCTGCTTCTAGGTTAGTGTTTAGCGCTGTTTCTTCAATATCGCTGCCCTTTGTTGCACGAGCAGAGTTGATATCGATAGAAGTTAGAGCTTCTGTTGGGTCGATCACGATAGAACCACCAGACGGAAGACGAACTTCACGTTGGAAAGCTGATTCGATCTGGCTTTCAATCTGGTAATGGCTAAATAGTGGCACTTCACCATCGTATTTCTTAACGCGATTCATGAAATCTGGGCGTATTAATTGAATGTGCGCTTGTGCACGTTCAAAAATAGTATTGCTGTCGATTAGAATCTCGCCAATATCACGACGTAGATAGTCACGAATCGCACGAACGATAACGTTACTTTCTTGGTGAATAAGGAAAGGAGCTGCATTTGAATCAGAAGCTTGCTTAATAGCGCCCCAGTGATTCAATAGAACGTTCAAGTCCCACTCTAGCTCTTCTGCACTTTTGCCAACACCTGCTGTACGCACGATTAAGCCCATGCCTTGAGGAAGCTCAAGAGTGCTTAATGCTGCTTTCAGTTGAGTGCGTTCATCACCTTCGATACGACGAGAAATACCGCCAGCACGAGGGTTATTAGGCATAAGAACTAAGTAACTACCAGCCAAAGAGATGAAAGTTGTCAGTGCAGCGCCTTTGCTACCACGTTCTTCTTTCTCAACTTGTACGATTACTTCTTGTCCTTCTCTTAGCACTTCTTTAATGCTAGGACGGCCTTGGTATGTATAACCTTCAGGGAAGTATTCGCGGGCAATTTCTTTAAGAGGGAGGAAACCGTGACGTTCTGCGCCGTAATCAACAAATGCCGCTTCTAGGCTTGGTTCAATACGGGTAATACGTCCTTTGTAGATATTCGCTTTCTTTGACTCGTGACCTGGACTTTCGATATCTAGATCGAACAGTCGCTGGCCATCAACCAAAGCGACACGCAACTCTTCTTTTTGAGTTGCGTTAATTAACATTCTTTTCATTTAGAAATTCTCATTGTCTTTTCTTATTTTCATCATTGGTCTTATCGCTTTATTCGTTTCTCATGGTGCCAGATCCCATGGCTTTATCGGTGCAGCCTCCCGGCTGGAGTAGGGATGCTCTGGGGCACGTCAGTCATCATAGGGAGTTAGCCTATGATCCGCGATGTGGCGGTGAATACTCAACATGAGTGTACGTGAGTAGAGCGATAAGGAACTCAGTTGACCGTGTCTTACGCCGATTGCAGCACTGTCTAATCTGAGTCATCTACTCATTTACTTGCTTATGAATGGTTAGCTGTTTAAATATTAGTCAATCCATTGATAGCAGCTGTGAACTATAGCAGTGGTCGGTAAACACAGCAATCTGCTTTGTCGTAATGCGGTAAAAAAAACAGTTTTTGTTTGGGTTTTGATAGCTCTAACTCACTGTCTATAAATAATTTATCAATTGATATTTTAATTTGCAGGAAGCTTGGTGCTTTTTTGTTCGAAGAATCAAAGAAATATAGAACTTCAATGACCTTTTAGGGATAGATCGGCAGGGATTATAGATAAATAAGTTCAGAATAGGGTTAAGAAAATCTCAATTATCAAAAGTGACAGTGATACAATGACCCAATGAGCGAAATTAGAACCCAAGTCCAATTTGTCGACATTGACGAAGATATGGCTGGTCAGCGTATTGATAACTTCTTACGCAACCAATTAAAAAACATCCCGAAAAGCATGATTTACCGAATCGTGCGTAAAGGCGAAGTCCGCGTAAACAAAAAACGCATCAAGGCTGAATACAAACTAAAAGCAGGTGATTTAGTTCGTATCCCGCCAGTCACTATTGAAGAGAAAACAGAAGAGAACGTGCCAAGCACGAAACTCAATAAGGTTTCTGAATTAGAACAGTGCATCATTTATGAAGATGATCACATGCTGATTCTGAATAAACCATCAGGAACTGCGGTTCATGGTGGTAGCGGGCTAAAGTTTGGCGCGATTGAAGCATTGCGTGCACTTCGCCCTGATGCTCGTTTTCTTGAATTAGTGCACCGTATTGATAGAGATACGTCTGGCATTTTGCTTGTTGCTAAGAAGCGCTCGGCGCTAAGACACCTTCAAGCACAGTTCCGTGAAAAAACGGTTCAAAAATACTACTTCGCTTTAGTGATGGGCGAATGGAAGAACAGCTGTAAAGTGGTTAATGCCCCTTTATTGAAAAATGAAGTAAACAGCATTGTTCGCGTTAACCCGAATGGTAAGGCTTCTGAAACTCGTTTTAAGGTTTTGGAAAAATTCCAAGATGCGACGTTAGTTCAGGCAAGCCCAATTACCGGCCGTACGCACCAAATTCGAGTACACGCTCAGTATACTGGCCACCCAATTGCTTGGGATGACCGTTACGGTGATCGTCGTTTTGATGCTTACACGGGTAAAGTAGGATTGAATCGTTTGTTCTTACATGCCGCCAATATTAAGTTTACCCACCCAGGTAGCGAAGAGAAGATGGATATCTCGGCTCCAATGGAAAAAAGGCTAGAGAGAGCACTCACTGGTCTACGTAAGCTTTAAGAAGATACGAGATACGAGATACGAGATACGAAATAGATAACTCTTTTAGGATTTAGTATCAGTTATCCGCAAATGATAAAGGTTGACGAATATCGTCAACCTTTTTTGTTTTCATATGTTGTAGAAGATCCCCAACTCGCTCGTTCCTCGCTCATGAGGATGACGATTTTTTAAAGTCATCCTCATGAGCTGATTGGATAGTGTAGCTATCTTCGTCCTTCCCTAGACTGACGAAGGAAGGAGTAGGGAATCTCTAATAAAAGAGAGGGTATCCGTTATAGTACGCTCATTCCTTGCGCTTCTAACATATCAACCAGATCGATCAGAGGTAAACCGATCAAGGTATTCGGATCTTTACCTTCCATCCGTTTAAATAGCGCGATACCTAACCCTTCACACATAAAGCTGCCCGCGCAGTAATAAGGCTGTTCTTTCTCAACATAAGAAATGATCTGCTGCTGTGTTAAATCACGGAAATGCACGATGAAAGTATCTAAGCGAGTGTCGGCTTTATTGGTTTCACTGTTCCATACGGTTATCCCAGTATAGAAAGTGATGCTTTTGCCGCTTTGGCGAGATAGTTGCTCAATCGCTTTTTCACGAGTGTGTGGTTTACCAATGATTTCTCCATCAATCACACACACTTGATCGGAACCAATCACTAGGCTTGGTTGTTCGATGGTACAAGACTTGGCTTTTGTCTCGGCAAGACGCATCACTAACTGTTGAGGTGTCTCTTTTAGAAGTGGTGTTTCATCGCAGTCAGGCTTCGCTGTGACAAAGTCTAACTGTAGTTTTTTGAGGATCTCTTGCCTAAATGGAGATGTAGAAGCTAAAACTAGTTGGTAATTTCTCATTTTAATTTACAATTCGTGTAAGCATTTAGTTCAGGATAACGTAACTTATCCTGCTATTCATAATGCTCTGAACAGGAAAGGTAGGAAAGTACATTTTTTTTGCCATTTCCTTTGACTAAACACGATTTGGAAGATAAGATTCGCGCCCTATGCAAAAGGAAAAAATACCGCGTACAGTTGATCCGGCAAGAACGGCTCAAAAACGACTCGATATGGATGGTATCATTCAAGTCAGTCTTTTAAAGCGTTTAACCGAAACAACTGAAGGCGTAAAACGTGACGCGCAAGTCTCAATGTCATTTGGGCTTGATGAACAACGATTAGTCGTTATCTCTGGTAAAGCTAACGTCGAAGTCGATTTAGAGTGTCAACGTTGTAATGAGGTTTTCGCACATGAGTGCGATGTCCAATTTACTTATACTCCTGTTTACAGCGAGAAAAGTGAAGAGGAAGCACCGGAAGAGTACGATTTGGTAGATCTGAACGAGTACGGTGAGTTAGACCTGATTCAATTAGTTGAAGACGAGTTCATCCTTGGATTGCCACAAATAGCAATGCACGACGATGCGAAATGTAGCGTTAACTCAAATAACTTGGTGTTTGGTGAACTTCCTGAAGAAATTGAGGAAGATAAAAAGCCGAATCCATTTGATGTTTTAAAAAACTTAAAGAAGTAACTTATTAATAAGTATCTTTAAGAATTTACATAGGAGTAGGGTCAATGGCCGTACAAAAGAGCAAGAAATCACGTTCAATGCGTGGCATGCGTCGTTCACACGATGCGCTAACTACAGCTGCACTTTCTGTAGACGCAACTTCAGGTGAAACTCACCTACGTCACAACGTGACTGCCGAAGGTTTCTACCGCGGCAAAAAGGTTATCAACAAGTAAGGTTGACCTTTGCAAAATCTAACCGTTGCGCTTGATGCAATGGGCGGGGACTTCGGTCCTCGTGTAACAGTGCCTGCCGCCGTGCAGGCACTGTCGTATTTCCCAGAGCTAAAAGTCATTCTCATAGGTGATCGAAATGCGATCACATCTCAATTATCTTCATTAGGTCGAATGCCTGATTCTCGTTTGAGTATCCAGCATTGTGATCGAGTCATTTCCAATTCTGAAAAACCTTCACTAGCCTTACGTAATAGTCAGGGTAGTTCTATGCGTGCTGCTATCGATCTGGTTGCCGAATCACAGGCTGATGCTTGTGTGAGCGGTGGTAACACTGGCGCACTGATGGCGTTATCTCGTTTCAGACTCAAACTCCTTCCCGGTATTGATAGGCCTGCATTGGTTTCAGCTTTGCCTACTGCTTCTGGCAACCGTACATGGATGCTTGATTTAGGAGCGAACGTTTCTAGTGACGCAGATTCACTGTTTCAGTTTGCTGTAATGGGCAGTGCATTAGCGGAACAACATTTAGGTCGCGCTCCACGTGTCGCTATCTTGAATATCGGTGCAGAAGAAATCAAAGGCAATGACCTTGTGAAACGATGCGCGGAAATGTTGTCTAATACTCAGTCTGTGAACTTCATAGGCTATATTGAAGGTAATCAATTACTTCAAGATGCTGCTGATGTCGTCGTATGTGATGGTTTTGTGGGCAATGTCTGCTTAAAAACGTGCGAAGGTACGGCTCAGCTCTTTATTGATAAGCTAAAAACGCGCATGATGGCTTCAACAATAAAGGGTTGGATCGCCAGAATGTTGTTTTCTGAGCTATTTACTGAATTAAAAACCTTGAACCCCGACCAGTATAACGGCGCAAGTTTGTTAGGATTGCGCGGCATTGTCATTAAAAGTCATGGAAGTGCTGATGTGTCTGCAGTCGTCAACGCGATTGGTGAAGCAGTACACGAGGTCAAACGACAAGTCCCCAGCCGCATTAGCGATCGTTTGGAAGCGGTTTTACTCGAGAGGCATTATTAGTCTTCATGTATAGCAAAATTTTAGGTACTGGCAGCTACTTGCCATCTCAGGTGCGTACTAACGCAGACTTAGAGAAAATGGTAGAGACTAGCGATGAGTGGATCGTTGCTAGAACAGGTATTAAAGAGCGTCGTATTTCAGCGGAAAACGAAACCGTTGCGGATATGGCGTTTTACGCTGCTGAGAATGCCATTGAGATGGCAGGTATCGACAAAGAGGATATTGATTTAATCATCGTTGCGACAACCAGCAGTAGCCATACATTCCCGTCTTCGGCATGTCAGGTACAAGGTAAGCTTGGTATCAAAGGCTGCCCTGCGTTTGATTTAGCTGCGGCGTGTTCTGGCTTTGTCTATGCACTGTCTGTTGCTGATCAACATATCAAGACTGGTATGTGTAAAAACGTTTTGGTAATCGGTGCGGATGCACTGTCAAAAACCTGTGATCCGACTGACCGCTCTACTATCATCTTATTTGGTGATGCTGCAGGCGCGGTGGTTGTAGGCGCAAGCGAAGAGCCAGGTATTTTGTCTACTCACATTTACTCTGATGGTAAATATGGTGAGCTTCTAAGCCTAGAAGTTCCAGAGCGTGGCGGTGATGCGGACAAATGGCTGCACATGGCGGGCAACGAAGTATTTAAAGTGGCGGTAACTCAGCTTTCTAAGCTAGTTAAAGACACATTAGCAGCGAACAATATGGATAAGTCAGAGCTTGATTGGTTAGTTCCACACCAAGCGAACTACCGTATTATCTCGGCAACCGCTAAGAAGCTGACGATGTCGCTTGATCAAGTTGTGATTACTCTTGATAAGCACGGCAATACGTCGGCAGCTACCGTACCAACGGCCCTTGATGAGGCTGTTCGCGACGGGCGAATTAAACGTGGTCAAACGCTTCTACTTGAAGCATTTGGCGGCGGCTTCACTTGGGGTTCTGCGTTAGTTAAATTCTAACCCCAAGCGATAATCAACAAACAAGGCACATAACTTATGTGCCTTATTCAATTTTTTGCTTTGCTTAAAGGAAAATTACAATGAGCAAATTTGCTATCGTATTCCCAGGCCAAGGCTCTCAAGCTATCGGTATGCTTGCTGACCTAGGCGAACAGTATGATGTTGTTAAAAAGACATTTGCTGAAGCTTCAGAAGCACTTGGTTACGATCTATGGGCATTGGTTCAAGATGGTCCAGTAGAAAATCTAAATGAAACTTTCCGTACTCAACCAGCTCTACTAACAGCGTCTGTTGCAATCTGGCGTGTATGGCAAGAGCTTGGTCTAGAGCAACCTGCAAACCTAGCAGGCCACAGCCTAGGTGAATACTCTGCACTCGTGTGTGCAGGTGTTATCGACTTTAAGGAAGCGATCAAGCTGGTTGAGCTACGTGGTCAACTGATGCAAGAAGCGGTTCCTGCGGGCGTTGGTGCAATGTACGCAATCATCGGTCTAGATGATGAAGCGATTGCTAAAGCGTGTGAAGAAGCGGCGCAAGACGAAGTTGTGTCTCCAGTTAACTTCAATTCACCTGGCCAAGTTGTTATCGCGGGTAACAAAGCGGCAGTAGAGCGTGCTGGTGCACTATGTAAAGAAGCAGGCGCTAAACGTGCTCTTCCTTTACCTGTATCTGTGCCGTCTCACTGTGCCCTTATGAAGCCTGCAGCAGACAAGCTAGCGGTTGCTCTAGAAGCTCTAGAGTTCAACACACCGGCACTGCCTGTTATCAATAACGTCGATGTTATTGCTGAAACAGACCCTGCAAAAATCAAAAGCGCACTTGTTCGTCAGCTATACAGCCCAGTTCGTTGGACTGAAGGTGTACAAGCGATGAATGAGCAAGGCGTTGAAAAGCTACTAGAATTAGGCCCAGGCAAGGTTCTTACTGGTCTAACAAAACGTATTGTTAAAACTATGACAGCTGCTGCAGTTAATGACACTGCATCACTAGACGCTGCTAAGTAAATAACCAATTAATAGAGAAGTTATGATGAATTTAGAAGGCAAAGTTGCACTAGTTACAGGCGCAAGCCGTGGCATCGGTCGTGCAATCGCTGAGCTTTTAGTTGAGCGTGGTGCTAAAGTTATCGGTACTGCTACGTCTGAAGGCGGCGCTGCTGCAATCAGCGAGTACCTTGGTGAGAACGGTAAAGGTCTTGCTCTTAATGTCACTGATGTTGACTCAATTGCTGCTACACTGAAAACCATCAACGATGAATTCGGTGCGATTGACATTCTGGTGAACAACGCAGGTATCACTCGTGA
The DNA here is from genome assembly GCF_057786005.1 of Vibrio sp. QJM3NY_26. NCBI lineage: Bacteria > Pseudomonadati > Pseudomonadota > Gammaproteobacteria > Vibrionales > Vibrionaceae > Vibrio > Vibrio sp. QJM3NY_26. The sequence continues at coordinate 2,355,289 of NZ_CM173515.1, read as the reverse complement.
TAACCTTCTTATGCGTATGAAAGACGATGAATGGAATGACATCATTGATACTAACCTAACGCCTATCTTCCGCATGTCTAAAGCTGTATTGCGTGGCATGATGAAGAAGCGTCAAGGCCGTATCGTAAACGTTGGTTCTGTAGTAGGTACTATGGGTAACGCTGGTCAAGCTAACTACGCAGCAGCAAAAGCTGGTGTGATTGGTTTCACTAAATCAATGGCTCGTGAAGTTGCGTCTCGTGGTATTACAGTGAACACTGTAGCGCCAGGTTTCATCGAAACAGACATGACTAAAGCGCTAAATGATGACCAACGTGCAGCAACTTTGGCGAATGTACCAGCAGGTCGACTAGGTGACCCTCGCGAAATCGCTGAAGCTGTGGTATTTTTGGCGTCACCTGCGGCAGCTTATATCACAGGTGAAACACTTCACGTCAATGGCGGTATGTACATGGTGTAAATTATGTGCAACATTTGTGCATGATTTAAGTCAAGATCATACGTAATTTCGGTTAAAATCGTGAAAATTGTGGTTTGACCAGAAAAGTTGACCTTGCAACTTTCAATAGATTGAATAAACTACGGAAAACATCGCATAAAGCGAACTCTGTAAAGGAAAAGAAAAAATGAGCAACCTCGAAGAACGCGTAAAGAAAATCATTGTTGAACAGCTAGGTGTAGACGAAGCTGAAGTTAAAAACGAAGCTTCTTTCGTTGATGACCTAGGTGCAGATTCTCTAGACACAGTTGAGCTAGTAATGGCTCTAGAAGAAGAATTCGACACTGAAATCCCAGATGACGAAGCTGAGAAAATTACTACTGTTCAAGCTGCTATCGATTACGTAACTAGCGCTCAGTAATAATCTCTCCCAGGCGGTCACCTTGACCGCCTGTGTTTTATCTAACTCATCTATCCTCATCTTAAATCACCTCAATCCCCGGAGTGTAATATCGTGTCCAAGCGTCGTGTAGTTGTCACTGGCATGGGTATGTTGTCGCCGGTAGGCAACACTGTAGAATCTTCTTGGAAAGCCCTGCTAGCTGGTCAAAGTGGTATCGTTAATATCGATCATTTTGATGCAACCAATTTCTCAACTCGTTTTGCAGGTCTAGTTAAAGACTTTAACTGCGAAGAGTATATGACTAAAAAAGATGCTCGTAAGATGGACTTGTTCATCCAGTACGGCGTCGCAGCAGGTATTCAAGCTTTAGATGATTCAGCCCTAACTATTACTGAAGAAAACGCTCCTCGTGTAGGCGTTGCTATCGGTTCTGGTATTGGTGGTCTTGGTTTGATCGAAGCCGGTCACAAGGCTCTAACTGAAAAAGGCCCTCGTAAAATCAGCCCGTTCTTCGTACCGTCGACGATCGTGAATATGATTGCGGGTCACATGTCTATCATGCGTGGCCTACGCGGTCCAAACATCGCGATCTCTACAGCATGTACGACTGGCCTACATAACATTGGCCACGCGGCTCGTATGATTGCATACGGCGATGCTGACGCAATGCTAGCGGGCGGTGCTGAAAAAGCATCGACACCACTAGGTATGGGCGGTTTTGGTGCGGCTAAAGCACTTTCTACTCGTAACGATGAGCCTCAAAAAGCTTCTCGTCCATGGGACAAAGGCCGTGACGGCTTCGTTCTTGGTGACGGTGCAGGCATGATGGTTCTTGAAGAGTATGAACATGCTAAAGCTCGTGGCGCTAAGATTTACTGTGAGCTAGTCGGCTTCGGTATGTCGGGTGACGCTTACCACATGACATCTCCAAGTGAAGATGGCTCTGGTGGTGCACTAGCAATGGAAGCGGCTATGCGTGATGCTGGCATTACTGGTGAACAAATCGGTTATGTTAATGCACACGGTACTTCGACTCCTGCAGGTGACGTAGCGGAAGTTAAGGGCATCAAGCGTGCTCTTGGCGAAGCAGGCAGCAAGCAAGTCTTGGTTTCTTCTACGAAATCAATGACAGGCCACCTTCTAGGTGCTGCAGGTTCTGCTGAAGCGATCATCACAGCTATGTCTCTAATTGATCAAATTGTTCCACCAACAATCAATTTGGATGATCCTGAAGAAGGCTTAGATATTGACTTAGTACCCCACACTGCGCGTAAAGTTAGCGGTATGGAATATGCTGCATGTAACTCATTCGGTTTCGGTGGTACAAACGGCTGTTTGATCTTCAAAAAGATTTAATCATCTTATTAAAGATGTAAACATTCGTAGATAGTCATAATTAGACTTGTTTTTAAACGGCTTGATGCTTTAGCATTGAGCCGTTTCTTTTTATGGGGAAAAACATGTTTTGGGTTGATGGAGAAAGCCAGCAAACTGTCGATATCTTGGATCGTTCGTTTCAATACGGAGACGGCTGTTTCACGACAATGCTCGTGAGTGATGGTGAGATACAACATTTTCACGATCATCAGCACCGTGTCGACGAATGCCTTAAAGCGCTACGCATTTCTGCTCTTGATTGGGATGTGGTTCGCCTTTGGATCGATAATGCACTTCAACATATCCAAGATAACGATCTTCATGGTCCAAAGAGCCTTTATGGTTCAAAGATCCTCCATGATACAAACAAGCCTCATAATCAAAAAACTGGGATTAAGCTACACGTTAGCCGTGGGGCAGGCGGTCGTGGCTACAGTGCCAAGAATATCGTCAAGCCAACGATAACCATCAGTACATTTGATTTCCCTAGTCATTATTCAGCGTGGCAAGACTCTGGTGTAGAACTCGGTATCTGCCAGCAAGCACTAGGTTTGAGCCCATTGCTCGCAGGCCATAAGCACAATAATCGTCTTGAGCAGATCTTGATGAAAGATGAAATGGATCAGGCCGATGAAGCTGATGGTGTAGTTCTTGATATCTCGGGCAATGTGATTGAAACCACCATGGCCAATCTGTTTTGGCGAAAAGGTCAGATGATATATACACCTCAACTCACGCAAAGTGGTGTGGCGGGGGTTATGCGTAAGCAAGTGTTAACCGCGCTGAATCAAGCTGAACTTTCCGTTACAATTAGTGACTACTGCTTATCTCAACTCATGCAAGCTGATGAGATTTTCATGACCAACTCCATCTTAGGGGTTGCCCCCGTTACCCGTATTAGTGATACCCAATTCAACATTGGAACCGTTACTCGTAGCCTTCAAGGACAACTAAACTCGTGATCAAAAAGTTATTTATTTTTATTATCTTGTGCCTAATCGCAGCCGCTGCTGCTGGTTTTTACGCTTACAATCAAGCGCAAGATAACCTGAAACAAGTTATCCAATTAGAAAAACCGCAGGTGGTTACCGTTGCTTCAGGTAGTAGCTTTAACCGTGTGCTCGCACAATTGATTAATCAAGGCCTTTTTGAGGCTTCTCCTTACGAGAAATTAATCCGTAAGTTACATCCTGAGCTTGTAGACGTAAAAGCGGGTACATTCCTGCTTGAACCCGGTTTAACCCTAGAGCAGGCGCTACAAGTGCTTGTAGAAGGGAAAGAGCACCAATTTACCATTACCTTCGTAGAAGGCAGTCGTTTTGACGAGTGGCTTGTTCAGCTAAAAGACAACGAATTCATTCAGCAGACGTTGAATGATGTCTCTGAAAAAGAGATCGCACAAAAGCTTGGTATCGAAAATGAAAAGCTAGAAGGCCTTTTCTTAGCGGAAACATACCACTACACCTATGGCACAACGGATTTAGATTTGTTGAAACGCGCCCACCGAGATCTGATGAACGTGGTCAATGATGAGTGGGAAAATAGAGCCGACAAACTGCCTCTTAAATCGCCATATGAAGCGCTAATTCTTGCGTCTATCATTGAGAAAGAGACTGCAGTAGCGTCAGAGCGTGAACGTGTGTCTTCTGTGTTCGTTAATCGCTTGAACAAGCGTATGCGTCTGCAAACTGACCCAACGGTTATCTACGGCATGGGCGACAGTTACAAAGGCAATATACGTAAGAAAGACTTACGTACTCCAACGCCATACAACACTTATACAATGAGTGGTTTACCACCGACGCCTATTGCAATGGCGGGCAAAGCGTCTATCAATGCTGCGCTGAATCCAGAGAAGAGCAACTACCTGTATTTTGTCGCGAGTGGAACAGGCGGTCACGTATTTTCAAAGAGTTTGACTGAGCATAACCGTGCAGTACGAGCTTACTTAAAGCAATTAAGAAAAAACAAATAAAGAAATAATTATGAATCAGTCGAAATTTATCGTAGTTGAAGGCCTTGAAGGTGCTGGCAAAAGTACAGCAATCAATGCCATCGTTGAGACATTAAAAGCATCGGGTGTTGAAGATATCGTTAATACTCGTGAGCCGGGTGGCACTGTCTTAGCTGAAAAGATGCGTTCATTGGTTAAAGAAGAGCACGAAGGTGAGAAGCTTCAAGATATGACGGAACTATTGCTGATGTACGCGGCACGTGTTCAATTAGTAGAAAACGTCATCAAGCCCGCATTAGACAGCGGTAAATGGGTGTTGGGTGATCGTCATGATATGTCATCTCAAGCTTATCAAGGTGGTGGTCGTCAGATCGCACGCACTACGATGGAATCACTGAAAGAAACCACGCTAGGCGGTTTTAAGCCAGATCTAACCCTATACTTGGATCTTGATCCTAGAGTAGGGCTTGAACGCGCTAGAGGCCGTGGTGAGCTCGATAGAATCGAAAAGATGGATATCTCATTCTTCGATCGTACACGTGAACGTTACCTTGAGATTGCAGAACAAGACGAAACGGTTCTTGTGGTTAATGCACAGCAAGAAATTGAGCAAGTAGCCGCTGATATTAAAGTCGCGCTCAGTGCTTGGCTCAATAAACAGTAGGTAGTCATGGCTGAAGTGTATTCTTGGCTCACACCGGTATGGAGTGAGTGGAAAAAAAGTCTCGATGCAGAGCGTTTTCCTAACTCTGTGATTGTTAATGCGCCGGAAGGGCTTGGCGTTGATGCGCTGATTAGCCAACTTACCGATGCATTGATGTGTACTAATTACGAAAGCGAGTCGTGTGGATTTTGCCACAGTTGTGAATTGATGAAGTCGGGGAGTCATCCGGATTTCCATGTGATTGAACCTGAGAAAGAAGGTAAATCGATTACCGTTGACCAAGTACGTGCGAGTAACCGCTGGGCTCAACAATCGTCCCAGTTAGGTGGTTTGCGCGTTATCTTGCTTAACCCTGCAGAGGCGATGAACGAATCGGCTTCCAATGCATTGCTGAAAACTCTAGAAGAGCCATCAAGTAAGTGCATCTTCATTCTTTCTACTCGTAACAGTAATCGCTTAATGCCGACTATTATTAGCCGCTGTCAGCAATTCAATGTGGTTAGCCCACAGTTGGATACTGGATCGACTTGGCTAGATGGGGAAGTAGGTAAAGCGGTTCCGCAGTATATTCTAGCGCTCAATGACAACGCGCCTTTGAAAGCGAAAGCCATGTTTGAGCAAGGCGGTGTTGAAGCCTCAACAAAAGTGTTCGATGGTTTTGTCAATGTAATCAAAGGCACTCAACCTGACATGCTGAAGTTTTCCACAGAGCTTAGTAAAGACCCTTTGGTTCAACTAGGCTGGCTATGGCACTTACTGTCTGACGTGCAAAAGCTGCATTTTGGTTTGGCGAATCAGGCGATGACTCCGAGTGCGAACGCTTTGGTTGAGGTAATGTCTTATCAAAGTGCTTACGCAGCATCGAATAAACTGTTGATATTGATTGAGCAGTTAAAGCAACACCCCGGGCTCAATACGGAGCTACTCATAATGAACTGGCTGATTGCCACTTGCGAGGAAACATGTTCGTAGATTCCCACTGTCATTTAGACAAACTGGATTACCAAGATTTACACACCAGTGTAGAAGACGTGGTTAATAAGGCGAAGGCAGCAAACGTAGACCAACTGCTTTCTGTCGGTGTGACATTAGACTCGTTTGAAAATATGCTTGAGATGATCTCGCCGTTCGATAACGTTAAAGCTTCTTGTGGCGTTCACCCTCTCGATGTAGAGAGCGATTTCTGTCTAGAAAGAATGCGTGAGTATGCGAGCAATCCAAAGGTTGTGGCGATAGGTGAGACAGGCTTAGATTATCACTACCAGCCAGAGACGGCAGAACTACAACAGCTTAGGTTCAAGCAGCACGTTGAGTTGGCTGTTGAGCTTAATAAACCTTTGATCATCCACACGCGTAACGCGCGTGAAGATACGTTAGCTATTTTACGCGATGGTGGAGCAGAGAAGTGCGGTGGTGTGATTCATTGCTTTACTGAAGATCAAGCATTCGCTGAAGCGGCAATGGAATTAGGTTTTTATATTTCGATCTCAGGTATTGTGACCTTTAAACAAGCCACAGAACTTAAAGACGTTGTGAAAAACTTACCGCTAGATAGGTTGCTGATCGAGACGGATTCGCCATACTTGGCTCCGATTCCATATCGAGGTAAACAGAATCAGCCTGCATATGTGGTCGAAGTGGCGGCTTATATCGCGCAGTTGAAAGGGCTGTCAATGAAAGAGGTTGCTGAACAAACAACCAAAAATTACCGAAAACTTTTTTTGCGATAAAAAACTAACTAAACAAATAAAAGGGAGCGAAAGCTCCCTTTTTGTGTTTTTGATCACCAAAAGTACGTTTTTTTTTAATGTTTACTAATTATGTTGAACTTGAGAGCACTATTTACATCATTTGTAATTTTGTTACTAAAAATAACATTAGCTCCTATTTTATTTACCCAGTAAAATAATACACTCATCAAAAAATACATTTATATTTCAATGCTTTAATTGCTTGTAAAGCATTGCATTTCTAGATTTGACATGTGATCCAAGACGTGTTTTGAAACTAAATTTCGTAAGTGACTAGAAAGTTAGTTCCGCATCAATATATATTTAGCGGCAGAAAATATAATGCAATACATGGTTACATTTTCACTGGGTGCTAACATATAGGCTACGGGGGTGTGCCGTTAGAACCCATATAATTATTTTATCTTTATCAGGAGCATAAACATGTTTAAGAACCTTTTTGCTAACCTGCAGAAAGTTGGTAAGTCTCTGATGCTACCAGTATCAGTTTTACCAGTTGCGGGTATTTTGCTAGGTGTCGGTGCAGCAGACCTTCCTTTCATTCCAGAAATTGTTTCAAACTTAATGGAACAAGCGGGTGGTTCAGTATTCGGTCAAATGGCACTACTGTTCGCAGTAGGTGTAGCACTTGGCTTTACTAATAACGACGGTGTAGCTGGTCTAGCTGCTATCGTTGGTTACGGCATCATGACTGCTACACTTGGCGTAATGGCTGGTGTAATGGGCGTTGATAAAATCGATACTGGTGTACTAGGTGGTATCCTAGTCGGTGGTGTTGCTGCTTGGGCATTCAACCGTTTCTTCCGTATTCAACTACCAGAGTACCTAGGCTTCTTCGCTGGTAAGCGTGCCGTGCCAATCATCACAGGTTTCTCTGCGATTGGTCTAGCAATCCTACTATCTGTAGTATGGCCACCAGTTGGCGGCGCTATCTCTGCGTTCTCTGATTGGGCTGCTCACCAAAACCCACAAGTGGCGTTTGGTATCTACGGTATCGTTGAGCGTTCTCTAATTCCATTTGGTCTTCACCACGTTTGGAACGTACCTTTCTTCTTTGAAGCTGGTACTTGTGTAAACGCTGCTGGCGAAACTCAAAACGGTGTTCTTACTTGTTACCTAGTTGCTGATGATGCATCTCGTGCAGCGGGCAATGGCTTCGGTCAGCTAGCTGGTGGTTACATGTTCAAGATGTTCGGTCTACCTGCTGCTGCAATCGCAATTGCACACTCAGCTAAGCCTGAAAACCGCGCTAAAGTAATGGGCATCATGGCTTCTGCTGCGTTGACTTCATTCCTAACGGGTATCACTGAACCAATCGAATTCTCATTCCTATTCGTTGCTCCAGTATTGTACGCAATCCACGCTCTACTAGCTGGTTCTGCATACGTTCTTGCGAACACTCTAGGTTTTGTACACGGTACATCTTTCTCACACGGTCTAATCGACTTCCTAGTTCTATCTGGCAACGCGTCTAAGATGGGCCTAATGGTTGTATGTGGTATTGGTTACGCTGCAATTTACTACATTGTATTCCGCACTGTGATTAAAGCACTTGACCTTAAAACTCCAGGTCGCGAAGACGAGTCAGAAGACGACATCGTTGCAACTGGTACTGAGCTTGCTGGTGAGTTAGTTGCTGCATTCGGTGGCAAAGCGAACATCACTGGTCTTGACGCTTGTATTACTCGTCTACGTGTTGCAGTAGCTGATACAGAAGCTGTTGACCAAGACAAACTGAAGAAACTAGGTGCTGCAGGTGTTGTTGTAGTTGCTGGTGGCGTACAAGCTATCTTCGGTACTAAGTCTGACAACCTTAAGACAGACATGGATGAGTGGATTCGTAACAACGGTTAATTCACTGATTCAATAAATTGAAAGGAGGCCGAAAGGCCTCCTTTTTTGTTTTCTGCAACATAAAGACCTTTCTACGTTTCATCTTTTCTAAATCAGTGAATTACCACTTAACTCGATGTGTTGTTACTCGTTCTTGATCGTTTAATGGCTGCGATCTTTAACCAAGTGATGACATCTTTAGCTATGATTCAAGTAACCTACCGTTTTTTCAAAACAGTCTGAGAATATTATGAAACATCGTTACTTGATCGGCCTTATGTGCTGCAGCGGAGCCTCGTTTGCTCACGCTTCTGAAGCCCCAGCTTTGGAAGTTGGACTCGCCATCGACCAAGACCTAAGTGTCGTTGTGGAGTTTGATCAGAAGTATCGCGCAACTATTGGCAATGATGGCGCTGCATTTGATTATATTTTTAAGCGTGGTCAGTTTGAAACTGAAGCTCCGTTGAGCTGGTATGTAGGTGCTGGTGCTTGGGCTGAATGGAATGACGACTTTGGTTTGCGTTTGCCGCTAGGCGTGAAAGTGAATTTCTACGAAGGTTGGAATGCTTACGCACAAGTTCACCCTGAGCTCGACATGTACAAAGGTGTTGAGTTACAAGTAGGCGGCGCACTAGGTGTGACCTACAAGTTCTAAGTTGAACTGAAAACCGTTTTTATAATGAAAAAGCCAGCATCAAGCTGGTTTTTTCATTTCGTTAGAATACTTCTAATCTAAAGATTTATTGATCCAATATGGGGACTCAACCTAGAAGGTAAAACTCAATCCAACATTGGCTTGGAATTGGTTCATCCAGTCAGTATCAAAGCGGATGATGCAGTCTTGGCCATTGCTCGGTACGTTACAAACACCGGAGGTGTCGTTGTCGACCACAGTACCTAGCCAACGTACTTGTGTATTTAACGCTAAGCGGTCACTAAATTTGTACTCTAAACCACCAAAGATAGAAGTTGAGAATCCATATTTATCCTTTGCCCAGTCTACATCAACGTAAGAAGCCCCAAGACCGAGCCCTAGATAGCCAGACAACACAGAGGAAGCAGGGTAGTAGATGCTGCTTTGAAAGTGAAGGTATTGGATGGAAGAGCTTAGGTTGAGCTTTTCTAATTCAGAGCTTTGATTAGAATAGAAAAATCCGATGCGTCCTTTTTCAAGTGGCGTTTCAATCGCAAAGGTATAGTTTTCCGAACCTTTCATATCATACGTTTTACCATCCTGGTCTTCGACACTACCGCCTCCGGTATAACCCACCATCGGGGTAATGATGATCTCCGGCGAAGCATACACGCTCGAAACGGAGAAAAGTGCAATCAGTGCCATCATATTTGCTTTGTTATTCATGAGTATATCCTTATCCATACACTTATTAATTGTGATGGTTACATCAATATTGTGCGACTAATTTCGACGATTCTTGAAGATACTTCACACACCTGATAGAACTTATATAGAGACTAGACAAATTAATAATAAGCCAGAGGTGTCTATGGACCATAATCTGAAAAATGCTCTACAAATAACAGCGATCATCTATACCATCATTCTTTCATTTGGTTTTATTGCGATTGGTAGCTAATACCATCTATTGCGAGGCTGAGTTTTTATACTCAGGGAATCATGAATAGTGGGATTATAACCAATATTGATGCAGCAATAGACTTGGATTACTACGCTAAGTTTATTGCTGGAAAAACAGCCCTGGTCGCTCAAGGTGGCGGACAGAGAAGTATTTTTACTTCTGGAGTGCTGGATGCCTTTCTTCTTTCTAATTTCGACCCCTTCGATGAATTTTTTGGTACCTCAGCGGGCGCTCTCAACTTATGCGCTTATCTGTGCCGCGATAAAGGCCTTGGCCGCTCTTTCGTTCTCGACCTCACGACTTCACCAGAGTTCTTTAATCTCTTTTCTTATATACGACACAGAAAGAACCTAGGATTAGAATGGGCGTTAGAACAAATCATGGCGTACCCTTATAAGCTTGATCTTGACCTCGGTAGGCAAACGCTGGGTGACAGACATTTTTTTGCAGCGGTCACCGCTTCGAAAGATCTTCGAGATCATTATTTCCCTTTGCTTGGTGAAGACTGGTACAAGGTGATGATTGCCACTTGCGCCATTCCACGTTTGTATAGCGATGAAATATTCATTGGCGATAACGCTTATGTTGATGGTGGTGTATCCGCTTGTATCCCGGTTCAAGAAGCGTGGCGTAGACAAGCCCGTTCCATTGTAGTGATCAGAACTGAGCCACCTTTAGAGGAAGAGGTTCGAGTTCAAGTTAACAGTACGGGATTAAAAACACCCAAACCAATATCAGCTGAAGAGCTGGAATGGTTCCGGGAATCTTTTGACAGTGTTCAAGGTCATTGGCAGCAAAAAGTGGAACAGTGGAAAACCGATTGGAGCTCGTTCTTTCAACAACAAATCCTCAGTTCAAAAGAACAGAAGCGCGACAGATCACATTTGGATTTACTTAATGGTGGTCGATGGCTATTTGGGGCGGATGACATCTATAGATTAAGCCATTTAATTGGTGATAAGTTTGATTCCGGTTTGGCTGATATGCTAATGGTACATTACCAAACTTACTCATTGACTCAGGATTTTTTGAACTCCCCACCAGACGATGCGTTTGTCGTGCAAATTGCCCCAAGTAAGCCGCTGAAATCAAGTTCATTAATGAGTAATAAAGAAGATTTACTGCACGATTACGACATGGGTTTAGAAGCGGGTTACCGATTTGTAGAAACTTATACCTCTACGGAAAATGCCCGCAGTTCACACATGCCACAGTTGGCAACCATTGCTGCTGAGAAGTAATGCTTGAAGTTGATAAGTTAACATACTGTTAGCTCATCATGCTGTTTTAACCCGATCGTTAGTGAGTCGTGTTCTGATATGAAAAAGGGTTATTGAACTTGGTTCGATAACCCTTTTTTGTCAGCTTTCTCACCTTCAGCTTAATTTAGGAACCTAAGCTTTAAGGCGAAAGTAATTAAGACTAGGTAACTGGTAGGATTCTCATACAGTTGGTTGATCCTGCCACATCCATAATGTCACCTTGAGTGACGATCACGAGATCGCCAAACTTAAGATGCTCTTTCTCTTTTAGGCAAGTGAGCGTAGATAGGGCAATGTCAAAGCTATCTTCGGCTTCTGTCTCGAAGTAGATAGGTGTTACACCGCGGTACAAGGTACAGCGATTAAGCGTTCCTTCGTTACGAGACAGCGCATAGATAGGCATATCAGCACTTAGACGAGACATCATCAATGCAGTACGGCCTGACTCGGTGAGAGTGACTACGCCCTTAATGCCTTCCATATGGTTTGCAGAATAGATGGTTGCCATCGACACGGTTTCTTCGGCGGTGACAAAAGTACGGTCAATACGGTAATTAGATTGGTTATTAATTCCTGCCATTTTCTCTGCGCCAATACAGACTTCGGCCATTGATTTCACGGTTTCAACCGGGTAATCACCGGCGGCGGTTTCACCTGAAAGCATCACTGCATCGGTGCCGTCCAGTACGGCGTTGGCAACGTCCATCACTTCGGCACGGGTTGGCATTGGTGCTGAGATCATTGATTCCATCATTTGAGTTGCGGTGATTACGGTTCTGTTAAGTGCTCTAGCACGGCGTATAAGCTGTTTTTGTACTCCGACCAATTCAGGGTCGCCAATCTCTACTCCGAGGTCACCACGAGCCACCATGACCACATCTGAGGCCATTATGATGTCATCCATGTTCTCAACAGTGGCTACCGTCTCTGCTCGCTCTACTTTTGCTACAAGGTGAGCTTCTAATCCCGCTTCTCGTGCAAGCTGACGAGCGTAGTGCATGTCTGCGCCGTTGCGTGGGAAAGACACTGCGAGGTAATCCACTTTGATTTGGGCTGCGGTGACGATGTCGCGCTTATCTTTTTCTGTCAGCGCTTCTGCGGAAAGACCACCGCCTTTTTTATTGATGCCTTTGTTATTTGACAGTGGGCCGCCAATGATGACTTCTGTATGAACGCGACAACCTTCCACTTCGGTCACTTTCAGCTGAACACGACCATCGTCGAGTAACAGGATGTCGTTAGCTGAAACGTCGTTAGGTAATTCTTTATAATCAAGACCGACTGCTTGTTGGTTGCCTACACCTAAACCTAGGCTACTGTCGAGAGTGAATTTGTCACCCACAGCAAGTTGGATTTTGCCATCTTTGAATGTCGATACTCGAATCTTGGGGCCTTGTAAGTCACCGAGAATAGCGATTTGAGTGCCAAGTCTTTTTGCAATTGCTCTGACGTTTTCTGCGCGTTGTATATGGTCGTCGCTGGTGCCGTGAGAGAAGTTCATACGGACGACATTGGCACCGGCTTTGATGATCTCTTCAAGCACGTTACCTTTATCAGTAGAAGGGCCTAGCGTTGTGACGATTTTCGTTTTTCTTAATTCGGCTGTCATGAATACTCCTAGAGTGAGGCCAAGTAATCTTTTAAAAGACTCAATTAAGTATATGCATTAATTGATTATTTATTGGGAGCTAGGGAGATATTTCATTATTTGTCTCTAATTATTGAATTCAGGGCTCAATAACGATGTTTTATTCTGAAAATTAAGTCTCAATTTATCGATTTTGGTGTTAATTTTCCTCGAACTATTTGACTCGATACACAAAGATTCATGTATATACGTGATACTGGTCACGGCGATATACCAAGTGACTTCACAATTACTTCGCAAAGTAAAAAAATTAACTCGTTGATGATTTCTGGAGCGTAAAATGTACATGGCTCAACCGGGCCATATTGATCATATCAAACAGGTCAATGCTGGTCGTGTATATAAACTAATTGACCTTAAAGGTCCTATTTCTCGTATCGATCTGTCCAAGCAAAGTGAGTTGGCTCCGGCGAGTATTACTAAAATTACCCGTGAACTCATTGAAGCTCACCTTATTCACGAAACGACGGTTCAAGAAGCCACGACTCGTGGGCGTCCTGCTGTCGGTCTGCAAACCAATAACGAAGGTTGGCAGTTTCTGTCGATGCGTCTTGGTCGCGGATACTTGACGATCGCGCTCCATGAATTGGGCGGCGACGTGCTTATCGATACCAAGATTGATATTCATGAACGTGACCAAGATGATGTGCTTGCGCGTCTTCTACATGAAATTGATGAATTTTTCCAAACCTATGCTGAGCAGCTCGATAGGGTAACAAGCATTGCGGTTACGCTACCGGGCCTTGTTAATTCTGAGCAAGGTATTGTGTTGCAGATGCCGCACTACAACGTTAAAAATTTAGCGTTGGGTCCTGAGATTTACAAAGAAACAGGTCTGCCTGTCTTTATTGCCAATGATACCCGAGCTTGGGCATTAGCAGAGAAGCTGTTTGGTCACTCACAAGACAACGATAATTCTGTTCTTATCTCGATTCACCATGGTGTAGGTGCTGGGATCATTCTCGACGGCCGAGTGCTGCAAGGTCGCCACGGTAATATCGGTGAACTTGGGCATATCCAGATCGATAAGCAGGGCAAACTTTGTCATTGTGGCAACCGAGGCTGCTTAGAAACAGTCGCGAGTTCTCAGGCGATCCGTGATCAAGTGAAAGAGCGACTGGCTAATGGTGAAGCATCATCATTAACTGTGTTTGAAGACGTCACTATCGAACAGATCTGTGCTGCCGCTGCTGATGGCGATCCATTGGCTGTTGAAGTTATTGAACAGTTAGGTCGTTACTTAGGTGCCGCGATAGCGATTGTGATTAACCTTTTCAACCCTGAGAAAATCTTGGTGGGTGGTGTTATCAATCAGGCTAAAAGCGTGTTGTACCCTGCGATTCAAAAGTGTATCGAAGAGCAGAGTTTATCGGTTTACCATCAAGATTTAGAGCTGGTGGAATCTCGATTCTATAAACAAGCAACCATGCCTGGTGCTGCGCTTGTTAAACAAGCCTTATATGATGGCCAACTGTTAATGAAAGTTGTTGAAGGTTAACTCCTTATACTCGTCTTTTAGCCTCACCCGAAACCTTTCCATGTACTTAAGCTTTGTATAACATCATTTGTTGTACTTAGTTTAAGCATTCTGTGCATTGGCGCTTTGCTTTAACCTATTGAAGTAGGCTATTGTAGCCACAGTTATTATTTGTCACTAAGGTGTTGTATGTCTGGCGTTTTAAATTCGGTTGATCAGAGAACCAAACTGGTCGGTGAAAACCGTCTGGAGCTCTTGTTATTCAGCTTAAACAGTCGTCAACTATTTGCGATTAACGTATTTAAAGTGAAAGAAGTCCTAAAGGTGCCAGTACTCACTCGCTTGCCGGGCTCTCACCATCATATTACAGGTGTTGCGTCTCTACGTGGTGAATCAGTGCCTGTTATCGATTTGCGCAGCGCGATTGGCTTCCCGCCGTCACGAGATGAGACTCAAGAAAATAACTTGATCATCACGGAATACAACCGAACTGTACAAGGTTTCTTGGTTGGACAAGTGCGTAATATCGTGAATACGACGTGGACTGAAATTCAGCCGCCTCCAAAGACAACGGGTCGTGCCAATTACCTGACGGCTATCACGCATATTCAAGAAGAAGAGCAGCACAAAATCGTTGAGATTATTGATGTTGAAAAGGTACTCGCTGAAATCATTGATTATGATGTTTCGATTTCTGACGGTGTTTTAGATGAGCAACTTGCCAATGAAATGGTTGGACGTAATGTACTTATCGTTGATGACTCTTCAACCGCGCGTAACCAGATTAAAGGTACCTTATCGCAACTAGGTTTGAACATTATTGAATGTTGTGATGGTTTAGAAGCTCTGACCTTACTTAAGGGCTGGTGTGATGAAGGTAAAGACATCAATCAAGAAATATTGTTGATGATCACCGATGCTGAAATGCCTGAAATGGACGGCTATAAACTGACGCATGAAGTGCGTACGGATCCAAGAATGCATGACCTGTTCATCACGCTAAATACTTCATTAAGTGGAAGTTTTAATGAAGCTATGGTTGAGAAAGTAGGGTGTAATCGCTTTATTTCTAAGTTCCAACCGGACCTTCTGGTTGAAGTGACTCAAGAGCGAATGCGTCAGATTTTATAATTAAGACTGCTGTACGGTTATTTTGAGTGACCTTATGAAAAACGTTTGTTAATATTCACGCAGCATATTTTTCTTAACGAAATATGCTCAACTACTAGCGTAACTTTTCACACTCAATCTAAGGTAGTTCCTCTTAATGATATGGTTGACTTCTAAAGTCGTAATGACTTTGAGCTTATTACTGTATAGGGAATTTAAGAAAAGACGTACGGAAGCTGAAGTTGAGTCATAACTCAACGATTTAAATTGAAGGGAGGCTGATGCCTCCCTTTTTCGTTTCTGGCATTTATGAAAGGGCTATTTGAATAGCTAATGAAAATCTCGAGATTTGGTGTTCAAGCCAACAATTTCATCAGTTATATCGATAAGTTTCCCCGCAATCACATGCACGACTTCGCCTTCCTTCTCTAAGACTCCTTGTACCTTTAAAGCCTTAGCTGTGAGATAAGCTTGCTGTTGCGCGCGGGCGGTGGCTCCCCAGACCACAACATTAATATTACCTGTGTCGTCTTCCAATGTGACAAAGGTGACACCAGCTGCGGTGCCGGGTGACTGTTTACCCGTGACTAATCCGACAACGGTGACCATGGATTTGTGTCTTTGTTGTATTAAGTCTTTCATGTGTGTGAATCGACCTAATCGATTGGCTTCTTCGAGCAAAGTGATTGGGTGTTTGTTTAATGAAATCCCGACACTGGTGAAATCTTCGAGTAGATCTTGCATCTCACTGGGTTGATGCAATGAGAGCTCGCCATTATCATCTTCTGCATAGTTATCGACTTGGTTAAACAAAGGCAGATCAGAGGCTGAGTCCATCATTGCCCAACGCGTCTGGAAGCGGTCTCCCGAGACGTTATGTAGCGCATTGGCCGATGCCAGTAGCTCGATATCTTTTTTGTTCATCGATAGTTGCTTTACCTGACTTGGATGGCGGTAACCTGAACGCGGGCGATTGGCGAGCACGCTTTGAATACCATGCTCGCTTAGCCCTTTGATTTGTCGCAGCCCTAAGCGAATCGCCAAACCATTTTGATGAGTGACGACCGTGTGATTATCTTGAGAAGCGTTCACACATATAGGAAGGATTACCACATTATGCCGCTGCGCATCTTGTACCAACTGTGATGGGCTATAAAACCCCATCGGTTGGCTATTGAGCAAAGACGCGTAGAAACATTCTGGGTAGTAACACTTCAACCAAGCTGAGCAATACGCTAATACAGCGAACGAGGCCGAATGGCTTTCTGGAAAACCGTATTCACCGAAACCACATATTTGTTTAAAGATCTGTTCGGCAAACTCTGTCTCATAACCACGTTTTTGCATCCCCTCGATGAGTTTGTTTTTAAACTTAAAGACGTTGCCATTTTTTTTCCAAGCGGCCATCGCACGTCTGAGCTGATCGGCTTCACCACCGGTGAACCCTGCAGCGACCATCGCGAGCTTAATTACTTGTTCTTGGAATATCGGTACGCCTAAAGTGCGTGACAGTACCGATTCCACATTTTTAGATGGATAGCTGATTGGCTCAATACCATCTCGGCGTTTTAGAAACGGATGCACCATATCGCCTTGAATAGGTCCTGGACGCACGATAGCGATTTGAATCACCAAGTCGTAATAAGTTCTCGGCTTAAGCCTTGGCAGCATGCTCATTTGCGCTCGTGACTCAATTTGGAATATCCCAACGGTGTCTGCCCGTTGAATCATGCCGTAAACTTGAGGATCATCTTTAAGGCGAGTGATCTCTGCAATGGTCAGTGATCGTCCATGGATAGACTGGATCAGGTCGAAACATTTACGAATAGCAGAGAGCATACCCAGTGCAAGCACATCGACTTTCAGCAAGCCTAAGGTTTCTAGATCATCCTTATCCCATTGAATTATGGTTCGTTCGTGCATCGCGGCATTCTCGACAGGAACCAGTTCATACAAAGGCCCTGAGGATATGACAAAGCCACCGACGTGTTGAGATAAGTGACGTGGGAAGCCGATGATCTCATTAACCAAGTGGATAAACTGCTGACCTTTTAAGGAGTCAGGTTGTAGCCCCAATTGAGTTAACTGAGCCTGCCAGCCTAGGCTTTTGTCCCTGCGATTGGTGTTTTTAATGAAGTAATCAAGTTGAGTTTCTTGTAGTCCTAACGCTTTACCGACATCTCTTACTGCACTTTTGAAGCGATATGAAATCACAGTTGCGGCAAGCGCAGCGCGTTCTCTACCGTATTTTTGATAGATGTATTGGATGACATCTTCACGTCGTTCGTGCTCAAAATCGACATCAATATCAGGCGGCTCATCGCGCTCTTTACTGATGAAACGTTCAAACAGCACTGAGATCTGTCTTGGATCGACAGAGGTGATTTCTAGGCAGTAACAGACCACGGAATTGGCCGCAGAACCTCGACCTTGGTAAAGAATCCCTTGGTTTTTGGCAAACATGACGATGTCATGAATGGTGAGGAAAAAGAAAGGGTAGTTGAGCTCACCAATCAATCCGAGTTCTTTATCTATGATTTGTTGAATATTGCTAGGCACACCCTGTGGAAAGCGAGCCCGTTTTCCCTTTTCGACCAACATGCGCAGATAACTCATGGGTGTCTCACCTTGAGGAATCAGTTCACTGGGATATTCGTAGCGCAAACTGTTTAACTCAAATTCGCACAGTTCTGAGATTCGGTTGCTCTCTTCTAGCCACTCCGCTTTGAAAATACGTGAGAGCTTATTGATGCTTCGTAAACAGCGCTCGGCATTGGCCAGTAAGTGACTACCCACTTCAGTAATGGGTTTTTGGTACTTGATCGCAGTGAGCGAGTGCTGCAAGGGTAAGCGGTTAGCATTGTGCATCAACACACCACCACAAGCTGTTATTGGCAGTTGGTGATGTTGTGACAGCTCAACGCAGTAATCTGTGTATTGTTGGTCGGTTTGTTTTAGGTGTCGTTGTAAGCCGATCCAAAGCCGGCCTGAATGATGCTGGGAGAGCCATTGCCCCCAGTGTGCGTCTTCATTTTTCTGTTGAGGGAGCCAAAGAATAAAACAATGCTTAGCCGACATGATATCCCACTCAGAGAGCTGATAATGTCCCTTACTGCTACGACGTCTCGCGTTGGTAATAATACGGCACAGTTCGGCGTAGGCTTGTCTGTTTGGGCATATCAAGATCACTTGGCACTCTTCATTTAGCCAAAACATACTTCCGACAATTTGCTTGAGCGACAGTTTATGTTGCTTGATTGCAGAGTGAACCTTAACGATGCCCGCCACTGAGCACTCATCAGTGACAGCGAGTGCTTTGTAACGTAAGAAGTCGGCCTGTAAAACAAGCTCTTCTGCGTGTGAGGCTCCCTCAAGGAAAGAGTAATTACTTTGGCAAAATAGCTCTGAGTATTGCTGAAACATAACGTAATATCACTTAACCATTGCGAGTGAACATGATTGAAAAGGGATGTTGAAATTTAATAAGTAGAACGGACGAGCTAACGAAGTTTTCTTACTGACTTACTTACAGACTAGCTTTCTTACTGACTTACTTTCTTGCAAGCTAGCTAAATAAGCCGTGCAAAAACCACTGCTTATCTGGCGTTCTAAAGATCCATAGCCACCGACCGTTTTCGCTGTGAGCAATAAAGTAGTCACGAATGATTTTCTCGCCATCCCACCAGCCAGACACAATACGCTCAGGGCCTTGAGATAAGGTGACGTTTTCGGTTAGGGCTTCGGGCTCTGGCAATAAAATACTGGGCCTGAGTCGCTGTTGGTTGATGTTGAGAGTCGCTGTTTGTTGCTCGAACTCTGGGGGTGTTTGCCTCTTTGCCATAGACTTACTCAGTGTTGGAAGCGAGTACTGATTGGCTTTTTCTGGCCTTGGGTCGTGCTGTATTTTCGGTGTTTGAATGCAGGCTTGCCCTAACTTAGCTTGCAGTAATGAGAGCAAATCTAACGCGGCAAGTGTTCCTGTATTGCCATCAAAAAGATCACGGTAGGCCATTTGCGGTTCTCCATGACGAATTACGGAAAGGGTCAGCCCCTGAACCGGTGCCGTGATCTTCAGTGATTCTAAGGTTAGATGAGTCAGGTTCGCCCACTTTGCAGCAAGGTAATCGCCTTGTGCTGAATAGAAAGAGACAGGGTGGTCGTTTTTATCTCTCAGGTGCAAAGTCAGCGTTAACTCGAAAGCCACTCGGTCGCGTAGCTTCAAAAAACACTCGAGTTGATTTAATAATTTCAGTAACGGCTTTTCGATAAACAGGATGTTTTCAATATCAAACAACAGCTCCAAATATTTCTGGAAATTCTCTGGTGGATGATAGAAATCAATCGGGTGCTTGAACTGGCCGTTAAGGCGACCGACATAATTCACCAAATCGATATCAAAGCGACGTGCGACCTCTTGCAAAGGAAGTTTCAATAGGTCATCCACTAAGTTAATGCCGACGCGGTTCAGACGCTCCACTTGCTTAGTTGGCAACTCACTAGAACTCAATGCTTGTTGATTGACCCATGCTTTCATTTGCTCAACATTATTAGTGACTTGGTTGATGGATTGCTTGCCCAAAAGGATCGCAGAAAGTGGTGAGTAACCCGTCGCGAAGCTGAACTGGATATTGAGCGTTTCTAAGTGGCTTTTGAGCTCATGCCAGTAGTTATCTAACCCATCGTAAAGTGACAGCATATTAGAAGCTTTAATCAACAAACCATTCGGTGGTAGTAAAGCCATGTCAGAAGTGACCAAATACGCCCATTGAGCGATCTCTTTGAGCTTGCTTTTTTCTAGCTCAATACTGTAAGGGTGGACGTGTAAGTTATGGCAAAGCGCCGCCGCAGACCCTAGCCCCATACCAAGTGAAATTCCCGATTGCAGAGCAGCTTGGTTAGCTTGCAGCACACGGTGATCTTTTTCATCCACGATGATAATAGGTTGCTCGTGTGACTCTTCATTAGAGTGAACTTTCTCGGAGTTAGATAGCTCAGAATTAAACAAGGTATCTAACTGCAGAGATGGAAAGTGCAGATAAAGCCACAACATACGCTAGCCTTGTTTCGCAATAGGGAAAGCCAGCACGGTGTTATTTGATAAAGCACTATGTGAACTGTCTTGAAGGGTGATTTTTTCAGTGAGTAACGGCCAATTTTGGCTCATGTCTAGAATAAAGCTGCCATACGACCAACTGCCTTTCCTTTTTGTGACCTCAACCTTTAACCCTTGGGCGTGAGAAGATAGCTTCATGCTTAGAGAAACGGGTAGGGATAACTGATTATGGCTGGTGGCCTTAAAGTGAAATTGCAGACACTTACCGGTTTCGCTTGCTGCTTGCAGGCGCTTGGTTTGGTGTATCTCTAGATCGGCTCCCCATAGCAATACCGAGTGACAGGCGCCGCTTTTAAGGCACTGCTCTGCTGCCCACAATGCATCGAGATCGCGCTGAGGTTGGATAACGAGGATGTTTTCTAGTTCAATACCTTGGCTGCTAAAAAACTCAGCACAGATCTTCCCCGGTGGGTTAATGAAGATGGCCAATTTTTGTGAGTTTTGTTGAGCTAAATAGGGCGTAAGTAGGCGAAGTTCGCCGATCCCTTGTTGCGATTCAACCTCAATAACACCATGTGTCGGAAAGCCACCATCAAGCTGTTTATCCAATTGAGAATAGCCGGTTGAAGTAGTGCTTCCTTGCGCTGTTGATTGTAACCCTGTCCAGATTAGCTGGCGGTCTTGTAAGTTTTTTATTAGTTCATGCATAATTAAATACCTGTATATTTATACAGTATATTTGACAATGAAAAAGATGCAAAGAAAAATGACGAAAATCAGATGAACTAAATATTAGATGATTGATTTAGATGCAAAAAAAGCCGCTATGGAAGCGGCTTCTTACTGTTGGTTAATGATATCAGTTACTTAGGTTGAGCATCGATACATTGGCCATTAATGTCTGTCACACTTGGGTTCATTAAGTGTAGGTACAGCGGGATGATGTCGAGTGGCGTTTTCAGCTTGTTCGCATCTTCACCTGGGTACGCTTTTGCACGCATGCGTGTTTGAGTGCCGCCAGGATTGATCGCGTTTACACGGATGTTGGTGTCTTCAAGTTCGTCCGCTAGGATTTGCATCATGCCTTCGGTAGCAAACTTAGAAATCGCGTAAGTGCCCCAGAACGCACGGCCAGAGTGACCAACCGTTGAAGAGGTAAAGACAATACGACCCGCTTCAGCTTTCTTAATGACAGGCAGTAATGCTTGAGTCATTAGAAATTCAGCTTTAACGTTGATTTGCATAACGCCATCAAACGTTTCTTCATCGATTTGATCAAATGGACTTAACGTGCCAAGCACACCTGCGTTATGCAGTAGGCCGTCTAAACGACCGAACTGTGATTCAATGGTTTCAGCCATATCAATGTAGTTCTGCTTTGTTGCTCCTTTGAGGTCTAGCGGAATGATCGCAGCCTGAGGGTAACCAGCACTTTCGATTTCATCGTAAATGAATTCAAGGTTTTTAACATTGCGGCCTAACAGAATGACAGTTGCACCATGTTGAGCGAAGCTTAGTGCGGCTTGGCGACCAATGCCAGCACCGGCACCTGTAACCAAAATTACTTTATCTTTGAGGGCATCTGTAGAGATTGGGTAATCCACTGTGCTTATCCTTCTTTCTTTTATTATGTTCGTCATTCCATTGATGTTTAATCACACAGATAACCGCAGGAATGATGAGAAATTCTTGGTAATCGTGACAAGATGGTTACAATACACTAATTCATACAATAGGGGATATGACATTGGAATTTTTGTTGGACTACGGCTTGTTTTTAGCCAAGATTGCGACCGTTGTAATCGCCATCATTGCAATTTTAGTGATTGCTAAATCGGTGGGTGGAAAATCAAGCGCGATTAAAGGTGAGCTGGAAATCACGAACCTATCTGAACACCACAAACAAACGATTGAACAACTAGAGCACCATTTGCATGATGATGCTTTCATCAAAGCACGTGATAAAGCAGAAAAGAAAGCGGAAAAAGAAAAAGTAAAATCACGTGGCAAAGAAGTGAAGAAAGCAGCGAAAGAGGGTGAGCTTGATAGCAAGCGTGAACCACACCTATTCGTTCTCGACTTTAATGGCAGCATTGATGCGAAAGAAGTGGCTTCATTACGTGAAGAGGTAACGGCGGTTCTGTCTGTGGCTCGTGAAGGTGATGAAGTCTTGCTTAAGCTTGAGTCTGGCGGTGGCATGGTTCACGGCTATGGTTTGGCGTCTTCTCAACTCGACCGTATCAAAGCAGCAGGTTTGCCTCTGACTATCTCGGTAGACAAAGTAGCCGCGAGTGGTGGTTACATGATGGCATGTATTGCAGACAAAATTGTATCTGCACCTTTTGCTATTGTTGGCTCTATTGGTGTTATTGCTCAATTGCCAAACTTCAATAAATTGCTTAAAAAGCATGATATTGAGTTCGAACAGCTAACGGCGGGTGAGTACAAACGCACACTTACTATGTTTGGTGAGAACAGCGATAAAGCACGCGAGAAGTTTAAAGAAGAGCTCGAAGAGACACATGGCCTATTCAAAGACTTCATCCGTGACCATCGTCCAGCACTCGATCTTGAAAAAGTAGCAACGGGTGAACACTGGTTTGGTACACAAGCACATGAACTTGGGCTGGTGGATGAGATCCGTACTTCTGATGACCTAGTTGTAGAAGCATGCAAAGACAAGACAGTTCTAGCGATTCACTACGTACAGAAGAAAAAGCTTTCGGACAAGTTAGCAGGCGTTGCAGGTAAATCTGCTGATAGCGTGTTGATGAAGCTGATTGAACGCGGCCAAAAGCCGATTGTTTAAGCTTATTTAGTTCTAGGTTGTCATTTAAAGACGTTTAAGCCTTAAAAAGAAAGCGCATAAGTCATCAGACTTATGCGCTTTTTTATTGCTCCACTTCCGAGCGGGTTTAACCACTATGTTGTAGGGGGAGCGGAGTCTTATGCCAACCACTTACTTCCTGTGGTTGGTATTAAATCTTTGCTCCATAATCATTGCGTTTTGGACAAGTGGTCAGAATTTCTCTATGACCAGTATCTTTGACCTCCTCCAAAATCACATCAAAGCCCCATAAACGATAGAGATGTTTCATCACTTCGTCGTAGCCTTTATCAAGCGGGATACGGCCGTGAGGCACATACTGCAGTGTCATCGAGCGATCACCACGAACATCGACGTTAAACACCTGAATATTCGGTTCGAGGTTACTTAGATTGTATTGAGCCGCAAGCTTTTCACGAATCAAGCGATAGCCTGGGTCATCGTGAATAGCACTTATCTCAATGGTGTTTTTTCGGTCGTCGTCGAGCACAGAGAACAGTTTAAAGTCTCGAATGATCTTTGGTGAAAGATATTGGCTGATAAAGCTTTCATCTTTGAAATTGTGCATGGCAAAGTGCACCGCTTCTAACCAATCACTTCCGGCTAACTCAGGGAACCACTCTTTGTCTTCATCGGTTGGTTCTTCACAGATACGTCGGATGTCTCTAAACATCGCAAAGCCAAGCGCATAAGGGTTTATCCCGCTGAAATAAGGGCTGTTGTAGGCGGGTTGTGCGACCACGCTGGTGTGGCTGTGTAGGAACTCTAAGATGAATTTGTCACTCACCAAACCTTCGTCGTAAAGGTGGTTAAGAATGGTGTAGTGCCAAAAGGTTGCCCAGCCTTCATTCATTACTTGAGTTTGCTTTTGAGGGTAGAAGTATTGGCTCACCTTGCGAACAATGCGAACACACTCACGCTGCCAAGGTTCAAGTAGTGGTGCGTTCTTCTCGATAAAGTAGAGAATGTTTTCTTGAGGTTCGCTAGGAAAGCGGATTTTGGTCTCTTTTTCCTTGTCTTGATTTTTAGGCACAGTTCTCCACAACTCATTGACTTGAGATTGCAGATACGCTTCACGTTCTTCTTGCCTTGCTGTCTCTTCAGCTATGGAAATCTTCTCAGGGCGTTTGTATCTGTCTACGCCGTAATTCATGAGGGCATGACAAGAGTCGAGAAGTTGTTCGACTTCGGCAACACCGTATTTTTCTTCACAATCGGTAATGTATTTTTTAGCGAATAATAGGTAGTCGATGATGGAACTGGCATCGGTCCAGGTTTGGAATAGGTAGTTGCCCTTAAAGAAAGAGTTATGGCCGTAACAAGCATGAGCCATTACGAGCGCCTGCATCGTGACCGTGTTCTCTTCCATCAGATATGCGATACAAGGATCTGAATTGATCACGATTTCGTACGCTAACCCCATCTGGCCATGCTTGTAGTTTTGCTCGGTTTGAATGAATTTTTTGCCAAATGACCAGTGATTGTAATTGATCGGCATACCGATGCTCGAGTATGCATCCATCATCTGCTCAGAAGTAATCACTTCAATTTGGTTCTGGTAAGTATCTAAACGGTAATGCTGAGCCACACGCTTAATTTCTACGTGATATTGTTCCAAGAGGTTGAATGTCCAATCTGGACCATCAGGCAGCATCTTGTCGTTTCTTTTCTGTGTTGCTTTGTCTTTTTCTGCAACGTTTGATTTCGCTGACATGGCAAGCCCCCTTACGCTGTCTCTTTCTGGAACAATTCTCTAAACACAGGAAAAATATCATCCACCGTTTTAATATTTTTCATGGCGAAGTTGTCAAAGCTACTCTCGAGTTTTTCGTATTCGTGCCAAAGTGTTTGATGAGAACGGCGTGTTATTTCGATGTAAGAGTAATATTGGCAAGTTGGCAGAAGTGTATTGACTAATAGCTCTTTACAACGAGGGGAGTCATCAGCCCAGTTATCTCCATCAGAAGCTTGTGCTGCATAGATGTTCCACTCATTTGCAGGATAGCGGTCTGCGACAATTTCCTTCATCAGTTTCAGTGCACTGGAAACGATGGTGCCACCGGTTTCTTGTGAATAGAAAAACTCGTGTTCGTCGACTTCTTTAGCCTGAGTATGGTGACGAATAAACACAACATCGACGTTTTCGTAGGTGCGATTTAGGAACAGATACAGAAGGACATAAAAGCGCTTCGCAATGTCTTTCGTGGCTTGATCCATTGAGCCAGATACATCCATTAGGCAGAACATAACGGCTTGGCTAGATGGAATAGGGCGCTTCTCGTAGTTTTTAAAACGTAGGTCGAAGGTGTCAATAAATGGCACGCTTTCAATTTTTTTACGTAACTCGGCAATCTCTTCTTTTAAACGACTTTCTTCAAAGGGTTGTGCTGGTTCCGTCATTTTAACTTGGTCAAGCTGCTCCATCAGTAGGTTAAGCTCGCGCTTTTTACCTGCTGTCATCGCGGTTCTACGAGCCAGAGATTGCTGCAGTGAACGCACGATTGCGATGTTGGAAGGAATCCCCGCGCTTTGATAACCAGAGCGATGTGTCTTCCATTCGGTGATTTTGTTGACCTGATTCTTCTCTAGATTAGGAAGAGCTAAATCTTCAAAGAGAATATCAAGATATTCATCTTTTGAAATTTGGAATGTAAATTCATCTTGGCCTTCACCATCAGGGCTTGCGTCACCCTGGCCTGCGCCACCACCTTGACCGCCACCTTTAGGACGTTCAATTTTATCGCCCGTGATGAACTGGTCATTACCTGGGTGAACGCGTTCTCTTACGCCGCCTTGACCTTGGTGAAAGCTTGGCTCTTTGATGTCTTTATGGGGAATAGTGACGTCTTCACCGGTTTCAGTATTGGTGATTGAGCGTCGGTTGACTGCATCGGCCACAGATTCTTTGATTTGCTCTTTATGGCGTCGTAAGAAACGCTGTCTATTCACAGCACTCTTATTTTTGCCATTGAGCCTCCGATCGATAAATTGTGCCATAAGAACTCCCTCTCAGCTGATGTCGCGATCCTACTTTTTATTATGTACGAGCTGCTCACTTGAACAGCTCAGTACAGTTTGGTTATGAGGATTTACGAACTCTTAGGTACCACTCGGATAGCAGTCTCACTTGTTTCTCGGTGTAGCCTTTTTCCATCATACGAGCAACGAAGTCGTCGTGTTTTTTCTGATCATCCGTTGAGGTCTTAGCATTGAACGAAATAACAGGAAGTAGCTCTTCTGTGTTGGAGAACATTTTCTTCTCAATCACAGTGCGCAGTTTCTCGTAGCTGGTCCAAACTGGGTTTTGACCATTATTGTTCGCCTTGGCACGAAGCACAAAGTTCACAATCTCATTTCGGAAGTCTTTAGGGTTACTGATCCCGGCTGTTTTCTCGATCTTCTCTAATTCACCATTCAGAGAAGCACGGTCAAATAGTTGGCCTGTTTCTGGATCGCGGTACTCTTGGTCTTGAATCCAGAAGTCAGCGTAGGTGACATAGCGGTCGAAGATATTCTGTCCGTACTCAGAGTAAGACTCTAGGTAAGCGGTCTGAATTTCTTTACCAATGAACTCTACGTAACGTGGTACTAAGTATCCTTTCAAGAACTCAAGGTACTTTTCAGCGGTTTCTTGAGGGAACTGCTCACGTTCGATTTGCTGTTCAATCACGTAGAACAAGTGAACCGGGTTTGCCGCCACTTCGGCTTGGTCGAAGTTGAACACTCGAGACAGAATCTTAAAGGCGAAACGCGTTGATAGCCCAGACATTCCTTCGTCAACGCCAGCATAATCTCGGTACTCTTGGTAACTCTTCGCTTTTGGATCGGTGTCTTTTAGAGTTTCACCATCGTAAACACGCATTTTTGAGAACAGAGAAGAGTTTTCAGGCTCTTTCAGTCTCGATAGGATGCTGAATTGCGATAGCAGATCGAGTGTGCTCGGTGAACAAGGGGCTTTGGACAGCTCACTATGTTCAAGCAGTTTCTGGTAGATCTTAACCTCTTCAGAGACGCGCAGACAGTAAGGGACTTTTACAATGTACACACGGTCGAGGAAGGCTTCGTTGTTTTTGTTGTTACGGAAGGTCTGCCACTCAGATTCATTAGAGTGAGCTAGAATCATACCGTCAAATGGCAGTGCAGAAAGTCCTTCGGTACCGTTGAAGTTACCTTCTTGCGTTGCCGTTAGGAGTGGGTGCAAGACTTTGATTGGCGCCTTGAACATCTCCACGAATTCCATCACACCCTGGTTGGCTTTACAGAGCGCACCAGAGTAGCTGTAGGCATCGGGATCATCTTGAGAGAAGTGCTCAAGTTTACGAATATCGACTTTACCAACCAGAGACGAAATATCTTGGTTGTTTTCATCACCAGGCTCTGTCTTCGCGATCGCAACTTGGTCGAGAATCGAAGGGCGTAGTTTGATGACTTTGAATCTAGAGATATCACCACCGAAATCATGGAGGCGTTTCGCTGCCCAAGGTGACATGATAGAGCGTATGTAGCGCTTCTCTATTCCGTACTCTTGTTTCAAAAGATCGCCATCTTCGTTTACGTCGAATAGACAGAAGGGGTGATCATTCACAGGGCTTCGTTCACCATCTGCAGACAGCACATAGATTGGTAGCTTTTGCATCAGTGCTTTGAGTTTTTCAGCAAGGGAAGATTTACCACCGCCCACAGGGCCAAGCAGGTAAAGAATTTGCTTCCGTTCTTCTAAGCCTTGTGCAGCGTGTTTTAGGTAAGAAACAATCTGTTCAATCGCATCTTCCATGCCGTAGAAATCTTTAAATTCGCTGTAGCGTGAGATGACACGGTTCGAGAAAATACGACTTAGATGGGGGTCTTGAGCGGTGTCTATAACCTCCGGTTCGCCGATGGCCAGTAGTAAGCGCTCAGCAGCGTTAGCGTAAGCACTTTTATCGTCTTTACACAGCCCTAAGAACTCTTGCAATGTGAGCTCTTCTTCCTTGGCTGCTTCATAACGTGATTGATAGTGGTCAAAAATACTCATAGTCACATTCCCCTTGTTAACCAGTCAAAACTGATGAGCGATTGAAAAATAGGCTCTCCCTACATTTTAAGGTTAGACCCGCTTGCACAATTTTGCTTAACAATTATGTATTTATTTACAATTTTGCGTGTGAAAAACCTAGCGAGCGCAATAGGCAACTTGAGGCGTGTAGAATCCAATTATTTTACATTCGAGGGGATCTAGCCGTTTGTTTTGTGATTTTAGGTCGCTTAATAATACTCACACTGGATTTATGTGTATTAGATGTATAACTGAGCTCTATTGATTTACTGGAATGAAGTACCATATAATGCGCGGCGTTATCAAAAATTGCTCAATAAATAGGTAGATGTAGTGAAGAATTATGGGTTAAAAATAGTGGCTATCAGTGTTGCGTTACTGGCTTCGACAGCAACACATGCAAAAATCTCGCAGTGGTCACTGGGTGTTGCCGCTTCTTATTCTCCTGCTGTCTATAAAGATACACCGTCAAATCGTGCTGTGATCCCTATGATTGGTTATGAAGGTGAGCACTTTTTCATGCGTGGATTCAGTGCAGGTTATCGCTTACTTCCTGCTGGCTCACCACAGAATATTGTGTTTCGAGCGGTTTATGATTCTAGAACATTAAAGCCGGGTGATTCTGATAACGTTGATATTCAAAAATTAGATGAACGTAAAGCATCAGTGTTAGGTGGTATCAGCTACCAAGTGATCACCTTGGTGGGGATGTTTGAAGCGACAGCTGGCTCTGACTTAGGGTTTAGGCACAATGGCATCTATGCAGAAGCAGCGTGGCGTTTGCCGATTCGTCGTAATGGGTGGGCGATTACACCCTCTATTGGTTATGCCTATAACAGTGAACGTTTGAATAATCACCTGTATGGGGTGAGCTCAGCAGAAGCGGCGAGAACCAATTTAAATGAATTCGATGCAGACTGGGATGGTCAGTACTTTATTGGCTTAGGTGGTTATTTGCACGTGACGCCAAATATCCGAGTAACCGGCGGTGTTCGTTATACCAACCTTGAAGGTGATATTGAAAATAGCCCAATACTTGAAAGTGGCATTAACATGGCCGCAAACGTCGGTGTTGCTTACGTCTTCTAGTTGCTTTGGTTTTTCTCTTTGTATACGGGTATTAAAAAAGGGTTACTCATGATGAGTAACCCTTTTTATTGGTTCACCGCGGCTTACCAGAGAAAGCCACTTTTATCTTCAAGAAGAAGTAGGCTGTATCTCAATACCCCCGATTTCAGATAATAAGTGCTATATTCACTTGATTAGCTTTATCTTGTTGTTTACCCACATTCCAATGTGCAAGTATTTAACGGGGAACTTGCCGATGCGATAATACCGTGAAGATAAGGACTCAGTTTTCGATCGAACTCTTTCAATGGCTTAATTCCACTCTCTTATACCTGTTCATATCACACCTCCCAGAGCCCCTTCTTTTCGATGAAACCTATTTTATCTAGATGTCAATTACATTCGAAATCTTATTTTTCATATAAGTCATGTGTATATGCCTCACGTGTCACGTTTTGCACGAGAATAATATGATTAATTATTATAAATAAAAATTAATAGCTATTTTATTTATGCTGAGGGATATGGGTTAAATAGCTTTAATGAGTATTAAATATGGAGATTTAACTTGGTTTTCAGGATGAATTGTTTAATTTACGATGCGTTAGAATTAAATAGTAAACAGTTTTTTATTCGCGTTTACGGGTTAGCATGGCTATGGGCATTGATCTTTGTTTTTTTTGATTATTTCCTTCTAAATGGCTTTGGTAATATTCTTCTGGACACTAGTGATGATGAAATTTTTTCTGCATTGTTTTTTATACTAATTGATGCACCATTTACTGAAACTCTAATATTTCAATGTTTTATACAAACGATTCTTCGTCACGCACAAGGAAGCCCAACATTCTCAATTTTAGGTTCAGCTACTATATTTTCTTTGTGTCACCTAGGTAATTCTACGATAAACGCAATTATAGTATTGGCAACTGGACTTGCTCTAGCTTTAACATATGAATATGTACGGATGAGATATGGCAATATTTATGCTTGCCTTTCTGTCTTTATTTCTCATATGTTATGGAATGTAATTTCAGCAGTGGTTATGCCATTATTGTTTATTATCTTTGACTTAAAATAAG
Source organism: Vibrio sp. QJM3NY_26 (assembly GCF_057786005.1). NCBI lineage: Bacteria > Pseudomonadati > Pseudomonadota > Gammaproteobacteria > Vibrionales > Vibrionaceae > Vibrio > Vibrio sp. QJM3NY_26. The sequence continues at coordinate 2,324,708 of NZ_CM173515.1, read as the reverse complement.
ACAAGTTCTATATGCCCGAATTCAACTGCGAAGTGCGACACTCTCCAATATCAAGCAGCCAATGCCATTTCTTTAAAGACAATCACTGGTGGCGTTCGTTATACCAACCTTGAAGGTGATATTGAAAATAGCCCAATACTTGAAAGTGGCATTAACATGGCCGCAAACGTCGGTGTTGCTTACGTCTTTTAGTGGCTTTGTATTTTTTTCTCTAAATGCGGACATTAAAAAAGGGTTACTCATGATGAGTAACCCTTTTTTGAAATTTTTTAAAAGTTAGAGCTGATCAATAAATGTATTAAGCACTAAAGATTTGAGATAGCTCTGTCGCACATAGGTGATACTGACGAGGGCAGTTGCGCCATGTTGTTAGCATGCGACGGTACTTCTCTAGCATTGGCATTTGGCTATTAAAGTGGTGATCTGCTTTGTCGAATTGAGGGTAAAGACCTTCAGAATCAACAAGGAAACGCACGTAATGTACGCTCTGAGCTTCAGAAGCGATATCAAAACCTAGGAACTGTAGGCGACGTTGATCAACTTCAGCACGTTCTTGTTCTGCAAGCATTTTGTTCGACTCTTGCATGGCATGGTACATCTCCATGATGTCGATAACTTCGCGACATTCGGCTTCAGTCAAACAGCCAAATTCTTTATTAAGTTCACGCATTTGAAGTTCGTAACCGCGCTCTACAACCGTTTGTAGACGTTGGTATTTAGCGGAGTTCTCAGGATCCATTTGAGACATTAGGTAGTATTGATTTGATAGAATTAGACGCTGAGCATTGGTCATTTCCATGGGAGGAGCCTCACTAAAAAACTAAATGTTATATTCTTTTGTTGCAGTAAGAGTAACAGCATTCCTACGCGTGGAAACATGATCTCAACACGGATTTAATATGATTTTTTGAATTGATAAACAAAAGTTGTAAAGAAAAGTGAAAGGATAGTTTGAGCCACAAAAGAAAACGCCCCAATCGAAATTGAGGCGTTTAAAAACACTATGAACGTAAAAGTCTAGATTAGTATTTTACGTTTGAATGGTACTGGCTTAGAACAGCAACAATCTCGTCCATTTTCTCTTTGCTTGGCGGATTTGTACCTTCAAGAGGGTAGTCATAGCCAAGCGCTTCCCACTTATGAGCACCAAGCTTGTGGTATGGGAGCAGTTCTACTTTCTCGATGTTATCCATGTCTTTGATGAATTCACCAAGAAGATGAGCATCCTCAGGCGTATCCGTGTAGCCTGGAACAATCACGTAACGAATCCACGTCGTCTTACCGATTTTGTGCAAGTAGCGTGCAAAATCCAGAGTACGTCTGTTTGATACTCCAATGAAATCGTGGTGTATCTCATCTCGCATATGTTTAAGATCCAGCATCACTAGATCAGAGGCCTCTAGTACTTCATCGACCACTTCAGTGTGCTTACGAATGTAGCCATTAGTATCAAGGCAAGTGTGAATGCCTTCAGCTTGCGCCGCTTGGAAAAAGTCACGAACAAACTCAGGTTGTAGCATCGCTTCGCCACCAGAGCAGGTGATACCACCACCAGAGGCTTTCATGAAATGACGGTATGATTTTGCTTCATTGATGATCTCTTCGACCGTTACTTCCTTTCCGTCATGAAGATCCCATGTATCGCGGTTATGGCAGTACATACAACGCATTAAGCAGCCTTGAAGGAACACAATGAAGCGGATACCAGGGCCATCGACAGTACCACAAGATTCGAATGAGTGAATGCGACCAGTTGTAGACATGAGCTATTCTCGTAGAGGAATTTATACCGTGTATTTTATTACAAAAACGGTACATAAAATAGGGTCAAATGGTAACGAGGTCTTTAAAAATAAAGGCAATCACCGGTGAAGATGATTGCCTGTATTAAACTTGAAAAGTAAAGGACGAAAGCTTTTACTAATGGCTAGAAGAAAGCAAACATGGTGATACCACCAGTGGTATAAACCGACTCTTTTGCTTCTTCGTAATCAGGGGTTTTTGCAGTTAGCGCGAAAGATGCACCAACGTATTGGTTATACCATGCCACACCAAGCACAGCAGTAGCTTGAATGTTTTCTAAAGTGACATCGTATTGTTCTGGATTCGGCCAATTATCTTCGATTTCAGAACGATCGCCTTCGATAGTCAGGTCGTTGAATCGGTAACGACCTTCAAGGCCTGCATAGGTAAACCAACCGCTGTTTGATGCGCCGATCATGCCCGGTTTGAAAGGGTTTTCCGTGGTGATGTTAGCCGCGCCAAAGTTGCCGCCCAAGTCGGTACCCCAACGGAACATGAAGCCCGTTTGGATATCACTTCTAAAGTTGCCCACATTAATTTCTGAAATGTTAGAGATCTCGAAGTCTGTATTTGCTAGTGCTTGATTACGCATTAGGTTGAAATGGCTTAAGTAACCAACGCTCCCCGCCCACTCATCGTCAACCTGATATTCCCAACCCATAGGCTCATCTGATTTTGTGATCGAGTGAACCAACTTTTGAGCATCTTCAGACAGTGCACGTTCGCCTGTTGTACCGAAGGTAATGTTAAAACGTTGGGCTTGTTGTGGGTTCAAACTGATGTAGTTGAATTCTGTATGTAGGTAACCTGCGTATGGGCGGTCATTAGCCGATGGCGTTTCTAACTCAATATCAGAAGGCGTATACATCTTGTGGCCAATGGTGATTTCCCATTTATCTAGAGAGCTTGCGCCCCAGTAAGAGAGACTCAATGGTTTCACCCAATTGTATGGCGTAATACTTGACGATGTGTAACCCAGAAATAAGCCGTTGGTATAGTCTTGGTCGACACCAAAAATACCATCATTATCTAAAGCGAAAGTTAGCGTAGAACGCTCAGATGCTAAAGATGAAAAAGAGAGAAGGAGCAGGGGTAAACAACGCAGGTATTTCATGGAGCAGTTACTCTTAAATTATGAACCAAGATAGTACCGTAATTAGAGTTTAGGTGTGAAAAAAAAGTGAATAGATGACGGGTTTTTTGCTCAATCTGACGTTTCGTATAGTGAAGACGAAATAATAAATTTCTGAATGATATAAAAAAGCCCCGCACATTGGCGGGGCTAATATCATTTTACTTATCTATTTAGCGTGAGCTTATAGAGACTCAGTAAATGTACGTGCGATTACGTCAGCTTGCTGCTCTGTAGTCAGAGAGTTGAAGCGTACAGCGTAACCAGAAACACGGATTGTTAGCTGAGGGTATTTCTCTGGGTGCTTAACTGCGTCTTCAAGAGTTTCGCGGTTAAGAACGTTAACGTTAAGGTGTTGACCACCTTCAATGCCAGCTTCGTGGTGGAAGTAACCATCCATTAGGCCTGCAAGGTTAGCACGTTGGCTGTCTTGTTCTTTACCTAGTGCGTTTGGCACGATAGAGAACGTGTAAGAGATACCATCTTGTGCGTCAGCAAACGGTAGTTTACCTACAGACGTTAGTGAAGCTACAGCACCTTTCTCATCACGACCGTGCATTGGGTTAGCACCAGGAGCGAAAGGAGCGCCAGCACGACGACCGTCTGGAGTGTTACCTGTCTTCTTACCGTATACCACGTTAGACGTGATAGTAAGAACTGACTGTGTAGGGATTGAATCACGGTAAGTCTTAAGCTTACGGATCTTGTTCATGAACGTAGAAACTAGTTCACAAGCAATGTCATCTACACGAGAGTCGTTGTTACCGTATTTAGGGTAATCGCCTTCGATTTCGAAGTCAGTTGCAATGCCATCTTCGTCGCGGATTGGTTTAACAGTCGCGAATTTGATTGCAGACAGTGAGTCAGCAGCAACAGACAGACCAGCGATACCACAAGCCATAGTACGACGAACGTCACGGTCATGAAGAGCCATTAGAGACGCTTCGTAGCTGTACTTGTCGTGCATGAAGTGAATGCTGTTTAGAGCTGTCACGTATTGCTTAGCTAACCAATCCATGAATGTGTCTAGGCGACCCATTACGTCATCGTAGTTAAGTACTTCGTCAGTGATCTTGTCGCCAACTGGGCCAACTTGCATTTTAAGCTTCTCATCAACGCCGCCGTTGATTGCGTAAAGCATAGTTTTTGCAAGGTTAGCACGAGCGCCGAAGAACTGCATTTGCTTACCAACGATCATTGGTGATACACAACAAGCGATTGCGTAATCATCAGAACCAAGATCAGGACGCATTAGGTCATCATTTTCGTACTGGATAGAAGAAGTATCGATAGATACCTTCGCACAGAAACGCTTGAAGCCGTCAGGCAGTTGCTCTGACCAAAGAACCGTGATGTTTGGCTCTGGAGAAGGACCCATAGTGTATAGAGAGTTAAGGAAACGGAAGTTCGAACGCGTTACTAGCGTACGACCATCAACACCCATACCACCCATAGACTCTGTAGCCCAGATTGGGTCGCCAGAGAATAGCTCATCGTACTCAGGAGTACGTAGGAAACGAACCATACGCAGCTTCATTACGAAGTGGTCGATCATCTCTTGTGCTTGGTCTTCTGTGATTTTGCCAGCAGCGATATCACGCTCGATGTAGATGTCTAGGAAAGTCGAAGTACGACCTAGAGACATTGCAGCACCGTTTTGAGACTTAACAGCAGCTAGGTAGCCGAAGTAAGTCCACTGGATAGCTTCTTGAGCAGTTTGAGCTGGCTCAGAGATATCGAAACCGTATTTCTCAGCCATTTGCTTGATTTGACCTAGAGCACGATGTTGCTCAGAGATCTCTTCACGCAATTGCATTGTTGCAGAAAGATCTTCGCCGTTCTCGAAACGCTCTTGTAGAGATGCGAATTGAGCCGCTTTGTCTTTCATTAGGAAGTTGATACCGTATAGTGCAACACGACGGTAGTCACCAATGATACGACCACGGCCGTAAGCATCAGGAAGACCAGTCAGAACACCAGACTTACGACATTTTAGGATATCAGGAGTGTAGATATCGAAAACGCCAGCATTGTGTGTTTTGCGGTATTCTGAGTAGATTTTTGAAACCATTGGGTCAAGAGTTTCACCGTATGCTTTACAAGAACCTTCAACCATACGTACACCACCGTTAGGGATGATTGCACGTTTTAGTGGCTTCTCAGTTTGTAGACCAACGATAGTCTCAAGATCTTTCTCAATGTAACCTGCATCGTGAGCAGTAATGGTAGAGATAACAGAAGTATCGAAATCTACAGGTGCTTTAGTTGCGTTTTCCTGTTTGATACCTTCCATTACCGAAGACCAAAGCTTGTTAGTTGCTTCAGTACCCTCAGAAACTAGGAAAGACTCGTCGCCTTCATACGGCGTGTAGTTCTTTTGAATGAAATCACGAACGTTTACTTCGCTTTGCCACTCACCTGCAGCAAAATCTTCCCAAGCTTTAGCAAATTGCTCTGCCATGACATACCTACCTTTTTAGTAGAAAAAATACGTACATTAACACTGTTGAGCCAGCGCCCCTCGTAAGGGTAGTACACTCTTATTAATAACAATATATATGAGCATATTCGCATCATATGGTTATATATATTGTCACTACCTTTTATATGTTGTCTTTACTCTATGTATTCAAGACTACGCTAAAAAATTTCTGTAAACCTTAAACTAAATCAATAAATGCCAAAAAAAGTTGAAAAAAAATGGGTGGCAGGGGTTGCCACCCAAACTTTTTTTTAATCCCAATACTACTTTTGTGTAGTTAGAACCATTATAGCCAAGCTTTTAGGCCATATTGACTTTCTAGCATACCAACTGCAAGCATTGCGACTAAACAGATAACTAAAACGCCAACTGGGATAACAATCTTGTCTACAAATGATAGACGCTTCGCACGCTCTTTATCACCAATTAGACCGTTATTATCTAGAAGCATGGTCAGCGCCCATGCTAATACTGGGTTAACAACCGCAGAACCGAAGATACAGATACCAGCTGCTTGAGAATCTTTTGAATCCTTAACCATTTGCATACCCGCTTCAAGTAGAGGCAGAGATACACCTACAAGCAGTGCAACACGCATCACTGGTGGCCATACAGCTACGTCCATTGGGAAACCAAGAATCGCAACAATAATACATAGAGAACCAAGCAATATTGCGCCGCCAGGAATCGGACGTTTCGCGATTGCTGCTGGGATCATGTAAGTACCCCAAGAAGATGTGATGTTACCACCACCAACTGCAGTACCTACCATTTGGCGAACTGAACACATAGTCATTGTGTCATCAACATCCATAAGTACTTTTTCAGAACGTTTAGGGTAGTTCAGTTCTTGGAAGATACGGTGACCTAGGAAATCTGGCGACCACATTGCTACGGCAAGAATTGCGAATGGTAAAGAAGCAATGAAGTGTTCAACGTTTGGCAAGCCAAGCATCCAACCTTCAGAAGTAGAACCCCACCAGTAAACTGGGTTTAGGTTTGGAATGCCCATTTCAGTTTCGAATACGATATCGAAACCAGCACCTAGTGCTAATGCAATAGCAAGGCCTGTGAATGCACAAACTGGGATAGCCAACCAACGCTTGTTCACTTTTGCTAAGAAAGCGTAGATAGCAATCGTAATAGCAAGAACGATTAAACCAACGTAGCCCATGCTGCCCGCTTCAACAGTAGAAGATTGAAGACCAACCGCCCATGCTTGAATCGAGTTAATTTGGCTCATGGTGCCTGTTAGGCCTAAGAAAATGAGTAAGCCGCCAGCGGTACCTTCCGAAGTCAGGTTAACCAGCTTGGAGCCGCCTTTTAGGAAACTTAGGATTAGACCGAAGACACCGATAAGGATTGCCAATGCAAGAGGGTGAGCACCAGCGAGAGCGATGGTACCAATAAGAGGGATCATTGGGCCGTGGTTACCGGCAAGGTTTGCTTTAGGGTTGAAGAAACCAGAAGCAAGAATACAGAACAGCAGTGCAGGAATAAGCATTTCTACACGAGCAACTTCAATTGCGAAGTCTTTACCTAGGTTTACGTGATCCCAAGCTTGAGTTAGGCCATCAGCCCAAGACATCATTACTGCTGAGTACATCGCGATGATACCGATGGTACCAGCAAGTGCAGGAACAAGGTCTTCAAGTTCAAAACGGAAATCACGGCCTGGAAGGTTTAAACCGAAGCGGCGAGGCTTCATGATTTGAAGTTCGTGATCTAGATAATCTGAGCGGCTCTCAAATTCCGAAGAAGGGCGGTGTAGCTCTTTATAGCTTTTCTCTTCTACTTCAGAGTTCGCATTATTCACAACGTCTGACATAGATTCCTCATATTTTTATGTTAGTAATTCTAAAATTGAATTAAATAAGTTCGCGTAATTGCGTTATTTCTTAGTTATAACTTATTAACATTATGTTGCACGGTTTTGATGTGCTTTATGTAGCTAAGTTAAAAGAAATGTTTGGCATTTTTAATGCCTTATTTTGTATTGAGGAGTCTAACAAGCTTACCCTTTAGGGTGATTGATCTTGATCACTTTATGAGTGTATGTGAAAGAAAGCTACAAAACGCAGCGATTCATTAACGTACCGTTGATAAAAGGTGTAATTTGTTTTCACAAATTGACGTTTTCATCGTCTTGTCACATTTTTCATCCTTTATAAATTATGAGCTGAATGATTGGCTTACTTTTTGCTTTATTGTTGTCAGATATTTAATTTTGGCGAGCTGTTGCCACAAACAGGACGATAACAGATGAAAAAGACACTAATGTTGCCACTAGCGGCAATGATTTCAGGACTACTTGTTGGTTGTGGCGGCGGAAGCGGCGGTGGCGGCGGTGGCGGTACACCATCAACAAAGTTTGAATTTTCGTTCTCTACCCCGAATACAATCCTTGAAAGTAGCAACACTTCGAACTGTACCGTATACGAGCGAAGAGAGAATAGTAGTCAGCAAGCGACGGTGTTGACTTACCAACCAGCAATTGAGTCACAGCTCAACAATGAAAATGTGGTTGCATACTATTCGGATGCGGCTGGTTCAATGGTTGGTGATTTAATTGTCCCAAGCAATTTGAAGCTCTCGTTTACCTTGGAAGGTATACCTGATGGTGGCTTTGTTACGTTCCAAATTCGCGAAGCGAACAACACACACTTCACAGCTAATACATTTTCTAAAGAATATTTGGAAGATCTTACTCTGAGAACAACTACGTTTGGTATGAATCGTGAAGCTGTTAGTAGTTGCGATAAAGGTGATAACTTTGGTAAGACAACACGAAATGACTTGTCTTACCTTGCCGTAGCTTCTGGTGGTGGAGATTATAACTTTCAATCCCAGCTAAAAGAAGAGTCTGTGCCGACGTATTCGATTGATAAGTTAGATGTACGGGCTCTGCCTAATGGGACACCTGAATCAACCATTGTTACGCAATTTAAAGATGGGTATTTGCATCAATATGGTGTAAGAGCTTGGAGTAACGCCGATCAATTGTTACTGGTTGATATGGCAGGAAACAAAGCTCAATTGACGCACACAAATGACTTTGATTACTCGAATGTTGAGATTAAGGTTAGTCAGGGTGATTTTAGTTATGGCATAGCAACAATTCCAAGCACGCAAGGTGACTTTACAAGTCCGGATGAGCCAAATACTGAACACTGGAGCTTAAATGTTGAATCAGACACTCCGCTTAATGGCTGGAATATTGATCTCAACAAGAAGTTATATGTTGAAGGTTCTTGGGACGTAGATATCGCTCCAGACTCATTTTATGACTTAAGTTCGTTGCCGACTGACTCACCAAACCTTGCTGGTAATAACCTAGACCTTGATTTTAGTTTTACAGATGAAGTCGGAAAAATGAGAGTTGCCTATACAACAGAAAGCCTAAGTGGCGGCCTTCATAAATTGACACATAAAGTATTTACTCATTTGGAAGATACAATTGTTTTACCAGAGCTTCACTACTACGACTACTCAGATACTGTTAAGGCTGAATTGAAGTTAGATCCTACCTCAGATCCCATTCATCAGACTGTTCTTGTTGAGACAGCAGAGTCGGAGATTACAGGTTATGATTTCATGACTGCGTTTGCGCACGGTAATGTAACGGACTTAGATGAAGATTTAGATGGGCTTGTTGTTAATGAAGTTACACTAAACAAAACGGGTGTAAAGGTTCAGAACCAAGGCTATTTGATGCTTACAAAATAGCGACTACTTAACAAAAATAAAACAAACAAGCCCCGTTAATCGGGGCTTGTTTATAACTGCTATTCATGTAATTGAGAGGAAAACGCTACCTTTTGCATAATAAGTCAGAGTGAATCGCTATTTATTCTAAACTATTAGGTTAATAATTTGTTGCATGTTATTTCGTGTGGTGCTAGTTTGTATCGCATGAAAAGGTCGGAGTACCTTGCATTTTCACAAACTTGGGAGAGAAAGCGCATGAAAGATGTACCAGCGCTGGACATAAAGGATCTACACAAAACGTTTGGTCAAAATGAAGTTTTAAAGGGAATTTCACTTTCTGCGCACAAAGGCGATGTAGTATCGATTATCGGGTCTTCAGGGTCAGGTAAAAGTACTTTCCTTAGATGTATCAACCTTTTAGAAACACCAACTGCTGGCGAGATTTGGGTTAATGGTGAATTAATTCAAATGAAAAACAACCGCCAAGGTGTTTCTGTTCCTACCAATGAAAAACAAGTACAGCGAATCCGTTCTCGTCTGGCAATGGTTTTTCAGGGATTCAATTTATGGTCTCATCTGACCGTTCTCGAAAATGTTATCGAAGCACCAGTTCACGTATTAGGTGTGCCCAAAGCACAAGCGATTGAAAATGCAGAGTTACTGCTGAAGAAAGTAGGCCTGTACGAGCGCAAAGATTACTACCCAGGACACTTATCTGGTGGACAACAACAACGTGCAGCTATAGCAAGAGCGTTAGCGGTCGATCCGGAAGTTATGTTATTTGATGAGCCAACATCGGCGCTTGACCCAGAGTTAGTCGGTGAAGTTCTTGGTGTAATGCGTGATCTAGCAGAAGAAGGAAGAACCATGCTTGTGGTAACACATGAGATGGCTTTTGCTCGTGACGTATCAAACCACGTGATGTTCTTGCATCAAGGTCTAGTGGAAGAGCAGGGTGATCCAGCTAAACTGTTTACGGAACCTGAATCTGAGCGATTGAAACAGTTTATCTCTTCGATTTATTAATCGGTTTACTTAGAGATAAATCGTTAGCGCGAATCAGAATTGAAATACCGCCGCTAAGGAAAATGGCGACGGTATGAACAATAAAACACAACAAGTAAGTTAATAAGTAACAACAAACACAATATTAAAATTAGCAAAACATAAAAACCTAAATCACAGGAGTAGGGATATGAAAAAGTGGTTATTAGTCGCGGCACTTGCTGCAACTGCTGCAACGGGCGTAGCTCAAGCAAAAGAATGGAAAACAGTACGTTTCGGTATTGAAGGTGCTTACCCTCCATTTAGCTGGACGGAAGCTGATGGTTCACTAAAAGGCTTCGATGTTGACATGGCTAACGCGCTTTGTACCGAAATGCAGGTGCAGTGTAAGATCGTTGCACAAGATTGGGATGGCATTATTCCTTCTCTACTTGCTCGTAAATATGATGCGATCATCGCGGCAATGTCTATCACGGAAGAGCGTAAGAAAAAGATCGATTTCACTGGTAAATACGCACTTATCCCAAACAAGTTCATCGCTAAAAAAGGTGCAGGCCTTAACTTTGATGATCTAAGTGGTCAAAAAATTGCCGTTCAACGTGCAACAACTCACGATAAGTACCTAACAGACAACTACGGCGACACAGTAGAGATCGTTCGTTACGGTTCATTCGATGAAGCTTACCTTGATCTAGCTAACGGTCGTGTTGCTGCTGTACTGGGTGATGCATCGGCTCTAGAAGAAGGCGTACTAAACAAAGCGGGTGGTGAAGACTACGAGTTTGTTGGCCCATCACTAACAGATCCTAAATGGTTCGGCGATGGTTTTGGTATTGCTCTACGTAAGCAAGACAAAGATCTGACTAAGCAATTAGATGCGGCAATCCTTTCACTACGTGAAAAAGGCATCTACCAAGATATCGCAGCTAAATACTTCAACTACGACGTATACGGTCAGTAATATCTAGCGTCAATTCTTAAGGGAGAGGTTCTCCTCTCCCTGTCTTACCAACTTTTTCGCAGTTCTGTTGGAATTCATTATGTTTGATTTACAAGGATATGAAGCTTCGATCCTGAAAGGGGCGGTGCTTACAATCGAAGTTGCCTTGCTGTCGCTAATTTTAGCTATGGTTCTTGGTATGCTAGGTGCCTTAGCAAAACTTGCGCCTTATCGCTGGGCTCGTGCAATTGCAACCCTCTACACAACTGTCATTCGAGGCATCCCCGATCTCGTCTTGATGATGCTGATTTTCTTTGGTGGACAAATCCTTTTAAACAACAGTTTGTATTCCATCAATGAGTGGCTCAATGAGTGGTTCACATCAAGTGATCCTAACCATGAATGGACCGCTTACTTACCTGATTATATCGATGTCAGCCCATTCATTGCTGGTGTCTTAACCATTGGCTTTATCTTTGGTGCTTACATGGCTGAAACTTTCCGTGGTGCAATCATGGCTGTCGACAGCGGTGAGATGGAAGCGGCAAAGGCCTACGGCATGGGACCCGTCTTAGCGTTCCGCCGTGTTCTGTTACCTCAAATGATTCGTCACGCACTGCCGGGTTTTGGTAACAACTGGTTGGTTCTACTTAAGACCACCGCGTTGGTTTCGATTATCGGCCTAGAGGACATGGTACGTGTTAGTGCATTGGCTGCTGGTTCAACCAAAATGCCATTTACCTTTTATATGACAGTGGCTCTTATTTTCCTATTCTTCACCAGTGTTTCGACGGGCTTGCTTAAGTTGGTTGAACGTAAATTCAGTATCCACGCGAGGTAGTTATGGACTTTTCATTGATAATTGAAAGCCTGCCGATTTACCTTAGTGGTTTATGGACAACGGCTTGGATGGTTTGCGTCGCTTTGATCATTGGCTTATGTGTAGCAATACCATTAGCTATTGCTCGTAACAGCCCAAATATGCTGATTAACGCTCCAGCTTGGTCGTTCATCTATTTCTTCCGTGGTACGCCATTATTGGTGCAGTTGTACCTGATTTACTACGGAATGGATCAGTTCTTCCCTGTAAAAGACACCCTATGGGAAAACGCATGGTTCTGTGCATTGGTCGCGTTTATTCTGAACACGTCGGCTTATACCGCTGAAATCATTCGTGGCGCTATCAACGGCTTACCGAAAGGTGAGGTTGAAGCAGCAAAAGCTTATGGTATGAGCACACCCAAGACATACCGCCGTATCATTCTTCCAAGCGCTTTACGTCGAGCATTACCGGCGTACAGTAATGAAGTTATCTTTATGCTTCATGGCTCGGCGGTAGCAGGTATCGTAACGATTATGGATCTGACGGGCGCAGCACGTTTGGTTAACTCACGTTACTACGCACCATTTGAATCGTTTCTAACGGCAGGCCTGTTCTACATGGGGTTAACGTTTATCATTATTGCGATTTTCAAATTCGCAGAGAAACGTTTCCTAGCTTACTTAAGACCACTTAGCTAATTACACTTTACAAATCATAGTTAGAAAAACGGCGCTTCTATAGCGCCGTTTTTTATAGCATTAAACAAGTCGTGTGCTTTTGAATCCCATAAGCTTTCGAGCAGTTGCATCCCAACGAAATAGTTACCTTGCTTCAAATTAAACTAACGTATTCATGAGATTGATTGCTTTAGGTTTGGCGATAGATAGACTCAGCAAAATTTTGTTGTTGTATGGAATAATGATGAAAAAGAGTAAGTTACTATCCAATTGGGTTCTTTGTGCTATTGCTTTATCACTTTTTGGATGTGGCGGTGGCAGCGGCGGTGAAAGTGCTCAAACTGGTTCTGGTGGTTCTGGTGGTTCTGGTGGTTCCGGAGGAGAAGGAAACGAAGGCGACGGAAGTGGTGAGCCTGGTATCACTCCGGTTCCACAAACTGCTGTTCAAAAGGCGTTGGCCACAGGTGATGCTTCTTATGTTAAGGATTCCAAAGAGTTCATTGATGCCAGCCGAGCATTAGTTGCTCAATACAACTCGAACTTCAATCATATTAAGCAAGCATTATCCCAAAACTCTGAAGGAGAGCCTTTACGCAATCTTCATTGGGATCCAACACACGACACGGCAATTATCTTACCAACTTATGGCTTTAACGATGTCATCTTACAAACCAATAAAGCGATGCAAGATGGGTATTCCGACCAAGAGCTTGCCATTGGTATTGCGGGTTATACGTCAGATAACAGTCGCTATGCAGCATTGGCAAGTAACCCGTTTCGAACTAAGCAGCGCTTTCCAGATTCTGTTAACGAAGAGATGGATATTTGGCTAGAAAACTTGGTTAAGTGGGCTTCTGATAATGATTCGCCACAAAATGTCGTATTAGCTCAGCTCGATCAATCTCATTATTTTCCTGACGACCAAGCAACACGAGATTGGTTGACTAGTAATATCAATCCTTCAATGGTTATTAATGCCGACAATGCTTGTGATGGCGATAAGTTGAGTCAATGCGTTGAAAGCAATAACCCTGATTTACTGGTTTTGTCCCAAAAGCTGAATGATGGTGATGACATTGAAGATGTGATTACGGGTTTACGCTTGGCGTTCAATAAAAATATACCAGTGTTATACCTACATCTTGATGGCGGTATGACGGACTTAGGTAACGCGCTATTTTCAGAAATGCACATGACTTACGTTGGCGACAACTATTGGCGTAAGCTCGGTTTATCGAACTGGGATTCTACACAGCTGATAGATCGAATGCCGGATAATATTGTTCAACAACAAGCGCTTTTACAGCGATTGAAAGATGACAGTTTTACCGTTGACCTGAATACGTGTGATGACAAATCTTGCCCTGATGATTCCAATATGGATGAAGAATTCTATATTGCGGCGAATAGTATTCGTTCACACGTAACGACTCTTGATAGTAAAAAAATTGATCTGTTTGCAACCGATGATTACGAATATGAAAAGTTGTTGCTGTTACTCGCTGATCGTTATCGCCAAGATGTTCAATACCCGATGGGTAAAGGCGTAACTGAGAGAATCGAGTTTCTTCGTTCTTACTATAGTGATTACGCCACATACAACAGCCGTTTGTATAATGCAGCGCAACCAAGCTTAGGTAATTTCAGCTCTAAGAGTTTTGATAATGTACCGTTGGTCACCAAGCTTATTTCCTTAGAGTCTAAGAGAAACTTTCGTGCGGCTGGTGTTTATGCTTTGCCGGGTAAGACAATCAAAGTGACTCGTTTGGACAGTAATGAGGTGGCGACATCGATAGCATTTAATACCCTACGTAGTGGTGCGACTCACGAATTTTCGGGCGATGACGGCTATGCTAGGCCGAAGTTTTTGACCTCAGTAACCTATCCCGTGAGAACAGGAGAGACGATTTATCTGACTTCTGCCTATGGCGGAACATTACAGGTTCATTTTGATACCAATGATATTGATGTTGAACTGCGTTTTGAGAATGTTGCTCAACACCCTGTTTGGCGAAGTGAAGCCGACAACGACAGTTTTGTCGCCCAGCTTGAAGAAGGAAAGTTTGATTGGGCCGAGTTGGTTACACCTGGGTTCGAAGTCCATTCTAAACTAGACAAGATGAAAGAGTCTATCGGTGCCTCAGATTGGGCGCAGCCGCATGATATGGCACTCGCCACTGAGCGTTATGTACATAACTTTCCTCATGCGCTTGCAGGTTTTAGAGGTCCTGGGATTGATGAAATTACTGAAGTACATCAATACGGTGAGGCAAAGGGCTGGGAAATCGCGAACATTGATATCGTGAAGCACATGAATGCCGATCAAGCGAACTGTGGTTACGGCTGTTCAGGAAATCCTTACGATGCTTACTGGTCTTTTCACCCGTTAGGGCATGGTGATCTTCATGAGTTAGGGCATGGCTTAGAGAGAGGTCGTTTCAGATTTTCTGGATGGGATGGTCATTCAACAACCAACTACTATTCGTATTTTAGCAAATCAAAATACTACAAAGACACCGGAAAGGTATCTTCTTGCCAAGGCTTAGATTTTAAAGGGCAGTATCGGCTTTTACAGCAGAGCCGGACTCAACCTGATCCAAATGCTTTTATGGCGGCTCAAAATCAAACTGGTTGGAGTTGGGGAGCTCGTATCTACATTCAAATGATGATGCTTGCAGAGCAGCAGGGTGTATTGAATTCGGGTTGGCATTTATTAGGGCGCTTGCACTTGATTGAGAGAGAGTTTAATCGCTTGAAAGGCGGTGATGAACTTTGGAACGATCGAAAAGGCTCGATTGGTTTTTCAGATTATACGAGACAAGAAGCGGTAGATATTACAAACAATGATTGGTTGCTTATCGCATTGAGTTACGTTGCAGAACGGAATATGACGCAATACTTAGACATGTGGGGGTTCAGTTTCAGTGATAAAGCGAAGCAACAAGTCACGGCTCTTAGTCTAAGTAACATGCCTTTGACATATTTTGCATCATCTAATCAAGGGTATTGTTTAGACGAGTTTGCCAAGGCAGCGCTGGATGTTGATGGCACGACTGATTGGCCGCTGAACTAGACCATACGATATAAAAAAGAGAGGGGATATTATCTCCTCTCTTTCCTTATTAGCTTCTGATCAGCGTTGTGAGCACTATTTGTTTGCTGCTTGATCTGGCTAAGTTTTGTGACCTAAAAATAACTATTTAAACGTCGACCAAATCGGAGCATGGTCTGATGGTTTTTCAATGCCACGCAGTTCGTAGTCGATACCGGCTTCAGTACATTTGTCAGCAAGCTTTTGAGTTGCGAGGACCACATCAATACGCAGACCACGGTTGTCTACGAAGCCTTTTGAGCGGTAATCAAACCACGAGTATTGATCGTTCACTTCAGGGTGTAGTAAACGGAAGCTGTCCACAAAACCCCAATCCATCAGTGTTTTCAACCATTCGCGCTCTTCTGGTTGGAAAGAACACTTACCTGTTTTCAACCAACGTTTCGCATTAGGTTCACCAATACCGATATCAATATCGGTAGGGCTGATATTAATGTCGCCCATTACGATCACTTGTTCATCTTTGTTGTGGTAATCGTTCAGGTACGTCATTAAGTCTTTGTAGAACTCACGCTTATACGGGTATTTGGTTTCATGCTTAATGTTATCCCCTTGAGGGAAGTAACCATTTAGGACGGTAACATTTTCACCATTTTCATCTTCAAACGTCGCCATGATCATGCGCTTTTGATGATCTTCATTGTCTGTAGGGAAGCCTTTCTGTACAGAAATTGGTTCTTGCTTACAAAGCATAGCCACACCGTAGTGCGCCTTTTGACCATGGAAGTAGACTTTGTAACCCATTGCTTCAACATCGGCTAATGGGAAGGCTTCATCGTGCACTTTAATCTCTTGCAGACCAATCACGTCAGGTTGGTGTTTGTCGATAATCGCTTGCAGTTGGTGAAGGCGGGCTCTAAGGCCATTTATGTTGAAGCTAATGACTTTCATTTGTTTTTATACCTCTCGTAAACCCTTGTGCTTGCTTGTTTATCAAGGGTTTGTTGATTTGGTGGATTTCATGGTTCATCGTATTTAACCATGCTTAATAATTTCTGTCGCCACTTTATAAAGACTAAATGGCGACGTTAAATTGTGTGAATACCTACAGTTACGCTGAGTCTACTGAGTTTTTAGTAAGTCTAAAAAGAACGCGTATTCAAGTGCGTCTTCTTTCAATCTTTTGAAGCGACCAGAAGCCCCGCCGTGACCAGCTTCCATATCGGTTTTGAACAACAACACATTATTGTCTGTTTTCATTTCACGCAGTTTCGCCACCCACTTCATTGGTTCAAAGTACTGTACTTGTGAGTCATGCAGGCCTGTTGTTACTAACATGTTCGGGTAGCTTTGAACTTTCACATTGTCATATGGCGAGTAACCTAGCATGTAATCGTAGTAGGTTTTATCGTTGGGGTTGCCCCATTCGTCATACTCGTTGGTGGTGAGAGGAATCGATTCATCAAGCATAGTCGTCACCACGTCTACAAACGGAACATGTGCACCAATACCACGGTACAGTTCTGGTGCTTGGTTGATGATTGCGCCCATCAATAGACCGCCCGCTGAGCCGCCTACCGCAAATACTTTATCTTTAGCACCATAACCTTCTTCAACAAGCCCTTTAGTGACATCAATAAAGTCGTTGAACGTGTTTTGTTTGGTCAGTTTCTTGCCATCTTCATACCAAGGGCGACCAAGCATTTCTGAACCACGGATATGTGCGATAGCATAAACGAATCCGCGATCAAGTAAGCTGAGGCGAGCCGATCCAAAGGTTGGTTCGATTGTGTGGCCGTAAGAGCCATAGCCATATTGGTAGATAGGGTTGGTGCCGTCTTTCTTGAATAAATCTTTACGATAAACCAAAGAGACAGGAACTTGCTTACCATCGCGAGCCGTTACCATGATTCGCTCTGATTGGTAGTTATCCGCTTCGAAATCACCTAATACGGGTGTCTGCTTCATTAGCTCAGATTCACCTGTCTTTAGATCGAAATCATAGTAAGTACCTGGCGTAGTTAAACTGCTGTAATAGACACGAACTTTTGAGTTATCTAATTCATAGTTACTCGTTAAGTAAGCGGCAAATGCGGTGTCGTTAAATTCAAGTGGGAACTCGTTGCCTGTTGAGAGTTGACGAACTTTCACGGTAGACAAGCCATTCGCACGTTGTTCGTAAACAAGATGGTCATCAAACAGTTCGAAATCGACAAGTTGAGTGCCGTCGTCTGCTGGGATGACATCGACCCATTTTGAACGGTCATTCATGTCTGCCGTGTTTACTTTCATTAAACGGAAGTTGACGGCTTGGTAGTTGGTGTCGATGTAATACCAATCATCTAGCTTAGCGATGCTGTACTCGATGCCAGCCTCTCGTGGGTAGAAAGGTTCTGCTTTCGCGTTTGGGTTGTTGGCATCAATGATCGAAACACCACTGGTTTCAGTGCTCGAGTGCCAAATGTAGACCTGTTCACCGTCTTTGCTTTTACTCAAAGAGGTGTAGTAAGCGCTGTCGGTTTCTTCGTAGATTAGCTCATCGCTTGTCTGAGATGTGCCCAATACATGTCGTAGAACTTGGTAACCCAGCAATGTTTGTGGATCTTTCTTGATGTAGTAGAAGGCTTGGTTGTCGTTTTGCCATGCAATTGCACTCGAGGCACCTTCAATTTCATCTTTCAGATATTCACCTGTCGTGAGGTTTTTAATCTTGATGGTGTAGATTCGGCGGCTAAGCGTATCTTCGCCATAGGCCAACAAGTTTTCGTTTGGACTGATCGTCAAGCCACCAACACTGAAGAATTCATGTTCTTTTGCCAGTGCGTTAACGTCTAAAATGATTTGCTTGTCTGCGCCTGCAAAGTCTTTTGCACGTAAGTGAACTGGGTATTCGTTGTCACCTGTGACTTCATTCGAATAGAAGTAGCTGCCTTTGCGAACCGGTACTGAATTGTCGTCTTTTGCGATTCGCCCTTTGATCTCTTCAAATAATTGTTTTTGTGCCGCTTCTGTATGTTTAAGCACCGTATCTGCGTACTGATTCTCTTGCTCAAGTTGTTTCAAGATCTCTGGGTCTTGGCGTTTATCATCGCGCATCCAGTAGTAATCGTCGATTCGGGTATCACCATGAATCGTCATTGCATGAGGGACTTTCTTAGCAACAGGAGCTTGTGTTTGCTGGGCGACAAGTTGCGATGGAGAGTAGTGGTTCATGGTTGTTATTCCTTGATTGCTGCATCCGGCGACAAGCGCGACCGATACGGCTAATGTGGTTAAAGCGAAACGCATCTTTATATCCTTAGTGTGCACCTTACTCGTTTTAATGCCAGCATCCTTTGTTGTGAGAGTCTAGGTACGTTGGTGTTCTTCCAGTGATGTTATTTATAATTGGATTCTGGATATGCACTTTCAGCGTAAGTGTCTGTTATTATTTTAAAAAAATCAAAGTAATGTTAAATGAAATTGCTGATACGTGAGAGTGGAAGGAATAAATGCGAAACAAAAAAGGGGCACACTTTTCAGTATGTCCCTCTTAGTTGTTTGGGCTGGGTTCGAGTTTTACTTTAGATAGCTAATGGCATTTCGTTTGAATGGTCAGGTTTACGATTAACCCAACGTAAACCAAGCATGGCGATGAATGACATTGCAATCATCAAGCAACCGAGTGGCAGTTGGTCTTGAGCAGGGAAGAACGATGCCAATAGTGTTGCGATGCCAGCACCTAGATTTTGCATACCACCGAGGATCGCGCCCCCTGTACCTGCGTGGAATGGGAATGGCGAAAGCGCTCCCGTTGTTGCTGCTGGAAATAAGATACCAGCGCCTAAGAAGTAAATCGTTGCACCGCCAATCAAAGTTAATGCTGTTGTTTGACCGAATAGACCCGGTATCAATACCACTGTTGAGCCTACCAAGATAGCAACTAGACCAACATTCAGTACACGGCGCTCACTGCGACGTTGTGCGATGTAACTAGATAGGCCTGCACCGATTAAGTAACCCGGAATGGGTAAGACAAACAACAAGCTTACTGTGGTTGCTGGTAAGCCAAGTACGCCGCCAAGCAGCACGCCTGCCGCTGCTTCGAATACGGCTACGCCAGCAAAGGTTGCGACTAATACCAATAAGAAACCTTGGAAACGTTTGTCAGACAGAACGAATTTGTAGCTGTTGGCCACTGATTCATGCTTGCGTCGTTCTTTCGGTAGTGTTTCCATCATGCTCGTCATCATGGTAATCACAACGGCGATACCAAACAGCGCAAGGAACAAGTAGCTAGAACGCCAGCCGAAAGCTTCTGTTAGGTAACCACCTAGAACTGGAGCCATTAATGGTGAGAAAATCACACACATGCTGATTAAGCTATTTGCGCGGTGCAGTTCTGCGCCTTCAAAACAGTCGCGAGTCAATGTACGAGACATCGCACCGCCACAACCGATACCCAAACCTTGGATAAAGCTACCCGCTAAGAACCATTCATACTCGTGAGCGAACAATGCCACCAGAGTGCCGATGATGTAGATGATCAAACCAATCACGATGATCGGTTTACGACCTAGGCGATCAGAAAGTGGACCGTAGACAAATTGCGACAGACCATAAGGGATCAAGTAACACGCCATCACTGCTTGGAGTGAAGACGCCGAAACCAAGAACTCACCTGACATATGACCGATAGAAGGCACATACATCGTTTGAGTCATTTGACCTACAGCAGTCAGAATAGCGATTAAAAAGGTAAGTTTCGCTAATGGAAACGAGGCGGACATTTGCGTATCTCTCCAAAAAATAAAGACGTAAAAAGCCTTAGCGCTCCTTTGAGGAGAGCCAAATGAATAAAGTGTTCAGGGAATCTAGGCGCGAGATATTAGATCTTGAATGCCGAGTTAGCAATCAAAAAGTGTGAAGTTGATCAAGATAAAAATCTATAGTTTGGATTATTAAAACTAATCCGAAGTTACTGTGTTATCAAAGATCAAAAGGGGGAATGTTTTTCCTAGAAATTTCGATGCTATGGTTATGCCTAAAGTGTTAGTTCAATAGTTACATGGCCCATGATGGCGTGATTACATTTAGTTGAAATCACAGAAAAAAGGCAAAAGACACGGCCTATTAACATTTATGTAAACTTTCGTTTTATATGTAAGCAATTTGTGCTGTAATTATCCGCTAAGCTATTCGTCAAACTTATTTACATTGTGCTCTTCAATTCATCTCAATGTGGTAGTTACGGTTATGGAAGTCTTTTGGCTTAAATAAGGATATTAAATGCGCTCACTATCGGTACAGTGGAAAATCACCCTGCTTGCAGGCTGCTGTCTAATCATTACTTCACTGTCTCTTATTGGTTTTTCAATCTATAACGCGACCAGTAACCAACAAGTCATCAAATCTCAAAGCTCAGAATCAGTTATCAATAAAACTCAGCAGTTGCTGGCGTCTGTTTCTCAGCTTAATGCTCAAGAAACCCAACGCTATGTAGACGAAGCGGTTTACCGCGCAGAAATGTTAGCAGCTAGTGCTCAGTTTCTAAAGAACAATGCGGATGAAAACTTTACCCCAAGTGAAGAGCTTCGTACTGCGTTAGATGAAATGGTTCGTCGCTCAGTTTTGAACTTTGATTCTATTCAAGGTGCATATTTAGTTTTCCAACCTGATTTACTTGATGGTGAAGATGCGAATTATGTCGATGCGGACTATGTTGGATCTAATGAAAAAGGTCGTTTTGCTCCTTATTGGAAGGTGGCGGATAACGGCGAAAATGTTCTAGCGAACGTTCTGTCAGAACCTATCTTGAGCGATGATAGTAATAGCGAACGCTTTTATTGTCCTTTGTCTTCAGGGCAAACGTGTATTAGTACTCCACGAGTCGTGAACAGCGGTGGTACTGCATTACTTACCTCTTCAATTTCAGTACCTATCTTAGTTGATGATGTTGCTATTGGCTTCTTGGGTATTGACCTAAGGCTAGATGGCTTGACCAGTGTGGTCACGCAATCAGATCAAAGCTTATTTGATGGCGCTGGTGCCGTTTATGTTGTCAGCCTAGACGGTTCGGTTATTGCTTCAGATGACTCAAGTATTGCAGTCGGCTCGGTCTTTCAAAGTGACAATACCAACAGTGATTTAATGACCGACTTTATCTTCGGTGGCGAAGTCACGACTCAATGGAGTGAGAATGGTGAGTGGTTACTCGCATTTGCTCCTGTTACCGCGGCGAACCAAACTTGGGGCGTGTTGTTTGAGATCCCGCGTGAGAGCGTGGTTGCCGATGCTAACCGATTGGATTCAATCATTAGTACTAAAGTAAGCGAAGGCATCCAAACGGAAGTGATTGCAGGCGTCATCTTTATTCTTTTTGGTTTAGCTATTATCGCGTTTTCTTCATTGTCTATTGTTAAGCCTATCCGACAGGTAGTCGAAAGGCTCAATGATATCGCTTCTGGTGAAGGTGATTTGACTCAGCGCTTGGAAGTGAAATCTCAAGACGAAATTGGTCAGTTATCACAAGGGTTTAACCTGTTCTTAGACAAGCTTCAGCACACGATTAAAGAAGTGATTCAAACCACTGAGCAAGTGGCGAGCACGACAAGCCAAGCTAAGGCATCAGCATCAAGTACACGTGAAAGCAGTGAATCTCAATTTAAAGAAGTCGATCTAGTGGCAACAGCCGCAGAAGAGATGACTCAGACTGCTGGCTTAGTGGTACAAAATGCAGAAGTTGCAGTTGATGCTGCTTGTGAAGCGAACCGTTCTGCTCGACAAGGGCAACAAGTCATCGAGCTCTCAGCTGGAGAAATGAGAAAGCTGGTGGAGCGTATGTCGAGCGCTGTTCCTATTGTTGAAGAGCTAGCTAAAAATAACGGTAACATCACCGAAATCTTAAGTGTTATTGAAGGGATCTCTGAGCAAACCAACTTACTAGCATTGAATGCAGCGATTGAAGCGGCGAGGGCGGGTGAGCAAGGGCGAGGTTTTGCTGTTGTAGCTGATGAGGTAAGAAACTTAGCAAGTCGTACACAATCATCGGTTGGTGAAATCAGAGCGGTGATCGACAAGGTTCATGCTGGAACTCAAGATGTTGTTGAAGCGATACAAGAAGGTAATATCTTAGCCAACGATACTGCGTTACATGTTCAAAATGCAGTTGAAGATCTTGGTTCGATTTTCACTTCAATTGAAGAGATCAGCGATATGAATAGCCAGATCGTGAGAGCAGCAGAAGAGCAGCAATCGGTTTCCGGTGAAGTGAATCAAAGTGTGGTTAACATTCGCGACTTAAGTGCGAAAATTTTGGAACAAGCCGCAGCTTCTGAACAAGTGGGCAGCGAAATCGAGCAACTATCTCAACAGCAACAGAAATTGGTGAATCAATTCAAGGTCTAGTAGTTTAAGGTTTAGCGGTTTAAGACTTAGCAGTATAAGGCTAGCTAACGGTTGAATCGAAAAAGGGACAAATGAAGATTTCATTTGTCCCTTTTCTGTTTTCTAAGGCTATTAGGTTCTAGGGCTCGGTGATATTTATCGAAACCGATTAACCAAGTTAGTCTTCGATAAACCAGTAACCTTTGTTTACCAATTCAGTCACGACAGTGACACCTGA
This sequence comes from Vibrio sp. QJM3NY_26, assembly GCF_057786005.1. Taxonomy (NCBI): domain Bacteria; kingdom Pseudomonadati; phylum Pseudomonadota; class Gammaproteobacteria; order Vibrionales; family Vibrionaceae; genus Vibrio; species Vibrio sp. QJM3NY_26. Next base: position 2,301,483 of record NZ_CM173515.1, on the reverse strand, counting down.
AGGAGTCAAAGTGGTTGCTGAGTTAATCACCGAGTCATCACACAGTACGTTTAGTAGCGATGAATCCGCTTCTTCAACCTTGACCACTTCACCATTGATGTAAGCCGTGTTGCTTTCATTCTCATGGTAGAGCGCTTTTAAGCCCGATACTCGACAGATCTCGCCTTCTGACTCTAAGTGCTGAGCGATCTCTTCTTCTGTCCATAATGGCTCAGGAGCGACGATATCAAGCTGGTGGCGTGATTGGCTTAGCAAACATCCCATGAATTCGCTGATGGTTTCAGGTTGCTCTAGTGCAGATTTCAACATGTCAGTTAGATTGCTTAAATCCGATGAACGAATCTTGCCGTAACCATCTTGCGTTTTGAATTCTGGATCGTGAAGATGAACGTCACCCATATCATGAGCAAGTACAAAATCGGCGAAGTTGCTGATTAGCTCTTGTTCTTTAGGGGAGCGATAGCCAATAGAGTAGCTCATTGACGGCTCTAACGTGTTCCCTTCATGCGGGAAACCCGGTGGGATATAGAGGATATCGCCTGGCTCTAAAGTTTCATCAATGATCGGTTCAAAACCTTCGATTTGACGAAGTGCAGAAGCTTGAACGGTCTCTTTGTATTGGCCCACATCTTTTGCGCCGACTTTCCACTGGCGTTTACCTTGACCTTGAATGATGAATACATCGTATTGATCAATATGGGGGCCAACGCCACCTTCTGGTGCTGAGTAGCAGATCATTAGGTCGTCGAATAACCAGTTTGGTAACGCTTGGAACGCTTCTGTCAGCTGATTTGCACCTTGGTGCCAGTGGTTCGCTGCTTGAACGATCAATTGCCAATGTGTTTCAGTTAGCTCGCCAAATTTCTCTTCTGAGAATGGACCATGTTCTGCAGTCCATTGGTTGTCGAGGTTAGAGACAAAGCGAGAATCCACTTCTTCTTCCATCGATAAACCAGCAAGTTCTTCCGGCGAAATTGGGTCGACGAAGTTTTGGAAGCCACCTTTTAAGATGGTTGGTTTTTTATGCCAGTAGTTTTCAAGAAATTCGGGCATAGAAAAGCTAAGTTGGTACATGTGAATCCTGTATGTTTTTATGCTAGATGCTAGATGCTAGATGCTAGATGCTAGATGCTAGATGCTAGTTTGGCTTGTAAATCTTGTTGGACAATCTTAATTGCTTCTAACGCCACTTTTGGGTCGATTTCGTTGCTTTCGAGCAGATAGATCAGGTCGACAGCTAACTTGACTTCTTCTGGCGCATTATCCAGTGGTGATGATGTGTTTTCAGTGTTCATTTCGCTTAGGGTTCTCTAAGTTAATCAGTCTCTCAATATTTTTCATTGAGTCTTCACAGCGTTCTAATCGTTCTTTTGCTAATTGCCAAGCCTCGTCCGCTTTTTTCTTACTGTGGCGAGGCGCAGAATCAAACGCTAACTTTCGTACTCGTACTAAATCGACCAGTCGCTTTTGCCAATCTTGGTGCTGAGCGAGTTCGTTGTATAGGTCGTTGAGATTTTTGCCTGACTTACTTTTTCGGTCTAAGCGTAAATCATGGTTAGCGAGCTCCCTTTGGATTGCAGCTATCTGGTTAGTCAGCTTTTCCGTCAGGTAGTTGGCCCGAGATGCGGTCAGTTGATTTGTCGCTTGTTCACGAATAATGGTGTTGTACGTTGTTTGAGTTTCAAGTGCGTAGGGCAGTAAAATAGAAGAGCTGCACTTAAATAAGGTTCGGTCAAACAAGGCTTGATGATAAGCACCACGGGCTTTGTCGACCTGAGAACTGTGCCCAATTAAGGTATCCAGTACACTTTTAAGATTTGAAAAATGGTTCATTTCGCTTCCCATTGGCTGGTGGCTATAAGTTTACAAACCACGCTTCGTAAGCTAGTTTAATCGCAAGGACACTCACAACAGTCACAAAGACAGGTCGTATAAATGTAGCACCAAAGCGAATAGCAGAATGTGCTCCAACAAATGCACCAGCCATCAAACAAAGCCCCATGGTTAAACCTAGAACCCAATCAATATGACCGAGAATCGCAAAGGTCACCAAAGAGGTGAAGTTGCTAGTGAAGTTCATCGCTTTAGACAAACCAGAAGCCAGTAAGATATTTAAGCGATAAAGTGCCATAGAACTCACCGTCCAAAACGCGCCAGTACCTGGGCCTGCAACACCATCATAAAAGCCAAGAATGAATCCTTGGTACTTTTGTTTTCTTTTAAGTACCGGACACGGTTTAGGAGACACATTATGGCTCACATCCGGAGTTTTATGAAAAATGGTATAGACAGCAGCGGCAAGAATAACTAATGGCAATACCTTCTCTAACCACTCTGTACTAATGGCATCAACAGTCAGGGTGCCGATTGTTGCACCTATTAATGTCGATATGAATGCATTGGTCCAACATTCAGGTTTGAACAGTTTCTTACGATAGTAAGTAAAAGCTGCAGTTGATGAGGCAAACGTTGCGGCCAGCTTATTAGTTCCGAGTGCAATATGTGGCGGTAAACCAAGCGATAGCAAAGCTGGGACGGTTAACATCCCTCCGCCACCGGCGACAGCATCGATAAAGCCTGCTGCAAATGCAACCAAGGCAAGTATGACCAACATGGTTGGCTCAATCATTTCCATAAATAGCTAGTGTTCTCGTTATCGGCTGTTAGGGCAACTACATGAATAATCAATGGATTAGTCATGTTGGGTTGTGAATGCGAGGGCCTAGCGATGACAGGCCCATAACTACCTTGAGGGCAGTAAAATTAGTATTTTATTGTTCTTTTAAAAGGCGGTAGCGAATCGAGTAGGGATTTCCCGTATCGCTTCGTGACTATGCGTCTATCAAGGATCGTGACTCTACCAGAATCTCGTTCTTTACGCAGCAATCTACCCACAGATTGAATAAGCTTTTTACTCGCTTCTGGAACAGTAATCTGCATAAAAGGATTACCGCCGCGTGATTCAATATATTCTGAATGTGCTCGCTCTACAGGAGAGGTAGGAACACCAAAAGGAATCTTGGTAATAACGAGGTTTTCAAGTAGCTCACCAGGTAGATCAAGACCTTCAGAAAAGCTACCCGTTCCAAAAAGGACGCTGGTCTTACCTTGATCTATCAGCTTTTTATGTTTTTTTAGGATTTCGGTTCGTGAAGTATCACCTTGAACCTGCAATGCCCACGACTTTTTAACGAAATCTGTTGCCAAAGCTTCTGCAACTTTATTCATTTGCCAATAAGAAGAGAATAAAACGAGATTGGCTTTGTTGTCTTCTATTACCTTAGGCAATATTTCAATAAGATATTCAGTAAACTGAGGTGCTTGCGGTTCGTACTTCATTGCAGGAACAACCAGCTCAGCTTGGTTCTGATAATCAAACGGCGATGCCAAAGCAAGAAATTGTACACCGTCTTCGGCTTTTTGACTGATACCAGCTTGATGACAGAAAAAGTTGAAGGAGTTGAGTGCTCTCATTGTCGCAGAGACGAGTACTGCACCAACACAACGACTCCAGATCTGTTGGTCCAGTTGCCAACCCACCTCTAGTGGCGAAACATTCACAACGAAATCGCCTTCACTCTCTTTATTTAGTTCAAGCCAACGCGCTAAAGGCGCTCCCTTCTCTCTCTTAGGTTCAGCCATTAAGCGCCAAACCTGAGCAAGGTTTTCTGTCCTTTGAATATAGAAGCCAATTTCTGCAAGCGCAGGCTCTGCCAGTTTTGTTGAAAGTTCTCCGTCTTTAACTCGTTCTGCAATCAGGTCTGCAATTTTCGCAATGGCTTGGCTCGCCTTTTGTGTGAGTTGCTTGAGATCTTTAGATTCATTCTCTAGCCAATCAGGTAAGTCGCCATGCTCGAAGCGATACAAGCCGTCTTCAAAGTGGCTTGCATCAAACTGTTTGCTCATTTGAGTCAGGGTAGGGATTAGCTGCTGCACTGAGTTTTGCAGTTCATTTCTAAATCGATGTACACGTTTCTCGTCGGCGAGGCCAGAAAGCTTAGTGATGGATTGATTCAAACGTTCTAACCACGATGCCGCGCCTTTTAAGCTCGCAGCTGCAGAGGAGTGATCTCTGGCTACATGCGGTAAATGGTGAGCTTCATCGAATATATAGATGCTATTTTCTGGCTCGGGCAGTATCACGCCGCCACCAAGGTCAGCATCAGCCATCACTAAACTGTGATTGGCGATAATCACGTCTGCTTTATCTAGCTCTGAGCGCGCTTTTTGGAAAGGGCAGTCTCTGTGCGTAGGCATACTGTTGTTACAGCTGTGCTTATCACTGACGATCATCTGCCAAATCATGTTGTCGATAGGTTTTGGCCACGAATCACGGTCGCCATCCCATTTACCTTGGGTTAGGCTGCGGTACATGGTTTGGAGTTGTTCGATGTCTTTCTTTTTTGGTTTGGACTCGAACATGGCCATTTGTCCACCATCAACCCCACAAGCGGCGGCTAACTTCTCGGTACAACAATAACGCTGTCTACCTTTGGCGAGTATAAAAGAGAACTCTCTATCAGTAAGTCTTCTATATAGAGGGAGATCTTTATTTACGAGCTGTTCTTGAAGCGCAACCGTCGCTGTTGAAATGACGATTTTTCGATTGTTTAGCACAGCGACAGGAATCGTTGCCATGAGATAGGCGAGTGATTTCCCGATTCCTGTTCCCGCCTCAGCAACAATCATGCGATTACTTTTGTGGTATTGACCACAAAGTGTCTTAGCTATTTCTGCAACTAGGTAATTTTGAGCACGTCGAGGTACAAAGTTGTCCAACTGGTCTTGGAGGTTTTGATAACTGGTGCGAATGGATTTTTGAATTTTAGTAGTTAGCATACTGTGACCTACATAACGGAGCGAGGATAGTAGCACATATCACTGGTCGGTACATTTGCGGCGAAATAGCCTGCTTTTGAATCAAAGGTAGATCTTGTTCACAAAAAAAAACTGAACCATCAGGAACTTAACGATTTTATTTATGTTGTGAAATATATATATTAAAAAAGACTGACTTGTAGGTGTTAAGTTCTGATTTGATGTTTGTTTATTGGATTTTATAGATTTAAATTTTGTTATGTTCCTTTTTTATATTATTATATTTCCTGATAAAACTAAGGATAAGTTACTCGTAAAACAATGAAAAAAAATGTAAGTCATTGGTTTTTATTGGTTTGTGTTTTTTTTAGATGTGTTTTTAGTTTATTTGACACGCAGGATAATCTTTTGCAATCTAGACCTCGAAATTTAGTGACGGTGATTAACCAACAAAGAGTGGTAATGACCAGTCGCAAAAAATAAAAAAAGGGAACCGGGCAAGGATCTCCCATTCTTAGAAAAGGCAGTGGATTTATTATGAAAAAGACTCTTTTAGCGCTAACAATCGCAGCAGCTTCAACTTCAGCTTTCGCGAACGTAGAACTAGGCAACGCAAAACCAACATTCGAATTTGACCCAATGCACAAAGAGCAGTTCTCTGTTTCTGGCGCAATCGGTGTGGGTGGTTACTACGATACTAAAACTAACGCTATGTACGATGACTGGGCAACAGCTCTTACTCTAGCTGTTAGCTACAAAAACAACCGTATCGTTGGTTACTTCGAAACTGATTTCGAACTTAACTGGACAACTGATGAAAACGACAACGGCTTCGATGTTAAAAACGAATTCGGTACTGACGTTGATAAAGCATGGTTAGGTTTTGACACTGGTGTTGGTGTTGCATCTTTCGGTTGGGAAAATGACACTGCTCTTGATAAAGTTGATGGCGCTGGCGACATGACTTACGAGTTCGGTTCTTCTGCTGGCGATGCATCTGACGCATTTAACGTAGTTAAGTTCCAAGGCGCGACTTCGGGTTTCGCTTACGGTGTTTCTTACTTTGAAACAAACGAAAGCCACTCATCACCTAAAAACGATAAAGGTGTGAATGGTTACGTTGGTTACGAAAGCGAAATCGCAAACGTATACGGCGGTTACGAGACTCGTGATGACGCTGATTACCAAGTTTACTCTGTATCTGGTAACTCTAAGATTGGTGAGCTAGACTTGGGTGTTAACTTCTGGATCAACGACGGTGACAAGTCAGATCTAGTTGGTAAAAACACTACTAACCTAGAAACTACTGGTTACTACTTATCTGCTGGCTACCCAGTAACAGAGCAACTAACTCTTGCTGCTGGTTACAATGCTAACTCAACTACTGAAGATGCTAAGTTTGACAATGATACTTCTACAATTAACGTTGCAGCAATGTACACGCTTAATGACCGCGTAGACATGGGTATCGATATCGCTCAGCAACTTGATGCGGGTAAAGACACTACTTCAGGTGTTTCTAAAGACGAAGAAACTTTCATCTTCGCTGCTGCATTCTACAGCTTCTAATAGTTACTTAATTAGTAATTGTTAAATGTTGATAAAAGCCAGTCTTAGGACTGGCTTTTTTGTGCCTGAAAATTATTAACGAATATAAAAATGGCCGCTTATATAGCGACCATTTCTCTACTTATCGAAGTATCACTTTAAATCTCTTTCCACTCACCCGGTTGAAGCTGACCCACGTTCATATTGCCCATTGAATAGCGAATAAGTCGCAGGGTAGGGAAGCCGATATTTGCTGTCATTCGTCTTACCTGACGGTTACGCCCTTCAATGATAGTAATCGCTAACCATGTTGTCGGTATTGCGGCTCTGAAACGCACTGGAGGGGTTCTTTCCCACACAACAGGTTCAGACATCACCTCAACCTGAGCAGGCAGTGTCATGCCGTCTTTTAGTTTTACGCCTTTTCTCAATTTATCTAAATCTTCCTCAGAAGGTGCGCCTTCAACCTGCACCCAGTAAGTCTTTGGTGATTTTGAGTTTGGTTGAGTTAACTTAGCTTGGAAGATGCCATCATTGGTCAAGACCATTAATCCTTCACTGTCGCGATCAAGTCGACCCGCCGCGTAAACATCTTTAACCGGAATAAAGTCGGCGAGTGTTTTCCTGCCTTCGCCATCAGTGAACTGGCTGAGAGTATCGAAAGGCTTGTTGAACAAAATGACTTTGCGATCTTCGATTGCCACCTTAGGTTTCACGTTGGTAGGTTTGCTTTTATATCGGTGCTTACTCGAGTGCGATTTTTTATGCGAACTACCCGTGTTATTTTTATCACTGCTTCGGTTTTGTCTATTACCGCTTTGTTTTAATGTTGCACCAGCACGAGCTGGTTTGTCTGAACGAGATACGCTGTGTGAGCGAGTAGACATGTTAACTACCTTGCAAAAATGTAAACGAAGTGTGCTGAAAAGTTTTCACTGAAACGGAATTGAGCTATCATTTGCGCGCCTAAAAGACACAAAATAGAACAAGTTGATGGACTCTTAAGCCTGATTTGTTTAATTATACCTTCGTGTTTTATTATAACAACGCACTCACGGATTTGGTTCATGCTGTCATCAGGATTGCATGAAAAATAAGATAGAGTACGACTATCGAGTAAGCAGTTTTCACTCTTTGAGTGGCTTACTGGTCAATTTATAACATGCTCACTACTTTAAATGAGCTTGTAAGAACTATAGGGAAATTTCATGCCTACTGAAAAACCAACGATCATCTATACCATTACAGACGAAGCTCCGGCGCTAGCAACTTACTCTCTGCTGCCAATCATTCAATCTTTTACAGCTTCTTCTGGTATTAACGTTGATACTCGCGACATTTCACTTGCAGGGCGCATTATTGCCAACTTCCCTGACTATTTGAACGAAGAGCAACGTATTGGTGATGCATTAGCAGAACTAGGTGAATTGGCTAAGACACCAGAAGCGAACATTATCAAGCTTCCAAACATCTCGGCATCTGTACCTCAGCTTCAAGCTACGATCAAAGAGCTACAGTCAAAAGGTTACGCACTTCCTAATTACCCAGAAGAAGCAAACACTGACGAAGAGAAAGCCGTTAAAGCGACTTACGATAAAATTAAAGGTAGTGCAGTAAACCCTGTGCTACGTGAAGGTAACTCGGATCGTCGTGCTCCACTTTCTGTTAAAAACTACGCGAAGAAAAACCCACATTCGATGGGTGCTTGGTCTGCAGACTCTAAGTCGCACGTTTCAAGCATGGAAGATAAAGACTTCTTCGGTAGCGAAAAGTCAGTGACAATTGAAGGTGCTACTAAAGTCAGCATTGAATTCGTAGGTAAAGATGGCGCGAAGAAAACATTGAAGCCAGCTTTTGCTCTACAAGATCAAGAGATCATTGATGCGTCTGTAATGAACAAAGCTGCTTTGGTTGCATTCTTTGAAAAAGAGATCGCATCAGCTAAAGAGCAAGGCGTACTGCTTTCTCTTCACATGAAAGCGACGATGATGAAAGTGTCTGACCCAGTGATTTTTGGTCATGCGGTTAAGGTTTACTACAAAGATGTATTCGCTAAGCACGGTCAACTGTTCAACGAGTTAGGTGTTGATGTAAATAACGGCATCGGCGATGTATACGCAAAAATCGCTGCACTTCCTCAAGATCAGAAACAGGCAATCGAAGCTGACCTACAAGCAGTATACGAAACTCAGCCTCCACTAGCGATGGTTGACTCAGACCGTGGCATTACTAACCTACACGTTCCAAGTGACATCATTGTTGATGCATCGATGCCTGCAATGTTACGTTCTTCAGGTCAAATGTGGGATCCAGAAGGTAAGCAAAAAGACACGAAAGCAATGATTCCAGATCGTAGCTACGCGAGTATCTACCAAGCGGTTATTGATTTCTGTAAAGAGAACGGTGCTTTCGACCCTACAACGATGGGCAGTGTACCAAACGTTGGCCTAATGGCTCAAAAAGCGGAAGAGTACGGTTCTCACGATAAGACTTTCATCCTTGAAGCTGCTGGTCAGGTTCAAGTTGTAGATGCTTCAGGTTCAGTGCTTCTTGAGCAAGACGTAGAGGAAGGTGATATCTACCGTATGTGTCAGGTTAAAGATGCACCAATTCAAGATTGGGTTAAGCTAGCGGTTACTCGTGCTCGTGCATCGGGTGTTCCAGCGGTATTTTGGCTAGACGCGTCTCGCGCACATGACGCTCAGCTTATTGAGAAAGTAGAAGCGTACCTTCCTGAATACGATACTGATGGTCTTGAAATTAAGATCCTTGCTCCACTTGAAGCAACGCAATACTCACTGGTTCGTATCAAAGAAGGTCTAGATACTATTTCTGTTACAGGTAACGTATTACGTGACTACCTAACGGATTTATTCCCAATTCTAGAGCTTGGTACGTCAGCTAAAATGCTATCGATTGTTCCACTAATGAACGGTGGCGGTCTGTTTGAAACAGGCGCTGGCGGTTCTGCTCCTAAGCACGTGCAACAAGTAGAAAAAGAAAACCACCTGCGTTGGGATTCTTTAGGTGAATTCTTGGCATTAGCGGCATCTCTAGAGCACCTAAGCGTAGTCACTGGCAATGCTAAGGCACAAGTTCTCGCTGACGCGCTTGATAAAGCGACGGGCGAGTTCCTAGATAAAAACAAATCTCCTTCACGTCGAGTAGGTGAGCTTGATAACCGTGGTAGCCATTACTACCTAGCAGCATACTGGGCTAAAGCGCTTGCTGAGCAAACGGTTGACGCTGACCTTGCTGCTGAGTTTGCAGGTGTGGCAAGTCAATTGGCTGAAAGTGAAGAAGCTATCGTTGCTGAGCTAAACAACGCTCAAGGTCCAGCCGGTGATTTAGGTGGTTATTACCTACTTGATGATGCACTGGTTTCATCACTAATGCGTCCAAGCTCAACACTGAACGCATTCATTGACGCATAGTGATTAGACTCATCGTTAGCAAATTATGATCATGATTGACTAACGAGTTGCTTGGTCTGACAGTTAAGTCATAGACCAATACAAAACGAAAGACGCTTTAACGATAACGTTAAAGCGTCTTTTTTATTCATAATGTTTTGCTAGACCTAGACCTAGACCTAGACCTAGACCTTGGGGGCAAACATCTTCGAGCGAATTGTACTGTGAGCAACGTTAAAGCTTCTAGATCGAAAAACCGCTCATTTAATCCTGTATTAGGGGTATCAAATGAGCGGTTTCAATATTCTGTTTACCTGTCAGCCGTTAATTAGGACTGATGGAGGTCAACATGATTTGGCCATCGCCTATTTAGCGGCGCTGCCTTCTACAGGAACAACAGAGCTAGCGTGCGAGCCTTTAGGTCCACTTTCTACTTCATAGTCGACTTGCTGACCTGCCTTTAAGGTTCGATAACCTTCCATCTGTATTGTGGAGTAGTGCGCGAAAATATCGCCGTCTTCACCTTCTGGACAAATAAAGCCAAACCCTTTGGCATTGTTAAACCATTTTACTGTACCTGTAGCCATGCTATACATCCCTCATGCATTTTGTTACTAACGTTGTTATATCAATTGTTGTAAGTGCGATTGATATCATTCCTACCAACTAAATAATTTCAGCTGATAGCTTGAATCTCATACATTGCTTACGGAAATTAACGCTACCCTGCGTAATTATTCCTTATTGTTCATTCTTAACGCGTATTACTCGATTTTGAATCTTGTTATAAAGTTGTATCAGAAAAACCTTTTAGCTCCAATGTAGCTAATGATTGAGCGCAGTCAATAGTAAATTGGTATAAAAGTGATCAATTTTAATAACAAATCACATTCGAGATTAACTGCAAACTATTAACTAAATAGTAACTTAGCGGTAATCTTATCGTTAGCATCAATAGTTATGGTGTCTTTTTAATCAATCACATATGTTAATCCTGTTAATAGAGATCTTTTATTTGCAGCGATGGAAATGGTGGATTAGGCTCAGTATAGAGGAATATTTTTTGGTACTGTTTCTCGGTGCAGTTTCTTAGTACACCGTAATGCGTGAATGTGGTAAATTTGAATGACGTAACACTCACGACTTCCGAAAAATAACTCTTAGCAAAGCGATATGAGCAGAAACTTTGAATGGGCATCTCCAGGCTCAGATTTACTGGAGAAAGAAGAGACAAAAGTAAAGCCACCGGCGATGTATAACGTTGTATTGAATAACGATGACTACACGCCTATGGACTTTGTAATCGAGATCCTAGAGCGATTCTTCTCACTAGATATCGAACAAGCAACGGAAGTGATGCTCAAGGTTCATTATGAAGGTAAAGCTATATGCGGCACATACAGTGCTGAAATAGCGGAAACAAAGGTAGCGCAAGTAAAGATGTACTCAAAGGAAAATGAGCATCCGCTACTATGTACAATGGAGCAAGTATAAATTGCTCGAACAACACCGTTGTTCCCTTAGGAGGTACTTATGCTAAATAAAGAATTAGAGACGAGTTTAAATGGTGCATTTGCTCGTGCGCGAGACAAGCGACATGAATTCATGACTGTCGAACACCTCCTACTAGCATTATTAGAAAATGATGCGGCCAAGGAAGCGCTCCAAGCTTGTCAGGCTGATCTCGATGCTCTTCGCAATGAGCTCGATATTTTTATCGATCAAACAACCCCACTTATCCCAGAAAGTGACGAGACTCGTGAGACTCAGCCTACGTTGAGCTTCCAACGAGTACTTCAACGCGCTGTTTTTCATGTTCAGTCTTCAGGTCGTAGCGAAGTTACAGGTGCAAATGTACTTGTGGCTATTTTCAGTGAGCAAGAATCTCACGCGGCATATTTGCTCAAGAAAAACGACATTAGTCGCTTAGATATTGTTAACTTTATTTCTCATGGCATTACCAAAGCCAGTAACGAAGGTGATAGTTCATCACCGTCTGATTCATTTGGTGGCGCAGAGAATGCAGAAGAAGCTAATTCTGAAGATCGTCTAGAAAATTTTGCAACTAACCTTAACGAAGTGGCGAAACAAGGTAATATCGACCCGCTTATCGGGCGTGATAAAGAGCTTGAGCGTACGGTTCAAGTTCTATGTCGTCGTCGTAAAAACAACCCTTTGTTAGTGGGTGAAGCGGGTGTGGGTAAGACCGCAATCGCTGAAGGTCTTGCATGGCGTATTGTTGAAGGTCAAGTACCTGAAATCATTCAGAGTAGTGTGATTTATTCTTTAGATATTGGTTCACTTCTAGCTGGGACCAAATACCGTGGTGACTTTGAGAAACGTTTTAAAGCGATTCTTAAGCAACTAGAGAAAGAAGAAGACGCAATCCTATTCATTGATGAGATCCACACCATTATTGGTGCCGGTGCAGCATCGGGTGGTCAGGTTGATGCGGCAAACTTAATTAAGCCACTACTAAGCAGCGGTAAATTACGTTGCATCGGCTCAACGACATACCAAGAGTACAGCAGCATTTTTGAGAAGGAGCGTGCTTTAGCTCGTCGCTTCCAGAAAATTGATATTATTGAACCATCGTTAGATGACACAACCAAGATTCTGATCGGTTTGAAGCCAAAATACGAAGCTCACCACGAAGTGCGTTACACCAACAAAGCGTTGCGTGCCGCTGTGGAGTTGTCAGCTAAATACATTAATGAACGTCACCTTCCTGATAAGGCAATTGACGTGATTGATGAAGCCGGCGCTCGTAGTCGTTTGGCACCAGCAAGCCGTCGTAAGAAAACGGTAAGCGTGGCTGATATTGAGTCAATGGTCGCGAAAATGGCTCGTATTCCTGAGAAGTCAGTATCATCTTCAGACAAAGATACGTTACAGAAACTGGATGACCGCATGAAAATGTTGGTATTCGGACAAGACCCAGCGATCGATGTATTGAGCGAAGCGATTAAGCTGACTCGTGCAGGATTGGGTGCAGACAATAAACCTGTTGGTTCATTCCTATTCGCTGGTCCTACTGGTGTCGGTAAAACAGAGGTGACTGTACAGCTGTCTAAGTTGATGGGTATTGAACTGTTGCGCTTTGACATGTCTGAGTACGGTGAGCGTCACTCTGTGAGCCGTTTGATCGGTGCTCCTCCTGGTTATGTTGGTTATGACCAAGGTGGTCTGCTCACTGATGCTGTAATCAAGAATCCACACTCTGTTGTGTTACTTGATGAGATAGAGAAGGCTCACCCAGATATCTTTAACTTGTTACTACAGGTGATGGACAACGGCACGCTAACTGACAACAACGGTCGTAAAGCGGATTTCCGTAACGTGATCCTTGTGATGACGACCAATGCTGGTGTCGCTGAAACTGAGAAGAAATCGATCGGTTTGATCCAACAGGATCATGCGCCAGACGCGATGGGTGAGATCAAAAAGGTATTTACACCTGAGTTCCGTAACCGTCTTGATAATGTTATTTGGTTCAACAGCCTTGATCCAAGTGTGATTAACCAAGTTGTCGACAAGTTCATTGTTGAGCTTCAGGTTCAACTGGACGCTCGAGGCGTGTCTTTAGAAGTTTCTGAGGATGCTCGTCATTGGTTAGCTGAAAGAGGTTATGACAAGACTATGGGTGCGCGTCCTATGGGACGAGTGATTCAAGAGAAGCTTAAAAAGCCTCTTGCTAATGAGTTGCTGTTTGGTAGTTTGGTTGACGGCGGTACGGTTAAAGTATCCCTGATTAAAGACGATCTAGATTTCATCTATGTTGGTGCTAAAGAAGAGGTTATGCATTAAGCCTATTTCTTAACAGCTTAAGCTGTTGCTGACTGCTTATTGAGAGCGCGGTACAGCTAATCACGATAATAAACGCATGACTTCGGTTGTGCGTTTTTTTAGTTATAGAGTAGCTGAAACAAAGAGAAAGCTGTGGATTGGGGCACTGTTTGACCATAAACCGTTTATGCTGGCTTAACCTACGCATATACAAACAGCGATTGGTGACACTGTTATTGGTGACACAATTATTAGGTAAAAGTGTATTGCAGGGGAATGTTACGGGAGACTGAAGGTATTGTTGGGGCTCTTGGAGAGCTAACCAGGTGTTTCTTTAGTATTTGTTTGGTCGATAAAAAACGGAGCATCAAGCTCCGCTTCTTATCGTATTCGGTAATTAAAAATTAACGAGCACGGAAGACGATGCGGCCTTTAGAAAGGTCGTATGGAGTCATCTCAACAGTTACTTTATCACCAGTAAGAATACGGATGTAGTTTTTACGCATTTTACCAGAGATGTGTGCTGTCACTACGTGACCGTTTTCAAGCTCAACACGGAACATCGTGTTTGGTAGAGTATCAAGGACCGTGCCTTGCATCTCGATTACGTCTTCTTTAGCCATCTAATCCTCTTTCGAAATTTGGCGGTTTTCAACGGCTTGATTGTGCCGTTAAAATCAAAATATGTAAAGTTGTCGCGTATTCTACCCTTGCCACCGCTGATTTACTAGCCTTTGATGACGTTGAAATCGTACTTTATAGTTCATCGCAGGACATTCATCGATTTGATAACCCAAATATAACCACTGTTTCTGTTCTTTCTGGGCGTGCTGGATTTGAAACAGAACACCTAGTGTTCCCATAGAGATGTCGATATCAGGATCGAAGAAAGTATAAAATGCGCTTGTGCAGTGAGACATCACGTCAGTGACGGCGATGCCGACCAACTGGCTATCATCATAGATGTGCATGAACTTTGTGGCAAGCCATTCATTTTTAGAGAATTGTAGAAACTCTTCTTTTTTAGGGGGATACATGGTTCCCGAACGGTGACGAGCGGTTATATAGCGACTATATAAGTCAAACCAGTTGTCATCCATCTCGTCTTTCAATTCCCAACGTAGTGATTTGGCTTTGTTGAGGATTCGTCGTTGGCTTTTGGAAAACTTGACCTCGGGAATCGAGAGGCGAATAGCTTGGCACGCAGAGCAATTATCGCAATGTGGCTTATAAATGGTCGCTCCACTGCGGCGAAATCCGTTGGCGAGCAGGACTTCATAATTATCTGAAGTATGCATGTGTTCATCAAGCGTAACTGCCACTCTTTCTTGAAGATGTGGCAGGTAGCTGCAAGCATGGTTATCGGTCAATCCAATTCTGATTTGTTGTAAATCTGAACTCATGAAGGCGTTCCCTCTAGCCATTGTGATTTAAAACATCCATCGCTAAGTTGATTTTCTTTAAGTATTTTCAAAGCACTAAGGAACTCATCTCTATCTACTTCGATAGCGCCCAAGGATTCCAAATGAGGGTTCATGACTTGGCAATCGATGAGTTTTCCTCCGAATCGTGTAAAGTGTTCACAAAAGTACCACAGTGCAATTTTAGAGGCATTGGTCTTCAGACTAAACATCGATTCACCACAAAAGACTTGGCCTCTTTGCAAACCGTAAAGTCCGCCGATAAGCTCGTCGCATTGCCAAACCTCAACGGAGTGGCAGAAGCCTAATGAAGAAAGTTCGCGGTACGCTGACTGCATGTCACCGTTTAGCCAAGTTTCTTCTTCGGGTCTTAGCGAGGAGCAGTAGCCAATCACTTTGTCTGTCGCTTGGTTGATGCTGACACGGTAATTATGCTTTCTTTGAAACTTTTTAAGACTTTTTGACGGTTCGAATGTCTCAGGATTAAATAACGCTCGTGGTGCTGGGCTCCACCAAAGTATAGGCTCCCCTGGGCCATACCATGGAAATATACCTTGGCTATAAGCGTTTAAAATTCGCATGGGTGACAAATCACCACCGAAGGCGAGCAGACCGTTAGGTTCATCAAGCGCGTCGAAAGGCGAAGGAAACTCTATACTAGTAGTATCAAGTTCGGTTAGGTATATAGTCATAAGTACCGCGTTACAGATTAATCACTGACCAAGAGGTCTTTAGGAGTTTTACCATGAAAAAGTTGCTTTGGATTTTACTTGTTTTGCCCATGTTGGCAAATGCAGCTTACAACAGAAACCAAGCTCGACCAGTCAATGAGGTCGTTTATGGTGAGATTGACACGGTCAGATACATTACCCAACAAGAGATCGTAGAGTCGAAAGCGAATGGTTGGGAAACCTTGTTAGGTGCGGCTATTGGTGGCTTGATTGGTAATCAATTTGGTGGCGGTACCGGCAAAGAAGTCGCAACGGCCGTCGGTGCTGTGGCGGGCGCCGGGATTGCTCGCAATCGAGGTAACACACAATACAAAGTGGAATATAAGCTCGTCGAATTATTGGTCAAAACTAAAGATGACAAGTTGGTTAACATCATCCAAGACGTCGATAACTCGATGTTGTTTAACCGAGGTGATGATGTGCGAATTCTCTATTTTTCAGACGGCGTCCGAGTTGATATCGTGTACTAGTATGTAAATGTGTTTAGTTGGCTAATTAATCGCCTTTATCGAGGGGATTAGCTCTGGAGTTCATTGGAAAAGTTCGTTAGTCTGCAAGTACGAAGAATTATTCATCACCCGAAAATAAATACGCGCCAGTGACTTCGGGTGGTACAAGGACTATAAGATTTAATGGAAAGCCTTACGTTACAACCAATTCAAAAAGTGAGCGGGGAAGTTAATCTACCTGGCTCAAAAAGTGTTTCCAACCGTGCACTTCTTTTGGCTGCACTTTCAACGGGAACCACGCGCCTAACAAACTTACTAGACAGTGATGATATTCGCCATATGCTGAATGCTTTAACGCAATTAGGTGTTGATTATCAGCTGTCTGCAGACAAAACCGTCTGTGAAGTGACGGGTGTGGGTGGTGCATTCTCAAGTGACAAAGCCCTAGAGCTTTTCTTAGGCAATGCGGGTACGGCGATGCGCCCGCTGGCTGCTGCACTTTGTTTGGGGCGTGGTGAATATGTTCTGACTGGCGAGCCTCGCATGAAAGAGCGACCAATCGGTCACTTAGTGACAGCATTGCAAGAAGCCGGCGCCGACGTTGAATACCTAGAAAACGAAAATTACCCACCATTGAAGATCACGGGTACTGGCCTTAAAAGCGGTACGGTTTCAATCGATGGTTCTATCTCTAGCCAATTTTTGACGGCATTTTTGATGGCTGCGCCTTTAGCTGAAGGTGAGGTAACAATCAAAATTGAGGGTGAATTGGTTTCTAAACCTTACATCGATATCACGCTACACATTATGAAACAATTTGGTGTGGATGTGATCAACAACGATTACCAAGAGTTCGTAATTCCGACTGGGCAATCTTACTCAGCACCGGGTGATTTCTTGGTTGAGGGTGATGCATCATCTGCGTCATACTTCCTTGCTGCCGCAGCGATTAAAGGCGGTGAGATTAAAGTAACGGGTATTGGTAAAAACAGTATCCAAGGTGATATCCAATTTGCTGATGCGCTTGAGAAAATGGGTGCAGAAATCGAATGGGGTGACGACTACGTGATCTCTCGTTGTGGTGAGCTGAAAGGCATCGATATGGACTATAACCATATCCCAGATGCAGCGATGACTATCGCAACGACAGCTTTGTTTGCTAAAGGTACAACGGCAATCCGTAATGTTTACAACTGGCGTGTGAAAGAGACCGATCGCTTAGCGGCTATGGCTACAGAGCTTCGTAAAGTTGGCGCAGAGGTCGAAGAAGGTGAAGATTACATCATCGTTAACCCTGTTGCTCAACTGACACATGCGGCGATCGATACCTATGATGATCACCGTATGGCGATGTGTTTCTCGTTGGTTGCCTTGAGCGATACTCGTGTGACAATTAATGATCCAGGTTGTACTTCAAAGACTTTCCCTGACTACTTCGACAAGCTGAAAATGCTGAGTCAATAAAAATGCTAAGCATATAAAGGTCCAGGAAGTAAAAAAGCTTGCCTAAATGGCAAGCTTTTTCGTTATTGTTGAAGCGTAAATTCTATTGAAAGATGGTGCGCTAAGTATTTAAACATGTTAAATACTGCGGTTGTATTCTCTGTCGGCATTCCATTGCTGTCTAAGAAGTATTCACCTTTGAAGATGAGGACATCGTCTTTTTCTACTACGCTGTTTGCGCGCATGCCTTCAATGTAGTCATCATGTGATTGGATAATTTGGTTTGCGATAAGCAGTAAATCAAATTCTGCTATTACTTTCTTTGTCATGAGTTTATCTCTGATAACTGAATATAACGTTGAGTTTATGGTGTCGAACTAGAAATTCAATGATTTCACAACCGATTAAGAGAGTCTTTTCAAACATCCACAATTTATTTTGTGATTTACGGCAAAAATAATTGAATGGGGCTCGCGTTAGATTCGCGGACAAGCTTAGTATGAGCCCGTTTAGACGTAATGCCTGATGAATAGGCTCTTGCAAGTATTCTTAGTGAGTACTTTATAGCTTCTTTATATTGTGCCCCTTTTCTCTATGAGTCGTCGAATTGTCGAGCGATCAGATCCAATTTTGAAAAAAGCGGTTGATCTTCTAGTAATCTCGCACAATAGTAAAAAAAGAAGCAATGAATTTAGAATATCATGCGTAAAAGCCCACAAGCTAAATTGTTGGTGCTGAAGCATCGTGATTAAGGACGTTAGAGTCAATATGGGTAAATCGCTCGTTATAGTGGAGTCGCCAGCCAAGGCTAAAACTATCAATAAATATCTTGGCAAAGACTTTGTCGTTAAGTCGAGTGTAGGTCACGTACGTGATTTACCAACGGCGGGTCAAAGTACTGGTCAAAAGGCTGCTGCAGTTTCAACCAAGGGTATGAGCCCAGAAGATAAAGCTCGTATCAAGAAAGAAAAAGATCGCAAAGCTCTCATTAAAAAGATGGGTATCAACCCATATCAAGAGTGGGAAGCGAACTACCAAATTTTACCTGGTAAAGAAAAAGTCGTTGCTGAATTGCAAAAACTGGCTGAGAACGCAGACCATGTTTATCTCGCAACCGATTTGGACCGCGAAGGAGAAGCTATCGCATGGCACCTTCGTGAGATCATCGGTGGTGATGAAACGCGATACAAGCGAGTGGTTTTTAACGAAATCACTAAAAATGCTATTCAACAAGCTTTTGAAACTCCAGGTGAGCTAAACATTGATGGCGTAAACGCACAACAAGCACGACGTTTTATGGACCGTGTTGTTGGCTTTATGGTGTCACCACTGCTTTGGAAGAAAGTCGCACGAGGCCTATCCGCTGGCCGTGTTCAATCAGTCGCTGTAAAACTACTGGTTGAGCGCGAGCGCGAGATCAACGCTTTTATCCCCGAAGAGTTCTGGGATGTGCATGCTGATACCAAAACAGCAGAGAAAACAGATTTCAGACTGCAAGTCGCTCAGAAAGACGGTGTTGCGTTTAAACCTGATAATGAAGCGCAAACACAAGCTGCAGTTAGCGTTTTAGAAAAAGCGCAATACGAAGTATGTAAACGTGAAGACCGCCCTACTAAGAGTAAGCCGTCTGCACCTTACATCACGTCTACGCTGCAACAAGCGGCGAGTACGCGTCTTGGTTACGGCGTGAAGAAAACCATGATGCTGGCTCAACGTCTGTATGAAGCGGGTTACATCACTTATATGCGTACTGACTCAACGAACTTGAGTTCAGAAGCTGTAGAAGCCGCTCGTGAATACATTGGTTCTGAGTACGGCGCGCAATATCTTCCACCTAAAGCACTTGTATACGGCAGCAAAGAGGGCGCTCAAGAGGCCCACGAAGCGATTCGTCCTTCAAGTGTAGATGTTAAGTCGGAAGACCTAAACGGCGTAGACGCAGACGCACACAAGCTATATTCACTGATTTGGAATCAATTCGTTGCTTGTCAAATGACACCTGCGCAATACGATTCAACGACAGTAAGCGTTAAAGCGGATGAGTACACGTTAAAAGCGAAAGGCCGTATTCTTAAGTTTGACGGTTGGACTCGCGTTCAACGTCCAATGGGCAAAAATGAAGATACTATTCTTCCTGCTGTACAGGTTGGTGAAAAGCTAGACTTAATCGCACTCGACCCTAAACAGCACTTCACTAAGCCACCAGCACGTTTCACTGAAGCTGCGCTAGTTAAAGAGCTTGAGAAGCGCGGTATTGGTCGTCCTTCAACTTACGCATCAATCATCTCGACGATTCAAGATCGCGGTTATGTAAAAGTTGAACAGCGCCGTTTCTATGCTGAGAAGATGGGTGAAATTGTTACCGACCGTCTAGATGGCAGTTTCAATGATCTAATGAACTATGACTTTACTGCTCGTATGGAGCAGAAGTTAGACCAAATTGCAGAAGGCGAAGCAAGCTGGAAAGGCGTGCTAGATAACTTCTTCGAAGACTTTACTGGCGATTTGGAAAAAGCGGATTTAGACGAAGATGCTGGTGGCATGAAGCCAAATCATATCGTAGAAACCGATATTGAGTGTCCAACTTGTAGCCGTAAAATGGGTATTCGTACGGCTTCGACAGGCGTATTCCTAGGTTGTTCTGGTTATGCACTTCCACCAAAAGAGCGTTGTAAGACAACAATCAACCTTGGTGATGAAGAAGGTATTATCAACGTTCTTGAAGAAGACGTTGAAACAGCAGCACTTCGAGCGAAAAAGCGTTGTCCTATTTGTGAAACGGCAATGGATGCTTATCTGATTGATGATAAGCGTAAGATGCACGTGTGTGGTAACAACCCTAACTGTGAAGGTTATGTGGTTGAACATGGCGAATTCAAAGTCAAAGGCTACGATGGCCCACTTGTTGAGTGTGACAAGTGTGGTTCTGACATGGTTCTGAAGAACGGTCGTTTCGGTAAATACATGGACTGTACGAGTGAAGATTGTAAGAACACTCGTAAGATTCTGAGAAATGGCGAAGTAGCGCCACCTAAAGAAGACCCAGTGCATTTCCCTGAACTTCCATGTGAAAATTCAGATGCGTACTTCGTACTTCGTGACGGTGCTTCTGGTCTATTTATGGCAGCGAGCAACTTTCCTAAATCACGTGAAACACGTGCGCCATTAGTGGAAGAGCTAGTGCGTTTTAAAGACCGTATTTCACCTAAATTCCAATACCTGACATCAGCACCGGTTGCTGATCCTGATGGCAAGCCGACAGTCGTTCGTTTTAGTCGTAAGACAAAAGAGAACTACGTTCGTACTGAAGCGGATGGCAAACCATCTGGTTGGACTGCGTTGTACATCGATGGTAAGTGGGAAATTACGGATAAACGTAAAAAGCCTAAAGAGAAGTAACTGAACGTTATTTGAAAAAAAGCAGCCATTAGGCTGTTTTTTTTTGACCAAAATACGACTAATTATGCAACTGGTTGATTTGCTGTGTCGATTGCGATAATTTATTAAATTCACAGGGTAAAATAAATGGAGATGATTAATTATATCTTCTTATGCAACTTTAACGAGAATGTAACTTAATTCAAATATTGTAACTCAAAGATCAGTGTTTAGTTGTATACCTGATGTGTGACGGGTGTTAATGTAATGTTTCGCCCGCACGGTGTAGTGTGAGCTGCTTTAAGTCTTAGGAAAGCAATCAGCTTACATAGCACAGAATGGCGTATTAAAAATTGAAATCGACCGAAAAGTCGATAACGTATATAAAACCAAGTGCAAAGAATAGTGCACGCATAACAACGTTTGGCTTAGGATATTGTCACTGTATGTGAATGAATATTCGTTAAGTACCGAAATAAGTGTTAGTGCTCATCCCCCAGAGGAAGACACCTCTACGAGTACTGACATCGACAAGCTATAGATATATGGAGAATAAAATGGCTGGTGTATTGGGAATGATTCTTGCTGGTGGTGAAGGCTCTCGCTTAAGACCTTTGACTGAATCTCGCAGCAAACCCTCGGTTCCTTTCGGTGGTAGTTACCGCTTAATTGATTTCGCTTTGAACAACTTCGTTAATGCTGATCTTATGAAGATCTACGTATTAACACAATTTAAGTCACAATCTCTGTTCCACCACATGAAAAAAGGTTGGAATATCAGTGGCATCACAGATCGTTTTATCGACCCAATTCCTGCGCAAATGCGTAAAGGAAAGCGTTGGTATGAAGGCACAGCAGATGCTATCTACCAAAATATGGGCTTTATGGAGCTGGAAGAACCTGATCAAGTCTGTATTTTTGGTTCTGACCATATCTATAAAATGGACATCAAACAAATGCTTGATTTCCATAAAGAAAAGAAAGCAGCGTTAACCGTTTCTGCACTGCGTATGCCGCTTGCTGAAGCATCAGAATTCGGTGTTATCGAGGTGGATGCTGAAGGCCGTATGATTGGCTTTGAAGAGAAGCCTGCAAATCCGAAGTCGATTCCAGGAGACCCAGAGTCTGCGCTCGTTTCAATGGGCAACTACGTGTTTGAAGCGAAAGAACTTTTTGCTGAACTAACGGAAGATGCAGATAAACCTGAATCTTCACATGACTTCGGGAAAGACATTATTCCAAACATGTTCCCACGCGGTGATGTGTTTGTTTATGATTTCAGCACCAACCGTATTACTGGTGAGAAAGAAGAAGTTTACTGGCGCGATGTAGGTACGATTGATGCGTACTGGCAAGCACATATGGACCTTCTTAAGAAAGATGCACCATTCTCGCTATATAACCGTAAATGGCCTCTACACACTTACTATCCGCCACTACCACCAGCTACGTTTACTGACTCGGCTAATGGTCGAATTCAGATCATTGATAGTCTTGTGTGTAGCGGTAGTTACGTACGTGGTTCGCGTATTGAAAAGAGTGTTTTAGGCTTCCGCAGCAATATCGCATCAGCGTGTGATATTAGTGAGAGTATTTTATTAGGTGATGTGAAGGTGGGCGAGGGTTGTATACTTCGTCGCGTTATCATTGATAAAGATGCAGACATCGCACCAGGCACTCAAATTGGTGTAAACCTGACAGAAGACAAAAAGCATTACCACGTATCTGACGATGGTGTAGTTGTTATTTCTAAAGGAGCGCGAGTTGGTTACTAAAACTCTCTCGGTACTTTTTGTAGCGTCTGAAGTTGAAGGCTTGATTAAAAGTGGTGGCTTGGCTGATGTAGCCAAGGCACTGCCGAAAGCGTTACAAACACTCGAACAGGACGTTCGAGTGACTATTCCCGCGTATAGAAACATTCCAAACATTGATGCAGCCGAAGTCATTTTATCGACCGAGCTCGATCATTGGCCTCATACCGCTTACCAAGTCAAAAAACTGAGTATAGAGGGTGTTCAAGTTTTTGGTATCGAATGTGCCAAATATTTCGACCGTCCAGAAATGTACGCAGAAAATAATCAAGCTTACGCAGATAACGGAGAGCGTTTCTCGTTCTTCAGTGCAGCCTGCCTTGATATGCTTCCTAAGCTTGGCTTCCAACCTGATATCATTCATGCAAATGACTGGCATACAGGCTTTGTTCCTTTTTTGCTTAAATCACGTTATCAACAACATGATTTCTTTGAAAATACATGCAGTGTTATCTCAATTCACAACGCGGTTTTCAAAGGTGTGTTCGCATACGATGAACTGCAATTTCTACCAGAAATGCATAGCTACAATGTGCCTGAAGCTTCAGTGAGTGACACGCATGTCACTATGCTGAGAGCCGGCGTGATGTGTGCTGATAAGGTGAACGCAGTAAGTCCAACGTATGCCGAGGAGTTGAAAACGGAATTAGGCAGTCACGGTATGGCAGCAGAATTCCAGTACAGATCCGCGGATCTTTTTGGCATTTTGAATGGTTGTGATTACGGAGCTTGGAACCCGGAAACGGACGCTTTCCTCCCTCGTAAATTCAAAGCGACAAAGCACAGCATGGTTCGTGGGAAGTCAGCTTGTAAGCAAAAACTGCAACAAGATGTTGGCCTCCCCGTCACCGATTGTGCGGTTTATGGCATGGTTTGTCGTTTGACTAATCAGAAAGGTGTTCATTACTTACTGCCTATCATCGAACAGTTTTTGAAAAACGATCTTCAGATCGTGATTGTCGGTACTGGTGATCCAGTTTTAGCGAGTCAGCTGAAAGAGCTGTCGGCACTTCACTCAGATAAGTTCTCGTTTGTAGAGGCGTATAATAATGAGCTTGCGCACTTAGTTGAAGCGGGTTCTGATTTCTTCTTGATGCCTTCGGAGTTCGAACCTTGTGGCTTAAACCAAATCTACAGCATGGCTTACGGTACGTTACCGATTGTTCGCTCTGTGGGCGGTTTAAAAGACAGTGTGAATGATTACGATCAGGATCCCGAGATAGCGACCGGCTTTGCTTTTGAAGAGCCAACACCGCAAGCGTTACTGGCAGTATTGCATCGTTCATTACTACTTTATGCACAAAACCCCGCTGAAATTAAGCGTGTTCAACTTTACGCTATGCAACAAGATTTTAGTTGGGAAGATGCGGCAAAAGAATACCTTACGATGTACCATTCTGCATTTTAACGTGCTGAATTAGCTGTAAAATAAGCTGATGTATAACAACTGAACTTAATAGTAGAAGGCGCTCTGATAGTAGAGTGCCTTTTTGTTTTCTGGTCAGATCACATCACGTTTAGGAAGACAAAACTTGCAAACTCATTTTAGTCAGGTAGAAAAGGTGGGGTAGGTATTCACATGACTAATGTTAGGTTTGACACTATTATCACTTAAATTTCTTGATTGCGTGATATCCTTAGCCATCGCCTTGTGATGAGGCAGAGCTCCATTCCAATAATTAAAGCGATAGGTATGTCTGAGAGTTTACTATTTCATAAAACATTTACTCACCCTACGAGCGATGAGTGGGTTGTATTTGTGCATGGCGCAGGAGGCAGTTCCTCCATCTGGTTTAAGCAGATCAAAGCGTATAAACAGCACTTCAACTTGCTTCTCATTGATTTGAGAGGGCATGGTAAATCAGACAACATCCTCAAAGGGCTGATTTCGAATCGTTATACGTTCAAATCGGTGACGCTTGATATTCTTAAGGTGTTAGACCATCTGAAAATCCGTTCTGCACACTTTGTAGGTATGTCTTTGGGCACGATTATTGTCCGTAATGTCGCAGAGCTAGCGGCTGGCCGTGTGCGTTCAATGGTACTGGGTGGTGCCGTGACTAAACTCAACACTCGCTCTCAAGTCTTAATCAAGTTGGGTAACTTGAGTAAGCACATCATTCCTTATATGTGGTTATACAGCCTTTTTGCTTACGTTGTGATGCCACAAAAAAGCCAAAAAGAATCACGTCACCTGTTTATCCGCGAAGCCAAAAAACTGTGCCAGAAAGAGTTCAAGCGCTGGTTTATCCTCACGGCTGATGTAAACCCATTGATGAAATACTTCAAAGACCGAGAGTTGCCGATTCCAACTTTGTATTTGATGGGCGAGCGAGACTACATGTTCATCAAGCCAGTAAAAGAAATGGTAGAGGCGCATAAGTCGAGCGAGCTAGTAGAAATTCCGAATTGTGGACACGTATGTAACGTAGAAAACCCTGAAGAATTCAATCAACGATCTATCGCTTTTATTCAAAAGCAAATTCAGTGATTATCTCGATTCTTCACCAGAACAGACGCTCGAATAGAATTGAGACAAAAACGGGAAGCTAATTTTAGCTTCCCGTTTTTATTTGGAGGAGGTATCTGACCGAGTGGTTATAAAAGGCCGTTGGAGCCACTTTACCTTTCAAAACCTGCTATTCAGGTGAAGCAGCACCGCACTGCCAACAAGAACCAAATTGTGCTTCGTTGACTTCATGACATTCTCCGCAACGCCACTCTTCATAAATGATTGAATCTTGCTGTTTCTGGTAGTCATTAACAACTGCCCAGGCTTTGCTCGCCAATTCTGGCTCATATAACCATACGTAGGGGTCAGTTTCTTCGGTAAATGGGATTTCCCCTTTCAAACCGAATAACCCTTCACCACGGACTTCACACGCAATATTCACACTTTCTAGTAATCCACGGATGATGTGGGCTTCTGTCGGATTCGATGCACTGAAGATTTTCATTGAGATAGAACCTTATCTGGCTATATGCGTTATTAAGCTATTATAGGTATACGTTATTCAGCCACAGGTGCTGAGCGAAATTTATTCATCAACCATTTAGCAATGATTGGGAATACACCCAGTAAGGCAAATGACAATAGTACTGAAGGGGACACGATACCCGAAAGTGAATCAATTTCCGCGAGTTGAGTACCAGCATTCAAGAAAACGGCAGTACCCGGTAACATTCCTATTTGACTTGTAATGTAATAGCGACTCACAGACATCGGTGTTAGACCCATCAACAGATTGATAAGGAAAAATGGGAATACAGGAATCAGACGCAGAGAAAACAAGTAAAATGCTCCGTCTTTTTCAACGCCCTTGTTAATCGTTGCTAATTTGTCACCAAATTTGGTTTGGATCCAGTCACGTAAAAGGTAGCGGCTACTTAGAAATGCGAGGGTTGCACCAATGGCACTGGCGAAAGAGACCAGCAGCAAACTATTCCAGAAACCAAATAGCGCAGCTCCTAACAGGGTCACAACAGCAGCACCAGGAATTGAGAAAGCAGTAATCATTACATACGCGACAAAATAGATAGCAGCGGCAGCAATGAAGTTGCTATCAATGTAGTCATTTAAAACGGCTTGTTGGGCCTTGGCATTTTCAAGCGTTAGGTATTGGCCGAAATTGACGCCTAACAAGACGATGGTTACGACCAACACAATACCCAATATCATTTTCTTACTCATTGATACTTCCTCTAAATTTTCAATGTATACCATTAGTATAGACAGACAGGCAAAGCATAGATTAACTTTCAGCAGATATAAAAAAAGCCGCAGTAAATGCGGCTTAGTTATGTATATAGTTTTTCACTTACAATGTTAATTGACGCGATTGATAAGCTCTTCACGACGCTGCTGCGGTATAACAGACCAATGTGTGCCATTGATCGCGCCTTCTAGCGCCCAAAGTAGTTCAATACTGACAGAAGACGCATGTGATTCTTTGATGGCGTTAAATGCGTTTACAGAGCCAGATTCATATAAACGTTCTACGGAATCGATCCCTGCTTTTTTCAACATACGCTCAGTGGCGAGTCGAAGGTTGGGCAGATCTTTGAGTCGAGTAGGCTTAGCTGAAGATTGCTCAGCTTTTTCTTCTTTAGCAAAACCCAGAGACGTCGTTGCAAGCTGCAAGATTTTCTCTTGGTCTTGCCACAGGCCTTCGGGTAAAGCGAAATATTTAGTAACGACAGGGAAACCACGTTTTTTGTAGACGTACGGTTGAAAGCCTTGTTGTTCGAACTGTTTCGTTGTGCATTTGTCTGCTCGTATGTGCAGCTGGTCATTTACAACCAGAGCAAACATAGTGTCATCAGCAAAAAGACCGAAGCCACCAAACATCGAGCGTGATTTTATTTTTCCTAGGGATTCAAATAATTTCATTGAATCCTTTAGTATCGGTTTATCCATGTTATTTATCTCGGTGTATTTGAACTACGCCACCAAATAAGCAGGTCCGAGAGATTAGCAAAATGTTGCAATTAAATTGTCAATTAGCCGTAAATTACTAAATTATTAGTAGTTACTGCATTTTGCCATCGGTAACCCCGCTACCATACCAACGAGTGGTTTAGGCCGGAAGCTTTGCGTCTCACTCTTTCAAGTGATTTGCCCTGTGCGTGACTGATTGAATAGAATAAAGTTTTTGTTGAATGAGGCTCACACTTGTTATTTCAAAATGTGATATTGCTTCAATTAATGATCTTTCCAGTATGATACCAGGTTCATTCATGTTGTTGATAAAAAAAGCGCACCTAAAGGTGCGCTTAATTATATTAAACTGAATTTATCAATTAATTTAACGTTTTAACTGTGCTTCGCTCAACAATTTCAGGGTGCATTTCGAACACACGCTTTTCATGGTCTTTATCTTTAATGCGTTCTAACAAAATTTCGAAAGCGTTCTTACCAACACGACGTTTGGGTTGGTGAACCGTTGTTAACGGTGGAGAGAAGTATTCAGCCAACTCGATGTTGTCATAGCCGATCACTGAAATATCTTCAGGGATACGAATTCCTTTCTCTTGCAATCTGCTCATTAGGCCGAGTGCCATTGTGTCGTTAAAACAGAATACGGCCGTTGGGCGATCTACCATCTTAATGATTTTCTCTGCAGCAAGAACCGCAGTATCACACTCGAAGTTACCTTCAATGATCATGTTATCATCGGTAGCAATCTTAGCTTCGTTGAGTGCGCGTTTGTAACCCGCGATGCGTTCAACACATGCCGCTTTGTCTAAGTGGCCACTTAAACAAGCAATCTTGGAGTGACCGTGCTCAATGAGGTATTTGGTCGCTAGGTAACCACCTTCCTCAGAGTTGTCGATGATCTTATCTGCTTGAGAACTCTCAGGGCCCCAATCCATAATCACTTTAGGAATGTCAGCGTGACGGTCTAACATGCCTCTTAGCTCTTCAGTTAGGTCAGAACACATAACTAAGATGCCATCTACACGTTTCTCTGCAAGCATTCGAATGTAGTCACGTTGCTTCTCATAGATACCGCCCGTATTACACAGAATCAAAGTGTAACCTTGACGGTAGCAGTAGCTTTCAACACCATCGATAACTTCAGAGAAGAATAGGTTAGTTGATTGAGTAACTAGCATGCCGATAGTGCGGGTTGTATTGCACTTCAAACTACGAGCAACGGCACTTGGTGCATAGTTCAGTTCGTCTACGGCTTTATTTACTTTTTCTTGCGTCGCTTCTGCAACAAAGCGAGTTTTGTTGATTACGTGAGAAACGGTTGTTGTTGATACGCCTGCTAAGCGAGCGACATCTTTTATAGTGGCCATGGTTTTATCCTATTAGAAGCTACTTTCCCAAAGTACGGAATGAAGTAGCCGTTAAGCTACCTAACTAAGAGCTTAAATTTGTAGGGCTCTTTGGGTACTAAAGTGCTAAAAAACAAAAAACCGCTATTGAGCGGCTTGTCTTAACACCGAAATGCTCAAAACTATAATAAGCATAGCATTTCGTGAATGTTTCATATTTTATCGTTTGCGGTCACAATTTTAGACTGACTAGAAATTACTCGCAATAAAATTCACCCGGAAATCCGGGTGAATTGTCACATTCTTCTGAATTTATTTAACGAGTCATCCAATAAGCTTATTCACCAGCGAGGTATTGGGTGTCCAATTTACAGAATGCAAGTAGCAGAGATGAGACTGATGCGTAGAAACCGAATTCGTCAACGTCATGACATTTAACGTTGAACTTTGGTACCCAAGTAAGAAGTTGTTGCTCGATAAATTGCTGTTGAACAATGAACGATTTCTCTAGCTCTTCTTCAAGTTCCGTTTCATTAGAACGGATGATCAAGTTGCCAAGGAAGTCGAGTGCGATAGCGATGTGGTCAGCTGGTTCTTTTAGGTCTTGGTTCACCACTAAGTTGTGCTTGGCCATGATCTCTTCCATATCTTTTGCTGGCTTATCATTCAAAAGGCCAGTCTCACCGATATACATAGAAGCGTAAGGAAGTGCGCCATGCTTATCTGTTTTTAAGAATAAGTCACAGAAGTCAGCAGACAATTCTAGTTGAGCATCCTCACGCGTTTGTAGGCGGTTTAGCGCATCCACTAGGCTATCGATCGCCGGCTTTAGTGTTTCATTTTCGCCTAAACCAGTTAGGAAAGAACGAATTTCAACAGAGTGGTAGTGATCGAGTTCTTCTTGAGTGAGCTCTTTAGCGAATAAGCTTGATAGCCACCAGTATATTTCTGCTCTTTGCTCGTTGAACGCTTTCGTATCTTTCATTTCTTAGATCCTGATTTAGTCTTGTGGTGTTACTTATATGCATCTTGAAGTTACTTGTGCAAAGCACACCAAGGCTGAATAACAAGGTTATTTGCGAAACGCAAAGTTACTCGTTAGTAGTAATGCCTATATTGAATTGCGATGGACGATAAATAGCAAGGTTTAAGATTGTCTTGTATCAAAAAAGATCCATGTTTCTGGCTTTTATCTTGTGTACCACTAGAATTGTTACGAGTTATGAATAGAATAGTCACTGAAACTATTAAATAAGAAAAGTGGTGTAGATGAGCTATCACGTATTAGTCGTAGAAGATGATGTGGTAACCCGCAGTAAACTGGTCGGATACTTCCAGAACGAAGGTTACACAGTAAGCGAAGCGGAAAGCGGCGCTCAAATGAGAAACGTGTTAGAAGATAATAACGTTGACCTCATTATGCTGGACATCAACTTACCAGGCGAAGATGGATTGATGCTAACTCGCGAATTACGCAGTCAATCAGACATTGGAATTATTTTAGTTACTGGACGCACGGATAGCATCGACAAAATCGTTGGCCTTGAAATGGGCGCTGACGATTACGTTACTAAACCCTTCGAACTTCGCGAGTTATTGGTTCGAGTTAAAAACCTACTTTGGCGCATTTCTGCCGCTCGTAAAACAGCAGCAGGTAAGGTTGAAGAGACTGAAGACGAATCTGTGGTTCGTTTTGGTGAGTGGACGTTTGATATCCCTCGTCGTGCGCTAAGCAAAAACGGCGAACCGGTAAAACTGACTAAAGCTGAATATGAACTGTTGGTTGCGCTCTCTTCTTACCCTAACCAGGTATTAAGTCGTGAACGCATTCTGAATATGATCAGCCACCGAGTGGATGCTCCAAACGATCGAACTATCGACGTGTTAATCCGTCGTATGCGTGCGAAGATGGAGTTTGACCCTAAGAATCCACAAATTTTTGTAACGGTTCACGGTGAAGGTTACATGTTCGCTGGTGATTGATTTCCTTTAGGAATGACTAATCAACAACGATATTTAAACGTAAAAAGCCGAGACATCATTGATGTCTCGGCTTTTTTATTGTTTAGCTTTTACTGTTTACGAACTGGAAACCTGCAAATTACTTGGTTAATCAGTTTTGCCTATCTGGTCGAGTCTACAGATAAAACTATGTTTACAGGTAAGATTATGTCTACTGATAAGATCCAGTTTACTTATTCGGTTGAGTTTATTGAGGCTGCGCCGCAGAAATACCACCGTCATCTTCAACTAAGCGAGATGTTTCAGGAACAACAATGGGTTCTTCAACGGTGTCATTACTTGTATCAAGCCAATCACGCAGGCTTTGCCACATCAACCCCATTGTTTCGTGCCAGTAACGCTCAGTTTGTTCAAGGTAAAGAGCTTTGGGCATGTACTTATTCCAAGGTTCAACAATCCCTTCTTGTGCAAGGTAGTTGGTTGGTGCTGGTAATGGCCTCATGCCGGCAGCATGGAATTCATTCAATGCGCGAGTCATATGGCTAGCGGAAGTTACCAGTACCATTCTTTTATTTTTAACGAACGCAGCGGCTTGGCGGGCTTCTTCCCAAGTGTCTTTTGCTGTTTCAAGCAGAATGATATCGGGCTTTGAGACACCTAGTGCCAACGCAACTTTGGCCATCATTCTAGCATTGCTCACTTCAGTGCCTGCGCCATAGCCCGACAAAATGAGTTTTGCACCAGGGTAAAGGCGTAGAATACGAATCCCTTCACTTAAACGCATTAGACCGGTGCGACTAAGCTCTGATGTTGGTGGGATTTGGTCGTCTACGACGTGACCACTTCCGAGAACCATCACGTAATCGATGGTTTCATCGACAGGTAAAAAAGCGGTGTGTTGCCTTTCCATTGGCATTAAAAGTTGATTAGAAACTGGCTGGAAAGCGATGAGGAAAATACCACAGAGGGCTGAAAGGGTGATTAGGCAACCCGTCTTCCTTTTGGTAGTAAACATCACTAGGGCTAAACCCAGAAAAGCGAGAATTAACATTGCTGGCAGTGGCATCAGTAACGAAGACACTACTTTTTTCAGCTCAAACATATCCGAATAGTCCGAAAAAACATCACTTAGTAGTAAAAAGAGACATCGCCTCTTTATTCCTGAAATTCCTGTGACAGAATAGCAGGCACGATAGGACATAATAACTCAAGTAGCCGTGACTGAAGACCGTAATTTCGACGATATTGCCCACAAATTTGCAAAAAACATTTACGGCTCTGACAAAGGAGAGATCCGTCAGATCATCGTATGGGAAGATTTAGAACAAGCTTTGAGCAAATTTGAGCAATCAGCTTCGCCGCTGCATGTGCTTGATGCTGGAGGCGGCCTTGCGCAGATGTCGCAAAAAATTGCGTCGCTTGGGCATAACGTTTCTCTTTGCGACCTCTCTTCTGAAATGCTGAAGCTAGCAGAAGAAAGTATCAGCGAAGCGGGTTTGTTAGATCAGTATCGATTCATCCATTCTCCGGTACAAAAAGTCGCAGAACATCTCGATGAGAAAGTCGATTTTTTGATGTTTCATGCCGTAATGGAATGGCTCGCAGATCCTAAAGAGGCGCTTGATTTATTGTTGGAGCAAGTAAACCCCGGTGGCGTTGCTTCGATAATGTTTTACAACCACCACGGATTAGTCCTGAAAAATGTGATTTGTGGCAACATTCCTCATGTATTGAATGGGATGCCACATCGAAAACGGTTTAAGCTGCAACCACAAAAAGGCTTGAAGCCAGAAGAGGTTTACCAATGGATAGAAGACGCCGGTCTAGAAATCTGTGGTAAATCAGGCATTCGCTCTTTCAGTGACTACATAGGTAATATGGAGTACATGGGCGATTACCAATTTGAAGATGTATTGGAACTAGAAAAACAGCTATGTCGCCAAGAGCCATATCTGTCGCTAGGCCGTTATATTCACGTTTGGGCTCAAAAACCTGCGCAATAACTGCGGTGAATGTGGTAAAAGAAGCCACAACATGCGCTATGCAATTGTAACAAGCCCGCGTCATAAAGAAATAGGCGTCATATCTAATACGTTCGATATGACGAAGAACAGTAACAGGAACCACAATGAGTGAAATGACTCAAACTGCCGAAGAGCAGCCAATTGATGAGTTGGTGGGCTGGGTCAAGCAGCATGATTTTTCATTAAACTTGCCACCAGAGCGCTTAGCATTTTTGATTGCTATCGCAGTACTAAGCAATGAAAGGTTCGATGAAGAGTTGGGCGAAGGTGAACTGCACGATGCATTTACCATTGTCACTCGCCTGTTTGAAGATACTGGCGAAGCGTCTGCGTTTCGTGCCAACAATGCCATCAATGAGCTAGTTAAACAGAAGTTGATCAGCCGCTTTACCAGTGAAATCACCGATGGTGCGAGCATCTACCGCTTATCACCGTTGGCCGTTGGTATCTCTGATTATTACTTACGTCACCGTCAGTTCTCTAAATTAAAACTGTCTATTCAGCTTTCTATGGTTGCCGATGAGATGGCAAAAGCCATTGAAGCTGCGCAGAAGGGCGGAACTCCGGGGCATTGGAAAAAGAACGTTTACGGCGTGCTCAAATATTCAGTTGGTGAAATTTTCGATCAGATTGATCTTAACCAACGTGTTATGGATGAGCAGCAACAAACCGTTAAGCAGCAAATTGCCGATCTTTTAAATAAGGACTGGCGAGAAGCGATTAATAACTGTGAAGCTTTGCTATCAGAAACTTCTGCGACGCTAAAAGAATTGCAAGATACCTTGCAAGCGGCCGGTGACGAACTGCAAACCCAGATCCTCGATATTCAAGAAATTGTGTACGGTGACGATGAACTCGAGTTCG
Organism: Vibrio sp. QJM3NY_26; assembly: GCF_057786005.1. Classification (NCBI taxonomy): domain Bacteria; kingdom Pseudomonadati; phylum Pseudomonadota; class Gammaproteobacteria; order Vibrionales; family Vibrionaceae; genus Vibrio; species Vibrio sp. QJM3NY_26. The sequence goes on along the minus strand of NZ_CM173515.1, from coordinate 2,268,051 downwards.
TAGGCGAAACCTTGTTTGGTTTGCAAATGAAACTCGATCGAATCACAAGTTGGGGCCAACAGGCGATCGACTTATGGATCGGTTATGACCGTCACGTGCATAAGTTTATCCGTACCGCGATTGATATGGATAAAAACCGTGCCTTTAGCCAACGCTTGCGTCAGTCGGTTACCGACTACTTTGATGCGCCTTGGCTACTGACCTATGCCGATGCTGAAAAGCTGACCGATCTTCGTGATGAAGCGCTCGTGCTTCGTGATGATGAAGTGATGGGACAAGCGCCAATCGACGTTGAGTACGAAGAATTTGAGCAAGTGAATGATCTGCTTTCAGAACGAATTGCAGAGATGTTAAAAGCTCACAAACAGCAAGGCGCGCCAATTGACCTTGGCCTTGTGCTACGCGATTACCTCGCAGCACACCCTCGCACACACCATTTTGATTTAGCCAGAATTGTTGTCGACCAAGCCGTGCGCTTAGGTTACTCAGAGTCTGACTATCAGGCTATTCAGCCGGATTGGCAGGCAATCAATGATTTCGGTGCAAAGGTACAAGCAAATGTCATTAACAAGTACTGATGATTACATGCCAGAGAAACTGGTAAAAGCGATAGCGAACCCGTTGTTCCCTGCGCTAGATAGCATGCTGCGTTCAGGTAAGCATGTTTCAACCGAAGACCTAGACAACCACACGTTGCTTTCTGATTTTGAAGTGGAACTTCAGCATTTTTACCAACGCTACAATACGGAACTGGTAAAAGCGCCGGAGGGTTTCTTCTACCTGCGTCCGCGTTCTACGTCTCTGATTGGCCGTAGTGTGTTGTCTGAGCTAGACATGCTGGTTGGTAAGGTGTTGTGTTTCTTATACCTAAGCCCAGAACGTCTTGCTCATGAAGGTATCTTCACCAATCAAGAACTGTTTGATGAATTGATGTCGTTAGCGGATGAGAAAAAGCTCATGAAGCTAGCAACGAACCGCGCATCTGGTTCTGACTTAGACAAAGAAAAGCTCTTTGAAAAAGTACGTACTTCTTTGCGTCGTTTACGCCGTATCGGCATGCTGATTGCGATTGGTGAAACCGGCAAGTTCCGTATCAGCGAAGCGGTATTCCGCTTTGGCGCTGACGTTCGTGTTGGCGACGATATGAAAGAAGCGCAATTACGTCTTATCCGTGATGGTGAAGCTGTGGTTCATACCCAAGAACCTAACCAAGGCAGCTTGTTGAATGAAGAACAAGCAGAAGCGGTATCAGAACTAGAAGCAGATGTAGACGAAAACGGTCAACAAGACATTTTTAACGATCAAGCTGACTTTGACTTAGAGTCGAACGATGGTGAACAAACAAAAGTAGAAGGTGAAGCATGATTGAAAGAGGCAAGTATCAATCATTAACCATGATCAATTGGAACGGCTTCTTTGCTCGCACTTTTGATATTGATGGATTGGTTACAACGCTTTCTGGCGGTAACGGTGCAGGTAAGTCGACCACAATGGCGGCATTCATCACAGCATTAATCCCTGACCAAAGCCTTCTCCATTTCCGTAACACAACGGAAGCGGGCAGTTCACAGTCATCTCGTGATAAAGGCCTTTACGGCAAGCTTCAGCCGGGCGCATGTTATGCGGCGCTAGATGTGGTGAACTCTCGTAACCAACGCCTATTGTTTGCAGTAAAACTGCAGCAAGTAGCGGGTCGTGATAAGAAAGTAGACATCAAACCGTTCGTAATCCAAGGCCTTCCAAGCCATGTAAAACCAACGGATGTGTTGATTCAGAACGTTTCAGACAGCCATGCTCGCGTATGTCAGTTAAACGACGTAAAAGCGGCGGTTGCACAATACGAAGGCGCGCACTTTAAAGCGTTTTCTTCGATTGTTGATTACCACTCACAGATGTTTGAATACGGTGTAGTACCGAAGAAATTGCGTAACAGCAGCGACCGTTCTAAGTTCTACCGCTTAATTGAAGCATCACTTTACGGTGGTATTTCTAGTGCGATTACGCGTTCTCTGCGTGATTACCTTCTACCGCAAAATGGTGGCGTGAAGAAAGCATTCCAAGACATGGAATCAGCACTACGCGAAAACCGCATGACGCTAGAAGCGATCAAAACGACTCAGTCGGATCGTGACTTGTTCAAGCACTTGATCACGGAGTCTACGAACTACGTGGCAGCAGATTACATGCGCCATGCCAACGATCGTCGCAACAAGCTTGATCAAACTATGAAGTTCCGTGGTGAACTATTTGGTTCTCGCGAAACCTTGCTTGATCAAAACAACTTGTTGAACCGCGTTCAAGAAGAGCTTGAGCTGTTGGTCGATCAAGAATCGGCACTAGAGCAAGATTATCAAGCGGCTTCGGATCATCTTCAATTGGTTCAAACTGCACTGCGTCAGCAAGAGAAAATTGCTCGCTACAGTGAAGATTTAGAAGAGCTTAATGAGCGTCTCGAAGAGCAGATTATGGTGGTTGAAGAAGCTCAAGAACGAGTACTTCTTGCTGAAGAGCAGGCAACCATTACTGAAGAAGAAGTGGATAGCCTGAAAACTCAGCTTGCTGACTACCAACAAGCGTTGGATGTTCAGCAGACTCGTGCGCTTCAATACCAGCAAGCGGTTCAAGCATTAGAGAAAACGAAGCAGCTACTTGGTGATGAGTCTATTACTGCAGAAAGCGCATTAACTCTGGTTTCTGAGCTAAAAGCACAAGAAGAATCAAGTACTCAAACTCTACTGGCGACGAAACATAAGCTCGACATGTCTTCTGCTGCCTCTGCACAGTTCGACAAAGCGCTGTCTTTGGTTAAGAGCATTGTTGGCGATGTTGAGCGTAAAGATGCGTCTCACAGTGCTAAACAAGCCCTAGAAAAAGGCCGCAATGCCAAACACGTTGTTGAAAATGAACAACAGTGGCGTGCTCAGCACCGCGATATAGCTCGTGATGTAGCACAGCAGCGTCAAGCAAAAGAGCTTGCGATCGAATATCAAAAACAACATAACGTTTCGCTGACTGACGAAGCGGTTTTCGATGAAGAACGCGAACGTCATACCATGCAGATCGAGTCTCTAGAGTACGCTCAAGAAGAACTGCGTGAAGCGAAGAGTGAGCAACGTCGTGTACAACTAAACTACGACCAAGAGATTCAGAAGCTTGAATCAATTGCTCCGGCGTGGATTACAGCTAACGATGCACTTGAAGCGCTAAGAGACCAAACAGAAGCTGAGCTAGAAGACAGCCAAGCAGTGATGACTCAAATGCAGCAAGTGCTTGAAGACGAAAAGTCTCAAGCAGTAGCAAAAGATCAGCTAGCCACTCGCCGCGCTGAACTTGAGCAAGAAATTGAGCGTTTAGCATCTCCAGGTGGTTCAAACGATCCTCGTTTGAAAGGTTTAGCGGATACGCTTGGTGGCGTTCTGCTTTCTGAAATATATGACGACATTACCATTGGTGATGCACCGTATTTCAGTGCGATGTACGGTCCTGCTCGTCATGCGATTGTGGTCTCTGATCTTGATGGTATTAAAGAGAAGCTGGTGGATCTTGATGATTGTCCAGATGACCTTTACATCCTTGAAGGTGATGTCGACGCATTTGATGACAGCTCATTCAATGCTGATGAGTTAGAGGGCGCGGTGTGTGTTCAGCTGAACGATCGCCAAATGCGTTACTCTCGTTTCCCTGAGATCCCGCTATTTGGACGTGCGGCTCGTGAACAACGTTTAGAGAAATTGCGTGAAGAGCGTGATGTTGTTGTGGAAAACCACGCGAAAGCGGCGTTTGATGCACAAAAGCTGAATCGCCTATACCAAGCATTCAATAGTTTTGTTGCTAAGCACCTACACGTTGCGTTTAACGCTGACCCTGAACAGGCACTAGTGTCTATTCGTGACAAGCGTAACCAGATTGTACGTTCTTTGGCTGAATTAAATTCTAAAGAGCAACAGCAACGTAGTCAGCTACTACAAAGCAAGCAGGCATTAGGTGCGCTAGACAAATTAGCACCAATGGTTCGTATTTTAGAAGACGAAACATTGGCTGAACGCCTAGCTGAATTAGAAGCGCAACTAGAGCGCTTGAGCGAAGCTAAGTCGTACTTGAACAACCATGGCAAGGCACTGGCGTCTTTAGAGCAGATCGTTTCTGCACTAGACGCAGACCCTGAACAGTTCGAGACACTAGAAGCACAATACCAACAAGCTGACCAAGCTCTACAAAGCCTGAAAGGTAAAGTGTTTGCTCTGTCTGACTTGATTGAACGTCGTCACTACTTTGCCTATGCGGATTCTGTTGATCTTCTAAACAAGAGCAGCGAACTGAGCGAGCAATTAAAAGCGAAATTGGTTCAAGCTGAACAAGCTCGAACGAAAGGCCGTGATGGCTTGAAACAAGCTCGTGAACAGATGAACCAGTACAACCAAGTATTGGCAGCACTGAAGAGCTCACATCAAGCGAAGCAAGAAACGGTTCAAGAGTTCAAACAAGAGCTACAAGAGTTTGGCGTAAATGCTGATGAAGGCGCTGAAGAACGTGCTGTACGTCGTCGCGATGAACTGCACGAACGTCTGCATACTTCTCGTGGGCGTAAGAGCGAATACGAGCGTACGATTACATCAACTGAACTTGAGATGAAAGCACTGGCCAAGCGTCTTAAGAAAGTTCAGAAAGAGTACACAGAGCTTCGTACCTTCGTAGTTGCAGCAAAAGCAGGCTGGTGTTCAGTACTTCGTTTAGCTCGTGAGAATGACGTTGAACGTCGTTTACACAAGCGTGAACTGGCTTACCTAACGGCGGGCGAACTTCGCTCAATGTCAGACAAGTCATTGGGTGCGCTACGTCTGGCTGTCGCTGACAATGACGACTTACGCGATTCGCTGCGTCTCTCTGAAGACAACGCGCATCCAGAACGTAAGGTTTTGTTCTACATTGCGGTTTACCAACACCTTCGCGAGCGTATTCGCCAGGATATTATTCGTACGGATGATCCGGTTGAAGCTATCGAAGAGATGGAAGTTGAGCTAGCTCGACTAACAGAAGAATTGACGCAGCGTGAAAATCGCCTGGCAATCAGCTCTGAGTCCGTAGCAAGTATCATCAAGAAAACGATTCAGCGCGAGCAGAACCGTATTCGAATGCTGAACCAAGGTTTGTCTAACATTTACTTTGGTCAGGTTAAAGGCGTACGTCTGAACGTTAAGATCCGTGAAAGCCACGAGATCTTGCTATCAGGGCTAGCGACTCAACAAGAGCAACACAAAGACTTGTTTGAATCAACGCGCTTTACCTTCTCAGAAGCGATGGCGAAGTTGTTCCAACGAGTGAACCCGCATATCGATATGGGTCAACGTTCTCCGCAAGTTCTGGGTGAAGAGCTACTTGATTACCGTAACTACCTAGAGCTGAGTGTTGAAGTTAACCGTGGTTCAGATGGTTGGTTACAAGCGGAATCGGGCGCACTGTCTACGGGTGAGGCGATCGGTACGGGTCAGTCAATCCTATTGATGGTTATTCAGAGCTGGGAAGAGGAATCTCGTCGACTTCGCAGTAAAGACATCGTTCCATGTCGTTTGTTGTTCCTTGATGAAGCAGCACGTCTGGATTCTAAGTCGATCTCTACGCTGTTTGAACTGTGTGACCGCTTGGGTATGCAACTTCTGATTGCAGCACCTGAAAACATTAGCCCAGAGAAAGGTACAACCTACAAACTGGTTCGTAAGGTCTTCAAAGATCACGAACACGTACATGTTGTTGGCCTGCGCGGTTTTGCTCAAAACAAACCAGCATCTCCAGTTCAAGAGCTTATCGAAGAAACTGAGCAATAACTTTGATAGCTGAGCTATAACCTTGATAGCGCAGCTATAAGCTTGAAAGTGACTCAATGATATTTGTTCAAAGCCCCTAATCATTAGGGGCTTTTTTGTACCTAGAATCTAATTCCTTACTTCTTACTTCTACAGCAGAACCCCTCCTGCCTAATCCTCTCATCGATACTGATAAGACCTCTCATACCTTATGGTTATTATCAATGGAACTTGTTTGAGGTCACACGCACAAAACCACAAATAATGTATGGTAATGATATGAATTTAATAATATTAATAATATTGTATTACTTGAATTTTAATTATTGATAACTCGCGTGTGCGAAAGGTAAAGGTAGGACTTAGGTATGATTCAAATCGTTATTGATGGGAAATATCGAATCGTCGAGCAAGGACAAACCGTTCTTGAAGCGGCAAAAACATGTGGTTTAGAGATCCCATCTTTATGTGGTTTGAACAAAACAGCGGATAAAGTACCGTGTGATTTGTGTGTTGTTGAGGTAGATGGTGTTGGTATGACACGTTCTTGTGAACTAGAAGTGTCTAATGGATTGGAGATTACGACTCAGTCAAAGCAACTGACCGATCATCGACAAGAAGCACTAAATCGTATCATGACAGATCACTACGCTGACTGTGAGGCGCCATGCCAAACGGCTTGTCCTGCTGGCGTTGATATCCAGTCTTACCTCCATCATATTGCTCAAAATGATCACATTAAAGCGATTGAGGTGATCAAAAAGACACTACCAATGCCACTTTCAATTGGTCGAGTATGCCCTGCTTTCTGTGAAACGGAATGTCGTCGCAACTTGGTCGATGAATCCATCGCGATTCGCCAACTCAAACGACACGCTGCCGACGCAGATTTAGCCGCTCAAGAGAGCTACATGCCAACTAAGAAACCAATTAAAGGCAAGAGTGTTGCGATTGTTGGTAGTGGCCCCGGTGGGCTTACGGCGGGTTATTATCTATCTAACGAAGGATATGATGTCAGTGTTTATGAGTCGATGCCCAAAGCTGGTGGCTGGCTACGTTATGGTATCCCTGAATATCGTTTACCTAAGTCGATTCTAGACAAAGAAATCGAACTGATGTGTCGTAACGGGATGTCGGTAGAGTGTGATAAAAATCTCGGTGTTGATTTTACATTGTCTGATTTGAGTAACGATTTTGATGCGGTTTGTTTAGCCGTTGGCGCGTCGAAAGCGGTTGAAATGAATTATCCTGGCAGCGAGCTTGGCGGTTGTTACCTAGGCGTCGATTACCTGAAAGATTACGTGACCGATCAGCAGTATGTCACTGGTAAAAAGGTTGCAGTGATCGGTGGTGGTAATACCGCGATTGACTGTGCTCGAACTGCTGTTCGTGATGGCGCTGATACCACGCTGATCTACCGTCGTACTCGAGATGAGATGCCTGCAGAAGATTACGAAATCGAAGAAGCTGAGCATGAAGGCGTGAAATTCCACTTCTTAACCAACCCGGCAGAAAACATAGCCGATGAAAATGGTCATGTATCAGAAATACGATTAGAGCGTATGGCTTTGGGACCAGCAGATGCCTCTGGTCGTCGTAGCCCTAAACCAACTGGCGAGTTCTTTGTTGAAGCGTTTGATACGGTCATCGCTGCCGTGTCGCAAAAGCCGGATCTGAGCTTTATGGACAATGAAGCGATTGATATTCCTCTTACTCGTTGGAATACCGCTGATGCCGATCCGCAAACCATGCATACAGGTACCGGCAATATCTTTAGTATCGGTGATTTCCGACGCGGCCCTGCAACCGCAGTGGAAGCGGTAGGGGATGGGCGCATTGCTGCACAGGCGATTGATCGGTTCTTTCATGGCGACATGGATAACATTCCGGCCAAACCGTTTAATTCAAGAAAGCACAAGCAGCTCAAAGCGGTGGATCCTGAGCAATACAAATCCATACAGCGTATGGCGCGTAAGATCATGCCAGAGCTAACACCCGAGCAGCGTGAACAAAGCTTCGACGAAGTAGAAACAGGATTTGATAATGCCGATGCAATTGCGGAAGCAGCTAGATGCCTAGAATGTGGCTGCCAAGCCAATACCGATTGCGACCTACGAGACTACTCGACCGAATACAAGGCAACGCAAACATATCCAGAGTACAAAATCGATGTGGCTTCGAATGAGAACTGGCAGGCGATACGCGCAGAAGAAGCGAAGGTCGGTTTAACAAGACAAAAATTTGCAGTTGATGACAGTTCAGAATTTATTATCTTTGATGCCAACCGCTGTATCAGTTGCGGCCAGTGTATCCAAGCGTGTCGCGAACAGAATGTTCATGGCGTTTTAAGCTTCATGAATCAATCTGATGGCAAGCCTGCATCAAGACCTGAATGTCGTCCTAATTTTGGGGCAGACAAGACCTTAATGGGCGACTCAAACTGCGTTCAATGTGGATCGTGTATTCAGGCGTGTCCAACCGGTGCAATGGTGGATGCTCGTGATAGAAAGCAGGGAGACACAGACCTACTCAAGAAAGTCGATACCATCTGCACCTATTGTGGTGTGGGCTGTAAGCTAACCATGCATATCGATGAGCAGACAAACAAAATCCGTTATATCGAAGGCGGTGACTCTCCGGTTAATGAAGGCATGTTGTGTGTTAAGGGGCGATTCGGCTTCGATTTTGTGGGCAGTGATGCGCGTTTAACCACACCATTAATTCGTAAAGATGGCTGGTTGCAACCTGCAAGTTGGGAAGAAGCGATTAAGCTCATTGCTGATAAATTTACCGCGATTAAACAGGGCTTTGGTAGCAATGCTTTGGCGGGCTTCTCATCGGCGAAAACCACCAATGAAGACAACTATGCCTTCCAAAAATTCATACGCCGTGAATTAGGCACTAATAACGTCGATCACTGTGCACGTCTTTGTCATGCTTCTACTGTTACCGGTTTAGAGGCTTCGCTGGGTAGCGGGGCGATGACCAATGATATTCCAAGTATCAAGCATTCAGATGTGATCTTTATTATCGGTTCAGATACTACTTCAGCACACCCAATTATTGGCTCGCACATCAAGCAAGCGGTGAGGCATGGTGGCGCACGATTGATCGTTGCTGATCCAAAACGAATCGATATTGCTGACCATGCTGAGCTTTACTTAGCGCACCGACCGGGCACTGATGTGATGCTGATTAATGGTGTGATGCAGCAGATCATCAAACACGGTTGGTACGATCAAGATTATATTGATGATCGTGTTGACGGCTTTGATACCTTATTGCAGGAAGTCATGTCACCAAGCTATTCACTTGATAAAGTTGAATTAGTGACTGGCGTGAAAGCGGAAGATATCTTCGCGATGGCTCGCTTGATTGGTACTGCAGAACGCACCGCAGTGTATTATTCGATGGGTATTACGCAACACACTACTGGTCACGACAACGTACGTTCAATCGCTAATCTACAACTCTTGTGTGGCAACATTGGTATCGAAGGCGGTGGTATAAACCCATTACGTGGTCAATCCAATGTTCAGGGCGCGTGTGATATGGGGGCATTGCCGAACAACCTTCCAGGTTATCAGAAAGTGTATAACCCGATAGTTCGTCAAAAATTCGCGATGGAATGGGGAGTTTCTGACTTACCAGCGGAAGCGGGGTTAACGCTCACCGAAATTATTGATGGAGCGTGCCATCGAGATGTTCGCGGTCTGTATGTCATGGGTGAGAACCCAGTGTTGAGTGACCCAAATCAAGCGCATGTGATTGAAGGCCTTGAAGCGTTAGATTTCCTAGTGGTTCAAGATATTTTCTTAACCGAAACCGCTCAGTATGCCGATGTGGTTCTGCCGTCTTGTTCGTTTGCTGAAAAGTCTGGCCACTTCACTAATACAGAGCGCCGAGTCCAACGTATTAATCCTGCTGTTAATCCGCCCGGTGACGCGAAAGAAGATTGGGTGATTATTCAAATGCTAGCCAATGCAATGGACGGCGGTTGGGATTATAAAACCGTTGCTGATATCACCAATGAGATAGCACGTGTAACGCCGCAGTATGGTGGTTTACGTTGGGAGAATATTACGGTGAACGGCGTCCAATGGCCAAGTAATAAGAATAACCCTGACGGTACACGCATCATGCACCAGACTCAATTCACTCGCGGGCGTGGTCAAATGGAAGCGATTCCGTTTAGATACGCCGCAGAACTTCCTGATGCGGAATACCCGCTAGTATTAACGACAGGTCGCATCCTAGAACAGTTCCACACAGGAACCATGACACGTAAAACCAAAGGGCTTGATAACTTGGCAGGACCACGTGCGATGGTGAGTGTTCATGATGCCGAAGCGTTAGGGATCTCGAATGGCCAGATGCTCAAAGTATCAACCCGTCGTGGAGAAATTGAAATCGCGGCATTTGTGACTAAGCGAATGCAAAAGGGTGTGGTATTTATTCCCTTCCATTTTGTCGAATCTCCAGTTAACCGCTTAACTACGACTGCAACCGATCCGCACGCTAAGATCCCAGAGTTTAAGGTGGCGGCAGTCCGCATTGACCCAATTCGTGAGTCTGAAGCAGAAACGACAGAAGTTTAGTTCCGAGCGTTAAGCTAATTAACGATAGGCATTAAAAAGCCGCGTAACTCTCAGAGTTATGCGGCTTAATTTATTGAGCTAGACTCGGTGTCAAATGACCGAGTTAATCACTTAGTTTGAAGCGAGTTCGTTACCGTGAACACCAAATTGCTTTGCGGCGTATGCAACGCGCTCGGCAGGTTTTGGATATTCAGCTGGCGTGCCTAGGTTTTCAATATGATGCAAGCGAGGCAATAAACCCGCGCCGTTTGCAATCTGTATCGCTAATCCTGGACGAGCGTTTAGCTCTAGTACCATTGGGCCTTCTTCTTGGTCTAAAACCATGTCAGTGCCCATGTAACCAAGGCCTGTCATTTCCCACGCGCTTGATGCTAGCGTAAGCAGTTTTTCCCAATGCGGTACTTGAAGTTGTGCCAACTCTTTGTCCGTGTCCGGGTGGTGAGTCACAGGGTGGTCAAATTGAACCGCACGAACGGCTTTACCCGTAGCGATACAGATGCCCACACCCACAGCGCCTTGGTGCAAGTTTGCCTTGCCGTCAGAAGCTGAAGTAGAAAGACGCATCATCGCCATCACAGGGTAGCCTTTGAATACGATAATTCGTACATCGGGCACACCTTCATAACTGAAGCCATCAAAACACTCGTCAAACTTGATGAGGTTTTCAACCACGGCTACGTCGTTCTTACCACCTAGTGAGAAAAGACCCGCTAGAGCGTTACTGATGTGACGCTCTACGTCTTCTTCATTGATAGTCGAACCTGATGGCTTGGTATAAACACCATCCTTGTGAGAAATAACAACAAGGATACCTTTACCACCACTACCTTGAGCGGGCTTGATTACAAACCCCGGCCACTCTTTAACCATCTTGTGGATTGTTTTTACTTCAGCTTGGTGACCAATAACGCCAATCAGTGTTGGTACGGTTGCACCAGCTTGTTCAGCAATAATCTTAGTCTTAAGCTTGTCATCAACGAGTGGATACTTGGAACGATCATTGTAGCGACCAATATAGCTATGGTTACGCTTGTTCATTCCCATTATGCCTTTGTCTTTCAACTTAAACGGTGAAGTAAATTGATCAAACATAACTTAGTCCTCCGCTAGCGGTTTAAAGCGACGAAGCTCGGTTAGACGGTAGCCTGTGTAGTTACCTAGTAGCAAGATGGTCGCTAGAATAACAAGCTGTAAACCAATAAAGTTAAACGTTAAATGCTGGATGAACGGGTTAGTCATGCCTAAATAAACAAGAACAGCGGTAAATAGAGAACCACCACCTTGTAGCACTACCTCTTTCGCCCCTTCTTCTTCCCAAAGGATAGACATACGTTCGATAGTCCAAGATAGGATAATCATTGGGAAGAACGTAATCGATAGACCTTCAGTCAGACCGACTTTAAACGCCACTACAGTAAACACAGAGATAATCATGATTACCGTAATGATTACGGCGGATATCCTGGCGACCAGTAGCAAGTTGAGCTTGGATAAGTAACTTCGAATAATAAGACCTGTACCTACGATAAGTAGGAAGCCGACAATACCCGTTACCAATTGTGTTTGTACAAAGGCTACCGCAATCAGTACAGGCATGAACGTACCAGACGTTTTCAGACCGATGATGACACGTAGGAACACAACAATCAGAGCACCGATAGGAATCAGCATGATGGTTTTAAACATCGCTTGCTCTTCTAGCGGCAGACTATGAATGGAAAGGTTTAACAGTTGATCCGCAGAGACTTTACTGTTGGTTGCTTCAGTGGGAGTCACCTCCTGAGCAATCATTGAGAAGTGAACTTTACTGTTCTGACCGCCAACCACGTCTAATAGAGATACATTTGATTCATCCCAAATTAGCAGGTTTGGCTGAACTTGCTGTTCGCTTGATTCAGGAGAGAATAAAACCCATTGGTCGTTATCCCAGATCTGGTTCATTTGCTGGATAGATTGACGACGACGGCCATCTTCTAGCTCGATAACGCCAACCACTTTATTGTGGATATTTGCTGCTGAAAGTAGCTTGTGTGTTGCTTCAACTTTGCTCATGTTATTCAGAATCAGCGCAGAGTTTTGGCTGTCTGGATCATTAAGTGTTTTGATAAGTTCACGAGTGAAGGTGATGTTGTCTGCTGAGCGCTTAGTGGCTCGGTCAATCAGTGCCAACGCTGCCGCTTCTTCTGGGCCATCAAAGCTTGGTTGCGTGATTTCACCTTCTGGTGGGATAGCATCAACTTTCGCTTGGTTATCGACAAGGAATTGAGTTTTGTAGTAGATAGTTTGCGGGCCATCAGCGTGGCGAATAGACCATTCAGCACGACGACCTGACTCGGTGTTCAAGTAAGAGATGCCGTAACCTGGTGACGAAGCTGACTCACCAATAAGTGTGTAATTAGACTGAGTGTGAGGAGCTGCTAATGAAACTTTTGCTTCTTTGCCTACTGCGTTGAACTCAATACGAGCTTCAACGTCCCAAACCTGTCTGGTTTCCCCTGGAGTCCAAGGTACACCGTAGGTGGTATGTCTGAACATACTCAGTGTTATACCTGCCACGATAAGCAGGAATATAGAGATATAAAATGGAATTCTTGACGTCATAGCTTACCCTACTATTGTTATTTAACTTCCGTTTGTACGTACTTTTTACTTACATCTACTAGCGCTATGTCTTTGATAAATTCGCGCCCTAGTAATACAGGGTGACTCATTTGAGAGCGATCCGCCAATGTAAATTGCGCTTTTTCATGGATTTTTCCAACTTTTACCCATAATTCGATCACAGCTCGACGTTCTGTCTGGTCATTGGTTGACTGACGGATTTTTACATACCGCACAACGGGCGCTTCAATCCATTTTTGGTCTTCTACAGCTTGTGCTTTATCAGCCAAATGGAATCTCACCCAGTCTTTACCGTTACGTTCGAATTCTTTGATATCGACAGCATTTAAAGAAGAAGTGGTTGCGCCAGTATCAACGCGCGCATCAAAGCTTTGTTTGATCGAGTCGATAGACACTTTCTCGATTCCGCCAAGGATGGTCGGTTGTAACGTAGTAGTGATAGGAGTAGCTGCTACGACGACGGGTTCTTCTTCCTCTAGCTCTTCAATAACCTTATGTTCCATGCTGGTCAGATGAACATCTAATTGACCAGAAAGAGTGGTGATTTCGTCTTCTAAGCTTTCAATATAATCACTTTGATTACTTAGTTGTAGTTCAAGATTTTGAACCTTATTTGCGATGTTTGTCTCTGAGCGGGCAATAGCGTCGAGAGTTTCTTGGTGGTAGGTAGCACCGTTCGTGAGGGTACAACCAGAGAGCAAACCAACCGCCACGATAGGCGATAATCGCTTAAACATATAAAAAACCTTTGAGAATTAGAGAATAGTTCAGACTATTTAGTAGTTTATCCCACAAAAAAGGACGCGTGAAGCATCCTATTGTAAGAGTCTGGTCATATTGAATCGCTATGTGAGCGCTACGAAAATTATTGTGATCTTAGTTCGTTCATTTGTTAAGCATGAGCACGGATTTTATACAATTCATGCTCTTGCTAATCAAAACTTACACATATAAATAACTAAGACTTAGTGACCACAGAGTTCATGGCTTTGGTCTTATCGAAATTACGGTTTCGTCGCAACAAGAACGGCACGTCTTGGTGCCGGGTGACCTTCAACTGTTTTAGTTGGATCGTTCGGATCGAGGTAATCTGGAAGAGAGTTGTGTGTCATCCATTCTGTTGTGCGTTGTTCGCCAATCGTCGTGATATTTTCGTCAACGATACGTACGTCTTCAAAGCCAACCTGTTCAAGCCAGCGTTTCAGCGCGCGAGCAGAAGGGAAGAAGTACACATTTCTCATTTGCGCGTAACGGTCAACAGGGACCAATACCGCATTCTCGTCACCTTCAATCACCAAGGTTTCAAGAACCAGCTCACCGCCAGATGCCAATTGGTCTTTCAGCTGAATCAAGTGATCCAGTGGTGAACGACGGTGATACAACACACCCATGCTAAATACAGTGTCGTAGGCTTCTAGTTTTGGCAGTTGCTCAATACCTAAAGGTAATAGGTGAGCACGTTGGTCATCGCCCATTAACTTACGAATAGCTTCAAACTGAACCAAGAATAGGTGAGAAGGGTCGATACCCACTGTTAGGCGTGCGCCTTCACCTAGCATGCGCCACATGTGGTAACCATTGCCACAACCTACATCAAGCACAGAGCGGTTTTTCAATGGAGAAATATGAGGAAGGACACGGTCCCATTTCCAGTCACTGCGCCACTCCGTATCGATATGGATATCGTGAACGGTGTAAGGACCCTTCCTCCACGGGTGGAAGGTCTTTAGTAAGCTTTCTAACTTCTTAAGTTCACCTGTGTGAAATGGTGTCGAGCTACCAATGGTTACTGAGTTTTTCAGTTCAACTTGGTCAGGCACTCCTTGAGGGATTTTATTCAGTGCACGTAACCAACGGTCGAAGTCACCGTGCTCTGCATTTTGCCAATCCGTCAGCTGTTGAGGAAGAACATTGAGCCACGGCTGTAGGCGAGTGTCTTGGGCAATGAGTTGATAAAAATTGGCAAAATTAAACATAGTTTTTCACTGAGTTAATAGGGTCAATAAACCCTAAAATAAAAATTAAATTTGTCATTCCCTACAGTGAGGGACGAACATGGTAGGGAATCTCGGTTTATCGTACTTGATAGAGATCCCCAACTCGCTCGTTCCTCGCTCTTGAGGATGACGTTTTAGTTCGAGCTGACTGGGTATGTGCGCTATTTAATCGCGAACATTGAACCAAAGTTGAAGCATTGGAACCAGACTTCGCTGCTTGAGAAGCCAATCTTATCAAAGCGTTCCTTGTGGACAGGGATCGAGTCTGGACGCATCACGTTTTCGATTGCACTGCGTTTTTGGCTTACTTCAAGTTCGCTGTATCCATTGGCACGTTTGAAATCATGGTGCAGATCGATAAGCAGTTCATTTGAACTTTCATCTTCGAATACGTATTTTTCTGACAGAATTAAGATCCCGCCCGGGCGCAAGCCGGCATAAATTCTCTCAAGCAGAGCGTATCGGTCGTCGGGAGACAGAAATTGCAGCGTAAAGTTAAGAACAACAACAGAGGCGTCTTTAATTTCTACTTCACGGATGTCGGCTTCAATGACTTCTACTGGCGTGTCACTGCGGTAAGCATTAACGTGCAACTTACAGCGTTCAACCATCGCTTGTGAATTATCAACAGCGAAAATGGTGCAGCCTTCTTGCTGAATATGGCGACGCATAGAAAGTGTCGCCGCGCCAAGAGAGCAGCCTAGGTCATAAATATTTGAATGTGGCTTTACAAAGCGCTCAGCCAACATGCCGATTGCAGAGATGATATTGCTATAGCCAGGCACCGAGCGTTGAATCATATCCGGAAATACTTCAGCAACCCTTGCATCAAAGGTGAAGTCTCCAATTTTATCAATAGGAGCGGAAAAGATATTGTCTGTGTTGCTCATGGCATTTTCTCTCGACAGTCAGCGTAATTGGCACAAAATTCATACCAAATAAAAGGGGACGTATTTTACGTAAAAAAAGCGCGGCTGTCACGAAAACTGAGATTTAGCTCAAGGTTCGAAGTTACTGATAGGTGATGGGCTAGAACATCGAGATTTGATGATTGCCTTTCTGTGCTGGAAATTGAGCGAGATCAGGCAATATAAGTGATGTATTTTCAGACACTTGTTTTTGTAGCTGCTTATAAATAGCAATAGCGAGTTCAGGTGCGTGATTATTGTCTGGGGTGTGGATCATTAAATAGGGTTGTTTGCCTTCATTAAGCCAGTTTGGAATTTTGGCAAACCAAGGCTTAAAAAATTCAATATTAGGTTCTTGATCTGGGTGGCCAATAAATCGAATCATAGGATTATTGGCGGTCGCAATCGCATGCACGGGAACGCGTGGTTTTTTCTGATGAGCATCGATCACCGCTTCTGTGGTTGGTGGTGCGGAGAAAACGGGACGGCTATCCATAATAATGCGATTGATCCCTTCTTCTATTAACCAATGATTGAAGCGCTTTTCCGCATCGCCCTTATCAAAAAAACCAAGGTGACGAACCTCTACGCCGAGCTGCATATTTTTGGGGAACAAGGTACAAAACTTTTGCAGGGCAGGGAGCATACTAGGTTCAAAACTGTGTGGTAGCTGAATCGTCCATTGGCCAATACGGTCGTGCAGTGGCGACATGGTCATTAAAAACTCTTTGAGCTCGGCTTGGCAGTGCCTAAGTTGTTGCTGGTGGGTGATGAACTTTGGCAGCTTGAAGGTGAACCTAAAATCACCGTGACTGGCGGCTTTCCAGTTGTGAACGGTCGACATACTCGGTGTGGCGTAGAAGGTCGTGTTGCCTTCAACCGTATGAAAAACTTGTGTGTACTTCTCTAAGCGTTCAGCAGGTTTTGTTCCCTTACCATAGAACTGACTTTGCCACTCGGAATGAGACCACATGGTCAATCCAAGTCTTAGAGGTAAAGTTTCTGTTGTTATTACACGATCATCCATCTATTACACCGTTATTCATCACGCTATCAGTCATTACAAAAAGTTTTTGGTTTGAAACGAAAATCTACTGTACGAGAGTTTTGCTGATTAAGGTACTTTCGAGATATAATTAGCGCAATTTTTTCGGTTTTGATGAATCTTTGCGCACTTGATGGGCTAAAAAGCAGCAAAGCCAGATAAAACACAATAAATTCGAATGTGGAAGGTCGATTTTAAACGAGTTTCCGCGTATAAATGTTCCTTTGCTCTGTTGTGTGGAATGACCACTGACAGCTTGGAAACTAGTAAATAATTAAGAGATTGGGAAATTCATTATGCGTACCCATTACTGTGGTAACCTGAACAAGTCCCTGGCGGGACAAACTGTAGAATTGTGCGGCTGGGTAAATCGTCGCCGTGATTTAGGCGGTCTTATCTTTATCGATATGCGAGATCGTGAAGGCGTCGTTCAGGTTGTTGTCGATCCAGATATGAAAGATATCTTCCCGATCGCTAACCAACTGCGTAATGAATTCTGTATCAAATTTACTGGTGAAGTACGTGTTCGTCCTGACAGCCAAGTAAATAAAGATATGGCGACGGGTGAAGTTGAGCTTTACGCAACTGGCCTTGAGATCATCAACCGTTCAGAAGCGCTTCCACTAGATTTCAACCAAACGAACTCTGAAGAACAGCGTCTAAAGTACCGTTACATCGATCTTCGTCGTCCAGAAATGAGCGATCGTATTAAGCTTCGTGCACGTGCTTCTAGCTTCGTTCGTCGTTTCCTAGATGAGAACCTATTCCTAGACATCGAAACACCAGTACTAACGAAAGCGACACCTGAAGGCGCTCGTGACTACCTAGTACCAAGCCGTGTTCATAAAGGTAGCTTCTACGCACTTCCTCAATCTCCTCAGCTGTTCAAGCAACTGCTGATGATGTCTGGTTTTGACCGTTACTACCAAATCGTTAAATGTTTCCGTGATGAAGATTTACGTGCTGACCGTCAGCCTGAATTTACTCAGATCGATATCGAAACATCATTCCTGTCTTCTCAAGAAGTACGTAACATCACTGAAAAGCTGGTTCACGATATGTGGAAAGAGCTTCTAGATGTTGAACTGGGTCAATTCCCAGTAATGCCATTCTCTGAAGCGATTCGTCGTTTCGGTTCTGATAAGCCAGATCTACGTAACCCACTAGAACTAGTAGACGTTGCTGATTTACTGAAAGATGTTGAGTTCAAAGTATTCTCTGGCCCTGCGAACGACGAAAAAGGTCGCGTAGCAGTCATCCGTGTACCAGGTGGCGCTAAGTTAACTCGTAAGCAAATCGACGGTTACGCAGAGCACGTAGGTATCTACGGCGCGAAAGGTCTAGCTTGGATGAAGGTTAACGACCGTGCTGCTGGCATGGAAGGTATCCAATCTCCAGTTGCTAAGTTCCTAAACGAAGACGTGATCAACGGTCTTCTTGAGCGCACTCAAGCTGAATCTGGCGATATCATTCTATTTGGTGCAGATAAAGCAAACATCGTTGCTGAAGCAATGGGCGCACTTCGTATCAAGCTAGGTGATGACTTAGAGCTAACAGACAAGAAAGCGTGGGCTCCTCTTTGGGTTATTGATTTCCCAATGTTCGAAGAAGATGGCGAAGGCAATCTTCACGCTATGCACCACCCATTCACATCACCACTTGGTGTGAACGCGGAAGAGCTAAAATCGAACCCAGCAGCAGCTAACTCTGATGCCTACGATATGGTAATCAACGGCTACGAAGTAGGCGGCGGTTCTGTACGTATTCACAGCGCAGAAATGCAAACGGCTGTATTCGGTATCTTAGGTATCGAAGCTAAAGAGCAGCAAGAGAAGTTCGGTTTCCTACTTGAAGCGCTTAAGTACGGTACGCCACCACACGCAGGTCTAGCATTCGGTCTTGACCGTTTAGCAATGCTTCTTTGTGGTACAGAGAACATCCGTGACGTTATCGCATTCCCGAAAACAACAGCTGCAGCATGTCTGCTAACAGACGCGCCAAGCCTAGCAAACCCAGCATCACTGGAAGAGCTAGCAATCGCTGTTAACTTAGCGAAGAAAGAAGACTAATCAAACGATTAGGCTCAACTTTCTAATCAAGCAGTGAGTTTTCGATGGAGCTTAAGTCTTAAATAGCACTTAAGCTTTCAACAAAACTTAGTTTTTGATAGAACTTTTTCTTTCGCAGAACAACGAAATGCCCGTTAATTTGACGGGCATTTTTTTTTGCGTTCGATATACTAAGCTCATAAAGCATGTATAAATAATCAGTATTGAAGTTATGTCTATTATCTTAGGGATTGACCCTGGTTCTCGTATTACCGGCTATGGCGTGATTCGTCAAAATGGTCGTCATCTATATTACTTAGGTAGTGGTTGTATTCGTACTTCCGAAAAAGAACTGCCAGGTCGCTTAAAGCAAATCTATGCGGGCGTTAGTGAGATCATTACTCAGTTTCAGCCTGACGTATTCGCGATCGAACAAGTGTTCATGGCGAAGAATGCCGATTCAGCACTTAAACTTGGCCAAGCTCGTGGCAGTGCGATTGTAGCAGCAGTGAATGCTGATTTGCCTGTACATGAGTATGCGGCTCGTTTGATCAAACAAGCGGTGACAGGTAACGGTGGCGCTGATAAGTCGATGGTTCAGAATATGGTGATGAGTATGCTCAAACTACCCGCTAAGCCACAAGCCGATGCAGCCGATGCTCTAGGCGTAGCGATCACTCACGCTAACACCAATAAAACCTTGGTCGCACTCGCAGGTAAAGCAACAGGAGCAAGAAAAGGGCGTTACCGTTAAATCTCATTCTATTGTTAGTTCCTAATATTCTGCCTTTTAAACTTATTCTATTGATGAGCCTTACAGCCGGTTTGGCTCATATCAACACAATACGCCGCTAAATCCTTGATGAAATGAGATCTTTCGAACATAACCCAGATAATAACATTGCGTATCATTTAACATGTTATTAACATTGGTCGGAGGTCTTACAAGTTAATCAAGGATGATCACTGATGAACCCAATCAAGCTGTGGCGCGCGCTGTTTCTACCCAAAAGCAATGGGTGGAGTAACAACGAAGTCAGACAAGCCGATATCTTATTACTCTTCACTTTTATCGCATTCTTCGTGGGCGTCTATAGCTTAATCAAGTGGACTAAGCACGAAGAGCAACTTCTGATCGCTACATCTGTATTTCTTATCGTATTCGAACTGATCTCTGCACTGCTACTTCGTGTGACGAGTAAGCCGAGCCTTGCACTTAACTTTGGTTTTGTCGGCATGGCTGTCCACGCGTTGAACATCATTTACCAAAGCGGTGGGGTTGTGGCTTCCACTCAAGCTTATTGGGTGCCTTTGTTAGTGGTCGCTTTCTTCTTATCTGGAACACGAATTGTGGCTTTGGTGTGGAGTGGACTGGTTATCGGTGTTTCATTAGTGATGACCTCAGCACATCTCAATGGATTTGCATTTCCCCAGCTTGAGCTAACCCCTGATGCGGTAGTGGTAGAAACCTGGTCCGGTGTGATTATGCCGCTGGTGGTGATCTGCATTGCGCAAGCCTTTACCGCTAAGCAAAAAGAGGTGGCAATCGAAATGGCAGAGGAGGCGATTTCAGAAAGCCAACACGTTGCCAACCAAGCAACGCAAAGCGAAGGTCGACTCTCTATCGTGCTCGACCAAGCCAATTCGAATTCAGAGAGCCTACAAGGTGTTTCGGTTCATTTGGATCAGCAGTCACAAGACTTACATGCTCAAGTAGAAGTGTTGAACATCAACTGTGAATCTCAAGCGAGTGCCGCAGAAGAGATGAGCCAACAACTTCACCAAATGACCCAAGGCATCGAAGAATCCAATTCATTTGTGGGTGAACTGAAAGATCGTAGTGAAGCAGTGGGCACCAAAGCGCAAAAGAGCTCTGAGTCACTAGAAGCTTCAACCGATGCGATCAGTCAGATCATTCAAAGTAATCAAGAAATCATGAAAGTCGCCGATTTGATTACTTCCGTAGCCGAACAAACCAACCTATTAGCACTCAACGCAGCAATAGAAGCCGCTCGAGCCGGTGAACAAGGACGAGGTTTTGCTGTGGTGGCCGATCAAGTGAGAGAGCTATCGGGGAAAAGCAGTCATTCTGCGATAGAGATTCGAACTTTGTTAGACCGCAGCAAAGAAGAAGTTGAACACGGCAGAGCAATCATCGAAACCACGGCGAGCGAGATGAACGGCATCATCTCAGAGGTGCAAACCATCTCAACAGATGTTAATCAGCTCACCAATATCATGGCCATGCAGATGAGCTCTCTGAAAGAACTCGATCTCGCGAGTTCAGAGGTGGCGCAGAGTGTGGCAGAAACTAAATCTGTATCGGGTTTAGTGGCCAATTATGGTTCTGAATTAACAGGCCATGTTGCTTCGGTAAAAGAACTGGTTGAAAGCCTGAATAGTGTGGTTTCCCAAGCTAAGCAAGCTTAAATAAATCACCTTAATAAACACAAAGAACTGGATAAGCATCCAGTTCTTTTATATTCTGTCCCTCAAATAATATTCCATCAAGAGAGTGAATTGTGATCGGACGCCTACGCGGTACATTAATAGAAAAACAGCCACCAGAGTTGCTAATCGAAGTCAGTGGTGTTGGTTATGAAGTACAAATGCCAATGAGCTGTTTTTATGAATTACCAAACGTTGGCGAAGAGGCAATTATCTACACTCACTTTGTCGTACGTGAAGATGCGCAGCTACTTTATGGTTTCAATACGGTAAAAGAGCGTGCTCTGTTCCGTGAAGTCATCAAAGCAAATGGTGTAGGTCCTAAGCTAGGTCTTGGCATACTTTCAGGCATGACCGCTAGCCAGTTTGTTCAGAGTGTTGAACGTGAAGACATCTCTACGCTGGTTAAACTGCCGGGTGTGGGTAAGAAAACCGCAGAACGTCTTGTCGTTGAAATGAAAGACCGCTTGAAAGGGTGGGGAGCCGGTGATCTGTTTACGCCTGCGACGGATGCAGCGCCAATGGACTCGATGCCAACGGTTCACGATGCTGAAGAAGAAGCAGTAAGCGCATTACTTGCACTGGGCTATAAACCAACTCAAGCCTCTAAAGTTGTTGCTCAAGTAGCTAAAGATGGCATGACAAGTGAACAATTGATTCGCGAAGCACTGAAGTCGATGGTTTAATACCTCATATACTTGTTCTACAAAATAGACTCATTCACTTTGCCTTTACACAGAGTCAAGAAGCGCAGAGTCAGGAAGAGCAGAGTTAGGAATAACAGAATTTATGATTGAAGCCGATCGCCTGATTGCACCGGATAATCCGGTCTTTAAAGATGAAGATGTCATTGATCGCGCAATACGCCCTAAAGCACTTGCCGACTATCAAGGTCAGGACCACGTTCGTAACCAGATGGAGATTTTCATTCAAGCCGCTCAAATGCGAAATGAAGCTCTGGATCATCTGTTGATTTTTGGCCCTCCCGGTTTAGGTAAAACCACGTTGGCAAACATTGTTGCCAATGAAATGGATGTGAGCATCCGTACCACTTCAGGCCCTGTTCTTGAGAAAGCCGGTGATCTTGCGGCGCTACTGACTAACCTTGAAGAAAATGACGTTCTGTTCATTGATGAAATCCACCGTTTGAGCCCTGTGGTTGAAGAGGTGCTTTATCCTGCGATGGAAGACTACCAATTGGATATCATGATTGGTGAAGGCCCTGCGGCACGTTCTATCAAAATTGATCTTCCTCCGTTCACTTTGATTGGCGCAACCACTCGCGCTGGCTCACTGACGTCTCCGTTACGTGACCGTTTCGGCATTACCCAGCGTCTTGAGTATTACAAAGTAGAAGATCTTCAAAATATCGTTCAACGCAGCGCGGATTGCCTTGGCCTATCTCTGGAGTCTGAAGGTGCATTAGAAATTGCTCGCCGTGCGCGTGGTACACCACGTATTGCTAACCGTTTACTACGTCGTGTTCGTGACTATGCGGAAGTGAAAGGCGATGGACATATTTGCCCAGACGTTGCAGATAAAGCGCTTAACATGTTGGATGTCGATGCTAAAGGTTTCGACTACATGGATAGAAAGCTTCTGCTCGCAATTATGGAGAAGTTTGGTGGCGGTCCGGTTGGTATCGACAACATGGCTGCCGCGATTGGTGAAGAGAGAGACACCATTGAAGATGTGTTAGAGCCTTACTTGATACAACAAGGTTATCTACAAAGAACACCAAGAGGTCGAATCGCGACCGACAGAGCGTATTTACATTTCGGAATAGATAAGCCTTCTAATCGTTAAAGTATTCATTTCTAAAGATCCCAGTTGCATAAGCGCTGGGATTTTTTGCTTTTTATTGAATAACAACTCTTTGAGCAAATCGATAAAAAGGCGAATTATCGAAATTCAAAAATGGAAACTTTGATTCCAAGTTTGATTTGGCTAACAAAAAATGAAATAAACTGTCATATCTTTTGTTAATACTTTATAGGTAGTTGTAATTGGTATGTTGAGGCGGTGCTGAGCTTTTGTCACAGATATCATGCGCGGTTATTAACAAGGCTAAAATTGGTGTGATTTTAATCATGATTGTTTAAAAATAACTCTAATTTGCTTGAATAAAATTGATACAAATCAACGCAGACTTCTCCTATAAACCTTTTGAAACATACTGATTTTACCAGTAATATTAGCGCTAGCTATATTAGCTCATGCTTAACAATAATCTAACTATAACGGTACGTTTTTGCTACAAATTTCAATTTGTAATAACAATTACATAAATTGTTTTAACATGGATTTTTGCGGTGAATAATCACACAAGTGTCATTCAGCCGACACAAAGGAGTTACCATGATTGATGTTGTTGATCTGTCGCGATTGCAGTTTGCATTTACAGCGATGTATCACTTCCTATTTGTTCCACTGACCTTAGGTATGGCATTTCTTCTTGCCATTATGGAGTCAGTATATGTAATGACGGGCAAACAAATTTACAAGGACATGACCAAGTTCTGGGGTAAATTGTTTGGTATTAACTTTGCTCTTGGTGTAGCGACAGGCTTAACCATGGAGTTTCAGTTTGGTACAAACTGGTCTTACTATTCTCACTACGTTGGAGACATCTTCGGTGCTCCGCTAGCTATTGAAGCGCTTGTTGCATTCTTCCTAGAGTCTACTTTTGTTGGTCTTTTCTTCTTCGGTTGGGACAGATTGTCGAAGCGTCAGCACTTAGCGGTAACGTGGTTAGTAGCACTTGGCTCTAACTTCTCAGCGCTATGGATCTTGGTAGCAAACGGCTGGATGCAAAACCCAGTGGGTGCGGAATTTAACTTTGAAACCATGCGTATGGAAATGGTGAGCTTCGCTGAAGTTGTCCTAAACCCAGTAGCGCAGGTTAAATTCGTACACACAGTAGCGTCTGGTTACACAACGGGTGCAATGTTCATCCTTGGTATCAGCTCATACTACATTCTTAAAGGTCGTGACCTTGCCTTTGCTCGTCGCTCTTTTGCGATTGCAGCATCTTTCGGTATGGCGGCGATCCTGTCAGTAATCGTACTAGGTGATGAATCTGGCTACGAGCTTGGTGAAGTTCAAAAAGTGAAGCTCGCTGCGGTAGAAGCAGAGTGGCACACTGAAGAAGCACCAGCCGCATTTACTGTTTTTGGTATTCCAAACCAAGAAACAATGAATACTGACTACGCAATTAAAATCCCATACGTAATGGGCATCATCGCAACGCGTTCGCTTGATACTGAAGTAACGGGCCTACGTGACCTACGTGATGATCACGTTGATCGTATCCGCACTGGTATGTACGCATACGAGCTGCTTGAAAAGCTACGTTCTGGTGACAAGTCTGAAGAAAACATCGCAGCGTTCGACGAAGTGAAAGGTGACCTAGGTTACGGTCTGCTTCTTAAGCGCTACACAGATGACGTTGTTGATGCAACAGAAGATCAAATCCAAATGGCTGCGGATGATTCTATCCCAACAGTTTGGCCTCTATTCTGGTCATTCCGTCTGATGGTTGCTTGTGGCTTCATCATGCTGTTTGTATTCGGTGCGGCGTTTGTTCAAACGTGTCGTCAGAAGATCGAACAGAAACCATGGGTACTTAAAGCGGCGCTATTCTCAATCCCACTACCTTGGATTGCGATTGAAGCAGGTTGGTTCGTTGCTGAGTTTGGTCGTCAGCCATGGGCGGTTGGTGAAATCCTACCGGTTAATGTGGCTGCATCAGCACTGACTATTGAACAGCTTTGGACTTCTCTATTCGCGATTCTTGCACTGTACACAGTGTTCTTGATTGCTGAAGTTTACCTAATGCTGAAATTCGCACGTAAAGGTCCAAGTAGCTTAAAGACAGGCCGTTACCACTTCGAACAAAACGATAACTCTGTTGAAGACAAAGTTAGCCGTTCAGTCGAAGTATAAGTGAGGGAATATTATGTTTGATTACGAAAGCTTACGACTTATTTGGTGGGTATTGATCGGTGTTCTACTGGTTGGTTTCGCCGTAACTGATGGCTTCGATATGGGTGTTGCAGCCCTTTCTCCTGTTATCGGTAAGAGCGACACTGAACGTCGTATTATGCTAAACACGATTGCCCCTCACTGGGATGGCAACCAAGTTTGGCTTATCACTGCGGGTGGTGCATTGTTTGCTGCATGGCCTTTGGTTTACGCGACGTCTTTCTCTGGTTTCTACTTCGCGATGTATGCGACGTTAGCAGCGCTTTGGTTACGTCCACTTGCTCTTGATTACCGCTCTAAGATTGAAGATCCAAAATGGCGTAAAACTTGGGACTACGCACTTTGCTTTAGTGGCACAGTACCACCAATCATTTTCGGTGTGGCATTTGGTAACCTACTACAAGGTGTACCATTTGATCTGAACGAATTTATGATGTCTAAGTACCATGGTACGTTCTTTGCTCTGCTTAACCCATTTGCATTGCTTTGTGGTGTGTTGGCTCTGATGTTGTTCGTGATGCAAGGTGCAACATGGCTTCAAATGAAGACAACAGAAGAACTGCACAGCCGCGCTCGTAACGTTGCTCAGATCACTGGCCTAATTGCTATTGCTCTGTTCGTTATCGGTGGCTTCTGGGTTCAGTCTATTGAAGGCTATGTAATCACAAGCACGATGGACACGTTTGCTGATTCAAACCCACTAAATAAAGAAGTATCACTTCAAGTTGGTGCTTGGATGACAAACTTCGAAACGTATCCAGCAATGTGGGCTGCGCCGATCCTTGGTGTCGCAATGCCACTGCTTGCTGTGATTGCATCTCGTTTTGAGCGTGGTGGTTTCGCATTCTTGTTCTCAAGCCTATCTAACGCTGGTGTTATTTTAACGGCTGGTTTTGCAATGTTCCCATTCGTAATGCCATCAAGCCTGAACCCTAGCCATAGTTTGACTATGTGGGATTCAACAGCGAGTGAGTTAACGCTTGGTCTTATGACCGGAGTTGCGGCGGTAATGGTTCCTGTGATTCTTGGCTACACAACTTGGACATACTACAAAATGTTCGGTCGTCTAGATAAGAAACACATCGAAGATAACGACGTTTCAGCTTACTAAGCTAGAAGTTAAATAACTTAGGAGAAATTTTATGTGGTATTTCGCATGGATTTTGGGTGTACTTCTAGCATGTGCATTCGGCATCATCAATGCTCTATGGTTAGAGCATTCAGAAATGATGGATAAAGACAGTGAGTAATCTCGCGGAGCAAATCGCTAAACTGCATCAACCAATGGATAAGACTCTGTTAAGAGCTTTATCCCTCGTATTGGGTTTCATGCATGTTGGTTTAGTGATGTGGGATCCTGAAGCGTATGCGACAAGCATCGGTGGCTTTAACGCGATCATCGGGCCAATGTTCATTTGGGCAGTGTGCTCAAGCATGGTTTACGGTATCGGATTTAAGCCTAGAGCTTGGATGTGGCAGCTACTGTTTAGCCCATACGTTTCACTCACAATTTTGCTCTACCTAACGGTGTTGCGCCTTTTATAAAAGGCAGAAGATTTAGGTTCATAACGACGTGAACCTTTATACTTGTTGGGTTTTTAGCCAAAAAGAGGTCATCTTATACAGATGGCCTTTTTTTTCGTCTATTAAATCAAAAAATTCACAGCGATATACTATTAATGATAAGGAGTTAGGTTATAGTGAGATCTTTATCGTTTTGGATTGTGGTATCAAATTGCAGGGAATATCTAAGCCATTTACGTGGCCAGTGACAGTGTATTACGAAGACACCGATGCAGGTGGTGTTGTATACCATTCAAACTATCTTAAGTTTTTCGAACGCGCTCGAACTGAGATGTTGCGCTCAATTGGCGTCTCTCAGCAAGTCTTGTTAGAACAAAATATCGGTTTTGTAGTCCGACATATGGACATTGATTTTATTCAAGGTGCGCGACTTGATGATTCTTTACAAGTCATTACAAATATTTACGAGTTGAAGCGAGCTACCTTGGTCTTCTGTCAAGAGATCGTAAATCCTGATGGCAAGGCATTGTGTAAAGCAATGGTTAAGGTAGCATGTATCGATAATCAAAAAATGAAACCCAAAGCAATGCCAACATTTATTCTCACGGAGCTAACGAATAGTGACTGCTGAAATCTCAATCTTAGGCCTAATATTAGAAGCTAGCTTACTAGTTAAGATGGTCATGCTGATTCTTATGGGCATGTCTGTTGTTTCTTGGGCAATGATCATAAAAAGAAGTAAAGTATTATCTCAAGCTTCTAAACAAACTGACGTATTTGAAGATAAGTTCTGGTCAGGCGTTGATCTCGCAAAACTGTACCAAGAGAGCAATAAGCGCAAAGACGAGCTTTCTGGTACTGAAGAAATTTTCTACGCAGGCTTTACTGAGTTTGCTCGCCTTCGTAAATCGAATGCAACATCTCCTGACTTCATTATGGAAGGTACTGGCCGTGCAATGCGCGTAGCGGTTGCCCGTGAAGTAGACGAGCTAGAAACCAACTTACCTTTCCTAGCAACGGTCGGTTCTATCAGTCCATACATCGGCCTATTTGGTACGGTTTGGGGCATCATGCACTCATTCATCGCATTAGGTGAAGTGAAGCAAGCGACATTAGCAATGGTTGCTCCTGGCATTGCAGAAGCACTGATCGCGACAGCAATGGGCCTATTTGCAGCAATTCCTGCTGTTATGGCTTACAACCGCTTTAGCAGTCGAGTCGGTAAGCTAGAGCACAACTATGCGACTTTCTCTGAAGAGTTCCACAGTATTCTTCACCGTCAAGCGATGGCTGGCAGGGAATAATAGATGGCCGGATACCAACCTAAAAAACGCAAAATGACAGCAGAGATTAACGTTGTACCTTACATCGACGTTATGCTTGTTTTGCTGATTATTTTTATGGTGACTTCGCCATTCGTTACTCAAGGCGTAGACGTTGAATTGCCTAAGGCTTCAACGGCTCAGTCTGCACAAGATCTATTGGGTGACGACAATGCGAGCTTTATTATCGTTGAAGTGAACAAAGACGGTGAGCTTGGTTTGAGTGTGAATAACGAAGAAGTACAGCGTGGCTTATCAATGGAAGACATTATCGTCCGAGTGAAAGCCGAGCTGTCTCTTAAGCCAAACTCTCCAGTGGCGGTTGGTGGTGATGCCGCAACGCCTTACGCTGAAGTGGTTTTATTACTTGATGAATTAAGCCGTGCAGGTGTGCCAAAGGTTGGCCTATTAACGGATATAAGGGAATAGCTCCGTAGCATTCATGAAAGCGAATAATAAGAAATCCAATAATTTTAGATCACCGCTTCTTATCTCTCTTGGGCTGCACGTCATCTTATTCGTTGCGCTTATTTGGGGGGCGGATTTCACGATGTCGGAACCAAAGCCTACTGGGCAGATGGTTCAAGCTGTGGTGATTGATCCTCAGTTGGTTCGCCAACAAGCTCAACAGATTCGTCAACAAAGAGAAGCAGCGAGTAAGAAAGAACAAGAGCGTCTAGACAAACTAAGACGTGAAAGCGAACGACTTGAAAAAAATCGTAAAGCTGAAGAAGAGAACATTCGAAAGCTGAAAGAAAAGCAAGCTAAAGAAGCGAAAGCCGCTCGCGAAGCGGAAAAGCGTCGAGTTGAAAATGAAAAACAACGTAAAGTTGAAGAGGCTCGTTTAAAGCAAGAACAAAAGAAAGCCGCTAAAGCAGAAGCTGATCGTAAATTGAAAGAAGCAGCGGTTGTGAAAGCGGAAAAAGAGCGCAAAGCCAAAGAAGTGGCGATAGCTAAAGCTGAACAAGAACGCGTGGCAAAAGAAAAGGCCGCGAAAGAAGCTGCAGATAAAGCTCGTAAAGAAAAAGAAGCCGCTGAACGTGCTGAAAAGCAACGTATAGCGAAAGAGAAAGAAGCGGCAGCCGCAGCGGAGAAAGCGCGTAAAGCAAAAGAAGCTGCAGCAAGAGCTGAAAAAGAACGTAAACAGCAAGAAGCAGCATTGAACGACATCTTTGCTGGACTGGAGACTGAACAAAGCAATAACAACACTGCTTTGAACCAGCATTTAGAAGATGAAAAGGCTCGATATATATCAATTTATCAACAAACAGTACAACGAAACCTTTTGATGGAAGACTCCTTCCGTGGTCAAGAGTGTGTTCTTAACATTCAGTTGACACCAACTGGTGGTAATAAAGCTGTAGTGAGAAGGGTTTCGGTAGTTAGCGGAAATCGCCAGCTTTGCTCAGCAGCACAGGCTGCTACAGTTAAAGCGAGAGAGTTCGATTTTCCACAAGACTCATCATTACAACAAATATTCCGAGATTTTGACTTTCGGTTCATCCCATAATGAGAAATGGATAACTTATGCTTAAAGGTAACTTTTTCAAGAGCCTGTTTGTTATGGCATGTATTTTTTCTAGCTCTGCTTTTGCAAAATTAGAAATTGTTATTACAGACGGTATTAACTCCGCAAGACCTATCGCTATTGTCCCTTTCCGTTGGGAAGGTGCAGAACAATTGCCACACGATGTATCAGCAGTTATTGCTTCTGATTTACAACGCAGTGGTAAATTCAGCCCAGTTGCAACAAGCAAGATGCCACAGACGCCTTACAGCGAAAGTGAGGTGGATTTTGATGCTTGGACTAACTTAGGCGTTGATTCATTGCTAACAGGTAGCATCACTAAAAATGCCGAAGGGCAATATGTAGTCAACTACCAGTTGATTGACATTGTTCGTGGTCAACTGACCAAAGGACAAAGCCGTGCGTTAAGTGATGAGGGCCAACTGGTACTTTCTAAAGACCACGTGTTGTTCAATAAGAAAGCGACAGTTCCTGGTAAACGCTTGAGAGAGTATGCACACCGTATTTCTGATTTAGTTTATGAAGAACTGACTGGCGAGAAAGGTGCGTTCTTAACTCGTATTTCTTATGTGGTAGTGAACGACAAAGATAAATACCCATACCAACTTCGTGTTGCTGACTACGATGGGTTTAACGAGCGCTTGGTGCTTCGTTCTAAGCAACCACTAATGTCACCGGCATGGTCACCAGACGGTAAAAAGCTTGCTTATGTGAGTTTCCAAAATGGCCAAGCTGAAATATTCATCATGAATATTTACACGGGTGAGCGTGAGAAAGTAACGTCATACCCTCGTCATAATGGTGCGCCAAGATTCTCGCCAGATGGTAAAACATTGGCATTGGTATTGTCTAAAACAGGCAGCCTTCAGGTGTACACACTTGACCTTGCTAGCCGTAAGCTGACTCAAATTACTCGTGGCCGTTCTAATAACACGGAACCATTCTGGCACCCAGATGGCAAGTCTCTTATTTTCACATCGGATCGTGGTGGTAAACCACAGATTTATAATGTAAATTTGTCCAATAATTCGACTTCTCGTATTACTTGGCAAGGTAGCCAAAACTTAGGTGGCCAGATCACCCCTGATGGTCGATTCCTAATCATGGTCAATCGCAGTAATTCAGGCTTCAACTTGGCTAAGCAAGATTTGGAAACCGGTGCGGTTCAGGTGCTAACAAAGACATTGTTAGATGAATCTCCAAGTATTGCACCAAATGGGGGTATGGTTATCTATAGCTCTATTTACAACAAAACAAACGTACTATCGATGGTTTCTATCGATGGCCGTTTCAAAGCTAGATTACCGGCAACCAACGGACGTGTAAGAGCGCCTGCATGGTCACCGTTCCTCTAGTTAAAGTGATACATTCTTTTAGCTATTGATAGTGTTAACTATTGTGGCAATTAACTATCTATAGCACTTAGTCGCTGTAGAAACTAAGTTTGATAACGTAAGGAAAAAAAGATGCAACTTAACAAAGTTCTTAAAGGCTTGATGATTGCACTACCAGTGATGGCAGTAACGGCATGTAGCTCAACTGATGAAGCAACATCTGCAACTTCAGGTACTGAAAGCAACCAAACAACTTCAGGTTCAGAAGGCAACGTAGACACAACTGTTGTAACGCCAATTGATGCTAACGCTCAACTGTCTGAGCAAGAGCTTAAAGAGCAAGCGCTACGCGAAACTCAAACAATCTACTTTGCATTCGATAACTCTACTATCGCTGGCGACTACGAAGAAATTCTAGCAGCTCACGCAGCTTACCTAAGCAACAACGTTGACATGAACGTTACTATCGAAGGTCACGCTGACGAACGCGGTACTCCTGAGTACAACATCGCACTTGGCGAGCGTCGTGCACAAGCTGTAGCGAAATACCTACAAGCTCTAGGTGTTCAAGCAGACCAAATCTCTATCGTAAGCTACGGTGAAGAGAAGCCACTTCTTCTAGGTCAATCTGAAGATGTGTACGCTAAAAACCGTCGCGCAGTACTAGTTTACTAATTTTAGTAGACTATATAATTGAGGAATTGCCTCATGTTCAGTAACACAAAGCGAGTCATTTTGCTTTCGTTACTGGCAAGTGTAGCGAACACTACGTTCGCTGCACCAGCTCCAGTATCCGATCTCAATAGCACCGCAACCAATTCATCATCTTCCTCTCGAGCAGCGTCTGCATCTAACGAATCAGATATTGAGCGTTTAGAGCGCCTGCTTCAAAATCGCAATCTCGTTCAGCTTCAAATGCAACAGCAAATCGACGACATGGCACTGGAGATCAGTGAACTTCGTGGTGAGCTGGAACGAAACAGCTACGATATGAAGCAAATGCTAGAGCGCCAACGTGAACTGTTCATTGAACTGGATCGTGTAAGAGGCGAGGTGAAAGCAGCAGGAACAGCAACGGTAGCAGTGGCAGCGAGCGAAGGTTCTAAAGATGCTTCTGGTACGTTCAGTACTGATGTGGATGAGCAAACCGCTTATCAAAATGCTGTAGATATGATTCTAAAGCAACGAGACTACACGGGTGCTATCGCAGCATTTCAAAAGTTTCAAAAAGACTTCCCAGATTCAACCTTCACACCTAACTCACACTACTGGTTAGGTCAGCTTTATTTTGCTAAGAAGCAAGATAAAGAAGCCGTGAAGAGCTTTGCCGCTGTTGTGTCATACAAAGACTCAAATAAGCGAGCAGATGCACTGGTTAAGCTTGGTGACATAGCTGCACGCAATAACAATGCGGCGCAAGCTAAGAAATATTACCAACAAGTCGTTACCGAGTACCCAAACAGTGCCTCGGCTAAAGTGGCTAAAACCCACTTGTAAAACAAAATAGGGGTGCTCAGGTACCTCTTTTTTATACCTGATCACTCCCGTTTAGTGTCTACTTATCTTCTTTATGCTGCCAACACATCGCCTTGTTTATGCGTTTTAAGTATTAGCTAGTCACTACTTGCAACCAATCCTTTTTGATCCTCATCGCTGTCCTGTGTAGAATACTCTAATCCTCGGAAGAAGTTGCGTAGAGCAAGAGCAATGAGTCATATACTAGATAAAATCGATACAGTTTACCCGTTTCCGCCTAAGCCAGTTCCATTGAGCGACGCTCAGAAACAGGCCCACATCGCAAACATCAAAAAACTACTTCAAGAAAAAGATGCAGTTCTAATTGCACACTACTACACCGATCCTGAAATTCAGGCTCTGGCAGAAGAAACTGGTGGTTTCGTTGGCGATTCATTAGAAATGGCTAAGTTTGGTAACCGTCATTCAGCAAGCACTTTGATTATCGCTGGTGTTCGTTTTATGGGTGAATCTGCAAAGATCCTTACCCCTGAAAAACGCATTTTAATGCCAACGCTTGAAGCTGAATGTTCACTTGATCTTGGCTGTCCTGCGGATAAGTTTACAGAATTTTGTGATGCTCACCCCGACCACACAGTGGTTGTATACGCGAACACCTCTGCGGCTGTTAAAGCTCGTGCAGATTGGGTCGTTACGTCGAGCATCGCTTTGGAAATTGTTGAAAGCCTAGACGCTGAAGGCAAACCTATTATTTGGGGGCCAGACCGTCACCTAGGTTCTTACATCGCAAATCAAACTGGCGCTGACATGTTGCTTTGGCAAGGTGAGTGTATCGTTCATGATGAATTCTCAGCAGATGCTTTGAAGAAAATGAAATCGGTCTACCCGGAAGCGGCTATTTTGGTTCACCCAGAATCACCAGCAAGTGTTGTTGAACTGGCTGATGCTGTAGGCTCAACAAGCCAACTGATCAAGAAAGCGAAAGAGCTGCCTCATCCACAGATGATTGTCGCAACTGACAAAGGTATCTTCTTCAAGATGCAGCAATTGGTTCCTGAAAAAGAACTGATTGAAGCCCCAACAGCGGGTGCTGGTGCAACTTGTCGTAGCTGCGCACACTGTCCTTGGATGGCAATGAACGGCCTTGAAGCGATTGAAAACGCACTTGAGCATGGTGGCAAGCAACACGAAATTTTCGTTTCTGACGAACTACGTGTTAAGTCTCTTATCCCATTGAACCGCATGCTAGATTTTGCTGAACAGCTTAACCTACAGGTTAAAGGCAACGCTTAATTTCGTTGTCGTGACGATATAAGCAGTTCAGTTTATTCACTGTTTTGCTTTCACCATCAAGAAAAAAACCAGCCGAGTGCTGGTTTTTTTGTATCTGAATATTGGCTATCGATATCAATGTTGTTCTTATGTATCTTTTTCTGATGATATATCTTGTTGATATCGCGTATTTTTTCTAGCATGTAAACTAAGATAGAAGGATTAGAGGCTCGAATGATAATCTGGTTACAACTCAAACGTTGGATCAAAGCGAATATCTTTGTTTTGAATGGCAAAAACTTACTGTTCACTTTTCTTGGCTACATAGTTCTATCGTGGTCGATGCTGTATTTGGCGGGTGAAACAGATTTAACCAGTTCGGTTACCGTATTTGCTTACTACTTGGTGGTGACGGCTTCTACAGTAGGTTATGGTGATTTGTCACCGACCACGCCTGCGGGGCAGTGGATCGTTATTCTATTTGTGATTCCAGGTGGACTGAGCCTTTTCGCAGCTTTGCTCGGTAAGGTTGCAACCGAAGGTGTTGAATATTGGCGAGCAGGCTTGCTAGGAAAAAGGAGAGTTAGAGTGGACAACCATATTTTGATGCTTGGGTGGAATGAGCAAAGAACCATTCATCTCATTCGCATGTTGCAGCATGAAGAAACGGGCAAGCGACCAATCGTATTATGTACTCGTTCAGATATCGAAAACCCGTTACCCGGCGAAATCAATTTCGTCAAAGTAAACAGCTACACTGATGGCAAAGAGATGGAGAAAACGGGCATTGAGTCAGCCAGTTGTATTCTGATTGATAACCCGGAAGATGACATCACCTTATCTGCGGCGCTCTACTGTGCGAACCGAAACCCGAAGGCCCACCTTTTGGTTTACTTTAAAGATGAAGCATTGAGCGATCTGCTACACAAGCATTGTCCAAATTCAGAATGTATTCCTGCTGTTGGTGCGGAAATGCTGGCTAAAGCTGCTGTCGACCCTGGTTCTAGTGCGCTTCACCAAGAGCTATTAAGTTCCACAAGAGGCATGACACAGTATTCAACGTACTTCCCTGAAAATGCTGAGCCTGTCACCGTTGCGCCTATTTTCTCTGTGTTTAAAGAGAAGTACAAAGCAACGCTGATCGCGATTGATACGGGGAGTGGTATTGAACTTAACCCAGAACTAGACCAAGTTGTCAGCAGCGGTACTAAACTATTTTATATCGCCGACGAGCGAATTGATGACTTCGATTGGAAAGGCTTCTAGAGCTACTATTTTAATCTCGTCCAAAAACGAAAAAAGGCCTCATTGTGAGGCCTTTTGGGTCAGTATAAAGCTAACTTTTATTGAGCTTCAGCCAGTGCAATACCACGCTGCGTTAATCCGCAAAGCATTACAGGAACAGCGTTAAAGATCTCTTCAAATTGCTCTAGGCCTTCGATGCCTTGCTCTGCAAGTGTCGCAATTGACGTTTCTGGATCGTAAAGCATACTCAGTGAAAGTAACACGCCGCCCACGAGTGCGTTGTCTTCGCTCTCTTCAGGCATCAATGTTTCCCAGTCATCACGGGCGATCTGCCATCCTTGAAGCAAGCCTTCACAGAAATCGCGAGCAGCGGTATTCACCACTTCTGCATCATCCAATTGGCAAGCTTCAGGCCAACTCCACGTTCCTTCAATTAGCTCAGGACGTGTTTTATTCCAAAGCGTGATGATAACTTCAATGTAGCTCTCTAGTTGCTCACCATCCGTAAAAGGTGCGACTTCTTCACCACCCCATAAGAACGGCAGCCACTCATGAGGGGTTAACACATTAGGTGCCGCTGCCATTGCAGTGACAAAACCCATTGTTTTGTGTTCTGTGATTAGCTTTCCTTCCAACTCTGGAAGCGCAAGAATATCTTGTAAAGTCAAAGTGAGGTACCGTAAAAGGGAACATATTTGCGCTTATAGTACCAATGAACTTGTGCCAATCAAGCTTCAATCTAAAAAGGCTTGATGTCATGGATGATAAACACTAGGTTTAACAGAAAAGAAAACAATAAAAAAATTATGCAGATACGGTCGTCTTTAAAGAAAAAAAGTATGGTAGCGCTTGGGTTATACCTTGCGATGTTTATTGCTATTGTCGGTAGTGTGACGTATTACGTCGTAGAATCCCCTGTGCGCGCCAAATTACAACAAAACCTCGACTTGCGTACACAACTTTTATCCGCATTGATTACAGAGCCACTCAGCAGCTCTCAAGGCTTTGTAGATAGTCTAGTTGGCTTTGCTCAAGCACATCACAACACTGATGATGTTATTCCTCTCTTTAAGTCGATGTTGGCGGCGAGCGACGATACGATCGTCAGTGCCGGAATTTGGCCTGAACCTTATGCGCTTGACTCTAAAAAGCGTCTTAACAGCCACTTTTTCAATAAAGCCGACGATGGAAAAATTGATCAGCTGTTTTCTTACAACAATCCTAAAAATGTTCCTTATCAAGAAGAGTATTGGTACACCTCTGTAGTCAACAAAAAACAAGGAACCATCTCTTGGAGCGATGTGTATATCGACCCATACACACACGTTCGAATGATTACTGCTTCATCGCCTTATTATTACGACGGCATTTTTGCTGGCGTTGCGACGGTGGATCTCTCGCTTGAAGAGTTGCTAGGCTTTATCAAGAACCACGCCGAAGAATACAATCTTGGCATTATGCTCAGAGATAAACTCAATCAAGTGTTGGTTTCGCATAACTTCAATCTCGTTGAACGGATCTACATCAGTAGCAATCAATTTGGTGATTTCGGTTGGCAAGTGGATGTGGTTAATTCTAAGTCACGTGTAGCAGACGAAGTATTTCGTCAGGTGATGAGTATTGAGGGCGGTATTGTTCCGCTATTACTACTTTGTGTGATGGCGGGTTACTACTTATTGAACCGTTATTTGATTGGCCCAATTACAACGATTGCCGCACAGGTAGATAGCTCGAAAGCAGGCGAAATCATCGATGTTGACTACTCAAGTGATGACGAAATCGGTCATTTGATTAAAACCTTCAACGAAAAGACCATTTATCTTGAAGCGGAAAAGGTTAAAGCTCAGGCATCCACCAATGCTAAAACTGCTTTTCTTGCGACCCTGTCACATGAAATTCGCACCCCTATGAATGGGGTATTGGGTACTGCTCAGATCCTATTAAAAACGCCTCTAAATTCTGAACAAGAGAAGCATCTCAAGAGTTTGTATGAGTCCGGTGATCACATGATGACCTTACTCAACGAGATCTTAGACTTTTCGAAGATCGAGCAGGGAAGGCTGGATCTTGATGAGACTCGCTTCCCACTCGATTCGATCATCGGCAGTATCAACAGTGTCTACTACACACTCTCTTCCGAGAAAGGGCTGCAATTCAAAGTGTACTCTGAGGTGCCTTCTGGTCGTTGGTACTTCTCAGATAAAGCACGTCTACGACAAATCTTGTTTAATCTATTGAACAACGCGGTGAAGTTTACTTCCAGAGGCTTTGTCGAGGTGTACCTGAAAGAAGTCGTAGAGGGGAGTGACACCTATCTTAGTATTCGAGTTCGCGACACCGGAATTGGTATCTCTAAAGAAGCTCAAAAGCGTATTTTTAAACCATTTGAACAAGCGGAGTCTTCGACCACAAGACGTTTTGGCGGTACAGGCCTTGGCTTAGCGATAGTGAAGAAAATTGCCCAATTGATGGATGGCAGTATTACCGTTACCAGTGAAGAAGGGATAGGCACGAGCTTTGATGTTCGATTGAAGATTCAACCATGTCAGCCTGGTGAGATAGAGAGTTTGCCACATAAGAAGTTGGACTACTCAGGCTTAAAAGTATTGATTGTCGAGGATAACCGAACGAATACGGTGATCATTGAAACCTTCATGAGCAGCAAAGGTTTCACTTGTAAGAGCGTCGAAAATGGTGAACTTGCAATACAAGCAGTGGTTGCCGAGCGCTTTGATTTGGTACTCATGGATAACCATATGCCTGTGATGGATGGCGTTGAATCAACCACTGCGATTCGTGCTTTGATAGGTGATGTGTCATCGGTACTGGTATTTGGTTGTACGGCTGATGTCTTTAAAGAGACTCGCGAACGTATGCTCGGGGCGGGGGTGGACTACATTATCGCTAAGCCGATTGATGAGCGTGAACTGGATGACGCGTTGTTCCGCTATTCAAATAAGCTTTACCAATACCATGAAGTAAAAGCGGATGCTCTCGAAAGCCAGGATGTAAAAAAACACAACTCGAAAAGTAAAAGTGAGTCACTGCCTAAACCTGATCTGCGAAATAAAGATAACACCGAAGAGCTGTTAGTGACGCTGTATGTGGCGCTAGAAGACAACAACCTAGAACTGATTCAATTTGCACTAGAGAGCCTACGTGTCCACGTTGAACCTATGAACAACGCTGAACTTACTGAACAAGTCGATAAAGCGCTAGAGCAGGTTTCTTTAGGAGTACCACCTACACAAGATGTCATCAATATCATTACTGTAAATTTACCTACGGCCTAGATGTTGTTTAATTACAGAAAGTAAATAACGAATTGTCTATTATTTGACCTTGGTGTGATTTTTTGGTGAAAGTGACTGCTTTTTAAGTGGTTTTTGGTTGTTAATTTACAACTTGATTTCTAATTTGAAATGTATGACTGCTAATCTTATGGTTTAATAGCGACATTATCTGGTAGGGTGTAAATACACCTTGTTTATATGTTGCTAATTCACTCAATAGGCAGTGATATATTTTAGGTTTAACGTCAATGAAGTCTCGTGGTCCATTTTGTATTCGAAACGCAGCTGCGGATACATTTGCTATGGTCGTTTTCTGTTTTATTTCAGGCATGATCGTAGAAGTGTTTATTTCTGGTATGACATTTGAGCAGTCTCTCGCTTCTCGAACGTTATCTATCCCAGTAAACATTGCTATCGCTTGGCCTTATGGTGTTTTTCGTGATTGGTTCTTGCGTAATGGTGCAAAGCTTTCACAAAGTTCGTTGATGAAGAATATTTCTGACCTTTTAGCTTACGTGTTGTTCCAGTCACCTGTGTATGCCGGTATTTTATTGGCGGTTGGTGCTTCAAGCGACCAGATCGTTACGGCTGTAACCAGTAACGCTGTGATCTCATGCGGTATGGGCGTGCTGTACGGTTACTTCTTAGATATGTGCCGTAAATGGTTTCGAGTTCCGGGCTACTATCAACAAGCATAAGAAAAGCAACAAGCGTAAGTGCAGCGAAAGAATGAAATTTGGTTTGTTTTTGATCTAATGAGTTAATTTGTAATCGAACAAACTGAAAAAGGCACTTTTTTTGACAATGCCCCTTGACCAAAGCAAGTAGAATCAATAAAGTAGCGCCTCGTTGAGTGACAAGCTCAACACACAATCTGTGGAAGGATGGCTGAGT
The DNA here is from genome assembly GCF_057786005.1 of Vibrio sp. QJM3NY_26. Taxonomy (NCBI): domain Bacteria; kingdom Pseudomonadati; phylum Pseudomonadota; class Gammaproteobacteria; order Vibrionales; family Vibrionaceae; genus Vibrio; species Vibrio sp. QJM3NY_26. Next base: position 2,228,712 of record NZ_CM173515.1, on the reverse strand, counting down.
GGCTTAAGGCGCTCGCCTGGAAAGCGAGTATACGTTTATAGCGTATCTGGGGTTCAAATCCCCATCCTTCCACCACTATTCAAAACCCTAGCAGAAATGCTGGGGTTTTCTCGTTTTAGAGCCCCTATATTTCACGTCATCTACATCCATCCCTAGTATCAGTTCCTTTAATCATTTCTTTATAGTTATTTCCTCTATCAATGCCGTCGCAGATTGAACCATATTTGGTGTTTTTATCATCGATAAACGCTTGATCTTTTGGCATGAATCTAGATTATTAATAGTACGAAATATTATTAATAATCTAACTATTAGGAATCCATTACTCCATGACAGAAACCCTAGTTTCTCCAATGCTCTCTTTTACTATCGCGATTTCATTACTGTTTATCGGTAAAGGTTTGATTGAACGATCTGAAGTATTAAGAAAGTATTCACTACCAGAGCCTGTGATTGGTGGCTTTGTTTGTGCTGCGACCGTAGCGGCGCTTTACTATATTTTTGAAATCCAAATCACCTTTAGCCTAGATGTCAGAGACTTTTTACTTCTCTACTTTTTTGCTGGTATCGGACTCCAAGCGGATATTAAGACACTGATTAAGGGTGGGCGTCCGTTGTTCATTCTATTGTTTCTTGCTGCCGTCTTTATCGTTCTGCAAAACGTGGTCGGGATGGCTGTAGCTTCTGGCTTTGGAATGGATCCTAAAGCTGGTTTGTTATCGGGCTCTGTTAGCTTAATCGGTGGCGTAGGTACAACGTTAGCGTGGGCGCCAATGTTTGTGGAAGAGTTTGGTATCGCTAACGCGCTAGAGCTAGGTGTGGCATCAAATACGGTTGGTTTAATTGCTGCGTGTGTGATTGGTGGTCCAATTGCCAACTACCTACTAAACAAGCACAAAGTGAGCCCATCCAATGAAGAAGAAGTGACAGTTGGTGCGTACCAAGAAAGCGAAACACGCACTGAATTGAGCCATTACGGTGTCTTGTGGGCGTGGTTGATTCTCAACTTAACGCTGATGCTCGGTTACAGCTTGAGCGAAGTTATCGATTCGATGGGCTTAAAACTGCCGTTATTCGTAAGCTGCTTAATTGCCGGTATCCTCATAGGAAATATTGGTCGAGCATTGTTCAAGAAGCGCCGTACACAAGAGAAAATTGCTCAAGGCCGCAAAGGCTTAGCGATGATCTCTGACATCTGTTTAGGTATGTTCTTGACCATGGCCTTGATGGGGCTGCGTATCTGGGATCTCGATGGACTGTTTGGCTATATCTCTGTTGTCATGAGTATCCAGATCCTGCTTTCACTGCTGTTTACGATATTCGTCGTTTATTACCTAATGGGACGAAACTATGACTCTGTGGTGATATGTTCAGGCTTCGGTGGTATCACTCTTGGCTCGACAGCAACTGCAATTGTTAACATGACCGCGGTAACTCACCGCTATGGCGCAAGCCCACAAGCATTCATTGTGGTGCCATTAGTGTGTGGATTCTTTGTGGATTTGATCAACGCGCTAGTGATCAGTTTCTTTGTTGGTCTGTAGTGACTTCCTAGTACTTTCTTGTCATTAACTAGAGACAACTCTCAGTAGCTTGCTCGATTGAGTGAGCGCTTTGATTCTTGGGTGACTAGCTCAAAAATACGCCATATTTTTCTATCAATCTGTATCTTTTGTCTACTAATTTTTGAGAATATCGTATTTATTAAACCTTATATTTTCATGCTGACCGCTTCTTCCTCTCTATTCTTTTTTGTAGTTGTAATATTATAAATAAGGTTGACTTTTCGTGAGAAAAATCTCTTACGATCATATTTATAATATCTTCGATTTTTGTTTTTTATTCTAAATTAATTAAAAACTTTGATTGTTTTTAGTGTAACTAATAAACACAAATTAAGTTTTAGTATAAAAATTTCAATTAGTTTATTGTTATGGTTTCTTTGTGATGGGCGTTGAAATAGTTTATTTTTCAACCGTACATCTACTTATTATGATTTTTATCACACTTATAAAAAATATAATAAATTAAATTTTACGGTTTTTTTGTTTTCTGCTTAAAAGATTAAGTCAATTTAAACAGTTGGTTATATTGTTGCTTTTGTCATTTGCGTTTCTTGGTGAGTGTTAATTGAACAGAGAAAAAATTAACATCATAAATTTTTGATCGAAAATTAACCATTCTGCTGGTGTGGTAATTTGAATGTTATTAAATGAAGATATAACATGCCGGCAAATTTATTAGACCTTGATGCCATATGTTTACAAATATAAAAAAAATCCTTGTACTTTTTGTGTTTTTTGGGATCGCTTTTACCACTGGCTGTCAGTCAACTAAGCCAACTTGGTATTCGAAACCTCAAGCAGATACTAACGAGTATATCTATGCGGTGGCACAGGCAAGAACTCTGTCTCACGCAAAAAAAATTGCAGTGAACAATATTAATGAGAAGCTTTGGACTCAAGTTGAATCTTCTTTTTATATGCGTGAAACCGCGCGTGACACGAATGGTACCGGGTTTTCAAATAGCTTAGTAGACAACAAAGTAAATACGAAAACCGAATCATTGACCCTTAATGGTATTGAATATGTACAGATGGAAGAGAACGCTCTCGGGGCATTTGTCGAAGTTAAAATAAAGAAGAATTTAGTGACTCAGCAGTTAATACGTGAAATTCAAGATATTAACCGCAAAGCACAGAGAGAAATCGCAGCCCTAAAACATCAAGATAAACTGCTTTGGTGGCTGGATAACCGTAACGCATATCAAACGCAGCAGGATGCATCAGTGCGTATTGCGATGTTGTCGCCTTTAAAACCGACCTATCAAGCTGACATCAGTTCAATTGAACAACTGGTTGTTACTCATCAAAAAGTAAGCAGTGAGATCAATATTCGCCTTTCGTCTGATCGAGAGTCGAGTAAGGCCGTCCAGTTATTAGGCAACCAACTTTCTGTATTTAATATTGCCACATCGACATCTAAGAAAAAGAACCAAACACATATTCTGAAGGTGGATTCAGAGCGACGAAGAAATAAAGTAGGTGATGCATTTATTTCAACACTGGTTTCGAATATCAAAGTTGTCAACATGAATTCGAAAACAGTATCTCGCAGTGAAATTATTTCTACGGGTAATTCTGTCACTAACTACAAATATGCCGACGAAGGGGCTGCTCGCCATTTCGATGAGCAAGTAAAAGAAAAAGGGATTTGGGCAGCGCTAGGTTTAATCAAATAGCAAACTCCAGATTCTAGAAAAATAAAATAAAACGAACATGTTCGGAGCGAATAAATGTTAAAGAAAACGTTAATGGCTAGCGCAGTACTGGCAACTTTGTCTGGTTGTGCTTCAGTGAGTGAAGTATGTACCCCTGATACGCGCGTAGAAATTGAAGCCGCTGACATTCAGTTGCCTTCTTCAGACGATACTAAGGTGGTTGTTCTTCCTGTAGACCTTGAGTTTAAGAACTCAGCATCGAAAAAGATGCAGGCGGCAATGCGAAATGCATTGGAAACACAGATTGATGAAACAGGCGCAAACCTTGTTGACCGTAAAATTGCCAACAAAGTAAAAGGTGAGATCAAGCTAGCTGAACAAAGTGGCCGTCTAAGCAGCAAAGGCGTACCAATCGCTGACTACGCTGTTATCACAGAGATTACTCGTGCTGATCTTTCAACAAAATTCAGTGAACGTGACACCTACGAAAATAAAGACGGTGAAACGAAAGAAATTCCAGCGTCATGTAGTTATGACTTTGATGTAGAGGCGATTGCAAAAGTTGTAGCTCTACCAAGCATGGAAGTAATGAAGCGTATTAAGCTTGAAGGCGATTACTACTCATCATCAGAAACAAATAACTCTCGTTGTCCGGTTAGCGAATCAGGCTACGGTTCAATGGCGGCGAAAGCTGCAGCAGAAGCTGTAGAGCACTCTAGTGAACTAAGCAAAATGCTAGCGGCAAGTGCACCGGTTTTAGAGATGCGCCAATGTGCTGCTGGTACTCAAGTACGCATCGCTATGGGTAAGCAAAAGAAAATTAAACCGGGTACGGACATTCAATTTTCGAATGCGATGAAATCGATGGAAGGCGAGACTGAAATTTATCCAATCGGCGAAGGTTACGTAGTAAACAATGAAATAAACGCAGTCACTGATAAATATTCATGGGTTGTGATTGAAGAAGAAACCTCGCTTAAGATGAAAAAGGGTACTACGGGTAAAATGATTCCAGAAACATGTGATTGGAAAGATTTGGAATGCACACTTAAAAATTCTGGAATTTAATTTATGAAAAAATTACTTATTGCAACATCGCTAGTAGCAGCTCTAGCGGGCTGTCAGAGCAATAACGCGACCGTTAAAGAAACTCAAAACTTTGCGCCTTGTACTTTCCCAGATGCACCTACTGTATCTGCTCCGGGCTGGATCTGTGATGTGATTCCTACTGACATTGCTACTGCGGCTAAGGGATACGCGAAGAAAAGCGCTGCGGGTATGAGTGTTATGCGCAAGATTGCTGTAAATGATGCGCGTGTAAACCTTGCTGCTGAATTCGAAACTGACGTAAGCAACTTATTCCAAGCTGCGACAGAGGGCGTAACATCAACCTCTTCTGCTGAAGGTTTAACGTTAGTAACAGAAGAAGTTAAAGAGACGTTTGAAAATATCACTAAGTCCGTAGTGAACAAAACGCTCACAAACAGCCGTGTCATTGTAAGTCAAGCTAGCCCTACTGGTGGCTTGTACGTTCTAGTTGGCATGGACCAAGCGGCTTATGATGCGAACATGAATAAGGTTATCGACGAAGTCGGTGGTGAAGATTCTGCACTTTGGGATCAATTCAACAACGAGAAAGCAGCTACAGATCTTGCAGCGGCATTCGATGCTTTGAAAAAATAATCGTGGTATGACGATTAGTTAAAGTGACAAGGCCGCCGATTGAGTGGCCTTTTGTTTCTATGTATTTTAGGACGAGACAATGCAATCTCGGAGTTAGTTATGTATAAAACGATCACCAAAACAGGGTTAGCGATAGCAATCTCTATGGCAATTAGTTTCCCTACGCTTGCGGTGTCAGATAACCAGAAACAGCAGTTAAACAATGCAGTGGTTAATGCCAGTCAATCCCAAGAAGAAAGGCTCAAAGAGTTCCATGCTTATGTAAATGCGTATTTGGATGAGTATGAACAATGGCGCGACGAATACACCAATCAGCTTGATGAACGTCGTACAGACCTTATTAAAACGTGGGGTGAAGGGGAGGTTTCTTCTCAAACCACACAAGTTGAATACTCCCAAGGTGATCAAGTTAAAACCGCTGTGGATTATGAAAATAATACGGCGACCGTTTCTGTTTTAGTTGATAAAGACAGCAGTGCAGAAGAGATTGATGATCTTGTAAAGGGAATCCCGGTGGAAGTTGCAGGGCAAGTGGTAGAGCTATCAGACTTGAAAGCTCAAGACCACGAGGTTTTGTACTCTTGGGAAAAAGAGCAACAAGAAAAGGACTTTGTAATCGAACAGACGCAAAGTCAAATGAATGAGCTTGATGTTCAAGCTGAGCGTCTTATTCAATCAAACACGGGCATTCCGGATTCATTCATTTATCAGCGTGCTCACAACAAAAAACTGGCACTCCTGAGCAAAGCGCAACAGCGTATTGCAGCACAGACTAAGCTGTACGATGAAATGCGTGCTAAACACGGAATTGAAGTAACACGACTAGAACCTCAGGTTGAAATCGTTGAACTGGTTGAAAAAGTAGAATCCCCTAAGGAAGTCGTGAAATCAGAGCCAGTTGCAGAACCAAAGCAACCTTCGAAAGTGGTTCAAATGACCGTAGAGGGCGCAGCTGAAAAAGCACCTGAAACTCACGCTGTGAAACCTCAGCCTGTAGTGGAAGTGGCTGCTACGCCAGTGAAACCTAAAAAGGTGGTCACCTACAAAGTTAAACTTCCTGAAAACAGCTTAAAAGCGCGCGCAAGCAAATACAGTGCTTTAGCTGAGAAAGAAAGTAAAAACTGGGAAATAGATGCAGCACTGATTATGGCAATTATGCATTCTGAATCCGCTTTTCGCCCTGATGCTAAATCACACGTACCGGCGTTTGGTTTGATGCAAGTGGTACCAACCAGTGCGGGGCATGACGTGAACAAACAAGTTCGCAATATCGATGCGCCAATGAAGGTTTCGGACTTGTATCAGCCTGTCATCAATGTTGAAACCGGTACCGCTTATTTGGATATCCTAAATAGTAAGTATCTGCGTAAGATTGAGAATGATGAAAGTCGTTTATACTGTGTGATTGCGGCTTATAACACTGGCGCTGGTAACGTTGCCCGGGCATTCAACAAAGATCGCTCAACGAGTATCGGCAAAGCATCCAAAGTGATCAACAAAATGACTCCAGAAGAGGTGTACAACCACCTAGTTGCGAAGTTGCCATACGATGAAACCAAAAACTATTTGAAGAAAGTGAACAGTCGTATCGCATTATATAAGTAAAACTTTTGAAGAGGTGAGATTAAATATGTTTAAGATTTTTGCTTTATTTTTCATCGCTATTGGTATTTACCTAGGCCTTAATTACAGCGACGAAATTGAAGATATCATGGACACCGATGCTTTTGAGCGAGTGCAGGAACGTGCTGAAGATGGCAAAGATGCATTGATGGATACAATTGATGAGATTAAAGGTTAAAAATGTCTGAAGAACAGAGTGCTGATATTTCTAAAGATATTCAAGACGAATTACAAGAACTGCAAGAGACACAAGAGTCTCTGTTAGAAGAGCAAAAGAAAGGCGGTCTAGCTCGTACCATTGGTTTGGTATCGGTTATTTCTATTGCTTTGGGTGGCTTTAATGACAGCTTTGATGCATTGGAAAAGATGTTCGACTTTGGTCTTTCTCAAATGACAGATATTCCATCTCATAGAAAGCTAGAGAGAATATATATTCGTTCATCCGCTGAAGCTTTAGATCAAACTTTTGGTGCGCCTGTCTATATCAAACGCGCTTCAACGAATGACGTCATTAAGTATTACCAAGACGATAACTTCATTCTTTCTGCAATTACCCGAGATAACGCTATTGTCGCTTACCTCGTCTTTCCTGATCAAGGTTTTGTGCCTGAAACACGAGAACATGCAGGTGGTGTAGAGTTTTTCAATCAGCCTTTTAATACCATTGAAAGTGTTAATGAAATTCGAGCGTCGTTCGCTAGAACTGGTAATTATTACATTGAAGAAAATAACGGTGGGGAATTCGGCTATCTCTATTCTTCAATTAGTGGCGTTAGTGAATTTATTGCGCCAATGACCAAAGGTAATAGAAATTTGCTTGCCGCCGTCGTTGACTCATTAACGATGGATGAAGATGTCGTAACGAGCGTACAGTCTTTGCGATTGAGCGCCAAACCAAACTTTTATGGTTACAGTACGTTAGGTGTCGATGCGCTTGAAGAAGCGATTTTATCGAGTGCAGAGTACCGTTTGATTCATAAGAGTTAACCATTAACACATTAGCTCTGGCTTCTTACAAAGCTAGAGCTTTATCAGCAGTTGGATTATGGCAAATTCAAAATTCGATACGTTTCTAGAAAGACTCAAAGGCAATAAACGAATCATTGTCCAAGCTCATGACTTCCCTGACCATGATGCATTGTCTTCGGCGTACGCTCTAGCTTACCTATTAAAAAAGGAAGGATTTCAAACATTTATTACCTTCCATGGCTACATCGATAGAGTGTCCCTTAGGAACCTAATTGATTGGTTGGAGATTCCAATCTATGAACCAAAAGACTTGAAGCTACAGCCTGACGACAAGATCATTGTTGTTGATGGCTGTATTGGTGAAAAGAACGTTACCGATGTTCCAGGTTTAGAAGTCGCAGTGATTGATCATCACCAAGTCAAAGTACCTGATTTTGTATGGTACTCAGATGTGCGAGCAAATTATGGCGCAACAGCAACCATGATGGTTGAGTATTACCGCTATTTTTCTTTGCCGATGCCACAAAAAATTGCAACAGCACTATTGGTCGGTTTGAGCTTTGATACCGCTAACTTTACTCGGGCTGTAGGAGCGGCTGATCTGAAAGCACTGCTGTACCTTCAAGAGAGGGCAGACAATGCCATGGTCAACAAGATTTGTCGTAATCAGGTCGAGTTCCACGAATTGCAACTTTTCAATTCAATGTTGACTAACTTACGCCGTGAAAAAAATGCAGCATTTGCGGTGCTTCCTGAAGGTTGTCCTAAAAATATGCTCGGTGTATTAGGAGATTTTCTATTAAGTGTTGATGAGCTTGATATCGTCGTCCTCACTGCTAGGAGTCATGAGAAAACCTTTATTTCTCTTCGTTCAGAGTGCTCCAATAACAATGTCGCCAATATAGTTAAAAGAGCACTGAACGATAAAGGGATTGGCTTTGGAGGTGGGCATTCTCACATGGCTGGTGGCATCATCAACAGCAAGTTTCAGAAAAGTAATGAACTAGATTACATCTATGATTTGATTCGACCGAGTCTAGTACTCAGCGTTTAAACGGTTTGCTGACAATACCGGGTACCTTGAAATCAGTTTGATAGAATTAGTGTTGTGTCTAGAACAAACGGTACAACGTGTATCAACGGTTGATGTGCAGGCTTGAAGTGACTCGGTGCACAAGTTAGTAAGTGCAAACGCGATCTTGATAAATTGGGATACATGTTCGTAGCAACTTTATGAGACGCTTGAATCAGTGTCAGTTGAATCACAAGGAAGTTGAATGCACCACTTTAATATCCGCGCGCTGGAATACCTTAATGCTTTATCGAAATACGGGTCGTTACGTAAGGCATCTAAGATGATGAACGTTGACCCTGCCGCGATGAGTAGAATGCTGACACAGTTAGAAGCGCAAGCGGAAATGAAAGTATGGGAGCGCAATAACCGCCAATCACTGTTAACCGAAGCGGGTAATGAACTGCTGAATTACTACTGTTCCATTGTTCGTGGAGAGGCCGCAGTACTTGCTCGACTAACCAAGCTTAAAAACCTCAAAGGAGGCAATGTCAGCATTGCCATCGGTGAAGGGTTCATTACCAACCTGGTGTCAAAGCCGATGCAAACCTTCATGACTCGTTATCCTGATATCAACCTTTCTATTGAGATTGCTGGGGCATTGGACGCTGTCAAGATGTTGGAAGATCAACAGATAGATTTTGCGATAACCTATGCTTCTGCTCCACATCCTAAACTGCACTCCCACGTTGAACGCAGCCATCCACTCGAATTGATTGCTCCGAAAGGACACTTCCTTACGCTGAAAAGTGCACCTGTGACACTACGAGATATTAAAGATGCTTCTCTCGCCTTGATCGATAACTCGACCGGCATGGGGAGGCTGGTAAAGCAGGCCGAACAAATTTCCCATCTTACCTTGCAGCCAAAGCTTCAAACTAACTCGGTGACCGCACTGACTAACTTTGTTTCAGCAGGTTTGGGTGTAACCTTTATGCCCAAACTCACCGTGATCGATGAGATAAAGTCCGGACAGATTGAAGTGGTTGCGACCGAGTTGGATATCTTATCGAAGGCAACCGTTAAGGTTCAATCTTTGAAAGGCCGCGCACTCACGCTACAGGCCGAAACCTTGTTAGATTTCTTACTTGAAAACGCCACTTTCTTGAGTCATGACGCTTACAATATCTAGGCATAGTAGATTTATGTAACGATCCCTCCCAAGCTCCCAAGCTCCCAAGCTCCCAAATACCGCCAATGTCACAGTTCCAAACTGCCGAATTCGTTTTTAAGTAGAATTGAGTTTTTGTCAACGCTAACTCTATTGTTAAGTCAACATATGCGGAATAAGTTACAAAGCATTAACGAAACGAGTTTTAGACTGACAGCTGTGTTCGACAGGTTTTAGCTTTGTCAGGTATTAGGGGAAGAGAATGGAAGTTATTGTAATTGGCAGCGGTGTTATTGGGTTGACTAGTGCTTGGTACCTGGCGAAAGAAGGTCACTCGGTGACGGTTATCGATCGTCAAGATAGCAGTGGTAAGGAAACCAGTTTTGCGAATGCTGGCCAAATCTCTTACGGCTACTCCTCCCCATGGGCCGCCCCCGGTATCCCTTTAAAAGCGATGAAGTGGCTCACCCAAGAACATGCGCCATTAAAAGTGAAACCGTCACTTTCTCCTGAATTGGTTTCTTGGGCGTCTAAGATGCTCGCCAACTGCAATGAAGCCAAATACGCACAGAATAAATCGCGCATGCTGAGAATCGCAAATTACAGTCGTGATTGTCTGACTCACCTGAGAACCAGTGAAGAACTGGCTTATGAGGGCAGACAGAAAGGGACGTTGCAAGTGTTTCGAAGCGAGAAGCAATTGGATTTCATTCAGCAAGATATGAAGCTGCTTAAAGAAAGTGGAATTGAGCACTCGTTGTTTGATGTTGAGCAGTGCCTATCCATCGAACCTGGTTTATCAGACGTGAAAGATAAGCTCGTAGGTGGCCTGTATTTACCAGATGATGAAACCGGTGATTGCCATCAATTCTGTTTAACCTTAACTGAGAAAGCCAAGCAACTCGGTGTTAGGTTCGTGTTTGATACTGAAGTGGTCAAGCTCAATCATCAGAATCAAACCATTGAAAGTATTACCACGACTCAAGGTGACTTCAAAGCGGACGCTTACGTAGTCGCGTCTGGCAGTTATTCTCGTGATCTGTTGAAGCAAGTAGACCTGTCTATTCCTGTCTATCCAGTCAAAGGGTATTCGCTGACATTGCCTATCGTGAATGCTGATAAATCACCGACCTCTACCGTGATGGATGAAACCTACAAAGTGGCGATGACTCGTTTTGATGACCGCATTCGTATTGCGGGTACGGCAGAGCTTGCTGGTTTTGATTATCTCATTCCTGAAAAACGTAAAGCCACGATTGATATGGTGATCAAAGACCTCTTTCCTCAAGCCGGGGATTTTTCTAAGGCAGAGTATTGGACAGGACTACGACCAATGACGCCAGATGGCACACCTATTATCGGAAAAACTCCAATCAAGAATTTGTTCACTAATACGGGGCACGGAACCTTGGGTTGGACTATGGCGTGTGGATCAGGAAAGATCTTGGCAAGCGTAGTCAGTGGTTCTTCAAGTGATATCAAAACAGATGACTTGAGTATTCATCGTTATCTATAAATGTACGTAGTTAATAATGTAGCCTCTACTCTGGCTCAATGACCCTAGATTAAGATCGTTTCGAGGGTCATTGTGTTGTTTTCGTAACTTTTCGATGGGTTTAGGGCAAGTTAGGGCTCTATTATCATTACCATTTATGTTTATGAGGCGAATTGAGATTGAAATGCTCCAAACTCGTCAGGCAACTCTGGATTGGTGAGGTTAATGATCTTACGGCTTTCTAGTCTAGTTGAGCTCACCACATTTCCAAAATGCTGGTTAAACAGTGAATCAAACTCACCACTGAATATGAAATCTTGAAGCTTATCATCCAATAATTGCGCAAATTGCACTTTGTCTGGGTGTACATAAAAGACCAAAGGAAGAGGGTAATAAAGCAAGGTGCTTTCTTCTATCATTAGCCCTTCCAGCAAGCTTGCGTGTTCTTGGTATATACTTTCTACTTCGTTGGCGCCGAGTGACACATAATCACATTTTTTATTTGAGAGAAGTTTAAGAACCTCTGGTAACGTTCCTTGCTCTAGTACTCGATATCCATTTGATCTAAACAGCTCAGCGTCAGCCCATGTCGCCGGAATTCCAGCCGTCAGTGATTTCAATTGATCACTATGGATATGCTGAAATGTAGGTTGATCTTGTTCCCTAACGACTAAAATACGGTGCCCAAGTAATCCTTTGCAAATTGGAGAGTTGAGCTTGATTAAAGGTTTGTTTGCAAATTTTTTGTTCCCTGCGACTGTAACGAGTACGTCATAATCCTTGTTGAATATATTCCCCTCATCCTCTGCTCTCGGAAAATCGGTCTTGTCGTCGTGAACGACAACAGATTCATTTGAATTCCAATTCAATAAGCTGCGGATCAGTTCGAATTCGTAGTGCTGTCTTTTATTTGATTTATTGCCATTCCAAAAGTTAAACATATCTGTCCTAAAGGCTAACTCATATTTTATACCTTGATATGCTGTCATAGGTTCAAAATCTAAGAAAGCGCTTTCTTAGATTTTTGAGAGGAGTATCGATAGTCGGAGATTATGAAAATGGAGAGCGGTGATGAAAAGACTATTTGAGAAAGCGCATAAGCTAATAAATGACCAAGAAAATAGATGATCAGTATTCGTGATGAGGTTACTTTTGTTTTTTCTTTAATTTACTGTTTTATATGAATTTTATTATTATCTGGGTAATTAATGTGATGAATGGCACTGTTATATATATCCGCTCTCTGCCTGTTTTAAATTTGTGATCTATGGTTCGTTTCATTCAATTGTAAGTTGAAGAATCATAGAATCAGCTTATTATCCATCTAAAGAAAGCGGTTTCTTGAGGTGAGTAACCGATAGTAAATACTAAAGAACCCCCTTTTTTTAAAGTTAAAAGAAAGCGCTTTCTTTCTGATTGTTATCATTAAAAAGGACAACGTGATGCACAAAAAAACATTGATTGCTTCGCTCGCCATTGGAGCTTTATTTGGAGCATCTGTACAAGCAGATGAAGTAAAGCAGGGCGGTACGCTAACGGTGCCGATTATCAATACTGGTTTTGTTGAAAACTTCAATCCGTACACAACTAAAGACCTACTTCATGGTGTGATGTTTGAACCTCTAGTTGTATTTAACAACATGACGGGTGATGTTGATTACCGATTAGCTGAATCAGTTGAATTTTCAGAAGATCTTAAGACACTAACTCTTAAGCTTCGTGAAAACCTGAAGTGGTCTGATGGTACTAAACTAACAGCAGAAGACGTTGTATTTAGCTTTATGCTAACTAAAGACGCTCCAGCATTTGACCAAAAAGGTATTTGGTCAGCGGGTAACCTGCAAGAAGTTACTGCTTCTGATGAGAGAACGGTTGTCTTCTCACTGGCGGAAGCGGATTCTACTTTCGCTTGGAACCTAGAGCGTTACCACGTTGTACCGAAGCATATTTGGTCGAAAGTTGAAGAGCTGACAACGTTCACCAACTTGAACCCAGTAGGTAGTGGCCCAATGACCACGGTTAAATACATCAAGCCGCAACAGATGGAGCTATGCCGAAACCCTAATTACTACCTAGAGAACCGCCCGTACCTAGATTGTGTGAACTTCCGTTCTTACAATGATAACTCTCAAATCCAACCGGCCTTAATTAAAGGTGAAATTGATTGGGGTTCAAACTTTATCGCTGACGTTGAGTCAACGTTTGTTGGTGTTGATAAAGAAAACCATCATTTCTGGTACCCCGCTAACGATGCGATTCATCTTTACGTAAATACTAAAGAAGCGCCTTTTGATGATCTTCGCGTTCGCCAAGCATTATCTATGGCACTTGACCGTGAAACTATCGTCGATATTGCAGCTTACGGCTACCCAACGCCTAACTACAATGCTGGTGGTATTGCTGAGCTTTACGAAACGCATATCGACAAAGCTGTATCTGCTAAATACGCGGATCTGACACAGTACGACGCTGAAAAGGCGAAAGCTTTACTTGACGAAGTTGGTCTAGTCGATAAAGACGGGGATGGATTCCGTGAAAAGAAAAATGGCGAAGCATTTGAGTTCGACATTGAAGTCGTTGCGGGTTGGACTGACTGGATTCAAGTTGTTCAGATGGTATCTGAGTACTACGAAGAGGTTGGTGTAAAAGCGAATATCAAAACGGTTGACTGGTCTGTCTATGATAGCAACTTGAAAGACAGTAAATACACAATGTCTATCAACTGGTCAATGGTTGCGACTAACCCAATCTTGGCTTATCAAGAGTACTTCTCGACATCACGTATCGGGAAAACTTGGCATGCTGGTCATGGCGTTAATTCACCAGAGATCGATGCATTGATCGATAGCTTCGGCAAAATTGGTGATGCTGAACAGCAAGAAGAAGTGTTGAGCGAGCTTCAAGAATTTACGGCTACAAATCTTCCGTTTATTCCTCTGTTCTCTAACCCGACTTGGTTCCAGTACAGCACTAAGAACATTGTCGGTTGGCCTAGCGCTGAAAACCCATACGTACAACCAGTATGGTACGACGGTGGTAAGCGAGTAATCATTCTCAACAACCTACACCTTAAGTAAGTTATTTCTAATTTGGCCGTAACGTAAGTTGCGGCTCTTAGGTTAAAAGATATTTATGTCATTTCTGTTTCGTCGATTCGGTTTTTATTTCACAGCCTTTCTGATTGCTATCTCGTTTAACTTTATGTTGCCTCGCTTAATGCCTGGTGACCCAGTAGATGCTCTGTTTGCTGCTGCTCAAGGTCGTATGGATCCAGCTCAGATGGATGCGGTTCGTGAGATGTATGGTTTTGTTGATGGTAATGTTTTCGAACAATACTTTGCATATATGAAGAGTGTATTTACGCTTGATTTGGGGCCGTCTATTTTGATGTTTCCTATTAGTGTTTCTGATGTGCTTGCTATGGCACTGCCGTGGACTATGTTTCTGGCGCTTGGTTCGCTCATTGTCGCTCTCATCATCGGTGTCAGTATTGGAACTTATGCGTCATATCGACGTGAAGGGCTGTTTGGGCAAATTGTTCCTCCAGTCTTGGCTTTTATTAGCAACTTTCCGTATATCGTAACCGCGTTACTGTTGTTCTATTTCTTCGGTCTAAAGTTAGATTTACTACCTTTGGCTTACACTTATGACCCGTCACTTGAGCCCGGTTTTACGTGGGAATTTGTTTCTAGTGTGGCTAAACACGCTGTGCTTCCAATGGGCTCTATGGTCTTGGTTGGAATCGCAACATGGGTCTTCAATATGCGTAATGCGATGATCAATGTCTTGGGAGAGGATTACGTGACGATGGCTGAGGCCAAAGGCTTGAGCAGCTATCGTGTGATGTCTCGATACGCTGGTCGAAATGCCATTCTTCCTGTCGCGACCGCTATTGCTATGGCAATCGGCTTCTCATTCGCTGGCTCAATCATGACCGAAGTGGTCTTTAACTACCAAGGCTTGGGCAACATTCTTCTTAAGGGAATTGTGGCGCGAGATTATCCTTTGATTCAAGCCATTCTTCTTATTTTAGTGACCGCAGTGCTTGTTGCTAACTTTATCGCCGACTTACTGTATGTCTGGCTTGATCCACGAATTTCGAATTGAGGCACATCATGGATAATTTAATTGACACTCAAAAAATTTCGAAGCGAACAAATATACCGGCACGTGAGCCGAAATGGTCGTGGAAAAATGTAAAGAAAACATTAGGTAAAGCCTATGCTTTTTTCTACGGTAACCCACCAGCAATCATCGGTACTTTTTTACTTACGATAGTTTTAGCTGGTGCACTATTTGCCCCTGTTTTATCAACGCATAATCCCGAAAAGCGTGTTGCGCGCCCGCATGAAGCACCAAGTGCTGAACATATTATGGGCACAACTCGTAGTGGACGAGACGTGTATAGCCAAGTTCTTTTTGGGGCGAGAAAGTCACTGACTGTCGCGATTTCTGCGGGCGTAATTGCAATGACTATCGCAGTTTTAGTCGGCGTTTCTTCTGGCTACTTTGGCGGAAAAATTGATGAGCGCTTGAACTTTATTACTAACGTATTTCTCGTGTTTCCGCAGCTACCCTTGCTGATTGTTCTCGCTGCATTCTTAGGGCAAGTCGGTTCGTTGGTTATCACTATGTTGTTAGGAATAACCTCCTGGCCTTGGGGGGCGAGGGTAATTCGTGCACAGACCATGGCAATTAGAAGCAAAGAATTTATCATTTCTGCAGAGGTTATGGGTGAATCAAAAATTCGTATTATTTTAGTCGAGATTTTACCTAACTTAGTTTCGATTGTTTTTGGTGGCTTCCTTGGCACGGTTATCTACGCAATGGGGTCTGAAGCTGGTCTTGGTATTTTAGGTTTAGGTGATGCAACGGAAGTGAGTTGGGGTTCAATGTTGTATTGGGCACAGACATCTTCGTCGCTATATACCGGAGCATGGTGGGAAATGATGGTTCCTGCATTAGCGTTAGCGATTACTGGTGGTGGATTAGCACTGATTAACATGTCCATTGACCAAGTGAGCAACCCTAAATTACGTACGGGCCCACACATCAAATTGTGGCACAAACTTAAAAAAGAAGCAGACAAACGCCGAGGTTTATAATGAGCAAGCTACTAGAAATTAATAATCTGTGTGTTGATTACGTTTCTCCTAATGGTGTAGCGAGAGCCGTAAACGACGTAAGTATTTCCATTGCGCCCGGAGAAACGCTCGGTATTGCTGGTGAGTCTGGTTGCGGTAAAAGTACATTGGCTTTTGCAATATCAAGGCTCCATAAAGCACCAGCCCTTATCTCTGAAGGCGAGATACTTTACAAAGGGCAAGATGTTTTAAAAATGAATAATAAGCAGTTACGTGACTTCCGTTGGAATGACGTTTCTATTGTTTTTCAAAGCGCAATGAACTCACTTAACCCTGTCATTACTATTGGTGAGCAGTTAACGGACGTTATTCTCGCGCATAAAAAGACACCTTATAAGCAAGCTCATGAGCGTGCGGTTGATTTATTAGAAACGGTCGGGATGCACGGCGATAGAATGTCGAGCTTTCCCCATCAACTGAGTGGGGGAATGCGCCAGCGTGTTGTTATCGCAATTGCATTGGCGTTGGAGCCTAAACTGATCATCATGGACGAGCCAACGACGGCACTCGATGTGGTTGTTGAACGTGAAATATTGAATGAACTGTATGAACTTAAGAGTAAGTTTGGTTTCTCCATTCTATTTATTAGCCATGACTTAAGTTTGATGGGTGAGATTGCTGATCGAATTGGCGTGATGTATGCGGGTAACCTTATTGAGTTAGGCGATGCTAAAACGGTATTTAGTGACCCCAAGCATCCTTATACCAAAGGGCTTATCTCTTCATTTCCGACTATTCATGGGCCAAAAGAACGCTTGTATGGGATCCCTGGAAATCCCGTCAACCTACTCGACACTCCTCAGGGATGTAACTTCCAAGAGCGATGTGGCGAATGCATTTCAATGTGCATCAAAAGTGAACCTCGTTTAGGCACAGTTGCGACTGGGCACCACGTATCTTGTCATCTAGTTTGAGCGAAAGATTATGAATACTTTAAATAACGTTGATAAAAGCGAAGTTATCTTATCAGTTAAGAACTTGGTAAAAGATTTTCCACTTGGCCAGTCAGTGAAAAGCAACATGATGCGAGCGGTTAATGATATTTCATTTGATCTTCGAAAAGGAGAAGCATTAGCGATTGTTGGCGAATCTGGTTCTGGAAAAAGTACAGGTGCTCGAATTCTTACTCGCATTTACGATAAAACTGCTGGGGATATTGAATTTAAGGGTGAGCCATTATCTGACTATATTGAAAAACATGGTGAGCTTGAATATGCACGCCAAGTGCAAATGATTTTTCAAGACCCGTTTGGCTCGTTGAATCCTGTACACACGATTTACCACCATATTGCGCGGCCATTACTTATTCATAAGCGAGCAGAAAAAGATGCGGTTCCTAGCCTTGTTTATGAACTCCTTGAAATGGTTGGGTTGACGCCAGTAAAAGAGACAGCAGAGAAGTACCCCCATGAATTGAGTGGTGGACAACGACAACGTGTGGCTATCGCACGTGCAATTGCAGTGAGTCCTGAAGTTATATTGGCGGACGAGCCTATCTCAATGCTTGATGTGTCCGTTCGATTAGGCATCTTAAACCTAATGGCTGACTTGAAAGATAAGCATGGTATTTCGTTTATGTACATTACTCATGACATCGCGACGGCGCGTTATTTTGCTGAGAAAACGGCAGTTATGTACGTTGGACATATGGTGGAGTGGGGCAATAGCGACAATGTAACGCAGAATCCACAACACCCATATTCTCAGCTGTTGCTTTCAGCGGTACCTGAAGTCGGTAAATCAGGTAAGCGCGATATGAATGTGAAAAAGGGCGATATCCCTTCTTGGAAGCCAAGTAGTGTCGGTTGCCCGTTCGCAAGCCGTTGTATGAAAGCCGATAAGCTTTGCACGCAATCGATCCCAGAACCGACTCAAATTGCAGAAGAGCATTTTGCTCGCTGTCATCACCTATAAACCTTTAATCCTTTTTTGAAACGCAAAAGAAAGCGCTTTCAAGAAATTAAGAGTAAGAATTTTTTTGGAATTTTGATATGAAAAAAGACAATAATTTCACATCTGAAGTCGATGGTAAGTTCGTTGATTTAGATGGTGAGCGTTACTACCAAATCTCTAATGTTGACCAAATGACGCCGTTTTTTATTAGCGTTGTATCGTCGAGCGATCACTGGTTATTTATTTCATCGACAGGCAGCCTTTCAGCAGGACGCATTCGTCCGGAAAATGCGCTTTTCCCTTATAAGTCTGTCGACCATATTCATGAAAACGCTGAAAATACGGGGTCGAAATCCATTTTTCGCATTGAACACGGTGACAAGGTTGTACTTTGGGAACCGTTCAACACGTTTCATGATGGGATTTTCCAGGTTGAACGTAACCTTTACAAAAATACGATTGGAGACAAGATCGTATTTGAAGAAACAAACCATACTTTGCAACTGAAATTCCAATACAGCTGGAATACGAGCGAGAAATACGGCTTTATTCGTCGTTCAAAGCTGACCAATTTAGCGAGCTTCGAGCGTAAAGTTGAAGCGCTAGATGGCTTACAAAATATACTACCTTCAGGCGCTCCACTATCAGCACTCCAAACAAGAAGCGCATTAGTTGATGCGTACAAGTGGAATGAGCAAGTTGATGGTAGTTCCTTAGCACTATTCAGCATGTATGCCAAATTGAGCGATAGAGCGGACCCTGCTGAATCTTTGCTGGCGACGACAGTCTTTAGTTTAGAAACAGAAACTAGCCAAATTTTACTGACTAGCACTCAGGTGAATGCATTTAGAAAAGGGCGACCGATTGAAAGTGAGCCTTTGACTAAAGGGATTAGAGGAAGCTATTTAGTTCATAAGTCTCTGACACTGCGAGCACATCAAACCAAAGTTTGGTCGATTGTCGCTGATATAGACAAGACTCATTCCGATATCTGTCAGCTTCAATCTGAGCTCTCTGTTCCTGCTAACCTAGTATTAGCTTTAGAAAAGAGCATTGCAGATAATCAAAATGAATTGATCACATTGATGTCTGGCGCGGATGCGTGGCAAATAACAGCTGAAGAAAATACAAGCGTTCACCATTATGCCAATGTGTTGTTCAATAACATGCGTGGTGGCGTGTTTGAAAACGGCTATATGTTAGAAAAGGCTGACGTAGTTAAAACTATGGAAAAGGCCAACTCTCAGGTAGTTGGCCGCCATCAAGACTTTTTTGAACAGTTAGGGGATGTTTTCAGCCATTCTGAATTAGTTTCGCGCGCTAAAGCGACAGGAGATTCTCAATTAGTTCGATTGAGCTACGAGTATCTACCGCTTACTTTTGGACGTCGTCATGGTGACCCTAGTCGCCCTTGGAACCACTATGAGATCAAGCTCAAAGATGAAAATGGCGAACGCTTACTTTCTTATCAAGGCAACTGGCGTGATATTTTCCAAAACTGGGAAGCGATGGCTCTTAGTTATCCTGGGTTCATCAAATCATTCATCTCTAAGTTTGTTAATGCTTCAACGGTGGACGGCTACAATCCGTATCGAATCACTAAAGATGGTGTAGATTGGGAGCTGTTAGAGGCGGATGATCCTTGGAGTAATATTGGCTACTGGGGCGATCATCAAATCATTTATCTCTTGAAATTCCTTGAGCTAGCGGACAAGTTTGAGCAAAGCGAACTCATTGAATTACTAGAAAGTGACATTTTTAGTTATGCCAATGTGCCTTACGAGCTTTGTGGAGTGCAAGGTCTCTTTGATAACCCTAAAGATACCGTAGAGTTCAACCAAGACCTGCAGGAATTGACAGAGCAACGTGTCAAGAGTTTAGGTAGTGACGGTCGCTTGCTGATGACGGGTGACCAAGAAGTTTATATGGTCAACTTAATGGAGAAGATACTCGTACCTTTGTTGGCGAAATTGAGTAACTTAGTGCTTGATGGTGGTATTTGGCTCAATACACAACGTCCAGAATGGAATGATGCAAACAACGCTATCGTTGGCAACGGTCTGTCAATGGTAACCTTGTACTACATGCGTCGCTATGTTGCCTTTATGCAGCGCCTGTTAGAGAAATCACCATCTTCATACAGTATTTCCAAAGAAGTGTTTGAGTGGATGTCTTCTGTTACACAGATTGTTTCAGAGGCAAATACAGAGATTCGTCAAGATACGGTAACTCGTCAAACTCGCAAAGCAATGCTGACTAAGCTGGCTAAATCCGCTGCTAACTATCGTGAGCGTGTTTACCGAGTAAATGGATTTTCAGGGAAAACGAAAGTTGAGAAAGAAGCGATTGTTCAATTGATGGGCGCGAGTTTAAAAATCCTGGATTCTACGATTACAAACAACTTGCGTGAAGACGGTTTGTACAATGCGTATAACATCTTGAGCTGTTCTGGTGAGAGCTTAATGGTTGAAGAGCTTTACCCGATGCTAGAAGGGCAGGTTGCAGTCTTAAGTTCGGGTCTATTATCACCTA
The DNA here is from genome assembly GCF_057786005.1 of Vibrio sp. QJM3NY_26. Taxonomy (NCBI): domain Bacteria; kingdom Pseudomonadati; phylum Pseudomonadota; class Gammaproteobacteria; order Vibrionales; family Vibrionaceae; genus Vibrio; species Vibrio sp. QJM3NY_26. The sequence continues at coordinate 2,207,970 of NZ_CM173515.1, read as the reverse complement.
AACAAGCGGTTGAGTTGTTGGATAAATTGTTTGCTAGTGATATGTATCGTGCTGATCAAAATAGCTTCATGCTTTACCCTGACCGCGAGCTGGCTTCTTTTATGGACAAAAACTGTTTAGACGCTAAAGACATTGATCAGAGCAAATTGTTAAGCATGATGGTTGTTGCCAAAGATAACAGATTAGTAAACCAAGACAGTAAAGGTTCTTACCATTTCAATTCAAGTTTTGAAAACAAAGCTTTCCTTCAGACTGCGATTGATGAAATTAAAGCTGATTACCCGTCAATTAGTGATGATGAATTTTGTCATGTATCTAGTTTGTATGAGCGTGTATTCAACCATAAAGCCTTTACTGGGCGTTCGGGAACCATGTTTGGTTATGAAGGTTTAGGTTGTATCTATTGGCATATGGTTTCTAAGTTGCTGCTAGCTGTGCAAGAAAATTATCAGCATGCTTGGAGTATGGATTCTAATAGTAAGGAAACTCTTAAATTAGCGGATTACTATTACAAAGTGAGAGCTGGTATTGGCTTCAACAAAACGCCGGAAAACTACGGTGCGTTTCCGACGGATCCGTATTCTCATACGCCAAAGCACTCTGGAGCACAACAGCCAGGGATGACAGGGCAAGTTAAGGAGGAAGTGATTACCCGTTTTGGAGAGCTAGGTCTAGAGGTCGTTGAGGGCACAATTGTAATTAACCCATCACTTCTTAGTCCTAAAGAGTTCTTGCAAAAAGCGGCGACTTTTGACTGTCAAAATATTGAAGGACAAATGCAGAGCTTTATTGTTCAGGCTGGGCAACTGGCGTTTACTTACTGTCAGGTACCATTTATTTACCAACTCAATGATGAGCCAACACAGGGTATTGAAGTTCAGTTTAAAGACGGAACAAGTGAGGCATTTGCATCGTTAACGCTAAATCATGAAATGGCTTCACAGCTCTTTTCTCGTAGTGGTCTCATTGAGAAAGTTGTTGTCGTATTGTCAAAGCACCAGTTACTCTAATTCTAGTTTAAAGTGAAATAAAAAGGCTCTAAGTGAATACTTAGAGCCTTTCTTATAAGTGTAAAAATAGGGTGTTTGATTTACGAAAATCAAAGCTTGGCCACGGACTCTCTTACAATCAATGTCGGGGTTAATTTGTGCTTCAATGGGTAGTCGCGTTTATTAATTAACGATAAAACACCTTTTGCAGCTTCTTCTCCCATTTCATGGACAGGAAAGTCGACCGTCGATAAGCGAGGACGAATATGCTGGCTATGAGTATCGTTATCGAAGCCTACGACCGAAAGGTCTCGCCCAATAATGAGGTTTCGCTCTGCTGCTACGTCATATACCGCAAGTGCAATGTTATCGTTTTGACAGAAAATTGCGGTGATCTCCGGGTCTCGATCTAACAAGCGTCGTGCAGCGTCGTGGTTGCCTTGATGATCAAAGCGCCCCTCTACAAACAGCCCTGCATTGTATTCGATTCCGAACTCTAACAATGCATTTCGATACCCTTGAAAGCGATCTCTACTATCAACTTTACTCAACTGGCCTGTGATACAAGCGACTTTTTTATGCCCGTTTTCAAGTAAGAGCTTCGTTGCAAGGTAGCCACCAAGCTCATTATCAATGTAAATACAGCGATCAGAAATCTCAGGAATAAAACGGTTGAGAACAATCATTGTTTCACTGCCTTTCGCTATTTTGATCAGTTCGTCATCACTGAGCTTGTCTGAGTGAACAATGAGGCCATCCACAAGTTTAGATTGCAAAAACTGGATGGAGTCTAGCTCTTTGGTGCGTGATTCTTGGCCACTGGTAACGATCAAGTGGATATTGCTCTGGCGAACAGTATCTTCAGCCGTGTGCATTAATGGGCCATAGAAAGGGCCATCAAGTGAGCCGACTAACATGCCGATACTATTTGAACGGCTAGATGCTAGAGCTTGGGCAAATGCATTCGGTTTGTAACCTAACTGCTCAATCGCTTTGAATACTTTTTCGCGATTGGCCTCTTTTACCGTAGGGTGACCATTCAATGCTCTTGAGACGGTTGATTGAGAAACTTGAGCAAGTTCAGATACTTCTTTAATGGTGATCAATGGTAGTGGCCTTATCTCTATTAGGAGTTAACTAAGCTATATTACCTTTGTGGTTTGTACGAGCCTAGTAATCCAATGATTAATATTTGAAAACTCTGAACTGCTTAACGCTTAATTTAATTCTTAAGCATACAAAGTAAGATAACGGATATTTTCATAGACACCATAAAATATCAAGAAAGCGTTTTCTTTGGTGCTGTTATCAAAGAAAACGTACTTTTTGAGTATTGAACAGATATTTTTTAAAAAGACACCAGTAAATATAGGCCTCTTAGGAAATTAATTCATCGATCCGCAATGAAATTTAATTGGGGTTCTGCTCGAATTACAATCAATTTTAACAAAATGTGAAATCAAACAAGAAAGCGCTTTCTTTGGGTGATCATGGTCTCTTTTTAACGCTAGGCACTTTTATATACTCATTTTCATAAAGGCGAGCATGGTATCTCCGTGTCATGTTCGTAAGTCACTCATTAATCGATTTTATCTTTATGGGGCACCCATATTACGTGTCGCCTGTTTGGAAGGTCGTGATACAAGGAGCTGTAATGCAACATCTCAACACTCAGGTAAAAATATTAGCGTCTTTGACTACCGCGGCATTGATGTCCGGTTGTACGACGGTAGAACTACCGGCTTCTGGCAGTGCCGACTTAGCTCAAACCGAAAAGCCGATTGTGCTATCCCATTTACCGGTTGTTTCAAGCTCTGATTGGCAATTGGTGTGGGAAGACCAGTTTAACGGTGAGCAAATAAATAAACGCAATTGGTCATTAGAAGCGAACTGCTGGGGAGGAGGGAACAATGAACAACAGTGCTATACGGATGATCCGAATAACGCGTTTGTTAAAGATGGCCTTTTACACATTGTCGCGCTGAAGAAAAGTCATACTGGGCCTGATAATGCTGAAGGCTCGCTTGGTGGAGCAACGAAGACTCTTCCTTATACCTCTGCGAGATTGAGCAGCAAAGACAAGCGTGACAACAAATATGGCCGTTATGAAATCAGAGCAAAGTTACCTGGTGGACAAGGTTCATGGCCCGCAATCTGGATGCTGCCAACCGATAATAAATATGGCACATGGGCAGCTTCTGGCGAAATCGATATTATGGAAGCGGTTAACCTAAACACACTTTCAGATGCGGCGGGAGCGAAAAATGATGATCTAGAGAGCCGAGTCTATGGGACGTTACATTACGGACGAAATTGGCCAGACAATGTTTATAAAGGGCAGGCCGCGACATTGCCAAATGGTGTGAACCCTACTGATAGCTTCCATACATACGCGATTGAGTGGGAAGAAGGTGAAATTCGTTGGTATGTAGACAATATTCATTACGCGACTCAAACTCAAGAGGGTTGGTACAGCCAATATGAAGCGGAAGAAGGGAAACTCATTAATGCGAGTGGAGCAGCTCCGTTTGATGAAAAGTTTCATTTGTTATTGAACTTGGCTGTCGGTGGGGCGTGGTCAGCAAACGCAAATGATAAAGGAATCGACGAAGGTTTGTTTCCGAAAACAATGCTAGTTGATTCAGTAAAGGTTTACCGTTGTAAGGTTGATCGTTGGAAAGGAAAAGGGTGTGCAAGTCGTTCTGAACACGCAATACAAGTAATCGGGCACGAAGCTCCAGAGATCTTAGCAACCGATGATAGTTATGCCGATGGAGCAACGTTGGAGATTTTTACCGAAACTCTTAACGCAAGCTTGGCTTATGCAAGTTATGACCCATTGGATATTGTTGACTATCAAGAACTGACCGAACCAGATCGTGGAACAGTGCTACAAGTGAATAAGAGTCAAGGAGCAGGAAATATCTATTTTCGTTCTCCTGTAACGGATGTGACACATTGGCAAGAAACGGGTGAACTGGTCTTTGATTTGAAAGTTGAGAGTATGGCTGATGGGGTTGAACTACTGGTTAAGATGGACAGTGGTTGGCCGAAAACAAGTGACTATACCGTGCAGCTATCAGTAATGAATGAATGGAAGACGGTACGTATTCCAATAGCTGACATTTTAAAGAGAGACAACCGTTTCGCTGGTGGGAATCAAGCTGATCCTACAATGATCACTAACCTATTAGTGTTTGAGCCTCAAGGAGAAATGAGTTTTAAATTAGACAATATTCGATTTGAAAAGTAAGCCTTTTAACTAGTTACTTTTAATCAAAGCTTGAATAGAAAGGGAGCATACTATGTATGTTCCCTTTTTTTTGCGATGATTTTTGCGGGAGGAAATCGTTTATGTGCTCGAGGCAAATTCTGCGTGATTGAACGGACCGATACGTTCTTATTATGTGGTCAGTGATATTTTACTTAGTTCCATAATTGTTCAAACAAAATACTTAACATCTTGGGTTTTTGTGACTCACGCATAAGAAAGCGCTTTCTTTGTCGGGTTTGATCACGGTTTATATTCACAGGATCGATTTATACTCTTTCCATACCAACTGAGCGGTTAAAGCCAATAAGATTAAGAGTGCATAGTAAATGTGGGCTTAGATTTGATCTTCTTTAAATCTGTTCGATTGGTTTTTTTAAGAAAAATAAAGAAAGCGCTTTCTTTGTGAAAGTATAATTTAGAACATGGAGTTATTATGAAACTTTCTAAGCTTACCCTTGCTTGTTTAGTCGCTACAGCTGGCTTGTCTACTGCAACTGCTGTACATGCCGAAAAATCGGATGGATTTGAATTTCACGGTTATTTCCGTGCTGGTGTTCTATTCAGTGAAAATGATGATTTTAAACGTGCAAAGTTCCCTGCATCTAAAGAGCGTTTAGGTCGATTGGGTGTTGAGTCGGATAGTCACTTTGAAGTTGCACTGCAGAAAAATTTTGAGAATGACGGTGGTCAGAAAATTCGAATCAAAACACGAGCTGCAGCCAACAATGCGGAATATGCAACCAACCAGCTTGGTGCCAATGCCGATGCAACCAACAGCGAAATTGGTATGGCAGAAACTTTTGTCGAGTTTGAAGGTGTATCTGAAACCGGTGTTGTATGGGGGGGGAAGCGCTTTTATGGTAAAGATAATTACATCTTTATGACCGACTTTTTCTACACGGATATGTCGGGTACTGGTGTTGGTATTGAAGGTGTTGAGCTAGGTGGTAATAAGTGGGACTTTGCTTACATTGCAAGCGATGATTCTGGCGATACAAGTTTCTGGGGTGACAGCAACAATATCATGCATGCACTTCATGCTGGCGTGAACTTTGGCAGTGTTGAACTTCACGCTATGGCTAAGTATATGCCAGACAATATGGTCGATTTAGGTTTTGGTAATGGCCCAGAAGCATTCGCTGAGAATGGCTATGAAATGACGGCAATTGTTCACACTGAGTCTGTCTTTGGGTTGTCAGATAAAGGCTTTACAAAATACATCGCGCAGGCTGGTAAAGGCTTAGGTTCGGGTAACCTTTTAGGTGGTACTCTTACAACTTACAACACGTACAAGCCTGGTAGCGACTATCAAAGTTGGTTAACGACAGGCACGGGCTGTGGTACGTCTTGTTTGAAGGCTGTTGAAGAAAACGATGTCTCACTACGTGCTTTAGCATGGGGTGGGTACTTTTTTGACAATGGTGTGAATATTTTCCACTCTCTTCAAACCCAGTACAACGATTTTGACAATGGCGACACAGATGGCTGGGTATCAGCAATGGTGCGACCAACGTTCCCAATTTCAGAAAACTTCTTTATCGCTACCGAAGCTGGTTACATGTACAACTACGAAGACCGTAATGGTGAGTCAAAGAATTCTTATGATTACAAGCTAACAGTAGCACCGACTCTAGTTGTGCACTCTGGCTTCGGTCCATCTCCAGAAATTCGCTTTATGGCATCTTACCTTGATGGTGAAATGCAAGACGGCACGGGTAAAGAGGGCGACTTTGTTGTAGGTATTCAAGCTGACATGTGGTGGTAGAATTTTTTACCTTCGGGTCTTAAATGATATCGAGCATACCGGGGGAGTGGTATGACGGCCTTGCCTTTAGGGCGGGTAAGGTTCTCGATATCCCTATTTATTGCAATAGTTGAGCTCTTTCCTAGCAGCACAAAGAGTTTCATTTTTATTGCTATGAGTCTTCCATATTTGAATTTCTTTTCAAATGTGTTCTTGCCAAAGATACTCATTGACCGCTTCGAAAGAAGCGGTTTTTTTATGTGTGACATATCTAATCTTTTAAGGTTTAAGGGGCAAAGGATTATGAGTTATGGGAAGAATGTTGCTTTCTAAATTCTCGAGGGCTGCATCCATTTTGGGTCTTAAAACACTTGGAGAAATAATTGCTGTCAGAAAAGCCGCAAGACTCAGCAATGTGTTGGATGCTTTTGTTGTCGTTTAACAATAAGGTTGCCGAGTGTCGAATTTGAAGGCCTTTGATGTATTGGTTCGGGGATGTATTTAAAAACTGCCTGAATAACCTTTCTAGTTGCCTTTTGCTGATATACGCCGCTTGTGCAATGGCTTCTGTATCTAATCCTACTTCTTTGTAATGACGGTCAATATGTGCGAGAGCACGGCTCAATGCTAGGGTTGTTTTTGGTAAGCTATGGGTCTGTTCTTGATATCGCCGAGCAAGTTCTATCGCAAGTTGCTGCATTGTGCTCGTCAATATGATTTCAAACCCCTGTTCTGCATTGTCGTATTCCGATTTGATTTGTTGTAGAAGTTCATTGATTCGTTTCAACTGAGAAACTGATAACGTAAGCTTTGCTTGATATTCCGACGCTTGTCGAGCAATCGGTTCTACCTTGAAAAGTGCTTGATAGCCCGGCATTTGACGCATTGAAGGAACCTCAAAAAAAGGCAATGCCGTATCAAACATCAAGTTTACAATCTTCAGTTTATTTACTTCACAAAATCCATGTTCAATATCCCCATTAATAACAAATACATCTCCTGTACTTAAAGGGTAAGTGTGGCTAGCTACCGTATGCTTCCCGCTACCACTCACAACTAAGAAAAGTTCAGAAAAGTCATGGCTATGTACGTCAAAGTCGAAATCGTGATGACCATCGACATAGGCAAATTTTATCTGGGGATATCTCTGATGACTTTGGAGTCTAAATTTGGTTTTCATGTCGCTATTTTACCCATAACTGTCGCTTATTTGGTAGTTACACGCCGTAGTTAAGATTACTATTTTTTGAACAAAGACAATATTAACTTTTAGAGCGAGAGGTCAAATTTTTGCTCTAAGTAAAAAAATGGTAGGACTCAAAATGAATACTGTGGAAATTCTCGAAGCACAGAAGCAGCTTGCACCAATAAGTCGACAAGCGGCTACTGAGGGCATTGTGCTACTAAAAAATAGTGATTCAATATTGCCATTGCAGACTAGTGATACGGTGTCTCTTTTTGGTCGATGTCAGATTGATACCTACCGAAGTGGCACTGGATCTGGTGGAGCGGTGAATGTGCCTTATTCCGTAAATGCATTACATGGCTTGCATGAAAATCCAAACATCAATCTTAATCTCAGTTTGGTGGAGGTATACCAACGTTGGGTCAAGGACAACCCGTTCAATGACGGCGGTGGTGGTTGGGCAGTAGAACCTTGGTTTCAAGATGAAATGCCTCTTTCAACTTCAGCTGTGATGGATGCTGCCGCCAAATCTAACAAAGCCATTATCTTTATCGGTCGAACGGCGGGTGAGGATCAAGACAATGCACAGCAGCAAGGCAGTTACAATTTAACCGCGCTCGAAATGCAAATGTTGGAGAAAGTGACGGGACATTTTGATGATGTCATTGTGATACTGAACGTGACCAACATTATTGATATGTCATGGGTAAGCTCACTCAAAGATGCAAGGTCGCTCAAGGCGATTTTGTATAGCTGGGCTGCAGGGATGGAAGGTGGGCATGCATTAGCTAATGTTTTATCAGGTGATGTTAGCCCGAGTGGACGTTTGACCGACACTATTGCGCACTCTTTATCTGATTACCCTTCCAGCGCTAGCTTCGGAAATAAAGAGCGTAATCTGTACCAAGAAGATATCTATGTTGGGTACCGATACTTTGAAACCTTTAACCCAAAATCCGTTCAATTTGAATTTGGTTTCGGGCTTTCCTACACCAAATTTTCAAATAAATTAAATGCATTAACGATTCTTGGATCCGGCTCTGAACAAGAGTTGGTCTTCGATATTGAAGTTAAAAACATAGGCGAGAAATACAGTGGTAAGGATGTTGTTCAACTGTATGTTGAATCGCCTCAAGGCCAGCTGGGGAAGCCATCTAGAGCACTTACAGGATTTGCAAAAACACCCACTTTGGATCCAAACGAAACAGCACGTGTGAAGGTTTCATTTCTTCTATCTTCGTTAGCGTCATTTGATGATAGTGGTAAGACGGGCCACCCTAATAGCTATGTACTTGAAGCAGGGGAATATCAGTTCTATTTGGGAGGCAGCGTTCGACAAGCAAGGCTGGTTGACGAAAGCATAAAAGTTGATGAACTAATAGTTGTTGAGCAACTAACGGAAGCTCTGGCACCCGTCACCGCTTTTAAAAGGCTCGTTCCAAAAGAGATAGGGCAAAATGGGGTTTACAGTTGCGACTATGAATCTGTGCCACTACGAAGTGTAGATTTGAGCAAACGTATCCTAACTGAACTCCCAACTTCGATTCCTTTTAGTGAAGATAAGGGAATCAAGTTGCTTGATGTGAAGCAGGGACAGGCGAATATTGAGGCGTTTGTATCGCAAATGACGGTACAACAGCTGGCGACAATTGTTCGTGGTGAAGGCATGTGCAGCCCCAAGGTAACCCCTGGCACGGCTGCGGCTTTTGGTGGTGTATCACCAAGCTTGTTTGATTTAGGTATCCCTATTGTTGCGGCTGCTGATGGCCCATCGGGTATCCGAATGGATAGTGGACACAAAGCATCACAAGTCCCGATTGGCACGCTATTGGGCTGCACATGGAATACAGAACTGAATGAACAACTGTTTTATTTAGTAGGGAAAGAGATGCAAGCCAATCATATTGATACATTGCTTGGGCCTGGGATTAACATTCATCGTCATCCTTTGAACGGGCGAAACTTCGAGTATTTTTCTGAGGATCCTCTTTTGACCGGAGCTATGGCGGCGTCTCAGGTTTCTGGGCTTAGATCTGCAGGCGTGTCCGGTACTATCAAACATTTGGTTGCGAACGACCAAGAAACTGGACGATTTGATGTTGATAGTGTGGTTTCTCAGCGAGCGCTCCGTGAGATTCATCTAAGGCCTTTTGAAATAGCGGTAAGGCAAGGGCGAGCTTCAAGCATTATGACCGCTTACAACCCCATCAATGGTCACTGGGCTGCATCTAATTACGACCTCAATACTACTATTCTTCGAAAGGAGTGGGGCTATAAAGGGATAGTGATGACGGATTGGTGGGCAAAAATGAATGACCCAATCAAAGGAGGTTCTGAAAGCCGAAGTTACACATCCTTTATGCTTCGCTCTCAAAATGATTTGTATATGGTCGTTGAGCACGATGGCGCTGAAAGTAACGCATCAAACGACGATACATTACAGGCGCTTGAAAATGGGATGTTGAGTTTGGGAGAGTTGCAACGAAGCGCGATAAATATCTGTCGCTTTATTATGGATTCTCCAGCAATGGATCGCCCATTAGTCATTTTTGATCCAGTTAAGAGCTTTGAGGCGACCCAAAATCTTGATAAACAACAGAGTAAAACTGATGGGGACTTTTGCTCTCTGACGGCGAAGCAACGTGCAATAGAATTACCACTTAATATCAGAGAAAACCGCAGCATTGTTTTGGAAGTTAAACAGGCTGGTGTGTATCGATGTGCAGGTATTGTTAATTACGATAGCGGCACTTTGGCTCAATCTGCGTGTAGTTTGAGTCTCAATAACGTGTATGCGATGTCTCTATCAGTGAATGGTACTAATGGCGAGACAGTTTCAGTTGAGGGGCTTTCCGTTAAGCTTGATAAAGGCTTTTATTCGTTGGATATTGAATTCATCAAATTAGGCTTAGAATTAGAGCAATTAGAATTCTCGTTTATGCCTGAATAGGGCTGAGGGATAACAGTCGTTTATTTAACTCTCGTTTGCTCAAAAAAGAGGTAAAGTGAGAGAAAATAAACGACTACTTTGAGGCTGAGTTATTGTGCTTTTTGATATTGCTTCATCGCGTCAACAAAGGAGTTTCGCATCCCTTCGATTCCTAATCGCTCAGATTCTTCAACGTAAGTCAGTGCTGCACTAAAATCTCCAGATGAAACCGAGTTTTCTATAAGAGTTTGATAAACCTCTTTCTTATTCAGTGTATTTTCCGTTAATAAATCTGATTGGGCTACGGTTGATTCTGGAATAATTTGTTGAACTCGCTTTTGACGGTTTTGTTCTTCAACAACGGTGGTTACCGCTGTGAATTTAAAATCAAAGGAGACTTTCCCGATTGCAGAGTGGGGGATGGCGTAGTCCGTGTTATGGGCGATGTTTGCCTGGATATCGCCAGAACGTATCGCCATATCACTTGGTTTTTCGACAGGAGTTGTTTCCGCGAGTGCTTCGCTGGTTGTGAATACGACCAAGTAAGCAGGAGCCTCGCCGTTTAAGTAACGTTCTTGCAGTTCTATTTGTGCGCCATATCGAGCACCATCAAGCAGGCTAAGTGGCTGGTACTTAATGCTTTCATTGCCAATGACATCTAGCGGCTGGTAATTTTTGTCTAAGACCAAAAGTGACGGAACAAATGCAGAATAATTAGCATTTGAAGTCAATGAAAAACGAATAGCATCTAGTGTTGTAGGAAGCTTTAGCCCTCCAGCAAAGGACCGGCCAGATTTGAACTCGATTTTAGGGCTTGCTGTGGTGATCGAAACAGATGTCTCTTCTGGGTTCGTAATGCTTTGATATTGAATGGTATTCAGGTTTTCGCAGCAGTTTTCGTTATTTTGTAGTGACTCTAGCCCCGGAGAAGTTTTGTGGTAGCTAACCGGTGACTCTGTCACTGTTGAACAGGCGCTGAGTGCGAATACCGCTGGTAGTATTGCTAAATATTTCATAATTTCTCACAGTTAAAAAAGCATATCTGATTTAGAGTGCCTAATTGATAATAGAGACACACTACAAGAAAGCGCTTTCTTTTTGAGTGACGAACGCCAAATTTAAAGAAATAGTCGCTAATAATTAGTACGAATTAGGTAACAGGCTGCCGTTGATCTGTTATTTAGATTGAAAGTTAACGAGATACTGAACTTAACAACTGAGTAAAGCGTTCCCACGATTTTTGGTCAGCTTCTTGTTGGTAGTTGTTTGAGCCGAACACGGTAAAGGCATGTGGCGCTCCACTATAAGTGATCATCTCATGCGGAACCTTGGTTGTTTCCAGTTGAGCGGCAAGGCTGCCAAAATCTTCCATTGTAATCATAGAATCTGCTGTGCCATGGAATACGACAACCGGAGCTTTGGTCTGAGAGTAGTCTTGTCCTTTTGGTGTCGATAAACCACCATGGAAGGTGACATAAGCTTTCGATGGGATGCCCGCACGAGCGGCTTCTAAAACGGCTGCGCCACCAAAACAGTAACCCATCATCACGTTGTTATCTAAGTTACCACCAAGCCTTTTCGCTTCCATCGCTCCCGCATTAAGTAGTGCACGCATTTTTTCTCTGTCTTTATACAACTCGCCTGTGTGTTGTTTTTTGTCTTTCACTTCGGTCGGGCGAATGCCTTTACCAAATAGGTCGATGGCGAACACGTTGTAACCGAGTTCGTTGAGCATCTCAGAACGTTTCTTTTCGTAATCAGTTAAGCCATCCCAATCGTGAATTAGCAGCACCAAAGGCGCTTGGTCACTGGCCTCACTCCAATAACCTTCGTAATCCATACCATCGACTTGGTAAGTGATGTTTTCTCCTGAAATCGCAGAGAAGGGCAGTAAAACTGAAAACAGGCCGAGCGTAGTGATTGTTCGCATGCGTGATTCCTTTCGATGACAATTGATGTTCCAATCGAAAGTATAGATAACGCGATGATTCTCGCCAGATTTCTGTTTCTAACTTGAAATGTATGGCAGGGAGAGCAGGTGGCTATTGCTGATGAATAGCCATCGAGAGGGAGTGCGATGGCTGTTTTGTGATGTTCTCAGCTTACCAAAACTTGAATAGCTAAACAGGGGAATAAAGAAAAACTACCAAGATGCGTTGGTTTTGCTAATGCTTATTTCCGGGTATTTTCGCTGATAGCGCGGCAACATCGACTCATTGCCCAAGATGCCACCTTGATGGATATAGATAATGGTTTTGGTTGGGTTGTTATCTTGCCATCGTTCTAAACATTGCCACATCAATGGGTCGTAGAGCAGGTCGAATTCAATATCCGTTTGTTCTTGTAGATCCAACCAGGTTTGATAGTCCTGTTGATACAGCTTACCAAAGTGATGTTTGGTTTCGAGTGGCAGTATTTGTGGATGATCGGATTCGCCAAGCTCATTAAATTGTTGTGTTAGGTAGCTATTACCGCCAACACACGCACAGGTTAACACCGGGATGTTGTGCACTTTTAAATGCTTATGTAGATACAGAGCCGTACTGCCGGTGCCTGCTGGTAGTGCAACCACGAAATCGTGTTTGTTTTCGAAACGCGTCCAGCTAAGTATTTCCATCGCCAGTTGCTTCACGCCGTATTCAGAAAGCTGAGAGCGTCCACCTTCAGGCAATACAATACACTGAGAATCTGGCTGTCTTATTTGCTCAATATACTCCTGTGGATGAAGCTCAGAGCCGGTCTCTTTGACTGAAATTACCTTCGCACCAAGGTCTACTGCACCACGGTAATTACCTATTGGGCGTTCTAGTAGCCACTGGGGAAGGTGGTCGACGTAGAACTCAAGCGTCCAACCTTTGATCTTTGCCAGTGCCGCGAGTGAGAACAGAGAGTTAGCCTGCGCAGAACCATAGCTGATCAATGTTGTAGTTTCTGGGTGATCGTCTTCCAGCAGCTTCATGAATTTGCGGGCTTTATTGCCGCAAAAGTGGGAGTGCAGCTGATCGTCACGCTTTAAGAAAAAGGTGTGATCGTTAAATTGATGTTGAGTTACAGGGCTATTATTTAGTTTCATCGCACTTAGTAAAAATGCTGACTAAAAAGCCAGCATTTTAAAATCAAATTGGACTAACGAGTATCTAGTAGCTAGTCAGCGCTGTAAACCAACTAAATCAAGTTTTCGTTGGATATTGAACTTAGTACTGCGAGTTTATTTGCTCTGGTATGGGCGAGGGTGAATCTGTCTGAAAGGCGATTCTGGCAGTGCACCCTCCAGAGTTACGATTGACCAACTCAAAGTCCCAATGGAAGCGTTGGCACAAGTCGTCGACAATCAATAAACCTAATCCATGACCATTCGGATTGTATTGTTCCTGAAGGCCTTCACCTTGGTCTTCAATCACAATACTCTGCTTGGACAGGGTAACAGTGACAGTACCACTATTGGTCGCTGCAATGGCATTCCTCAATAAGTTGCCGACCAACATATTCATGATCGCGCTGGTGGCTTGAATGGTCGGCTCTGATTGAATGTGTGAGGATATCTCGACTTGCTTTTCATCCGCCTGTAATGAATTCTTGGAAACGATAGCTTCTAACTCTTGCTGACTAAACAAGCGCAGTGGTACATCGTCACTGTTTCTTTCATAACGAACTAAACCGAGTAGGGCATCGACCATTTCTGACATCTGGATAATGGCTTCATCAATGCGCTCAACCTGACGAGATTGAAATTCCGTTGTTTCGCTTCTTAATAGCAATTTATTCGCACCACGAGCGACCGTTAGTGGGGTTCTTAACTCATGACTTGAATAACGAGCAAACGCCTGTTCACGTTTGATCAAGGAATTGATTTCTCTACGGTATTGATTGAGTTGGTCTGTTAACTGACGAAACTCAACAGCTGCACCTTCACTGACATCAAACTCTTCCCCTAGGTCGAGTTTGTTCGAGTTGAGTTGCTCAGATAGGGAATTGAAAGGCTCAATAAGTCGTTTGGAAAGACGAGAGAGTAAGGTACCAAAGCTAAATATCAAAATGGATAGCAGCACCAACACGAACGAGATGGCGTATACCAATTCATAGGTATCAAATTCGACGCGATCTATCTCAGACATAAGGATGATCGGGTAAGTTTTACCTTCATGAGAGTACTCTCCCACATAGATCATTCGTGATTCCGGCTCGTCGCCGACTTCACCAAGGAAGTTATCCTTACCTTCTATATAAGGTATGTACTCTTTGGGTACAAATGACAGGTCATTGTACGCCATGGTGAGACCGTCAATACGTATTGCGCCGCTCTCGCCAGCTTGAAAGAGTTCGACAGCATAGTTTCGGTCAATCAGGATGCGTCTTTCGCCAACCCGGTCTTCCGACATATACAACCCTGCAACAAAAACGACATAGACGAATGCAGACACAATCACGGCCATCAACCCAAAGAAAAGCGCTAGGCGGCCTGTGAGGGTTTTGGTGCTTGTCAGAACATTTGAAATCAATTCGATGGCTCCAGACGGAATCCAACTTTAGGAACGGTAATCAGCATTGGGGTGTCAAAAGGCTTGTCGAGTTGATTACGCAGTTGATAGATATGGCTACGTAACACATCGTTGTTGGGTTCGTCTTCTTGCCATAGCTTGTAGGAAATATCTTCACGAGTCACTACTTCAGGTGCTTTTTGGCACAGCATCTCAAGGATGGTGTAAGTGGTTGGGTTAAGTGCGAGCAGTTTGTCTTTACGGTAGGCTTTACGGGTTTTTTGATCAATGGTGAGTTCATCAAATTGAAGCTTAGAAGAAGCCACTTTTCCTCGGTAACGACGAACAAGCGCGTTCATTCTGGCTTCCAAAATATCCAAATCAAAAGGTTTGGTTAGATAGTCATCGGCACCATGCTCAAACCCTTTCAACATATCATCGCGGCTATCTAGCGCGGTCAACATCAAAATAGGTGTCGCGTTGCCTTGGTCTCGCAGTTTATTACAAACCGTGAGGCCGTCCATTCTTGGCAACATCAGATCCAATATGATGATATCAAATGAGTTTTCCAACGCGAGTTGCAAGCCGAGTTCGCCGTTGTCCGCATAATCGAGTTCCATGCCAATACACTCAAAATAATCAAACAAGACACCTGCGATTTCACGGTTATCTTCGACTAATAGAACTCGTTTCATTTTGATTCTCATACAGAAATAGACGGTAACATTATCCTGAGTGAGCGTGAAAAATATGTCAATAACATAACTTTCACTTATGGGAGGGTAGATTGGATTCAGATTAAAAAATAGAAGAACGTATTATGTCTGAACTTCATATAAGCCGCCCCAAGATATCTACATCGCAGATCAACCCTGCGGTTTCTCTGTCTATCATTGTGCCTTTTTACGATGAACAAGAGGTATTGGAAGAGTTCCACTCTCGCCTTACCAAGGTACTTGATAGCTTGCCCATCAAGAGTGAAATCGTTTATGTCGATGACGGTAGCAAAGACAGCAGCTTGGAGTTGGTGAGTTCATTCACTTCAATCAATAGCTCAATTTCTGTTATCGGTTTAAGCCGTAATTTTGGCAAAGAATCAGCGATGAGCGCAGGCCTCGAGCACTGTCGTGGGCAAGCGGTGATTTTGCTAGACGCTGACTTACAAGATCCACCTGATCTGATTCCGCAAATGATTGCCAAGTGGCGCGAAGGTTATGACGTCGTCAATATGCAGCGTAGCCAGCGCGACGGTGAAACGTGGTTTAAGAAGTTTTCAGCAGCGAGCTTTTACAAAGTAATGAATGTGGCTGCGAAGATTGATGTTCCTGAGAATGTGGGTGATTTCCGACTGTTAAGCCGAGAAGTTGTCGACCATATCAATCAGCTTCCAGAACGTAACCGCTACATGAAAGGCATTTTTTCATGGCCGGGTTTCCGACAAGCGACGCTCCAATTTAAGCGTGATGCTCGCTTCTGTGGTGAGACCAAGTGGAACTATCTCAAGCTCATCGGATTGGCGATGGATGGCATTACCTCGTTCTCTATCCGGCCTCTACGTATTGCGACGGCCGTTGGTGGATTAGTGGCTCTTACTGCTTTTGTGTATGGCGTCTTCATCGTATTCAAAACCATTATGTTTGGCGAGCCTATCACGGGCTATCCGTCAATGATGGTCGTGCAACTTGCCCTTGGCGGTATTCAACTCCTGAGTATTGGTTTAATGGGAGAGTACATAGGTCGTATTTTCATTGAAACCAAGAATCGTCCTTTGTATCTGATCCAATCGGTGGTCGATACACCAGCATTAAAAACACATTTCAAATTAGAGGAGTCAGCATGAGCCTGAACAGAACGCACCTATGGTATTTGTTGGCTTTTGCACTGGTTTTAAGACTCCTATCTTTGGCGACTTATCCGTTAATGGATACTACGGAGGCGCGCTACGGAGAAATGGCTCGCTTGATGGTAGAAACCGGTAATTGGTTAACACCTCAGTTTGATTACGGCATTCCTTTTTGGGGCAAGCCACCGTTGTTCACATGGATGAGTGCTGCTGGTATTGAGCTGTTTGGTTTGAGTGAGTTTGCTGTTCGTGCGCCTCATTGGTTAGCGGGAGTAGCGACGATTTTGTTAACCGCTTACATGGCGAAGCGAACTGGGCAAAGTGCGTTGGTTGCCGCGGTAGTGTTGGCGACATGCGGTATTTTCTCTATTGCCGCGGGCGCCGTGATGACAGACATCGCGTTAACCTTAGCGATGACCATTGCCATGTTAGGCTTCTACTTGTGTTGGTTAGGAGGAGAGGGTTGGAAAGGCGAAGGCAGTGCGAAGACTAATCGATCTTGGGGTTATGTCGGTTTCATTGGTTTAGCGTTAGGCTTGCTTGCAAAAGGGCCAGTAGCGATTGTCATTATGGGCATCGCAGTTTTCCCTTGGTTAGTATTACAACATGGCTTCTTTGGCGCTTTCAAAGTGCTATGGCAACGCTTTCCATTGTTGTCTGGCTTGGGTGTGATGCTAGCAATAGCTTTGCCTTGGTACATCATGGCTGAAATGGCAACACCGGGCTTTATTGATTACTTTATTGTTGGCGAGCACTTTAAGCGTTTTGTTGTGAGTGGCTGGGAGGGCGATTTATACGGCTCTGCCCATGACCAAGCAAGAGGTATGATCTGGCTGTTTTGGCTTCAAGCGGCTGCGCCGTGGTCGATTGTATTACCTATATTGGCATTTGCTCGACGTAAGAAAATTGCAGAAATTAATACTGAAAATCGCGGTTTGTTTTCATTTCTTGTCTGTTGGTTGATTTCACCTCTGATTCTTTTCACTATGGCGGGCAATATTCTCCCAGCTTACGTCCTGCCAGGTATTCCGGCCCTTGGTTTGTTGGTTGCTATACTCGTAGTAGAAAAAGATAAGAAGTGGTTCTCGAGCGTGGCTTTGGTTCTACCTGTGTTGCTAATGATTGCGATGGTCTACCTGAATCTCGGCAAGGCGAACGAGAAAAGTGACCGTATTATTTTCGAACAGATTACGGATTCTGCGCCAAGCTTTTACGTGGGTAAACGACCATTCTCTGGGCAATTTTACAGTCATGGTCAAGCGAAAGAACTTCTCGATATCGAGCCGCTAGATGGCATTGATAAGTTCTATCTGATTGGCAAAAGATCTGAAGTGGAAACCAAGATTAAAGAGAACGCATTAACGTGTATTCTAGAGCCAACGGTGAAAATAAAGCGTGCTTTATTCAGCTGTCATAGCTCAAGCATCAAGCCAAATCTATCGTTGAGTCATATTCAAAGTGGCAGCGATGTTTAGCGTTAACTCGGGGTTACGAATGTTCAACAACAAGCTTCAAACGCACAGTCAGAGGTTACAGTCTCACCACAAGGTGGTTCGATTTGCTGTGGTTGGTGTTGGCGGATTTGTTGTTGATTGCTTAGTTTTTGCATTACTGCATTATGCCGTTGGGCTGCCTTTGATGAGTGCAAGGATAGGATCTTTCATTGCAGCAGCCACGGCAACGTGGTTTGGTAATCGAGTGCTAACTTTTGACTTCAAAGGGCAGGGTAGTTGGTCAGAGAAGTTGATTCAGTGGCAAAAATTCATGTTTTCCGCATCGATATCGGCGATACCTAATTTGCTGTGTTTTAAGCTGATGACGGAATTACTGCCTGCATTTACTGGGGCTGTATTTATCGCAATGGCCGTAGGTATCTTGGTGGGCATGGTCACTAACTATTTGTTTAGCCAGTATTGGGTCTTCACCCGTTAGAATCCCTTGTAATCACATAACCAAGTGAAACCTTCGGGTCGTTCATTAGTAACAGACACAAAAAAGCGCAGCTAAATAGCTGCGCTTTGTATTTTTATGATAACCAAGTAAATGGGGTCGCTATATTAACGCTGTGTTGCGCGCTGGCGATTCTTTCCGTTACTTGCTGGTTTACCGCCTTGACCATTGCCTGCTTTGCTGCGGTTTGGCTTGCCATTTCCGCCGCCGTTGCCTTGTGATTGCTGGCTAGCAGGGGCTTTTTTGATGAAACCAGTCGCTGGTTTATTCGCGTTACCATTACCGTTCTGCTTCCCGTTGCCCTGATTGCCGTTACCTTGGCTACCTGTTGGCTTCTTACCACCCGGTTTAGGCTTATTGCCACCTGGCTTAGAATGGTTACGTGGGCTTTCGCCACCAAGACCCGGTTGAGCTTTACTGTGCTTAGTTGCGAAACGTTGTGAACCATGACGACCAGACTTACGACGCTGTGCCGGTGTCAGAGCTTCAAAGTCTTCTTCTGGCACTAAGCAGTTCGCTTTGTCACCAATTAGGTGTTTTTTGCCCATGCTGATCAGTGCTTCACGGATGATTTTCCAGTTTTCTGGATCGTGATAACGAAGCAATGCTTTATGCAGACGACGTTGACGATCACCTTTAGGCACTGGAACATCTTCACGTTTTTTGTATTTCACGCGCTTCAGAGGGTTAGTCTCTGAGTAGTACATCGACGTCGCATTACACATTGGCGATGGGTAGAAGTTCTGTACTTGGTCACACTCGTAGTTGTGCTTTTTCAGCCACAACGCAAGGTTGAGCATGTCTTCATCTTCCGTGCCCGGGTGAGCAGAGATGAAGTAAGGAATTAGGTACTGTTTCTTACCGGCTTCAGCGCTGTACTTCTCGAACATCTCTTTGAAACGATCGTAAGTGCCCATGCCCGGTTTCATCATCAGATCCAGAGGGCCTTTTTCAGTATGCTCTGGAGCAATCTTCAAGTAACCACCAACGTGGTGAGTCACAAGCTCACGTACGTATTCTGGAGACTCAATCGCAAGGTCATAACGAACGCCTGATGCGATCATCACTTTCTTGATGCCCGGAACCTTTCTCGCTGAGCGGTAAAGGTCAATGGTGTGCTGGTGGTCTGTGTTCAGTTTTTCACAGATTTTAGGGAACACACATGATGGGCGACGACAGTTAATTTCAGCTTTAGGATCAGAACAACCTAGACGATACATGTTCGCCGTTGGTCCACCCAAGTCAGAAATCGTACCGGTAAAGCCAGGTACTTTATCTTTAATGTCTTCGATTTCATCCAAGATCGATTCTTTCGAACGGTTCTGAATGATACGACCTTCGTGCTCTGTGATTGAACAGAAAGAACAACCACCAAAACAACCACGCATGATGTTAACCGAAGTTTTAATCATGTCGTATGCAGGGATCTTTGCTTTGCCATACATAGGGTGCGGAACACGCTTGTACGCAAGGCCAAACACGTAATCCATCTCTTCAGTTGCAAGAGGAATTGGCGCTTGGTTTACCCATAGTTCGCGGTCACCGTGACGTTGAATAAGAGCACGACCTGAATACGGGTTGGTCTCTAGGTGCAGAATACGGCTAGCGTGAGCGTAAAGAATACGGTCGTTATTGAGCTTTTCGAAACCAGGGATACGAACCGCGGTTGTTTTTGCATCGTGACGAGAAGGACGAATCGTAATTGGCTGCGCCTTTACTTCTTCTTTTTCATCTTTCTTGGTATCACATTGCGTTTCTACTTCGTACGGGTTAACCGGAACGTAGGCTTTGTTCGGTTTTTCGATACGAGAAGAATCAATAATTTTGTAACCTTCAGGCGCTGCAGGCAAGTTGATAGCAGTACCACGAATGTTTGTCAGCGTTGACATGTCTTCGCCATCGGCAATGCGGTGTGCCACTTCAACCAGTGCACGCTCAGCGTTACCGAAAAGAAGGATGTCTGCTTTTGCATCAAACAATACAGAGCGACGAACTTTATCAGACCAGTAGTCGTAGTGCGCAACGCGACGTAAGCTCGCTTCAATACCACCAAGAACGATTGGCGTGCCTTTGTAGGCTTCACGACAACGTTGAGAATAAATCAGAGTTGCACGGTCAGGACGCTTACCACCTTCATTGTTTGGTGTGTAGGCATCGTCATGACGAAGTTTGCGATCAGAGGTGTAGCGGTTGATCATGGAATCCATGTTACCCGCAGTGATGCCGAAGAATAGGTTAGGTCGACCCAGTTCCATGAAGGCATCTTTACTGTCCCACTTTGGTTGGGCAATGATGCCCACGCGGAAGCCTTGAGCTTCAAGCAAACGGCCAATGATAGCCATACCAAAGCTCGGGTGATCGACATAAGCGTCACCAGTTACAATAATAATGTCACAGCTATCCCATCCAAGAGCATCCATCTCCTTTCTACTGGTAGGCAAAAAGGGTGCTGTTCCGTAGCACTCGGCCCAGTATTTTTTGTGTTCGTGAATAGGAGTGATATCGCTGTACATATTTCAACCTCTGATTTTTGAGGCGGGAATTATAGCGGCATGAGCCTAGACTAGCCAGTAGAACATGCCCCTGTTAGTTCTGATGTCTTTCGCCATTTTGCAGATAATGCTGACAAAAGAACCATACAACAGCATAGTTGAAGCCTTGAATAACGTCGCTAATTTGTGATTTTGATTAGTGTTCGCAGCAGTTTTTGATATTATTCGCGAAAATAAGTCTGAATAAGTAGATCCACAATGGTCGAATCATTATTAGTACAATTTGCTCCCATGCTATTAGGAGCCCAACTGATCTTAACTTTAATCTTAGTGAAGGGTGACATTTGCCCTGGTCAACGTGGCCGTATTCACAAGATGTTACCTGCGATTGGCGTGCTTTGGCTTGCTGTTGCTTCATTAAGAATTGAAGCGTTTCTGATCGTATTCGCTATCTTCTATTTCTATTCTCAAGTTCAAACTAAGAAGACACGTGACTCAGGCCCTATCTGGGTGATGTATCTTGCGTGTGGTTTGGCGCTGTCATACGTTGCTATCCAAGCAAGCGAACAGGTAAATCCAGTCGGTATTATTGCGACTGTGTTGCTGGTGGCTTTACTGGGTGCTTCTTTCGGACATTTACTCCTGACTATCGCAAGAACGCGCTTACAAGCATTTCACCGCGTTCTGCCTGTTGTGGGCGTATTAAGTGGCATGTTGGTGGTGTTGGCGACCGTGATTAACGTTTATTCACTGTCTGAAGCGCAACTAGAACCTGTTATTTCAACTTTGTTGTTTAGCTTTGCTTTGCTTATCTCTTCTATCGTGGTTTGGTGTTGGCATTTGCTGTTTGTCAAAACCCCTGAAAAGCTTCAGCTGACTATTTCATTGTTGATGTTATTGGCGGCGGCTGTTGGTTTAACGCCAGTTTGGGCGATGTAGGCGGTTACTGATCTCACAAGCCTTTCGGTGTTGAATCGAAAAAGTGTGATCTGTTTTTTAGCGTGGTGTTGGTAAGCGTTCTAAACTTAAATCTAGTCGGTGTGTTCGTTAGGAGTACGGGATGGATTTAAGCAACGTCAAAGGTTTCGATAGCATTATTTTGCTGGGAATCGTGAATGAAAAACTTCGCTTAGAATGCGATAGCTTTGAAGAGCTGATCAGTATGTATGAAATGGATATAGAAAGTGTTGTAGGTAAGCTTGATATGCTTGGCTATCAATACGATCCATTAACTAACCAGTTTAAGTCTTATCCAAGATAAGCAGCAAATTGGCGCATGTTCTATTGATAGCGAGTTAGTTATCGATTGTGAGCCAGTTATCGAGAGTGAGCTAGTATCGAGAATGAACAAGTGCCGCCATCGTCGGTACTAAAGCTAAAAGAAAAAAGTCACAGATAATCTGTGACTTTTTTGTTTCTGGCGCATGCCTATCAGGTTCAACGCAGGCATAAACTAACCCAACAACGAGTCTCTTAAACGACCTCAATGCCATCTAGGTGACTCTTACTTTGCTGTCTTGCCGTGCTAAAGAAAGCTTGCAGATAACGTTTGTCTTTCTCGGAGTTTCTTACCGCCGCAAACAGTCGTCTTGAAAGTCCTTTGCCCAGTGGTTTACTGGCGATTAACCCTTGTCTTGAAAACTCGCTGATCGCCCAGTTCGGCAATGCCGCAACACCTAAACCAGCCGATACCATTTGTACCAACATTAATGTGTTGTCTGCCTGTTTCCATTTCTTCGGCTCTACGCCTGCCGGTTGCAAAAAGTGCTTCACAACATCAAGACGTTGTTTTTGAACCGGATAAGAGAGCATCGTGATATCGCTAAGATCTTGCGGTTCAATACTCGATTTTTCGGCCAAAGGTGAATTGATTGCGGTAATCAAACGCATCTCGAAATCAAAAAGCGGTTCGTAATGGACTTCCGAACGCGGTTGAATATCAGAGGTGATCACCAAATCTAACTCACCTGCCATTAATGCGGGCAGCGGCTCAAAACCAAAGCCTGACGAAAAATCTAGCGTCACGCTTGGCCAAGCCACTTGATATTCCTTCAAAGCAGGCATTAACCATTGGAAGCATGAGTGACACTCAATCGCCATGTGTAAACGACCATTCACATCCTCTTTCAGGCTTGCGAGTTCGTTTTCTGCTTTAGCTATTCTTGGCTGTATTTCATCGGCAAGCTTAAGCAAGATCTCACCCTCAGAGGTGAATTTTACTGGCCTAGTTTTACGCAGGAAAAGCTGACCGCCAATACGAGCCTCAAGATCTTTCAACTGATGAGAAAGCGCTGACTGAGTTAGATGAAGAGAAGTCGCAGTCGCAGTCAGTGAGCCGCTGTCTCTCAAGGTGGTCAATGTTCGAAGGTGTTTAAGCTCTATCATGAGTATTCCTCATATTCCCTAAGCCAATTCAATATTTCTTAATAATCACCCTACGGTGTTTTTGATCTTTTGTAAACGTCTAGATGTCCAGATGGATTTAAACCATTCATCTTTGGATGATTCAGATGAATATTATTAATAAACAAGATGAATATTTGGACGTTGTCCATAGGTCCGATTAAGGCGATAGTTTAGCCATCCAGACGCCTTTGTGGGAAAGTGAAATCATCAAAGGCAGTCTGACCGGAAATCAAAATTATCGAATAAGGAACAGACTCATGACGACAACAACGCATATTCTTGGCTACCCACGTATCGGCGAAAAAAGAGAACTCAAATTCACGCTCGAGAAATACTGGCGCGGTGAAATCGATCAATCTGAGCTCAAACAACTCGGTAGCGAATTAAGAAATCGTAACTGGAATGTACAAGCTGACGCGAATCTAAGCTTTGCAACTGCGGGTGACTTCGCATGGTACGACCATGTTCTGACAACGACTCTACTTCTAGGCCACGTTCCAAAGCGTCATGCTGGTGGTTCTGAAGATGAAAAAGCCTTCCCAGATCTGGATACCTTGTTTCGTGTTGGTCGTGGTCAGTCTCAAGTTCAGTCTACTTGCTGCGGTGGTACGCATACGTCTAGTGACGGCACTAAAGACAGTTCGGCGGCTTCTGACATGACTAAGTGGTTCAACACCAATTACCACTACATTGTTCCTGAGTTCAGCAAAGACGATTCGTTTGAGGTGAGTTGGCCACAATTGTTTGACGAAGTGAGTGAAGCGATTAAAGCCGGGCATAAGGTGAAGCCAGTCCTTCTCGGCCCGCTGTCTTACTTATATCTAGGTAAAGAAGTGGAAGAGGGCTTTGAGCGTTTAACCTTGTTGCCGCGTTTGCTTACTGCTTACCAGGCGATTCTGGCAAAACTTGCCAAGTTGGGTGTTGAGTGGGTACAAATCGATGAACCTATCCTTTCTCTGGAACTTGAAAAGCAGTGGGCTGATTCATTCAAACTGGCTTATCAAGTGATTCAAGGCGATGTGAAACTATTGCTGACCACTTACTTTGATTCTGTGACTGATACGTTAGGCAAGATCGTGGAATTGCCCGTCAACGGCTTACACATCGACTTGGCTGCCGCACCGCAGCAACTTGATGAAGTAGTGAATAAGTTACCGGAAGATTGGGTACTTTCTGCGGGTGCAATCAATGGACGCAATGTGTGGCGAGCAGACTTAGCTTCTCAGCTTGAGTTACTGCAACCTGTGAAAGAAAAGCTAGGCGATAAACTATGGGTCGCAAGTTCATGTTCACTGCTGCATAGCCCGGTTGACCTTGAGTTAGAAGAGACGCTTAGCGAAGAAGTGAAGAGTTGGTTTGCCTTTGCAAAACAGAAAGTGACCGAGGTGAGCTTATTAGGTGCGGCGTTAGATGGCGATCAAAATGCCATTTTGGCGTGTGAGACTTACAGCCAACCTATCGTTGCACGTAAGAGCGCGACTCATGTGAATAAGCCGCAAGTTCAAGCTCGACTCAATACCATTACTAAAGCACTAGCAGAGCGCAGTGCTCCATACGCAGAACGCGCAGCGCATCAGTCTGAGGTGTTGGGTTTACCGCTATTACCAACCACAACCATTGGTTCGTTCCCACAAACAGGGGAAATTCGTCTTCAACGCAGTGCTTACCGCACTGGAAAACTGAATGAGTCGGAATACAACACTGCACTGAAAGGTCACATCGCAGATGCTGTTAAGCGTCAAGAAGCCTTAGATTTGGATGTGCTTGTGCATGGTGAAGCCGAGCGTAATGACATGGTGGAGTACTTTGCGGAAAACCTAGCAGGCTTTCAAACCACCAAGTTTGGTTGGGTACAAAGCTATGGCTCTCGCTGCGTGAAGCCTGCGATTGTGGTTGCGGATATCGAGCGTGAAAAACCAATGACGGTGGAATGGTCGACCTATGCCCAATCTCTGACCTCGAAGCAGATGAAAGGGATGCTGACAGGGCCTGTCACTATCTTGTGTTGGACATTCCCACGTGAAGACATCTCACGAAAAGAGATTACGAATCAATTGGCGTTTGCACTGCGTGATGAGGTTTCGGATTTACAAGATGCAGGGATCAACATCATTCAAATCGATGAGCCTGCTATTCGCGAAGGTTTGCCTTTGAAAAAACGCGACCATGCAGAGTACTTAGAGTGGGCAGTGGATGCCTTTAAGATTTCAGCCGCGAGTGCTAAACCAGAAACTCAGATTCATACCCACATGTGTTACAGCGAGTTCAACGAGATCATTGATTCAGTGGCGGCGCTAGACGCCGACGTGATTACCATTGAGACTTCTCGTTCGAACATGGAGCTACTGAAAGCGTTTGAAGAGTTTAACTACCCGAATGCGATTGGACCGGGTGTTTATGACATTCACTCACCAAACATTCCTTCTGAAGAGTGGATTGTTGATTTACTTAAGAAAGCAGCAGAAAAAATCCCAGCAGAACGTTTGTGGGCGAACCCAGATTGTGGATTAAAGACTCGTAACTGGGTAGAGACAGAAGCCGCACTAACTAACTTAGTTTCGGCGACTAAGACACTGCGTAAAGAGTGGGAATCAGCTGAGGTATAATTCAGTCTAAGATTTTGATTGATCCGTTAATCCACGATGAACCACAACAAAGGCCTCGCATTTGCGAGGCCTTCTGGTTTTATACTTGTTCGAATTTCGAGCTAGAAACTAGCTGCTACTTTGACACGTCTCTTTGCTGATCAGCTTCTCAACGATCAGTTGTCCGCGAGTGTTGCGAATCTTGATGTTGTAAGCCAAGCCCATGTCGAGATTTGCTCTTACTTCAGAGTTGGTGCAGTAGCTATTCACACTCATGTCTACAACTTGGTTTAAAGGTTTAGCACCTTTTGCATCTTGGTTGTAGATCATCATGATTTCGATAACCGTGTTTTTTGCTAGCACGCGCATGACCGATAGCGGGCCATACTCAATCGGCAAGCCTGCGGATAAAACGCCAGCGCGATGTTGCGCCATCATTTCTAGCTGTCTTTGTTTGTCTTGTTCACTCGATGAGCTACAGCCTGCAAGCAGAACAGCAGCCAGTGAGCCGATAATCCATTTTTTCACGTTAAAATACTTTCTTGAATGGTTTTACGATGACATTTTGGTACACACCAGCAGCAATGTACGGGTCTGCGTCTGCCCATGCCTGTGCATCGTCTAAAGAATTAAATTCAGCAATCACAGTAGAGCCTGTGAAGCCCGCTTCACCAGGGTTATCTGAATCAATCGCTGGCATTGGACCTGCTGTCAAAAGGCGGCCTTCATCGTGAAGTGTTTGTAGGCGTTCTAGATGTTGTGGGCGAACACTTAGGCGTTTTTCTAATGAATTTTCGACGTCTTGAGAAAAAATCACGTACCACATATTGAGATATCCTTATTTTACTTCACTAAATTGAGGGCGTTTAAATTCGCTATCTTGCTAATTTACGCGAACTAATTGGTATTGGAAGAGCTAATGATAAGAAATTGTGAAATGGTGCGGCAGAGTGAGAAGGTCTTTAGCATTTTTAATCGAAACGACTAAAGACCTTAAAGTGCGATAGGGTCGTCGAAGGGTTATTTGTTGATTGGGCGAGGTTTACCGCTTTCATCTACAGCAACGTAGTTGAATGTCGCACCACATACCTTGTAGCGATCGCCTATACCGTGATCAAGTACCGGCTTAACCCATACCTCTAGGTCGATATTCATCGAGCTACGACCAATCTTGGTGCAGTCACCATAAACACATACCACATCACCCACTGAAACTGGTTGTTTGAACTCGATACTCGATACTGAAACCGTGACTATCTTGCCGTTAGAGATCTCTTTCGCCAGTATCCCGCCAGCAAGGTCGAGCTGAGACATTATCCAACCACCGAAAATCTGGCCTGCTGCATTGGTATCAGAAGGCATCGCCAAAGTGCGAAGAAGTAAAGAACCAATCGGGTTCAAAGTTGATTGAATAGTCATTGTTGTACTCTTAATGGTATTGATTGTTTTAAATTTAAATAGATGTGTTTGCGGGGCTCGCGGTGGTCGTATTTTTAACGTATTCACCGAACACAAACAATCAGTGGCCAATGATCACGAGTATCATTGGCCACTGTTAAATAGCATATTGATAATAATTGTATCAAAAAGGGGATGAGGACTCATCCCTTAGGGTTACTTCTCGTCGGTATTTTTATCCGTTAACTCTTTCTGCTGGTCTTTTTGTAGATGCTGATCTTTTGGCAAATGCTTATAAATATAGACACCCGTTAGCAAGGTAAATGCAAAAGTAGCGATCAGTAAGCCAAACACTTTGAAGTTTACCCAAACATCCAAGGGAAGGCTGAAAGCAACGTAAACGTTGAGAATGGCACATAGAGTAAAGAATAAAGTCCAAGCCCAGTTGATCTTGCTCCATACCGCTTCAGGAAGTGTGATCTCTTTACCCAGCATGCCTTTAATCGCTGACTTGCCCATGAGGTGACTGACGGTCAGGCCGATAGCGAACAATGCATAAACGATGGTTACTTTCCATTTAATGAAGTTGTCATCGTGCAAGAAAATGGTCATGCCACCAAATACGGCAACCATCAGAAATGTGATGATCTGCATTTTCTCTACTTTCTTGTAGATGACGTATGTCAAAACGATTTGTACTGCGGAAGCAACAATCAATGCACCTGTAGCCGTGTAGATGTCATACATCTTATACAGCGCAAAGAAAATAATGAGAGGAATGAAATCAAGGATTTGCTTCATGTGGCACTGATTGTCCAGTTAGTTGAGTTGCAGACAGTCTAACGAAAACTGTCTCGATGCTAAATAGCCCGAGACAATTGGGTGCTAATTAATTCCATCTAGTTGGTTTATCGAGTCGGACCTTTTCATCATCGAGTTGGATAACGTTATCGCATTGATGTGGTTTGGTAGCGAGGTATCAGCTTCTTGATGTCTTCAAGGTAACCTTCACTTTTTAAGCTGTCTAAGGTGTTTTCCAGCTCTTGCTCACTCATGGCAAAACACGTCGATTTGCCTGTCGTTAGGTCGAGATATTCGTGATATTCACGCTCTGTAAAGTGGCCAATTCTGTCCATTAATAAGGTTTTAATTCCATGGTGAATCAAGCCGTAATACGTATGTCTTTGTAAGGTCATAGCCTATCCTCCGTGACAAGCTGCAGTGAAACTTTTGCAACCTGCTGTATATTGGTTGGGTTATCTATGACAAAGCAATTCGAATGCCATTTTCTCTAGTTGAACGGAACATTTTCCCTACCAGATAGAATTAAACTTCTTTTCAAATAGTTAAGGCGAGGTACGTTCTATTCTCTGACAATCAATACGTAACAGACATAAAATAGTTTCATTTTGAGAACGATGAAATTCTCATTATGACGCTCTACTGCCGTTTATAGTGTGGTTCTATCTACGGTGATTGCCGCTAATCGACAAGCCAATCAACAAGTGTAGATAAAGATGTATTTTGTCGATTCTTAGGCTGCAGCAAGAAGTAACCATTTCCAGAAAAGACACTGCCTTCACTCACTTTCACCAACCTGCCCAAATCGATATCTTGCTTGGCCAGCGTGATATCGCCTATGGCAATGCCAAATCCTTGAATGGCTGCATTCATCGCTTGATCAAGTGTCGCGAATTGTTGGTTGTTCTTGCTTGAAAGGTCGTGGCTGCCTATGTGATCTAACCAAAGTCGCCAGTCACTTTGCTCATTGTTAGCGTGTAACCAAGTGTATTGAGCGAGCTTGTGTGGCTTGATGATAGTAGAAGCGCTACTTACAAGATGGCTCTGAGTAATGCTTTGCGCTTGGCATACCGGAGCCAACTGCTCGTTGAACAATAACTGGCTCACAATCGATTGTTGGTTTGGCTTCTTTCCATAGGTAATTACGGCGTCAAACGGGTCAAAGCTTGGTTCAAAAACGTGCTTGATGGTCGACGTGAGCTCGACATCAATTTCAGGGTAGGCTTGCTGAAAAGACATCAACTTGGGTAGCAGCCAAGAGGTAATACAGCTGGGGGCGTTGAGTTTGATCTTAGAGGGAGAACTTGCGACTTGATTGAGAGCCGATTGCAGTTGATGAATCGTTCCTTGTATCAGGGGAACCAGTTCTTCTCCTTTCGGCGTTAAAGACAATCCTCGAGCATGTCGATAGAAGAGATCACAGCCAAGACTTTCTTCAAACGACAATACCTGACGACTCACTGCACCTTGCGTAACATTGAGCTCATGTGCCGCTCGCGTAAAGTTGAGATGCCTTGCCGTCGACAAGAACGCGAGCAAGGTTTTAGTTGAAGGAAGTGTGCGATTCATATCTTTACCTATGACTTTTTATCATGGCTATTATGTGATTATTTCGATTCATTTATCAATAGTGTTCTGTTTGAATGTAAATACTTAATCATCATTTGTGATTCAATATGTGTATAAGTCACATTTTTTGAATATGAAGGCAGTGGTGAAGACATTGTGATTTTGTGAAAGGGATAGCTTCTTGACATCTTTTATCGATAGTTTAGTACCTCAGGCTGTAAAAAAATTAATACCTTATCAATCAGCAAGAAGAATTGGCGGTGATGGACGTGTCTGGCTAAACGCCAATGAATTGGAAAGCTCGCTGTTTCCAGGAGAAGCAAGCCACAATCGATACCCAGACTTCTTACCACAAGATATTGCTAAGGCTTACCAAGATTACTGTGGCACTGATGCTGCGACTGTTGCCGTTCGTGGCGCCGATGAAGCAATTGATTTGCTGATCAGAACATTCTGTAAACCGGCAAGCGACAACATACTTATCTGTTCACCCACGTATGCGATGTATGAGTTTTGCGCCGATGCATTGGCGATTAATACCTTGGACTCTCCATTGCAGCAAGATTTCAGCCTGAACGTCGCTGATATCGTGAACAAAGCGAAGTTGACTAATATCGTGTTTCTTTGCTCACCAAACAACCCAACGGGTAATGTGATTCCTAAATCGGATTTGATTCAGGTACTGGAAGGCACGATTGGAAAGTCTCTAGTGGTAGTCGATGAAGCGTATATCGAGTTTGAACCACAAACGTCAGCGGTGGGCCTTATTGAGCGTTATCCGCATTTGGTAGTGATTCGCACCTTGTCTAAGGCGTTTGGACTGGCTGCGGTTCGTTGTGGTTTTATCTTAGCGAGTCAAAATGTGATGCAGTATGTTGCGAAGCTGATTCCACCTTATCCGATGCCGGATTGCTCATCGCAAATCGTGTTAGACGCTTTGTCTGATGAACGAGTCTCAGTGATGCAAGACGCCACACAAAAGCTGGTCGAACTACGTAACTGGTTTGCTTGTGAGTTAACTCAGTTTGATTTCATCGAGTCAGTTTACCCTTCATCGACAAACTTTATTTTGCTGCGTCAAAAACCTGGGCATCAAGTGTTCAGTGTGTTGGCGAAGGATGGCATTGTGACAAGGAATCAAAACCACGAACCTGCTTTGCGTAACTGTATACGAATCAGTATTGGTAGCCAAGAGAGCATGCTAGAAGTGATAACGTCACTAACACGTTACCAAACCGAATTAGAAAAGAATCAACAAAGCAAACAATCTCAACATAAAGAAACTCAATCTCAACTCGATAAAAATCATATCTAGGATGGCAATGATGAAAAAGATAATACTAGGACTCGCTTGTGCGGCCGCTTTACTTGGTACAACGGTACAGGCGAAAGAAATCCGTTTGGCGTCAGACTTTACCTATCCGCCATTCAACTACAAAAACAGTGATGGTGTGCCTGTCGGGTTTGATATTGAGATAGCTGATGCCTTGTGTGAGCAAGCCAAACTCGATTGTACTTGGGTTTCACAAAGTTGGGACTCGTTAATTCCAAGTTTGTTGGCAAGAAAGTCAGATGTGATCATGGCTTCAATGCGTATTACCGAAGAGCGTAAGCGTAAGATCTTGTTTACTGATAAGTACTACCAAACTCCAGCCGTGTTTGTTGCTGCTAAGAGCGCCGAGTTCAGCGTCGATGAGGCAGGCTTAGCAGGTAAAACCATCGGTGTTCAACAAGGTACGATTCACGATCGCTACGTAACCGACAAGTTTGGCGATGTGGCAAACATTAAGCGTTATACCGGCCAAGATGAAGTTTATCTGGATCTGCAAAACGGCCGTCTAGATCTAACCTTCGGCAACTCAGATCAACTGTCATTAGCTTTCTTAGATAAGAAAGAAGGCGAGGGCTTTGAGTTCAAAGGCAAAGCAGTGACCGACAAAGCCTACATTGGCGAAGGCACGGCACTAGCGTTAAGAAAGCAGGATTCAAAACTGGCGAAACAATTCAATGCCGCGATTGAAGAGATCAGAGCGAACGGTACTTACGACAAGATCGCCGCTAAGTACTTCACGTTTGATATTTATGGCGCTGATTTGTAATTCGTCTAAAGCCTAAAAACTAGACCACCAAAAATATCCGAGGGCTGTGAGGCTCTCGGATTTTTGTTACAAACAATTCGTCCTAGTAAGATTCCCACCGTTGTCTTTATCCCTGCTTATCCACTCTTGTTCCATACGCTCAGCCTAAAACCTCACCTCTACCACCTCAGAAATCGCAGTTCACGACTCGCTTTTCAATCGATAAGACCTTCTTTGCTCGTGCTCTACAAATGGCTCCAAGGTTTTAAAATAACACAAATATGCAAGTATATTTTTTGCCAACAGATTGTTCTAAAAGCAGTTGGAAGTGACCGAAATTCCCAAAAACCCGAAGTTAGACTACTTAATGGTCCAATTGATGCCAAATATGATTGGTATCACAATCAATTCGGTTCACAAGCCAATAGATAAACCTTAGCTCACAAAATATACACATATTATTGTAATACAAAATTCATAAGGTAAGAATATTGTAATGAAACGTTACTGCTATGAGCGGTATGCAATTGAACGTTAGATTTCAAACTTAGCTGTAGCGTTGCATATAAAAACTGTACCTCTTACAAAATGGATTCTGGAGAAGAACATGAAAAAACACCTACTGACGATTGCAGCGGCTTCAATTCTTATGGCATTTGGCGCTCAAGCAAAAACTTTGACCTTAGGGCATGCAATGTCATTAGAAAGCGCAGCTCACCAAGGCATGGTGATCATGGCTGATAAAGTGAAAGAAAAATCGAATGGTGACCTTACGATTAAGATCTTTCCAAACGGTCAATTAGGCTCTGAACGTGATCAAGCTGAGCAAGTTGTTACCGGCGCGATTGATATGGCTAAAATCAACGGTGGGCTAGCCGAATCTTTTGAACCCACGTTTAAAGTTAATGCACTGCCTTTCTTATTTCGTGACGTTCCACATATGAGAACGTTCATGCGAAGTGAAGCAGCACAAGAGATGTTGCTTTCAAGTGAAGGTAAAGGCTTCATTGGTCTTACATTCTATGATTCAGGCACACGTAGCTTCTACGCTAAAAAAGCCATTAACTCACCGGCTGATCTAGCAGGTATGAAAGTTCGAGTTCCTGGTTCTCCAACCATGATGGAAATGGTTAACCTATTAGGTGGTAAAGCAACACCTGTACCTTTCAATGAGGTATACACGGCACTGCAACAAGGCGTAATTGACGGTGCTGAAAATAATATTTCTAGCTTAGTTGAAATGAAACACAGTGAAGTTGCCAAATTTTACTCTATGGATCAGCACATGATGACACCTGACGTGATCATCATTTCAGAATACAAATGGGGTTCATTAACGGCAGAAGAGCAAAAAATCTTAAAAGAAGCTGCTGCTGAGTCTCTTGAAGAGCAGATCAAAATCTGGGACGCAACAGATGACATGAACAAAGAGAAAGGAATGAAAGAAGGCGTAACGTTTGTTGAAGTTGATAAAGCCCCTTTCCGTGCAGCTGTTAAACCTATGATTGATGAGGCGAAAAAAGATCCAAAACTAGCTCCATTCATTGAAAAAATTGAAGCTCTTTAATCAGTCTTAGTGAAAATATAATTTTGCCTTGGCTTTGCTAAGGCAAAATTTTTTGAGGTATCACACCATGTTAGCAACTTTCAGAAACCTACTTGATAGGCTGATTCTTTTTGTCTCTTCTTTTGCACTAATGTTACTTGTCGTTACTGTCACTTGGCAGGTCTTTAGTCGCTATGTTTTGAATGATCCAAGTAACTGGACTGATGAACTTGCTCGTTATGCGATGGTATGGCTTGGCTTATTAGGAGCAAGCTACTTATTCGGTATCAAAGGACACTTAGCAATAACGTTATTGGATGGTTATCTTAAGGGTAAAGCACATATCGCATTACATGTGCTCATCAATTTCATTTCTGGCGCATTTGTATTTCTAGCAATGCTTCAAGGTGGTATCGCCCTAATGGGAAGAACCACACAACAACTCTCTCCAGCACTGCAATTACCGATGTCGACGGTTTATTCAATATTGCCGATTTCAGCCGTTATTATCCTCATCTATTTGGTCATGAATACGTTTGATCTTTTTTGTGAACCCAACAAAAAGTAAGTTTTAAAAGGACTCTATATTATGGATTTGTCCATTGGCGTTTGGCTGCTAGGCCTATTCTTATTTATGATCGCGATTAGCATGCCCATTGCGATTGCAATTGCCATGTCATCTTTAACGATCATGTATTTCATCTTACCGTTTGAAGTCGCCAGTATTACTGCGGGTCAAAAAATTATTACCGGTATTGATAGTTTCAGTTTATTAGCCATCCCTTTCTTTATCCTTGCTGGGAATATAATGAATGTGGGTGGCATCGCGAGTCGGCTTATCAACCTTGCAAAGCTCTTGGTTGGTTGGATCCCGGGCTCACTTTTTCACGTTAACATCTTCGCCAATATGATGTTTGGCGCCGTTTCAGGATCAGCCGTTGCAGCAGCAGCTGCGGTTGGTAAAACCTTAGGCCCTGAATTAGAAAAAGATGGTTATGATAAAAACTTAGCAACAGCAGTAAACGTTGCATCTTGCCCGGCAGGCTTACTAATACCGCCGAGTAATTCATTGATCGTATTTTCAGTGGTATCGGGTGGAACATCCGTAGCGGCGCTGTTTATCGCAGGTTATGTCCCAGGTATTTTAATGGGTTTAAGTTGTATGGTCGTCGCCTATTTTATCGCTAAAAAGAAGGGCTACAAAACAAGTGCGAATGACGGCTTCACAGCAAAAGATGTGCTGAATATTGTTTGGCAAGCAACGCCAAGCTTAGGGCTTATTGTTGTTGTTATTGGCGGTATTATTGGTGGTATATTCACTGCAACAGAAGGAGCATGTATAGCGGTTCTATACTCTTTTATACTGTCACTCTGTTACCGAACCCTCAAATGGGTACACTTTTCGATAATTTGTAGAGAAACGGTTCAGGTTACTGGCATTATGCTGTTCTTGATTGGTGCTTCAACCATCATGTCATGGGCAATGGCATTTACCGGTCTGCCAACCATGATCAGCGATTGGATGCTCTCTATTTCAGATAATCCGATTATCATCTTTATTCTGATGAATCTGATCCTACTGATTGTGGGTATGTTTATGGATCTTACGCCAGCCGTATTGATCTTTACCCCTATCTTTATGCCGATTGCTGAGCATTTAGGCATGCATCCAATTCACTTT
The DNA here is from genome assembly GCF_057786005.1 of Vibrio sp. QJM3NY_26. Taxonomy (NCBI): domain Bacteria; kingdom Pseudomonadati; phylum Pseudomonadota; class Gammaproteobacteria; order Vibrionales; family Vibrionaceae; genus Vibrio; species Vibrio sp. QJM3NY_26. Next base: position 2,173,021 of record NZ_CM173515.1, on the reverse strand, counting down.
GCGATGATGATTATTTTCAACTTATGTATTGGCATTGCAACGCCACCCGTTGGTACGGCGCTATTTGTCGGTTGTAGTGTCAGTGGCTCCAAGATTGAAAACGTTATAAGAAGTATCATGCCGTTTTGTGCCGTATTGATCGTCACACTGTTGGCTATTACTTTTATTCCTGAAATTAGCTTGGCTCTGCCTCGTGCGTTTGGATTAATCAATTAGCATTACAAGGGGCAGATTTACCGACTCAATATCGATCATCACCTAATAAAAAACCGCCTGTATGAAGGCGGTTTTTTTATCAATCAAAACTGAAGCTTAATATTACGCTTGCTGTTTTTGTAGCTCAGCTTCTTTCGCTTCGTCTTCGATTAGAGAATCAACGATGACTGCACATGCTGCATCACCAGTGATGTTCAGAGCAGTACGGATCATGTCGAAGATACGGTCTAGAGCGAACAATAGAGGTAGACCTTCAATAGGGATACCAGCCGCTAGAAGAACCGCAACTACTAGGAAAGAAGGACCTGGAACACCTGCTTGACCAACTGCACCTAGAGTCGACGTTACGATGATAGCAATGTAAGCGCCCATAGACAGGTCGATGTTGAACAGCTGTGCGAAGAAGATAGCAACTAGGCCATAGTAAATTGCATTACCAGACATGTTGATCGTCGCACCAAGTGGCAGAACGAATGAAGCCGTAGAGTTACGAACACCAAGTTCTTTCTCTACCGTTTCCATTGTTACTGGCAGTGTCGCCATTGAAGAGGCTGTTGATAGTGCAACCGCTTGAGGTTTCTTCATTGCCACTAGGAACTTCTTAGCTGAAGTCTTAGTGAAAATTTGAATCATCAGTGGGTAAGCCACAAAGCCGAAGATAAGAATCGCAGCAATGTAGACAATGAACAGCTTGAACACGACCATAAGTGCGCCAAAACCGAATGTACCGACTGCTTCTGCCATTAGGCCGAATACGCCAAGTGGTGCAATGATCATAACCTTGTTGATCATCCAAACCATAGCGTCAACAATCGCGTTTACGCCGTTGATGATCGGGTCACGCTTCTCTTTTGCTTGTTTAGAAATCGCAATACCAAAGAATAAGCAGAAAACGAGAATTTGCAGAATGTTTGCTTCATTCAGTGATTGAAAAACGTTGGTAGGGATCATGCCAGTGATGGTAGCCCAGAACGTTGGCAGTTCGCCTTTCGCAGCGTATTCTGAAGAGAACATACCTTCAACGCCAGAAACATCGATACCACGCCCCGGCTCGAATACTTCACCCATTACAAGCGCTAGTGCTACAGCAAGTGCAGACGTTAGTGCAAAGTAACCCAGTGTAACCACACCAACTTTACCTGCCGATGAGCTATTACCTAGACCTGCAGCTCCTGAAATTAGGGCAACTGCGACTAGAGGAATAACCAGCATCTTGATTAAATTGATGAAGATTGCGCCCAGTGGAGCGAACATTGTTGCGCTGTCACCCATCATTGCACCGACAGCGGTACCTATGATCATTGCAATAACGACTTGAACGCCGATGTTGCTTAGTAAACTCTTTTCTTTTAACACTTCCATAACCTCTGTGCTACTAAATATAAAAATCCCAGAACTACTCACCAATGTACGATGTACCATTGGATTAATATTTCGCGACGAGTTTTACACGTATCCTTTACATTTATCAATATGAGCAGAGGTGAAAGTCTCTGAAAAACTGGTGGTCTAATGTCATTTGTTGATTTTGCACAACAATGCAATCGTTTGCCTTGGTTTTTTATTGCGATGTTATTTGTTGAATTTATAAAAGCCTTTTCGCTGGAGATTTTGTGAATGATTTACAAGCGGTGGTATTGAAAACGTCTTGTTAACATTTTGATTTCATTTGCGAGTGTTTTTTGAACGCTTATGTTGGGGTGAATCCACAGGTACGTGTTGTGTGAAATTTAGCCTGAACTATGCTTAAGGTATCTATTTATTACCAAGATGTTACCTCTGCGCTTTAAATAAAACGTCTTTCTAGCATCTCAGTTGTAAGGAGAGGGGCTATGACTTTTATATTAAAGTACTTGTTTGCGTTTCTTCTGTTGTTCAGCTCTGTGTTCGCTCAGGCCGATGATGTCTGGGTGGTTGAGGTGAACGGGGGGATAGGTCCGGCGACCAGTGATTACCTCACTAGAGAAATAGAACAAGCTCACGATGAGCAAGCAAAGCTCATCATTTTGAAAATGAACACGGCTGGCGGGTTAGATTCGTCGATGCGTGACATTATTCGATCCATCACCACATCACCGATTCCGATAGCAACTTGGGTTGGGCCTGCGGGTTCGCGAGCAGCGAGCGCCGGAACCTATATTTTACTTGCCAGTCACGTTGCTTCCATGGCGCCCGGAACTAATCTAGGTGCAGCAACTCCTGTGTCGCTCGGTGGTGGCAAAGCGCCTGCTAATCCGTTATCTCCTCAAGACGATGCTAATAAAGATGACAACACGTCAGCGAGTGAGCAAGACGAAACGAAACAGGAGAATTCAGATCAAGTAAAAGCCACCACTGCGATGGAGAAGAAAGTCATCAATGATGCTGCAGCCTACATTGTCAGTTTGGCTAAGCTACACAATCGCAATGAAGAATGGGCAGAAAAAGCGGTAAGAAAAGCGGCGAGTTTAGACTCAGAGAACGCACTCACACTTAACGTGATTGATTTTATTGCCAGCGACCTTCAGCAATTGGTTGAACTGAGTAACGGGCGCACCGTCACCATCAACGGTGTCAGTCAGGAAGTTCAGCTCAATGAGGTGGTTTTTATCGAGCGAGAACAAGACTGGCGCTTTAGTTTACTGTCAGTGATCACGAACCCGAACGTTGCATATATTTTGATGCTGATTGGTATCTACGGTTTGTTACTCGAATTCTATAATCCCGGTGTCGGGCTACCGGGTGTTTTGGGCGGTATCTGCCTGTTATTAGCGATGTACTCCTTACAAATGCTGCCTGTGAGTTACGCGGGCCTTGCTTTAATCCTATTGGGAATTGCTTTGATGGTCGCAGAGGCCTTTAGCCCCAGTTTTGGCATATTCGGTTTGGGCGGCGTCGCTGCGTTTACGCTCGGTTCGATCATGTTGATGGATACCGAAGTGCCGGGTTATCAAATCGCATTGCCACTAATTATCGGGATCAGTTTGTTCTCTGTTGCCTTTATCGTCGTAACAATATCAATGCTAGTCCGAGTGAGAAACAAACCAGTGACTACGGGGATGGAAGCGGTAGTCGGTGACACGGGCAAAGTGGTAGGCGGCTTCCCCGGTGCGGGGCATGTGCTAGTCGAAGGTGAGATCTGGCAAGCCAAATGTGCGAGTGAATTGCAAGTGGGGCAGATCATCAGAGTGACCAAGCTGACGGGGCTATCTTTGGATGTTGAGGCGCTGCCCGATGATACATCATCGAAATCTAGCTAGCGCGGCATGCTAGAAAAAACGTTATTGAATTATTAATTGCTTAGCCATCGTTACCATTAGGGGGCGGTTATGTTTATACACACTATAGGTATTGTTATTGTGCTCGTTATCTTGTTGATAGCCAGCATGTTCAGAGTACTGCGCGAATATGAACGTGCAGTGGTGTTTTTTCTTGGGCGCTTTTACGGTGTGAAAGGGCCGGGGTTAATTATCATCATTCCTTTCATCCAACAAATTGTGCGAGTGGATCTTCGAACTATCGTGTTGGACGTGCCGACGCAAGATTTGATCACTCGGGACAATGTGTCGGTGAAGGTGAATGCCGTGGTCTATTTTCGAGTGCTCGATCCGAAGATGGCGATCAATAACGTAGAGAATTACCTCGAAGCGACCAGTCAACTGTCACAAACAACGCTGCGTTCAGTATTAGGACAGCATGAGTTGGATGAATTGCTGTCTGAACGAGAAGAGTTAAATAGAGACTTACAAGCGATACTGGATCAACACACGGATAACTGGGGGATCAAGATTGCCAATGTCGAGATCAAGCATGTTGATCTGGATGACAGTATGGTGCGAGCCCTTGCTAAACAAGCGGAAGCCGAACGTTCACGTCGAGCTAAGGTAATACATGCAACAGGGGAACTAGAAGCATCAACCAAGCTGAAAGAGGCTGCAGAGGTTCTTAATCAAGCGCCAAATGCGATTCAGCTGCGTTACATGCAAACACTAACAGAAGTAGCGAATGAGCGAACTTCCACAATCATATTCCCAATGCCCATCGATCTGGTCGAGAAGATAACCGATCCGATCAAAGCGACACTCAATGAGGCTGCAATCAAGAAAGCGATGAAAGCCGATGAGTGATTGGCTCAAATGAAGAGCAATAAAAAAGGCTCCACAACTGTGGAGCCTTTTACTATTTGAATCGCTGATTCTATTTAATGACCAATGACCAATGACCAATGACCAATGGCTACGAGCGTCTATTTAATGACCGTCGATTATTTCTGCGTAGCCGCTTTCATTGGCGTAACAAATTCCGCAAGTGCTTTAAGCATTGCTTCTGGTTGTTCAACGTTGTTTTCAATGATTTTAACTACGGCTGAGCCAGAAATCGCACCTGCAGCGCCAGCTATAATCGCTTCTTTCACTTGTTCAGGAGCCGAGATACCGAAACCAAGCAGTGCTGGTGGCGCATCGAACTTGTTCAAGCGATCAAGCAGTGCCGTTACTGGCATGTTCGCTTTAGTTTCAGCACCCGTTACACCAGAACGCGAAAGTAGGTAAGTGTAACCACCACCTAGCTCAGAAACTGATTGAAGCGTTTCATCGCTTGCTGTTGGTGGAGCAATAAAGATTGGGTGAACGCCAAACTTTTCAGCCGCAGCAACGAACTCTTGGCTTTCATTGGTTGGTACATCAGCAATCAATACTGAATCGATACCTGCTTTTGCGCAGCGTTCGTAAAAATTTTCTATACCACGTGCGTAAACCAAGTTTGCGTACATCAGCAGGCCAATTGGTAGCTCTGGGTATTTAGCGCGGATTTGGCTAATAAGCTCAAAGCACACGTCAGGCGTTACTTTCGAATCCAAAGCACGGATGTTTGCGCCTTGGATAGTTGGGCCATCTGCAAGCGGATCTGAGAACGGAATACCAAGCTCAAGTGCGTCAGCACCGGCTTCCACTAGTGTTTCCATGATCTTCAATGATTGCTCTGGGTTAGGATCGCCAACCGTTACGAATGGTACAAATGCGCCTTGATTCTTTTCAGCTAAGCGAGTGAAGAGTGATTGATAGCGATCCATTATAATGCTCCTTTCTCTTTAAGAATGTCGTGTACAGAGAAAATGTCTTTGTCACCACGACCAGATAAGTTAACGACTAATAGTTGCTCCTTCTCTGGGTCGTCGTGTGCCATTTTGACAGCGTGAGCCACAGCATGAGATGACTCTAGCGCAGCAATAATACCTTCTTTACGTGCAATCAATTGGAATGCATCTAACGCTTCGTCATCGGTTACGCTGTCGTATTCTGCGCGGCCAATGGCATTCAGGTGTGCGTGCTGCGGACCAACTGATGGGAAATCTAGACCCGCAGAAACCGAATAAGACTCTTCTACTTGGCCGTTCTCATCTTGCATCAGTGGTGCTTTCATACCGAAGAAGATACCCGTTTTGCCGTGCTTAAGCGGCGCGCCGTGTTGGTCGGTATCAATACCTTTACCAGCAGGCTCTACACCGATCAGGCGAACAGACTCTTCTTCAATGAAGTCAGCGAACATACCGATAGCGTTTGAACCACCGCCGACACAAGCGATAACCGCATCAGGAAGGCGACCTTCACGAGCTAAGATTTGGTGCTTCGTTTCTTCACCAATCATGCGTTGGAAATCACGAACAATCGTTGGGAATGGGTGAGGGCCCGCCGCAGTACCCAATAGGTAGTGCGCGTCTTCATAAGTTGCAGACCAGTCACGTAGCGCTTCGTTACATGCATCTTTTAGCGTTGAAGAGCCAGAATGAACAGGGATAACCTCTGCGCCCATTAGCTTCATACGGAACACGTTCGGGCTTTGACGTTCAACGTCTTTTGCACCCATGTAAACACGACACTTAAGGCCCAGTAGAGCACACGCTAGAGCCGTTGCAACACCGTGTTGGCCCGCGCCAGTTTCAGCGATGATTTCCTGTTTACCCATACGTTTTGCTAGCAATGCTTGGCCAAGAACTTGGTTTGTCTTGTGAGCACCGCCGTGCAGTAGATCTTCACGCTTTAGGTACAGTTTGGTTTTTGTACCTTTAGTCAGGTTACGCGTTAGCGTTAGTGCCGTTGGACGACCTGCGTACTCTTGAAGAAGCGTCATGAATTCACTGCGGAACTCAGGATCTGCTTGTGCATCGATAAATGCTTGTTCCAGTTGGTCTAGTGCTGGCACTAGGATCTGCGGTACGTATTGACCACCGTATTCACCAAAGTAGGCATCGAGTTTAGCCATTGTGTTATTCCTTCAATTCTATCGATGTGTATTCACACCAAGTCATTTAATCTTGTTTAAGCTTCGCAAAGGCAAAGCTTACTAATTAGTTTTGAGATTCTGCTTTCTAGTTTCTAAGCTCTGGGCTCTAGATTTCAAGTTCTAGGTTTTAAATTCTAGAAACCGAACTAGTAATTACGAATCGCTGCAAAAGCGCGTTGCAGTTTGTCTGCGTCTTTTTTACCTGGAGCTGATTCCACACCTGAGTTTAGGTCGAGCCCTAAACAGCCTAGTTTCGCTGCTTGGTTAGCATTGTCTGGGTTTAGGCCACCCGCCAACATGATTGCGCTTTGGTTGTTGATTAGGCTCCAATCAAACGCTTGGCCTGTACCGCCAGTTTGAGAACCCACTTTAGTATCTAGCAGGTGACGAGTCACGTTGCTTTTCAGTAATTCTGGTAGCGCACTTTCAGCGCCGTTTTCAGCACTGCAAGCAACACCGTAAGCTTTCCAAATCTCAACGTGTTCAGGTAGAGATTGTTTTAGTTCATCGACAAATGCTTGAGACTCATCACCGTGCAGTTGCACCGCAAATAAACCTAGCTCAGAAACCGTTTTCGTAACGTCAGTAACGCTATGATTTTGGAACACACCCACGTAGTTCAAAGGTGCGCCGCTCATGGTTAAACGAGCCGCTTCGATACCCACATGACGCTTAGACGCTTCAACGAAAATCAGACCACCGAATACCGCACCAGCTTGATACGCTTTTGCTGCATCGTCTGGGTGGGTTAAACCACAGACCTTGTTTTCACCGAGCGTCACTTTACGCACCGCAAGCTCTAAGTTCTTTTCAGCCATCAGAGAGCTACCGATTAGGAAGCCGTCTGCAAATGTTGAAAGGTCACGTACTTGTTGGTGCGTGTAGATGCCAGACTCTGAAATCACGACTGCTTCTGGAGCAAGTTCGCGAACCAGTGGAGCTAACTCTTTGGTACGGTTCAAATCAGTCGAAAGGTCACGCAGGTTACGGTTATTAATGCCGATCACTTTTGCTTTTAAAGCGACAGCGCGATGAAGCTCTTCTTCGTTGCTGACTTCGGTTAGTACACCCATGTTGAGTGAGTGAGCGACTTCAGCAAGCGCTTTGTACTCTTCATCATCTAATACCGACAGCATCAGCAAGATTGCATCAGCTGAATAGTGACGAGCTAAGTAAACTTGGTAGCTATCGACCATGAAGTCTTTACACAAGATAGGTTGCTTAGCAATGCTACGAACCTTTGGCAAAAACTCAAAATTACCTTGGAAGTACTTCTCGTCTGTTAGTACTGAAATCGCATTTGCGTGGTTGTTGTACACCGATGCGATGTAGTCCAAATCAAACTCGTCGCGAATCAAACCTTTTGACGGCGATGCCTTCTTACATTCCGTGATGAAAACGGTTTGCTCGCCGCTTAGTGCATCATAGAAGCTACGATCTGTTGCGGTTAAGGCCGCTTTAAACTCGTCCAATGGTTGAGCCTGCTTACGCGTTTCAACCCACAGGTATTTGTCACGAACGATTTTCGCTAATACTTCTGCCATTTCTGCTTCTTTGACTGAAACGTGGGTCGACAGTTTATCGGTAGTCTGTGTCATGTTCTTTATCTCTACTCGTCGTTCGTTAGGCGTGTGCAGCAAGTTTTTGCACAAGCTCGTAAGCTTTTCCAGAGTTCATTGCGTCAATAGCTTGTTGTGCGTTAGCTTTTAGATCTTCATGGCCAAATAGACGCATCAGCAGAGCAACGTTGACTGCAACTGCCCCAGCTTGGGCTTCAGTACCTTTACCTGTCAGAATGTCCGTTGTGATAGCGCGGTTCTCTTCAGGATCTCCGCCTTTAATAGCTTCAAGAGGGTGAGTGTTTAAACCAAAGTCAGCAGGGCTCACTGTGTATTCATGAATCTCGCCATCTTTGATTTCAGCAACCAGTGTTTCACCGTGAATTGCCACTTCATCAAGGCCGCTACCGTGAACAACCGCGGCACGCTTCATGCCCATTTGCAGCATCGTCTCCGCAATAGGGCGTACGAGTTCTTTGCTGTAAACACCCATCAGCTCGATGTTAGGGCGAGCAGGGTTAATCAATGGACCAAGGATGTTGAAGATAGTGCGTGTTTTCATTGTTTGACGAACGGGCATCGCGTGACGTACACCAACGTGATATTGCGGAGCAAATAAGAATGCTACGCCAAGTTCGTCAACGGCTTTACGTGTATCTTCAGCGGTCATCGCTAAGTTGATACCAAACGAATCTAGCAGATCAGAAGAGCCTGATTTACTTGATACGCTGCGGTTGCCGTGTTTCGCGATTTTTAATCCACATGCGGCTGCAACAAAGGCTGAAGTTGTCGAGATATTAATGGTGTTATGACCGTCACCACCTGTACCTACGATGTCCGCAAAATCGTAATCAGGACGTGGGAACGGGTTTGCATTGGCAAGCAGTGCTTTCGCCGCACCTGCGATCTCATCGGGCGTTTCGCCTTTGATTTTCAATGCAGTCAGAGCCGAAGCCATCAGGATTGGATCGAGTTCACCCTTGATGATGACATCAAATAACTGTTGGCTTTCTTCTTGAGTAAGAGACTGCTGTTCGTAAAGTTTATTAATCTGTTCCATGATCGTTTCCTATATCGTCTTTTTCTCAAGAGCCCATTCTATAGCGTTCGCTAGAAGCGTTGCACCGTAGGTCGTCATAATTGATTCAGGGTGGAATTGGAATCCACAAACCTTGTCTTGTTCTTGAACCACAGACATCACCAAATCATCGACTTCAGCGGTCACCGTTAGGCTATCGGATACATGCGTTGCCACTAAAGAGTGGTAGCGAGCAATAGCCAGTGGCGAAGGTAAGCCTTGGTAAGTCGCATGGTTCTGGTGTTCCATCATCGACACCTTACCATGAATGATTTCGCCAGCGCCTGCAACGGTGCCGCCGTAGGCTTCAACAATCGCTTGGTGGCCTAAGCAAATTCCAATCATTGGTACTTTGCCTTTTAGCAATTGAATCAGCTCTGGCATGCAACCCGCATCTGCTGGAGCGCCAGGGCCTGGCGAAAGCAGTGCAACCGGGTTATCTAATTCGTTGATCGCCGCTTCAACTACTTTTGCAGGAATGTTGTTACGGTAAATTTTTACGCTGTGACCTAATGAACGAAACTGGTCTACAAGGTTGTAAGTGAACGAGTCGAAGTTATCGATGAATACAATATCAGCCATGATTACGACTCCTTCTTATTTGTTAGGTTTTTAGTATGAGCTGCTTGAATCGCTGAGATGACCGCTTGAGCTTTGCCGCGAGTTTCATCTGCTTCTGCTTGTGGATCTGAGTCGAACACCACGCCAGCACCCGCTTGTACTTGTGCTACGCCATCTTCAACGTAAGCAGAGCGAATTACGATGCAAGTATCTAATGTGCCTTCACCCGTTAAGTAACCCACTGCGCCACCGTAGCTACCACGACGCGTTTTTTCTACGTCACGGATAAGTTGCATTGCGCGGATTTTTGGCGCGCCAGTTAGCGTACCCATGTTCATACAAGCTTGGTAAGCGTGCAGTGCATCTAAGTCTTCACGTAGCTGACCAACAACACGAGAAACCAAGTGCATTACATGGCTGTAGCGGTCAACTTTCAACAAGTCTGCCACGTGGCGAGTACCTGCTTCGGCAATACGAGCCACATCGTTACGCGCTAGGTCGACCAGCATCATGTGCTCAGCGTTTTCTTTCTTGTCGGTACGCAGTTCAAGTTCGATACGGCTGTCTAGGTCGAAATCGATTTGGCCATTTGGGCGCTTACCACGACGACGAGTACCAGCAATTGGGTAAATTTCGATTTGGTTGGTTTCGGTTTCGTACTTCAGCGCGCTTTCTGGAGAAGCACCAAACAGAGTAAACAGCTCATCTTGCATGTAGAACATGTAAGGGCTTGGGTTACTTTGCTTGAGTTCTTTGTAAGCCGCCAGTGGAGCAGGGCAAGGCAGTGTGAAGCGGCGTGAAGGTACCACTTGGAATACATCGCCTTTTACTACGTATTCTTTTAAGTCACGAACCGTTTGGCAGAAGTCTTCATCTGAAACGCTTGGTACAGCTTCAACGTTGTCGAGCGGCGTTACTTCTGTGATGGCTTTCAATGACTGACATTGTGTTTGAATGTCAGCTAGACGTTCAGTTAACTGTGTTCTGATGTTTTCATCTTGAGTGAATAAGCTGGCGTGAAGCAGACCTTCGTTCTCTTGGTGATCGAAACGCAATAGTGTTTCAGCAACGTAGAAAACAAAGTCAGGGCAGTTGTTGGTCGCTTCTGCATCGCCTAGCGGTTCAAAGTTCGCCACGATGTCGTAAGCGAATAGGCCAGCCATGAATAACGCGTGCTTGTTATCAGCGTCTTGCTCAAAGCTGTGTTGAACCAAACGCAGTGCATCGAATGAAGAAGCTTCTCTTAAACGTGAGTCTTCATCTAATTCGTTGCTTGGCTCGACAAAAGTCAGCGTCAAAACGTTAGCGGTAAGGTCAGATTTGATCTCTGTTTTAACGTTTTGAGCTAGGTGTTCGATTAGCGCTTGACCATTTTGAGTCAACGCTTGAAAGGTTACTTCATGTCCGCGACATACGATGCGAACAGCAGAGTCGATAAGGAGTAGGCTTGTCAGGTTCTGTTTAGATTCAATCTCAGCAGATTCCAACAACAGACTGTCTGTTTTGTTTTCACACAGAGTATGGAAAACACTGGTTGGATCTTGCGAGTAAGGAACGGAAGAATTGATGACCTCAATGGTTCCCAGCTTTTTGATTTCAATGGCCTTGTTCACAAGACCTCCTTTATGATTCTTTAAATTTCCTGCCGTACATAGTCGCATAAAGATACCTTTCACCCAATCTAGAATATGGTCAATTCGTTGATTTGTTAGTCAGTTGAATGTGAGATGTTCGACAAATTAAAAAGCCCGCTATGAAAGCGGGCTTAGTGATAACTTTTTTATAAACAAACTGTTTAATTAGAAGTACACGTTGGCCCACCAAGAACTTGTCCAAGTGCGCCACCAATTAAGCTCTGAACTTGCTTCTACTGAAGAAAGTTCTAAAACTTTATCTTTATGGTTTTGGTTAAATTCTTGTAACATAGTGAACCTATCAAATGTGATACTTCGTATTTGTGTACTAGTTAACTAGTTTTGCGCTTGCAGGTCAAGTGCGTTGACACAAATATAACGATAAAAATTGAAAACAATGAAAAAGAATATATGAGAATTGATCTACATAGTCATACAACAGCCTCAGATGGCCGACTTACTCCACCTGAACTGATTGACCGAGCGTTAGGCTTTAACATCGAAGCGTTAGCGATTACAGATCATGATACGACTGATGGGCTTGCTGAAGCTCGCAGCTATATTGCTGATAACAATCTTCCTATTCAGTTGATTAACGGCATCGAGATCTCAACCGTTTGGCAAAACAAAGATATCCATATTGTTGGGTTAAACGTCGATCCTGAATCACCAGAATTGAAAGCGTTAATAGAACAACAAAAGCTTCATCGTATTGGGCGTGCTGAGATGATTGCTCAACGACTCGAGAAAGCGACCCGTGAAGGCGTTTTGGAAGAAGTTAAGTTGATTGCTGGTGATGCACCAATTACTCGAGCGCACTTTGCGAAGTGGTTAGTCGACAACGGCTACGCGAAAACCATGCAGCAGGTGTTTAAAAAGTTTCTTACGCGCAACAATCCAGGTTATGTGCCGCCAACATGGTGCTCAATGAGTGATGCTGTAACGGCTATTCATGCGGCTGGTGGTCAAGCGGTATTGGCTCACCCTGCGCGATATGGACTTACAGCCAAGTGGGTTAAACGTCTGCTCGCTGCATTTGTTGAAGCAAATGGTGACGCTATGGAAGTGGCTCAACCTCAGCAAGCACAACAAGAAAGACGCACACTTGCGGATTATGCTATACAATACAAACTATTAGCCTCCCAAGGCAGTGACTTCCATTATCCATCTCCGTGGATGGAACTTGGACGTAATCTCTGGCTACCTTCTGGGGTCGAAGAAGTATGGAAAGATTGGGAGTTTCAAACGGTTTCACCAACTGATACTGATGACAGTATTTAGGTGAACCAGCTCCTTCTGATGATAGAGTCGAGAGATTCGATAACGAGGATCAACAATGAGCCAGTTTTTTTATGTACACCCAGATAACCCACAAGCGCGCTTAATTACTCAAGCTGTTGCGATTATTCGTAGTGGTGGTGTGGTGGTTTATCCAACAGATTCCGGTTATGCGCTGGGCTGTCAGCTTGAAAATAAACAAGCACTTGAACGCATCTGTAAAATTCGTCGAATCGATGATAAGCACAATTTCACCTTGTTATGCCGTGATCTTTCTGAGTTGTCACTGTATGCACGAGTTGATAACGTTGCTTTCCGTTTACTTAAGGCGCACACGCCCGGTGCCTACACGTTTATCTTCAAAGCAACCAAAGAAGTGCCGAAGCGTTTGATGAACGCTAAGCGTAAAACGATCGGTATTCGTGTACCGGACAACAAAATTGCCCTAGACCTTCTAGAAGCAATGGGTGAGCCATTGATGTCGACGTCTCTGATTCTTCCGGGTAACGAGACAACTGAATCGGATCCTGAAGAAATTCGTGACAGCCTAGAGCATGCGGTTGATGTCATTTTGAATGGCGGCTACTTAGGTGAGCAACCGACTACGGTTATTGACTTCAGTGACGATGATGCCGTTGTTTTACGTCGTGGTGCCGGCGATCCAGCGCCGTTTGAATAATAGCGTTACTGATTAACAGTCTGTAACGAAACAGCAAACCTGCCAGAGTAAATAACAAGTGCTTTTTGGCAGGTTATTTGCGATAATACGCGACCGCGATTTGGTCGCGAAAAATTCATTCGACGTCTGTGAAGACGACAATTAGGTAGAAAAGAGTAAATGAGCGAAAAATTACAGAAGGTTTTAGCGCGAGCTGGTCACGGTTCTCGTCGTGAACTAGAAGGTTTAATCAAATCTGGTCGTGTAAGTGTTAACGGTCAAGTTGCGAAATTGGGTGAGCGTCTTGAAGACGAGAACTCAGTGATCCGTATCGATGGCCACACAATTACAGGCAAAGCCTCTGAAGAAGTGGTTTGTCGTGTACTTGCTTACTACAAACCTGAAGGTGAGCTTTGTACTCGTCACGATCCTGAAGGTCGCCGTACTGTTTTCGATCGTCTACCTAAGATCCGTGGTTCTCGTTGGATTTCAGTTGGCCGTCTTGATGCAAACACATCGGGTCTTTTGCTTTTCACTACTGATGGTGAACTTGCAAACCGCCTAATGCACCCAAGCCGCCAGGTTGAGCGTGAGTACCTAGTACGTGTGTTTGGTGAAGTGACTGAGCAAAAAGTTAAGAACGTGACTCGTGGCGTTCAACTTGAAGATGGTATGGCTCGTTTCGAAGACGTGGTTTACGCTGGCGGTGAAGGTATGAACCATACTTTCTACGTAGCGATTAACGAAGGTCGTAACCGTGAGGTTCGTCGTCTTTGGGAATCACAAGAAACAACAGTAAGCCGTCTGAAACGTGTACGTTACGGTGATATCTACCTTGATAAGAAACTGCCTCGTGGCGGTTGGAAAGAGCTAGATCTTCAAGAAGTAAACTACTTGCGTGAGCTTGTTGAACTTCAGCCAGAAAAAGAGACACTGTTGGATCTTGATCCTGCAAACACTTCTCGTAAGCGTGAGCGTTCTCGTAGCCAGAAAATTCGTCGTGCTGTTAAGCGTCACGAAGAGCGTGCAAATGCTCCTAAAGGCCGCAGCAACCAGACTAAACGTAAGAAGCCTGCTACTCGCGGAACTACAACACCTGATTCAGGTCGTAGTGCTCCAGCGAACAATGGCAAACCTCAGGCTACCAAAAAGCCTAAATTGAACAACGGACGCCCGGCTAAACCGGCTAAGCCAAGATCACGTAAGTAATTACACCAGTAGTTGCTACAGTTCTTAAGCTTAAAGCTTAAAGCTTAATCCAACGTTTCGAATACTAAAAAACCTGCTAACTTAGCAGGTTTTTTTTCGTCTTGAATATGGCGCAGTTCAAATCATGTGGAAGTGCTTACCAAGTAGAAACGATTAACTAGGTAGAAGTGCTTCACTAGCTAGGGTGACTAGCTATGGACTACGATTGGTATTAGGTCACTTTCAAATGATTAGAAAAATTATCACCCTTCGCCATGCGGTCATACAAAATAACATTGACCGCGGCAGCAAGGTTCATGCAGCCATTGGTCGGAACGTAGATGGTTTCACGACAGAAGTCCGTGATCTCTTTTTTCAGAGTCCCATCTTCAGGGCCGAAGATATAAAAAGCACGAGGTGGGTGTTTATAATCAGGCAGAGGCTTAGCGCCTTCTATCAAATCAACCGCGATTGGTACGCAGCCAACTGGAATAATGTCTTTCAGGTCTTCAACACCAATTAATGGTAGCTCAAGGTGCTTTTCTTTGGTGTCGGTATGAAACTGTCGAGCGTGGTCATAACGGGTGCCCGTATAAAATACAGAGTTTGCTCCGTAGCAACCAGCTGCTCGCATTACTGAGCCAACATTTTCAGGTGTTTTGGGGTTTACTAATCCAACACAGGCATAGCCTTTGGATAGTGTATCTGTCTTTGCTTTGGTCATAATTTTGTAGAGTTGCAGTTTGGTAAAGTGATGAGGCTATGAAATCATAAGAAAATCAGCTCAGTACTCTGAGCTGATTTAAGAAGAGCCTAGTCGCGTTTCCACAAGATGTGACAGAACTTGTGTTCAGGGTCACGGCTGATCAGCAGACGAGCGAATACGTCATCTAAGACATCATCAGCTTCATTTACAAGACCAATGCGTACTTCAGCGTAGATCTCTTTGTCGACTTCAAAGCCAACATGTTCAACCCAATCGTCACCAGTTTCAACGAGCTCTGCAGCGCCACGATCTTCAAACTGAGCAGTGAATAGGATCACGTCTGCTGGTTCAAGGTTATCAGGAGCCATCTCTAGAAAGATGTCGTATGCAGTGTCAATTGCGTCGTCGTAAGACATTAGGTCGTTAGCTTCGGTCATAATAAATATCTTAGCTTGCGCGGTTCATGTATTTACGTTCAGCTGTGTTCACAACAACTTTGTCGCCAGTTGCAATGTACTCAGGAACTTGAACAGTAAGGCCTGTAGACAGACGAGCTGGCTTAGTACGAGCTGAAGCAGATGCACCTTTGATTGAAGGGTCTGTTTCTTCGATCACTAGCTCAACTGAAGTTGGTAGCTCAAGCGTTGCTGCAGTACCGTCGATAAGAATCGCGTACATGCCTTGAGTTTCTTCGTTGATGAACAGCAGTTCGTCTTCGATCATTTCACCGTTGAAGATGAACTGTGAGTAATCTTCGTTATCCATGAAGATGTACTCGTTGCCGTCAACGTAAGAGAACATCACTGCACGCTTAGTTACGTCGATAGTTTCAACGATTTCGTCAGCCTTGTGGCGAACTTCTGTTTTAACGCCAGTTGCTACATCGTGACCACGGAAGCGGTAAATCTTTTGACCGCCACGGCCACCTGGTGTTGTCACTTCGATATCTTTTACTAGTACTGTTTTGCCATCAACGTTGATCGCAAAACCTTTTTTAATCTCACTTGCTCTAGGCATTTTGTGTTTGTCCTTATTGGGTCTATCCGGTGATTATATCTCGTAGACGCTATAAATAGGAATAGCTTGAATCATAAAGTCACCTAAGCGATCATAGAGAGACAGTTAAATCATTATTTTATTTACCGAAACGACCTATGCAGCTACCTGTTATTGACCCAACACAGCCATTTCAACCTGAATTCCAACCTGTGGTTAACGATCTGATTACCTTTTTAAAAGGTGGGTTAGGATCCAATCTACACAGTGTCTATGTTTATGGCAGTGTGGCACGTAAGCAAGCCGTTGTCGGTCGCTCGAATCTAGATGTGGTCGTGGTTACTCATCGTCATTTCCCAGATCAACGAACTACGCTGCTGAATACCATCAAGTGGCGCTTCCAAAAGAGCTTCCCTCAGGTCACTCAAGTGGCAATCAAAACCACCTTGGTGAGCGAGATCGTTGATTTCGACAACATATTTACTTGGGGCTTTATGCTCAAGCATTTAGCTGTGTGTGTGCATGGTGAAGATCTATCGGACTGCTATGGTGATTTCGAAACGAGTTGGGAAATTGCTAAGCATTGGAATATGGATGCGGAAAACTGGTTAGCGGTTTATCGTAATAAGATTGCCCGAGCAACAACGCCAGAACAACAAGTTGCAGCACAGGTGATTATTGCTAAAAAGCTACTGCGAGCGAGTTATTCTTTGGTGATGTATCGTGACAAATATTGGTTCGATGACCCAATAGAGTGTGGTCAACAGTTCTTGAAATATCATCCAGAGAAAGAAGTCGAAATCCAAAGGTTAGGCATTTTACTTTCTGGTAGACCGATTCCTAAACGTTCGGTGATAGGGATTCTTGATGGCTTTGGTGAGTGGCTGGTTAAGCAGTATCAGAAAACTGAGTTTCGAATCGGGTAGGGGTTCGTAAGCTATCAAGCTATCCATTGATATGAAAAGCAGAGCAAGCTGAAGAGCACGTCTCTGCTTTTTCATTTTAAGCTTATCTCGATTTTTAATGCCTATTTCGAGTTTTAATACACATCTCGAGTTTGAAGGCCGTTTCGAAAATAGAATAGGTCTAGAACAGGCCTAGCTGCTGCCCGCTGACTCGTTCAAAATCTAAACCGATGAAGGGCAAGATAGCTTCTGCGACCGGTTTGATTTGTTTGTCGATGTAATGCTGATAATCGATGCCACTCTTCAAATACTCCTTTGGCTCAGGGCCACTCAGCGTAATCAAATATTCAATACGCCCTTTGTTTTGGTATTGAAGCGGGCGACCAAGTTTGGCATTTATCTCATCGGCCATACGAGCTGCGCGAACCTGTGGCGGAATGTTTTTTTGATACTCGTGTAGTTTGCGGCGCAAACGCTTTTGGTACACCAGTAAATCATCGTGTTTACCGGCAGCGGTTTCATCGACAAACTGTCTGACATAGTCCGTTGGATCTTGGTCGTGAAACACCATCTCATACAGGGTTTGTTGGAATTGCTGCGCGAGAGGTGTCCAATCGGTTCGCGCACTTTCAAGCCCTTTAAAGATGATCTTCTCTTGGTCGCCTTGATTGATCAAGCCTGCATAGCGTTTCTTCGAGCCGGTTTCTGAACCTCTAATAGTTGGCATTAGAAACTTGCGATAGTGAGTTTCGTATTCCAATTCAAGTATTGAGGTTAGGTTGTAGGTTTCTTTTAAGTGATTCGTCCACCAGTCGTTGATGTAAGCGACTAATGTGTTTCCGATCTCATCTGCTTTTTTCTGATCATAACTGCCGTTTAGCGATACGAAGGTTGAATCGGTATCTCCGTAAATTACTTGATAACCTTTATCCTCGATTAGAACCTTGGTTTGCTTCATGATCTCATGCCCACGCATAGTGATCGATGAGGCCAAACGGGTATCGAAGAAGCGACAGCCAGAAGAGCCAAGCACACCATAGAAGGAGTTCATGATGATCTTAATCGCTTGAGAGAATGCTTTTTCGTTGTTCTTCTTTGCAACGTCACGTGCTGCCCACAGGTTTTCGATCATCTCTGGTAGAAAGTGTTTAGAGCGATGGAACTGACCGCCACGAAACCCAGCCACCGCTTGGTCTTCTTCAGAGCCTAACTCTAACTTTAGTCCTTCTATCAGCCCCATTGGATCAATCAAGAAAGAACGAATGATCGATGGGTAAAGGCTCTTAAAATCGAGTACCAAAACCGAGTCGTATAGATTAGGAATGGAATCCATCACGTAGCCGCCGGGGCTGGCAATCCAGTTCTCGGGCTCTAAATTAGGCGCGACGTAACCTGCTCGGTGTATTTGAGGCATGTATAAATTAGTAAAGGCCGCAACAGAGCCACCAACACGATCCAGTTCGACACCGGTTAATCGAGAGCGCTCAATCGCGAAGTCGAGTAGGTGAGTGTGCTCGAAGATGCGGTTTACTAGCACGCAGTCTTGCAGGTTGTACTTGGCGAGCGAAGGCTTATCGAACTTAAACATCCGGTTTATCTCATCCATGCGGTCGTGAACGTTATGGATGTCCTTACCTTCGCCGAGTAGCTCCTGAGATACCGATTCAAGAGACCAAGAGCGGAAGTGGTAGGTCGCTGTCTTGAGCATGTCGATGCCATCCAACACAACGCGGCCTGGAATAGTGATAAAGCCTTGCTGGTTTTGTGCAGAACTACGGAAGAAACTTGGTTGATTGTCTCTACCAATATTGAGCTTCACTTCGTTCCATTCTGAACGTTTGTGCAGCAGCCTAAAATCGAAATCAATGACATTCCATCCGATGATGATGTCGGGGTCAAATTCAGAAAACCATCTAATCATCGCCTCTAGTAGAGCTTTCTCATTAGGGACCCATTGGATGTTTGTGTCAGCCTCTTGTGGTTCGCCGACCATGATGACTCGGCTGTCCATCGGGCTGTCTAAGCCAATGGAATAAAGCACACCTTTTTCTGAGCATTCAATATCAAGCGAAACCACAGATAAACTGGGTAAGTATTCGCCCGCTCTGCATTTTGCATTGGAGACTCTAAGATGCTGACTTTTTTGCACGGCAGTCCCAGTGAACTCAATGCTGCCTTTGATAAAGCGTTCCATCAGATATCGATCGGCGAGTCGAATATCGCTTTCAAAGGTCTGAATCTCTTCGCTGTGAAAGGCTTGTGCTAAGCCAAAGCTACTTCTCGAAAGTGAGGTGTAACATGCGGCGAGAGGAGTTTGATCGAATGTGGCTAGTTCTAGAGACTTGAATTGGCAATCGATCGACTCTTTCGCTGCGATTGCCTGACATTCTTCAACGTCAGATTGAGCGACGAAAAATACAGGTTTTTCATTTTGAATCGTCAACAGAGTTGGGCCTTGAGGGGAGCTTAACCACAAGTCAATTTGGGTACGCCCTGAAAAGTCTCTCGCTTGTCTTGTGAGTACAAAGCCTTGCTGAATATCCAATGTAGTAACCTATTGAAATTGGGAATCGAATACTACCATCTAGCGGCTCTCTGCGCACAATAGGCAACCAAAATACTAACTAAATTCTAGTTAACAGAGGCAAATAACGGGACTCAATAAGCAAATAAGTGAAATTGTCGCGAATGGCTATTCAATGGTATTGAAAATATCTTTATCTTGTGTAATTTTATTGGGTGTTGTTTTAACTGGTTGATTTTTAGAAAAAGCTTGTTGTTTTAGTTAGCTTATTTGTTAATAAGTACTTGCTAAAGTTCGTGTTTCAGCACATATTCAACAGAGCTTTTTTTTAGTAATTAAGTTAAGATGTACTCAATGCTGCGATCCACTGTTCCTTTGTTCAATTGTTTCAAACAGATGAAATGACACAGTGGTTGCAGAGCCAATTAATAGTGTGGAGATACAAGTTTGATAAATGTTTTCCTTGTAGATGATCACGAGCTGGTTCGCACAGGGATACGACGTATTATTGAAGACGTCCGTGGAATGAACGTAGCAGGGGAAGCTGAAAGCGGTGAAGATGCTGCAAAATGGTGTCGTACTAATAATACTGACGTTATTTTGATGGATATGAATATGCCTGGTATTGGTGGCTTAGAAGCAACCAAGAAAATCTTGCGTTTCAACCCTGATGTTAAAATCATCGTTTTAACTGTTCATACGGAAAATCCGTTTCCAACTAAAGTGATGCAAGCTGGAGCTGCTGGTTACCTTACTAAAGGGGCAGGTCCGGATGAAATGGTAAATGCAATTCGAGTGGTTAATAGTGGCCAACGATACATTTCACCAGAAATTGCGCAGCAGATGGCTTTGAGCCAATTCTCGCCTGCGTCTGAAAATCCATTCGCAGACTTATCTGAGCGTGAACTTCAAATCATGATGATGATTACCAAAGGTCAGAAAGTGACGGATATTTCAGAACAACTCAATCTAAGTCCTAAAACAGTCAACAGTTACCGCTACCGTTTGTTCAGCAAATTGGATATCAGTGGCGATGTAGAGCTGACGCATTTAGCGATTAGACATGGAATGTTAGACACTGAGACCCTTTAACACTGAGATCGTATAGTGACCAACTTGTTTGACTCAGTGTCATTTCTCAAGACAGTAACAGAACAGCCCGGCGTTTATCGTATGTATAACGCCGAGGCTGTTGTTATCTACGTCGGTAAAGCAAAGAACCTCAAAAAACGCCTTTCCAGTTATTTCCGTAAAAAAGTCGACAGTGAAAAAACGCGCGCTTTAGTCAGCAATATCGACAAAATCGATGTTACTGTAACGCATACAGAAACAGAAGCTCTTATCCTTGAGCACAACTACATCAAGCAGTACTTACCGAAATACAACGTACTTCTGCGCGATGATAAGTCGTATCCCTATATTTTTATTAGCGGTCACAAACATCCTCGTTTGTCGATGCATCGTGGTGCTAAGAAGAAAAAGGGAGAGTACTTTGGTCCTTATCCTGATTCCGGCGCTGTGCGTGAGACGTTGCACCTAATACAGAAAATCTTTCCTGCTCGTCAGTGTGAAGATACGGTTTATGCCAACAGAACGCGCCCGTGTTTGATGTATCAGATTGGTCGTTGTGCTGCGCCATGTGTCAGCTCAATCATCTCTGATGAAGAGTACAGTGAACTTATCGACTACGTTCGTTTATTCCTGCAGGGGAAAGACAAGCTAGTTCTTGAGACACTCATCGATAAAATGGACAAGGCAAGCCAAGAGCTTCGCTTTGAGCAAGCTGCTGCTTTCCGTGACCAGATCCAAGCGATTCGACGCGTGCAAGAGCAACAGTATGTATCTGACGACTCAATGGAAGATATGGACGTGTTAGGTTTTGCTCAAGAAAATGGCGTTGCTTGTATTCACATCTTGATGATTCGCCAAGGAAAGGTTTTAGGCAGTAGAAGCCATTTCCCGAAAATTCCAAACAATACGGTGCGAGAGGAAGTCTTTTCGAGCTTTTTAAGCCAATACTATCTTGCACATAATGAAGCGAGAACCATACCAACTCGTCTCATCCTTAATGCTGATTTGATGGACGATGTCACACCGATTCAAGAAGCCTTGTGTGAAGTTGCGGGCCGTAAGATTCACTTCAATACTAATCCTTCTGGAACTCGTGGTCGCTACCTTAAACTGTCTAACACCAATGCATTAACAGCCATTACCACTAAGATTAATCACAAGATGACGATCAATCAGCGATTTAAGGAACTTCAAGAAGTGCTGTCGATGGACGTTATCAAACGCATGGAATGTTTCGATATCAGTCACACCATGGGTGAAAGTACGATTGCATCTTGCGTGGTCTTCAATCAAGAAGGGCCAGTTAAACCGGAATACCGTCGTTACAACATCACAGGTATTATAGGTGGTGATGACTACGCTGCAATGGCTCAGGCGCTTGAAAGACGCTATTCAAAACAACTCGATGTCGACAAGATCCCAGACATCATTTTTATCGATGGCGGTAAAGGTCAGTTGAATCGTGCCCATGAGATCATTTCCAAATATTGGGATGATTGGCCGTTTCGACCAAGAATGATGGGTATTGCGAAAGGGGTAACACGTAAACCGGGTTTGGAAACCTTGGTGACCCTTGAAGGTGAAGAGTTTAATTTACCAAGTGATGCGCCAGCACTGCACCTTATCCAACATATACGTGATGAAAGCCATAATCATGCGATTGCAGGGCATAGAGCAAAACGTGGTAAAACGCGTAGAACCAGTGCACTTGAAGGAATTGAAGGGGTAGGGCCTAAGCGCCGTCAATCTTTGCTGAAATATATGGGTGGCTTACAAGAACTTAAGCGTGCAACTGTCGAAGAAATAGCCAAAGTGCCGGGCATTAGTCATTCTTTGGCAGAAAACATTTATCAAGCATTGAAACAATAGTAAAAATCCCGCACCATTAAAGCGCAATTAATAAGAGCCTAATAATATGCGTTTGAATATACCTAACATTTTGTCCTTACTGAGACTATTTTTGATCCCAGTATTCGTTGTTGTCTTTTACCTACCTTATCAATGGGCTCCTTTTGCTGCTGCAATGGTGTTTTGGGTAGCGGGTTTTACTGACTGGCTAGATGGCATGCTGGCTCGTAAACTCGGGCAAACGTCTCGCTTCGGTGCCTTTATTGACCCTGTAGCGGATAAAGTGCTGGTTGCTACGGCTCTCATCTTGATGACTGAGCATTACCATTCGATTTGGATAACGATTCCAGCGGTGACCATGATTGCTCGTGAGATTATCATTTCGGCGCTTCGTGAATGGATGGCTGAAATCGGTAAACGTGCAAGCGTTGCGGTATCTTGGGTTGGTAAAGTCAAAACCGTTTCTCAGATGTTCGCTCTTTGGGTACTGATCTGGCGATACGACGACTGGATGGTGTGGGTAGGTTACATTGCGCTCTATGTCGCAACTGTTCTGACTTACTGGTCAATGGCGCAATACTTGATGGCTGCCAAAGACGATTTGTTAGACGAAAAACATCATTGATGAAGAAGCGAGCTGAGGCTCGCTTTTTTGATCTTTAACCTAAGGTTAAGTTATCAATAGTGGATATCTAATGTGATATAGATCGCCTTTGAATGGCCTGTCCACAAAGTCCTTTGCACACAAAGTCAGCTATTTAGCCTGTTTCGTATGAAATCTATTCAAACGAATTAAAAATACAAAAATAATATTGACTCAATCTTCTGAATCCGTAGAATGCATCCCGTACCCAAGAGGATGGCAATAAGCGATTCGATTGGAGTTACTAAGGCGCCTTGGCAGAGTGGCTATGCAGCGGATTGCAAATCCGTGGACCTCGGTTCGACTCCGGGAGGCGCCTCCATTATCTCTTTTTCTTAGTTAATGAGAAGAGGTAAGAGTAATGAAAATGCGATACTAGCTCAGTTGGTAGAGCGCAACCTTGCCAAGGTTGAGGTCATCGGTTCGAACCCGATGTATCGCTCCAAAATTTGTAATGTTGATTGGCGTCAGCATTAAGATGGTGTTTTACTTTTCAGTAATCGGCATCGCAATAAAGAATTGCGTGCCCTGGTGGTGGAATTGGTAGACACAAGGGATTTAAAATCCCTCGGCGTTCGCGCTGTGCCGGTTCAAGTCCGGCCCGGGGCACCATCTATTAAAGTCTACGTCTTAACGGATGTAGCAAATGCGATACTAGCTCAGTTGGTAGAGCGCAACCTTGCCAAGGTTGAGGTCATCGGTTCGAACCCGATGTATCGCTCCAAATTAAAAAGCCCGAACAGAAATGTTCGGGCTTTTTGGTTTCTGCCGTGCAACATTTTATTACCCCACATTTTTCCTGTTTTACTCCCGTGGTTAGACGGTCGATAGAATACTCAAATTCTCATACCTTTAACTTCGTTTTAAAAGCGAGACTCCCTATGAACTCGCTCTTCGTGCTAGGGAATGACGAAAGGGTGCTGAGATCTCAAAGCCTCACTAGCAACGTTTGTATACCCGCGTCGTCATCCTCGGGCGTGAGGAACGAGCGAACCGGGGGCGCCTTACCTAAAGATTAAGTTGACGATATTTGCAGCAATTTGTCAGTCACCGCTCCTATTTATCCAGCTATTATTAAAAACTATTGATCGTTCATTTCACTTTATGTTACTTTCCCGCGCAATCTCGGAATGATCAATGTTCAAAAAGAACAGCGATAGCTTCTGGGGGATACGCGTAGTGACCATTCTTGCTGATTGGGACATTACGTAGGGTAGGTATCGGCTAATCCTTTAGCTGATAGACGGGATACTTATGGCGCAATTCGCCATGCTAATGGGAAACCCA
This sequence comes from Vibrio sp. QJM3NY_26, assembly GCF_057786005.1. Classification (NCBI taxonomy): domain Bacteria; kingdom Pseudomonadati; phylum Pseudomonadota; class Gammaproteobacteria; order Vibrionales; family Vibrionaceae; genus Vibrio; species Vibrio sp. QJM3NY_26. Next base: position 2,148,608 of record NZ_CM173515.1, on the reverse strand, counting down.
ACATTGAATACACTAATAACAACATTGCTAATCAGCTCTGCATTTCCAAAAGGGCCAGTTCTTCATAGCTGTCCGATACTGCAAAAATGTCCAATTCTTCAAAACAGTAGCATTACTGAACCTTGAGCTCGCGCTAACTAATTTTTGCTGTCCTAAGACGGCCTAATTTCGTATTCGTCATTTGACTTATACGAGCGTACAGCTATATCTCATTTCTAGACAATACGCGTGTTTCACTATGAATTCTCTCTAAATCAATAGAGGGACGGTGTGCAATTGCGTCTGATGGAGGTGAGTATGAACACATTCAAGGGGATTTTTATGACTACCGCCTTTGAAGTCGATATTAATACTATCGCAAATTCATTTTCAACTATGGTTCCTATCGTTGAGGGAACTTACGACCTAACACCTGACGCTATTTTGCTTGAACAAGAGCAGCATGAATCGGATGTTCGTTCATACCCAAGACGCCTACCTATTGCTATTAAACGAGCATGTGGTGTTTTAGTTGAAGATACTCGTGGCCAACTCTTTCTCGATTGCTTAGCTGGTGCCGGTACACTTTCTTTGGGTTACAACCACCCTGAAATCAACCAAGCACTTAAAGACCAACTCGATTCAGGTTTGCCATACCAAACACTTGATATTACGACTCAAGCAAAAGAGACGTTTATCAAGCGAGTTAAAGCTTTTCTCCCTCAAGATTTTTCAACTAACTCGGTTCTTCAATTTTGTGGCCCGTCTGGCGCTGATGCTGTGGAAGCGGCTATCAAGCTAGCCAAGCAAACAACAGGTCGTAACACCATGTTTGCTTTCCGTGGTGCTTACCATGGCATGACGAACGGCACCATGGGCATGATGGGTAACCTTGGCACTAAAGAGCGTCGTAGCGGCTTAATGTCTGACGTACATTTCATGCCTTTCCCATACAATCTTCGCTGTCCGTTTGGCATTGGTGGTGAAGCAGGTGCCAACGCAAGCATTCGTTACATCGAGCGTATGTTGAATGACGACGAATCTGGCATCATGAAACCTGCAGCAATGATCGTTGAGCCTGTACAAGGTGAGGGCGGCGTGATTCCAGCCCCGGCATCTTGGCTACAAGGCTTGCGTCGCATCTGTGATGAACACGGCATCCTACTTATCTTTGATGAAATTCAGTGTGGTGTAGGTAAAACTGGTCATCGCTTTGCGTTTGAAGAATCAGGCGTTAACCCTGATATTTTGTGCTTGTCTAAAGCGATTGGCGGCGGACTGCCTATGTCGCTGCTTGTGTTCGATAAGAGCATTGATACTTGGAAAGCGGGTGAGCACACCGGTACATTCCGTGGTAACCAATTAGCAATGGTATCTGGCGCTAAAGCATTAGAAATCATCGAGCGAGATGGTTTGGTTGAGCACGCGAACATCGCAGGCCAATACTTACGTCATGGGCTTGAGAGAATTCAATCGCGTGTGAACTGTATTGCTGAAGTTCGTGGCAAAGGCTTGATGCTTGGCGCTGAGATCAAGCAACCAAACGGCGAACTCAACAAATTTGGCGAGCCGCAATCAGACGGCGAGCTGACGTTAGCGATTCAACGAGCAGCATTAGAGCGCGGATTAATGGTCGAGAAGGGCGGTCGTGATGGTTCGGTAATTCGTTTCCTTCCACCTATGATTATCTCTTTTGAGCAGATCGACTTTGCATTGCGCGTCATGGAAGAAGCGATCATCGCAGCGGGTGGTGGTTTACGACAAGACCAAACACAAAGCGAAGAATCAAATCAGGAATGGAACAAGCATTTCATCCAGACGGGTTTAGGTGGTAGCGACGAATTTGCTAGCGTGATGAACCAAACTACTCAAGCGATGAAAGCGGTTTTTGAACAGGTTGAAACCCCTTATTCGGGTTTAGATCCAAAAATGCTAGAAGCAGCTATCAACGCTGTCGATCTCGATAACAACCAGCACGCTTTGGTTGATGTTGTGGATAGCACGGCTGACTTAGTCGCAGCGAACTCTATCTTTGTGCAGCACCCAGACTGTATTGCACACCTTCACACGCCTCCTCTTATGGCTTCTGTTGCTGCGGAATCGATTATCGCGGCGTTGAATCAATCGATGGATTCATGGGACCAAGCATCTGCTGCGACTTATGTTGAGCAGCGCGTCGTAGATTGGATGTGTGACAAATACCAGCTTGGCGCACAAGCTGACGGTGTTTTCACCAGCGGCGGCACGCAAAGTAACCTAATGGGTTTATTGCTTGCGAGAGATTGGGTTGCCGATAAGTACAATGGCCATTCTATCCAAAAGCTTGGCTTGCCAGAATACGCGAGCAAGCTGCGTATCTTATGTTCAAAGAAATCTCACTTCACGGTTCAAAAGTCGGCCTCTTTAATGGGTTTAGGCGAAGCTGCAGTGTGTTGTGTTGACACCAATGCAAACGGCACTATCAAGCCGGACTTGCTAGACGCAGAAGTGAAAGCGCTTAAAGCTCAAGGGTTGGTTCCTTTTGCTGTGGTAGGTACTGCAGGCACAACCGACCATGGTGCTATTGATGACCTGGAAGCGATAGCTGATATCGCCAACCAACAAGGTCTTTGGTTCCATGTCGACAGTGCTTACGGTGGCGCGCTTATCTTAAGTAGCCATAAAGCTCGTCTGAAAGGCATCGAAAAAGCGGACTCAGTCAGCGTTGATTTCCACAAGTTGTTCTTCCAAACAATCAGCTGTGGTGCTGTGCTTCTCAAAGACAAAGCAAACTTTAAGTACCTACTGCATCACGCAGACTACTTAAACCGCGAGCACGATGAGCTGCCGAATCTAGTCGATAAGTCTATCGCGACGACCAAGCGTTTCGATGCACTGAAAGTCTTCATGACGATGCAAAGCGTTGGACCAAAGCAACTGGGAGATATGTACGACCATCTTCTAGAGCAGACGCTTCAAGTTGCCGACCTGATTCAGAAGCATGACGATTTTGAATTGCTTGCTGAGCCTTCACTTTCTACCGTGTTATTCCGATCTGTGCCTAGCAATGAACAATCAGCAAACAGCGTTCTTGATTTAGACAAACTGAATCAGACGTTAAGGCTGGAGGCGCTGACTCGTGGCGTTGCCGTGCTTGGCGAAACGGTCGTTGATGGTAAAAGTGCGCTGAAATTCACTATCTTGAATCCGTGCTTAACGACATCAGATTTCAAATCTCTAATTAACAAAATTCAAACTTTAGCTATTGAGCTAGCAGAACAACAAGGGTAATTAAAATTATGGCTATTCTACAAATTGGTGCAGGCGGCGTCGGTTGGGTTGTTGCACATAAAGCAGCACAAAATAACGAAGTACTGGGTGATATCACGATCGCTTCTCGCACAATCGCGAAGTGTGAAAAAATCATCGAATCTATCAAGGGTAAAAACAACCTTAAAGATTCAACTAAGAAACTAGAAGCACGTTCAGTAAACGCTGACGATGTTGATGCGCTTGTTGCTTTGATTAAAGAAGTTAAGCCAGACCTAGTTATCAACGCTGGTCCTCCTTGGGTAAACATGGCGATCATGGAAGCGTGTTACCAATCGAAAGTCTCTTACCTAGATACATCGGTGGCGGTTGACCTATGTTCTGAAGGCCAACAAGTACCACAAGCTTACGATTGGCAGTGGGGTTACCGTGAGAAGTTCGCTGAAGCGGGCATCACTGGTATTCTTGGTGCTGGTTTTGATCCAGGTGTGGTATCAATCTTTGCTGCGTACGCGGTTAAGCATTTGTTCGATGAGATTGATTCAATCGACGTAATGGACGTGAATGCTGGCGACCACGGCAAGAAGTTTGCGACAAACTTTGACCCAGAAACCAACATGCTTGAGATCCAAGGCGACTCTTTCTACTGGGAAAACGAAGAGTGGAAACAAGTAGCTTGTCACTCTCGTATGCTTGAGTTCGAATTCCCTAACTGTGGCTCTCATAAAGTGTACTCAATGGCACACGATGAAGTGCGTTCAATGAAAGAGTTCATCCCTGCTAAGCGTATCGAATTTTGGATGGGCTTTGGTGATGCATACCTGAACTACTTCAACTGCATGCGTGATATCGGTCTTCTAAGCCCAGATCCGCTAACACTGCACGATGGCACTGTGGTTCAGCCTCTACATGTTCTTAAAGCGCTGCTACCAGATCCAACATCTTTGGCTCCGGGTTACACGGGCTTAACGTGTATCGGTACTTGGGTTCAAGGTAAGAAAGACGGTAAAGAGCGCAGCGTATTCATCTACAATAACGCAGACCACGAAGTGGCTTACGAAGACGTTGAGCACCAAGCAATCTCTTACACAACCGGTGTTCCTGCAATTACGGCTGCACTTCAGTTCTTCCGTGGTGAATGGGCTGACAAAGGCGTGTTCAACATGGAACAGCTAAACCCAGACCCGTTCCTTGCAACGATGCCTGAAATCGGTCTAGATTGGCATGTTCAAGAGCTAGAGCCTAAACAAGGTCTACCTCTGATCCACACTTTGAAGTAATTTCTGGTTCTTTGCCCTTGTCGTGTTATCCATCGTGCTCATTTACGTTCGTAAACTCCGCGCGATGTCCTAGCTACAAGGTCAAAGCTCTGAGAATTACATCCAAAGCCATATGATGGACAAGAACGTATAATTACAAGCCGATGCATGAGCGTCGGCTTTTTTCGATTATCATGTGCCCTCGTTAAGTCGAGGGCAGCAAGGTATAGATAACATGCAAAACAATGAACTAAAAACGCCTTATTTCATGATCAACGAAGAGAAGTTGATTGCGAATTTAGAGATAGCTAAACAGCTGAAAGAGATTTCAGGTGTGAAGCTGGTATTGGCACTCAAGTGTTTTTCGACATGGGGTGTGTTTGACATCATCAAACCTTATCTCGATGGCACGACAAGCTCTGGCCCATACGAAGTGAAGCTTGGCCACGAAACCTTTGGTGGTGAAACGCACGCTTACAGTGTGGGTTACAGCGAAGATGACGTGAGAGAAGTCGCTGACATCTGCGACAAGATGATCTTCAACTCGCAAAGCCAGTTAGCGGCTTACCGTCATATTGTTGAAGGTAAAGCTTCACTGGGTTTACGTTTAAATCCAGGAGTGAGCTACGCAGGACAAGACTTGGCAAACCCTGCACGCCAATTCTCTCGTTTGGGTGTTCAAGCTGATCACATCAAGCCTGAGACCTTCGATGAGATTAATGGCGTCATGTTTCACATGAACTGTGAGAACAAAGACGTCGATGCATTTATCGGCTTGCTTGATTCAATCTCAGAACAGTTTGGTGAGCACTTAGATAAGTTGGACTGGGTGAGCATGGGCGGTGGTGTGTTCTTCACATGGCCGGGCTATGACATTGAAAAGCTTGGTCTTGCGCTAAAAGCCTTCTCTGAAAAGCACGGCGTGCAGATGTACCTTGAGCCGGGTGAAGCCATCATCACTAAAACAACTGACTTGGTTGTGACAGTGGTTGATATCGTAGATAACGTGAAGAAAACGGCAATTGTCGATTCAGCAACCGAAGCACACCGTCTTGATACGCTTATCTACAATGAACCAGCATCGGTATTGGAAGCCTCAGAAACAGGCAGTCACGACTATGTGATTGGTTCATGTTCATGCCTTGCGGGCGACCAATTCTGCGAAGCGAGCTTTGATGAGCCTCTGAAAATTGGTCAAAAGCTGCATCTGTTGGACAGTGCTGGTTACACTATGGTGAAACTGAATTGGTTCAATGGTTTGAAAATGCCGTCTATCTATTGTGAGCGCAGCAATGGCGAAATTCAAAAATTGAATGAGTTTGGCTATGACGACTTCAAACGTTCTCTGTCGCAGTGGTCAGTAAAGTAACTGAGTCATAGCTTCAGAACAATAAAAAGAGCAGCCAATGAGCTGCTCTTTTTGATTTTGGACTCTTACTTGATGAAAGAGTGTTTTACTCGTTCAATTCTTTTACTAAGCGGATAAGGGTCATCCCACTTGAATTTGTGGTTACTTCTTGTGCTTCTGTGAAGTCAATTATCAATCCGTCGTGATTAGTATTGATACCATTATTGTCCGGAGTATTTGTCCAATAAGGTGCATTTATTGTTGTTGGGAAGTAACTTAGATTAATAGCTGGCTGGGTACAGCGGTAATCAACAATGGAACCAAGCTCTTTGATATTTGGTAGTCTAAAACTATTTTGAGATCCAATTGTTGTTAATGTTGTATCAGCCGCCGCGGCCAAAGCATCTTGAAAAGAGATGTAGTTCGTAGGGAACCCGCTACAAAGATTACTTTCTGTATCATAGGTTTCCCCGAGACTGCATTTGGCCCATAACAGGTTGGTGTGTATATCTAAGATCGTTCCATCTTGGCGGTCGATGAATTGACCATCAGTTTGGGAAGCGGGTTGATTTTCAACACAGGTTTGAGCGGAGCCTAAACTCGGAGCAAATAGGGCTGCTATAACATAATATTTAAGTTTCATTATTCGACTACTCCACTTACTGCGATAACACCTTGATAAGTCCCTTTGTTACAAAGTTTCATTTGCCCGCTTGATGTATCCATACACCATGCACTGCTGCTGGCTCCAACAGAAGTGGACTGCGTAAAAATAGTATCAACAGAGCTCACATTCTTGATGTATGGGAAGTAATCAACAGTCGTTGGGTCAATAGTGCCCACATTATAGTTAATAAATGAACGGGCTTCTGCCGGAGAAGGCAAACGCCAGTTATTGACGCCACATGCACCAAAGCTATTTAGGTTGGCTAAGTAACCTTCGGCATCACAACGTCTATTACCTGAAGAATTGGTCGAGTAAGCACACGCAGAAGAAATTGGTCCGTCAGCCAGAAGCTCATCATTTTTATGACCGGCAGAACCGCCATTCGTTGTGGAAACTGAATCATACCATGTGTATTGGTAGGCAGCGCTGCGCCAGTAGGCCGATTTTGTCGAATATGGGTACGGGTTTGCATCAGGGGCATTGGCGTAATCTTCTAACCATTGATCGATTGCGCTTTGATTTGGTAAGTCGATTGGTTGCTGTTTGGCTTCAATATACATACCTGTTCGTTCATCTCGAACGCAAGACCAATCCGTGGCGCTATTTGGAAGAATGTTGCCACTGTAATCTAATTTAGTGAATTTAAAGCCGTATTGACCGTCTGAGTGGTCTGTACCGTTAGTACTATCTAAACCATAGTTGGCATCTTGCCCGGGGTAATTGGCTGGCGCAGATATTAAATCGTGGGTTGCACCATCAGAGTAGGTAGCAAAACCCGTATCGTTAATCCCTCTATCGCCGGGTATATAAAATGACAGCGAGTTGTGATCGCTATCGATCGAGGTATTTCCGCTACTGGACATGGTGAATATAACCGATTCCCCCCCTTCACTTAGCCTATCTTGTTTGGCTGTTACTTTTATTGCGTGCGTTAAACTTTCGGCGGGAATCGTAATAGTCATGCTACTAAGATTACTGGTGTAATCATCATTTGAAGCTATCCCACTTTTTTCTAGCGTAACGGTAATATCTTGGTAGGAATAGTGGCTTAACTCAATGTTACTGCTGTCACTATCCCCTTCTAAGACCACTTTGCTGGTGTCGCTATAGCGAATACTTGGTTCAGAATCACTATCGGATAACGTCACATTTGTTTGAGCATTGTCGATCTTATATAGATCGCTACCATCTGCGCTTATAGAATAATGAAGAGTTTTGCTTCCTTCATACAGATTATTGTGCACAAGGTTTAATGGCAGATCTGCGTTTGTTGCTCCTGCCGCAATTTTGACGTTTTGGCTAGAGATAACATCGTAGTTCTTGAACGCACCACTGGAACGTGTCGTTACGTCACTGGTTGAGATCGTCAAGGTTAGATCTTGGCTTAAGGCTTCGGAAAGAGAAACGGTGATCGACTCTGTTTTTGACCCTGATTGTGGTTCAGAAAATGAAACACTATTAGGGAGGCTAACAGTAACCGGGGAAGAGGATGAACCAGTACTGGTTCCTGTCGTTGTTGTTCCACTGTCATTATTTTCATGGCCGCTTTTACAGCCGCTAAATAGTGTTGTGAGAAGGATTACTGAGATGGCATTGAGTTGCCAACTCGACCTTTTTCTTTCCATGTATCAACCTAAGCTACTAAATTATATAAGATATCTATGATAACAATAAATTCATATAAATGCTTGGTTTCATATGTCTAGGTTATGTTTTTCTATCCTTTTTATTCGTATTTTTGTAAGTTATGTAAGTGAAGTGTATTTCTCATTAGTTAGCCTCCCAACAACGAATCCATTGTCGGGAGGGTAGGTAACTTAACTCTCAATCATCACACGAGTATCTTCACTGAGCGTTTCTAACTCGTTGACGACATCATCAATCAGAACTTCAATTGGCAGCTTAACGGCAATCTTGGAAGTAAATAGGCTTGAGCTAACGCCACCGCCGCCAGCGATAAAGACACGGTGGCAGTCCATATCGAGAATGCTGATCCCTTGTCTGTCTAATACATGTGTCACTTCGTTGACGATACCGGCTCTGTCGTTAGAGTCGAGCCTTAAGTGATGGATTGTATCTTGTGCGTTGTGAGTGTGGTCTGAATCAACAAACTGCACGATCAAGTCAGTATTGGCGCTGAAAGCCTCTTTCACAATCGATTCGTTGATGGCTGGAAGTTGAACCTTAAGTACGCCTGCGACCTGGTCTTCAATAAAATTAACTTTACTGATGAGCCATTTGCCGTCGTTTTCGTGAGTAACAGCAGCAAGTTGTTTGATTGTTGCTGGTGATGCTTTTCCGATAAAGTTTACGATAAATGTACTGTTCATATCAGCCCCCAAAGTTTCAATGATTCGTTTCTAATTAAATGTTTGATATCACGCGATAAAGTTCTTTAATTTCAGTGTAGAAGTTTACATCGAACAATGTTTGACCTACGTCAATTTTTGAAACTAAGCTGTGAAGTAAAAAAAGAGAATGAAGAGTAGGGCACAAAAAAAGCGGCTAGAGAGCCGCTTTTTAGAAGAGTTGTCGCTTTTATTAGGAATGCAGTAACTTGAAATTCATAGACTGAAAGACGATTTAGAACGTTACTTTAAAGTTCATACCAACAAATTGAGAATCGTATCGTGCGCCAGCATCGTAGGCGAATCGCGCAGCGTCTTGGTTGTCCCACCAAGGGTTAGTATTCAGGTTAACTTCTGCATCACCGCCCCAAGCGTCACTTACCCAGTAGTGGATGTGGCCAACAGGGTTTAGGAAGAATAGAGACACATCACCCATGGTTTGAGAGCCCATCACTTCACCACCTGAAGCAACGATATCTTGTTCTGCTTCTAGCATCATTTCACCGACAACCGCACCAAAGAATGGTGTGATAAACAGATCTTGCCATGATGGTACTTCAGCAAACGCTTCTACGCCGTATTCCCAGAAGAAGGTCGACATGGTCCAAGAGTATAAGAAAGACTCAAACTCATCGTAACCTGCGTGTCGAGCTGCGGTGTAGTAAACACCACCGAAATACGGGTGCATCACGTAGTTTAGGAAGTGTTCGTCACGATCCCATACTGGGCCTTCGGAAACGTTATCTTTCCATTTTTTACCCAGTGCGCTGATATCACGTTGGTCATCATCCCACTTAGTGATACTTTCAGGTAAAAGAGTCATTAGACCAACGGTTGCGACACTTAGGCCAAGAATGGTGTAGGTTTGACCCATTAAGTAATCCCAATCTTTGCCATCGCTGACAGTAAGGTAGATTGGTTGCTTATCGATCGTTAGATCGTACTGATCACTTGATTCGCTTAGTGCATAGTTCTTGCTAGGCTTGTAGGTGTACAAGCTTTCATTAACACAGTAATCTTGAGCACATTCATCCGAGTAAGAAAGGTTGATTGGTTGGTCGAAGTCGTATTGGCTTGCAACCGAGTTAACTGACATTAGCATTGAAAATGCAGCAGTAACCTTCGTTAGTAACGGTGATTTGGCCACAAGGGTCTCCATGAGAAGTTAAGAATTGATCAGAGTCACAATTATCTATTAAATGCCTGATTTAGGGAACTAATAATTTATTGCTTTTCCTAAGGAAACCTTAGATTTAACATTATTAATATTTGTGAAAAGGTGAAATGTCTCAAACTCAACCATAGACCAGTTTGTAAATAATGCAGTGTCTTTTTATGACTACAAAGGATAGAAATATGACGAAAATCGCAATGTTAAGCACTGGTGAAGAAGTTCTTCATGGGGACATTGTAGACACAAACGCAGCTTGGATGTCTGCTGAGTTTTATCAGCACGGTTTTGCCCTAGCGAAACGTTCGACTGTGGGTGACCAAATGAATGCTCTAGTTGAAGAACTGTTGATGCTGAGTTTTAACTATGATGTGGTTATCGTTAATGGTGGTTTAGGACCGACAACTGATGATATGAGTGCGGCTGCGGCTGCGACGGCTTCAGAACAGAAACTCGTCATGTTCCCTGAATGGCTAACTCGTATGGAAGAGATGTTTTCTGGACGTGGTATGCCGATGCCGGACAGCAACCTTAAACAAGCTTTGTTGCCAGCGAGTTCAGAGATTGTCGATAACCCTGTGGGCACGGCTTGCGGCTTCAAACTGAAAATCAACGATGCGACTTTCTATTTCACTCCGGGTGTACCGAGTGAATTCAAACGCATGGTCACGTTTGAGATTATTCCTGATTTGTCGCGTACTTACCCTCAAGTGGTTGCCTCTGAATGCAGTCGACTGTTTACGTTTGGTTTGTCTGAGTCGGGTATCTCGGATGTGTTAGATCAGCTTAAGCTTCCTGCCGGCTATGAACTTGGCTACCGTTCTTATCTGCCGTTCATTGAGGTCAAACTGTTTGGTCCTAAGGCAGACTTAGAAACTCGCGTTAAGTTGCTGCAAATGGTTTACAAGCTGCTAGAAAGTAATGTCGTCAGTGTTGATGAGCCTATGGTTGATCATATTGGCCACATAATGGCTGAGAAAAAGAAGACCTTATCAGTATCGGAAGTGTCGACCAAAGGCGCATTGTCAGCGTGGCTGCAATTGAATGAGCAGGTTGAAGATTGCTTCGGGCATTCGTGGGTGATGGCTGAGCCAAAAGAGAGTGAACTTGAGAAGAGCGATCCATTAGCTGCAACCTTTGCTCTGGCTGGCGCAACAAGAGAGAAGTGCGGTACTGAGCTAGCTTTGGTGACTGGCAAGTTAGAAGGCAACACATTCAGCGTTGCATTGTCGACTGAAGCAGGCGAGTGGGGCCAGGTGCTTGAATTTTATCGTCAGTACTCACGCGAAGACCAACGTAACGTGATTAAGACCGTTGCCGCCGATATGCTGAGAAGACACCTAGACAACAAACCGATGTTTGGTACTTACTCTTCGGTTAAGCGATTGAAAGACATGTTTATTCCAGCGGCTATTATTAAGTAAGTATTTAGGCAAGCTAACCAAGTCTGTACTAAAAACGCTAGAAAAAACGAAATAAAAAGGCCCAACATCTAAATAGGTGTTGGGCCTTTAGTTTATCTAGCCTTCTAGATAACCAAACAAGCAGCTATGTTTACACGTAACTCATGTCTGTAAGAACTCGATTACAAACCGCTTGTCATATGTAGACTATAGAACAAGCCACGGCCGATTAACTCTGAAACCAAGAACAATACTAGTGCTAAGCCAAGGTTTACTGGGTTCACTTTTGCTTTGTTCAGCATAGGTAGAATCCAAATCAACAAGCTTGCCATCAACAATGCAACTTGAAGAATCACATAGCTGCCTAAACCGTCAACCAACTCAGATGCTTTAGCTACTGAAGTTTGGATGTCACCGATTAGGTTCAGTTTGCCTACTGTCACAAGCAAGCTGATCGCAACGGCAATCACAGCCAGCATCGTGATGTTACGGTCTACCGTAAAGCGGCTATCATTGGCGAATACAATCACGAACTGAGACAGCAGTAAACCACCCACAACCATCGTCATGATGAAGCTCAATGGTGTGTAGATGTTGTCCCAAGTCGGTACAGTGTTGATCATGTATACGTTGATCATCGCGTACATGAAGATAACGCCCAACACCATCGCGCCGACCATCAGTGTTTTCTGGATAGCTACGCCACCTTTCTTAAGCACAGACAATAGCCATTGCAGACCACCGACAGCAAAGAATGCTGCACCGAAGAACACTTCGTTAGACAACCAAGCTGAGCCTAGTTGGTTAAAAGCGTTAAACGCGCGCAGTGGAGAGCCAAGGTGCGTTGTCGAGAACATAAAACCAAGACCCATTAATGCCCACAGAATGAACATTGGAACCTTGTAGCTGTTTAGTTTCTCTTCGTCATGACCAAGTACCAGTGCACGAGCACCAATCAGTAAGTAACCACCAACCGCAGTTTGCGCCAGCACCGTAAAGAAGATTAAAGACCACTCATGAAAAATCATCTTACACCTCCTTCGGGTTTGCTAGGTGACCACTGGTATCGCCAGTCGGCTTCGCGTTTTTGTTCAGCTTAATCACGATGTTCGGTAGCGTTTCTGTTGAAGATGGCAGTGGAGCCACATCCGCACCAGAGCCGTACTTCTCGCGAAGTGTATTGATTTCGCCAAACTCCAATGCACGAAGTGGGCAAGACTCAACACAGATAGGCTGTTTGCCTTCAGAAACACGTTGGTAACAACCATCGCATTTCGTCATGTGACCTTTCTTAGCATTGTATTGTGGTGCGCCGTAAGGACACGCATTGCTACAGTGCTGGCAACCAATACATACGCTCTCATCAACCACAACCAAACCGTCTTCATCACGTTTGTGCATAGCGCCCGAAGGACACACTTTCACACACGCTGGGTTAGTACAGTGGTTACAAGCGATAGATAGGTAGTAAGAAAAGACATCTTTCTGAACCCAAGTATCACCATCTTGAGTGAAGCCACCACCTGCGTATTCGTATACGCGACGGTAGTTCGTTTTGATGTCTAGATCGTTATAATCTTTACAAGCAAGCTGACAGGTTTTACAACCCGTGCATTTACTTGAATCAATGTAAAAGCCGTATTGTTTCATTCCAACCTACCTTATGCTTTGTTTAGCGCTTTGATTTGAACTAGGTTTGTATGCTGAGGGTTACCCTTAGCAAGTGGGCTCGGGCGCTGAGTCGTCAGCACGTTGATGGAGCCTGCATGGTCGATCTTCTGACCATCTGGTGCGTACCATGCACCTTCGCCTAGTGCGACAACTCGAGGAAGAATCCTAGGTGTCACTTTCGCTGGAATATGAACTTCGCCACGGTCATTGAAAATACTCACCATATCGCCATTTTTAATACCGCGCTCTTGAGCATCAATCGGGTTGATCCATAACTCTTGCGGTGCTGCTGCTTTGATTTCTGCAACGTTGCCGTAAGTCGAGTGAGTACGAGCCTTGTAGTGGAAACCAGTTAGCTGAAGTGGGTACTTCTCTGCTAGTGGGTCGTTGTGACCTTCAAAAGAGTCCGCGTAAACGGGAAGTGGGTGAATTACTTCGTCTTCTTTCAGTTTCCAAGTCTTCGCGATATCAGCCAGTTGCTCTGAGTAGATCTCGATCTTGCCGCTTGGTGTTGTCAGTGGGTTCGCTTCAGGATCTTTGCGGAAATCTTCGTAAGCGATGTAGTGGTGGTCATAGCTACGTTTGTAGATACCCAGCTCTTTCATCTCTTCGAAAGTTGGCAGTGTTGGATCGTTCTTACGAGTTTCAGCGTAAAGATGCTCAATCCATTGCTCTTGTGTACGACCTTCAGTGAACTCTTTTTCGACGCCCATGCGCTTCGCTAATTGAGAACACATTTCATAGATAGATTTCGCTTCGAACTGAGGCTCGATCGCTTTCTGCGCGTAGATGAAGTAAGGCATATTCGCTGCTTTACCATCCATACACCAGTCGTCTTGCTCAGACGTTGTTAAGTCTGGCAGGATGATATCGGCGTATTTCGCTGAAGAAGTCATATGGTTATCAACCACAACAATCATTTCACACGCACTTTCATCTTGAAGAATCGCGTGAGTCTTGTTGATGTCTGAGTGTTGGTTAATGATGCAGTTACCTGCGTAGTTCCAGATCATTTTGATTGGGTTCTTAAGGCGCTCTGCACCGCGAACACCGTCAGTGATGTCGGTCATTTCATGGTGACGGTAAATCGCGTCTGTCCACATGAACATTGAAATTGAAGTTTCAACTGGGTTTGGCACAGTAGGGAAGCGAACAAACGGAATGTTGATGTCACTTTCACGAGCGCCTGTTGAACCGCCAGACACACCCACAGAACCGGTTAGTAATGACAGCATTGCGATTGCACGACACGCTAGCTCACCATTCGCAGTGCGCTGTAAGCCCCAGCCTTGGTGAATCGCACATGGTTTCGCCGTGCCCATCTCGCGACCAAGCTTGACGATAGTATCAACGGGAATACCGGTGATCTTAGAAGCCCATTCTGGTGTCTTCTCTACGCCATCTTCACCTAAACCTAGGATGTAAGATTTGTAGTCGCTGTTTTTAGGCGCCGATGCAGGCAGAGTTTTCTCGTCGTAACCGACACAGTATTTGTCTAGGAACGGTTGATCGACAAGGTCTTCAGTGATCATTACGTGTGCAAGACCCGCTACCAATGCAGCATCTGTAGAAGGACGAATTGGGATCCATTGATCTTCACGGCCACCGGCAGTATCGGTGTAGCGAGGGTCGATGATAATCGTTCTTGCGTTCGATTTGTTTTTGCTTTCTACATAGTGGTGGATCAGACCGCCGCCAGACATGCGTGTCTCGGCAGGGTTGTTACCAAACTGGATGTTAAGCTTAGTGTTCTCTAGGTCAGAGAAAGAGTTGTTGTTTGCCCAACCACCGTAGGTGTAGCTCAAGCCTTTCGCGATTTGCGCTGTTGAGTAGTCACCGTAATGGTTTAGATAACCACCACTTAGGTTCATTAGACGAGCAATCAGCGTTTGTGCTGGTGGCCAAGACTTAGTTACTGTACCGCCAAGTGTACCTGTCCCGTAGTTTAGGTAGATGGTGTCGTTACCGTAGTCTTTGATAAGGCGTTGCATGGTGCCAGCAACTTCATCGTAAGCTTCTTCCCAGCTAATACGTTTGAATTTACCTTCACCACGTTTACCCACACGTTTCATCGGGTATTTCAGGCGATCTGGGTTGTAAACACGGCGGCGCATAGAGCGACCACGTAGACAAGCACGAACTTGGTGATGACCGTATTCGTCAGTACCAGTGTTGTCGGTTTCTACGTATTTGATTTCACCGTTTTGCACATGCATACGTAATGGGCAGCGAGAGCCACAGTTTACAGTACATGCACTCCATACGATTTTCTCATCCACACTCTCAGCAACCGCAGCCGCTACTGGTTTGGATTTGAAAGGTAAAGCGATACCGCCCGCGAGTGCGGCTGCGCTACCTACCGCAGAAGAAGCTTTCATGAAGCCTCTTCGAGTAAGATTCATTACCCCAGATTCTTTCTTATTCGTCATTCTAAGATGCCTATTGTTATTGATGACTAGCACTTTATAGGTAGTTTAGTCTCTATGTTTTTATTTCTAATTATTGATTGATTGGCATCAAATAAGATCGGAATTAAAATATTATGAATCGAATGTATAAAACAGATCAAAGAATCCAATCGTATTATTTATATAATTGTCGTTAAACCAATTACGGTATAAATAAGAATGATTATTGATACGCATAAATTGCTCGGTTCATTATTTTATCAAGCAACTAATAAAGAACAGTTAATAGATATTGTTCAGGCCTTAGTAGAGACCCAAGTTTTATCAGAAGATTGTTTACTGGCACTCCAAAACGAACAGGAAGATGCGCTCGCTGCAGAGTTTAGTCGACTGTTTGAAGGCGTTGGCGACATGCCAGCACCGCCTTGGGGCTCTGTTTATCTCGATAAAGACCGTATTGTGTTTGGCGCATCGACTGTGGAATATCGACAGTTTTTAGAATTGAATCATATTGAGTTAGATACAGGCTTAAGAGAGCCAGAAGACCAATTTGGTTTAATGCTACTCGCACATGCGTATTTGTTAGAAAATAATAATATTGATTCATCTCGTGAATTATTAGAGTCTCATTTATTAACTTGGTCATCAGTTTATTTAGAGAGATTTAATTCAGCATCAGAGTTATCTTTTTATAAGAAGCTATCAAGTGATGTAATATATTGGCTTGAGCAATTAACATCTGAATATAATTTAAACGTTGCTACTAAAAAGTTATATATCGATTAATGCCTGAACAAATAAATTCAAATAGGCGTGGTTTCTTAACTCGACTTTCTAAACCGGTTAAAGCCGCCGCGAATTATGAAGAGAAGTCACAACGCTCGTATGCAAGGCCGCCAAAAGCGGTCGATGAGGTGCTGTTTGAACGTCTTTGCGACGGTTGTGGGCTGTGTGAGCATACGTGTCCGAATAGTGTCATAGAGATGCTAGAGGGCAGTGCGCTGCTGAATTTGGATTACAACAGTTGTTCTATGTGTAACAAGTGCAGTGAAGTGTGTCCGACTGGCGCGCTTCATCCAACGGTCACGCCTTATATTGACTTGAAGCCTAGCTTTGCTGATAGCTGTAACAATTACATGCAAATGGATTGTAATGCGTGCCAAACCGCTTGTTCAGCAAGTGCGATTCAAATCGAAGCAGGGGAGTTGCCTACGGTGGACAAAGATAAGTGTAACGGCTGCGGAGAGTGCCGAAGCGCTTGTTACATTGGCTCAGTGACTTTGAACCTTATTCAGTAGTAAACGTCTGGTTTGGCTTTGTGGCAGCGAGCTAGCAGAAAGGCTTTGGTTGAGTGAGAGGCGAGTCGTCTCAGATTCCTAAAGACATAAATAGAAAAGGGTCCGCATTCCTAGAGGAAGCGGACCCTTTTTAGTTCTTATTGAAGTTATTCGAGCAAAGCGACCTAAAGCCAGTTGGCTTATGCGCGTTTTTGCTTGCTTCTATGAATAACGTTACTCAGCGATAACTCAGTTTTTGCTTTGCAGATGCATGGCAAAATTTCATTGGCTTGTGTGTAAGCCATAGCAAAACCAACGTACTCGACTTCACCAGAATCCAACGTACAGCGGCAAGCGCCACAGTGGCCATCTCGGCAGTTGTATTCCGGCTCTAAACCCGCTTGTTCCATTGTTTCCAATAGAGTATTTGAAGGGTTAGATTCAATAGAAGTCAGCTTGTTGATTTTGATTGTTGGCATTACAGCTCAAACCCTTCAAAGTCGTCAGCTTTTACTTCGTTGTCGATTTGGCCAACTAGGTAAGAACTGATTTCAGCTTCTTGTGGAGCGACTTGAACGTTATCTGAAGACAACCAAGCGTTGATCCATGGAATTGGGTTCGACGTTGCTTCTGGGTAAGCCGTACCTAGACCAACAGCCTGCATACGGATGTTAGTAATGTACTCAACGTATTGGCAAAGAATGTCTTTGTTTAGACCAATCATAGAGCCATCTTTGAATAGGTATTCTGCCCACTCTTTCTCTTGCTCAGCCGCTTCTTTGAATAGGTCGAAACACTCTTGCTTACACTCTTCAGCGATCTGCATGAATTCGAAGTCATCTTGGCCATTACGCAGCAAGTTGATCATGTGCTGTGTACCAGTAAGGTGAAGAGCTTCATCACGAGCGATTAGCTTGATGATCTTCGCGTTACCTTCCATTAGCTCACGCTCAGCGAATGCGAATGAACATGCAAAGCTTACGTAGAAACGAATCGCTTCCAGTGCGTTCACAGACATTAGACATACGTAAAGCTTCTTCTTCAGGTCGTGAAGTGAAATCTTAACGTCTTCGCCGTTGATGTTGTGGTTGCCTTCGCCGTAGCGATGGTAGTCAGCCGTCAGCTTGATCAAATCATCGTAGTAAAACGCGATGTCTTTCGCACGTTTCAGGATCTCTTCGTTTTCAACGATGTCGTCAAATACTACGCCTGGATCATTCACGATGTTACGGATGATGTGCGTGTATGAACGAGAGTGAATCGTTTCAGAGAATGACCAAGTCTCAATCCAAGTTTCAACTTCTGGTAGTGATACCAAAGGAAGTAGGGCAACGTTAGGGCTGCGGCCTTGGATTGAATCTAGAAGTGTTTGGTACTTCAGGTTAGAGATGAAGATGTGCTTTTCATGCTCAGGAAGCTTGTTGTAGTCGATACGGTCGCTAGACACGTCTACTTCTTCTGGACGCCAGAAGAAAGAAAGCTGCTTTTCGATCAACTTTTCGAAGATTTCGAATTTCTGTTGGTCGTAACGCGCAACGTTTACCGACTGACCCAAAAACATTGGTTCTTTTAGCTGGTCATTTTTTTGTTGAGAAAAAGTACTGTAAGCCATAAATGCCTCAAATCCTTTAAAGACCCGCAATAAAACGGACCCTGTTAATGCTTTAAACCCAGAGAAGATAACTTCTCTGGGGTCTTAATATTTATTGCGGTTTAGATCTTACAACCGCCGCCTTCACAATCTTCTTCCGGCACTTGAACTGCATCGCCTTGGTCGTCTTTAGCACCATCACGAGTGTTATGGTAGTAAAGCGTCTTAACACCGTACTTGTACGCTGTTAGCAAGTCTTTAAGCAGCTGCTTCATTGGTACCTTACCGCTGTCGTAAACACTTGGATCATAGTTAGTGTTTGCAGAGATAGCTTGGTCAACGAATTTTTGCATGATACCCACTAAGTGAAGGTAACCATCGTTAGTACCAATGTTCCAAAGTAGCTCGTAGTTCTCTTTAAGATTTAGGAAATCAGGAACTACTTGCTTCAGGATGCCGTCTTTCGATGCTTTCACTGATACGTAACCACGTGGTGGTTCGATACCGTTAGTCGCGTTCGAGATTTGAGACGAAGTCTCAGAAGGCATAAGTGCTGTCAGTGTAGAGTTACGTAGGCCGTGCTCCATGATCTCTTCACGTAGCGTGTCCCAATCATAATGCAGTGGCTCTTCACATACTAAGTCGATATCTTTTTTGTAAGTATC
The DNA here is from genome assembly GCF_057786005.1 of Vibrio sp. QJM3NY_26. Lineage (NCBI taxonomy): Bacteria > Pseudomonadati > Pseudomonadota > Gammaproteobacteria > Vibrionales > Vibrionaceae > Vibrio > Vibrio sp. QJM3NY_26. Next base: position 2,129,572 of record NZ_CM173515.1, on the reverse strand, counting down.
GATTGGCAGTAGGCCCTTCGCGTAGTTGGTCTCGTGGAAAGATGGGCAACGGCCTTGCTCTTTCGCTAGTTCAACAGACGCTTTTAACAAGTGGTATTGAATTGCTTCAAAAGTACGGTGAGTGAGGCCATTTGCACTGCCATCAGAGTACTTAACACCATTCTTCGCTAGGTAGTATGCGTAGTTGATTACACCCACACCTAGAGTACGACGGTTCATTGTCGACTTACGAGCTGCTGGAAGCGGGTAGTCTTGGTAATCAAGTAGTGCATCTAGAGCACGAACAACCAGTTCAGAAAGTTCAGCCAGATCGTCTAGCTCGTTGATTGCGCCTAGGTTAAATGCCGAAAGTGTACATAATGCAATCTCACCTTCGTCATCTTCTACGTTAGAAAGCGGCTTAGTTGGTAGCGCGATTTCTAAACATAGGTTCGATTGACGAACAGGGGCTACTTCAGAATCAAACGGGCTGTGTGTATTACAGTGGTCAACGTTCTGAATGTAGATACGACCAGTAGAAGCACGCTCTTGCATTAGTAGAGAGAATAGCTCAACGGCTTTAACCGTTTCACGCTTCACTGAAGGATCATTTTCGTACTTCACGTAAAGTGCTTCAAAACGCTCTTGGTTTTCGAAGAACGCATCGTAAAGGCCAGGTACGTCTGAAGGTGAGAACAGGCTGATGTTGCCGCCTTGGACTAGGCGAGAATACATAAGCTTGTTCAGCTGTACGCCGTAATCCATGTGACGAACACGGTTCTCTTCAACGCCGCGGTTGTTTTTCAGTACTAATAGAGACTGAACTTCACCGTGCCATAGTGGGTAGAACACTGTTGCTGCGCCGCCACGAACACCACCTTGAGAGCAACATTTTACTGCTGTTTGGAAGTATTTGTAGAAAGGGATACAGCCAGTGTGGAACGCTTCACCATTACGGATTTCAGAACCAAGCGCACGGATACGACCTGCGTTGATACCAATACCAGCACGTTGAGATACGTAACGAACAATAGAGCTTGCAGTTGCGTTGATAGAATCAAGGCTGTCACCACACTCAATCAGTACACATGAACTGAATTGACGAGTAGGCGTACGTACACCAGACATAATTGGTGTAGGTAGAGAAATCTTAAACGTAGACGATGCGTCGTAAAAACGTTTGATGTAGTCAAGACGAGTCGATTTCGGGTATTTACCGAATAAACACGCAGCAACTAAAATGTAAAGGAACTGAGCACTCTCGTAGATTTCTTTTGTTACACGGTTCTGCACGAAGTATTTACCTTCAAGCTGCTTAACCGCCGCGTAAGAAAAGTTTAAGTCACGCTTGTGGTCGATGTACGCGTCAAGCTCTTCGAACTCAGCTTTCGTGTAGTCTTCCATTAGGTGGCTATCGTATTTACCCATATCAACCAGTTTTGCAACGTGATTATAAAGAGCAGGCGGCTCGTATTCACCGTACGCTTTTTTACGTAGGTGGAACACTGACAGACGTGCTGCTAGATATTGGTAATCAGGAGTCTCTTCAGAGATTAAATCCGCTGCTGACTTGATGATTGTCTCATGAATGTCAGTCGTGGTAATGCCATCGTAAAACTGAATGTGAGCTTTCAATTCTACTTGTGATACAGAAACATTGTGCAAGCCTTCAGCTGCCCATGTGATCACTCGATGGATTTTCTCTAAATCGATCGTTTCTTTGCGCCCGTTACGCTTGGTAACAGTAAGTTGTTGGTTCATTCTGCTTAATTTCCCTAACAAAACTGAACAAGGCCGTGTTTTTGTGTATTTCTGTGTAATTTTTGTAAATTACGTTTCGGCTTTGTGATCTTGGTCTACCCATATATTGTAGTTCAAACACAACATATAGGGGTCATTTGTTTGTTGGGTTACAAGATAGTGCTACAACTGATATTTTTCAAGGTAAAGAAATTGGGTTGCTTGTGGATAAGTAGTGGATTGAAAAAAAACTGTAAGTGACCACTAACTGATGACGTTAGACGTGACTTGATTGTACAAAAGTCGCCTTTTAAGGATGCTTTATTTTTGCACGCCCATAAAAAAAAATCCCTTGATCTTTGGGCAAAATAGGCAATGGATTTTGGACGATTAAATTTAAATCGAGGTGGTCAAAATGGAAGCTAGCGCACGAAATTTAGACTGAAAAAAGTCGCAAACTTATGGTAATTGCAACTCTTTTCATTCGTCTTTTTTACAAAATATTTTACGGTAGGGCTACCGATATTTTTTAGCCCAAGTTTTGAGTGTGAACGATGTAGTTCACATCGACTTTTTGGCCTAAACGGTAGGTGTTCGTTAACGGGTTATAGTGCAGTCCTGTAATCCCTAGTTCTTGAAGCGGAGTGTTATCAACCATTTTGATAAGCTCAGCAGGGCGAATGAACTTTTCGTGGTCGTGAGTACCTTCTGGCACTATCTTAAGTAACTTCTCTGCACCAACAATAGCGAACAGGTAAGACTTAAAGTTACGGTTCAATGTTGAGAAGAACACATGGCCGCCCGGTTTCACTAATTTTGAACAAGCCGAGATAACTGATTGTGGGTCAGGAACGTGCTCTAGCATTTCCATGCACGTCACCACATCGTAAGTGTGTGGGTTTTGCTCTGCATGGTCTTCAATGGTGCTTTGGATGTAATCGAGCTTGGTGCCGGTTTCTAATGCGTGCAGACGAGCGACTTCGAGCGGTTCTTTACCCATATCTAGTCCGGTGACTACCGCACCCTCTACAGCCATGCTTTCAGCCAGAATACCGCCGCCGCAGCCAACATCGAGAACTTTCTTACCAAAAAGGCCTTCGGTTTTCTCTAGCACGTAATTTAAGCGCAACGGATTGATTTGATGTAGTGGCTTAAACTCGCCTTCTAGATCCCACCAGCGCGACGCCATGTCTTCGAATTTTTTGATTTCTGCTGGGTCTACGTTCTGTGATTTAGTCATAATCGGCATTTCCAAGTTAAATAATGCATCCATGAAATTGCAGGCATTATAACTTGCCTTTTCCTGCTGACCAGAAGATCTACAATTTTGCTAGTTTATTGGGTGTAAAGTGACCATGTTTCAGCAAGATATGACGCTGAGGTGCAATTTCTCATCAATAGATTGGCTACAAGGGTCACAAGATGGTAAAAGGAGAGGGAAAGTGATGCCTCCGTAGGTAAATTTGTGTTATATTTTTCGGTCTTATACGTATTCAAAAATACGATCTGACTATAGAGGGAAAATGGCTCTATGAGCGATCTAGCGAAAGAGATCACGCCCGTAAATATTGAAGATGAGCTTAGAGGTTCATACCTAGACTACGCGATGTCCGTCATCGTTGGTCGTGCCCTTCCAGATGTGCGTGATGGCCTAAAACCAGTACACCGCCGCGTTTTGTTCGCGATGAATGTACTAGGTAATGATTGGAACAAAGCATATAAAAAGTCTGCTCGTGTAGTAGGCGATGTAATCGGTAAATATCACCCACACGGTGATAGTGCGGTATACGAGTCAATTGTTCGTATGGCTCAGCCGTTTTCACTACGCTATATGTTAGTCGATGGCCAAGGTAACTTTGGTTCGGTTGACGGCGATTCAGCTGCGGCAATGCGTTATACCGAAGTTCGTATGTCAAAAATAGCTGGTGAGCTATTAACGGATCTTGATAAAGATACGGTTGACTTCGTTCCTAACTATGATGGAACCGAGCAAATACCAGCAGTTTTACCAACAAAAATACCAAACCTATTGGTTAACGGTGCTTCTGGTATCGCAGTAGGTATGGCTACCAACATCCCGCCACATAACCTTGGCGAAGTTGTTGATGGCTGTTTAGCATTTATCAATAATGAAGACATCACTATTGATGAGCTAATGGACTACATCCCGGGTCCAGACTTCCCGACAGCAGCATTAATCAGTGGCCGTAAGGGCATTGTTGATGCATATAAGACTGGTCGTGGCAAAGTTTACATGCGCTCGCGCGCGAACATTGAAATGGAAAAGAACGGTAAAGAAACAATTATCGTTACTGAAATTCCATATCAAGTGAACAAAGCTCGTCTGATCGAGAAGATTGCAGAACTTGTAAAAGACAAGAAAGTTGAAGGCATCAGTGCACTACGTGACGAATCTGATAAAGATGGTATGCGTATTGTTATTGAATGTAAGCGTGATGCTGTCGGTGAAGTTGTACTAAACAACCTTTACTCACAAACTCAACTGCAAACTACTTTCGGCATCAACATGGTTGCCCTAAACAACGGCCAACCACAACTTTTCAACATTAAAGATATGTTGAAGTGTTTTGTTGATCACCGTCGTGAAGTTGTGACACGTCGTACTATCTTCGAATTGAAGAAAGCGCGCGACCGTGCACATATCTTGGAAGCTCTATCTTTAGCGCTTGCAAACATTGATGAAATCATTGAACTGATCAAGAACGCACCAACACCAGCAGAAGCTAAAGTTGGTCTAGTATCTCGTGGTTGGGATCTTGGTAACGTTGCATCAATGCTTGAACGTGCTGGTACTGATGCAGCTCGTCCAGATTGGCTTGAAGACCAATACGGTATCCGTGATGGTCAATACTTCCTAACGGAAACTCAAGCGCAAGCTATTCTAGAACTTCGTCTTCACCGCCTAACTGGCCTTGAGCACGAGAAGATTCTAGACGAATACAAAGCACTTCTAGAAGAGATCGCTGAGCTAATGCATATCCTTGCAAGCACTGAGCGTTTGATGGAAGTGATCCGTGAAGAACTTGAAGCGGTACGTGATATCTATGGCGACGAACGTCGTACAGAAATCACAGCAGCGGTTCATGACATCGACATGGAAGAGCTAATTGCTCAAGAAGACGTTGTAGTAACGCTTTCTAACGCAGGTTACGTTAAGTACCAAATCCTAAGCGACTACGAAGCTCAGCGTCGTGGTGGTAAAGGTAAGAGTGCAACTAAGATGAAAGATGAGGATTACATTGAGCGTCTGCTTGTTGCTAATACTCACGATAACATCTTATGTTTCTCTACTCGTGGTAAAACGTACCGCCTGAAAGTTTACCAACTGCCTCAAGCAAGCCGCACCGCTCGTGGTAAGCCTATCGTTAACATTCTTCCTCTAGAAGAAGGTGAGCGTATTACGGCTATCCTGCCTGTTTCTGAGTTCTCTAACGAGAAATTCATCTTCATGGCAACAGGCGACGGTACAGTTAAGAAGACATCACTGGATCAATTTGCAAACGTACGTGCTAACGGCCTAATCGCAGTTAACCTACGTGACGATGATTCACTGATTGGCGTTGATATTACTGATGGTAATAGCGACATCATGCTGTTCTCGAAGTCGGGCAAAGTTGTTCGCTTTAACGAGGACAAAGTACGTCCAATGGGTCGTACTGCCTCTGGTGTTCGTGGTATGAAGCTTCCAGAAGACGATCAAGTGGTTTCACTGATTGTTCCTTCAAACGAAGGCGATATCCTAACTGTGACTCAAAACGGTTACGGTAAGCGTACTGAGCTGGCTGAATACCCAACGAAAGGCCGTGCAACGCAAGGTGTAGTATCTATCAAAGTCTCTGATCGTAATGGCCCAGTTGTTGGTGCTGTTCAGGTTGAAGAAGGCGATGAAATGATGATGATCACCGACGCAGGTACACTAGTACGTACTCGCGTAGCGGAAGTAAGCCAAGTTGGTCGTAACACTCAAGGTGTAACACTGATTCGTACTGCTGAAGACGAGAATGTTGTAGGTCTACAACGTATCGACGAAGTAGAAGAAGCTGAGATTGTTGAAGGCGAAGAAACTGAAGAAGCAAATGCTGACGCAGTAAACGCAGAAACAGTTAATGCAGAAGGAACGGTCGTTTCTGAATCAAGTGAAGAGCAAGCATCTGATGCTTCTGACTCTGAAAGTGATAGCGAGCAAGACACTGAGTAATCTCGATTACGTTAAGTAATTAAGCTTACCAATGAAAAAACCGAGCCTAAGTGCTCGGTTTTTTATTGCCTATCGTTTTCTATTATTCCGATCATTTTGCTTAGTGCTTAGTGCTTAGTGCTTAGTGCTTAGTGCTTAGTGCTTGGTTTTGGGAAACTTTGAGTACTAAATCTCGAACGCTAAACTTTGATCAATAACGAGGCGGTGCGAAAACGATAGAGTAGGGATGGATCTAAATAAAAGGGATGTGGAATGGATATCTGGTTGTTGGTTGCGTTGGTACTAATGAGTCTGTTTTTGATTGTGGTCGTTATTGCCGCGAGCAACAATGGCAGCCATCTAAAAGGCAATGTGGTGATTTCTCTTACTGCAGTGGCTTTGAGTGTGCTGGTCTGGTCTCAACTGAAACAAGAGTTACCTCAACTGCCTTTGGATGATAACAATAACTACACGGCAACAGATTTCCAAGATGAACTTCAGCAAAGCCTTGAGCAAGATCCGAATCAATCCGATTTGTGGTTTAATCTGGGTGGTGTGTATATGCAGAAAGGGGAGTTTGATGCGGCATTCACTTGCTACGATTATGCGATTCGTTTAGACCCTCAAGCGCCTTCTGGCCTCTATGCTGCCAAAGCAACGGCACTTTATTATCTTAGCTCTCAAGCGATGAGTGATGATGTTAATGCGTTGCTGGAGCACTCCATGCAGCTTGATCCCAATGATCGTACGGCATTGATGCTGATTGCGACCGATCATTTCATCAGCATGCGCTATCAACTAGCGATCGATGCGTGGACTCAAATCTTAGATTCCAATCAAAAGGGCATTGATCGTGTTTCTATTATCCATTCGATCAACCAAGCCAAACAGATGATCCGCTAGGCTTGGTCAATAGGCTGTTCTTCCTGATTAGCCTTTGAAACTATTTGTCTTTGAAGCGATTTGCTTTTGAAACGACTTACTTTTAAAGCGATTAGCCTCTAAAGCCATTAATCTCTCAAGTTATTGGCTTTCTTGCATTTCGATTAACCCACCTGCGTTATGGATTTGAGTAAACCCTTGAGCACGCAAGAATTGATAAGCTTGCCCTGAACGATTGCCACTACGGCAATACAATACGATGGGTTGGTCTTTATCTATCTTAGCAAAGTGAGTAGCCACTTCAGAAAGAGGGTAGTTGATGGCGTTGTCTAGATGCCCTTGTTCGAACTCTGCAGGTGTTCTGACATCAACCACCAATGCGCCTTTCTCTATTAATTCCCACCCAGTCTCAGCACGCTCAGATGCGTAAACGCCTGAACTGAATAGTGCAAGACATAATGCCGAAAGCGAAAGTAAGCTTTTCATTGTTTATTCCTTGAATTGGCGAGCGGATCGGGGATGCGATATTGATGTGTATTCCCCAAAACCTAAAAAACCAGCCACACAACAATAGTGTGACTGGTTTTTACTTAATGGTCTAATTGAAGAAACTAGTATTCGTAGTTGGCTTCACGCTTTTCAGCTTGCTCTTCCCATTTAGGAACAACCGTGTCTAAGAAGTGTTGTTTCTCAGCGTTCATCTTATCCATGTCCATTCCAAGCGCTTTTTGAGCCGCTTCTTTTGTCGAGATATCTGGAATCTCGATTGGATCGGTGATGCCTTTCTTCGCCAGTAGACGAACAATCTTAGTACGAGCATCGGCTGCGCGGTCAACGGCAGTACCTAGCACTTCTAGAGCGATTTCAGGTGCGTGCATATGAATACCGTGAGACGCGATAGCGTAGTCCCAACGCCATTGAGCGTGACGGATATCCAGTAGGATAGGCTCCATCTCTTGCTCTGTCGCACCCGCTTCCCATGCCGCGCCTGCTTCAAAGTGAGCAGCTACGATTTGTTTCTCAGCAGTCAGCTTCATGTTCAGAACTTGCGCTTTGCGGCTTGAAACGATGTTACGCATGGTTTCTTTCGATTGAGTGTGACAGTTTGCACACGTATCTTCGAAGCGGTCGAATGGGTTACCCACTTTATGGTCGGTATAAACGGTGCCATCTTCTTTGGTCACTTTCGGCATATGACAGTCAGCACAAACGACTTTGTTCTTACCGTGGATGCCTTCGCGCCATGTTTCGAAACCTGGGTGTTGTGCTTTCAGCATGGGTGCTTTCGATACTTTATGCGTCCAATCTTTAAAGTTGATTGCATCATAGTAGCGTTCCATGTCGCCAACGGTTGTACCTTGGTCCCAAGGGAATTTCACGCCTTTGGTTGGCCCTGTGAAGTAGTATTCCACGTGGCACTGAGCACAAACAGAAGCTTGTTGGTCTAAACGACTTTGCTCATCAAACTTTTTACCAATCGTTTCAAATGCACGTTCAACGTAAGGACGAGTCACCTTAAGTGCTGGTTCACCATTTTTAAAGCCTTCGCTTTTGGTATCGTGACAGTCTGAACAGCCAATAGGGTTAATGATCTCGTTGCCAAGACGCGCCCACTTACCTTCGAAGTAACCATCTTCGCCACGTTCTTCAATAACACGTGCTACGTCTGGGCTCTTACAGCTCCAACATGCCATTGGCATTGGGCCTGAGCTTTCGTCTGTTGGGCCGCCAGTACGAAGCGTTTGTCGTACATCGTCAATCGCATAAAAGTGACCACGTGCCTTGTTGTAATCTTTTGCGAAGCCGTAGCCAGCCCACATGATAACCATGTTGGGATCTTCTTTTAGTGCGTCTTCAATAACTTCGCTTTCTGAAGTCTGTCTCCATGAATGATATTGATCTGGGTGGTTTTGCTCGAACTGGTCGTTACGAGGATCGCCAATTTCTTTTTGTTCAGACGCAGCAAAACTGGTCGCGCTTGCTAGTGATGCGCTAACCATTAATAGGGCTGTGACCGAATTACGTATCCAATGCTTTTTCACAGTGATATCTCCAATATACTGATTCTTATACCAAGCGTTGTGAGTTTGCTATTCAAATTAAGAACTGGAGAATTCCTGTTTATATTAATTCATAAACAAACACATTTTGTTACGTGTTGGATATAGCTTGTCTTAGATCAATTAACGGTAGTGACTTCAATCACGTTGAAGTTTATATACCCCTAAAGGGGTATTGATGGTTAGTGGTATTAAAATTCAATTGAGAACTATTATCATATATAACAGTCAATTACCTAAATTGACCATGATATAAATAGGGTGATTGCGTTCACAGATTAACCCATCCAAATTTCGTATTACCTAATTAGAGGTATATTCTAACTATAGAAAGCGTTGTGGCTTATCCAAAATAAGAATTGATATCATTTAAGCGGTAATAATATCGTTTAAGGGTACTTTTGTTTAACCGGAATATTATTTAGTTGAGAGTTAAATAATGCCGGTATAAGGAAAGGATAAAATGGGCAATATTAAATTGGCCATAGTCATAATGCTTAAATCCCTTCTAGCATTCTGCCTCTATGGTTATTCCATTCATGCTGTTGCTGAGCCTGCTGTTACGCCAGTAGGAGAATCAACAAGACATGAAGTCGAACTAATCCGCGACAAAGACTACAAGTGTGTTCAATGCCATAAAGATTCAAAAGAAACGGTATTGGGTTCACATGGTGAAAGTGCACACGCTTTGCTTGGCCGCGAAGTAAATTGTACCGACTGTCATAGTTCTATTAGCCCCGATCACCGTGAAGGTGCGCCTGAAGTGGTGAAGTATCGCGAGGCTCAATCACAACCGGGAACTGAAAAGGTTTTCCTAGACCCTAGCTTAATTTTAGATGCCAATAGCCAATGTATCGATTGTCACAAGCCTGATGATCTGCGTGAAGCGAGTTGGACTCACGATGTTCACGCGCAAAACTTAACGTGTTCAAACTGCCATGATGTTCATGCGACTGAAGCAAAGGTGTTGGGCTTAGATAAGAAGCAAACCATCAAGCTGTGTGTGGATTGCCATTCAGACTTCAACCAGAAGAAAGAAGAGGAGTAATCTATGAGCTGCTCAAGAAGAAACTTTTTAGCAGGCGCTGGTGCCGTTATTTTTACCACAGGTGTAGCGGGAACTGCGGCGGTAACAAGTCGCAAGACGCTAGCCAATGTTCAAGAAGATGGCACTAAACGTTATGGAATGATTCATGACGAAACCGCTTGTATTGGTTGTACCGCCTGTACTGAAGCATGTCGTGAAGTAAACAAAGTACCTGAAGGTGTATCGCGCTTAGAAATTATTAAGAGTGAGCCCCAAGGCGAATATCCCAATGTTGATTACCGTTTTACTCGTAACTCTTGCCAACATTGTGATAACGCACCTTGTGTGATGGTTTGCCCAACAGGCGCGGCCTACAAAGATGAAAAAACCGGCATTGTCGACGTTCATCAAGAGAAGTGTGTCGGTTGTGGTTATTGTCTATTGGCTTGCCCATATCAAGTGCGCTTTTTCCATCCAGAGAACAAGTCCGCAGATAAATGTAACTTCTGTCGTGATACCAATCTAGCACAAGGGAAGTTGCCTGCTTGTGTCGAATCTTGCCCGACCAATGCGCTGGTCTTTGGCGATCTAAATGACCCTAAGAGTGAGATAAACCAGGTGCTTCAATCTGAGGTGGTTTACAGAGATAAAGCTTATCTAGGTACTCAACCAAAGCTCTATAAAGTGCCACACCAAAAAGGGGAGATTTGATTATGAGTGCATGGGACGCAGCTTTTCAGTCTGGTACGGTGGTATGGGACTGGATTATAGCAATCTATCTATTTCTCGCGGGGATGTCGGCCGGTGCCGTAATGATCTCCATTTACCTAAAACGTAAGGTCATTGAAGGCGACCCTGCTCATAATGGTGTGTTAAAGGCCACGGCTTTTCTTGCGCCATTTGGGATCATTTCAGGCCTGCTTATCTTGGTTTTCCACCTGACAAAACCGTTATCCTTTTGGAAGATCATGATCTTCTATAATCCAACGTCTGTGATGTCGATGGGGGTGATCTTATTCCAAGTATATATGGTGATCTTATTCCTTTGGATCGGCATTATATTTAGGGATCAAATAGTCGTGTTCTTGAATGATCAAGCATGGTTAAAAGGGCGACTTGATTTTGTCGGTAATTGGATTGGCAAATTAGAAGTGTTTGAGAATGCTCTGGAAATATTCTTAGCTGTTCTTGCTCTGATGCTTGCCGCTTATACCGGATTCTTGCTTTCAGCTTTAAATACCTTCCCACTATTGAATAACCCAGTGCTGCCGATTTTGTTCTTATTCTCGAGCTTATCTTCGGGAGCGGCGGCGTGTATTTTATTTGGTGTGCTGGTCTTTAAAGAATCACCTCATAGCCCGACTATTTCATGGATCCACGGATTCGAACGTCCAGTCGTGATGTTTGAATTGTTTGTTCTTATTACTTTCTTTACTGGGCTTATCTTCGCTGGTGGTCAAAGTGAACAAGCAGTATGGAACGCAATTGGCAGTGGCTTCTGGGCAAGTTGGTTCTGGTATGGTGTCATCGGTGTCGGTATGGTTTTACCGTTGCTGCTGAATGCCGTTACACCAACCTCAATCCGCCATAGCTCGGTGTATATTTTCTCCGTGACTTCGCTAAGCCTAATGGGCGTATTGATGCTACGAACTTTTGTTCTTTATGCAGGGCAGTTAACGATAGCTTAATTTTGCTCAAGTTTATTAGTGAGCAGATGTTAGATACTGAATATCTGCTTATTAATGAACATGCTTTAAATAAACATGAGATGCGTGTTCAGATTGGCTCTGCTCAAGCGGAGCCTTATTGAGGTGATATGGTCGGTTCTTTGGGGCTGTTTAGTTTAGTGTTGGTTGCTGTACTCAGTAGCATTATTGGTGTGCATTCGTTTTATCAAATGCTAAACAAACGGACGCAAAATATAGGTTTAATCCGCAGTTTCTCTCTTTCAAGTGCGCTGTTTTCTCTCACTTCTGTCGCATTGCTTGGCTACGCTTTTGTCAGTGATGACTTCTCTATCCTCTATGTCGCTGAACATTCAAATACTCAATTACCCTCATTTTTTAAGCTCGCAGCCGTATGGGCAGGCCATGAAGGTTCCTTGTTATTTTGGGTGCTGACGATCAGCGTCTGGTCTGGCGTGATCGCCTTACAAAAACACTATTCGAATGAATACCAAAGCCGAGTGCTGTGGGTGATGAACCTACTGCTCGCGATATTTGCTTGGTTCACGTTATTCGCATCAAATCCGTTTGAAATGAACTCGATCTTGCCGCTAGAAGGGCGTGACCTTAACCCAATGTTGCAAGATGTCGGTCTGATCTTTCACCCGCCATTACTTTACCTTGGCTATGTCGGCTTTTCTGTGGTGCTGGCATTTGCAGTTGCCGCTTTGCTGGTTGATCCAATTGAATTTGATTGGGTTGCTCATTGTCGCAGTTGGTGTCTAGTCGCTTGGATCTTTTTAACTGCAGGGATCATTCTTGGCTCTTGGTGGGCGTATTACGAATTAGGCTGGGGCGGCTGGTGGTTCTGGGATCCTGTTGAAAATGCAAGCTTGTTGCCGTGGCTTACTTCAACAGCTTTACTGCACAGCTTAGGCGTTGCCAAGGGCAAACAACAGCTTCTGAAGTGGTCTCTCAGCCTTGCTTTCATTACGTTTTGTTTGAGTATCTTAGGCACCTTTATTGTTCGTTCTGGCGTATTAACGTCGGTGCATGCTTTTGCTGTTGACCCAACCAAAGGTATCGCACTGCTACTTATATTAGTGTTGGTACTTGTGAGCTCATTTTCTCTGCTTATCATCAGAGGAGAATCTTTTGAATCTAATCCGATTACCAGCTTCGCCAGCAAAAGCTTTTTGAGCTTAGTTGCGGTACTCATTTTTGTACTGGCGACCGCTGTTGTGGTGTTTGGTACGTTTTATCCAATGGTCTTTGAACTGCTTGGGTTGGGGAACATATCGGTAGGTGCACCTTACTTTAATCTGTTAATTGCTCCTTTGGCTTTGCTTGCGTTAGCCGTCATCGGCTTAGCCCCTTTACTGAGTATTAAACCTCAAGCGACTAAAGGTGTTATTACGCTGATCGCTCTAGTATCTATTGGTCTAGGGTTCGCCTGTTACGCTTTGCAAGTCGAGCAGACCCAAGTGATGGTACTAATGACGTGGTCACTCGCGTTTTGGGTTTTACTCACTCATGTTTATGGCTTAGTGGAGACGCGCAGCTCCAAGTTCCAACGCAAAGTCTGGGTGATGACCTTTGCTCATGTCGGGGTTGCGGTGCTCGCCGTAGGCGCTGCAATGAATAGCTATCACTCGTTTGAGCGCAGCTATAAACTAAGCCCTGGCACACAAGTAGAGTTCATGGATTGGACGCTTTCTCATCGTGATACTGAGCTTTATGTCGCCTCAAATTTTACCGCAGAGAAGGCGATACTCAACCTAGATGCCGGTGATAAAAGCTTTACCATCGCGCCAGAAAGAAGACACTACCAAGTTCGAGTCATGAATATGAGTGAGCCTGCAATGAAGTGGTTCTGGCATGGCGATGTTTATATCACCATGGGCGAGAAAGTAGATTCCACCGCTTATGCATTTCGAGTGCAGTACAAGGCGTATGCACGCTGGATCTGGTTTGGTGGGTTGTTTTCCATTCTTGGCGCTTTACTCTCATTGACTCATCGTAAAAAGAAAACCGTTAAGGCGTCACAGTATGCATACCAGCGTTCGTAACAAGCTCATCACGTTAATTATCTTGGCATTAATGGTGGTGTTGGGTTTTGCCTTTGCGCTCAATAACAAACAGCAATCGACGATTGTGTCGGAGCAAAAAAGGGCATTTCCAGAATTCATATCTACTGCGTTAGCGAATAGTGAAGGCATCAGTAGTAAACAGGAAATTACGTTGGCTGATGTCACTCAACATCCTTACCAACTGGTCAATGTATGGGCTTCATGGTGCGGAATATGTAAAACCGAGCACGCTTTTTTACTCGAACTACAAAAGGAAGGTATTCCAATTGTTGGTCTCAATTATCGAGATAACCCCGGTGCTGCGCTTAATGTATTGTCCAACGACGGCAACCCGTACTCAACTGTGATCAGCGATCCTCAAGGGAAGTTGGCGTTAGAACTCGGTGTAATCGGTACTCCTGAGACGTATTTAGTCGATGCTGAAGGCCAAATAGTTAAGAAGTTACTGGGCGTGATTAATGAATCGGTTTGGCGCAAAGAACTTGCGATGTATTTTGATGGTGCGAATGGATGATGAAGCCTTTAATACAAGCACTCGTTATGCTGTCTACGCTTATGGTTATTAGTTTTCCGACTTTGGCAGAAGATCTGTTTACAGCCAATAATAAGGACACGAGTATTCAAGTTGAACTGTTTGAGTTTGAAAACCCAGAACAGCAGCAGCGCGCTATTACATTGGCAAAAACCCTACGTTGCCCGCAATGCCAGAATCAAAACCTGATTGAGTCGAACTCTCCAATTGCAAAAGACTTACGCCTCGTTGTATTCAATATGGTGAAAGCAGGGAAGAGTAATAATGAGATTACTCAATATATGACGGAAAGGTTCGGTGAATTTGTGCTCTATAAACCAGCAATGAGTGTTTCAAACTTATTACTTTGGCTACTTCCGAGCGTATTATTTCTCTTATTTATATATTTATCAGTAAAAAGTGTTAGAAAGAGCTCATAAAAATTATGTATTACTGTTTACCAATTGACCTGTATTTTGTAACATTAAAGGATTATAAAGGCTAAGCACTGTTATATAAGGATGTATCTGTGGATAACGTAATCTCAAATTTAAAGAAAGAGTTCCATACTCATGTCCGATCTGACAAATGGGCAGAAAAATACAGTGCAAAGTCGAGCATTTCTACACTTACTCAAGAAGAGTTAACCGAATTAGAGAACGCTTGGGTTCAGCTTGTCATCTGGAAGCAAACTCAAGTAAGTTGATCGTTCTGTAAAAAATTGTAGTCTTAGCCGCAACTGATTAATTTATAACCCCATGTTGGTCATCGCAATGTGGGGTTTTTTGTTACCTGAAAAATTTTTGTTATAATATAACAATTAGTGCATGGTCGACCTTGAAAAAAATTGTTAACAGCCTCATAGTGTCTATCATTAGATAGTTAGCTACAAAATATTGCCTAGACATATAATGTAGTGTTGTTAAATACATCGAATTTTCAAGTGAGTATAGCTATGGCGGAAGTGCGTGCCAGAATAGATTTCAAAGTAGGGGTAACAAGCAGTATTGATGCTGAACTTCTGTCTTTTCATGGATTGAAAACAGATAAAGAGCATGTTGCTGTGATATTTAAATCAGCAGACAAGACACAAGACATACCTCTTGTTCGTATGCACTCTGAGTGCCTGACTGGTGATGTTTTCCATTCCTCTCGCTGTGACTGTGGTGAGCAGCTAGACGAAACCATTAGAATTATGGGTGAGACGGGTGGAGTGATTCTTTACTTACGCCAAGAAGGTCGTGGTATTGGTTTATACAATAAAATCGATGCATACCGCCTGCAAAGTGAAGGTATGAACACTTACGAAGCCAATAACCATCTAGGTTTCGGTGATGATTTGCGTGATTTTACTGAAGCGGCAGAAATGCTTCGTGCTTTAGGAACCACAAAAATTCGCCTAGTCACTAACAACCCCAAGAAAATTAATGAGCTGAAATCTTTTGGTATTGAGATTGAAGAAGTGGTGAACACCTCTGCTCATGTTAAGTCGGGTAATGAAAGCTACCTGAAGGCAAAAGTCTCACACGGTAAGCATAATCTGGATATCTGATTAGCCTCTTTGTTGCGCTTAACATAAAAATGTTTAAAGACCTCACATATGTGAGGTTTTTTTGTATTTATCTTGCAATAAAATTGTAAGTTTGTATTATTCCAATCCGTAGTGCAAATGATAATGGTTTGCACTATTACTACGAATAATAATTTAAAGCTCAACAAGGACGCTTCATGACTATTAAATCTTTAGTGACAAAAGCCGTAACTTCGTCACTCCTTTTTGCCTCTGCTTCTTCTTTCGCAGCAGTAACTCAAGATCAAGTTGTAGAACATTACGCAGATATTGCTCATGCCGTGTTTGCAGATTCAGTAATTACAGCAAAAGCGTTGAACTCTTCTATTGATACCTTCTTAGCTTCTCCTTCTGCTGGCAACTTCGAACAAGTAAAACAAGCTTGGCTTGAGTCTCGCGTACCTTACCAACAGTCAGAAGTATTCCGCTTTGGTAACGTTGTTGTTGACGATTGGGAAGGCCAATTGAACGCATGGCCACTTGATGAAGGCCTAATCGATTACGTTTCGACTGATTACCAATATGAGCTTGGTAACGAAGGCGCTAGCGCAAACATCGTTGCTAATAAAACTTTCCAAATTGGTCAGACAACGGTAGACGCAACCAACATTACTCCAGAACTAATTGCAGATCTCAACGAGATCGGTGGCTCTGAAGCAAACGTAGCATCTGGCTACCACGCGATTGAATTCCTACTTTGGGGTCAAGATTTAAACGGCACAAACAGCGGTGCAGGTGAGCGTGCTTACACTGATTTCGTTGTTGGTGCTGAGTGTACTAACGGCAACTGTGACCGTCGTGGCGCATACCTAAAAGCATCAGCTGAACTACTTATCCAAGATCTAGAGTGGATGGAAAAACAGTGGGCTGAAGGCGAGAAAGGCAACTACCGCCAAGAGCTTCTTTCTGAATCTAGCGACAACGGCCTACGTAAAATGTTGTTCGGCATGGGTTCACTGTCTCTAGGTGAATTGGCGGGTGAGCGTATGAAAGTGGCTTTAGAAGCTAACTCTACTGAAGATGAGCACGACTGTTTCTCTGATAACACGCACAACTCTCACTACTACAACGAGCAAGGCATCTACAACGTTTACACGGGTCTATATAAGCGTGAAGACGGCACTCTGCTTTCAGGTCCAAGCCTGTTTGACCTAGTTGAGCAAAAAGATGAGCAAGCTGCGAAAGAGATTCAAAAGCAGTTTGATCTAGCACGTGCACAAGTTGGTCAGCTTGTTGTTTCTGCAGAAAAAAATAACCAGCATTTCGATCAGCTAATTGCTGCTGACAACGCTGCGGGGAATGCACTAGTAAACAAAACAATTGTTGCTCTAGTGTCTCAAACCGCTGCAATCGAGCGTGCCGCTGGTGTTATTGGTATTGATAGCCTTAACCCAGACACGGCTGATCACGAGTTCTAAGAACCCGTGACGAAAATCATAAAGGGCTCTCATTGAGCCCTTAATTGTTTGTTACTCATGAAAGTTACTCCCAAATAAAAACTAAAATCAAAAACACAGCAAGGCAATGTATGAAGTCGTATCTATCAGCCTCACTATTAACCGCACTGTTTTTCTTATCGCCATTACACGCCCATGAAACTTACTCTGGTGGTAAAACGACTGTGAAGAAAGAGGGAGCGAATGCTTTTTCTCTTCCTGCAGC
Organism: Vibrio sp. QJM3NY_26; assembly: GCF_057786005.1. NCBI lineage: Bacteria > Pseudomonadati > Pseudomonadota > Gammaproteobacteria > Vibrionales > Vibrionaceae > Vibrio > Vibrio sp. QJM3NY_26. The sequence goes on along the minus strand of NZ_CM173515.1, from coordinate 2,112,189 downwards.
CAATCTACCAATGAGCAAACGCTTGGATTTCAGTGTCGGTAACAGCTTCTTTAGAAATCCTTGGGTACCTGCACCCTCATCAACCGATGCGCGTGATGGGTTAGGCCCATTATTCAACACCAACGGTTGTCAAAACTGCCATATTAAAGATGGTCGTGGTCATGCGCCTGAAAAAGGCGATGAGAACGCGGTATCCATGTTGGTTCGCTTAAGTATCCCAGCTGAAACGCCAGAGCAGAGACAAGCTTTCATTCGCGATGGTGGTATTCCAGAACCGACTTACGGCGGCCAGTTACAAGATTTCGCGCTTCAAGGTGTGAAACCAGAGGGTAAAGTGAACATCAGCTACACAGATGTTCCAGTTGAATTCAAAGACGGCACAGTCGTGACTCTGCGTAAACCAACCCTAAAGATTACTGATCTTGCTTTTGGCGAGATGCACCCTAAAACAGAGTTTTCTGCGCGCGTTGCGCCGCCAATGATTGGTCTTGGTCTGCTGGAGAGCATTTCAAAAGAAACGATTCTTGGATTTGCTGATCAGCAATTGGCCGACAAACAAGGTATTTCAGGTAAAGCTAACTATGTTCTCGATGTGCAAACCAACGAAATGGCTCTAGGCCGTTTTGGTTGGAAAGCTGGACAGCCAAACTTAATGCAGCAAAATGCCGCGGCGTTTAACGGTGATTTAGGCTTAACCAGTCGCTTGTTCCCGAATGAAAACTGCACATCAGCGCAATCAACCTGTGATGATTTTCCGAATGGTGGTGAGCCTGAGGTTAGCGACAACATCTTAGATTTTGTTGAGTTCTATTCGCAGCATTTAGCCGTGCCTATTCGTCGTAATGTTGACAATCCAGTCGTTGTTCAGGGTAAAAAGCTGTTTAAAGACGCGGGTTGTCAAAGTTGTCACCAAGCTGAATTCCGCACGGCAGAGCGTGAAGGTTTGCCTGCACTGTCTAAGCAGTTAATTAGCCCATATACCGATATGTTGCTGCACGATATGGGTGAAGGCTTAGCGGATAACCGTCCTGAATATCTTGCGAATGGCCAAGAATGGCGCACAACACCTTTATGGGGATTAGGCTATACCAAAGAAGTGAATGGTCACACGTTCCTGCTTCATGACGGTCGCGCAAGAAACGTTATGGAAGCAGTGCTTTGGCATGGCGGTGAAGCAGAAATGGCGAAACAAAACGTTTTAGCTCTTAGTAGCAGCGAGCGTGAAGCGTTATTGGCGTTCTTAAACTCGTTATAGGCTGAGTTGAATTCAGTTTAGTTAACGGCTAATGACTTAAGAAAGCCGCTATCAAACCACTTAGCGCCGCTGAACTTGTAGGAATACGAGGCCAGCGGTCGTTTCGTATTTAATGAACTCATATAATTAAAAGAAAAATTAGGAAGTAAGGTAACAGCATGACGCATAAATTTTTGTTAATGCCTTTGTCGGTATTAATCATGGCAGGCTGCCAATCATCGGGTGAGCAAGCCGCTTCATCTGAGGTTAATGGTGTGTCTTATCAAGCAGACACGACCGATCACATCAGTCGCAGTGTCTATCAACAAGAGTTTGATTCGGCCGTCCTATTTGCCAAGCAAGCCAATGAGCTAGAAGTCTTGATGCAGGGTTACTGCCAAACCAATGATGTTGAGTTAGATGCATTGAAAAATCAGTGGCAGCTCACCATGAACAGCTGGATGGCGCTACAAGGCCAAGAAAGAGGCCCAACAGCGGCACTAGAAGAGAGCTGGAATGTTCAATTCTGGCCAGACAAAAAGAACACCACAGGCCTAAAAATGCGCCAGCTGACTCAGCAAGATAAAGTTTGGTCCCAGCACGAAATTGCTCAGCAGAGTGTGACCGTTCAAGGGCTAGGTGCGTTGGAATGGTCGCTTTATGACGAGCAATCGCCACTGCTTCAAGACAAAGCGCTAGGTTGCCAATCATCACAAGCGATTACTGAAAACTTAGCGATTAAGTCGTCTTCGATTGCACTGGCATGGCAGGTTAACCCTTGGTTAGCGCTAGACGATACTCGCTGGGAGTCTGAATACATCGCTTTATTGACCAACCAACTTGATTACAGCATGAAAAAGCTGAGTCGCCCGATGGCGAAAATTGGTCATCCGCGTCCTTACTTCTCAGAATCATGGCGTGCACAAACCTCGATGACTCAACTAAAAGCCAATGTAGCAGCACTGCAGAATTTGTACCTTGCCGATGGCAATGGCCTAGACGGCTTGTTGAGAGAGAAGGGCTTAAATGACCTTGCTGACCGTGTTGCTGACCAGTTCACATTGACGCTAGATACTTGGCCTACAGACTCAAGCTTGTTTGAGTTATTGCAGAGTAAAGAGGGCTATCGAGATGTGCTGACTCAATACAACAAACTAGAACGTTTGAAGTACCTCATTCATGAAGAAGTGGCGATAGAGCTTGGCGTGGTAATAGGATTTAATGCTACCGATGGTGACTGATACTACGCGAAGAACGCTACTCAAGGCTGCACTGGGTTGTGCCGCTGTACCAGTACTTCCATTTGGGTGTGCTAGTCGCTCTGGTGCTAGTCGCTCTGGTGCTATGAGCTCATCTCATGAGCCTCAATTAATCGGTTGTGCGCTGAATGGGCGAGGTCAATATTCAGCGGTTGTGGCTGACGAATATGGGATGCCATTGAGTCAACTGCCGATCCCAGATCGTGGTCATGGCGTCGCGATTTGCCCAACCTCATCACATGCGGTGGTTTTTGCTCGTCGTCCTGGTGACTATTTTATGGTGTTTGACTATAAAAACGGTCAGCAGATCAAAATGGTCGTGAAAGGGACTAATCGTCACTTCTATGGTCATGGCGTTTACTCATTAGATGGTAAGTTACTGTATGCCACTGAAGGGAAAACGGACAGCAGCCAAGGTGTGATTGGCGTTTACGACGTCGCTAAAGGCTATCGTAAGGTCGAGGAGTTCACTGGATTTGGTATTGGCCCTCATGAAGTGATCATCATGCCGGATGGAAATCTCGCGATTGGCGTTGGTGGCGTTCATACTGATGGAAGAACCCCAAAAAACTTGGATTCGATGCAACCGAGCTTAAGTTATGTTTCACCTGAAGGTGCGCTGCTTGATCAGGTTGAATTGTTGGATAAGAAGCTGAGCATTCGACACTTAGCCCATGATGGTGCTGAAACCGTGCTTTGTGGCCAGCAATATCGTGGTGAACCCGATGAGTATCCTTCGCTATTAGCTATGCATACTAAAGGTGGGCAGTTTGAATCACTGAACGCAGAGCCAGAGCAATGGGCAAGGTTCAATCACTATATCGCCAGTATTGCGGCGTCAGACGATTGGATTATTGCGACTTCGCCAAGAGGCAACTGCTACGGAATTTGGTCTAAAGAAACCAAAGAGTTAGTAGAACTGTCTGCATTATCTGATGCTTCTGGCGCTGTGCTGCTTGATGGTGAGTTTCGACTAAGCTCTGGGGCGGGAAGTGTGGTAAGCCAGAGCAAGCCTTATGAGAAATCAACTCAGCAATCATCGGTCCAGTGGGATAACCATTGGAGTTCAATCTGATTTATAAAGCCTCTTAAAAATAACATGCTTACTTCTATTTCTTTGCCATACTTATGAGATGGTTGGTGATGGAGTTAAGCATGTTCGCAAAATACTTCTGTGGATTATTAGTTCTAGTTTCTGTGCACGCATGGAGCTATACGAGTTCTGACGAGAGCCGATTTATTCCGGCTGATTCAGAGCTCTCTTTTATGTTGATTTATCCAGAGCTTACCCAGAGTATTTATCAAGACTCCTCTCTGCCTATTCTATGGGACTCCCCTGAACTTGTTAAAGCGTTTGAATTCCAATTGTCGCTTCTCGAACAAGCGCAAATGGCACCGCTCTTCGAACGACAACTCAAGCAAATCCGTCAGTATCAATCCCGCGGTCAATGGCAAGAGTTGGACGTTCTTTTAACCGATACCTTTATCTATTACTTAAGTTACGTTGAAAATGCGCCACTAATGGGAAAGGAATGGTATTTTTCCGGAAAGCTACATTCCAAATTACCGGCGCCTTCTCCTCATATTCTGATGAGATTAAAAAGCAGTGTTTCCGATGATTATTTATTGGAGATGGTGCTGTCCTACGCTCCGCCTGTAGGGGATTTTGACCAATTCAAAACAACCTATTCGGTGTTAGAAACCGCCTCTGAACTCAATATTGAACGATATAGACAGAAAGGTTTGAAGCGCTTGGGTGACGAGCTTTCAGACAAAACGGTTCTTGTTGAGCGCATTGCTTTGGTTGGTGTTGATACCTCGATGATCGCGGTCGATTTTCCCGAGTTCGATCGAGATCTGCAAACAGCGATTAAATCTTTTCAGCGCATGCACGGCCTTACAGACGATGGGATCGTCGGGCCAGATACGATCAAATGGATCAACATGAGCTTTGATGATCGATTGACTTCATTGGCTCTGAACGCCGAACGAGTTCGTTTGTGGCCAAGAAACAGAGACTCTCTCATCGTCGTCAATGTCCCTAGTTTTGATATGAAGTATTGGGAAGATGGCGAAGAGGTCTTTGAGTCCAAAGTCGTCGTGGGCAGAAAGTCACGAAAAACACCACTTTTAGAGATAAACCTCGATTCGGTCATCCTAAACCCGACTTGGAATGTGCCATGGAAAATCATGGTCAAAGACATCTTGCCTAAGGTGAAAGCGGACGAAAGCTATCTAGATACACACAACTTCCAAGTGATTGATGGTTGGCGCACTATGGAGACGGTCGACACCACAGAGATCGATTGGCAGACCATTAATTTCAATTCTTTCCCATATCGCATGCGTCAGCAAGCGGGCTCGCGTAATGCATTAGGTTTGTACAAGTTCAATACGCCTAACAAGCGAGCGATCTATCTGCACGATACGCCAAGTAAAGGCCTGTTTAATGACGACTTCCGCGCTTATAGCTCCGGCTGCATACGTGTTGAACATGCAGAGGAATTGGCTGAGTTGTTGTTTGCTACCAAGGTAAGGAAAGTACCGAACCAAAATGATGATCTTGCTCCGAATACTAAGGTGCGACTCAAGAAGCGAATCCCCGTACATATCATTTATCAAACCGTATTGTTTGAAGAAGGGGGCATACAGTATCGTGGTGACATCTATCAATATGATAAAGAGGGTGGTTAATTATCAGTGAAGCCAATAAGGGTGATCTTGACCAAAAAATGACAACCAAGCTTCTATTGATAAAATTATAATGTGGATCAATAACTAACCGTGCAAAGGTTACAAATACTAACCTTTTGGGCGGTTTTTGTACGTTGACGCAGCAATTACCATTATGTATCGTGCATTTTTCGTTCGATCTAATTGGTTTTTTTGCTGTATGTCTCAAAGTTTATTTTCACGCCGTCAGTTTCTGACTTACGCTGGTGGTACCGCTGTTGTCGCCTCAATTACTCCTTCTATCGCTTTTGCTTCATACCCTGATCAACCAAGAACGATTAGCATGAACAATCTTCACACTGGTGAACGATTAGAGACCTGTTATTTCGATGGCACTAACTATGTTGGTGATGAGATGGCACGCCTCAGCAAACTATGTCGCGATTTCCGCCGTAATGAAATTCACCCAATGGATAAGAACCTGTTTGATCAGATCACTCAGATTCAAAATGTCTTAGGTATTCAAAAAGAAGTTCAAATCATCTCTGGTTACCGTTCTCCTACGACCAATGAAGCATTGCGCTCTAAGTCGAGTGGCGTAGCTAAGAAGAGCTACCACATGTTGGGTAAAGCGATTGATTTCCGTATTGATGGCGTCAACCTAAAAGAATTAAGAGACGTAGCCAAAAGCCTGAATGCGGGTGGTGTAGGTTATTATGCACGTAGCAACTTTATCCATATCGATACTGGCCCAGTTCGCAGCTGGTAGCGCTAGGCTTAGATTGCGAGCGAAACGGTAGGGACTTGTCAAAGTAGACATCCAATGTCATAGTTTGCCCAAATTTCAGTTTGCCCTTTAAGGTTTGTATATGTCTCTCAAGTATCAAGTTGTCCCTGTTACCTCTTTCTCTCAAAACTGCTCAATTGTGTGGTGTGATGAGACAATGGAAGGCATCGTTGTCGATCCGGGCGGTGACGTTCAACAGCTGGCTGCGATCATTGAAGAGCTAGGTGTTAAAGTGGTGAACTTGGTACTGACGCATGGTCACTTAGATCATGTTGGCGGCACTGTACCGCTTGCTGAGATCTTGAACGTGAACATTGTTGGCCCGCATAAAGCCGATAACTTTTGGCTTCAAGGTCTAGAGAATCAAAGCCAGATGTTTGGTTTCCCACTGTGCAAAGCTTTTGAACCAAACACTTGGTTGGAAGAGGGCGACAAAGTGACTTTTGGTAACCAAGTGATTGATGTGATCCATACTCCGGGTCATACGCCGGGTCACGTCGTGCTATTCAGCGAGCAAGCGCGCATGGCGTTTGTTGGTGATGTTTTATTTAACGGTGCTATTGGTCGTACGGATTTCCCACAAGGCGACTTCAACACGCTGATTGCTTCAATCAAGACTAAGCTTTGGCCACTAGGCAGCGACGTAACATTCGTTCCGGGTCATGGTCCTGAATCGACATTTGGTCGTGAACGCGCATCAAACCCGTTCGTAGCGGATGAAATGCCTCTGTACTAGGTCTCTGATTTAATAGAAGAACGATTGAAAATGAAGCTTAGCTTTTCCTATGAAAGCTAAGCTTTTTTATTGCGTGCGAGTTTATTTTTAAACCTGTTTAATTTTAATCAGAAAGACGCTCGGCAGCCGCCAAGTAGCGTCGAGCAAGTCCAATAAACTCTTCTCCACTCATATTCAAATCTTGAGTTGATATGAAAATATCGTAACCGTGGAAACCTCTCTGATATTTCATCCTGTTCGCAAGCATCGCCTGTAACCCGGAATAGTCTTTAATCACTGCGTTTTTCGCATTCGATTTATGGGATTTCGATTCATGGGATGAATCTGGGCTAGTCTGTGTTTGGCTATCGTTGAAGATAACCTCGTCAGTATTTTGTGACTCTTTATATCTGTTCAGTTCCACACAACCGCTCTCAGTGCAGCGCGCATGGTAATGCGATGAGTCGAGAACCATATCTTCAAAGTGTGATTCTTTACCTGCTTGCTTGGCGCCCAGGTACAAAAGTGCTCGCTGGCTCAGCAATAATTCGCAGGTTATTTTGGGGCAGATAGAGTCAAGGTAGGGCGAGTAATCTTTAACCTTGATACCAACCCAAGGAAGAGGTTGATGCCACCCATCTTGTTCGTAAGTACACAGGCCAATCTTTTCAATATTGCTCCACTTTAAAACCCACCCACCTTTATAAAAATGCTGCTGAAAATGAGTCGGTGTGAGAGTGAACATCACTCTGCTGCGCAACATTAAATAATAGCCAGTCCCGAGTAGGGCAATAATGCAAAATGCACCCACGATCAGTAACTTTGGATTGTCACTGTACAGAGCAACGATCAAGCAAACGAAGCCTAAAACAACGGCCAGAATACGGTACGAACGTGTGAACGAAGGCAAAGAGAAATTTGTAAGGTGACGAGTGTCCATAGGCAACACCAAGTTTTCATATTTTTGTCTGGATGGATAACCAGTGTATATGACCCTGAATTGATAAGTCGATGATTAAATAATAGACGCTAGTAGACAATATCGGTATTTTTCGTCGACTTTCGGCGCTTCACTCTACAAATAGCTCCTGTTTTTTGGTATAAATCGCGCTTCAAATTTTCACCACTGCGAAAAGAGCAGTGAACTGGAGAAATATTCAATGAGACTTGCTCATAAGCGTAAGGTGCAGGCTAAACTGCAGAAACGCACTAAAGCGGCTGTAGTTAAAGCAGTGGCAACGCCGAAAAAAGCGAAGCCTGTCGCAGAGAAAGTTGTAGCAGAAAAAACTGTAGCAGCAAAACCAGCGGTAGAGAAAGCAGTAGCAGCAACGAAAGAAGTTGCAGTAGCACTGACTCCTAAGCAACAACAAGTTCTAGACATCGTTGTTAGCAATGCTGAAGGCATTAACCCTAAAGGTATCGGCCTAGCAGCTGGTCAAGAAGACGCGAAAGCAGCTTCATGGGCAACAGGCGCATTGAAAAAACTTCTTGAAGAAAACCTAGTAGCGAAAGAGCAACTTGCAGGTAACAAGGTTATCTACAAAGCTATCTAATTCTGTGGGATTACATTCGCTTCGTTAAGTTTTTAAGCCTCGATTTTCGAGGCTTTTTTGTATCTGACGGATCATGTTAATCCCAAAACCAAAACCAAAACCAAAACCCAAATACCCCAAACCCATACTCATATTCATATTCAAACCTAGCATTCGAACCTAGTCTCAGAAGCCTTATTTCCAATCGGCTGACCCCTTCCGTTATTCCTCTGTCTTTCGCGTGTCCGATGTTTCGAATCAGTAAGCACCAAAGTAGGGCGTCGGATTCTCTGAAATCCTTGATTCTCATGGATTAGGTGCATTTAGGTGCGTATTTGATGTGTGGTGAGAATAGAGCCTCATCACGAAATGGCAATCAATTGTTAACGATATTTAATTATTAATACTTAGGTACTTATCAATAAGCATTCCCCTGGTGAATAGAGTAAGTCCTTTAAAACCGACATAACGCAATTATCTCCTACGTAGTTCTACGTAATCCTTTGGTCTAATACGCAGTTTGTGTGGGTCTGTCGTGCGTGCTCTCCCTGATATCTAGTTGCCTCATCAAGGTGCACTCTTATGTTGAACCATAAAAAATACTCACAGAAAGAGTGTTAATCCAACAAAAGGACGTGAACATGAGTCTCATTTCTAACTCCCTCACACGAGTTTTTAAAAACGTTGCGGTTACTGCAGCGGCTTGTTTAGCTTTGATCGCAACTGGCGCCACAGCTGCTGATAAGGTTTATCGCTTGAAGCTTGCTGAAACATGGGGACCAAACTTCCCTGTTTTCGGTGATGCAACCAAAAACATGGCTGCGATGGCTGAGAAGATGTCGAATGGTCGACTGCAAATCAGAATCGATTCAGCAAACAAACACAAAGCACCGCTTGGCGTTTTTGACATGGTTAAGTCTGGTCAATACGACATGGGTCACTCAGGCTCTTACTACTGGAAAGGTAAAGTTCCAAACACTCTTTACTTCACTTCTATGCCTTTCGGTATGACGCCAGCAGAACAATACGCGTGGTTCTATCACGGTGGTGGTATGGAGTTGATGGAGCAGGTTTACTCTCCACACAACCTAATGTCGTTCCCAGGTGGTAACACGGATATCCAGATGGGCGGTTGGTTTCAAAAAGAGATCAACAGCGTTGAAGATCTACAAGGTCTGAAAATGCGAATCCCAGGCTTTGCTGGTGAAATCCTTGCGGAGCTAGGTGCTAAGCCGACTAACATTGCCCCTGGTGAGCTTTACACGTCTTTGGAGCGCCGCACAATCGACGCACTAGAGTGGGTAGGTCCATCACTTGATCTGCGTATGGGTTTTCACAAAATTGCGCCGTACTACTACACAGGTTGGCATGAGCCGGGTTCAGAGCTTCAATTCCTAGTGAACAAGCGTACATGGAACAAGCTTCCTGAAGACCTACAAGAAATCTTGCGTGTTGCAATGCGTACTGCTGCTTACGACATGTACACACAAGCAACGCACGAAAGTGGCAAGAACTGGGTTTCAATGAAAACAGAATACCCAGATGTACAAGTTAAAGATTTCCCGCCAGAAGTAATGTCGGCACTGAAAGAAGCGAACGATCGCCTACTTGCTGCACATGCTGAGAAAGATGAGCTGGCGAAAGAGATCCAAGCTTCACAAGCCAGCTACCTAGAGCAAGTGCGCTCATGGACGGATATTTCACACAGAGCTTATCTAAATAGCCAAGCGAAATAATCGACAGTTGTTGAACTGAAGCTAAATGAACCCAAAGCTGTTCTTGTTAGGTAACTAAGAGTGACTAAGCGGCGGGTTCATTTTAACCATAATAATTAAGCAGGATAAATCCTGTAACAAGATCCCAAGAACCCTTTCTACGTCGAGCATATTGCTAGCTATAAACTGAATCGTTTTTAGTTGGGTTAGTTGTACTGCGCGATGTTTTTTCAAATTCCATGGAGTCGGGAATGCGAAGTCTAATTTATATTGAACGCCTATTTAATCGTATCGGTGATGCACTGGGATGGCTTTCCAGTATGTTGTTTATTTTACTTATCGCGAACGTCGTGTATGACGTTGTCATGAGGTATGCCTTCAATGATGTCTCAATCGCCTTCCAAGAAATGGAATGGCACCTATTCTCAGCTGTTTTCCTATTAGGTGTTCCTTATGCCATCAAGGCTGGTGGCCACGTGCGAGTGGATGTTTTTTACGAACAACTCAGCTTCAAGGCGCAAGCGATTATTGACCTAATCGGCACCGTTGTCTTCCTGCTTCCTTTTTGTTTGCTGGTGGCTTGGTTTGGTATCGATGTTGCCAAAGAGAGTTATAACCTGGGTGAAACGTCGGGCGATCCCGGTGGCTTGCCGTATCGTTGGATCATTAAAGCGATGATCCCACTGTCGTTTTTCTTGATGGCAGTCAGTGGCGTTGGCTTGATTCTGCATTCGCTGAATAAGATTTTTAATCCGCACCTTATCCATGCAACTAACACGCATGTAAACAATACTCATACAAAGAATAAGTAGAGGCTGAACATGATTGGAATAGTAATGTTTTTCGTAGCCTTGTTTGCTCTTTTGCTTGGCTTCCCTGTCGCGTTCACCTTTGGTGGTATCGCGTTAATCTTTGGTGTTTGGGCTGAAGGCATCGAAATGTTCGCCTTCATGCCATATCGAATTCAATCGATCATGGAAAATACGGTGCTGATGGCCGTTCCATTGTTCGTTTTCATGGGGCTTGTTCTACAAAAGACCAAGCTTGCTGAGCAGTTGCTAGAGTCAATGGGACGACTGTTTGGTGGTGTTCGTGGTGGTATTGCTATCTCGACGGTACTTGTGGGTTCATTGCTTGCGGCTTCAACGGGCGTAGTAGGTGCTTCTGTGGTTGCCATGGGTCTTATCTCGTTGCCAGTTATGCTCAAGTACAACTACGACAAAGGCTTAGCCTGCGGCACTATTTGTGCGTCTGGCACGTTAGGGCAAATCATTCCGCCTTCTATCGTACTGATCTTATTAGGTGATGTACTCGGTGTGCCAGTAGGGGACTTGTTCCAAGCGGCGATTTGGCCGGGTGTAATGTTGGTGGGCGCGTATATCGTTTATATCTTGATATACGCAAAGCTTAACCCAGAAGCGGCTCAACCAATTGAACGTGATGACTCAATTAGTCGTAAACAAGAAGTCATCAATGCACTGAAAGCTATCGTACCGCCACTCGCGCTGATCATTGTAGTATTGGGCTCTATCTTCGCGGGTGTTGCCACGCCGACAGAGTCAGCTGCATTAGGTGGTGCGGGTGCTATGGTACTTGCTTTGTTGTACGGTCAATTCAGTTGGTCGATGGTGTATGAAGCGTCCAAAGAGACGGTGAAAGTCACGGCAATGGTCTTTGCTATCTTGCTTGGTGCGACGGCATTCTCGATGGCGTTTACTTATACTGGCGGTGATTATCTGGTTGAAGAGTGGATGCTGCAGTTGCCGGGTGAAAAATGGGGCTTCTTGATCATTACCATGTTGGTGATTTTGATTCTGGGTTTTTTCATCGACTTCGTAGAAATCTGTTTCATCATCGTACCGATCATTGCGCCTGTTGCTGAACTGATGGGTATCAACATGACTTGGTTCGCTATCCTTATCGCGATGAACCTACAAACCTCTTTCTTAACGCCGCCATTTGGTTTTAGTTTGTTCTATTTGAAAGGGGTTGCACCGAAAGGCGTCACCACAAAAGACATCTACCGAGGCGTGATGCCGTTCATTCTGATTCAAATCCTCGTACTTGGATCACTTCTCGCTTTCCCTTCTTTCTATGGAATGTGAGTGAAGCCAAGAATGTGAATGATATGTTTCAACGGCTATCTATAAATTGCTAAAGTAAAACGGCTTATTGATGTTCAGTAAGCCGTTTTTTGTGAGGGAAAGGAATGCCTCTAAAAGCTAAGCTGATTTTGCTGACGCTACTCCCGTTGCTACTGGTCACGGCGAGCATAAGTTGGATCTCGTTACACCAAACCAAGACGTTGGGTGCGAAAGAGGTTGAGATCTTCAGGGACAGCTTAATCAAGTCGCGTGAAAATGCCCTCAAAGACACCGTCGACCTCGCATTCGACGCCATTGAACACATCTACAACGACCCCGATATCAAAGAAGCGCAAGCCAAAAAAGAAGTTCGAACCATATTGTCTAAACTTAGGTATGGCTCTGATGGTTATTTCTTCGCATATGATCGCCACGGAACCAATTTGGTTCATCCAATACAGCCGGAATTGATTGGAAAAAATCTGCTTCAATTACAAGATGAAGACGGCGACTTTCTGATAGAAGCGCTATTAAGAGAGGCGCAAACCGGAGGAGGGTTTCACCAATACCTGTGGCAAAAGCCCTCGACTGGGGAAGTGGTCTCTAAGCTGAGCTATGCGGCTTGGTTAGAACGTTGGGATTGGATGATTGGCACGGGTTTGTATATTGAAGATGTGCACCAAGAAGTGGCTTCGATGCAGGCCGCGATCAACAAGAATATTGAAACCACGTTCTTCTCCATTGTGGTGATTCTTAGCGTGACGGTGGCGGTTATTATCGTGCTGACGTTGGCCATTAACATGCATGAACATCGGATTGCAGATAATAACCTGAAGGAACTGGCGCATAAGACGGTGATGTTTCAAGAGGACGAGAAGAAGCATTTAGCGCGTGAGTTACATGACGGTATTAACCAATTATTAGTATCGAGTCGTTGCCACTTAGAACTGCTTGGTAATAAGTTACAAAATGAAGACCTCAAAGCGCATTTGAATAAGTCGCAGCATTCATTGATGCGAGCGATCGAAGAGGTGAGGCACATCTCGCATCAACTTCGACCAAGTTCACTGGATGATATCGGCTTAGAAGCGGCGTTGTCTTCGTTGTTGTTGGATTTTCAGGCGCACTCGGGTATTGAGGTTGAAACCTTGTTTAGCACTCAACCCGGAAAGTTGAAATCAGAAGCGGCGACGACCTTGTATCGAGTGGTGCAAGAGTCCCTAAATAACATAGAGAAACACGCACAAGCGACCAAAGTAACGGTTATCGCACAGCAAATTGGCAACGTGTTACAGCTTCTAATCCAAGACAACGGTGTCGGTTTCAACACCTATAAAGCGATGGAAAAACGAGGGATCGGTCTGCGTAACATGAGAGAGCGAGTGGAATTCATCGGTGGTGATTTTGAATTGATGAGTGAGATTGGCCTTGGAACGGAAATTACAGTGTTACTGACACTAGAGGGATTAATGAATGAGTGAAGTTATTCGAGTTGTGATCGCTGACGATCACCAAGTGGTATTGGATGGCTTTATGGCGAGATTGGAACTCGAGCCAGATATTTGTGTGATAGGCACCGCCAGTAATGGTTTAGAAGCGGTAGAGGTTGTTAAGTCTTTACGTCCCGATGTGGTGTTGATGGATATCAGCATGCCTATCATGAACGGCATTGATGCGACCCATCTGATTAAAGAAGAAGACCCAGAAGCGAAGGTGTTAATGCTGACTATGCATAACAACCGTGAATACATCATGAAGGTGATGCAATCGGGCGCAGTCGGCTATATGTTGAAAGAGATTTCGGCTGAAAAAATGGTGCAAGCGATCAAAACGGTCAATCAAGGCTCGACCTATTTTTGTGAAAAAGTGACGCAGAATTTGTTTACTCAGCCGATTACTCCCACGCAATCTGTGAAGAATCCATTGAGCAGGCGTGAAGAAGCGGTATTGAAATTAGTTGCAAAAGGGGAGAGCAGTAAAGAGGTCGCAAAGGCGCTGAATATCAGTTACCGAACCGTCGAAACTCATAGACAAAACATTAAGCATAAGCTGGATATTCACTCTACGGCAGAGCTAGCTAAATATGCTGTTAATTCTGGGCTTGTAGAGTGATCTTACGCTAAATTACATTAAATGTGTAATTTAATTACTAAAGTTGTAATTTATGCCTGATTTTTGGCGGTTTTTTTAGTATTTTTGCGACAGGTTGATATCCTTCTTTTCGAAATTTAAGCGCCGAATGCAATGTTGCAAACTGTGCGCTACAAATTAGAGAGGAAACATGGAGCCTGTAAAAGATAGGTATAGTATTGAAAATACCGATTATACAGTAGGACAAGATAACGTTCAGAAATGGGGTTTTGACGTCCATAACCCAGTATTTGGAATCAGTGCAGGAGCGATTATCATCTTCCTGGTTGCACTTTTGATCGCTGATCCTGAAACCGCAAAATCAGCATTGGATGGAATAAAATGGAAAGTCATCGGTAACTTCGATGGTTTCTTCATGTGGGCAGCCAACATCTTTGTTATCTTCTGTTTTGCCCTCATTGTCTCCCCGTATGGCAAGATACGTATTGGTGGCAATGATGCCAAAGCAGAGCACTCCAACCTATCTTGGATGTCGATGTTATTCGCCGCGGGAATGGGTATTGGTTTGATGTTCTGGGGTGTTGCAGAGCCAGTAGCTTACTTCACGGGTTGGTATGAAACGCCACTCGGTGTTGAAGCTTATTCTCCTGAAGCAGCTAAGTTGGCGCTTGGCGCAACTATTTATAACTGGGGTTTACACGGTTGGTCTATTTACGCCGTTGTTGCTCTAGCCCTCGCTTTTTTCACTTTCAATAAAGGCTTACCGCTTTCTATTCGATCAATCTTTTACCCGCTACTCGGTGACAGAACTTGGGGTTGGTTTGGACATATCGTTGATATCGTCGCGGTACTGGCTACGCTATTTGGCCTTGCAACATCGCTTGGCCTAGGCGCACAGCAAGCAACCAGTGGTATTAACCATGTATTTGGTACCGATGGTGGTATTGGCATGCAGCTGATTGTTATTGGAGTGGTCACTTTCTTAGCAACAATGTCAGTGGTTCGCGGTATTAACGGTGGCGTGAAGGTTTTAAGTAACATCAACATGTTGGTTGCTTTGGGCTTGCTTATCTTCGTAACGATCGCTGGTGGTATGGCGGGTATTAAAGCAATCCCAACCGCGCTAATGGGCTACATTGAAAACTTTATTCCTCTAAGTAATCCTCATGGTCGTGATGATGAAACTTGGATGCAGGGTTGGACGGTATTCTACTGGGCTTGGTGGATGTCTTGGTCACCATTCGTAGGCATGTTCATCGCGCGTATCTCTAAAGGTCGTACTATTCGTGAATTCATCGTCGCTGTATTGTTCATCCCAACGACAGTAATCATCATCTGGATGGCTATTTTCGGTGGTATCGCGATTGATCAAGTGGCGAACAAGGTGGGTGAGATAGGCGTGAATGGTTTGCAAGATATTACGCTTTCTCTATTCCACACTTATGATGCGCTGCCAATGAGTTCTGTGCTTTCTGTAGTATCGATTGGTTTGATTATGGTGTTCTTCATCACCTCGTCAGATTCAGGCTCATTAGTTATCGACAGCATTACTTCTGGCGGTAAAGTGGATGCGCCAGTTCCACAACGTGTATTTTGGGCGTTGATGGGCGGTGCGATTGCAGCTGTTCTATTGTGGGTTGGCGGTACGGAATCCATTCAAGCACTGCAAGCTGGAACGGTATCAATGGCGCTACCATTTGCGTTCATATTATTGCTTATGTGCCTAAGCTTATTGCTAGGTTTGCGTACCGAAAATCAATTGGTTAAGCAGCAAAATGCTTTGAGTTAAAAGTATTATTCAAATAACGGCCGACTTGTTCGGCCTTTTTTTCGTCAGTAATTTGAGTAATTACGTGAATATTGGATGAAAACCCATCGAACCGATTCTGGTTTACTGAAAACAATAAGTTAACCTGCTAAACTTCAGACATCCAAGTATTTGAATTATTGTGACAACAGCTTGTATTACTTGGATCGTGTGTTCGAGTTTGTGATTCAGTCACAAGTAAGTAAGGGATAGTAAGGTCAACAGACCCTATCAATATTCCGTAGAGAGGGATAATGACTAAAGGTATAGATAAATACAGTATCGACAGTACGGATTACACTGTCGGTCAAGATAACGTCCAAAAATGGGGTTTTGATGTTCATAACCCAGTATTTGGTATCAGTGCAGGACTTATTGCTTTGTTCCTGATCGGCATTCTGATTACAGATACCGCTTCAGCAAAGGCAGCACTAGATGGCGTTAAAGGCCAGATCATCAATTCGTTTGATTGGCTTTTCATCTGGTCGGGTAATGTTTTCGTTGTTTTCTGCTTAGGCTTAATTGTTTCTCCGTATGGTAAAATCCGCCTTGGTGGTGTTGATGCGACGGCAGATTACTCATTCATGTCTTGGCTATCGATGTTGTTTGCCGCAGGTATGGGTATCGGCCTAATGTTCTGGAGTGTGGCGGAACCCGCTGCTTACTTCACGGGTTGGTTTGAAACCCCGTTAGGTGTTGAACCAAACACACCAGAAGCTGCTAAGTTGGCGCTAGGTGCAACCATGTATCACTGGGGTCTACACCCTTGGGCGATTTATGGCGTAGTAGCACTGTCACTTGCGTTTTTCTCTTACAACAAGGGATTGCCTCTTTCTATTCGTTCTATTTTCTACCCAATCTTGGGTGATAGAGCATGGGGTTGGGCTGGTCACATTGTTGATATTCTGGCGGTTCTTGCAACGCTGTTTGGTTTGGCGACGTCGCTGGGCTTAGGTGCACAACAGGCAGCAAGTGGTATTCAACATGTCTTCGGAATCGAGGCTGGCTTAGGGTTACAAGTTGTTGTTATTACCGTAGTAACGTTATTAGCGGTCGTGTCAGTGCTTCGCGGTATTGATGGCGGCGTTAAAGTTATCAGTAACATCAACATGTTGGTTGCTTTCCTACTGCTTATCTTAGTGGCTCTAATCGGCTATGCGGTGAGTTTAGGTTCTATCCCAACCACCTTTATGGCATACGTTGAAAACATCATTCCTTTGAGTAATCCTCATGGTCGTGAAGATGAAGCGTGGATGCACGGCTGGACGGTATTCTACTGGGCTTGGTGGATTTCATGGTCACCATTCGTAGGTATGTTTATCGCGCGTGTTTCTAAAGGTCGTACGGTTCGTGAGTTCATCACAGCGGTTCTGATTGTTCCAACGACTGTTACTATCATTTGGATGTCAGTATTTGGTGGCATGGCAATTGACCAAATCGTGAATAACGTTGGTATCCTTGGTCAAGATGGTTTGACTGATGTATCACTAGCGATGTTCCAAATGTTTGATGCTCTACCGTTCGGTACGCTGCTATCAATCATTGCGGTTATCTTAGTTCTAGTATTCTTCATTACGTCGTCTGACTCAGGCTCTCTAGTTATCGACAGCATCACCGCAGGTGGTAAAGTTGATACGCCAGTGCCTCAGCGTGTGTTCTGGGCGTTCCTTGAAGGTGCAATTGCAGTAGCTCTATTGTGGGTTGGTGGTACTGAAGCAGTACAGGCTCTACAAGCGGGTGCAATCTCTACGGCATTGCCATTCACCATCATCCTATTACTGATGTGTGTTAGCTTGCTAATGGGTATGCGCACCGAGAAGCGATAGACTGATCGTTAATCGACTTTCCATTTGGTTGAAGTCGAATATAAAGTAAAAAGAAAGGCAGAAGAGGAAACTCTCCTGCCTTTTTTGTATCTATTTTACAGTCTAGAGAACAGTATATTTCGATGAAACTACCTTCAAAATAACGTCTTAAATTTGGCGATTAGCCAAGTAATTGACATTCGATAAGCCAATGGTTTGCTTAAAATTATATTACGTTATTAAATTATAAAATCGCTCGAATTTAATACTGATATTGGGTAGTATGCGCGAGATTTCCCACTACTCGTGAAACTTTGACATGAAACTAACACTTAAGCAGAAGTTAATAGGTGCTAGCCTATCTGCTGTTGTCGTTATGGCAACAGCGTTAACTTGGTTATCAGCAAACCAATTATTTGAACAGACTCGTAACGGCGTATACCTGCGAGCTGAAAGCGTATCAGAAGCAGCATCTGAAGGTATTAAAAACTGGATTGATATCCGCACCGATATCGCATCAGCATTTAATGACTTTTCACGAGAGGATGATGTTGTTCCTTTCCTTAAGCAAGCTCGTGTAGCGGGTGGCTTTGACGATATCTTTTTAGGTACTCCAGAAGGCGGAATGTACCGTTCACACCCTGAACGTAATCGCGCTGGTTACGATCCTCGTCAACGTCCTTGGTACCAAGAAGCAAACGCTGCAGGTAAGCAAATCATTACCACTGCTTACCAAGATGCAATCACTAAAGCATTGCTAGTAACAATTGCAGAACCTGTGCGTCATAACGGCAAACTTGTTGGTGTAGTGGGTGCAGACGTACTTATCGACCAATTGGTTAACGATGTAATCAGCCTTGATGTTGGTGACAACGCTTACGCAATGCTAATTGATGCCTCTGACGGCACATTCCTAGCACACCCAGATTCAGCACTGAGCCTTAAGCCGGTAAGCCAGCTTTCAAACGACATCTCTATGCCTATCATCGAAAACGCAGTGCGTACGGGTAGCATCGAGATCATCAAAGAGCGCGGCGCAGAGAAGCTGCTTTACTTCACGAAGGTGCCTAACACTAACTGGATCTTCGCTGTTCAGATGGACAAAGCAACAGAAGAAGCGAACCACTCAACACTACTTACTCAGTTGATCACAACGGCGGTCATTATTACGTTAATCGTAATCGTATTAGTGTCTTGGTTAGTGAGCTTCCTATTCCGTGATTTGAACCGTGTTTCAGCGGCACTTGAAGAAATTGCTTCAGGTGAGGGCGACCTTACTCAACGTCTTGAGCCTAAGAGCGATGATGAAATTGGTAAGCTTGCTGAAAACTTCAACCGTTTTGTAGGCAACATGCACACCATGGTGATCAAGCTAAGCGAAGTATCTGCTGCGCTAGGCAACCAAGCACGTCAAACGGCTTCTCAAGCTGAAGAACGTAGTGCTCGTATCCAAATGCAACAAGACGAGATCAACATGGTAGCAACAGCCGTTAACGAAATGGCTGCAGCAACACAAGAGATCGCGGGTAACGCAGACCACACTGCACAGAACTCATCTGAAGCGGTTGGCGCGTGTGAGCACGGTACTGGTCAAGTGACACAGACTCAAAGCTCTATCCAAAACCTTGCTCAAGAAGTTCAAATCGCAACTAACGTGATCCTAGAACTTGAAGAGCACGGCAACAGCATCAACGCTATCTTGTCTAACATTCAAGGTATTGCAGAACAAACGAACCTACTTGCACTTAACGCCGCTATTGAAGCAGCACGTGCGGGTGAACAAGGTCGTGGTTTCGCGGTTGTAGCGGATGAAGTTCGAGTTCTGAGCCAACGTACACACGGTTCAACGCAAGAGATTCAGCAAACTATTGAGTTGCTACAAGGTACAACAGGTAAAGCGGTTAGCATCATGAACGATAGCCGTAGTCTTGCTGAAACCAGTGTTGATGACGCGAACTCAGCGGCTGCAAGCCTAACGCAAATCCATGCAGCTGTTGAACGCATCAGCGACATGGCAACACAGATTGCTTCTGCTGCAGAAGAGCAAGCGTCAGTAACGTCTGAGATTACTCGTAACACTGAAGGAATCCGTGACGTATCTAACGAGCTAGCAGACGAAGCGCACCAAGCTGCAGAACAAGCAGCTCAGCTGTCTGAACTGTCTCACGAGCTAGAAAGCGAAATCAGCCGCTTCAAGCTGTAAGCGCTAATAGGTAATTTGAAAGCCGAATGTGAATATCACATTCGGCTTTTTTGTGCCTGCTAGGTAGAGTTATGAATCCAAACTAGTTGTTCGGATAACCTGGAAACTTCGCTTTAATCGCTGCACGAGTAGGGAAGTACTGCTCCATAAATTTAACCATCGCAGGGTCGTTCGCTTGTCGTTTCTAAGCTGTTTGGGTATTTGCATCAAGGTCAGTACTTATTGTAAGTGACTGGCCAAGTTTGATTGGAGAAGGGTGTAGTTCAGGAGAATCACAGACACAAAAAAGCCCGAGTATAAACTCGGGCTTTGAATGGTTTTCTTTATAACTTATGAGGAGCTAGATTGCCTGACGAAGTTGGAAGTAACGTCCTTCTTCGCTTAACAGTTTCTCATGAGAGCCGTTTTCAACAATCTCGCCTTGTTCAATCAGAACGATAGAATCCATCGACTCCAGACCAATCAAACGGTGCGTAATGAAGATAACCGTCTTGCCTTCGAAGTGCTTCTCGAACAGCGTCATGATGCTGTGTTCTGTTTGCTTATCTAAGCCTTCTGTTGGCTCATCTAGAAGCAGGATAGGAGCATCATGAAGAATCGCGCGTGCGATACCAATACGGCGCTTCTCACCACCAGACAGTTGACGACCACCGTCACCTAACCAGCTATCAAGTGCGTTATTCTCAAGCAGCTTTTCTAGACCAACGTCTTTTAGGATGTTCGCTAAGTGATCATCGGTCGCTTCTGGTCTTGCAATCAACAAGTTGTCACGCAAAGTACCATTTAGAATGTCGACACGTTGGCTTACTACACTGATTGATTCACGAAGCTGCGATTCATTCCACTGCGTCAGTTCAATACCCGCGATTGAGATGTAGCCCTTTTTAGGATCCCAGTAGCGAGTCAGAAGCTGGATCAGAGTCGATTTACCAGAACCCGTTTGACCAACAATCGCAACCTTGTGCGTGGCAGGGATCGTTAGGTCAACAGCGTTCAGAACACTGCGCTCAGAGTCAGGGTAGTTGAACGTCACGTTTGAGAACGTAATATCAAGCGGTTTGTTGATGTCGAGCTTCTCTTCAGCGAACTGAACTTCAGGCTCTGACAGAATAACTTCGTTCAAGCGACGAGCAGAAGACAGAGTTTGACCTAAATGCTGGAACGCGCCTGCGATAGGCATCAGCAGTTCAAAACTTGCCATAGTAGCGAACGCCATTAGCGCGATGAACGGGTCTGGTGCATTACCACCCACACCGTCAGCCGCAAGCCAAAGCATAAGAACCAACGTTAAACCGTTGAACAGCATTAGTGCTGCTGAAGCCATACCGGTTAGGTTAGCATTCACAAACTGATTAGCCATCAGCTTGCGTTGCGTTTCTAGAATCGCATTACGGTAACGCTCTTCAGCACCGAACAGAGTCAGCTCGCTGTAGCCTTCAATCCAATCTAGCGTAGTCACACGAAGATCAGCTTTGTTCTGTGTCAGTTCACCACCGTTACGTTTACCCAATTTGTAGAACAAGATTGGCCAAACCAAAAGCATGATCAGAAG
The DNA here is from genome assembly GCF_057786005.1 of Vibrio sp. QJM3NY_26. Classification (NCBI taxonomy): domain Bacteria; kingdom Pseudomonadati; phylum Pseudomonadota; class Gammaproteobacteria; order Vibrionales; family Vibrionaceae; genus Vibrio; species Vibrio sp. QJM3NY_26. The sequence goes on along the minus strand of NZ_CM173515.1, from coordinate 2,090,732 downwards.
GATAGAACCCAAGATCAAACCAAGCGAGCTATCGAACCACATCAAGAACAGAGTCAGGAAGAAGATCCCAAACACACCAACCGTCACTGGGCTTACTAAGCGCAAGTATACGTGATCCATGGCGTCGACATCAGCAACCAAACGGTTGAGAAGGTCAGCATCACGAAGGTTCGAAATACGACCTGGGATCAGCGGAGCTAGCTTCTTGAAGAAGAAGATACGCAGATCAGTTAACAGCTTGAATGTTGCATTGTGGCTGACAACACGTTCACCCCAACGACCCGCCGTTCGGCTCATTGCCAAACCACGTACACCGCCGCCCGGCAGCATGTAGTTGAAGGTTTCACGTGCAATCGTAAGGCCTGCAACCGCAGAAGCTGAAATGAACCAGCCTGATAGCGTTAACAAGCCAATAGAAGCCGACAGAGTAGCAAAAGCCAATAGCATGCCTAGCGATAGGCCAAACCAATGCTTTTTATAGAGTTTCAGGTAAGGCAGTAAATCACGCATCTAAATTACCCTTATTATCTTGTTGAGCTAAGTTCGCGTTCAGCATCTCTTCAAACAAACCACCCGCAGTCGAAAGCTGAGAGTAATGACCTTGTTCAACCAGACCACCATCGCGCATAACCAGAATATTATCGACTGATTTAAGAGGAGCGAGTTGGTGCGTCACAAGCAGGGCAGTGCGGCTTTCAATGTTGCTATTGATGCCTTTCATCACTAACTGTTCGCTACGAGTATCTAGGCTGGCTGTTGGTTCATCTAATAACCAGAACTGGCCATCTTGAATCATTGCGCGAGCTAGTGCCAAACGCTGAGATTGACCAACAGACAGGCCGCCAGAGCGATCAGAAATCATGTAATCCAAGCCGTGCTCGTTTACAAATTCGCTAGCAAATGATTGCTCAAGTGCATTCTCGATAACTTGGTCAGCAATATCGTGCTTACCTAGAGTGACGTTGTCACGAATGCTACCGTGCAGTAGCAACGGGTTTTGACCAACCCAGCTAATGGTTTTACGCCAAGAGGCTAAGTCGAGGTCACGCAATTCAATATCATTGATTTTCAAGCTTCCTTCATAAGGCATGAAACCAAGGATGGCATTGATCAAACTTGTTTTACCCGCACCACTTGGGCCAACTAACGCAGTCGATTGGCGAGTGTTCAGTGCGAACGAGATAGGACCAACTAATTGAACACCTTCAGGGCTTAACACTTTTAGGTCGGTAGCTTCAATATTGATGCCTTGAGCTGAATCGAGTTGAGTGTTGCCTGATTTAACCTTAGTGATGTCTGTTTCTAGGAACTCGACAATACTTTCGGCTGCGCCAACCGCTTGTTGCTTCGCGTGGTAGAAAGTACCTAAGTCACGTAGAGGTTGGTAAAACTCTGGCGCTAAGATAAGGATAAACAAACCAGCGAATAGCGTAATACCTGCACCATAGTGGCCGAAGTTCAGCTCACCAATGTAGGTGAAACCAAAGTAAACCGCGGTCATCGCGATAGAGATCGACGTGAAGAACTCAAGGACAGCAGAAGACAAGAAAGCGATTTTCAACACATCCATGGTACGCGTTCTGAACACTTCAGATGCACCTTTAAGTACCTCTGTTTCAGCGTTGGTGCGGTCAAATAGACGGATAGTCGTCATGGACTGCAAACGGTCGTAAAAGTGACCAGAAAGACGCTGCAGTGCTTTGAAGTTTTTACGGTTCGCATCGGCGGCTTTCATACCCACAAGTGCCATGAACATCGGTACCAGTGGAGCAGTAATCAAGAAGATCAGTCCTGCTGCCCAGTTTACTGGGAACACCACAACCAAAATAATGAATGGAATCATTACCGATAAAGACATCTGAGGCAGGTAACGAGAGAAGAAGTCTTGCATGTCTTCTACTTGTTCTAGCAACAGCGTTGCCCACGTACCGGCAGGTTTACCTTTAATGTAAGCAGGGCCTAACTCGCGTAACTTATCAAGGATGAGTTGCCTTATATAGACACGGATCTGTTCACCACAGCGATAACCTGCGATTTCACGTCCCCATGTACAGCCAGCACGGCCAACGACCGATAATGCCAAGCCTGCGAAATGACCAACCAGTTCAGATTTATCGACATTCTCGATGATCAGCTGGTGAAGAATAGAGGCGAGAAGAGCTGCTTGAGCAATTAAGAACACGCTTGAAAGTACGCCAAGGCTAATCGCAATCATAAGCCAGCGTTTCGCTAACTTACTCTGTTGCTTAAGCCACTTGTTCAAGCTGCGTTGTTTTTTCTTATCCATTATGAAGGCTTAATGATAATTATTATTTGTTGAGGGCGGCTAGTATACAAAAGAAAGCCCAGTGGATATACCACTGGGCTCTAGGGATTTACAACAAAATGTGATGACGCCCTGCATCTACTGAGGCGAGAGCACCGATAATCAAATCTGCAATCTCAGATTTACTTATCGTTAAGGCCATCTAGGAAGCGTTCAGCATCCAGTGCAGCCATACAACCTGTACCCGCAGAAGTGATTGCTTGGCGGTAGTTATGGTCCATTACATCACCTGCAGCGAACACGCCTGGGATGCTGGTTTGTGTTGCGTTACCTTCAAGACCCGACTGAACGATGATGTAGTCATCTTTCATATCCACTTGGCCCTTGAAGATTTCAGTGTTCGGTTGGTGACCGATAGCAATGAACGCGCCCATTACTTCGATGTCTTCTGTCTTATCAGACTGAGTATCTTTAATACGAACGCCCGTTACGCCCATGTCGTCGCCCAGAACTTCGTCTAGTGTGCGGTCAGTGTGAAGAACAATGTTGCCGTTCTCTACTTTGTCCATTAAACGCTTAACAAGAATCTTTTCAGCGCGGAACGTGTCACGACGGTGAACTAGGTGAACTTCAGACGCGATGTTAGACAGGTAAAGAGCTTCTTCAACAGCGGTGTTACCACCACCAACAACCGCTACTTTCTGGTTGCGGTAGAAGAAACCGTCACACGTTGCACAAGCAGAAACGCCGCGGCCTTTGAATGCTTCTTCAGAATCTAAACCTAGGTACTTAGCCGATGCACCCGTTGAGATGATCAATGCATCACACGTGTACTCACCAGAATCGCCTTTAAGACGGAAAGGGCGGTTTGATAGGTCGACTTCGTTAATGTGGTCGAACAGGATCTCTGTTTCAAAGCGCTCTGCGTGCTCTTTCATGCGATCCATTAGAGCTGGACCCGTTAAACCTTCAGGATCACCCGGCCAGTTTTCTACTTCTGTTGTGGTGGTAAGCTGACCACCTTGCTGCATACCGGTAACCAGTACGGGGTTTAGGTTTGCACGAGCAGCGTAAACTGCAGCTGTATAGCCAGCAGGGCCAGAACCAAGAATCAATAAATTACAGTGCTTTACGTCGCTCATGAGGACTCCGAAATTGAAATTGTTTTTATTTATAATCGCTTAGGATTGTATGGAAAATATGGAGGCAATAAAAGGTTAAACAAGGGCTGAAGTGTAATTAATCGTTATACGTTAGAACTTAATCGAGACAAACGTTTTCGTGGCTGGCAATCTGGGAGAAATCTCAGTCAAAAAATGCATAAGACTAACTATCACAAATAGGCTTTGGCTATAACCTCAAAAAATTAAGAGACTTTCAGAGTGACTAACATCGCGAGTTAATCGTTCAACCTTAAGCTGTTGAATCAGACTAGTTCCATTCGAGGGGGGACTGTTCTCACATTTTTTGCATAGTGATGTGTATCGTATGTTTCCGTAAATTCTAATGCTGCTAGTAATTTGAATCCATTTACTAGCAGCAATAGGAAGCTTAAATAATTTCTTGATGGTTAGTGTTGTAATTGATTTGATTCGCTAATTGCTTCAAGTTTTTTTAGATATTCTTTACTTTGTTCAATATTTATTTTTTCACTTTCAATTATTGTCGGCAATAGCGAAGCATATCCCTTACTGGAAGCAATAATATTGTCTCCACTAGTTAACTCTAGTGAATCAAGTTCGGTTAAATGCGAAATTAAATTTTCTTCTGACTCTTCAAGTTTTCTAGTGTGAAATAAAGTAGATAGAGTTATATATTCTATTCGTTGTGTCTCGTTGAGTAAACATAAATGTTCTATATCGAAGAGCGTGTTACCGTCAAATATTATATGATTGAGATTCGTGTTATTTAGCTTGCTATTTTCTAAATTGGCACCCCTAAAGTCTGAACCATGTAGGTTAGTGTTTGTAAAATCAGCTAAACTGAGGTCAGAATCCTTGAAGCTACTTTCTATCAGAATTGCTGAATTAAAATCGCACCCAGTGAGATCACAATTTTCAAATGTAGAAAAGGATAGGTCTGAGTTTATAAATGTGGATTGTAAAAAATTAACATCTTCAATTTTAGCTTTAGTAAAGGAAGAACGAGTGAAATCTGAAAATCTAGCATACCCGCTACTCCAGTTAATAGAACTCAAGTCTGCATCTTTGAATAAAACATCATCAAGATCTGCATCTACAAATATAGTATGGGAGACATCACATTCAGAAAAGTTTGAATTCATGAAACTTGAATTATAAATAGTTACAGATTCGAAAATACTATTTGATAAATCGGAATTATCTAATGTACAGTCACTTAATATACAATTAGAAAATTCAGTGTGCGTAAGAATACAGTCACTTAGGTTTAGGGAGTCAACAGAATTAAGGAAAAAATAGCAGTTACTAAGATTGAAAAATGAGCCAACGGATAGCGCTAAAGAGTTTGGATTTGTACTATCAAAAGTTATATTTTTTAACCAGCCTAGGAGATCGTCTTGAGGCACTAGTAATAGTGAATGCTTTTGTGTTTGCTCTGCACAACAGTGGTGAGCTATTAGCATTGCTTCTTGAGCATTGGCCGCTTGTTTTGTCATTTCTCTGTATGTCATTGTAGAAAACTCTTCCATAGGAAGGCTTTTTTCTGAAGTATAGTTGATGAGTCGTAATATTGTTTCTTGCCACTTTAGCTGTATATCACAAGAATAAGCAGCAATTTCATTTTTCAAAAACTCGAAGATGTAACTATCTATTGGGGACGGACCACAGATTTTGATCCATTGCTTGATTGCTTCTGTTTCATTGAAACCGTCGTCAGGATCTTCGTCATAGCGCGCAAGGTTTTTAGCAATCTTTTTCAACAACGTTACGATTCTACGTGCTGTAATGTACTCCCCGAAACTTTTGTGAGTAAATTCAAACGTTTTATTCGTATTTGATAGTTTTTGGCTTTGTCTAAAATAAAATGCTGTCAATAAACGAGAGATACCTGATTCGGCACTCTGCTCAAAACTTTTTAGGTGTTCAACTAGGTTGCTATCTTGGCACTGTTTCTCAATACTTGCTAATGTTGCTGTTCTACCATGACCATGCCAAACAGCTAAAGCTACCTCTTCTAATACGCGTTCAAACTTGTCTACTTTCAGGTTACCTGTGCCTTTATGATGACCATGATCCCATTGTCTTTGGTGAACTGATTTCAATAGGTCGCGGTAGATTTCATTGAGGTGGACTGTGTCAGAAAAATTGAGCTCGCCTCGTTCGTAGGTGAGAGCTACCAAGTAGTTAAGCAAAGGTTCTTTAGTTATCGGTTTTAGGTTGTTGCCCATAAGTTCTGTGGGTAATGATTGATAACTTTTTCCTTTGGCTAGGCCATAGTTCTTCCACCAAAGGTCGCGTTGGTCTACTTTTAGTAGATCGTTGGGATCGATACTAAGAGCACTGATATTTGTGCCTACAACGTAGGGTAAAAGGTGAAGAGTTTGTTTTGTACCTCGGAGGCGATCGCTGCACGCTTGAACGGATAGATCTCGTCCGGTAATAATTACTTGACGGCGGTGCTGTTGATCGTTGAAGCGATTAATTTTGGCAAAAACTTCATCTACGAAAGAGCGAGCAGAATCTGCAGCTGCTTTGCCCTGCATCGAAAGTTCATCTAGTCCGTCAAAAATTATTAGTAGGCGACTTTGACCATATTTCCCGTCAATGGGATTGGTAGACAGGTAGCGGTCATCTTGAATATATTGCCCAATGGCTGATGTTAGATCGCCGGATATGTCAAAGTGTTGCAGCGGGATGAATAGAACAGGAAGGCTTGGCATGCTCTCAGCCAAATCAGAGGCTAACATTTTTGCAAAAGAAGATTTACCCGACCCAGGCCCTCCACAGACTAATTTTATGGCATCATTCTCGTCAAAGTTAGATATCCAACGTTTAACTTCTTTATGTGTATCTACGATTTCATATGAAATCGTAGATGTTGAAAGGGCGGGACTGACTTTCTCTTCATTTTCTACTTCGTAATAACCTCTTAAAGGTACATAAATTTGCTTAAGTCCAAATGCTTCTGAGAATACAGGTTTGTTTGCCTCTTCTTGTAACCATGCGCTGTATTGTTTCCACTCTCGTTCAGATTTTGTGGACTGCAAAAATGGACTAGTTACACCCTCTTCTATCGTAAAGTATTTTGAAGAATTACTAGTCCATTCTTTATGCAGTTCAATTACAAAGCGATCTATTAACCTTAGGTAGATCGCCTTAGCACTTGCTTCGGGGATACCAAGACAACGTAACCAATCTACAAGCGGTTGTTCAATAGTCTTGAGAAGTTCAAGTTCTTTAGGTCTGTCAAAAAAATCGGCACTTATCCCGACTGGTTTTGAATCCATAGATGCGGATATAATTTTAGCTAAATCTTCCGGGTCATGGTGCTCGGTTGCTTCTTCAATGAAATCCGCATTTTCAGATACGAGATAGAAAATAGATTTATGAAGCGATGTACTTATTAACTCCCAAGCTAGAATTTCAGGCCCTTTTTCTTGGTCAGAAAGGGACTTAAACATATCAAGAATATGCTCTCCAGCACCTTTCGCGTCTTGCATTGCAACGTTTAGGGCTAGCTTACCTAAGGCCGTGAAGAACTCTTTAGGGTCGAAAGAAATTGCATCATTCCAATTAGAAATTGGATGTTGAGTGGTGAAATCAAATTGTATATCAGACATTTTCATAGCCTTATTTCTAGCCAAATTGGTGATTTTTTTGTTAAGAGAGTTTTAAGGTGTGCACTTACACTTCTTATTTTTAATATTTAAACCCTTTATCCTGACCAAACGACTTCGCCGATGATCTCAAATCAACGGTGGTCATTTCATTTCTTGTTAGTTCTCACGGTTAGTAGGTTGTGATGTTGCTGACTACGTTCAAGCCTGATTTCGTAAATTGCAGGCGCTTCACCATTCTTAATTCTAGGCGCATTGCTGTCTCCGAGAATAAACTCTGTAAATCAGTGGTTTAGATTAGCATATATCTTTTTATCAATGCAGTTTCATTTGAGGGCGGCCGAGTTCCCCCCGAACTCGACCTGTTCCAGACGCGCAAGCAAAGGCGTTTGGTTTCTGGCGTACTCATAAATTAACCAATTTCAGTTTGTTGTGTAAATAATCAATAGCTTGGCAATTGATAGGTAAGTCGTATTTCGCGGTGCAAAAGCATAGAAATGAATGATGGCGAGCGTGATGCCTGAGCTCATGCAAGGAGGCTGGCGTATTGAAGCGAAAGGGCTGACACAATACGAAACATGGCTAGCCAGTTAATAATATCGTTAAATTTAAATTTGTAGGGATTTATAACTAGCTAGTGGAGTGTGCTAGTTTTAAGAGTTGGTCATCTTTTATTCTGGTGTTATACACTGCTTTTGATTTTCAAGTTGGATTTAGTGTCTGAATTATTAAATCTGACGGGATAAATGATTGTTTAATGTTGATTTGACAAGATCTTCAAGTATCCTTTATGTAAACAAAACGTTAAATATCGAAAGTAAATTAACAATCATTAAGGAGTCGATGATGTTACATGCTCACGAAAATACCCTACATATTACCCACCTCAGTAACCACGCGGTTGAGGAGTTGTCACCATCATTCTCTAAGCTACCAAGCACAGAGCATGCGGATGGCCAGTTTCGATTGAGAAGATACTCGGTGGTTCAATTCAGTAATGGACAAGTCGTTGAGCAAGACAAACATAACTTTGTTCAGTCTGAAAACATTAATCACTTTCAAGGTGACGTTGTTCGCCAGTTCGAGCCGATTGAAGCGAATATTTTAGGCAGTGAAGGCATGCAGGAAATGTGTGAACTGTTTATTGAAACCAACGGGCTTGAAGACGGGCAAGAAATCGAAATCCATCAAATTCGTATTGCCGCTATTTTTGAAGAGACTCAAGTTGCTCCTGAAGGTGTTCACCAAGATGGTTTTGACCATATCGCTTTGATCGGTGTGAACCGTCACAACATTGTGGGCGGTGAAATCATGCTGTATCAAGATTCACATGAAGCGCCATTCTTTAGAAAAGTGTTAGGTGATGGCGAGGTTGCGATGCTGGCAGACAGTAAGCTTTGGCACAATGCACAGCCGATTCGTACCATAGACCACGATGAGATGGGCTATATGGATGTGTTTGTTCTAACAGCTAAGGATGCGCGCAATGTCCTTCACTCTTAATGATGTGCGCCAACAGTTTAGTGCTTTAGGCCAATATCATAACGGCAAGCCTGTGACCTTTTTTGATGGGCCTGGTGGATCTCAGGTACCAGAGAATGTTTTAGCTTCGATGACCGAATACCTAGGGCATTTCAATTCAAACCTAGGCGGCCACTATTTTTCTAGCCAAAAGACGACGAGCTTAATGCAGCAAGCACGAGAAGCGGCGCAAGCACTGCTAAATGCGGAGTCTTCTGGCAACGTTGTGTTCGGTGCGAACATGACATCTCTAACCTTCCAACTTAGCCGAGCGATCAGCCGCGATTGGAAAGAGGGCGATGAAGTTATCGTCACGGCGTTAGACCATTACTCAAATGTATCGAGCTGGCAGCAAGCGGCAGACGACAAAGGCGCGATTGTTCGCCAAGTTCGTGTAGACGAGTCGGATTGTAGTTTGGATATGGCGCATTTTGAATCGCTGCTTAACGAGAAAACCAAGCTTGTCGCAGTCACGTTTGCTTCGAATACGACAGGCTCTATTGTCGACATGGCGAAAGTTATCGAGCTTGCACATCAGCATGGTGCGCAGGTTTATGTCGATGCCGTTCATTACGCGCCACACCACTTGATTGATGTTCAGCAACTGAATTGTGATTTCTTAGCGTGCTCGGCTTATAAGTTCTTCGGCCCGCATGTTGGCATTGCTTATGTTGCGCCTCAATGGCTGCATACTTTAAAGCCTTACAAGGTAGAGCCTGCAACCAATATCGGCCCAGGTCGATTTGAGACTGGCACCCAAAGTTTTGAAGGCCTTGCTGGTGTGATTGCGGCGGTGGATTACTTGGCACAGTTAGGTGATCCAGCCGATTCATTGCGTTCTCGTTTAGAGCAAAGCTACGCGTTGTATAATAAGCACGAAAGCCAGCTCAGTGAGTACTTTCTTAAACGTTTGGCCGATCTTGAAGGTGCAAAACTTTATGGGAAAACCGAGTTTGATTCGAATCTAAGAACCCCAACGTTTGCGGTTACCTTTGATAACCATTCTCCAGAGTTCATCGCTAAAAAGCTGGGTGAGCATAATATCTGTGTGTGGAATGGTCACTTCTACGCATTAGGGCTGGTGAAGCAGTTGGGTATTGAAGAGCAGGGCGTGGTGCGTATTGGTTGTATGCATTACAACTCGATTGAAGAGATTGACTTGTTGTTTAATGTGCTTGAAGGGATCTTGCGAAGCCACTAGCACTTAATAGCTATAGAATTAGAAAAGAGCATGCTTCTCTCAAGAATATTGAGTAGGAAGCATGCTCTTTTTGTTTGATTGAGCTTATTTGATCAACGCCAGTTATTCGAATAAGCCCTTGATTTAACTAAGACAGGTGCTTAACCAGAGCTGCACCTACTGCGTGCGCACTGGTTGGGTTCTGACCGGTAATCACTCGCTCATCAACAATCACAAGCTCATGCCAAGGTTGAACCTTATTGAAACGCGCTGCGCTACGAGCAAGAGATTCTTCCAATAAGAACGGAATGTCATTGATGGTGCCAAAGTCGATCTCTTCTTCGCGTGTAAAGCCAGTCACCGATTTAGAGCTTAATAGCTTCTCGCCGTTGCTTAAAACAATCGGAAGCAGTGCTGCTGGACCGTGACATACTGATGCGATCACACCGCCATCTTCATAATGCTTAGCGGCAATCGTTGCAAATTGCTCATCGGTTGCTAAGTCAGAAAGTAGGCCGAATCCACCTGGGTAGAAGATAGCATCGTAGCTTTCTACATTAACTTGGCTTACAGGAATTGTGTTGTTAATGCGGTTCTGGAAGTCATCATCAGCCAAGATCTCGGCGTTTACTGAATCCCCTTCAATATCGGTTCCGTACAATGGGCCTTTGCCACCCTTGATAGACGCGATGTCGTACTCAAAACCCGCAGCAATGATCTCTTTCAGAGCATGAGTCAGTTCAGGCGCGTAAGTACCGTTCGCTTGATCTGTATCGCCTAGTGTTGCGTGGTTAGTTACAGGTATTAGTATTTTTTTCATGATTCGTCCCTTTGAGCACGTTTGTTTGGTTTCAGCGTTGTGGTTTTTCTTTAGGCATCGTGGTTTTTATTTAGAAAACCAAAGTTTTCAATTTAGATGCCGCTGTTTCGTTATCTGTAATACTAGTAGTAAACCATTTGAGTGATAATATGCCGAATAGGCAAAACATTATTGCTATATAGCAATAGTAAGATGTGAATTAGTTGGGTGTGAATTTGTTAGACGTAAACAGGTGAAGTATGGATAGCTTTGAAGGGATTAATGAGTTTGTTGCGGTAGCCGAATGTCACGGCTTTTCTGCAGCAGCAAAACAACTGGGTTGCAGTACCAGTCATGTAAGTCGCCAAGTTTCAAGGTTAGAAGAGAGAGTGGGTGTGGCATTGCTTGCACGATCTACACGAATGGTGAGCCTGACCGAATCGGGTCACACCTATTATCAGCAGTGTAGAGATTTGGTCATTGGGCTTCAGCAAGCGAACGAGCAAGTGACTTCTCAACAGACTCAGCTTAGCGGTACTTTGCGTGTGAGTGCCGCAGGTGCATTTGCAGAAAACCATGTCGCGGCGGCGCTGATGGAATTTGCCAAAGATCATCCTGAGCTAACCATAGAAATGAATTTCAATACCAAGATGGTTAACTTTATCGAAGATGGCATCGACTTCGCGATTCGTTATGGCCGATTGGATGATTCAGGGTTGGTGGCAAGAAAGCTCGTCGATCGCCCGATGGCGGCAGCAGCCAGTAAAGATTATATAAATCAATTTGGTACGCCCACTCACCCAGAGCAGTTAAAGTTACACAGCTGTATTATCGCCAACAGTGATCAGTGGCTATTTGAGAAAGAGGGTAAACCGTTGAATGCGGTACGAGTGCATGGGCGCTGGCGCAGCAACAATTCGAGCGCAGTACTGAAAGCATGTGAAGAGGGGCTTGGTGTTGTCTATCTGCCCAAAAGCAGTTTCAATAGCGGACTGACTAATGGAAAACTGGTCCCGGTGCTTGAAGAGTATTGGGGTGCGGGAACCAGCAGTTGGGTTGTATATCAAAACCGCCGTTTTTTACCCCAGAGAGCACGGTTAGCGATCGACTTCTTAGTCGCTTACTTTTCGGATTGGAATGAATAACCGACAAGGTTTCAAGCGAACAGCCAACAAGATAGAAGTGAATAATGAACGGATTTGAAAAGAGTCGTGATTAGCTCTAGCTACCTATTTGAAAGCGGAAAACAGAAAAGCTAATGCTTACATAGATATACGTTATCTTTTTTTGTTTTTTGACGCGAGTAATAGGATTGAGATACTTGTCTACTTTTAGTGACTCGTGTTAGCGATAGAATTGTAGAGAAGCCTGTAGCAGTACGATATACTAGATACCATATTAATGCCCCTAACGCGTGAAAGATTGTGTGGAAGCGTTGGCAGGATGTGTTGTTATGCTCCAGTTTGTGGGGTGTAGCGAGAGTGCGGAGTTGGCAATGTCTTCAATAAATTTCGAATCCACGTACGGTGTAATAACTATTCAAGATATGAATGTAGTTAGTGTTGACGCTAATTATGCTCGCATCTATGGATACCAATCACCCGAAGAACTACTTACTAATATAGATAGCTTCCTAGATCTAATCTCAGAAGAATACCATGTTTTAGCCTATCAAAATTACCTTGAAACGATCAGTGGTCAACGCGATCCGCAGGTCCACACCTATGTTAATGTTGATCGCAATGGTCGAGAGTTCACAGTATTCTCTATTGACCATGTGACAGAGTGGAAAGGTCGGCCAGCACTGCAAGTCACGGTGATCGATCTTTCCCCTGCGATTCAGCTACAAAATGCGGTGCGTGAACAAGATAAGATGTATCACGATATGATCATGCAATCAGGGCAGGGCATCTTGGTTCACCGAGAGTTCAAACCGCTGATGGTCAATCAATCGTGGGTTAAAATGCAGGGTGGTTCTTCCATAGAGCAAGTTTTAAAGCTGGACTCTATCCTTACATTGGTGCCAAAACAGAATACGGATGGTATCAGTAAGCACTATCAAGCGATCGTGTCGGGTGAGTTGTCGGGAACCAGCACTGTGGTTGAAAACATTGGGTTCGATGGCATTCATCGATTCTTCAATATTTACGATAATGCGATTACTTGGCGAGGTCAGCCGGCTGTTCAAGTTGTGCTCGAAGATGTCACTCAAAAAGTGATGTTGGAAAAGCAATTGGTTCATCAAGCGAATTACGATGAAATGACTGACTTACTCAATCGCAGAGCGATTTATGAGTGGTTAAGGGAACATATTGCCTCTGATACTCATGTCGTCAGTATGCTGCTTGATATCGATGACTTCAAATCGATCAATGATGCTTACGGCCATATGGTGGGCGATGAGGTTATTTGCGCATTGGCTAACATTACTCAACGTAATGTTGAGAGAGTGGGTGGTGTGGCAGGCCGCTGGGGTGGAGAAGAGTTTATTCTCTTTATTCCCAATGCGTCACCTAACGTTTCGCGAGAAGTTTCTGATCAGATCCGACAGCAATTTAATCAGGTCGAGTTCAAAGTGGGCGAACAGATTCGTTTTAATGTGAGTGTGAGTATCGGAGTGAGTGATAGTCGATCTTGCGATGGAAAAGTGTCCATCGATGCACTCGTCAACCTCACAGACCAATCTTTGTATCGAGCCAAAGCGAATGGAAAGAACTGCGTGTGCGGAGAAGTGTTTTCTAGCGATATAAGCCAAGCATTACCGCACTAGACGACTTCAATCTATTGAGTAAACTCGATCAATTTAGTACACCCAATCAATTTAGAAGCATAAGCTATAAATCTAGAAGCTAAAGCCATAAATTTAGAAGCATAAGCTATTAATCTAGAAGCTTAAGCCATAAATTTAGAAGCATAAAAATAAAGCTAACTAGGGTGTCACCCCGTTATAATGTTTGGTCATGATACAAAAATGCCCTCAAGCAATTGCTGAGGGCATTTTAGTTTTAGCTCATCAAAGCCGTTTAGCTTTCACCGATCAAAGCCGTTTAGCTTTGGTTTATCAAAACAGCGATCATCTCAAAACCGTTGGCTTACTAAGCAGAAACTTCTACTTCGTAAGAGCCAAATTTACGGATGTTAATCACACCAGTATCCAAGATAAGGTATTGGCCTTTGATGCCTTGCAGCACGCCAGATACTTCAGGGTTCTTGTCAAAGTTATGAGAAACAATCTTCACCGGGTGCTGCTCAACTGGGTAGCTCAGTGAAGTGATGTTCTCACTAAGAATCTCGATGGCATCGTCGCCAAACTTCGCTCTGATCTCTTGGATTTTATCCTCAACCAATGGCAATAGCTCTTTGGCTTTTTCTACCAACTCCATATCGTCACCGTCGCCTTTTAGCAACGTGCGCCAGTTGGTTTTGTCGGCAATGTGTTTTGCTAACTCAACTTCAATCAGGCCAGAAATCTGACGTGTTTTTACCTTCAAGATCGGCAGGCCTTGAGTGGCACCTTGGTCAATCCAGCGAGTAGGAATTTGAGTGTGACGAGTGATACCCACTTTTAGGCTTGATGTGTTCGATAGGTAAACGAAGTGATCAACCATGCAGTTCGCTTCGCCCCATTCAGGCTCACGACAAGTACCTTCATCGTAGTGGCAAGTTTCTGGCTTCATGATGCACATGTCGCAGCTTGCTAGCTTTCTCATGCACACAAAGCAGTGGCCTTGAGAGTAGCTTTTCTTGGTTTTCTTGCCACACGAGCAGCAAAAAATATTACCGGTGTGAGTGAGGTTGATGGTTTTACCAATCAGAGGGTTTAGCTCTACAAACTCTTCACCGACAGGTAAACGGTAGGTAACCGCACCATCGAGCGAAGCACTCATTTTCTTGAGTGTTCCTTTTGCTAATAAAGACATGACATTACTCGTTGTATTTTGATTATTATTTCGTCGACTCGGACGCTCTGTAAGCAGGCGTTACGGTTAACGATGATTATGCGATGAGTATAACAAATAGAGTCCGTTTTAATACGCAATATTACTTGATTATTGCGATGGATAATTGATGAGTAAACGCTCGCTTAAAATTATGGTATGACATTTTTTTCAGGCGTGATATAACGTTTTTTAGTAAATTATTGGAATTAAGATCACTAATTTACCTAACTTATTTTTTATCGTGAAATCCCAACTATAGGGACCTTAAGCCGGAAGCTTAGACGTGAAGTGGATCCATAAAATAGTCATCTTTTTAGTTATCACGACACTGGCGATTGTCCAGTATTACCGTGTGAGCGGAAATCGTGTGATAACGGCAATTGCGCCGGATAAATATGAGTTTATCGCGACCAGCGATCAAGTGGATAGGGGCGTCAGTACGTCCCAATTATCTTATCAAAATGGCCAGTATATTCTCAACTGTGAGCTTAAAGAATCTGAGTATCCGTGGCCTTATTGCGGCTTATCGATTCGTATCAACCCAGACATTACCACTGGCCTTGACCTTTCGCAGTACCACACCTTTAGAGTCAATATTGATTACCATGCGGAGGCCGATTCTAGCGGTCGTTTGCGAACTTACCTGCGTAATTATAATCCTGCTTATTCGGTTCCTGATGACGAGTACACGCATAAGTACAACGGGATGGAGTTTTCTCCTGGCGTGGATGGTGGTGTGATTGAGATTCCGATCAAAAACCTGCAAGTAATGACATGGTGGTTAGCGGATAACGAGATTGCGCTAGAGCATTCAGCGCCTGAGTATTCGAATGTGAATATGGTCGAGTTTGCTACCGCGTCTGGTGCGAAACTGGGTCACCACAGAATAGTCATCCGCAGTATTGAGTTCGAGGGATCTTATATTTCAGGCGAAAGCTTGTTCCTTATCTTACTGTTTGTTTGGGTTGGTACAGGCACCGTATTCTTATTGTCTGAGTTAAACCGTTCAAGAAAACGTATGGTGCTTGCAGAGAAAAGGCATCATCACTTAAAGAACGTCAATCGAGCACTGAGAGAGCAAAACTTTGAGTTTTCAGAAAAGGCTCATCGTGATGAACTGACTGGGATTCTCAACCGACACGCGATTCGTGATTGGCTAAAAATGCAGTCTCAGCAGGTAAAGCAGGGGCATGGAAAGCTGAGTATGTTGTATCTCGACATTGACTACTTCAAGAGCGTCAACGATAAATACGGACACCAAATGGGTGATCATATTTTACGAGAATTCAGCATGGTGGTCGGCAGTTCGATCAGCGCTTCCGACAAATTGGTGAGATGGGGTGGTGAAGAGTTCATTGTTTTTTGCCCGGAGACTGATCTTGGCGAAGCACAAAGAAAGGCCGAGAAAATCCGACTTTTAGTCAGCCAGCACCTTTGGGTTCATGGCGATCCACTGACATGCAGTATTGGTGTTGCCGAGATGAAACAAGAGCGGGTGACAGAGACCATTGCTCGCGCTGATGAAGCTCTATATCAAGCGAAGCATTCAGGTCGAAATCAGGTGATCTTGAGTCACTAATCTGAAAATTGTTTTGGTTAGTTTATAAGCCACACGTGCATATGTGACGTGTGGTATTTTTATGGGCGCTATATGAGTTTACCCTCTAGAGCCTTTGTTGATTTGCTTGGATAACGTATAAAAAATGATCTCACTGTTCTTTAAATGCTTGCTCGGTGCCGCGGCTGTTTTGTTGATTGCGCTACTGTCGAAAAGTAAGAGCTTTTACATCGCAGGCTTAGTGCCGTTGTTTCCAACCTTTGCTCTGATTGCTCACTACATTGTTGGCACGGAACAAACCATGGTGGAGTTACGTACCACGGCACTCTTTGGCTTGTTCTCGCTTGTGCCATACGCGGCTTATCTTGGCGCGGTTTATGTGTTCAGTTATCGCTACAATTTGGTATCGACGCTTTCTTTAGCCACTGTCGTTTGGGTTATGTGTGCTTCTATGCTGCTGTTAGGTTGGACGCGTTTGGTGCCAAGTGTGGCGTGAGAGCCAGATCTTAGAACGGTAATGAGTGCTTGGTGGCAAGTTGATACAAAAAAGGTGACAAGTTGACACAAAAAAGGTGGCGCGGGGCCACCAAAAGGGAAAAGCGTTTCTTGTTTTTAGATGCCCGTTTAGCTGATTTAGTTAGTTAAACTGATCTGGTTAGTTAAACGGATCTTGCTCGTTAAACTGATCTTGTGAGCTGAGCGGGCATTTTTGTACTGGTTGAGCCGAGGGAAGCTGCAACCAGATTTTTTTGAGGGGGCATTCCTGTAAACATTTATCTATAAGCATTTACCTATAAATATGTGTTTCTAAGCACTTGCCTATAAAGCTTTCTCTATAAGCGTTTGCTGCTTACCAGAAGATCCAAGCGAACAGTGTTAGTACTAGGATACAAACTAAGTTCAACACCATACCGACTCGCATCATTTCTTTTTGTTTGATGTGACCAGAGCCAAATACAATCGCATTAGGTGGTGTCGCGACTGGTAGCATGAAGGCACAAGATGCGGCAATCGCAATCAGTGCAGATAAGATAACAGGTGACATCCCCAGCGCTTCAGCAATGGTTGCGAATACAGGGACAAGCAATGCCGCACTCGCTGTGTTACTCGCAAACTCCGTTAGGAATACCACGAACGCTACCACGGCTAGAATCGTAAGAAGCACGCCTGCTGTTTCTAAAAATCCGCTTAGTGAGTGTGCTAGGAATACGCTGGTTCCAGTCGCTTTCAGAATGTTACTTAAACAGATACCGCCACCGAACAGGATAAGTACACCCCAATCCGTTGTCTTCTCAACATCTTTCCATTCAACCGCTCTAGAAGCGCCAAGCAGTACAATGGCACCAATCGCCACCAAGCTATCAAACTTAGAGAATCCGCCAATCATTGCATTGATTGGTTTTCCGAATATCCAAAGCGTTACGGTTAAAAGGAAGATAGACAGTGTGATTTTTTTGCTGTTCGTCCACTCTACAGGAGCGTGGTCTAGCTCGAATTTATGGTCGAGCTTGGGCTTAGTCATCACGTATAAAACAATCATCGTGATTGGCAATAAGATCATTGAGATAGGTAGGCCAAGTGCCATCCACTCTGTGAAGCTCAAGCCGACTTCTGCCGCAGCAATTGCGTTTGGTGGGCTACCCACTAAGGTTGCGATGCCACCAATCGATGCACAGTAAGCGATGCCTAGTAGCACAAACACGTAGGTGTTACGGTCTTCACTTTGGTCAACTTTGTTCATGATGCCTAGAACAAGAGGAAGCATCATTGCTGTGGTGGCGGTGTTTGAGATCCACATTGATAAGCCCGCACTCACACCGAACAGCATGAACACGGCGACCGACATTCTGCCTTTTGCAATCAACAGTACTTTGTCAGCAATCGCCTTATCTAGTTCTTGCTTGTTCAGTGCGGCTGCTAATGCAAAGCCACCCATGAATAAGAAGATGATTGGGTTCGAAAAGTTAGCCAGCGCAGCGGGCGTGTTGAATACACCAAACAAGACAGCCAATAGGGGAACGAGCAAAGCGGTGATGCTGACGTGAATCGCTTCTGTTAACCATAGAATGGCAACGAACACGAGAATACTTAAACCTGTATTCACTTGCGCTTCGAATGGCAGGGTATTGAGCAAAAGTGCAAATAACGTGAAATTACCAATTAATATCATGCTGTTGCGGGTAAACAACCAGTGTTTCAGTGTAGTAACAAGTGCCGTCATAAGACGCTCCTTTTGTTATCCTCGTTTTATTGGTGCACGACTTCATTGAGTCGTGCTTATTATTTTCGAGGTATATAGCTTGATGTAGGGTCAGACTTTGTTGGAAGAATGTTACTCAAGTTAATAAAGGAGTGCTGGTGTGTTTTTGCTTAACAATGGGGAAGTGTGAGGCAACAAATTCAAAATGTGTAGTTTTCTACACATCGGTCTCTGCTGGTTCTAAAATAGGGCTTGCTGAGGGATCTGATATAGGGTTTACAGTGGGGTCAGTAATAGGGTTTGGAATCGGAAATGATTCCGGTTTTGGACTGGGTTGAATTGGCTCTTTAGGGCCAAGGAACTTTGGCGTTGTCCCTATAATATACAGATCAAGGAATGCTTTGGTGCGAGCAAACACTTCACGTAAACGTATTGAGGTTCCCGAATGGTGGGTTGGTCCTGAAACCGCCAAACACTGCGCATGAATATCGTAAGAATTGGCGATGAATAGCGCTCTTTCACAGTGGAATTTCTGAGTGATGATCAGGAAATTATCAGTATCGAATATCTTTTTGGCGCGAACAATCGAGTCCAAGGTTCTAAACCCCGCGTAATCTAGATTGATGCGTTCATCGGGGACACCCGCTTTCAACAAGTCGCGTTTCATCGTCCACGGCTCATTGTAAGAGCGATGAGCGTTATCGCCACTCAGTAGAAATTGATCCACTTTTTCACGATCGAACAGCTCAATCGCGGCTTCGATTCGGTGTTTATAATAGTCGTTGAGTGTTCTACCCAAATATTTGCTTGTGCCAAGCACAACCGCGACCTCAAGCTCGGGCACGTCATCAATATCGTAGATGATGCGATCTTCCGCTTGCCATGAAACCCAATAATCGATCGCAATAACCGCAGCGCTGCCAACTAAGAACACGAGGAAAGCGCCAAACAGAAAACCTTGCAGTTTTTTGTAAGCTTTTGATAAGTAGCTACGGAAAATGTGAGAATCAAATTTCACTCTCGGTATGGTCCTTTGACTGAGCATTAATTTTTGAGTGCTCGATAATACCAAATAAAAATGAGAAAAATCAGTTAAAAAGACAAGACAGTGTAAAGAAAAAAGCCCCTGCAGTTGCAGAGGCTCTTGTAAGAGTATAGTTAACGCTCTCTATTCCAAGCGGAGTGCGCTTTATTCAAAGTACTGCACGCTTTATTAGAATGCAGTACGCTTGTAGCGACGGTAAACCGGCTGCCAGAAATGCTGGTCAATCGCTTGTTGAAGAGCTTCTTCAGTGATCTCTAGTGCAACACCTTGCTCAATCGCTTTCTTACCAACGGCAAGAGCAATCTTCTTAGATACGGTGTGAATCTCTTCCAATGGTGGAAGTAGCGCACCTGAACCATTGATCGCAAGTGGAGAACACGTAGCAAGCGCACGGCTTGATTCCATCAGCATTTCATCAGTGATACGTGAAGCATTCACAGCCAATACACCAAGGCCAATACCTGGGAAGATGTAGCTGTTGTTACACTGAGCGATTGGGTAAGTGGTGCCGTTATGAGTTACTGGCTCAAATGGGCTACCTGTCGCAACCAGTGCTTGGCCATCAGTCCAACGAATAATGTCGTTTGGAGTTGCTTCAACACGGCTTGTTGGGTTAGACAGTGGGAACACGATAGGGCGTTCACAGTGTAGGTTCATCTCTTTGATGACTTCTTTGCTGAACAGACCTGGAGCACCAGATACACCAACCAATACTGTTGGTTTCGCGTGGCGAACGACGTCTAGTAGAGAGAAACCAGTGCCGTCGCTTTCCCAGTCTTTGGTGTTTTCGTTGGTTTGAACGAGACGCTGTTGGAAATCAAGCAGGTTTTGCATGCCTTCCTGTAGCAGACCCCAACGGTCAACCATGTAAACTTGAGAGCGTGCTTGTGCATCGCTGATACCTTCAGACACCATTTGAGCAATGATAGCTTCAGCAATACCACAACCTGCAGAACCCGCACCTAAGAAGGTGATGCGTTGATCTGAAAGTTTGCTGTTTGCTGCTTTACATGCTGCAAGTAGAGAACCAACCGTTACGGCTGCTGTGCCTTGGATGTCATCGTTGAAACAACAGAGGCGATCTTTGTAACGCTCAAGCAGTGGCATTGCGTTCTTTTGTGCGAAATCTTCGAACTGAACTAATGCATCAGGCCAACGGCGTTGAACCGCTTGGATGAACTCTTCAACGAATGCATCGTAATCCGCACCTGTGATACGAGGGTGACGCCAGCCCATGTACATTGGGTCTGCAAGACGTTGAGGGTTGTTTGTACCCACATCGAGCACGATTGGTAGCATGTAAGCTGGGCTGATACCGCCACAAGCTGTGTACAGTGCTAGCTTACCAATTGGAATACCCATGCCACCGATACCTTGGTCTCCCAAACCAAGAATACGCTCACCATCCGTAACCACGATAACTTTAACGTTGTGGTTTGTCGCATTGTTCAGTAGGTCATCGATACGATCGCGGTTCGGGTATGAGATAAACAGACCACGGCCACGACGGTAAATATTTGAGAAGTTCTCACATGCTGCGCCAACCGTTGGCGTGTAAATGATAGGCATCATTTCAGAAATGTGGTTTTGAACTAAACGATAAAAAAGCGTTTCATTAGTGTCTTGGATGTTACGAAGGTAGATATGCTTATCCATATCACTTTCGAAGTTACAATATTGCTTGTATGCACGTCCTA
Organism: Vibrio sp. QJM3NY_26; assembly: GCF_057786005.1. Lineage (NCBI taxonomy): Bacteria > Pseudomonadati > Pseudomonadota > Gammaproteobacteria > Vibrionales > Vibrionaceae > Vibrio > Vibrio sp. QJM3NY_26. The sequence continues at coordinate 2,069,766 of NZ_CM173515.1, read as the reverse complement.
CTTGCTCTTGGATTGTTTCGGTCGTTTCCGGTAACAAGCCTTCAAGGTTGAAAGAACTGCGCTCTTCAGCAGAGAATGCGCTGCCTTTGTTTAGAAGAGGGGTACTTAGTAGAGCAGGACCAGCATAAGGGATATATAGAGGGCGTTTATCGTTGTTCATTGGATGCCTAATATGGGAGAAAGGGTAACCGAAAAATGATAACGGTTTAGTTATTCAATTGTAAATAGTTTCCCTCCGATCTTTGCAAACAAAATGATATTCTTACCCATGTCCCACACTTATCGAATTCTAGCGCCATAATTCGTTATACTTCGCTCACACTTTTTCGCGACTCCTCCTTTTTATGTCATTACTTCCTATCGATTCTTATCAAAACGTATTCCACGAGCAAATCGCCAATTCTCACCTTGTAGTCGAAGCTGAAACCGGATCGGGTAAATCAACGCGTTTGCCACTTTGGGCTTCTCAACATGGACGAGTGCTGGTGGTGGAACCAAGACGTATCGCGTGTACGTCATTGGCTAAATACCTAGCACAGCAATCGGGTGAGAAGCTTGGTAGCAAGGTTGGCTATGCGATTAAGCTTGAGTCGGAGTACAACGAGCAAACTAACGTTGTTTTTGTGACGCCCGGTATCGCGCTGCGTTGGTTATCAGAAGATGGATTAGCCAGTTTTGATGTGATTGTGGTGGATGAGTTTCACGAGAGGCGCTGGGACATTGATCTGCTGGTGGCGATTCTGAAACAAAAAGAGAGCCATCGCTTGGTGATCACTTCAGCAACCATTGAAGGGGAGCGTCTTGCTCATTACTTGGATGCGAATCGAATTAGCTGTGAAGGCCGAACTTATCAAGTCGCTATTGAACACAGGGCGAATGAATCAAGAGCATTGCCCGATATTCGACATCTAGAGCAGCGCATTGCTGAAGAAGTGAATCATCAACTGATCGCTTCACATGGCGATATCTTGGTTTTCCTGCCGGGTAAAAAAGAGATCGTGCAATGTGAACAAGCCTTGGCAAAAAATCCAGATATCCAAGTGGTGAAGTTGCATGCATCGGTCAGTGATAAAGAAAGAGATTTAGCGCTCTCTGGCCAAAACCCTGATAACAACTATTTACGAAAGATCATTCTCGCTACCAACGTGGCAGAAACCTCATTAACCATTCCCGACATTGGTGTCGTGATAGATTCAGGATTGGAAAGACGAACCGTTCAACGCAACGGTAGAACGACCCTGATGCTCAAATCCATATCACGAGCCAGTGCCAAGCAACGAGCTGGCCGCGCGGGTAGGGTAATGGATGGTGTCTGCGTTCGACTGTATGGCGAGCATGCAGCGTTAGAGTTCGTCACACCACCTGAATTGCAGCGTGAAGAGCTGACCGAACCCATGCTTGCGGCGGCATGTTGTGGTGCTCCGCTTGAGAGCTTGTCCTTCCTTGATCCTATTCCTGAGAAGTCATTAAACAGCGCGACTCAAACCTTGCTGACGATGGAAGCGATTAGCGCTAATCATCAAATTACCGAGCATGGAAAGAAACTTTACCCGCTGCCAATTGACGCTTTGTATGCCGATATTGTGACTCGAATCAAAACCAAAGCATTAAAAGAAGCGGTAGTCGATCTCACAGCTGCGTTGTCCGTTCCTGCTCGCTTGTATCAATTACCAAACACCGCAGAACATTTGGAAGCGCTCGCGCAACAAGAGAAAGAAGGGTGTGATTTAAGCCTGTTGATTCAGATTGTTCGTGGTCGCGATTATCCGCATTTAGAAATCGACCAACAGGCACTGAATGAAGCACAAGGGCTGGCAAAGCAAATGCGTGAGGTGTTTGAACTTCCTCAGTTAGAAGTCGCGTCACGTTTCCAACGTATTGAACTGCTTAAGACTATTGTGAATTTGCATCCTGAGCTGGTGTTTGTGCGCAGACTGAAGAGGAAAGAAGCCTTTGCCAATGGAGTGTTAGAGGTAGTACTCGGCCGTCAGAATCGTTTCCCGGACAATGCACAAGCGATGTTGGTGCTGGACACGCACAGCTTGCCGGGAAGAGGTGTTAAGCAAACACTGACCTTAGCGACGGTCACGGCACCTATTCCTCTTGAGCTTATCATTGAAGCTGAACTCGGAGAGTGGGAGCAAGGTGAAACAAGAGTAAATGATGATGGTGTCTTTACCGAGATGGCTTTGGTGTACGCAGGCCGTACAATTACGACTAAGCTCGTCGCGGCTGAAGGGCAACTATCATTAAAGCCTATTGTCGATCTTGTGTTAAAAGGCGTCCAACTTCCCGGTTTTGCAAAGGTTCGCACTCAAGAAATCAAACACTGGCAGCTGTATGTGAAACTTGGGCTCGATGAACAAAAAAAATATACTCCTGAGATCGAGCAACTTAGCTTTGAACTATGGTTTATACAACAGCTTGAGGTGTTAGGGGTTACCGATGTCAGCGAGCTAGAAATGTTTGAACATTCAGACATTCCATTTGATGGTATCCCAGAATGGCTCTATTCAGAGTTCTCTGAAAAATACCCGTTTGCACTGAACCTTGCCGACTTGCAACTCGATGTAGAATACTTGCCCGCACGAAAGCTGATTTACGTTCACTATCAATCGGGTAGCCGAAAGTTATCACCAAAACGTTGGGAGCTGCCAACATGGTCTGGCTGGCGTATTCAATACAAAAAAGCGAGCCGGATAATTGATATAAAATAGATAGATAAGTTTTATCTCTAAAATATTAATCAAATAGGTGCATATATGATTATTCAGTGCTTATTTTGTTACAAAATTGATTTTTATATGCCTTTTTAACCAATCAAAAGGTCATAAAAGACTATTCTTCTATATCCTATTGCTATAAAGAAAGAGTTGATAGATATTGAGTATATTGTGTTGTCAAAGTGTCGGGGGACATCATGGATAAACAGATAGAGACGCGTGTAGAGTTCGATTACACAACCTTTCTTGGCGCCTCATGCAGTAAAAAATGGACTTTTCTGGAGGCACTAACCACAATTGCACCAGTATTCAGTACCGTCTGGCGAGATAGCATTAAAGAGCTAGCAAGCCCTGAAGATCGTTTATGGCAGATGGCATTAAAATCAATGTCGACGCGTAAAAGTGATGAGTCAAACATTGTTACCTTACTTAAGCTGGCTAGGCTGGAAGGGATCAATGAGCTCAAAGTTGTTATGCCATATTCTCTTGAAGAAGAGCAGATAGAGTACATCGAGACGCGCAGTCATTTAGTGATTGCCGAGAATACTGGAGAAGAGTTTACTATCAAGCTGTAATCTCTCAGTATTGCTTAGAGCTTAGAGCTTAGAGCTTAGAGCTTATAGCATGCAGCTTAGAAGCTAGCTCAAAGAATATTAAAAACCGCACATGTAAGAAGGGCCTCAATAATGATGAGGCCCTTTTAGTATCTGGAACTTGTGTTTACGAGCTTACTCGCTTTCTAGAATGCGATCAGTCAACTAGACCATAGTCAGCACGCAGTACATCGATAATTTCTTGCTTAGGATTTTCGCTCAGTACGATCTCTGCACCTGTGATTTTCGCTGCGATATCAAGGTAAGTACGAGAAAGAGACATCAATGCATCCAAAGGAAGTTCATTGTCACGAGCTAGAGCTTCACGCTCTGGCATGCGTTCTTTGTTCAACAGAATGTCCGCATCAGGGAAGTAGTTAAGTAAGAACTGACGGAAACCCTCTTTCGAGTTCTCGACGATGTTGCCTTTGTTGTACTCTTGAGTATCCCAAATACGAGATGAATCTGGCGTGCCCACTTCGTCCATGTAGATCAGCTTTTCTTTACCTTGAGCATCGTTCACGTAGCCGAACTCAAACTTGGTATCGACAAAGGTTTGATCGACGTTTGCGAGTGCTTGGCTAATTACGTTGAAGCCTTCTTTTAGAAGTTTTTCATAATGCGCAATGTCACTTGCTTGAGTAAAGTTGAACGCTGCGAAGTTATCTTCGATGTTGTTACGCGAGATGTTCACATCGTCAGCTTCTGGAACACCAGGGATACCTTTCAAAATCCCTTTTGTTGAAGGCGTGATCAGTAGCTCAGGTAGCTTCTTGTCTTTCTCAAGACCTTCAGGCATTTCGATACCACAGAATTCACGTTCGCCGTTTGCGTATGCACGCCACATTGAACCTGTGATGTATTGACGACAAATCGCTTCAATCATGACTGGGCGAGCTTTTTGTACAATCCATACGAACGGGTGAGGGATATCAAGAATATGACTGTCAGCAAGTCCGCTGTCTTTAAACAATTTGAACCAGTGGTTAGAGATAGCATTCAGAGCCGCTCCCTTACCTGGAACACCTTTAAGATTACCTTCACCACGCCAGATACAATCAAATGCAGAGATACGGTCACTGATCACCATGATTGCTAAAGGTGCATCTGGTGCTACATCGTAGCCTTTCTCTTTGATTAGTCGTTGACTATCTTCTTCAGTTAACCAGTAGACTGAGCGAACTTTGCCACTGTGGACAGGTTTGTCAGTACGGATTGGTAGGTCATCATTTACGGCAAGAACTTGATCAGCAAGGCTCATTTAGACATTCCTATCTTTTATCAAACGTCATACAGAGAAGTGCGGTGTGCACATGATTAGACGGGCATTATACTCAATCTACTATTTCCTTCCAGATAAAAAGCAAACGATTGCTAAATCTATTGTTTAAATAAAAACCCCCGCCTAACAATTCGCCAAAAAATAGGTGAATCGTAGGGCAGGGGAAGGCAGTATATTTGGACTGTGTTTTGGAGCTATGCGGTTAAGTTAACTTAAGTTTGTTAGCTAAACGATTAAGCTATGTTTGTGGGCCATGTTTTTGAGCCAACATGTTATTAAGCAAGGTGGCTTAGTGAATGCGCTCTGAATTCGCATCCATAAAGAAGACTTCACACTGAAAGCGCATTCCTAATGTTCTTAGGTATTGCTGACTGAATTGATCAATCGATGCACTTGCCACAATCGCACTCGCATTCTTAGAGCGAATGGCTTTCTCGACGGTTTCTACCTCAGTCATCTGATGAGAGGCTTTCATATGAATAACTCGGTCGCAGCAAACATTATGTTGCTTTAGCTGCTTAGCGGATGGTCTCGGTGTTTGAGCGGTAAACAGTAGCCACTGATGTTGGTTGGACAGCAACGCCATTCTTGCAAATAACGCTTCCTCGTTTGAATTTTTGCTTTTACGAGAAACTGATGTAAATGCGCAGTGAACTAGCGGGCTAGAGTGTTGGGCTTTAACGTGTGCTTGAATCATTTTGCTGTCCTTATATACATGCTGTATGTGTATACAGTAGTTTTAGTTGCTTATAAGATCAAGCGTTTTTTGCGGGATTATTGGACGATTTTGTCTGAACTTATAGGTGTTATGTTGTTAAGTCATTGAAATTATTTGACAAATTAAATTAGAATGAATTTGCTACTTTGTCTCATAAGTTCAAAAAATGTGAGCTTTATACAGGTGTATACAGTGGTTTTGACAGAAAAGTACTGTATACGCCTGTATAGAAGAGAGAAGAGAGAAGAGAGAAGAGAGAAGAGAGAAGAGAGAAGAGAGAAGAGAGAAAATCTAAAACCACAGACACAAAAAAAGCGCCTTAGGCGCTTTCTTATATTTCAACGGTGTTGCTTATCTCAATGTCGCTTGGGAGAGTTTTGCTCTCATTTCCATTTCACCAATATTGAACTGGCGAACATCAATGGTTGCAATATCATTGCACTCATTACATGCATGATGACACTTACCATCTAGGTAGTCGTGCTTTTTAACTAGGCTTGGCTTTTTGCACCAATCACAAACGCCTTCTATTGTGAACATATTCTCTCCTCACCTGTTTAAGTCAGGTGTATTTTCGGCGCAAATTATGACACAAGTAAGACCCATTAGTTAATAGTTTGTTACCCGTTTTTGAGAGGGGGATCGATTGCAACACTAATAAAATCGATATCTTTGCGACCTTGAAAATTTAATATGTGTAGTTGTTTACGTTTTTGTAACATTTTGTAAAATGGTTTTTAGCGCATTGTTCAAACGTTTCATTTCTTCGTCACATCCGTGACCATCTGGATGGTAGATCTTTGATAATTGTTTGTATCGTATCTTGATGCTTTTCTGGTCCGGAATTGAGCTAGGCGTGTAGCCAAATAGCGCACAGGCTACCTGAAAATTGTTCAAACTCTTGTTGTTTTTCTGCTTCTTCAGTTCGTTATAGATAGTCTGAAGTTGGCGCTTTTGCTGTTTGATGGTGAAGTCTTTCGCGCTAAGCTGCGCTTCAAGTGTCTGTTGTTGCTGATTTAACTCACCAGACTTCAGGATCTGTCGCTTTCGCGATACAACCAGAGTCGCGCTGATACTCACTATTGCAATTAAAACGGCCAGTACTGCGCCACTTATATAGTCAGAGCTTGTTAGCTCGTGATTAGGTCGTTGTTGACCAGACATCTCTTGGCTTGTGCTGGCTTCTGTATCGATGCCGTCATTGAGCTGCTCAATCGAAGAGATCTGCTTGGCGCGTTGTTGGTTAAATTGTGCTTCCAGAACGCGATTGTAACCATCTTCTGCATCAGGGTTGTCTTTTAGGGCCGCTTCATACCATAGCTGTGCTGCATCTAATGGTTGGAGTAGATCTTTCTCAAGCGAGGACTCATAGATCTTTGCGACCTCAACTGAGGCGCGTTTGTTACCTTGCAATGCTGATTTGATAAACCATTCTAAAGCTAGCTTGTTGCTTTGCTCTACACCTGTCCCTGATAAATATAATTCAGCCAGCCTAAATTGCGCATTTGCATTGCCGTTATCCGCTGATTGCGAGTACCAATAAAATGCATCGCTGGTGCTCAAAGGGACGTCGACACCCGATTCATAAGCTTGAGCTAATTGGTATTGAGAAACTGGATCTTGAGGTTGTGACTTTATTGAAAATTCATCACTGCTTTCTGCGTGAACGAAATGTGGAATGGACAACTGTATCGTGGAAAAAATGAGGGCTAGAAATAGAGGCCTAAGAAATGACGATGACCAGAAGTTGGATAGGATAAGCAAAAGATAAGTCTCGTAAAAAAGCCCGGTCCCGATGTATCAGGATGAATACGCTATGTGGCTAAGTGTTAAGTCGTAACGCTTAAAATAAGCGATACGAATGACAAGCAACTATATAGTGGTTAATTCAATAGATAAAGGTAACTGGGCTTTAATCGTGCTACTTAAGCGGCAAGATTTGAATTTCTACGCGACGGTTACAAGCACGACCTTGAGAGGTGTTGTTGTCACATAGAGGGTAACGTTCACCGTTACCACGAGCAATGGCACGACCTGCAGCAACGTCTTGAGAGATCAAGAATGCACGAACAGATTCAGCACGACGCTCAGAAAGGACTTGGTTAGACGACTCGCTGCCAGTGCTGTCAGTGTGACCGTCGATCACTAGGCTAGTGTCTGGGTATTCAACTAAGATACGAGCAACACCACGTAGTGTGTTGTGAATACTAGACTCTAAAGCGTAAGAGCCAGAACCAAAACCAATGCCGTTTTCTAGGCGAAGTAGAAGCTGGTTCTCACCAACGCGTTCAACTTGAACACCAGAGTTCATGAGCTCTTCACGAAGTGCAGCTTCTTGTTGGTCGAAGTAGTAACCGATACCACCACCAACGGCGGCGCCACCAGCAGCACCGATGAGTGCACGTTTACGGCGATCTTTAGAATCGTCACCAGTAGCAGCACCAGCAACGGCACCAGCGATTGCACCAATTAGAGCGCCTTGAGTTGCAGAGTTCGTCTCAGATTCGCCTGTTGTAGCATTTTGGCGTTGAGTTGCCTGACAACCCGTTAGAGCGACAGTAAGCGCTAGGGCTAGTGTGATTTTTTTCAACGTATTTCTCCATCATGTACTTCTGTCAAACGCATGGATTGCGAATGACAAACATATAGTCCTATAAGTATTATTGATGGTTTTAACAATGTGCTGAGGAAATGTAAAGAGCAAGCATTATGATTTAGTTAAATGGCATGCTCTACGATTTGGTGATTTTTTTAGCTGCTTGAGTTCCGCCAACAGGGCGGTTTACCGAAAGCTTACGACCTTTCTTCAAGCCAACTTCATAGTCAGCGGTGAGGTTTTTCATCGCTTCTCTGAGTTGTTGTTTGAAGGTTTCACGGTCAATATTTTCAAATTCTTTATCAATGTAGTTATTGATTTTGTTGTTTGACTCGTCGTCCGGGGTAATGATTGGCAACTTTTCAAGCGCCCCTTCTACCCAACCAGAGACGTAAGAATTCACACGACGAGTGACTTCGAGAGTTCCGGTACCAGATCCTGAAAAGCTGTTTCTGAATTGACCCGTATGCTCGTTCAATTCGCGATAAATAATATCGAAAGCAAAGGCAGCAAAGATTGCTCGATCAGCTTCACCAATGAACTCCACACGCTTAAGGCCTTTGTGGTTCAGTAATACGGCTTCTACGCCAAACTTGGTGTTAATACCACGAATAACACGCAGCAGTGTAGAGCTGATATTTGCAGGTAACAGATGACTGGACTGAGTTTTCCCCATCTTGATAAATTCAATATCGTCTTTCTCGAGACCATATTTCAGCATCAAGTTATGCGCCATTTTTATCGCATTGGCCGCTTCATTGACGTTCGCAGAATTTCCAAGCTCAAGGCACTTGGCAATTTTCTTTAGGGCTTTTTTCTTATCCATCGACTACTTAATCATTACCGCAAATTTTGAAAAGTCCGACATTTTACATGTTTTGGCAGGTAACAGCAAAGTCAAAAGTCATTTGTTATTATGCGGTGAGCCATTTATGAAGGGTGGAAGAGACGGCTTCTGGATAATATAAAAACGCCATCAAGCGTATTGATGGCGTTAGTGACACGATTTTCCGGATTAACTAGAGCATTAGCAAACTAGATACCAAGTTCATCGAGTAGATCGGCTGCCGAATCATTACCTGAACTTTGAGCGGGCTTATTCGCTTCCTGCATTTTTTTCTGAGTAGCCTCAAGAATACTGTCTGGACATTCGTCTTCAGCGATCTCAAATTCTTCTAATTGGATGAATTCTGTCTTATCCATTGCAAGCTCTAGATAGAAGATGTTGTTGTTTGCAGTCGAGAAGGTCACTCGGCGAGCTTGTGGACGATCTAGGTTAGTATCAACAGAAAGGTTTACTTGCTTGTTCAATGCCAGCATTTTCGGTTGGTTCTGTGTGATGTTGGTTTGCAGTTCTTTACGGATCTTATTGGTGAAATCACCAACTAACTGGTTCATCAACTCACCCAAAACATCGCCCACTTCGTCAGACGTGTGAAGTACTGCCAGCTCATCTTCTGGCATGCCCATGTTACGCATGTAATTGGTATAGATCTCTAGCGCGGCTTTAGACGTAAAATTGATGACAACAAGACCAGAAAAGCCACCGTCAAATAAGACGAAACAACCAAAGTCTGGCTTCAGACTTGTCTTGTTGATCTTTTGAACCATAGCTGAATAGGACACCTGAGAAGCCGTCGCTGAAGTGAGTACGCTTGAGACTGATTGGCATAGCTTAAGAAGAATATCTTCAGTTGTGACTGTTTTGTTTTTTTTCATTGTGATGTGCTCATGGAGATGTCTTAAACAAAATGTTATTCAGTATATTGGACTGAATTAAGACGAAAGTGACTATTTCTCCATTCTTGCACTGAGATTCTGATTTGATCACCTTTTTATATGATCTTAATAGTAGTAAAGTGACGAAATTCAAAGAAAATTATTAAAAATCTCAGATAACCCAATGCTGATAGGATCAGCGAAGTAGGGGCAGGAAGCAAATGTTACCAAGACTTCAACTTAATGCTGATGTCGATCCAGTAGTCGTACGCTTTTTAGATGAACTAAAAATAGCGGGCTTTACTGGCGACATTGAATCTCAATATTCTAGCCGTTTGGCTGTGGCGACTGATAACAGTGTCTATCAGCAATTGCCGCAGGCGGTCATCCTTCCTAAAACAACTCAAGACGTTGTGTTGCTCGGTCAGGTGGGTGCTAAATCCGCTTACGAACGCGTGACCTTTTCCCCTCGTGGCGGCGGTACCGGAACCAACGGACAATCCTTAACAAAAGGTGTCGTGGTTGACCTTTCACGACACATGAATAAGGTTCTTGAGATTAACGAGAAAGAGGGCTGGGTAAGAGTTCAGTCTGGCGTCGTTAAAGACCAATTGAATGATGCAGTACGTCCCTACGGTTACTTTTTCTCTCCAGACCTTTCTACCAGTAACCGAGCAACCTTAGGTGGCATGATCAATACCGATGCTTCGGGCCAAGGGTCGTTGAAGTACGGAAAAACGTCAGATCATGTATTGTCATTGCAAGCGGTGTTCGCGGATGGTTCGTGTCTAGAGTCTGATTTATCGCACGGCTTGCCAGTTGAGGGTGAATTTGCTCACCATGCCCTTGCGGTTACTGAAGCCGTTTGTCGAGACAAGCGCGCTCAAATTCTTAATAAATTCCCACCATTGAACCGCTTCTTAACAGGTTACGATCTAAAGAACGCAATCAACGAACAAGACGACAGCTTTGATCTGACTCGCGTCCTATGTGGTGCCGAGGGCTCATTAGTCTTCATTACGGAAGCAAAGCTCAACCTAACGCCTATTCCCAAAGCGCGAACGCTGGTCAACGTGAAATACAACACGTTCGATTCTGCGCTGCGTAATGCGCCGTTCATGGTAGAAGCGAAAGCGCTGTCTGTTGAGACGGTTGATTCAAGAGTATTGAACCTAGCGAAGCAAGACATCGTTTGGCACACTGTGAGCGACCTGCTTATGGATGTTCCCAATAAAGAGATGCTTGGCATCAACATGGTTGAGTTTGCAGGCCAAGATGAAGCGGAAGTTGAACAACAAGTTCAAGCACTGACGGCACAACTTGAAAGCATGCTTGAAACCGAAGAAGCGGGTGTGATTGGCTTCCAAGTATGCAGTGACTTAGCGAGCATTGGCCGAATCTACAACATGCGTAAGAAAGCGGTGGGTCTGTTAGGTGCGGCGAAAGGTCGAGCTAAGCCGGTGGCTTTTGCTGAAGATACCTGTGTACCACCGGAACACTTGGCCGATTTCATCTCTGAATTTAGAGTCTTACTCGATTCAAAAGAGTTGAACTACGGCATGTTTGGTCACGTTGATGCGGGCGTACTGCACGTTCGTCCGGCACTTGATCTGTGTGACCCGATGCAAGAAGCACTGATGCACGAAGTCTCTGATGAAGTGGTTAAGTTGGTGGCTAAATACGGCGGCTTGATGTGGGGTGAGCACGGTAAAGGCTTCCGCTCTGAGTATGGCCCTGACTTCTTTGGTGAGGAACTGTTTACCGAATTAAGACGAGTTAAAGCAGCGTTCGACCCGCACAACAAGATGAACCCAGGCAAGATCTGTACGCCATTAGAAAGTGATGCGGAATTGGTGAAAGTGACCGATACCAAGCGTGGTTTCTACGACCGTCAGATTGACGTACAAGTTCGTGATAGCTTCAAACAAGCCATGGAATGTAACGGTAACGGCTTGTGCTTCAACTACGATACGAGCTCTCCAATGTGTCCTTCGATGAAAGTCACGGCAGACCGTCGTCATTCACCAAAAGGCCGCGCAGGCTTGGTAAGAGAGTGGCTTCGTCAGTTAACTGAGCAAGGCGTCGATATTCTCGATTTAGAGCAAGAAGCGCTGAAAGACAATACTCCGATTAAAACCATGATTGATCGCGTTCGCAATACCATGAACAAACGTCATGAATACGATTTCTCTCATGAAGTTCACGAAGCGATGAATGGCTGTCTTGCGTGTAAAGCGTGTGCGAGCCAATGTCCGATCAAAGTCGATGTGCCGAGTTTCCGTTCTCGATTCTTGAACATCTATTACTCTCGTTATCAGCGCCCAGCAAAAGACTATTTAGTTGCCAACATTGAAACCATGCTGCCGCTAATGGCGAAAGCACCAAAGGTTGTTAACGCAGCGTTGGGTCAAAAGTGGATACAAACCGCAACGGCTAAAACAGTCGGTTATGTTGATGCACCATTGATGTCGGTGCCTACGCTAAAAAATCGTTTGGCGAGTAAAGAATTGCAACTCTTCGACTTACAGTACTTAGAAGGTTTGTCTTCTGAGCAGAAGAAACAGCATGTACTTATCGTTCAAGACCCGTTTACTAGCTTTTATGATGCAGAGGTAGTCGAAGATTTCGTTACTCTAGCTCAGAAGCTTGGTAAAACACCGGTACTACTGCCGTTCAAACCCAATGGAAAAGCGCTGCACATTAAGGGCTTCTTAAATCGTTTTGCTCGTGAGGCGAAATCTACATCGGATTTCTTGTCGATGGTGGCGGATATCGGTATTCCTTTGGTGGGTGTTGATCCTGCACTGGTACTTTGTTATCGCGATGAATATGTCGAGATCTTAGGTGACAAGCGTGGCGACTTTGATGTGCTCACCGTGCATGAATGGTTAATGCCATCGTTAGGTGAGTTCGAAGCGCGCTCAGCAAGTGAAGAGATGTGGTACTTGTTCGCTCACTGTACTGAGAAGACCAAAATGCCGAACGCTGAAAAAGAGTGGGGCGCTATCTTCAAACACTTTGGTGCTGCGTTAACCAGCGTTCCTGTCGGCTGTTGTGGTATGGCCGGTACTTTCGGTCACGAGGTCGATAAGCTTCAAATGTCGAAAGATATATACGGTTTAAGCTGGAAACCTCAAATGCAGGACTTACCAAAAGATCGTTGTTTGGTGACGGGTTATTCTTGCCGTAGCCAAGTGAAGCGTTTTGAAGGTGAGAAGCTTGCTCACCCATTACAGGCGCTAGCAAAAATTCTTTAATACATTTAGCCCAGCAATTGCTGGGCTTTTTTCTAAACTAACAAAGGAATGTTAATAAGGAAAAGTATGAAATTTCTAGAATTAAAAGTACCACCCGTTGCACTGTTCATTATTGTATTCGTAGCATCATACTTCTGCGCTCAGCAGTTGAGCCAAGGGACACTAGCATTACCTTATGGAATGGTTGTGCTAGGCGTCGGGATCATATTGAGTGGTGTGATTGGAATATCAGGCATATGGGAATTTCGAAAACAGAAAACCACCGTTAACCCGATCAAAGTCGAAACTGCTTCTGCCGTTGTGGACAGTGGAATCTTTGGCTACACGCGAAACCCAATGTATCTAGGGTTATTCATCCTACTGTTTTGCTTTGGCTACTTCTTCCAAAACTTATTCAGTGTTTTACTCAGTTTTGCATTCGTAATATATATGAATCAGTTCCAAATTAAGCCAGAAGAGCGCGCTCTAGAGCAATTGTTCGGTGCGGAATATGTTGATTACAAACAAAAGGTTAGGCGCTGGATTTAGTTTTGACTTGAGTGCAGGCTTGAGTGTCTTCGTGTAGTCAAGGATCGTACTAAAAAAGCCCAGCTTGAGGATATCAAGCTGGGCTTTATTGATCTTGTTCTAGAGCTTATTTACATCGAGATGTGTAAATAAGGATGCTGATTAAGCGGCAGCTGCAAACTGAGCTAGAAACATCTCTTTACGCTCGTTGAAGCGGTTTACTAGGTCGTCGACAGAAGCTTGGTCGTATGGCTTAAGGCCACTTGCTACCATGCGTTTCACGCCTTTACCGACAACTTCGCCGTCTTCTTTGAAATCGAAGTTCAGTGTCACGATGCCACGCTTGCCTTCAACATCAAAAGTCGCACCAGAGAATTCAACTTCTGGGTGAGATAGGTCTAGGCGAGTAAATTCAACTTCCATGCTCTCGTAAATCACAAGAGGACGTTGGCAGTTGATCATCATTTGTTGTTCTTCCATAAGAGGAACCATGATGTGTGGGAAGTTCATGCCAGAGAACTTAACGTAGTTTGTTACTACGTGTTCGATGAATGCTTGATCGTGGCTCTTTTCACCTTCACAAGACATGTGTAGGTATTCTTTGCCTTTCTCGTCAACCAGTGAGCTTTCTTTCTCACACTTGTTGTCAACGCTTAGCGCAATACCGTTACCCACCATACCTGAAAAATCAAAACGCATTTTTTGGCTGATGCCTTCTTTTTGCAGAAGTACTGCAAACAAAAGATCGCCAGGCACGCAGAAGCGCTTGTTGTCTTCATCGTGAATTGGGTTGAAGTCAGCGGCTACTTTTTTAGCAAAGTGGCTAGCCTGTTCACGAGTGAATTGAAATTGATTGTCTTCAGTTGAAAAGTAAGGTGTCAGAAACATAGTATCGCTATTAGTCATCAAATCTGGCGTGGATTATAGCTAACTAACTTCGATCTAATGGTCTATCCAGTTAACTTTGTTTATATATCAGTCAATTAGATAAATACGTTGGATGGTATGTGACGATTTTTAAGAGGATATGGTCTTTGACTCAATGCAACAAGGGCTAATCAATAGCCCTTGTTTATACAACACTTTAAGAGGTGTTATTTAGAGTGTTTCTGCTTTAAAAACTACACAGAGTGCCTTCTGGCATTAGATGGTTATGAACGGACAACTTAAGTAACAGGTTTGCTTGTTCAATATCAGGTGAGAAGTAGCGATCTTTGTCGTAGAAGCTGACCTTCTCACGCAGAATTTGTTTCGCCTCTTCTACGCGAGGAGACGAAAGGTTTGGCGCTCGGAAGTCTAGCCCTTGTGCTGCTGCTAAATATTCTACTGCCAATATCCCACGGGTATTTTCAGCCATGTATCTAAGCCTACGAGCGGCAAAGGTGGCCATTGATACGTGGTCTTCTTGGTTTGCAGAAGTAGGTAGGCTGTCTATTGATGCCGGGTGAGCCAATGTTTTGTTCTCACTAGCGAGTGCTGCAGATGTTACTTGAGCAATCATAAAGCCCGAGTTCACTCCGCCGTTATCGACTAAGAAAGGTGGAAGTTTGCTTAGCGCACTATCAATCAACAACGCCATTCTACGCTCTGACAAGCTACCGATTTCAGCTATCGCTAGTGCAAGGTTATCCGCAGCCATCGCGACGGGTTCTGCGTGGAAGTTACCGCCCGAAATGATGTCACCATCGTCAGCGAAAACAAGCGGGTTGTCGGATACGGCATTTGCTTCAATGTTTAAGGTTTCTGCTGAGTTACGAATTTGCTGTAAACACGCACCCATCACTTGAGGCTGACAACGCAGTGAGTAAGGGTCTTGAACCTTTTCACAACAAGTATGTGATTCGCCAATTTCACTCTTTTGATCAAGCATATGTCGGTAAGCAAGTGCTGCATCCATTTGGCCACGGTGACCACGAACGCGGTGTATACGAGGGTCAAACGGACGACGACTACCTAGCGCAGCCTCAACCGACATCGCGCCACATACGGTTGCAGACGCAAACAAGTCTTCAGCTGCGAACAGACCTTCTAATGCAAATGCTGTTGATGCTTGTGTGCCGTTTAACAGAGCCAAACCTTCTTTAGGTGCTAGCGTGATTGGCTCTAAGCCTGCGATCTGCATAGCTTCTAAGCCTGTGATGATTTTACCGTTGTGGCGTGCTTGGCCTTCACCTAGCAGTACTGTACTCATGTGGGCTAGGGGAGCGAGATCTCCTGATGCACCAACCGAGCCTTTTTGAGGAACACATGGGTAAACCTGTGCGTTCACTAGATCGATAAGAGCGTTAATCACTTTCAGGCGAATACCCGAGTAACCACGAGACAAGCTGTTAATCTTTAACACCATCATCAAACGCACAGTTTCATCAGACATGAACTTGCCGATGCCCGCCGCGTGAGAAAGCACGATACTTTTCTGTAGTACTTCTAAATCTTCTGGGGCGATTTTGGTATTCGCTAATAAGCCAAAACCTGTATTGATGCCATACACAGTGCGATCTTCAGCGATCACTTGTTCGACAACGTGCATGCTCGCTTCAATATCAGGGATTGCAGCAGGGTCGAGTGATAAATTTACAGGGCTACGGCTAATCTTACGCAGTTCAGGTAGGCCAAGAAGTCCTGGTTTAAGTAATAAATTCAACATGTATTCTCCAGACATTAAAGGCGACGAAGTTCTTCGTTTAGCATAGGTAAATCAAGCTTCTGCTCTTTAGCACACTGCTTGGCAATATCGTAACCCGCATCAGCATGACGCATAACGCCAGTTGCCGGATCATTGTGAAGTACACGAGCAATACGATGTGATGCATCTTCACTGCCGTCACAACAAATCACCATACCTGAGTGTTGTGAGAAGCCCATGCCAACGCCGCCACCATGGTGGAGAGAAACCCATGTTGCGCCGCCTGCAGTATTCAGCAGAGCGTTCAATAGAGGCCAATCTGAAACGGCATCTGAGCCATCCATCATGCCTTCTGTTTCACGGTTCGGGCTTGCCACTGAACCTGAATCTAGGTGGTCACGACCGATAACAACTGGTGCTTTCAGTTCGCCATTTTTAACCATTTCATTGAATGCTTGGCCTAAACGTTCACGATCTTTCAAGCCAACCCAACAGATACGCGCTGGTAAGCCTTGGAACTGAATGCGTTCACGCGCCATATCTAACCAGTTGTGCAAATGTGGGTTGTCTGGAATCAGTTCTTTTACTTTTTGGTCTGTTTTGTAGATGTCTTCTGGGTCGCCAGAAAGGGCAGCCCAACGGAACGGACCGACGCCTTCACAAAATAAAGGTCGTATATATGCGGGAACGAAACCTGGGAAATCAAATGCATTCTCCACACCTTCTTCCAATGCCATTTGGCGAATGTTATTACCGTAATCTACAGTCGCAGCACCACGGTACTGAAGATCCAGCATAGCTTGAACTTGAATAGCCATAGATTGTTTAGCGGCTTTCACTACTTTCGCTTCATCAACTAAACGTTCTTGTGCTGCTTTCTCCATCGTCCAACCTTGAGGCAAGTAGCCGTTCAGCGGATCGTGGGCAGAGGTTTGGTCTGTCACTACGTCAGGGGTGATATTGCGTTCAACTAACTCTGGGAATACATCAGCAGCGTTGCCTAATAGGCCAACAGAGATTGGCGTGTCTGATTCTTTAATCATTGCCATCGCTTCATCTATGCTGGTGGCTTTTTTGTCTACATAACCAGTACGTAAGCGATAGTCGATCCGTGATTCATCACATTCAACAGCGATCATCGAGAAGCCTGCCATTGTTGCCGCGAGAGGTTGAGCACCACCCATACCGCCAAGACCACCCGTTAGAACCCACTTGCCGTTTGCTTCGCCTTGGAAGTGCTTCTTCGCGATAGCGACAAACGTTTCATAAGTACCTTGAACGATGCCTTGAGAGCCAATGTAGATCCAGCTGCCTGCTGTCATTTGGCCGTACATCATCAAGCCTTCTTTATCGAGCTCGTTGAAGTGTTCCCAATTTGCCCAGTGCGGAACAAGGTTAGAGTTCGCAATCAGTACGCGAGGTGCATTCTTGTGAGTTGGGAACACACCTACAGGTTTACCAGATTGAACAAGTAACGTTTGATCGTCTTCTAAACGTTCTAATACTTCGACAATCTTGTCATAACATTTCCAATCGCGCGCAGCGCGACCAATACCGCCATACACAACCAGTGCATGTGGGTGTTCTGCCACATCAGGGTCTAGGTTGTTCATCAGCATACGCAGTGGTGCTTCTGTTAACCAAGATTTAGCGCGCAAAGTGGTGCCATGAGGTGCGCGAATTTCGCGAGTCGTGTCGAGACGAGGGTCACTGTTGTGGTGTTCCGTCATTTTGGAATTCCTTCTGTTTCACGTTATATCGTTGTAGTTGTAGTTGTAGTTATCGGTATAGCTGGATTAGTCGCTGGCCATTGCAGAGGCAATATCCCAACACAAACGTGCCGCCAATCGAGCCGTTTGGCCATCGATGTCGTAGTCTGGGTTGTATTCCGCAATGTCCGCGGTAATGAGTTTTTCACTGTGTTGGAAAATCTGTTCTAGAAAAGGAGCGAGTGCTTCATAGCTCACGCCTCTTGCCGCTGGCGCACTTACGCCCGGCGCTGTCGCTGCTGGAAATACGTCTAGATCGATAGTGAGATAGAGGTAATCACATTCAGCGATGAATTTTTGTAACTTAACCAGTTGAGCGACTTGGTTAACTTGGGTCATGTTGCGGTCGTGTTCATACCAAACGCCCAGTTGGTCGGCTTTGTTAAACAGCGCTTTGGTATTACTGGCAGCACTCACACCAAGACAAGCGTAATGAAACGGCCACTGATGTTTGTGGCAGTAATCGCTTATCTGATTAAAAGGCGTACCTGAACTGGGTTTAACATCGGCGATTTCGCTTTCAAATTCACGAAGATCAAAGTGAGCATCAAAGTTAACGATGCCGATCTTAGGTTTGCGTTCTGACTGATCTTTATGAAGGTGTTTAGTTTTATGTCGGTGTTCCGTTTGGTGTAAATGCTCAGCAAGTCCTTGGAAAGACGCCCAAGCAACCTCGTGACCACCGCCAAGGGTAATCACTTTGTTGGTTGATAAAGCATTAGTAATTACAGAAGCACACTGTTTTTGGCTGACTTCGAGCTGGCCATCATTACATTCGATATCACCAAGATCCGCGATGTGCGCGTCACTGTGCCAAGCCATATTAGCCAACGCTTGGCGAATCAGGTTAGGTGCTTGTTTCGCGCCTACGCGTCCTTTGTTTCTTGCAACTCCAGCATCGCTGGCAAAGCCAACTAAGGCGATAGCGCCATCAGTAAGCTCGTTACTTAACTCACTACTGTGAACTTGTTTGGTAATGTGATGAACGCGAGTACCGAGTGCGCCATCTTCAAGATCATTACGCCCAGTCCATACAAAGTTATGTGTGGTTGCTGCATTATCTCGGATGCCGTTAGACTTAGATTGAGTCATGACACACCTCGCCGTTAACAATGCGTTTATACAGATGAGGAACACCAACTTGATAGCTTAAGTCGGCAGGGTGCTCGATATTCCAGATAGCCAAATCAGCGGCATAACCAATTTCAATTTTGCCTTTGGTTTGTGAGTCGCCAATGGCAGAAGCAGCGTTACAAGTTACACCGCGCAGCGCTTCTTCAGGCGTTGTACCAAACAGGGTGCAGCTCATGTTCATCATTAGAGTTAAATCAGCAAAGGGAGAAGTGCCGGGGTTTAAGTCGGTCGCTATTGCCATTGGAATGTTGTGTTCACGAAGTAAAGCAATAGGAGGCTGTTGAGTCTCTTTCAGGAAGTAGAAAGCACCGGGTAGCAAGGTGGCAACTGTGCCTGATTCTGCCAGTGCTTTTACTCCGGTTTCATCAAGGTATTCAACATGGTCAACAGAGAGTGCGCCGTATTTAGCTGCAAGCGCGCTGCCACCCATATTCGAAAGTTGTTCAGTGTGACCTTTAATCGCTAGCCCATGCGCTTTGGCTGCTGCAAAGACACGTTCGGTTTGTTCTAGGTTGAAGCCGATAGATTCGCAGAACACGTCAACTGCATCGGCGAGCCCTTGCTCTGCAGCTTTAGGAATGATCTCTTGGCAAACCAGATCGATATAGCTGTCCGGTTTCTCTTTATATTCTGGTGGAATAGCATGGGCAGCAAGGAGAGTGGTGGTGATCTTAATACGGCGATGATTCTCTAACGCTTTGGCTGCACGTAACATCTTGAGCTCATCTTCAAGTGTTAAACCATAACCAGATTTTACTTCGATACTGGTTACGCCACTTCTTAGTAGGCCATCAAGTCTCGGTAATGCCATTTCAACCAGTTCGGATTCTTGTGCTGCGCGGGTCGCGGTTACTGTCGCTAGAATGCCACCGCCTTGCTTGGCGATGTCGGTGTAAGACACACCATTCAAACGCTGCTCAAATTCATTGGCACGATTACCCGCAAATACGAGGTGAGTGTGGCAATCAATCAGCCCGGGGGTGACGAGCTTGTTTTTGCAATCATAGGTGATGTGATCCGCAGAGCCATCAGTGCTCGGTTGCTCTACCTCAGAAGCATGTGCTTCGTGGTTTGAACAAGATATGGACACGATCTTACCGTCTTCGATAACGATATCTTGAGGGGAAGAGGGCTGATAACCATCGGCTCCCGAACTCATGGAGACCACTCGTGCGTTTTTGAGGATCAAATTCATAATCACCTAGATCTTTGCTAAACATTAAATGTATATACAAATAAATAGGCTAAACGCTGACCCGAATCAAGTTGATGTTGCAAAAATGTGATCGGAGATCAGGATGATGTTCTTTAATCTAGAAGTATCTTGGAGCTTAATTTGTACTTAGAGCCAGGATGGTAGAGTAATGCAAAGCTGATGAGACGCTCTTTACTCCACGTTCTTCTATTCAAAAGTAGGCAAGGCTCTGATTCAAAAAGTTTTAGTGACGTTCTGATTTGAGAGTCAGGAATAATGGCTTCAACCGTATGCTCGATAGCACTCAACGGGCAGTTTTTTGAAAGGTATTCGTTGGGCGTAGAGGTTGAAAAGTCTTGCTCTAGGTATTTTGGGGCGGCTTGAGAGTTCACCCAGCGCGCTTCCAATTGTATCGGCGCGTTGTCCGCAAAGTGGATGATTTCACTATAGAATACTTCTGCGTTAATCATTACACCTAACCGTGTGGCGGTGCTTTCATCAGCCTTAATGCTATCGTGTTTGATAACTTGGCTAGTATACGTTTGGCCTCTGTCTTTGATCTCTTGCGCGATGTTGTTGATATCAAGCAGGGGAGATTGCGCTTTTTCGTCGGGTTCACAAACAAAAGTACCTAGCCTTGGCTTCCTAATGAGCTTGCCTTCAGACACCAGATCTCGAATGGCTTTATTGACCGTCATTCGACTCACTTTGAACTGCTCTGTGAGCTCGAGTTCGGTGGTGATTTGATAACCCACTGGCCAGTGACCACTGGTGATATTGTCGTCTATGAACTGTTTTATCTGAAGGTAGAGCGGCGCTTTCGACATAATGAAACCTTATTTGACTATACAAATAGAGTAACGGATTTTTTCATGATTTCAACATTTCCTCGGGCAATGTGACTTTATTCAACATAGATGGGGCAAATTGCTTGATTCTGTGAGGCAAGTGTCGCAAATTGTCACGCAATAACTATTCGTAAATCAGATAATTAGAAAGGGAAATAATATGTTTAAGAAATTAAAGGCCTCGTTGGGCATCGGTGCAGCAAAGGTTGATACTGTCTTAGATAATATTGAAGTTTTCCAAGGTGGAGAGTTGTCTGGCAATGTTCACATTGTTGGCGGCGACGTTGAGCAACAAATTGACTTGATCAACTTAGTTCTCAACACAGAATTGAAAGTAGAAACGGAAGACAGCACCAGCTACGAAACCTTTTCACTGGGTCGTATTCAAGCCGTAGAGCCTTTCGTTATCCAACCGGGCGAAACCAAACTGGTTCCATTCCGACTTAAGTTAAATGATGAAACGCCAGTCACCGCGTTGAACGCACAAATGAACCAATGCCATGTGTGGGTTGAAACCAACCTAGATATAGGCTTCGCGATTGATCCTAAAGACCGCGACTTCATCTCCGTACACCCATTGCCAACAGTCGCTAAAATCATCCAAGGTGTCGAAGCATCGGGTATGGCAATGGTGAAAGCCGACGTAGAGAAGGGCTTCTTAAAAGGCAACAGCTTTGCTTCTCGTTCGGGCTGTTACCAAGAGATTGAATTTCGCAGTGGTGGTTTCATGAACAAAAAAGAGATAGAACTGTCATTCATTGTTGAAGGCTCAATGGTTCACTGCCTAGCAGAAATCGACCGCTCAATGAGCTTCCGCGGCGATCAATACATCTCATTCAGCTTGCCAGCAAACGCGGCGGATTCAGACATTCGTAACGCAGTCTCAAGAATCATGAGTGCGTAGTTCCCTTTCTGTTAGTAGTCGCTTTTTCTATTAATAGAGACAAGACAGTACGATTTCTATAGCCGAACTTAACCGTTCGGCTTTTTTAATTCTACTATCTCGACCCTAAATGGACTTACCACTGATGACGATAGGCCAATTGGAAGGCAACGTCGGTGGAGTTGTCCATGTTGAAGATGTTTTCGATAATGGATATCTCGATCGCTGAACGTTGCATGAGATAGCGATATCCAAGCATTATTTCATTTGCGGCTTCTGAAAACTCAGTGTCGCCGTCTTCGGCGCCTTCATACCAACGATACTCAAGGTGCAACTCATGGTTTTCAAATAGCGTGAGTTGATATCCTCCCATCCATGACCATGTTGTTTTCTTATGTGTAAAACTATTTTCCACCTCTCGATTAGACTGATTGGCCAACCCTAAGCTTGTATAGAAGGTATTGATGTCGAGTTGGTATGCATAGTTGAGTTGAGCGCTTTGTTCGGTGCTGTTTCCCTTAAATGCACCGTGGTTGACGTTGTTGTGATAAAGGGAGACACCAAAAGATAGTCCGTGGTTTTCAAGGTCTATGATTTGGTATTGAGTGTAGAGTGTGAAAGCACTTGTCAGCGTGTCGCCAGAGAAGTCACTGATATTGATGCCATGGCTTGGCGCGTAAACATCAAATTGGTGTCTGTCTTTAAGTTCCCGCCCTGCTTGGTCGATGCCAAATAGATCGTGGTAATTGATGATGACCTTATCAAGGTGATTATTGGCGGCATATAGCCAACGGTAATTGAGCTCGACTTGCCATGCAGTCGTTAGTTGCCATTTCAATCCTGTTTGAAGTTGATTCTGATAATAGTCTAAATGATAGTCGTGGGAGTTAGCCCATATACTCGCGGCGGTTAAAGAAGCAAACACTTCAAGCTTGTTTTCTTCGAGCGGAAAGCCAGAGCGGAGCGTTGGAGTAAGACGAACGGACTGTAATGGTGCTTGGGTATAACTGATTAGCGGGCCGTAATCTTTGTTGGCCCATGTCGCGGGAGCATACATAGCTGTGGCTACTATTAACGATAAAGGTGGTATGAGCGATATAAAAGTAGCCTGTTTTCCCATATGCACCTCATCCGCAATCCGTTGCTTCTATATAGCTTAGTTCTAAATAACTCGTTTGTAAGAGATAAGTTGGAAGAGCGACCTTACAGGAGATAGGAGAATTAGTAGGGTTGATACTGCTCGATTGGAAAGAGGGTTCGGAGGGGAAGGGAAGTTACCGCTATTATGATAAAACCTTATCAAACGAAGTGGTTGGAGAGCGGGCAGATTCTCTCTGTCATTGTCATTTCATATAATTTCGTTACAATGTTCGGCTACTCACAAATGGGGCATCTGTATTTGCTTTTATGTGGGTATCTTTATTATGCATATATCTCCGATCAACTTACTTGTTGGTTGAAAAACATATATTAAACATTTTCATGTGTTGCTTGGTGTGCAACACCACTGTAAAGGACAAATAATGCCAATTATTACTCTTCCTGACGGTAGTCAGCGTCAATTTGACAACCCTGTATCAACTCTAGATGTTGCCCTATCAATCGGTCCTGGTCTTGCGAAAGCAACCATTGCTGGTCGTGTAGACGGCGAGCGTGTTGATGCTTGTGATCTTATCGAAAACGATGCAAGCCTAGAGATCATCACTGCTAAAGATGAAGTTGATGGCCTTGAGATCGTTCGTCACTCTTGTGCTCACCTTTTAGGTCACGCGATTAAGCAGCTTTTTCCAGAAGCGAAAATGGCGATCGGTCCTACCATCGATAACGGTTTCTACTACGATATCGACCTTGAGCACTCTCTAACGCAAGAAGATCTAGAAAAGATTGAAAAGCGTATGAAAGAGCTAGCGAAGACCAAGTACCAGGTTGTTAAGAAGAAAGTTAGCTGGCAGGAAGCGCGTGACGCATTCGAAGCTCGCGGCGAAACTTACAAAATCGAAATCTTGGATGAGAACGTTTCTAAAGACGATCGTCCAGGCCTGTACCATCATGAAGAATACATCGATATGTGTCGTGGTCCACACGTTCCACATATGGGCTTCTGCCAACACTTCACACTACTTAACGTAGCGGGTGCTTATTGGCGTGGTAACAGTGACAACAAGATGCTTCAACGTATCTACGGCACTGCATTCCACGACAAGAAAGCGCTTAAGGCTCACCTAGTGCGCCTAGAAGAAGCGGCTAAGCGTGATCACCGTAAAATCGGTAAGCACTTAGATCTATTCCACATGCAGCAAGAAGCACCAGGCATGGTGTTCTGGCATCACAATGGTTGGACTATCTTCCGTGAGCTAGAAGTATTTATTCGTCAGAAGCTGACTGAGTATGATTACCAAGAAGTTAAAGGCCCATTAATGATGGACCGTGTTCTTTGGGAACGTTCTGGTCACTGGGATAAGTACGCTGAAGCGATGTTCACTACTTCTTCAGAGAACCGTGAATACGCGATTAAGCCAATGAACTGTCCTGGTCACGTTCAAATCTTCAACCAAGGTTTGAAATCTTACCGTGATCTACCGCTACGTATGGCTGAGTTCGGCTCATGTCACCGTAACGAGCCGTCTGGCGCACTTCACGGCATTATGCGTGTTCGTGGCTTCACTCAAGATGATGCTCACGTATTCTGTACTGAAGACCAAGTTCAGCAAGAAGTTAAAGCTTGTATTGAAATGGTTTACGATACTTACACAACTTTCGGTTTCGAAAACATTGTTGTTAAGCTATCTACTCGTCCAGAACAGCGCGTAGGTTCAGACGAAATGTGGGACCGTGCAGAGGCCGATCTTAAGCAAGCGCTTGAGGCGATGGAGATTGCATACGAGATTCAAGAAGGCGAGGGTGCGTTCTACGGACCTAAGATTGAATTTACTTTGCATGATTGTTTGGACCGCGCATGGCAATGTGGTACAGTGCAGCTCGATTTTGCATTACCAGAACGTTTAGGTGCAACTTACGTAGGTGAAGATAACGAGCGTCACACGCCAGTTATGATCCACCGCGCGATTTTAGGTTCACTAGAACGCTTCATCGGTATTCTTATTGAAGAATACGCTGGCTTCTTCCCAACGTGGTTGGCGCCAGAACAAGCAATTGTTATGGGCATTACGGACAAACAGTCTGAATATGTACAAGAAATTGCGAAAAAACTGCAAAAAAGTGGATTTAGAGTCAAAGCAGACTTGAGAAATGAGAAGATTGGCTTTAAAATCCGCGAACATACTTTGAAACGTGTACCGTTCATGCTTGTGTGTGGTGACCAAGAAATGGAAGCCGGCGAAATAGCAGTACGTACACGTAAAGGTAAGGACCTTGGTAAATTTAAAGTGGATGACTTTATTTCATACATCCAAGCCGAGGTTTCAAACCGTAAGCTCAATCTGGAGGAATAGCTATTAAAGGCGGAAGACGTGGCCAACAACCGGCCAAACAAAACCAGCACCGTTTAAACGGTGACATTCGTGGCGTTCGTGAAGTGCGTCTAACTGGCGCAGACGGCGAAGCTGTTGGTGTAGTAACAATCGCTGAAGCGATGGAAGCTGCAAATGAAGCTGGTATGGATCTCGTAGAGATCAGCCCTAACGCCGAGCCGCCAGTTTGTCGTGTGATGGACTACGGTAAGTTCCTCTTCGAGAAGAGCAAAGCTGCGAAAGAGCAGAAGAAAAAGCAAAAGCAGGTTCAGATCAAGGAAATTAAATTCCGACCTGGAACTGATATTGGAGACTATCAGGTAAAACTACGCAACCTGACTGGTTTCCTTGAAGACGGCAACAAAGTGAAGGTAACAATTCGCTTCCGTGGCCGCGAAATGGCTCACCAAGAAATCGGTGTTGACGTTCTTAATCGTTTGAAAATCGATACTGAAGAATTTGCAGTTGTCGAATCTTTCCCAACGAGAATTGAAGGTCGCCAGATGATCATGGTGTTGGCCCCTAAAAAGAAGTAATTAACGGCTTTACAAGTAATTAAACCTTGCAGCCATAGGCTGTAGGGTTTTATTCGCCCTAATTACTATGTTATTAACAACTCAACAATGCGGAGTTATTCATCATGCCTAAGATGAAAACCAACAAAGGTGCTGCTAAGCGTTTCCAGAAAACTGCTGGTGGTATTAAGTTTAAGCACGCTGGTAAACGTCACATCCTGACTAAGCGTACTACTAAGAACAAGCGTCAGCTTCGTCCGAACTCAATCCTTCCAAAATGTGAAGTGGCTGCAGTTCTACGTATGATGCCATACGCTTAATTCTTTTTAGTTTATAAATTCGTTTAGTTTAGGAGAAGCATAATGCCTCGCGTAAAACGTGGTGTACAAGCTCGTGCACGTCATAAGAAAGTTCTAAAACAAGCTAAAGGTTACTACGGAGCACGTTCACGTGTTTACCGCGTAGCTTTCCAAGCAGTTACCAAAGCTGGTCAATACGCTTACCGTGACCGTCGCAACAAGAAACGTCAATTCCGTCAACTTTGGATTGCACGTATCAATGCGGCATCTCGTCAAAATGGTCTATCTTACAGCCGTTTCATTAATGGCCTTAAGAAAGCATCTATCGAGATCGACCGTAAGATTCTTGCTGACATCGCAGTATTCGACAAAGCAGCATTTGCTGTTCTAGTTGAAAAAGCGAAAGCATCTCTATAATTTAGAGTTAGCTTAAAGGTTTAAGAAAAGGAGAACTTCGGTTTTCCTTTTTTATTGCCTGCTATTTGGCTCTGCCATATTCTCTCGCATCTCGCATCTCGCATCTCGCATCTCGCATCTCGCATCTCGCATCTCGCATCTCGCATCTAATTTTTATTCGCTTGAACAGGCATTCTGGTATATAAACATCTATATAACCTCTAATGTTAAGCGACCGAGATAAATGACCGCACCTACCACTATGACGTTCTTCGAACGTTTTGAAACTGACATCCTTTCTGGCAAAAAGACCATTACTATTCGCGATGAATCTGAACGCGACTACCAGCCAGGTAGCGTTGTGGAAGTATCGACGCTAGAGCAAGGCCGTGTGTTCTGTAACCTTAAGATCATCAGTGTTGAACCAATCCTGTTTGATGACTTAGGTGAATTCCATGCTCAGCAAGAGAACATGACGCTGCAAGTACTCAAAGACGTGATTCAAGATATCTATCCGGGTATCTCTCAGCTGTATGTGGTTTCTTACGAGCTTGTGTAACCCGCTTTAAATGAAATTTGTTGATCACTACAGCCTTTAATTGCTGAGCAATAAGAAAGGGAAGTCACAATGAGTGAATTACTGAACGGAACAGTTCAGCAAATTTTGCTTCAACTTTATTGTCGTGAGCAAACTGAGCTGCCGTTAATTTCTCGAATTGATCTCGACATTGATCTTTATGATAGTGAAGGCTTTCTAGCGTGGCGTGATACAAAGCGTGACTTTACTGTCAGTGATATCGAGAGTCGAGTGTGGGTGAAGAGTTGCCCCGGCGGCTATATCACTGAAGTGCACTTTAATGCTGACGGTTCTCTAACTGAATACCGTTTGTTCGATCGATTTGAAACAACAGGGCAGTGGCAGTTAGCAGACGGTTTGTTACACGTCGAGATTCTGAAGGGTGACAACCGCTACCAGTTTGCTGTTGTGGCTCGTGCTGATCTTAATATTCATTCTGCGGTAGAGTATAAGAACGGTGAGCTGCATTCGTACTTGAAGCTGGTTCAAGTTGAACGCTAAACGTTTAGCGATGATTCGTTTTATGAACATATGAAAAAGCCAACAGTGATGTTGGCTTTGTTGTTTTCAATTCGACTGAGTAGTTTAAGCTATTAAGTTATTAAGTTATTAAGTTATTAAGTTATTAAGTTATTAAGTTATTAAGTTATTAAGTTATTAAGTTATTAAGCTTCGAAGTTCGCCAATCGAGTATAAAGCTCGCTGTCTTGGTCTTGCTTTGCGCATACGGTCAGTAGGTCTTCAATAAAGTACTTTAATGCACGTGCTTCAATTCGACGAATGCCTTGTTGCTGCTCTTCAGTCAGGTAACCGTAGATAGTTGCAGCTCCGAAGTCACCAAAGATCATCTGACCTTGTTCATTGACCAAGGTGTTGTGCGCGTACAAATCACCGTGACAAACTTTGTTTTGATGAAGGTGTTCAAACACATCAATCATCTGCTCGGTAATGCTATTGATCTGAGCAATTGAAAGCTCAAAGCCTTCGTTGAACGTATCGCGAGTACAGCTTTCAAGAGTAGGGGGCAAACCTAGGTTGTAATAGCTGCTTGGGATAAGCTCCATGACCAAAGCCAAATAGTCATCTTCATCAACTTGGGCAATAGATTTCACTAAATTGCCATGGTAGCCAGTCTGCAAACAAGCTTCTAGCTCATCGTGTGGGTAGCCATCACTGGTGACTTCGCCTTTGAATACTTTAACGGCCACTTCTTGTGGGAAATCAAAGTCACTGTTTAACCAGTTAGCATGAGAAATCACGCCAGATGCACCTTGGCCCAGCACTTGATTGAGTGAGTAGCATTGCGAACTCACGGCAGGCACGCTTTCTAAGCTGCTTGGGTGTTTGCAAAACGGGTTACCCGCAAAGGCTAACCAAGCCAGTTTTGGTAGCTTGATAAGGAACTCTGGGAATTCAGTCAGTTGGTTTGCAGATAGGCGAA
The DNA here is from genome assembly GCF_057786005.1 of Vibrio sp. QJM3NY_26. Lineage (NCBI taxonomy): Bacteria > Pseudomonadati > Pseudomonadota > Gammaproteobacteria > Vibrionales > Vibrionaceae > Vibrio > Vibrio sp. QJM3NY_26. The sequence continues at coordinate 2,041,218 of NZ_CM173515.1, read as the reverse complement.
CTAGCTCAAGGCTTGATAGGTTTTCCATGCTTTCTGGTAAAACGCGAATCTTGTTACCCGCTAATGCGAGTTTTTGTAGGCGTGGTCTTTCACCTAAAGAGTGAGGGAGAACCTCGATCGCATTGTCTGTCAGGATCAACCAACGTAATTGAGCGGGCAGAGACTGTTCGCTAACGGTATTGATTTGGTTAGATTTGAAACCAACCATTTCGAGCTTAGGAAGAGTACCGAGAACATCAGGAAGGTGCGTGAACAGGTTATTTGACGCGAAGATAATGCGCAGGTTAGTCAGCTGTGATAGCTCGTCTGGTAAGCTTGATAGCTGGTTTCCATAAAGGTCCAGCACCTCTAGCGAATCGGCGAGCTCTAAGATCTCTAATGGAAATTCGGTGAGATCTGCTGACAGTTTTAAGTGCTTAATCCCTTTAAGTTGCCCTGATTTAAGTTGTTCTAGAGTATGCAAACCTTAGCCTTATGAATAGATGTTCGAAGTGCGTAGTTTACTTGTCTCAATCGAGAAAGGCGAGCACCGAACGATGCTCGCCTAGCTAAACTAAGTGAACGAATTTACGAGGCTAAAGCTCGATATGGTTTTGGCTAACACCGATCTCCTCAACAAAATCGCTATCATGACTCACCAAGATAAATGCGCCTTGGTATTCACGTAAAGCGGACGCCAATATTTGCTTTGAGTCGATGTCTAGGTGGTTGTCCGGTTCATCGAGCAATAGAAGCGGGGAGTCTTGCTTGTGGCTAACGATCAACATCGCCAGTTTCATTTTTTCACCACCACTTAAACGTGCCACTTTTCGGTATACGGAGTCTCGCCTGAACCCAATTCCAGCGAGCAAGGTTCGTGCGTCACTTTCTGTTAACCCAAAGCTGTGTGTCATTAAGCTATCGAACATGGTGTCGTTGGCGTCTAACAGGCCAAAGTGTTGATCCAAGTATACGGTCGCTCCTAAGCGCTTAATGGAACCGGTATAGTTCGAGTGTTGGCCGTTAATGGCTTTTAACAGTGTCGATTTTCCGCACCCATTCGCCCCAGTTAGATAGCATCGTTCTCCTTGTAATAGAGAGAAGCTAATAGGAGCACCAGAACCAAAACTCAGGCGACACTCTTCAACGGTTAATAGTGAGTGTTTTTTAGAACCATTCGCTTGTTGTAGGTACAACGCTTGTGGCTTCAGTTGCTCTTGTTGTTCTTTAAGAGATTGAAGTTTATGTTGGTTTTGATCCTTTAAGTTCTTGTGGCTTGTTGCCGATGCACCTTGGGTTCGTCCTGCTTTATCTTTCATTGCATCCAATAATATCTTGGGTTGGCTACCTGATTTTCGGAGTCGGTTACCTTGAGATTCACGTTGTTGTGCTTTTTCTTTGTTAGTCTGAGCTTGGCGCTCGAGTCGTTTCTTTTCCGATTGATGATGCGTTATCTGCTTGTCCAGTGCTTCACTTTGACTCGACATTTGCGTGAAGTAATCATCGTAATTCCCTTTGTAGAAGCGCATGCCCAAACTGGTGAGGTAATAGATCCCTTCCATGTGTCTCAATAAGCTTCGATCGTGACTGACGACAAGCACTTTACCTTCAAATAACTGGCACTGCTCTAGTAACCAGTTACGCCCATCGCTATCCAAATGGTTTGAAGGTTCGTCGAGAGTCAGTATGTCGTGGTTTGATGTAAATAAGCGATGAAGCTGTAAAAGGGCGAGTTGCCCTCCGCTCAATGTATGGCAAGGCGTGGTCAATCCACTGGTTATTTTCAATGTGGCTAAAAGTTGCTTCGTGTTCGCTTGTAAATCCCAATCCTCACCAACGATATTGAAGTGTTTAAGTTCGCAACTGCCTTGTTCTATGGCGTGTAATGCGTCTAACTTGTCGGTGATCCCCAAGAAGTCAGCAATGCTGGTTGCGCTATCCAACAGCTTTGAAGGCAACTGGGAGTAAAAGCCGATCGAGCCTTGTCTGGAAACACTGCCTGATGTGGGTTGTGTTTTCCCGACCAGTAACGAAAGCAGTAGTGACTTCCCAGCTCCATTTCTTCCGACTAGGCCTGTCAGGCGAGTGCTCAAATTAAAGGTGATGTCTTTGAATAACCACTCACCAGTATCGAGCTGGAATGAGAGATTGTTGGCTAATATAGTAGGCATAAAAATACCTCCCTTTACGTGTAAACGAGTAAAAGGGGTGAGGCACTTTTCTACATAGATTCCTACGTGGGACTCTATGTCTAGATCGCCAAAGACGTTACTTAAGTAGGATGACAGCAAAAGATAGAGATTATCTTGCTGAAATACTTTCTTTATTCAAGGTGCTGATCTTAAAGAGATTGGTCTTAAATCGACTGCTCTTCAATAGCTTGGTTTTTCAAGAAATAGATGACGAAGTAACGCCCACTAACCCCCGAGTGTCCAAATGATTTTTATAAAAATAAATCGGATGTCAGGATGTTAGTACTTCATTATGGCGTTATTCTCTTTTGAAATGATGGTGGAATGTTACTGAAAGAAGGTGCTGAAAGTCAATATGATGAAGTGACTAAAATGTATCCAAATAATTAAAGCGCCAATAAGGCGCTCTAGATCGTTCTTTGGAAAGCTAGATTTTTTCAGGAACGTGGGAATTACCGTTTTTGACCACCAACGGCTCGCCAACACATGTCAAAGCTATCGCTGATGTACTTGGCTAATTGATCTGGTGGTAACTCATTCTGCTCAATCAACCAGTTTGCACAAATCAAAAAATGGCTATGGATGAAGTGCCTAACAAGGTTGATGTCTAACACCATTAGCTCACCGGCTTCTTGTCCTTCCAAAACAATTTCATCTAGCGATGCGAACATCTGTGAGACGATGACTTCTCGAGTTTGAGTCGTTGGATCGAAATGAACATTGGTGAAGAACTTCATCGCAACTGGATTTTCTAACGCCCATTCAAGCCCAGTAAACCACATGAACTTAAAGGCTTGGTAGCGATCTTGCTCTGCAATATCAGTGTGTGGCTGAAGCGTCGAGAATAGTGCCAGTTTTAGCTCGCGAAACAACTCATCAATTAACAACGATTTGTTCTCGAAGTGATGAAACAGTGTCGCTTTTGCTACGCCTGCTGTTTTCGCTATTTGTCCGGTAGATGTGCCCTCTAGCCCCTGTTGAGAGAAGAGCAGGAGCGCCGCATCTAGGATTTTTTGCCTTTTCGTAATCATCTATTTAGTACTTTGAACAGAATCTTTTTAATTGGGTTGTTGTAAGGAGGATGCATTAACTTGGTGAAGTTGATTTTTCCTCTACTTAGAACGGTTTTGGCATGACTAAAGGTCTTGAAGCCTTCAATGCCATGATAGTGTCCCATGCCTGAAGGGCCGATGCCACCGAACGGCGCGTCTTCAGCTGCCACATGCACCAAAGAGTCGTTAATACAAACGCCGCCAGAATGCGTGCTCGATAAGAATAGATCTTGAGTCTGCTTATCATGACTCATCAGGTACAAAGCAAGCGGACGTTCTCTTGTTGTGATGTAGCTGATCGCTTCTTCAATAGAATCATAAGGAACGATAGGCAGTACGGGGCCAAACAACTCTTCTTGCATTGCGACCATGTCGTCGTTCACTTCGGTGAGAAGGTGCGGCGTCATTCTGTGGTTCACATCATCTTGTGCTTGCTCGGTGACAGTGTGAATAACCGCACCTTTAGACTGAGCATCTGCAATCACACCCTTCAAACGATTGTATTGGCGCATATCGATGACTGAGGTTAAGTCTTTGCTTTCAATACCGGCTTTATAAAGCTTTTTGAAGTACTGCTTATAAGCCGTGATGAACGCGTCGGCTTTTTCTCGTGGCAATAAGATGTAATCGGGTGCCACGCAAATCTGGCCAGCGTTTAAGCTTTTTGCAAACAGGATGCGTTCAACGGCGTCAGCCACATCAAAGTCGGGAGCAATAATCGTTGGAGACTTGCCGCCTAACTCCAAAGTTACTGGCGTTAAGTTGTCGGCTGCTGCTCTCATTACGTGCTTACCCACAGAGGTCGACCCTGTGAATAGAATATGATCAAACGGGAGTTGGCTAAATTTCGCGGAAACGTCAGCTTCACCTTCGATAATCGCAACCTGATCTTCGTTAAAACCTTCGGCCAACATGGCTTTCAACACTCGGTTTGTCGCTGGAGTGAACTCAGACATCTTGAGCATTGCAGTATTACCTGCCGCCAACGCAGTGATGAGGGGCCCTAAAGAGAGCATCACCGGGAAGTTCCAAGGAACAATGATACCGACAACACCCACTGGCTGATAATGAACGGTGATCTTCGCGGGTGCCAGCATTAAGCCTGCTTTTCTACGAGATGGCTTCAACCATTTCTTAAGGTGCTTCAGGCTGTAATTGATCTGGTGAAGAGAAGGGGTGATATCAGCAATCAAGCTGTCGTGTTTTGCTCGATGGCCATAATCTTCAGACACCGCATCAATCAATTGCCCTTGGTAGCGCATTAGCAACGCTTTTAATTTTGAGAGGTCTTTTCTTCTCTGCTCAAGCGCTGGATTAACATTACTGCGGTAGTGATCTTTTTGTCGGTTGAATATTTTATCCATGTCGTTGATGTTCGACGTGGTTGGTTCAAGGTCTAGATTATGGCTCATAGTATCCCCTAAATTCGAAAGCTGACCGATTGGTTGGTCGGTTAAAATTACAAGAAGATCGAACCGAATACAAGATATGAGCGAGAAAAGTTTATTTTTTGTTCAGTTGCACGTTGTTTGTTCGAAGGGAAATTGAGGAAAAGTGACTTAGACGTTGGGTGATAATGGCTATCGTAAGAAGATAAGAAGATAAGAAGATAAGAAGATAACGAGTGCCTTTAACGGAATCAAAGGCACCAAGATAAGCGTTTAATGACTACGCAGGGGCTTTCTCACAACGGATAAAGATAAAGTTAACGTTTTTTGACAGTCGCTCGTATGTCGCTTGAGAAATTTCTTTAGCTTTCTCATCGATAGTGCCTTCCGTGATGTTTGAAATCAGCAAGCCTGATTGAGTCACCGCTTGGCAAAGTTCGGTTAAAGAACGGCGGTAGAAGCTCACTTGAACGGGTGTGCCTACCGTGTTCCACTCTTCTTGGATGAATTCACGTTCGTAGTAATTACCAGAAATTGTACATTCAAAGTCAGCAAAAGGGTGGTGCGTTGAAAAGACAATGTAACCACCTGGCTTAAGGACTCGATGAATATCATCAAAGACGGGATTTAGATCTTCAATGTAATGCAAGACTAGCGGACACACGATGACATCGGCACTGTTGTCTTTTTCATTCGGCAGACCAAGGGCAGCATCTTGAGCATAAGCGGAAACATTTTTGATTTGTTTTCCGTTCACTAAGTCGACCATATCCTGAGAGAGATCGGTACACGTCACTTTATTTGCGCCTTGGTCAATAAACCATTGCGCGTAAATGCCAGAGCCACAACCTAGGTCGACAATATCCATGCCTTTTACATCATCGAGCAAAGCTATCGTTGATGGACGCTCAAGTAAGGCATTGTAAATATTATCGCGGGCAGCCGAGTCGTATTGCTTAGCGTAGGTGGTGTACATTTCAGACATGATTTAGCACTCATCAATAGGCATGGAATAACAGGATACAAGCTATGTCGGTGATAGCGAGAGTTGTGGTAGAGAAGTGGTTATATTTGGCACAACCCTGACTTAACTTGACCAGAATAGCCAAGGATTTTATGTGTCTTTGGTATTTTATTCACCTGCTTTTTTGTTAGAAAGTGCTTTAAATCTCATGCGCTTCAGCCTGTTTTTTGGCCTAAAACCTTGTAATTCCTTACCTGTCACTTTAAGTCGGATCGTCGATAAAAAAGCGTAATCGTAACCACAAATATCAATGGTTGGACTCACTCTTAATAATATCGGTTAATGCAGCCAACAAATCGTTTTTGAACGTTTTTTGTTGGGTTATACCTCGCTATTCCAATGAGGTATCTTCTGTCGATGGCCCTATAGTGTGAGGTCTCTAGAATTGGAAAATTCGGTTAATTTGGAACGCATCCGTGCTGAGTATAATGTAAAGCACTGGAGCCAAGGTTTTTATGGAATTGATGATAACGGTGAGGTGTATGTTTCACCGAGCGAAACCGATCATCAAGTTCCGCTTAGTCAGATCGTAAAACAGTTAGAGCAGCGAAATATTGGTTTGCCTGCTCTTGTGCGTTTTCCTCAAATAGTGCATCAACGTGTGCACAATATCTGTAACGCATTTAACCAAGCGATCGACGAATATCAGTACGACAACCGTTACCTGCTTGTTTACCCGATTAAGGTGAACCAGCAGAAAGAAGTGGTTGATGAGATCTTAGCGAGCCAAGCTCAATTAGAGCAGAAGCAATTGGGCCTAGAAGCGGGTAGCAAGCCTGAACTATTAGCGGTATTGGCGCTGGCTCAAAAAGCGAGCTCTGTGATCGTGTGTAACGGTTACAAAGACAGAGAATACATCCGTCTTGCGTTGATTGGCGAAAAGCTGGGTCATAAAGTATTTATCGTTCTAGAGAAGCTGTCAGAGCTTGATCTTGTTCTTTCTGAAGCGAAAGCGCTTGGCGTGAAACCTCGTTTAGGTTTGCGTATTCGTCTTGCTTCTCAAGGCGCTGGTAAATGGCAAGCAAGTGGTGGTGAGAAGTCGAAGTTCGGTTTGTCTGCATCACAAGTGCTGACTGTCATTGAACGCTTGAAAGCAGAAGAGCAACTTGATGTTCTAGAGTTAGTGCATTTCCATCTTGGCTCACAAATGGCCAATATTCGTGATGTACGAAATGGCGTGAGCGAAGCGGCGCGTTTCTACTGTGAACTGCGCGATATTGGTGCTCAATTGAAGTACCTAGATGTCGGTGGCGGCTTGGCGGTTGATTACGACGGCACACGCAGCCAGTCTTCAAACTCAATGAACTATGGCTTGCTTGAATACGCTCGAAACATTGTGATGACAGTAGGGGACATTTGTAAGCTCTACAATCAGCCACAACCAGTGATTATTTCGGAATCTGGTCGCTCACTGACTGCGCACCACGCTGTGCTTGTGACCAATGTTATTGGTACCGAGAGCTACTCTCCAGAAGACATGGCTGCGCCTGAAGCTGAAGCACCAATGTTGCTTAACAACATGTGGAAGAACTTCTTAGAGCTAGATGCGGGTAATGATGATCGAGCGTTGATTGAGATCTACAACGATACCCAGAGCGATATCGCAGAAGCGCACAACCAATTTGCAACAGGTATGCTGAATCTGCAGCACCGTGCTTGGGCAGAGCAGATGTCTTTGCGTATTAACTACGAACTTAGCGCTCGTATGAGTACTAAGAACCGCTACCACCGTCCTATTTTGGATGAGTTGAGCGAGCGTTTGGCTGATAAGTTTTTCGTGAACTTCTCGTTATTCCAATCGTTGCCAGATGCTTGGGGTATCGATCAGGTGTTCCCTGTGTTGCCACTGAGCGGTTTGGATAATGCGGACGAACGACGCGCTGTAGTACTGGATATCACATGTGACTCTGACGGTACGATCGATCAGTACGTTGATGGCCAAGGTATTGAAACAACGCTGCCAGTTCCTGCGTGGAACCCAGATGAACCTTATCTGATGGGCTTTTTCTTAGTTGGCGCATACCAAGAAATCTTGGGCGATATGCACAATCTATTTGGTGATACCCACAGCGTAGTGGTGAATGTTGATGAAAGTGGTCAAGCGAATATCGACTACATCAACGAAGGCGATACGGTTGAAGACATGATGCGTTATGTTCACATTGATACAGATCTGATTCGCCAGAACTACAAAGATTTGGTCACGACGAAAGTACCTGCGCAAGAGCAACAAAGTGTACTTGAAGAGTTAGAGCAAGGCTTGATGGGTTACACCTATCTTGAGGATTTTTAATGAACGATCTATTTACCAAACCAGATTACTCGCTGTACTCCAACGCGATGACTTTTATGCGTCGTCCATTGGTAAAGAACCCAATTGATAACGACGCTGATGTGGTTGTGTTGGGCGCGCCTTTAGATATGGCGACGTCGGGTCGTCCGGGCGCGCGCATGGGACCAGATGCGATTCGTCGTGCGTCAGTAAACTTGGCGTGGGAAGGCAAAAAGTTTCCTTGGGACTTCAATGTATTTGAACACACCTCGGTGATTGATGCTGGCGATCTTGTGTTTGATTGTGGTGATGCTGGAGATCTGACTCTGCGCTTAGAAGCGGCTGCTGGTGCGATTCTAAACAGTGGTAAAACATTGTTAGGTTTAGGTGGCGATCACTTCATTACATTGCCTTTGCTAAGAGCATACGGCAAAAAGTACGGTGAGATGGCGTTGATTCACTTCGATGCACATACTGATACGTACAGTCAGGGAAGTCGTTACGATCACGGTACGATGTTCTACCATGCACCTAATGAAGGTCTAATCTCGCCTGAGCATTCAGTGCAAATTGGTATTCGCACAGAGTACAAGCAGGAAGGTCACGGTTTTAACGTTATTAACGCAATGCAAGCGAATGACATGAGCGTTGACGATATCATTGCCCAAGTGAAAGGTATTGTTGGTGATAAGCCTGTTTACCTAACGTTTGATATCGACTGTCTCGATCCTGCTTTTGCTCCGGGTACGGGCACACCAGTATGCGGCGGTTTGAATTCAGATAAAGTGCTGAAAATCATCCGTGGCCTACAAGGCATCAACATGGTTGGTATGGACGTTGTAGAAGTTTCTCCAGCGTATGACCAAAGCGAGATTACAGCATTGGCTGGTGCGACGATTGCGCTTGAGCTACTTTATGTTTGGACAGCGAATAACCTAACAAAATGACAACGGTGGTTAACAGTATTAGTTAGCTAACCGAACGTATCACCTATTTATTTAAAGCCCACCAGGTTTAACTTGGTGGGCTTTTGTGTTTTGTCGAGCAGCAAAAAATTCTACTCTGGCATCTCAGTAAGTAGTCTTTTCTTGGCTGTGAACTAACATGCTAAAAGGTTCGTATTCTACGGCCTATCTCATGGTTTGTGAGTAAAAAACCATCACACTGATTATTATAGGTGTCTCAAAGATGGGACTTGCCTCTGCTTTACTAAGGATGCAGAGCTTACCTCTATTAATGCCCTGTATTCGCTAATGATTTATCAACTTTATTACTGTATATATTTATAAAATGAAGATGTGTCTTTATATTGCGCTCTTATTTGCATATTAATCAGCATCCTACTAACTTTTGACTAGGGTTTTCAAGCCTTGAAAGAATACTTGGATTTGCGAAAAGATGTCTCTTCGCACAGACATGGCATTTTTTATGGGGAAGACTAGGCTTAAGGGTAAGTAAACTATAAAAAAACAGGTGAAATACTTCTCTCTTTTCAAGCCGATTGGGCATAACAATGGATCGCCATTGATGAGAGCTAAGTATGCGTTCAATTAAAACCTGAAATTGCTATTACAAATAATTTTCACAGCGCTTAAAAATAGTGCTTTGTGACAACGGGGGATGTATGGATATTGAAGTTTCGCGCCAGGTTGCGGTAGTTGAAGCAACTAGTGGAGATGTCGTCGTAGTTAAGCCAGACGGCAGCGCAAGAAAAGTTTCAGTTGGTGATACCATCCGTGAAAATGAGATCGTGATTACGGCCAACAAGTCAGAGCTTGTATTAGGCGTTCAGAATGATTCGATTCCGGTTGCAGAGAATTGCGTCGGTTGTGTTGATGAAAACGCTGCATGGGTAGATGCCCCAATAGCTGGTGAGGTTAATTTTGACTTACAGCAAGCAGACGCAGAAACCTTCACTGAAGACGACCTTGCTGCAATTCAAGAAGCCATTTTAGGTGGTGCCGATCCGACTCAAATCTTAGAAGCAACGGCTGCTGGTGGCGGACTAGGTTCTGCAAATGCTGGCTTTGTGACGATTGACTATAACTACACTGAAACTCATCCATCGACTTTCTTTGAGACCGCTGGTCTAGCAGAACAAACTGTTGATGAAGACAGAGAAGAATTCAGATCTATCACTCGTTCATCAGGTGGCCAATCAATCAGTGAAACACTGACTGAAGGCTCCATATCTGGCAATACCTATCCCCAATCTGTAACAACGACAGAAACGATTATTGCTGGTAGTTTAGCTCTCGCCCCTGACTCTTTCACTCCAGAAACTTTATCCCTCGCTTCACTACTTAGTGAATTAAACAGCGACATTACTTCAAGTGGTCAGTCCGTTATCTTCACCTATGACGCGACGACTAATTCTATCGTTGGTGTTCAAGGTACCGACGAAGTATTACGTATCGACATTGATGCCGTCAGTGTTGGCAATAACATTGAGCTTTCTCTAACCACAACGATTTCTCAGCCGATTGACCATGTACCGTCTGTTGGCGGTGGTCAGGTTTCTTACACTGGCGATCAAATAGATATTGCCTTTGATATTCAAGGTGAAGACTCCGCCGGAAACCCATTAGCAACACCAATCAATGCGCAAGTTGCCGTGGTTGATGGGATAGATCCGTCAGCTGAAAGTGTCAATATCACTAACGTTGAAACTAGCAGTGCGGCAATTGAAGGGACGTTCTCAAATATTGGTAGTGATAATCTTCAATCAGCCGTATTTGATGCAAGCGCACTCGACCAGTTTGATGGGTTGCTCAGTGACAATCAAAACACGCTTGCGAGATTGTCTGACGATGGAACAACGATTACTCTGTCCATCCAAGGCCGAGGTGAGGTTGTTCTCACTATCTCGCTTGATACCGATGGCACCTATAAATTCGAGCAATCTAATCCGATAGAACAAGTAGGTACCGATTCACTGACGTTCGCTTTGCCGATCACTATTACTGATTTTGACCAAGATGTTGTAACCAATACTATCAACATTGCCATTACTGATGGTGATAGCCCTGTTATCATTAATGTTGACAGTATTGATGTTGATGAAGCAGGCATTGTTGGCGGCTCACAAGAGGGCACAGCGCCAGTGTCTGGTAGCGGCAGTATTACCGCGGATATTTTTGAAAGTGACATCATTGACCATTATGAACTCGAACCGGCAGAGTTTAATACTGGTGGCAGCTTGGTTTCAAATGGCGAGGCTGTGCTGCTTGAGTTGATTAGTGAGACCAATGGTGTAAGAACTTACGAAGGTTATGTTGAGGTCAATGGTTCTAGAACTACGGTCTTTGACGTTAAAGTGGATAGCCCTTCATTGGGGAGCTACGAATTTAATCTGTATGAAGACCTTTCACATCAAGGTGCTGAAGATGCGTTATTAACTTTTGCTCTGCCAATTTATGCGGTGGATGCGGATGGTGACCGCTCTGCACTGTCTGGAGGTTCGAACATACCAGAAGCTGCTGAGATCCTCGTCAATGTCACAGATGATGTTGTTGAGTTAATTGATAAGGTTGAATCAGTCACCGAGCCGACCTTAGCGGGCGATACCGTTGTTTCGTACAACCTATTCAACTTCGAAGGCGCCGATAGTTCGACAATTCAATCGTTCAACTACGACGGTGTTGATTACCTATTAGATCAAAGTTTATTGCCTGATGCTGATCAAACCTTCAGTTTTACGGAGGGTGTGGTCACTATCTCACTGAATGGTGATTTCAGTTTTGAAGTCGCTCGTGATATCGACCATTCAAGCAGCGAAACTATCGTCAAACAGTTTTCATTTTTAGCTGAAGATGGTGATGGCGATACTGATACTTCGACGCTTGAGCTAAGTATTACCGATGGTCAAGATCCGATCATTGACCTGATCCCGCCGGTTACTCTATCTGAAACAAATCTTGCTGACGGTTCTGCGCCAAGCGGAAGTACAGTGAGCGCGACTGAAACGATTACCTTTACCGCAGGCAGTGATGATGTGGCGAGTTTCCGTATTGAACCAACCGAGTTCAATGTGGGCGGTGCACTAAAATCGAATGGTTTTGAGGTCGAGATAAAAGAAGACTCTGCTAATCCGGGAACTTATATCGGTTTTATTACCGATGGTTCGAATACTGAAGTTCCGGTATTCACCATTGCCTTCTCAACCACCACACTTGGTGAATACACCTTTACTTTAATTGAAGCTATAGACCATGCGGATGGTTTAGATAACAACTATCTGAGCTTCGATCTGCCTGTTTACGCTGTTGATAGCGATGGTGATGATTCACTGGTGTCTCAGCTTAACGTTACGATTGGTGATGATGTCCAAATCATGCAAGACGGTACGTTAGATATTGTTGAGCCAAATCTGGCTGATGGAACAATCACAACCAATACCATTGATGTGATGCCAAACCAAAGTGCCGATGGCGCGACGATCACTCAGTTTACTTATGACGGCGTCGTAAACACACTCGATCAAAGTATTTCAGGCGAACAGCAGTTTAGCTTCACGGAAGGTGAATTGTTTATCACCCTTGAAGGTGAAGTGCGCTTTGAACCTAATCGCGATCTAGACCATTCCGTTAGCGAAGACATCGTGAAGTCGATTGTCGTTACCTCAAGCGATTTCGATAACGATTCTCTGACTTCAACCGTTACGTTAACCATTACTGATGGTGATATTCCAACCATCGATGCGGTGCCAAGCGTTACGCTCTCAGAAACAAACTTGGTTGATGGTTCTGCGCCCAGCGCCGGTGCAGTCAGTTCAACCCAGACCATTACTTTTACCAATCAAAGTGATGATGTGGTTCGTTTCCGTATTGAGCCAACAGAGTTCAATACTAACGATGATCTTAAATCGAACGGTCTAGCCGTTGAGTTACGTGAAGAGCCGGTAGGGTCGGGTGACTATATTGGTTTTACGACCAGTGCCACAAATATAGAAACTACAGTATTCACATTAAGCTTTAATTCTGGGGCATTAGGCGAATACACGTTCACGCTCATCGAAGCGTTAGACCACCAAGATGCCCGTGGCAACAACGAGCTTAGCTTTGATTTACCTGTTTATGCGGTAGACAGTGATGGTGATGATTCATTGATGTCTCCGTTAAACGTCACCATCGGCGATGATGTTCAAATCATGCAAGACGGTACGTTAGATATCGTTGAACCAAATCTTGCTGATGGCACGGTAACAACTAGCATTTTCGATGTGATGCCAGCTCAAAGTGCCGATGGCGCGACGATCACTCAGTTCACTTATGATGGCCAACTTCGAACGCTTGACCAAAATGACAATGGTGAGCAGCAGTTTAGCTTCACGGAAGGTGAACTGTTCATCACTCTTCAAGGTGACGTTCGTTTCGAACCTAATCGTAATCTAGACCACACGCTAAGCGAAGACATCGTGAAATCGATCGTGGTGACATCTAGCGACTCCGATAACGATGTGCTGACCTCAACGGTTACGTTGACCATTACCGATGGTGATATCCCGATCATTGATAATGTGCCAACTGTGAACTTGTCAGAAACGAATTTGAGTGACGGCTCTGCGCCAAGTGGCAGCGTGGTTAGTTCAACTCAAACCATTACCTTTACCAATCAAAGTGATGATGTAACAAGTTTCCGTATTAAACCGACTGAGTTCAACGTCGGTGGTGCTTTGACATCAAACGGCCTGGCAGTCGAACTGAAAGCCGACCCAACCACACCGGGCGGCTACATCGGTTATGTTACTGATGGCTCGAACGTTGAAACCAACGTGTTCACGATTAGCTTCTCGGATACCAATTTAGGCCAGTACACCTTTACGTTGATTGAAGCATTAGATCATGTAGATGGCCTTGCAAATAACGATCTGAGCTTTGATCTGCCGGTTTATGCGGTCGACAGCGATGGTGATGATTCACTGGTGTCTCAGCTTAACGTAACCATCGGTGATGATGTTCAAATCATGCAGGATGGTACCTTAGATATCACTGAGCCAAATCTTGCCGACGGCACAATCACAACCAACACCATTGATGTGATGCCAAATCAGAGTGCTGATGGTGCGACGATCACTCAGTTTACGTATGACGGTCAAGTTCGAACACTGGATCAAACTGACAATGGTGAGCAGCAATTTAGCTTCACAGAAGGTGAGTTGTTCATCATGCTTGAAGGTGAAGTGCGCTTTGAACCCAATCGTAATCTAGACCACACGCTTAGCGAAGACATCGTGAAGTCGATTGTGGTGACCTCAAGCGATTCAGACAATGACGTATTGACTTCCACAGTGACGCTGACGATTACTGATGGCGATATCCCAACGATTGATGCGGTGCCAAGTGTTACCTTGTCTGAAACGAATCTCGCCGATGGTTCAATGCCAAGTGGCACTGCAGTCAGTCAGACTGAGACGATTACTTTCACTAATCAAAGTGATGATGTAGCTAAATTCCGAATTGAACCAACCGAGTTCAATGTGGGTGGAGCACTGAAATCGAATGGATTTGCGGTTGAGATAAAAGAAGACTCTGCTAACCCAGGTAGTTATATCGGTTTTATTACTGATGGTTCGGGCGCGGAAGTTCCAGTGTTCACGATTGCCTTCTCTACGAGTACGTTGGGTGAATACACCTTTACTCTGCTTGAAGCGTTAGACCATGCAGATGGCCAAACGAATAACGATCTGAGCTTCGATCTGCCTGTTTATGCGGTAGACAGTGATGGCGATGATTCATTGGTGTCTCAGCTTAATGTGACCATTGGTGATGATGTCCAAATCATGCAAGACGGTACGTTAGATATTACCGAGCCAAATCTGGCTGATGGAACAATCACGACCAACACCATTGATGTGATGCCAAATCAGAGTGCTGATGGCGCGACGATCACTCAGTTTACGTATGACGGTGTTGTAAACACACTGGATCAAAGCATTTCAGGTGAACAGCAATTCAGCTTCACCGAAGGCGAGCTATATATCACTCTTGAAGGGGAAGTGCGCTTTGAGCCGAACCGCGATCTAGACCATTCCGTTAGCGAAGACATCGTGAAGTCTATAGTAGTGACTTCAAGCGACTTCGATAACGATCCGGTGACTTCAACCATTACGCTGACCATTACTGATGGTGACAATCCTACGATTGACGTTATTCCAAGCGTTACTCTTTCTGAAACTAATCTAAGCGATGGCTCTGCTCCAAGTGGTAGCTCGGTAAGCTCAACTCAAACCATCACTTTCACCAATCAAAGTGATGATGTGGTTCGCTTCCGCATTGAACCAACGGAATTCAACACCAACGATGCACTTAAATCGAACGGCTTAGCCGTTGAGCTGCGTGAAGATCCGATTGGGTCGGGTGACTACATTGGCTTTACGACCAGTGCGACGAATGTAGAAACCACGGTATTTACGCTGAGTTTCTCTAGCACCACCCTAGGTGAATACACCTTCACTTTACTTGAAGCGTTGGATCACCAAGCTGCTCGAGGTAACAGCGACCTCAGTTTTGATCTACCTGTTTATGCGGTAGACAGTGACGGCGATGATTCACTGATGTCACCGTTAAGTGTCACTATCGGTGATGATGTTCAAATCATGCAAGATGGCACATTAGATATCGTTGAACCAAATCTTGCAGATGGCACAGTGACAACTGGTACTGTTGATGTGATGCCAAATCAAAGTGCCGATGGCGCGACGATCACTCAATTCACTTATGATGGTCAACTTCGAACGCTTGACCAAAATGATAATGGTGAGCAGCAGTTTAGCTTCACGGAAGGTGAACTGTTCATCACGCTTCAAGGTGAAGTCCGCTTTGAGCCTAATCGTAATCTAGACCACACGCTGAACGAAGACATCGTGAAGTCGATTGTGGTGACGTCTAGCGACTCCGATAACGATGTATTGACCTCAACTGTCACGCTGACAATTACCGATGGTGATATCCCTACCATTGATAATGTACCAACAGTGAACTTGTCAGAAACTAATCTGATTGATGGCTCTGCACCAAGCGGCAGCGCGGTTAGCTCAACTCAAACCATTACTTACACCACTCAAAGTGATGATGTGACCAGTTTTCGTATTGAACCGACTGAGTTCAACGTCGGTGGTGCTTTGACATCCAACGGTTTGGCCGTCGAACTGAAAGCCGACCCAACCACACCGGGCGGCTACATCGGCTTTGTTACGGATGGTTCAAACGTTGAAACCAACGTGTTCACGATTAGTTTCTCGGATACTAACTTAGGTCAATACACCTTCACCTTGCTTGAAGCGTTAGACCATGTAGATGGCTTGGCAAATAATGATCTGAGCTTTGATCTGCCGGTTTATGCGGTTGACAGCGATGGTGATGATTCACTGGTTTCTCAGTTAAATGTAACCATCGGTGATGATGTTCAAATCATGCAAGGTGGTACGTTAGATATCACTGAGCCAAATCTTGCAGACGGCACAATCACAACGAATACCATTGATGTGATGCCAGAGCAAAGTGCCGATGGCGCGACGATCACTCAGTTTACTTCTGACGGGCAAGTTCGAACTCTGGATCAAACTGACAATGGTGAGCAGCAATTTAGCTTCACAGAAGGTGAGTTGTTCATCACTCTTCAAGGTGACGTGCGCTTTGAGCCAAACCGTAATCTAGACCACACGGTTAACGAAGACATCGTCAAATCGATAGTGGTGACCTCAAGCGATTCAGACAATGACGTACTGACCTCCACAGTGACGCTGACCATTACCGATGGTGATATCCCAACCATTGATGCAGTGCCTAGCGTTACTCTGTCTGAAACCAACCTTAGTGACGCCTCAGCACCAAGCGGCAGCGCAGTCAGTCAAACTGAGACCATCACCTTTACCAATCAAAGTGATGATGTAGCAAACTTCCGCATTGAGCCAACCGAGTTCAATGTGGGTGGAGCACTAAAATCGAACGGAGCTGCGGTCGAGATAAAAGAAGACTCTGCTAATCCGGGCACTTACATAGGCTTTATTACCAACGGTTCTAACACTGAAGTTCCAGTATTCACCATTAGCTTCTCTACGAGTGTATTGGGCGAATACACCTTTACCTTACTTGAAGCGTTAGACCATGTGGACGGTTTAGACAACAACGACCTGAGCTTTGATCTTCCTGTTTATGCGGTTGATACGGATGGCGATGATTCATTGGTGGCTCAACTGAATGTGACCATCGGTGATGATGTTCAAATCATGCAAGATGGTACGTTAGATATCATCGAGCCAAATCTTGCCGACGGCACAGTCACAACCAATACCATTGATGTGATGCCAAATCAAAGTGCCGATGGTGCGACGCTCACTCAGTTTACTTATGATGGTCAGCTACGAACGCTTGACCAAAATGACAATGGCGAACAGCAATTCAGCTTCACAGAAGGCGAATTGTTTATCACCCTTGAAGGTGAAGTGCGCTTTGAACCTAATCGCGATCTAGACCATTCCGTTAGCGAAGACATCGTGAAGTCGATTGTCGTTACCTCAAGCGATTTCGATAACGATTCTCTGACTTCAACCGTTACGTTAACCATTACTGATGGTGATATTCCAACCATCGATGCGGTGCCAAGCGTTACGCTCTCAGAAACAAACTTGGTTGATGGTTCTGCGCCAAGCGCCGGTGCAGTCAGTTCAACCCAGACCATTACTTTTACCAATCAAAGTGATGATGTGGTTCGTTTCCGTATTGAGCCAACAGAGTTCAATACTAACGATGATCTTAAATCGAACGGTCTAGCCGTTGAGTTACGTGAAGAGCCGGTAGGGTCGGGTGACTATACTGGTTTTACGACCAGTGCCACAAACATAGAAACTACAGTATTCACATTAAGCTTTAATTCTGGGGCATTAGGCGAATACACGTTCACGCTCATCGAAGCGTTAGACCACCAAGATGCCCGTGGCAACAACGAGCTTAGCTTTGATTTACCTGTTTATGCGGTAGACAGTGATGGTGATGATTCATTGATGTCTCCGTTAAACGTCACCATCGGCGATGATGTTCAAATCATGCAAGACGGTACGTTAGATATCGTTGAACCAAATCTTGCTGATGGCACGGTAACAACTAGCATTTTCGATGTGATGCCAGCTCAAAGTGCCGATGGCGCGACGATCACTCAGTTCACTTATGATGGCCAACTTCGAACGCTTGACCAAAATGACAATGGTGAGCAGCAGTTTAGCTTCACGGAAGGCGAACTGTTCATCACGCTTCAAGGTGAAGTGCGCTTCGAGCCGAATCGCAATCTAGACCATACGCTGAGCGAAGACATCGTGAAATCGATCGTGGTGACGTCAAGCGATTCTGATAACGATGTGCTGACTGCAACAGTAAAGCTGACCATTACCGATGGTGATATCCCAACCATTGATTCGGTGCCAAGCGTTACTCTTTCTGAAACTAATCTGAATGATGGCTCTGCGCCAAGTGGTAGCGCAGTGAGCTCCACTCAAACTATTACTTACATCACTCAAAGTGATGATGTGACCAGTTTCCGTATTGAACCGACTGAGTTCAATGTTGGTGGTGCTTTGACATCAAGTGGATTGGCCGTTGAACTGAAAGCTGACCCAACCACACCGGGCGGTTACATCGGTTTTGTGACTGATGGCTCGAACGTTGAAACCAACGTGTTTATGATTAGCTTCTCAGATACTAACTTGGGCCAATACACATTCACCTTGCTTGAAGCGTTAGACCATGCTGATGGCTTGTTGAATAATAACTTGAGCTTTGATCTTCCTGTTTACGCTGTCGATAGCGATGGTGATGATTCACTCGTGTCTCAATTAAATGTAACCATTGGTGATGATGTTCAAATTGTGCAGGGCGGTGCCTTAGATATCACTGAGCCCAACCTTGCAGATGGCACGGTGAGCACCAATACCATTGATGTGATGCCAGAGCAAAGTGCCGATGGCGCGACGATCACTCAGTTTACTTACGACGGCGGGACGGCAATAACACTCGACCAAAATGACAATGGTGAGCAGCAATTTAGCTTCACGGAAGGTGAGTTGTTCATCACTCTTGAAGGTGAAGTGCGCTTTGAGCCAAACCGTAATCTAGACCACACGGTTAACGAAGACATCGTCAAATCGATAGTGGTGACCTCAAGCGATTCAGACAATGACGTACTGACCTCCACAGTGACGCTGACCATTACCGATGGTGATATCCCAACCCTTGATGTAGTGCCAAGCGTTACGCTTTCGGAAACTAACTTAAGTGACGGCTCTGCGCCTAGCGGCAGTGCAGTAAGCCAAACTGAGACGATTACTTTCACTAGTCAAAGTGATGATGTGGCGAGTTTCCGTATTGAGCCAACCGAGTTCAATGTGGGTGGAGTACTGAAATCGAATGGCTTTTCGGTCGAGATAAAAGAAGACTCTGCTAATCCGGGCACTTACATCGGTTTTATTACCGATGGTTCGAACACTGAAATCCCAGTGTTCACCATTAGTTTCTCGGCAACAACATTAGGCGAATACACCTTTACCTTACTTGAAGCGTTAGACCATGTGGACGGTTTAGACAACAACGACCTGAGCTTTGATCTTCCTGTTTATGCGGTTGATACGGATGGCGATGATTCATTGGTGGCTCAACTGAATGTGACCATCGGTGATGATGTTCAGATCATGCAAGATGGTACGTTAGATATCATCGAGCCAAATCTTGCCGACGGCACAGTCACAACCAATACCATTGATGTGATGCTAAATCAAAGTGCCGATGGTGCGACGCTCACTCAGTTTACTTATGATGGTCAGCTACGAACGCTTGACCAAAATGACAATGGCGAACAGCAATTCAGCTTCACAGAAGGCGAATTGTTTATCACTCTTGAAGGTGAAGTGCGCTTTGAGCCGAACCGCGACCTAGACCACTCAGTTAATGAAGACATCGTGAAGTCGATTGTGGTCACTTCAAATGACTTCGATAACGACTCTCTGACTTCAACCGTAACGCTGACAATCACTGATGGTGACAACCCTACGATTGACGTTATTCCAAGCGTTACCCTTTCTGAAACTAATCTGAGTGATGGCTCTGCTCCAAGTGGCAGCGCGGTAAGCTCGACTCAAACCATCACGTTCACCAATCAAAGTGATGATGTGGTTCGTTTCCGTATTGAACCAACGGAGTTCAATACTAACGATGATCTTAAATCGAACGGTTTAGCCGTTGAGTTACGTGAAGACCCGGCAGGGTCGGGTGACTACATTGGTTTTACTACTAGTGCGACGAATGTAGAAACCACAGTATTTACGCTGACTTTCTCTAGCACAACATTAGGTGAATATACCTTCACTTTGCTTGAAGCGTTGGACCACCAAGATGCCCGTGGCAACAACGATCTTAGCTTTGATTTACCTGTTTATGCGGTAGACAGTGATGGCGATGATTCACTGATGTCTCCGTTAAATGTCACTATCGGCGATGATGTTCAAATCATGCAAGATAGTACGTTAGATATCATCGAGCCAAATCTTGCCGATGGCACTGTGACAACCACCACCATTGATGTGATGCCAAATCAAAGTGCCGATGGCGCGACGATCACTCAATTCACTTATGATGGTCAGCTTCGAACGCTTGACCAAAATGATAATGGTGAGCAGCAGTTTAGCTTCACGGAAGGAGAGTTGTTCATCACGCTTCAAGGTGAAGTCCGTTTTGAGCCCAATCGCAATCTAGACCATACGTTTAACGAAGACATCGTTAAATCAATCGTGGTGACGTCTAGCGATTCCGATAACGATGTGCTGACTTCAACCGTCACGTTGACCATTACTGATGGTGATATCCCAACCATTGATAATGTTCCAACTGTGAACTTGTCGGAAACGAATCTGAGTGATGGGTCTTCACCAAGCGGCAGTGCAGTAAGTCAGACTGAGACAATTACATTCACCAATCAAAGTGATGATGTGACCAGTTTTCGCATTGAACCAACCGAGTTTAATGTGGGTGGAGCACTAAAATCGAATGGTTTTGCGGTCGAGATAAAAGAAGACTCTGCTAATCCGGGTACCTACATCGGTTTTATTACCAATGGCTCGGGCGCTGAAGTGCCAGTATTCACGATTGCCTTCTCTACGAGTACGCTAGGCCAATACACCTTCACTTTACTTGAAGCATTAGACCATGCGGATGGCCTTGCAAATAACGATCTGAGCTTTGATCTGCCGGTTTATGCAGTTGACAGCGATGGTGATGATTCACTGGTGTCTCAGCTTAACGTAACCATCGGTGATGATGTTCAAATCATGCAAGGTGGTACGTTTGATATCACTGAGCCAAACCTTGCTGATGGCACTGTTTCAACTAACACCATCGATGTGATGCCTGAGCAAAGCGCTGACGGCGCGACGATCACTCAGTTTACTTACGACGGCGGGACGGCAATAACACTCGACCAAAATGACAATGGTGAGCAGCAATTTAGCTTCACGGAAGGTGAGTTGTTCATCACTCTTGAAGGTGAAGTGCGCTTCGAACCCAATCGTAATTTAGACCACACGGCTAGCGAAGACATCGTGAAGTCGATTGTGGTGAGCTCAAGTGATTCAGACAATGACGTATTGACTTCAACTGTTACTCTCACCATTACCGATGGTGATATCCCAACCATTGATGCAGTGCCAAGCGTTACTTTGTCTGAAACCAATCTTACGGATGGCTCAACTCCAAGCGGCAGTGCAGTCAGTCAGACTGAGACGATTACTTTCACTAATCAAAGTGATGATGTGACTAACTTCCGTATTGAACCAACAGAGTTCAATGTGGGCGGTGCACTAAAATCGAATGGTTTTGCGGTCGAGATAAAAGAAGACTCTGCTAATCCGGGTACTTACATCGGTTTTATTACCAATGGCTCGGGCACTGAAGTGCCTGTCTTCAGCATTGGCTTCTCGGCAACGACGCTAGGTGAATACACCTTTACTCTAATTGAAGCGCTAGACCATACAGATGGCCTAGCTAATAACGATCTGAGCTTTGATTTGCCCGTTTATGCGGTAGATAGCGATGATGATGATTCACTGGTGTCTCAACTTAACGTGACCATTGGTGATGATGTCCAAATCATGCAAGATGGCACATTAGATATCGTTGAACCAAATTTGGCCGATGGTACGGTGACAACCAACACTATTGATGTCATGCCAAACCAAAGTGCCGATGGCGCGACGATCACTCAGTTCACTTATGACGGTCAACTACGAACGCTTGACCAAAATGACATTGGCGAACAGCAGTTCAGCTTCACGGAAGGCGAGCTGTTTATCACCCTTGAAGGTGAAGTGCGCTTTGAGCCGAACCGCGACCTAGACCACTCGGTGAGCGAAGATATCGTGAAATCGATAGTGGTGACTTCAAGTGACTTCGATAACGACTCTCTGACTTCTACTGTAACGCTGGCCATTACCGATGGTGATAACCCTACAATTGACGTTATTCCAAGCGTTATCCTCTCTGAAACGAATCTGAGTGATGGCTCTGATCCAGGTGCCAGCGCGGTAAGTTCGACTCAAACCATCACGTTCACCAACCAAAGTGATGACGTTGTTCGTTTCCGTATTGAGCCAACAGAGTTCAATACTAACGATGATCTTAAATCGAACGGTTTAGCCGTTGAGTTGCGAGAAGACCCACAAGGTTCGGGTAATTACATTGGTTTTACGACCAGTGCGACGAATGTCGAAACCACGGTATTTACACTGAGTTTTTCTAGCACCACATTAGGTGAATATACCTTCACTTTGCTTGAGGCTTTGGATCATCAAGATGCCCGTGGCAACAATGACCTCAGTTTTGATTTACCCGTTTATGCGGTAGACAGTGACGGCGATGATTCACTGATGTCTCCGTTAAATGTCACTATCACTGATGATATTCAAGTGATGGTTAATGACTCTCTCACTATTGAAGAGCCAACTGTTGCAGATTTAGCTGCAGGTACGCCGACGACAGCTACCGTTAATGTACTTGATGAAGAAGGTGCTGATGGTACGACGATAACTCAGTTTACTTACGATGGTGGGGCGGTATTAACGCTTGACCAAAACGATACGGGTGAGCAGAAGTTTGTGGTAGCTGACGGTTCATTGTTTATCACTCTTCAAGGTGATATTCGTTTCGAACCAAATCGTAACCTAGACCATACTAGTGGTGATATCGTTAAGTCGATAGCCGTAACCTCAAGTGATTCCGATAGCGATCTTGTGTCTTCAACGGTAACGCTAACCATCACGGATGGCGATATCCCAACCATTGATAATGTTCCAACTGTGAACTTGTCTGAAACTAATCTGAGTGAAGGCTCTGCACCAAATGCAAGCGCGGTGAGTTCAACTCAAACCATTACCTTTACCACTCAAAGTGATAATGTGACAAGTTTCCGCATTGAACCAACGGAGTTCAATGTTGGCGGTGCTCTCACATCAAATGGATTGGCGGTTGAGCTGAAAGCCGATCCAACCACGCCGGGTGGTTACATTGGTTATGTTACTGACGGTTCGAACGTTGAAACCAACGTATTCACGATTAGCTTCTCAGATACTAACTTAGGTCAATACACCTTCACCTTACTTGAAGCATTAGACCATGCGGATGGCCTTGCAAATAACGATCTGAGCTTTGACCTGCCGGTTTATGCGGTCGACAGCGATGGTGATGATTCACTGGTGTCTCTGCTTAACGTAACCGTCGGTGATGATGTTCAAATCATGCAAGATGGTACGTTTGATATCACTGAGCCAAATCTTGCTGACGGCACAATCACAACGAATACCATTGATGTGATGCCAGAGCAAAGTGCCGATGGCGCGACGATCACTCAGTTTACTTATGACGGGCAAGTTCGAACTCTGGATCAAACTGACAATGGTGAGCAGCAATTTAGCTTCACGGAAGGTGAGTTGTTCATCACTCTTGAAGGTGAAGTGCGCTTCGAACCCAATCGTAATCTAGACCACACGGCTAGCGAAGACATCGTCAAGTCGATAGTGGTGACCTCAAGCGATTCAGACAATGACGTACTGACTTCAACAGTAACTCTCACCATTACCGATGGTGATATTCCAACTATTGATGCGGTGCCAAGCGTTACTTTGTCTGAAACTAATCTCACGGATGGCTCAGCGCCAAGCGGCAGCGCAGTCAGTCAAACTGAGACCATCACCTTTACCAATCAAAGTGATGATGTGGCGAGTTTCCGTATTGAGCCAACCGAGTTCAATTTGGGTGGAGTACTGAAATCGAATGGCTTTGCGGTCGAGATAAAAGAAGACTCTGCTAATCCGGGAACTTACATCGGTTTTATTACCGATGGCTCGAATACTGAAGTTCCTGTATTCACCATTAGTTTCTCTACGACCACACTAGGCGAATACACCTTTACTCTAATTGAAGCGTTAGACCATGTGGATGGTCTAGATAACAACGATCTGAGTTTCGATCTTCCTGTTTATGCGGTAGATACGGACGGTGACGATTCATTGGTGTCTCAGCTTAATGTGACCATTGGTGATGATGTCCAAATCATGCAAGATGGCACATTAGATATCGTTGAACCAAATTTGGCCGATGGTACGGTGACAACCAACACTATTGATGTCATGCCAAACCAAAGTGCCGATGGCGCGACGATCACTCAGTTCACTTATGACGGTGTCGTAAACACACTGGATCAAAGTATTTCAGGCGAGCAGCAGTTCAGTTTCACAGAAGGTGAGCTGTTTATCACTCTTGAAGGGGAAGTGCGCTTTGAGCCGAACCGCGACCTAGACCACTCAGTGAGTGAAGATATCGTGAAGTCGATTGTGGTGACTTCAAGTGATTTCGATAATGATCCGGTGACTTCAACCATTACGCTGACCATTACCGATGGTGATATTCCAACCATCGATGCAGTGCCAAGCGTTACGCTCTCAGAAACAAATTTAGCGGATGGTTCTGCGCCAAGTGGTAGTGCGGTTAGTCAAACGGAGACGATTACTTTCACCAACCAAAGTGATGATGTGGTTCGCTTCCGTTTAGAACCAACCGAGTTCAATACTAACGATGCACTTAAATCGAATGGTTTAGCGGTCGAACTGCGTGAAGATCCTCAAGGTTCTGGTCAGTACATCGGATTTACTACCAGTTCGTCTAACGTGGAGACGACAGTATTTACGTTGGACTTTAACTCCGGAACCTTAGGTGAATACACATTTACTTTAATCGAAGCTCTGGATCATCAAGATGCGCGTGGCAACAACGATTTAAGCTTTAATCTACCTGTGTATGCGGTTGATAGTGATGGCGATGATTCGTTAGTTTCTCAGCTTGGCGTGACCATTGGCGATGATGTTCAAATCATGCAAGACGGTAAGTTAGATATCGTTGAACCAAATCTTGCTGATGGTACGGTAACAACCAGTATTTTCGATGTAATGCCGAATCAAAGCGCTGATGGCGCAACTGTGACGCAATTCACTTATGATGGCCAACTTCGAACGCTTGACCAAAATGACAATGGTGAGCAGCAGTTTAGCTTCACGGAAGGTGAACTGTTCATCACGCTTCAAGGTGACGTTCGTTTCGAACCTAATCGTAATCTAGACCACACGCTAAGCGAAGACATCGTGAAATCGATCGTGGTGACATCTAGCGACTCCGATAACGATGTGCTGACCTCAACGGTTACGTTGACCATTACCGATGGTGATATCCCGACCATTGATAATGTCCCAACTGTGAACTTGTCAGAAACGAATTTGAGTGACGGCTCTGCGCCAAGTGGCAGCGTGGTTAGTTCAACTCAAACCATTACCTTTACCAATCAAAGTGATGATGTAACAAGTTTCCGTATTGAACCGACTGAGTTCAACGTCGGTGGTGCTTTGACATCAAACGGCCTGGCAGTCGAACTGAAAGCCGATCCAACCACGCCGGGCGGCTACATCGGTTATGTTACTGATGGTTCGAACGTTGAAACTAACGTGTTCACGATTAGTTTTTCGGATACCAATTTAGGTCAATACACCTTCACCTTACTTGAAGCGTTAGACCATGTAGATGGCTTGGCAAATAATGATCTGAGCTTTGATCTACCCGTTTACGCCGTTGATAGCGATGGCGATGATTCGTTGGCGTCTCAGCTTAACGTAACCATCGGTGATGATGTCCAAATCATGCAGGATGGTACCTTAGATATCACTGAACCAAATCTTGCAGACGGCACAATCACAACGAATACCATTGATGTGATGCCAGAGCAAAGTGCCGATGGCGCGACGATCACTCAGTTTACTTATGACGGGCAAGTTCGCACTCTGGATCAAACTGACAATGGTGAGCAGCAATTTAGCTTCACAGAAGGTGAGTTGTTCATCACTCTTCAAGGTGACGTGCGCTTTGAGCCAGACCGTAATCTAGACCACACGGTTAACGAAGACATCGTCAAATCGATAGTGGTGACCTCAAGCGATTCAGACAATGACGTACTGACCTCAACAGTGACGCTGACCATTACTGATGGTCAAAACCCAACGATAGATTTGATCCCACCTGTAACATTATCCGAAACCAACCTTGCTGATGGCTCTGCACCAAGCGGAAGTGCAGTAAGTCAAACCGAGACAATTACTTTCACCAACCAAAGTGATGATGTAGCGAGTTTCCGTATTGAACCTACTGAATTCAATGCGGGCGGTGCACTAAAATCGAACGGATTTGCAGTTGAGATAAAAGAAGATTCTGCTAACCCGGGCACTTATATCGGTTTTATTATTGATGGCTCGAATACTGAAGTTCCTGTCTTCACCATTGGCTTTTCTACGACCACACTAGGTGAGTTCACTTTTACTCTGCTTGAAGCGTTAGACCATGTGGATGGTTTAGATAATAACGATCTGAGCTTTGATCTACCCGTTTATGCGGTAGACAGCGATGGTGATGATTCTCTGGTATCTCAACTTAACGTGACCATTGGTGATGATGTCCAAATCATGCAAGATGGTACGTTAGATATCATTGAGCCGAATCTTGCAGACGGAACAATCACAACCAATACCATTGATGTGATGCCAAATCAGAGTGCCGATGGTGCGACGATCACTCAGTTCACTTATGACGGCGTCGTAAACACACTGGATCAAAGTATTTCAGGCGAGCAGCAGTTCAGTTTCACAGAAGGTGAGCTGTTTATCACTCTTGAAGGGGAAGTACGCTTTGAACCGAATCGTGACCTTGACCACTCTGCCAGCGAAGACATCGTGAAGTCGATAGTGGTGACTTCAAGTGATTTTGATAACGATCCTGTGACTTCAACCGTTACGCTGACCATTACCGATGGTGATATTCCAATTATCGATGCGGTACCAAGCGTTACGCTTTCAGAAACAAACCTAGCTGATGGTTCTGCGCCAAGTGGTAGTGCGGTTAGTCAAACGGAGACGATTACTTTTACCAACCAAAGTGACGATGTGGTTCGTTTCCGCCTAGAACCAACCGAGTTCAATACCAACGATGCACTTAAATCGAATGGCTTAGCGGTCGAACTGCGTGAAGATCCTCAAGGTTCTGGTCAGTACATCGGTTTTACTACCAGTTCGTCTAATGTAGAGACAACGGTATTTACACTGGACTTCAACGCCGCAACCTTAGGCGAATACACCTTTACTTTAATCGAAGCTCTGGATCATCAAGACGCGCGTGGCAACAACGATTTAAGCTTTGATCTGCCAGTGTATGCGGTTGATAGTGATGGCGATGACTCGTTAGTTTCTCAGCTTGGCGTGACTATTGGTGATGACGTGCAATTGATGCAAGGCGGTACAATAACTAGTCGTGAGCCCGCTGCGAGTGTAGAAACGTCGAATGTTATTGATGTGATGCCGAAACAAAGCGCTGATGGGGCGAAAGTTACCTCATTCGTTTTTGAGGGGAACAGCGCAGAAAACCTCAATCAAAATGTTAATGGTGAACAAGAGTTTGTCTTCACTGAGGGTTCAGTATTTATTACGACGGAAGGTGAGATACGTTTCGAACCAGTACGTAATCAAAATCATGCTGGGGGTGATATTACCAAGTCTATTGAGGTGACGTCTGTTGACCTCGATGGCGATATTGTCTCATCGACTGTGACGCTGAAGATTATCGATGGTGACCTTCCTACAATCGACCTTGTTCCCGGAATTACGTTATCTGAAGTGGATCTGGCTGATGGCTCTGTGCCAACGGGCAACCCAGTAACGATGACACAAACCATTACTTACACAGTGGGTAGTGACGACGTAAGCCATTTCAGAATTGACCCTACGCAGTTCAATATTTCAGGAGCTTTGAAATCGAATGGTCTTGATGTTCAGATAAAAGAGCAACCAGCAGATTCCGGTAATTACATTGGTTTCGTGAAAGACGGTTCTAACGTAGAAACCAACGTCTTCACGATCAGCTTCTCGACGAGCAATTTAGGGCAATACACGTTCACACTGCTTGAAGCGTTAGATCATGTCGATGGATTACAAAACAATATACTAAGCTTCGATGTCCCTGTGTTAGCGGTTGATGCGGATGGTGATGATTCTGCAATGTCGCCAATGACGGTTGCGATCACCGATGACGTACAAGGTGTTCAAGATGGTACCTTGAGTATCACTGAGCCTTCATTAGCTGATTTGGCATCGGGTACGCCACCAACGACGCCAATCATTGATGTTATGCCAACGCAGAGTGCTGATGGCGCGAAAGTGACACAGTTTACTTATGATGGTGGCACAGCTGTAACGTTAGACCCAAGCATCTCTACAGAACAAGTCTTTACCGTAACCGACGGCTTACTGTACATCACCATTGAAGGGGAGGTTCGTTTTGAACCGAGCCGAGATCTTGACCATTCATCCGGCGACATTGTAAGAACGATTGTCGTCACCACCAGTGATTTTGATAACGATACAGATACCGCGGATGTCACCTTAACGATCAAAGACGGTATCGATCCCGTTATTGACGTGGTTCCAGATGTTAACTTATCGGAAGTCAACCTAGCGGATGGCTCTACGCCAACTGGTTCTCCGGTAAGTTCGACTCATACAATCACTTACACCGAAGGAAGTGATGATTTTAGTCACTTTAGAATTGCGACCAACGAATTCAATCCTGGCGATCTGTTGAAATCAAGTGGTCTTGTTGTTCAACTAAAAGAAGATCCTTCTTCTGCTGGTGACTACATTGGTTATACCGATGATGGTATGGGTAACGTTACCGATGTATTTACCATTAGCTTTGATAGTGCAAACAAAGCTCAGTTTACATTTACATTGATTGAGGCGCTTGATCACCTTGATGGCGTGCTCAACAACGACCTTACTTTCCGCTTACCTATCTATGCTGTTGATACCGATGATTCTGAGTCAACAAAGCGCGATGTGGTGGTTACGATAGAAGATGACATCCAGCAAATGCAAGATGGCTTCTTAACCATTACCGAGCCAAATTTTGGTACTCCAACAACAACTACCGTTGATGTGATGCCAATACCAAGTGCAGACGGCGCGAACATTACGCAGTTCACGTATGACGGCGGTTCTCCAATTACTCTGAATCAGAACATCAGTGGCGAACAAGAGTTTGTTTTCACTGAAGGTTCACTGTTTGTGACATTAGATGGTGACGTAAGGTTTGAGCCTAATCGAAACCTTGATCACTCTGCAGGGAACATTGTTAAATCGATTGTGTTCACGTCTTCAGACTTTGATAACGATATCTTTTCGTCGACGGTTACGCTCACCATTGTTGATGGTGATGGGCCAACAATCGACGTTGTGCCGGGTGTGGCATTGTCAGAAAGCTTACTTGCGGATGGTTCGACGCCTAGTGTAAACCCTGTGAGTATGACTCAAACCATTACTTCACTTGCAAGCAGTGATGATATTGCTGAAATAGTGGTGGAAATAGGGTTGTTCAATACCAACGGCGCGTTGAAGTCGGATGGTTTGTCACTGAGTTTGCGTGAAGACCCTGTAAATTCTAGCGACTACATTGCATTTACTACTGATGGTTCGGGTGTTGAGAAAGTTATCTTTACTCTAGATTTTGATGATACGAACCCGAGTCAATACACATTTACTCTGCTTGAGCGTTTAGACCATGTTGATGGTTTAGGAAATAACGATCTGAGCTTTGATCTTTCTGTTTACGCAGAAGATACCGATGGTGATATTTCAACGTCTAAGCCGCTGACTGTCACCATTACTGATGATGTTCAGCTGATGCAGTCAGGTGCGCTAAACATCACTGAGCCAACCACAGGAACACCAACTACAACAGTCTTTGATGTGATGCCTGTGCAAAGTGCAGATGGCGCGACAATCACTAAGTTTGTGTATGACAATCAAGCTGAAACAGCCTTGGTACAAACCGACACGGGTGAGCAAGAATTTGTATTTGCAGAAGGTTCTTTGTTTATCACACTCGAAGGTGATGTACGTTTTGAACCTAACCGCAATCTAGACCACTCAGGTGGCGATATCGTCAAGACCATTACGGTGACATCTGAAGATAAAGATGGCGATATCGTGACATCTACAGTGACGTTAACTATTGCCGATGGCGCGCCACCAACTATCGACACCGTACCGACTGTCGCGTTGGCTGAAGCAAACTTGATTGATGGTTCTTCACCGGGCTTACCTGTGAGCCAAACTGAAATCATTACTTTCACAGTAGGAAGTGATGATGTTAGCTACTTCCGCATTGATGCCACTCAGTTCAACACGTCTGGCGATCTGAAAGCGGACGGTTTGGTGGTTCAGCTAAAAGAAGATCCTCTGAACAGCGATAATTATATTGGTTACGTTGAAAGCGGCGGTGTCCAAACGGATATCTTTACCATCACGTTTAGCAGCGTGGTTCTAGGAGAGTACACATTCACCTTGTTGGAAGAGTTAGATCACCTGCCTGTACAAGGTAACAATGATCAAATCTTCACCTTGCCAGTTATAGCCGTCGACAAAGACAACACTGATTCAGCGGTGAAGCCTCTTACGGTGACCATTACTGATGATGTACCAACCATTACTGACACCACCGGCGCCAGTACGTTTGTGGTTGATGAAGATGATTTGGGCACTCTGGCCCAAGCGACGGGTTCGTTTGTAACCACAGAAGGTGCAGATCAAGTCGAGGTTTACGAACTACGTAATATAGCGACTCTAGAAACTACGCTTACCTCAAGTGGTGAAGCAATTTCGATTACTGAGATCTCTGGAGCAGCGAACACAACCACCTATCAAGGAACCACCACAAGTGGAACACCGATTTTTACTCTTGCTTTGGGTAACGATGGGTCATACACATTTACCTTACTTGGTCCTCTAGATCATGAGCCTAGCTCAGAGGCGAGAAATAAGCTGCCTATCTCCTTTGATGTAGTGGCTGTTGACAGTGATGGTGATGATTCCAACCAGTATAAATTACCCATCGAAGTTATTGATGATGTACCGGCAATGACGGCGCCGACTGGTGAAACGGTTGTTGATGAAGACGATCTTACTGGCATTGGTTCCGATCAATCTGAAGACACCATCATCAATGGATTGTTCACAGTCGATGAAGGTGCCGATGGCGTTGTGAAGTATGAGCTTGTTGATGAAGACCTAGTGCTTAGTGGCTTAACTTCAGACGGCGAAAGCTTAGAGTGGTTACCTGTTTCTGTATCAGGCAGTACGTTTACTTACGTTGCTCAAACTGCCACAGGTCAAGTGCCTGTTTTCGAGATTATTTTTGATACGTCAGATAACAGCTATCAATTTGAATTGTTTAAACCGCTTGAACACCCTGATGGTGCCGACGAAAATAACATCGAACTTGATTTCTCGGTCGTGGCTGAAGATTTTGATCAAGACCAATCAAACGCGATCGATCTAAAAATCACGGTTACTGATGATGTTCCGTTGGTGACAACTCAATCGATTACTCGTCTTGAAGGGCAGGGTTACAACAACTCTAAAGTCGACATGTTTGCTAATGCGACGGATGTGGGGGCTGATGGTGCGGTACTGAGTCGAATTGAGGGTATCTCAAATAATGGTGCAGATATTGTTTTCCAAAGAGGTAATGCGACTGATTATAGTGACGCATTGAATCTTCAAAGCGGAAGTCGAATTATCCGCGTTTATGAGCAAACCGATGATGGCAATGGTGGTACTCAGGAAAGGCAGCTTGGTACTTTACGCATCAACTCAAATGGTGAGGTCGAATTCAAAGCTAACGGCTATCTCGATCATGACGGCCTAGACACTATCGACTTCTCGATTAACGTGATTGCGACGGATGGCGATTTAGACACCTCTGAAACACCGTTAGATATTACGATTACTGATAGGGATTCTACAAGAATTGCGCTGAAAGTGACGACCTTCGAGGATGCGGGTAGAGACTCAACCATACCTTACGCAACAGGCGATGAGCCGACTTTTGAGAATGTTCAAGATAACCAGATTGATTTGCCTGATGCACCAGCGCAAGTTGCGCTGCAAGTTAATCTGTATGACCAAGATAACGCTGAATCTATTGGGCAGTTGACGATTAAAAGCCCGAACGGAGGTGACAGTCACCAAGGTACTTTCTATTACTTTGATAGTGTTAGCGCTAAGTACATTGAATTAGTGCCTGAGTCAAATGGGAGCATTATATTTGGTTCTCCTCCACTCGAACAAAGCTTTGCTCCAAACCCGAATGAACCAAGACAAACTATCGCGACGATAGATAACCTGTTCTTTGTTCCGGACCAACACGCTAGTTCGGATGAAACTGGTGGGCGAGTTCGTTATGAGCTTGAAATTGAGAAAAATGGCAGTACGGATCACACTGTTAATTCAAACTTCAGAATTGAGATTGAAGCTGTAGCTGATATTGCGACTTGGGATGACACCAGTAGCACGTATCAGTATCAACTGAACGAAGATGAAGACAATGTCACTTTGCAGTTGAATGCACAGTCGCAAGATAGCAGTAATACTGAGACGATTACCTATGAACTTGAAGCTGTCCAAGGCGACGGGAAGTTTGAGCTGCTTGACCAAAATGGCACAGTGCTGACGCCAGTTAATGGTGTTTATATCATCGCATCTGCTGATATCAATAGCACCGTAGTTAACCCTATTGATAACTTCTCAGGGCAGATTGAGTTCAAAGCGACGGCAATTACGGAAGAGACGCTTAACCCATACGATGACTCAGCCAACGGTGGAGCAAACGATAAGACGACCGCTCGTTCTGTAGAGCAAAATATCATTATTGATGTCACTGCTGACGCCGACCCGGGCAAATTCAGTGTGAGTCGTATCCAGATCAACGAAGACAACATCGATAACCCTGATTACATTGGTCCTTTGGACAATAAAGACGCGTTCACGCTAGACGAAGTCATCACCATGACAGGTTCGGTCGATTCTGACAGTTCTGAAGAACTGTTTGTGCGCATCAGTAATGTTACTGAAGGCGCGGTACTTTACTTTTTAGGTACCACGACAGTCGTTCCGACCATCACGATCAATGGCGTTGATTACCAAGAAATTGCGTATTCCGATTTGGCTAACGTGGAAGTTGTTCCAACCAAACACAGCAATGTGGATTTTACTTTCGATGTCACCGGTGTGGTTAAAGACACCGCGAACCTTTCTTCAGGTGCGCAAGTCGATGAAGAAATACTGGGTACTAAGACGGTCAACGTCGAGGTCAAAGGTGTTGCCGACACGCCTTATGGTGGGACCAATGGTACAGATTGGACGACGTTTGACGAAGGTGGCATAACCGGCGTTCAAACCACGATTCAAGAAAGTCAAAACGGTGATAACTTTGCTCTGCTTGACTTCACTGTGTTATCTGGAGAAAGAAGACCTGATCCGGCAGCTGTAGATCAAACCCCATTGCCTGACGATGGTTCAGAATCCATAACCGTTATCCTCTCGGGTATTCCTGATGGCGTTATTCTCGAAGACGGCGACGGTACGGTGATCGATCTTAACTTTGTCGGTTACGAAACTGGACCGGGCGGTAGTCCTGATCTATCGAAACCTATCTACGAAGCGAACATTACTGAGGCAGGTAAAACCTCAGGCATTCGAATTCGACCTGTCGACTCATCGACAGAGAATATCCACATCCAAGGTAAAGTGATTGTGACCGAGAATGATGGTCACACGCTTACGTTTGATCAAGAAATTCGAGTGCTAGTCGAACCTATAATCGATACATCAGCGACGTACAATACAGTGACTCGTGGGAATGAAGATACTGCTATCAATATTGATTGGCACCCAGAGGGTACTGACTATATTGATGATGATGAGCATTTCACTTCTATTGTCATCAGTGACATTCCAACGGATGTTGAAAGTGTTGTGGTTAATGGCGATGTAACTTGGGTTTACAATGCAGTAGCAGGTACTTTGACGATTACTCCGAAGAGCGGTCAAACTGCTGAAGAGTTTACTCAGATCGCGCTGAATAATAACTTTATTCAAATAACGCCAGCTCAAGATTCCAGTGCTGATTTTACACTCGATACTGTGGTAATGATTGAAGAGCGAGATCATGAATATGTCGATGCTTCAAACCCTGGGCAAGGCATTGTAACGGCGACGATCACCGGTACGATTAATGTTGTCGTGCGGCCTGTCGTTGAGCCTGGAGATGCCGACAACAAGATTGTTGTTTCAAACGAAGATGGCTCTGGAGATCTGACTACGATTACGGCTGACGCTAATGGCGTAATTAAATTTACAACCAACAGTGATAACCAAACGACGGATACTAATGGAGATGAAATCTGGGACGGTGAATACGTCGTCCGATACCAAGAAACGGATTTAAGCACAGTAGAAGAGCAAGTTGACGAAGTGATTGTTCAGCTGACTAACACTGACGGAAGCGCTTTGTCGGATGATATTTTAGGGCAACTTTTAGTAACGGGTGCCTCTTACGAAGGTGGTGGCCGATGGGTTGTGACCAATGAAGATGCCTTTAGCGTCAGTGCGCCAAATGGATTAGATTTCACCCCTGCCAATGATACAGATGACGTGGCAGGGGACTTTAATAATATCAAGATGACGATTCATACCTTAGTGTCAGATCCTGGAGATGCCAACAATGAAACGTCCGTCCAAGAGCAACGCACCGGTGAGGTAACGCTTTCTTATCCTGAAGTACTCGTTGCTCCGGATAAAGTTGCAGCTGGGATCTCCATTGTTCAAGACAGCGTTATCGATGCTGTAGAAGATATTCAGCTTGATCTCGGTGCGGCGTTAAACGGTATTCTGAGCTTTACTGGTCGAGACGATTCTACCGACCAAGTGACGGTCATAATCGATGGCACTCTGGTTATAGATTCTAATACATCATTCCCAATTAGCCTGTCGGGAACAAGTGATGTTGACTTTGTGAACGGAAAATATGTTTACGAGACGACTGTCGAACAGGGCGTAACCGTCGATTCATCGGGTTTGTTATTGAATCTGCCACCAAACTACTCTGGTGACTTTAGGTTGCCATTGACCATAGTGACCAAAGATTTACAATCTGGCGATGAGAAGACTTTAGTGACTGAAGTTATCATCAAAGTCGCACCAGATGCTGAGACGGATCCAACGATTGAGGTGAATGTCGTGGGTTCTCTTGATGATGCCTTTAATCCTGTTGATACCGACGGTCAAGCTGGGCAAGATCCGGTGGGTTACGAAGACACCTATATTCAGCTCGACTTCAATTCGACCATTTCGGATCAGGTTTCCGGCGTCGAAGGCGGCCAAGAAGCGTTTACGTCCATTACTTTAACGTTGGACGACCCTTCTATAGGTGCATTCTATGACAACACGGGTACTTCACTAGGCACATCTGTTACGTTTAATCAGGCTGAAATAGCAGCGGGTGCACTCGATAACGTGCTCTTTAGGGCAATCGAAAATTACCCAGCGGGTAATGATATTAACCAAGTGCAGGTTAATGTCAGCGGTACAGTCACAGATACCGCAACCTATAATGATCCTGCTTCTCCTGCGGGTACGGCAACAGACTCCGATACTTTCTCTACAAGTGTCAGCTTTGAAGTCGTTCCTGTGGTCGATGACGTGTCTGTCACAGGGCCGGGTAGTGACCCTGATGTTATCGAAATTACGGGTAGCGAAGATCAAGAAATCTCATTGTCTGGAACTAGCCCGATCTCAATTGGTTTGACGGATTTAGATGGTTCAGAATCCTTTGTTTCGATCAAATTTACTGACGTGCCGGATGGTTTCCAATTCAGAGTCGACAACAATTCAGACTTTACTGTGAAGAATAATGGTGGGGGAGTCTGGAGTGTCCAATTACCGCCTAGCGTGTCAACGTCATTTGATCTAAGTGAGATCTCTGTTTTACCGCCGAAAGATTTCAGTGGTACCTTTGAGTTTGGTGTCGAAGTCTTTACTCAAGAGTCTTTGTTAGGTGTTCCTACGAATGCAGGCACGTTGCCGAGCTTTGAGGTCCACGTACTCCCTGTGGGTGATGATGTCGATACCAACCCAACCGATTCTGTGACAGGCAATGAAGGCCAAAACATTGATATCGAAATCAATGCGACTATTTTGGACAAAGAATTGTCTGCAACAGGAAGCGGGACGTATACCGAGAATGCGCCCGAAACGCTTCGAGTTGAAGTGGCGGGCGTTCCTCAAGATGCTTCTATTTTCTATCCAGATGGCACGACATTGGCTAGCTACGATCCGGCGACGCAGCTTTGGACACTTGATGTTCTTGCACAGTCGCTCGATAAGATCGTATTCAATTCTGGAGAACATAATAGTGATACAGGCAATGTACTGGGTATCAATGGTCCACTGCAGATTACGGTACGTTCAGTAGATACTGACGCTGACAACACCGAATACTTAGGTACGCCAACCAGCTTCGATGTCGATCTGGTGATTGATCCTATTAACGATCAACCGATCTTTGTGAACGTAACGAACATTGAAACATCGGAAGACATCAGTGTTGCCATCGACAACTTTAGTATCTACGACGTCGACGCAAACTTTGATAATCCAGATGCTCCGTATGAACTGACGCTTAAAGTCGACCAAACACTGCCGGGTGCACAAGGTGTGTTTGAGTTTACCAGCTCTCCTGACGTGACGTTTGTATTGCAACCTGACGGCTCATTGGTGATTACCGGTAAAGAAGCCGACATCAATACCGCATTGACTAATGGAGCTGTGACTTTCAAACCCGATCCAGATCAGAATTACCTCAACCAGAGTGGTTTAGTCACAATCAATGCGACCCTCGATGACGGTGGTAATAACGGTCTGATTGACGCGGGTGATCCGAATACCGGTCAAACCAATCAAGCTACGTTTACCATTAAGGTGACGGAAGTGAATGACGCTCCTGTGGCGACTGATGTGGATTTAGGCTCGATTGCGGAAGACGGTCAAATCGTGATTGTTGAAAGTGACTTGATTGCAGCCAGTTCTGATCTAGAAAACCATAATCTCACAGTAACCGGTGTGACTCTTACTCAAGGGCAAGGTCAGCTTACACGCTATGAAAATGCTGGCGGTGCTGATGACGCAGCGATTACGGGGCCATTCTGGATATTCATTGCAGCCAATGATTTCAATGGCGATGTGAAGTTCAATTACGACATCATTGATGACGGTACCACCAACGGTGTGGATGATTTCTTAACTGATAATGCTGAAATTAGCCTTTTAGTTACTGAAGTCAATGACCAGCCAGTGGCATCGGATATTGATTTGGGCACCATGCTTGAAGAAGGTCAGTTGATCATCAAAGAGGAAGACCTGATTTCAGCAACCACTGATCCGGAAAACGACACGATTACTGTGAACAGCTTGGTGCTCGATCAAGGTCAGGGCCAATTACAGCGCTTTGAGAACGTGGGCGGTGCTGATGACGCTACGATTACTGGCCCGTACTGGGTATTTACCGCAGCCAACGAATACAGCGGTGATGTTAAGTTCACTTATACCGTTGAGGACGATGGTACAACCAACGGCGTTAATGATTTCTTAACAGACACTGGCGAAATCAGCGTTGTGGTAACGGAAGTGAATGATCAGCTGGTGGCAACGGACATTGACTTAGGAAACATCCTTGAAGAAGGCCAGTTGATCATCAAAGAGGAAGACTTAATTGCTGCGACGAGCGATCCGGAAAACGACACGATTACCGTGACTAATCTGGTGCTCGATGAAGGCCAAGGTCAGTTACAGCGCTTCGAAAACGTAGGTGGCGCTGATGACGCTATGATTACTGGCCCGTACTGGATATTTACGGCGGCTGATGAATACAACGGTAACGTTAAGTTCACCTATACCGTCGAAGATGATGGTACAACCAACGGCGCTAATGACTTCTTAACGGATACTGCGGAGATTACCGCGATTGTCGATGGAGTGAACGATACACCTGTTGTTAATGGTGACAGTGTAACCACTGTTATTGACGAGGATGTTGGTCAGCTATTGAGTGGTATCAATGTCAGTGACCCTGATTATGTTGATACATTTTCTGATGATCTCATGACCGTCACGCTGACTGTAGATTACGGTACATTGAACGTATCACTTCCGGCAGTGACGACGGTGATGGTCAACGGCAACAACACTGGTTCGGTTATCTTAGTCGGTACTCTGAGTGACCTAAATGCACTGATTGATACGCCAACCAGTCCAAATGGTGTTTACCTCGATGCGAGCTTGTCTCCAACCAATAGCATTGGATTGGAAGTCATCGCCAAAGACAGCGGTAACCCTTCTGGTATCGCGATTGAAACTGCCCCTGTGGTTTATAATATCGCAGTGACACCAGTCGCTAATGCGCCAACCTTGTCTATTGATCCGGCATTTAACTATGTGAGAAACATTACGACCAGCTCATCAGTGGTCGCTAGTAGTGGAGTCGCTTTAGTTGGAATTGTCGCTGCATTGACGGACATTACTGAAGAGTTAACGCTGAAGATCAGTGATGTTCCGGATGGTGTTGATGTAACCAGTGATGTGGGTACGGTTTCGCTGGTGGGTGATACTTGGATAGCGACGGCTGATGCGATCGATAGTCTCAGACTCGTCGAGCAGTCATCATTAGGTAAGCCGTTAACCCCGGGTAACTACACGCTGAAAGTTGAGGCGGTATCTGAAGAGACGGACAACAACGATATTGCGATATCACAAAACATTGATCTAAACCTCAATATTGTTGCCAACCCAATAGATCTCGATCGGTCTTCTGAAACAGACGATGTGCAACTTTTAGCGAGTAACTTTGATACCAACCTCACTGGCGGTACTGGAAATGACCGACTTGTAGGTGGAGCGGGTGACGATACGCTGGTTGGCGGTGACGGTAACGACACACTCATTGGTGGCGGCGGTTCAGATATTCTAACCGGTGGCGATGGTATGGACTCGTTCGTATGGCTTAATATCGAAGATGGCGTTGAAGACACCATTACCGATTTCAGCCTATCTGAAGGTGACCAGATCGACTTGCGCGAAGTATTGCCAGAGCTGAAGAATACATCTCCAGACATGTCTGCATTACTACAACAGATAGACGCGAAAGTGGAAGGGGATGATATTGAACTAACGATCAACCCTGATGGTTTGGGCACCACAGAGCAAGTGATTGTGGTTGAAGACCTTGCTCCTCAGCTAACCTTAAGTGGCACCATGCCTTCGGATATTTTGGATGCGTTAGTGCAACAAAATGTCATCACTCACGGTTAATGCGCCCTAGGTATTAGAATCTAACGATTAAACTAAAGGCGAACCACAAAACCAAACGAAATAGGCCAGCAATGCTGGCCTATTTTTTTGCTCTGTATAAACCACAACAAGATTATTTTAGCGAGTTGTGGATCAGGAACTCTTCTTCAACGCCTTTCAATTTCATTTCATCCATAATGAAGTTCACCGTGTTCAACAAACGTTGTTCACTTTTTGGTATCAGATAACCGAATTGGCTGTTGGTGAACGGTGTTTCACAGCGAGCAGCTTCAAGACGTTCATCAGTCACTTGATAGAACAGACCTTCAGGGGTTTCTGTCACCATCACATCAACTTTACCTTCCGCAACGGCTTGCGGAACGTCTAGGTTGTTCTCGTAACGTGTAAAGCTCGCGTCTTGCAAGTTAGCATCCGCAAAAATCTCGTTAGTCCCACCGATATTAACGCCAACACGCACCGAAGAAAGGTTCACTTTCTCAATGCTGTTGTATTGTTCTGCTTTGCCTTTCGCAACTAAGAAACACTTACCAAAGGTCATGTAGCCTTGAGTTTGTTCTGCGTTTAACTGACGCTGCATTTTACGTGTGATACCGCCCATCGCGATGTCGTATTTATCGCTGTCTAGATCGGTCAGTAGATCTTTCCATGTGGTACGAACAATCTGTAATTCAACGCCCAACTGCTCAGCAACATGCTTGGCTACGTCAATGTCATAACCAGAGTAGGTTTTACCGTCGAAGTAAGAAAAAGGCTTGTAGTCGCCTGTGGTGCCAACGCGAAGTGTGCCTGATTTTTGGATGTCTTCTAATTGGTCAGCTTGTGCTACACCAGAAACTGCCAGAGTAATGGAAGCAAGTAATAGTGATGTTTTTTTCATTGTAATTATCTGTTGTGTTTGTGTTGTCATTCAAAGTAACAGAAAGAAAAGCAGAAAGAGATCAAACCATTGGAAATGGTTGTCAAGAAGATGAACACCGAGGGAAGGTTAGGGGATTTGCATAGAGTCTTGAAAATAGAGGCATGTACGTATTAAGTTCTATTTTGATAAATCGTAGGCAACAAAAAGCCCATGTTCTCGAATGAGTAACATGGGCTTCATTATTGGTTTAACTTGTTAGCTGCTTATTTTAGCTGTTTAGCTACTTAGCAACTGACTCGTTGTTCATCTTAGCCGGACCTTTAGATGCATTAACCAGTAGGATACCAACGGTTAGTACCATCGAACCACATAGTAAGAACAACAAGCGTCCTGTTGGTTCGTTTGGAATTAGAGCCATTGCTAGAATACCGAAACCTGCTGTGCTGATAAGCTTACCAAGCATTGAACGCTGTTTAGTATCTAGGTTTTGTTGCTCTTCACCTTCAGCAACAAGTGGTGTATTCCAGTTAGTAAACAATGTATCAACTTCTTTCTCACGCTCAGTTGATAAAGGTTTATAGAAGAATTGAGTTGCTAAGAAGAAGCCACCAGTAAAGATTACGTGTGCAGCTAAGCTTAAGCCAACTTTAAGATCTGCCCACTCACGACCAGTCAATTGTTGCTCTAAACCAAATAGGTGTTCAATATCTTCTGCTTGTAGAGAAATACCAAAGATGTAAGAAACAAAACCACCGACAATCAATGTAGTCCAAGCCGACCAATCTGGTGTTTTACGAATAATCATACCTAGGAAGATTGGAATAAGCATTGGGAAGCCGATTAATGCACCCACGTTCATTACGATATCAAATAAGCTTAAGTGACGTAACGAGTTAATGTATAGGCCAATCGAGATAATGATTATACCCATCAGAATTGTCGTTAGCTTACTTACAATCACGAGTTCTTTTTGCTCTGCATTCTTGCGAAGAACAGGGCTATAGAAGTTCATTACAAAGATGCCAGCGTTACGGTTCAAACCTGAATCCATAGAAGACATTGTTGCAGCGAACATCGCAGACATTAATAGACCAACCATACCTGCTGGCATTACGTTTTGTACGAATGCTAGGTAAGCAGCATCACCCGCTTTATCACCCATTGAAGCGTACTCCAATGCGAAATCAGGCATGAATGCACTTACGTACCAAGGTGGTAGGAACCAGATAAGAGGGCCAACAACCATTAGGATACATGCTAAGCCTGCCGCTTTACGCGCATTTTCACTGTCTTTAGCACATAAGTAACGATAAGCATTGATACTGTTATTCATTACACCGAACTGCTTCACAAAGATGAAAACAACCCATAGTACGAATACACTTACATAGTTGAGGTTATTCCCCAACATGAAGTCACCTTGGAAATTATCAACAATGTTCGTAATGCCACCACCGTGGAAGTAAGCAGCAACCGCACAAGTGATCGTAACCGCCATGATAACTAGCATTTGCATGAAGTCAGATGCGACAACGGCCCAAGACCCACCAGTTACCGACATGATGACTAACACAGCACCGGTGAAGATGATGGTGGTTTCCATAGGGATATTAAATACAGCAGCAACAAAGATTGCTAGACCATTTAGCCAAATACCTGCAGAAATTAGGCTGTCCGGCATACCGAACCAAGTAAAGAACTGCTCTGAAGTTTTACCAAAACGCTGTCTGATTGCTTCAATCGCGGTTACAACACGAAGTTGACGGAACTTTGGGGCAAAGTACATGTAGTTCATGAAATAACCAAATGCATTGGCTAAGAACAGAATTACAATAACAAAACCATCGGAGAATGCGCGTCCTGCGGCTCCAGTAAACGTCCATGCTGAAAACTGTGTCATGAAGGCGGTTGCACCAACCATCCACCACAACATTTTGCCGCCCCCTCTGAAGTAATCACTAGTCGACGTGGTGAACTTACGGAACATCCAACCAATAGCGATTAAAAAGAAGAAGTAGGCGAGAACAACAAAAGTATCAATAGTCATCTTTTCAGCCTTTTAAATATCATAATTAACTGGGCTTAGATTAACGCGTCCAAAGGTTTATTTGTACTACAATATGCCTTTAGTATGATCTAGGTCGCATTGATTTTTTAGTACACACGACAAGTTGGATTAACTTGTTGTTTTTGTTGGCTTTAATTGTTTTTATGAATTACTCTAGATCCAAGGTAAATTGAAGATCAAATGTTTATATGTATTACAATATAAGTAGTAAGGCTTTAGTTTACCTTATTTATAAGATTTTAATTATAACCGTAACAAATGTGCTACAACTGAACGTGGTTGTGCGACGGGATTCACGTTAAATCTCTGTACTAAATCGCAAAATATTGTTTCTAGCATTTAAGTGTAGCTTATTGTTTTTATGTCGCTATTTTCTATTTCACGCCCTGAATTGCTCATTATTTATCCGTACTATTTATCTACGCGATTTATCCGCTCAATTTTTCTGCTGTTCTTGTGTTTAGAGTCTTGGTTTGTCCAACCGCTCGAAATTGGAGTAGGCGCTAGCGAGAATTATACCCGATATCCGATATCCGATAAGCGATAATCATAGCCATAAGCCTTGTATTGCTTCATGGCGATTTCTAACCATATGTAAGAGGTTTGTATGCTTAATGGTGAGTAAGGGCGGATGCGTCGATACAGGGCTCAAGACACGGTATGAGTCGAGTGAGTTAGATTACATAAGTGAGTGCTTAGAGTGTTTGCCAGGTCGTGTAAGGCGTTTTAGCACAGTGAAATAGCACGTGCACAAAATTACAAATTACCAGTCACAAAGCTGGTGGATGGCCTGATAAACGGGAATGTATTGTAGAGGTCTTAACTTGTTTGAGCGTCGTGCTCTTCAGGTAACAGCCTCAAACTATCAACGATCAAACTTCAGTTACCCAAAAGATCTAGATAACAAAATCCAGTTATTGAAAAACCTCAGATAACAAAAAGCCCCACCGAAGTGAGGCTTTATCACCAAATCTAAAATAGATTAAGCGTTAACGTGATCAACTGCGTCACGAACAAGCTTGCCTAGTTCGTCCCACTTACCTTCGTCGATAAGGTTAGTTGGAACCATCCAAGTACCGCCACACGCAAGAACAGAAGGGATCGATAGGTATTCATCAACATTCTTCAAGCTTACGCCACCAGTAGGCATGAATTTAACAGGGTAAACTGCTGTTAGTGCTTTAAGCATACCAGTACCGCCTGAAGGCTCAGCAGGGAAGAACTTCAACGTGCGAAGGCCCATTTCCATTGCTTGCTCAACTAAGCTTGGGTTGTTAACACCCGGTACGATTGCAACACCTTTGTCGATACAGTATTGAACAGTACGTGGGTTAAAACCTGGGCTTACGATGAAATCAACGCCAGCTTCGATAGATGCGTCAACTTGCTCGTTAGTCAGTACAGTGCCTGAACCGATTAGCATGTCTGGGAATTCTTTACGCATGATGCGAATCGCTTCGATTGCACATTCTGTACGCAGTGTGATTTCTGCACATGGCATACCGTTTTCAACCAACGCTTTACCTAGAGGGATAGCGTCTTCAGCACGGTTGATAGCGATTACAGGGATTACTTTTAGGTTTGCTAGTTGTTCATTTAATGTCGTCATGAATTATTTCTCACGTCAAATGTGGGCCTGCTTTCAACTAAGCAAACCCTTGATTAATAGTTAAAGTGCGTAATTATAGAGACAGATCAGGCGTCGCTTCTAGAGGAATGATAGCACCTGGATGCTGAATCACGGTTCCTGCCACAATATGACCTGCAAATGCAGCATCACGAGCACTACCGCCGCTCAAGCGCTTGGCCAAGAAGCCTGCACTGAACGAGTCGCCAGCTGCGGTAGTATCAACGATTTTGTCTACAGGGTTGGGTGCAACGTACTGAGCGCTTTGGCTTTCAACCACTAAGCAGTCTTTCGCGCCACGTTTAATGACGATCTCTTTCACACCAGACTCAGACGTACGTGTAATACATTGTTCAATGCTTTCGTCGC
This sequence comes from Vibrio sp. QJM3NY_26, assembly GCF_057786005.1. Classification (NCBI taxonomy): domain Bacteria; kingdom Pseudomonadati; phylum Pseudomonadota; class Gammaproteobacteria; order Vibrionales; family Vibrionaceae; genus Vibrio; species Vibrio sp. QJM3NY_26. The sequence goes on along the minus strand of NZ_CM173515.1, from coordinate 1,996,566 downwards.
CGTATAGCTCTTGCTCATCATCAAACGTCAGCAGAGCCGTATCTGTGTACTTAAGCATTTTCAAGTACCAAGAAATCGCTTCTTGTTGGCTTTCCCAAAGTTTAGGACGGTAGTTATTGTCGAAGAATACTTGGCCGCCTTGAGCTTTGAATTTGTCTAAGAAGTTGAATAGCTGCGTGCGACCATTTTCTGTCAAGATTGCCAGCGTAATACCACTTAAGTAAACCGCGTCAAAAGAGAACAGCTTATCAAGAAGAGCAGGCGTGTCTTCCTGATCAAACATGAACTTCGCTGCAGCATCACTACGCCAGTAATGGAAGCTGCGTTCACCAGTTTCATCGGTCTCGATGTAATAAAGCCCTGGTTGTTTGTGATCGAGCTGAGCCACTAAGCTTGTATCGATACCTTCAGCTTGCCAATTTTTCAACATGTTGACGCTGAATGGGTCAGTGCCTAGTGCGGTTACATAGCTTGTTTGGATATCTTGCTCTTTTGTTAAGCGTGACAAGTAAAGTGCAGTATTCAGCGTATCGCCACCAAAACTTTGTTTAAGCCCGTCTTGTTTCTTTTGTAGCTCAACCATGCACTCGCCAATGACCGCGATGTTTAATGATTTCATATGCTTACCTTAGCAACTGAGGTTGCGCTAGTTATTATTTTAGGAAATCTTCACGCGCAGGGTTGAAGATATCAAGAAGGATGCTGTCTTGTTCTAGGGCAACCGCACCGTGCATCATGTGTTTACGAGCGAAGTAAGCATCGCCTTCTTTAAGCACTTTCTTCTCGCCGTCGATTTCAGCTTCGAAGCTACCACGGACAACATAACCGATTTGGTCGTGAATTTCGTGAGTATGAGGGTGACCAATCGCGCCCTTATCAAAACATAGGTGTACAGCCATAAGATCGTCAGTGTAAGCAACGATTTTACGCTTAATGCCGCCACCAAGTTCTTCCCATGGGTTTTCATCTAGGATAAAGAAAGAGTTCATTGTGTATCTCCTAATCTGTTTAAATCTTTTAAGTGTTACTTAACTTGCATCCATCATAAGGGAACGAGCTCAATTGTAATACAATATATCTAAATTTGTGTGATATTGATCAAGCGATACTTTATATAGCGTAAATAAATCAATAACTTAATAAATGACCGATATTTATCATTAGTCATTCACATCAATGACTTACGGTTGATTATGTGATTCTAATCATCATTTGGTAACGAATAGGTATAATTAAAGCTCTTATTGTATTACTTTATATGGAGTTTGAGAATTTAATCAAAGTTTAAGCAGATAAACTCTTTATTGAGGGTGACAAAGAATATGACGACTAAACCAGTATTGTTGACTGAAGCTGAAATCGAGCAGCTTCACCTTGAAGTGGGCCGTTCTAGCTTAATGGGCAAAACCATTGCAGCGAACGCGAAAGACCTAGAAGCATTCATGCGTTTACCTATTGATGTTCCAGGTCACGGTGAAGCAGGGGGTTACGAACATAACCGCCATAAGCAAAATTACACGTACATGAATCTAGCTGGTCGCATGTTCTTGATCACTAAAGAGCAAAAGTACGCTGACTTTGTTACAGAATTACTAGAAGAGTACGCAGACAAATATCTAACGTTTGATTACCACGTACAGAAAAACACCAACCCTACCGGCCGTTTGTTCCACCAAATTCTGAACGAACACTGCTGGTTAATGTTCTCAAGCTTAGCTTACTCTTGTGTTGCTTCAACACTGACACAAGAACAACGTGACAACATTGAGTCTCGCATTTTCGAACCAATGCTAGAAATGTTCACCGTTAAATACGCACACGACTTCGACCGCATTCACAACCACGGTATTTGGGCAGTAGCCGCTGTCGGTATCTGTGGTCTTGCTTTAGGCAAGCGTGAGTACCTTGAAATGTCAGTGTACGGCATCGACCGTAACGACACTGGCGGTTTCTTAGCGCAAGTTTCTCAACTGTTTGCACCTTCTGGTTACTACATGGAAGGCCCTTACTACCACCGTTATGCGATTCGCCCAACGTGTGTGTTCGCTGAAGTGATTCACCGCCACATGCCTGAAGTTGATATCTACAACTACAAAGGCGGCGTGATTGGCAACACAGTACAAGCGATGCTTGCGACGGCTTACCCGAACGGTGAGTTCCCGGCTCTGAATGATGCTTCTCGTACTATGGGTATCACAGACATGGGTGTTCAAGTTGCCGTCAGTGTTTACAGCAAGCATTACTCTTCTGAAAACGGTGTAGACCAAAACATTCTCGGTATGGCGAAGATTCAAGACGCAGTATGGATGCATCCATGTGGTCTTGAGTTATCTAAAGCCTACGAAGCCGCTTCTGCTGAGAAAGAAATCGGCATGCCTTTCTGGCCAAGTGTTGAGTTGAACGAAGGCCCTCAAGGTCACAACGGCGCACAAGGTTTTATCCGCATGCAGGATAAGAAAGGCGACGTTTCTCAGCTAGTGATGAACTACGGTCAACACGGCATGGGTCACGGCAACTTCGATACGCTGGGCATTTCTTTCTTCAACCGCGGTCAAGAAGTCCTGCGTGAATACGGCTTCTGTCGTTGGGTGAACGTTGAGCCTAAATTCGGCGGCCGTTACCTAGACGAAAACAAATCTTACGCTCGTCAAACGATTGCTCACAACGCAGTAACGATTGATGAAAAATGTCAGAACAACTTTGATGTTGAACGTGCAGACTCAGTACACGGTTTACCTCACTTCTTTAAAGTAGAAGACGAGCAAATCAACGGTATGAGTGCATTTGCTAACGATCACTACCAAGGCTTTGACATGCAACGCAGCGTGTTCATGCTAAACCTTGAAGAGCTAGAATCTCCGCTACTATTAGACCTTTACCGTTTAGATTCTGAGAAAGGCGGCGAAGGCGAACATCAATACGACTACTCACACCAATATCAAGGTCAGATTGTTCGTACTAACTTCGAATACCAAGCAAACAAAGAGCTGAACACTCTAGGTGACGATTTCGGTTACCAACACTTATGGAACGTGGCAAGCGGTGAAGTGAAGGGCACAGCACTTGTAAGCTGGCTACAAAACAACACTTACTACACGTGGCTAGGTGCAACGTCTAACGACAATGCTGAAGTGATTTTTACTCGCACTGGCGCTAACGATCCAAGTTTCAACCTACGTTCAGAGCCTGCATTCATTCTACGTAGCAAAGGCGAAACAACACTGTTTGCTTCTGTTGTTGAAACGCACGGTTACTTCAACGAAGAATTCGAGCAATCTGTAAGTGCACGTGGTGTTGTGAAAGATATCAAAGTAGTAGCTCACACCAATGTAGGTTCAGTAGTTGAGATCACCACAGAGAAATCAAACGTGACAGTGATGATCAGCAACCAACTTGGCGCGACTGACAACACTGAACACAAAGTAGAACTGAACGGCAAAGTATACAGTTGGACAGGCTTCTACTCAGTAGAAACAATTTTAAACCCAGAATTAGCAAGCACAGCAGAGCAGGGGAAATAATAATGAGCTATCAACCACTTTTACTTAACTTTGATGAAGCAGCAGAGCTTCGTAAAGAACTTGGCAAGGATAGCCTTTTAGGTAACGCATTGACTCGCGACATTAAACAAACTGACGCTTACATGGCGGAAGTTGGCATTGAAGTTCCAGGTCACGGTGAAGGCGGCGGTTACGAACACAACCGCCATAAGCAAAACTACATCCATATGGATCTGGCGGGTCGTTTGTTCCTTATCACTGAGGAAACTAAGTACCGTGATTACATCGTTGATATGCTAACAGCGTACGCGACGGTATACCCAACATTGGAAAGCAACGTAAGCCGTGACTCTAACCCTCCGGGTAAGCTGTTCCACCAAACGTTGAACGAGAACATGTGGATGCTTTACGCTTCTTGTGCGTACAGCTGCATCTACCACACTATCTCTGAAGAGCAGAAGCGCCTGATCGAAGACGATCTTCTTAAGCAAATGATCGAAATGTTCGTTGTTACTTACGCACACGACTTCGATATCGTACATAACCACGGCTTATGGGCAGTGGCAGCGGTTGGTATCTGTGGTTACGCGATCAACGACCAAGAGTCTGTAGACAAAGCGCTTTACGGCCTGAAACTAGACAAAGTAAGCGGCGGTTTCTTAGCGCAACTTGACCAACTGTTTTCGCCAGACGGCTACTACATGGAAGGTCCTTACTACCACCGTTTCTCTCTACGTCCAATCTACCTGTTCGCAGAAGCGATTGAACGTCGTCAGCCTGAAGTTGGTATCTATGAATTCAACGATTCAGTGATCAAGACAACGTCTTACTCTGTATTCAAAACGGCATTCCCGGACGGTACATTGCCAGCTCTGAACGATTCATCGAAGACAATCTCTATCAACGATGAAGGCGTTATCATGGCAACGTCTGTGTGTTACCACCGTTACGAGCAGACTGAAACTCTGCTTGGTATGGCTAACCACCAACAAAACGTTTGGGTTCATGCTTCAGGTAAAACATTGTCTGACGCAGTTGATTCAGCAGACGACATCAAAGCATTCAACTGGGGCAGCCTGTTTGTAACCGACGGCCCTGAAGGTGAAAAAGGCGGCGTAAGCATCCTTCGTCACCGTGACGAGAAAGACGACGATACGATGGCGTTGATCTGGTTTGGTCAACACGGTTCTGATCACCAGTACCACTCGGCTCTAGACCACGGTCACTACGATGGATTGCACCTAAGCGTATTCAACCGTGGCCACGAAGTACTGCACGATTACGGCTTCGGTCGTTGGGTAAACGTTGAGCCTAAATTTGGCGGTCGTTACATTCCAGAGAACAAGTCTTACTGTAAGCAGACGGTTGCTCACAACACAGTAACGGTTGATCAGAAAACGCAGAACAATTTCAACACAGCATTAGCTGAGTCTAAGTTTGGTCAGAAGCACTTCTTCGTAGCAGACGACCAGTCTCTGCAAGGCATGAGCGGCACAATTTCTGAGTACTACACAGGCGTAGACATGCAACGCAGCGTGATTCTTGCTGAACTTCCTGAGTTCGAGAAGCCACTAGTTATCGATGTATATCGCATCGAAGCTGACGCTGAGCACCAATACGACCTACCAGTTCACCACTCTGGTCAAATCATCCGTACTGACTTCGATTACAACATGGAAAAAACGCTTAAGCCATTAGGTGAAGACAACGGTTACCAACACCTATGGAACGTGGCTTCAGGCAAAGTGAATGAAGAGGGTTCTCTAGTAAGCTGGCTACATGACAGCAGCTACTACAGCCTAGTAACCAGCGCTAATGTGGGCAGCGAAGTGATTTTTGCTCGCACTGGTGCTAACGATCCAGACTTCAATCTTAAGAGTGAACCTGCGTTTATCTTACGTCAGTCTGGTCAAAACCACGTGTTTGCTTCTGTACTAGAAACGCATGGTTACTTTAACGAGTCTATCGAAGCCTCTGTAGGCGCTCGTGGTCTAGTTAAATCAGTGTCTGTTGTGGGCCATAACAGTGTCGGGACTGTTGTTCGCATTCAGACTACTTCTGGCAACACTTACCACTATGGTATTTCAAACCAAGCTGAAGACACGCAGCAAGCAACTCACACTGTTGAGTTCGCGGGTGAGACATACTCGTGGGAAGGATCATTTGCTCAACTGTAAATGATTAACATACATGCCGTTTAACAATGGCATGTATTGATGTGGTGCTTTGCGGGAACGAAGCATCACATTGAATTCAGTCGTGATTGCAAAATCGTTCGTTGATACCAACAACGACTGAATACATCGGGAATAAGTCAAACCGAGTAACTCACTGCGAGTTGCTCGGTTTTTTTATGTGTGTAGAAAAGGGAATAATGTGAACAGAGAAGGAGAACGTATTAAATAATTGATAACAGTCAATGTGGTGTCGATGTGTAGGCTACAGTATGTGTTAGAAATGAAATAATTAAGGATAAATCATGAAGTTAATTGAAGGGTTGGCGATAATACTTACTGCTTCTTGTTCCGCCTATGCTGTTGCGGATAGCACGCAAAACAATGTAAATACAGAGCAATTCGTGCGTTACCATTATCAAGACAAAAACAGCTACGGAAAGTTGGTTAAAGACGCTATTTTTCCAATCAATGGTGACATCTTTAGCAAATATTCAATTGAAAAAACCTCGATTCCACTTGAATCAGTTGAACTGTTGCTTCCTACTGAGCCAGAGAAAGTCTTTGCCGTTGGTATGAACTACGTGAGTCATGCTGCTTCTCATCCTGATTTACCGCCTCCTTTATTCTTGAAACTGCCGTCTTCTTTGATTTTATCGGGTGAAACCATTCACGCCCCTTTTGATGCTCAGAATGTGCATTTTGAAGGTGAGCTGGTGGTCGTGATTGGCAAAGAAATTAGTAAAGTCAGTCAAGAAGAAGCAGAAGATGCAATTTTCGGTGTCACGGTGGGTAATGATATAACGGAAAGAAGTTGGCAGAACAGTGATTTGCAGTGGTTGCGAGCCAAGGCATCGGATGGGTTTGGACCGATTGGTCACACTATTGTGAAAGGCATTGATTATAACAATGTCGAACTTACAACACGTGTTAACGGCGATATCGTCCAACAAGAAAATACATCTTTCATGATTCACAGCCCGCGAAAAGTTGTCAGTTACTTAAGCCATTACTTCACTCTAAAGCCAGGTGACCTTGTATTTATGGGCACACCGGGGAGAACGCATGCATTGGTCTATAAAGATCAAGTGTCGGTCACGATCAAAGGGGTAGGGACTGTCACTAATGAAATACGTTTCTAATTTTGAAACCTGCTTATCGTTTGTCCATGAACAAAAAAGCCTACTCTGCAAGTAGGCTTTGATAGACATCCATGATGTATTGATTAGATAAAGGCTTTTCTTGCTTTGGCTGCTAACCATTCAGAGAAGACGACTGTCACTAAAATCGCAAAGAAAATCACCGTTACTTGAGGCCATGCCAGCATCGCCATCGACTCTTGCAATTTTAAGCCGATACCGCCAGCGCCCACCAAACCTAAGACGGTAGACTCTCGAATATTGATGTCCCAACGGAACAAGCTCGTGCCGATGAAACTTGGCATTACTTGCGGAAGAATGCCGTAGTTCAACACTTGCAGTGGAGACGCCCCCGTCGATTCAATCGCTGACATCTGCGTGACGTTCACTTCTTCAATCGCTTCGTACATCAACTTAGCTACGAAGCCAATCGAGCGCAGCGCTATTGCGATAATACCGGCCAATAACCCTGGACCAATGATTGCCACTAACAAGAGTGCCCAAATTAGCGAGTTGATCGAACGGCTTGCCGCAATGATGAACAGTGCGATAGGCCTAATAAACGTTGTGCTTGGCGTTGTGTTGCGGGCGGCTAAGAACGCAACTGGAAATGCCAGTACGATACCTAACAGTGTGCCAAGTGTTGCGATGTTGATTGTGTCCCACAAAGGGTTCCAAAGTGACTCTAAATAACTCCATCTTGGTGGCCACATACGTGACGATATATCAGCAAGTTGGTTGGGCGAATCACTCACAAAGTACCAAATCGTGTCCTTGTTCATGACTTGCCATGCAAAAACCGTCAGGGCAACAAAGCAAAGCCAGCCTAGCCATAGCATTAGGCTCTGTTTGCTGTCATAACGTTGCCATTGGGTACGATTCATGGCGCTTGAAGGTGTGTCATTTAGCGTGCTCATTTAGTCGTTCCTTACTGCACATGCTTGCGAATGATGGTCGATAGATATTCACACAACATCACGATCACGATAATAATCAATAGAATAGCGGCCGCTGCGCTGTATTCGTAGCGGTCCATGGCGGTGTTCAATGTTGCGCCGATACCCCCTGCGCCAACAATACCGATTACAGCAGATTCACGAAAGTTGATGTCGAGTCGGTACATCGAAAGCCCGATAAAGCGTGGCATCACCTGCGCTTGAATCGCATAGTTCACTTGTTGCAACCAACTTGCGCCAGTTGCGCGCATTGCGGTGAGTGGTGCAGGGTCAATGGCTTCAATCTCATCGGCAAACAGTTTCGCGAGAAAGCCGATGGTTGCAAATGTCAGCGTGACAAACCCCGCAAACGTACCAAAGCCAAACAGAGCCACACACAGAATCGCAACGATGATCTCCTGTAAGCTACGAGCGATTGAAATAAACGCACGACAGAATAGATAAACAGGAGTCGGGGCGAGGTTTTTGGCTGCGCCTAATCCGAATGGGATCGAGAGAATGACGCCTGCCACGGTTGATGTGAGCGTCATGGTTAAGCTCTCAATCAAACCTTGTGAGATGTTGTTCCAACGGCCACCAAAATCTGGGTTCATGAAAGCTAAAATGAACTGCCAGCCGCGCTCGCTGCCTTCGTAGATTCGAGCCCAGTTTACGTGTACCGATTGAGTCGCAAGGTATAAGTACACCGCGACGATGATGATCAAACTCCAACGCAACCATGAGTTGGATATCAGTGGCGGCTTCGTCCACTGTGTCGGGTATTTCTGATCTAACTTAGGGTGTTGTTGAGCTAGCTTTGAATGATGCTGAGCTTGGTTTGGATATGGCTGAGTCATATTGTTGCCTCAGACAAGCGAGGGTTCATGATGATGAGTTCATCTTCCTCTTCTTCTGCTTGCTGGCTCCAATCTTCTTCACCGTAGATCTGTGTGAGTACGTCTTCGGTGAGCAAGGTTGGTTTGTCATCAAATACCACACAGCCAGCATTTAGGCCGACAACGCGATCCACAAACTGTTTGGCTAACTGAACATCGTGAATATTGATGATGGCTGGGAGTTGTTGTTCTGAACAAATCTCGCTAATCAATCGCATGATCTGGCGTGCTGTACGTGGGTCCAGCGCGGCCGTTGGTTCATCAATCAACAGTAATTTCGGTTTTTGAGCGAGTGCGCGAGCAATACCTACACGTTGGCGCTGTCCACCTGATAGGGCATCGGCTCTTTTATTGGCGTGCTCTAATAACCCAACGCGGTCGAGTAGCGCATAAGCGGCTTGGATATCCGATTCTGGGAAACGACGAGTAAAGCTTTGCCAGAAGTTTACGTAACCTAAACGCCCTGAAAGCACATTCTCCATGACCGTTAAGCGCTCAATCAATGCGTACTCTTGGAAAATCATCCCAATTTCACGTCGTGAATGTCTTAGTTGTCGCTTAGACAATGTCTCAAGGTTGGTGTTGGAGAAGATAACTTCGCCGCTGGTGGGCTCGGTTAGTCGGTTAATACAGCGAATCAGCGTTGATTTACCCGCACCAGATGGGCCTATCAATCCAACGACCTCGCCGGCATTCACCGACAAGCTAACGTTGGTCAGGGCTTTATCAGAACTGGAGTAGTGCTTGGTAAGCCCTTTAAGGGTAAGAGTAGACATAGAATTCCTATAAGGACGGTGTACTAACAGTTCGCCTGAGGCAGAAATCGGAAGCAAACCGCTGAGAGTGGTGAGTAACTGCAGGCGCATAAGCCTGCAGTTAGTTTTATCAATGTGTGATTGGCTTTTAGTTCGGTTGAACTTAGCTACACGTGTAAGACACTTTATTAGCTGTATCGATAGTGCGGATCACTTCCCAATGCTCTTGGTATGTGATCGGAACAAACTTCGCTTCACCGTTACGCTCAAATTCTTCTTGAAGCTTCGTGCCTTCCCAGTCGAAAGTGAAGAACGCTTTTTGAATCTTCTCTTGAAGCTCTGGTGTTAGGTTGTGCGCTGTGCCGTAAGCCGTTGTTGGGAAGGTTTGTGACTTGTAGATGCTCTTGATTTGACCTTCTTTCACCACTTCACGTGAAAGCATACGGTTCAATACTGAGTTAGCGACGGCTGCTGCGTCGTAATCTTTGTGTGCCACACCCAAAATGGAGTTGTCGTGCGCGCCAGAGAAAGCAGGTTTGAAATCACGCTCAGGTTGAAGCTGGTATTCAGCATCCAGAATCGCAGAAGGGGCTTTGAAACCAGAGTTTGACGTTTGCGATGTGAATGCTAGGTTTTTGCCTTTTAGGTCTTCAACCTTTTCGATGCCTGAACCTGGGTGCGTGATGATTTCCATTTCGTAACCGAAAGAGCCATCTTCAGCCGCCATCATGGTGAATGGAGCAAAGCCAGCACAGTTAACTGCAAGTGGCGTTGAACCTGTGTTGAAACCTGCGATATGTAGACGACCTGAACGCATTGCTTCAATTTGAGCTGCGTTATTTTGAACAGGGAAGAAACGAACCGTTTTTTCCGTTGTTTTTTCAAGGTGGCTCAAAAACTCGCTCCACACATCAGCGTATACTGCTGGATCTTCAACTGGCGTGTAAGCAAAAATTAGCGTGTTTGGATCCACCCATTGTGATTCATCTTGGGGTACATCGGCGACCAAGTTACCAGAGCGGTCTTCGTATCGCGTATCCATCGCTAATGCAGAACCAGAAAAAATCAGCGCAGCAGTAATCGCGCTTTTAAGCGTGAGATTTGTTTTTGTCGGTTTCATTATGTCAGTCCAATAGAGTGATTTGTTGGAAGGAAGTATAGGAATCGAGGATGACAGAACCGATGCTTTTTGATGACGGATTTATGAATGGTGTAACATAATGTTTCTAGCAAAGTAGAATTAGATAATTTCTAAGTGTCTGATAAAGCGAATGAATTAGTAGGCTGAGATTCGTTTTGATTTTACTCAATTGGCTGTAGGTTGAAATACTGTTATAGTGATCCTTAAATAATACATAAACATAACATATAAAATAAGTGAACTTATGGTTACCACTTTTAATTCAATTTCGGGCTCGAAGCGCAGCCTGCACGTGCAAGTAGCTCGTGAAATCGCTCGTGGAATCTTGTCTGGCGAACTGCCACAAGGTTCTATTATTCCTGGTGAAATGGCGTTGTGTGAACAGTTTGGTATCAGCCGAACGGCACTTCGCGAAGCAGTTAAATTATTAACCTCTAAAGGTTTATTAGAGTCCCGCCCGAAAATCGGTACTCGTGTAGTAGACCGCGCATACTGGAACTTCCTTGATCCTCAACTGATTGAATGGATGGACGGCCTAACCGACGTAGACCAATTCTGTTCACAGTTCTTAGGCCTTCGTCGTGCGATTGAACCTGAAGCGTGTGCATTGGCGGCAAAATTTGCGACGGCTGAACAACGTATCGAGCTTTCAGAGATCTTCCAAAAAATGGTAGAGGTGGATGAAGCTGAAGTGTTTGACCAAGAACGTTGGACTGACATTGATACTCGTTTCCATAGCTTGATCTTCAATGCGACAGGTAACGACTTCTATCTACCGTTCGGTAATATTCTGACTACGATGTTTGTTAACTTCATCGTGCATTCTTCTGAAGAGGGAAGCACATGTATTAATGAACACCGCAGAATCTATGAAGCTATCATGGCCGGTGATTGTGACAAGGCTAGAATTGCTTCTGCCGTTCACTTGCAAGATGCCAACCACCGTTTGGCTACAGCGTAATAGAAATGAACAGCTTCACGTTCTGATAAACGATCTAAAAAGGTATGCCAAGTGCATGCCTTTTTTATTGTCTGTTTTTTACATAAATTGATTGTTTATTGTGTACTAAAAAGCCAGAGACGTAGGTCTCTGGCTTTGGTTTTTAACGTTATAGGTTACAGGTTATAGGTCATAAGCTAAATGCTATGCCTTAATCGCTATCCATTGAACAAGCAGTCAACTATGGACATTGTTCAGTTTCCTTTTGTTTCTGTTTCTTCTTCATTTTTAACGTTGAATAAACAGAGAATACAGCCAGCACGATAAACGCGAGTGCAATAGGGCGCTCATAAAGGAAAGACCAACTGCCATCGTACATCAGCAGCGATTTCCTCAGATTTGTTTCTGCCATTGGCCCTAAAATGATCGCAAGCAGAATTGGCGAAGACGGAATGTCCAGTTTAGTTAAGATAAAGCCCAATAGACCAAAACCGATCGCAATACCCACATCAAACATCGAGTTGTTAATCGCGTAAGCACCAACGATCGACAAGAAGACAATAATTGGGATCATGATGATCTTGGGTACTTCAATGATGCGGCAGAAGAAACGAATACCCAGTAAACCAATCACCAACATCACAAGGTTAGCAACCAACATCGAACTGAATACGCCGTAAACCACTTCAGGGTTTTGGGCAAACAGCAGAGGCCCCGGTGTTAAACCTTGAACAATGAGTGCGCCTAATAGAACCGCTGCGACGGCATCCCCAGGAACGCCAAGTGTTAACAATGGAACTAATGAACCACCCGTTACACCGTTGTTGCCTGATTCAGCAGCCGCTAGACCTCGTACTGATCCTTTACCAAATTCTTCTGGGTTTTTCGACGAACGTTTTGCTTCGTTGTAACAAACAAATGCAGAAATATCAGCACCAGCCCCCGGTACAGAACCGATGGTTGTTCCCATCAAACCACTTTTTATTGCGGTTGGTAGCATTTCTTTAAGGTCGCCTTTGCTCAATAGTTTATGGTCAAACTTCGGCGCAACGACTTTCTTTTCGGAGAACAGCTTTTCTAGTTGGTTTAACGCTTCAGAAAGAGCGAACAAACCGATCAAAACAGGGATGACATTGATTCCGCTGTAGAGATCCATAATGTCGAAAGTAAATCTTGGTACGCTGCTGATTGGATCGAGTCCAACGGTAGAAACCAACAACCCAATCGTGCCAGCTAATAATCCTTTGAAAATGTTGTTTGAAGAAACACTCGCAATAATAGTTAAACCAAATAGAGCGAGTGCAAAATATTCTGGTGCATTAAAACGCAGTGCGAACGTCGCCAATTTGGGAGCAATTGCGATAAGAACGATAGTGCTTAATAATCCGCCAATAAATGAAGCCACAGCAGAAATACTTAATGCTCTGGCAGCTTGCCCTCTAACAGCCATGGTGTGACCGTCGAGTACACTTGCTGCCGAAGCTGGTGTCCCTGGTGTTTTAAGCAGTATTGCGGCAATCGAACCACCGTAAATACCACCAATGTACACACCGATTAACATCACAAGGGCTGAAGTTGGTTCCATGCCAAAGGTAAACGGAAGGAGTATCGCAACGCCCATTGTCGCCGTTAGGCCGGGTAGTGCGCCTAGAATTACGCCACCCAGTACACCAAAAACAAGGACAGGAAGCACTGCAAAACTAACAGCTGTAGCGAGACCATCGATTAGATATTCAAACATTATGACCTCCTATGACCAGGTTGCTTCAGGAAGCGCGATGTAGAACACCTCGCCAAACAAATAGTAAACCGCAAACACAAAAACAACGGCGACAACGTAATAAATTGGCTTCTTAACTTTGAAATAAACAAGGTAAAATATAAATGCAACCAAGCTAGCGTAAAGGTAACCAACGACACTGATGAGCAATGCGTAGCCGATAAGGTAAGCAACGCCGAAGATGGACATTTTACTTACCATCGCTTCTTGTTGTTCTGATACACCTTTAAGTTTGTGTTGAACTATGAGAACAATGCAGATAGCAATTTGAGCAATCACAATCATCATTGGAAAAAATTTTGCATCGACACTGGCATCTTGATACATAGGACGATCAAACTGAGTAATCAACACGAGTGCAATTGCGCTAAGGATAATAATGATGGAAGGGAAGACGACATTTCGATTTAAGTTGGCGTTAGACATAGAATTTACCCCTAAAAAGTAAAGCAAGGGAAAGATACAAACTGATAAAAAGGCACAACTTGTCGTTGTGCCTATGAGTTGAGATTATTGAATTAATTCAGTAAGTGACTTTGTATCTTCTGCAACGAATGCAGTGAATGCTTTATCATCAAGATTGTGAATAGTCATCGCACCTTTCGCCATGAAAGATTTGAACTCCTCACTTGCCATTGCTTCGTCAAATGCAGCACCTAGTTTCTCAATTACCGCATCAGGCGTATCTTTTGGAGCGCCAATACCACGCCATGTACCTGTTACAACATCAATACCTTGTTCTTTCAAAGTAGGAACATCAGGAATGTACTGAATACGTTCTTCTGACATGACACCTAATGCTTTTAGTTGGCCTGAACGAAGTTGAGCGATAGCTTCACCCGGTGTCACCATGGTTACGTCTGTGTGGTGGCCTAATACGGCAGGAATTGCTTCAGACGCACCGTTGTAAGGGATAGCGTTTAATTTGATGCCTTGGTCTTTTTCTAAAGACATGAGGTAGAAGTTTGGCGCAGCGGTTGAAGCAAATTTTACGCTGCCTGGGTTTTCTTTTGCTTCTTTGATTAGGTCATTGATGGTGTTGTATGGGCTATCTGCTGCAACCAATACTACTGCTGGGTCTAAGTTGACTAAGCGAATGAGTCTAAAATCGTCTGCTGTATGACGCATCAAACCCATTTGAGGAAGCGAAGCGATTTCACGAGTTACTACTGTTAATGTATAACCGTCAGCTCGCTGCTGGGCACCAAAACTCATACCAACGGCACCAGCGCCACCAGTACGGTTCATGATTGAAATATTTTGTCCCAGAATGTCTTTGGCGCTATTGGCAAGAGTACGGCCAACGGCATCTGTACCGCCGCCCGCGCCAAATGGAACAACTAAGCGAATGTTCTTGCTCGGGTAGTCTGCTGCAATCGACGTTGCAGAAACAAGTATGCCGGCTGCCAGCATGATGGATTTCAATAATTTACTCATAGTAAGTTCCTTCTGTTTCTAATTATTAGCGATATGTTTTTGTAGGGTTTTCAGCTTTTTCGGTTTGGTATTCGTGCATTGCTAGCTGTTCAATAGCTACCGCTATCCAGCCACTGATCAGCATGTCATACCATTGTTGTACACCACTGCAGGCAACAACCACGTTTCCGTAAACAAACGAACCATAAAACAGTAAGTCTTCGTCACGTAATGAAGATGGGTGCTGGGAATGAAGTGTTAGATTGCTTGTCGATTCTCGCCATGCTTGCTGAGCTTTCTTACGAGCAAGGTGATCAAACTTGATAGTCCAGTTATCTGGGGTTCCTAAAGACTCTTCATAAAGAATGGCGTCTTCAAAAGAGGCTTCCCAAGGCTTGAGGTGCGGATTCATAACGACAATATGCAGTTCTTTTCTATTGGTTCTTTCAAATAGCTTGTCGATAGAGGGTTTAACGATATCGATAGCGTCTTGAGTGATATCTTTCATTGAGCGCATGCCACATGTCCTTATGTCTGGTTAGATATATAGAATATTGTATGACAATAATTCTTCAATTAACGAAAGCTTGGAAGTGGGGAGCGATCACAAGCGGAAGTCTACTAACTAGACTCCGATCTTGTTTTAACCATATTGTGTCGAAAATAGTGTGATTCTGGTCTTTTATTAAACTGGATATAAATGCACTCAGCTCCAGTTTATTTTGGCTTATTTATTAGGTATAAACTCACCATCATATGGCCGCCGTTCTGTTAATTCATACGGGTGAAAATTTTGGCGTGATAATAGAGCACCCTATAAAACAATAGATACATACGGACATGCTAGTGAGCTAACCTGTTTGTTTTTAGGAAGCGTGTTGCACTGTTTTGGTTCAATCACTTTCCATCTTTCTTAAACTATTCGGGTTGCTCAATACCCCTAATTTTTGCATGTTCTCTTTATCACTCCCAGAGACAACATCTTAAATTCCCTCTCTTAACTCATCAGGAAATGGTCTAAATAATCATTCGATTGAGATGATTTCACATCCATTTGTATTTAGATCTAAAGATAAGAGCACTACATAAGTTTGAATTGAATTCTAATGATATTACCCGCTCGATTTTGATAAAAAACACTGGTTTATTGTGTGATGAATGATGTGGATTTGGTCTCGAATTCTCTTTTATTATTTTTTAGGTCTTTATGTTTATATGTGTTTGGTTGTATTTGTTAATAAATGTGCAAAGTCTCGCTTTTGTTTTAAGTCGTTGTTTTTAAGGTGAAATTTATTTTAAGTGTTTGATCTTTTGGGTTTTTACCTAAAACCCTAACAATTTCCTTAATGGATTAGTCATATTCCATCCTATGTCATATATATAATTAACTTAATCAATTAAAATAAGATCACCATCACTTATTTGGATTATTGTACTACAAATAAAGAGTCGAATTTCCTATAGTCCTCGTAACAAATTATAACGGACAAAGGATACACGATGGAACTCAACACGATTATTGTCGGCATTTATTTCCTATTCTTGATTGCGATAGGTTGGATGTTTAGAACATTTACAAGCACTACTAGTGACTACTTCCGCGGGGGCGGTAACATGTTGTGGTGGATGGTTGGTGCAACCGCCTTTATGACCCAGTTTAGTGCATGGACATTCACCGGTGCAGCAGGTAAAGCGTATAACGATGGTTTCGCTGTAGCGGTCATCTTCGTAGCCAACGCATTTGGTTACTTCATGAACTACGCGTACTTCGCGCCGAAATTCCGTCAACTTCGCGTTGTTACGGTAATTGAAGCGATTCGTATGCGTTTTGGTGCGACCAACGAACAAGTATTCACTTGGTCTTCAATGCCGAACTCAGTGGTATCTGCGGGTGTGTGGTTAAACGCATTAGCAATCATCGCTTCGGGTATCTTCGGTTTCGACATGAACATGACTATCTGGGTGACTGGCCTAGTGGTCTTGGCGATGTCGGTAACAGGTGGTTCATGGGCGGTAATCGCATCTGACTTCATGCAGATGGTTATCATCATGGCGGTAACGGTAACTTGCGCGGTTGTAGCGGTTGTTCAAGGTGGTGGTGTTGGTGAGATTGTTAACAACTTCCCAGTACAAGATGGTGGTTCGTTCCTTTGGGGCAACAACATCAACTACCTAAGCATCTTTACGATTTGGGCATTCTTCATCTTCGTTAAGCAGTTCTCTATTACTAACAACATGCTTAACTCTTACCGTTACCTAGCGGCTAAAGACTCAAAGAATGCAAAGAAAGCCGCACTGCTTGCTTGTGTGTTGATGTTGTGTGGTGTGTTTATTTGGTTCATGCCTTCTTGGTTCATTGCAGGCCAAGGTGTTGATTTATCAGCGGCTTACCCGAATGCAGGTAAAAAAGCGGGTGATTTTGCTTACCTATACTTTGTACAAGAGTACATGCCAGCAGGTATGGTTGGTCTATTAGTTGCCGCGATGTTTGCAGCGACAATGTCTTCAATGGATTCTGGTCTAAACCGTAACTCAGGTATCTTCGTTAAGAACTTCTACGAAACAATCGTTCGTAAAGGTCAAGCATCTGAGAAAGAGTTAGTAACCGTATCTAAAATTACTTCAGCGGTATTTGGCTTCGCTATTATCCTTATCGCACAGTTCATCAACTCGCTTAAAGGTTTGAGCCTGTTTGATACGATGATGTACGTAGGTGCGTTAATCGGTTTCCCTATGACGATTCCTGCATTCCTTGGTTTCTTCATCAAGAAGACTCCGGACTGGGCTGGTTGGGGTACGCTAGTTGTTGGTGGTATCGTATCTTACGTGGTTGGTTTTGTTATCAACGCAGAGATGGTAGCAGCGGCGTTTGGTCTTGATACTCTAACAGGACGTGAATGGTCTGATGTTAAAGTTGCGATTGGTCTGATTGCTCACATCACGCTAACTGGTGGCTTCTTCGTACTATCTACGATGTTCTACAAGCCTTTATCAAAAGAACGTCAAGCGGATGTTGATAAGTTCTTTGGCAACTTAGATACGCCATTAGTAGCTGAATCGGCAGAGCAAAAAGTGTTGGATAACAAACAACGTCAAATGCTTGGTAAACTGATTGCGGTAGCGGGTGTTGGTATCATGTTGATGGCTCTTCTGACTAACCCAATGTGGGGACGCCTAGTCTTCATCTTATGTGGTGTGATAGTTGGTGGTGTCGGTGTTCTACTTGTGAAAGCGGTCGATGACGGCGGCAAGCAAGCGAAAGCAGTAACCGAAAGCTAATACATAGAAAACGTTTATAATAGAATGCGACGACTCGAAAGGGCGTCGCATTTTTTATTCTGCGGAACCGGAAAACCGTCAGGTGAAAGATATCTGACCTAAATCACGAAAACTGTACAAAGTGGTTCAATCGAATCGAAATATATTCAATTGTCCTACAATAAGACGTATATTGATCGCAATTCCTTTCAATCAACTTGAAAATAAGTGAGTTAGAATGAGCGACCAAAAATCTCTTGATGCAATCAGGAAGATGAAGCTGGAGAATGATACTTCAGCAGGTAATCTTGTAGACCTACTCCCTATCGAAGTACAGACTCGTGACTTCGACTTATCATTCCTAGACACCTTGAGCGAAGCACGTCCGCGTCTTCTTGTTCAAGCTGATCAGCTAGAAGAATTCAAAGCAAAAGTGAAAGCTGATGAAGCTCACTGCATGTTTGATGACTTCTACAACAACTCTACCGTTAAGTTTCTTGAGACTGCGCCTTTTGAAGAGCCTCAAGCATACCCAGCTGAGACTGTAGGTAAAGCTTCTCTATGGCGTCCTTATTGGCGTCAAATGTACGTTGATTGCCAAATGGCACTGAACGCGACACGTAACCTAGCGATTGCTGGTGTTGTAAAAGAAGACGAAGCGCTCATTGCTAAAGCAAAAGCTTGGACTCTAAAACTGTCTACGTACGATCCAGAAGGCGTGACTTCTCGTGGCTACAACGACGAAGCGGCTTTCCGTGTCATCGCTGCAATGGCTTGGGGTTACGACTGGCTACACGGCTACTTCACAGATGAAGAACGTCAGCAAGTTCAAGATGCTTTGATTGAGCGTCTAGACGAAATCATGCACCACTTGAAAGTGACGGTTGATCTATTGAACAACCCGCTAAACAGCCACGGTGTTCGTTCTATTTCTTCTGCTATCATCCCAACGTGTATCGCGCTTTACCACGATCACCCGAAAGCAGGCGAGTACATCGCTTACGCTCTAGAATACTACGCAGTACACTACCCACCATGGGGCGGTGTAGACGGCGGTTGGGCTGAAGGTCCAGACTACTGGAACACACAAACTGCATTCCTAGGCGAAGCATTCGACCTGTTGAAAGCATACTGTGGTGTAGACATGTTTAACAAAACATTCTACGAAAACACCGGTGACTTCCCACTTTATTGTATGCCTGTTCACTCTAAGCGCGCGAGCTTCTGTGACCAGTCTTCAATCGGCGATTTCCCAGGTTTAAAATTGGCTTACAACATCAAGCACTACGCAGGTGTTAACCAGAAGCCTGAGTACGTTTGGTACTACAACCAACTGAAAGGCCGTGATACTGAAGCACACACTAAATTCTACAACTTTGGTTGGTGGGACTTCGGTTACGACGATCTTCGTTTTAACTTCCTTTGGGATGCACCTGAAGAGAAAGCACCATCGAACGATCCACTGTTGAAAGTATTCCCAATCACGGGTTGGGCTGCATTCCACAATAAGATGACTGAGCGTGATAACCATATTCACATGGTATTCAAATGTTCTCCGTTTGGCTCAATCAGCCACTCTCACGGTGACCAAAACGCATTTACGCTTCATGCATTTGGTGAAACGCTAGCGTCAGTAACAGGTTACTACGGTGGATTCGGTGTAGACATGCACACTAAGTGGCGTCGTCAAACGTTCTCTAAAAACCTTCCACTGTTTGGCGGTAAAGGTCAGTACGGCGAGAACAAGAACACAGGCTACGAAAACCACCAAGATCGCTTCTGTATCGAAGCGGGCGGCACTATCTCTGACTTCGACACAGAATCTGATGTGAAGATGGTTGAAGGTGATGCAACGGAATCTTACAAGTACTTCGTTCCTGAAATCGAATCTTACAAGCGTAAAGTCTGGTTCGTTCAAGGTAAAGTATTCGTAATGCAAGACAAGGCAACGCTTTCTGAAGAGAAAGACATGACTTGGCTAATGCACACAACTTTCGCAAACGAAGTGGCAGACAAGTCTTTCACTATCCGTGGCGAAGTTGCGCACCTAGACGTAAACTTCATCAACGAGTCTGCTGATAACATCACTTCAGTTAAGAACGTTGAAGGCTTTGGCGAAGTTGACCCATACGAGTTTAAAGATCTTGAGATCCACCGTCACGTTGAAGTGGAATTCAAGCCATCGAAAGAGCACAACATCCTGACGCTTCTCGTTCCTAATAAGAACAAAGGCGAGCAAGTTGAAGTGTCTCATAAGCTTGAAGGCAACACGCTACTACTCAATGTTGACGGTGAAACGGTTTCAATCGAACTGTAATCCGCTGAAGTAACAGAAGCTAGATACTAAAAACTCCGAGTGAAAGCTCGGAGTTTTTTTGTTTGTCTAGTTAGTTAGTTAGTTAGTTAGTTAGTTAGTTAGTTAGTTAGTTAGTTAGTTAGTTAGTTAGTTAGTTAGCTAGTTAAGTTGGATAAGTTGGATAAGTGGCAACCCGATCAGGTTGAAAGAAAACTTGATTGGCCTGGTGGAAACCACCGTCTTAAGTAACTCAAGCACTGAGCCCAGTCTTACAACGGTTTAGTTAGCGTCACGGCGGTTTAGTCAGTTTTACCGTGAACTACCTTCGTCACTGGCTGAGTAAGGGAGTAGTGAACTATACATAGGTAAAGGCGTAGCTTGTTCTTACTAATCGTATGACATTTAACGTATGTTATTTCATCAATAGACGGTTTTTTAGGTGGCATATAGTTCCTGTAAGTACAAAGCGTGCCCCATATTTTCTCGTAAAGTGAACCCCCGTCACAACTTGCGTCTAACCATCAAATCAATGCCCTAAAACTATTGCGAAACGAGAAAGACGTAGTTATTATAATGAGCATATAATCATACAATACTATATTTGGAGTTTGAACATGACTAAACCTGTAATCGGTTTCATTGGCCTAGGTCTTATGGGCGGCAACATGGTTGAAAACCTGCAAAAGCGCGGCTACCACGTAAACGTAATGGATCTAAGCGCTGAAGCTGTTGCTCGCGTTACAGACCGCGGTAATGCGACTGCATTCACTTCTGCTAAAGAACTCGCTGCGGCAAGTGACATTGTTCAGTTTTGTCTTACAACTTCAGCTGTTGTTGAAAAAATCGTATACGGCGAAGACGGTGTTCTTGCGGGCATCAAAGAAGGCGCAGTACTAGTAGACTTCGGTACTTCTATCCCTGCTTCTACTAAGAAAATCGGCGCAGCTCTTGCTGAAAAAGGCGCGGGCATGATCGACGCACCTCTAGGTCGTACTCCTGCACACGCTAAAGATGGTCTTCTGAACATCATGGCTGCTGGCGACATGGAAACTTTCAACAAAGTTAAACCTGTTCTTGAAGAGCAAGGCGAAAACGTATTCCACCTAGGCGCTCTAGGTTCTGGTCACGTAACTAAGCTTGTAAACAACTTCATGGGCATGACAACTGTTGCGACTATGTCTCAAGCTTTCGCTGTTGCTCAACGCGCTGGTGTTGATGGCCAACAACTGTTTGATATCATGTCTGCAGGTCCATCTAACTCTCCGTTCATGCAATTCTGTAAGTTCTACGCAGTAGACGGCGAAGAGAAGCTAGGTTTCTCTGTTGCTAACGCTAACAAAGACCTTGGTTACTTCCTTGCACTTTGTGAAGAGCTAGGTACTGAGTCTCTAATCGCTCAAGGTACTGCAACAAGCCTACAAGCTGCTGTTGATGCAGGCATGGGTAACAACGATGTACCAGTAATCTTCGACTACTTCGCTAAACTAGAGAAGTAATCGACGTACGACCTCGCTAGGGTATTGTCTGTCTTTTAGGCGGCGATTCCTCAGCGAGGTTCGTTTTTATCTACACCAGGTCTTATTTACAAGCCCGTTTTATCTCAAATTCTGCTTTATCTGCAACTACAATTCCCAGCTTACTCCCACGGTTTCACTCTTTTTCGTAAAGCCGCAACCATCTGTATTATTCTTCTAGCTCTACTTTTTTGCTTCCTGTTGTTCTATCTAATCAAAACTCTACCTGTTTCGACTTTCATTTAATCTCGATTTTCAATGCTGCAAAGCTGCTTGCTAACACTCAACGCCTCCAGAAATTCTTTGTTCTAGACGCGCTTTGTTAGGCATCAGCTGATTCTCTATTCTCACATGGTCAAATATCTAATACCGTCACTAACTACTGCGCGATAGTTTGTAGCGTAGATCGATAACCAAAACCCGAAGCAATAATCACAAAGCAAAAAAAAGCCCACACAGCTGGTGACTGTGTGGGCGTATTCGGACTAGCCGTCTGGAAAAACCAATGAACAAGACAAGTAAAATAACGATTAACGAGATCCCCCGACAGTCTCTACATTAAACGTGTTCAATGACCTTAAAGCGCGTTGCTTTAATTACCACTTTGAATTGCACAAAAGCATCCAGAAATAACTTAAGTTATGATTCAAGCACACCATACATTAGGGGTTATTGTATTACAAATAAATCTAAAGGTTGAATGACTTTAGTGAATGATTGGTTAGTGAGAATGTGACTTAAGGCTCACTTTCTAGTCAGCGAATCGAAATTGATATCAATAATTTGATTAGAAGTATTATCGGCGAATTTGTTTGATGGTTATTTGAAATTCGATCATTTTTCGTGATTTACTTGCTCTTTCCCAATCGCGTTAAAAGCCAAGACTCATAAATGATACCTATGTCACAGGGTGGTTTTAGCCAGTTTTAATATGTCAATATCGCTCACAGAAAGTTCCACTAATTAAACATACAATATTAATTAAAGTAATGGTTGTGACGATGGATCGGCATGAACAAGTTTCGCTTCCCGTATCTTCGAAAATGTAAAAAATGACCATTTCATTCGGATGAAAATAATAGACATAGGTTGATATGGATGATGAGTTTTATGAATTCAAAATTGTCTCTAGGGTTTAAAGGAAAATTGATTTTAATGGTGGCGATCGTCAGTTCTAGTGCGTTGGCATTTACGAACTGGTTTACGCTTGACTTAGCAGCAGACCAGGTAAACCAAACGATTTATAACGAGATTGACCACTCGCTAACGATAGAAATTAATCAAATAGAAAGTACCGTTCAGCGCACTATCGATACCGTAAACTCTGTCGCACAAGAGTTCATGAAATCCCCATACCAAGTGCCTAGTGAAGCGCTTATGCATTACGCAGCCAAGCTCGGTGGCATTGATAAAATCGTAGTTGGTTTTGACGACGGCCGTTCTTACACTTCTCGTCCGTCAGAGTCTTTCCCTAACGGTGTTGGAATCAAAGAAAAGTACAATCCAACCACTCGACCTTGGTATCAACAAGCGAAATTGAAATCAGGCTTATCTTTTAGTGATCTGTTTTTCACTAAGAGTACTCAAGTGCCTATGATTGGTGTGACGTACTCATACCAAGACCGCGTCATCATGGCCGACATACGTTTTGACGATTTGGAAACGCAGCTTGAACAGTTGGACAGCATCTACGAAGCCAAAGGCATTATCATCGACGAGAAGGGCATGGTGGTCGCTTCAACAATCGAAAACGTACTTCCGCAAAGCAATATATCTTCCGCAGATACGCAGATGAAACTCAACAGTGCCATTGAACAGCCTGATCAATTCATTGAGGGTGTGATTGATGGTAACCAGAGAATATTGATGGCCAAGAAAGTGGATATTGGCAGCCAGAAAGAGTGGTTCATGATCTCTAGTATTGACCCTGAACTCGCGCTCAATCAGTTGAATGGCGTGATGTCGAGTGCGCGCATCCTTATCGTGGCTTGTGTGTTTGGCTCGGTGATATTGATGATTTTGCTTCTAAATCGTTTTTATCGCCCAATCGTGTCACTGCGCAAAATCGTCCACGACCTATCTCAAGGTAACGGAGACCTGACTCAAAGGCTTGCTGAGAAGGGGAATGATGACTTAGGACATATCGCCAAAGACATCAACTTGTTCATTATCGGCTTACAAGAGATGGTTAAGGATGTGAAATATAAGAACTCGGATCTCGATACCAAGGTACTGAGTATTCGCGAAGGCTGCAAAGAAACCAGCGACGTACTGCAAGTTCATACTGATGAAACGGTTCAAGTGGTCTCTGCGATTAACGGCTTGTCTGAAGCATCGAATGAAGTAGAGAAGAGTTCTCAGTCCGCGGCAGAAGCAGCAAGAGAAGCGGCTGTGTTCAGTGATGAGACTAAACAGATTAACACCGTGACGGAAACCTATATCAGTGATCTTGAGAAGCAAGTCTGCACCACTTCTGATGATATTCGCTCAATGGCCAATGAAACGCAGAGCATCCAGTCTATCGTGTCTGTGATTGGCGGGATTGCGGAACAAACTAATTTGCTGGCATTGAATGCGTCAATTGAAGCGGCGAGAGCGGGTGAACATGGTCGAGGTTTCGCGGTGGTTGCTGATGAAGTCCGTGCGTTAGCCAACCGAACGCAAATCAGCACCTCGGAAATAGAAGAGGCGTTATTGGGTTTACAGTCGAAATCGGATGGTTTAGTTAAATCGATTGAACTGACCAAAAGTAATTGTGAGATGACTCGCGCTCAAGTTGTTCAAGCGGTAAACATGTTGGCGAAGCTAACTGAGCAAATGGAAACAGTAAGTCGTTTCAACAATGACATTTCGGGTTCATCTGTTGAGCAAAACGCCCTTATTCAGAGCATTGCTAAGAACATGCATAAGATTGAAAGCTTTGTTGAGGAACTTAATAAGCTAAGCCAAGATCAGTTGACTGAATCAGCAGAAATCAAAACACTTAACGGTAGCGTTAGTGAGTTGATGAGCAGCTTTAAGGTTTAATCTTTCTAATATTTATATCTAAAAATCAACATACTAAGTTTAGTTGTTGATCTGAGAGCCACTCATTAACTGTCGAGTTTAGAGTGGCTTTTCTGCGTTGTTCTTGAATCTAATTCTACGCAATATCCGTTAATTTCACTTCATTTGCCGCATCTCACATTCTGATAAATAGATAATTGACATAAAATAGTACAAATATACATTATCACTCTACTCTTATGGATAAGTGAGATAAATGTGAATAAGCCAATCATCATCGTTGCGCTCGCTTCGCTCACATACGGCTGCGGTGGAAGCAGCTCAAGCGATAGCAATGACTCTTCTGATAACACCAGTCCAGGTACTTCTTATGGTGTTGTTGCGCCTTATGATATTGCTAAGTATCAAAACATCCTCTCGAGTTCTGACCTTCAGGTATCGGATCCTAATGGCACAGAGGGTAATAAAACTTCTGAAGTTAAAGGTGGGGATTTCGATGGCTACATCAGTGATTATTTTTACGCGGATGAAGAGACGGAAAACCTAATCTTCAAAATGGCGAACTATAAGATGCGTTCAGAGGTTCGTGAGGGAGAAAACTTCGATATCAATGAAACTGGTGTAAGACGAAGCCTGTATGCGGAAATAAGCTTACCTGATATCGAACATGCAATGGCGAGTTCACCCGCTGATCATGATGAAGTGACGTTGCTACAGATACACAATAAGGGCACTGACGAGAATGGTACGGGTTATATCCCTCATCCGCTATTGCGTGTAGTTTGGGAGCAGGAACGAGATGGCCTCACAGGTCACTACTGGGCGGTCATGAAAAACAATGCCATTGACTGTAGCAGTGCTGCTGACTCTTCGGATTGTTACGCCACTTCATATAATCGCTACGATTTGGGAGAGGCGGATCTCGATAGTTTCACCAAGTTTGATCTTTCTGTTTATGAAAACACCCTTTCGCTCAAAGTGAACGATGAAGTTAAAGTCGACGAAGACATCACTTACTGGCAGCACCTACTGAGTTACTTTAAAGCAGGTATCTATAATCAATTTGAAAATGGTGAAGCTACGGCCCACTTTCAGGCTTTGCGATACACTACAACACAGGTCAACGGCTCAAACGATTGGGATATTAGCGATTGGAAGTTGACGATTCCTGCGAGTAAAGACACTTGGTATGGAAGTGGGGGTGACAGTGCTGCTGAACTAGAACCTGAGCGCTGCGAATCGAGCAAAGGCCTTCTCGCCAATAACAGTGATGTCTACGACAGCGATATTGGTCTTTCTTATTTCAATACCGATGACGGAAGAATGCACTTTCGAGCTGACATGGGATATGGCACTAGTACACAAAACTCTAGCTATATTCGTTCTGAGTTCAGGGAGTTGTATCAAAGCAGTGCTCAACCGGATTGTAGCACCAGCGATGAAGATACAAGTTGGTATTTGGAGGACACTAGAACGAACGCTACCAGTCACGAGCTAACCGCAAGCTTACGAATTGAAGACTACCCGAACATTAATAACCAAGACCCGAAAGTCGTGCTTGGGCAAATACACGGTTGGAAGATCAATCAAGCATTGGTGAAGTTGTTATGGGAAGGAGAGAGTAAGCCAGTAAGAGTGATACTGAACTCCGATTTTGAACGCAACAACCAAGACTGTAACCATTGTGAGCCATTCAGTGTCGAGTTAGGTACTTATTCGGTAAGCGAAGAGTGGCGATATACGATTCGCGCTAACCAAGACGGTGTCTACTTGGCAACCCATGATGCAGATGGAACCAATACTGTTTCTCACTCAATCCTTTGGGGGCAAGATTACACTGATAAGGATGGGGACACGGTGTCGTTAACGTCAGATTGGGTATCGACAGATGTTGCTTTCTATTTCAAAGCGGGCATCTACCCACAATTTAAGCCTGATAGCGACTATGCGGGTGAAGTGTTTGATGTGAGCTTTAGTTCTCTAAGAGTAGAGCATAACTGAGTTCTCAGATGTTTGATTAGCCATGTCGGTAAAGAAGATGACCATATTGACGCCTAACAATGTGGTCTTTTTTTGTTTTTGGACACTTACAGTGATTGTTTGGAAGGGCAAATGTTCTGCTCGAATCATTCAAATACACACGATTACAGCTCGCTGATTCTGCCCTTGCTAGCTCATTTCGCATTCTAAACTCTTATATATTGTCTTTTATCAATAGGAAATGTGATCCAGTTAAAGTATGGAAAAATCGGAAAGTGTTCCTAGTCTCATTTATCCAATGAAGTGTTTTATTTGTATTATAAGATTACGTAATATTTTCATGTTATCGCAAATACTGATAGGTAAATCGCCTTATAGCTCGTGTTTGCTGATTTGGCTTTCACTTACGAATGCTGTCTTTGTATTATAATAATGGATTAAATATGAAACAAATTACTCTAAAAACTTTACTCGCTTCTTCTATTCTACTTGCGGTTGGTTGTGCGAGCACGAGCACGCCTACTACTGATTTTCCAAATAACAAAGAAACTGGTGAAGCGCTTGTGACGCCAGTTGCTGTTACCGCAAGTAGCCATGATGGTAACGGACCTGATCGTCTCGTTGACCAAGACCTAACTACACGTTGGTCATCTGCGGGTGACGGCGAGTGGGCAACGCTAGACTATGGTTCAGTACAAGAGTTTGACGCGGTTCAGGTATCTTTCAGTAAAGGTAATCAGCGCCAATCTAAATTTGATATTCAAGTGAGTGTCGATGGCGAAAGCTGGACAACGGTACTAGAAAACCAACTAAGCTCAGGTAAAGCGATCGGCCTAGAGCGTTTCCAATTCGAGCCAGCAGTGCAAGCACGCTACGTAAGATACGTTGGTCACGGTAATACCAAAAACGGTTGGAACAGTGTTACGGGATTAGCTGCGGTTAACTGTAGCATTAACGCTTGTCCTGCTAGCCATATCATTACTTCAGACGTGGTAGCTGCAGAAGCTGCAATGATCGCTGAAATGAAAGCGGCGGAAAAAGCACGCAAAGATGCGCGCAAAGATCTTCGTTCTGGTAACTTCGGTGTAGCAGCGGTTTACCCTTGTGAGGCAACAGTTAAATGTGACACTCGCACTGCGCTACCTCTACCAACGGGCTTACCTGAGACACCTCTAGCAGGTAATGCACCTAGCGAAAACTTTGATATGACTCATTGGTATCTATCTCAGCCTTTCGATCATGATAAAAATGGGAAGCCTGATGATGTTTCTGAGTGGAACCTTGCAAACGGTTACCAACACCCTGAAATCTTCTACACAGCTGACGACGGCGGCCTAGTATTTAAAGCTTACGTGAAAGGTGTACGTACATCTAAAAACACTAAGTACGCGCGTACAGAGCTTCGTGAAATGATGCGTCGTGGTGATCAGTCTATTAGCACTAAGGGTGTTAACAAGAACAACTGGGTATTTTCAAGCGCGCCTGAATCAGATTTAGAAGCGGCAGCGGGTATTGATGGTGTTCTAGAAGCTACCTTGAAAATCGATCACGCAACAACGACAGGTAATGCGAACGAAGTAGGCCGCTTTATCATTGGTCAGATTCATGATCAAAACGATGAGCCAATTCGTTTGTACTACCGTAAACTGCCAAACCAAGCAACGGGTGCGGTTTACTTCGCACACGAAAGCCAAGACGCGACAAAAGAGGACTTCTACCCTCTAGTTGGTGGCATGACTGCTGAAGTTGGTGAAGATGGTATCGCGCTTGGCGAAGTGTTCAGCTACCGCATCGCAGTTAAGGGTAACACGATGACTGTCACTCTAATGCGTGAAGGCAAAGACGACGTAGTGCAAGTGGTTGATATGAGCGAAAGCGGCTACGACGCAGGTGGTAAGTACATGTACTTCAAAGCGGGTGTTTACAATCAAAACATCAGCGGCGACCTAGACGATTACTCACAAGCGACTTTCTACCAACTAGATGTATCGCACGATCAATACAAAAAGTAATCTAACCCTATAAACCAAAGCCTCCAACTCCCAGAGTTCGGAGGCTTTTTTGTGTCTGTTGTTTGGGCTTAAGCGTATGATTTAATTGAGTAGGAGAGGGGTAGTTATCAATTGCACAGAGTTTAAGACATTATCATTAAACTCATTCAGTATTAACTTTAGTCATTATCAGTTTCAGTCACTATTAAGCCCCAAGTGCCGATCACCATTAACCTCGCTCATGATTAATCTCGGTTACCAGTAGGCCAACTTGTCGGGGATTTAAACCCAAATAATGTCGTTATGTTTATCGGAATCACCTTAGCTCGAAAACTTTGACTTTGTTCTCAAAGTATTTACCAATGCGACGTCTATACACGAACGTCGCATTGTGTGTGGTCTACTAATAAGCGTTAGCTCGGCTGACTACTCCCGTACTGTTCTTGGAACCGTCACGCTTGGATTGTTGAGCGAGGCTCCTAACAACAGCCATAAGTAGTGCTTTAACTCTTTCATAAATAGGAGGGTAGGGTTAGCCATCACTCTATTAGCTCTTATGCTTTATGAAATACATAGGTAGGTTCAAGTCGATGATCTAACGACTCTAACAGCTCAAGGGTATGCGGTTTAGCGTTAGTTGCTTGCAGGCCTTAAATGGTCTGTGACACTAAATAATAATTTGTGGGTTGAGTATAGAGCTGAGGGTTTTGGTCTATCTATCATAGATACAGGGCTTTGATAGGGCTAAATAAGTAGGAATGCAGGGACCATTCCTTACTAGCAGCATCGGTCCATATTCAACGCTGAAGTAAAGTTCCGCTGAGTCAGAGAGCTTAACTGAATCGCCAATCTGATTTCTATTTTTGAGCTAGGAATAAAAAATCCCTATCAACATATTTGATAGGGATTATTTTATCTAGCAATCGAGCCTGGCTTTTCTAGTGAGAGCTAGAACAAGTCTGAATCTAGGTTGTCAAAGTAGGTGTATGTCCCTTTTGAACCATTGTCACCGGTATATAGTGCAATAGCGGTCGGGAAACCACCTGCATTTTCAGCCTTTAAGCTAGAATAATCTGTGCCATCAATATTTACTGTAACATCATCATTCACCCATTTGACGGTCACATCTACCCATGTGTCTTTTGAGTATGAAGCAAGGTCAACTTGGCTGCCTGTTTCGTCGCGGAATTTAATCATACTAGATGTAAATACAACTTCAGTGAAGCGACCACTAGATGATGCGTCGTTATTAGAACCTAAGAAAATGTATGATGCTTTTACATAGCCATCGCTAGGGATGTATACAGATGTAGAAACAGAGCCAGTTTCTGCTGCGCCATTAGCAAAGTCACGGCCAACGATAGGTTTGTTATTATCAGTGGTTGAGTCCGCACCATCTTCAATGCGTAAAGAGTTAGAGCCCGACTTGGCAAAGTCACTACTGATTACTGCTGTATTTAAAACCCCATCAACACCTTTTGTCTTGTATGCAGTGTTAGCCACATCGATCTGCGTATCTACAGTATAAGAATCGAAGTTGTCTGTCACTTCTCCCGGCTCAGGGTCTGGTTCAGTGCTGTCACCGTCAACAATAACAGTTGCTTCAGCTGTGGCGCTGTTATAAGGGTTACCTGATAAAGAGTGACCATTAGGGTACCCATTAAAATCATCTTCAAATACTAACTCGTCAGTAGTCGTGTCGTTTGAGTAAACTTTAAAGTTATCCGCGATCATTTCGTAATGCGTTGTATTTGAAGTATCACCAAGCTTTAATGATATGACAGTAACTGCAGCTTTATCAAAAGATTCAAAACCGTTTCCATCATTGTCATATACGTTGTCATTTACCTTGAAACTGTAATAACCGTCAGCCCAACTGATTTCAACAGCTAGGTCTTCGCCCAAAGTGTAAGTACCAACAGGCTCATCAGAAATTTGAGGTTTACCATCTTCAACCACCGTAGAACGGTAGAAAATTTCCCCAGCGTTGAAAATGACTTCACCGTGCAGGTTGATATTAGATGTACCTGAAGCAAAGAGACTAATGTATGCGTTATTACCTGAGGTATTTTCTTCTTGTGTCGTATCTTCGTCCACTTGGTAGATTAGATCTACAGTCATTTTCCCTGATGCAATAGTATCTACAGTTGCATCTGTACTACTGTCAGATAATTTTAAACGTAACTCTCCTGAGTCAGTTTTACTACCATTATGGTTTGTATCTAAAATTTGAACGTAGCCGTCAATACCAACTAGGTCATTGGCGTCAGTGATAGCATCTTGCACGCCTTCGACCTCAGTTTGATCTGAACCTGAGTAATTGATTCCTGAAGAACTATCAGTAACTATCAGAGCGCCCGAATCATCTAGGGTGAAAACACCATCCAAAATTTCAAGAGTGGATGACCCTGTTTCATAGTAAGTAAAAGAAACGGTACCTGCTTCTTCGTCATAATTATTTGTAGATGCACTTGCATCTTTAATTATGTATGTGCCTAAGTTGTCATCGTCGTCATAGTATTTATGGTTGCCGTCTTCTTGGAAAACATACACATTTGGAAGGTCTGCGTTTGATGACGCAGATATTGAACTAGAGTTACTATCAATAATTTGCCAGTAACCCGCAGTTAAAGTAGGAGTACTAGGATCGGGAGTAGGTTCAGTTGGGATGGGTAAACCATCACTGTTACAACCGAATAATAAACCTGTCGAAAGAGCGACAGCTGTAGCGACTTTAGAAATCTGCATAAAATATTCTCTTTATGATATTAAATCCATATGTAAATCACATAAGAAATAGATAATGAATAGTCGTTAAATATTATTAGGATGAAGCTAATTCTGATTAGAACATCCTATTATTTAAAATAAAGTAATTAAAATATGCCCAAATAAATTACAAGAGGAGAGGGCCATTTTATAGTTTGACTATTTTATTATTAGAATGAGTAAGCAATACCAACACGGTATTTAGCTTCACGATCTTTAGACGATGAACTGATATCAGAAGACCAGATTTCAGCAAAAGGTTTCCAAGAACCGAACTTGTAGTTTACTTTTAAGCCAGCATCCCATTCCCAGTCATCACTATTATAAAGAAGTACGTTATCCAAAGATTTTACATAGTTTGCTTCGTAGGAAAGGCCAAGCTTAGGTAGAGATTCAATTTTGTAAGAACCCGTCAGTGTAACTTTAGACTTTTGAGCTGATTCTAAACGTTCGCCAGTTTCAGAATCTTTGTCACCAAATTGTGTGTGGTTGCGGAAATCAGCATATTCATGACGGTAACGAATAGCGGTCGTTAAACCCATGTCTGCTTTATAACCAACGCGGAACTGAGGTTTGAACGTAACCTTCTTCATCTTCCAATCGCCATCATTAGCATTAGGTTCATCCCAATCCCAAGCAATAGGCATACCCATTTGTAGATACCAGTTGTTGTCTATTTTGTATGTCGCTGTGTTATCAATCTCCATACCATAGATGTACCAATTGCCATCGTAGAAGCTTTTACTGTTCGCTGATTTAACAGAACCTGAATCTTCATCGTAGTATGAATCATCAGTGTGAAACTTAAGTTCTAGGCCAGTAGAGTGCTTCCACTTGTCTGAAAGTTTAAAGCTTTCACCTAGCTTAACTCGGTGCTGATGGCGAGCGTCTACGTGAGCCGTATCACCATTAGTCTTTGTATAATCCGTCGCAGCACGATACTCGTAACGATAATCAAGAGATGCACCAGCAGCTGTGCCCGCTAAAAGAGTACATGCAACAGCTGCAGCAATTTTTGTAACAGAATTCATACCTTTGTCTCACTATTATTTTTTTATTCTGGATACATCCAATGTACCCCTGGCTCACAAACCAATACCTTACATGGTATTAAATTAATGTATGACAAATATAGTATTTATTCCTAGGGTAGATTTCTGTGAGATCTATCAAAAGTTCCGACTAATGGCCTATTTATATAGCTAAATGTTATGAATATCCCAATTTACGGCTTACCAATCAAATCAATCATGACTCAGTTCTCATATTAACAAACCTTGTAAGCTCAGTCGGGTGTATGTGTTAAAATAATACAAATGTAAGAGTATTCCCACGCTTTCATATCGATGTTCTAGTTATTGTGGTTTAAACATAGCGGAGCATGTTGAGGGGTATAGATATAAACCTCCGTCAAATGTTTGGTAAAAGTTAAAAGATGGCGAAATGTAAATTCTATTTATTGATTGGTTTATTTAAGTCGAAGAGAAAATATTTAGTACTAATTCGTGTTCAAAAGTAGTTTTTGTGCTGAGAGTGTACTCAGTATCTGTTAACAATAAAGGATGAGTCATGTTTAAGAAAAACATATTAGCAGTGGCGTTATTAGCGACTGTACCAATGGTTACTTTCGCAAATAACGGTGTTTCTTACCCCGTACCTGCCGATAAATTCGATATGCATAATTGGAAAATAACCATACCTTCAGATATTAATGAAGATGGTCGTGTTGATGAAATAGAGGGAGTAGCCATGATGAGCTACTCACATAGTGATTTCTTCCATCTTGATAAAGACGGTAACCTTGTATTTGAAGTTCAAAACCAAGCGATTACGACAAAAAATTCGAAGAATGCGCGTTCTGAATTACGACAAATGCCACGAGGCGCTGACTTCTCTATCGATACGGCTGATAAAGGAAACCAGTGGGCACTGTCGAGCCATCCATCAGCAAACGAGTACAGTGCGGTTGGCGGTACACTAGAAGCGACACTAAAAGTGAATCACGTTTCAGTTAACGCAAAGTACCCAGAAAAATACCCAGCGCATTCTGTTGTGGTTGGTCAGATTCATGCTAAAAAACACAACGAGTTAATCAAAGCAGGAACCGGTTACGGTCACGGCAATGAACCAGTAAAGATCTTCTATAAGAAGTTTCCTGATCAAGAAATGGGTTCAGTATTCTGGAACTATGAACGTAACCTAGAGAAAAAAGATCCTAACCGTGCCGATATCGCTTATCCAGTGTGGGGTAACACTTGGGAAAACCCAGCGGAACCGGGTGAAGCGGGCATTGCTCTTGGTGAAGAGTTTAGCTACAAAGTGGAAGTGAAAGGCACCATGATGTACCTAACGTTTGAAACAGAGCGTCACGATACGGTTAAGTATGAAATCGACCTGAGCAAGGGTATTGATGAGCTTGACTCACCAACGGGTTATGCTGAAGATGATTTCTATTACAAAGCGGGCGCATACGGCCAATGTAGCGTGAGCGATTCTCACCCTGTATGGGGGCCTGGTTGTGGCGGTACTGGCGATTTCGCTGTCGATAAAAAGAATGGCGATTACAACAGTGTGACTTTCTCAGCACTTAAGTTGAATGGTAAATAGTACATAGCATAACCAATAAGCTAACTAGACGCAGTCCTTAAGGAATATTATCGAAGACCACTTAACCGATTGTTGAGTGGTCTTTTTGTTTTATATGAGCTTTAAGATGACCTTGGTATTAATGTGACCTTGGTGACAATTTGACCTTGGTATCAAAGAGGGTGTACCTGAAGCCTACCAATGAAAAGTACAGCTAAAACAAAACAACCTTGTCAAAAGACAAGGTTGTTTTAGAAAGTTCGAGTAAAGCTCTGGTGGCAATTAGATACGGAGTTTAGTCATACATCAACTCTTTGGCTTTGTCGGCATCAAACTCTTTAAGAGACTTTCGAGCCAAGTGACGGAATGGGAACGCTTTGACAACCTCCTCAAAAGGTTGGATGGCAAATGCCCAAAAGATAGAACCGTCTAATCCAAAGATGATCAATGCACACAATGGAATTGAAATTACCCATTGACCAGTAAAGTTGATTTTGAAGACTGCGGTCGTTTTTCCTAGGGCTCTTAATACATTCCCATGAACCGTGTTGTAGCCACGAACAATCGGTAAGAAGATGTAGAGTGGGGCGATAACGGCCAATGCTTGATAGGTAGACTCATCCAAGTTCGGGTAAATGTCACCAATAACCAGACTTAATCCTGCGAACAAGATTGCACACACAAAAGAAATGACAACCGCAATATCAATACTGGTATCGACATTTTTGACTAGGTCATCCATCTTTTTAGAGCCAATCGCTTGGCTGATAGTAATCGCGGAAGAGTGAGCCCAAGCAGTAATAAATTGAGAGACAGCCCTGATCCAAGGCATCACTAAAGTAATCGCAACATACGCGTTGATGTTAAGTTGCGAATACAGTAACTGATAAATCGTTGCGCCAATCAATAGCATGGTTACATTTGCTGTGACAGGGAATATCTCGATAAAGTGACGACGAACGTTTGTCATGAACTCAGATCGCTGGGCGTCTAATTTCAGTGAAATTGCTGAGCTCAAATACACGCAAAGAACCAGATACACAAGGCGAAGGGTGATAGCAATAACACTGCCTAGCGCGGCGCCTTGAACACCAATACCTTCGAAATTCGAAAAGCCGTGAATGAGTCCATAAGAAAGTACAGCGTTGATCGGCAATTCAATCAAATACCCTTTAAACGGTATTTTGGTTCTTCCTAATGCATTAAATAGGGCGATAATCACTTGCGTTAATGCTGTGAAAATGACGAGATACTTTGAGATATCAAGGTAGTGGCTAATTTCTAGGTAAAGGGCTTTATCGTCGGTTAAGGCTTGAATTAAAGGCTGTTCTAAAAAGGTGAGCAGAAACCAAAATATTGTCGCGATACCTAAGTTGATGAACAGACCTGCCCAAAACGCTTTGGATAATGAAGCGGTGATGCCAGAACCCACGGCGCGGCTCAATACTAGCTGAGTGCCGTTTGCCAGCGCCATTTGAATACCGAGTACAAAGGCAACCATAGTCGTCGCAATTCCCATGGCAGCCAAAGGTATTTCACCAAGAGGAGAAACCAGCAGTGTATCGATCATCAACATCGACTGCATCAATATACCGTTTAGGGCTAGGGGCCAGGCGAGAGAGAAATTTTTCCTTACATACGATTGTGTAGACACAAACAACACCTTATGTGTGTAACCGTAAGTTTTCTCTGAGAGGACCCGAGTTCAACATTTAAAGATGAAACACTACGGTAATGGATGGTTAAAAATGGGAGCTAAAACATGACTGACTCGTGTATTGGGATACACGAGTCAGTCTGGTCAATCTTGGTTATGCGATGGCGAGTTCAACCCTAGACAGCTTTTGATTTTCATCATCAAGTAAAGCTTGAGAGGCTATTCGAGCCTGATTCGCATTGCCTGACATAATCGCGTCGTATATGGCTTTGTGCTCTTCTAAACAGAAACGACCGCCTTCCGCAGAGTGGTCGATAAATTGTTTGAAAATCGTCGACAGAATGTTCGCGAACGGAATGTAAAACTGGTTGCCCGTCGATAAGAAAATCGTTTGGTGAAACAGATGATCGTTGGTTGTCCACTCTTGATAATCAAAGCCGTTTGCCGCGATGGTCATCTTTTGGAAAAGAATCGAAAGCTCTTTGCGTTGCTCTACCGTAGCGTTGGATGCCGCAAGCGCACACGCTTCTGGGTCAATCGCTTTTCTTAAGCCTAAGAATTGAGATAAGAAGGGTTTAGTGTCTTCTAAGTCTTGGATCCAATACAGTAATTGCGGATCTAAAAAGTGCCATTGCGTTCTTGGTTTGATACGAGTGCCCACTTTAGGCTTTGATTCAATCAACCCTTTTGCTGAAAGCAGCTTAGTGGATTCTCGAAGGGCAGTTCTGCTGACTCCAAAGATCTCGCACAGATCCATTTCGCTAGGTAACTTCTGATTTTCTTTCAACTCGCCAGACAAGATTTTGCGAGCAATTTGTCTCGCGACTTGAACATGAATTCGGCGGCTTGAATCTTCCACCAATGTAAATATTGACATTTAAACCACCTGAAATTGAAACTTTGAAAACAAAAAAAGCCAGACGAATCTGGCGCTTAGTGTCAGTGTATACGTCTAATATAGTGTGAGGTTTTCCCTCATCTACTTGGGTCTGATGACCTTATTTAGTGTGACGATCTTAGCGACTTTATATAACTTAATGAGTTTATATAAGTCAGCTAGCTAGGGCGTTATTTGTCCGCCGTTAACATCTAGGATTTGCCCTGTGATGTACCCGCTGCAAGCGTGCGATGCAAAGAAAGCAAATGAAGGGGCAACTTCATCAATATTGCCAAAGCGTCCCATTGGAATGTTGTTAGCAATGGTCGCTTTCAGATCGTCGCTTTTGCCATCGTGAAATGCGGTGTCGATAGTGCCCGGTGAAACAATGTTGAAACGGATATTGTCTTGCGCGAACTCTTTTACCCAATTGCGGTGAATGTCGTGTAACCACGCTTTAGATGCGGCATATACGCCAGCACCCACACCACCGCCTTCGCGAGCGGCAATAGAGCCCGTGCTAATCACACACGATGTTTGCCCCGATAGAGCAGCAGATGCACGCAAGTGTGGTATAGAGAACTTAGTTGTCATCAACGCGGATCGAACATTCAGGTTCATCACACGCTCATAAAACTCGTCATCGATATTTTCTAGACTTGCACGCCCACCAAGGCCACCTGCGTTGTTAATCAACACATCCATGCCGCCAAAATGGTCGGTGAACTCTTTGACTAACCTTTCGCACTCTAATGTGTCCATTAGGTTTGCAGGAAAAAACGCAACATCGCCACCCAATGCGGTGAGTTCGGTAAGAACGTCATCGACTTTTGGGCTGAAAGCACGACTATTGATGCCAATCTTTGCGCCGTACTTTGCAAAAATGCGTGCAGTAGCTAAGCCCATACCAGCAGTAGAGCCAGTAATTAAAATGCGTTTGCCTTTTAAATCGTTAAACATCAGAGTCGCCTATATTGTAGATTATTTGCGTTAATAAATCATACAATAACACTTGCTATATTCAAGAGTGTTCATCTAAAAACTGATCATTACCGACATAAATAGTGAGAGTAAGAGTGGTTTTGTGAGTTCACGCATACAAAAATGTGTAAATAAGAACTATTTGTATGAATAAATGGATTTGTTTTGTTTGATGATCTTAACACTTACAAGATTATCAAAATAATGCTCAAGCCTATATTGGTCGTGACCTCACGTTATTCTGATGCTGAGTTGGTAGAGATATTAATCGGTGTTATAGTACGAATTAAATAATACATATCTAATAAGTAAGTAGACACATGGCTGGTCATTTCAATTCTATTTCAGGCTCTAAGCGAAGCCTTCATGTGCAAGTTGCACGTGAAATCGCCCGTGGTATTTTGTCGGGCAATTTGCCTCAAGGTTCTATTATCCCTGGTGAAATGGCTCTGTGTGAGCAATTTGGCATCAGTAGAACAGCATTAAGAGAAGCGGTTAAGCTTCTTACTTCAAAAGGCCTATTAGAATCTCGCCCTAAGATTGGTACTCGTGTTGTTGACCGCGCGTTCTGGAACTTCTTAGATCCACAATTGATCGAATGGATGGACGGTTTAGCTGACACCGACCAATTCTGCCATCAGTTTTTAGGCTTGCGCCGTGCCATCGAACCTGAAGCTTGTGCGTTGGCCGCAAAATTTGCAACTGCGGAACAACGAATTGAACTATCAGAAATTTTCCAAAAAATGGTGGAGATATCTAGCGAAGAGATTCTTGATAAAGAGCGTTGGCTAGATATTGATATGAAGTTCCATAGCCTAATCTTCAACGCGACAGGGAACGACTTTTACTTACCATTCGGCAATATCTTGACGACTATGTTTGTTAACTTTATTTCTCATTCTTCTGAAGAAGGAAGTACCTGCATTGAAGAACACCGCCAAATTTATGAAGCAATCATGGCGGGGAACAGTGATAAAGCACGTCAAGCGTCAGCGAGTCACTTGCTAGAAACGAACCACAGGTTACCAATCGCGAGTTAATGGTTTTATAAAGATTTTTACTTTGAATCTTTGTTGGAATGAGTTCATTGGAACTAAAAGGCACACCAGGAAAGCACGTTTGATACGTGCTTTTTTTGTATTCAAATTTGATGAAAACCTGACCAGTGTCCAATATTTAACCTATTCTTTGCTGTTTTGTTAAAACCACTAGCAACCAGTCTCGTTAGTTATATAATAATACTAATCAAATTATTGCGAGTGTGATTATGCCTCAGTCTTTATTACCAAATATTCTTCAGTTTATCGGTCAGATAGACCCTTTCGATAAGATCCCTAAAGAAGCGCTGCGTGAACTTGCCTCTAATGTTCAGATAACTTACCTCGGTAAAGGGGATGTGGTTGATCTGTGTGAATCGGGCAAGGAAAAGTCGCTCTATATCATTCGAACTGGCTCTATGGAGCAACGAAAATCGGACGGTGTGCTTCGTGCACGTCTAGGTAGCGAAGACTTGTTCGGTTTTACATTCTTAGATTCTGAAGTTAACGATGAGAAAGGCTACAGAGCCATCGCAATTGAGAACACCTTACTTTATGTGATTCCACACTCGGCACTTCAAACGCTTTTCAAAGCCTTTCCAAGTTGCGCAGAACACTTCGCTTCACAGGCGCAGGTTCGCTTAAAGTCAGCATTGGATGTGGTGTGGTCAAATAAAGAGAAAGGCCTATTCATTCGTAAAGTCGAGGAAGTAGCAAGCGGGCAGGTGGCCATTGTTAAGTCTGAGCAAACCATCCAGTCGGTTGCGGTTGAAATGCTTCATCAACGCTCACCGTGTGCGGTGATCTATGAAGGTGACACCATTGTTGGTTTGATCACCGACCGAGACATGACGAAGCGAGTGATCGCCCATGGTGTCAGTACTGATAGCCTGATCTCAGAGGTAATGACACTCTCTCCACTCACAGTGAAACCGGATGATTTAGTGCTGCATGCTGCGTCTATCATGATGCAATTCAATATCCGTAACTTGCCCGTTGTGAAAGAGAATAAGGTCGTTGGTCTCCTCACCACGTCTCACTTAGTTCAAAACCACCGTGTCCAAGCGATCTTCTTAATCGAGAAAATCAAATACGCGGGCAGTGTGAAAACCATGTCTTCGTTTACCCCAGAGCGACAAGCTATTTTTGAAGCGCTGGTGGAAGGCAAGGTTGCACCGGAAACCGTCGGTAAGGTAATGACCATGATCATGGATGCCTACACCCGCCGATTGATTCAGATCGCGATTGATAAGTTAGGCCCACCACCGTGTGATTTCTCTTGGATCGTAGCTGGCTCACACGCGCGTAACGAAGTTCACATGCTGTCGGATCAAGACAGTGCGATTGTACTGGCTGATGATGCGACAGACAGTGACCGTATTTACTTCAAACACTTAGCGATGATGGTGACCAACGGGTTGGCAAGCTGCGATTACCCGTTATGCCCAGGTAAATTCATGGCAGCGACGCCAAAATGGTGTCAGCCACTCAATGTTTGGAAGCACTACTATAAAAAATGGGTCGCAAACCCTGAGTACGAACGCCTACTCAACATCAGTGTGTTCCTAGAGATCCGTACTATTTATGGCAACAGTGAGTTCGAAGGCATTCTTCGTGATGAGCTGCATACGAATATTCGCGGCAACCGTGAGTTCCTAAGTACGCTCGTGAAAGATGCGGTCAATACCAATCCACCTTTGGGTATCTTCAACAGCTTGGTGTTAGAGAAATCGGGTGAGAACAAGAAAACCTTGAACGTGAAGAAATACGCCATCAACTTGATTATTGATTTAGCGCGTATTTATGGCCTTGCTGTAGAGTGCGACTTGTCAGCCACTGATGAACGTTTCGCTGCTGCCAATGAAAAAGGCATGCTGAGCGATGACGCATTTAAGAACATTCTGGGTGCTTACCAGTTCATTCTCTCTTTCCGATTTGGTCATCAACTTGAAGCGCTGAAGAACGGGGATGTGCCTGACAACAACATCAACCCAGATAGCTTCGGTAGCTTTGAACGTAAGCACTTGAAAGATGCCTTTAGGATCATAGCTGATCTCCAAGAGGCGGCGAAGATTCGTTTTGGAGCGCGCTAATGAGAGCATTGTTAAATTATTTTCATCCGCTTGAGCGAGTCAAGCGCAAGCGAAAACAATACCTAAACACGGTTAAACTGCCTGAAGCACTACACGATCTTGTTGAACAGCCGTGTCCAGAGATGGCGGACTTGGCCAAAGACAGTGACTATATCGTGTTGGATCTTGAGACCACGGGTCTAGACAGCGAACAAGATCTGATTCTGTCCATGGGTTGGGTCGATGTGGTCAAGGGGCGAATAGACTTAGCGTCCGCCAAGCATATTTACCTGGATAACGATTCGCAGATCAACGCCGAAACCGCCGTGATCAACCATATTACGCCGCAAATGTTGGAAGAGGGCGCTTCTATTCATGATGCGATGCTGACGTTCTTCGAAGCAGCGAAAGGCAAGATTATTGTCGCTCACGCGTGCATGGTTGAAGAGAGGTTCATTAGCCAATATCTTCTTCGCTGCTACGGTTTACGAGCGATTCCTCTGCTTTGGCTAGACACATTGTGTATCGAAAAGAGTATGGAGAAAGCGATCAGCAACCATCAAGAAGTGGATTTGACTCTAGCAGGCACTCGCCAAAGATACGGGCTTCCTGAATACAACAATCATAATGCGCTTGCTGATGCAGTATCAACTGCAGAATTGTTTTTAGCTCAACAAAAGAGAGTTGTGCCTAACGATGACGTGACCGTTGCATTTCTCTATCGGATCAGTCACTAGAGTTAGGAGCGTTAAGTACTCGGCTCTTATTTGAACGAATCGATTTGAAAGGAAAAAAGCCAGCGATTAAGCTGGCTTTTGTTTAGGTCTAAGAAAATTAGGACAGTAATTATCTTAGATTATTTATATAGCTATCGATTAGAAGCTGTAAGTTAGACCAACACGGCTACGTAGTTCACGAGTCGCTTTAGTCGATGAAGTGCTCACATCACCAAACTCTACATATGGTGCCCATTGGCCCATCATATGGCGAATACTTGCGTTCAACTCGTAGTTGGTGTCGTCGTTGTCGTAGATGTCATATCCATCCGCTTTGTAGTAGTTACCTTCTAAACCAAAGCGCCAGTTTTCCATTGAGTAGTTAACGTTTGCCGTTAGACGGTGGCGACGCTGATTAGAAACGTTTTTATCAACCGTGATTGGTACACCGTCACTATCAACGATAACGTCGCCATTACTATCGAACTGGTACTCTGAGCTGCTCGTGTTTTGTCTCATATCGTAACGGTAACGTGCACTTAGGCTTAAACCGTCAATGCTATCCAATTTATATGTTGCACGAACTTGAGGTTTGTACGTAACACCAGATTCGCGACCTTCAATTGGCATACCGTAAGTCATTGTCCAGTTATCGTTTAGTACATGACGGTAATTTAGACCAAGCTCCCAACCGTTATTCTTCAAATCTTCCATGAATTTACCGTCTTCTCCCTTGAATTTCGCTTCGATATCTACAAGGAAGTTGCCAATGCTATCGCCCAGCTTTACACGAGTAGCGTGTTGATCTGTATGACTCTTGTATTCGTGTCTCATATCGAAAGACGCCGCAGATACAGAGCCAGCAGCGAGTACAGATGCCACAGCAATCACGATTTTAGTTTTATTCATGGTATTAATTCCATATTTATAGGTTGAGTATTGGCCATAATTACAAGCCAAATAGAGTAGTTCTTGTCTTCAATGCATTTTTTGTTGAAACGATTTCTTAGCCATTTCAAGTTTGTTTTGCATTTAAATAATACAAATATGCTAACGATTTGAAGGTGTATGATCTGTGAATTGGATCGTGTTGTGGAGACAAAACCACTATTTACAAAGGGTTACAAAGTTGGTTTCTCTAGGTAAGCTTATGATTTTTAGTGTTTTATTTGTCTGTTGATAATGGTTTTTAAGGGTTTTGTTCATCAATTAATGTGCGCTACAGCAAAAAATTGAATCTTTAGATGTCATTTCTATTTGTAATACATTATTATTTACTAACTTTCTGTAGCAACACATAACTTTGCTGTGTTGATTGCATGCATGAACTGACGCTGCGAAGCGGATAAGTAAAAATGATTTAAAGGCTCAATGGTTAGAAAGGAAAATGGCTAAAAGCCAAAATACTTTAAACCGCTAGGCATTTGTTTTAGGTGTTATAGAGCTCGACCAGAGATGATTTGAAATGTAGTAGGCAAGGCAGTGACATAGCCTGCTATATAGATATGAACTTGATAGGAATGAACAGGGTTCGAATGGTTACCCGTTGTTCTTATTAGCGACAAAGAAGAAATCGTTGAAGTGCTTGCGAAAGCATTTTGATTATTGCTCCCAACTATTCTAATTATAACTTCTGCTTTCGTTTAGAAAGGTAGGAGACGGTAGTCGAAGATCTACCCTTGCGCTCATGTTGATACAGGCAACATGAGCGTTTTTTTATCTGAAATTTGAGTAGAGAGTCGTTTGAAGCGCAATAAGCGTGTAAGCCGCGGCTTAAGAGCTAGGCTTTTAGGTTAATGACAGCGCGTTCAAGTGAGTTTGTCTGTTCTACTACTGAAGTTGCAGAAGCGGCGTTTTTTGAAGCGATCGTTACATTTGTCAGTGTCAGCTGTTTAATGGCATCTACGTTTTCGATGATCTCTGACGTAACTTCACTTTGCTCCTTCATAGCATTGGAGACTTCTAAACTGTTATTTAGAATGGTTTCCATGTCTGCGATAACCGATGTGATTCTTGAATGTGCCTTCTCACAAGAGTCGACACTGCTGTTACCTTTTTCACAACAATTTTTAATCGTGTTAACCACCATCTGGGTTTGATCTTGAACCCCTTGAATAATGGTTGAGATCTCTTCGGTTGAAAGCTGTGTTCTGCCAGCCAAGGTTCTCACTTCATCGGCGACGACCGCAAAACCACGACCTTGCTCTCCAGCGCGCGCTGCTTCAATAGCGGCGTTCAAAGCGAGTAGGTTGGTTTGTTCAGCAATGTCTTTAATCACTTCTAGTACGGTATTGATCTTTTCTGAGTGCACAGAAAGGCGATTCACTTCTTCACTCGCACTCACTAAGTCAGTTGAAAGCGTATTGATTGTGTCTCTGGTGAAGGCCACATCGTTCAGGCCATCATTTGCCGTGGAGAAGCTGGTTTGTGCATTTGCTGAAGCATTTTCACTATTGGTCGCAACACTTTGGATATTGCTGCCCATTTGATTTATCGCGGTCGCAATATTTTCTGTTTGTCGTTGCTGCTTGTTTAAAGCGCTTTCCACTTCTATGCCGTCGTGTTGCAACTGGTTCGAAATGTTGCCGAGCTCTTGGATCGACCCTTGTACTTGACCAACAAGTTGACGAATATCTTCTAAGACGGTGTTAAATGACTTGGCAATATCCGCAATTTCATCTGAACCGCTGTCTTCCGCTTTAACGGTAAAGTCACGTTGTTGGGATACGTGCAACATGGTTGCGTTTAACGAGGCTATCTTCTTAGCGACACGCGATGAGATCCCAAAGGACAGCGCGATCAGTAATCCAGTGACGGCGATTACGGAACTCACAATAAACGTAGTGATGGTTTGTTGAATCGATTCGACCTGTTGTTCTAAACGACCTTCAACGCCGGTAAATATCGAGATGATATCTTCAAACAGCATTTTCATTTCTGATTTCAGTTCACTGACCTTTGTTGGGTTGCGTTCAATCGCGTCTACCATCAATGAAAAATCTTTGTCGTATTGTTTTACTTCTCGTGTCAGCTTGTCTAACTCTGGTACAGCAATGTCTGACTCTTTGAGTAAAACAGAGAAGCTATTTATCAACTGTTGAAAGTGTGAATACTCTTTGGCGAATTCAGGCTTGAGGGCTTTGTCGTGACTGATTAGAAACTCTAGTTCTG
The DNA here is from genome assembly GCF_057786005.1 of Vibrio sp. QJM3NY_26. NCBI lineage: Bacteria > Pseudomonadati > Pseudomonadota > Gammaproteobacteria > Vibrionales > Vibrionaceae > Vibrio > Vibrio sp. QJM3NY_26. The sequence continues at coordinate 1,951,979 of NZ_CM173515.1, read as the reverse complement.
TTCGATTTAGTTGAAGCATCGAAACTTCAAGCGATTTCACCTTGATCAGGGTTTTCTCAAGTTTGATCAGCTTTAGGTTTGCCATTTCAGTGAATGAGACGACAACCAATAACGAAATAATGGATAAACAAGCAAGGCTAAAAAGGGAGGTTTTAATTTTCATAGGCAGGCACCAAAGCAAAACAATATGACTCAACAACGTATTTGGGAATCTCGTTTCTCTTATTTGCGTGATCAGTCGCTTACAAGCGGATAACTGGGATCTGACTCGCAACGGAAACGTTTGCTTACAGTATTTTATGGAAAGGTTATGCGCAAGTTAAATATTTATTATTTTCAATGACTATTGGTGATTGTTTTATCACTAGATGAAGTGCTGTAAATAATAACGAGAGATAGAGGTATAGTCGGACCAAAGTGATGAGGGGAAGTGGTAGTGAAAAGAGCAAGTGAAAAAGCCACGAACATTCACGCTTAGTCACATGAATGCTCGTTTCTCTTGTCATGTCTCTTGCTCTTGTCGCTTAATTGCAGACGGATTAGCTGTAGACGGATTCGCTGCAGTCGTTTAGTTGTAGTCGTTTATATGTATGGAGACTAACCCTGTGAGAGCCGTTTTTTAGTATTAGCTTTCCGTCGGCATCCAAACCTGCTTAGACGTGACTTTGTGGTCTTTAAAGGTCAGTTCTTCAACCTTGTCTCCGTTAGTATTCCAGCGAGTGAGTTTCCCGTTTGCTACTTCGCCTTCATCAAATTTCGCTTGGCTGGCCTTATTGCCATTAGGGTAGTAGTCCGTTACCAATCCATCTTTTTGCCCGTCACTGAATTCGGCTGTTAGGCTTTGTTCGCCATTCGGATACCAGCGAGAGGCAACACCCGACAGTTCATTGTCTTTATAGTTGAGTTCCGCTTTTTTCTGTCCGTTTGGATACCATGTCTCGGCCTTACCTTGCAGTTCACCTTTAACGTAATTCACTTTAGAGGCAACTTGGCCATTTGGGTACCAGTTGGTTTCTAACCCAAGTTCTAGGCCATCGGCAAATTGAGCTTGGGTCGCGACTTGGCCGTTATCGAACTTCTCTTCAAATTGACCAGTAAAGGGTTTTGAGTGGTTTACTTGATAAGCCACACCTTTGCGCATTTGTAAGTAGTCAACAGCATCATCGCTGGTGGCTGCATAGCTCATAGAAGATACCGTACTAAGAGCAATTAAGATTGGAACGTATTTCTTCATAATGACACCTTTTTAATGGACGAGGGGAAAGTGTAACTGGTGTGTTAAAAGCATTTCACTTCCGAGAACCACTGTCAGTATCTAATAATGGTTTTCAAGTTTGCATTAATGACGGACGCATATAGGGAACTTTTTAGAGCAAGTCTTTACTTATATTTGTAATACAAATGTATCGATGTTATTCATTTTTATAAATTATATCTAGCGATATTTCTGTTGCTTTCCTTCGAGCTTTGAACGTGACGAATGATGGTTTTTGTCGATAGTTCTTCGGTTTTTAGAGAGTTACTTCATGTTTTTTTGGGTTTTTGTCGAAATTCAGTGCGGATGGCTGCACTCACTTGAGGAATTATGATCGCAGGCGGTGCAACTTTGAACTCGATCACTTGTATGATTAATTGAGTCTCGGACTGTAAGATCACTGTCACGCATTTGGATTATTGTAGTACAAATGTGCTTGTCATCTATCTATAGTGAACCTAACAAAAAAACATAAATAAAAGGTCTCAAGATGGAACTCAATACCCTGATAGTTGGCATCTACTTCCTATTCTTAATTGCAATAGGGTGGATGTTCAGAACGTTTACAAGTACGACAAGTGATTACTTCCGTGGGGGAGGTAATATGCTGTGGTGGATGGTAGGTGCAACCGCATTTATGACCCAGTTCAGTGCGTGGACATTTACTGGTGCAGCAGGTAAAGCCTTTACTGATGGCTTTGCAGTAGCGATTATCTTCATCGCTAACGCATTTGGTTACTTGATGAACTACCTATACTTCGCTCCGAAGTTCCGCCAACTGCGCGTTGTGACGGTTATTGAAGCGATTCGTATGCGTTTTGGTAAGGTTAATGAGCAAGTGTTTACTTGGTCGGGCATGCCAAACAGTGTTATCTCTGCGGGTATCTGGCTGAACGGCCTTGCGATTATCGCATCGGGTATCTTCGGCTTTGACATGACGACAACGATTATCCTAACGGGTTTGGTTGTATTGGTAATGTCAGTAACAGGCGGCTCATGGGCAGTAATCGCATCTGACTTTATGCAGATGGTTATCATTATGGCAGTGACCGTAACGTGTGCTGTAGTAGCGGTCTACCACGGTGGCGGCGTTACACAAATCATCAATGACTTCCCTACCGATTCATTCATTACGGGTGATAACCTTAATTACCTAAGCATCTTCAGCATCTGGGCAGTGTTCATCTTCTTGAAGCAGTTCAGCATCACGAACAACATGCTGAACTCTTACCGTTATCTTGCAGCGAAAGACTCAAACAACGCACGTAAAGCAGCTTTACTTGCCTGTATCCTGATGACGCTTGGTCCAATCATTTGGTTCATGCCTTCTTGGTTCATGGCAGGTCAAGGTGTTGATTTAGCAGCCGCTTACCCTGAAGCTGGCAGCAAAGCTGCTGATTTCGCATACCTTTACTTCGTTCAAGAGTACATGCCTGCAGGTATGGTTGGCCTTCTGATTGCCGCGATGTTCGCTGCAACCATGTCTTCAATGGATTCAGGTCTAAACCGTAACTCAGGTATTTTTGTTAAGAACTTCTACGAGCCGATTCTTCGCCCTAAAGCGACAGAGAAAGAGCTAATGGTCGTTTCTAAACTCACGTCTACTTTCTTCGGCATCGCGATCATCTTGGTTGCACTGTTCATCAACTCGCTTAAAGGTCTGAGCCTTTTCGACACCATGATGTACGTGGGCGCGTTGATCGGCTTCCCAATGACAATTCCAGCATTTTGTGGCTTCTTCATCCGTAAAACACCGGATTGGGCAGGCTGGGGCACGCTAGTTGTCGGTGGTGTGGTTTCTTACTTCGTTGGTTTCGTTATCACTGCTGACATGATCCAAAACTGGTTCGGTTTGAATGAACTGACAGGCCGTGAATGGTCTGACCTAAAAGTGGCTATCGGTCTTATCGGTCACATCATATTTACTGCTGGCTTCTTTGTTCTTTCAACGCTGTTCTACAAGCCATTACCGGCGCACCGTGAGAAAGACGTAGACAAGTTCTTCAACAACCTAGCGACACCATTAGTTGCTGAAAGTAATGAACAGAAGAAACTGGATAACAAGCAACGTCGTATGTTGGGTTCACTTATCGCGGTAGCAGGTGTGGGCGTAATGACTATGTTTGTACTGCCAAACCCAATGTGGGGACGCATGGTATTCGTTCTGTGTGGCTTGATTGTGTTCTCTGTTGGTCTGTTACTTGTTAAAGCAGTCGATGACAAAGTCGAGCAACAAGACGAAGTGACTCCAGCCGAAGGCTAATTTAATACGCATCCTAAATAACATCACGGCCACCTAAATGGGTGGTCGTCATTTTTATAATCCAAACTTTAATGTGAGATGGACGATGAACAAAAAACTATTATCGGTAAGCATTATTAGCGCGTTCACGCTCGCTTTTGCAACAGGCTGTACAACACAAGAAAAAACAGCACCGGTAGTCAGTGTCGCTGAACAAGCTACGCCTGCTATTAGCGAAATCGACCGTAGTTACTTATTGAGTAGTGACCGCTTAACTGAGGTGGATGGCAATACAATAAGCGTTGCATCAGAAGAGCAAGTAGCCGCGCTTAGAGCACAATTTGAAAACCTAAAAGATGGCGACGAAGTTGTTATTCCTAACGGTAAATACGCGAACTTAGGTCAAATAACTATTACCGCGAATGACATTACCGTTAAAGCAGAGCAAGGCGGTTCTGTATGGTTAACTGGCCTAGTTCAGTTTGAACTTAAAGGTGATGACATTACGCTAGATGGCTTAGTCTTTACCGAAGGTGGTCCAAACGAAAGATTTGGCGGCGTTCGAATGATGGGTGACAACAACACTTTACAGAATTCAACCTTTTACTACTTTAACCACGCTTATGAATATCAACCCGATGAGCGTCGTTCTGAATACCCGAGATACCTGTGGGTTTCTCTGTGGGGTAAAGACGGCAAAGTGATCAACAACCGCTTTGAAGGCAAACAAAAGCGCGGTACGTTGATTGGTGTACAGAAAGATGATTCTGCAGACAATCACTTGATTGCTAATAACATCTTCATGGATCAGAAACCGAATCAATTTAATGAATTCGACATCAAAGAGGCGATTCGTTACAACGGCAATAGCTGGGAAGCACTTCGTATTGGTGATTCAAAATCCTCTCAGTGGGATTCCAATTCAAAATTCGTTAATAACTTGATGATCGACATGGATGGCGAGCGCGAGCTTGTCTCAGTTAAGTCGGGTGGCAACACAATTTCTGGTAATACAATTTTTGAAAGTTCTGCTTTGATTTCTTTGCGTCATGGTAAAGGAAGTAGTGTTGAAAATAACATTATTCTAGGTAATAAAAAGAACTTAACTGGTGGCATTCGAATCTATGATGAAGACCATGTTATCCGTAATAACTACATTGCGAATACACGTGGACGTGACGGTGTGATTGAAGGCAATGCTGACCTACGTGGTGGTATCGTGATTAATACAGGTATCATTGATGTGGCAAACGGCGAAGAGCTAGATCAGTCGGTTAAAGGTAAAGAGCTTAACAAACAGTGGACGCCTAAAAACATCACCATCGAGAACAACTCGTTGGTTGATACACAGTGGGGCATTATCTATGGCAATCAAACTCACCGTGTGAGCCTGTTCAATAATGCCGAAGTTGAAAAGATTTATGCCGGTGTTGATATCGCGTTTAATAATAACGTTGTTGACAATTCAGAGTCTCCAGAGTTTGTCAGTGTTCGCGCAACGCAAGATTACCCGTTAGTGGGTGCAACGTATGACAATGAAACATATGTTGGCCAAGTGACAGCATCTGAGCAGATTTCGAGTTACTCGGTTGAGCTGCCAAAAATGACGGTTGAGAATGGCATTAATGCTTACCAAGGCGAAGGTGCAGACGTGTCTAAACTTGCGGTCGTGACGGCTGAAACGGCGGGTCCAGATTACGTTCTTGAGAATACAACTAAGTAACTTATTGGCTAATGCTAAACGCTAAACGCTAAACGCTTAATGGTTTGAGCTATCAAACAAATTTACGATAGCTGTCTGGGTCATTAAAACTTAAAAAGCCTCAACGGGTAATGCCTGTTGAGGCTTTATCGATTTTACGTCGTGACCATCTCAATCTTACGTCGTGACTACTGTTATTTATACTTATGCAGCAGATCCCAAGGAATATTGCACAAGTGGTGGTCTTCAGGGAACTGGCTAAGGTGATGCTGGTGGATATCATCACTGGCGGCATAACTGGTCAATGGTAAGATCTCGAGAGCAATGCGGTCTGCATCATCACGAGAGGTAATGTAGCGCTCGGCTTCCGTTAGGTGCAGGGCGTTAGTGCTGTAAACACCAGTGCGATATTTCTCACCCACATCGACGCCCTGTTTATTGACGCTGTATGGGTCGATGATCTCAAACAGATGTTCCATCAGAATGGTTACTGAAGTGATGCTTGGGTCAAACTCTATCTGGACACACTCCGCGTAGCCATCATAGTCACTATTATTTGATGTACCGTTTTCTGTTGTATTGCTTTTTACGGCATCGATTTGTGTCTGTGCGGAGTTTCCATTCGCACGGCCTGCTTCTGTGCTGATGACTCCCGGAACGTATTTGATAAATTCTTGTACACCCCACAAGCAACCGCCCGCCAAATAGATTTGTTCCATACTTACCTTTTACTTCTCTGTGTTTGTTGTTCGTTCGATGCGTGAATCAATATAGTGATACACGCACGTATAAAAAAGCGTGTATACAAAATAAGTGTGCACATAAAAACAAGTGTTTAGGTATTGTAAACCTGTGCGACTGAACAAACATAAGTCTAATAGGATTTGTGATTATATAAGCTAGTATTGCGTTGTCACCACCCCGAATTTCAAGATTAAGTGAGCGTTAGCCAACCATGTTTGATCAAATAAAAGATTTCATCAATCCGAGTAAGAATCCAGACCTCACACAGGCTCAGGAATACCAACGTAAGCATCTGCCGACGCTGTGGCTGTTGGGCAAAACGGGAGCGGGCAAGTCGTCGTTTATTCAAGCGGTCACCGGTGATTCCTCTATTGAAGTGGGGAATGGCTTTGCTCCATGCACTATGACGGCAATGTCGTATGAGTTTCCTCAAATTAAGCCGGTAATGCGATTCCTCGATACCAGAGGGTTGGGTGAGGCGGATTATGATCCTGAAGAGGATCTAGAAGAGATCGGCCAAGCGGGTAATGCGTTAGTCGTGGTGATGAAAGCCGATGAGCCTGAGCAATCCTCCGTGCTTGCGGCTCTGAAACAGATTAAGAAACAAAAGAAGATTAGACACTTGTTGCTTGTTCATACGGCGGTTTTGTCTTCCAATGAAACAGACCGCGCAAGACAAATTCAATTCAACATCAACCAAGTAGAAACGGTTTGGGGTAAGGGATTGGAATCGGTTGCGGTGGATTTCGAAACGGATGACTTGAGTAATAACAGTGGCTCAGTTTACAACTATGACATCTTGTTAGAAAAGCTGACCAACATCCTTCCTGTTATTGGAATGATGGTGGTAGACAAAGAACATTCCACTCAAGAAGAAGCCAACTTTGACCAAGTCGAAAACGAAGTGCTTTGGTATGCGGGAAGCGCTGCGGCGAGTGACCTGATTCCGGGTGTTGGCTTAGTGTCTGTACCTGCGATTCAAGCGAAAATGCTCCACAGTTTGGCGAACCAATATGGGGTCGAATGGAACAAGAGAGTCTTCAGTGAGTTGATAGGTACTTTGGGAAGCAGCTTTGCTTTGCAATACGGAATGAAGCTGGGCACTCGACAGCTGATAAAGTTGATTCCGGTTTATGGTCAAACAGTCGGAGCGGTTGCAGCCGCCGCCATGAGTTTCGGTACCAGCTATGGTTTAGGTCGCGCGGCTTGTTTTTACTTCTATCATAAGAACAAATGCGAAGAAGTCTCTGAAAAAGAGATGCAAAAGATTTACAAAGAATCCCTGAAAAAAGGTAAGGCGGCGTCGGGCTATGAAGAAAATTAGAAACCTATTTCGATTATTGGCCGTTCTGTCTAGTGGACGTTGGGGCATTGCTCTGATTTCGGCCATCTTCCCGAGCATTATCATGATGGCCTTTGGTCTTTTCTTGGCGATCAAATATGGCTACCTATTGGAAATGTCAATTGCCATTGCGGTGAGTACCTTGGTGTTCACCATTCCTTTATTCATTTCTAGCCGTTCTTCGCGTAAACCAACTTATAGCGACTCTTCTTCACATGATGAAAGTGACGTTCAACCTGAAGCCGGAGCATCGCCCAAGAATTCAGACATCAATGATGCGCTGGTTAAAGCGTCTGATGAATGGTCTCAAGCAGAGCTATCAATCTGGAACGACTCGAAACACCATGTACGACAACAGTTAATGGTCGACATCGAGTGGGGTAATCTCGACCAAACCGGTTTAGAGGTACTTGAGTTCGTCGCCAAAAAGTTTGATAAGAAATCACTCGATTTTTCAATCCCTGAAGGGCTGAAGCTGTTTGAAGAAGTGAGCCGACGATACAAGTTAGTGGTACGGGAACATATACCGGGAATTGAGTATCTTAAGGTTTCCTATATCAAAGCGGGCTACGAAGCCTATGACAAGTACGGTGAGCTAGGGCAGAAGATCGTTAAAGCCGCTATCTGGGGCAATCACCTTAAGAATCTGTATTTGAACCCGCTAAAAGTTGTTTCTGATTTAGGTCGAGAGCAAGCGACATCATCTATGACCAAAGGCGTGGTGGATGACATGCAATACGCTGCGAAACAAGCCTTACTCGATGAGGTGGCCGCGGTAGCGATTGATCTCTATAGCGGTCGATTCAGCATTGAAGATGAAGCATTAAGAGCGTCTGATGTTTCTGAAATAGATGAACAACGCTTTGCACCAGAATTAGAGCCAGTAAGAATTGTGCTGGTGGGGCAAACAAGCTCAGGTAAATCGTCACTGATTAATGCGCTCAAGCAGGAGCTCGTTGCCGAGGTGGATGTATTGCCATCAACCGACACTTCAACCGTATACAACGCGTTTGTCGATGACAATGATGTTCGAGTGGTTGATCTTCAAGGGCTGGATGGTAATGTCAAAACCGAAGCTCTGATGCTGAAAGAGATGACCCAAGCCGATGTTGTACTTTGGGTTCTTAAAGCCAATCAATCGGCTCGTGAACTGGATAAGCAATTGAAGGGCAAGTTTGATGCTTTTTATGACGATCCTAAAAACATCTCACGCAAGAAGCCAATCGTTGTTTCGGTTGTGAATCAGGTCGACCGATTAAAGCCTGTTGATGAGTGGCAACCTCCGTATGACTTAGAGAACCCAACATCGGCCAAAGCAAAGATCATTGCTCAAGCACTCGAATACAACCATATATTGCTGCAGTCTGATATCGTGTTGCCGCTCGCTATTGCGCCAGAAAAAACGATTTTTGGTTTAGAAGCACTCAAGCAGATGCTAATCGAAGGCATAGCTGATGCTAATAATGTGCAAAGAAACCGCCAACGTTTGGAAGCCATGAAAAGAGGGACGTCGGTTAAAGGCCAACTGAACAAAGTAGTGAAGGCCGGTAAGAAGGTCGCACCAAGTGCACTGAAAGCTGCGACACCGAAGTTGGCTGAAATGGCGATTAAACAAGTGGTTAAGAAGAAGTAAGTCATTCACTGCGAATACGGTTCTGGTGGGGGGCTTGAGGCTCATCAGAACTTAGCTATTCTAGGTCGGCGAGTTTTAGTGCTTGGCTTTATTAGATGAGAGCTTTTTAGAAAACAACCATCTTCGCCCCTTATTAGATAAGTATTGAGTTTAAAAGAGATTCGATATTATTAAGTAACTCAACGAACTAGTTTAATAGTATATAAACGGATGGAATTCACAGTTTATATGACACGCTATGGTATTTAATTGCCATTCTAAATATTGATCACATTTATACTTTTCTAAGCTGTATTTATAAAACAATTGCACTATATTTAAATTTCGGATCACCTTGATTTCAACGTAGGGATATATTGTGAACATGTATCTGAAATGGCAATCAACCACATGGCTAACCTTGTTAGCTTGGTATACCTTAGATCACCAGCTCTCGTTCCGCCTTTCTACAGAGTAGTACCCTCTAGGCGTCACGCGCCAGCAGAGCCCTTGAGCTTTGCCAATCCTGTTAATTTTGTCTTTAAGAAGCTTCGTAACCCATGCGGCCGCTATTTGTGTTGTTGTGCATGAAGTTCTTATCTCTTAGTTATTATTAATTGGATCCTAATCAATACGTTATTGATTAAATGAATTATTTCTAGCTATTAATTTTTCATCGTAATTATCACGAGAGTGATCGTGCGTGAAATTAAATTAATGGTGATGACTCGTGACATTTGAAAATAATGAATTTGGCTTTTCCCGTTTAGGCTGAATTTGTTGAAAGGTACTATTATGGAAAACTTCAAGCATCTACCAGAACCGTTTCGTATTCGCGTTGTAGAACCAGTAAAAAGAACAACCTCTGCATATCGTGAGCAAGCCATTGTTGACGCGGGCATGAACCCATTCTTACTGGATAGTGATGATGTGTTTATCGATTTACTGACCGACAGCGGAACCGGATCTATCACCCAACGCATGCAAGCTGCGATGCTAATGGGTGATGAAGCTTACAGTGGTAGCCGAAGTTACTATGCGTTGGCGAATGCAGTGAAAGATATTTTTGGTTACCAACTGACGATTCCTACCCACCAAGGGCGAGGTGCAGAGCAGATTTACATTCCTGTTCTTATCAAGAAGCGTGAAATGGAAAAGGGATTGGATCGCAGCAAAATGGTCGCCCTGTCTAACTACTTCTTCGATACAACACAAGGTCACACTCAAGTGAACTGTTGTGTAGCGAAAAACGTCTACACCAAAGAAGCGTTCGATACTTCAGTGAATGCCGACTTTAAAGGCAACTTCGACGTTGTGAAACTGGAAGAAGCGATCTTAGAAGCGGGCGCTGCCAACGTTCCTTACATCGTGAGTACCATTACCTGTAACTCTGCTGGTGGACAGCCGGTATCAATCGCGAACTTGAAAGCTGTGTATGACGTGGCTCAGAAGTACGATATTCCAGTGATTATGGATTCTGCTCGCTACGCTGAAAATGCCTTCTTCATTCAACAGCGCGAAGCGGGTTATCAAGATTGGACAATCGAGCAAATCACGCGTGAGTCTTACAAATACGCTGATGGCTTAGCTATGTCTGCTAAGAAAGATGCGATGGTGCAAATGGGTGGCTTGTTGTGCTTCAAAGACGATTCTTTCATGGATGTGTACACAGAGTGTCGAACGCTGTGTGTAGTTCAAGAGGGCTTCCCAACCTATGGTGGCTTAGAAGGTGGCGCGATGGAGCGTTTAGCCGTTGGTCTATACGACGGCATGCGCCAAGATTGGTTAGAGTACCGTATTGGTCAGGTTCAATACCTTGTTGATGGACTAGAAGCAATGGGTATCGTGTGTCAGCAAGCCGGCGGTCATGCTGCGTTTGTAGATGCGGGTAAACTGCTTCCTCATATTCCGGCTGGTCAGTTCCCAGCACATGCTTTGGCGTGTGAACTTTACAAGGTTGCAGGTATCAGAGCGGTTGAGATTGGTTCATTGCTGCAAGGCCGCGATCCAGCGACAGGTGAACAGCACCCATGCCCTGCGGAGCTATTGCGTCTTACTATTCCTAGAGCGACGTACACACAAACCCACATGGATTTCATTATCGAAGCATTCGAAAAAGTGAAAGAGAACGCTGGGCAAGTGAAAGGGCTCGACTTTACCTATGAACCGCCTGTGTTAAGACACTTTACAGCGCGCTTGAAAGAGGTAGAAACCAGTATCAAACAACCTATAAAGAAGAGTAAACCAGAGCTAGAAGAAGCTTAAAGTACAAGGAAACACATTAAGGTCTGTTGAATTTTCGAACTGATTTTTCAGTGAAAGCTAAACAGTCATTAACACAAAGGCTCCTATTGGAGCCTTTGTTTTTTTGACCAAGCAGAACTAAAACCGCAGGATTACTATTGTTTTAATACTGAGCTCAGCGTATCAAAAAGCCATTGATTCAATGGAGCATCTTTCTGAGAACGACGGCAACTCATCACATAACTCACATCAATCGTGAGATTTTCTGGTAAATCAATGCTGCGACACCCTTCTGGCACACTGCCATCTAGGGTGATTCCAAAATAATCGGACTTCAGCACAATATCGTGGATCATTGCGGGGTGATCGGCTTCCACTTTTGGATCGACATGAAATCCGATATTTCGAAGGCGATCGAGAATAGGGTATTTATTGTCATTCCAGCCCGGGGTTTTAAATAAGATGATTGGATAGTTGACGAGCGATTTAAAGCTTTGTGCTTTATGATCTTCTCTCACAAAGAATACGACTTTTCCTTTTCCAATCTCTTTCTGTGAAATGGACTGCGGCAGGCTTTCATCAAAGTAGTGAACGGCTATTGCGTCTTCACCCTCGATGATTCTGTTTTTTACATTAGTGCTCCATCTCTCCAGTGAGAAGCGAACATGCGGGGCTCCTTTACTCAGAGTGAGGTAAAGCTTAGAACCAAAGCGCTCCCAAAAAAGTGTATTGGCGTAGATTTTCACATCTCCCTGATAAGATACAGGGCAGAACTCTTGATGCTTTATCGCCTCGACACTGCTTAGTATCTGCTCAAAATTATCAATATTGTTTTCAATAAATGTCGTTGGTTCGAACCCATGCTTGGTTTGAATGAACAGTGGGTCGTCCAGTTGTACTCTTAATTTCGAAAGGTTCTTACTGATCGCCCCTGGGGTTTTTCCTAGCGATTCTGCAACTAAGCCAACATTACGAAGCTCATACATACGTTTGATGACCAAGATATTCTGAATATCGAGATTGATGTCCACAAGCACTCCGAATTGCTTAGATGATAACGATGCTAATCTTTGGCGCAGTGAAAGCCTAAAGACCATCTGACTCTAATATCATAATCATCACTACCAGCTTTTAAGACAGCACAACGTCAAGATGTGAACTATTTCTTTGATTTATCAACGAGTTTCCATTTAGTAAATATTGGTTTTCCTCGAAAAGCTGATATTCGGTTGTTAAAGTTATTTCAACAAAGAAACACAACAACCAAACAAATATAATATTAAAAAATCATAAGAGGTGATGTATGAAAAAGTTAATCGCACTAGGCTTGATGGCTATCTCAATGAATACTGCTTTTGCTGCTGATGGAACTTATACAGGAACCATCGATATGACAAGAAGCGAGGGTAATCAGGTAAACGCAGAGCGTGTCGAGTCTGACCTTACTCTTGAAGGAAGAAATGAAGCGGCTAATGGTGGAATAAAATTCCAAAAGAACGTTGATCAAGACCAAGCGATCCAGTTGAATGGCCGTCGAGATTAATGTACTAACCTTACTATCATTGTCATAAGAAATGCTGCGCCCTCGGGTGCAGCATTTTTTGTTTTGGGATTTGGAGTATTTTATAAACCCTAGTGATCTAGCCTTGGCATGTTGTGTAACGTGTGGCATTTTGTTCTCTAACTCTAACTCTAACTCTAACTCTAGATCGCTATTAGGTGTTGGTTAAGCATTACAAGCCAGTAAGCGAACGATTCGAAAAGGACAAGGAATGACTCAAAAAGAAACGGGAATGATTCGTCATATTCTACTGATTAAGTTTAAAGAAAACGCAGAGGCTTCGGAGGTTCAAAAACTAAAGATGCTGTTTGAAGCGATGCCAAACAAGGTTGACGGGGTAACTTCAGTAGAGTGGGGGTTAAATGATAGCCCAGAGAATAAGAACCAAGGTTATACCCATTCAGTTTTAATGACGTTTACGGATGAAAAGGGGCGTCAGAACTATCTTCCACATCCAGAGCATGATGCGCTGAAAGATGTATTTCGTCCGTTGTTAGACGACATCATCGTGTTTGATTACTCCTTATAATTGGTCCTCTCTGCATGCTCTCTAAAGCCTAAAGCCTAAAGCCTAAAGCCAAAGCTAAAAGCAATAAAAGCGTATATACCTAAAGTTTATTTACACGAGGTATATACGCTGAGTCATCTCGAATAACGAAGCGTTAGGGCTTGTGTGGCAGAGCCCTAACCGAGAAAGCCCTAATCAAGAAAGTACCAACTACTCTGTAGGAGAGATAGTCACCGGGGCGAACGAAGCTACTGCATTTCCGCCGGCACCTGGGTGATCAACATAAGAGGTGTTTTGCATTAAGGTGTAGTACACGTCCACAAAGTCATCATCATTCACTAATACACCATCAGGAATCACATCGATAATCTTGCCTGTGATCTGAGGGATGATCGCGTAACCCTGAACTTCTGGATCAGGAATCATCTTCAGTATCTCTTCTGCGGCTTGAACTAAGAGTTTTGCTAGCGCTTTATAGTCTGTTCCATCATCGTGCTCCATTAAGATCATATCTGCAGCGCCCCAACGGTAGCGAGGCCAGAAGATGACGGTCTGGTTCGGGTAGTACGTCTGTTTGTCGTAGTCCAGATAAGGCATCTCAACGAGGTCGATCTGGGGCTCTAAACGACTTGAATCGACACCCGTCACGATAGCGTAGATTTCCGCTTTACCAGAGATCCACGGTTCTTGGTCTACAGCCAAACGAATCTTTTTTAACTGAGTGGTATTCAACGGCTCAGGTTCTGACATAGCCATGGAGCGCGTAGCCTTACCAATAAATGTTTGTGTCTTAGTGCTACGGCTTTCACTGTTGCTGCTTGTGTTTTTGGAGCCTGAATTAATTTGCGTTGTTGTACCCAGTTTCTGCATTTCAGCCTGCATTGCCATTAAGCCTGCTTTGAGCTCTTCAGCACCGTTACTATCAACCACAAACACTGGGACGTCTGGCATTTGGTACACATCGAGTTCATGAACCTGTCCGTACACGTCATACGCTTCAATGTATTGCCAATTCGAATCATCACCTGATGGTTCAAACGCGAATAATGGGCTTTCGCCGTTCTTCCAGGCTTCAATCATCGCTTCATCAGCCATGCGAACCTCTAACACAGAGTCGCTGAAGTCGTTGATCCCTTTCATCTTGCGATAACCAAGGTCCGCTTTCTGCATCCTGCTTGAAAATACAGAGTAGGGCTGAGTAGAGCTCAATTTATCGACAGGCGTGGACAAGTTCTTTTCTGAGATTTGAGCCTTTAGGGAAAGCTCAAGATCGGAATAACGCTCGCTGATTTGTAAAGCCAAAGATTGCTTTTGTGCTGAGGCGTTCTCCGAAAGAGGGCGTGAGTTTACTGTGTCGATATTGTTTGCATAGGACTGGAAGCCAACCACTGTCGTTGCAAGCACCATACTGATAGAAAAAGATGGTCTCATAAATAATCCTTATTTTAATTTTTATCATTAATAGAGCATTTGCCCTATAAGGATTAACCTATCAGTAACGTGAATGTGTTCAAAAGTTAGTCAGTTATTTTTGTTTCGTTGTGCAGCACAGGATCTCAATTTAAACTGTTTTTATAAAACAATGCCTAAGTAACCTTGATATTTATAAATTAATAAACGTATCAGTAAATAACTTACAATATTATTAACTACTAGGGTGTGTCATAAAAAAACCTACTCAAAGTGAGTAGGTTTTTATTTCGCGGTTAACCGCTAGTTCTCGATTTACAACTGTTTGAGAGGTTCGCTCTAACTCAATCTAAACGTAACGTTAGGCCAGAGTAGTTTGAGTATCCGCGCAGTAACACATGATAGGTCACGCCCGGTTGAGCGCTCACACTGCACTGCTCATTGTTTCCAGCACGATAAGGGCGACAATCGTAACTTGATGTCGTTGGCTTACTGCCTGATTTCACGTAGAGATCGGCATCACCTGAACCACCAGACATTGAAACCGTCACGCTTGATGCCGAATCCACAGTGAACGTGTAGAAGCTCTCTGATGATTGATTCCCACTTAGGTTCGCAATCGGTGTGCCTTTCGTCAGCACATTGTCAGTTGGAGGCGTGACACCACAACCTGCATTAACGCCGACGGTATTGAAAGCATCTTCAACATCGGCAACCACATAGCCCATGTCGGCTGCGGCTTTCGCTACGCCACAAGCACCGGCATCAAAGGTACTGTTTGCCGTCCAATACAGTTGGTTTGCGACTGTGAATATTTCAAAGCCCTTACGTACATTCCAACCCGATTTGTTCGCTAAAAGGTAAAAGGCGCGGTTATAAACACCGCTAGATAAGTGAACGTTCAAACCGTCGTAATATTGAGATGCATGATCAATCGAGCGACCATCTTTTGAAGGTTGATCAAAGTAACGCAAGCCACCTTCAGACTTGAAGATATCGCTACCGACCACCCAATCCACATTGCCACGCAAGTAGTATTCAGCCGCTTCGCCCGCAATGTCTGAGAAGGCTTCATTCATACCGCCCGACATATTTCGGTACACAAGCCCCGAGTTTTGCTCTGTGAACCCGTGGCTGACTTCGTGAGCACTCACGTTGATATCGACCAGTGGGTAAAAGGTATTTTTGCCATCTCCAAAAGTCATGGATGTACCATTCCAGAAGGCATTTTCATAATCCGTGCTGTAATGAACTCGCATCGTCAGCTGGAAGGTTAAAGGCGACGTGTTCATCCACTCTTTGTACATATCGAATACGACATTACCAAAATAGTGCGCATCGTTAAGAGGCGAGTAAGCCCCGTTAATGTATTTGTGATCGGTGTAGTTGGTGCCGTCGGCACAGTTGTAACTGTAGGCTGCGCTGCCAGAGGTTCCGTTCCTCAAATCGACGGTCTTAACTGATTCATTTTCTAACTTACAAGTCGTGCCTGTTTTGTCGATGGGAAAGCTAGGGAAGTCACTGCCATATTCATATCGAGTGGTTTTGAGGTTGCCACCTGGGCCAGTACCTAATGCTTTAGCGTGGTTTAGCCCATTCCATTTTTGAAGGACATCGCCAGTCGTGGCATCAATAAAGTAGAAAGGGCGCTCTGGCATTGAGGACGCGATAAAGAAATCGACCAGATACACCACTTGCGCGACTTGGTTCTCATCTAATCTCACCATCAGTTTCGCGTTTTTATTTTCAATCGACTTTTTGCCGACGGTAAATGATCGGTGAGAGGATATTGCAGCTTCAATCGCTTGCTCTTGATTCAGCTTTGGTGCGATGCTGGATAAGTCTCCACTTATCCCCTGTGCCATTGAACCAAACACCTGAGTGGGTTGGTTCTTGGAAAGGGTGGCGACAACGGAGGTATCAAAGACGGGTAAACCTAAGTGGGTTTGTTGATAGCGGACTTTGGTTTTTCCATTGGGCAATACCACCCGTTTAACTTCAGAAAAACCTAATTCTAGCGGGGCAACACTCTTCGACTGCGCGACGAGGCTTTGTTGTAGCAGTGTATCATTATCGATTCTGACCATTTCTGCAGCGTGTGCATTAAAGCCAAAAGATGTACCTAGAATAGCTGCTATTTTCCAGCTTAGTTGACGTTGTTGGTTCATTTTTCGTTCCTGATTTTAATATAAACTCCTTCTTCCCAACGGCTTTATAGGAAGTCTATATGCAACACGTTAATGCCATGTGTTGCGAATCAAGATTGGAAGAGCATTTGGAATTATGACAAGTTTATCAAGGAGATTTATTTTTAGAGTATGTAATTCAAAGTTTACAAAAACACTTATTGATCAAATTGTTTTTATAAAGTCTAAGTTTGTTATTTGTCGTAAATATATGAGAGTAGTGGCTTTATTTGAACTCAGTATTTTTTATTTCACTCCTCAAATATCCTTATACAACGAGCTAGTTATCCAAATTTAAATAAATAACAAAATTGACAACAAAGGTTGTTTTAGGTTTTTTTGTTATGTTTTCTATCAATATGAAGGCTTTTAATGCTTATTGCTAGATATGTTATTTAGTTTTTTGTAAATAACCTCTTATTGAGCAGGGTAATGTTGAATTTTCGTAGTTGATCATAATTAAATTTATATAACCCCTTGTTATTTATAAGGAGGGTCGTGTAAGGTTTACATGATAATTAACTGAATGAATTCTTATTCTAAAAGCAAATTTTCTGGTTGGTGACTATCTTGAGGGGAAATTTGTCAACCTAAAATATTCACTTACCGTATTGAGTTTTTAATTTAGGCTTGATTATCATTTTGCAAAGTTTGGCATTCATATAGTTATGTTTAATGAAAATTAAAAGGATCACAATGAGAAAGGTAATTTGCGTCTGTGTGCTGTTCTTCTCGTCAATTATTTATGCTAGTGAGCAGCCCCTTACTGAAGAAAAGTACAATAATATTATTAAGCTCATCGAGATGACCGGCTCAATTGACCTTGGATTACAGATGTCTCAAGCGATGACTAGCCAGTTGGTTGTAATCGTATCAAAAAATAACCCTGATATACCCAAAGAGAAATTTGAAATAATTGAAAGAACTGTTAACTCTGTGGTTGAAGAGCAACTAAGAGGTAAAAATGGATTCTTCAAAATGATGACTCCCATTTATCACAAGTATTACACCAATCAAGAAATCGAAGAGCTTATTGCTTTCTATGAGACATCACTGGGGAAAAAGAGCATAAAAATAATGCCTAACATTGTCCAAGAGAGCTTTAGCATAGGCCAAGCTTGGGGCAAGCGAGTAGCGCCTATTGCAATTAAAGAAGTGAAGAAGCAATTTGAAAAAGAAGGTTTTACTTTATTACTGTAATCAAGGTGTCAATTAAATTGATGCATGCTGTTTAGTATTTTTAGAGCAGAGTACGGTTTGCTTGATAGCGTTAATTGTTTGCGCCATTTGGGTAAGATGTTCTGTTAATTGAGAAAGGATAATTAGAGATGATGGAATCCAATGTTTTTGAACGAAAGAATACCGGTGAAAAAGAAATAAGCTCAAGGTTATATAACCTTACCATCGGAGCCGTTCTTTGTTGGGGTTTTTGGGTAAATTGGCTAATGGTATCGAGTATACCTGTTGAATCTATAACTGCGTTTAACCCTTGGATATTTTTTATAGGTTACTTCACAAGTTGCTTCTTCGGAATCTATCTGTTTAGCAAGTCATCAAACCCACTGGTTAGTTTTGTTGGTTACAATTTCGTAGTTGTCCCTTTTGGGCTTATTATAAATATGGTCGTATCTAACTATTCTCCATCTTTGGTTCTCGATGCTATTAAGGTGACAGGCTTAGTGACAGGCATCATGATGTTGCTAGGTACAATATTCCCTGCTTTTTTCCAAAGAATTTCTGGAGTGCTAGCGATTTCATTAATAGCAGTTATTGTCGTTGAACTCTTCCAGGTATTTGTGCTTGGTATCCATCAAGAGTGGTTGGATTGGGCGGTCGTCATCATATTCTGCGGGTACATAGGTTATGATTGGGGGCGTGCAAATCGAATACCAAAAACCTTAGATAATGCGGTTGATAGTGCAGCAGCACTCTATATGGACATCATCAATCTCTTCTTAAGAATTGTTCGTATTATGGGGCGAAAATAGCTCCCAAGTAATGTGTTATACAGCGTGATTTATTGTAAGTAACATTCAAACGAGGTATCGGTATTACGTTTCTCCCCCTTAACAAGGCGCTGGCGAATCCCCTCATAATTTCCCCAGTGAGCTTGTTCAACGTTTTTATCAGAAGTGGCTGCCGATTTTTCGGACATGACTTTAAGTGACAGATCTGTTTTGAAAATGCCCAGAATAACTGGAACGGATTATGACTCGAAACGTAGAAGCCACTCTCCTGAATTTACTTGCAACAGTAAATGACATACAAACATAGAGGTAGCGCACAGAATCGAAAAAGGGGATATCGCGATTACGTAATCATTGATCTAGCCGATAGTGAGATAGTGATAAGAGATCGATAATTCGTTGTCGGATCTAAATTAGAACTTTAAATCTAATTTCTAAGTAGTTGTTATCTCAGGAAGAGTTTTTGTGCTATGCGCCCCTATATTAAATACATTATCCCTATTTTAATTCCTTTCATTATCCTCGTAATGCCGCTATCAGCGTTTCCATTTGAAGGCCTTACGATTATTCAACAACGCGTTATCGCGATCTTTTTATTAGCGGCATTGTGCTGGGTGTTCGAGCCCATCCCGATCTACGCGACGTCTGTTGTTATTATCGTTCTGCAATTATTGATGTTGTCGGATAAAGGGCTGATCTTTTTAAGGTTTGAGCATGGGCAGGAACATTTTGGTGAGTTGTTAAAATACAGCGACATCATGGCGACATTCGCCAGTCCAATCATCATGCTGTTTTTGGGCGGTTTTTTCTTAGCGATGGCCGCCACTAAGTATCGATTAGACGTAAACTTAGCCCGTGTATTATTGAAGCCATTTGGACAAGACCCAAAGTTTGTGATGCTCGGCTTAATGTTGATCACTGGTATCTTTTCGATGTTTATGTCTAACACGGCAACAACGGCAATGATGCTATCTATTTTAACGCCGGTACTGGCTGTGTTTGGCCCGAAAGACCCCGGTCGTATAGCGTTTGCGCTTTGTATCCCTGTTGCCGCTAACATCGGTGGCATTGGTACCCCGATCGGTACCCCGCCGAACGCTATCGCACTTAAATATTTAGTTGGCGATAACCTCATTACGTTCGGTGAATGGATGGCATTTGGTGTGCCGTTTGTCGTTATTATGATGGCGTTAGCGTGGTTTTTAATAGGCTTTATGTACAAAGCTGACCAAAAGAAAATCGAGCTAAGCATCAAAGGTAAATTCCTTAAAACGCCCAAAGCCATTGCGGTATACGTCACTTTTGCGCTTACCATCATTCTTTGGTTAATGGGCTCAAGCCATGGCATGAACTCTTATACCGTCGCTCTGATTCCTGTCGCTGTGTTCTCACTCACAGGGATCATCAATAAAGAAGACCTGAAAAAGATTTCTTGGGACGTACTGTGGCTTGTATCAGGTGGTATTGCACTTGGTTTAGCTCTCGATAAAACTGGCTTAGCAAGGCTCGTGGTACACAGCATTCCGTTTGATGCTTACTCACCCTATGTGGTGTTGTTCGGAGCGGCGTTCTTGTGTTTGGTAATGGCAAACTTTATGTCTCATACCGCAACGGCTAACTTGTTGATGCCAATTATGGCTGCATTAGGTTCGTCTATGGCTTCACTCACGCCACTAGGCGGTGAGTTAACGTTAATTCTGGTTGTAACTTTTGCCGCTTCATTAGGTATGTCGCTGCCAATCAGTACGCCACCGAATGCGTTGGCTCATGCCACTGGTCATGTGCAAAGTAATCAAATGGCCAGAATCGGTATTATTTTAGGTGTGGTTGGTGTGCTACTGAGTTTTGTTATGGTGTGGGTGCTACATTCAATTGGTCACATAGGATAACGATACGTGTATCAACAAAAGCTAGAAGCACTTATCGATCGTTATTTTAATCAGACAGAACGTCGGGTGACGTGCTGTGCCGGTAACACCATTATTGAACAATCAGCGTTAAACACTCGTTTGTATTATGTGTTTAGTGGAGAACTGGAAGGCTTTTATACCGAAGCGAATGCACCGCGAGTACGCGTGTTTAGCGCGGGTAGTGGGGCTTTTATAGGCGTTCATAGCTTCTTTTCAGGTAATTGGACAGCATCTTCAACGGTTGTTGCTAAAACCGATGTCGAGTTAGCGTGGATCGATAAAGACACGCCTGCAGAAGATGAACGTAAATTTGGCCCTCTTACCGCACAGTTTACACCTGTGATTGTCAATGAGTTGTCGCGTCGTCAACGCCGTGCAACACAAGAAGCGATAGCGAAACAAAAAGCGCTAGAGAAGTTACATACTGCTGAGCAAATGACGACCTTGGGTCAATTGGCTGCAGGGATTGCCCATGAGCTTAACAACGCTATTGGTGTAGTAAATAGTAAATCTGGCCGACTTGAAACGGTCATCATGGATCTGCTTGAAGAAGTACACCCAGAAGCCAGTCAATTTTTCGATTTTGGGTTAATGCATGGTCAGAAAACGACGTCGTCAGAAGCGCGAACACGTGGGCGACAATTTGAAAGAAAATATGGTTTAGACAAAAACATTGCACGCTCTCTTGCGAAGGCGATTCCAATTGACGCTTCATCTGCAACAGACGTTATTTCAAAACATTGGCTGAAAAACCCCGAAGAAGCGATTCGCTTTTGGCAAATGGGCTGTGATTTACATGATTTACGTTTGGCATCTAGACACACCGTCGGCATCGTAAAATCGGTTAAACAACTTGGCAGAGTTGATATTGACACCGAAGAAGCGGTGGATATTAATGACTCCATTAACCATGCCTTATCGTTGTTACAAAGTGAGTTACGTAGAGTGTCTGTGCGATTGAGCCCTGCAGATTTGCCGACTTTTAAAGGCTCGAAAACAGAGCTCGTTCAGATTTGGGTCAACATTGTAAAGAATGCTTGTGATGCAATGTCGAATTCAGACGATGCTGCAATAGAAATTCAAACCAGATTAAGTAAGAAAAGAATATTAGTTACGATCGCGAATAACGGCCCCGAGATAGACGAGGGGACTCGTAGAAAGGTATTTCAGCCCAACTTCACCACGAAAAAAGGTGGTTTATCGTTTGGATTGGGCTTGGGTTTATCAATAGTTAAGCGGATTGTGGCGGGTTATGGAGGAAGTATCGTTGTGAAAAGTGATGCTTCTAAAACTGTATTTAGAATCAAGTTACCAGTAGAGGGTGAACATGGAGAAGCTTAATTTAATCTGTGTCGATGACCAGAGAGAAGTACTGAGCGCAGTGGTACAAGATTTAGAGCCGCTGGCGAGTTGGTTGAATATTGAAGATTGTGAATCAGCGCAAGAAGTGCTTGATCTCATTGATGAACTTGACGCAGAAGGCGAACACATTACCGTCATCGTGTCTGATCATGTGATGCCAGGGAAAACGGGCGTGGAGTTACTTACTGACGTGTTCCATGACAGCCGCTTTCCGAATACAAAGAAAATTCTTCTTACGGGGCAGGCTACTCATACTGATACCATCAATGCGATTAATGCAGCAGGCATCGACCGTTACTTTGAAAAGCCTTGGCAAGCAAGCACGTTAGTTGAATGCATTCGTACTCTTGTCACTGAGTACATATTTGATCAAGGGCTTGATTACACGGACTATCAGAATGAGCTCGACCAGCAGGTTGTGTTGAGACGCTTACGCTAGTTTCTTACGTTAGCCATTTACGTTAGTTTCTTGCGCTAGTCATTTATGTCAGTCGCTTGAAATTATATGCACCGAAGGACGCTTTCTGAAGGATTTTTTCTTTGAAAGACGTAATCTTTCGGTGCATATATTACTCCTCTCATTTTAGTCTTAAATGAGACCTCAACCTGCTTGGTTCTACGACTGATGCTGGTGTAATGTGGACAACTTAACGGAACATTGGCAAGTCTAAATATCGAGTCGATAAATCCTTGCAGCGCTCTCAGTGGCATAGGAAAAACTCTCTTCGCCATGAACGCAGTCGTGATAGCTAAATCATTGAACCGACGTGGTCTCCCGTGCTTATTATGTTTGTTTTACGCCCACCCGCTTATCGCCTCTTCACCAATCCAAACGGTCAGAGATCTGCGGTTAATGCGTGATTGGTTGTATTGCTTCCAGTTGGTCGTTTTGTTATGAGGTTTAGGCATGGTCAAGGTATGGTTTTTGAATTCCCTGGAGATTCAGTTGATTCCGGTGAGTCGGGTAGCCAAACCGCAATTAGAGAATTGTGGGAAGATACAGGTCTTAAAGATTTACAACTTCTCGGTACTCATCAAGCTTTGAATAACGTCGGTGGTGAGATTCATTATGTAGTTTTGCGTGCGGTTCAGAATGATAAGCCTAAAATGGTCGAAGCAGAAAGACAGCAAACTTTCTATTGGCTAGAGCCCTAAGCTATTTCTCTTGATGATTTTTATCGCGCAGATATCGAGTTTGTAGAGCACCATTTGAGCCGGTTTGCTTCTCAAATACGCCAGTCACATCACCACCATCTTTATTCATCGTTAGTTTCACGGAGGAAACATGACAAGCGACCTTCGGCTAACGCGAGCGATTCGCAGTTTGTACTTGTTCTATTGAGTAAAAATAAGTCTGCTGGACGGATGTGAATATCTAACTGGGACTTACCACATTAACGCCGATATATATGTTTTGAAGTGAGGCTGGATTCATAATAGGCTAACTCGTCGTGCTTGCGTAATACGGGCTCACGTCTCAGTCGATTTTTGTGTGTACGATGAAACAGTTGATGTGGATGTGTCTCTCACTAACTAACGTGACGTTAGCACTAAGAGCCATACTACAAGGAGGTTTTATGTTTCCATTAGATATATTTGTTACTTACACGCTGGCTTGTTTACTGTTAGTTATCTCGCCGGGGCCGGATAATTTGCTTGCTATAGGTCGAGGTTTAAGCCAAGGCCGATTGGCAGCAATAATGTCAGGTATGTCTTCTGGGGTGGGTATTCTATTTCATGTCGTTGCCGCGACCTTTGGGCTTACCCTTCTCATTCAAACTTCTGAAGTAGCGTTTTACGTTGTCAAACTCGTTGGCGCAGCTTACCTAATTTGGTTGGGTGTGAAAGTGCTTCGTACGAGAAATTTGTTCACATTAGAACCAGCGAAAAAACAGCCTCTAAAAGTCATCTTTTCCACGGGTTTTCTATCTGCCGCGCTTAATCCAAAGCCAGGTATGTTTGTTCTTGCTTTTGTACCTCAATTTGTAAACCCAAGTTTAGGGTCAGTGACAACTCAAATGATCGGTTATGGCGTTTGGTTTGCTTTATTAACGGCAGTTGGCTTTAGCTTAATGGGTGTTTTCTCGTCTCAATTGTCAGAGTGGTTCAGGAACAAGCCTAAGTTAGTATCAGGGTTGAATATTGGTGCAGGTATTACATTCGTTTCTTCTGGGTTAGCTGTGGCGTTTATGAAGCAGCGATAATCTGTGCGCTAGGCATTGATTTATTAAGATTCACAACGTTTGGCATTTTTACTTTGGGTGCCAATCGTTTTAGTTGATAGTCGTAATCACAATTCAACAGAGCGCTCGGCTGCAATGTGATTTAAACAAAACAGATAGGATATTTTATGGACAATGAGCAATTAGAGTATGCAGGCTTTTGGGTGCGATTAGGAGCTGCGTTGATTGATACCTTCCTGTTCTTGCTGGTGACTATGCCTTTATTGTATTGGGTATATGGTGATTACTACTTTGATTCAGATGAGTTCATCTTAGGCGGCTGGGATGTGTTGTTAAATTGGGTGTTCCCTTTTATCGCAACGGTTATATTCTGGGTTTATCGATCGGGCACTCCAGGCAAAATTGCTTTGAAGCTTCAAGTTGTGAATGCGGAGACCGGAGAGGCGCTTTCTACGGGCAAATCAATTTTAAGGTACCTTGCGTATTACGTAAGTATTCTTCCACTGTGTTTTGGCTTTGTTTGGATTGCGTTTAGCGGAAAGAAACAAGGTTGGCATGATTTAATTGCCAATACAGTCGTTGTTAGGCCTACAAATAAGGGCATTGAACCCGTAAAGTTTGGAAAGAGAGCTTAAGAATAATGCCAACTGATAGTTAATGCATGATGTTTTTGTTCCAACTTGGTTTGGTGTAATTGGTATAACTATCGTTGTGCGTACGTACCGACGATTTGCATACGTAGTGGTCCTGATGACTTCGCCAGACCGCGGTGCCTTAGATTTAGGTTAGTTCTCAACTTCTAGCGAATTATGTATTGCTCTATAATGATCGCGCATTACATGAGAAGAAGATATTGATGAACAATAATAGAGAAATCATTGCATACCTCCGCGAGAGTATTCCAGCGTTTGAATGCGTTAAGGGTTGTCATGATTGTTGTGGGCCAGTGACGACCTCCTCGGAAGAAATGTCGCGATTACCAATGAAATCTGACGCGGAACATGAAGCGGCCTTAGATGAATATAACTGTGTGCATTTAGGGCCTAATGGGTGCGAAGTGTATGAAGAAAGGCCACTAATCTGCCGATTGTTTGGCACAACACCTCGTATGGCATGTCCAAATGGGTGTCGTCCAACAGAGATGGTCGATTTAAAAATTGAACGTCAGGTGCATTACTTCATCAGGAACACTCGCCAAGTTTTAGTGTAGTTGGCTCAATAGCCAGCAGAGCACCCACAATCACATAAGCATTAAAGATAGCTCACTTAATAGCATTTGTAGTTTCGTACTTGTCAGACAATGAAGAAGTTGCGACTAACTTATGTGACTTCTTGACCGCGGCGGTTAATGAAACGGGTTATGTCTCGGATAAAACAGTGCAATATTGGCGTAATGCGTTAAATGGTTAGAGATCCACTTTAACCAGTGGGTAACACAGTATTTTACAAGGAAGGAGACTCAGGATGAGTACAGCTTTTAAAGGTTCGTGTTTGTGTGGAAGTGTTCGCTTTTCGGTTGATGGATTCAGCGAAAAGGCAGCAAACTGTCATTGTTCAATGTGCCGAAAATTTCACGGCGCAGCTTTTGGTACGTCAGTTGGTGTTCAAGGCTTGAGCTGGCTTTCCGGCATTAATTTACTCAAAGAGTTTGTGGCATCAAACGGCACAATACGAACATTCTGTTCCAACTGTGGTTCAAGTTTAGGCTTCAGAGTACAAGGGGAACCTTTAGAAAACATCGAACTAGCGATATCGACATTCGACGTGGATATTCCAGTCAAAATTGATGCTCAGATTTATACAAACTACAAAGCGAATTGGTGTGAATTACAACCAGACTTACCTACGCATTCAGAAGGGCGAACAAGTTAGTCGATCTTCGATTCCTTGAATCGCAAATAATGAATGCACAGTGATTATGGTTAACGTGCTTGGTGTTGCCCAACTTTTAACGCACGTTGACTCCTCTCTCCAAATTTATTGAGGCAGCTCGAAAAGATCGGGTTTTCATACAATCCTATATTGGCACCTATCCATACTGAACCTAGGAGGACAGTATGAGGTGGTTAATAATCAAAAATGCGTTCATTACGCTTACTATAGGGTTTGTAATTGTATGGCTAAGTTCTCGAGGAGACTATCTAGCCACAGCGTCAGTTTACCCGTTCGACTTTGTGTTCTTATGGTTGGGCGTTGTTTTAGCTGGCTTCGCATCGATTTATACAATAGATGACCTTCAACGAGGTTCATGGCATAAGTCTGCTGTGATTTATACATTTTATTATTATGGTGCATTCGGTCTTTTTGCAGACGGCCACGTTGCGGATTGGGCTCATAGCACTGGTTACATTGAGAAGTTGTTTATGTCTGGCTTTATAATTTTCGTCTCGTTATTTTCAATAGTCGTGCCGTTAATCGTGTTCACGATCTCTGTTATACAGGCACATCTTCTTTCTATCGCAGTTGAAAATAGGCAGCTGTAAACAAGTCAATTATCTACATGTTCGAGTTTTTAAATAGGTGTGTTAATTAGCTAAATAAGATGCGAAGGTAGGCCAAAATATTCATCATTTTGTACATGGAGGTACAATGAACATCGGTATATATATTTATAATCAAGCAGAAGTTCTCGATTTCTCTGGCCCATTTGAAGTTTTTAGTACGGCAAAGCGCTTAGGTGCTGAAGATCTAAATGTATTCATGGTTTCTGAGCACGCCGAGCCAGTTGTCGCCCGTGGTGGGTTTAAGGTTCTGACTGACTACTCGTTACAAAATCATCCAGAGATAGATTTGTTAATGGTAGTTGGCGGTGTGCATACTGACGAGATGAACAAGTCGAATGTACTGGATTGGTTGGTATCCGTTGAGCCAAATGCTGAACAAGTTGTGTCAGTTTGTACTGGCGTGTTTTTATTGGCTAAAGCTGGCTTACTTAAGGGATTAACAGTCACTACCCATTGGGAAGATATTTCCGACTTAAAATTACAGTTCCCTGATTTAAATGTGACTGCCGATCAGCGCTGGGTGACATCAGGTAAGTTCACAACTTCAGGAGGCATTTCTTCAGGCATCGACATGAGTTTACATCTGATATCTGAGCGCTATGGTTTAGAATTGGCCACGGTAGTCGCTCGGCAAATGGAGTACAACTGGCAAGAGTCTACATACTAACCCTCCAAAGATGACTTTATGTGTGTTGTGTATTTTATGTGTTGGTTTGGGTGTTTAAAGCACAAATGAAAAAGGACATTACATGGACATTAGAATAGGAACATTGTCTGACGTTGAAGGAATCACTGATATTTTCAACTTCTATATTGAACATACCAACGCGCGTTTTGAAGAAGAGAAATTTTCGTTGGAAAATCGCCAGCAGTGGTTCGCTCAGTTTTCAAGTAACAGCAAACATCAACTTTATGTCGCGATAGAAAATGGTGCGTTATTAGGTTTCGCGTGTTCTCAGCAATACCGGGCTATGTCGGCATTTGAAGACACTGCAGAGGTCACTATTTATCTTGCGGCAGAAGCTCAAGGTAAAGGTTTAGGCTCTAAGCTTTATTCTCAGCTATTTGCATCGATTAGTGATTATGGTGTTCACCGCGTACTCTCAGGTGTTGCTTTACCTAATGAGGCTTCAATAGCACTTCATAAACGTTTTGGATTTCGAGAAGTCGGAGTGTTCAATGAATATGCGAAGAAAAACGCTCAATACATCAGTTCAATGTGGTTAGAGAAGGCGTTAAACAAGGAATCAGATTGATTAGGATGGTTCAAACACGATGCAATACTCTTGGTACTTTAATTACGTATTGCTCAATGTTTGATTTAGAAACAAAGGACACTATATGGAAGTAAGGTTAGTCAAAGGTTCCGATCCTAAGTTCGCTGAATCGATCACCAAAACGAATATGACGAATTACTACCAAGCTCGAGGTATCGCTTGGGGCCATAGTCAGTTTTTACGTAGCTGGGATGAGCTGGATAACTATGAGGCTTATGTGGGGGATAGCCGTATTGGTGTTATTCGC
This sequence comes from Vibrio sp. QJM3NY_26, assembly GCF_057786005.1. Lineage (NCBI taxonomy): Bacteria > Pseudomonadati > Pseudomonadota > Gammaproteobacteria > Vibrionales > Vibrionaceae > Vibrio > Vibrio sp. QJM3NY_26. The sequence continues at coordinate 1,923,723 of NZ_CM173515.1, read as the reverse complement.
TTCAGTTACACCAGTGATACAACGTTTCTTAGGGACTTGCAGATATTAGCTGAATACCAAGGCAGAGGCTTTGGTTCTAAATGTTTGGATTTAGTGATTGAACATGCGAACAATCAATCATCGACTCAGTTAGTGTTACGAGTGTTACGAGTGTTCAGTGAGAATCCCGCCATTAAGCTATATCAATCAAAAGGTTTTACAAAGGTTTCTGAAGTTAAAGGGCTCGTTGAAATGGAGCTGCTTTTAGGATCATCATTGAGAGAGTGTCATGGATAACCGTATCCAATTAAATTTTGTTAAATATACACTGCTTGAGTTCGCACTCGCTGCATTCTTATTGTTGTCTGTTTATTGGCTATTTGATGGTAACCCTCAATCACTGCCTACTATTGGGTTGATGCTCAGTTCTGTTGCGGTATTAAAAGTCGTGACGCTATGGTGGCAGTTTCGCAATAGCTCTTTTGAAGTATCGAACAATCATGTCTGTTTCGATGGTCACGCTTGCGATATCAAGTTACAGGGAAATATTCTTCCTTTTGATATCGGGTCAGTTATCAAGCTTTCATACACGAAAGGAGCGATGCAAAAACGCAATATCTACCTTCCTAAAGGTGCTATGAACCAAGAAGAATGGAAGCGTGTGTTAGCGTGTCGGACATAGTTTTACGGCTTTAGTTTGTGTTGTGTGTCAGTTTGTATTTCGGATGCGGTTCGTGTGCTAGTATCGCCTTTTTTGCACTGAGCTATCTTATGACCAACGACCATTTCAAAGGCAAATATGAGGTTGAGCTGAAGTATCGACTTAGCTCTAAGTCTGAGTTCTTAAAAACTTTGAACCTAATTCCTCATGAAGTAATGCTGCAAGACAACCTAGAATGCGATTGGTATTTCGATAGCCCTGATAGAAGCTTACAGGCTCAGAACAAAAGCTTGTGTATTCGTACTATGGAGCCGTCGGGCATCAAGTTATGGATTGTAAAAGGCCCTGAGCCTGATCGATGTGAAGCGACAAATATCACCGATGCGACGAATGCCAAGAGCATGCTAGAGAACTTGGGATACGAAGTGATTCTTAAAGCGCAGAAAACTCGCAGTATTTACTTTGTTGGAGAGTTCCACATCACGGTCGATTCTCTTGCGGGTATCGGTGATTTTGCTGAGTTTGCTATCATGACGGACGATGAGTCTAAGTTGTCTGTGTATAAAAGTGAGCTTGAGTTGTTAGCCAGTAAGTTCGGGTTGACTCAATCGGCGCTGCAAACTCAGTCTTATAAACAGATGTTCGAGGAAATGAACGCATAGTACAGCGTTTAAGCGTCAGGGAGAGTTATGGACACCATTATCAAACAAGCAATCGAATTGCGAAAAGAAGATAAGTATCAAGAGTCGCGTGACTTACTGGCAACGCTACTCTCTGATGAAAACTATGCAGCGAAAGCACATTTACAGATTGCGTGGTCTTACGACAACCAGGGCAAAGAGCAACAGGCGATTGAGCACTATGTGTTGTCTCTGTCTGGTGTGCTTTCTTCAGTAGAGCGTTTTGATGCGCTTTTCGGTTTGGCGAGTACTTATCGAAGCCTTAGCCTTTATGCAGAGGCTTTAGGCTATTTCGAACAGACTATGGCTGAGTATCCTGACTCGATAGAAGTGAAACCTTTCTACGCAATGTGTTTGTACAATTTAGGTCGCCATAAAGAGGCGACATCGCTGTTACTTGAGCTTTTGGTTTCCACGACGAATAGCGAAGCGATCAAAGAGTACCAGCGAGCGATCTCTTTATATGCTCAAGACTTAGATAAAACCTGGTAAACAGCCGCGTATAAAGCTCATCTGTTTGCTTAAACACGATGAGCTTAGCCTTGTGTTGCCTTCTTAGGACGAAACTTTCTACCGTCCATAATATTCAAAGACATCAGTGTTAGGTTGGTCGCGCCTGCTATCAGTTCTAAAACCTGAACGCCATAAAACACTGAGTCGAACTCTCCTAAACTTGCCCACTGATTTAAAAAGTAAGCGGCCGGAATCAAAATAACGATCCCGTTGAACGCGATAATTGGCATGCGTTTACTCTTACGCTCAACTATTTTTCCTTTTCGTTGTTTTGCCATAGCTGCGCCGGTCGCACCAGCGATAGCAATGGCTGGGACAAGAATAAACAAGCCCGGAAAAACGATCATCGACTTGACTAGCTTCACTGATTCCAAAGTACCAAACAGTTCTACAAGTAATGTGCTGGTAAAGAATGTCGCGACACACAGTGTTGCTGTTAATGCCGCTGTTTTGTGGATTATTGGTTTCATATCATTTGCGCCTTTAATTTGGTAATATGTTGTCAATTTGGTTTAAGTCTAATTTAATGACAGCATGTTGTCAAAGTGAGTGTTATGGATACGAATGGAGAAGTTTTCACAAAGATCGCACTAGAGATCTTTAAGGTCAGTGGTCTATTGAATGCTGAGGGTGACAAATTAACCGAAGAGTTAGGGTTAAGCAGTGCCAGATGGAAGGTGATGGGTGCGATCGAGAAGTCCGATGATCTGGTCACGGTTTCTCAAATTGCTCGTATTATGGGGCAAAGCAGACAAGCGACTCAGCGTGTTACCGACATCATGGTGAAAGATGGCCTGCTAACTTGGCTTGATAACCCGAATCACAAAAAAGCAAAGCTGGTTAACATGACTGAAAAGGGCAAGGAAGCGTATTCGCGATTAGATAAAAAACAGGAAGTATGGGCTGAAAGTGGCGCTGAAAGCATTGAAAGAGACGAGCTTGATAAGGCGCTAATCACTTTGAAGAAGATGGCTACCTTCTTAGATAAATAGATAAATAGATAAATAAATAGATAAATAGAGAGTGGAAGTTGAGAAGAGTACGGAAGCCTAAGCATCGATATGATACTTAGGCTTCAGGGGATGGCTTTTGTTCTTTAGGAAAGCGTTACGCTGAAAGCTCTTTACGAACGATCTCTGCGCCAGCACTGAGCGCATTAAGCTTCGCTGAGGCAATTTCGCGAGGCAGGGGTGCCATGCCGCAGTTAGTGCAAGGGTAGAGCTTATCGGCATCAACGTACTTAAGTGTTTCTCTAAGAGTGCTAGCCACTTCTTCCGGTGTTTCAATGGAATCGGTAGCCACATCGATCGCACCGACCATCACTTTCTTACCTCGTACCAGTTCAAGTAGCTCAAGAGGTACATGAGAGTTGTGACACTCTAAAGAGATAATATCGATATTCGATTGCTGCAGCTTAGGAAATACTTCTTCGTATTGGCGCCACTCGGTGCCTAACGTTTTTTTCCAATCCGTATTCGCTTTAATGCCGTAGCCATAACAAATATGCACTGCTGTTTCGCACTTAAGCCCTTCAATGGCTCTTTCTAAGCACGCGATGCCCCAATCATTCACTTCATCAAAGAACACGTTAAACGCAGGTTCATCGAACTGAATAATATCAACGCCTGCTGCTTCTAACTCTTTCGCTTCTTCGTTGAGGATCTTCGCAAATTGCCACGCGAGCTTTTCACGGCTTTGGTAATGCGCATCGTAAAGTGTATCTATCATGGTCATAGGCCCCGGCAGAGCCCATTTGATCGGTTGATCGGTTTGTTGGCGTAAGAACTTAGCATCTTCGACAAACACGGATTTCTGACGAGAAACAGGGCCAACGACTGTCGGTACACTTGCATCGTAACGGTCGCGGATTTTAACGGTTTCACGCTTTTCAAAATCAACGCCATTCAAGTGTTCAATGAAGGTCGTTACAAAGTGCTGACGTGTTTGCTCACCGTCACTCACAATATCAATGCCTGCTTGCTGCTGCTCGTGCAGGGAGACACGCAGCGCATCTTGTTTGCCATCTGTGAGTTCGTCGCCTTGAAGTTTCCATGGCGACCAAAGCGTCTCTGGTTGTGCAAGCCAAGACGGTTTCGGCAAACTGCCCGCTGTTGAAGTCGGTAATAGTGTTTTCATAATAATACTGCCTATCCTTGGGTGATTTGAGCGCGCAATAGACGATTAAAGTGCGTAATTTGCCGACCAGTTATCGAGAACTGATTGGTATGGCTTAATGAAATTCTCTTCTGCGAATTTACCTTGTTCAACCGCTAACTGGCTTCGCTCTTCACGGTCATACACGATTTGAGTTAGCGAGTGATCCAAGTTTTTCAAGTTTGGTTGGTAACAGTTGCCCGCAACCGCGTTCGCGTTGTAAATCTCAGGACGGTAGATTTTCTGGAACGTGCCCATGGTACTGATGGTGCTGATAAGCTCTAGGTTCGAGTAATCGTTCAGTAGATCACCAAAGAAATAGAAAGCCAAAGGTGCAACACTGTTTGGCGGCATGAAATAACGAACCTGTAAGCCCATCTTCTTAAAATATTGTTCAGTTAAAGAGGACTCATTCGGTTGGTATTCAAAACCCAATACAGGGTGTTGATTTTCAGTTCGGTAATAGGTTTTATTATCTGACACGCTTAAGCAAATAACAGGTGGCTTATTAAAGTTCTTTTTGTAAGCGTCAGAGTTAACGAAATATTTAAAAAGTTTGCCATGTAAATCACCAAAATCTTCTGGAATGCTGAATTTATCTTGGCCTTTATTATGATCCAATAGACGTACGCTAAAGTCATAATCTCGAACATAAGAAGAGAAGTTATTTCCGATAATGCCTTCAATACGCTCGTTAGTTTTACGGTCTATAATATTGGTTTTCAGCACTTCAATTGAAGGGAATGCTTCGCCGTTGCTTTCAATGTCCATATCAACAGAAATGATTTCAAGCTCAACAGAGTAACGGTCGCCCTTAGGGTTGTCCCAGTGTGCTAACGCGTTGAAACTGTTATCGATCATTTGTAGTGCATTACGTAAGTTCGCTTGACGGCTGTCACCGCGAGCCAGGTTAGCAAAGTTGGTTGTGATACGCGTGCTGTCTGCAGGCTGGTAGTTTTCGTCGAGGCTAATGCTCTTAATCGTAAAATTAAATTCTTTATTCATGCTGATTTGGTATCCCAATTTGTTTTCTGATTCTCTCGGTCTTTAGTATTAAAACGGCTTTTATTTTTTGCTTGTGACCAGATTAAGAATCGAAGGCTATGCTGTCTGACATTAATGCTTAGTAGCATTACTGTCGTATAAAGTTAATTGCTTAAGGTTTTTATACGTTGATAGGTTCACCTTTAACAATGGTATTACTTCACATTGAACATGAGGAATATTCATGATCTATTCTGTTTGAATGTTTAAGTCGGTGTCAGTTATATTAATTAGCTTGATGGAAATATAACCACATTAATGGTGCGTTATTTAAGACAATTAATTTAATTAAGAGATGGATGAAATGAGTGAATTGCTGTTGTTGATTTTATACTGTGCATTATTAGGTAGTGGTGTTGGTTTTCTTGCCGGGCTTTTGGGGATTGGCGGAGGGCTGATCATTGTTCCGGTGCTAAGCAGCATTTTACTTCACTTAGAGATTCTACCTGCGGATCAAGTGGTTGTTGCGGCCATCGCTACCTCGTTGGCATCGATACTGTTCACCTCAACTTCTTCTGCACTTGCTCACCACAAGAATGGAAACGTGCCTTGGGATCTGGCGCCTTGGATCATGCTCGGTGTTGCTCTAGGTGCACTGGTTAGTGGCTTTATGGCGGCTCTGTTGCCGGAAAAAGTCGTTCGTATTGTGTTCGCTGTAAGTGTGGTTCTTATTGCGATCAAGATGTTCTTAAGCAGTAAAAATGATGCACCTAAGGAACGAAAACTGCCAAACAAGGGCGTGCTAACGGTGCTGACAACCATTACGGGTGGCTTGTCTGCCATGATAGGTATTGGTGGTGGTGCATTGCTGGTTCCGCTATTAACGTTCTTCTCTGTCGATATGAAAAAGGCTATTGGCTGCGCCTCAGCTTGTGGCATTGTGATCGCGTTGTTTGGCTCGATAGGTTACATCAGCTCAGGCAGCAGCCACTTTGCTCTATCAGACGGCTTTGCTGGCTTTGTTTATCTGCCTGCGCTGCTGGGTATTGTGTGCACGTCTTGGTTTACGGCTCCTTTAGGCGCAAAAGCCACCAATCATTTACCGGTTCCAACGATTAAGAAAATCTTTTCAGTATTGTTGGTGGTTATCGCGGCAAGCATGGTGGCGCGTTAATTAAAGATCGCTAAGTATGAATATATAGCGCAAAAACGAATAAATTGATCAACCACCAATAATTAGAAAAGGGCAGTTTCATAACTGCTCTTTTTTTGTTGAACGGTCTATGCTTTTACAGCTATGTAGATGAGTATATTGATAAAACTTTTTAGTTATGAACGATTCACTGCTATAGCTAAATGTATCTTGTTTGATTCAACGGAATGCTATCAATGAGTGGTTTATGGATCCTTTAACGCAGGGCGTGTTAGGCGCTTCTTTGTCACAGTCGGCAAGCAAAAAACAGAGCTTGGTTGTCGCTGGGGTATTAGGTCTACTCTCTGGATTGGCTCCAGATTTAGATGCACTGATTAAGTCACAGACTGATCCTTTGTTGGCTTTGGAGTTTCATCGACAATTTACCCATTCACTCTTCTTTATCCCCATTGGCAGTTTGATCTGTGCCTTTGTTTTGCATCATCTCATTGCAAAAAGGCGCGGGCTTTCTTTCAAACAAAGCTGGCTGTTTTGTACTCTAGGTTACGGCACTCATGCACTGTTAGACGCTTGTACCACTTATGGCACGCAGTTACTTTGGCCTTTGACCAACGCGCGTTTTGCTTGGAATACCATATCAATAATCGATCCTGTTTATACGCTTCCCATCTTAATTTTACTTGTGTTTGCAACGTTGAAACGAACACCTTGGCTAGCACGTGTCGCATTTGCTTGGGCTTTGGTTTACCCAACATTAGGGATGATTCAGCGAGATAGGGCAGAGGCGATTGGGTGGCAATTAGCGGAAGAAAGACAACACACGCCGATTCGATTAGAGGCAAAACCGAGCTTTGCTAACATCTTGGTTTGGAAAGTAGTGTACGAAACAGAGGCTCATTATCATGTAGACGCAGTGCGGGTTGGTACATCGGTAAGCACGTATCCCGGAGAGTCGATCGCTAAGCTGAGCGTTGGCAGGGATTTACCTTGGCTTGACCTTGATTCTCAACAAGCCAAAGACATTGAACGTTTCCGCTGGTTCTCGAATGGTTATATTGCTCAGGACCCAACAGACGATCTGCGTATTATCGATGTCCGATATTCAATTGTACCGAACCAAATGAAAGCGCTTTGGAGCATCAAGCTATCAAAAGCAGTTGATGCAAACACGCATGTAAAATACGAAACTCATAGAGACAACACACCTGAGTCGAGACAGACCTTCTTCAGCATGCTCACTGGAGATAAATGATCTAGGTCTGAAGAGTAAAAAGGCTGAGCCAGATAATCTGCTCAGCCTTTTTTATTTGTCTATTACCTAGTTTTCTTTGTTCGAAAACTCTTTAATAAAACACTAAAGGTAACGGCTTCTTAGGTGGTCTTTGAAGTACTGCGCATTCAAGGTTTCGCCCGTTGCGCCTTTCACCAAGTCATCGGTGTTAAGCAGGCTGCCTTTACTCCAAATATTCGATTCTAACCAAGTGAAGATAGGTGATAGGTCGCCACTTTCAATCACAGAGTTCACATCGACTGTTTTCTTCATTGAAGCCATGAACTGAGCCGCGTACATCGCACCTAGTGTGTAAGATGGGAAGTAACCGAATGCGCCGTCTGTCCAGTGAATATCCTGCATGCAGCCATTAGTGAAATTTCCTTGAGTGTTTAAGCCAAGGTATGACTGCATCTTGGTATTCCATAACTCTGGAACGTCGGTGTGTTTGATCTTTCCGTTGATCAAATCACGTTCAATTTCGTAACGTAAGATAACGTGTGCAGGGTAGGTCAGCTCATCAGCATCGACACGGATGAAGTCTTTCTTCACGCGAGTGTAGATCTTCTGGAAGTTCGCTTTCTCAAATTCTGAGCCTGAGAACTGTTGTCCTGCTAGGTTGGCTAAGTGCCCGATGAATGGGTCGCTGCGGCCAACTTGCATCTCGAAGAACAAAGATTGAGATTCGTGGATGCCCATAGAGCGCGCTTCGCCCGCTGGTTGGCCTGCTAGGTGTTTTGGTAAGCCTTGTTCGTAACGTGCGTGTCCTGTTTCATGCACAATACCCATTAAGCTTTGAACGAACTCCGCTTCGTCGTATCGGGTTGTGATGCGTACGTCTGAAGGCACGCCGCCACAGAATGGGTGAACACTTTCATCTAGTCGGCCATGTTCAAAATCGAACTGAAGCAGCTTCATGACTTCTAAACCCAGTGCTTTCTGTTTCTCGGTCGAATAGATCCCAGATGGCGCATTAAATTGCTCGCTCGACTGTTTTTCGATGACTTCGTCAATCAGGTTTGGTAGCCAGGTTTTAACGTCTGCAAACAAGATATCAAGCGAAGCAGAGCTGGTGCCCGGTTCATAGATATCCAGCATTGCATCATAAGGCGTTAGGTTCGCTGCATCGGCGCGGATCTGCGCTTCTTCACGAGATAGCTCAACCACTTCACGCCAGTTCTTTTCGAATCCAACCCAGTCGTTGTTACCACGTTGGCTGCGCCATGCATGTTCACATTTCGAACCCGCTAGAGATTTCGCTTCAACCAGTTTTTCTGGAAGTAGGTTAGCTTGTTGCCATTGGCGTTTAATTTCACGCAGAGACGATTGTTGCTCGCCATTTAGCGCTTCGTTTTCAGCATCTGTAATCCAATCGCCAAGCTGTGGTTGCGTCATCAACCCGTGAATATGAACCGAAAGTTCGGCCATCGCTTCACTACGAGCTTGGTTACCACCGGCAGGCATCATTGAAGCTTGGTCCCAACCACAAATAGAGGCGAGGTGTTGAAAGCGTGAACATTTTTGAGAGTGCTCGACTAGTTTTTTGAATGCGCTCATTTGACTACTCTTAATTTGGTTTCTTTAAATGATCCTTAGGACAGCGTCAGCTTTAAGGTTCATCTCTCGTGTACTTTGATTATGGCTCTGCTTTTTAATGACGCAGTACTTCGTAGTTGAAGATACAGCGATAGAAGACATAGCGATAAAAGCATGAGGCAGTACGATGCCTAGAATTTACTATTTCTTAACAAATCAAACTGTTCCATTGTGCACAAAATCAGTGACTTGTATAGCAGATGGCAATTGTTGCTTGCGAATTGTTCAGATAAGCGGTATTGATGATAGATCGCTGAACAACAATGACAATAATATGGATATTTTGAACTTTGAGGCATTTCTAATTGCCATCACTATTTTAACGCTAACGCCGGGCTTAGATACGGCTTTAGTGATTCGCAACACGAGCCGCTCGGGTTTATCTGACGGTGTTATGACGAGCTTTGGTATTTGTAGCGGCTTGTATGTACACGCCTTTTTCTCTGCTGTGGGGATCTCTGCGATTCTTGCCCAGTCTGCTGAGCTCTTTCAAGCCGTTAAGATGGTGGGTGCGGTTTACCTAATCTGGCTTGGCTTAAGCAGTCTACGCGCTTTGATGAAAAATGGCGGTGGGATGCAGGTCGGGGAGCAAGCTCAGCAAGCATACAGTGCAAAGCGTTCTTTGCGTGAGGGCTTTCTGTCTAACGTTCTTAACCCAAAAACAGCAGTTTTCTATCTGGCCTTTTTACCTCAATTTGTAAACCCTGAAGGTTCGCCTTTATTGCAATCTATGTTGATGGCTTCGGTACACTTTATGATTGCGATGGTATGGCAATGTGGTTTGGCTGGCGCTCTTAACTCGGCTAAAAACTTGCTCAAAAACGCGAGTTTTATGAAGTGGATGGAAGGCGTGACAGGCATGGTGCTGGTGGGGCTGGGTGTTAAGCTTCTGATGGAAGAGCCAGTATAACCTGAACCGTTTTGGGTATAGGTTATTGAGAGTCGCCCTAAAGGCTCTACACAATTGAACTAAAAAGAAGAAAGCCCACGTTAGGTTTGTATATAAACACTGCCGTGGGCTTTTTTGTTACTGGTAAACCGAGTGTTAGATGTGAGCTACTGCGTTATTCGACAACGCTAATGTTCATCTCAGCGCCTTCGAAACCTAAGTCACTCAACTCATCTGCATTGAAGTTGGTGGTAACTTCGATATCGCCAATGCGCTCAGTGGTTTCGTTGACTGAATCAACGCTTCTTTTGCTGCGTAAACTGTTAGTAATTGGTGTTGCTTGGCCAATCTCAATGGTGCCTGCAAATTGAGATTCAGCGTTGAAATCACCGGATACGTAGGAGTGGAATGGGCGTAAGCTTCCTCCAGTCGCGTACTGCATGCTCGATAAACCGGCTTCTTTGATAGCCCAGCCCCAGTCCCACCATTTTGTTTCGCCTGGAATGTATCTGTGATCCCATTGGTAACGAATATCGGCTGATTCATTGCTGCTGCGACCCATAGTGAAGGTGTGAGCTTTGTACGGGCGGTTATCTGGGTGGGTGTGCCATGCGTTACCACCCCAACGAAGGAAGCCGTTAAATTCAACATCGTAACTGATGTCAGCGTTGAATCGGTACGGATAAGAGATGGTTGAACGATACAACTCAACTCGAATCGGCAGCTCCGAATTCGCTGGAACCATAGGACGAGCTTGCAGTGTTACTTGCTCGCTAGTGGAGTTGCCATTGGTTTCAGCAAAGCTCTGGTTCGCTTCTAACTTGATTGTAAGCTTAGTCTCGCCAACCAAAGGCCACTTGAATGTATTCTCTGTTTGAACACTTTCAGAGAACCCATAGCTATTCGTTTTCGACCAATTTGTAGACTCATCGACTTTTAGGTCGACAACGACTTGCTGCGCGATGTCGCTTCTGTTTCTCGCGGTTGCGTAAACCGTTTTAACCAGTTCACGATCGGACTCGACGACATCGCCGTGCCAAAAGTTATTGTCATTAACGGTGTAGGTGAAGTTGTCGACGGTGATCTTAGTCTTTTCGTTACAGCGATAACCATCACAAGAGCCACTGTTGTTACCTTGTATCACCCAAGAGTCACCCGAGCGGTTAATGGTCATGTCCTCACCAACATACTGACTGTTGTTACCGCCAACCCATGCATAACCTAGGTTGTGAGCTAGATAGCTAAGAGGGCGTACAAAATCATTGCGGTTGTTTACTAAGTCATATTCAACGTCTATCTCGCTGCCTTCTGTGACGGCTTTAGCAGAGTAATTTGGTATTTCAGATTGGTCATTGTTCGGATAACAGAACGTCGACCCGCTGTTTGATTGTTTAATTTCGCCATGATAACCAGGCCCCATGATTACCCAGTTTCCTTTTAACCCGGTAATCTGCCAAGTGCCCATACGAGCGACCAAAGCACTCTTCTGCTCTTCGGCTTCATAACGGTCTAAAGGACGATAACCAGAGCGACATACATCTTCACCAAGTTGGTCAAACACTATTTGGTCCGGGTACACCTTTGCGTTTACACCGGTTGATAGAACAGACAACACTGCGGTTGCTAAGAGACTTCTGTTTATACTAATCATTAACAATTCCCTCGTTTGTAATTTTTCTATTTTGATAATGTTTTGTGTGCCGTGTAGTTAACAAGACAAGTTCACTTTTTCATGTTGATAAATAGATAGATACTGAAAAGGCTTGAATTAATTTACCCTTTGAATTCATCAGGTTGTATTGTTGAATGTGTTTATATGGTGAAAGTGTATGCAACTTAAAGGAAATTATTTGATGGGGCTCAAACCGTTTTTAGAAAAATAGAGTGTTATTATTTGGGCTTAAACGTCAAAACGCTTTGATGTTATTTCGTTACGCTTGATGTGAATGGTTAAGTAGAAAGCTAGATATAACCATTCACAATGTTCGTAACTTTAAGGCGGTTATTGAACCATAAGGAGTCTAAATCTAGATTGGATATCTTGATGTGCGACCTTTTTAAAATTGAAACACTTTAAGTCAGGATCAAGTCGCCATTGTATTACTGATAGAAGAATAAAAATAACCATCCGTTTTCTATGTGTAATATCGGCAAAGATCGTCATTTGATAATAAAGTTGCGGTTGCTGGTGGAAAAACTGTTCCTAATTATCGCTTAGCCAGAAGTTGTGTTCGGCCTGTATTACACGTTTTTATTATGGCAAATAAATCATTTGAACTTAAGATATCAATCTTTATCGTTAATGGGTCATTGTTGATTAAAAGATAAGGTGACAATAGGCTGTCATTCATTGTTTTATTTATTTTTTGTACAGAGACTAAGTCGATGGTACCAGATATAGAAAAGAAAAATGATTGAGAAGGGTTAGCTTTTCCTTTGAATCTCAGGACAATCGGGTTGGGCATGCTGTCGTCCTGGACTGACATAAGGTGCAGGACTTCGTTGTTACTTATTTTTGTTAATCCATCGGTACGTAATACATTGTCATCCATTATGAAGTCCACCACGCTATGTTGATAGCGATGCTCTTCTTTTGGTTGGGGCGAAGGGATATTCCATATGCCAACTAATAAAGCGAATGCGGAAATGAGTGCAACGAATGGCATCATAGTTGGCCTCTCTCTAGGAATAGCGCCAGCTCGGTGCTAGCTCGATCCAATTGTGTTGACGTGTAAAAGATATTGACAGACTGGCGTGTTGCTTTGTTGAGTACGGAGAGTTCTGAATAGCCGGGCTCTTCGCTAACGTACGCCACACAATCACATTGATACTGATAGAGGATGCTTTCTAGCTCAGGAGTCATCGCCATTTCAGGATCTTGGAAAACTTGTACTTGACCAATCCACTGCTCGTTTAGTCGGTTAACCGGGTTGATATCACTGAGGTTTCTCTCATTAACTTTAGCGAAAGCCAATAACGCGGATGCCAGCAGCAAACATCCAGTAGTGAAGTAACACAGTCTATTTCGGTATGAGCCGATTTGTTGGTAAGCAGGTGTCGTCTTTTTAGATTCAGATTCATGGCTACTTGCAAGAGAGAGCGCAATACTGCTTTGACCTTGTGAACTGTCATGACCTTGTGAACAGCGATTACCTAATGAACTGCTATGACTTAGTGAACTGGTATGACTTAGCGATATGTGGTCGCTCACTGGAGTGAGAAGTATAGTGGCTCCACTTTGTGGCTGCGATTCGAGCAAGACACAACCATCGATAAGGCGGTAACCAACCTTTGGCACTGTCACGATTGGCGTCTCTTTGATACCGAGCTTAACGAATCCTTGGCGAAGCAAGCTGATACATTTCGCTAGTGACGTATCACCAATGAATTCGCTTCCCCATGCGAAACTAATAATATCTTGTTTGCGCACAATCTCAGGAGATTTTTTAAGTAATAACTCTAAAACACGAGTCTCACGATATCCTATTTTAATAGAACGTTCGTCGTTATAAATACGGTTTTTAATTGGGTCAAATTTGATCATATAGCCAACATTTTATTTTTATTATAATTCTCTCAAGAGTGTAGATGACTATAAACTGACTCATATGTGAATTAAAGTCACATATTTTATTATGGTGTTTTTTTGTGTGGTTGAAACAAAATGTTTCTTATTCGTTTATGATAAAAATGACGCTATTTAGACACAACCTGTTAAATATAAGTAACATCTAATTAAGCGTTGGTTTTATTAGTGACCTTTTTATTAGTCTTTTCATTATTTTAATTAGAACAGTCGCCGAATAAATATCTTATTATATTTTTGGGTATATAGGACAAGTAATAATGTAGTCATTTGAAGTGTTGAATCAATAAAAAAGCCCGCATTTATTGCGGGCTTGGTGTTCAATCAATTCAAGTTATGCTTTAACGGCTTCACAATCATTTGAAGAAGTTAAAGGTTTGAAGAATAGCTTTGTTTCTTCGATGACAACGTGGCGTAACAAGATAAGACCGATTAGGTTAGGAATAGCCATTAGGCCGTTCACGATATCAGCCATCAGCCAGATCATGTCGAGTTTTAGGAATGCACCAGAAGCAACCAACGCAATGAAGATGATTTTGTAAGGTAGTACTGCTTTGGTACCTAGTAAGAAAACAACACAGCGCTCACCATAGTAGTTCCAGCCTAAAATCGTTGTAAACGCAAAGAAGATTAAGCCAATCGAAACTAACATTGGACCTAGAGTATCGGCGTTTAAACCCACAGCGAATGCATGAGTGGTCATCGCAGCACCAGAAAGGTCAGTCTGCCAAGCACCCGTTAAGATAAGCGCCAAACCTGTCATCGTACAGATGATGATAGTATCGAAGAAGGTACCGGTCATAGAGACAAGCCCTTGCTTCACGCACGAGTCTGTTTTTGCCGCCGCTGCCGCCATTGGCGCACTGCCTAGGCCTGATTCGTTCGAGAACACACCACGAGCGATACCTGACTGGATAGCAAGCATGATGCTCGCACCAAAGAAACCACCGGTTGCAGCGGTGTTGGTAAACGCAGAGGTAACCACAAGGGTAATGGCATTCAGTAGTTGGTCGGCATTTGAAACCAGCACGCTCAAACACGCGACGATGTACATAATTGCCATGGTTGGAACCACTTTTCCTGCTACCTTCGCGATAGATTGAATACCACCAAGGGTTACCACTGCCACCAATATCGTAAGAACGACAGCAGACATCTCACGAGAAGCACCAAACGAAATTTGAGTTGCGTCTAAAATAGCGTTGACTTGTGGGAAGGTACCAATACCGAAGCAGGCAACACCTAACGCGAAGACAGCGAACATTACCGCTAAGATTCGTGAGCCGACACCGTATTGCAGGTAGTACATTGGGCCGCCAACCATTTCGCCATTGCTATCGGTTCTGCGGTATTTAACGGCAAGTAGACATTCTGCGTATTTGGTCGCCATACCAAATACAGCGGCAAGCCACATCCAGAATAGGGCACCAGGGCCACCAATCTTGATTGCGGTCGCTACACCTACGATATTACCGGTACCAATAGTTGCGGAAAGTGCAGTACACAAAGCGGCGAAGCTTGATACGTCACCCTTGCCGGATTTGTCTTTGGTGAACACCATTTTTAGTGCGGTTGGGAGGTGTCTAAACTGGAGTAAGCCTAGGCGAAAAGTAAAGTAGATCCCCGTTCCCACTAGCAGAATAAGCAGCGGTGGTCCCCAAACGAATTGGTTGATGGTTTGAAGTGTAGCTTGTAGATGGTTCATAGTTTCCCCTTAATAAATTAAAAATTTAAGGAGAAGAGGGAAGGCAGTGCAGATCACAGGGATCGATAGCACTACTTAATACATACGGATTTCTAGATAGAATTCTTTTGTTAATTAAGGCTGTTGCTTTCCACTCCTCTGTCCTTTTGCCTGAGAGTTTCACTTAGCGAATCACTTATAGATAAGTAACGGGCACTAAGCTTGCTCCTTCGGCGACCGCTTGCTACAAAAAAGTAGTACGGTTCTCTCCAGAGGTTCCTCCAACGACAGTCCTCACTTTTCTGGATTTCTCCAGCACAAAGCGCCTGAAAGATTTACTTCTTCGGCGGGTTTATCTAACTAAATGTTAATATTTAGTTAAAAACCACTCTCCTGCAGTCTTCATCGGAACAATTACCTAAATAATTAGGTAATCTGTAGGCGTATCCTAGATCATATAAAATGTGATGTCAGCTACAAAATATCTGTTTGCTCAAATGTTGTTCAACTAAATGATCAAACAACGAGTCTCTGACGTAACTTGCTTATTTAAATGGTATAAAATAGAGAAACAAGGAGGAGTTATGACTCGATTAATAGCGATTGTTTTTTTATTGGCTTTGGCATTTGTGCTGTTTCGTTACCGGACAAACGAAAAACTGCAAAAATGGGTAGTGATTGTTATCGTTAGCAGCTTCCTTTTGTATACGGCCAGCCTGATGATTTCGGAGTTAACTCGTTAAATCTGTCTGTGAGCAGATAGGATAAACGTGTTAGCAAAGCTCAAGTGCTTCTGGCTTGGGCAATAGGTTTAACTGAGCTTAAAGTATCAGTATCAGTATCAGTATCAGTATCAGTACCAGTGACCGTGTAACGTTAAACAAATTTTTGGGAGTACCCGCTAGTGAACCAGCAATCTGGACAAAGCGAACAAGATGAAGTGGTTGTTATTGAAGAACGCGATAAGCGCAGTCAGCTTTATATCGGCATTGCTGCGGTTATAGGTTTGGCGTTAGGTGGCTTGATCGGTTCTACAATCACGGCTTCGAAGTGGGAGTCCACTTATCAGGTACTCGAAACTCGTTATCAAGAACTGCATGACAGCAAAACACAGTTGATGACATCCGTTGAAACTAAAGTGGCAAAAGTCGATACCGAAATCGATGCAAAAGTAGAAGCCGCTCTAGTAAAACAAACAGAAGAACATCAAAAAGAGCTCCAAGACCTAGCGAAGCAGTCTTCGGTTTTAGAGAAAGCGAACTACTCGTTAGAGCAGCAGCTAAACGAACAGAAGCAAACGTTAGAGCAAACTCAGCAAGACAACCAGAAACTTAATCGTCAGGCTGACATGCAGTTGACCTTGTTTGAGCGTTCGCGTGAAGTTTTCCGAAAAGAATTACAGATCTCTCAAGAACTTGAAAAGCTTGAGAAAGAAAAAAATGAACTTGAGCAGAACCTTGGTTCTCTAAAGAAAGCGTGCGACGTTTTCTTAGATGGCACATCATGGGATGCTAAATCTGACGCGTGTGAGAAGCAGGATAACGCCAACTCTCGTCTGAGTGATATCAGACAAATGATTGAAGTCCACACCATGGATCTTAAGCAGATCAAAACGCTCACTGAAGAGATGGGTCTATAAGCCACAGGCTTTAATCAACCCAAAGATAGTTTGCAGTAAATATTGAAACGCCCACATCACACACGTGATGTGGGCGTTTTGCGTTTTCTCGGGAGCATAGATCCGGCGCTTTCTCATTATTGATTATTTGAGTGTTTTCATTGTTTGCTTAGATATTTGTGAATAGTTACGTATATCCACAACGATATGTTACTTGTTGTCTATTAAATGACTTTGCATACATATTTTCAGATCAGAGTCGCTGCATAATAGTGTTGTTCAGGATGAACACGCAGTCGATTGCTAGCTCGCATTTGGCTGCTTTGACGACAAGGGATGAAGTGATGCCAGAGTATCTTTGTGAGAACTGCACCATAGCTTATTGTTTCGATGATTGTTGTTCGCCATTAGCGCAAAAAGATATGATCGAAGTAGAAGAATTAGTTCGTCGTTTCGACGTTGAACACGATGATGAAAAGAGTGAGCAAGGCATTGAGGATAGCAACTCGCCTAATCATTCAGGCATAAAAAATCCCCACAAGCAAAGCTAGTAGGGATTTGGATAAGTTGCAGTCCTGTTCTCGCTTTCTCAAGCAAAGGGTCTTACAAAAATTTTTAGAACAGTCTCGTTTATTAGAACTGTATCGTTATGAGACCTAAATTAGTTATTAGATCAACATCATTCCACTAAACGTTATTTGTCGTAAGTTTTGATTTCACCTGATTTCACACGAGCAACAAATGATTGCAGTTCTTTCTTCACAACAGGCATTAGGAAGTACAGGCCAAGAATGTTGAAGATAGACATCGCAAAGATAGCCGCATCAGAGAAGTCGATTACCGCGCCAAACTGAATCGTCGCACCAATAACAACAAACACACAGAACATCACTTTAAAAATCAGTTCCGTTGTTTTGCCTTCACCAAATAGGTAAGTCCAAGCCTTAAGACCGTAGTACGACCAAGAAATCATCGTCGAGAACGCAAACATGATTACCGCGAGAGCAAGTGTGTATTTAAATACTTCTGCCGTTTCAGTAAATGATGCAGCAGTAAGCGTTACACCCGTTAAACCTGTTCCATCATATGGACCTACGTTTAAGCCAGCGATAGTGATTACCAATGCCGTCATTGTACAAATGATTACCGTATCAACGAATGGTTCTAGTAGTGATACAAGACCTTCAGTGATTGGTTCTTTTGTTTTAACTGCTGAGTGAGCAATTGCTGCTGAACCTACACCTGCTTCATTTGAGAATGTTGCACGTTTTAGACCTTGGATTAGGGCACCAATAAATCCACCAACCACGCCTTCACCGGTAAATGCACCTGTAAAGATTGCACTGAACGCAGGGCCAACTTGATCAAGATTAGAACCGATAACAATCAGAGCCATACCGATGTACAGAGCAGCCATCCAAGGAACAACTTTTTCTGTTACGGACGCAATAGAAGGCATACCGCCAACGATAACGGAAAACACTAAGGTAGCGAGTACAAGCCCTGTGATGACACCGTATTCACTTGGTACATCGAATGCGTAAGTTAACATGGCATGTGCTTGGTTAGCTTGGAACATGTTACCGCCGCCCAACGCACCCAAAATACACATTAACGCAAAACCAATTGCAAGGGCTTTACCTAGTCCACCGAGTCCTCTTTCGCTCAGACCTTGGCTTAGGTAGTACATTGGACCACCCGAAACGACACCTGAAGGTAAGATAGTTCGGTATTTTACACCTAAAGTACACTCACAAAATTTAGACGCCATACCCAGAAGACCACACAAGATCATCCAGAATGTCGCACCAGGGCCACCAATCGCAAGTGCAGCACCCACACCGGCAATATTACCAAGTCCGACAGTTCCTGAAAGCGCGGTTGTTAACGCTTGAAAGTGAGAAACCTCGCCATCCTCTTTGGAGTTAGGGTCGGTATACTTTCCTTTGATAATGTCTATGGCCATGCCAACACGTTTAAATTGAACAAAGCCAAAATAAACAGTAAAGATAATCGCGGCGAGCAATAGCCAGCCAACAATGATTGGGAAGTTTGCTTCACCAAGTGGGACACTTTTAAATATTAATCCAACGAACCAACCTGTGTAGTCATTGAAAAAACCATCAACACTTTGGCTCAAGTTACTGATACTTTGACTAAATGATCCTTCTTCTGCAAATGCACTGGAACTAAACAATAATATAAACCCAAAAAATAATTCACGTAAGTTTTTCATGGTTTTCCCTGTCTTTTTATTAAATTATGTTTGCTGCTGTTGTGTTTGTTTTTTATTTGATTTTTTACATTTCAGTGATTTATCTACTTCATTAGACGGCAACATAAACGGCTGTAGCTAGGTCGAAAAACGAAATAAATATAAGTACTGATCTTGCTTTGTATGGATATCCTTTTGGTATGTGAACCAATCAGACTATGGTATTCGGCCTACCAAGCCCTACTGATAATCCTATACATAAAAATAATACCCTCAAAGAAATTTTTACAATAAATTTACAATTGTTCGGGTTTTGTCATTGTTTTGGAATAAGTCGATGCTTTTTAGGTTGCAAAAGGCATATGCAGTGGCTGTTATAGCGACGGGCTAAGGTGAAGTATAGTGGGGGATCACAGGGAAGTCGGCGAGTTTGATTATTCGATATGTGCTTGTGAAGTGTTTAAACAATTGATGGCTGAAGATGGAATCAGGCCAGAGGGTATTAAAAAGGCCCTTTATCAGAGCCTTTTTAATGGTTTACGATGAACATGAACATGAGGCTTAGCGTTTAGAGACTAGCGCTACACGGATCTAGTAATATGTTTACTCGACTTGTGGTAAAGCTTTAGTGCTAATAACGAACCCCATAAAGCGACTTGTCCCCATAGCAATGTCCATTGAGACGCCACTTCTTGCCAAGATGCACCCATCTGATTAAGCGCTAAGAAACCTTGGATAGCTGGTGTGCTTGGGAATAACTGTGAAAGCAGTACTAACCATTCAGGCATCATTTCAACAGGCCAGATAAAACCTGAAGAGAAAATCAGCGGCATTGAACTGATTAACACCACAACCGTGACTAACTCTCTTCTTGGCACTAGCTCACCAATAAAAATCCCGATCAAACAACTGGCCAATAAGAAGGGCAGAAGTAAAGTCAAAATCTGTGTCGTTGAGGCGAGCAAATTTATTCCATACATCGAAAAGCTCGCGCCGAAGTAGTACATCGACAACAAGTAATAAATGCCAACTAAAGTACAGCAGCGAGCAAGCATCAGTTTTGCCGGAGAGGTCTTACTCCAATAGCCAAACGTAGATTGAGCGTTTTGGGTTGCCCCAACTAAACCAGAAGCCATGGCTAAGGTTTGTTGCAGGATCAACACAAAGACGGCTGGAACTACGTAATCGATGTATCCCATGCGGCTATTGAACGTTGGTTTTAGGTTCAAGCTAAACGCGCTGTAGCCTTTGGCTGCGGACTCTAAAGGTACTCCTTCTACTAACAAGTGACTGACCTTAACTTGTGCAGCTAACGTGCCACCCGCCTTGGCAAGCCCTTCAACAATGGTTCCATACACTAAGAAGTAAGAAGCATCGCCGGCGTAAGAAAGCGTCGGGCTCTTACCGAGCAGCAGGTCTTTATAGAAGTCTTCTGGAATGACGAGGAACCCACCGATCTCTTGGTTAAGTACGGCTTGTTTTGCATCTGCGATGCTGGAGTCTCGACGTACCAATTCGATTTGAGAGGTGGCATCCACCATTCGTTCTAATTGGTAGCTGCTTTGACTCTTGTCCAAGTTTACTACCGAGGCTCTAAGCTGCTGAGGAACTTGGTGCGCGTAAGGCAATGGATACAAGAATGAATAGAAGACCACACCACCAAATACCGTAAGAAGTACAACAGGGTTACGCAGTACCGCTAACAGTTCTTGCTTGAGCAGTTGAGTAAAGCTCATCGTTTTACTCCTTGTGGTGCTGATTGTTCAGATTTCTCTTGTTGTGTTGAAGGTGTTGCTTTTGCAGATAGGGCTGCTTGGGCTGTTAGATCCGTTTGTGCAGACAGATTCGATTGCGCCAAGTGTTTCTTAATCAACAACATCACCACGAAAGCAGGAATCGCATACCAAAACATTGAGGAGAGGCTGATAAGCGACTGTGCCGCGCTCGCGCCATAACTTGATTGTGCTGTTTGTACTTCGATGTAGTGACTCACGGGCAATAAGCTTCTCCAGATTTGCGCTGCTGTGTTCATGTCGGTTACTGGAAAGGTAATCCCCATGAACGCAAAGCTTGGTGCTGTAAAGGCGCCAGCGAAACTCATCGCCCTTGCAGGATCAAGCGTTAAGAAGAAAAATAAACAACCCATGATGATACAACTGATGACGGTAAGCAGTTGGGCGACAGTCAGTGCCACAAAACTGCCGTTAAACGGCCAGTCTAAGAGGACATAGAACCAAAAGCTAAACGCGATACCAAACATCAAAAACAAGACAAGGTAGGGCGCTAGTGTTGATGTTAGTGATTTCATCGGGGCGTTGGATAACCAAGCATGAAGACCACGAGCTCTAACGTTCGCCGTCAAAACCAATATCGTGCCCACCACAATCATGATCTGCCATAGTGCAGGAATAACCGCAGACACCAAGAACTGAGCATAACTGGTGTTCTTGTTGAACAGTGGCGTGATCTGGCTTTGCACTGTTACTGCTTGGCCTAATGCTGATTGCACCGTGGTATCACCGTGTGATAACTGCTTAACGACCTCAAGTTGCGCGTTAAAAGTCCCCTGAGCCTGCAACAACGCTGAATTCACTAGCTTACCTATCAAGATAAATTGGCTGTTGTAGAACACAGACACTTGCGGATTCAATCCGAGCAGAAGGTCTCGGTCAAAATGCCTTGGTATCACAACATAACCGTAGATATCGCGTTCAATCATCGCTTTCGCCGCTTCACTCGCCGAGCTGTATTTCTGAGTGACTTGCAGCGTTGGTGATGCATCAACAAGACGTGTGAACTGCTGCGAAATTTGGCTGTGTTCCAAGTCAACAACCGCAACCGGTAAGTCACGAGCGATCCCTTGCGAAAAAATCAGCCAAATACTGGCAGCAAGAAGCAAAGGTATCCAAGTTAGGCAAGACAACAACCATTTGTCTTTGCGGACAATCGCCCACTGCCTAAGCAAGGTATTCTTCGCTCTATGATGCTCAATTGATTGCGAGCCTCTAGATTGTGAGCCTGTAGATTGTGAGGCTGTAGATTGCGAGCCTCTAGATTGCGAGGCTGTAGATCGCGAGCCTATCGATCGAAAGTTAGCAGACATACGTCACCTAAAGCTCAACCACAAGGCTCATGCCCATACGCAGTGTTTCGCTAGTATTAACAGGGTGCGCTTCTACTTCAAAAGTACGTAAGTCGAAGCCTTGTGCTGCATCTGTTGAACGCCAAGTCGCGAAATCACCCATTACGGCGATGTGAGTCACTTGGAAAGTTAATGATTTATCCAGAGCCGGTAGGTACGCTTCAAACTGGCTGCCTTTCTCGAAATGCTTAAGCATATCTTCACGCACATTGAGCACGGCCCATGCATCCTTGGTGTCGATAACAGTCACAACAGGGAAACCTTGTGGTGCGAGCTCACCGCTGCTTAATAGCACCTGAGACACTTCGCCATTAAACCAACTGTGGATCTGTGTGTCTTTTGCGTAAGCTTCAACTTCCGCCACCGCACCTGCCGCCATTAATGCTTTTTGAGCGGCTGCCACTTTGGTTTCGTCACGAGCGCCTTCTCGTGCTAATTGATACATTTGGAACGCAGCACTTTCGGTGTACTTCGCCGCTTGCCACTGTGTTTTTGCTTCATCGCGTTTTTGCTCGGCAACGACACCATCGTTGTAAAGGTTGTTTACACGTTGGTAGGTTTTGTCCATAAGATCGGCTGCCGCTTTTGCTTTCAACCATTGGTCTTTAGCGGCTTGGATTTGCTGAGTACGGGCACCATTCTCTGCTTGTTTTGCTAATGCGCCAGCAGCTTTTTGACCTGCTTTTGCTTGTTCTAGCTTCGCGTCAATCTCAGGGCTAAGAAGAGAAAAGATCAATTCGCCTTTTTCAACTGAATCGCCTTTACGCACGAATATTTCATCAATTCTGCCAGGTACTTTCGATGAGATGCTGTATTGCTGCGCATCGATTTGACCTTGAAGCTTAACCGGCTGAGGTTGGTAAGCTTGGTAGAAACTGTATCCGACCCAGCCAATAACGCCGATACCAACTAAAGATAGAAGAAGGGGCTTAATAGGTTTCATGAATTATCCTTTTGACTGGCTATCGGTGTCTGTTTTTGAGTCGAAGTCAGACGGAACAGAAGAGGTTAAGTAACTCGAGTAAGCATTCATTTCGCTAGTTAGCGCTAATAGCTTGTTCAGAGAGATTAGGTATTTGAATCGCGCAGCAGATTGCTGGGTTTTGATGCTCGCAAGGTAGAGCTCTGCATCAACCACTTCTAGCGAGTTCGAAAGTCCTTGAGTGAAGGCTTTTTTACGGAGTAATAGGTTTTCTTGAGCCAAAGCCAAGCTTGAGTTGAGGCCTTGAACCTCTTCAATTGCTTGGTTTGCTTCAAGGTAAGTCTTCTGTACCAACACGGTTAAGTCTTGCTTAGCTTGCGACTTCAGGAATTGAACCTGTGATACCGCGCTGTGAGCGGCGGCTACTTTGTCTGAACGGCCAGAAGTATCAAGCAGCGGTACATTCACACCAATGCCAACTAACCAATCGGGTTTCATTTCGCTGGCTAGAGAGTCATCTTCATACAGGCTGTAATCACCGTAAAGGTATACCTCTGGATAGTATTTACCTTTCTCAGCTTTAATTAAGCTGCTTGCTTGTTTCTCTTTTGCATCAAGAATCTTAAGGCCGGGATAGGTCATGAGTGTTTGGTCAATGAACACATCCATATGAGGCAGGTTCTTATTGATAAACAGTTGCTCTGAGGGTTCTACACTTTGGCTCTGACCAAGGATTTGAGTCAGCGCTAATTGAGCAATCTTAAGATCGTTTTGAGCTTTAGTTCGCTCGACAACCGCTTTGTCTAGTGACGCATCCGCTTGCAAGCGTTCTACTCGTGCGATTTGCCCTTGTTGTTCAAGCTTGATGGCGAAATCACGATGCTGAGTTAAGCCAGCTTCAACGGCTTGACGCGTTTTCACGACGTCTTCCGCTAAGATCACCGAGAAGTAATATTTACTTAAGTCTTCGTAGCGAGCTTGTCTTTCCATCAACAGCTGGCTTTGCGCTTCTTCGCTTTTACCTTCAGCTGCATTTTGCGCAGCGGTAATTCGCCCGCCAGTGAAGATAGGCCAAACCGCGCGAATGGAAGAGCTAAAGATGTCTTGTTCTGTAATCGTTGAGGTAACGCCGCCAAGCCCACTTAATATAGGCTGAAGAATACCTCCAACTGCGCCTAAGTTTGGCACGCCACTTAAGCTGTCAGTGAACTGTTCGCCATTAATCGTCACGTCACTATCAAGGTGCGTGTAGTTAGCCCCTAAGGTGATAGAAGGCAAGTTGAGGCTACTCGTTGAGTTCTGAAGGTGTTGATAACGTTCAACGTTTGCTTGTTGAGCCGCAAGTGAGTTGTTGTTTTCTTGTAATATTTGCCACGCTTCAGAAAAAGTGAGCGGAGCTGCATAGCCTGGCGAAGCCATAGTGCCGAGAAGCATGCTGGCGATCGCAAGGTATCGAAATTTTGGTTTGGTCATCTGCATTAAATACCAATTAGAGTATTAACTCTAATGTTAACAGGGCAATAGTCATTTGTCTTGATTAGATTCTCTCACACTTAGAGAAAGTCTCATAACTCGTTAACCAAGTGTAAATAGGATTGAGTGATGAAGATATCAGAGATAAATGAAACTTAAAAAGCACGCATAAGCGTGCTTTTTAAGTTCAGTATAGAAGCGTTTTTACAAAATGAAGCGGCTTATTTAAAGCCAGGACAATGGTGATCGGCGCGCCACACCAATTGTCTTGAACCTTGCATTGTTTGTAATAAATCTCTGCCCGACATTTGCGGGAACGCTAACAATACCTTGAGATCGAGAGGGGAGGTACCGTCTTTCTCATAGGCTCTTACGTGAGTAAAAGTCGATTGCAAGTGTTTGAACAGCATGGTCTTAGTAAGACAAATTCCAAAATTATCGCGTTTCATTGCCTGGTTTCCTTTTCAACAATGTTTATACGTTATGTTTTTAATCCTGTTTCTATTGGACGTTGCCACTGATCGATACTTCCTGCTCATCAATGTTTTATTATTGGGCGCTGCTTTATCAGGCACCTCTGAGTTGTCATGCTGGCCTATAGTGTGAATAGAGATGTATGAATGAGGTTAGGTTGATAACCTGTTTGTTCAACAATCCTAGCGGCGAGCGTGCAACGTTTCGTTATAGATACGTCCAGTGAGCGAAGAGTTGTTGTCTTTTTGTTAACCGAAATTTCGATTTAAAGCAGAGTCTGAAAATCATGACTGATGGCTTGGCAACAATAAACTTCTTCATATGCAACTATTATAATTGTATTTATTTTAAACAACCTAAAAAACACCTAAAAGCTTAGTGATCTAGCTCAATATTTATTCGTTTATTTTGATTTTTAAGCTAATCCGTTCTAAAAGCGAACGATTAATCGAGGTGAACAACGTAAAGGATTATCAATTAATAATCTGCTCAATTATTTAGTTGAGTAACAGTCACAAATTCGCGTACGTAGAAAGGTCATCTAATTAACTTGGTGTTAACATTGCTCGTCTTACACTAGGGACGGTGGAATATGAAATGGAGTAGTATCAGCTTCCGTAAAAGGCTGCTGATTATCATGACGGTCACTGGTCTTGTTGAACTTTTGATACTTTCAGCGGCTGGTTTTTATTATATCAAACAATCTCAAGAGCAAGAGATGGGTTTGAAAGCGTTAGGTGTTGCTGAATTTCTGTCTGAATCGCCACTTGTCACCAGCATTATTCAAGAAAATGGAACGATGGGCCCTAATGGCGCTCCCTACGTTCTGTCTGAAGAAACTCAAGTTAAATTTCGAAACCTTACCCAGCTCATTGGCGCGGCGTTTATCGTTGTGGGAGATGATAAAGGTATCCGCCTGATTCACCCTTATGATGACAGGCTTGGTAAACCAATGCGCGGTGGTGATAACCAAAAAGCACTGGTGTTGGGTGAATCTTATGTGTCGACGGCCAAAGGATCACTTGGCTTCTCTGTCCGTGGGAAATCCGCGGTTAAAGACCCACAAGGCACTGTCATTGGCGTGGTGTCGGTTGGCTATTTGTTGGACTCGTTACAAGACCGAATCGAACCTTATTTAGCCTTTTTGATTGTGATGGCGTTGCTGGTGGTTGCGGTCAACGCTTTGATTTCAAGCTATGTGTCTCGTCGCTTTCAACGCGCTATTTTAGGCTTTGAACCCGAAGAGAACGGCCGACTGTATGTCGAGTTAGATGTGACTATGAGTACCGTGAAAGAAGGTATTCTGAGTATCGATAAGCACGGAATTTTACGTTCTATTAATAAGAGTGCCTGCGATATTTTGTCTATCGATAGAGAGTCTGCACTAAACCAGCAGCGCCTTTCAGATGTATTGGCCGGCAGTGATTTAGAGCAACTGTTATCCACTGGTGAAACCGATCACGACGTCGAGCTGTACCTGAACAATAAGCGAATCGTTGCCAACCGCAGCCCAATTATCGTGGCGGGTGAAGTCGTTGGGGCGGTATCCAGCTTTCGATTGCGAGATGAAATCAACGACTTAACAGACCAGCTCTCACAAACCAAAGAGTATGCTGATTTACTCCGTTCACAAACCCATGAGCATCAAAACAAGCTCAACACCATTAGTGGCTTGATCCAGATGGGCGAGTTGGATTCAGTACAGCAGCTGATTGGCCAAGAAACAGCACACTATCAAAGCTTGATCGAGTTCTTGCGTGAAACCGTTAAAGACCCGCTCATTGCAGGTATGCTCTTGGGGAAAACGGAGCGTGCGAGAGAAATAGGCTTAGAGCTCAAAGTCGAAGAAGGCTCAAGGCTTGAAGCATTGCCTAGCTGGCTGAACGCGGATGACGTTGTCACAATTCTTGGTAACCTGATAGATAACGCCTTTGATGCCACTATGACGGCTATTAAGCAAGAGGGTCAAATTACTCCAGCGCGTCGAGTTATTGAAGTTTCAATCAGTGATTTTGGTAATGAAATTATCGTAGAAGTAGAAGACAAAGGGTGTGGTTTGCCGAAAGACTTGGCGACGAAAGCACTCACCGAAAAAGGCGTATCAAGCAAAGCGAAACAGAATCGCGGCGTCGGTTTGTATTTAATAAAGCAACTGGCAGACCGATATCAAGGACAGCTTGAAATGGTCGACAACCACGATTTTGGTACGCGAATGACGGTTTATCTGCCAAAAGAAGCACAATAATAATTAAGCGCGAAGTGATCGAGTGAAGATCATCGTGACGGAAAAAGCATGGTTAAAGGAAGAACATAAATGAGCGCAATCACGAGAGTCATGGTCATTGAAGATGATATTGCGATTGCAGAGCTACACCATCGTTATTTAGAACAGATGGGTGGCTTTGATGTGGTGGGGATTGCGACCACGCAGTCTGAAGCGTTAATGCAATTAGACATATTAAAGCCTGACTTGGTTTTGTTGGATGTGTATCTGCCGGATGGATGCGGGCTTGATATTTTGAACCACGTTCGTGGTAGTAATCAGGGTTGTGATGTGATTTTGATTACTGCTGCGCGAGACGTCGATACCTTGCAACAGGCAATGCGCGGTGGAGTCGTGGACTATCTGCTGAAACCTGTGATGTTTCCTCGCTTAGAAGCGGCGCTGAAAAAATATCAATCGCAGCTGCAAGAGTTTGAAAGTGTGTCTGATTTGAACCAAGGTTTGGTCGATAAGATGCTGCAAGCCAACGCGAAAGCGGACTCAGGAAAAGTGTCAACATTACCCAAAGGAATTGATGGCGTAACGCTTGATAAAATTAGAGCCATTTTTCAACAAGCCGACATTGCTGATATTACAGCAGATGAAGCAGGTGAACGGATTGGAGCGAGTCGAACCACCGCTCGACGCTATTTGGAATTTCTAATCACGACTGGCGAGTTAGTGGCTGACTTAAATTACGGGTCAGTAGGCCGCCCAGAACGCTGCTACAACAAAGCTAGAAGATAGATTTAGCGACAACAAGTCACAAAGACAAACGCGATGCTGTCAAATAAATATAAAGCCAGTTGAATAGGCTGGTTTTGCCTTTCTCTCCATTTCCTATTATTCACTCCACCGACCAGATACCGTTCTTTCTTGACTACAATGTTTGAGAATACCGATTTGCTTCACTCTCGGGCTCGGCTAACTGAGCTATCGATTAGAATTTGTTCGAAATGAGTCAATATTTAATCGATTGCTTTCACAGTGGTTGATGTAAATCAAATACTCATAGACAATACTGTCCCGAATAGAGGTGATAGCTTTCACCCTCGTTTACCAAACGCATTCTCAAGTGTAATAGGCACTCGCTATTGATGTAATAGCCAAGACCTATTATCTATTTTCGTATGTCGCTGATACCTTTGGCGAATACTAAAAACCTTGTTTTTATAGGAAAGATGATGGTAATACCTGAAAACAGCAGCATCGTTATTTTTGGTGCATCGGGAGATCTAACTTACCGCAAGTTAATTCCTGCTTTGTACCACCTGTATGCTAGCAATCAACTACCAAAATCCTTTGCGATTCTTGGAGTGAGCCGTACTGAGTACAGCGATGAGTCTTACCGTGAGAAGCTGAAGAAGTCTCTTCAGGAAATGGAAAAAACTGAGCCAGAGACGCTGAATGCATTTATTGAACATCTGCATTACCAAGCGATCAACACTTCAGATGTAGACGACTACGCTCGTTTAGCACAACGTCTAGACAAGCTTGAGCAAGACTACCAATTCGAAAACCATAACACATTGTTCTACTTGGCAACCCCGCCAAGCCTATACGGTGTGATTCCAGCAAACCTTGCTGCGCATGGCCTGAACGATGAAAAGAACGGCTGGCGTCGTCTGATCATCGAGAAACCATTTGGTTACGACTTAGCATCAGCTCAAGCGTTAGATGAAGAGATCCATCATCACTTCCAAGAACACCAGATCTACCGTATCGACCATTACCTTGGTAAAGAGACGGTACAAAACCTTCTAGTGCTTCGTTTCTCAAACGCGATGTTTGAACCACTGTGGAACCGTAACTTTATTGAATACGTTGAAATCACAGGTGCTGAGTTCCTTGGCGTTGAAGAGCGCGGCGGATACTACGACGGTTCTGGCGCAGTTCGTGACATGTTCCAAAACCACCTGCTGCAAGTTCTAGCAATGGTTGGCATGGAGCCACCAGCTCAAATCAATGCGGATTCAATTCGTGACGAAGTGGTTAAAGTACTTCAGTGTCTGAAACCACTGGAAGAAGACGACCTGCGTAAAGATTTAGTATTAGGTCAATACACAGCATCAGACGTTCGTGGTCAGCATTTGCCTGGTTACCGTGAAGAGCATGGTGTCGCAGATGACTCTCGTACTGAAACGTACATCGGCTTGAAAGCTCATATCAACAACTGGCGTTGGAATGGGGTTCCTTTCTACGTACGTACAGGTAAACGTTTACCAACGCGCGTAACTGAAATCGTGATTCACTTTAAGAACACGCCACACCCAGTGTTTGGTCAAGATGCACCAGAGAACAAGCTGATTATCCGTATCCAACCGGATGAAGGTATTCAGATGAGCTTTGGTTTGAAAGAGCCAGGTGCAGGTTTCAAAGCAAAAGAAGTGAAAATGAACTTCTCTTACTCTGACTTGCCTGAAACTCAAATGCTAACGGCTTATGAGCGTCTTCTTCTTGATGCACTGAACGGTGATGCGACTCTGTTTGCACGTACCGATGCAGTAGAAGCGTGTTGGAAGTACGTTCAACCAATCTTAGACTTTAAACAAGATCCTCAAGCACTGTTTGGCTATGCTTGTGGTACTTGGGGCCCGCAAGAAGCGGATGAGCTTCTGCAACGTGATGGCCGCGCATGGCGTTTCCCATGTAAAAACCTAACAGACACGGATTACTGCGAACTATGATCAACCACAAGATCTTTGCAACGCCAGAATTGGTCGTTGAAAACCTAGCAAATGAAATGAAAGCATACAGCGAGCAGGGCAAACCTGTTCACATTTCACTGTCTGGTGGCAGCACGCCAAAAATGCTTTTCAAGCTTTTAGCCCAAGCTCCATACGCGGAAGGTATTCAATGGAATAACCTTCACTTCTGGTGGGGCGACGAACGTTGTGTTGCACCTGATGATGCAGAAAGCAACTTCGGCGAAGCGAACGCGCTACTTTTCTCGAACGTGAACCTTCCGGCAGAGAACATCCACCGCATCCGTGGTGAAGATGAGCCTAAAGCAGAAGCAGAGCGTTTCGCAAAAGAGATGGCAGACGTGATTCCAACTGAAAACGGCACGCCTGTATTCGATTGGATTCTGCTAGGTGTTGGCGCAGACGGCCACACAGCTTCACTATTCCCGGGTGTAACTGACTACCAAGATGAGAACCTATCTGTATTAGCTTCTCACCCAGAGTCGGGTCAGATCCGTGTTTCTAAAACAGCGAAAGTTTTAGAAGCAGCAAAACGAATCAGCTACCTAGTGCTTGGCGCAGGTAAAGTCGAGATCGTTAAAGAAATTCATACAACTCCTGCTTCAGAACTGCCTTACCCGGCAGCGAAAATCCAGTCTAAAACTGGCGAAACAGAGTGGTTCCTAGATTCAAATGCAGCAAGTGCTATCGCATAAGTGCGAATAGCCGCAAGGAGATATAAATAATGAAAGGTGATATCGGTGTAATTGGCCTAGCAGTAATGGGTCAGAACCTTATCCTAAACATGAACGACCACGGCTTCAAAGTTGTGGCTCACAACCGTACTGCTGCGAAAGTAGACGAGTTCCTAGAAGGCCCAGCTAAAGGTACTAACATTGTTGGTGCTTACTCTCTAGAAGAGCTAGTTGAGAAGCTAGAAGCGCCACGTAAAGTGATGCTTATGGTTCGTGCTGGTGACGTTGTAGATACGTTCATCGACAAGCTTGTACCACTTCTAGACAAAGGCGACATCATCATTGATGGTGGTAACACTAACTTCCCGGACACTAACCGTCGTGTTGCTGCTCTTCGTGAGAAAGGCATCCACTTCATCGGTACGGGTGTTTCTGGTGGTGAAGAAGGCGCTCGTTTCGGTCCTTCTATCATGCCAGGCGGTTCTCCTGAAGCTTGGGAAGCGGTTAAGCCTATCTTCCAAGGTATCTCTGCGAAAACTGACGCAGGTGAGCCTTGTTGTGATTGGGTTGGTAACGACGGTGCTGGTCACTTCGTTAAGATGGTTCACAATGGCATCGAATACGGTGACATGCAGCTTATCACTGAAGCATACCAGTTCATGAAAGATGGCCTAGGTATGAACCACGACGAAATGCAGGCTGTATTTGCTGACTGGAACAAAACTGAGCTAGACAGCTACCTAGTCGAAATCACTGCTGACATCCTTGGTTACAAAGATGAAGACGGTGAAGCGCTAGTTGAGAAGATCCTAGACACTGCTGGCCAAAAAGGTACGGGCAAATGGACAGGTATCAACGCACTAGACATGGGTATCCCACTGACTCTAATCACTGAGTCTGTATTCTCTCGTTGCCTGTCTGCACTTAAAGATCAACGTGTTGAAGCTGAGAAACTATTCGGCAAGACTGTTGCTCCAGTTGAAGGCGACAAGCAAGAGTGGGTTGATGCAATTCGTCAGGCTCTACTTGCTTCTAAGATCATCTCTTACGCTCAAGGTTTCATGTTAATGCGTGAAGCGTCGAACGAAAACGGCTGGGATCTAAACTACGGTAACGTTGCTCTTATGTGGCGTGGCGGTTGTATCATCCGTTCTGCATTCCTAGGCAACATTCGTGATGCTTACGAAGCGAACCCAGAGATCGCATTCCTAGGTTCAGATGCATACTTCAAAGGCATCCTAGACAACTGCATGGGCGCTTGGCGTAAAGTTGCAGCTAAGTCTATGGAATCTGGCATCCCAATGCCATGTATGACTTCTGCACTAACGTTCCTAGACGGCTATACAACAGCTCGTCTTCCAGCGAACCTTCTACAAGCTCAACGTGACTACTTCGGTGCTCACACTTACGAGCGTACTGACCGTCCACGTGGTGAATTCTTCCACACAAACTGGACTGGTACAGGCGGCGACACTGCTTCTACAACTTACGACGTATAATCGTTAGTTAGAATCAGTAGAGAACAAATTTGTTCTTTCAGCTGCAAACTAGAAAACAAAAGGATGCCTCAGTGGCATCCTTTTTTGTTGGTTTACGTTCTCTTACTTAGGCTTGAATAACAAAGAAGCCATAGTCTAAGCTGTCATTAAGTGCGGCTGAGCATCGTCATTGTATTGCTCCCGAATTGCCATAAAGCCGTCTAGGTTCTGTTTAAGAGCCACAACACACTCTGGGTCGAACATTGAACCGTTCTGCATTTCAATGTATTCCATCACTTCATCGAGTGTCCACGCGTGCTTATAAGCTCTTTTGCTCATCAGCGCATCGAATACATCGGCTAATGTCACTATTCGAGCTTCGAGTGGTATCGCTGTGTTACTCAAAGCATCAGGTAATCCAGAGCCATCAAACCGTTCATGATGGTGGCGCACAATATTCTTAATGAATTGAATCTCTTCACTGCACATCGAGCTGTGGTGGGAAAGGGCAACCACGTCATCAATCATCTCTTCGCCATACAAGGTGTGATTGTTCATGATGTTTCTTTCTTCTTCGTTGAAACGCGCGCTACTGAATAGCACCTTATCTGGAATTCGATATTTTCCTATGTCGTGAAAGGGCGCATACAACCGGATTCGATGAATGAATTGGT
The DNA here is from genome assembly GCF_057786005.1 of Vibrio sp. QJM3NY_26. Taxonomy (NCBI): domain Bacteria; kingdom Pseudomonadati; phylum Pseudomonadota; class Gammaproteobacteria; order Vibrionales; family Vibrionaceae; genus Vibrio; species Vibrio sp. QJM3NY_26. Next base: position 1,890,936 of record NZ_CM173515.1, on the reverse strand, counting down.
GGGTGATTTCTCTTTTGGTGTGCGACAGAGTGCGAGCAATTTTTTCACTGTATTTACCCATGCGAATTAGGTGTTCTTTGGTTTCTGGATCTCGAGCATGACCCATGTTTAAAGCTATCGCTAAAGAGGATTGAAAGTGACGTTGGCGCTCAAACCACTGAACGAAAAGGCTAGAGATGACTTGAGTGAGATAGGCGATATCACACTGAATAGTTTGGTTAGCAAAAAATCCTGTTGATGAAGCATTGATAAATACAAACCCAAGATTACTTTCTTGATGATGAATCGGTGTTGTATAACTGCTTTGATGACCGAGATCGAGCAGGTGAGATATTTGTTTGGTTGAGCTAATGGTGGTGAGGTCGTTGATGATCCGGGTATCTAAAGACTCAGCCATGCGCGACAAAGCCGATTCTGGCGTAAGTTCTTGCTCAACGTAGCGATGTTCGGCTTCTTGGCACAGAGTGTCCGAAACAAAGTAATTCGACGCTCTATTTTCGTTGCATAGCACAACCGAGAGCCTAGACAGAATGGGGTAATGTTCGCGAGCTAGCCGAAAGAGATCATCAACGATGGCGATAATGTCTTTATCTTGGGCGGCTACTCTGCTGATTTTTGAGTAGTCAAACATGGTCAAAGCCAACCTTTATTTATAATTATATCATTGTTTAATATCGTTATTTGTAGGTTTCTATACCACTTCTAACATAGCATCGTGCTGTTAATTAGCAATACTGCGTTCTAATAAATTTATAATTCATTACTTAAATTATGGATATTTCATGCTTCTATCATGGTTTTTGTTAACTTGAACGAATTTGGTCGAAATCTAAGAGAAGCAATAATCGGGAGTACATGGCGGTATTGCACGCGACATTAGGATAGTAAGTGACCATTTTAAAATTAAATTGAAAGATAAATAGGATAACGAGCATGCTTTATGCCATCATAAAGGCATAGATAAGGGCAATGGATGTAATGCCCAAATGATTGAGCTAGATATGGTCAGTGATGACGGTGTTCTAGAGTATATTCAAGGCCTTTAGTTGCCTTGGAAAAGGTAAAGATATGACTGAAGACGAAAGAATTGAACTGCAACAAAACAACCCACTGCACGGCTTAAAGCTAGATACTATGATCACTGAATTAGTGGATCATTACGGTTGGGAAATTTTGGATGCTGCAATGCGCATGAACTGCTTTAACACTAAGCCGACAGTAGCAAGTGCCGTTAAATATTTGAAGAAAACAGAGTGGGCTCGCGAGAAGGTTGAGAATTTCTACCTTTACCGTTTCAAGCGCATGCCTAAAGCTTCTGATATCGAATACCAGATGCCTCCGCGTTCACGTACATTCCGTCATGGGTTAGAACCTCGTGAGCCAATGGAATTGACGGTTGAATCGATTCTAGCATCACAAGCTAAAGCAGCGTCTGCATTTAAAGAGCGCCGCGGCGGTAACGGTCGTAACTTTCGTCGCTAGTAATAGGGCGTCGTTAATAGAAAGGCGTCTGCATTTAAAGAGCGCGTCGTTAGTTTTAACGTCTTTATGTAAAGGCGTAAGTTGAGCATCGTCAGATAGACAAAGCCTTGACTGCAAAATACAAAAGGAGCCTAAGCGCTCCTTTTTTAGTGCGTGTCGCTTTAGTCATTCGTCTTAAGCTTCGCGGTTCTTTCTTTGATTCTTCCAAAGGTCAACGACATAGACAATGGCGCTGATCAGTAGGAATAGCGCTGACACAGAAAACAGAGCGGGCATTTTTAGAATCCACGCGAATGTGGCAGCAAGAAAAGCGACAAAGCAAATGAGTCGACTTGATGACATGACATGACCGAGTTTAATGTTCATAACGCCTCCTAATGAAGTCTCACTTTCGACAGGAGAATTATCCCACCTTTGGCAAAATAAAGGCTAAAAAACAGTCTAAATTGTTATCAAATTTGCTAATTGAAGGACTCGCCTCACATATTTCATCTTGGCTATTTTATGAGCAATAAAATAGCGAAATAGGTATTGAGAGAGTGGAGTCTTTTCGGTCTGTCTTTCATGTTGAAAGCCTTATTGAACTGAACGTCTAGTTAGCATAGAAAAAGTAAGCGGTGATCAAAAAGCTAGCGATGATCACTGTGGTACGAACATATTGTTGAGGAATGCGGCGCGAGACTTTTGCCGAATAGTAACCACCGACCAATGTCCCAAATAAAACGGCCATGCCTGACGGCCAATCAATCGAACCATTCACAACAAAGAACACGATTGCCGCGAGTGATGCACACGCAGACACCAACAATTTGATGCCATTCATTACATTAATGTTGGTGTAACCAGCCAGAGCTAAGTAACTCAACGTTACTATCCCCAAACCTGCGTTAAAGTAACCACCATAGATACACACGACCAAAAGCAATAAAGCGGAAAAGAATATCCCTGCGCTGGTGGCGTGCTTATGTTTTGCTGTTGCTTGCTTAAGCCATTTATTGAGTGTGCCACCAAAGGTAAAAAGCAGAGCGGCGAACAGCAACAACCAAGGGACGGATTGAGTAAATAGCGCTTCTGGCGTGTGTAGTAGTAAAAATGCACCAATGCCGCCGCCAATGATACACAAACCAATGGTCAGTTTTAGTTGCTTAGTACCAGATTGAATTTCGTGGCGTAGAGCGTAGGCTCCGCTCATGTAGCCAGCGCATGAAGCAAAGGTATTGGTCGCGTTGGCTGCTATTGGTGGAACACCAGCAAATAATAGAGCGGGGAAGGTGATGAAGCTGCCGCCGCCCGCAATTGAGTTAAGCACTCCGCCAATCACTCCCGATAAGAATAGAATCAACCAATCCATAGTTTTGAATCCAACGCGTTAAATGATCGTTTACCTTACTTGAATTTGTTATGGATATCAGAGCTGTGCATCTTGAAAGTACGAGTTTGTGAGTTTGCTACCATCTTTAACTGTTGGTTCGAATTTACTAGATAAATGAAAAAAGGAGCCAATGGCTCCTTTCGTTGAGGTTTCGTTGAATTGGTAGAGTTTTACACTTCTACTGGCTTCGATTTAAAGCTTCTAAAGAGTTTTACTAAGATTGGGCTAGATAGTACCAGCACAGCCAGAATAGTGAACGTCATCGTGATTGGTCGTTCCCATAGGAAGCTCAGCTCGCCATCGCTGATCATCAATGCACGTCGTAGGTTCTCTTCCATTAATCCACCAAGGATAAAACCTAGGAGTAATGGGGCAAGTGGGAAGTTAGCTAACCTCAGCGCAATCGCAACCATCGCAACAATGAGCATTACAAAAACATCCATCGTGTTGAAAGACACCAAGTACACGCCTGTGATTGAGAAGAAGATAATCATTGGCAGTAGTACCGTTCTTGGTACCGCGAGCAGTTTAGAGATGTAAGGGATTAAAGGCAGATTCAAGATAACCAGTACGATGTTACCAAAGTACATCGAGATAATTACTGACCAAAATACATCTGGGTGTTCAACAAACAAGCGAGGGCCCGGCTGAATACCGTAAGCGATTAGGGCGCCAAGCATGATTGCGGTAGTACCAGAGCCAGGAATACCAAGCGTCAGTAGCGGAACGAATGAACCACTTGAAGCTGCGTTGTTTGCTGATTCAGGAGCAACAAGACCACGAATACTGCCTTTACCAAACTCTTTCTGTTTGTCTTTTGGCGCAAGACTACGTTCCATACCGTAACTTAAGAACGCAGCGATAGTCGCACCAGCACCGGGTAGAACACCCGTAAAGAAGCCGAGAATTGAAGAGCGAATCGAAACAGGTGCTACTTCTTTGAACTCTTCTTTGGTGATTTTCATGCTACCAATATCAGCCATCTTTTGGCTTTCTTCGCCGCTAGTGTCTTTCTCTGGTTTCAAAATACCCATTAAAGTCTCACCTAAAGCGAAGGTTGCCATTGCAAGAAGTAAGAAGCTAAAGCCATCCATCAGGTCTGTTAGACCAAACGTGAAACGCTCAACACCAACGCCTTTGTCGATACCAACAGTAGATAGCATCAAACCAAGAATGGTCATCATCCATGCCTTGATCACCTGACCTGGGCCCGCAAACGCCGCTACTGCCGATAAACCTAAGAGCATCAATGCGAAGTAGTCTGAAGACTGGAAGCTCAATGAGACGCTTGCTAAAGCCGGAGCCGCAATCAAAAGCATTATTGCCGAAAGCGTGCCGCCAGTGAAAGAAGAGTAAGCCGCGAGTGCCAACGCTTTACCAGCTTGGCCTTTTTGTGCCATCGGGTAGCCATCGAATGCGGTTACTACCGTTGAAGAACAACCCGGAGCGTTGATTAAGATTGATGACGTCGAGCCACCAAATACAGCGCCGTAGTACACACCAGCCATCAAGATTAGGCCAGAAGAAGGATCTAGGCCGTATGTAATCGGGATCATCAACGCGATTGCTGAAATTGGACCGAGTCCCGGTAGCATTCCAATAAAGGTACCAACAAAACAGCCAACAATTACCATCATGATGTTCATTGGCATCACGGCGGTCGAAAGTCCTTGTAAAATTCCGTCTAACATAATGTTATCCCTACCAAAGAGTGAAGATTAAACCAGGCTCTAGGTAGATATCTAAGCCTTGAGTTAATAAAAGAAAGAACGCGATAACGAAAGGAAACGACGCGCCAAATAAGACAGCTTTGCGGCGCTCACCCAGTAGGTAAAAGCCTGCAAGTAAGAAGAAGCTGGTTGCTAAAACAAAGCCAAGATAAGTCAGCCCAACACCGTACAGAGCCATTAACACCAAGAAGCCAACAAGTAGTTTCCAGTTCAGCGGCGTAGTGTCGCATGTGACTTTTTTATCCGGCTGTCCGGTTATAAGCAGGATCAACGAAAGGCCAATGCCGATAAACGTTAGCAGGATAGGTAAGGTTCTTGCTGTGAAGGGTTCGTACTCGTCACCGGGGAACAAAGGAATCAGCGTGGTTTGGTAGCCATAGCATAAACATGCAAGCATAAAGAGCATGGCTCCGATGCGATCCTTCGAAAGCAAAGATTCCTTACTCAGAAATTTGGTTGGTAAGTCCGACATATCCAACTCCATTTGGGGTGGTATAAAAAATAAAAAAGCCGTACATGAGCGAGTCAATGAAATGTCTGGGATCACTAACCAAAGGTAAGCGAATTACGGTACTGGTTTATCAGCCACTTGCGTTTACAACGAATCGGCAAGCGTTAGTAATACGTCTACGAATAAACAAAGGAGTTTGAAGTTAACTCATGTACGGCGAAACAAGGAAAGAGTAAGAGGGCACATAGGCCCTCTATGGTTGTTAGTTATTTCAAGAAACCAAGCTCACGCATTAGGTCGCCCATCTGTTTTTCTTGATCTTCTAGGAAGGCGTAAAAATCTTTGTCAGCTTTGTAGTTGTCGATCCAACCGTTACGGTCACGAACCACTTGCCACTCATCGGTTTTGTACATTTTGCCAAGCGCTACATTCCATTCATCGATCTTCGCTTGGCTTGTGCCCGGTGCTGCAAAGAAACCACGCCAGTTAGCGAATACGGTTTCGTTGCCGTACTCAGTCAGTGTTGGGATGTTAGGTGCAGCGTCAAGACGCTTTGGTGCCGTTACAGCAAGCACTTTCACTTGGCCAGATTTAGACATCTCTAGCACTTCACCAAGGCCAGTAGAAAGAAGCTGTGTTTCGCCAGACAGTAGCGCTGCCATTGCTTTGCCGCCTGCATCGTAGGCGATGTAACGTACTTTCTTAGCGTCGAAACCTTCGCCTTTGAACGCCGCTGCTACCACAAGGTGATCCATGCTGCCACGAGCTGAGCCGCCAGCAATTTTTACTTTACGTGGGTTGGTTTCGAACTCTTTAACGACGTCTTCCCAAGTGTTGTACTTCGAATCAGCAGACGCCACGATTGCACCGTAGTCGGCAATAGTTGCTGCAACGGGTGTCAGGTCTCGGAAAGATTGTGGGAAGATACCCGTTAGTGAACGAACAACGATAGGCGTTGAGTTCACCATCAACGTGTCTTCTTGGCGTTGAGCTGTTTCGATTAGGTGTGCAATGGCTTTACCGCCGCCGCCACCAGACAAGTTTTGGAAAGAGACATTTTCTACGATGTCTGATTTCACCAATACATCACCCGTACCACGAGCTGTCATATCCCAACCGCCACCAGCGCCGCCAGGGATTAGGAAGTGGATTTTTTCTAGGTCAGCAGCAAAAGTGTTGAAAGAAAAGGTTGCTGCGATGATAGAAGCCGCAAGAGTAGGTTTCAGTGCCTTGAACATGGTTCACGTTCCTTATGTAGGGGATCTCTTCAATGGAGAGAAACTTATGTTTTATTTCCAGCTACTAAGCAGATGAGTAGGATATTGCTTAGCAGATGAAGCTAAAGTTAACGATGTGTTAATGAAATGTCTGTAATGCGGCGATATTGAGAATAAAGAACATTGGATTAATATTGTTCATAAAGTTCACGGAGGCGTGGCTATAGGACTCTTCCAGCAATAATAACTAGGTTTTTCTTGAGTTTATGTGAACAATTTTTTGACTGCTGGTCGCTTTATACTGCTGTGTATCATTAAAGAGGGTACTTATTGCGACACAAAGAGTGATATGGAGAGGCGCTCTTTAATATATAGAATAATATGTTGCTAGGTGTGCAGTGCTACTGTAATAATATGATTATAGCTGGCACGTTACATTTCTGAGCTAGTGGTTATTCAAGGATCGAATAATGACAGACAAAAAAATTTCGTTACGATTTACTGTTGGAGGAATGTTTTTACTCGCGACATTTCTTACCGCTGTTGTTGCGGTTTCACTGCAATATTACTTCAGTAAAAAAATGGCGACTGAGAATACCCTATCAAAGTTGACGATGGTGTCCCAAGAGCTGAGTAACTATATCGGCGCGGTTGATTCTGACGCAGCCAATACCGCGCGTTTACTTTCTTCAGTGAAACGTTCTATAAGTAACAAAATATCTAAAGAAGAGTCGCGTACTATTCTTTCAGAAGCAATTAAAGATAACCCTCTCTTTTATAGTATTTACATTGGCTCGTCTAATGAAAACTTCTTCCAAATTATTAATCTAGAATCTGCCCCTGTCGTTAGAGAAAAAATCGGTGCACAACAAACGGACCGTTGGGTTGTGGTTGAGATTCATAATATAGGGGAGGAGCGCGTCCGTACGACGAAATATTTTGACCAAGAGTTTACGCTAAGAAACTCAACTACGGAGCAGAGCAACTACCTTCCAACGACCAGGCCTTGGTATGTTTCTGCTAATGTTCAGTCGATCGAAAAAACTCAGCCATATCTTTTCCAGCATTTACAAATTACCGGGCAAACTTATTCTTTAGCGTTTGATTCAAAAATAGAATCTGAAGTTCAACATGTGATTGGTATTGATATTGTGTTGTCTTCTTTGGCTAGCAAACTATCAAGTACGGCGCTTGGCTTAGCAGAAGACAGTAAGGTTGAGTCTTTCTTATATTCGAAATCGGGTAATATTATTGCGTCTAACCTCAAGGTTAACAATCAGGAATCGGAGTTTGATGTACCAACATTGATGCTATCGTCTGAGCAGCAAGCCTTGGTTAACGATACCCCTCCGCTGTTAGTGTCTAATCAAAATGATTGGGGGCCGATGGACTTTTCAGTGGCGGGAAAACCAAACGGCTATGCGATAGACCTTCTTAAAATGATTGGTGAGATGACAGGGATCAAGTTTGAATTTGTTAACGGTTTCTCTTGGGGCGAGCTTGTCAGTAAGTTTCAAGAAGGAAGTATTGATGGCTTGCAATCGGTTCAAAATTATAAAAATAATGGCATAGATGGCCTATACACGACTCCAATTTATGAATTGCCATTTTCTATCGTGACAAGGGTCGGCGCGAAGGTTGTCACTAATTATGCCGAGCTTGAGGGTAAAAAAGTTGCCATTTTATCTGGGTGGTCAATTATTCCTAAGTTGAGAGAGGATTTTCCGAACATTGATTTAGTTGAATTTGAAAACCTAGAGTCTGCATTTAATTCAATTGAAAGCGAAGAGAACTTTGCTTTCTTAGAGGCAGAACCCGTACTCTCGTTTGCATTAGATAGGTTTTTCCAGCCAGGCCTTGTTGTCAATGGGACTCTAGAAGATCTAAAACAGAACTATTCAAACCAATTCCATTTGGTGCTGCAGAGCAAGCATAAACAATTGCTTCCAATCATTGATCAAGCTATCAGCAAGTTAAGTGGTGAACAACTTGATGCCTTAGCGAAAAAGTGGCTGCATGATACCGGCTTTAATACGAATACGACGGTTCCTTATACTGAACTTTATGATTTGACTAAGGAAGCAACGGTTGAAGGCAGTATGGTAAGGGTAGAGTTGAATGGCGAGATCAAACATCTCTATTTAAAGAAAATAGACACGGGCGAACACTACTCTGAGTATTTTGCGGTATTGATTCCCGAATCTGAAGTCTTCAGTACAGTCAATAAACGTCTAGCAACCTCTGTTGGTGTAACGGTGTTACTGATGAGTTTGACGTTGCCTATTGCTTGGGCTTTTGGTGCGCCGATAGTGCATCCAATTCGCCAATTAGAGGAAGAGACTCATAAGGTTAAGCTGCGTGATTATGACAACGTGACGATTCTTGATACTCGAATCAAAGAAGTGTGGGAATTATCTGTTGCCGTAAAAGATATGGCTATGGAGATTAAACGACATGAACAGATGCAAGAGGCGTTTGTTGAGTCGTTTATCAAGCTCATCGCTCAAGCGATCGATGATAAGTCCGCTTATACGGCAGGGCATTGTAATCGTGTACCAGAACTCGGCTTGATGTTGGCTGACGCGGCTGAACAATCACAATCTGAGCACTTCAAAGACTTTGAGTTTAAAAATGATGACGAACGCCGTGAGTTTAGAATTGCGGCTTGGCTTCATGATTGTGGCAAGATCACGACACCGGAACACATCGTCGATAAAGGTACGAAGCTAGAAGCGAACTACAACCGAATCCACGAGGTGAGAACTCGTTTTGAAGTACTTTGGCGTGATGCGGAAATCACTGCTTTGAGAAAACAACTTGAAGGTACTCTATCAACGCAACTGATAGCCGATGAGCTTGCGGCAACGAAACAGCAGCTACAAGATGACTTTGCCTTTATCGCGATATCAAACGTTGGTGGTGAGTTCATGAGTGACGACAAAGTTGCTCGTATTCGTTCGATAGCTGAGACGACTTGGATGCGTAATTTTGATGACCAACTTGGTCTATCACCGATAGAAGCCTTGAATCGAGAATCGAGTTCAAGCTTGCCAGCGACAGAGCTGCTGTTAAGTGATAAGCCTGAACATATAGTGAAAAGAGATAGGCCGTTAGAGTTCGACCCGAAACATCAAATCAAAATGGATGTGCCGGAGCACCTATACAACTTAGGCGAAGTCTACAATCTGAGCATTGCACGTGGCACGTTAACTGCTGAAGACCGATTCAAGATAAATGAGCATATGCTTGGCACGATTAAGATGCTTGAGAACCTGCCATTCCCGAAAGAACTAAGCCGTGTTCCTCGCTATGCTTCGACGCACCATGAAACACTCAAAGGCACGGGATATCCAAGGAGGTTGACTGGCGACGATCTTTCAATTCCAGAACGTATTCTCGTGATCTCCGATATTTTTGAGGCGCTAACTGCTGCGGATAGGCCGTACAAGAAAGCGAAGCCGATTAGTGTTGCTGTCGATATCATGTACAAAATGGCGTTGGACGAGCATCTCGATATAGAACTGTTTAGGTTGTTCCTAACTAGCGGGACACATATCCGTTATGCCGAAACATATTTAAAACCGGAACAGATCGATCATATAGACCTATCAAAATATGTAGTTGAAGGCGTCGCTGCTTAACTTTGCCAGAAAGCATGAATGGCTGTTGACCTCACTTCATGTAATGAGTTGGGGTTTCTCCGGTGTGTTGCTTAAAGAAATGAATAAACGCACTGTCACTGGAGAACTCTAACTCGTGGGCAACCACAGAGACACTCTTTTTTTCTGACAATTGCTCAATGGCACTTAACAGCCTCCATTGTTGACGCCAAGCTTGGTAAGGCATCCCCGTTTCTTTGATGAATAATCGGCTAACGGTCTTGCTGCTTGCTCCAATATGCTTGGCCATTTCATTGAGTGGTTGAGGTAACTGTGTTCCTAGTTTTACTTTTTCTAACCACAACGCTAATCGTTTATCTTTGGGTAAAGGTAGCGTTAGCTCGTTCCTTTCTGCGTAAGAAAGTTCCTCGCAACACAACGCCAATGTGTTGTGTTGCTCTTCACTAGGTTTATCCCAATCCCAAAAAGCCATTCGTTCGATCAACTCCTTTAGTAGTGGTGTGACGTTAAGAATACTTAACTCTTCAGGCAAGTTTTTAATACGATGAGGATCAAAATAAAGCGAGCGATAGGCCACGACATTGGTCATGGTTGCACAATGCTCAATTCCCGCGGGTATCCAGGCAACTTTGGTGGGCGGCAACACACAATGCATTCCGTCGAGGGTAATACTGATGCAACCATGTGGTGCAAATAACAATTGTGCACGGTTGTGTGTATGCATACCAGAATCGTGCCTGCCGACTTGGGCGGCAATGCCGACAAAGGGATAGGGCATTCCATCAACATAAAAAGGTGTGTTGTCATCGATCAACATGATTTGTCCTTATTTTGATGTTTGTTGTTCTACTGTTGGTATTTGAACATAAATGAAATCCATATACTTCTCTTATTCCAGTTTTAGAAGAGAATAATATGAATAAAAAACCCCATATGGGACTGATCATCGTTTTGCTGATGTTCCCCCAAATTGTTGAAACTATCTACAGCCCAGTATTGCCGCACTTAGTTGATTATTTTGGTGTATCAATGGCAAGTGCAAGTCAAACCTTGTCGATTTACTTTATTGCTTTTGCTATGGGTGTTGTTTTTTGGGGACGAGTTTCTGATCTTGTTGGGCGCAAAAAAGCCATGTTGTGTGGTTTGTTTACTTATGGCGTTGGTTGCCTGTTAGCCATAACGGCAACTCAATTTGATATGGTCATGATTGCGCGGGTTGTTTCAGCTTTTGGGGCGGCGGTAGGTTCAGTTATTGGTCAAACAATATTGCGAGATAGCTATGAAGGCAAAGAGCTAGGGAAAGTGTTTTCGCTAGTAATTGTTGCAGTATCAATCAGCCCTGTTGTTGGTTTAATGTCAGGAGGATTGATTGCTGAATATTTTGGACACTTAGTGGTGTTCAGTTTATTGCTTGTCATGGCTTTTATATTGCTGATCGTATCGGCCTTTTCCTTACCCGAAACGAAACCTGCTGATACTAAAACAGTCAGCTTTATTGGTATTTTCACGGTAATGCTAAAAGATAGAGATATTTGGAAAAGTGCGATTCTTGTGGCTTGCTTTAATGTCATGATGTTTAGCTATTATTCTTTAGCGCCATTTATGTTCAGCCAGTTTGGCTTAAGTTCCATTGAATTTGGTTACAGTGGCGTGATATTAGCGGCAGCATCTGTTTTAGGAAGCTCGATGAATAAACGATTGCTAGTAAAAGAATGGGGTTCCCAACGACTCATTCAGATCGCGGTGTTAATCAGCTTTATTGGGGCTGTTCAGGTGTACTTTTACCAAGACAGCCTTTGGTTTCTTTTAGGTATGGCTGCTGTGGTTGTAGGGTTTGGTATGGCAAGTCCTAATATATTTAGTACGGCGTTGGTCAATTATAAACAGCAAGCTGGTACAGCAGGGGCGGTTCTAGGATTGTTGTATTACTGTTTAATTGGTGGGGGATTAGGGCTTGCTGGTGAGATTGGTAACTTAGGGGTAGTGCTAATAGGAATATCGTTATTGGCAAGCACTATGTTGATGTCTCGTGATTAACCAATTTTGAGAGTGTTAATCTTGTGAATAATAAAGAGAGGCGATCATTGCTTCTTTTTTATTGGTCTAAAGAGCTGATGAGTAGAAATGAATACTATCTCTAAAAGTTGACTGTCAGTTGTCGACACATTGTTTTCGAGCAAATTTGGGGTGGGTAAGGGTTTGAAGCTTGCTCACGATTTAACTTAATGAATAACATCTATTTATTTTCTTTTATGGCTTCGTTTTACTACTTCTCTACCGCTCAATAAAAGTACTACCTTAGTCTAAATTGTCGACAATCTTCTTGATTGTCGACAATTTGATCGTGTATTTTATGTTCATGTTATGAAATTGTTGACAGTTAGGATCGGCAATCAGAAGTGAGCTGCGTGAATATGAATACTGCGATAAAAGATCTCACCTTAAGTGCAAACACGAAAACACGTGTGAGCGACAAAGAAAACACCAAGTCGGAAAATCTGACAGAGTATCTCGTTGAGGCGATTGTTAACGGTGAATTACCACCGGGCAGTAAGATCTCGGAGCCTGAACTGGCTAAACGCTTCGAGGTAAGTCGAGGACCATTACGTGAAGCGATAATGCGTATCGAAGGGCTTGGCCTAATTGAGCGAATTCCTCATGTCGGCGCTCGAGTTATTACTTTTTCGGCAGACAAACTGCTAGAGCTTTACGCGGTGCGAGAGGCATTGGAAGGCATGGCGGCGCGCTTAGCAGCGCGACATATCACACAAGAAGAGCTTATCGGGCTTGAAGGATTATTGTCGACACACTCAAAGCACATCGATGAAGTTGAGGGTTCTTCTTACTTTCATCAACATGGGGATTTCGATTTTCATTACCGCATTATTAAAGCGAGTCGTAACAGCAAACTCATTTCGTTGTTGTGTGACGAGCTTTATCACCTATTACGCATGTATCGCTACCAATCGCCTAGAGCACAGTCTCGACCAAAAGAGGCGCTTGATGAACATAAATACATCCTCCAAGCGATTCGCAACCGTGATGAAGAGCTAGCAGAAATGCTAATGCGACGACACATCTCGGGCAGTCGATTGCTTATAGAACAACAAATTCAATCCAAAGATCTTGATTAAGCGACCATTGGAATCTGTCAGCGGATCAGTGCTGGCGATAACCAAAAGCCGTAAGTCTTAAAGGTTAGCTAGAAATAAACAATTAACAGGGAGCGTCATTATGAAGTTATCAGCAGGGGCTAAGTTCCGACAAGCTGTGCAAGACAACGATCCATTGCAGATTGTCGGTACGGTGAATCCGTATTGCGCGATGATGGCAAAGAACTTGGGGCATCAAGCCATTTACCTATCTGGTGGAGGCATCGCCAATGCGTCTTACGGTTTGCCTGATTTAGGTATCACCACATTGAACGATGTGTTGGTGGATGTTGAACGTATTACCAATGCGTGTGATCTGCCTTTGCTGGTGGATATCGATACGGGATTTGGTGGCGCATTCAATATCGCACGTACCATTCGAGCGATGGAGAAGGCAGGCGCAGCTGCAATTCACATGGAAGACCAAGTCGCTCAGAAACGTTGTGGTCATCGACCAAATAAAGCGATTGTAAGCCAGCAAGAGATGGTCGATAGAGTCAAAGCGGCAACCGATTCTAGAACCGATGACAGCTTTGTGATTATGGCGCGTACCGATGCATTGGCGGTTGAAGGTATTGATAGCGCGATTGAGCGAGCGATAGCTTGTGTTGAAGCGGGCGCAGACATGATCTTCCCTGAAGCGATGAGTCAGCTCGATCAATACGTGAAGTTCTCGGCGGCGTTGAAATCAGCAACGGGTAAGCACGTGCCTATTCTTGCGAACATCACTGAGTTTGGCCAAACGCCACTCTACAACTGTAACGAGTTAGCCCAATCAAGTGTCGACATGGTGCTTTACCCATTGAGTGCATTCCGTGCGATGAACAAAGCGGCAGAGAATGTTTATAAGCACTTGCTAGTTGAAGGCAATCAAGAAGCTCTGTTGGATTCAATGCAAACCCGTAAAGAGCTTTACGAACACCTGAATTACCACGACTACGAAAACAAGCTTGATCAGTTGTTTTCAAGTGAAGGGTAAACCAGTTTCAATTAATCAAAAATCAACTTAATCCAATAACGTGAAATGGTTAGTCGCCATATCCAGTACCGATGATAAAGATCATCGGACATATAAACAGGCAGCACCAAAGAGTGCAGGCGGCTAACACAGAAAAGGAGTTCACCATGTCTGTATCTTTGAGTGATAAAGCAGCTGTCGAAAAGGCTTCAACAGAAAACCAACAACAAAGCGAAAAAACAGCCAGCGCACCTGCAATCGGTGGTGCTGGTCTACGTGGTCAGAGTGCGGGAACTACGGCGCTATGTACCGTAGGCCAGTCAGGAACCGGCTTAACCTACCGTGGTTATGATATTACCGATCTTGCTAATCACGCTCAGTTCGAAGAAGTGGCGCATCTGCTACTAAGGGGTCACTTACCCACTGAAAAAGAGCTCGATGATTACAAAATATTGTTGGTTGGTCTGCGCGGCTTGCCTCAACCTTTGAAAGCAGCACTAGAGCTTATCCCAGCAGACGCTCATCCAATGGATGTGATGAGAACGGGCTGTTCAATGCTAGGTAATCTAGAGCAAGAGTCTGACTTCTCTGAGCAACTGTTCGCGACCGAACGAATGCTCGCGCTTTTCCCTGCCATTATTTGTTATTGGTACCGCTTTAGCCATGATGGCGTGCGAATTGATACTGAAGATCAAAGTGAAGCCTGTCTGGGTGGCTACTTCTTGAAAATGCTAACGGATAAAACACCTAGTGAACTTCATAAGAAGGTGATGCACTGCTCGCTAACCCTTTACGCGGAACATGAGTTTAATGCTTCAACCTTTGCGGCTCGTGTGTGTGCATCAACGTTGTCGGATATTCACTCGTGTGTCACCGCAGCGATTGGTACGTTGCGAGGCCCTTTACATGGCGGAGCAAACGAAGCCGCGATGGAAATGATCCAAGATTGGAAAACCGCCGATGAAGCAGAAACTAACATCATGCAGATGCTTGCTAACAAAGACAAAATCATGGGCTTCGGTCATGCCATTTATCGTGAAAGCGACCCACGAAATGCGCTAATCAAGCGTTGGTCAAAAGAGCTAGCTCAAGAGGTAGGTGATAAACAGCTTTACGCCGTTTCAGAACGTGTTGAAGCGGTTATGAAGCGCGAGAAGGGGCTGTTTTGTAACGCAGATTTTTTCCATGCATCGGCATATCACTTCATGGACATCCCAACCAAACTGTTTACTCCTATCTTCGTGATGAGTCGCCTTACTGGTTGGACTGCCCACGTGTTCGAACAAAGAGAAAACAATCGAATCATTCGTCCAAGTGCAGACTACACCGGCCCTGAGCATCAAGACTGGCTACCAATCCATTTACGTTAGTCCTCTACATCGAGCCGACTTATGTCTTGAGGTGACTTCCGTCTTCATACGACAAGGCCTCAAGAACCAACGAATAGAATTTAACAGATAATGGTGGATGTATGTCTGATGTGAAACTTGAACAAGCTCAGTACCTTGATAAAAATCAGTACCGAAAACTTTTATCCGGTACGCATTTAGAGTATTACGATGCTTGCGAAGCGGTAGAAGCGATATCTCCGGGCAGTTATAAAACCTTGCCTTATACGTCGAGAGTATTGGCAGAGCAATTAGTAAGACGCTGTGATCCTGAAACCCTTGAAGACAGCTTAAAACAGATCATTGAACGCAAGAGTGACCTTGATTTCCCTTGGTATCCTGCGCGTGTGGTGTGTCATGACATTCTTGGTCAAACAGCCCTAGTAGATTTGGCTGGATTAAGAGACGCGATTGCCGACCAAGGCGGAGACCCTGCCAAGGTGAACCCCGTTGTCGAAACCCAACTGATTGTTGATCACTCTTTAGCCGTGGAACATGCAGGCTTTGATAGTGAAGCCTTTGATAAAAACCGTGCGATTGAAGAGCGCAGAAACGAAGACCGTTTTCATTTTATTGAATGGTGTAAAACCGCGTTTAAAAACGTGAGTGTGATTCCTGCGGGTAATGGAATTATGCACCAGATTAACTTGGAGAAAATGTCTCCAGTGATTCAATCTAAAGAAGGCATCGCGTTTCCTGATACCTGTGTCGGCACTGACAGTCATACTCCTCATGTTGATGCTCTGGGTGTTATTGCAATAGGTGTAGGTGGTTTGGAAGCTGAGACGGTGATGCTCGGTCGTCCGTCTATGATGCGTTTGCCAGACATCGTGGGCGTTAAACTGACGGGGCAACGACAAGAAGGGATAACCGCAACGGATATTGTGCTTGCGATTACTGAGTTTCTTCGTAATGAAAGGGTTGTCTCAAGCTACTTGGAATTCTTTGGTGAAGGCGCACGTGCACTGACCATTGGTGACCGCGCAACAATATCAAACATGACTCCAGAATATGGCGCGACTGCGGGTATGTTCTATATCGATGAACAGACCATTCAATATCTCAAGCTTACAGGGCGAGAGCCTGAACAGGTTGAATTGGTAGAGCGTTACGCCAAGCAAACTGGGCTTTGGGCTGATGACTTAGAGTCCGCTCAATACGAACGTGTGCTTGAGTTTGATTTGTCTAAAGTTGAACGCAACCTTGCAGGGCCATCCAATCCTCATCGCCGTTTACCAACCAGCGAACTTGCCAAGCAAGGGATCAGTCAAGCATCTTGGAAAGAGCAACACGCTGAACAATATTCCGACGACCAAATGCCAGATGGTGCTGTGATCATCGCAGCCATTACCTCTTGTACCAATACCAGTAATCCAAGAAATGTCGTCGCTGCTGCTTTAGTCGCTAAGAAAGCCAATCAGCTTGGATTAGTTCGAAAGCCGTGGGTGAAAACGTCATTTGCGCCAGGTTCTAAAGTTGCCAAGCTCTACCTTGAGTCGGCAGGTTTGCTTCCTGAACTTGAACAATTAGGCTTCGGTATCGTCGGCTATGCGTGCACTACCTGTAACGGAATGAGTGGGGCGTTGGATCCTAAAATCCAACAAGAGATCATAGACCGCGATCTGTATTCAACCGCTGTGTTATCTGGGAACCGAAATTTCGATGGTCGAATCCATCCTTATGCCAAACAAGCGTTTTTAGCGTCACCGCCATTGGTTGTTGCTTATGCCTTAGCGGGTACGATTCGCTTTGATATCGAGAAAGACAGTCTAGGTACAGACAATAACGGCCAACCAATCTATTTAAGTGATTTGTGGCCAAGTGATGCAGAAATTGATGCGGTTGTCGGTGAGCATGTTAAGCCTCAGCAATTCCAACAAACCTACATCAAGATGTTCCAGCCAGACGAGGAACAAGTTACTAGTGAGCCGCTTTATGATTGGCGACCTCAAAGTACCTATATACGCAGACCACCTTATTGGGAAGGTGCTCTTGCGGGAGAGCGAAGCCTTTCAGGGATGAGACCTTTAGCGATTCTGGGTGACAACATCACCACGGATCATCTATCACCTTCAAATGCGATTCTCGCTTCGAGTGCTGCGGGGGAATACCTCACCAAAATGGAAGTTCCGGAAGAGGACTTTAACTCTTACGCGACCCATCGAGGTGATCACTTAAC
Organism: Vibrio sp. QJM3NY_26; assembly: GCF_057786005.1. Lineage (NCBI taxonomy): Bacteria > Pseudomonadati > Pseudomonadota > Gammaproteobacteria > Vibrionales > Vibrionaceae > Vibrio > Vibrio sp. QJM3NY_26. The sequence continues at coordinate 1,873,387 of NZ_CM173515.1, read as the reverse complement.
CGCGCAACGAGCAACATTCGCCAACCCTAAGCTGTTTAACGAAATGGTGAGGGACGCTGGAGAAGTCGTGCAAGGTTCATTAGCAAGGGTTGAACCCGAAGGTCAAGTTACGCGAATGTGGGAAGCGATAGAAACCTACATGAACCGTAAACAGCCTTTGATTGTCGTGGCGGGGGCCGATTATGGCCAAGGTTCATCACGTGACTGGGCAGCCAAAGGTGTGCGCTTAGCGGGTGTTGAAGTAATTGTGGCAGAAGGGTTTGAGCGAATTCACAGAACCAACTTGGTTGGCATGGGCGTACTGCCTCTGCAATTCAAAGCGGGGACCAATCGCAACACCTTAGAATTGGACGGTACCGAGCTTTACGACGTTTATGGTGACATCCAAGCAGGTTCTGATTTGGCTCTAGTCATTACTCGTAAAAACGGTGAAAAGCTTGATGTTCCCGTGACCTGTCGACTAGACACTGCAGACGAAGTGAACGTGTACAGCGCTGGTGGTGTATTGCAGCGTTTTGCCAAAGACTTTCTTGCACAGTAGGAGCTTGATATGACAAACAAACAGATCAAAGTGCCTGCAACTTATATGCGAGGAGGCACGAGCAAAGGGGTTTTCTTCAATCTAAGTGATTTACCTCAATCAGCGCAAGTTGCTGGAGAAGCGAGAGATACATTGTTGTTGAGAGTGATTGGCAGTCCAGACACTTATGGTAAACAAACCGATGGTATGGGTGGTGCAACATCGAGTACCAGTAAAACCGTGATTGTTTCGAAAAGCAGTAAAGCCGATCACGATGTTGATTACCTATTCGGCCAAGTGGCGATAGATAAGCCGTTTGTGGATTGGAGTGGTAACTGTGGGAACTTGTCTGCAGCGGTCGGTCCGTTCGCTATTCATAGTGGCTTGGTTGACTTGACTCGTATCCCTGAAAACGGTGTTGTTGAGGTGCGAGTATGGCAAGTGAATATCCAGAAAACCATTATTGTTCATGTGCCTATCACCAATGGTGAAGTCCAAGAGTTAGGTGACTTTGAGCTTGATGGTGTGACTTTTCCTGCCGCTGAGATCCAAGTCGATTTTCTTGACCCTGCCGATGCGAGTGGTTCGATGTTCCCTACAGGGAGTGTTGTCGATTTTTTAGATGTTCCCGAATTGGGTTGCATCAAAGCAACATATATCAATGCAGGGATACCAACCATTTTTGTTGATGCTGAATCGGTGGGTTATCAAGGTACAGAGCTTCAATCTGATATCAATAGTGATGTCAAAGCTTTGGCTCTGTTTGAATCCATACGAGCACATGGTGCAGTAGCGATGGGTCTTATTGATTCTTTAGAACAAGCTGAATCACGTCAACATACACCTAAAGTCGCGTTTGTTGCTAAGCCTCAAGCGTACCAAGCCTCTAGTGGTAAATCGGTTGCTGCCGAAGATACCGACCTTCTGGTGCGTGCTTTGTCTATGGGACAACTTCATCACGCCATGATGGGAACGGCTGCGGTTGCGATTGCTTCTGCTGCAAGTGTTCCTGGAACTCTTGTTAATTTGGCTGCTGGTGAAGGCCAACGTGAATCGGTGACCTTTGGCCACCCGTCAGGAACCTTAAAGGTAGGTGCGAAAGCGTTGCAGACCGAAAGTGGGTGGAAAGTTGAGAGGGCGATTATGAGTCGTAGTGCCCGAGTGATCATGGAAGGTGCCATCCGTGTGCCTTTTCCTAAGTAAAGCGATTGTCGTGAACGGTTAAATATTCACGAACACAACGCTGAGAAAAGAGTGCACCCAAGTGACACTGCTAAAAGCTAGTCGCTTGGACAAATGGATAAAGCATGGAGGAGGCACTATGTCTGCTACGAATCAAATGAACAGAAAAACAGACTATATCACCGAGTACCAATGGGCTAGGGAAGACCCTAATTCGTTTTGGGAAACACAATCACAAGCAATAGATTGGTTTGAACCACCAAAAACGATATTACAAACTGACGATAACGGTATTGAGCGCTGGTTTCCTGATGGGGTAATGAATACGTGCTGGTTGGCGCTTGATTATCATTGTGAAAATGGGCGAGGTGACAATACCGCGCTGATTTACGATTCTCCAGTTACAGGAAATCAATCCTCATACACTTACAAACAACTGCGTGACCAAGTGGCAAAAGTCGCGGGGATGTTAGCAACGCAAGGTGTTACCAAAGGCGACCGTGTGGTGATTTATATGCCAATGATTCCTGAAGCTGCCATGGCAATGCTAGCCTGTGCACGACTAGGCGCGGTTCACTCCGTGGTGTTTGGTGGGTTTGCTCCTCATGAGCTTGCCGTTCGAATTGAAGATGCCGAGCCGAAGGTGTTGATTACAGCGTCTTGTGGAGTCGAGATAAACAAGGTTCTACCATATAAGCCAATGGTTGACAGAGCGATCATGGACAGCCGTTGGAAACCAGAAAAAGTCGTGGTATTCCAAAGAGAGCAGTCTCTAGCCGAATTGAACAATGAACGTGATGTACTTTGGCAACAAGCGGTTAGCGATGCATTACCTCATGTATGTGTGCCTGTTCTAGCTACTGATCCACTATACATATTGTATACATCAGGGACGACGGGTAAGCCAAAAGGCGTAGTGCGTGATAATGGTGGTCACGCGGTAGCGATGAAATACTCGATGAGCACTATCTACGATATGCCGCAAGATGGTGTGTTTTGGGCAGCTTCTGATGTCGGTTGGGTCGTGGGGCATTCCTATATTGTGTATGCGCCACTGATTCACGGTTGCACCTCTATTCTGTTTGAAGGCAAGCCGGTAAGAACACCCGATCCAGGCGCATTCTGGCGTGTTTGTGAAGAATACAATGTTGATGTGCTGTTTTCTGCCCCAACAGCGTTTAGAGCAATCAAGAAAGAAGATCCTGAAGGTGAGTTGCTCACCAAGTATGACTTATCATCGCTCAAGTCGATTTTTATGGCGGGAGAGCGTTTGGACCCGCCAACATTGGATTGGGTTGAATCTCATACCAATAAACCGGTTATCGACCACTGGTGGCAAACCGAAACGGGTTGGGCTATTTCTGCCAATCCAACAGGGCTTGAATCTTTGCCTGTAAAAGCGGGTTCTTCAACCAAGCCAGTACCCGGTTACCAAGTGGAGATCCTCAATGAATTGGGTGAAATCGCACAAACGAATCAACAAGGGTTTGTGGCACTTAAACGACCATTACCGCCTGGTTGCTTACCTACGGTATGGCGCAATCATGATCGGTTTGAATCCGGCTATTTGAGTCAGTTCCCGGGCTATTATGTTTCTGGGGATGGTGGCTATCTTGATGAAGATGGGTATCTATTTATCATGGGTCGTATCGACGATGTGATAAACGTAGCGGGACACCGTCTGTCGACCGGAGAAATGGAAGAGATAGTGGGTGGTCACCCAGCCATTGCAGAATGTGCGGTAGTCGGTATTCACGATGACTTAAAAGGGCAGCTACCTCTTGGTTTAGTTGTGCTGAAAGATGGCGTAAAAGTCGATGGCATTGAGTTGCAAGCGGAGTTGGTTGGCAAGGTTCGCAATGAGATTGGCGCGGTCGCCTGTTTTAAGCAAGCCTTGGTTGTTGAGAGGTTACCTAAGACACGTTCAGGTAAGATCTTACGCAGAACTATCCGACAGATCGCAGAAGGTGAGCAATATGTGGTGCCTTCGACGATTGACGACCCTACCAGCTTAACTGAAATTGCTGAAAAGCTAGGTAAATAGACGTCGTAGTTTAGGAAGTATCATTTTCGGCTTGTTGATTTATACATAAGCCAGCGTGATGGTTTACCTAAACTCTACTTTATTCATCCGCTTATCCATTACGTTTACTATGACCTCATTATGAATCCCACATATTGAGGTCTTTTTATGCGAGCTTACTTTTTGTTGATTGCTTTACTGGTCAGTGGTGCTGCTAGTGCCAGTATTTCAAAGGATGAAGCGAGTAGAGCGTTGTTAGAGCCTTTGAGCCATCCCAAGGTATTTAAATGTGTATCCAAGACTGGCGTCGATCTCTATCAAGCCGTGTTTGATATTGGTGTCGGGTATGATGCTGATCCAATTAACTCGAAGATGATCGTCAATTCAAGAAAAGGTCGCTACGAATATCAAATCTTAGGTGCGATAAGGTCTGAAAGAGCCGGTGAAATTGTCGTGTTAACTCGTCATGTGGGAGACGGTGTTAAAGTTGCCGCAATGATTGACGACGAAAATGGCAAAATACTGGGGATCGGCGATAAAAATCATTATCGAGATTGCGGTGTTAGGCCACCACCTAGCGCAGAAAATATGCAAAACTTTTGGTCCAAAGGCTAAGAGTGGCATCTGAAAGAGAAGAATTATAGAGAAAGATCGATTGAGGCGACCTTATTGGTCGCCCTTTTTGTTTGTCAGGATAAAGTGAGCTCAAAGATATATATCAATAAGCACTTATGCGATGGTTGAATGATACATAACTGAACATGATGTATTGTCTAAACGTGGCTTTATTTATCTCATTCACGGTTCTGCTTAAGATGGCTCTACTCCAAACGAAGAACTAAGCGAGACTCTTATGAAATTCACTAAACCTTTTCTTTTAGCGACACTGATTGTGACTCTTTCTGGTTGCGCATCACCAGCAATGGATAACGAAAATGAAAACGCAGCGCGTAATCGTGGTGCTATTGGTGGTGCTTTATTAGGAGCGACGGCTGGAGCGCTGACCGGAGACGCGAGCTTAGCGGTTAAGGGCGCTGCATTAGGTGGTGTGACCGGTGGTGTTGCTGGTTCAATGAAAGATACGGATGATGCGAGAAACGCACAACGAACCCAAGTCACTGCGGATGGTCTAGCGCAAGACAATCGCACCGATGCAGAAAAGCGAGTTGCTGAAGTAGAGGCTGAAATTAAGCTTATTGAACTAGAACAACAGCTTGCTGAACTCAAAGAAGAGAAAGAGGACAACGGTGCATAAAGCTAAAGCTAAAGCTACAACTAAAGCTACAACTAAAGCTAAAGCCTAGCCATTCGTTTAATTCAAAATCATTCAAACAGAATGGCCACGTAATGTGGCCGTTTTTGTATCTAAAATACGCACTTCAAACAATGAATTAATTCAATAACTTGTATAGATACTCACGCCAAGTAAACTAGACTCAGTTTAGATATTAATTTGGTTTGAGAAGCGCAATAGTCATGAATGTCACCTTAAGGGCTGCAAAGCATACGGATTTGGAACAACTTAACGAGTTAATGTTCGATCTCCACCATCATCACCACCTTGCTAGCCCAGAGCACTTTAAAACGGCAGAAGAGATTGAGCAGGAAAAAAGCATTGCACGTTACTTGGATGATCCAGAATGCTTGGTTTATGTGGCATTAAAAGGTGAGCTCATTGTTGGCTTTATCTCCGGACATTTTTGTGAGCTTATCTCAACGGTGAGTAAACCGGTGCCGATGGGGAGTGTCGATGAACTGTTTGTCTTGCCTGATTATCGAAAAGAATCGATTGCTGAAAAGTTGTTTGGCAAAGTTGAAGCGACTTTTGATGATTATGGGGTTGAACAAGTCTTTGTAGAGGTTTGGGACTTTAATTCGCCTGCCAAGGACTTCTATCAAAAAATGGGGTTCACACCTCACATTCAATGGATGAGGAAGGCTTTGCACAAAACGTAGACAGCGATTTTGTGCATGTTTGATTACACTAGAGCAGTCTTTAACTTTTTCTCTTATTTTAGGTAAATTCGTTGGTTATTCGATATTTATTAGTTTTCATATTGTCTCTTTTGAGTACTACTTCCGCTTGGGCGAGCAACACTTTGCCCGATCATATCGCGGGCGCTTTGTGTGTAGTACGTGCTGATAACCAAATCGTATTGGTTGATGAATTGATCACGGGGCAATTGTCTCTACCGGGAGGCACTGTGGTTTCTGGTGAGCCGCCAGCGGTCGCAGCGCAACGAGAAACTTGGGAAGAGGCGGGCTTGTCCGTGACGGTCGGTGATGTGTTGGGATATACCGACAGTGCCGTTGTGTATGATTGTGTCTCTGACTCTGAAGTGATCAGTTACCAAGCTCGAAATGAGTTAGGTGGCTTTGAGCTACCAATCTGGTTTGCTCCTCATTATGGTGTGGAAGTCAGTCGCGCGATGTTATTGCCACCTACGGAGTTGCAAGCCAATCAATACCGTTACCCAGAGCAATGGTCTGAGATTAACGAGCTGTTTTTATCCGCGACGGACCAACCGGTGACGTATGTGACTGAGCTGGTGGGTGCGGCACCCAAAGTTCATCAAGTTGAATTAAATTGGATTGTGTCGCTCCAAAACGCGTTCGATAAGATGCCAAGCATGTTTGCGAATGCTGTGCTTTTGACAGACTTGTTAGCGAAGCCATGGGTTTTCATCGTGATATTGCCGCTAATTGCTTGGCATTTTGGGCGTAATTTCTCATTGAAGTTTGGCTTCACTTTAATCTCGGTGACGTTGCTTACTTTAATCGCACACCAAGGCTTTGGTTTTCCGCGTCCACACGCTTACTTGCCAACGTTGAAACTGGTGATGAGCAGTGGGTATAGCTTTCCAAGTCTGCTGGCTGCCTTGTGGGTGAGTTTAACTTTGTTAGTCTTTTGGAAACTAAAGCGCCTATTAGATCAAAAATCGATTTTGATAGTGCTCGCTGGCCTACTGTGGATCATGCTATTTAAGTCTTACTCAGGCAGTGCGTTCTTTAGTGATGTGGTAATGGGAGGCGTATTGGGCGCGTTAACGACTTGGCACATCGTGAGATTAGATACGAAACCTGATGTTGATATTAGTGCTTTACTGAGTTCTAAAGGTGTCTGGTGGGCATTGTGCTTACTTTCCATCGTTCTCACGGTGATATGGCCACTGCCGACATTCTCATTCTGGGTCGCTATTTTGATGACGATTGCATGCCTAGTGACGTTAACAGACTCGAAACCTTTGGTCGGTCAGTTCTCATTCAAGATTGTATTTGGAGTGATGGCGATGTTGTTAGCGGGGAACCTGCTGATTAGCTGGGCAGGAGTTTTGTCTCATTCAGTGGCATCGCTTCATTTATTGTTGAGACCTTACGTTTCCCAATCTTGATACTGTTTGGCGTCGTGGCGTTTCGTCTGCCATGGAAAAGAGAGTAGGCGAACCGACTAACTTAAAATCCCCAAAAGGCTGTGCAGTGCACAGCCTTTGTCATTTCTGCAACAAGCAAAAAGTAAACTTCAATAAAGCTTGTTGAGCTTTACGAGTTGAAGATAAACTTTTCAATTGCGACTGCAACACCGTGCTTGTCGTTGCTCGCTGTAATGTGGTCGGCTAGCTTCTTGGTTTCTTCCATTGCATTGTCCATCGCAATGCCAAGGCCAGCGTATTCAAGCATATGGTGATCATTTTCAGCATCGCCCATGCAGATCACTTCTTCCGCTTTAATGCCTAAATGTTTAGCTATTGCTTCAATGCCGACACCCTTGTTTGAATTAGGGTTTAGGAACTCTAAGAAGAATGGTGCACTTTGCACGATAGTAAACTGGGTCTTAAGCTCTTGTGGCAACTTGTTGATGATTTCGGTGAGCTTACTTGGTTCGGCGACAATCATTGTTTTGATAATTTCGTGGTCGTCTTCTAGTTGAGAAAAGTCGAACTCGGTAATCTCTAAGCCGTTAATACGCGCTTCAATTGCCGTGTACTCATTGTTTTCGGGCGTTATTAAGCCATGAACCTTACTGAATGCATGAACATAACCACCAAGCTGTTCAGCTAGTGCTGCGATCTCTTTCGCGGCTTTACCATTGCTAATTTCACTATGAATGAGTTCTTTTGTAGCGACGTTTTGAACCATAGAGCCGTTGTAGAAGAGCACAAAGTCATCTTCACCGTTGATTGAAAGCTCGTCTAACTTACTCTGCATGCCTTCTAAAGGACGACCAGAAGCCAGAACCACTTTGACACCTGCAGCACGTGCTTTGGCAATCGCGTCTTTGTTCTCTTGAGAAATTACTTTATCACTGTTGAGCAGTGTGCCATCCATATCAAGAGCAATCAGTTTGTACATGTTGTTCCTTACTAAAAATTAAAAGCTAACGAAATCTAATGGGCGAAAGGATAAGGGAACTTGAAAGTTCAGGCTAGGGCTTTGATCAACTCATTTATCAGTACTCATTTGTTTGACCAAAAGGGGCAAGTGCTTTAAGGTCTGCGGTTGATTAATTTCATCAAATGATAGAGCTGAGGGTAAGTTGTACAAGATTAATGAAATGTTTGAAACCATCCAGGGCGAGGGCGTATTTACCGGCGTTCCTGCTGTTTTTGTTCGACTGCAAATTTGCCCTGTAGGCTGTTCTTGGTGTGATACCAAACAGACTTGGGAAGCGTTGCCGGAAGATGAAACGAGCCTTGGCGATATTATGGTTAAGACAGAGGATTCACCGACTTGGTCTGCAATCGATGCGCAAGGAATCGTGAATGAATATATCAAGCAAGGTTACACCGCGAAGCACATTGTGATTACTGGTGGTGAGCCGTGCATTTATGATCTTGTCCCTCTTACTGAAGCATTTGAGCAGCACGGTTGTCGCTGTCAGATTGAGACCAGCGGAACCTCCGAAGTAAAAGCCACACCGGACACTTGGGTTACGGTGTCACCAAAAGTCGCAATGAAAGCCAAATTGGATATCCTTGATAGCGCACTCGTTCGTGCGAATGAAATCAAGCACCCTGTTGGTACAGGTAAAGATATCGAGCAACTAGATGCTCTTATTGCTAGAGCCGATGTTCCTAAAAATACAGTCATTGCACTTCAACCTATTAGCCAAAAAGAACGTGCAACGCAACTGTGTATTGATACCTGTATTGAACGTAACTGGCGTTTATCTATTCAAACTCACAAATATTTGAGCATCGCATAGGTTGCATTTGTTTACTGGCCTAGATAAGTCGCTAGTAGAAGATTCTCGTAAGGATTTAAGATGAAAAAAGCAGTCGTAGTATTCAGTGGTGGTCAAGACTCAACAACGTGTCTTGTTCAAGCTTTAAAAGAGTATGATGAAGTTCATGCGATTACGTTTGACTATGGTCAGCGCCATAGACTCGAGATTGAAGTGGCTGAGTCGTTGTCAAAAGAGCTTGGTGTGAAAGCGCACAAAGTGATGGATGTGACTCTGTTGAATGAACTGGCTATCAGCTCTCTGACTCGTGACGATATTCCTGTGTCTCATGAGCTACAAGAGAATGGACTACCAAACTCTTTTGTTCCTGGTCGTAATATTCTGTTCTTAACTTTGGCGGGTATTTATGCTTACCAAATCGGTGCAAATACCATAATCACGGGCGTGTGTGAAACTGATTTCTCAGGTTACCCTGATTGTCGTAATGACTTTGTGAAAGCGATGAACTCTGCGCTTGTACAAGGTATGGACAAGCCGCTTGATATTAAAACACCGTTAATGTGGCTCAACAAAGCTGAAACATGGGCGTTGGCAGACCAGTACTCAGCACTTGAGCTTGTTCGAAATAAAACACTGACTTGTTACAATGGCATTGTCGGGGATGGTTGTGGCGATTGCCCAGCGTGTGAACTGCGTAAAGTTGGCCTTAACGATTACCTAGGTGATCGCGAGGGTATTATGGCTGAGTTGGTTCGCAAACAGACTGAGAATAAATAACCTCAGGTCAATCAATTGGTTCGTTGTAAGCATCAATGATGCAGTTTCGGCCGTTGCTCTTTGCTTGATAAAGTGCTTGGTCAAGCACCGAGTACAAGTCATCAAAGTCACTTAATGCGTTTGAGGTTGCTAGATAAGCAAAACTCGCGGTTACATTAAGTGGCTTTTTGCTTTCTGTTAAGAAGACGGTGCTTGATATGGCGTAATGTAGCTCTTCGACGCGCTCTCGCACGTCTACAGGCTTGGTATTGGTTAGCATGATGAGAAATTCTTCGCCTCCTAAGCGACCAAACAATTCGTCATTCATTAAGTGTTTTCGTATTTGCTGACTAATATGGACGAGCGCTCTATCACCGGTAGGGTGTCCATGTTCATCATTGATCTTCTTGAATCTATCCAGATCGAGCAGAACGAGGACATGTTGCTTGTCCGTTCCTTTACAGCGTCTGACTCTTTTGATTCTTCGTATGATCTCGGTCCGGCCATACGCTTTCGTCATAGCATCGATGGAAGCTTTTGCGCGAATCGTTTTGTTTGCTAATACCGTAAAGCTTGCGGCGCACAGCAACAGAATAACAATGACGTTGTACAACCATCTTTGATGTTCCATTTTTTCAATTTGAACGCGGTCGAGCTTTGTCTGATTTATCAGGAAAGAATTTTCCAATTCTTGCTCATATTTAGCGTGGGTCAGGTCTAGTGCTTCAAAAGCCAACCTGTTATCGATATCGCGTGTTTCAATTTGTATAGATGAGTATCGCTGGTAGAAATAGAAAGCTTGTTGGTAATCGCTGAGCGCTTGATGAAGCTCGGAAAGTTGCAGGAGTGACTGAGCGATGTATTTGTGTCTTGTGACTTGCTCGGATACTTCTAGAGCTTGCTGAGCATAATTGAGCGCCTCGCTTGTCAGCTTTTGTTCTTCGAACATATCGCTTATCGCCAAGTAAGCGTTAATACGAATGACGTCGTTACTCAATTCATTCGAAGCTGACAGAGAGTTGACTAAGTAACCTCTTGCCAAATCATAGTCTCTAATTTGAGTGTAAGCTTTTCCTAAGCCAAGACTTGTTAGTGCGATACCGTAGCTATGCGACGATGAGCTCAGCAGTGTTCTTGCTGTTTGAAAGTGGTTAATTGCTAAGTCACTTTGCTCTTGGTTAAGGTAGAGATCTGCAAGGCTATGGTGCACTTGTGCTTTCATCAAATCAGAAGCACTTTCTCTTAGTGTGAGTGCTTCTTTGAGGTACTCTGCCGATTTTTTATATTGCTTTAACTCTTTGAGCAAATTACCCACATCGTTATAGATCCCCGAAATGTCATGTCCTTGTGGAAACACGTTTATTAGTGATAGGTAGGTATCTAGCGCGGCTTGATAGTCACTGCGGAAATGGTGATTGTTGGCGATGACTCGATAAGTACCAAACTTTGGTAACACAGGGTCCGCGATGTTATGTAAATCTGATTGAAGTGCAGAACAATAATAGTTAGCTTGATGATATTTAGCTTGCTCGTTAAGAGAGCGGCATAGCTGATATTTTAGTAGGGCTTTTCCAGTCAAATCACTGCGTGATTGCATCTTCGCCAATAGTGTCAGAAAGCTTTGTTGCGCTTCTTCATATTGGCCTTGGCCATCTTTCATCAAAGCAGAAATAAACGTTTGTTCAATCGCTTGGTACTCACTGTCGTTTGAAGCGATTCCATAGAACGGTTGATCTCGGTGGCTCATGTATTGGTATAACAAAGATGAAAGGTAAAGCTTATCCCCATAGACGGTTGAGCCAATGTAACGGGTTTGCAGCATGTTTAACGCACGCGATGGGGAATGAGTTATAGTCGAGAGATAGAGTGTATTCCAATCAGCATTTGGAGTCGTGTTTGAATCCAAATTGGATGAGTTGAAAGGAGAGTCCTGGTGACGATCTTGTGTTGATACTTGGCCATGAGAATAAAAGCTAATGAACAGTAGAAGGGCAATAAAAACAGAGTGAGTCACAAGAAACGATCTATCAGATAAAGAACGATATTCTATTATTATTTTGATGTTGCTTCAAATTTTGAATGGTATGGGTAGGAGGTTATGCGAAGTAAGTCTCCAATTTATTGATATTTATCAGAGGTGTATCGGTCGTACTGTTCGCACGACCGATATCGGAAATTAGATGTATAATTTCGCTAGGTCAGAAGGCTCAAGTTCTTTGCCTTCTAATGTTGCATTCCAGTTAATACCAACAAGAACGCCGTCTTCAGCTAGAGTCAGTAACCAATCTTCTACAAAGATATCTAGTGGAATTTCTAATACTTCGAAGTCAGCCCACTCTTCAACGTTGTGAGTCTGAGCATCTTCTTTTGAAGACCAAAAAGGCATCACTTCGCTGCTTTCGAATTCACTTGAGTCACATGCTAGCCAACCTTCTTCATTGCGAAGGCCCCATACCAGTTTAGTTTCTTGTGTTTCAGAAACGAAAAGTTCTAGATTTGCTTGAGTATCAGCTGTTAGTTTGCTCATGGATTAATTCTCTATGTTGATAACGACGCAAGATTAACATTATAGACGGCTTAGGTACATGCTATTCAAGGAATTATCACCATACTGAAACGTTAACTAAAGATCACGTTTCAGTATGGTAAGCGCAGGATAGAGCCTACTTTTTTATTTTGGTGAAGATGTGCCACTCTTCTTTGATGTTGCCTTTAAATCCAACAACGGAAGCGACAACTTTTCGATGTAGTGCGTGATTAACTTGGCTGTCATCACTGCTGAATTCAGAGTCGCCATGACCCACGATATTGACTCGAGATGGTTGAATACCATTACTGATAAGGGCACGTCTTACGTGGGATGCTCGCTCTTTTGACAGTTTTAAATTGTGTTTGGCATTGCCGACTTTGCTGGCATAACCTTGTAACTCAATCGATGTACCCTCGTAACGCTTCAAAAACGCAGCCATCTGGCGTATCTGCCCTAGGAAAACAGGGTTAATTTCCGTAGAGTTATTAGCAAAGAGTATGTGGAGCTCTTTCTTTTCTGACGATTCAAAATATGAACCACAACCGTCGTTATCGATCTCTGCACCAATTTGCGTATCGGGACATAGATCTCGCGCGTTAATTACGCCGTCATTATCATCATCTTCGAGATCATAAATTTGCGTGATGTCTGGAAGAGCTCGATATTCAAATTCTTCATTGCTTGTTTCAGCTAAAACGTTGGCAGAGGCAATCATGAGACAAAGCGGAAATACAGTCTTTATCAGCTTCATTAGTATTCTACCTTTTCATTCCATTCTTGAGGGGTTTCGACGCGTAATCCAGTTAACAGGTTTCCTGTTGCATTCATTACTCGGTATTTCGCGTATTGTTCGTCGTATTTGGCATCCAGATAGCCCTTGCGGGCTTCGAATAGTTCGTTCTCGGTGTTAAGCAAATCGAGAAGGGTACGTTTACCGATGCGGTATTGTTTCTCATAAGAGATAACGGTGTCTGATGCCGAGTCTACGTGATCTGACAAGAACTCTTTTTGTTGAACGGTTAAATCAAGGGCACTCCAAGAAAGGCGTAAACTTTCTTCTACGTTTCGGAACGTACTTTCACGAAGGTCTTTCGCTTTGTTTAGTTGATAAGCGGCACTTTCTGCACGGTCTTGGTCTGAACCGCCGTTGTAAAGGTTGTATCTTAAACGAACCATCGCAGAAAACTCGTCACTGCTGCCTGGAGTGCCACCGGCATCATCGCGCCAGGTTTGAGCGGCTTCAAAAGAAACCGTTGGGTAGTTGGTGCTCTTAGATTGCTTGTATTGAAATTTCGCTGAGTCTACATCGGCTTGTGCAATCTTAATTACTGGGTGCTGATTAAACGCTTTTGCTAATGCGCCATCAACCGTGTAAGGGATAGCGCCTGCATCTGCGCGAGGGAAGGTTAACCCTAACGGAGATTGACCCACAAGCCTTTTGAATTGTGTATGAGTGTCAAAAAGGTTGTTTTGCGCCGCAAGTAAATTACCGTGCGCTTTAGCAATACGTGCTTCTACCTGTGACATATCTGCCGTTGAGCCAATACCTGACTCAACACGCTTGCGAATATCGCTGTATATTTTTTTGTGGGTTGCGAGGTTGTTTTCAGAGAGTGAAAGCACTTCATAGGCTTTTACCGCATCGAGATAAACTTTGGTCACTTCTAATGCGATATCTTGAGCATTAGATATCAATTGATAACGCACTGATTCTGCATCAGCCGCGGTACGGTCAATATCATTCGATGTATTAGCCCCATCCCAGATAAGCTGAGTTAGCGTAATTGTCGCTTCTTTCCGAGTCAGATCGGTCGTGCTTGAGTTAGTTGCTAGATCGGTATGCTCGTAACCAATGCCTCCATCCAAATCTATACTTGGACGATAAGCACCACCAGAAGCATCATTAAGATATCGCTTACTGACATATTCATTATAAGCACTTTTGATTTCAGGATTACTTTCTAAAGTGAAGGCAACGGCTTGCTCTAGGGTTTGTGCTGTCGTCGGTAAGCTCATACTTATAGCTAACCCTAATGTTGTCTTTTGAAGCCTATTCAATGTGCATCTCCCTAAAATTAGCTCGCATCTAAGTCTTGAATTTGTGCTGTTATATACGAAATTTAGATGAACCGCCAAAAAAATTACGATCGCTAAGCTGGCGTTCGCAAATGGTTGTCAAAATGTTAACCGATCAGCGTGCGTTTATGGTGTTTTTAGACACGTCAATCTTACGTTTTTAAATCTACTATTTTCCGCAAACACAATAACTTATATTACTGGTGTGAGCACTAAGATTGTTATGCGATGTGATCACCGTCATTAGCTTGTCACTCAAGTTGTTAAATACTAGATTCATAACTAGGAATTATATGACTTTAAGTGTTATATTTTAACTAATATTATAAATATAATGTCACTATTTTGACGTTAATGACAAGAAATGCTTTTTTAGGGGTTTATATGGACATGACAACATTGAATTTGGGTGGTGCATTAGCACTTGGCCAGCGCATTGTTATCTCGGTAGATGGTACGATTAAAGTCTTAGAAGACGGCCAACCACTACAAGCAGGGGATGTCGTTCTTGAATCTCAGAACGGGTCCAATGAACCTCAGGTATCGGCAAAACGCTTCTCATCAGAAGAAGGCGAAATTGAGCTCGACCAAGATATTGCGAATATCTTTGCCGCATTAGAAGAAGGTCAAGACCCGACCGAGCTAGGTGAGGAATTCGCTACCGCTGCTGGTCAAAATGGTTCAAGTTTGGCTTCTAGCGGAACTATTGAACGTGATGGTGAAGAAACCATTCCTGGTACAGAGTTCGTTACTACGGGTTTCGAATCATTGGGCTTATCTCGCACTCAAAGCCTAAGCCTACTTGACGCTTATCGTTCATTGACTGAAGCAGCAACGCCTTTAAACAGCAACCCATCTTTTGTTGACTCAAACAATGCTGAAGCTAGTGACGTCGTCACCTTTACGACAGATGAAGATACACCTGTTAATGGTGTTCTAAATGCCCTTGACGAAGACAGTGATGCTTTGACGTTCTCGCTTTCTCAATCCCCAAACAATGGCTCAGTTGTTCTAAATAACGACGGTAGTTGGACGTACACACCAGATAATGACTTCAACGGCAATGATAGTTTCTCAGTCGTGGTTTCAGATGGTCAAGGTGGCACTGATACGATCACTGTGAATGTTGGCGTTACCCCAGTTAATGATGCGCCAACGCTGGTTGATGGTAATGGCGACCCACTTGGCGACAGCGTGGCGGTAACCACCGATGAAGACACACCAGTGAGCGGCTCACTGTCCGCATCAGATGACGATAACGACTCGTTAAGCTTCTCAAAAGGCAGCGATCCGTCTAATGGGTCAGTGACTGTTGATGAAAACGGCAACTGGACCTACACACCAAACGAAGATTACAACGGCAGCGACAGCTTCACGGTTATTGTCTCTGACGGCCAGGGCGGGACTGATACGCTGACAGTGAATGTGGGTGTGAATCCAGTCAACGATGCACCAATCCTGGTTGATGGTAATAGCGACCCACTCGGTGACAGTGTTGCAGTCACGACTGACGAAGATACGCCAGTTAGCGGTTCTCTTTCTGCATCAGACGACGATAACGACTCGCTAAGCTTCTCAAAAGGCAGCGATCCGTCTAATGGGTCAGTGACTGTTGATGAAAACGGCAACTGGAGCTACACACCAAACGAAGATTACAACGGCAGCGACAGCTTCACGGTTATTGTCTCTGACGGCCAGGGCGGGACTGATACACTGACAGTGAATGTGGGTGTGAATCCAGTCAACGATGCACCAATCCTGGTTGATGGTAATGGCGACCCACTCGGTGACAGTGTTGCAGTCACGACTGACGAAGATACGCCAGTTAGCGGTTCTCTTTCTGCATCAGATGGTGACAATGACTCACTAAGCTTCTCAAAAGGCAGCGATCCGTCTAATGGGTCAGTGACTGTTGATGAAAACGGCAACTGGAGCTACACACCAAACGAAGACTACAACGGCAGTGACAGCTTCACGGTCGTTGTGTCTGATGGCAAAGGCGGAACTGATACGCTGACGGTAAGTGTGGGTGTGAATCCAGTCAACGATGCACCAACGCTGGTTGATGGCAATGGCGATCCACTTGGCGACAGCGTGGCGGTAACCACCGATGAAGACACGCCAGTGAGCGGCTCACTGTCCGCATCAGACGACGATAACGACTCATTAAGCTTCTCTAAAGGCAGTGATCCATCTAATGGTTCAGTGACAGTTGATGAAAACGGCAACTGGACCTACACACCAAACGAAGACTACAACGGCAGTGACAGCTTCATGGTCATTGTCTCTGACGGCCAGGGCGGGACTGATACGCTGACAGTGAATGTGGGTGTGAATCCAGTCAACGATGCACCAATCCTGGTTGATGGTAATAGCGACCCACTCGGTGACAGTGTTGCAGTCACGACTGACGAAGATACGCCAGTTAGCGGTTCTCTTTCTGCATCAGATGGTGACAATGACTCACTAAGCTTCTCAAAAGGCAGCGATCCATCGAATGGGTCAGTGACAGTTGATGAAAACGGCAACTGGACCTACACACCAAACGAAGACTACAACGGCAGCGACAGCTTCACGGTTATCGTCTCTGACGGTCAAGGTGGTACGGATACGCTGATAGTGAATGTGGGAGTGAATCCAGTCAACGATGCTCCAACCCTAATTGATGATAATGGCGATCCACTCGGTGACAGTGTTGCAGTCACGACTGACGAAGATACGCCAGTTAGCGGTTCTCTTTCTGCATCAGATGGTGACAATGACTCACTAAGCTTCTCAAAAGGCAGCGATCCATCGAATGGTTCAGTGACAGTTGATGAAAACGGCAACTGGACCTACACACCAAACGAAGACTACAACGGCAGTGACAGCTTCACGGTCGTTGTGTCTGATGGCAAAGGCGGAACTGATACGCTGACGGTAAGTGTGGGTGTGAATCCAGTCAACGATGCCCCAGTTGCGGCGGCGAATGTTGAGACAGGCACGACCGAAGGTGGTGAAGAGATTCGTGGCACCGTGACGGCAACTGATGTGGATGGCGACACTCTGACTTACAGCGTGTCTGGTGAAACGCCAGCAGGTTTCACGTTGACAGGAAATACTTGGACGTTCAATCCAACGAATGATGCTTACGATTCACTAGCAGTCGGCGAGACGACAGACGTTGAAACGACAGTCTTAGTAGACGATGGCAACGGTGGTACCGACATCCAAAAGATCACCATCACAGTGACGGGCACCAACGACTTGCCAACGGCAAACGTTGATACGGACGTTGTGAATGAAAACAACAGCGTGACAGTGGATGTGCTGGCGAACGATACCGACTTAGATGACGGTGCGACACTGACACTTGATACCGTGGCGTCAGACAAAGGCACGGTGAGCATCGTTGATGGCAAGTTGGTCTTTACGGCCACGGCGGCAGACTTCGATCACCTAGCCAATGGCGTGGAAGAAGAAGTGGTCGTGACGTACACCATGAGTGACGAAACGGGCACGCCAATCACCTCGACGGCCACCATCACAGTGACGGGCACCAACGACTTGCCAACGGCAAACGTTGATACGGACGTTGTGAATGAAAACAACAGCGTGACAGTGGATGTGCTGGCGAACGATACCGACTTAGATGACGGTGCGACACTGACACTTGATACCGTGGCGTCAGACAAAGGCACGGTGAGCATCGTTGATGGCAAGTTGGTCTTTACGGCCACGGCGGCAGACTTCGATCACCTAGCCAATGGCGTGGAAGAAGAAGTGGTCGTGACGTACACCATGAGTGACGAAACGGGCACGCCAATCACCTCGACGGCCACCATCACAGTGACGGGCACCAACGACTTGCCAACGGCAAACGTTGATACGGACGTTGTGAATGAAAACAACAGCGTGACAGTGGATGTGCTGGCGAACGATACCGACTTAGATGACGGTGCGACACTGACACTTGATACCGTGGCGTCAGACAAAGGCACGGTGAGCATCGTTGATGGCAAGTTGGTCTTTACGGCCACGGCGGCAGACTTCGATCACCTAGCCAATGGCGTGGAAGAAGAAGTGGTCGTGACATACACCATGAGTGACGAAACGGGCACGCCAATCACCTCGACGGCCACCATCACAGTGACGGGCACCAACGACTTGCCAACGGCAAACGTTGATACGGACGTTGTGAATGAAAACAACAGCGTGACAGTGGATGTGCTGGCGAACGATACCGACTTAGATGACGGTGCGACACTGACACTTGATACCGTGGCGTCAGACAAAGGCACGGTGAGCATCGTTGATGGCAAGTTGGTCTTTACGGCCACGGCGGCAGACTTCGATCACCTAGCCAATGGCGTGGAAGAAGAAGTGGTCGTGACGTACACCATGAGTGACGAAACGGGCACGCCAATCACCTCGACGGCCACCATCACAGTGACGGGCACCAACGACTTGCCAACGGCAAACGTTGATACGGACGTTGTGAATGAAAACAACAGCGTGACAGTGGATGTGCTGGCGAACGATACCGACTTAGATGACGGTGCGACACTGACACTTGATACCGTGGCGTCAGACAAAGGCACGGTGAGCATCGTTGATGGCAAGTTGGTCTTTACGGCCACGGCGGCAGACTTCGATCACCTAGCCAATGGCGTGGAAGAAGAAGTGGTCGTGACGTACACCATGAGTGACGAAACGGGCACGCCAATCACCTCGACGGCCACCATCACAGTGACGGGCACCAACGACTTGCCAACGGCAAACGTTGATACGGACGTTGTGAATGAAAACAACAGCGTGACAGTGGATGTGCTGGCGAACGATACCGACTTAGATGACGGTGCGACACTGACACTTGATACCGTGGCGTCAGACAAAGGCACGGTGAGCATCGTTGATGGCAAGTTGGTCTTTACGGCCACGGCGGCAGACTTCGATCACCTAGCCAATGGCGTGGAAGAAGAAGTGGTCGTGACGTACACCATGAGTGACGAAACGGGCACGCCAATCACCTCGACGGCCACCATCACAGTGACGGGCACCAACGACTTGCCAACGGCAAACGTTGATACGGACGTTGTGAATGAAAACAACAGCGTGACAGTGGATGTGCTGGCGAACGATACCGACTTAGATGACGGTGCGACACTGACACTTGATACCGTGGCGTCAGACAAAGGCACGGTGAGCATCGTTGATGGCAAGTTGGTCTTTACGGCCACGGCGGCAGACTTCGATCACCTAGCCAATGGCGTGGAAGAAGAAGTGGTCGTGACGTACACCATGAGTGACGAAACGGGCACGCCAATCACCTCGACGGCCACCATCACAGTGACGGGCACCAACGACTTGCCAACGGCAAACGTTGATACGGACGTTGTGAATGAAAACAACAGCGTGACAGTGGATGTGCTGGCGAACGATACCGACTTAGATGACGGTGCGACACTGACACTTGATACCGTGGCGTCAGACAAAGGCACGGTGAGCATCGTTGATGGCAAGTTGGTCTTTACGGCCACGGCGGCAGACTTCGATCACCTAGCCAATGGCGTGGAAGAAGAAGTGGTCGTGACGTACACCATGAGTGACGAAACGGGCACGCCAATCACCTCGACGGCCACCATCACAGTGACGGGCACCAACGACTTGCCAACGGCAAACGTTGATACGGACGTTGTGAATGAAAACAACAGCGTGACAGTGGATGTGCTGGCGAACGATACCGACTTAGATGACGGTGCGACACTGACACTTGATACCGTGGCGTCAGACAAAGGCACGGTGAGCATCGTTGATGGCAAGTTGGTCTTTACGGCCACGGCGGCAGACTTCGATCACCTAGCCAATGGCGTGGAAGAAGAAGTGGTCGTGACGTACACCATGAGTGACGAAACGGGCACGCCAATCACCTCGACGGCCACCATCACAGTGACGGGCACCAACGACTTGCCAACGGCAAACGTTGATACGGACGTTGTGAATGAAAACAACAGCGTGACAGTGGATGTGCTGGCGAACGATACCGACTTAGATGACGGTGCGACACTGACACTTGATACCGTGGCGTCAGACAAAGGCACGGTGAGCATCGTTGATGGCAAGTTGGTCTTTACGGCCACGGCGGCAGACTTCGATCACCTAGCCAATGGCGTGGAAGAAGAAGTGGTCGTGACGTACACCATGAGTGACGAAACGGGCACGCCAATCACCTCGACGGCCACCATCACAGTGACGGGCACCAACGACTTGCCAACGGCAAACGTTGATACGGACGTTGTGAATGAAAACAACAGCGTGACAGTGGATGTGCTGGCGAACGATACCGACTTAGATGACGGTGCGACACTGACACTTGATACCGTGGCGTCAGACAAAGGCACGGTGAGCATCGTTGATGGCAAGTTGGTCTTTACGGCCACGGCGGCAGACTTCGATCACCTAGCCAATGGCGTGGAAGAAGAAGTGGTCGTGACGTACACCATGAGTGACGAAACGGGCACGCCAATCACCTCGACGGCCACCATCACAGTGACGGGCACCAACGACTTGCCAACGGCAAACGTTGATACGGACGTTGTGAATGAAAACAACAGCGTGACAGTGGATGTGCTGGCGAACGATACCGACTTAGATGACGGTGCGACACTGACACTTGATACCGTGGCGTCAGACAAAGGCACGGTGAGCATCGTTGATGGCAAGTTGGTCTTTACGGCCACGGCGGCAGACTTCGATCACCTAGCCAATGGCGTGGAAGAAGAAGTGGTCGTGACGTACACCATGAGTGACGAAACGGGCACGCCAATCACCTCGACGGCCACCATCACAGTGACGGGCACCAACGACTTGCCAACGGCAAACGTTGATACGGACGTTGTGAATGAAAACAACAGCGTGACAGTGGATGTGCTGGCGAACGATACCGACTTAGATGACGGTGCGACACTGACACTTGATACCGTGGCGTCAGACAAAGGCACGGTGAGCATCGTTGATGGCAAGTTGGTCTTTACGGCCACGGCGGCAGACTTCGATCACCTAGCCAATGGCGTGGAAGAAGAAGTGGTCGTGACGTACACCATGAGTGACGAAACGGGCACGCCAATCACCTCGACGGCCACCATCACAGTGACGGGCACCAACGACTTGCCAACGGCCCTTGATTTTTCGGTAACCCTAGACAACCAAGACGAAGCGTTCTTCACATTTGATGGTGGCCAATCGGGCAGTCAAGATAACGTAGGCGATGTAGAAGATGATGCTTCCGGAGCGTCAGTTGATGTGAAGATTCTTGAAGAGCCTCTATTCGGTAACCTTTACGACGTTAGTGGTGGCGGCAAAGTACTGATTGAAGCTGGAGATATAATCAGTAGTGATGCTCAAGTCGAATATGAACAAGATCCCAACGCGGTAGATAAACTTGATTTCGTAGCTAGTACTTTCGCAAACCAAGTTAATAATGGATCCAGCAGCGTAAGTTATCTACAAGGGAGCGTAATCATAAGTTCTGGTATTTACGACGGTAGCTCCCCAACCGACGCTAATGTAGTCGATACAAACTCTTATTTGGTTTACGACAGTCAAAACCAAGAGGATGGCTTTGGTGTCTCAACTAATGCGAATTCAACTAGCGGAGAGTTGGATGTAGTTAACGGTGGCAATCAGGAATATATCTCTGTTGATTATTCTCAATCTGGTGCAACCATTACAGAAGCCAATATTGATTTTGGTAGTGTATTCGGAAATTATAATGCCGGAAATACTGCTGGAGGTCGTATTAATGTCCTCGCGCTTGATTCAGACGGTAATGTAGTTGGTACTTTCTATTTTGATAGTGACGAAACTGGCGATCATGCTCTTTCTATCGACAATAATGGTAATGCTACTGTTAATGTCTCTGTTCCTGATGGATTTACTGAGTTGCGAGTTTTCACTACGCAAGACGGTTCAGATGACCCCGATAAGAACTCAAATATTACATTGAAAGGAGTCGATGTAGTCAGTGCGGAACTTACTGAAGAAATAGATTATAAATCGGTAGACTCAGGAGGTCTGCTGAGTGACGAAACTGCTCAGTTAACAATTACAGATAATTCGGCGGGACAATCTCCCGTTGCACAAGACGATACAGTATCTATGTTCGGTGGCCTATCTGGTTACTATTACGGCTCTAATGATAGTATTAACGGTAATATAGACTCTGTTCAAGACGCATTAAATGTCATATCAAGCCAAGATGCAGATCTTACGTTTGAAGCTAGAGACATTAATTACACCCTGAATGGAAATACTAATGGCTTAAGTTCACAGGCTCAATTTGAAGACTTCTTGAACAGTGATGCTTCATCGTTAGAAGGTTCTGTTGCTGATCACACAGATGGTGTCATTAAGATGAGCGGCTCTATTTATCTAGAGCAAGGGGACTTTGCATTTAAAGTTACAGCAGATGATGGTTATACCATTCTGATTGATGGTGTTGCGGTGGCAACGGTCGACCAAAATCAATCTTCTACAACAACCCTTCATGATTCATTTACTATCGATAGTTCGGGTTACCACTCAATTGAAGTCGTTTATTGGGACCAAGGTGGTGCTGCTAATCTAGATATTAATTTGGGTACTGTAGATGGTAATGGTAATTACAACAATGGTGAGCACGATTTAAACGACTTCCCATTGATTGGCGATGTTCTATCTGTACGAGAGGGTGAATCTTTGACTGTAGACTCGTCACTTCTTGTTGCTAATGATTATGATCCAAATACAGGTGATAGTTTTACTATTGTCGCCGATGGGTTTAGTTCGGCTGATGGAACTGTGTCATATGATCAGAACAGTGGTGAAATAACCTTCACGCCAAACAGTAATGTAACGGGTAGTGCGTCATTTACGTATACAATCGTTGATAGCTCTGGTCTTACTGATACGGCAGTTGTTACTACATCAGTTACTCCAATTAGTAATGGGCTAGTTGTTTCTGCAGACTTAGCTGCGTTGAGTTCTGGAGTCTCAGATGATGTCTTAAGCTTTGTATCTCAAGTGCAAAGTACAGGCCAGGCTAGTTATAATAATAGTTTGTATGGCGATGGAGCCAACATTGTTACTGATGGAACACAGGTGGCTGGTACTAACTTAGGCGATCTTATCGAATATGGATCTGGAACCCATTATTTAGCAAACGGTGGTGAAGGTAACGATATATTACTGGGTGGATCGTCCGTTAACGACATAATTGATGGTGGTGCCGGAGACGATATTTTGGTAGGTAGTGCCCTTGATGGTGGTTCGATAGAGCTTCGAGGCGACTCGATATCTGACAGTGGAGACGATATTTTAGTATCTCAGAACTCTGACCGTACAACGGCCTATCGTGGTTTAGATGGAACAGACGTAGCGTATTTGCCTGCCTCTTCTTCCGAACTTGAATATGTTTCTGGTAATGGTCAACCTTGGGACTTCCGCTTAATAAAAGACGTAGATGGTGATCCAGATAACAATATCTTGGCGAATCATGATTTTTATGGCCTTGAAACGTTATATCTACAGGATGGTAAGTTTGATGTGTCAGACGGTCAATTGACTAAGGTTTCTGAGGTATTTGAGTTAAGCATCGATATCGACTTATATGATAACGACGGTAGCGAGCAAGTAACTTCACTCGTGATTAGCGACGTACCAAGTGATGTAGTTTTATCTATAGGTACTAAGCAAGCAGATGGTACTTGGGTTATTGAGCCTAGTGAACTTGATAGCGAAGGTAAGCTGACTGTGATTGTTGAAGCGCCTGTAAATACTACACCAGTACTAACGGTTACCGCCGGCGCTCAAGAAGTTGATGATCAAGGTCATGCATTAGATTCAGAAATGTACGCAGATACTCAAACCGGAACGATCTTTACGGCAAGTGAAAGCACGAATGGCGATAATACAATTATTGGTTTTGATGGTGATGATGTATTGCTAGGTGATACTGGTGGTGTAGTTGATAACTCTGTTGCACCAACCAACTACAATATTGCTTTAGTAGTCGATACTTCAGGCAGTATGAGAGACGCACTCAATAACAACAGTAGCCAATCTAAGTTAGCCGTGGTTAAAGCTTCACTCATTGCTATGTTGGCAGATATTGCGTCTCATCCCGGTATTATTAATTTGGCGTTAATTGGTTTCGAGGCGAGCGCGAGTATAGAAATAGACTTGCATAACTTAGAAGAGTCAGACTTAGAGCAGACAGTTAACTCAGCGATCAATGATTTGACTGCGGATGGCGCAACTAACTACGAGGCTGCTTTTGATTCAGCTAAAGATTGGTTTGCTGATGATGATCAACCGTCGAGTTATGAAAACTTAACGTTCTTCTTAACTGATGGGAAACCAACTGTGTCGAACAGTTCAAACAACAGCGGCTCTACCACCCAGTTTGATGAGTTTGCTGACTCTGTTACTGCTTTCGATGAGCTAGCGGATGTATCAAAAGTTAGAACGATAGGTATCGGAGATGGTATTGATTCTGAAATATTAGAACACTTCGTTAGTGATAATGGTTCTTCGTACACGTATTCATCAACTACAACGCAACTTGCAAACTTTAGCTCTAGTACAGGTGAATCTTGGAGCCTTGAGAACTTTGCGGTTTCCGGTGGCACAGCAGTACTGACTAGCTCAAGCATCTTGCTAACCGATACGGGTGACATTAATAGCTCAGCTTCAATGACCAGCCCTGAGTTTGTTGTTGCTAGCGGCGAAGCGTCAGTACTGACATTCGACGCATCACAGGGTAGCTATTTCGGTGGCGGCGATACGTTTGGGTGGAGTGTTCAGAAATTTGATGAACAAGCTCAAGCATGGGTAAGTGTCTCATCTGGAAGTAGTACTGGCTCGATTGAAACAGATCTACTTCATGAAGGTAAGTACCAGTTAGTACTCTCTGTTTATGAAGATCAAAGCGGTTACACGGCAGACGTATACTTAGACAACTTTGCAATCAAGACAGTAACAAGTACGACAGGCGACGTTGAAATCGTTCAGTCAAGTCAAGGCTTAGATGCTGCACTTGAGGAAGGTAGCAACGAAATCACGCTACTGCCTGTAGGTAGTGATGATCTAAGCGGCGGTGCCGGTAACGATATTTTGTTTGGTGATGTTATCAATACTGATAACTTGCCATGGGATGATAATGGCCTTGTTCGTCCAGATGCGTTAGCTGATGGTTCGGGTATGGAAGCTCTAACAACGTTCTTACAGATGTTGAATGGTGCAGAACCTACAGACATGGAAATCTACGAATATGTTAAAGATAACCATGAGTTGTTTAACGCAGACAGTGATACGCGTGGTGGCGATGATACCATTACCGGTGGATTAGGTGATGACATTCTCTATGGTCAAGGTGGTGAAGATACGCTTATCGGTGGATTAGGTGACGATATCTTAGTTGGAGGTGACGGCGATGACCTGTTCCAATGGGTTGATGAACCGTTCCAAGGTGATGTTGATACGATTACTGATTTCGCTTTAGGTGAAGACCACCTAGATATTTCACAATTATTGCCAACGGAAAATTCAATGTCTGATCTTCTTGAGCATATCACTATTGAGAAAGTCGATAACGGGGGCGGTGATAAGGATTTGGTTATTACTATTTCTGAAGATGCGAATAGTGGAGGTCAAACACAAACGATTGTACTTGATAATACGGGGAATCAGTTTGACTCTGTGAATGCTCAAGGTGATGGCAGCGTGATAAGCAGTGATTTGAGCAACTTGGTTAATCAACTCTTTGTGAACTTACCAGACCAATAACAAAAAAGGGCCGAAAGGCCCTTTTTTAATACGTCTGTTTTGCTATAAAAGCTAGATTCTAAAGCACAAAAATTAAAGTACCTTACAAGCAAAACCTTTTAGGTAGAAACCTTCAGGGTAAGCTGTATCGATCAAGTGATCAGCAGCTTGCTCGAAGCGTTCAACAAACTTCACTGTTCTGCCCGCATCTAGAGCGGCATCAGCAATGATCTTTTGGAATAAGTCAGCCCCCATCAAACCTGAGCAAGAGTAGGTGAGTAGTGTTCCACCTGGCTTCAGGATTTGCATTGCTAGCATGTTAACGTCTTTGTAGCCGTTAGCGCCTGAAGTTAGGTTGTTTTTGCTTGAAACAAACTTTGGTGGATCCATGATCACTACGTCAAACTTAGTGCCCTGGTCACGGTATTCGCGAAGTAGTTTGAATACGTCAGCGTTTAGGAATACAGCACGCTTTTTCGAGATATCAAACTCGTTAAGTTCAGCGTTGAACTTAGCAGTATCAAGAGCGAGTTGAGATACGTCTGCGTTGATCACACGCTTCGCGTCGCCTTTAAGTGCGTAAAGGCCAAAGCCACCGGTGTATGAGAAACAGTTAAGGACATCTTTGCCTTTAACGTACTTCATAGATTCTTTGCGACTATCACGTTGGTCCATGTAGAAGCCCGTTTTGTGGCCTTCCATAATGTTCACGCTGATCTTCACGCCGTTTTCTTCAATCACTACTGACTTAGGCGGCTCTTCGCCATGCAGTACGCCGACGGTTTGCTCTAAACCTTCTTTTTTACGAACAGCTACGTCAGAGCGTTCGTAAATATTACATTCAGGGAAGCATTCAACTAAAGCTTCAACGATAACGCTTTTGTTGAATTCCGCGCCAGCACTCAGTAGTTGGCAAACTAAGAAGTCTTGGTACTTGTCGATAGTAATACCTGGCAGGCCGTCAGATTCAGCCGCTGTTAATCGGTACCCCGTTAGGCCGTCACGTTCGATGATATCGTCACGTAGTGATTGTGCGTCTTTAAATCTTTTGATGAAAAACGCTTTATTGATTTCTTCTTTTTCAAATGTCCAAACACGAGCGCGAATTTGAGATTCTGGTGAGTAAGCTGCCTTTGCGAGCCACTGACCATTTTGAGCATATATGTCTACAGTTTCACCTTGTTGTGGTTCGCCTTCGACCTTATCGATACCGCGTGAAAATACCCAAGGGTGTTTACGGCGTAGTGATTTATCTCGGCCTTTAGCTAGATGAATTGAAGGAGTCATAATTTACTCTGTTTGTTGAATTTGAAGGAGGGGTATTGTCGGGGAAGTACAAGGGAAAAGCAAATAAGAAAGGGCTGCAGAAGCAGCCCTAGCAATGATTAATTAACACATAGTGGTTAGATGTCAGTATTAAGCTTTAAGACCTGTCAGCAAACCTTCCATCATATCGCTTTGCTTACGAAGTTGGTCAACATTTACATTACTCTTACTGATCATTTCACAGATGCTGTCTGATTGATGACGAATCTCTTCAACACTTTGTGCAATGTTGTCAGCAACAACACCTTGCTCTTCAGCAGCAGTAGCAATTTGAGTGCTGCTATCAGAAATAGATTGGTTCTTTTCAGCTAACGATCCAATCTCAACGTTTACTTCCGACATCAATGTTTGACCTTCGTTAGCATTGCTAACAGTCACTTCCATCAATTTTGTCAGTGATTGGCTGTTACGTTGTAATGATTCGATCATGCTCTGGATTTCAACCGTTGCTTGTTGAGTACGGCCGGCAAGGGCACGGACTTCATCGGCAACAACAGCAAATCCACGACCTTGCTCGCCAGCACGTGCAGCCTCAATGGCAGCATTCAGGGCTAATAGGTTAGTTTGTTCAGAGATGCCATTGATGGTTGCGACCACTTCATCAATTTGCGCTGCGTTAGCATCAAGCTCTTCTACCGCTTGCGAAGCTGATTGAATTTCTTGAGATAGGCTTGAGATAGATTCTAATGTATTTGAAACTTTTACTTGGCCACTCTGTGCAACACCGCGAGCGTCCATAGTTTGAGAGCTAGACTCATGAGCAAGGGTAGCGACTTCACGAATCGTAGCTGCCATTTGTTCCGTTGCACTTGCTAAACTATTCAGGTGTTCTTGTTGGTTACCCGAGATGTCTGAGCTCTGTTGTGTCGACTGGTTTAAGTCAGAACTGATCTGCTGCATGAGTGCGACAGACTCTTGGATTGATAGAACCATGTTTTGTTCACGTTCTGCTACTTTATCAATAGTAATTGCGATTTCACTGAACTCATCACGAACAAGGAAGTAGTTCATACGGCAGGTGAGATCACCACTCGCTAGCGTGCTTAACGCTTTGTTCATAGAGAACATTGCGCCACCGATGAAAGTCATGATGTAGTAAACACCTAGCGCGATAAGCGTTAGGGTTACTGCGATAATTGAAACCTGAGTCGTAGATAGAGCTGACCATAAGTTTTGGTCATGGTTCGCAACCAAGCTGAATGCACCGTTCATAACTGAGACGGAACCAACACCATAGCCTAAAGAGATGGTTTCAGAATTACTGACAAGTTGAGCAACTTGATCTTTCGTCAGTTGACCCGCTTCGATAAGTCCTTTCATCAAGAGCATTTCTTCTTGATAAAGATGAGCAAGTAAAGAGTCTGCGGCGCTACCTAAAACAAGAGTTAATATAACCAGGGCGAGAAGAGGTAATAAGAAGAGTAGATAGAACTTTTCTTGGATTTTTAGGTGAATGAGATATTTGTCAATCCAACGAAATGGGATTTCTTTCATAATCGTTATACTCGAAGTAAGTCCACCAATAAGCGGTGAATGAATAGAGTCGCAACTATATCATTCATACAATTTATGAGGCAACGTTATGGAAAGTTCACAATATATTTTTGTCGTATCAGGCGTAGTTCAGTGTGTTGGTTTTCGCTATCACACCAGTAGGCAGGCACAAGCTCTGGGCATTTCAGGCTATGCAAAGAACCTAAATGATGGCCGAGTTGAAGTGTTAGCTGTCGGAAAGGGTAAGGAAATAGAGAAGTTCCACGCATGGCTCAATATTGGCCCTTCGAGTGCGACAGTAGACCAAGTAGTGATGCATCGAGTTAAAGAAAGTGAGCGACAGGATGTACGTATAGATGAGTTTAAAATACTGTAGCTAGCGCACTACAGTATTTGTCTTTTTACCTTGAGAGTAACCTAAAGCTGTTTAAGCTTTACAAGCATTTTGCTGGTTTAGGTAAACCCGCGAGCTTGGTTGCTTGTTTAGCGGGGCCTTTCTTGAACAATTTGAATAGGTACTTACTGTTACCTTTCTCTGGGCCGTGCGCTTTTTCCATCGCTTTAACGAGCATACGAACAGCCGGAGAGGTTTTGAACTCTTCGTAAAAGCTTCTTACAAAATGTACCACTTCTAAGTGCGCATCAGTCAGTTCAATCGCCTCGTCTTGAGCAAGAATCTCAATCATACCTTCTTCCCATTGTGTGTAGTCCAATAGGTAGCCTTGAGCGTCGGTTTCAATTTGTTTGCCATTATATTCAAACATGTTTAGTCCAGAATCAGTTTAACTCAGTAAATAGGGTACATGACCACGTTTGCCTTTCTCAAGAAATATCGTCGTTATCTCTAGGAATATTGCAACTATAGATACAAAAAAGCCCAAGAGACAGGCTCTTGGGCTCAATTTTGAATGAACTATGATTAGTCGTTGCTGTTCATAATACCTAAGATGCTTAGTAGGCTGATGAAGATGTTGTAGATAGAAACATACAAGCTAATCGTTGCTGAGATGTAGTTTGTTTCACCGCCGCGGATGATGCTTTGCGTTGTTAGCAAAATAACACCAGTCGAGAATAGGATGAACATACCGCTCATTGCTAAAGACAGTAGAGGCATTTGTAGGAAGATGTTTGCAACCATCCCTACTAGCAGAACAACAAAACCAGCCATTAGCATACCGTTAAGGAATGAAAGGTCACGTTTAGTCGTCAGTGCGTAAGCTGATGCACCCATAAATGCTAATGCTGTACCACCAAGTGCAGTAAGGATGACATCACCCATACCTGCGCCAACGTACATGTTTAAGATTGGACCAATGGTGTAGCCTAAGAAACCTGTAAATAGGAATGTGAAGACTAGACCCATGCTGTTGTCACGGTTCTTTTCTGTTAGGAACAGTAGGCCGTAGAAACCAACTAGCATAATGATAAGACCAGGGCGAGGAAGGTTCATCGCCATAGATACGCCTGCTACTACAGCAGACCAAAGTAGTGTCATAGACAGTAGTGCGTAGGTGTTACGCAACACTTTATTGGTTTGCAGAGCACTTTCTTGAGATGCTGTGCGTGAAAACATAGGGCTGTTCATAATCTTCCTCGTAAGGTGACTTCAATAGTTATTAGTACATTTATGGGGCTGAAAGTTCGAAAAATCAAGTCTTTCATTCCTTTTGTATACCTAAAATAATAATCAAAATAGTCGGTTAAGTGTTTCTTAAGGTGTAACAAAGTGTTTCTAATGACGTATAAAGTGTCGCTAATACTCGATGTTCAAATTTTTATAGTTACTGGCTAATGATTTATAACCTTTGAAAAACTATCTATAACCTTGAAAAATAAAGAGGCGACCTAAGCCGCCTCTATAACTTATGCATCATAACACATTAATGATGCAAGATTTGGCTCAAGAAGTTCTGCGTTCTGTCCGATTGTGGGTTTTCAAAGAAGTCGACAGGGTTGTTCTCTTCTATGATTTCACCTGCATCCATAAAGATAACGCGGTCGGCAACTTCTTTAGCAAAACCCATCTCGTGCGTTACACACAACATCGTCATGCCTTCTTCTGCAAGCTCAACCATAACGTCTAGTACTTCACGAACCATTTCCGGGTCGAGTGCCGATGTTGGTTCATCAAACAACATGACTTGAGGGTTCATGCATAAAGAACGAGCGATTGCTACACGTTGTTGTTGGCCACCTGAAAGCTGTCCTGGGAATTTATCCGCTTGCTCAGGGATTTTTACACGTTCGAGGAATTTCATTGCGATGGCTTCGGCTTCCTCTTTCGGCATCTTCTTCACCCAAATAGGGGCCAGAGTACAGTTTTCTAAAACCGTTAGGTGAGGGAATAGGTTGAAGTGTTGAAAACACATACCTACATCTCTGCGCACGGCTTCAATGTTCTTCAGATCTTCTGTCAGTTCATTACCTGAAACGAAGATATGACCTTTTTGGTGCTCTTCTAATCGGTTGATACAGCGAATCATCGTGGATTTACCTGAACCAGAAGGGCCACAAATTACAATTTTCTCGCCTTTTCTAACTTCTAAATTGATGTTTTTAAGAACGTGGAACTCACCGTACCACTTGTTCATGTCTTTTAACTCGATCATAAGACCTTGAGAGTTGTTTTCTGTTTGCTGCGTCATAATACGTCCTTGATCTTGTTAATTATCGTTTGTGACCGGTGTGAAGTCTGTTTTCTAGCCAAATCGAGTATCTCGACATGCCAAAACAAAACACCCAGAACACTAACGCGACAAATACATAACTTTCTGTTGAAAACCCAAGCCATTCAGGATCGGTATTCGCGGCTTGGCCAATTCCCAATACATCAAACATACCGATAATTAAAACCAGACTGGTATCTTTGAACAAACCAATAAAGGTATTCACAATTGAAGGAATCGTAATTTTAAGAGCTTGAGGTAGAATGATAAGCCCTGTTTTTTTCCAGTAGCTCAACCCTAAAGCATCAGCGGCTTCGTATTGACCTTTTGGTATTGCTTGCAAACCACCGCGGATTACCTCTGCCATATAAGCCGCACTAAATAGTACTACCCCAACCAATGCTCTGATCAGTTTATCGGTTTCCATCCCTTCTGATAAAAAGAGCGGAAGCATTACCGAGGCCATAAATAGAACCGTAATCAGCGGTACACCACGCCAAATTTCGATGTAAACAGTACACATACTGCGGATGATCGGCATCTCTGAACGACGCCCAAGTGCCAATGCAACGCCAATAGGAAGTGACACTACAATACCAACAAGTGCGATGATCAGCGTAACCAATAGACCGCCCCATTTATGGGTATCAACAACCTCTAGTCCAAATACACCACCGTATAGTAAGCCAGCAATGATAAACGGGTAGATGTTTACGAAGAACAACCAAATCCACGTGCGCTTAGGTGTTTTTTCGTAAGCTAACAAAACGACAAAAATAGCTAACGTTGCGTAGAAAAGGCGAGGGCGCCACAGTTCAGCTTCTGGATAGAAGCCGTACATGAATTGGTCCCAACGAACACTAATGAAAACCCAACATGCTCCATCACTTGTACAGGCATCTCGAGTTGTTCCTATCCAATCAGCATTAATGAATGCCCAATCTGCTATTGCCCACAATAAAGTGAAAGCAAAATAACCAAGGACCACAGTGACGACACTGTTAATTGGTCCATTAAATAGATTTTTTCTTAACCAACCGACAGGTCCAACAGTATTCGCTGGAGGCGGAAGATCAGGTTGAAATTGATGTGTACTCATCTTATCTCTCCACCAACGCTACTTTGCGGTTGTATATGTTCATTAGAGCGGATGTTAATAGGCTTAGAGTCAGGTAGACGCCCATTGTCATCGCGATTACTTCGATAGCTTGTCCAGTTTGGTTCAATGTTGTCCCTGCAAATACAGACACAAGATCGGGATAACCAATGGCCATCGCAAGTGATGAGTTTTTGGTCAGATTCAAATACTGACTGGTTAATGGTGGAATGATAATTCTTAATGCTTGTGGAATAATCACCAGCTTGAGGGTTCGTGTTCTTGGGAGACCTAGAGACATTGCAGCCTCTGTTTGCCCATGGTTTACCGCGTTAATACCTGAACGCACAATCTCGGCGATGAATGCTGCTGTGTAGATACTTAAAGCAAGCATCAACGCTGCTAGTTCAGGGATGATGCTAATGCCGCCTTTGAAGTTAAACCCTTTCAAAACTGGGTACTCCGCAGAGATAGGCATGCCCATAACAAAGTAAGTTACCAACGGTAAGCCCACAATCAGTGCCGCAGCAATTCGCAACATTGGTGTTTGTTGGCCGGTTAGCTTTTGTTTGTTATTAGCCCAGATGTTGATAACAAAAGTAGCGATTACACCAGTAATCAATGATGCGATCACAATGCTACTGCCTTGCTCTAACACTGGTGCAGGGAAGTACAAACCACGTACGTTCAAGAAAATGGCTTCACCAAGGCTCATGCTTTGACGAGCAGAAGGTAAGGCTTGTAGAACGGCGAAATACCAGAAAAAGATTTGCAACAGAAGAGGGATGTTTCGGAATATCTCAATATAGATAGCTGCAAATCGGCTAACTAACCAATTTGAAGAGAGCCTTGCAATACCCATACTAAAGCCCAGTACCGTGGCTAACATGATGCCGAGTACAGAAACCAAAGCGGTATTGAGAAGACCGATAAAGAAGGTACGACCGTATGAGAATGTTTCGTCGTATTCAATCAGTGTTAAGCCGATACCAAAACCAGCTTCTTGGGATAAAAAATCAAAACCAGTGGCGATACCACGGGAATCTAAGTTAGTGAGTGCATTATTTACAATCGTGTAAAAGAAAGCACAAAGCGCCCCGACGGCGAGAATTTGGAAAACAATTGAGCGAAAAGTGGGGTTGTAAAACAGGTTGGCACTTTTGGGCTGTGGCTTTGCCTGAGCTGGAGAAATAGTTTCATTAGGTTTCATACTGCTATAACCTCAAATCCATTTAATAAATAGGGCGGAAAAGTCCGCCCTAATTGATGCTTGTAAATTTATTAACGGATTGGTGGAGCGTACATAAAGCCGCCCGCATTCCATAGTGCGTTTACGCCACGAGAGATCTGTAGTGGTGAACCTGTACCAACAGTACGTTCGAAGCTCTCACCGTAGTTACCAACTTGTTTAATGACTTGGTAACCCCAATCGTCACGAATACCAAGGCCTTTACCTTTAGGACCGTCTACACCAAGAATACGTTTGATGTTTGGATCTTTTGACTTAAGCATTTCGTCAGCATTCTTAGAAGAGATACCGTACTCTTCCGCATTAATCATTGCTGAAAGTGTCCATTTAGCAACGTTGAACCACTTGTCATCATCTTGACGAACAACAGGGCCTAGTGGCTCTTTAGAGATGATTTCAGGAAGTACCTGTGCAGATTTAGGATCAGCTAAGTTTAGGCGAAGTGCGTATAGACCAGATTGGTCAGTCGTTAGCACATCACAACGACCCGCGTCGAAGCCTTTAGATGTTTGTGCTGCCGTATCGAATACCACTGGCTTGTAAGACATGCCACTGTTACGGAAGTAATCGGCTAGGTTAAGTTCAGTTGTTGTACCTGATTGAACACATACAGAAGCGCCATCAAGCTCTTGAGCACTTGTTAGACCAAGTTCTTTCTTAACCATGAAGCCTTGACCATCGTAGTAGTTAACGCCTACGAAGTTCAGACCTAGAGCAGTGTCACGATGTAGTGTCCATGTTGTGTTACGAGATAGTACGTCGATTTCGCCAGATTGAAGCGCGGTAAAACGTTCTTTAGCAGTAAGAGGTACATACTTCACTTTAGTTTTGTCACCGAGTACAGCCGCTGCAAGAGCTTGACAATACTCAACATCAATTCCTTCCCATTCACCTTTTGAGTTAGGGTTAGAGAACCCTGGAAGACCGGTACTTACACCACAAGTTAGAAAACCTTGAGATGTGACTTTGTCCAGAGTGCTTTCTGCCGCTGATGCTGATGTTGCCATCATCGCAGTTGATGCAGCTACTACTGAAGCAAGAAGTGTTAGTTTATTTGTCATTTGTATCCTTCCTTGTTAACCAGGTGACACCTGATACTCGTGCTCATTTGAGTTTTTCTATATGTGTTGCGTTTTCTATGACCTTGTTACTCAAATCAAACTGGTTGCATTTTGCAAATGAAACTGTGTGCGATTTAAACAACTATTTATAAGGTTAGGAAAGGATCCGTACTTTCACAAATGTATAATTTAAAAAGAATTTTGAATGAAATCACAAATCCGAACACAATTAGAATGACCAAATGTTAACTTAATGTAAATAGTGCAGCGCTTCACACTGTTGGTGCAACGAGATTTAGATTTTTATATTGACAATTGACTAGGTTAATATTCTGAATCAGTATCACAATGGTGAAACATTAAACTTCAGAAAGATTGAAATTTGGTGAATAAATATTTTTATTGCACTTGGATAGTTATTAATATGCTCCAAATTTGGTAGCATGGCTGAATAGTTATTGAAGTCACCTCAAGGAAGAACATGCGTTATTTCCCAATGTTTTTAGATGTAGAAAATAAGCCGATCTTAGTGGTGGGTGGGGGTGAGGTTGCTTGCCGAAAAGTCGATAGCTTGTTAAGAGCTGGGGCGGATGTCACGTTAGTGTCCCCAAAGGTAGAGCCTTACTTAAAGCAACTTGTCGATGAGAATAAATTACATTGGATTCAAAATTTTTACTCTTCACAACTTATCTCGAAAAACTACTTACAAGTGTGGGCAACAACAGACAACCCAAACCTAAATCATCAAGTACATAATGATGCAAAAAAAATGGGTATTCTTGTCAATGTGGTTGATGACTTACCCTATTGTGACTTCATCACTCCCTCAATGATAAATCGCGGAAGAATCCAAATTGCGATCTCAAGTGGGGGCGCATCACCTGTTTTGGTGAGAAATATTAGAGAAAAACTCGAAACGGTATTGCCACAAAACATAGGTTTGATTGCGGACTTTGGTGCATCAAAACGCAATTCGATTAAGGAGTCCTTTCCTACTGTTGATGAACGCCGCAAATTCTGGGAACGCTTTTTGTCATCCAGTTTTATCAATCAAGTGACGGATAGGGAGCAACTTGAATCGTATTATCAACAGTCGCTGACTGAGCAAGTTGATAGTGAAGGTCAGGTAACTTGGATCGAATTTGAGCAAGACGTTGAGTTATTGCCTATGAAGGCCCTACGTTTGATGCAAGAAGCAGAGTTAGTGCTTTCACCGAGCGATTGTCCATTTGAATTTGTTGACCTGTGCCGCCGAGACGCAGAAAGAGAAGGTTATGCTGACAGTGGAGAGCTGTCGACCAAGCTTGAGCAAGCGAGGGCCGAGAAATTGCGAGTGTGTGTCTTTATTCCACCAGCGAGTGTTGAGTTCAATTTACTGGCCGGCAAAGACCTTAAACTGTCTGTTGCCAAAGTGCTCAGTTGAGTTGATAGATTTTAGTTGAAGTGAGCGCTTTCTAGTTGTTTGAAATCGGCTAGAGACGCTGAATAAGACTGACCCGATAAATAAAAAGCCACTTCCCAAAGAAGTGGCTTTTTGATATTTCGAACACGACATTGTGCTGATGAATGAGCAACCCAAATAAGCGGTCGCTCAAACTCAAAAATTAGTCGCGGAAGTTGTCAAACTGGAAAGGTTGACCAAGCTCGCCGCTACGAACTAAAGCCATAACAGCTTGTAGATCGTCGCGCTTCTTACCCGTTACACGAACTTTTTCGCCTTGGATAGCAACTTGAACTTTCACTTTGTTATCTTTGATTAGCTTAACGATTTTCTTAGCAACATCCGCTTCGATGCCTTGCTTGAAAACAACCGTTTGGTGCCAAGTACGACCTGTTTGGTCAGCCGCTTTCGCTTCCATCGCATTCGGATCAACATTTCGCTTTGTTAGGTTGCTACGAAGGATGTCGCGCATCTGCTTCAGTTGGAAATCGTCTTGAGCACTCAGCTTTACTGATTCATCTTTGTAATCAAAGCTAGCGTCTACACCACGGAAATCGAAACGAGTCGAAAGTTCACGGTTAGCGTTGTCTACAGCGTTGCGTAGTTCTACTGATTCTACTTCAGAGATAATGTCAAATGATGGCATTGTGTTATGTCCTTAAGCTAAATTTCTATCTTTGATTGCCGTTGCAAGCATGTCTAACATTGTTGCAGTATCTTCCCAGCTTAAGCATGGGTCAGTGATAGACTTGCCGTACTCTAGGTTATTGATGTCTGTCATTGGCTGGTTACCTTCAACAATGAAGCTTTCCGCCATGATGCCTGCAATTTGATTTTTGTTAGATTTGATCTGTTCACAAATATCTTGTGCAACGTCTAACTGCTTACGGTGTTGTTTCTGACAGTTAGCGTGGCTAAAGTCGACAACTAAGCGCTCAGGAAGGTTAACTTCTGCCAGTTGCTTACATGCGTTTTCAACAGATTCAGCATCAAAGTTAGGGCCTTTATCACCACCACGTAGAATTACGTGACCGTATGGGTTGCCAGAAGTACGGTAAACCGTCATACGGCCGTTCTTATCTGGAGAGTAGAAGTAGTGTGATGCATGCGCAGCACGAATCGC
Organism: Vibrio sp. QJM3NY_26; assembly: GCF_057786005.1. NCBI lineage: Bacteria > Pseudomonadati > Pseudomonadota > Gammaproteobacteria > Vibrionales > Vibrionaceae > Vibrio > Vibrio sp. QJM3NY_26. The sequence continues at coordinate 1,835,881 of NZ_CM173515.1, read as the reverse complement.
ATCAATAGCAATTTTGATGTTGCCGTTAGTTGCGTTCTTGAAACCAACTGGGCAAGACAGTGCAGAAGCCATTTCACGGTGAATCTGAGATTCAGTCGTACGAGCGCCAATTGCGCCCCAAGTGATAAGGTCTGCAATGTACTGACCGGTGATCATATCAAGGAATTCAGTCGCGGTAGCTAGGCCAAGCTTATTGATATCTAGTAGAAGTTTACGAGCTTTGTTCAAGCCTGTTTCAAGTGCATATGACCCATCAAGGTTAGGATCGGTAATCAAACCCTTCCAACCTACAACAGTACGAGGTTTCTCGAAGTAGGTTCTCATTACAACGAACAGTTCATCTTTGTACTGGTCTTGAATCTGACTTAGACGCTCAGCGTAATCAAGTGCCGCTTCTGTATCGTGAACAGAGCAAGGGCCTACGATAACTAATAGGCGGTTATCACGACCTGTTAGAATATCTTCGATTTGGCGGCGAGAATTTTTAATGCGCTCAGCAACGTCGTCAGTAATAGGATGTGCATTGCCTAGTTCGGCAGGAGTTGGCATAGGACCCAGAGCTTGGGTTCTCAACTCATCAGTTTTTAATGGCATGTGATGGCTTTTTTATTCTATTGCGAAGTGGTTAAGATAACGGAATTGAACAGAGGAATAAACTCTCTTAAGTCAAAGTTATCTCTGTTATTGCTAATATTCTTATTTTTATCAGCAGGCCAGCGTCAAATAAGGGATTTTCACTTGTATTAACAGGCAGCTATCGGTATTTTCGTTTGAACACAACATAAAAATGCTGGAGCAGCAATGACTCAAGAAAATCAAAGCACTTTGCACCCAGAACTAGTCTTAGGTGATGTGCTGCCTTCTTACAACGATAATAATAATTCTAACCACTTATACGTTTCATTATCTGAATTGGTTATGGATCGTATCTTCTATCACCCAAGTATTGAAAGTCACTTAGATACACTGACTGATATCGAAAAAACCTCTTTAGATGCGATCCTTGGCGATAAAACAGTCGATGAGCATTTTGTTTCGACCTTAGTGATTGCCATCCAAGCTGCCGTTCAGCCAAATCATACCTCTGTTCGTATCGCGTTAAGTAATGCTGACAGCTATGGCTTCCGTTCACTACTTGGTGGTAGTTGTGAAGCCGAAGAGATAAACCCGGCACTAGGTGTTCGAGGGGTTGCTCGTTATGCAACATCAGAGTACAGCAAAGCATTCGCTTTAGAGTGTCAGGTAATTAAAGCGTTGCGAGAGCAGGGTATTAACGTTGAAGTGGTTGTACCGTATGTACGAGCATTAAGCGATGCCGCTAAGATTATTGATTTGCTTGCAGAGCAAGGCTTACCGCGAGGCCTTAATGGTTTGAAAGTACTGTTCTCGTGCGATGTGCCGTCTGCAGTGCTACTGAGCGAAAGATTGCTGCATTACTTTGATGGTGTTGTAGTGAACGTTGATAGCTTAGCGTCTTTCACTTTAGGCGTAGACAAGCACAATGAAGCTCAGCAACATGCTTTTGATCCACAAAACGAGGCGGTTATTACCTTGTTGAGTATGATTGTTAAAGCAACGCTGAACGCGAAGAAGCCCGTCCTGCTTGTGACTCAAGGCTTGGTGGACTACCCGCGTCTACAAGGCTTTATCGCTGATCTTGACGGTGTTGAGACAGTCGTTACTGCATAGACCAGCTTATTGTCTAAATAAATCAACTTGCTGTATGAGTTTATTTAAAGCAATAAAGCTTTGAGAATGAAAGAGATATCATTATGCGATGATATCTCTTTTTTGTAACATTTTTTTGACATCTCGAGCGCTAATCGATTAACTGGTCTGATGACTTATTTGACTAGGTAACTCGAATGTTGACCCCTCTACAAAAAGCAAATTTCTACTTGAGCATGTTTGGCTTTTTCAAAGTGCCTCTGATCTGGCTATGCCGACCAAAACTGCTCGCGCTGGATAATCAACATGTTGAAGTGAAAATTCCTCTCAAAAGACGAACTAAGAACCACCTCAATAGCATGTACTTTGGTGTGTTAGCAGTAGGTGCTGATGTGGCGGGGGGCTTTCTTGCAATGAGTAAATCCCAGCAGCAAGGCGAAAAGATCTCGTTGGCATTTAAAGAGGTGACAGGTAACTTCTTGAAGCGCCCGGAAGGTGACGTACACTTCACTTGTAACGATGGTGAGCTGATCAACACTATGCTGGCTGAAACTATGTCTACTGGCGAGCGTGTGAATCAACCCGTGACCATAATCGCGACATGTCCGTCTTTGCATGGCGATGAACCAATGGCGGAGTTCACGCTAACGCTTTCGATTAAGAAAGTTCCTTCTAGAAAATAGCTCGGAAGTATAAGGTTGGTCGGAATCTAAATCTGAAGATCATAGTTCAACTGAAGGCATTCGTAGAACAAGTGGAAGAGCGGTATGTGAATCTAGTGTCCACATACCGTAACAACGCTATGACTCTTGGGTGATTTGCTCGATATCAACGATCTTTGAACGGTTCATTACGATTTTCCAACGGTAATAGGTCGGTTCAGTATCGTGATTGTTCTCTTTAATGATCAGGTTGAGCAGGTGACGCTTTTCGACAGACTCACGGCTTACTTGCCCTTCATTCAGGCGATATACGTTATTTGACCCCTTGTCCATCAAGCGTGTCAGCGCTCTCAGGCTGATCGATAACGTTTCACGAGTCTCCTCGTAACCACTCATGAATGTTGACGTCGACATCTCGGTATGTGAACGATAGTGCAAGACTTGCTCTTCACGCTGAACGACACGTTTCTTGCGTATTGATTGAATACGGTCAGCTAACTTGGAAAAGTTCGCATAGTCCAACCATTCAAGCTTGTGGCCGACAGATTTATTGGTTGTTGGGTCAAAGTAGCGACGCTTCCACTTGGGTTTGCCTTTACGAAGCCAACGCCAAAGGATGTCTCTCAAGTCATCTTTAAATATTTCACGCAGTGCGTAGATAAATGACATCGACACGATGAAAGAAGCGGTAATCTCTCCTAGAAAATCACGAGCCAATATGACGGTTGTCGTCACCACCACCATGACTAAGCCTGTCGCAATACCTTTAACGGCACGCTTAACGTTTTTACCCATGGAGGTGGTCCTCTCCTTGAGTACGATAGGGTGTTCTATCAAACGTCGCAGCAGTCGCATCTTGTTACTCAGGCGCGTTACGTCTTCACGAACTTTGGCTGAGTTATAGCGATTAAGTTTACGATGGGCTGTCTCTTTGTCACACAGCGTTAAGAGTCGCTCTTTTATCGTCGAGTACTCACTGCCACGCGGCATATGAGAGACCAGAGATAAGAATTTTTGCTCTGTGTACCAAGAAAGATAGTTATCAATGTTTGCGTAGTAGCGTTTGAGGTTTTCTTCATAAGGAATACTTCGGCGAAGCTTCTTCAAGATGTCTAACGCGAGCTCAATGACTTCATCAACCTCATCCGCTGTTACGTCGTCACTATCAGTCTTATTTAAACTGCTCACGGCTTTATCTAAAGCAATAACATATTGATATGCGAACAAACTCAAACTCACACGATACTGTGTCGTTGATAAGCGTCCACGTTTTGCCAAGCGACTGTGTACCAAAGGTAACAGTGTCTTGTCACTGTAGTAGGCGCGCTTTTGAGTAATTGAGCTGTAGAAAAAGGCACTTTCAGAAAGTACTTCGGGAGTGAGTCCGAGTTCACCGGGAATGAATAGATAAACGTCCATGTCGAGCTTTTTGGTCTTCGCCATTGCATGGTTAATTTTGAGTGTTATCGCATCTTGTTTATCAACGGTGATCAACGATGTCTCCTAGAATGTAAAAATATGAATGAAACTAGCGAAAGCATATCAGAGATCACGTATAATCACCGCCAAATTTAAAGTAGAGAAAATCTTGATGATTAATATTGGTCAAATAAACAACTTAGAAGTAGTAAAGCAAGCCGACTTCGGTGTATTCCTTGACGCTAGCGACTATGGAACCGTGTTGCTGCCAAAACGATTTACTCCTGAAGGTGTTGAAATTGGTCAAAAACTGGATGTTTTCTTATACATTGATTCTGACAACCAGATCGCTGCAACGACTGAAAAACCAATTGCTCAAGTGGGGCAGTTTGGCTTGATGACGGTTGAAGGCGTAAACAGCACCGGTGCATTCATGAGCTGGGGCGTGAAAGGTAAAGATCTTCTTGTTCCTTTCAGCGAGCAACGTGGCCGTTTAAACGAAGGTCAGTCAATCTTAGTATATGTGTATATTGATAAAGCATCTAGCCGCATTGTAGGTACAACAAAGTTCAACAAGTGGTTAGACAACACGCCTGCGACTTATAAGCAAAACGAGCAAGTGGATCTCATTATCGCTGAGCGCAGCCAGTTAGGTTACAAAGCGATCGTTAACGGTGAGCATTGGGGCATGATTTTCCCATCAGACATCATCGGTAAGCTGTTCATAGGTAAAGCGCTAAAAGGCTACATTAAAAACGTTCGTGAAGAAGACGGTAAGATTGACTTGTCTCTTCAGAAAATTGGTGTGGCTAAAATGGATGACCTAAGCACTAAGGTTCTCGATCTGCTTGAGAAGAAAGGTGGTTACTTACCTTTGAATGATAAATCTTCTCCGGAAGTTATTTTCTCTGCATTCAGAACCAGCAAAGGTACGTTCAAGAAGACAATTGGTGGTTTGTACAAGTCTGGCAAGATCACTATCGACAAAGAAGGCATCAGCCTAGTTAAATAAGCGAGCTTGTCGGTCAAAAAAAAGCCCAAACCTTCCTGTTTGGGCTTAGGGGAAAGGGCTCCGAAGAGCCTACGCTAATCGTTTTAATTCTTTGACTGTTAGACTGAAGTCTAGTTTAAATTCCCTAATAAGCGATTTTTGTTATTGGAAATAGCGACTTGAATTGATATTTGTGTAATTAAGTGTTGATTTTTCAGTGCTTCCCTTGAAATGAGCTAGCCGACAAGAATAGAAAAGCCCAAACAATGAAGGTTGTTTGGGCTTTTTGTTTTTCTCAGTACAGTGAGAGCTTTAATCGAACGACTAGAAAAGGTTTTTGTCGCGTACTAGCTCTCTCGGTAAGCCATTCTTCACTCGGTTACCTACCCATTTACCAAGGCCGATGATTGCGCCGTTGTATTTTACTAGCACTTCGCCTTTGCCTGACAAGCCTTCTGGGCGAACGTCTCGGCCCATGAACCATTCTCGAGCATCTTCGATGATGAGGTCTACAATGTTAGCTTCATTACCTGTCGCGAGCGTTGTCGCGACTTGGTGTTGCCATCGGTAACCTTTTTTATGGGTTTCAGCGATCTTGATGCCCATACGAGAGAAACGGAATGCACCGATCATAGGCTCAAGCGCCTCAGGGAATAGCCAAACGTCTTTATCTCGGATCCAAACTTGAGTATCACTTGGTAGTTCGATATCGAGAGCACTAAGAAGTTGTTCAGCGACTTCTTGCTGAGCTTTCTTTGACGCTTTTTCAAATGGGAACTTACCCATGCGTTTTTTAACTTCTGGTGGAGTCACAGACGCTAGTTTACGGATACGTGCAACAAAGAAACCTTCAGAGTCATACACCTGAGGGAAGATGTGAAGAAAGCCTTCTTCAGTCGTCGTTGCTTTTGCGTTGTCGAACAGTGATTCAAGAGATTCAAACTCAACCGCATCACCAAAGGTTTCTTTTAGGTGATGGCACACTTGTTGGTTCTCTTCAGTGCTTAACGTACATGTTGAGTAAACCAAAACACCATTAGGTTTAAGAGCATGGAATGCACTTTCAATCAGGTCTTTTTGCGTGTCGGCAATATCGACTACAGATTGATACGTCCAGTTCTTCATCGCATCAGCGTCTTTACGAATAGTACCTTCGCCAGAGCAGGGTGCGTCCAGCAAGACAGCATCAAACTGTTCTGGCAACCAACCACCGAAAACTCGACCATCGAAGTTACTGAGTGCGGCATTACGAACGCCACAACGTTCGATGTTGGCGTGAAGTACTTTCACGCGGCTTGCAGCGTATTCATTGGCAACCAACACGCCGCGATTATTCATTAGCGCAGCGATTTGCGTTGTTTTAGAACCGGGTGCAGCAGCAGTATCTAGCACGGCTTGGTAATCAGCTTCGCCTTGGAAAAGTGCAGAAGGTGGCATCATAGAACTGGCTTCTTGGATGTAGAAAAGACCAGACATGTGTTCTGCCGTATTACCTAGAGGCGCTTCACTTTCATCGGCTGTAATCCAAAAACCTGTTTCACACCAAGGTACAGGTTCCAGTTCCCAGCCTTTCTCTTTTGCTCGCACTAGGAAGTCTTCAACACTGATTTTCAGTGTGTTGACTCGAATACTTTTACGAAGTGGTTTTTGGCATGAGGCAACAAAAGAAGCCATATCTAGGTGACTAGGCATGATCGCTTCGATGTGCGTTAGGAATTCTTCAGGAATATATACGTTAGCGTGCAAAAGAGTATCTCGAATTATTGCATTAATGCGGGGAGTTTAAAGCAAAATGAGGTCGTCCTAAACCATATTTACGGCAAACAACAAAAATGCAGCCGAATGGCTGCATTTTGATGAAGAATTAATCTTCGTTAAGCTGTATTAATTTGCATGGAGCTTCTGAGGATTCACTCTATGGACGAGGAATCGCTGTTCTCCATGACTTCCACTCATCTTCTGCTTGTGGATATAGGTAGAAAGACTGATCTTCGCTTGCCACAGGCTGAAGTTCACTCGTCGGTGGCGTTGAGAAGGTAATTCCGCCTCTTAATAAACTGTCTACCGTTCCGGCTTTGATGTTTGCACCAGAGAGGCCGATAGAGACATCGACACCCGACACGTTCCAGAACACAGTGTTTGCGCGGATCAGATACGCGTAGTCAGGTTCTATTTGAATCGTAGAGATGATGCGATCAGCAAACTCGCCTAGTTGTACATCGATAACACTACCGATTTCTAGCTCACGGAATAGGATAGGTGTGCCTTCAGACACCGAGCCTCGCGTTTCGCTTTGTAGCTGGAATATCTTGCCTTCAGGCTGCACGGGTCCTTTGCTAAGCTTAAATTTCGTACTTCTGTCACCATTGCCCGGATCTACGTTGATGTGCTTAGAGAGAAGCGCAGAGACGTTTTTGATGCCATTAAGGCCGATCTCAGGTTCTGCCAACCAGAAGTGACTGTTCGCCACGGCAATCTTGCCAACGTACTCAGGTAAGATTCGCGCGGTAATTTCAATGCCGCCTTTATTGAAGTTAGGAATCACCAAAGTAACCTCACCAACAGTGACACCTTGGTATTTGATAGCCATACCCTTGCTGACTTCTTGATCGCCAGAAGAGGTAATCGTAATCGCGCGGCCAAACTTTCGAGCGGATTTAGAATCTTTGTACAGCTTCCACACATCACCAAGCTTATTGTCTATACCGGGAAGCGAATCAAAAGCAATACCACCTTGAATTAGCGTTTTAACGGGTGCCGCTTTAATACTAATACCCGATAGCGAAGCATCAATCTCAACGCCTGAGCGGTTCCAAAAAACGGTATGTTTATTGAGTAAGTGCGTGTAACGATTTTCGATCGTGACTTTGATTCTTACACCACCATCAGCAAGCTGAAAATCCGAAATACTACCCACTTGTAGGTTACGGTAGAGCAGTGGGCTGCCTTTAGAAATTGAAGGTAACTCACTAGCAAATAATGAAAGCGTTTTTGAGCCTGACTGATTAAACTTAGCGATTTCTGCTAACGATTTGCTTTGGAAAAGTTGGTAGTCAGTTCGAGCTTCAGGTTTACCTTCACTCACAAAGCTGATCGAGCCAGTAAGAAGCTGCTTTGCCGGTGGAACCGTAACACTTAAACCTGATTCGGTCAGCTCTGCGGTCGCACTGCCTGTCACAAAGAAACGGTTGTGACTTTTGATTAGGTGCGCATATTCGTTATCGATAAGCGCATCCATAAACACTTCGTGCTTGTCAGAGCCAGTGCCAACACCATCAACTAAGCCAACTTGAATGATAGAGCCAACGGCAATACCTTTGTAGAGCAGTTGTGTACCGACATCCAATCCGAATGAGTTGTTTGATGTTAAGCGAATCGCGACTGACTTTTCTTGTTCCTGACTGAACTCGTTTTTACGAATCGCAGTGAATCGACGTGCCTTTTCACCTTCGCCCGGTACCAAGGTTAAAAAGTTACCTGTCACTAAGTTGGCAATGTTTTTCATACCAGTGAGTGACAATTCAGCTTCTTCTAAAACGAATTTACTCCCGCTATTTAAAAAGTCGCTGAATGCCGGTTGGATAGCGGCAGATGCAACCACGTTTTCGCGACCTTCGCTTAAAGATAAATCAGTGATCTGACCGATTTCTATGCCTCGATACATGATCGGAGCGCCAGTTGCGCTGATCTTGTTGTCATCTGGCACAGCGATTTTGATAGAGATGCCACGACCGGCAGTTTTCAAATCTGGGTAGAGCTTGAACTTGGTGTTCATCTCGACGGGCTGACCTTCTCCGGGAGAGTCAACCGCAATTGAACCGCCAAGCAGCGCGCTTAGGCTTTCTAAGCGCACATCGACGCCTGAAAATCCAATACTGGCACCTAAGCCACTGACATTCCAAAAACGGCTTTGGTCGGTAATGATATGGCTGTATTCATCTTTAATCGACGCTTGGATCGTAACGGACTTCGCGTTGTCGTTTAATTGGTAGTTGTAAACCTCACCAATTGGAATTTTACGATAAACGATTTGAGAGCCAACAGACACACCGCCCAGATCTTTGGTCGTCAGTGAGATATTTAGACCTTCAGAGGCCAATAAATCAGAAGGGGAGGATTCTAGAGCTTGGAAAACGGTTTCTAGTTCTTCTTTGGTTTCGCTAGGATGAATAGCAATGTAGTTACCCGAAACAAGCGCGTCTAACCCTGAGATACCAGACAAACTCGCCGTTGGTTTTACGAGCCAGAAACGAGTGCCCTTTGAAAGTAGCTTCTTCGCTTCTGGGTAGATGTCAGCATCGACATAGATACTCGATAAATCTTTGGACAAGGTGATGTCGCGCACCATACCCACCTCTAAGCCTTGGTAACGAATTGTCGTTCGACCGGCGACTAAACCTGCGGCATCTGAGAAGTATATCTGCACACGTTGCCCTGCATCGTGTATCGATTTCATGACCAACCAACCGGCTAATGCGACGGTTAATATCGGCAGAATCCACAAAGGTGAAATGCCTTTGTTTTTCCTTACTTCTGGTGAATATGACGCTTGTGATTGGTTATCGTTGTTCATTCACTGACTCATCTTTAGAGGTGTAGTTATCCCAAATTAGCCTAGGATCTAAGCTTTCCGCTGCCAGCATCGTGAGAACAACAACGACACCAAAAGCGACTGCACCATAACCTGGTGTAAAGTTTAAAATCTGTCCACGGTCGACCAAGGTCATCATGATCGAAATAACGAACAGATCCATCACCGACCATTTTCCCACCCACTTCACAATGAAATAGATGGTCATGCGCTGCCTGTGGTAAACCGCGCGCTTCATCTTGATACAAATTAAGATGTACGTTAGGCCAAGTATTTTCGCAACAGGCACGACGATACTGGCAATAAAAATGATCGCTGCGATGCCATACATGTCGCTATTGATTAGCGAAGCGACACCAGAAATTATCGTGTCTTCTAGCCTTTGTCCGTTTGTAATAAGGATAGAAATAGGAATAACGTTGGCTGGTATGATAGCCACTGACGCAGCAAACAACAGAGCCCATGTCTTCTGTATAGAGTAGGGCTTACGGTGATATAAGTCATGGTGACAACGTACGCAAGTATGACCGTCAGGTTGAGAAAGATGGCAGTTGTGGCAGTGTACGTTCTTACTTTCTACAAAAGAGTAATCAGACTCTTGAGCCCAAGCTTCCCAATAGCGACGCACACTGATACGGCTTACCAGTAATACACTGAAAAGCTGCAGTAAAATCAATCCTACTAAACCAGGGCCGACAAAAATATCTGAGTAATCCTGCAGTTTGAAGCATGAGACAGCCAAACTTACCAGAAATACATCCAACATCATCCAATGCTTTAATGTTTGGATGATGGATAACGCATACCTAAATGGCGTGAAAATCTTAAAGCGCAGTGCTGCATGAGTGACGAGTACAGAGGTACAAACGAGTAACGGGGCGATCGAACTACAGAATAGGATGAGTAGGCCTAGTAGAGGGAAGCCTTCACCCATTAAAGTAAAGACACCTGATGGTAACGTCGCAGGTATCATGACGCCAATCAGACGAATACTGATAAATTCAAAAAAGTGTGAGGGGATAAATAGCAATAAGCAGGTAATCGCGATTGCTAGGTTTCCAGACAGGCTAGGTGTACCGCCTCGGTAAAGCTGAGTGCCACACCTTGGACAATATGCGGATTTCCCTAGAGGGATATCCATTTTATCAACGGGTAGTTCGCAGCCCTGACACAGACGTACAGAGCTGCTGTCGCACAGGTGCTTGGTTCTTAACGGAGACTTAGTTGCTAACGGAGACTTAGTTGTCAACGGAGACTCAGTTGACAACTGGTGCTGAGTCGATAAAGAGTTGGTTTCGGATGGGGAGGTCACGCGACCTCCCAAGTTGAAACACTAATCAAGCTGAAAACCTGATTTAAATGCCTAGAACTACACTGACTTAAATCTCTAGAACAATAAACATCAGGCGTGCGATTGCACACTGCCATAGAGTGTTTGATATAGTCCTTGTTGTTCAACCAATTCACCATGCGTTCCTGTCTGTGTGACTTGCCCATCTTCTAAAACATAGATTAGATCGGCCTGTTTCACCGCTGATAATCGATGAGCCACTATCAAAGTTGTGCGATCTTTCAAAAACTCGCTTAGTGCTTTATGCAGTGCTGACTCTGTTGCTGTATCCAAGGCAGATGTCGCTTCGTCAAGAATAACAAACTTAGGATTACTCAGCACCATGCGGGCGATCGCTAAGCGTTGTCGTTGACCGCCAGACAGTCGAACGCCATTCCTACCAATTTGCGTATCCAAGCCATTACTCAGCTGTTTGATTACATCTTGCATTTGAGAGACTTCAAGCGCGCGCCACAACGACATTTCATCGTATTCAGCACCAAGGGTCAGATTATGCCTTAATGTATCGTTAAAGAGTATAGGTTGTTGTAAAACAACGGCAATTTGACTGCGTATTATGTCAAAACTGATGTCGTCCGTTGTTTCACCATTAAAGCGTATACAACCAGAGTCCGCCTGATAAACCCCAATTAACAACTGGATCAACGTTGATTTACCACCACCGCTAGCACCCACTAGGGCGACTTTTTTTCCTGCTGGAATGTGTAGCGATAGCCTATTTAAAACAGTGTTTTCTAATGTGTAAGAGAATGTAACGTCTTCAATGTCGACTGTCACTTCTTTATGGTCATCAAAAGGGTTTACCTTGCTAACAGGGCGATGTTCTTCTTCTAGTTGCAGTAGGTCGTTAATACGTTGCAGCGCTGCTTTCGCGCTATACCAAGAGAATTGAATCCCTAGCAATTCTTGGACAGGGCCTAACATGAACCATAAATAGCCGAACACCGCAAAAATCTGACCTATCGTCAAGTCACTGAATAACACCATTAGCATTGCGACGGCACGGAATAGTTCAAAACCTAATAAGAACAGTAGAAACGAAACACGGCCGGCAGCTTCCGATTGCCAAGCGTATTTATCGGCATCAATTCTTACTTGGTTTGCTTGAACTTTAAGTTCATCAAGAAAGATACGCTCCTTATTAGCGGCGCGGAGTTGATAGATGCCATCCAAGGTTTCAACTAAGCGATTCTGAAAACGCTCAAAAGACTGGTTCTCATATTTTTTGAGGTGTTTAACTCGGCTGCCGAGTTTACGAGAAAAATAAATAACAACAGGATTGACGAGTAAAATAAATAGCCCAAGTCGCCACTCTAACCATAGTAGGACGATAGCGGTTCCGAATACCGTTAAGAAACTGATGATAAATTTAGAAAGGGTCGAGCCAATGAACTTATCAATGGTCTCTATGTCTGTAATTAGGTGGGCATTAATACCGCCGCTGCCCTTGGTCTCATATTGTCGGATGCTAATGCGGCCAAGTTTATCGATCATCTTGCTACGCATCTGGTAGGTGATCGTTTTGGAAACCAAAGTAAATTGGCGACCTTGTAGAATATTCAGCGCTTGGCTGGCCGAGCGCATTAAGATAACCAACAAGAGAGTAAGCGCAATATAACCAGTCGGCGTTTGCAATGAGACTGGAAGTAGCTGATTCATCATCTCTAACCCTGAAGCTGGCTTATCAAGCAAAACTTCATCGACCATGAGTGGCATAAGTAGAGGGATAGGGACGCTAATTAGGGTTGCAATAATGGCAACAAAGTTAGCAAACAGTAATTTGGACTTGTGTTTTTTTACTTGAGTTATCAACCAAGAACGGCTAATAGTGTCTTCTGAATTGTTCATTGTAATGAGAATAAGTCCTATTTAGTTTGATGACCGCATTTTACTGCGTTCTCTTGATAATGGAAGTCTCAATTTAATTGGAAGTTAATATGAAAATAGAACATTACCAACGCTTAACCAAACAAGCCGTTGCATTAATTGAATCTGAAACCGATCTAATTGCAAATCTTGCAAATATTAGTTCATTATTATTAATGGAATTGGATGAACTGAATTGGGCGGGTTTCTATTTAATCAAGCAAGATTTAGCTAAGGAAAAAGACGAACTAGTACTGGGCCCATTCCAAGGTCAACCTGCTTGTGTTCGAATTCCGGTAGGGCGTGGTGTGTGTGGAACTGCGGTTGCGACAAATACAGTTCAGCGTATTCATGATGTGCATGAGTTCGAAGGTCACATCGCTTGTGACGCTGCAAGTAACTCAGAAATCGTTATTCCATTCTCTATCGATGGCAAAGTTGTGGGTGTTCTTGATATCGATAGTCCAAATATTGGTCGTTTTTCTCAAATTGATGAAGACGGATTGACATTTTTTATGGCTGAAGTGGAAAAGGTGCTTAATTCGCACGCGAACAAGGCATAAATTATTCTCTTACTGTGGTTTTTCCCAAGCATCTCTCTATAATACGTAAAAATATTTTCTTAATGCTCGCGGAAAACCGCAAAAACCAGGAACCCACATGGAAAACACTGAAAAGTTAAAAAACAGCAAAGAAGTTATCGCATATATTGCTGAATGTTTCCCTAAATGCTTTACTCTAGAAGGTGAAGCAAAACCACTTAAAATTGGTATTTTTCAAGATCTTGCTGAACGTCTAAATGAAGACGAAAAAGTAAGTAAGACTCAGCTTCGTGCAGCGTTAAGACAGTACACATCATCATGGCGTTACCTGCACGGCGTAAAAGCTGGCGCAGATCGTGTTGACCTAGACGGCAACGCGTGTGGCACATTAGAAGAAGAGCACGTTGAGCACGCTAAGGCTACACTTGCAGAAAGCAAAGCGAAAGTTCAGGCTCGTCGTAAAGAACAAGCACAGAAAGCTCGTGAAGAAGGCAAAGCGAAAGCTAAGGCGAAGAAAGCTCAACAGCCTCGTCGTCAAGCGCCTAAAGCACCGAAAGTAGAAAAGCCTGTAGAAACACGCGCTTTGAACGCTGACGAATTCATCGCTGGCAAAGAAGTAAATGTGAACATGGGTACAGGAAACATGGCTGCGACCATTGTTGAAATCAATAAGGAAGATGTGCGTGTTCAGTTAGCAAACGGCCTACAAATGGTTGTTAAAGCGGAGCACTTGCGCGCTTAAAGGAGATACTCCTACGCATGAAATGCCGTTCAAAATTGACACTGATTGCTGCTAGCTTTTGTCTAGCAGCTTCAGCTCAGGCTCTTGAAGCCAAATTAGATCAGGACGATTTACCTTTACTCGTTCCTGAGGCCCAACACGAAACTGCTAGTAAACGTGTTACTTCTCGATTTACTCGTTCTCACTATAAACACTTCAATCTCAACGATGATTTCTCTCAAGCTATCTTTAATCGTTATTTAGAGATGCTGGATTATAATCGTAATATCTTCACTCAAGCTGATATTGACTCTTTCTCCTCATCATCTGTTCAAATTGATGATCAGCTGAAAGCGGGTAATAACCAGATTGCTTTCGATGTTTATAATCTTTCTATGCAGAAGCGTTTTGAACGTTTTCAGTATGCGCTGTCTTTGCTAGACACTGAGATTAAGTTTGATACCGATGAAAGTATTGAGCTCAATCGCAATGAAGCGAAATGGCCAAAAGATATCGCCGAAGTGAATGAGCTTTGGAGGAAGCGTGTTAAATACGATGCGTTGAACCTAAAACTTACTGGTAAAGAATGGCCAGAGATTCAAGAAGTTTTGGAAAAGCGTTACAACAATGCGATGAAGCGTATCACGCAGTCGCATAATGAAGATGCTTTCCAAATCTACATGAACGCATTTGCGCGTGAAGTTGATCCTCACACCAGCTACCTTTCTCCAAGAAATGCAGAGCAATTCCAATCAGAGATGAATCTATCTCTAGAAGGTATTGGTGCTGTACTTCAGATGACTGACGACTACACCGTTATTCGATCTCTCGTTGCTGGTGGCCCTGCGTCAAACAGCAAACAATTGAGCGACGGCGATCGTATTGTTGGTGTTGGTCAAGATGGCGAAGAGATTGTTGATGTTATCGGCTGGCGTCTAGACGATGTAGTGCAATTAATCAAAGGACCGAAAGGGACCAAAGTTAAGCTACAGATCTTGCCAGATGGTAAAGATGCAAAAAGTCACGTTGTCACAATTGTACGCGATAAGATTCGTTTAGAAGACCGCGCTGTTAAATCAGAAGTTATCGAGAAAGATGGCAAGAAGATTGGTGTACTCGAAGTACCAAGTTTCTATGTTGGTCTTTCTAAAGATACAGACAAACTGATCACTGAGCTTAAAGGGCAAGGTGTTGAAGGTATTATTGTTGATCTGAGAAACAACGGTGGTGGTGCACTCACTGAAGCAACTGAACTCTCTGGTTTGTTTATCAAAGAGGGACCCGTTGTTCAGGTGCGTGATAGCTACGGTCGTGTCAAAGTGAACAGTGATACTGATGGCGAAATTAGTTACCAAGGCCCACTAACGGTATTGGTCAATCGCTACAGTGCTTCAGCCTCTGAGATCTTTGCGGCAGCGATGCAAGATTACGGTCGTGCAATCATTCTTGGCGAAAACTCTTTCGGCAAAGGAACGGTGCAACAACATCGCTCTTTGAATCATATCTATGATTTATTCGATAAAGAGTTGGGCTATGTTCAATACACAATCCAGAAATTCTATCGAATCAATGGTGGCAGTACGCAAAACAAAGGTGTAGTACCTGATATTGCTTACCCAACGCCAATTGATCCTGCTGATACCGGTGAAAGTGTTGAAGATAATGCTCTGCCTTGGGACAGTATTGATAAAGCAAATTATTCAGTGTTACAGCGTAACGATGAAGAAATAATTGCTTTGACTGCCCAACATCAAGCTCGCATTGCTACTGACATGGAATTCGGCTTTATTGCGCAAGATATTGAAAAATATAAGGCAGATAAAGACGATAACGACCTTTCTTTGAATGAAAAGGTACGTCAGCAAGAGAGCGATGATGCGGATACGCTTCGTCTAGATCGTATTAACCAACGTCAAAAGGCCGCTAAATTAGAGGCATTTAAAACGTTAGATGATATTCCTAAAGACTATGAAGCCCCGGATGCTTATCTTGATGAGTCTGTTGCTATCATGCTGGATATGATCAAGAAATAGAGCAAATACCTGTTAAAGGTGATTGTTTAAAGATGCACAATTTAAAAAGCGAGCCTAGGCTCGCTTTTTTTGTGTCTATGATTTGACAGGAATACCTGATTGTAACCGTTGAGATTGTCGCAAAGAACACTCAATACTCAGGGTCATTTAGCTCTATTTTGCATCGAATAATGACACTTAAGTTACTTTGCACTTAAAATTTAGTGACTTGGATCATATTTTTTCGCTTTCTATTCATTACGTGCCTAAGCTTAAAGAAAACGAGGGGGCGCGTATGAAATGGATTCTACTATTTTTATCTTGTTTAAGTTTTGTTGCTTTTGGGAGTGAGGTAGCTGCTTCGAGCGATCAACAATCAAAAAGTGATAGCAATCTATCTCATTTTGACCTTCCTCTGTTGCTTGGTGATTGGTATTTGATGAACCCAGATCCTGAGCAAGGTACTGAAAACTTTAGAGCAATCAAACTCACTCTCGATTCAAACTACTCTTTCTCTATTGATATTCAGAAGAAAGACTATAGTGTCGACCATTGGGAAGGTTTGTATAACGCCAATGAAGACACGATTATTTTGGGTTTAAATACTTCTGAGCCTCAGGTTTACGCTTACAGCAGTAATCACAATATGCTGAATCTTAACGGTGTGATGTTCACCAAAGCCTTGCCCAACGCCCTGGCGGGAATATGGTCAAGCGCAGAACTTTCCGGGAGCGATTTGCGTGCCAGTAACATTCAAAAAATGGATTTAGTGCTTCAACCTGACTTTATCTTCATGTTCCGAGTGTCTGATGAAGAAGGGGGGGAAGTCATTCGTCGTGGAGTGTATTACACCGAAGGCGACCAATTAGTACTGCTGTATGAAAATGGCGAACACGGTACTCGTTACACACTGAACAGTGATGTGTTGACGCTTCAAGGTGAAGAAGGAGACATGTTTGCGGTGCTCAATCGCATTCGTTAAGCACTATATCTTGCTGTTAAGTCGGGCTCGTTGATAATATGGTTCACAGTTCATTTCTTAGCCGTTCCTGTCTGATTTGATTGATAAAATAGTAAAACATGGAGGCATTTTCCTACAATGCCTCCTTTTTTCAATATTCCCCTTGTTTTATTGGCGCTCAACCTTTAGATATATACAGTTAAAAAATAATTACGTATAACGATCAAAAGGAACCCGTCATGGCACATACACCTCAAGCCAAGTATCGTAAAGATTATCAATCACCATCTCACACTATTTCTGAAATCGATCTTACTTTCGATTTGTACGATTCGGCGTCCATTATTACCGCTGTTTCTAGTGTTAAGCAGGAGAAAGAAAGCTCGACATTAGTACTTGATGGTGAAGGCTTGAAGTTGGTGTCTGTTCTGGTTGAAGGTACGGAGTGGACGCAGTACGAACAGTCTGAAACTCTACTTACTTTGAATTACCTTCCGAAAGAATTTACGCTAACGATCGTGACTGAAGTCGACCCTGAAGGAAACAGTGCACTTGAAGGCTTGTACAAATCGGGTGGTGCGTTCTGTACTCAATGTGAAGCTGAAGGTTTCCGCCGTATTACATATTACATGGACCGCCCAGATGTATTGGCGAAATTCACGACAACGGTTATCGCAGACAGAGCCGAAAATCCATTCCTACTCAGTAACGGTAACCGTGTAGACGAAGGCGAAGCTGAAAATGGTCGTCACTGGGTGAAATGGCAAGACCCACATCCAAAACCTGCGTATCTGTTTGCTTTAGTTGCGGGTGACTTCGATGTACTTCGTGACGCATACACCACACAATCTGGTCGCAATGTCGATCTAGAAATCTTTGTCGACAAAGGCAACCTCGACCGCGCAAACCACGCGATGGTTTCTTTGATTAACTCAATGAAGTGGGACGAAGAGCGTTTCAATCTTGAGTATGACTTAGACATCTACATGATCGTAGCCGTTGATTTCTTCAACATGGGTGCGATGGAAAACAAAGGCCTGAACGTATTCAACTCTAAGTTCGTTTTAGCAAATGACCAAACAGCAACTGATACAGATTACCTAGGTATAGAAGCGGTTATCGGTCACGAATATTTCCATAACTGGACTGGCAACCGAGTAACGTGTCGCGATTGGTTCCAGTTAAGCTTGAAAGAAGGTTTAACGGTATTCCGTGACCAAGAGTTCTCTTCTGATCTTGGCTCTCGCGCAGTTAACCGTATCAACAATGTTCGCATTATCCGCGGGCCACAATTCGCTGAAGATGCGAGCCCAATGTCTCACCCAATTCGCCCTGAAAAAGTGATAGAAATGAACAACTTCTACACGTTGACAGTATACGAAAAGGGCAGTGAAGTGATCAGAATGATCCACACACTGTTGGGTGAGGAAGGTTTCCAAAAAGGCATGAAGCTGTACTTTGAACGTCACGATGGCACGGCTGCAACATGTGAAGACTTCGTAGCGGCAATGGAAGATGCATCGGGCGTTGACCTGTCTCAGTTCCGTTTATGGTACAGCCAATCTGGTACGCCGACGCTTTCTGTTGAAAGCCATTACGATGCAGAGAAAGAAGAGTACACGTTAACGACTCGCCAAGTAACAGCGCCAACTCATGAGCAAACTGAAAAGCAGGCTCTGCATATTCCTCTAGATATCGAGCTATACACAGCGTCAGGTGAAGTGATTGAGTTACAATGTAACGGTCAGCCAGTTCACAATGTATTAGACGTGAAAGAAGCGGAACAAACGTTCGTGTTTGAAAACGTTTCAGAGCAACCAGTTCCATCTCTGCTGCGTGAGTTTTCTGCGCCAGTGAAACTTGAATACAATTATTCAGACGAAGAGCTGATCTTCTTGATGGTGAATGCTCGTAACGAATTCTCTCGTTGGGATGCAGGGCAAATGCTGCTAGCGAAATACATCCGTAGCAACGTAGATAACGTTCAGCAAGGTCAAAAGTTTGCACTTTCTTCTGAAGTCGTTGATGCATTCCGTGGTGTATTACTCAGCGATTCGTTAGAACCTGCGTTTATTGCAGAGATGCTTTCTCTACCAAGTCATAATGAAGTGTCTGGTTGGTATGAGCGTGTCGATATCGATGCGGTTGCATCTGTATTGAAAGCGATGAAAGTGACGCTAGCGAAAGAGCTCGAAGATGAACTTGCTGCGGTTTACCACAGTCACGCATTAACAGAATACACGATTGACCATGATTCAATTGGTAAGCGAACTCTGCGTAAAGTTTGTCTAAGTTACTTGGCTCATACTGAAAAGGGTGATGACTTGGTTGTCGCTATGTACCAGCAAGCAAACAACATGACAGACACAATGGCAGCAATGGGCGCGGCGAACATTGCACAACTCCCATGTCGTGAAACTTTAATGGCGGATTACAGCGACAAGTGGAAACATGATGGTCTTGTCATGGACAAATGGTTTGCTCTTCAAGGAACAAACCCAAGTTCAAATGCACTTGAGGTGATCAAGGCGTCTATGTCACACCAAGCATTCAGTTTGAAGAACCCGAACCGTACTCGCAACTTGGTTGGTTCGTTCTTAAATATGAACCCGGTCCAATTCCACAACAAGTCAGGACAAGGTTATGCGTTTGCTGGCGAGATCCTACGTGAGCTGAATAGCAGCAACCCGCAAGTGGCTTCGCGCTTGATTGACCCGCTGCTTAAGTTCCGTAAATATGATGATGAACGCCAAGCTCTAATCAAGAAAGAACTTGAGACGCTGAAGAACATGGACAACCTAGCGAATGACTTATTCGAGAAAGTGGCAAAAGCACTAGAGGCTTAAGCTCGCGCTCATTCACGTAACTGTTTGTTAATAAGCGGCTTGCTAACAAACGGTTTACTAATAACAAAAAGTCATCAGTGGTAGATAATATCTGCCACTGATTTTTTTGTTTCTGGGTTATCGAATTTTCGATAAGCTAGAGCAGTTTCAAGCTCAGTTGTACAGTCAGACATCGTTAAGTGCCAAAAAGTACTGGTACTGTATATTTACACAGGTATTGTATGAATCGCTATATTTTCCAACTTAACATCTCATATCAGCAGTTTTTGGCCAGCTATTCTGGTGCGGCAAGTAAAGTCCAAGTGATAACGACTACTGGATTACGCCTACAGTTACCTGCAACTCGGTTCAGACCTTTTCTTACACAAATAGGGGTTAGAGGGCAGTTTAGACTGACAACTGACCAAAAAAATAAGTTTATTAAGTTGGAAGCTCTGTAAACCTTGGCGTGCCTAGTGAGTTAAAAGGAATCTTAATCACATAATCAAACATTTCACCTCTTACCACCTCCAAAACAATTAACTATTTATCAATAATGCTTTTACAATAAATGAATGCATTACCTTTGCTTAACTCGTTAGTAGGAAAGAGCTCAACGGCTCAATTCAAACACTAGCTTAAGTAAGCCCCCTAATAATAAAATATAATTCTAATTGTGGAGTGTGACTATGACCGCACGTGAAACTGTGGTTCCAGTTTTACTTGAAAAAGTGTACAAACTGATTCAAGACAAACTTGACCTTGCTCATCGACCTCTCGTAACTCAACTTGCTCAACACTTGTTTAGTAACGTTTCTCACGACGACCTGACTCAGAGAAACGAATCCGATTTATACGGTGCTGTAGTTAGTTTATGGCATCACATCAATGAAAAGAAAGCCGACGAAATCTCTGTCCGTGTTTTTAACCCGACAGTAAGTCGCCAAGGCTGGCAATCTACTCACACTATCGTCGAGATAGTGGTACCAGATAGCCCATTCCTCGTTGATTCTGTAAAAATGGCATTAACTCGCCTCGACCTCTCTTCTCATCTTATGCTTCACAACCCAACACAAATCTCCCGTTCTGATAAGGGAAGTGTTGTTGGTGTCAGTAACAATGAAGGTGCATTCCAATCGCTTTTCCATATTGAGGTTGACCGTCTTAGTAGCAAAGCTGAAATGACAGCGCTTAAAACCGAGCTGCTGGATATCTTTACCGATACTGGCCTTGTTGTTAATGACTGGCTACAAATGGTAGAAAGACTTGAAGAAGTAACCAATCAAGTTGAACAGCAAAAAGAGACGATCCCAGTTGATAGCCAGCGTTTTGATGAAACTCTGGCGTTCCTTCGTTGGTTAGGCGAGCACAACTTTACGTTTATGGGCTACAAGGAATATGACCTTGTTTCTGTAAATGGCGACACGGAACTACAACCTACCAAGGAGCAAGGCCTTGGTTTGTTCGCAAATTCAGATCGTGTACGCAACGTTAAGCTGTCTGAGTTTTCTGACTCGGCACGCTTAGAAGCAAAAAAACCGTATGTATTGATCGTAACCAAGGGCAACACGGCTTCACGCATTCACCGCCCAGCTTACAATGATTACATCGGTATCAAGAAGTTTGATAAAAACGGCAAGGTTATTGGTGAGCACCGCTTTACGGGTCTTTACACTTCTGCCGTTTATAACCAAACCGTTGAAACCATTCCTCTAGTTCGCGAGAAAGTTGAGCGTATCTTAGATGCAAGTGGTTACCGTAAGGGTTCATACTCTTACAAAGCTCTGCACAACATTCTTGAAAACTACCCACGTGATGAACTGCTTCAAGCTCGAGAAGAGGAGTTACTCGAAGTGGGTACGGGTGTAGTACAAATGCAAGATCGCGACCTTCTGCGTTTGTTCGTTCGAAAAGACCCGTTTGGCCGTTTCTTCAGCTGTATGGTTTACGTAACAAAAGATCGTTACAACACCGAGCTTCGTCGTCAAACCCAGCGCATCTTGAAGCAATACTTCGGTTGTGAAGAAGAAGTCGAATTCACGACATACTTCTCTGAAAGCCCACTGGCAAGAACGCACTATATTGTTCGTGTTGATAACAACAACATGGATGTGGACGTGAAAACAATTGAGCAAAATTTAATGGAAGTATCGTCTACGTGGGATGACCGCCTGTCTGAATCAATCGTTGCTAACTTCGGTGAGAGCAAAGGTCTTCCATTATCGAAAGAATACATGCGTGCATTCCCACGTTCGTACAAAGAAGACATGATGCCTGGTTCTGCTGTTGCAGACATCGAGCGTCTAGAAGCACTGAGTGAAGATAACAAACTTGGCATGCTTTTCTACCGTCCTCAAGAAGAGGCGGCAGACTCTAAAGCCGTTCGTTTGAAACTGTTCTACCACAGTGATGAGCCGATTCACCTGTCTGATGTTATGCCAATGCTTGAAAACTTTGGCCTGCGCGTTATTGGTGAATCACCTTATGAAGTGCGCAAGACCAATGGGGTGACTTATTGGATCCTTGATTTCTCGATGCTGCACAAGAGTGACAAGACGATTGATCTTCGTGAAGCTCGCGATCTATTCCAACAAGCCTTTGCTGCGATTTGGGCGGGTGAGTTAGACAGCGATGGTTTCAACCGTTTGGTATTGGGTGCAGGTCTTTCTGGACGTGAAATCTCAATCTTACGTGCGTATGCGCGTTACATGCGCCAAGTTGGTTTCCCATTCAGCCAACAATACATTGAAGACACACTGTCTCATTACCCAGATCTAGCGAAAGGATTAGTGAGCTTATTCGGCAAGCGTTTTGATCCTAAATTGAAGGGCAGCGCGAAAGGCCAACAAGATCTTATTAAGAAGATCACTGAACAGTTGGATCATGTAGAAAGCTTGGATGATGATCGTATCATTCGTCGCTACATGGAAATGATCACAGCAACGCTTCGTACTAACTACTATCAGTTAGACGACAACAAACAGTCTAAACCTTGGTTGGCTCTGAAAATGAGACCAAGCGAGATTCCAGATATTCCAGCGCCGGTTCCTGCGTTTGAGATCTTTGTTTACGCACCAGACATTGAAGGTGTGCATCTACGTGGCGGTAAAGTCGCTCGTGGTGGTTTACGTTGGTCAGATCGCCAAGAGGATTTCCGTACTGAGATTCTAGGCCTAGTTAAAGCACAACAAGTTAAGAACACTGTAATTGTACCGGTTGGTGCAAAGGGTGGTTTCGTTTGTAAGCGTCAGCACATGATGTCTGGCCGTGATGAAATCTTCGCTGAAGGTCAACGTTGTTACAAGCGTTTCATTCGTGCGCTACTAGATGTATCAGACAACATTATTGAAGGTGAGGTTATCCCACCGAAGAGTGTTGTTCGTCACGATGAAGATGATCCGTACTTGGTTGTTGCTGCCGATAAAGGTACAGCAACGTTCTCAGATCTCGCAAACTCAGTATCTGATGAGTACAACTTCTGGTTAGGCGATGCGTTTGCCTCTGGTGGTTCTAACGGTTACGACCATAAAGCCATGGGTATCACGGCGAAAGGTGGTTGGGAATCTGTTAAGCGTCACTTCCGTGAAATGGGCATCAACTGTCAAACAACGGACTTCACTGCTATTGGTGTAGGTGATATGGCGGGCGATGTGTTTGGTAACGGCATGCTGTTGTCTAAGCATATTCGTATGCAAGCTGCGTTTAACCACATGCATATCTTCATCGATCCGAATCCAGAATCTGCCTCTAGCTGGGTAGAGCGTGAGCGCTTGTTTAATCTACCTCGCTCAAGCTGGGAAGATTACAACAAAGACCTGATTTCTCAAGGTGGTGGCATCTTCTCTCGTCGAGCGAAGTCTATCTCTCTGACACCTGAAATTCAGAAAATGCTGGGTACTAAGAAAGCATCAATGGCACCGAATGACTTGATCAAAGCGATCTTGTCTATGCAGGTTGATCTTCTTTGGAATGGCGGTATTGGTACTTACGTTAAGTCTTCAAACGAGACTCATACTGATGTTGGTGACCGTGCAAATGACGTGCTTCGTATCGATGGCCGTGACCTGAAAGCTAAGGTTGTTGGTGAAGGCGGTAACTTGGGTATGACTCAACTGGGTCGTATCGAATACGCGCTAACGGGTGGCCGCGTTAATACCGACTTCGTTGATAACGTTGGTGGTGTTGACTGTTCGGATAACGAAGTAAACATTAAGATCTTCTTGAATGGTTTAGTTTCTAACGGTGATCTAACCGTTAAGCAACGTAACCAAGTGCTTGAATCGATGGAAGATGAAGTGGGCGAAATCGTACTAGACGACGCATATTGCCAAGCTGAGTCTATTTCGGTTACTGAGCATCAAGGTGTTGGCTTAGTCAAAGAGCAAATCCGCTTCATCCATACTATGGAAAAAGCAGGATACTTGGATCGTGGTTTGGAATACATCCCAGACGACGAAACATTGCTTGAGCGTGAAAAGCAGGGCCAAGGCCTAACAAGACCAGAGCTTTCTGTACTTGTTGCTTACGGAAAAATGGTGCTTAAAGAAGATCTTGTTAGTGATGATATCGCTAATGATGAATTCCATGCTCAACAGCTTATGCAATACTTCCCAACAGCGTTACGTCGTAACTATTCTCAGCACATGGATAACCATCCACTACGCTCTGAAATTATTGCGACGGCACTGGCTAACCAAATGGTTAACGAAATGGGTTGTAACTTTGTTACTCGTCTGCAAGAAGAGACGGGTGCAAATATCGTTGATATTGCAAATGCTTACGCGGCATCACGTGAAATCTACGGTCTTGGCCATGTTCTGAAGAGCATCCGTGAACTGGATAATGTTTCAAGTTCTGAAGCTCAATATGAATTGATTTACCATGTTCGCCGTACACTTCGTCGCTTGGCTCGTTGGTTGCTAAGAAACCGTACCGGTAAACAGTCAGTGAAAGCACTGATTGAACTTTACCAAGGTGATGTTCTAACTATCACAGAGAAACTGGATGAAAACCTAGTGGCTTCTGAAGTAGAAGAGCATAACGCAATGGCACAGCTATGGATTGACCAAGGCGTAAACGCTGAGTTGGCTAATTCAGTTGCACGTTTGTCTAGCTTGTACTCGGCACTGGATATATCCACAGTGGCTCGTGAAACAGGTAAAACAGTACAACAAGCGTCCAAGCTTTACTTCAACCTTGGTGACCGCTTGTCTTTGCACTGGTTCTTGAAGCAAATCAATGGCCAAGCAGTAGACAACAACTGGCAAGCATTGGCACGTGCCGCATTCAGAGAAGATCTGGATTGGCAGCAACGTCAGTTAACTGGCCAAGTACTTAACTGCGGTTGTGCTTCAGATATTGATGTGATTAAAGCGCTTGATGATTGGATGGAAAGCAACTCGGTTTCTCTGCATCGTTGGGAAAGCATCTTGAACGAATTCAAAGTAGGTTCGGTTCATGAGTTTGCTAAGTTCTCAGTAGCACTACGTGAATTGATGCTACTGAATCTAAATTGCATGTCGACAGACTAGCGATTAGATAAAAACTAAAAGAAACAAGGGCAGGCCATTAGGTCTGCCTTTTTTGTTTGGCAGAACAGTGTTATTTGGCTGAATAGTCAATGACGTGTCCAATTATTTCGTTGAGTCACTTATACTCGGTCAAGTTAGCTTCTAATTGGTCGAGCTGGCTGATGCTCGTTACATAAATGATAGTCAAATGGACCATCCGTTGGAGGATACGGTAACGTTTGCTTAATAATAAACCTCTTTCGTTAGCAAACTCGATTATCTTACCCTTACAGACAGTAATAGATTGAATAGTTGGGTAAATAAGTAAATAATATCGCCCCGTTTACACGGCGCTTTTTTCTATCGGAGGCACAATGCTTTACCGTCTAGCCAGAACTGGCTTTTTCCAACTTGATGCCGAAAAGGCTCATGATCTTGCAATTCAAAATTTCAAACGCTTCACTGGCACACCTATTGATCTTTTGTATCGCCAACAATTACCTCACCGACCTGTAGAGTGCATGGGTCTTACTTTTAAAAACCCAGTTGGCCTTGCTGCCGGCCTAGACAAAAACGGCGAATGTATTGATGCATTTGGCGCAATGGGTTTTGGCTTTGTAGAAGTAGGGACTGTGACTCCTCGTCCACAAGCAGGTAATGACAAACCACGTTTGTTCCGTCTTGTTGAAGCCGAAGGTATTATCAATCGTATGGGTTTTAACAACCTAGGCGTAGATAACCTAATTGAGAATGTTAAGAAGTCGAACTATGACGGCATCTTAGGCATCAATATTGGTAAGAACAAAGACACGCCAATTGAAAAGGGCGCAGAAGATTACATTATCTGTATGGAGAAGGTTTACCAATACGCGGGTTACATTGCGGTAAATATCTCTTCACCAAATACTCCAGGACTTCGTTCGCTACAATATGGCGAAGCACTTGATGATCTGTTGTCTGAACTAAAAACCAAGCAATCTGAATTAGAAGCGAAGCATGGCAAATATGTCCCGCTTGCTCTTAAGATCGCGCCGGATCTAAGTGATGACGAAATCAGTCAGATTTGCGAATCATTGATCAAAAATAAGATCGACGGTGTGATCGCAACAAACACAACATTAGATCGCAGCATTGTTGAAGGCATGAAGCATTGCGATGAAGCGGGTGGCCTTAGTGGACGTCCGGTTCAATCTCGCAGTACTGAAGTTGTTCGTAAACTTCACGAAGAGCTGGGTGACCAATTACCGATCATCGGGGTAGGCGGTGTTGACTCTTACGTTGCTGCAAAAGAGAAAATGATGGCGGGCGCGAAGCTTGTACAAGTTTACTCTGGTTTCATCTACAAAGGTCCAGGCCTTGTAGGCGACATCGTCAAAAATCTATAGTTCGTAAAAACGATCTTAGTCCAAAGACTACAATCCGGCCTCGTCTTAATAAAAGAGACACTGTAACTCACTGAGTTGTAGAGAAAAGCAATAAGAAAGAGGAATTCATTTCCTCTTTTTTTTTGCCTATCGCACAGTAAAATTACTGTAATTGAAGGTAATTTTGCGTTTTACCTAATGGAATGGTTCAACAGTGTGAGACGAAATGATGCTTAAACCTAGCGATACATGGAGTTGGTATTACGATGAGCAGCAATGTTCATTGATGCTAAACCTCGGAGAGGATATGATTTTTAAAACGAATCTGGTCCGCAATAAGCTGGTGGACTGCGCTTTTAAAGATAATGAATTCACTGTTGATGATGCATCTTCCTACCAAACCTTCAAAGAACAAATTTCTGGCTTAGAACTGTCTGAGCCACGACAAGCTGAGCTTGCACTTTATTGTGTGGCTGCAAAGCGTTTCCATAAGCCTGTGCAGCCTAAAAGCTGGTTCTTCGACTCACAAGGCGCTGGCCATGAATATCCTCAAGAAGGGGATATTGTACAAATGAATAACGAGCATAGTCTTGGTTACTTCATTGTATTAGAAGTAGGAGAGTGTGCGAGCTTATGTGCATTTGTAGACTTAGAAGAGTTCCTGTTAACGCCTTCAAAAGGGTTACGCTTTGGAGACTCGATTAAAGTCATGCACGATAGAATGACTGACGCAAATGCCATCCTTCATCAAACGCATATTGCGATGGTGGGTTAATCTCTAATCTCTAACCTAGAGCATCACTAGAGCATTATTTCACCCAACCATCGCTACGAATAAACCTGTAATACCTTCCCCATAATCGGCTTAATAGCCGATTTTTTTGTGCCTAAAAAAGCCTATCTCAATAAATACGACGTAGTTCATTCATTTGAATGACGTTGTTCACTTATTTAATTTGTAAAAAACGTATCTTTTTTAACCTCAATTTCGACCGATTCTCTTATTATCGATGGTGGATTTCCTCTGTTTATTCCCTGTTTGGGGTCTTTTGTTGCTAAATTTCAACTTAAATTTACCTCTGGTATATACCAGATTTGGGGTGAATATAAATGCACTTAATGATTTAAGCCTATCGATGAGTGTTATTTCTGTGAGATTGAGAGTTGTTGTGTTGTAAGGGGATGCGAGTAAGCGATCGCTTCATGACTGACCATTTGCTAAGCAGTTAGTAGAAAGATTCAATGAAAAGACGAGTTTAGTGTGATGCTCTAATAGCAAATTCAGGTATAATCGAGCTCATTTTTATCAATAAAAGAACACTATGAATCAATATCTAGCGGTTACCTCAAATGGCCTTGAGAATTTATTAGTTGAAGAACTAACCCAACTAGGGATTACAAACGCAAAACCTGTTCAAGCAGGTGTTAAATTCAAAGCCACCAATGAGCAAATTTATCGTTGTTGTTTGTGGAGCCGTTTGGCTTCTCGATTTGTACGTGTCCTTTCAGAATTCACTTGTATGGATGACATGGATCTTTACCTATCGACCACTGCGGTTAACTGGGTAAATCAATTCCATAGCACCAAGCGTTTCGTTGTTGACTTCAATGGTACGAACAACGAAATCCGTAATAGCCAATACGGTGCGATGAAAGTAAAAGATGCCGTTGTAGATTGCTTCGAGAAGAAGTCTTTACCGCGCCCATCTATTAGCAAAGAAAATCCAGATATTCGTATTCACGTTCGTCTGCATCGTGACAAGGCGATCCTTGGTGTAGATATGGTAGGCAGTGGCCTTCATCAACGTGGCTACCGTCCAGAATCCGGTCGCGCACCATTGCGTGAAACTCTTGCTGCAGCGATTCTTCTTCGTAGTGGCTGGGATGCAACCAAACCTTTCCTAGATCCTATGTGTGGTTCAGGTACGTTAGTAATTGAAGCTGCGATGATGGCTGCAAACATGGCACCTGGTGTGAAACGTCAGAAATGGTGTTTTGAATCACTAGAAGATTTCGAACCTGAGCTTTGGGCTGAAGTTAAAGCTGAAGCGAACGTTCAAGGCCGTCGTGGCGTTAAGAAAGTAGGATGTAAGTTCTTCGGTTATGATAATGACGAACGCATGATCAAAACGGCGCGTGACAATGCACGTCGTGCTGGCGTTGAAGAGTTGATTGAATTCGAAGTAGGTGACGCTGCAAAGCTTAAACGTCCTACAGAGTTCAATGATGGTGTGATTGTGTCAAACCCGCCTTATGGTGAGCGTTTAGGTACAGAGCCTGGCTTAATTGCACTGTACACAGCATTTGGTGCTCAACTGAAGGCTGAGTTTGGCGGTTGCAACGCTTCTATCTTCTCAAGTTCTGATGAATTACTTAGCTGCTTGCGTATGCGTGCAGACAAACAGTTCAAACTGAACAACGGTGCGTTACCGTGTCACCAGAAGAACTACTCAATTTCAGACCGTCCTATGTCTGAACGTCCAACTGGCGAACAAGAACAACTGATTGCACCTGATTTCGCGAACCGTCTTAAAAAGAACATCGGCAAAATCGGTAAGTGGGCTAAGAAAGAGCAGCTAGATTGCTACCGTATCTACGATGCTGACTTACCAGAATACAATGTAGCGATTGACGTATATCCGGGTCACCTTGTGATTCAAGAATACGCAGCACCTAAAGATGTGCCGGAAGACAAAGCTAAGCGTCGCTTAACCGATATCATCCGTGCTTCTATCCAAGTGACTGGCGTTGAAGCGAACAACGTCGTGCTTAAGGTTCGTCAGAAGCAGAAAGGCCGTTCTCAATACCAGAAGATGGCTCAAGACTCTTCGAACCTAGAAGTAAACGAATATGGCGTTAAGCTGATTGTTAACCTTCATGACTACCTAGATACAGGCTTGTTCTTAGATCATAAGATCACTCGTCGTCGTATTGGTGAGATGGCTGGTGGTAAAGACTTCTTGAACCTGTTTGCTTACACAGGCAGTGCTTCTGTTCATGCTGCAGTCGGTGGCGCTCGCTCTACAACGACTGTAGATATGTCGAACACGTATCTTGAGTGGGCAAAAGAGAACATGGAGCTGAACGGCCGTGTTGGTCGTCAACATCAATTCGTTCAAGCTGACTGCTTACAATGGTTGGCGAAAGAGCAAGGATCTTACGACTTGATCTTTATTGATCCACCGACGTTCTCAAACTCTAAGCGTATGGATCAATCTTTTGATGTTCAACGTGACCACATCCAGTTGATGGAAGATTTAAAGCGTCTTCTAAGAGAAGAAGGCACGATTGTATTCTCTAACAACAAGCGTCATTTCAAGATGGATATGGAAGGGCTGGAAGAACTGGGTCTTAAAGCTCAGAATATCTCGTCTAAGACGTTGCCTCTGGATTTCTCTCGCAACAAGCACATTCATAACTGCTGGTTGATTACTCATAAGTAATTAAGAGATTGTATAAGGATATATAGTGCTGACTCTCTACAGTACAGAAGGGTGCCATCTATGTGAGATGGCATTCAAACTCACGGAACAGCTGAATATAAGTCATCAGATCAATGTGGTGGATATCGCATTGGATGATGAGCTCTTCTCCCGTTACGGGGTCACTATTCCGGTACTCAAATTTGAAAGCTCTGACTTGTCTAAACACTCAGAGCTTAACTGGCCTTTTGGCTTGTTAGAACTTAACGATTGGTTAAAGAAGAATGGCATTACTTACAATTCATAATGGGCAATTAGCGTTTGGTGATCACCCATTATTAGATGGTGCGGATTTCGCACTGCAAGAAAACGAACGTGTGTGTTTGGTTGGCCGTAATGGTGCAGGTAAATCAACGTTGATGAAGATCTTGTCTGGTAACATCATCATGGATGACGGAAAGATGCAGATCACACAAGATGTGGTTGTATCTCGTCTAGAGCAAGATCCACCGCGTAATGAGCAAGGTTCTGTTTACGAATACGTCTCGGGTGGTTTGGCTGAGGTAGGTGAGTTGCTTAAGGAATACCACAACTTACTTGATGTGATTGCAGAAGATCCTAGCGAGAAGAATTTAAATCGCCTTACTCGCGTTCAAGAAAAATTGGATCATGCAAATGCTTGGCGTTTTGAAGATCGCGTAAGTAATGTTCTTGCTGCACTTAAACTCACAGCAAATACTAAACTGACGGAACTGTCAGGTGGTTGGCAACGTAAAGCCGCACTTGCACGTGCGCTTGTATGTGACCCAGATGTATTACTGCTTGATGAGCCTACCAACCACTTAGACGTAGCAACGATCGAATGGTTAGAAGCTTTCTTAAAAGACTTCCGTGGTTCAATCATCTTTATCTCGCATGACCGTGCTTTCATCAAATCAATGGCAACACGCATTGTTGATCTTGACCGTGGCAAGCTAAGTTCTTTCCCTGGTGATTACGACAACTACTTGCTAGAGAAAGAAGAAGCACTACGTGTTGAAGAGATGCAAAACGCAGAATTTGACAAAAAGCTAGCGCAAGAAGAAGTTTGGATTCGTCAAGGCATCAAAGCGCGTCGTACGCGTAATGAAGGCCGTGTTCGTGCCCTTAAAAAGCTTCGCGAAGAGCGTCAAGATCGTCGTGAAGTACAAGGTAAAGCGAATATCCAAATCGATACGTCTGCACGTTCAGGTAAAATCGTATTTGAAGCTGAGAACCTTAACTTTGCATTTGAAGGCAAAGAGATCGTTACAGACTTTAGCTTCAACATCATGCGTGGCGACCGTATCGCCCTTATCGGGCCAAATGGCTGTGGTAAGAGTACGGTGCTTAAACTGCTTCTTGATCAACTTAAACCCGATTCAGGTCGTTTGCATTGTGGTACTAAGCTTGAAGTGGCTTACTTTGACCAATACCGCGAAATTCTAGACCCTGAGAAGTCGGTGATTGATAACCTGGCTGATGGTAAGCAAGAAGTAACAGTAGGCGGACGTGAGCGTCATGCACTGAGCTACTTACAAGATTTCTTGTTCTCTCCTAAACGTGCTCGTACCCCTGTTAAAGCACTGTCTGGTGGTGAGAAAAACCGATTGTTATTGGCTCGTATCTTCCTTAAATCGAATAACTTGTTGATTCTCGATGAGCCTACCAATGATTTAGATATCGAAACATTGGAACTTTTAGAAGATTTGCTTGCCAACTATGAGGGTACGTTGCTTCTCGTGAGCCACGATCGTCAGTTCGTTGATAATACGGTAATGACGAGTTGGATATTTGAAGGTAACGGTGTAGTTGAAGAGTTTGTTGGTGGTTACCACGATGCTCAGAAACAAAGAGCACAAGCACTGGAGTATCGTCAGGCTGAAAAGCCAGCAAAGGCGGAGAAAGTTGTTGAGGAAACTCCCAAAACTGCGCCAGTTAAAGCTAAACCTAAGAAGTTATCGTATAAGCTACAACGAGAACTAGAAGCGCTACCAATGCGTTTAGAAGAATTGGAAACCGAAATTGAAACTCTGCAGCAAGAAGTTAATGATCCAGACTTCTTCTCAAAATCTGTAGAGCAGACACAACCAGTTTTAGATAAGCTATCTGCAGTAGAGCAGGAGCTTGAAGTTGCTTTTGAGCGCTGGGAAGAGCTCGAGGCACTACAACAGGAAAGTTAAGAAGTAATAATGACTTGTACTAAATTTAAATTAACAACAGTTGCAGCATTAGTATTTGCTGCAACTAACGCGAATGCTGCGCTTTACAAGGTAGTTGAAGTAACGCCTTCTTTTGCTGATGAACCTGAAATATCTGAGATATTTGGTGTTGCAATTCAGCCAGGTAAAGCTGTCAACGTTAACGCAGTATTGCCAGCATTACCTGATGATGAGTTACTTCTAGGTTGTTTTGATTCTAATGCAACTAACTGTGCCGATAGTACATTTAAACTCGCAGGCGAGACACGTAACACCGTTGAAGCAATTAGCTACCGGGAAGAAGTTCCATTCGCAATGGATGCTCGATTTCAATACATCCAAGAGCGCGATGATTTCGAAAACTATTGTGATCGAGAGCTGCGATACTCTACGTGTGAAAGTTGGGCATCCATCCGCTGGTATGACACTTGGAATAATGAACGAAATGACCTAAGTTATGTAAATGCAAAAGCATTTGTAGAAGGTGGTGATACTTTTGAAGCTCGCAATACGGTAATCAACTCCCTAGATGATAATGCTAAACCAGTGGGGGTTAAATCTGAAGGTGACATTCGCAATAATGCATTGTTTACGACGACAGCTGCGCCTGCCGGAAGTTCAGAAACTCGTGTATGGAAAGCTATAACAGCAAGTAACGGTACTGTTTATAACGTAGGTAGTGTATCTACGAAAGGCCCTAAAACAGACACTTCAAATACAACGTTTAGTTCAAAAGCAGCAATCTGGGATGGAACTAATACAGAAGAAATTGATTGGGTCAGAGGTGGCAACGCCCAACAAGGTGATTACTTTGCCCAAGGCAGCATGCGCTCAATTACCGAGTCAAACTCTCTTTTTTACGGTGTAGGCTATAACACTGTAGATGGTAATGGCGATTTACAAGACATGAATGCCAGTGTTTTTGTGAGTGACTCATTAGATCTGACTAGTGCCAAATGGACTACTACACAGGTTAGTGGTGCACAGGTGAATTCTGGCTCATCTAATGATGATGCTAGATACAGTAATTCTGTAGTTACAGATATAAACAAGAACTTGTTGGCTATAGGTTACGCGAAGCGAAATGGATATGTTCCTGAAAGTGGAAGTGCAGCCAACAAAGCTTTCTTTGTTAAAGATGCTTCTAATCCTAGTGCAACATTCTTATCCGGTGGTATTTTCTTTACTGGATCTGGTGGTGAAGCAAAAGCGGTAAACAACTTTAATGAATTTGTCGGGCAGATTGATGCTGAGCCGATTCGAGAAGTAGATGGCAGTGAGCGTCGACACCGTGGTTTTATTTATCCCTATAAATCTGATGATGTCTCAGGTACGTTGACGGAACGTTACAGTGGGGTTTTTCGCAGCAAATCGTGGTGGTTAGATGACTTAACTAATGGTGCTAATACTGATGGTCAGGATTATTCTAACGCTAATAATTATTTCCGTGTGATCGATGCGACAGACATTAATGATGCAGGTGTTATATCGGGAACTGCCATTAAGTGTACTGTAAATGGCACAGCGCAACCTTATGACACAACTGCACATAACTCCTACTGTGGCGGAGCTGCTTCCAACGCAGTTGAAGAGGTTGTCGCGGTTAAGTTGATTCCTATTAGCGGTGCTACTGAAGAAGATATCCAGACTCGCAGCACAGACACAGAAAAAGTTGACCGCCAAGGTGCAGGCTTAGGTTGGTTAGGTTTGACTGTACTTGGCTTGTTAGGGTTCCGTAGAAAATTTAAATAATTTTATCTCTTGAGCCCGAGTTCACAATTTTGAACTCGGGCTTTTTTTCACCTTGAGAAAAGTGAAAAGTTGATCGATTCTTAAAGTTGGAGTCACAAAAACTCCGCTAAGTTGTAATCATTGTATGTTAGTAAATTAACACCCGTATGAGGACTGCACTATGAAGAGACAAAAGCGTGATCGCCTAGAACGAGCACAATCTCAAGGTTACAAAGCTGGTTTAAACGGCAGGTCACAAGAAGCTTGCCCATACAGCCAAATGGATTCTAAATCGTATTGGTTAGGTGGTTGGCGTGATGCCAAAGATGATAAGCATTCAGGTCTCTATAAGTAGATAGGGCGAACATATTCAAAGGTCAAGGCTCCATGCTGTATAACAGCTGGAGCCTTGTTAGTATCTGAGAATTATACAAGGCCTTATAAACCGAGAACTGGCTGATTAGAAAGTGATTTAAGGTTGTTTCGCTGGTGGACATATAATTGATGACGGTTACTTAGTTACATCTTAGTGCACTATAACTAAATATGTTGGAATAAAAATAAAGCAACCATTAGCTGCTTTATTAAAAATCTAACTATTAGACTAGAATGCTGATGTGTCTTGGAAAAGACCAACTTTCAAATCTTTAGCAACATAGATCTCTTTACCATCAACAAGAACGCGACCGTCTGCAAGGCCCATTACTAGGCGACGGTTAACAACACGCTTCATGTGAATTTCGTAAGTTACTTTTTTAGCCGTAGGTAAGATTTGGCCAGTGAATTTAACTTCACCAACACCTAGAGCACGGCCTTTGCCTTTGCCGCCAACCCAACCAAGGTAGAAGCCAACAAGCTGCCACATTGCATCAAGGCCTAGACAACCAGGCATTACTGGGTCGCCAGGGAAGTGACAGTCGAAGAACCATAGGTCAGGAGTAATATCCAGTTCAGCAAGAATCAAACCTTTACCGAAATCACCTTCAGTCTCAGACATTTTAGTGATGCGATCCATCATCAACATGTTCGGTGCTGGTAGTTGAGGACCTTCTGGCCATAGCTCGCCTTGGCTTGATGCTAGAAGATCTTCGCGAGTGTAAGAATCACGTTTGTTTTGCATTATCAATTACTCCGATTTTTGATAGGTGCATATTAGTGAACAGGTGTACGCTAAACAAGTCCGATCAGTACTAGACAAACCAGTTTTTAATGCGTCCAACGATTCCAATAGGGTGCTCATGTCTTTCAAAATGTTCAATACGTTCCGCGATTTTACTCAGAACGCTTTCTTGTTCTTCGTCCCTAAATGGTGCGTTCATAATAAGAGGAATCGCTTCATCTACATTAGACACAGACCAGATATGGAACTCTTTGTTTTTGATGCTTTCAATTAGGTCTGGCTTCAGAGCAAGGTGTCTTAAGTTAGATCTTGGAAGGATCACACCTTGTTCGCCAGTTAGCCCGTTGTGTTTACACACATGGTAGAAGCCTTCGATTTTCTCGTTTAGCCCACCAACGGCTTGTACACGGCCGAATTGGTCAACTGCGCCTGTTACCGCTATTTGTTGATTGATAGGGTATTCCGACAAAGCACTTACCAGAGAGCAAAGCTCAGCAAGAGAAGCACTATCGCCATCAACTTCGCAGTATGATTGCTCAAACACAACAGAAGCAGCATATGGCAACGGATCTTCAAGGTTTAGCGCGCTACTTACAAACGCTTGCATGATCATCATGCCTTTAGCGTGAAGGTTGCCACCAAGCTCTGCTTTTCTTTCTACATCGGTAATGTCACCATCGCCAAAGTGAATAACACAGGAAATACGAGCTGGTTCACCATAAGAAATAGGGTGTCCAGGAACGTCAATAACCGTCAGGCCGTTAACTTGTCCTACTTGCTCACCCTCTGTTTCGATGATGACTTGGCCATCTCGAATATCATCGAGAGCACGTTCAGGAAGGTAAGACTCGCGGTTGTATTTGTGTTGTTGAGCTTGCTGAATATGGTGAATATCAATGTCACCATTGTCCGCTTCAACCAAAGCTTCGCTCAATAGCGCATTGTGCCAAATAGGGCATAAAGGGATATAGCTCTGATCTTCAGTCTCACGCGCGCCAGCGGTAAGAATCCCAATTAGTGCTTGTTGCGTAATATATGGGAGGTTATAACGTTGCTGAAGCCATCTTAGATACCCAAGATATTGGGTCAAAGTATCGTGTGAAAGCTTAATATCTTGTTCTATTTCACTGAATAGGCAAAACCCTGTTTGAATATCGCCATCTAGATAATCCAGATCACCAAGTTGAGCGCGGTCTCCGACAACAATCAACTTAATGTTGTATGTCAGTGCAGCGATAGGCGTTTGATTTAGATGCTCTGGAAAACTGCTAATTGGTTCGACTGCTTCACCGAGAAGTGCGGATTTCAATAACAACCAACTTCCTGGATTTGCAAGAATCATATTCGCTGAGACAACGAGGTAACCATTGTTCGCTCTAGAAAGTAGACCTGGCTTTGTCGCTACAATTTCACCATTTTTAGACTGAACTTGGTCAAATAAAGCGGCTGCATTTAAAGATTCGGTTTTTATAACAGGCTGAGCATCGTCTTTTAACTCTGTCGTCAAAGATTCAACGATAAGTTGACGATAGATTGAGTTGTCAGGCGCATTAACAAGTAGAACTCGTGAAAGATTGGATAGGCGTACAAAACGGGTTAGCGCATCTCTAAATCTATGTTGAATATCTGAGAATGTGAAAGGAGATATGTCAGGGAATTGCTCTAGTTGAGCGCTATATTCATCGTACTGAGGCGTAACATGTCGCCAATCTACTTGAGTCATTTAAATGTCTGATTATGATAATAAGGTAGGGAGTATATAGAAAAACCGAGGACTCATATAGGTCTATGTTGTAGTTACTAAACACTAAGCTAATATAAGTATGATCTTGGTCTATTCTTTCAAGACAATAATTGTTAAGTGACCTATTATGGGTTACGCTGTCACTAGGTTAACTCTCGAGATTAGACATGAAATATCAGCAGCTTGAAAATTTAGAATGTGGTTGGAAATGGAACTACTTGGTAAAAAAATGGAAAGAAGGTGATTCGATCACTTGCCATATTGATTCAAGTGAAGCTGATGTTGCCGTGAAAGCTTTGTTGGAGCTAGAACACCAACCTACAGGGGTTCTTGAGTGGATCTCAAATAACATGTCGCCTGAGCTTGATAACAAGCTCAAGCAAGCGATCAGAGCCAAACGTAAGCGCCATTTCAACGCTGAGCAAGTTCATACTAAAAAGAAGTCTATCGATCTTGATTATCGAGTCTGGGAGAAGTTATCTCAACGAGCAAACGAACTCGGTTGTACGTTATCTGATGCGATAGAGTATTTGGTTAGCGAAGCGTCTCGAAGTGAGCAGGCCAGCAAGACGGTTACTAGTCTTAAAGAAGATTTGAGTAAGCTCCTTTCTGACGATAAATAACCGTCAACAGTAGTGGTGACATTATGATGTATGTAATCTTAATTGGTGCAGCGTTGGTTTTTTGGTTAGTCGCAGTTGATCGGCCGGTATTGAAAATCAAGTTTAGTGACGGGGCGATCGAACAAGTTAAAGGTCATCTTCCACCGAGCTTTAAGCACAACCTTCAAGAAATTGGCCACAATAATTCCTTCAAGGGCGAACTGAAAGTGTATGCTAAACGCTCTGGTTACAATCTCAAGTTCACTAAAGATGTGCCTAAAAGCGTTCAACAACGTATTCGTAACGTATTTCCGCATAATGGATTTAAATCCACAGGTTCAAAGAAAGCGTAACTGTCGAGAATTACGCGTTATCTGGTAAAACGTCATACTTAGTTAATTCTTCATCCCCCTTAACTGTAAGCATACTGTTCCCACCCCCAATAAAGAGAGAGCAGTATGAGATATCTAATATTCTTGTCGTGTTTTTTATCCCCATTCGTTTTTGCCGACGATGCATTGGTTAACCCCGTAGCCAAAAAAATTAAAGCCACAGTGCTGAAAGGGCTCAACAAGAGTAATATTGATTTTGATGGTTATTGCGACCTGATGATAGAAATGAAACACTCTAAAGGTTATGCCAGAATTAAAAAGGTTAGGGCATCTGGCGATAGCAAAGCATGCAAACAAGTTAAAAAGCACTTACCGAGGAAGAAAAAGTTCAAATACAGCTTTCCTGAAAAGTACATCCGCCTCCATATCACATAATAATCCGATTTCATGCACTATAACTAAATAACCTTAATTTTATTGAAACAATCACGTGAACCAATCTCTAATTTCTATTAATATTAGTTTTATTATAAAGGCAGGATATGCCGGCAAAAGAGCATTTAGGGCAAAGGAAAGTCACGGTTGTTGTTAGCACATAAAAATTACCCCCCTGAAGTGATTGAGATATCTAGAAAAGTCTCAATCAATGTTGAGGCTCGCTTTAATCGGTGGCTGATCTCACCGGAATATAAACTCGAGCAATCTACGGTAGATACATTGCTGAGTTTGGAAAATAGATACTGTGATAGCGTTATATTTGATGAATCTGACCGCATATCTCACAATCAACGTATTCTATTGCGTTGTGAACAAGATAGAGTTAACGCTCATCGTGAGAAAGTTGTCGCGAAGCAACAAACATTGCGCTACGTGATTGAAGATGTCAGTAATGCTGCCACTGCGCTTATGCTTGAGAAGCTTCAAGGAACCTTAATAAGCACATTGTTTTCAGAGCTACCAGACTACAACCAGTTTGCTAGTGTTGTGTATACGCCATCCTTAAACTTTTCTAAGATCCATCAGATTTTAGATACGAGCAGATTGTTGAGTTCAAATTTAATAGAGTTTGTTTCCAATCCGGAGTTTTCTGAGAAATACGGTAGAAAGTCTAAAATGATTCTCGACCCTAAGGTTGCAGCACAGCAGATAGGTATAGACAACTGTCGTTTATTGTTTCCATTACTAATGAGCCAGAAACTAATTAAATGGAGTGATGGCAACATCAAGCACATTACTCCTAAGGTTTGGCAACATTTAGTCGTAACTTCTAATGCGACTCGGATTCGACTTCAAGACACGTCGATAAAGGATCCTAACGTCGGTATTCTACTGGGTGTTTTGAGGGTTCTGCCTTTGTTTTTGATTTGTAACCATTTTTCTTCAATATTTGAAGATGCATTGGTAAAAACGATGCTTGGCTATCGTGAAGCAAGTGACAAGCATGATGAGTATTATGCTTGTACTGAAATCCTCCCAAACACACAGTTTCTCGAGACCATGATAGATCAATTGGATCTTAAGCTACTCAAAAATTTTGTTGAGTTTATAGATTGGAGCCCGGGTAACCAATTTATAAAGGAGGCGCTTCTAGAGGAAGTGAATGATATCCCCGTGCTTGAGCGAACAGTTTATGGTGCAGCTCTCGCTCAGGGAAGAAAATTTTCTATTTTTGAAGCGTTAGATAACAGCGAATTGTTTAACTTTAAGCATCGCCCTTATTGGTTTTCCACAGTTCAAATGTCTATAACGACAATTGAACAAATGCAGGATAGAGTGCCTGGAAAACTGACAACGAACATGTAAATAAGAAAAGGGAGCCACATTAAACCTGGCTCCTTTGTTACACCGTAATCTTGGGTGGTTACTATTATTTCCAATAAAAATCAGTTGGTTATATTAGCTGACGACTTCGAATGTAAACGACTCTTGTTTGGCTGTTGCGTGTTTAACAGGAATACCAAGACGTTGGCAAGTCATCAGAACTTTCAGCTTCCTGTCGGCAGGAGCGTGTTCAGAGAGGATCACAGAGCTTAGGCATTCTCTATTAAGGTACAGCTTATTGCCGAGCATCTCCTCATCAGGCAACACCCAGCGATATTCCTTTTCGTAACGCCAGTTAGAATGCTTTATCTTGAATATTTTTGCTTCCAATTCAGATGGTTGGAATTCCCCCAACGATTCTAAGCGGAACATACTTAGGTCGTCTTCATACTGGACTTCAAAGCAATCGAGCTTGGCCTCACCATTATAACAATTGAGATCATACTCGATGCACATGCCTTTAAAGTTGTCGCCATACTGAGACCATAGTATTGGGTGGTCACTCGACTGAGAAAAACACATAACCTTGAAGTCGTTTTGAAGTTCTTTATCGAGCAGATGGTTAGACTCAAATGGGTTATTAAATGTCTTAGCGTAATCAAACCACAACGAACATTCGGCAATAGATTGTATGTTTCTGTCGTGGAGCGATCTGAACTTATAAAGTTTAGGCAACATATCAAACACCTAGTTTACAACATTGCTTGATGTTAACACTTTAATTCATAACTCATACCCGAATGCATAGCATTTGATTGCTCAATCACCAAATTTATTGGCACAACTGTTTGATAGATCAAAATTTAAACACGAAATAGTGACCGGTTTAAGTGGTTTGTTTTGCAGTAGAGCAATAGCGAACTAAAGTAGGTTAGTTGCAAATAAGATACAACGTAACTTTTTTGCTTAGACTAAATAGCTTAGGCTTAGTATTTGAGAATCGTAAGGTTAATCTAATAAAGGAAGTGTTCTAGTTGACTCTTGAGGGTTTAATATCGTCGAGTTCTTGCTTGGATTATCGAACCTGACGATGCATGTCTTTCGGGTATTGAGCGGGCTTAGCAAAGCGATGGTTAAAATCGGCGGTGAAGTAGGGAAGCCAGGCGTTGGCTTGTTCGATGGTGTCGATACCTTGTAAGCGCATCTCTTTAACCAGCCGGTCTTGC
The DNA here is from genome assembly GCF_057786005.1 of Vibrio sp. QJM3NY_26. Taxonomy (NCBI): domain Bacteria; kingdom Pseudomonadati; phylum Pseudomonadota; class Gammaproteobacteria; order Vibrionales; family Vibrionaceae; genus Vibrio; species Vibrio sp. QJM3NY_26. The sequence continues at coordinate 1,795,241 of NZ_CM173515.1, read as the reverse complement.
AGCGTGAGGTTGGCTCTCTCAACGCGGCCTTTGGCTTGGGAGCTGTTGGCACAGATGAGTTCTATGGCCAGTTCTTTCAGCACGCGCCCGTATTGAGTTTGGCCAACTTGTTTGTGTTTCTCCTGATTCACTCGAAAAATTGAGTGCTTGTCACTGTAAAATGCGATGGGTTTACCGTGCTCATTGAGGTATTCACGCGTGGTCAACATGTAGTCAAATGCGGATTCTGTCTCGCTGAATCTTAGGTTCATCAAACGGCCAGTCGCATCATCAATGAACACCAATAGGCAACATTTGTCGCTGCGGCCTTCAAACCAGTCATGATGGGAGCCGTCAATTTGGATAAGTTCGCCCAAGCAATCACGACGGTAACGAGGCTGATAGACTCGAGGTTTGCGTTGTGAATGTGGAAGCCACAGTCCGCCGGCGATCATCCATTGACGGAGTGTTTCTTTAGAGACGGATAGATTGTGTCGTTCAGTCAGTTTTTCCAGAGCGAACGTTGGTGAGAAGTCAGAGTAATGCTCACGGATAAGTTTCAGTATTTCAATTCTGAAATGTTCTGAGTAGCGTCGATTACTTGGGCGTCCACGCGCTGCGTGTGTAAGACTTTGAGCGCCAAGAGAGACCAGTTTGTTTACCAAACGTCGGATATGACGCGCAGACAGATTCAAAATGATAGCAGCGTCAACTTGGCGTAGTCGTTTTTCACGTACGTCAGTAAGCACCTTGAATCGATGAATATCTTTTTCACTCATAGTAATAAGCATCCGGATAACTCCTAAGCAGACCAATATAGGTAAGCTTAGGAGGACATTTTAAAATGGCTCAAACCGGACATTACTAAATTGCTCTAACAATCTAAGTGCGTATTATGTATATTATGTTAAATTGTATTTGGTGTTTATAAGGCAGGTATCTTTGTGTGATGCCCTGCCTCTTGTTTATCTACCAAATTGGCTCTCTATTTAACAGTAAGGCTATTTACCATAAAATACCTAATAAACATATATCCTAATCTTCGATTAAGAATACGTTTATTAGATTTCAAGCATTAATCGATCGATAGCCTCTGTGATCTCTTTGGTTCTTACTGGTTTGGTGACGAAATCATTCATGCCTACATCTAAGCAGGAATATTTATCTTCTAGTGATGTGTGTGCTGTTAGCGCGACGATTGGCGTTTTGATGTTCGCGTCTCTCATGTATTTAGTTGTCGTTAGGCCATCCATTACGGGCATCGACACATCCATCAAGATAATATCTATCGAGTCGTTTCCTCTTTCAACAAATCCAATTGCTTCTTCACCGTTACTTGCGATAAAAACTTCGTGGCCTTGTCGCGTTAGAATCAATTTAATCACCATTTGATTTGTAGGATTGTCTTCGACAACTAAAACTGAATAGCGACTTCTGAGTTCTCTTGAAGATTTGTCCTCTTCACTGTGAGCTAGATTGTTCGTGACTCTGGTAAGCACTGGTAACTGCACTTCGAATTTAGAACCTTTTCCGGGTTCACTCTCTACAGATATGCGTCCTCGCATCAGTTCTACCAGTCGCTTGGTTATCGCAAGGCCTAAACCGGTGCCACCAAATCTGCGTGTGATTGTACTATCAGCTTGCACGAATGGGCTGAATAGCGACGAAAGTTGTTGTGAGCTAATGCCAATCCCGGTGTCTTCTACTGTTATATAGAATGAGCTCTGCAGGTATTTGATAGAAACATGAACATGCCCGCGTTCAGTGAATTTTATCGCGTTACCGATCAAATTAAATAGGATTTGTGCTAAGCGACTTGGGTCGATGTAATGAAGTTCACCTTCAGGGATATCGCTAGCTACCGTTAGCGCCAACCCTTTATAGTCTGCTGTCTTCTTTTGTTCAGACAATACAAACGTTACAGTGTCTCTTACGTTGCTCCATTGAGGTGCTAGTGAGAAACATCCAGATTCAATCTTAGAAAAATCCAATACGTCACTGATAATTGCCAATAAAAGCTCTGATGATGCGCTCATATTAAGCAGTATAGACTGTTGCTCTTCGTTCAGTGATGTGGATTTTAGGGCGTCTATCAAGCCAATGATGGCATTTAGCGGTGTTCTTAATTCATGACTCATCATTGCGAGGAATTCAGACTTGGCCTTGTTGGCTCTTTCTGCGTCTTTTCTTGCTGTAACAAGCTCTGCTGTACGCTCTCGAACGGTTGCTTCAAGCTTTTCTTTGTTTTCAATATCGAAAACAGCACGCTCAATTAGTGGTCTAAAGCGGTTTAGGGTTGCTTTTGTTTCAACACTAAAGTGCTTGGTATTGGAGTGGATAAAGATGATTACGGATTGTGTTAGTCCGCTATCGATACCAGTAATTAGAACAGAGTTGATTTGATCGAGGATAATGGGATGTAAGGAATTGAATTCACCCAGAGACTTGGGTTCAAAAAGGATGGCGCATTCTCCATTGATCACTCGAGATAGCTTGCCACAATCACTCCAATTCATTTGTTCGAAGACTTTGTTATTGGTTAGAAGGGTTTTGAAATTGCCTTCGTTCCCTACCCTAGATATTACGATAAAGTCATCAAATTTAATGTATTTTTTGAGCACAAATTCAAGGCTATAAAATATCTCAGATATGTTACTTGCCTTACTGATCGCAGAGATGGTTGATAAAATCACCCTGTTCTCTTCAGCCAGTTTTCGCTCACGGGCTTTTAGTTTTTGTAGTTCAATACGAGCTTCTTGTAGCGCTTCTTGACCTTCAGAACCCATTACTTTTTCAACCTATAAAACGTTGCAGACGATACCATTAAATTTCCGTGCGCGCTCTCACCGCCAGATAATCTTCCTTGCTCGCCAAAGGTGAATGGGCATATGTATGGGAGTCCGTTAAGTGCTTGATTTATTTGATCGCATACTTCGTCCATATCTTGCTTAAGGTTCAACATTGGACCTGCGCAGAAGATATTGATCGCACCTAGTTTCTCTTCTAAATCCATATCGTTGTAGTAAGAAGAGTGAATAATATTGGCGGCACGGCTTATCAATTGCTGTTTAGATCCTTGCATCAAATAAATGGTGTCGCCTTCACTGATGTCTGTGAATAACTCGATTCCATTGCACTCTGTTTCTCTGATTGAGTGGGACAATTTGAAATATGGGTAGTCGTATGAAGAGCCAACTTTTCTTCCTAGCGGATACACGGACGACTTTTCGAATATATAACCATCATCACTGCCACCTAGATGGAAATTGGTCCACTCGTTATAAACGGTGACGGCTGGTCTATGGTCAATCTCCAACAATATTCGGTTTCTTACTTTGGTCACGGTCCCAGAATAGCGAGTGGGCGTATGGCCTGCACTAAAAGACGAATAGATGGACTGAGACGCAAATACCACAGTTAAAGATACGCCATTGATAGAGAGTGACTCTTCGGTAAAGATGCTCCAGTTTCCACAAACCTGATTGTCCGCCGCGCTGCCACCAATAACAGGTACCTCAGTACCAAACTTCTTATCGATAGCCGCCATTACCTTCTCTTCATTGCCAGGAGTGGAATGCAGTAAGATAAGATCAGGGATTTCACCTTCTCGGTTGGCGTTCTTAAGTGCTTTATCGATGGCGCTGAAGGTGCTTTGGTTTATGGAGTCGCTAAAGTGCTCGATACCCGTACCATAGGCGTTGATCCCAGAGTCATAGATAATGAGTACGCCTATCACTGGGCCGGAGTGGAACCCAGTTTCGGTCATAATGCCGTGACAAGTGGTGCAGCCATGTATTGGGGTGTTAGGGAGAGCATCTACGAAATATCTCTGCACAGCGAGTGTTGAGTACTCTTCTGTGCAGTAGCATATAAGACAGGCAATATCGTCAGGGTTTTCTACCCCATTTAGCAACTCATCTACTGCGATTTTATCGTCTAGGGAATAAGAGACTTTTGATAGAAATTTCATAGATTCCGGGAAACTTTATTAATGTCCTCTTTATAACACTTTAATGCATGGTGTTTCACTGATTTGGTACATATTTCTATCAAAAGAACCGAGGCGTGACTCAGTTTTCCCTCTATTACTCTTTAGAAAGGTTTACGGAAAACGTGCTTATCTGTTGTGGAAATGTAACTGTTATTGAGGAGGTCTTATCATTAGTTTGTAACAGCCAATTCGATGGCCCTTTTTCTTCTAGAATTCCACTCTCATTGTAGCTAATGATAAATTTGCCAGTTTTAGATGTTTCGATTGAATACCCTGATCTATCGCCCGAAATTAAAACATTATGATTATCAATACCAAATTCACACGGTTTTGAAATTATACAGCTTACTGTTTTGTTATTGTCGTATGTTACTGTTCTCCAAGTAAATGCCGCTATTAAAATAACCAACATGCCGATAATTTGTACGAGCCTGCCCTTTGTTAGCTTTTGTGCCGCCATTATAATCTTTACTCCTTGTTACAAAGTTCAAAGTTTTTAAATAAAAATCCAATTCCAGACCAAGCGTAAGGTTACTACTCTGTCATTGATTTGTTAATTCAAGTATAGTGTCGCGTTGAAAATGCCACTTTTTTTCAAAATCAGCAAGTGGAAATAAAGCCCTGAATAGGCTGAATTTCCTTTTCTAATTTGGGTGGCATTACGACGTGAGTCGTGTTGGAAGTAAAGTGTAGTAAATAAGAAATTGGAAGCATGCAAATGAGCCAAGAAAAGCAGCTTGAACAAAACTACAACTATACGGTCGTCCGTCAATTTACCCTCGTTACAATTTTGTGGGGTATTGTCGGTATGGGCGTTGGTGTTTTGATTGCCGCTCAATTAGTTTGGCCACAGCTAAACTTTGATACGCCGTGGTTGACGTACAGTCGTTTACGTCCCCTGCATACTAATGCGGTTATTTTTGCGTTCGGTACAAGTGCGCTGTTTGCAACATCATATTATGTTGTGCAACGTACCTGTCAGACGCGTCTCTTTGGTGGCCCTCTCGTAGCCTTTACCTTTTGGGGTTGGCAAGCGATTATCCTGTCCGCTGCAATTACTTTACCGTTAGGTTTAACCTCTGGTAAAGAATATGCAGAACTTGAATGGCCAATCGATATTGCTATTACTCTTGTGTGGGTAGCTTACGCAGTCGTGTTCTTTGGAACCATGATTAAACGTAGGACATCGCACATTTATGTAGCAAACTGGTTCTTCGGAGCCTTCATCATCACGGTTGCCGTGTTGCACATAGTTAACAGCTTAGCTGTTCCTGTATCTGCGTTTAAATCTTACTCGATTTATGCAGGTGCAATTGATGCAATGGTGCAATGGTGGTACGGACACAATGCGGTAGGCTTCCTATTGACAGCTGGTTTCCTAGGTATGATGTATTACTTCGTTCCTAAACAAGCTGGTCGCCCTGTTTACTCTTACCGTTTGTCGATTGTTCACTTCTGGGCTCTTGTGTCACTGTATATCTGGGCTGGTCCTCACCACCTACACTACACTGCACTTCCAGACTGGACTCAGTCTCTAGGTATGGTTATGTCTTTGGTTCTGTTTGCTCCATCTTGGGGTGGCATGATTAACGGTATTATGACTCTATCTGGTGCGTGGCATAAGCTACGTTACGACCCAATCCTACGTTTCCTTATCGTTTCTCTATCATTCTACGGCATGTCGACTTTCGAAGGCCCTATGATGGCAATTAAAACGGTTAACGCGCTATCTCACTACACGGACTGGACTATCGGTCACGTTCACTCTGGTGCGTTAGGTTGGGTTGCTATGGTTTCTATCGGTTCGGTTTACCACTTAGTTCCTAAACTATTTGGTCAAGAGCGTATGTACTCTGTATCCCTAATCAATGTTCACTTCTGGTTAGCAACGATTGGTACGGTTTTCTACATTGTTGCAATGTGGATCTCTGGTGTGATGCAAGGTCTGATGTGGCGTGCAGTTAACTCTGACGGTACATTGACTTACAGCTTCGTAGAGTCTGTAGAAGCTTCTTACCCGTTCTACTTTGTACGTTTCTTAGGTGGTCTTATCTTCCTATCTGGTATGTTCTTACTGGCATACAACACGTACAAAACTGTTTCTGCACCTAAAGATAGCCTTAAAGCTATCCCTCAACCGGCTTAAGGAGATTTAGAATGAGCTCAAATTCAAATAATCGCCATGAGTTGGTCGAGAAAAATGTTGGTCTACTCGCGATCTTAATTGTTATCGCAATCAGCTTTGGTGCTTTAGTAGAAATCACCCCACTTATTTTCCAAAAGCAAACGACTGAACCTGTAGAAAACCTACGCGTTTACTCTGCTCTGGAAATGGAAGGTCGTGATATTTACATTCGTGAAGGTTGTAACGTATGTCACAGCCAAATGATTCGTCCTTTCCGCTCTGAAACTGAACGTTACGGTCACTACTCTGTAGCTGGCGAAAGTGTTTGGGAACATCCATTCCTATGGGGTTCTAAGCGTACTGGCCCAGATCTAGCGCGTGTTGGTGATCGTTACTCTGATGAGTGGCACCGTGTTCACCTTCTCGACCCTCGCGAACTTGTTCCTGAATCAAACATGCCTGGTTTCCCATGGCTTGCTGAGAATGTACTTGATGGCAAATTGACTAAGCAGAAGCTTGAAATCTTCCGTAATCAATTTGGTGTTCCTTACACAGACGAACAAATTGCTAACGCTAAACAAGATGTTGAAGGAAAAACAGAGATGGATGCAATCATCGCTTACCTTCAATCGCTTGGCCACGCAATGAAATAAGGAATAATTATGGACATTATTACATTTCAAAGTGTTTGGACTGTTACTGTTTTTGCTTGTTTCATCGGCATCGTTTGGTGGGCTTTCGGTAAAAATCGTAAGTCGCGCTTCGACGAAGATGCAAACCTAGTGTTCGCTGATGAAGCACCTGCGAAAGATAAAAATCAAGGAGTGACGAAGTAATGAGTACATTCTGGAGTATTTGGGTAACAGTCATCACAATCGGTACGCTGATTGGCTGTGCAGCCTTACTTCGTTGGTGTTCCAACGATAAAACAGGTGTAGAAGAAGGTCATGACATGGGCCATGAATACGATGGTATTCGTGAGCTTAATAACCCACTACCTAAATGGTGGACATACCTTTTCGTTAGCACAATTGTGTTTGCAGCTGTTTATCTTGCTCTATACCCAGGCCTTGGCAACTTTAAAGGTCTACTAGGTTGGACGAGTTCAAACCAAACAGTTCGTAGCGTAGAAGAGTCTCGCTCTGCAATCGCTGCAGCTCAAGCTAACAAACAGTTAGATGAGTATGCAAAAGAGCTTGATGACGCGAACACTTACTTTGGCGAAGCATTTAAGAAGCTAGCTCATGATGAGAACGGTCTTCGTTCTGTTCCTGACATTGCATCAGATGCTGACGCAATCAAAGTTGGTCAACGCTTGTTCCTGCAAAACTGTTCTCAGTGTCATGGTTCTGATGCTCGTGGTCAAAAGGGCTTCCCTAACTTGACTGACGATGCATGGCTATATGGCGGTGAACCACAAGCGATCGTTACTACCATCATGCATGGTCGTGTCGGTCAAATGCCAGCGTGGAAAGACGCACTTGGCGAAGAAGGCGTTAAAGAAGTGGTTAGCTACACTCTTAGCCTTTCTGGTCGTAGCGTGAACGTACGTGAAGCAGAAGCTGGTAAAGCACGTTTCGTAGTGTGTGCTGCGTGTCATGGTACAGATGGTAAGGGTAACCCTGCTGTTGGTGCACCTGACCTAACAGACCGCGATTGGTTGTTTGGCGATTCTCGTGCTGATGTAACTGAAACAGTCATGAACGGTCGTTCTGGTGTAATGCCGGCTTGGAAGGACATCCTCGGTGAGGATAAGGTACAGCTCGTCGCTGCCTACGTCTGGAGCCTCAGCAACTCAGATAAAGAGTAACATAATAATAACAGCCCCTTCTTAAGGGGCTGTCTTTCTTTTACAGTTATAACCTTAAGTGTTTGTAAAAATTAGTTTTATTTCATTGGATATATTGAGAATAATAATATGGTACAACCTTGGTATAAGCAGTTTTGGCCGTGGTTTTTGATCTTCCTAACCGTTGGCGTTTCTATGCTAACATTGGTTCGAGTCGCGATACTTACCAACCATTCAGTTAACGTTGTCACTGAAGATTACTATAAAAAAGGTAAAGGTATTAATGTCGACATTTCAAAAGTAAACGTTGCTAAAAAGCTTGGCCTATCAGCTTCAGTTAGCGAGAAAGGTAACTCAGTTATCATTACCCTAGACAAAGGCAAGCTAGACCACTTCCCTGCTATTAGCGCAATGTTCGTGCACCGAACGCTCCCTGACCGTGATTTTACTCAGCTACTGACCGCTGATGCGAGCGGCAACTACACGTTGACTCTGGACCATGAAATGCAAGGTCCATGGTTTATCGAGCTTTCTCCGCATGATTCTGAATGGTTAGTGCAAGGTCGCATGAACTTCCCAATTGATAATCCTACTCAACTAACGAACTAAAGCTTATGTGTGAATCCTGTTATCACTGCGGTGAAGATGTACCAGCGGAAACGGATTTTAAAGTAGAAATCTTAGGATCGGTTCGACCGATGTGTTGTCCAGGTTGCGAAACCGTAGCCCAGACAATCGTTGATAGCGGTTTGGTCTCTTATTACCAATATCGTACCGCTCCGGCTGAAAAAGCGGATCTAGTTCCAGAGCAACTTCTGGCACTCAGTCATTACGACAACGAAGATGTTCAATTGGAGTTCGTCCGTAACTCTGAAAATACATCTGAAGTGACATTGTCACTCGAAGGTGTCTCTTGTGCTGCTTGTGCATGGCTTATTGAAAAGCAAGTCTCTTCAAAGTTAGGGGTTGTTAGTATTCGTGTTAATACCACGACTAACCGTGCCCTGCTCAGCTGGGACAACACTCAGGCTAAACTGAGCGAGCTGTTGTCTGCAATCCATACCCTAGGCTACAAAGCAGCGCCATTCGAGGCTGATCAACAAGAAGCCGCCTATCATCGTTCGATGAAGAATTATCTCTATCGTCTCGGTATTGCTGGCTTAGCGACCATGCAAGTCATGATGTTAGCTGTAGCGCTCTACCTCGAAGTATTTGGCAGCCTTGAACCTGAATTCAAAAGTTACTTCCGTTGGGTAAGTTTGATCTTCGCAACACCTGTTCTCCTATACTCTGCGTTGCCTTTCTATATTAATGCGTGGCGCAGTATTAAAGGCCGAACATTGGGTATGGATGTACCCGTTTCGATCGCTCTGCTATTTGCTTACGTTGCGAGTTTAGTGGCAACAGTGACAGAGCAAGGTGAAGTGTTCTTTGAATCTATCTCGATGTTCACCTTCTTCTTGTTGCTTGGTCGTTTCCTTGAGATGCGCGCGCGTCGTAAAGCTGCAGCAGCTAGCGGTAACCTGCTTAAGCTCGTTCCTGCGATGGCGACAACGCTAGACGGTGAGCAAGTACCGGTAAAAACCTTAAAAGTTGGCGACCAGATTCGCGTTCTACCGGGTGAACATATTCCCGCAGATGGCAAAGTATTGTCTGGCAGAATTCATATCGATGAATCCATGCTGACTGGCGAATCTATCCATGTGGTTAAGAATGAAGGTGATACGGTCTTTGCTGGCACATTGAATGGTGACGAATCGTTTGAATTGGAAGTGATGACCTCTAAAGCGGATTCGGTTATTTCTAATATCGTTCGTCTTCAAGATGAAGCTCAATTGTCTAAACCCCGAATTGCTGAAATCGCCGATGTGGTGGCTCGATACTTTGTCGCGGTTATCTTAATCATTTCATTCGGGACTTGGTTCTACTGGCATCAAACACGACCAGAAGACGCTTTCTGGATCATGCTTTCAGTATTAGTAGCGACCTGCCCTTGCGCTCTGTCTCTTGCGACGCCGACGGCGATTACGTGTTCAACATCTCGTATGGGTAACTTTGGTATTTTGCTGCGCAAAGGTCACGTATTTGAAACCTTGTGCAAGGTAAACCACTTGATCATCGATAAAACGGGCACTCTGACTGAAGGTGATATTCGTATCAGTAACGTTGAGACGTTTGCTGACCTTGATAAAGACACTTGTTTGCAAGTTGCAGCAAGCCTAGAGCAACACGCTAACCACCCTATCGCTAAAGCGTTCAAAACTTATATTTCTGATGGTATCGAAGTAGAGTCGGTAAACAACGTGATTGGCTCGGGCATTACTGGCGAGTTGAATGGGCAAGAAGTGGCGATTGGTAGCAGCGAGTTCATTCTAGGTGAAGATCAGCCATCTGAAAGTAATGGTATTTACTTGTCGATGTCTGGTCGTCATATTGCAACATTCACTTATGAAGATCCGATTCGTAAAGAAAGTATCGAGTTCATTAAGCAATTCAAAGAAGCGGGAATCAAAACCACGCTGCTGACTGGCGACTCTTTGATTAATGCGAAGCCTGTTGCAGCAGAGATTGGTATTACTGACATTGTTGCTAACGCGAAGCCGGAAGACAAGCTGGCTTATTTAAACTCTAGAGACGCAAGTGACATCACCATGATGGTTGGTGACGGTATCAATGACGCCCCTATTCTGGCCGGTGCTCACCTGTCTGTTGCTATGGGCGGCGGTACTGATGTGGCGAAAGCCTCTGCGGATATGGTGCTATTGGGTGATAAGCTCGATAGATTACTTAAGTCCCGTACTTTGGCGCTAAAAACGCGTAGGATAATCCGTGAAAACCTAGCTTGGTCACTAGGATATAACTTACTTATTCTTCCATTGGCTGTCGCAGGTTTGGTTGCTCCATACATTGCCGTTGTTGGCATGTCTGCTAGCTCTATTATTGTAGTATCTAACTCGTTAAGGCTTTTAAAAGAGCAAGGTAAATAATGGAAAGTTTATACATACTCATTCCAATTGCGATCGTACTTGTATGTATTGCGGTTGGAATCTTTCTATGGGCAGTGAAGAGCGAGCAGTTTGAAGACCTTGAACGCCAAGGCCATAACATTCTGTTTGATGAAGATACTAATGTTCATCATCATTCTGATAGTAAACCTGTCAAGAATGAGAAAGCTAACGTAGAAAGCCAAACTAACTTAGACAAAAAGAACGATGACGCCTGATTGGATTGGCGCTTTTGTTGTTGGATTGATCGGCGCAGGCCATTGCATGGGAATGTGTGGTGGTATTGCGTCGCTTCTTTCGATTGGCAACAGTAAACCTTCCCCTGTCATTCCCCTGCTTTATAACTTAGGGCGCTTGTTAAGCTATGCTGTGATTGGCGGTGTTATTGGTGGTGCAATCTCTTCGATAGGTCAGCTGAGCGATTTTAATGCTCTGCTGGGCTGGCTGCGTTTGTTTGCTGCTGGTTTTATGATCGTCTTAGGTTTGTATATTGGTAAATGGTGGTTTGGCTTGTTGTTCTTTGAAAAAGTTGGACAGAAGCTATGGCGTTATATCTCTCCTTTAGGCAAATCATTTCTACCATTGAAGCACCCTAGTCATGCTTTACCTTTTGGTTTTATCTGGGGTTGGCTTCCATGTGGTCTTGTTTACTCAATGCTAACGTGGGCGGCCGTATCAGGAAGTTGGTATAACGGAGCGGGTATCATGCTTGCTTTCGGTTTAGGTACTCTTCCAGCGATGCTCACGGTTGGAATGGGTACCAATTTCCTCAAAAAACTGCAACAAGCTGACTTATTTCGCCAGTTTGGCGCAGTTTTAATCCTCATTTACGGCTTCTATACCGGTTATATGGCGCTACAGCTCATTATTTATACCGTATAGTGGTATCTTTAATCCGGTTTTTTTACTACCCTTTAGGATTAAGGAATGCTAAAATATTGACGTATATCAAATAGTGAAAGATTGTTATGATTTCTGAAAAGCCTGTGACGAAACGAGTTCAGTCTGGTGGCTGTGCGATCCACTGCCAAGATTGTAGTATTAGCCAACTCTGTATCCCATTTACTTTGAATGAATCTGAGCTAGATCAACTTGATCAGATCATTGAAAGAAAGAAACCTATTCAAAAAGGCCAAGAGCTATTTAAAGCGGGAGACGAACTTAAGTCTCTTTATGCTATTCGCTCTGGAACGATTAAAAGCTATACGATTACCGAGCAAGGTGATGAGCAGATTACTGCATTCCACTTAGCGGGCGATCTTGTTGGCTTTGACGCGATCACGGGTGACGAACACCCTAGTTTCGCTCAAGCTTTGGAAACTTCTATGGTATGTGAAATTCCATATGAGATTCTCGATGACTTATCAGGGAAAATGCCTAAATTGCGTCAGCAGATTATGCGTTTGATGAGTAATGAGATTAAAGGTGACCAGGAAATGATTCTGCTTCTTTCTAAAAAGAACGCGGAAGAGCGCCTTGCGGCATTCCTTTACAACCTTTCAACTCGCTTCTCTCAGCGTGGCTTCAGCCCTCGTGAGTTCCGCTTAACGATGACTCGTGGCGATATTGGTAACTACCTTGGTTTGACTGTTGAAACAATCAGCCGTCTGTTAGGTCGTTTCCAAAAAGCGGACATCTTGAGCGTTAAAGGCAAATACATCACTATCGAAGATCACGATGCGTTGATGGAACTTGCTGGCGTTTCAAAAGAATAGTCTAGATATCAATGATGTAGTTCAATAATGAGCTACATCATGTTTCTCTCTTAAAACCTCTTATATTTCTCTTATTCTCTCCATAACTACGCTACATTATTTATATGTTCGGTCTGAAAAGTAGGCTTAGTTATGAGTATCTATAACAAAATTTTAGTTGTCGCAGACATTAATCACGATGAGCAACCTGCTCTAGTTCGTGCTATCCAACTTGCCAAGAAAAGCACCTCAACAAGCCACATCACTTTCTTTTTGTCGATCTACGATTTCTCGTATGAAATGACATCTATGCTCTCTGTCGATGAGAGAGACGCAATGCGCAAAGGCGTAATTCATCAGCGTGAAATTTGGATGAATAAGGTTGCTGCTCCTTACCTTGATGATTCTATTGAATTTAACGTACAAGTGGTTTGGCATAATCGCCCGTATGAAGCGATCATTGCTGAGGTTTACAGTGGCGAGCATGACATTTTGATCAAAGGCACGCGTAAGCACGATACCTTAGAATCGGTCATCTTTACTCCAACCGACTGGCACCTATTAAGAAAGTGCCCTAGCCCAGTGCTGTTGGTTAAAAATGATTTCTGGCCAGAACACGCGAAGATCTACGCTTCCGTCCATGTTGGCTCTGAAACAGAAGCTCACTTAGAGCTCAATGATACGATGGTCGACAGATTACTTGAGATCACTGGTCGTTTGGATGCTGAACCGTTCTTGGTGAACGCCTACCCGGTGACACCTGCGAATATCACAATCGAATTGCCAGAGTTTGACCCAACCTCTTATACTGATGCGGTTCGTGGCCATCACTTAACCGCGATGAAAGCACTACGCCAGAAACACGGTATGTGTGAAGAGCAAACCGTGGTTGAGCAAGGCTTGCCTGAAGATGTTATTCCTCGTGTAGCGTCTGAACACAATGCGGCTATGGTTATCCTTGGTACAACTGGTCGTACTGGCTTGTCTGCCGTGTTTATCGGCAATACTGCGGAACATGTCATCGATAAGATTAACTGCGATGTACTGGCTCTTAAACCGTCAGGTTACGTTAGCCCGCTCGATCCGAACCTGTCTAAATAGTTGATTTTTTAATTATAAAAAAACGCCTCAAGCAATGCTTGAGGCGTTTTTGTTTATTTAAAGCTTACGCGATTCCAACAACAGAATCGTTTATATCGCGTTATACGTTAGTTACGTCGATGAACATTGACTCATCAATGTTTGAAGACGAGATTTCAGCTTCTTCGAATTCGTATGCTTTGCGATCTTCGCTACGATCCAGTGGAAGGTTAATGAAATCAAACAACTCACGGTCAGCCAATTGGCTTGGGCTCACGTTCTGAATTGACTTGAAGACCTTCTCAACACGGCCTGGAGTCTGTTTATCCCAATCAATTAGCATCGCTTTGATGTTTTGACGTTGCAGATTTTCTTGAGAACCACACAGGTTACACGGAATGATCGGAAACTCTTTATGCTCTGCGTATTTGATTAGGTCCGTTTCGCGACAGTAAGTCAGAGGACGGATTACAACGTTACGACCATCGTCAGAGCGAAGCTTAGGTGGCATAGCCTTAAGGCGAGCACCGTGGAACATGTTCAGGAACATAGTCTCAACAATGTCGTCTAGGTGGTGACCTAGAGCAATCTTCGTTGCGCCAATCTTCTCTGCAAACGAGTATAAAGTACCGCGACGCAGACGTGAACAAAGACCACAAGTCGTCTTACCTTCTGGCACTTTTTCTTTTACCACTGAGTACGTATCTTTATCTACGATGTAGTAAGGAATGTTCAGAGTTTCAAAGTACTCAGGAAGAATATGCTCAGGGAACCCCGGTTGTTTTTGGTCTAGGTTTACGGCAACAACATCAAATTTGATGGGTGCTGCTTCACGCAAACGTAGCAAAATGTCTAGCATCGCAAATGAATCTTTACCGCCACTAATGCACGCCATTACTACGTCATTCTCTTCGATCATGTTGTAGTCAACGATGGCATTCCCAACATTTCTTCTTAGAAGTTTCTGAAGTTTGTTGAATTCAAGTGTATCTTTTTTATTTTCGTTTTGGTTCATTGCGACTCTCACACCGTCGTATTACCGACTGTAGATTGCTAGTGGGACTGTTTTAGGGCGTGGATTATACGGATTTTTATTTCAGGTTGGAACAGCAACGACAGGATAAACAAGCCAAGCAGGAGAAAGATTCCGCCTTATCATACGATCTGTCCTCTAGCGGTGAGAAAAATATGTCGCAATAAGAGGTAAGAATCAAAGATGAAAGGCCGTCGAGATATGTGATTTGGCAAGATTTAAAGGTTTAGGTTTAGGTTTAAGACTTTAAACCTAAACAGCCTGTTCAAAGAAGAACAGGCTGTTTCGTCAAGATCTTAAGCTGAGCAAACAGCTTCTGGCTGGTCGCTATTATTGCGCTGGTATGTAAGGCAAAACGCGAACTGTAGTTTCTGGTAACGTGATGCTGTCACTTCCATTCAGTTCGTCCAGCGTGAATTTCGCACGCCCTTCTCTGATTGGGATTTGCTTACCATTAGACAGAGCAATATTGCCTTCAAGTTTACTATCAAATTCTAGCGTCAAACCTTGAATATCAGGAGTGAACCAACTAGAGAACATGCCGCTGACGTCTTCTAGCATCGCTTGCATCTGTGGTAAAAGGTTTTCTAACTGTGCAACCTCAACCGTTCCAGCCAAAGGCTTCTGAGTCATTACGACGAGCGAATACGCACATTCTTGTTCTTGGGTTTGTACAAAGATAAGAGGGTTTGCTGAGCGTAGGTTTTTATCTACCGGTAGAAGCAGCTCATTCGCAGGAGACACTTTTAACTCTTCGTAATGCTCTTCTTTCTCCATCCAAGCTTTGCTGATGTGACAGGTTTTCTGTGCTTGTTGGTCAACAAAGAAGACCGCAACTTTAACATCATCGTGCCCTTCTTTGGTGTTGTTTTTCAGCTGAGTATAGAGTTTAGAATACGTGAACATGTATTCTTGCGCCGAAGCAGGAAGAGAAACGCCAAGGCTTAAAGTGGCTAATAGAGCGAGTACTGTCTTTTTCATTATTATAATCTTGTCGAAGTTGAGCGTTTATAAATAGAAAGAGCAGCCAATGAGCTGCTCTTTTTGTGATGTTAATTGGTGTAAGCCGACTTTCGAAGGCAACCAAGTTGGTATCAAAATGAGTTACTTTTTCCAGTATACCTTGTTGTGACGGATCATAGCTTGTAAATCAGTCACATAGTCTGAACCTCGCTCAGAATATTTTAACAAGCCGTTAGTGAGCTCTGTCGCTGTTTCGGTTGTTAAAAGGTCGTCACCTTGTGCAGCAAGTTTTGCGCGAATGGCTCTTAAAACAGAGTAAGCACGGTTGCGGTTAAGGTTCATGAAGTAACGATGCACCGATTCTTGGCTTGAAGAGAATGTTGCTACTTCATGCGAGCTACCTTCGTTACGTTGTAGCGGAACAAGTCCACAACCTTTGGTGTAACACCAGTGTCCGAAATAGTTGTTGGCTTTGGTGGCGAAACGCGATGTCCCCCAAGCCGATTCATTAGCAGCCTGTGTCAGTACCAGCGCCTCTGGCAGTACGTTGACACGGCTCAGCATCTCTGTCAGCCATGCCTGATCTAAACCTTCACTAGGTACTGGTAAGCTGTACAACTTCCCTAGCCTTTTCGCATAAGACGCGTCTTCAGAGTCAATATTGCTCAAACCAGATTCAGATAGCTTAGTTAAAAACGCGCGCTCTTTGGTGATACGTTTGTTTTCAATATTGATGCTTGGGCGAAGGAATGAAAAGAATGTGTCTTTTTTCACGTTCACATCTTCGATAGCAGCAAAATTTGGTCGATCTGAAGCCACGGTCAAATCACCAAACTCACTTGATGTATTTGAACTTTGGTCTGCCGAACGTCGGCGCTCTTCTTCTTGGTAAATGTATGGACCAACCAGTGAGATAGACCCCACAATCGCTAGTGCAGTTACCTTTAGCGCAAGTGATTTACTTGTGCTGCCTTTGACATTATCACGCATCGAACACCTGAGGGTTTTTGTTTTTGTTACCATCGTTACTGTTGTTGCCGTTGCTGTTGTCGTCATCACTATTATGTCGATCTGACGCAATAACCTTCAGTTTGATACCAAACATTTCGCGGTAGATGATGCCTTTCACATGAAAGAAAAACGGAAGAACGAATATCAAGCCAATGCCGTACATCATTGCCGCCACAATGAACATCAGCATAACCATTAAGTAGATAGATGCGACGACGAAGATTTTCTTATTTACCGCTCTTAGAGAAAGCAGCAGCGATTGCATTGGTGGTACTTTCTTATCACAAATCAGCAGAATTGAATTGCTGAATGCTAGTGAGAAGTAGATAGACAAAAATGGCAAAAGCATACCTGCAATGCCTTGAAGCATGAGGCTGAACAAAGTAACGAGAATGACTGGAACCGTGAACTGTAAACCTTTTCCGATATGACGCACTTTGGTTTGTAAGCCTGCGGCGTGGCTCATTGCCATTAAACAGATGCCAGCATAGATAGGCGCGCTGATTACTTCGTAGCTGAAGTTAGCAATAAAAATGGATTCAACGACCTGTGGTGTAAATGCCTCTGGATCGATAACCGCATCTAAGATAATCGCGGGGTCACCAAGCTGCAGTTTTAGTGCGATATAAAAGATAGCCAATTGCACGAACATCAGCGCAACAATCGCAGGGGAAAACGAAAGAAAGTGACTTATCGTATGTTTCCAAGCTTCTTGGAATACAGCCGTTGCTTTGAGCTCATAATCGCCGGAAAGTGCACGGTCGATACTACCGCCCAAATTAAAATCTTTTTCGATGTCGTTGTTCATATTGATACCTAGGTGCGCCAACTAAACGAAGCCACCTAACTTATTGATAAAAAATTGCCTTCATTATACCCATATGTCGGCTGCAAACTAAAATATGAATCTGTAACAAGGCTTGCTTTTGCGTCTTAATGGTTAATAATTAGACACTTGTTAGGGTGTGAACCCAATAAATAACAGTATGGTAAAGGATGTTTACTTTTACCTGCGAATTTTTTTATCTATGAATGGTAAAAAATGCTTTGAATTCACGTTTTTGGTGATTATGATGCGCGCCTTAAAGGTGTATAGCAACAGGTCTCAAATAGAACCAAGGTGGAGAAAAACAGACGTTGAACGCTAAAAAATCAGTAGGAAAGCCAGTCGTACAGTTAACTGGCATTAGTAAAAGTTTCGATGGTAAGGAAGTCATCGGCAATCTTGATCTAAACGTAAATCATGGTGAGTTTCTCACGATATTAGGTCCGTCCGGTTGCGGTAAAACCACGGTACTAAGGATGATTGCAGGGTTTGAAACGGCAGATAGTGGTGAAATACTATTAGCTCAACAGAATGTAACCCAAGTTCCTGCTGAACAAAGGCATGTTAACACTGTATTCCAAAGCTATGCCCTATTCCCACATATGACCGTTTTCGACAATGTGGCATTTGGTTTACGCATGCAAAAAGTGCCAAACACCGAGATTGAACCTCGTGTCATGGATGCTTTAAAAATGGTGCGCCTAGAACAAATGGCACAACGAAAGCCACACCAGCTATCCGGTGGCCAACAGCAACGTATCGCAATCGCTCGTGCTGTCGTTAATAAGCCTAAAGTTCTTTTGTTGGATGAGTCTCTGTCTGCTCTAGATTACAAACTACGTAAACAGATGCAAATTGAGCTTAAACAACTGCAACGTCAACTTGGTATCACGTTCATTTTTGTAACGCATGACCAAGAAGAAGCATTGTCCATGTCTGATCGTATTATTGTTATGCGTGATGGCGTGATTGAACAAGACGGAACACCAAGAGAAATCTACGAAGAGCCTAAGAACTTATTTGTTGCTCGTTTCATTGGTGAAATTAACGTATTCGAAGCGACAGCGAAATCTCGTCAAGATGAAAAGCGCATTGTTGCGACAATCGAAGGTGAAGAGTCAATTATCTATCATGATAAAGACGTAGCACCGGGCCAAAAACTGCAAGTACTACTTCGCCCTGAAGATCTTCGTATCGAAGAAATTAAAGAGTCGGACCAAAGCGGTATTGTCGGCCACATTGTCGAGCGAACCTACAAAGGCATGACATTAGATTCAGTCGTAGAACTTGAATCAGGTATGCGTGTCATGGTTAGCGAATTCTTCAACGAAGATGACCCTGATGTTGATCACTCACTGGGCCAAAAAGTTGCAGTAACTTGGGTTGAGAGCTGGGAAGTGGTGTTAGAAGATGAGCAAGAAGTTTAATTTACAAAACGCGATTGTTGCTTTAATCACAGGTTGGTTAGTGCTGTTCGTGATGATTCCAAACATCATGATCATCGGCACTAGCTTTCTAACTCGTGACGAAGCGAACTTGATCGAGATGACCTTCACTCTCGACAACTACCTGCGTTTGGCTGATCCGCTGTATTTTAAAGTGCTGATGCACTCTTTCTATATGGCGATAGTCGCAACCCTACTTTGTTTAATTATTGGTTACCCATTTGCCTACATCGTGGCAAAAATGCCTGCGAAATGGCGTCCAATCATGTTGTTTTTAGTGATTGTGCCATTCTGGACAAATTCTTTAATTCGTACTTACGGATTAAAAGTGGTTCTGGGTACTCAAGGTGTGTTGAACAAAGGTTTGTTGGCGTTAGACATTATTGATAAGCCACTTCGTATCATGTATTCAGAAACGGCAGTAATGATCGGTTTAGTGTATATCCTACTCCCGTTCATGATTTTGCCGTTGTACTCAGCTATCGAAAAGCTAGACGATACTTATTTAGAAGCGGCTAAAGACTTAGGTGCAAACAAACTTCAAACGCTATTGAAGGTTGTTCTACCCCTAACGATGCCAGGTATTATCGGTGGTTGTTTACTTGTATTGCTCCCTGCGCTTGGAATGTTCTACATTTCAGACTTGTTGGGCGGTGCTAAGAACCTGTTGATCGGTAACGTCATTAAGAGCCAAGTGCTTAATGCCCGTGATTGGCCGTTTGGCGCCGCAACCAGTATTGCACTGACTACCGCTATGGCCGTGATGCTTTATGCCTACTACCGTGCAGGCAAGTTATTGAATAAGAAAGTGGAGCTAGACTAATGGGTCGCACAGTTAAGTTCAGCTTTATGGCGCTGGTATACGCTTTTCTATACCTACCTATTATCGTATTAATTGCCAACTCTTTTAATGCCAATAAGTTTGGTATGAAATGGGGTGGCTTTACCACCAAGTGGTATGACGCGCTGATTAACAACGATAGCCTAATGCAGGCTGCGTGGCACTCGATCAACGTCGCGGTGTTCTCAGCAACTGCCGCAACGATTGTTGGCAGCCTGACAGCAGTAGCCCTATTCCGTTACCAATTTAAAGGTAAAGGCATCGTCAATGGCATGTTGTTCATCGTGATGATGTCACCAGATATCGTAATGGCGATTTCGCTTCTTGCGCTATTCTTGGTAATGGGGGTACAACTTGGGTTCTTTACCCTACTTGCAGCGCACATTACTTTCTGTCTGCCGTTCGTTGTTGTCACGGTTTACAGTCGCTTGAATGGCTTTGATGTGAAGATGCTAGAAGCCGCAAAAGACTTAGGTGCAAGTGAATGGACGATTCTAAAACAGATCATCCTGCCTCTTGCTAAGCCAGCGGTTGCTGCGGGTTGGTTATTGAGCTTCACTCTGTCTTTGGACGATGTGATCATCAGCTCTTTTGTTACAGGGCCAACCTACGAAATATTACCACTGAAGATTTACTCGATGGTTAAAGTCGGTATATCTCCAGAGGTCAACGCCCTAGCAACAGTGATGTTAGTGGTGTCGTTAGTACTGGTGATTATTTCCCAGTTGTTAGCGAGAGAGAAAATCAAGTAAGTCTCCTACTCTTTACTGAGACTGACTTGATAAGATTCAAGTTTAACAAAAGTGTTATTCATAAACAGAATGGTAAATTGCCATTCTGTTTTTCTATCTAGTGCCTTCGGGCAACGTTTAGTTTGGAGCTAACGTCAATGAAAAAATGGGCTACTCTATTAGCTGGTAGTGCATGTGCGCTTTCAATGTTATCTGCACCATCGTTTGCAAAAGATAACAAAGAATTGGTATTCATGAACTGGGGACCTTACATCAACAGTGAGATCTTAGAACAGTTCACGGATGAAACTGGCATCAAAGTGATTTACTCGACTTACGAATCGAATGAAACTTTGTACGCAAAATTGAAAACGCACAATAAAGGTTACGACCTTGTGGTTCCTTCAACCTACTTCGTGTCTAAAATGCGCGACGAAGGCATGCTTCAAAAGATCGACAAAACCAAGCTAAACAATTTTGCGAATCTAGATACGAACTACCTAGATAAGCCATATGATCCGAACAACGACTACTCGATTCCACATGTTGTTGCTATTACGGGCCTAGCTGTTAACACAGACATGTACGATCCAGAAGATTTCCAAAGCTGGGCTGACCTATGGAGCCCTGAGCTTGAAGGTCAGCTGATGATGATGGATGACACGCGTGAAGTGTTCCACATCGCACTGCGTAAGTTAGGTTACTCAGGTAACACGACTAACGAAAAAGAAATCGACGAAGCCTACGCTGAACTGCGTAAGTTGATGCCGAACGTTCTTGTGTTTAACTCAGATAACCCTGGCGCGCCATACATGTCTGGTGAAGTGGGTCTTGGTATGCTTTGGAACGGTTCTGCTGCTGCAGCGCAAAATGAAGGTCTGCCGATCAAACTGGTTTTCCCTAAAGAAGGTGGCATCGGTTGGGTTGATAACTTTGCTATCAGTTCTGGCGCAGTAAACGTAGAAGCGGCTCATAAGATGATTGACTTCCTACTTCGCCCAGAAATCGCAGAGCAAATCTCTCGTGACACAGGCTACCTAACGGCAGTTAAAGCGTCTAACGAGAAGTTCAAAGACAGCCCTGCTTTGTTCCCATCACAAGAAGACCTTGACCGTGTGGAATGGCAAGCTGCGGTTGGCGATAAGACAGTGAAGTACGAAGATTACTTCATGAAGCTTAAAGCCGGTCAGTAAGCGAGTTCGTTATCTAATTGCTCTGGTCAACAGATGCTTATTAAGTAACTGGTTTACTTAACACCCCGAGTTAGGTAATCAACAAGTTAAAAATAAGAATATCAATGAATAGGTAGCTTAGGCTGCCTATTTTGTTATATCACTGCTATAATTTAGCGCGATTTTTAGAAATCCATTTACTTTGGGTTCAATACCCAGCTCCAAATCAAACAAATGAACGGAACAGTAATGAAAAAAACACTGTATACCGGCGCATTGTGTGCTGCTACTTTACTTTCTACACCCTCTTTCGCAGCTGACCAAGAACTGTATTTTTACAACTGGTCTGAATATATTCCAAATGAAGTACTAGAAGACTTCACAGAAGAGACTGGCATTAAAGTCTATTACTCAACTTATGAGTCTAACGAAAGCATGTACGCTAAGTTAAAAACTCAAGGTACGGGTTACGACTTAGTGGTTCCTTCTACTTACTTCGTTTCTAAGATGCGTAAAGAAGGCATGCTTCAAGAGCTTGATAAAACTAAGCTAAGCCACTTTGCAGATTTGGACCCAAATTACTTAGATAAGCCATTTGACCCAAACAACAACTACTCGATCCCATACATCTGGGGCGCAACGGGTATTGGTATCAACTCAGATATGCTAGACAAGTCTTCAATTAAAAACTGGGGCGATCTGTGGGATACACAGTGGGAAGGTCAACTGATGATGATGGATGACTCTCGTGAAGTTTTCCATATCGCATTGTCTAAACTGGGTTACTCTCCAAACACAACGAACCCTGAAGAAATCAAAGAAGCGTACGAAGAACTTCGTAAGCTGATGCCAAACGTATTGGTATTTAACTCAGATTTCCCTGCGAACCCTTACCTAGCGGGTGAAGTGTCTCTTGGTATGCTTTGGAATGGCTCTGCTTACATGGCACGCCAAGAAGGCGCAACAATTGACATCATCTGGCCAGAGAAAGGCGCTATCTTCTGGATGGATAGCCTAGCGATTCCAGCAGGTGCTAAGAACACTGAAGCGGCACATAAGATGATCGACTTCCTTCTTCGCCCTGAAAACGCAGCTAAGATTGCTTTAGAAATCGGTTACCCGACGCCAGTTAAAACGGCTTACCCTCTTCTTCCTAAAGAATTTGCTGAAGATAAGAACGTTTTCCCACCACAATCAGTGATGGATAACGGCGTTTGGCAAGATGAAGTTGGCGAAGCGAGCGTTATTTATGACGAGTACTTCCAAAAACTTAAAGTAAACAACTAGATTGTTACTGACAGGTTAATAAAGCGGCGTAAGCCGCTTTATTTTTATCTACACTTTATATAGGATTGCACCAAACAATATAGAGTTCGATTTAATATGCCAGCAAACCCTATTTTATTGGTTGTGACACTGATGCTTCTCGCGTCATTCTTGATGCTTGGGCTGAGTTCTTTTATTCACATAGATTCCAATTACGATCTGTTTTTTGAAACGAACACGCTCGTGATTATAATGTACATCTACTACGTTGCTCGTCATGCTATTCGCCCTCATAAAGCCCTTCGCTATGGTGCTTTACTACTTATTTTTAACTTGCTTTATGATGTGTTCACAGAGCTCAAACACCTCGATGAATGGGCCGACCGAAACGAGTTACTCGACACCTTTCTTGAAGATGGATTGTTGCAAATAGCCTTCCTACTTATTGCTTACGGTATAACTGAACTTACAACCAAATTGAAAGATCAAAGCAAGCAAGATGAGCTGACAGGCTTGTATAATCGTAAGAAGTTTGACGCAATCACGCTGCAAGAATTCGAACTCATATATTTCGATTTGGATGGGTTAAAGCGAGTCAATGACCGTAAAGGCCATAAAGTTGGCGATCTAATGATCGTTCGCTTCTCTCAAGCGCTCAACCAAGCCGCCTTAGAAGATGAAATGGTGTTTCGTGTTGGCGGTGATGAGTTTGTCGCGACTGCACAACTTGGCCGTGGTGGCGAGTTTGTAAGCCAAGTGACGAATCTATTACATGGAGAGAACATCGGCTTCTCTTACGGTATTGAAGTAACGAGTCGAGAGAACTTTAAACAGGCGCTTGATGAGTCAGATAAAGCGATGTACGAAATGAAAAAAGCGCAGCGAACAGATCAACGAGCTTAATTACTCCATTATTTAGTGGCTGATTTGGCCGTAAGGCAGGTAAAAAATAGAGACAAAAAAGCAAACATACATACGACTCTAATTCTCTTTAGGTCAATGTATATTTGCTTATATAGAGTGGATAAAGATTAGTTAAGCCGTTAAAGAGCCTTTCTCTAAAGACAACAGCTCACCGACTAATTTCGGCACTTCAATACTGGCTTTACCGTAACGTTTCTCTTCAAATTCGCTCTCAACCGCACTTGGCTCGAGGTTGATTTCAATGGTATGTGCGCCATGCATTCTTGCGTCATGTACAAAACCAGCCGCTGGATAAACCACACCTGATGTGCCGATCGAGATAAACAGATCAGCTTCTTCTAACGCTGAATAGATGTCGCCCATTCTTAATGGCATTTCGCCAAACCAAACAATATGAGGACGCATTTGCGCGGGAATCTGGCAACAATGGCACAATTCACCGGTATGGATATCGTCTTTGTGCTCTAGAACTTGGTTTGATTCGCTGCAACGTGCCTTAAGAAGTTCACCATGCATGTGAATAATATTGTTGCTACCGCCTCTCTCGTGCAGGTTGTCGATGTTTTGAGTGATGATCGTTACTTTGCCGTCTAGCTTCTCTTCGAGCTCACCTAGCGCCTTATGGGCAGAGTTTGGCAGAATACTTTCGTTCTGTAAGCCATGGCGACGCTTATTGTAGAACTCTTGCACCAAGTCTGGATCTTTTGCAAAACCCTCTGGTGTCGCGACATCTTCGATTTTATGGTTTTCCCATAATCCGTCTTGTGCTCGGAATGTTTGAATCCCCGACTCCGCAGAGATGCCGGCGCCAGTAAGAATTACGATATTTCGATATGGGAAATGCATATAACGTCCTTTTCAATATGTCACTTTGTAACAGCTTAGCACTGTTCAAATTCCAACAATAGTTTTAGGGATTAGACCATAGTCTTAGCCAACTGAATTCATTGATTATTTGTGACATAACTCGCTTGTTCTCCTTCGTTCTTTCTCAATCTCCTTTCTGACTGACTCGTATTGCTTTCTATTTTCCATAAACGCAAAAAAGCGGCCGAAGCCGCTTAGTTATAATTTAATTTGTGTCTAGCAAGGGCTTAACACTCATCAAGATTGATGACGTTAGTCTTCGTTAATCGAAGAGATCTTATGGATTGAAAGATCCGCACCGTTGAACTCGTCTTCTTCACTTAACCTTAGGCCAGTTACTTTGCTCAACACACCGTAGACAACCAATGCACCGATTAAAGCTACTGTAATGCCCGCTAGCGTACCAATCACCTGAGCACCAAAGCTCACGCCACCTAGTCCCCAGAGTGCTTGCTGGCCGAAGATGCCAGCTGCAATGCCACCCCAAGCGCCACACACGCCGTGCAATGGCCATACACCCAGCACATCATCAATCTGTGTTTTGTTCTGCATGTAAGTAAACAGGTAAACGAACAATGCGCCCGCTACACCACCTGTAACGAGAGCGCCAAGTGGGTGCATTAAGTCTGAACCTGCACAAATCGCTACGAGACCAGCCAAAGGACCATTGTGGATGAAGCCTGGGTCATTTTTACCTGCGACTAAAGCCGCTAGAATGCCGCCGACCATCGCCATAAGTGAGTTCATGGCTACTAGGCCGCTGATGCCATTGATAGCTTGAGCTGACATCACGTTGAAGCCAAACCAACCCACACATAGGATCCAAGAACCCAGTGCTAAGAATGGGATGTTAGATGGTGCGAAGTTCGTGTGTTTACCTGCACGAATACGACCTTTACGCATACCTAAGAAGTAAACCGCGACCAAAGCAATCCAACCGCCAACGCCGTGAACTACTACAGAGCCTGCGAAGTCATGGAAGCCATAACCGAATTGTGCTTCAAGCCAATCTTGGAAACCAAAATTACCATTCCAAATGATGCCTTCAAAGAATGGATAAACAAACCCAACGGTGAAAAGTGTTGCGATGAGTATTGGATAGAAACGTGCACGCTCAGCGATACCACCAGAAACGATCGCTGGAATCGCCGCTGCAAACGTCATCAAGAAGAAAAACTTCACCAGCTCGTAACCATTACCTTGCGATAAGGTTTCTGCATCTGCAAAGAAATGCGCACCGTAAGCCACCCAGTAACCGATAAAGAAATAGGCAATGGCAGAAACGCCGAAATCCGAGAGGATCTTAACCAGCGCGTTCACTTGGTTTTTCTTTCTTACTGTACCGACTTCCAAAAATGCAAAGCCTGCGTGCATTAAGAAGACCATGATGGCGCCTAATAATAGAAATAGAGTGTCTGAACTCTGCGTCAAGCTCTCTACTGCGCTATGAACTTGGGTAACCGTTTGACTCATTAAAGCTCTCTCCCTTAGCTTTGTCTCAATTGCACTAGAACCGTGCGAATTGATGTCGTAATTAATTAAAGACTCAACAGTAAACGCAAGATGCGTTCCAACTTGGTTACGCAAAAAGCGTGCAACAGATTTTGATTTTAAGTTATTGATTCTTTGTGGTTAATTTCTAAAGTGCACTTTGTTGGTTCTCAAGGAGAGAAAATGTTCGATAATTAATTGCACCAATTGAGGGAGTTGCACCATATTGATGCGGTTAATATAGAGCATTAGATCAGTTACCTAGCGACCAAGCGACAAAAAGCCCAGTGAAATGAATCACTAGGCTTTTAATGTCTTTCGCTGATTAGAGTTAACTCATCGACAAAGGAGCTATTATCGAGTTTGGTAACCCAAACGACTTACATATAAACGCTTAAAGGTTTGGTCCTGTTGTCGGGTTTTGCGGTAGGTTTTGACTTAAGCGCTGCATGCCTTGATACATACGAATAAACCACACCACAATCGCCACACCACCAAACAACATACCGACATAGGGAATGTAGTAAGCGATATCATCGATTATATGGTTTTGATACCAGTAATCGTTCACACCGATCAACACGCCATTAGAGGTCGCTACCGTTACGATAAGCACAACAAAGAACGTCAGGTTCAAGAAGAAAGAGCGAATTAAGCCGTAATAATGCGTATCCACGACTTCGCCGTCTTCCCCTTTATCTAAACGATAGCCTGCGTAGATAATCGCGACCACACCAGAGAGAAGACAAGTAAATGGTGTAAAGCAGCTTAGGATGTAAGCGACCCAAATACCTTTATGAGGTTTGTTCATTCTTATTCACCCCTTCCGTTTTCTCTGTTGCTACATTTGCGCTTTGTTCAGCGCCATTTTTCTCTTGTTCCATCACTTCTTTGTACCAAAGGTCATGGTGTTCTTTAGCCCAAGTTTCATCAACTTCGCCTGTTACCATACCCTCAAGTGCACCTTCCATACCGAACAAGCCGATGTAGATGTGGAACACAAAGCCGCAGATAAGGATCAGAGCAGCAAGCATGTGAACTAAGTTCGAAAGCTCCATATCACGTCGTGTTTGGCCAAAGATTGGGAAATCTAACACCAAGCCACTGATCGCAGCGACACTACCCATAACAATCAATAGCCAGAATAGCGCTTTCTCACCCGCGTTAGAAAACTCTGCAGATGGATGAGAACCTTTATGTTTCCCGACCATACCACCCAGTTTTATAAACCACTGGATATCGACCATCTTGAAGATCGACTTGCGCCACCACTTGATGAGAACAGCCATCAACAGCACATAGAAAATCGGGCCGATGTAGTTGTGGTATTGCTTCGCCAATAGAACGATGAAGCCCCATAAATCGGTTGGGATATAAGGTTTCAAGAAGTGTTTACCGTAAACCAACATCAAACCACTGAAAGCCAGTGTTAAGAAGGTAAACGCCATACTCCAGTGCAGTGCGCGGTCAAGTCGCGACCAACGTTTGATCTTACGACCCGTTCTTGGCGCACTCAGCATTAGTGGGCCAATCACAACGTACATTAAGGTAACGAAAGCAATACTGCCAAAGATAGCGACAGCACCGGCTGGTGACATCCACTTCTCCTTCAATATGTACCACGTTTGACCTGGAGTACTGATCAACACACCGTGCTCAGCAGATTGAGATGTGGTGTAACCTTCTTCACCGTTTCTTACTTGTCGCCAAAAATCGGCGCCAGCAAGTTGTGTGATTTCTCTTTCAGCAGAGCTCGATTGAGTTTGTGATGAGTTCGTCTCAGATGCATGACTCAAAGGAGACAGCATTGTTAGTGCTGCCAAAATCGGCAGCACAACAAGGAAGAGACGCTTAAACATTGTAAGCATATGTCTCTCCTAACTAGCTCTTCATCGCATCGTAAGAAAGGTCATTGCCGTCTGTCCAGCCTGCACCCTTCGCACCACGTTCAACAACACGCTGGCGGAATACATCAGAGACTTTCTCTGCATCACCCGCTAGTAGTGCTTTGGTCGAACATAAAGAAGCACACATTGGTAGCTTGCCCTCAGCAATACGGTTCGCCCCGTATTTCTGACGTTCTTCCACAGAACCTGGCTCTGTTTCTGGGCCGCCAGCACAGAAGGTACATTTGTCCATTTTACCGCGCTCACCAAAGGCTTCCTGTTTAGGAAATTGAGGTGCGCCAAACGGACAAGCAAACAAGCAGTAACCACAACCGATACATAGATCTTTATTGTGAAGTACGATGCCGTCTTCTGTATGTTCAAAACAGTCTGCTGGGCAAACCGCCATACAAGGGGCATCAGTACAGTGCATACATGCGACTGAGATAGAGTTTTCACCCGGTTCGCCATCGTTCAGTGTGACAACGCGGCGACGTTGAATACCCCATTCCAGAGCATCATCATTTTCATTCTTACATGCAGTGACACAACCGTTACATTCGATACAACGTTTGGTGTCACAAAGAAATTTCATTCTAGCCATTTTAATACTCCTTACGCTTTACGAATATTACAAAGGGTTACTTTCGTTTCCTGCATCAACGTGACAGGGTCGTAACCATATGTGGTTGCTGTATTGGCTGCTTCGCCAATAACGTAAGGATCAGTGCCTTCAGGGTATTTAGAACGCAAATCTTCGCCTTCAAACTTACCACCGAAGTGGAACGGCAAGAACGCTAAACCCGGTTTCACACGACGAGTGACCATCGCTTTCACCTTGATACGGCCTTTCTCTGCACCCTCAACCCAAACGTCATCACCATCTTTGAAGCCAATGTCGTTTGCATCTTTAGGGTTCACTTCAACAAACATCTCTTGTTGTAGCTCTGCTAGCCAAGGATTAGAACGTGTCTCTTCACCGCCGCCTTCGTACTCAACCAGACGACCAGACGTAAGAATAATCGGGTATTCACCAGACTTATCTTGGTCTTGAATGGATTTGTACAGCGTAGGAACACGGAAGATTGCTTCCTTGTCATCCCACGTTGGGTAGTCAGCGACTAGATCACGACGTGGTGTGTAAAGTGGCTCACGGTGCAGTGGTACGCGGTCTGGGAATGTCCAAACAATCGCACGCGCTTTCGCGTTACCAAAAGGAATACAACCATGCTTGATAGCAACACGTTGGATGCCACCAGAAACGTCGGTTTTCCAGTTTTTACCTTCAGCAGAGGCTTTTTCTTCTGCTGTTAGGTCGTCCCACCAACCCAGTTGTTTCAGCAGTTTGTCACTGAACTCTGGGTAACCATCTTTGATTTCGCTGCCTTTTGAGTAGCTGTCTTCCGCCAATAGGCTTTGACCTTCAAATTCGACACCGAAACGAGTACGGAAGTTACCGCCGCCCTCAGCAACAGGTTTAGACGTATCGTAAAGGATATGCGTACCTGGGTGTTTCATCTCTGGGTTGCCCCAACATGGCCAAGGCAGACCGTAAGTCTCGCCATTCGCTGGGCCACCTTCTGCAGCAAGCGTTGTTTTGTGGAACGTGTGCCAGTTTTGTTGGTGTTCTTTCAAACGCTCTGGGCTTTGACCTGTATAGCCGATCGTCCACATACCTTTGTTGAATTCACGTGTAATGTCTTCAATCAATGGTTGGTTGTTCTCAACACGGATGTTTTTGAACAGTTGATCAGAGAAACCAAGCTTCTTAGAAAGAAGGTACATGATTTCGTGGTCAGGCTTAGATTCGAACAGTGGATCAACAACCTTGTCACGCCACTGTAGAGAACGGTTTGACGCCGTTACACTGCCGTAGGTTTCAAATTGAGTGGTTGCTGGAAGCAAGTAAACGCCATCGGTGCGATCGTTCATTACTGCTGCTACTGTTGGGTATGGGTCAACGATAACCATCATATCCAGCTTCTGCATCGCCTTCTTCATCTCTGGACCACGAGTCTGAGAGTTCACCGCGTGACCCCAGTAGAACATGGCGCGGATGTTTTCGCGTTGGCGAATCTTGTCTTTGTCTTCAAGCACGCCATCAACCCAACGAGAGACAGGAATACCTGCACTGTTCATTGGCTTTTGACCACCGTATGCGTTGTCGTCAAAACGTCCTTTGACCCAGTCAAAGTCGATATCCCAAACTTTAGACCAATGGCGCCAAGAACCTTCAGACAAGCCGTAGTAACCCGGTAGCGTGTCTGATAGTACGCCAAGGTCAGTTGCGCCTTGTACGTTATCGTGACCACGGAAAATGTTTGCACCGCCACCTGATTTACCTATGTTACCTAGCGCAAGCTCAAGTACACAGTAAGCGCGTGTGTTGTTGTTACCCGTAGTATGTTGAGTACCACCCATACACCAAACGATACAACCCGGACGGTTCTCTGAAAGCAGTTTTGCTGTGTGGTAAACGTCTTCTTCGCTAACGCCTGTTACACGCTCAACTTCTGCTGGGTTCCACTTCGCAACTTCTTCACGGATCTCGTCCATGCCGAATACACGTTGGCGGATGAATTCTTGGTCTTCCCATTTGTTAGCAAAGACATGCCATAACAGACCCCAGATAAACGCAACATCTGAACCCGGGCGTAGAGAAACATAGTGATCAGATTTCGCAGCAGTACGCGTACGACGAGGATCCGCAACAACGATCTTACAGTTGTTCTTCTCTTTCGCGATTAGGATGTGTTGCATCGCAACCGGGTGAGCTTCTGCAGGGTTCGAACCAATGAACAGCATCGACTTACAGTTGTGCATGTCATTGAACGAGTTTGTCATCGCGCCGTAACCCCAAGTGTTTGCAACACCGGCTACTGTGGTTGAGTGACAAATACGCGCTTGGTGGTCAACGTTGTTGGTGCCCCAAAGCGACGCCATCTTACGGAATGCGTAAGCTTGCTCGTTACTGTGTTTTGCACTACCCAAGAAGTAAACGGAATCAGGACCAGACTCTTTACGAAGTTCTAGCGCTTTATTACCGATCTCTTCAATCGCTTGTTCCCAAGAAAGCTTCTTCCACTTACCGCCTTCCAATTTCATTGGGTACTTAAGGCGACGCTCACCGTGGCCGTGCTCACGCAGAGCTGCGCCTTTCGCACAATGTCCACCAGCGTTGAATGGGTGATCGAATGCAGGCTCTTGACCCGTCCAAACACCGTTTTGAACTTCAGCGTAAATGCCACAACCCACAGAACAGTGAGAACAGATAGTGCGTTTCACTTCTGTTTTCGCTTCAGGGTCGACTGACTTAGCTTCCGCCTTTTTCATCATACCCGGAGCGAATAGACCAGCGCCTACTACCGCACCACCAGCCGCTAGAGAGGTGTTTTTCATGAAGGCACGTCGAGACACACCCAGTTGATTGGTTTCTTTGCTCACACTATCGGAGCGTTTGACAAGTTTCATCCGTTATCTCCTAAAGCGTGTCGTAGTAATCGCGAATGTGTTGCGTTTCACGATAGCCCGTCTTCTTCATGTCTTCTTTCGGCATTTCAACCGTTTCTGAAGCAGTTGCCACCTTCGTTGTTCCAGCGACAACGGCACCAGCAACGGCTGCAGTTGTTAAGCCTTTGAGTAAGTCCCTACGGCTTGTGTTTATTTCTTTATTATCTTTCATCATTGCTTCCTTACCTTGCGGTAGATCTTTTTGGAGGCTTAATGCCCCTCTATCGATATAATCGCGTACTGCTCGATTACTCGTAATCAGTGACGTTTTTCACATCAATCTTTAATTTATGCTTACTGCTTTTTGTATTAACGCTAAAACGCACTTGCTCTAACGTTAGGAATGCTTCACACAGCTGAGCTGCCGATTTGTAGAAGTTCGCACTTTCTGCACTTTCAAGCTGACGAGTAAAAGAGTTAAACCAAGGACCAAGGTGCTTATTGAAAACAGCTTGTTGAAGCGCTTCTTCTTCACCGGTTAGCATTGCCATTACTTCACACAATGCCGCAATATGATCTTCTGGCTCTTTCACTTGATCATCACGTTCAATGCCTAAAAGCTCTAAATCATGACGAATCTCTGCTAATGGTTTTTCCATCATGGCGCCAGTTCTATGCCAAGAACCAAATGGAACAATCTCTCCACGGCCAATGCCAATGAACAGATCTTGATATTCGTCTTCTAACGCTTCGCGATTTGATTCCGTTGCCGCTTGTTGAATGGCAATCCAAGCTTTTTGCATTGCACTCTCAGACGCTTCAATGTCTAACGTCTTTAGGAAATCAATGACCTCTTCAGAAGGTGCACTACGGAACAATGCCGAAAGAACTAAATAGATTTCAGTTCTTAGTGTCTGTTCTTGCTTGAATTCTTTTGCGAGCTCAGGCTCTTGTGTCTGATCCAAATTAGTTTCCAATGCCAACTCCTAGTATTTCAATTGATTCAATGGGTCTTGAGCCATTGAATCGAACATGTCCACCACACGACAGTCTTCACACATCGCAATACGATTAATCGCAGTTTCATCTGAAAAATGAGAGTGACCGCGTAACTTGTTCTGTAACATGTCAATCATAGACTGTGGAGCGAATGGCTTATGGCAGCGTAAACATTCCGCCGCTTTCTCTTCATGAATCACAACTGCTTGTTGACGTTCTTCTTTCACCCAATTCATACGAGGTGTCAGAGTGAGAACATTCTCAGGACATGCCTTTTCACACAGACCACATTGAATACAGTCTTGTTCTACAAACTTAAGTGATGGAGAAGCACCGTCGGTATGCAGAGCACGTGTAGGACAAACCGCAACACAACTCATGCATAACGTACAATCTTTGCTTTCACACGAAACCGTGCCGTATGGTGCATTCGAAGGAAGTTCAACGATATTCTCTACAGGAATGCGAGATGAAGACATTGCATCAAGTGCAGTGAATAGACGTTGACGTTTGTTGCCTTGAAGATCGCCAAGTGCAAGGTCGAAAGAATCAACGCACAGTGTTGGAGGCCCTTCACGGAGAGATTCTAAATACAGGATATCGATGGTTTCTTTTGGAACACCGATTTGGTCTAGTAGCTCTTGTGCAATCCCTACTTCGTTATTCAGAACTCGAATGATCGTCTCTGGCATAAAACGAGAAGCAGCAAACAGAACCTGAGTCGCCCCATTTACCAGCGCGGCAAACCAAGTATCAATACCAATAGAAGGCAGTTCTTCAACAACGATTGGAATAATGTTATCTGGTAGTGCTTTTAGCGCCATTACATTGTAAGTCTCATGACGAGAGCTACAGATAAGTACGATTGGATCCAGACCGCCCGCATGTTCATAGTTAGCTAGCGTACGTTCAATGAACTTTTGAGTATCGTCAGGGTTTGGAAGCGCATAGGTAATCGCTTCTGTAGGACAGCTTGTTGCACAAGTTCCGACGCCTTGACATAGATAAGGGTTAATCTCGATCTTGTGACCTGTTTTGTCTGAGCCTTCACTTGATAGCGCGCCAGCAGGACAAGCATCAACACAACGTTCACACCCTTTTACGCCACGAGAACTGTGCGCACAAAGGTCAGTGTCTAAACGGAAGAACTTAGGCTTATCAAATGTACCCATTAGCGTTGGAATCTCTTCCAGTGCTTCGGCCAGTTTTGGATAGCCTCGGCCCACTGGGTAATAACCCGGTACAGGCACTTCTTCTGTCATGCAGCTATTCAGACATAGGTCTAGAACAACATCGAAACAATCGTGATTAATCGCGATTTTCGCTAAGTTGCTTGATGTGCCTTTACTCTCAATCACAACTTCAAACGTACCAAGGAAACCGGATACTTGAACCGAATTCGCGAAGTACAGTTCTGGGTTTTTGCCCTTTTCGCCGTCTGTCGACAATAAGGTTAAGCTCGTCAATTGAGGTAATTGAGCCGCAGCACTTTCAATGATCGCAGTTGGACCAATAACAAGAGTATTACCGCCGCTTTCGTAGCTAACAGTAGGTGGAATCAGATTTGTTAACTCAACTGTATTTTCAAATGCATACAGTCTTGCTTTAGCGTTATTTGAAGTTGCTTGTTCTAATAATTGTTTAAGCATTGCTCAGTTCCATCTTTGGACATGGATAATCTGTTCAACCTTCATTGTAGTAAGCGATAGAGAACTTGCTGAGTAATCCGTTAACAACTAACCCTTTAGCCAGTGTCTCGCTCGTCAGACTATGAATTCGTCTATCTACAAAAAAGTTGATAATAAACGTTATTTAGCAAATGCCATGCCAATTTAATAAACTTTATATATCAGTAATTTAATTCTTTATAGCGTTTATTGTGCGTATAAAAAAACCGCTTGGGACATTTTGTCGCAAGCGGTTCATTGAGTATTTAGTCAAAATGTACCTATTCTTTGTGTGGTATATTTTGTCCCATCTCTTTCAGGTCATCTTCGTCTGATGTGGTAGCGCTTTTATCTGATACTGTGTTTTTATACAGTTCTTTTTCTTGTTCGGTTATTTCGGCACTTTCTGAAGTTTCAAGTTCATTATCAGATGCCTCAAGATCGCTTTCAGAAGTTTCTAAAACTGAGCCTTCATCTTTATTATCAATGACTTGGTCTTCTTCTGGCGTAGTGTCTTCTTCCGTTTTATCTTTAACCCAATCACGCAGGGTTTCCGCAACCCCTTCAGAAAGAGACTTTAAATTACTGTAATCGT
This sequence comes from Vibrio sp. QJM3NY_26, assembly GCF_057786005.1. Taxonomy (NCBI): domain Bacteria; kingdom Pseudomonadati; phylum Pseudomonadota; class Gammaproteobacteria; order Vibrionales; family Vibrionaceae; genus Vibrio; species Vibrio sp. QJM3NY_26. The sequence continues at coordinate 1,760,411 of NZ_CM173515.1, read as the reverse complement.
CGTCGTAATCATCTAAACCATCACGAACATTGAATTCTTCTGAGAGGAATAATTTACGCAATGCGGCTTTTTTTACGCTTTCTGAGGCTTCTGATACCAATAATTGAGCAACAGACAAGTCTTCAGTGGCTTCTGGTGCGGGATCTTGAACGTCCGCAGCATGAACTTCTTCATTGGTTTCTAAAGGATCACTATCTAAAGACTGAGGCGCTGCTGCTTCCATTTCAGAAGAAAGATCAGCAGACGAAATCTCAGAAGATGAAGAATCAGAGGAAGTGAGTTCCGGTGCTTCCAGTGTTTGCTCTACTTCCAAAGCTTCGTCAGTGGATTCGTCAAGCTTTCGTTGAGACCAACGGCTAAAGAAGTTAGTTGCCATTTGATCTACCCGCACCTTTACGTTTCTTACGTTTTGCTTCTAGCAACTCACCATGACGGCCGATGAAGGCTTCCATCCAAGCTTGCACAGGTAGCGGAATGTCGTATGAAAGGACTTGGTTGTCACCGTCCATGTATTGCCCTGCAACGGTTTGTGATGCTGTAAGTAACTGAATAACTGGTTTTACACCAGAATCGACATTATCCATCACTAAGAAAAGCTTAGGTTGCTGAGAGCTTAAGTTGAAACGATAGTCCGTACGCTCGTCTTTGTGTAACTGAAGTAAGCAAACGTCTTGGGCATCACCTTCTGGCGACAGTTCAAACCCCGTCAATTCCCATTGCGTCGTTACCCAGATACCTGTTTTGATCTCTTTCTCAATTCTTTGGACACCGATTGGCCAAGCTGCTTCTGTTTTTTCATATTGTTCTTTGAATTCTTTTATCTCAGACATACTTCACCCAATTGATTTTCTTTGGTCTGAATGCACTTAGGACATTTTGTACTGTGCGCAATCATATACACCCCATAAAGCAATAAACACGCCAATACGGATTAACTGCGAGAGCGTATCTATAGCGTTCGTTATCAAGTTGTCACTATAACGTTAGTCGATACTGGTTATTTCAGACAACTCCACTCGGTGAACTCTCATATTTTGCGCTATTTTAATCGAATGCTTCATGTTTTCCTGAATACCCGTTATTTTGGAATAAGATTTGCTTTAAGCATGAGTTAAAGAATCGATGAACAAGAACGGCGTTAGACCCTCTTGTTACAACCCTATCTCATTAAGTAGGAAGTGATTGTGGTAAAACCAAACATAATAAAAACTAGCGAAAACCCACTTCAAACAATCGAAGTTGAAGTGTTTGATGAATATGGTGAGAAGCTAACCAAACAGATCGCTTGTGAACGCCCTCTTACCGTTATGTTGAACTGGAAAGAGATCGTAACCCTGATGACGCTTGGCTCGCGCCCTGAATCTTTAGTCTTAGGTTATTTGAAGAACCAAAGCTTCCTTTCTGACCCTGAAGCGGTTGAATCTATCATCATCGATTGGGAAACCAGCTCTGCTGCGGTCATTACCAATGAAGATACGAGCCAGCTTGAGCAAGCGCTTAAGAAGAAGACGGTGACCTCTGGCTGTGGTCAGGGCACCATGTTTGGTAACGTGATGAAGCAGTTGGAAGATTACCAAGTGCCTCAAACCAAGATTAAGCAATCTGAAATTTACACGGCTTTAGAAGCACTGACTCATTACAACGACACCTACAAGAAAGCTGGCGCGGTACATGGTTGCGCAGTTTGCAAAGATGACAAGGTTCTATCGTTTGTTGAAGATGTTGGCCGTCACAATGCGGTAGATACGTTGGCTGGTGAGATGTGGCTTAACAAAGAGTCTGGTGAAGATAAGATTTTTTACACTACTGGCCGCCTGACTTCTGAAATGGTCATCAAAGTGGCGCAGATGGGTATTCCTGTTCTGTTATCACGTTCAGGCGTAACGCAAATGGGTTTAGATTTGGCTCAGCAATTTGGTATCACAACCATTGCTCGCGCTAAAGGCCTGCGTTTCCAAGTGTTCACTGGCGCAGAGAAGATCGACTTTGATGTGAAAGGCGAACAGGCTTCGTCTGAAAGCTAGATTCAAAAGCCCTGTTCATGCCTAATTAAAGTTGATTTTAGGCGAACGATATAGCTAAACAACAATGCCGCTCACAACCTTGATGAGCGGCATTTTTTATTTGTTCAAAGTTTATTTCAAGATATGCCTAGTTAGCTATATAGCTTGGAGGTTTCTATCAACGGTGCCCATTGATTTTTGCTTGTAGATAAATAACGGCTCCCTCGACCTTAGTCGTAAACGAATCTTGCTTTAACAACCTGATAAGCTATTAGTTACATATTCATCATTTAAATATTTCTGTTAATTACAAAATAAATATGAATATCAACGTCACTGGCTTAAAGGGAATTAACCATGAGTAATCCGTCGGAACCTCAGCGTCGTTCGCTGTCTCTTTCAATACGCAGTAAATTTATTCTAATCAACCTCACCTTGTTTGTTTCAGTTTTCATATACGCCATTTACGAACAGTTTAGCTTAGACAAGCTTGAATCCTTGGAGCGCGCTGCGACTGAAAACCTCAGGAGTTCAGTTGACTTGCTAACGCTCAGGAGACACGAGAAAGATTTCTTGTCTCGCCACGATCAAAAATACGCAGAACGTTTCGATAAAACCGCCGACACATTGAATCAAAGATTGGTGACGTTGAATCAAACTCTCACCTCGCATGAGCTGCACCTGTCAGATCAAATGACTAGGATCTCAGATACGCTCCATCAATATCAAAAGCAGTTTCATCGAATTGTCGAACAAGTAAATAACATTGAACGTACGACCGCGCCTTTAGGTTTTGTCGCTGCGTTAGATGGCAAAAGAACCGCGTTAAAATCAGCGATCGAATCTGAATCAAGTTTGGCTTTAGAGCTTGCGTTGTTGGAGTTGATTGAAAAAGACTTCCACTATCTCGCTCATATCAATGACCAAACACATATGGCGTTAGCTGATGCTCTTAAAGAGTTTGAACCCTACTCTCAAACGTCGGTTGCGACAGAGCAAGCCTATTCGGACTACAAAGCTGCGGTTGAAACGCTCCTGTTGGCCAACATCAATTTAGGCTTGTCGGCTGAACTCGGTCTTAGAGGCGCTTTACGTAGCAACGTCCACCAAACAGAACAAGCCATTGAAGCCGTACAAACCGAGATAAGCCAAGCCATCACCGCGGCAAGTACACATACCAAAAACACACTACACCTTTTTGGCGCGGCGATTGTTGCGCTGCTCTCTTTGCTATTGGTGTTTATTGGTCGCAACATACTTGCGCGAATCAAAGCGATAAACGTGATGATGGAATCAATTGCCAATGGAGATGGCGACTTAACTGTGCGCATGAACGCTAAAGGCAACGATGAACTTGCTCAGTTGGCGCATTCCTTCGATACCTTCATCAATAAACTGCATGGCAATATTAAAGAGTTGTCTGGCGTGATGACGGTGTTGACCGATAGTTCGTGTAGCTCTGAAGAAGCGGCAATCAAAAGTATGAGTAATGCTGAAAAGCAGAAGCAACAATCTGAATCAGTAGCGACGGCAGTTAATGAGCTGGTGATGACCAGTAATGAAGTGACGGCGAACATAGAAAACGCAGCGACGAACGCTGAGAAGATCAAAGACAACGCACATCAGGCGTTAAAAGAAACCCACTCAACCAATGACAGTATTAATGTCCTGGCCGAGAATATTGCAGAGTCTCAAAACCTAATTGTTCAGCTCGAAGACCAGAGTCGCGAAATCAACCAAGTCGTTACTACGATTCAAGGCATTGCGGAACAAACTAACCTACTTGCGCTAAATGCAGCGATAGAAGCTGCGCGTGCTGGCGATCACGGTCGTGGGTTTGCAGTCGTAGCTTCCGAAGTGCGAGAGCTTTCGCTAATGACTAACGATTCAACCCATCAAATTGAATCGACCATTCATGGCCTAACGTCGGGAATAGCAAAAACGGTCGCTAAGATGTCGGTAAGCTTAGAGCAAACGGGCTTAGTTAAGCACCAAACCAAAGACGTGGTAAATGCGATTGAAGGTATACACTTTCAGGTTGGCGAGATGTTCGATTTAAACAGCCAGATTGCGACGGCGTCTGAAGAACAATCCATGGTATCAGCGGAGATTGACCGCAGCATCACTGATATCGCGCACCTAGCGAGTGATACTCATACAGTGGTATCTGGGTCTGTTCGTTGCAGTGAACAAGTATCGAACGTGAGTGTGAAGCTTGAGAAGATTGTCGCGCAGTTTAAGTATTAATGAGCAGTTAAGCATTGATGAGCATAGGTATTTTCGATCAACCACTCGACGTTTTTTAATACAAAGAGATTGATATGAAAAATTGATATGAAAAACAAAAGGCCTCTATCTTATTCATAAAGATAGAGGCCTTTTTAATCAGGGATACGTACTAACGTTGTATTACGTATTCATGTTTAATGCGTACTAAGCGCGTGCTTTCAAGAACTCAGCGTAAGTACCGCGGAAGTCGTTGATCTTGCCGTCTTTGATTTCAAGAACACGAGTCGCTAGAGAGTCTACGAATACACGGTCGTGAGAAACGAAGAACAATGTGCCTTTGTAGTTCTCAAGAGCCAAGTTAAGCGCTTCGATAGATTCCATATCCATGTGGTTTGTTGGTTCATCCATTAGCAGGATGTTTGGTTTGTGCATCATGATCTTGCCAAGAAGCATACGACCTTGCTCACCACCAGAGATAACCTTTACCGACTTTTTGATGTCGTCTTGGCCAAACAGCATACGACCTAGGAAGCTACGAACAACTTGCTCGTCTTCGCCTTCTTGACGCCATTGGCTCATCCAATCAAACAGGTTTAGATCTTCTTCAAAATCATGTGCGTGATCTTGAGCGTAGTAACCGATGTTTGAGTTTTCAGACCACTTATATTCACCAGTACGCGCTTCTAGAGCACCCGCTAGTGTGTTAAGTAGTGTTGTTTTACCCACACCGTTCTCACCGATGATAGCAACACGCTCACCAACTTCGAAAATCGCATCGAACTTGTTGTATAGGTCTTCTTCAAAACCTTGAGATAGGTTTTCAACCACAAGTGCGTTACGGAATAGCTCTTTAGACTGTTCGAAACGGATGAATGGGTTTTGACGGCTAGACGCTTTTACTTCATCTAGTTGAATCTTGTCGATCTGTTTAGCACGAGATGTCGCTTGTTTCGCTTTAGATGCGTTAGCAGAGAAACGAGAAACGAACGTTTGAAGTTCAGCAATTTGTGCTTTCTTCTTCGCGTTATCAGAAAGTAGACGTTCACGAGCTTGTGTCGCTGCTGTCATGTACTCATCGTAGTTACCAGGGAACAGACGAAGTGCGCCGTAATCAAGGTCAGCCATGTGTGTACAAACTGAGTTTAGGAAGTGACGGTCATGCGAAATGATGATCATTGTGCAGTTACGTTGGTTTAGCGTATCTTCCAACCACTTGATGGTGTCCATGTCCAGGTTGTTCGTTGGTTCGTCAAGAAGCATGATATGCGGGTCTGCAAACAGTACTTGAGACAATAGAACACGAAGTTTCCAACCTGGTGCCACTTCGCTCATTAGACCGAAGTGCAGTGATTCTTCAATACCTACAGCAAGAAGAAGCTCACCTGCTTTCGCTTCTGCCATGTAACCGTCCATTTCAGCGAACTGAACTTCAAGATCAGCCACTTTCATGCCGTCTTCTTCGCTCATTTCAGGCAAAGAGTAAATACGGTCACGCTCTTGCTTAATCGCCCAAAGCTCTTTGTGACCCATGATAACCGTGTCGATTACCGTGAATTCTTCATAAGCAAACTGGTCTTGGTTTAGCTTAGCAACGCGCTCATTTGGATCGTAGCTTACGTTACCTGCACTTGGCTCAAGTTCACCAGATAGGATCTTCATGAACGTCGATTTACCACAGCCATTCGCGCCGATTAAACCGTAGCGGTTGCCTTCGCCGAACTTAACTGAAATATTTTCGAAAAGTGGCTTAGCGCCGAATTGTTGGGTGATATTTGCTGTGGAGATCAATGCCGTTACCTTTTTAATGTGAAAAACGCCGCAACGTTACTTCTTCGGGGCTTTAACTGCAAGTCTTGATTGCAATTACTCGCCATTAAGTGAGTGATAACCTAGCCAAATCATAGTTTGAGCTGACTCACATTTTTGATTTTCTATTTGTCGTTAAAAAACCATCTACTTTCAGGAAAAACAAAATATCGAACAGCACCCCATAATGGGCGGTATATAACGTCCCAAATCATGCCAACCATTGAATATATCGTATGCTGATTGGTCACAGTAAAACTAACCCGATCAAAGCAACAACAGACATAGGCAAGACTAGCCTAATCTCTGACAATTTCATGACAAAATCAGCCGAAACGGGAATAAAGTACTCGCCCCCGATACGGGGTTGGATTTCACAAAGTAAGATTAACTAACTATAGTAATCCTAACCTCATAATTCTAAGAGACTTTTATGCGTTCACTTTCGCGCTTCTTAATCTTCACTTTGGCCATTCTCTCTTGGCCGAGTCATGCCAACTTGGAATATGACTTACAATCTCAGCCTCAGGTATCTAATAGTGCTGTAGATCTGGATAAGCGTATTGATTCCCTACCTGATCCCCTCTTTATGGAGCAGTCGGACAGACGCCAAGTCAACATTTTACTTGCCGAAGTTCTGCGAGTTCAAAAGCTGGAAATCAAAACCTTCGAGCAACAGGTAAAAGCCTATAGAGATAACAACGACGCCGATCAATGGTTTGCCGTGCAAACGAGCTACGTCACATTGAATAGCTTGAACGTAAGTAAACAACATCTTTTAGAGCAGACAAACTCCGCGAATAAAGAGCGCTTAACCGGTTTTGGCCCATACGGCGTGACTCAATTTAAACAAGAGTGGAAATTAACCAAGCTCAATATTGAGTATCTTGTTTACTTCCAAATTCGTAGCTTTAAAGCATTAGTTAAAGACATTTTTATTTCTCCAGTACCTGTCATTTGGGCTTCTCTAAAGGTGCTGTTCATTTACTTCGGTTTAGTATGGTGGCTTGCCAACAGCACTCGCTTGATTGAGTTGTTTCGAGTTAACTTTCTCGAAGCGAAAACGAACCCTCCTTTTCTGGTTCGTGTGATTTGGTATATCAGCCGCGCTGAACGTGCGATTGCTTGGTTAATCGCCATCACACTTTCTTTGAGAGTGCTTTCTAGCATCCCTAGCCTGCAGCACCTGATTTTCCTAGAAATATTCACGTGGTGGATTCTAGGTGGTTCGATTGCTATCAGCTTTATTCTTGAATTTGCGTATCGCTTGGGTCGCACATCAAACCAAGAAGTCATCGCGCTGAGACTATCGACTATTCGTCGCTATGTTTGGAGTATTATTGTTGCAGGTCTGACTTTGCAGATATCGAGCATCACACTGGGTAAAGGTACCATTTATAGTTGGATCTACAGTGCGCTGTTTTTCTGGTTTGTGCTGGTCACGATATCGGTACTTAGATTATGGAGAGCGAAAGTCTTCGATACGCTGCAACACATCTCCGATCGTCCAGTGTGGGTTAACTGGGCGGTAAACCGCAAGGAAACCTTCTTACTTAATATACTGGCGACGGCAATTGGAATCGTCTGGTTGAGTGTTTACAACTTCCAACATCGAATCATGGCATTGCTTTCTAGTTACACGTTGTTTAGTCAGGCCTTAGCCTATCTCTTTCGAATCGAAGTGGCTAAGCAGTCTGATCTTGATAAAAACCAACAAAACTTGGTTCGAATCAAAGGAGACAAAACCTATGAGTACATTCTGCCGGGTAATATCGATAGCACCTTAATTGATTACGCGGGCGATGAGGTTAAGCAACTCTCTCGTTACTTAATGTCTGACAGCCCTGCTATTTGTATTGTTTCAGGCGAACGTGGTGTGGGTGCGACAACGTTGCTTTATACCTTGCTGCATAAAGTATCCAACGCAGAGCCTGTTTACGTGAGTTGCCCTTACGCAGGTTACCAAGAGCTCTTAGCGCATCTAGCCGTGAGTATCGGCTTGGAAGAAGAAGCGACTGAGATTCAGATCTTGGCGCACCTACGTAAAAGTAACACCACGTACCTAATTGCGATTGATAATGCCCAACGATTAGTTAAGCCAATGGTCGGTGGCCTGTCTGATTTGATTCGTTTAACCAACCTTCTCCGTCGTTCTAAAAAGAATCACCGTGTCGTGATATCGATTGCCAAATCAAGCTGGCGATTTGTTGATAGAGCGCGTGGCGAGCGTCTGCTGTTTGACTTGGTGTGTTTCCTACCACGTTGGACAGAGAAACAAGTTGGTGAGCTACTGACTAGCCGCATCAATACCGATCTTGAAAAGCCGTTATCGTTTGATGGTTTAGTGGTCCCTAAGCAGTGGGATCAAGATGACATGAGTGAAGAAGAACGTGCACGCCAAGGCTTCTATCGAATCTTGTGGCACTACTCTGATGGCAACCCTACCGTTGCGCTGCGATTCTTTAGGCTCTCTTTGAACCGCAATAAAGAGACAGATCAAGCCGTGGTGCGTCTGTTCCATGTTCCTGAAGCGCAGGAACTAGAGAATATGCCAAAACCTATGCTGGCTGTACTTCGCTCTATCGTGCAACTGGAAATAGCTTCTCCGGAAGTGTTGTCTGAATGTACTCAGCTGAGCATTGCAGAGATAACCGGGATTCTACGTTATTTTGAAAGCCGTGGTTATATTGGTTGGCATGAAGAAAAGGCTCGAATTTCTGAGCACTGGTTCCGCCACATTACAAACGTTCTCGACCGTCAACATCTACTGGTGAAGTAAAATGAATAAGTTATTTATCCTACTATTTGTTGGCTTGGCAAGTGCTGTCAGTTTCCCGACCTTCGCGACGGAAGAGTTAGCTAACGTAGAAAACATCTCAAAAATTGCGAGTTTGGTGCGTTGGAGCGGCGTGTTCTTCTCCATGATCGTTATTGCCGCAATGTGGTTGTTACTTAAGTTCATCAATTCGTTGGTGACCAGCTTTGGTAGTCAGTTCGTGCAATATCGAATGCTGCTACAGAAACTGCAGTCGTTTACTCAGTTCTTTATTTACGTGAGTACCGGTCTTATCGTGTTCATGATGAGCTTTCGAATCAACGATCAAATCTTAGCTTTGATTGGTGGTACCCTCGCCGTGTCGGTCGGCTTTGCGCTTAAAGACTTGGCTGCGTCATTCATCGCCGGTATCACGGTGATGATTGACAGACCTTTTCAAGTTGGTGACCGTGTCACGTTCGAAGGTAACTATGGCGACATCATTACCATTGGTTTGCGTTCTGTTCGAATGAGAACCCTGAACGACGACATTATCACGATCCCGAACAACAAGTTCTTAAACGAAGTAACGACCAGTGGTAACTATGGCGCGCTGGATATGCAGGTGGTAATTCCATTTTATGTCGGTATGAATGAAGACATCACCCTAGCTCGTGACTTGATTCAAGAAGCGGCGTCTTCAAGTCGTTACATCCATTTGCCGAAGCCTGTTACGGTTCTGGTCAAACAGACGATTACGGATAATTACTTGGCGATACAGCTAACTTGTAAGGCCTATGTGGTCGACACGGCGTATGAGAAGCTGTTTGAAACCGATATTACCTTGCGTGTGATGAAAGAGTTTAGAAAACACAATATCAACCCTCCGAAGATTTCAGTGACTGCACATTAACAAGATTGGCTTAATGCTCTTCTTTTTCTTAACGCTCTTTTTTTGTTGAGCGAGTTAGCAATCTAGTCATCTACAAACGAAAACACCTCCGAACTTATCTCAAGTACGGAGGTGTTTTGTTATGAGCTTCTTGGATTCATCTCTTGAAGATAAGAAACCTGTGACTGGCATAGTCCGTTATAAAAAAACTTAGCGGTTAAACCTTAAAGTACTTCAACTGATCAGTAAGGTGTTCTGTGGTGTTGGCCATTTTCTGGCTATCCTCAGCTAACGACTGTGAAGCTTGCAGTACTTCGTTAGCCGCCAGATGAATCCCAGTAACACTTTCGCTCATTTCAGTTGCTACCGTACTCTGTTGCTCCGAGGCGGCGGCGATCTGCGCGACCATGTCGTTAGCGTTGTTCAGCTCATTCACAATCACATCGAGTTGTTGGCGAGTTTCGTTAGAAGCGACAACACTATGATCGACTTTCTCATTGCTGCTTTGCATTGCTTTAAAAGTGCGCTCGGCTTGTTGAGTCAGTTTTTCAATCGTCGATTGCACTTCATTGGTTGAGTTTTGAGTGCGGCTTGCGAGATTACGTACTTCATCTGCGACTACCGCGAACCCTCTTCCTTGCTCACCCGCTCGCGCTGCTTCTATCGCGGCGTTAAGTGCTAACAAGTTAGTTTGTTCAGAGACATCACGTATCACGCTCACCACTTGGCTTATCTCTGTGACACCAGATTGCAAGTCTCTGACGAGATCGTTCGCGGTCGAAATATTTTCTGAAACCTGAGATATGGTTTTAGACGTTACTTGCATGTTTTGGTCGTTATGGTTTGCGTGCTCGACAACCTTATTGGTGCTTGCGGCAGTGTTTTCAGCATTCACAGCGACATCAGAAATGGTGGCACTCATTTCTGTCATCGCTGTCGATAGCAACTCAAGCTGTGCATGCTGTGAGTTAACACTGGTCGCAGCCTCTTCACTGGCTTGTGCAATGTGACTCGCCATGTTGCTGGATAAACCGGCTGATTCATTCGCTGTACGAAGCGTGCTTTGTAACTTGTTGAGCATGGTATCAATTTGATTACTCATATCGCCCAGTTCATCTTTGCGTGTCATGTTCATGCGTACACGAAGATCCCCATCTGCAATCTTATGGGTGTTGTCGATAAGCTTGTTAAGTGGCACAAGGATATTGTTAGAAATCGCGTAGCCCATAGCAAACAACAGGCCTGATAATACAACTGCGACCAGTCCCTCTTTGAGCGCTAGTGCATAGAAAGCGTCTTGAATATCCGCAACTAAGATTCCCGAGCCAACAATCCAATTCCACTCAGGGAATAGCTGTACATATGAGATCTTGTCTTTGAGTTCACCTTGCGGGCTCATCCATTGATAATCAAGAAACCCTTTCTCCTCTGGGGTACGTGAAATGGTGACCATCTCACGCCAGTGGTGTTTACCTGCACCATCTTTAAAGTTACCTGCGTTCTTGCCATTGAGTTCAGGTTTTAATGGATGGATAACAACGTTGAGTTGTTGGTTTAAGATCCAGAAATAATTGGTGGTGTCGTAACGAAGCGTTTCAATCGCTTGCAGCGCTTGTTTCTTTGCTACTTCTTCACCGAGTACGTTACGTTGGCTGTAATAGTAACTCGCTAAGCTGACCGCGGTTTCGACTTGAGCACTGAGTTTATCTTGGCGCTCTTGCATTGAGCTTTCACGTTGTTGCATTAGGTTGAAAGATGACGCCATTACCAATAGAACAACCGATAAAATGACGATGGAGATAAGTTTTGATTTAATAGAGAGATTACTTAATTTCATAGCTGACTGACTTTATTATATTTTTTGATTATGAATTTGGGGTCAATGTATCAAAAATCCGTACAGTTCAGATGATATGCATCAAGATCAAAAGATATACACTGTGTTACATATTCAAAAAGAGGTACTCGTCAAACGGTCAGAGGTTGAGATTTAGTTGGCGATAGTTTAGTAGTGCAGGATTTTCGTGCTTGGGCTGAAACGTTCATGTAACAGCCTAAGCGCAGTAGAGATATTATCGGGTGATAATATGGTTGGATTCGAGCTTAAAGCTAAAAAATTATAGGTTAGACACCAACAACTGCGGTGTGGCCTTTTGTTGAAGATAGATGCTAAAGCGACTTCCTTTGCCTACCTCAGATTCAACTCGGATCTCGCCACCCGTTTGGCTCAAGATACTTTGAGATACTGACAAGCCTAAACCTGTACCGTCACGTTTGGTGGTGTAGAAAGGTGAAAAGATGCGTTTCAATTGTTCTTCTTTGATACCACACCCTTCATCTTGAACATGAACGATTGCACCATGAGACACGCCATTCTCCACCCAGTCTTCACTTGAGATAGTCAATGTGCCCTGTCCGTCCATGGCATGAATCGCGTTCATCTGTAGGTTAACCAAAATCTGCAAAAGTTGGTTTCGATTAACTTCCACAGACGTTTTAGCATGCAGTTGTGATACGTAGACAATGCCTTTCTTTTTCGCGCCTGTTTTTACGAGCGTAATACTCTCATCCACGATTGGATTAATGTGTTGCCAAGTGATCTCATCTTGTACACCACCATGACGGCTATATTGAAGCAGGCTTCGTGTGATATTTCGAATTCGGTCGATCTGTTCCATGATGGCGTGGACTTCTTCGTCTACACGAGCGACTTCGTCACCGAGTTCAAACTTCATCAATTCGACGTTGCCAAGAATCACCGCTGTCGGGTTGTTAATCTCATGGGCGATGCCCGCGGTTAATTCGCCTAGCGCGGCTAATTTTTCATTGACCACCAGCTTGTCTCGAGCTTGGTTTAATAGTTTGATATGTAGTTCGAGTTCTTCGGTTTTCTCTTTCAAGCTAGCAGTACGAGAATGAACCTTACATTCGAGTTCTGAAGCGGCTTGTTGGATCTCTTGATTACGTTCGTGCAGCAAATCCAACATCTTATCGAATTGTTTAGCGAGCAAAGTCAGCTCGTGTTGATCGTTCAAACCAAGAGTACCAATTCGCTTGTCTTGCCCCATCTGAACTAGCTTCACCACTTTGTGAATGCGTTCAATTGGGTTGAAAAGATCACGCGCACCACGGTGAACGATCAAACCAGAAGCCAGTAACAACAACACAATCGTAATACTGATTTCACCAAGGTTGGTTAAGTATGTTTCCACCAATGGCCAAATCAAATAACCGGTATAAAGCATGCCGATGACGTTATCGAATTGGTCATGAATCGGTTGGTACGCAGTGATGTACCAAGCGTCGTAAACATACGCTCTATCTAGCCACTCTTTGCCTTCATTCAATACTTTAGAATGAACCTCGTGAGAAACACGAGTACCAATTGCGCGCCCTGCACTTTCTTCACTGCTCAGCGGTACATTCGTACTCACACGTAGGTCATCAAGAAACACAGTAACGGTGCCAATACGACGATTGAACCCCTCGCGTTGCGGATAAATGAGATTGCTGATCTGATCAACCAACTGTGTGCTGTTATTAAGGAGGATCCCCCCATCAAGAAAACCAATTACGTGATCATTCTTGTCACGAATCGACACAACGGTGCGGCTAACCAAACCCCGAGTTTCAACGTTTTGACTATTGAGCATTGGGACTTCGGCTTGCCTGGCAAGGTTTTGGTCTAAATCGTTGAGTTCGTTTTGGCTCAATACACTAAAGAACGACTCTTTGTGTGTCATGTTGAGGTATTCAAGTTTTTTTTCCATGCTCTCGACGCTACGCCAGCGCAGGAAATCGAGTTCATAGCGAGATTTGTTTTCAGAAACCCAACGTGTGAGCTCTTCTTTCGAAATATCGCTCGTGAGTTTGATTCGGAAGTTGTAAGACTCAGCAAATGCTTGAACGTTATAGGCCTGTTGGTTCTGAATTAGATGGATACTGTTGTCGGCAACATCCAAACGCTCATCGACATCAATCAGAGCACCCTGCCACGTGTAATGTACTGACCAATAAAGTGTTATAGCGACAAGCGCACACAAGGTAAGAATGATGGGGGCTGATGTTAGAAATAGCAGGCGATAACGCACCATGGTTTTGAACCGGAACGCCCACTTTGTCCACCAATGACGTCTAATCGGCATATTCTGAGCCTTCTGTGTTCCACTCTTTGTACTTACGCTCTAGTGTTTTACGCGCCACACCGAGATCTCTCGCAGCTGCAGACTTATTGCCATCATGGAAACTCACCAGTTGTTCTATGTGAGATTTTTCTACTTCTTTGAGTGTCCAAGTGTTCGGGTAACCCTCAGCAGCGTCTACATTATTCAAGTTTGGTATTTCTGCTCCATGTGACACCGTCACTGAAATGCTGGTTGGGGCTGGATCACCATTAATTTCGCGCCAATAGTGTGCTGGTGGCTTGTCTAAAAGAATGCATCTTTCGACTAGGTTCTTAAGTTCGCGAATATTTCCCGGCCATTCGTATTCATTCATTGCCAAGATATCTTCATGTGCCCAGTTTGGAACCGGCATACCCAGTTCACTTGATAAAAGACGAGTGAAGTATGGAACAAGCTCTATCAGATCAGACGGTCGTTCTCTCAATGGCACAACATCAATCTTAAGTACATTGAGTCGGTAGAACAGATCGCGACGGAAGTGGCCTTTATCGACCTCTTCTTGAAGGTTTCGGTTAGTCGCCGCCACCACACGTACGTCAACGGCAATTTCTTTCTCGCTACCGACAGGACGAATAGTACGTTGCTCTAACACACGTAACAGCGCTGCTTGCATTGGCAGTGGCATTTCACCGATCTCATCAAGGAACAAGGTGCCACCGCTTGCGACTCTGAATAGACCTTCACGGTTTTTCTTCGCGCCGGTAAATGCGCCAGAGGTATGCCCGAATAGCTCACTTTCTAGAAGTTCAGGCGCAATTGCACCACAGTTGATTGGCACAAATGGGCCACTACGCTTGCTGGCTTCATGTACACCACGAGCAACCAGCTCTTTACCCGTACCTGACTCACCTTCTATAAGAACTGATGCTCTCGACGGTGCAAATTGACTGATCAGCAATTTGAGCTGTTTAGTCTTGTCTGAATTGCCGATCAATTCGGTCTTGATATGACGGCTAACATCACGCTTCAACGCATACTGCATTCTTTGATCAAGGCGCTTGTCCATACAACGCAGAACCGCTTGTATCATTTGTTCGAGGTTGAACGGCTTAAGAATAAAATCTGAAGCACCAAGCTTAAGCGCAGATATCGTCATCTCTAAATCAGCATAACCTGTCATGAAAATCACATCGGCACGTTTGTCGTTGTCGTTAAACGCCTCTTCCCACTCAATACCAGACCGACCTGGCAGGTTGATATCAAGAACAATCAGATCAAAATGCTCGCTCGAACGCAGTATTTCGGCTTCTTCAACCGACCCCGCACTCGATACCTTGCCAAAGAACTTACCCAGTGCTTTCTTTAAAATAGCTTGCATACCTATTTCATCATCCACAACCAAGACGGAAAACGCTTGATATTGAGTCAATGTGTTCGGGTTGAGGTTGGGTGCAGATGAACTAGGTAAAGACATAATGATTAGCCGGTGGGGAAAGTTGGGACAGAGTGTACCAATTAACCTTTTGTGCAACAGGGACAATGTGCGACATTTTGTCCTAGCTCATGTTTTGATTCATTTTAGAGGGCTAAATGACGCAGTTTTGTCCGAAATAACAGCAATTTAATGAGATCTGATGCATTATTTATTGGCATTAAGATTGCTTATAAGGTGTAGATTTCTAATTACAACAATTAGCGTCTTATGCACATGCCCTTTTTTGAGCCCTTTAAAACTGAAGGCATGTCATTCATTTATAACAGAATGGACATAATAATAATGAAAGCAATTCCCCTAACTATTGCAGCTCTATCTATCGTCAGTTACACGGCTAGCAGCGCGGAAGACACCACCCATATCAAATTGGCAACAACCACAAGTACCTACCACTCAGGTCTACTTGACTACTTATTGCCTGAGTTCGAAAAAGATTCTGGTATCAAAGTTGATGTTTTAGCGGCGGGTACAGGTAAATCACTTCGCATGGGTGAGAATGGCGATGTAGACCTAGTGATGACTCACGCACCAAAGGCTGAAGCGAATTTCGTTGAACAAGGTTACGGGGTTCTACCTCGCAAGCTGATGTACAACGACTTTGTCATTGTTGGTCCTCAAAGCGATCCAGCGAAGATCGAATCTCAAAAAGCAGTGACTGATGTGTTCAAAGCAATCGCGAACAATAACGTGACCTTCGTTTCTCGTGGTGACGACTCTGGTACTCATAAGAAAGAGATGGGTATTTGGGCACAAACTAAAATGGAACCAAACTTCGGTGGTTATCGCAGTGTTGGTCAAGGCATGGGCCCTACTCTGAACATGGCGTCAGAGATGCAAGGCTACACCATGACAGACCGTGGTACTTGGTTGGCTTACCAAAACAAATTGGATCTTAAAATCCTTTTCCAAGGTGACAAGAACCTGTTTAACCCTTACCAAGTGATTCTTGTTAACCCAGAACGCTACCCGAGCATCAACTACCAAGCTGCGAAAGTATTCAGTGACTGGCTGGTTAACCCTAAAGGTCAGAAACTGATTAACGACTTTAAACTGCACGGCAAACAGCTGTTTGTTGCGAGCGCAGAATAGTTTGTTGCAAGCTTAGAATAGTTGATTGTAAGCAATGAGTCGTTAGTTGTAAGTAAAGCGTAGCGTTGAAGGTCTAGCCAAAACTAACAAGCACTACACTTAGCTAAACAGTTAACGAAACACTCTTAAAAACAATAGCTGGCCAATTCAAGCTCAAATAGTTTGTGTCAGCTATGATTAACATCAGTCATTACCGATAAAGACCTATTATCGATTCACACGAGATACTTCATGACCCTATGGCAAACAACGATTGATGCAATGAACCTACTAGTGAGTTTTGACCACGAATTGTGGAAAATCGTCGCGGTATCTTTCAGCGTATCTTTGTCCGCCATCTCATTAGTGATTGTTCCTGCAATCCTTATGGCTTTCTTATTGGCTTATACCGAGTTCCCCGGGAAGTGGGCATTGTTATCGGTGATCAACACCCTGCAAGCTATCCCAACCGTGGTTATCGGTTTGTTGATGTACATGATGCTCTCTCGTTCTGGCCCACTCGGTGATTGGCAACTGCTGTTTACGCAAAAGGCGATGATTCTGGGTCAGATGCTGATCTGTTTCCCTATTCTGGTTGCTATGATGCATGGCGCGCTGCAAGCCAGTGACCGCCGAGCGGTTGAAACGGCGCGCACGCTTGGCGTATCAACGACTCGTGTGGCGTGTACGTTAATTTGGGAAACGCGCTTCCCTCTTTTAGCTGCAACTATCGCTGCCTTCTCTCGTATCGTCACTGAGGTTGGTTGTTCAATGATGGTCGGTGGCAACATTATGGGGATGACAAGAAACATCCCAACAGCTATCGCTATGGAAAGCCACAAAGGCGCATTCGCTCAAGGCGTCGCCCTCGGTATGGTGTTATTAGCATTGGCATTAGCCCTTAACTTTTTCCTTTCCAGTGTGAGAGGAAAAGGCTACTTGAGAACTTAGGAACGCTGTCATGAGTATAAAAATAACAACGCAGCAAATTTCAATGCGCTACAAAGAGCGTGTTTTGTTCCACATCCCAGAACTGTCGATCGGCCCTAACGATGCTATTTATCTCAAAGGCGATAACGGTGTTGGCAAAACGACCCTACTTAAAATCTTGTCAGGATTGATCAAGCCGAGCTCTGGCCGTATTCAGTCCCCGACACAAAGCTGGCAGCAGATCTTATTCCCTAGGCTCAAGTTCAAAGACATTATATACCTGCATCAAACCCCCTATCTTTTTGATGGTTCGGTGTACCAAAATGTCGCTTATGGTATTCGCTTTAACAAAGAGAGCCAAAAAGATAAGCGAGCTCAAATAATTAATGCGCTGAGAATGGTAGGTTTAGAAACCTTGGCAGATGAACACATTTCTGTGTTGTCTGGTGGTGAGCGTCAACGCGTTGCAATGGCACGAGCCTGGATTCTTAAGCCGTCAATCTTGCTTATGGATGAACCAAGTGCCTCTTTAGACAAAGAATCTATTGAAAGATTGGTGATAATGGCCGAAGATCTTCTTCAAAGAGGCGCGAGTTTAGTCATCACTAGTCACCAAACTAACGCGTTAACCGACTTATGTAAGAAGCAATGGTGGATCAAAGACAATACTTTGACCGAATCGCCGCTTCTGCAAGTTATTCAGAAAGATAAAGCACAAGAGAATATTTATGCTGCTTCCAACGCAAACTAGTTGGGTTATTTTGGCTGGCGGACAGGCCAGCCGCATGGGCGGAAAAGATAAAGGACTTGTTGAGCTCAACGGTTCTCCGCTTATTCAATACGTTATAAACAAGCTGTCACAGCAAGATGTCAGCATCACTATCAATGCCAACCGTAACTTAGACAGTTACCAAGCATTTGCTCCGGTTGTTTCCGATTCCTTCCCTGACTATCCAGGTCCATTGGGCGGCATTCATGCTGGCCTTAAAAACGCGAGTACAGACTGGGTCGGCTTTGTCCCTTGCGACAGCCCACAAATCAGTGACGACCTTGTTGAGCGTTTTTGTTCTGCAGTTAAAGAAGACAGCGACATTCTTGTCGCGCATGATGGCGAATTTAAGCAACCTGTATTCACCCTATTCCACAAACGTGTTCTGCCAAAGCTAGAAGCGTTTTTGGAGCGTGGTGATCGTAAAATCATCTTGCTATACAAAGAATGTGTCACGGAATATGTCGATTTTAGCGATTCTCCTAACTGCTTTGTTAATCTGAACACGCCAGAAGAACTCACCCAATTTGGAACGCTTCAATAATGAAAGATTCAAAACAACGCCCTAACCTTCCTTTATTGGGCTTTGCTGCTTACAGCGGCACAGGCAAAACAACGGTGCTTGAAGCGTTGCTGCCTCTGCTGACTAATGCGGGTTTAAAAGTGGGTGTTCTTAAACACGCTCACCACGATTTCGATGTCGATAAGCCAGGTAAAGACAGCTACCGCCTACGTAAAGCGGGCGCAAATCAAATGCTGATCGCTTCGCGTAACCGTCACGTGATGATGACAGAAACGCCAGAAGCCGAAGCTGATTTTGATTACCTACTGACACGTTTCGATACCAACACGCTGGACTTGATTCTGGTTGAAGGCTGTAAGAACATCGCTTTCCCAAAAATTGAATTGCACAGAGACGAAGTTGGCAAACCTTGGTTGTATCCAAACGATGACAACATTATTGCGATCGCTGCAAACAGGCAAGTTGAATCAGACTTGCCACAAATGGCGATCAGCGACTTAGAGGCAATTCGTGATTTCATCATTGAATATGCTCAGTCATTCGACCCTTCATCGAAAACAAGCAAAACAGCGTCGTGTTCATCTTCAAAAGACGATTCACCTGTTGTGTGTTGTGACTCCTTCTCTCCTGCTGGCCTAAGCGTTACGCAAGGTCAACAAAAGATAGTCGATAGCATTGATGCGCTCGACCTCGCTGAGAGTGTTGAATTACTACAAGGCTACGGGCGTGTGCTGGCTGAAGATGTTATTTCACCAATCAACGTACCTCAGAATACTAACTCTGCAATGGACGGCTATGCGATCCGTAGCGAAGACCTAGAATTGGACAGCTACAACATCGTTGCTGAAGTCATGGCTGGTCACAGCTACGAGCAAACCGTTCAACAAGGTGAAGCCGTTAAGATCATGACGGGCGCTCCAATGCCTGAAGGCGTTGATGTGGTTGTGATGCGTGAACAAGCCGTTCAAGATGGCGACACAGTTAGCTTCCCTGACGCTAAAATCTCGGTTGGACAAAATGTCCGTATGGCGGGTGAAGATTTAGAAATCGGCCAACCTGTCTTTACTCGTGGTACACGCATCGAAGCACCTGAAATGGGCATGATGGCGTCGTTAGGTTTTGGTAGCTGCCCTGTTCTACGTAAGGTAAAAGTCGGTGTGTTCTCTACGGGTGATGAAGTTCAAGCACCGGGTAGCGAGCAGAAGCCGAACTCTATCTACGACTCGAACCGTTTTACGATCATCGGCATGCTCCAAAAGCTAGGTTGTGACATTGTTGACTACGGCATCATTGAAGATGACGAACAAAAGATGATGGATGTACTTCACGCTGCGTCGTTAGAGACCGATATGGTTCTGACTTCAGGTGGTGTGTCTGTCGGTGATGCTGACTACATCAAACTCGCATTAGATAAGCTGGGTGAGATTAACTTCTGGCGCATCAACATGCGTCCGGGTCGCCCTCTTGCTTACGGCAAAATTGAAGACAAACCTTTCTTCGGTTTACCGGGTAACCCAGTTGCTGTGATGGTGTCGTTCATTAACTTTGTAGAGCCAGCGATCCGTAAGCTACAAGGTCAAACCAACTGGACACCAGTTAAAGCGAACGCGGTAGCGACCGAACAGTTGCGTTCACGCCAAGGTCGTACTGAGTTCAGCCGTGGTGTGTTCTCGATGAATGAATCGGGTGTGCTTGAAGTGAAAACGACGGGTAAGCAAGGTTCAGGTATCCTGCGTTCAATGAGCGAAGCAAACTGTTTAATCGAAATCTCACCAGCGGTTGATACGGTGAAAGTTGGTGAGACAGTGACGATCATTCCTCTGCAGGGGCGCGTTTAATTCAAAGCTTAATCAGCTAAGTTGACTTACCAGATCTTTAATTAACTTAGAAGTTCTTCGCCAAGACATAGATGAAGCCCCTTCTATCGAGCTTTCGATGTTATGGGGCTTTCTTTTCTGTTCGTTTTGTAAAAGACAATCTGTTCGTTCCTTTAAATGCAAAAAGCTTAAAAAGCCTTAAGCGTGAGAGCGTGAGAGCGTTAATCTTAAGATTTTTTATCATAACCTTGAGCCACGTACTGTTTTTATGTAGAGTGCGCGCAAAGTAATAATTCTATTGGAGAGCATCATGGCTCGTACCATTCTGTACACTTACAAAGACGAAGACAAAGAGTTACTGTTTTCGAAACAAGAACACCGCACGATCCAAGAAGCTGTAGCTGCAGCTGAAGGTATCGACATCACTGAGTATCTAAAAACTGAGCAACAGCTTGAGTTTATTTCTGATACTAAAGCGGTTCGTAACTACCAAGACAACTATTTCCGTAAGCTAGGCTTTACTAAGCTTACGTTGAAGCAAAAAGACAACCTTGGCGTTGGCAAAAAGAAGAAGTAAGCCCTCTGGCTCTTTTTCTTGATATGTAGCTTCTTGCTTTTCGTTTTGGGGTTAGTAGTTAATAGCTAACGAAACGAAAACACTGAACAATAAAAAATGCCGCAACCTCTTTCGAGATTGCGGCATTTTTATTTATGCTTTTAACTATCTAACCTTAATTCGCTTAACGGTAAGTAACGATTACTTAATGTTAAGGAATGCTGCGCCACGAACGCCGCCTGAATCACCGTGCTTCGCTTTGATGATTTTTGGACATTTCGCTACAGACAATAGGTATTTAGGAACACGCTTTGGCATCTCTTCGTAGATAAGTTCGAAGTTTGAAAGTCCACCACCTAGAGCTACAACATGCGGGTCAAGTGCAGTAAATAGGTTTGCGAAACAGATAGCCAATAGCTCCATGAAACGGTCAACGTGCTCAGCTGCTTTAGCTTCGCCTTCGTTGTACGCTTGGATGATTTCAATCGCTTTCTTTTTCTCACCGAAGTAGTGTTCATAAATCAGTTCAAAGCCGCGACCAGATAGGTAGCTATCTAAACAACCTTTCTTGCCACAACCACAACCCAATAGCGGTGCGTTGTCGCCAAGGTGGAACCATGCATCAATAGGAAGACGCATATGGCCGAGCTCGCCAGCAACGTGGTTACGTCCTGAGAATACTTTGCCATCAAAAACCAAACCACCACCAAAACCAGTACCTAGAATTAGGCCAGCTACTGATGGTTCATCTTTCAATTCATCATCCCACGCTTCAGACAGCGCAAAACAGTTCGCATCGTTCTCGATTTTAACACTACGACCAATCAACGCTTCTAAGTCTTTGCGTAATGGCTTACCTGTTGAAGCCGGTACGTTAACAACAAGCATGGTGCCGTCGTCCGCATCTTCCATACCAGGAAGACCAAGGCCAATTTTGCCTTCGCAAGAGAATTCGCTATCGTATTTTTTTACCAAACCGGCAATAGTATCAAGTAGCAGTTGATAATCTTCAGTAGGCGTTGGTACGCGTTCGGTTGCTACTCGCTCAAGTTTTTCATTGAACGCACCAAACTCAATTTTTGTGCCGCCAACATCAAAGCCGTAATACATGAAATCTCTCCAATTTTTCCCTAAATTCGGGCAAATAAATTTTTTAAATTAAACAACTAGGAAGCATTATCCATAACACTCCCCCTACAAACCGTGATAGATAACAAACTTATCTCGTGTTCGAATCTGTTTGAACAACAAGTCAGCACAAAGCGGTTAAAGGTTAGAGTGACGTCTCATTTTTAGTATGCTCTATGAAAGCATTCAGGCTTGGTTTGGTTGGATCCGATTTATAACGTGTCTTACTCAACATGTAGCTTTCACGAAATGCTTCAAACCATAGCTGTAAAGTCTTAGCGCCCTGCTCTTCACCAGCTTGTTTCAAGACTAAGCTCGCTACTTCGGCCGTTGATAGATGTTGTTCGTTGTCTGACTTACGCATCATATATTGAGAAACCGATTCCGGTTCAATCGACAACACAGGTAAATCTTGCAAATACTCTGAGCGACGGAAGATACGTCGTGCTTCTCGCCAGCTGCCATCAATGAAAATCAGCAACAGTGTTTTGTTTGGGTCACGCATTTGTGGCAGATCTTGAACCACACGCTTTTTGTCGTCGGTATAGTCTTCAGGGAATACGATCACAGGTTGGTATTTGTCATCTTTGAGGACATCCAACATCTCTTGATTTGGCTCAGTACGATGCCAAAGGTAGGCGTAACTGTCCTTAACAGTATCAACAATCAAACGACCAGTGTTACTTGGCTTTAAGATTTCGTTGTCTGACAAGATCAACATAGTCGCGACGTTCGTATTTACGTCTGGTTGATGCTCACAGATACAGCTGTCTTGTTTGATTTTACAGAATTCACATCGCACGACTTTACACCCGCGCGCATTAAACGGTTTGGTAGCAATGGACAAACGATGTTGATATAAACGATGAAAAGCGTGGATTCTCATGAACAATAACGATAACTCTAGAAAAGTGGCACGATTGTACTTACAGTGTCCTTAGAATGATAGAAGGAATTCCCATGCAAGACCCATCACTGCTTCGCCTTGTTTGTTTTATTGTCGTTTTTGGATTGTGTGCGCTTTGGGAATGCCGTTTTCCGCGTAAAACACTGACTCAAAGCAAATGGTTTCGTTGGGGGAATAACTTTGCGCTGGTTGCTTTGAACAGCTTTCTATTAGCCACTCTAATTCCTATCGCAGCATTCCAAGCGGCGGTCATTGCACAAGAAAACCAATGGGGTCTGTTCAATACTCTGTCACTTCCTAAAGGACTCACCATTTTGATCTGCGTATTGCTGTTAGATTGCGCCATTTACCTGCAGCACTTGGTGTTTCACCGTGTTCCTTGGTTGTGGAAGCTACATCGAGTTCACCATGCGGACCTAGATATCGATGTCACAACCGGAACGCGCTTTCACCCTATTGAGATGATTCTTTCAATGCTCATCAAAGTGAGTTTGGTAATCGCACTTGGTGTCCCTGTCATTGCAGTCGTGATATTTGAAATTGTTCTTAATGCGAGTGCGATGTTTAACCACAGTAATGCACGTCTTCCGCTATGGATTGATAAGCGATTGAGAAAAGTGATTGTGACACCTGACATGCACCGCGTTCATCACTCGGTCATTGTGAAAGAAACCCATTCAAACTTTGGTTTCTTTTTATCTGTGTGGGACATCTGGTTTAAGACTTACCGCGCTCAGCCAAAGCTTGGCCACGATAACGTTCAGATTGGCGTTCCAGAGATTCAAGATGATAAAGAACAACGGTTAGATCTGATGCTACGTCAGCCATTTGCACGATTCCCTGCAACGAAAGACTAGGTTCTAATACACCTGAGTCTCAAGCTTGTATTGAGATCGAACTTACTTAATTCCCAAAAAACGCCCTTAAATTCTTACAAGAATCTAAGGGCGTTTCTGTATCAATAGAACTAAAAGCGGCGGTAGATTAGTGCTTCAACTATTGTACTGTTTGGCTAACTCGGCAGAATCGTTTACTTTATTTCAGCACGCTCGTTTACCTCAGCACGTACTTGTGAAGCATAGCTTGTTGGTGTCCTGCTATCTCACCAACTTGCTCTGAACTCTCGATCATAGATTCAAGTTGCAGCTTAGTATTCTCACCCTGCTCAGACACACGAGTGATTGAATGCGTTACATCGACAGTCGCACGGGCTTGTTGTTCGGTTGCCACCATGATTTGCTCAACACGTCCTTTGATCTGGCTAACCGCGAATTCGATTTTCTCGAAGGCTTGTTTTACATCGCCACTGGTTTCCAGTGCATTCGCCATTTCGCTTCTCGATTCTGTTACAGAAGCACGTGAGCGATCAGCCGCCGCCACCAATTCGTTCATCATATTACGAATATTAGTAGTTTGCTGGGAGGTACCACTCGCCAGTTTTCGTACTTCATCGGCAACCACTGCAAACCCGCGGCCTTGATCTCCTGCTCGCGCTGCTTCTATTGCGGCATTCAATGCGAGTAAATTGGTGTTTTCAGCAATACCACTGATCACGTCGACCATTTCACGAATCTGTTTAACGCGAATATCCAAGTCCGTCATCGATTCTTGATTCAGGCTAAGAGATTGCTCGAGTGCTTGTAATCGCTTCTGATTAAGGCCGACCACTTGGCTACCATTGACTGATTCGTTTTCTGCTATCTGCGCGTCGTCATTCGATGCGTTAGAGATACGAGCAATCTCACCAATGGACGCTTCAAGTTCTGTAATTGTGGTGATCATATTCTGTAGCGATTCGTTCTGCTCATTCAAGCTTGAATTGGTTTGCTCGGCAGCGTCATGGCTTACTTCAGCGGTTTGATAGAGCGTTTCACAATTACGCGTTACCAAACGAACCGAGTCAGCGGTGGAATCTACGACCGTATTGAGTTTCGAAGTAATAACCTGTAACTCTAGCGGCCCGAGTAGTTCACTTTGTTTAGAGAAATCATGATCTGCCAGCGAACTCAGTTGTTGAGTAATGTTTTTCAGCCCTTTATTCATCCAGCGACGTAATACAAACCATGAGAGCACGATGATTATGGCTATCACTAGCCCGCTGATAAACAATACACGATCAATGTTGGTAATGGTTTGATTTACAACGAGTTCACTTTCATCAATCAGTTTGGAGGCTGTAGAAGACAACTGATTCAGTGTGCTGATGACGGTATTCGCTAGGGTGATGACTTGCGTTAAGTTTTGCTCTTGCTGCTGAACCAGTTCGAGTTTCAAGAGGATTTGTTTGATTATCCCTTGCTCGGTGAAGCCTTCTTTCACCATTTCGTAAGGCGCCGTCAAGCTTGCGAATTCAGCGATGTCTGGGTGCCAATCGGCAAAATCGCTGTAAGCTAAGTTTAAGCCTGCGATTCGGTTTCTCAATTGACGGTATTCGTCTTGTGCTTTATCAATGTCAGATTGCATCATCAACATCAAGAAGGTGTTCGCCATAGCAGACGCACTGGATGTAAATCGGTTCGCTGCATCGCTCGCTTCTGGGTTGTCTTCAACCAAGAATGAGCTGATTCGGTTCATTTCAGGCCCGATCGAGCCAACACCATAACGAAACTCGCCCATTTTACTGTCGATTAGGTTTTGCTTACTTTGAATCTCAATCTGTGCCAGCAATACCGTATTAGTCATGGTTTGCAGTTGCGCCATATCATCAATAAGGTTTTGTTGTTGCTCTAAAGAGATCGCATCAGGAAAAGATTGGGAGATAAAAAGGAGTTCCTCAAGCGTGGTATTACTCTCTGTTGCGAGTTGGTCAATTGAAACCCTTGTCGAATTCAGCGTATCTAAGTCGGTTGACTGGGTGCTATAGGTGAGAAGTTTCACTTGCTCTAATACGCTTTGCGTTAATTCGGCGTTGTGTAAGGCAAGGGGTAATGCTTGTTCTGAAAGTGCATCAAAATGTCCCCCGACCCGTTCAACTCCCCGAATGCTAACCATTGACAAAAAACTAACGAGTAAAAGAATGGAAATAAATACAGCAGTGACGGTTTGAATGAGCGAAAATGTATAACGTGAGGGTTTTATTGATAAATTTGTGTCGGGCATGTGAAATCCAGTTTGACTACGAAAAGAGATATCCTTAAGTTAGTTCGTATACTAGAAGTCCTTGATGACGTTTTTATTTCAGTTTTTTGTCAGAAGAGTTACATATGAAATTCAGAAAAATGGCTGTAGTTACAATAACTTTAGCAACATTGGCTGCTTGTAGCTCGACGCCATCCCCTTCTCAGCTTAGTCAAACCGCACAGAAACCCCTATCAAAGTCAGAACAATTGACTACCAATGCGTATATGAGTGTGTATGAGCAGTGGAAAGGTGTGCCATACCATTTTGGTGGAACATCATTTCGAGGCGTAGATTGCTCCGCTTTTGTTCAAATTGCCGTGCAAAATGCAACTCAACAAGCCTTACCAAGAACCACAAAAGATCAGAGTAAAAAGGGAAAAGAAATAGCGTATGGGCAAGCAACAAGCGGAGATTTGGTATTTTTCAAAACGTCGATGACGGTAAGACACGTAGGTGTGTATTTAGGAAATAATCAATTCCTACATGCTTCGACATCGAAAGGTGTCATTATATCGAGGTTGGATAACCCTTATTGGGCTTCTAAGTTTTGGCACTTTAGGCGTTTATAGCGGTTTAAAGACTTAACCGCTAGACGAGGTCATTTTTAAAGCTACGACGTAAACGCCTATCATCGTGAACATAATCATCGTGAAAAAATGACTAACGAGGAAATGGACAAATAGTTAGTCGTATTTAGCGACAGCAGAATCAAATAGATTCTTCACTAGCGCGATGTATTCATCTAGAAATACAATTTGCTCGTTGGTCGCTTTCTTAGCCCATACACCCGCTAATACTTCGCCTAAATCCGCTACCACAGCATCGGCTTCTTTCAAAAGTTGAAAACGAACACTCGAATGCAACTCTGGATTTTGCTCAAAAATAGCCATGATGTTTGTTGAAATCATGTCTGTGATGATGTCTTCAACACTCTCATTTCCTGTATCGCCATTACTATTTGTAAAGACATCCAGATTAAACGATAAGTGCTCGATCAGAGCCAAATAGCCATCGGTTTCTACAACCACAATAAATCTCCGTTTTAAGCTCAAGAGCAGATTAATACGTACTTGCTTAATACTATGTAAATGAAGCGATTTGTCATCACTTTATTACCAAAAACCGTATTAAAATGATCCTAGTTAGTATTTCAGCTTAAATATTAAACCAATAGCTGAATATATACATGTCGCTAGATGTCTGTTGGTCAAGATACTTGTAGATTCAGCACGTCATCATTACTCGGCTATTAAAGAGTTAGTAAAGAGCTAGCAAGCTCAGGTGGTCACGTGCCCTATCGTTAACTATAGTCGTTTCAACCTACTCTAATAGCACATTTAAGTTGATGCGTAGACAATAACAAGCTCCAACTACTTTTCCAGTTTGTTTCGACCAAAACCGTTTCGATTGTGAGGCCAGTTCCAAACAATTCTATAACTTTGCCTTGCCAATTTCTGTTTGTATTTCAAAGAGCTTGAATCAGGCCGAGTTCACAAATCAGCCAATTGATTCTACATAAGATGAAGAACAGATAAGAACATTGACGAGTACGTCTATAAATTGCTCAAATTTATCCTAAACTATGGCTAACAAACAGTATTTCTAACCTTCAATTTTTTAACTTTCAGTCTTTGAGGATTTCCTATGTGGCAGGCCATTTCTCAACAACTTTCAGATACTCTTCTATTCAACTTTCAGATTACTGAACGTACAAAGGTTTCTGGTGGTGACATTAACGATTGCTATATGATTAGCGATGGTAATGAACGCTACTTCGTAAAAGTGAACCAGCGAGAATTTTTACCTAAGTTTGAAATCGAAGCTGAGAACTTACGCTTGTTAAGAGAAACTTCCACCGTTTATGTGCCTGAGTTGGTACTGATTGGTAAAACCAAAGAATGCTCATTCATTATTCTCAATTACTTGCCAACCAAGCCGCTTGATACGGGTAATAACAGCTTTGATTTCGGCGTGCAGCTTGCTCAGCTTCATAAATGGGGCGAGCAAAAAGAGTTTGGTTGTGACCAAGATAATTATATCGGTAGTACGCTTCAGCCTAACCCTTGGCATAAGAAATGGGGTCGCTTTTTCTCTGAACAACGCATCGGCTTCCAACTGCAATTGCTAAAAGAGAAAGGCATTGAATTCGGTGATATTGATGACATCGTTGATGTGGTGAATATGCGTCTTGCTGGCCACAATCCTCGCCCTTCTTTACTTCATGGTGACCTATGGAATGGCAACGTAGCGAATTCAGCCTTTGGGCCAATCTGTTACGACCCCGCTTGTTATTGGGGTGATCATGAATGTGACTTAGCGTTAACGGAATTGTTTGATGGGTTTCCAAAAGAGTTTTATGAAGGTTACCAGAGCGTCAATCCACTCGACGTTGGCTATACTGATCGGAAAGACATTTACAACTTGTACCATCTTCTTAACCACTGCAATCAATTTGGCGGCGAATATTTAGCACAAACTGAGGCGTGTATTCAGAAGATACAGGCCGTTTAATACCAATCACAGCTAGCTGTTGCGGTCTATACAAGCTACTGCGATCTTTAAAGCTAATACGATCTTTAAAGCTAATACGATTTGGACAAGATACAGTGAGGAGAATTAGCCATGCATAAATACACAGAGAAACATGTCTCGTGCCCCCACTGTGGGCATGCAATCAGCATAACGCTCGATGCTTCTAATGGGAGCCAAGATTTTTATGACGATTGTCCGGCGTGTTGCAATGCCATTCATCTCGATATGCAGGTAGATGAAGTCAGAGATAGAATTAACCTCTCAATTGATGCAGACGACGAACAAGTCTTCTAACACCTACTCTCTTGTCGAGTTGGAGCTACGCTTCGA
This sequence comes from Vibrio sp. QJM3NY_26, assembly GCF_057786005.1. Classification (NCBI taxonomy): domain Bacteria; kingdom Pseudomonadati; phylum Pseudomonadota; class Gammaproteobacteria; order Vibrionales; family Vibrionaceae; genus Vibrio; species Vibrio sp. QJM3NY_26. Next base: position 1,731,427 of record NZ_CM173515.1, on the reverse strand, counting down.
TTTTGAGGCTAGCCTAGAAAAACACAAATAGACAAAAATAGAAAAAGAGCACCTAATGTGCTCTTTTTTAATATCTTCGACTTTTACTTGGTGTCGCTTTGGGGGCAAATGCTATTGATAAACCGTCACTACTATTTCTGCTTTGCTAGTACGCGTTCAACAGTATCAACAATCGCTTGTGTTTGAGGATCAAACTCAATGTTTACTTGGTCGCCTACTTCACGGCCGCCAAACAGAGTGCGATTCAGCGTTTCTGGGATCAGGTGAACAGAGAAGCGGTTATCTTCCACTTCACCGATTGTCAATGAACAACCATCAACGCCGATGTAGCCCTTGCTCAACACATACTTCATTGATTCTTGCGGCAGCTCAAACCAAAGCGTACAGTTATTTTCTGTCTTAATCACATCAACGAGGTTAGCCATCAGAGTAATGTGGCCAGACATACTATGTCCGCCAATTTCGTCACCAAACTTTGCTGCACGCTCAACATTCACTTTGTCACCAACATTCAGTTGGCCCAAGTTCGTCAATCGCAATGTGGCTTGCATTAAATCAAAAGCAATCTGATTGCCCGAAATTTCCGTTACCGTTAAGCAACAACCGTTATGAGCTACTGAGGCACCAATTGCTAATCCCTCAACCATTTCATCTGTTAACTCAATGGTATGAGTCTGAAACAGCTCTTTTTTGTTTATTGCAACCAGTGTTGCCATGCCTTGAACGATACCTGTAAACATAAGATTCCTATTTAGCATTCTAATAACAGTTTTTCATAGCAGTTATTGTGACATTTCTTTATGATTCGTCCAGTGGAAGCTTAAGATCATTGCCTCTGATTCCTTCAGAATGTCCTTTCCTACACTATTATTCTAATTTTCCCTCTTATTTGGAGTTGTTTGTGCATCGTTACAAAGAAGAATCCTCGAATCTAATCAAACTTGCGACCCCAGTATTGATTGCATCTGTTGCACAAACCGGAATGGGTTTTGTTGATACCGTGATGGCCGGTGGCGTAAGTGCTATCGATATGGCAGCGGTTTCGATTGCAGCAAGTATCTGGCTACCATCAATATTATTTGGTGTAGGTCTTTTGATGGCGTTGGTTCCTGTTGTTGCACAACTGAACGGTTCAGGCCGCCAAGTCAAAATCCCATTTGAGATTCAGCAAGGTGCATTTTTGGCACTCGTCATCTCGTTACCTATCATTGGCGTGCTGTTCCAAACGCAGCTGATATTGGAATTGATGGACATTGAGCAACTCATGGCAGATAAGACCATCGGCTATATGAACGCGGTGATGTTTGCTGTGCCTGCGTTTTTGCTGTTCCAAACATTGAGAAGTTTTACTGATGGTATGTCTTTAACTAAGCCTGCCATGGTGATCGGTTTTATCGGCTTACTATTAAATATTCCGCTAAACTGGATGTTCGTATACGGGAAACTTGGAGCCCCTGCTTTGGGTGGTGTTGGCTGTGGCGTTGCAACGGCTATCGTCTATTGGGTGATGTTTGCTCTGCTGTTCGCTTACGTTTTAACATCAAAGCGTTTGGCTAAAATCAACATCTTCGGGACGTTCCACAAGCCTCAACTTAAAGCTCAAATTCGTTTGTTTAGACTTGGTTTTCCAGTTGCTGCCGCTATCTTCTTCGAGGTCACGCTGTTCGCTGTGGTTTCCTTATTAGTTGCCCCATTAGGTTCATTGGTTGTTGCCGCACACCAAGTCGCGATTAACTTCTCTTCTCTCGTGTTTATGATTCCAATGAGTATCGGTGCCGCCGTGAGTATTCGTGTTGGCCATAAGCTTGGTGAAAACAACACTGAAGGTGCGAAGATCGCAACACACGTGGGTATCATCGTCGGTTTGGTAACAGCCTTTATGACAGCGGCATTAACAGTATTGTTTAGAGAGCAGGTTTCGTTACTTTACACAGAAAACACGGCAGTAGTTACCGTTGCAATGCAATTGCTGTTGTTCGCTGCGGTTTATCAATGTACCGATGCAATCCAAGTTATCGCTGCAGGTGCTTTACGTGGATACAAAGACATGCGTTCTATCTTCAACATTACCTTCGTAGCGTATTGGTTACTTGGTCTTCCTATCGGCTACATCTTAGGAATGAAAGATTGGATTGTTGAACCTATGGGCGCACATGGCTTCTGGATTGGTTTCATTGTCGGCCTAACATCAGCTGCCATTATGCTGGGTATGCGTTTGCATTGGATGCATAAACAAGACGATGATGTTCAGTTAGAATTTAGCTCTCGTTAGATTCGTACTTGCTAAACTGGTATCGCCGTTATTACATACAAAAAGAGCTCTGATTTTCAGGGCTCTTTTTGCTTACGGCTGTAAATGATTTAGGGGCGATTAGTTTATACTCAGGAGATTAGTATTCACTCTTCTCTCTAACAAAGCGCGCAAACTTGGGCTTTCCGTTTTGCGTAAAGCCGTTATACCGGAAGGTGATTTGACTGCCTATTTCAGGCGGTGCGAGTCTCATCTGGTCACTGAACCCGCTTCCAATATAAAATTCCACACCCTCTTCTGTGTGAACCAAAATCGAACCCATCATCCCTTTATACTTCCCTGTTCCGCCTTTGTAACCAATAACCGTGGCTTCCGCATCGTGATGCCTTTTAAGCTTTAAAAGGTCATTACTTCGACCTGCTTGATAGCGACTGGTGATCTTACGAAGCATCAAACCTTCGCCATTACTCTCATCGACATTATCGAGTTGTTGGAACAAAGCTTCTTCATTGTGAATCGGTACATGCTCGATGTAGCTGACATGAGGTTCTCCAATCATGCTTACCCAATGCAAGATGTTGTAATAGCGCTTTTGATAATCACCAGCAGCCCCCGGCATATCAAACAGCATAAAATCTATTTGGCGCCACGCTACGTCACTAGGCGTATGATCGAGGACGGTAGATTGGACTACGTGGAATTGACCTCTTCCTGCCCACAACTCCCCTTCGAGATGTACCTTAGGCAAGTTTTTTGTAAACCACTTCGGTGAGTAAATGCGATTTCCATTTCGAGTATAAAGGTGCTGTCCGTCCCAAAGAGCACGAATCCCATCAAGCTTTTCACTCTTCCAGTATTCAGAAACATCAATGCCTTGTTGGTATGTATTGGCCAGTACCAAATGGTCGGGAGGTAAATAGGATGAATGAGAAGAAAGCGAACACGCCCATAAAGTTGCTATCGCCAATTTAGTTAATCTCATCATCTGCTCCGTATTGATATCTGTAGTGGTCAACAAATGCCTTTAATCCTAAGCGTTCTGACACGTAGGTAGACAACCTTTGCGAGAAGATGCGATCCACACGCCAACCTTATTTAACTTTCAATTTCATTCATATAATTAATGGCTTATGGATCTCAAATGTTCACCCATTTTTAGTTCTCATATTGAGAAATCGACTTTCTCAATATGAGATAGAGATTAGCGTTTGATTTAAGTTATTGAAAAATATAAACATAAAAGTTGGCACATTCAGTGCAGTTGTCCATACATACTCAAAAGGAGATATCGCTATGGAACTACGTAAGATTGATTTAAATACAACGACACTGACTCTTTCTATCTTTGGTGATTTAGATGCAGCAGGTAGCCGTGATGCTCAGACCGATATTGACGATGTAATCTCAAATGATGGCCACCCTGAAATCGAAGTTGATTTTAGCCAAGTTGAGTTTTTAGATTCATCTGGTGTTGGCGCAATTGTTTACATGTTCAAACGCCTAACTGAGCGCGAGCGCAACATGCGACTTGAAAATGTGACTGGCCAGCCTCTTGAAATTATGAACTTGCTACGTATTGGCCACGCTATCCCAGTAAATTCAAAAAATCCTACAAATTCATGAAGATCCACTAAGCTAGAAGTAACAAAACATAATAATAAAAAGTAAAAACATAGGACGTTGGCATGAAAATACTGAAAAACTACATAGCCCTTTCTCTGTCTGCTTTGGTTCTAGGTGGCTGTACTAGCTACCCTGAACAAGGCACCGGCGGTTTGGCTGAAAGTTATGACTCTATTAACTACCAAAATTCCGACTTTTCTCCTGTCATGCCAGACGAACCTCTTGGTCCTGAACACGGACTACGTTTTGATTGGCAACTGGCTAAATTACATCTTGATGCCTTGATTCAAGAAGGCGCACGTTGGTGCTTCCCCGCTGCTGTTGTGCAAGCGATAGAGAAGCAAAATCGTATCGCTCGTGAACTGCAAGGTGGCCTGCTTCTAGATGCGGCCAACGACCTAGTCATTCAAAGAAAACGCTTAAATGAACTTGAAGTCCAACTCGACTATGTGACCTCACAAGCCCGCTGTGAACCACCAAAAAATGAAAACCAATTTAGAATGCAATTGTCGGTTATCGAACAGTTGTACGACCTGCTTAACGTTGACAACCAATTCGCGGAAAACTCTACCGAAGTCAATCCCAAGTACATGGGACGACTTGCCGAGGCGACCACACTACTGAAAGAGCATAAATCTCTAGACCTTGTAGTTACCGGCCATGCCGATGCCACGGGGACCGAAAAATTTAACGATGATTTGGCACTTGGACGTGCTAAACAAGTCGAACGCTACCTGACTATTTTTGGCTTAGGCGCTCAGCGAATCAAAGCAGTATCTGTGGGTGAAACCGTCCCCCTTTTTGAGGGTGAATCAGACGGTACGCGTTTAACTAACCGCCGAGTGAGTATCGAAGTTATCTCCCCTAAAAATGCCGAGAAAATGGGAGGTGGATTATGAAATTATTGATCGCTTTTATCATCACCCTATCGTTAAGCTTTACGAGTGTCGTGAATGCGAGCGAAGAGTTTTCAGACGCGGTTCAAGTCGGTGACCTTATCCAAGTTAACGTACCCGGTGAAAGTACGTTGAACACAGGGTTCCAAGTGGATAAACGTGGACGTATTACCCTTCCTGAAGTTGGCGCCGTATTTGTTGCCGGTTATGACAGTGAGCAGCTTAACAAAGTCGTTCTAGAATCACTGGCAACCGCTTATAAAGATCTTTCGAACGCTTCGGTCTACGTCAAAGAACAACAAATCATTATCTACGTGCAAGGTTATGTAGAACAGCCTGGCGAATACACACTGGCATTGGGTTCTAGCATCCAAATGGCGCTTTACGCAGCCGGTGGATTACGTCCGGGAGCACAACTGGACAAATTGATTCTTAAGCGAGGCGCGGACAAGAAAGAGTTTAACTACAAACGTTTCCTTGATTCAGGAGACGAGTCGACATTACCTACTCTGCAATCACTGGATTCATTGTTCGTTCCAGCTTCTCCATTAGTCGGTAACATTGAACAAGAGTTCGACGCAGCAAAGCTTGCTAACTCTGGTGATAGTGCCGATTCTCGCAATTCAATTAAAGTATTTGGCGAGGTAAACGCACCGGGTTCGTTCACTTATAAAGAGAGCACCGATCTTGTTGACGTACTAATGCGCTCGGGCGGTGTGACTCGTTATGCCAGTGTTGAGCAAATCCGAGTAATTTCAAATAACACGCCTACGTTGTTCAACCTCAAACGTTATTTAGATTCTGGTGACGAAAGCCTACTTCCAATCTTACGCCCGGGTGCAACCATTTTTGTGCCGAAGCAAGAAGAAGAGATCAAATCCGGCGCAAACATGGTTTACGTCATGGGTGAAGTTGCCGCTCCCGGCGCTTTTGAAGGAAAAAGAGACGCCACCTTCATGGATATCCTTGCGAATGCTGGCGGTCCGACTCGATTTGCAGAATCGCGCCAAATACGAGTGATCAAGGCGGATGGCAGAGTCCTTAAATTCGATTTAGCGGCTTACACAGAAGGTCTACCTAATTCTAATCCACCGAGCATTAAAGCCGGTGACGCTATTTTCGTTCCAGAGAAAACCGACATGAACGAGAAGTCTTGGTTGAAGATTGCACCAGACAGAGCGGTTAACGTTATCGGTGAAGTCAACCGACCAGGTCGTATTGAATGGTCAGATGAAATGAACTTCATGGGATTATTGGCTCACGTCGGCGGTCCTACGTTACGTGCTGACACCTCAAAAATTGAAGTCGTTACGGGTAGAAAGATGGTTGTGTTTAATCTTGATGATTTCATCAGAAATGGCGCGCCACGAGATCTGATGCCGCAAATTCGTGCAGGATCTATCGTCCGTGTCCACGACTTACCACAAGACCCTTCAGACAATAAATCTCAATGGGTACGTCAAAGCTCTGATGCTTCGATCTACATTTTTGGGCAAGTGAATGCGCCCGGTCGTTACCGCTTCACCAAAGACATGCACTTCCTTGATATCTTGTCTGCGGCTGACGGCCCTACTAAGGATGCCGATATACACAACGTTCGTGTCACTCATCGTGATAAAACCTACTCTAAAGTAAGCAAACTCAATCTATCGCTGTACTTTGAAACTGGTGACGAATCCTTGCTGCCAAACGTAACTACGGGTGACACCATTTATATCCCAGAAAAAGGTAAAAACTGGTTAGACACACCGAAAGAAGAAACCGTTCGTGTGCTTGGTGCGATTAACAACCCAGGTCGTTATGTGTTCAACGACAACATGACCATTCTAGATATATTGGCAGAAGCGGCAGGCCCTACTGACAATGCTTACGTAGAGAAAATTACCATTGTGAATATGTCTTGTTGCCAAGGTCAAGCTCGTACCTTCGACCTTGTTGAGTTCAGCAAAACAGCCAATATTTACAACTTACCTGTGCTACGCGCTGGTGACACCATTTACATCCCAGATCGTCGTGAAAGCTTTATCGAAAAAGCACGTGTCGGATTAGATGACATACTACGTATTACGACCACCATCGTACTAATAGGAGCTTTATAATGACTATTTCAGCAACCCATGCCGAAGTCGAGCAACTGTATTTAGCTTCTGAACTTAACGGACAGAAATCGATTTGTGTGACTGCCTGTCATTCAGGTGACGGCGTAACCTCTGTTGCAACTGCATTAGCAGAACGTTTTCTTCTTGCTGGTCACTCCACGCTTTATGTTGACCTCAACTTATACAACCCCGCTTTCAAAGATTTGAACATGTTAGAAGACAGTCAACAGGGGCAGTTAATAGAACATGTTGAGTCTCACCGGATGTTCATTGGTGTCCCGGCACCTCAAGTGGCATCAACACAGCTTGCTTATAAAGACCCGACAACGCTACAAACAGTAGTGAACAAATGGTTAGAGAAATACGATAGAGTCATCATCGATACCTCACCGCTTCTCAACATTAACAAAGGGAATATCCCTGCACAGTCTGTTGCGAGTGCCTGTGACAGCACATTGATGGTTGTCGCCTATGGTGAAACGTCAACTCACCACCTAGAACAAGCGAAAAAGCTGCTTGATGCTCAGAGTATCAATCTAATGGGCAGTGTGATGAACATGAAACAAACTCCTAGCTTTGCACAAGAGTTGGTAAGACAAATCAATCGAATGAAATTCCTTCCAACTAAACTTCGCGATAGCTTGGCAAACAAGCTGTATCAAAATGAGTTTTTAAACCTGCCGATGTAACTTTTTCGTGCCACTATAGCTTCTTGTACAACTATAGGTTTCTTACGCAACTGTATGGCTGTCATTGATACCATGACAGCCACCTATCCTATTAAATTTCAAGCCGCGACAGCTCTAAATACCCCAAAACCAAATTGGGTGTTTTTGGCGAAATTATTATTGAAAATAAGATTTTAAAAACCATTCAACGCATTTCACACACGCCAACCATGGTCTTACCACCTTTAAATCCCTTCGAAAATCAACAGCCCTAAGCCTAACTTTAGCGGTAATGTGACACAGACGGTTAAAGTGCCATGTAAATCGCATCAAAGATGGAATTCGTACGATTATTCCCTAAGATTATAAATAGAGGTGGTTTTTGACGAATTTGTAATAGTTTGACAAAGTTATCCGATGGCTGTTGAAACGCAGTGGATGAATTGGCAAATCACACTTCACTGACTTTGCGCGTTTATCTATTCAAACTTCACCCATCCCTCCTTCTGCTCAAATGGTTCAAATACACGGAAAGGATCACCATCGAGCAATTTAGGTAATCAATTTACCTTGGTTACCTTAGTTGTATTATTAAAGAGAAAGGAAACTCAATATGAAATACAAGTTAAGCTCCGTATTTTTGTTAGTAGCAGCAGCCAGCGGTAATGCTAACGCTGGAGAATGTGGCAGCGTAACAATCGCAGATATGAACTGGAACTCTGCAACATTGATCGCCAATATCGACCAATTCATCCTAGAACATGGTTACGGCTGTGATGCCGAACTTATCCCTGGCGACACCATGCCAACAGGCACATCTATGATTGAAAAAGGTCAGCCTGACGTTGCACCTGAGCTTTGGAGCAACAGCTTAAAAGATGCATTGGACAAAGGTGTCCAAGAAAAACGTCTTCGCTACGCAGGTAAAGCACTTGTGAATGGTGGTGAAGAAGGCTTTTGGGTTCCAGCTTACTTAGTTAAACAATACCCAGAGATGGCAACCATCGACGGTGTACGTAAAAACGCTAGCTTGTTTAAGCACCCTGAAGACCCAGATACATCAGCATTCTACAGTTGCCCAGCAGGCTGGAACTGTCAGATCAGCGCCGGAAACTTGTTTAACGCTCTTGAGCTGGAAGACAGTGGTTTCACGATTGTTGATCCAGGCTCGAGTGCCGGCTTATCTGGCTCTATCGCAAAAGCTTATGAGCGCGAAGAAGCTTGGTTTGGTTATTACTGGGCGCCAACTGCCGTTCTAGGTAAATACGACATGGTTAAAGTTGACTTTGGCAGTGGTGTTAATGAGCAAGAGTTCCTAACTTGTACCACTAAAGAAGACTGTGATTCACCTAAAGCGACCATGTACCCGCCTTCACCAGTACACACAGTCACTACAGAAGACTTCGCATCGAGAGCACCAGAGGCTTACGACTACTTCACTAAACGTGGTTTCACTAACGACAAAATGAACTCACTTCTTGCTTGGATGGAAGACAACCAAGCGGATGGCGAAGAAGCGAGTATCCATTTCTTGAGTGAGTTCCCAGAAATATGGCACCCATGGGTTTCTCAAGAAGTGGCTAAGAAAGTTGAAGCAGAGCTGTAAGAGCTTGGTTTAATAACAAGCAATTACGCTTCAATAATACGGAAATAACGTCGCTATACTTGATGTTATTCATGATTCGGAGCCCTTTTCACAGGCGATACCTCATCGCATGAACAAGTGGCTCCGAACTATAAGGATATAAAATGGCTGACACCAATTGGTTATCAAGCTTTCCAGAGATGGAACGCGCTGATTTACGAACCATAAAAAAGACGCTAGATGGCGCATACCGTGAATTCTCTCGTGAATACGGTGAAATGATTGAATCTCTATTTGACCCTCTTCTTTCATTCCTTGTTTGGTTTGAAAAACTTCTTATCTCAACCCCTTGGATTATAGTCCTCGCCGTTTGTACCAGCCTTGTCTACGCTGCGAGTCGTTCTTGGAAACTGGCTTTAGGTTGTGTCGTTTCTTTGCTCCTTATTGGTTACTTTGGAATGTGGGAAGACACCATGCGGACGCTCAGTATCATTACTGTTTGTACCTTGGTTTCGATATTCTTAGGCATTCCGATTGGTATTGCGATGGCTCGTTCAAATCGAGCTCAATCTATCGTTACACCGATGCTTGATATCATGCAAACCATGCCAGCATTCGTTTACTTGATCCCAGTGGTGATGTTACTCGGCATCGGTAAAATTCCAGGTCTAATCGCCGTGGTTATCTACGCTATCCCACCCGTAATTCGTTTAACCAACCTAGGCATACGCTTGGTCGACAAAGAAGTTCTTGAAGCCGCTACCGCATTTGGTGCGAGCAAAAAACAACGCTTATGGGGTGTTCAACTTCCCCTAGCAATGCCAACGATCATGGCGGGTATCAACCAAACCATCATGATGGCACTGTCTATGGTTGTTATCGCATCCATGATTGGCGTGAAAGGCCTAGGACAACCAGTTCTTAAATCCATCACCAACCAATATTTCACATTAGGCTTGATGAATGGTTTCGCCATTGTTGCCCTCGCAATTCTTTTTGACCGCGCTTCACAGGCATACGCAAGAAGAACCAATGCGCATTTAGGAGGACTCAAGCATGACTAAACCATTGATTGAAATTAGTGGTCTATACAAAGTGTTTGGACCGAAACCGATGTCTGTTATGAACCGAGTTCAGGACGGTGAACACAAAGATCAGATTCTTGCGGACACAGGTCATACCGTCGGTTTAAAAGAGATTAATCTCGAGATTAACCGCGGTGAAATCTTCGTTATCATGGGGCTTTCTGGCTCGGGTAAATCGACTCTAATTCGCCACTTCAACCGTTTAATTGACCCAACGCAGGGTAAAATCATGGTTGAAGGTATTGATGTAATGAGCCTCAACACCAAGCAATTAGAAGAGTTCCGCCGTCATAAAATGTCGATGGTATTCCAACGCTTTGGCTTAATGCCTCATCGCACCGTGGTAGAAAACGTTGCGTACGGGTTGGAAGTACAAGGCATCAAAAAAGAAGACCGTTTAGCAAAAGCCAATGAATGGTTAGAAACAGTGGGTTTGAAAGGTTACGGCAAGCAGTACCCTGCCCAGCTTTCTGGTGGTCAGCAACAACGTGTTGGCCTTTCTCGCGCTCTGTGTACTAACGCTGAAATCTTGTTAATGGATGAAGCCTTTTCGGCACTCGACCCTTTGATTCGAAGTGAAATGCAAGATCAGCTTATCGAACTTCAACAGAAGCTTCATAAGACGATTGTTTTCATCACCCACGATTTGGATGAAGCACTCCGTCTCGGCGATCGAATCGCAATTTTGAAAGATGGCGAGTTGGTACAACAAGGCACACCACATGAGATTCTGCTGAATCCAGCCGATGACTATGTAGAGGCGTTCGTTAAAGACGTAAACCGTGCTCGTGCATTGACGGTTGAAACGGTTATGCAGCCTCCTCTCTATCGAATCACTTCAGAAACGATTGAAGGTGCTCTGGCACAAATGAAGATGCTGAAAAACGATTACGCTTATCACGTAACGGATGACGGCTATCAAGGCCTAGTCACACAAGAGAGCCTACAAGACGCCGTTGAAGATGCCTCTGTTCATGACTTCAGTGATGAGATTTACGAAGAGGTTCCTGCTGTTTTACCTGATGCGGTCATTGAAGAAGTTCTACCAGACACCATGTCTTGTGACTACTCCCTTCCAGTTGTCGACGAAGATGGAAATCTGAAGGGTGAATTAGAGAGAAGCGCCGTTGCTGATATCTTCTCTGAAAGTAGCGAGGAAGAAGTAGAAGCTGACCCAAAGCCAAAGCCAAAGATTGATAAAGCTTCGTAGCCTAAACTACTTAACCCCCTCCAAGACCACTGTTGTTAATTCACTGCAGTGGTCTTTTTATTTGTATCGGCCTCGTTTTCTCCTGAGCTCTACCCGCCCTTTACGTTTATAGGCACCTAAGTTTATATTTCATAAGAGAAAACAAATTTAAATCAGTCCGTTAGGCTTGTCACAAACCCTGTAGCAATATGAGTGAGATAGTAATTAATTGCTCTGTTTATACGGCAAGCAGTTGAAATTATTCTAGAAAATGACTAGAACTTATTAGTACTCACGGATATTACGCTCAATAGAAGGACTTAGTTTGATGAATTCCACTTTAGCGTCAGACACAGCTGCACATCTAAACTCACAAGAAGTTAGCGAGCTTGTTGATGAAAGCGTTCTAGAGCAAATGATTCGCGATACAAGTGCGGATATTATCCCGATCTTGATCGACCATTATGTTGAAGAATCACAAACACGCTTGGTCGCCATAAAAGAGGCTGTCGCTCAGAACGACGCTCAAACACTAGAATTCGAGGTACACACTCTCGGCAGCACAGCACTCTCATTAGGTAATCGCCCTTTGGGTGAGTTAGCTCGCGCCTTAGAGAAGCAATGTTTAGAACAGAATCATGATGCAGCATTTCGACGAGTTGACGAATTATTAGAACTCGCAGAGCGTTCAATCAAAGCCTTGCTTGAAAGAAAAGAGGCTGGTTTCAGTTAACTTTGGATGTTCATCATAAGTATCAGACAAAAACTCAACATAGTCGTTATCAATATAGTCACCATTAACATGTACTCCGGCGTGACCAACAACGCGAGAAGTACATCTATAGTTTGTTAAGAGATTGCATGCGGTAGATAACAAATAAACAAGACTCGTATTGATGGATGCATACCACTATGTTATTGATTGGTTAGGATAAAGTTTCAAAAGGAATACACAATGCGCCCTAAGGTATTGTTAGTTGAAGACTCCACCTCACTCGCCGTACTCTACAAGCAGTACGTAAAAGACGAACCCTACGATATTTTCCACGTCGAAACCGGCGCAGAAGCTAAGATCTTCATTGAAAGGCACTCTCCACAGCTTGTTATTCTCGATCTTAAGTTGCCCGACATGCCAGGTGAAGAAGTACTAGATTGGATTAGCGAAAATGAAATACCGACCGCCGTCATTATCGCGACAGCACATGGCTCAGTTAATATTGCTGTAGACCTTATCCAACGCGGTGCGGAAGATTTCTTGGAAAAGCCAATTCAAGCCGATCGACTTAAGACCTCTGTTCGCTTGCATTTGAAACGAGCTAAGCTAGAGAACCTCGTTGATGACATGCAAAGCAAGTTTGATCGTGACCGCTTTCATAATTTCATTGGCTCTTGCCTACCTATGCAGGCTGTCTACAAGATCATTGATTCGGTGGCGCCAACCACCGCTAGCGTGTTTATTAACGGCGAAAGTGGTACGGGTAAAGAAGTGTGCGCGGAGGCTATTCATCAGGAGAGTCAGCGTAACGGCAAGCCCTTCGTTGCCATTAACTGTGGCGCTATCCCTCGAGACCTAATGGAGAGTGAAATCTTCGGTCACGTCAAAGGTGCGTTTACCGGTGCGACAACCGACCGTAAAGGCGCGGCGATGCAAGCGCATGGTGGCACCCTATTTCTCGATGAGCTTTGCGAAATGGAACTGGAGATGCAAAAGAAGCTCCTACGATTTCTGCAAACAGGTACGTTTACTCCACTCGGTGGTAATCGCGAGATTAAAGTAGATGTCAGAATTATCTGTGCGACCAACCGCGACCCACTGGTTGAGGTCGAAGAAGGACGTTTTAGAGAAGACCTTTACTATCGTGTTCACGTTGTGCCTATCGAGATGCCACCACTTCGTGAACGAGGAAGTGACATTGTGACTTTGGCTAATCACTTTTTGAAATTGTATGCGAAGCAAGACAAGAAGAAGTTCAAATCCATAGACAAAGAAACGCAGAATCTACTTAAACGTTATGTGTGGCCAGGCAACGTGCGTCAGTTGCAAAACATCATCCGTAACATCGTGGTGTTGAACAATGAAACGAGCGTGACCAAAGACATGTTACCGCCTCCGATTAATAAAGTAGACGCGGCTCCAACTTCGAAATCAGTGACACCGATTCGAGTAGCGGCGCCCCAAGCTGCTGTTGTGGAAGCACCAGAAGCTAAGTTGCCACCGATTACTCCTGAAGAGTTGGAGCAATCGTCAGTTGTTCCCGCTAACAACGACCCGATGACGCCCGCATTTACAACAAACGAAGGTGCTATTCGTCCAATGTGGCAAATAGAGCGCGAAGCCATTCAACACGCGATCAATCATTGCGATGGGAATGTGCTAAACGCTGCTGTGTTGTTAGAACTTAGCCCTTCTACCGTTTACCGTAAGAAGCAGGCTTGGGAATCGGAAGATGAGTACAATCAAGCCTAAACAAGGTGTACTCAACGTAAACCTTCATGAGATTTGGCTGTTGATTGACAGCCAAACTTTTGGAGGTATAGAAACACATGTTTTAGAATTAGCACAAGGCCTGATATCTGAAAGCGCTCAGTATTCAGATGCTGTTCGAATCGTCCTTTTGACTAAGTTTAAGCCTGAAGCGATCATCGTTGAAAAGTTAGATGCGCTGCATATCCCTTATAGTTACCTCTCCGATTTAGCCTCTGGCTGTGCGGATTCAAGCAGTAATAGCGCGACACAGCTTAAACGTGCAGTTCAACATTATCAGCCAAGGCTTATCCATGCTCATGGTTACAAAGCCAGTTTGGTCAGCAAGCTCATAAAAATCTCACCTCGTTTAAGCAATACCAAACAAATCACCACTTATCACGCAGGTGAAACCCCAACAGGCAAAGTATGGCTTTATGACTGGCTCGACCGTTACAGCAGCTTCCTTTCTGATCAGTCGCTCGTGGTTAGTGAGAAGATTAAAGCGAAAGTACCGAGTAAAACCCATCAATTGAATAACTTTGTTAAAGTCCCAACCGGGTTAACAAGCTCCCCTTCATCAGGCCCATTCCATGTTGGTTTTGTGGGGCGATTGAGCCATGAAAAAGCGCCTGATCGATTTGTCGCATTAGCCAAACAGTTTCCTGATGTTCGGTTTGAGCTTTTTGGTGACGGACCAGAAATGGACGTCTTATCTAAATCACAGCCTGATAATGTTACCTTTCATGGGCATCAAACCAATATGGACGACGTCTGGATCCTAATCGATCTGTTAATCATCCCTTCTCGCTTTGAAGGCTTGCCGATGGCGGCATTAGAAGCCATGATTCGCGGCATTCCCGTTCTCGCCACCTCAGTTGGTAACTTGCCTAAGCTCATCGTGCATCAAGTTAACGGCTACCTCGCCAATTCAGAATCTGATTCAGAAACCGCGTTAGTACTAGAACAGCATTTATCCTCGTGGATGTCATTGACGAGCGAGCAACGTGACTCTCTCAAGAGTAACGCGATAGAAACCGTGAAAAACCAATACTCGCCACAAGCTGTTGTTCCCCAGTTATTGGAAATCTATCACCTCGACCGTTAATACTCGTCTTAGTCGGTAATTGGTTATTTTTGCTTGATGGTGTACCTACTCTAGTCAGTTTTATACTGATTCTCAAAATGACAAAACTCACCTCAAGGCTAAGCCCTCACTTGTTAATCCGACACTAAATCAGCTAGTTAAACAAAATGCATAACTGGCACTCGCTTTGCAATATTTAACATCAGGTGTTACTACGTCTCAAAAGATTACGAGCGAGTCATGAAGAGTTTATTTGCGAATAGAGGTCACAATGGTCAACCCTGAAGCCAATAGATTGCCAGTCATCATCACGATCAGCGCCTTGTGTGTCGGGCTCGGTATTGTCTGGTACTTCGTGCCGCATCCCGCTGTTATTGTTGCGCTAGCACTTCTTCCTTTGGCTGGAATGTTTGTTATTAACAAAACCTTTTGGATGGTGATACTGTTCGTTGTCTTTTCATTTTTTCGAATCCACGAAGCGATCCCTCAGCTCTATTCGTTAAAGATACCGCTATTACTCTCGCTAGGCGCGCTTTCCGCTTTGCTCTGGCATGCTTTCATCAGCAAAGAACTTAAAATATTCTGGCACCCTACATTGAGCTGGCTTGCTGTTTTTTGGGCTCTCGTCTTTATCGGCCTGATCTTCGCGTCTAACCGTCCAATAGCGTTAGCTGAATTTAAAGGCGTGTATTGGAAAATAATGGTGATGACACTCGCTATCGTGTGGCTGGTAAACAGCGTCGAAAACTTAGCAAAGACATCGACAATCATCATGATGGCCGGTTCGTTAGTCGCACTTATTGCAATTAACAACTCAATCAATGGTATCGGATTAGTCGAAGGGTCACGTGTCACTATTGGGCGTGATTTTGGTTCGATGTTAGGAGATCCTAATGATTTAGCACTGGTTCTTTTGTTTCCACTTGCGTTTGCGCTCAGTCAGACGACCACCCATGGCATTCATGCTTTTAAGCGTGTATTGAGTATTGGTGTCGCTGTATTGTTACTTGCCGCTATCGTTGCAACCCAAAGCCGTGGTGGATTACTTGGTGCGCTAGCAGTGGTCGGGATTTTTGCGTTCAAAGTAATACGTTCAAAATCACTGTTGATCACTTTGGGCGCGATCGGAGCGATTGGCCTTTACTTTGTTGCTGGAATTTCAGACAGAGCATCAGGCGGTGCTGCTGAACAAGGGGTTGATGAATCTGCAATGGGGCGAATCTATGCATGGGAAGCCGCGTTCAAAATGGCACTGGATAACCCTTTAACCGGAGTCGGCCTAAACAATTTCTTTTCTAATTACTTCTTTTATAGTTCGCACTGGGACGGCCTGAATCATGCGGTTCACAGTACTTGGTTTGGCGTGCTCGCTGAAACTGGCTTTCTAGGGTTGATTATCTTTCTGATATTGATTGGCTCACTGATCAAAACAATACGCTCGACACTCAAACAGCTTTCAGAGACGACCAACGCAATCGACCCAAATCTCAATGCCGCGGCTTACGCCGTATATGCTGGGTTAATTGGCACCATCGTCTCAGGTACCTTCCTAACACAAGGCTTCAACTGGCCTATCTATATCCTTTCCGCATTGATTGTTGCTGTTGCGAACGTATCTCATACTGCCTGTCAAAATGAGAAAATCTAAAAGCCAACTTGTAACACATTGAAAATAATAAACTTATTAAATGGCACAATATATGAAAGTACTTCTATATAACAAAAAAGAGGAATTTCATTATGACGTCAGTATCTATACATCAATTCAAACATTGGCTTAAGTTTCACCCTAATTCTCGAATTAGAAATGTGTTTATCATTTTGAAAAACATCAGAAGCACAGAGCTACCTACCCCTCAAGTACTTAATCGCTGCCTATACCAAGCACACAAGCTTGTCGTGAATTTGTTTTCTGGTTTTACTCGGTTCTTCTACTGGACACCAGCTTTCAAAGGTCGTGTCGCTCAATGTGGGAAACGCCTGTATTTATACGGTGGCCTCCCTTTCGTGAGCGGTCCGGTACAAATTACGATTGGCGATAACTGCCGTATCTCTGGCCACACGACATTCTCTGGTTGTACCCAACCACTTGAAGGCTTGGAACACCCACTACTGTCGATTGGCAACAATGTAGACATCGGTTGGCAATCGACTATCGCAGTTGGAGGTAAAGTCGTTATCTCCGACAACGTACGCATCGCTGGCGGCGCTTTCCTGTTTGGATACTCTGGACACCCGCTTGATGCAAAACGTCGAGCACTAGGTGAAGGCGATGACCCTCAGCAAATCGGCGACATCATTCTTGAACAAGATGTATGGCTAGGCACCAATGTTACCGTTAAAGGTGGCGTAACCATCGGCGAAGGTGCCGTAATAGCCGCAGGCAGCGTGGTAACAAAGAAAATCCCTGCCTTCGCAATCGCAGGCGGTAACCCTGCTCGAGTTGTCGGTCACATTAAATCCGTTGAAGTGACCGAATCCGATGTATTCGATTCGTTAGAGACTCATGGAGGCGACCATGCGTGATTTAATCGTATTTGGTGAAGACTTTGGCGGTCTGCCTTCATCGACTCAACACTTGGTTCGCCACTTGGCTAAACAACATAAAGTCTTGTGGGTCAACTCTATTGGTCTTAGACAGCCAAGATTGTCAGTTAAAGACATCACTCGTGCATTCAATAAACTGACAGGGCGAAGCAACGCAGTTACTCAAAACATGCTGGGTCCTCAACATGTCGCGGATTCAAACGACCAAGGCAACATAACGGTCGTGAACTTGAAAACCATTCCTGCGCCTTCTTCTAAGCTGTCTAGAAAACTGGCTCAGCAAATGATGTTACGCCAGTTGAAGCCAGTTATTGCCGAGCTGAAGCTTCATGCTCCTATCTTATGGACTTCCCTTCCTACCGCTGTTGATTTGTGCGGACACTTAGGCGAGTCAGCGGTTGTTTATTACTGCGGAGATGACTTTAGTGCACTCGCGGGCGTTGACCACAAAACTGTCGCACAGCATGAATTGGAATTGATTGAAAAATCAGATCTGATCTTCGCTGCTAGTGAAAAGCTGATGGGCAAATTCCCTAGTGAGAAAGCTCAACTCTTACCACATGGTGTCGATGTCGGGCTATTTTCTACACCAGCTCCAAGAGCACACGATTTGCCAAGTAACCACCGCCCGATTGCAGGTTTTTACGGAAGCTTATCTCAATGGCTGGATTACGACATGGTCAAACATGTGGCGACAGCAATGCCGGAATGGGACTTTGTATTCATCGGCCCTAATGAGCTTGATACATTGTCGTTGCCTAACCTCGATAATGTTCATTACTTGGGGCCTCGCCCACATCACACGTTGCCAAGCTATTCACAACACTGGGATGTGAGTCTATTACCTTTCGTTGATAACGAACAAATCAGAGCATGCAGTCCATTAAAGTTGATGGAATACCTAGCCGCGGGAACTCCTATCGTGACCACTCCTTTTCCTGCAATGGTTCCTTATAAGAATCACGTTACGTCCGTTGATAATGGACAACAGATGGTCGAAGCTCTCGACCAAAGCCGTCACCTTGAAAACTCGCCAGTATCTGTTGTCTCCAGAGACAGTTGGCAGAACCGCGGTAACTTCGTACATTGGATGTTGGAGCTATTATGAATAATCTGAAATTGCGGTTATTAGTCATCATCAATGCCATGTGGCGCCAACGCTACGTTATAGTTCTACCAATCCTTATTTTGCCCTTTGTAGGCTTTGGTGTGAGCAAGTTGGCTCCGACTAAATATGACGCGCATACCAGTATGTTGATTCAAGAAACGGCCAAGATGAATCCATTCTTGGAAGACATCGCCGTTTCTACCATGCTCAAAGACCGCCTTAACGCGTTGAGAACACTACTTCATAGTCGACATGTGCTTTACTCGGTCGCTGATGAACTGCAATTAACCACGCCCGATATGCCTGAAATTGAGAAACAAGAGATCATTACTGACTTGTCTCAGCGTTTATCAGTTACTCAACTTGGAAAAGACTTTCTAAAGATAAGCTTAACGTCAAACACACCAAATGGAATGGAACAAACGCTTCGTTCGGTGAGTGAACATTTTATTGAACAATTGTTAGCACCAGAACGTTCTTCGATTGAAGACTCGAGCAACTTCTTGAAAATTCATATAGATAAGCGCAGTGCTGAACTTGAAGTAGCAGAAGAAGCTCTTGCCTTATACATGAATGAGAATGTTCATTCGACGCCTGAGGTACAGAGCCAAAGTTTGAATCGCTTAGCGTCACTCAAACAAACACTCGCAGAAAAAGAAGCCGAGTTATCCGGTGTTGAAAAAAGCTTAGGGTCAATCGATCAACAGCTTTCAAAAACCAACCCAGTGATAGGTCGAATAGAAGATCAGATCATCGACATTCGTAGTGAACTGGCTCTACTTCAAGCCAAATACACAAACAAACACAGTGCCGTACAAGCTAAAGTTCGTGAACTAGACAGACTTGAAAATGAGAGAAAGAGTTTGCTCGATGTAACCCAACCAACGATGAACAGCGACCAGCTTTGGGACATTGCAAGTAGCACGACACTGAACAAACTGTCGGATACCCAACCTCTTTTGGTCACCCAGCTACACAGCTTACAACTGGTTCGAGCTCGCTTTGAGTCTTTAACTGAAGAGACTAAAAGCCTTCGTACTATGATTTTTGAATTAGAACACAAGGCGAATAACTTCGGTGAGAATGCAAAAGAGATGTATCGCCTTAAACGTCAGGTAGACATCAAGCGCCAGCTATCCGATGAACTCACAGAGCGTTATGAAATGGCTCAACTAACGGGTTCGCTTGGTGTATTCGAGCAAAACAAACGTGTGAAGATCATCGATTTACCCTTCACGCCTAGTATCAAATCTAACATACCTTCTTTTGTGTTTGTTTTGGCTGGTTTCGTTGCCGGTATCGGCCTTGGCATTGGGTTAGCGATATTGTTTGAGCTGTTTGACTCTTCAATCAAGCGTAAAGATGAAATTGAAGACATCTTAGGTGTTCCCGTAATTACCGTTATCCCTAAAATGAGTTGATTAGCCTTAAAGCTATTTTTAACTTGCTAGCTTCTTAGCTTCGTGCTTTCTAGCTTTCTAGTGTCCAAATACTAAACGCCAACACTCGGTTGGCGTTTTGCTTTTATAAAGCCCCAATTATTAATCCCACTTTCGACTTCCCAAAGCGCCACGATTCAAATAGTCATTCACTCGTATCTTGTTTTGATTCCCATTTTGAGAAACGAAAATCTCCCTAGAACCATTCACCATAAACCACTGAAATATAATAATTATTTAATTGGCACAACTCCTGCAATCTCCTTGTGTAGTCAAACGTTTTAAAGAAGTTACTTCAAGAGAAACGTCAGAAAGGCGAAACAAGAATTATAAAGGCAGGGTCCAAATTATGAATAACCAGATAACAAAGCATGGCAAGAAGATCATACACGTTGTTCAACATCTTGCCCCAGGCGGATTAGAAACCCTAACTTTAGATTTGCTTCGCCTTGCTAAACCAACAGACCAAGTGTTGATCGTCAGTCTTGAAGGCACGAAAGCAGAATCCATCACAAACTGGCCGAAGCTAAAGCCTTACCACAACCAAATCGTGTTTTTAGACAAAGAGCCCGGTGTTCAATTCAACATCATCATAAAACTCATCAAAGCATTTAGAGGAATTAGCCCTGATGTTGTTCACACGCATCACATAGGCCCACTGCTCTACGCGGGTTACGCTGCCCGCGTATCAGGGGTTCCTACTAGAATTCATACTGAGCATGATGCATGGCATTTGAAAAATAACAAACGCCGTCGCTTACAAGCATTAGCACTTAAAGCCGCTCAGCCAACTTTGGTGGCCGATGCAACCCGTGTTTACAACCAACTTCGCTCTGCCTTTTCATACAACAATATCATCACGATTAAAAACGGTGTGGATTGCGAGAAATTCAAACCGATGTCAAAAGCAAACGCGAGAGCAACACTCGATCTACCAACCGATAAACACATCGTAGGTTGTGCGGGACGTTTAGAACACGTGAAAGGTCAAGACCAACTGATTAAAGCGCTTACCTTACTTCCTACTAACACCGTTGTCGCATTGGCTGGTGATGGTTCAAAACGCAAGCAACTGGAACAACTCACTGACCGCTTGAATTTGAGCGACCGTGTGATCTTCCTTGGCCTTATTGAAGACATGACCACCTTTTACGGCGCTTTGGATACCTTCTGTTTACCTTCTCGACATGAGGGGCTGCCACTTTCTACACTAGAAGCTCAGGCGTGCAACATCCCTACCGTCGCGATGAATGTAGGAGCTGTCGATGAAACCTTATGTCCAGTCAGCGGCGCCCTCGTCAAAAGCGGCAGCATTGTGGGGTTAGCTAGTGCGCTATTAGAAAAGAAAAATGAACGCTTTTTATCACCTCGTCGTTACGTACTCGACAACTTCGACATTGTAAAAATGGTTGCATCTTACAACGATATCTCAAAAGGAGTTTGCGCATGATCGACTGGTTGCTTGCAGGACTTTGCTTATTCTCTGGTGCGCTGATTGTCTACCATCACGCTGCCTATCCACTGTTACTGCGTTGGTATGCGAAAAGTCACCCGGCGCGTCAAATTGAAGAGAGCCATCGTTGTTATAAAGACGAACAACAAGATTGCACACTACCCACCATTACCATTCTTGTGCCGGCATTTAACGAAGAGCAATGGATCGCAGATAAAGTTCGTAACCTTGCTTCATTAGATTACCCAAAAAAGAAGCTACAAGTGATTATTGCTTGTGATGGCTGCACTGATAACACGGTAGAAATCGCCGAAATGACGATTCAAGAAGCGATGTGCAGCGATATCTATTTCGAGATACATGACCACAAGACCAACCGAGGAAAAGTTGCGGTTATCAATGAAGAAGTGACAAGTATAAAAAGCGACATTACGGCGCTAAGTGACGTATCAGCCCTTATTTCACTGGATGCATTGCTTATTGCAGCTGCTCATTTTGAAAGTGACAAGGTTGGTGTGGTAAACGCAACGTATCAACTATGCCCTACAGGCAATGAAGGTGAAAACGCCTACTGGCAGTATCAAACAGCCGTTAAAGAATCTGAGGCATCATTAGGTTCTAGCTTAGGTTCTCATGGCGCTTTCTACTTGTTTAGAACACACCTGTTTGAACTGCTTCCACTCAACACTATTAATGACGATTTCATCTTACCGATGCAAATCGTTAAACAAGGTTACATCGCAGAATACGAAACCCAAATGGTTGCATTAGAGCTAGAAGAATCAAATTTAGAAACAGACTTCAAAAGAAGACTTCGTATATCAGCGGGCAACATGCAACAAGCGATTCGATTGTTTGGCTTGTTCAGCCCTAAGTTCAAGGGCATCGCGTTTGCGTTCTTCTCAGGAAAAGGACTTCGCCTCCTAACACCATATTTAATGATCGTGTGTTTAGTGTGTTCCATCTTACTTAGTAACTACTTGGTATTTGAAGCACTGTTATGGGCTCAAGTTACCGTTTATACCATTGGCGTACTTGGTTGTATCTTGCCAAAGCGTCTAGTAAACAAACCTATTTCATTAATCTCTTATTTGATAGTTGGACACTATGCCAACTTCATTGGTGGCATTCGTTACCTAATCGGACTAGAAAACTCACCTTGGACACGAGCGAATCATTAAGGACTTATTATGATGAACATTGAACAGCTATCTACTCAAAACTTATACCAATACAAAATCTCACGTGCTAAACGTACGTTCGATTTCGTTAGTTCATTGATTGCGGTGATTTTGTTAGCGCCAGTATTTCCATTGATAGCGATGGCAATTGCACTTACTTCTCGCGGTCCTATTTTCTACCGCCAATTGCGTGTCGGTAAATCTACGCCGGAGAAAATGGCAATCTTTGAAATCATGAAGTTCCGTAGCATGTACGAAGATGCAGAAACGCGTTCTGGCGCAGTCTGGGCTACCGCGAATGACCCACGAATTACGCCCGTTGGACGCTTTTTGAGAAAGACACGTCTTGATGAGCTCCCACAGCTGTTCAATGTATTGAAAGGTGAAATGTCTCTAATTGGTCCACGCCCGGAACGCCCTACTTTTTACACCAAACTAGAGAACGAAATCCCTTACTTTGCTGACCGTACATACGGCGTAATGCCTGGTATTACGGGGCTTGCACAAGTAAATCAAGGTTATGATACCTGTATTGATGATGTACGTCGTAAAGTGGGCTTTGACCATAGTTACGCATTAAGCCTATGTTCTGTTAAGTCTTGGATTGCCGCTGATCTCAGCATCATTTCTAAAACTATCATTGTGATGGTCGACGGCCGAGGTCGTTAAACTGATATGGTGTGAGGTGAAAAAACAAGCTGCCTAGTCCAAGGTGAAAAATAGAGCAGTCTGTCCCATGCGAACACAAAGCCAGCTTTGATAATGATTGATCAGCTGGCTTTTTACTGTCTTAAAACAAGCCAAACCCAAGAACGCTTCGATTTTAAAATCCAATTGGTATACGATGCCAACATACTGTTCTAAAAACGATTAAATGCCGTTGTTATGAAAATCGCAGATCTTAAGCTGTTTACCACTGTAGTCGAACTGGGTAGTTTTACTGCCGCAGCCAATGCACTTGACCTTCCCCGAGCTAACGTTAGCCGTAGAATTAACGACCTTGAGAAGTCTCTCGGCATTCAACTGTTTTTTAGAACTACACGAAGCCTCTCCTTAACCAAATCTGGCGAGCTCTATTACAAAGAACTACTCAATGCATTAAGTGCGCTCGACAAAGCGAATCATGTCGCTTCCAACCTTTCAGAAGTTGCACACGGGCAAGTTAAGATTGGTCTATTGCCTGAAACCAGCGACATCATGCAGTCGACTCTGTTTAAATTCCAAGATATGTACCCCAAGGTTGAGCTTGATATTCGCAACATTAGTAACGGCTTTGTCGACATGTACCGTCAAGGGTTAGACCTCGCTATGCATGGTGGTACGTTGAGCGACGCTAACGTGGTTGCTCGTAAAGTGATGGTTCTCCAACGTATTTTTGTCGCAAGCCCTGAGTTTCTAGAGAAACAAGGCAAGCCCTCAAACCTAAGAGAGCTCACCAATTACCCATTTGTTTGCTTCAGGTGGCCAAGTGGCGACATCGATAAGCAATGGGACATCAAAGATCACATCATCAAAGTTGAACCTTCGGTCGTCAGCGACAGCATTGGCTTCGTGAAAGGCGGTGTAATTCGACATAGAGGCATCGCGTTGTTACCAGAACTCTTGGTACGACAGCAACTTAAAGACGGCAGTCTGATTAACCTGTTCCCCGACGAGAATCTTCAAGAAGAAGAAGCATGGCTGCTCTATCCTCAGCGTAAAGCGTTAAGCCATTCAGCACAGCTTTTGATTGATTTTTTATTACAAGAGCTTCCGAAATTATAGTTATTGTAACGAATAATGTGACAGTGTTTCACGTGCAGACTAGATTATCTAAACAAGACTGAAAGATAGAATTACTCCATAAATTGACAGGAGTAATCCATGAAGCCTATATCTCAACATTCATCTGTTTTGCAGCGTTCGTCTATCTTTCAGCAGACACCTATCTTCAAATACACAATCATTGCACTAAGCCTAACCGCTCTGTTTGGCTGTAATGACTCTGAGGCGACGATAGCTCAAAAACAAACACGCCCGATTCAAGTTATCCAACTTGAACCTCTCTCTCATCAAGTTGAAAAATCGTTCACAGGCAAATTGCAGTCATCAGAAACCGCTGGCGTCGCGTTTCGTGTACCTGGCACTATTCAAAAAATGATGGTCTCGGTTGGTGATTCGGTAAAGAAAGGCCAACCAATAGCGCAGTTAGACCCTCATGATTATCAAGTCGCGTTAGAAGAGTTACAAGCACGAGCACTCGAAGCGAAATCTGCACACAAATTAGCGAAATCCGAACTTGTACGAGTAAAACAAGCCATCGCTGATAATGCGATTGCCGATGTTAACCTAGACCGTGCAATCAGCGGTTATGAACGAAGTGAAGCGGCGGTTAAAGTCGTAGAACAGAACATACGCCGTGCGAAAGATTCGATTCGTTATACCCAACTGCACGCTCCCTTCGATGGTGTGGTTGCCGCATCGAACTTCGATCAGTTCGAACAAGTCCTGCCGGGTATTTCGGTTTTCACAATCCATAACCCCGAACAACTTGAAGTTAAAATCCAAGTCCCAGAAAACTTGATTCATGAGTTCCAACCGAATCAAACCGCTGTTATCAATTGGTATGGCTCAGAGGAAAAGCTGACTGGGTACGCCGCTGAAATTGCCACGTCACCTCACCTTATCAAACAGACCTACGCGGTAACTTACCATGTAGAAACAACCAACAAGTCAGTGTTGCCAGGAAAAGCCGTCACACTGACAACTCAACTTGGCGAAGCTAGCAGCAATTTTTGTTTACCGTATTCAGCGTTGGTGAATCAATCTGGCATCGAGCAAGTGTTCACGGTTAAGAACGAGCAAGCTCATGGCGTGACTGTGGACGTGGTTTCGATGTCCCAAAATACCGTATGTGTTGAATCAACGCTCAACGATGGTGATTTCGTCGTGGTGAGTGGTGCTCAGTACGTCATGGAAGGCCAACACTTCTCCGATATTCAAGTTAAGAGTCTGTAGGTAAATCATGATGAATCTAGCTGATTTTGCGATCAAACAACGCACCTTCATCCTGTTTTTCACTGCATTGAGTGTTATCGCAGGCCTGTTTTCTTACTTTGATCTTGGCAAGCTCGAAGATCCAAGCTTCACCATCAAAACGGCCGTCGTAGTAACGCTCTACCCCGGTGCTTCTGCGGAAGAAGTGGAACAGCAAGTTACTGATACCGTCGAAACTAAACTGCAAGAGATGGGGTCATTAAACCGACTTCGTTCACTGTCTCGCCCTGGCATGTCGATGGTGTTTGTCGATCTCAAAGAGTCTCTTAATTCAAAAGCACTTCCTCAAGAGTGGGACTTATTGCGTCGCAAAGTATCTGACATGAAACTGTTATTGCCTTCGACTGCACAGATCAGTGTCGTACAAGACGAGTTCTCTGAAGTCTACGGCATGCTTTTCTCTATCCACAGTAAAGATGCATCGCCAGCTGAGCTAAGACGTTACGCAGAAGAATTGCAACGTCGAATTAAAACCGTCGATGGTATTAAGAAGATCGAATTACACGGCGTTCAGCCACGCGTTGTTCATATCGACATCCCAGATGAAAGGTTAGCGCAATACGGCCTATCTATCACACAAGTTTGGTCGCAGCTGAATACTCAAAACATGGCGTTCGATGCCGGTAAGTTTTCAGCAGGAACTGAACGAATCCGAGTTCAACAGTCGAGTGAGTTCGGTTCATTAGACGACATCAAAAACCTGATGATCAAAGGCGGCGTGAGTGAATTAGGAACCAGCTTAATCCGCTTAGGCGATATTGCAGACGTCACAATGGGCTACCAAGAACCAATGATGACAGAGAACCGTTACAACGGTGTACCTGCAGTCACATTAGCGATGAGTCCAGTCACCGGCGTTAACGTGGTATCACTTGGCGATGAAATTAATCAAATCGTCAGCGATTTCCAATCGACTTTGCCACTGGGCGTTGATATCGCGACGGTAGCTAACCAGCCGGAAGAAGTTCAAAAATCAATCGACAACTTCGTAAGCAACTTGCTTGAGAGTGTCGCGATTGTATTCATCGTCCTAGCCATATTCATGGGGCTAAAGAGCGCAACTATTGTCGGCTCAAGCTTACTGCTGACTATCTTGCTGACCCTTACCTACATGAACATGACTTCAATTGATTTACACCGAGTTTCGCTAGGTACCTTCATTCTTGCCCTCGGCATGTTGGTGGACAATGCCATTGTCATCACCGATATGATGATTGTGAAAATCAACAAAGGCATCGACCGCACCAAAGCCGCAATTGACTCTGTTAAAGAGACAGCAACACCACTCTTTGGCGCAACAGTTATCGCTATCATGGGTGCAAGCCCTGTTATCTTTTCAAAAACGGATGCCGCTGAGTTCGCTAGCTCAGTATTCCTTATCATCGCCTCTTCACTGTTGCTGTCTTGGCTAGTCGCAATGACTTTTACAGCCTTGATGTGTTGGTTCTTTATCAAGCCAACTAAGCAAGCTGACGACACCAAAGTGAGCTTATACCGTAAAAGCGTAAACTGGACAGTAGATAACCCACTCAAAGCACTGACGGGGCTTATTCCGCTGATTTTAGTGACGGCACTGGCTATCCCGAACATTGCCGTTAACTTTATTCCACAAGCCGACAGACCTATTCTGTTCTTAGATTACTGGCTACCAAATGGTGCCAAGGTTGAACAAACCTCAGAGGATATGAAGCGCATCGAACAATGGTTGTTAGAACAGCCGGAAGTCGACAGTATTTCAACCTATGTTGGCGCAGGTGCTCCTCGCTTCTCAGTGACTATAGAGCCAGAACCGTTTGACCCGGCTTACGGTCAGATATTGATTAACGCTACCGATTTCCCTTCACTCAGCCCGTTGATTGCACGTGGTGATAAATGGTTAATGGAAGAGTTTCCAAATGCAGACCCTCGCTTTATAAGCTTAAAATTGGCGACGGCGGATAAATTCAGTGTTGAAGCGCGCTTCTCCGGACCAGATGTCGAGGTGCTTCATGGATTAGCAGAGCAAGCGAAAGCTATATTCGCTCAACACCCAGACACCAAGTACGTTCGTGACGACTGGCGTCAAAAGAGCAAAGTGTTAGAACCTGTCATCAACCAAGACAAGATGCGCCTTGCAGGCATTAACCGTGCAGATATTGCATTCGCGATGAAACGTGCATCAGAAGGCATGCCACTGGGTCGTATGAACTTAAACGACGAACTGGTGACGATTCAACTGCGTGGTACAGAAAGCTCTATTCAATCGCTAGAAACTTTACCGGTTCGCTCTTTGTTGGGCATCCACAGCGTTCCACTTGGTCAAGTCATCGATGGATTTGAGCTTACCAGTGAAGAGACCATGATCTGGCGTCGTGACCGAGTAAAAACCATCACTGCACAAGCTGGCGTTGGTCGTTACACCACACCAGCAGCAGTAAGAAATGCCGTTAAAGAGCAAATTGAATCCATCCACCTTCCACACGGTTACCACTTGGAATGGGGTGGCGAATATTACGACGAGCACAAAGCCGTCAGCGATATTCTTAAGCAGCTACCTAAAGCGATGTTGTTAATGGTAATTATCCTGGTTGCGATGTTTAACGGCTTCAAACAGCCAGTGATCATCTTCACCACCCTACCGCTTGCGGCGACGGGTGCAACATTCAGCTTATTACTGCTGGATAAACCGTTCGGCTTCATGGCGCTGATTGGCGCGGTAACCTTGACCGGTATGATCATCAAGAACGGTATTGTATTGATGGACCAAATTGAACTTGAACGTAAAAACGGTCACTCACTATCTGATGCAATCAAAGAAGCAACCGTTAACCGTACTATGGCGATCTCAATGGGCGCACTCACCACAGCACTAGGCATGATCCCGCTGCTCAGTGACCTACTGTTTGACCAGATGGCGGCAACCATTATCGGTGGCTTGGCTGCAGCAACCGTGTTGTCTCTGTTCGTAATGCCTGTGCTGTACAAGCTTTTCTATCGAACCGAAGAAAAGAAGACGGTAGCAGAAGCCATCAAAGACGCCGTGATCGTGCTTGATGCAACACCTCAGTCTACAAACAGCGGCACTCCAACCTCATTCAACAAGGAGCAATAAACATGTATCTATTAACGAAGTTTAAAGTGGCTCCTATTGCCCTCGCCTTGTTGCTGACAGGTTGTGCGGTTGGCCCCGATTACGAAGAACCACAAACGACCATGGCTGAGACCTTCTTATATAGCCAAGGTGATGTAAACCAAAGCGACGTGAATCAAGGCGATGTGAGCAAAAATGAACAGCACAATCATTGGTGGATGCAGTTCAATGATCCAACGCTCAATCAATTAGTGGCCGATGTTCAAAGCCAGAACATCCCACTTAAACTGGCCGCCGAACGCATCAGCATGGCTAACTCATATAAAAGCGTTGTGGAGTCATTCAAAGTCCCGACCATCAATGTCGGAGGCGGTTATTACAACTACCAATTAAGTGAGAACGACTCCCTACTCAGCCCGGTATTTGGAGCCTCTGATGCGGTTGAATCAGCTACGGGGATGTCTTTGCTGGAAGCGCAACACGATGGCGGATTCTTAGGTGCAAGCATCGCATGGGAAATGGACTTGTTTGGACGTATCGATAAGCAATCCAACGCCGCGACGATTCGAGTGGAACAAGCCGAGATATTCCAATCGGGTTTGAATACCTTGATCACTGCCGATGTCATTCACAACTACCTGCAATATCGCGGCGCTCAAGAGCGAAAAGCGATCGCACTAGAGAACATTTCCGACCAAAAGCAGACTTTAGAACTGGTCACCAAAGTGGTTCGCAGCGGCTACGGCTCGGAGTTAGATCTTGCTCAAGCCAAAGCCATGCTTGCCGCGACTGAATCTATTGTTCCTCAACTTGAAATAGCAGAGCAAGTCCACAAACAACGTATGGCGGTGTTGTTAGGCGAATCACTCACGAGCGTAAACCAACGTTTAGTAGGTGACTTTACTTTGCCGAGAATGAACGATGTGATTCCGACAGGTTTACCTTCTGACTTGTTAGAACAACGCCCAGACATCCGAATCGCAGAACGAGAAATGGCAGCCATTAACGAAGAACTTGGTGCAAGCATTGCTAATCGCTATCCAAAGTTCTTCCTAACGGGTACGCCAGGTTTGACGGCTGGAAGTTTTGATGACCTATTCAGTAGCGACTCATTTGGTTGGGCGGCATCTGCCGGTATCAGTTGGAATGTATTCGATGGTGGTCGAGGTGAAGCCATGGTTGAAATGAACGAAGCAAGGTTCCGTTCTGCAGCGCTTAACTACCAACACTCGGTAGACAGCGCCTTTGCAGAAGTCGATTCAAGCTTGTTTGCCTATGGTCGTAGCCAAGAAAACCAAAAGCGAATCGATGAAGCCACCCTCGCCGTCGATAACGCTGTAAGCAAAGCAAAGTCGCTCTATAAAGCAGGCCTAGTCGATTACTTGTCGGTGTTAGACGCACAAAGACAACAGAAAGCGATGCAAGATCGCCAAGTCGCCGCCAAGCTTCAAACCGCCAACACCACGATTGCGGTGTATAAAGCGTTAGGTGGAGATTGGAAAGTCGCTAATGAAACGCAGAGTGTAGAATTAGCCCACGTTAACTAGGCTTGCTGCTTTCTGTTGTTTGTTTTGTTCTGTGCTGAATGAGGTAATAAGCATAACAAAAAATACCGCCGTTGATTACGGCGGTATTTTTATGAACTGGCTAGCTGGTAAATAAGTTGACCAACAAGATAATCCGTTACTTTATATCGTTACGCTTCACCCACTCTTGTAAGGCATCACCCATAGTCAATCCTGTCGCATTGTTCATCCACTGCATAAAATCACGGTCAAATTTAAACTGCTCACCAAGCTTGGACTTAAAATATCGACGCACGTTCTGAGTCGTTTTGTAACTGTCCGTAATAACGGTATGATCATCAATCTTATTCTTGTGCCAATCAACCTTTACCATGGTTTTGCTCTCTTCCTAACAATTCAATACATGAGTTACGCGTTTCGGGGGCCAAACATAATAATCGCCATACCGAGTAGTGCAACTGATCCACCGACCAGATCCCACGTTGTCGGCTTTTCGCCATCAACAAGCCACAGCCATATCAGGGCAACAGAAATATACACACCGCCATAGGCCGCATAAACACGCCCTGTCGCGGTAGGATGAAGCGTCAATAACCAAGCAAATAACGCGAGGCTTATCGCAGCAGGAATCAATAACCAAATGCTCTTGTCTTCTCTTAACCAAAGATAAGGTAGATAACACCCTACAATCTCAGCGACCGCCGTAATTACAAAAAGACCGACAGTTTTAAACTCAATCACAACTTACCTTACCGATTTACTAATCAAGCTAACAGAAATAAGAATTGCCTTAAAACAGAGACTCAGAATCAAAGCTAGATATTCATAACTAAAGAACCGTCACGCCTTCAACTTCAATCACTGAGTTAACATTTGCGCGCTCGATTATCTTGAGTAACGTTGTTTGGATTAGCTCATTATCTCGAATTTCTGTTTCGCAAGAGAAACGCTCTTCTTGAACACCATCGCTCTCACCCAACATAAATTGAACCGCAACTTCCGTAGCGAGATCTTTGGTTGCTCCGTAATACGCTAACGTGATTTTTGGGTATCCGTTGTCGCCTTTTTTGACCTGCTTTGCGATGCGTTTTTTAGCTTTATCTAAATTCATACAACTTCCTTTTAAGGCTGAAATACACGACTTGATATACAAAGTGACTAAAACACCTTTTTACACGGTAAGCAATACAATCAGCGTTTGTTATGGCAATTCCTCTAGCGTCTTGATATTAATCAGGATGGTGCAGTTTGAACGACCCCAAAAATGATAACTAGAGCACAGAAAACTGGTTTAAGAAATATGATGACAGCACGTAACAATTACGCGCCAAGAAGCGGTAGATGCTTTCGCTGTTGATAAGTTAAGGCCAGCTTTAAGCACTGCTTAATTGGTACCTTTGGAAGTGGTTCAGTTAAGTTCAATACGATTGCCCTATTACCTTGAAACGCCAGCGTGCCGTCGTGCAATTCTCTGAATGTGTCGACTAGCTTCGTTTGACAGTTAAAGAACAAGTAATAGTTGCTTGGCGATTTCAATTTCCAGTCGATTCGAATTGGGCTGCCCGTCCTAACGCTGTAACTTGGCTCGCCCCATTTCAGAGACTCTTCGACGTCACCTAAGCCTAAATCAGAGGAAAGCTCAAAGATTAACGACCGTAACTCTTCAAGCCGAACTCGAACATCATCAGGGTACTCATCGAAATGTGTTTTGATTGCTTTGTCCATCGAACCTCCGATTGACTTGTTGCGATATTAAAGTGCCGCTAACTTAAACCATACGGCCTTAAACAATAGTCCAACTTTAAACGAAAAGTGCCAAGCCTCGTAAATCACTTTTGAGTGATCTGTTCGTTAGCAGCTTTCAAGGACGCCTTTAAACCGTCAGCATCCTTACAACCAATGTAAACATGCTTTCCATTGCTTAAACTTAACTTCAGCGCTGAACCTACCGATGCATTATACAACCAACCATCGCTCAACATGCGGATGCCAATACCTTGATACCACTTGCTTTGATAAAACGATGTCTCCGTGATGTCTGACACTTCAACATTCTTACGCCAAAAACCAAAACCAAAGTACCAACTCAATGCATTGCCTTTGACCTCAATTGTCATGGAGAAAAAGAGCAAAGCAATTAACCCGTTGATGGCGTGAGCGATTAATGTTCCGGAGTTATTATCAGACGTAACGACAATGAAAGCACTTATCGAAACAAGGATCAGCAGCAACCCCTTGTTGTATTCCTTACTATAAAACACAGTTATAACTCCTATAGACAACGAACAACCAATTACCTAGCCAACAGTTATCTTACTGCGGCCTTTCTAAATAATCGTAGCAAGTAATGAAAGTAGATTCCCCAAAACCAAGTAGCGTTACCTTGATACTACCTAACCAAAGTATCAAAGCAGAATAACCTCGTTCTGCATCGAAGCCTTGTTTATAAAGCACATCGAATCTACATTAGCCACTTGGCAATGCCTTGACCCATTCTGTTCGCAGGACAGCCAGAACGACGGTATCCCACCACCGCGCTTTGAAAAAGCGATGCTCTCTAAAATGTGCTTCTTGGCGCATACCTAAAGACTTACAGAGCTTAATGGCAGGTAAATTCTTACTGATTGTCTCTGCATAAATGCGGTGTACGCCCAATGTTGAAAAACCAAAATCAGCCAAAGCAAGAGCCGCTTCATGGCTTAACTTATTACCTTGAGATAATCTTGAAAACGCACATCCCATTGAAGCTTGCTGATTGTCTTCTAGACGCAAACAAACAGTGCCAATGAACTGGCCAGTGCTCTTGTCTTCAACAGCGAGTTGATATGATTTCCTTGGTTCTTCAGAAGCCTGAGCTATAAACAAGTTGGTTAACTCTTTATATTTAACAGGGTCACAGTCACTTTCATCATAGAAACGCTGATATTTAGCGTCTTGAGACATCGCCACGAAAGCATTTTCATCGTTAGGATTCATATCCCTAATAATCAGCCGCTTTGTCTCAATTTTAAACATCGAAAATTCCTTTTTCATCGTGATGTATAGCCATAATACCCAATAATCCATATTGTTCATGAACCTGACTCATCAAATCGCTGGTGTTCCCTCTAAGAGTTTACGTGACCCAACAGTCGAACAATTTGTTAGGTGATGGCTACGATAGCAGGCAATAAAGTAGTGGGAACAAACTAGCGATCAATAAGCTGTTCCCAACAGACGTACTCTCTAATTTTGTCACAATGGTTGATTTAGGAGACTCGTTTTCAATTAGCGAACTAGCAGAAACGCCAGCTATGTTACTAGGGTCACTATATCCGACCTTATGACCAGAAAAAGACAAAAGTGAACCCAGAGCAAGAAGGATTAGCATTGAATAGAACGCATAATCACTAGAAAATGATAGTTTCAAATAGCCTGTGAAATACTCGAAAGTAACCACAATTAGTAGTGCTAATAAATTTGATAGCACTATCAACCTTACGAATTTAAACATATTCCCTCTGAGACCTATAGACACATAACGAATGACATGGATTTCCCCTTCCGAGTATCTACCACACTTATGTGGTACTTAAATGCATCGGTGGCGCCATGTCTGATGATTCCTATTTTACGGTATTGACCTAGCTAAAAACCACTTTAGCCTTCATGCAGTAGACCAAAATGGTAATGTAATACTTCATAAGTCAGTAACCCGCTCTAAACTGCTGACTACAATAGCAAATATGCCGCTCATTGGTGTTGCTCCAATCGCTGACTACAAAGGTAAGCGCGTGATCCAAGGCGGTCGAGCGCAAGTACGCACTGTGTTATATATGGCAATGATGTCAGCCATGCAATTTACCCCCGTATTCATAGAGACTTATGCTCGACTTTTAGCTGCCGAAAAGCCTAAGAAAGTCGCAATAATTACGTGTGTTCGAAAGATGGTTGTGACCCTAAACTCTATGCTGAAAGATGGCGCCATGTGGAATGAAAGTAAAGCCAAAAACTAATCATTGACGCCATAGTCGTTTGTTATAAATACTTAGCGCGTTATGTTCTGGTTAGATATCAGTTCCCCAACTTTACTCAACGTAAGGCTATCCGCATTACTATTGTTATATTGGTATAGCTTCGCACCTCGACAATTTATCGTAGAGTGGACTCCAGACTCGATAATATAACCTTGCATCGTTGCTTCAACTAAAATACCCAAATGCTTATTTGTTTTTTTCGATTCTAAATTTCGCTCATTTTTAGTAACGAAATTCACTAGCGAACTAGAGCTAAGCCTTTGTAAGTCATTTACGTCTTCAACGATTATCATATCATTTTCAGGGTTTATTAAGTCGTTTACGTTTAAAGCTGCTAAACCTCGACATCGCTTCGATTTGTCTGCGGAGATCCTCTTCTTTAATTGCTCATTTGCTTTCTTAACATTATCTTGAATTCTTTTCTCTGACTTAATTCTCTTACACTCTAGGAATAATTTAGGTAAACCATCTTTAACAGCAACAATATCTGCAATTTGATTTAATTGGACTTCAAAACCACCAACGATAAAGCGAGATGCCATTGTCAACTCAAATAAGAAATCTCTTGATGGGTCTGACTTAGAGGCGTTCCTAAAAGGTTGCCCAGATGTTACTTTTTTTAGTTGTTGGGAGAATTCATCAAAATCTCGATTCGATAACGAATTAAAGACTCTGATTGTTTCGGCTATCTCCATTTGAGCATTCAAAAATTCGTGAAAAAGTTGCTCTGAAGCTATATCGTCCTTTGTTAAATCTAGATTTTCACCAAAATTTTCTACAATTATCTTATACTTGCCTAATCTAGATTCAATAGCAGGTAAGCCTAAACCTTTCATCCACTCCAATGCTTCATTATATTCAGCTAGGACTTTTTCACCGTTTTCGCGGAAAACATCGAAAGGTATATCTTTTGAATACATAGTGCTCCCTTATTGTATTTATAACGTCTTGCTAAGCGGACTAAAATGGTTGGTTATAATCGCGAAGCGATGACCAACTGTTTTAGTTCCGTTTAAGCAACTTGTTAGACCATAGCTTCCAGTTCAGCTTGAGTGCTATATAAACCGACATGAGTTCCGTCATCTATGGCAGTTAATGACTCCCTTAAATTTTTATATTTATCTGCGGTCTCAAAATCAGGATCTGTGATATGTGTAAACAGATTATATGGTTTGTCTTTAACTGGTGCCTCATCAAGATAAAACCCTTCAAAATCAGGGTTGTGAACAACAGTTTTAACTCTGCCATTCGTATTATCTGCGGCATCTCTAATGTTCAAATTGATAGTCCACATGCCATTTTTGCCACCATCTTTTCGCAGTTTGGTATCAAGATCATGTACCGCTATTGCAGATGCTTGAAACTGATCAAATATTTTGATGAAAGTTGGGATGTTTGCTTTCCCTCGGCAATTAATTACACAGTGAGAACCTTCAAATTTACTGCCCTCAATAATATGTTGATAAGCCAAATATTCAGTATCTCCTTCAACAAGTATTGAGTTATCATAAAAGAAAAATTCGTTGACTGTCGGGCAACAGCGATTTAGCATTTTAAGATTATCTTTTTCCTTCGGGCTAAATTGTGCTTTATCCGTTTGGAAATAATATATACCCGAAGCTGTGTTAGAAACCTTAATAAGGGTCGTGTGATCTTGGGTTAAATCGATAAATAGAGGTGAATGTGTTGTGCATATCACTTGCCAGCCTTCTACTTCTGCTAATGCATAAATTGCTTTTCTTGCAGCTTTAATAATTGATGGGTGCAAGTTAATTTCTGGTTCATCTAAAAGCAAAACTTTAGGTGCTTCGTTACCTATTACTTTCGTACCTTTCTTGAACTTTCCTTCACTGCATAATGCATTAATTGCAGACCATAGAAATGCTCTTTGAATTCCTGTCCCTTGATGAGCTAATGCAGCGGAATGTCCATTGGATTCGATATAAAACTTACTGCCATCTTTAATTGCATCTTCGGCTTTAAATTTTCCTACTCCTGTTTCAAAACCAACTTTTACACCACTAAATAATTTATTTATTTCGGTTTCAATTTTTCCATTTAATTGGTTGATATCGCCTGAAATTTCAGCTTCAACTTCTTTAGCTAGCTTTTCTATTTCAGCAACAATTCCTGCAACTTTACTCTTGTCATCTTTTAATTTTTTTGCTGCATTTTTTGATGCTAGTTCTTTAACTACCTTTTCAAGAGCGTCGTAGCCATCATTGGGGTTAACTCTAATTGGAATAGGTAAACGACTTTGTAGTATGGTATTCCACCCACCTGCACCACCTTTTTTCCAACCAGATGTTAGATTACTGAAGCTGAATTTTGTACCTTTATCATCAGGCTTATCCCATCTAATTTGAAATTTGGCACAATCTCCAAAATCAGGATCTGCTATTAAATGCCACTCTTGCCCTAAAGCATCTATGTCATCTTGAGAAAGACCGGTAAAAACACCTGTAATACAAATGGGTTTGGCATCATTCCTTTCATGAAAGTGATCTATTGTTAGCGCACTTCCCATTGAAACGTATGCTTCATATGCATCTAATACAGTTGATTTACAGCTATTATTGGGTCCAATTAAAACAACGATATTG
Source organism: Vibrio sp. QJM3NY_26 (assembly GCF_057786005.1). Lineage (NCBI taxonomy): Bacteria > Pseudomonadati > Pseudomonadota > Gammaproteobacteria > Vibrionales > Vibrionaceae > Vibrio > Vibrio sp. QJM3NY_26. Next base: position 1,694,501 of record NZ_CM173515.1, on the reverse strand, counting down.
TCGATGATAATCTTAACTTCATCATTAATTCCTTTAAAATTTTCAATTAATAGTGCAGATAACTTCATGCTAACTCTCCGTGGTGACTCAGGTGGCCTAACAGTTCTTAGACAGAAAATTCTGCACTTAAATACAGAACTCCCCTATCTAGTTTCATATGGACAGCACTCTAACACGATTAATTACAGTATTTCAGTGACTTAAAACATAGATAAGCTCATTGAATGATAAGATTCAGAATATTTCCATATAGTATGATTTTAGCGAAACCCTCCTGAACTGCATGTAACCACAGTATTCCCACTAATACCCCAAACACAAAAAAGCCTGCCATCTATGCGAACATAAATGGCAGGCTTTATACGTTAGTTAACCTTGTGAATTGCTAGCTTATGCCGCTTCGAATGCGAGGGCCTTCTTCTCTACCTGACGGAAGATCAGTGTTAATACACCATTCACTGCTAGGTAGAATGCGCCAGCAATGCCGAACACGGTGAGTGTGTCGTAGGTTTGGCCGTTGATACGCTGAGCGTAGCCCATCAAATCCATGATGGTGATGGTGCTTGCCAGTGACGTGCCTTTGAAGACGAGAATCACTTCGTTCGAGTAAGCTGGTACGGCGCGACGAAGAGCGTATGGCAGTAACACTTTAAGCGTTGCGATTTTGTCCATGCCTAATGCGCGACATGCTTCCCACTGCCCTGCTGGAATGGCGTTGAATGCGCCTCTGAACAGTAGCGTGCTGTATGCCGCGGTATTCAAAGCCAACGCTAACATTGCACAGAACCAAGGTTGTCTTAACCAAGTCCATAGGAAGCTTTCACGAATCCAATCGAATTGACCCGGGCCGTAATACACCAAGAAGATCTGAACCAGCAATGGTGTGCCGGTAAACAGCGTGATGACGCCACGTGTTAACCAGTGAATCGCTGGTATTCTTAGGATTAGCGTTACCGTCATCAGCAACGACAAGATACAACCAACAAACAATGAAGCGCCTGTGAGTTGAAGGCTGGTCACTAAGCCTTCAAGCATTTGAGAGAGGTATTGTTGATTCATGCCATTGCCCCTTTGTTACCCAAACCTTGAATAGAAAACTTACCATCAATCACTTTTACTAATCTTTGTGTGATTAAAGTGATGACCAAGTAGATTGCAGCTGCTGTGGCGTACCAAGTGAATGCTTCATGCGTAGCTGCCGATGTTAATTGCGCTTGTTTCAATAGATCGGTTACGCCAATCAATGAAACCAGTGCAGTATCTTTCAATAACACTAACCATTGGTTGGTTAAACCTGGTAGCGCGTGTCTTACTGCTTGTGGCAATACGACTCTGAAGAACGCACGAGATTGCGAAATACCAAGCGCACTTGCTGCTTCTCTCTGCCCTTTGCTTACTGCTTTCAACGCACCACGAATGGTTTGTGAAGCGTAAGAAGCAAAAATAAGTGACAGTGCAACAACACCAGATAAGAACGGGCTCACTTCTATGAAGTCGCCAGTGATCATGAACAGAACTTGTGTCGAACCAAAGTAGATAAACAGTACGACCAGAATTTCTGGTAAACCACGAACAATCGTCACAAATGCAGTCGTTGGCCATTTGATTGCAATACGACGAGACATCTCACCACTTGCAAACAAAACTGCTAGAACCAATCCAACCAATAGGCTTACGAACGCAAGCTGAACTGTCATCCAGCTTGCTTCGACGAGCCCTAAAGAGTAACCCGTTAATTCCATAAATTACTTACCGAAGTACTTGTTGAAGATCTTGTCGTATTCGCCGTTCGCTTTCACTGCTGCAAGTGCAACGTTAAGCTGGTCTACAAGTTCTTGGTTGCTCTTGTTTACTGCGATACCAAAGCCGTTACCGAAGTACTCTTGGTTTGTTACTTGGTCGCCAACGTACGTTAGGTTGTCTTCTTTCTTGAACCATTCTGCTACAACGGCTGTGTCACCGAATACAGAATCGATACGACCGTTTTTCATGTCGATGAATGCATCTTGGTAGCTTGAGTAAGGTACCGCTGTTACGCCAGTCATTTGCTCAAGTAGGAAGCTCTGGTGAGTAGAACCGTTTTGAACACCAACACGCTTACCTTCTAGTGCTGCTTGGTCTGCTACTTTGCCTTCGAAAGAGATGAATGCTGCAGAGTTGTCGTAGTATGCGTTAGAGAAGTTCACTTGTTTAAGACGCGCTTCAGTGATGTCCATTGCTGAAATAGCTGCATCGTAACGTTTGAATTTAAGTGCAGGGATCAAGCTATCGAATGCTTGGTTGTGGAAAGTACACGTTGCTTTCAGCTCTTCACAAAGTGCGTTTGCTAAGTCTACGTCAAAACCTTGAATTTGGTTGTTCTCATCCATGTATTCGAATGGTGCGTAAGTTGCTTCCATTGCGAATTTGATTTCTTCTTGCGCCGCTGCGTTGAAAGAAGCAAGGCCGATAAGTGAAGCTAGTAGAATCTTTTTCATTTTGTTACTCCGAATACTGTTTGATAGCGGCCTGTGGCCATTCTTATAATTTGATTTGTTTTAATCGATGTTGTGTTTAGCTAAATCTAGAGAGTTACGTGAATCTTATGCGTTAACTCAGATTTAATGAGTCAACTAACCTAGTGAGTCAAATACTCGGCAAACTCTGGCGTCTGCGGATTAACGAATGAATCGCTGGTGCCGTGTTCAACGATGTAACCTTTTTCGAGGTAAAGAACGTGGCTAGCAATCTTCTTCGCGAAATCGACTTCGTGCGTCACGACTACTTGGGTAATGCCCGTTCCGCTCAATTCTTTAATAATGCTCACGACTTGGTTGGTGATCTCAGGATCAAGCGCCGCTGTTGGCTCATCAAACAACAACACATCCGGTTTCATCATCAGCGCGCGTGCAATCGCAACACGCTGTTGTTGACCGCCAGACAGTTGAAGTGGCCAAGCGTCGGCTTTGTCTGCAAGTTGAAGTGTCTTTAGTACTTCTTGAGCTTGCTTAATCGCCTCTTGCTTATCCAAACCCGCAACTTTCGTTGGTGCTTCAATCAAGTTTTCCATCACCGTCATGTGTGGCCATAAGTTGTATTGCTGGAACACCATGCCGACTTTACGACGAAGTTTAAGCCCTTGCTTCTCTTGGATCTGGCCAGCAAAATCGAATTGCTCGTTAGCAATGTCTAATTCGCCGTTGTCCGCAATTTCTAGCAGGTTCAAAACACGCAGTAGTGAACTCTTGCCAGCGCCGCTTGGGCCAAGCAATACCAAGGTTTCGCCACTCTCACAGTCGAAGCTGATGTCATGAAGAACTTGGGTATCACCGTATGATTTGTTGATGCTCTTTACTTGAATACTCATGCCACAATACTGCATTAATTGTCATTTGTTGGTTATTCTATTCAATCCGAGGTTTTATGCAAGAAAAATGTATAAAAAACTACTTTGTTGAATTTTTGTAACAAATATTGCACAAAAAACAGTCGCTATAACTGGTCTTACAACCAAAAATTGCAAGTCATTGATAAAGTTAATATCGAGATAAAAAGCAAACGTTTTTCTATCAATTTATAAATCATTGCTCGATTGCTAGTTTATGAACACACTCTCCTATTAATGATAATTTACTTGCATAAAAATTAGGGTTAAATACCCTGCTTTCCTATCGAACTGACTGGATCAGAATGCTTAGTTTTCCTTTAAGGTTGTTTCGAATTATTCACTTCGTGGGGAGGAAATATTGGAAATTGAGTTTCCTAGGGAGCGTCACAGCGCAATAAATGCTTTAATGGGTTCTATTCTCAACAACAATTACTTCTCAGCGAAAAAAGCGCAGTACAGGCAATAAGTCATAAACCATAAGCAATTAGCCATAAGCAACAAGCAACAAGCAACAAGCCATCTATTTTTAAAGCGACAACACATTAAGGCAGTCATATGCAAAACGATGTCTCTTCTACGCTCGACTCAACTCAGCGATCGACTCAAAAAGCGCCAGAACCCAAACCTGAGAAAAAAAGCCTCAGTATTCTGTTCGAGCTGAGTAAATTCATTCAGCCTTATAAAGGTCGTGTTATTGCTGCGTTGATCGCGTTGATCTTCACGGCGAGCTTAACCCTTTCAGTCGGACACGGTATTCGCCTTCTTATCGACCAAGGTTTTAGCCAACAATCACTCTCAGATTTAGGCAGCGCGATTCAATTCATCATGGTCGTGGTCGTGTTGATCTCGATTGGTACTTTCTTCCGCTTCTATTTGGTTTCTTCTGTTGGGGAACGCGTGAGTGCGGATATTCGGTTATCGGTTTTCAATCATGTCGTGACGCTGCACCCGAGTTATTTCGAGACCAATGGCAGTGGTGACATCATGTCGCGTATCACAACGGATACCACTCTGCTTCAAAGCATCATTGGTTCATCGTTCTCTATGGCGATGCGCAGCGCGTTGATGTGTATTGGTGCAATCATCATGCTGTTCGCGACCAATATTAAGCTGACGTTGATTGTATTGGCGTCGGTGCCGTTTATCTTGATTCCGATCCTTGTGTACGGGCGTCGTGTAAGAGCCCTATCTCGCCAAAGCCAAGATTCGATGTCTGATGTGGGGTCTTACGCAGGTGAGGCAATTGAGCACATTAAAACGGTGCAAAGCTACAGCCGAGAAGAGCAAGAGAAAGCGTCATTCGCTGTTGAAGTGGAAAAGGCTTATGAGATTGGTCGCCAGCGTGTAAAACAGCGCGCGATCCTTATCTCTGGTGTGATTGTTATCGTGTTCAGCGCAATATCAGGGATGCTGTGGGTTGGCGGCAGTGATGTCATCAACGGCACCATGTCAGCGGGTGACTTAGCGGCGTTTGTCTTCTATGCCATTATGGTCGCTTCGTCATTAGGTACCATTTCTGAAGTGATGGGTGAACTGCAACGCGCGGCAGGTGCGACCGAGCGATTAATCGAAATTCTACAGGTTGAAAGCCATATTGTTGCGCCTGTAGAAAACCCAACATCACTAGATAACGTGACACCAGAAGTCGCTTTTGATGATGTGACCTTCTGTTACCCTTCAAGACCTGACCAGCCCGCAACAAGCAACCTCACGCTAACGGCTCATGAAGGTAAAGTGTTGGCATTGGTTGGCCCGTCAGGTGCAGGTAAAACCACCCTATTTGAACTGCTGCAACGTTTCTACGACCCACAGGTAGGTAAAGTAACATTAGGCGGTGTTGAACTGAATCAGTTTGATCCAAATGAGCTAAGAAAGCAGATGGCGTTAGTTCCTCAGCAGCCTGCTCTGTTCAGTAACGATGTGTTCCATAACATCCGATACGGAAACCCAGAAGCAACGGACGAGCAAGTGATCGAAGCGGCGAAAAAAGCGCACGCGCACGAGTTCATTCAGAACTTGCCTGAAGGCTATCACAGCTTTCTTGGTGAACGTGGCGTGAGATTGTCTGGCGGACAAAGACAACGCATTGCCATCGCTCGTGCCATCCTAAAAGATCCGAATATTCTATTGTTAGATGAAGCAACCAGTGCGCTAGACAGCGAAAGTGAGCATCACGTTCAGCAAGCATTAGAAGAGTTAATGCGTGGTAGAACGACTATCATTATCGCCCATCGATTATCAACAATTAAACACGCCGACCAGATTGCGGTGCTCGATAAAGGACAGCTAGTAGACATCGGCGACCACCAGTCTCTCATCAATAGCTGCGAATTGTACCAACGCCTAGTTGAACTGCAATTCAAACACCTGAGTAGCTAAGTTATAGAGCAAAAGCGTTTAAGTCATTAAGTAATGAAAGACTAAGTCACTGACATTGTGTGGTTTCAAGCTTCAAAAACTTAAATCACACGTGTTGCAGTTTTGTTAATTTAGCGGTAGGGTTTTTATTCCAATAACAACTTATCCCGATGAAGGATAAGCCGATAACATTAATTACCCAGATAACATTAACTACACAGATAACAATAAGAGAGTTCGCATGGAAGCACTATTATCTGACTACCCGGTAGTAACAGAAATCCCTGTCGCTTGGGGAGAAATGGACGCACTCAATCACGTTAACAACGCCGTATATTTTCGCTATTTCGAAACCGCTCGCTTAGATTTTTTCAAGCACGTTGAGCTGATGGAAGAGATGGCGATTACCAAAGTTGGCCCTGTTCTTGGTGACACTTACTGTAAGTATTTCCGCCCAGTCACGTATCCAGATACGTTGATGATTGGCTCTCGTGTCACTGATATTCAAGATGACCGATTCACCATGGAATACGCGATTGTCAGTAAAACTCAGCAGAAACTGACGACCATAGGCACCGCGACTATCGTGATGTTTGATTTTGCTTCAAACCAAAAAGCCCTGCTCTCGCTACGCTTAACCAACGAAATTGAAAAGATGAACACGTTAAAGAGCCCATGCTTCAAACAGGAAGTCGTAACGGAATAACGTGTTCGCTGATTGAGAAAGACTCAGAAAGTTTCAGACATTAAAAAGCCACTCGATTGAGTGGCTTTTTGTTTGGTCTTCTGGGCTTATAAGCTTTTGGCTATAGACGTTGGAGCTTATAGTTTTTGAACCCTATAAGCCTTGGACGTATTGAGCATTAGTTCGAACTTCAACCATCTGCTCTAGGTTCTGTTGTGAGCCATCAACGCCGTCAATCAAACCTTGGAAGTGCTTAATCAGCTCTACTTTGTCTTGTACTTCTTTCGAACCCGCGCCGATGTTGGTCAGGTCAATGAAGAACTCGTCGAACAGACCCGAGAAATCCGTTACCGCATCATGGTTTAAGAACTGCTCGTGGTTGTAAATGCTTGGGTAGCCACCCTTCTGTTTATCAACCGCGAAAGAGATGCCTTTCACGTTGGTAATCGTGGTCGCTTTCTCACACTTCAACATACAACCTGCTTCGATGCTTGGCTTGTTACAACCAACGGTTCTTTGGAAGAAACACTGACGGCTAGTCATCATCAAGATTGGGTGGTAGATGCTGTAGAACAGTTTGAAGTTCTCAGGGCGACGAATATGACGAATCTGACCTTTGTTGATCTCGTTCGAAATGAAAGCACCAGCACAGTTCAGCTCTTCTTTCAGCGTAACCAGTGCGTGAGAGTTGGTCGTGTTCATGAACGGGCCTGCAACCCACTCAATTCCCATCTCGTAAGCTTTGTAAGCAATACCCGTATTGTTGGTCACGATGCGAGCTGGCTTGATCTCTTCAAGAATACGAACCGCTTCGTCGTAATCTTTACCGATCAATACTGCTGGGAACCAAGGAATCAAACGTGGGTTTGCTGCCAAGATGTCGATGTACTTGTTACAACGCTTCTTGAAGCTTTCAGGCAGTTTGAAGTAAACATCCGCGTCGGTTACGTCACACAGGTGCAAGTCTTCCACATCAGCGATAAGCATCGACATGGTTGGTTTCTCGTTAACCTTTGGTTGCTGAGGCAGTGCTGGCACTTCAACGTGCTTAATCACTTTCACAGAACCGTTTAAGATGAAATCGATTTCGTCTTTTAAGACCGACACTTCTTTCAAAGGAAGAATCAGACCTTCATCTAAGTTGTCGTAGTTACAGTTTTCTAGCGTATGAACCGCACTCTTCACTGATTTGAAACGCTTCTCAAGTAACGCCTGAGTAATCGCAGTCTCTTTAGCTGTTGCCAATAACGATTGAGATTGAACCGTAAAGTTTTCTTTTGGTGTGTTCACTGTCACCGTAAATGGTTGACCCACCTTAGCGCTAAACGACAATGACACGGGTGTTTTACGAATATCAAGGAACTCGATCTTGTCGCGCATTTCACTGCCTAGGGCATTTTTCGCTTCATAAAGATCGCTGGTCACTTCTTGAATTTGTACCACTGAGATTTCATTGTTCTCTTTCGTCGCTTTATCAACGGCGTAGTTCATGCTGTTGTCACGAGGATTATCAATGAACATGTCTTTCGTTAGGTTGCCCTTAAGGAAAGAGTTAGTGAAATCACGGTTGAATACTTTGTGCAGGTTTGAATCGTCTTCGATCAACAAACCACTTTCTACAAAGCTATCAATTTGTTTGCGCCACGTATCAACCACTGTGTATACGTAGTGTGCGCCTTTGATACGGCCTTCAACTTTCAATGAGTCGACTTTCGCGTCAACCAATTCAGGTAAGTCGTAGTAAGCAGAGTTATCTTTCAGGTTCAGTGGGAACTTGTTTCCTGCATCAGTGATTTCGTATTCATCACGACATGCTTGGCTACAACGGCCACGGTTACCTGAGTTACCCACACTTACTGAGCTTGAGTAACATTGGCCAGAGAATGCGATACACAAAGCGCCATGTACAAACACTTCGGTTAGAACATCGTGGTCGTGTGCCACTTCCGTCAGCATTTTGATTTCTGGCAGGTTCAATTCACGAGACAAGTTAACGCGTGTTGCGCCAATTTTAGACAAGAACTTAATCTGGCCTTCGTTGTGTGTCGTTAACTGAGTCGATGCGTGAACATCTAACGATGGGAAATGCTTTTTCACTAAATCGAACAAACCAAGATCTTGAACGATGATGCCATCAAGCTTAGTGTTCACAAGTTGGTTCAAGAGTTTAGTGATGCTCTTAATTTCATGCTCCAGCAGCACAACGTTAAGAGTCAGAAACACTTCACAACCGTATTCATGAGCAAGGCGAATCACACCATTCAACTCATCTAACGATAGGTTAGAGGCTCTGTTACGAGCGTTGAAGGTGTCTAAACCGCAATAAACCGCATTAGCACCCGCTACGATAGCTGCTTTAATCGCCTCTACATCGCCACCTGGGGCTAATAACTCAATCTTTCTGCTCATTTTTGAAGTCGCTCACTTACTTATAATTTTTAAGCCGCGTATTCTACCTACATCACGATCTCTTTACCACCTAACAACACTTTTCAAACTAAATGACCTCAATAATGCCAAACGAATCCGATTTACCTATCCTTTATTCTTTACGTCGCTGCCCTTACGCCATGCGCGGACGAATGGGCATCGCACTATCACAGCAAAAAGTGTTACTTCGAGAAATCGTTACCAAAGACAAGCCTAGCGAACTATTGGCCAGTTCGCCAAAAGGTACCGTTCCGGTATTGGTGTTGCCAGATGGACAAATCATTGAGCAGAGCTTGGATGTGATGAACTGGGCACTTCAGCAAAACGATCCTCAAGATCTTCTTCGTTCAAGTAATCCAACACTTAGCCAACAAGTCCACCAGCTCATCAAAATCAACGATGAAGATTTTATTGGCCACTTAGAAAAGTACAGAGCGTCTGTTCGTTATCGAAACATCGATGTTGAACTACGTCGACAAGCCTGCGAAGCGTTCATTAGTCAGCTAGAAACGTTACTCACCGAACAGCCCTACTTTTTCGGAGAAACCCCAAGCTTAGCCGACTTTGCCGTGATGCCTTTTGTCAGCCAGTTTGTACGAGTCGAAAAGAAGTGGTTTGTACAATCTGAGTACCAAAACGTAGGACGTTGGTTAAGAGCGCACTTGGAAAGTAAGCTCTACACCCAAGTCATGAAGCAATACCCTTTGTGGAATGAAACCAAGCAAGATTGTGTTTTTGGGTGACTTAAGGGTATTTGGGGTGCTCTAGGGGAATTCAGGGTTAGATAAAGCGTAAGTATTAAGGTAATTACGTGACACTGTATCTTATTTGGAATGAACAGATATTCAAAGGCTTAACTGGTTTTTCGCAGTCTCTTTACCGATAACTACTGTCTCTTAACTGGATACTGCAGTCCTTTTACCGGATGTTAGAGTCTAAGTTAAGCCTTTTGTTTATCTTAAACTGATCACTGAATCGCTATCGAAATCTCGACTTCGGTTTCGCCTTTGTAGAATTCAAAATCCGTCGTGTAGGTTCGAGTATGTGGACAATCCTGCGCATTGAAATACGCCCATACTTCGCCCCATAAATCGATAACCGCTTGCGGCAATTCACCGTCAGCGGAGAACGTTAGGTACTTACCGGCTTCAATTTCGGTTTCAACTAGGTCATCTAAATTGTTATCCGTTAGTGCATTGGTACACGCGATAACATCAAACTCACCAGTAAAATCCGATTCGTAATTGGTGTAGACACCATACACCTTTGAATCTGGTGTCAGTTTAGGAAAAGCTTGGTCGAAAAACCCTTGCCATAGTTGACCTATTTTCGCTTTAGCTGGGTCAATCTCATCGGTATTAGTGGTTCTTACTGAAAACCCATACGCCTTGACGGCTTCAATCGTTTCTACTTTCATTCGTTTTCATTCCTAGCCAACGTTAGTTTCAGCATATTAAATCAATACTTAGTCTTCAATCACTTTATGGCCGCACTTCTCACACACAAGGTGACGAGAAAACTCATCCATTGACGCGATAAACGGGCCAAGGAACCAACCTTTAACCACTCCCGCCCAAAACTCGTGTCGCTTTTGGTTAGGTTTGTCTGCAAACGCACTCGTCTTTCTGACCAACACAACAACGTGTTGTGTGTCTTCTCGGCACGCGGTGCAATAGCATTGTTCTATGGTGTTATTCATTTGAAAGCCTATGACGTTTTGAATGAAACCTGCTGAAAATGAGGATTGTCGATACAGACTTCTAGTGTGGAAAGATCAGTGAGTACGACAAGTTGTTCTGCACCTTGAATATTGACCTTAATGCACTCTTCACGGCTGTCATTGCGTTGAGTATCTAATCCGACACATTCAATCTGCTCGCCAGACTTCAGCGTTAATTTGATTGGGTATCGGTGCATACACACAATCTCAATATAATCGTAATCGTTGCAACTAATCATAATACCCCTCCAATTCATCCACCACGCTAATGCGACACGCCATACTATGCAATATGCATATAATCAATCATTTACCCAAATCACATTGATGTTCGTCCGCAACTAAACTTGTTTCTAAATGTACGTCTAAAGCTACTTCTAAACTTACTTGTAAACTTAGCTTAATCCCGCTTTACCTATTCACGTTTCTTCTACTCGCGACTGCTTATTCTTTCGTTGTTAAATAATAATCGAGAGCAAAACAATGAAAACCATAGACCATTTACACGTGTTAGCTTTCTTAGGTTTAGTCGCTTCAATAATGGCGTTTAATGCGAGTGCCGCCTCAGAAATCGATGCGAGCCACTTCGCCAATGGTAAAACCAAATACCGACAGCTTTGTCAGGTGTGTCATGGTGACAAGGGTCACGGTGATGGCCCCACTGCCGCTTCATTGCCACACAAGCCCGCTAATATCGCTAATAAACTAGGCGGCTTTTTTACCAGTCCAAGTTCTGTGGCGGATGACATTTTAGAGGGTAACGTAGAACAAGGTATGCCAGCGTGGAAAGGTATAATTACCAAGCAAAATGCTCTGGATATTCTGACGTACGTAGAAGCTATCCAATAGTAAACGCTGTTCCATTCGCCTTTTGAACCGATATATCGGTTAATACTCCTCGTTCTATTGCGCTATCTATTTGATTGATTACACTCAATTTAATGGATAGTGAATAATATGGAATGTTATGACTCTCAAACCCTTAGCCATCAGTTCTTTAGTGCTATTTTCTACGACAACACACGCCGTCAGCTTTATCGATGAAATTGATGGCCAACTCGATATGGGAGAATACCTCGCAGAAAATGCCTACGGTTTTCTTCCTGTGCCAATTCTAATTACAGAGCCTGCGGTAGGATACGGTGGCGGCTTCACCGGTATCTTCATGCACGAATCTGAAGAGCAAAAAAACACGCGTAAAGAACTCGCTGAAAAATCCATCGATGGTGGCGCACAGCTTCTCACCCCTGCAATCACTGCGATTGGCGGCTTTGCGACAGAGAATGGCACTTGGATGGCGTTTGTTGGCCACAAGCGCAGTTGGAATGAGGACTCAATACGCTACCTTGGTGGATTAGGTTATGGCGATATCAACATGACCTTTTATAGACAAAGCTCTCCGAACGCCTTGTCTCCACTCGATCCAAACGAAGGTGTTGAGCTAGGACTCAAGGGCATGGGCGGGATACAGAAACTCCAATTTAGAGTACCCGACTCCCAATGGTTACTGGGGTTTTCTCAGCAATTCTTCGCACCCACTCTTTCACTTAATAATCATCCTAAAGCGCAAGAAATCTTAAACAACATTGGCAATACGTCACCGACCTCTTCCGGTTTGGGTTTAATCGCTGAATACGACAGCAAGAACAGCTTTCTCAATCCCACGCAAGGCTACAACTATGTCGCGGAATACCTTTGGTTTGGTGATGCGATTGGCAGTGATTACACCTATCAAACGTTTAATTTGGAAGGACTGAATTATTGGGAGTTAAACAAGGAGTGGAACCTAGCATTGCGAGGGCAGTACAAATCATTGTCGACCAATGAACGAGTGCTTTCTCCTCAATATTACCCAGACATTGAACTGAGAGGTATCGCCCGCAATCGCTATCAAGGTGAACACACCGTCGCGGCAGAAGTTCAAGTAAGCAAACAATGGACACCACGTTGGTCAACCGCGGTGTTTACGGGAATTGGCTATGCGGGTGACAGCGATAAAGACATGTTTGATCAAAGCTCTCACGCTGCTTACGGCGTCGGTTTCCGTTACCTGATCGCAAGACGCTATGGTTTAATTTCGGGAATTGACCTCGCGTTCAGTGAAGAAGATACCGCGCTCTATTTTCAAGTTGGCGCAGGTATCTAGCTCACGTGCGTTTATTTAGGCGCACTTGTAATTTCAGCGAGCCTGAATTTAAGATTGCGCGAACGCTTTCCAATATTGGTACAAACCGTCGATATCTGAAGAACACATCAATGGCATCGCGCCTTTGATTTGTTCTTCGCTCCACTCCCACCATTTCATTTCTAACAACTGAGCAATTTCAGTTTCATTGAAACGATAACGGATGTGACGCGCAGGGTTTGAACCGACAATCGAGTATGGTGCAACGTCTTTAGTCACAACCGCTCGACTTGCGATAATGGCTCCGTCACCGACCTTAACACCACTCATGATCATGGCTTCTGTGCCAATCCACACATCGTTACCAATCAAGGTATCACCAGAGCGTTCGAAGCCGTCTATCGCATCTTCAAATTTCTCGTCGTCTTGATAGAAGAACGGGAAGGTACTCACCCACTGATTTTGGTGGCCTTGGTTGCCCGCCATCATAAATACGGCGCCAGAACCAATCGAGCAATAGCTACCGATGATCAGCTTATCGATGTCGGTTCTATCCGGTAATAAATAACGCGCACAGTCATCAAAACTGTGGTTATGGTAGTAACCCGAGTAATAGCTGTGCTCGCCCACGATGATGTTTGGGTTGGTCACTTGTTCTTTGAGTGACTTTCCGACAAACGGACTTTCAAAATAGTTTTTCATGTTTGTACTCTTAGTTTCGTTCTTTTAGTTAGGTACTTTTGTTGCGCGTTTATGGTTTTTACTGGTTTATCTGAGTGTAAAGGCTAACGCGCCCTATCGCCCGCCCGCAATATCAATAAACGAGCCGGTTACATACGAAGCTTCGTCTGACAGTAACCACGCGATAGAGTTAGCCACCTCTTCTGGCGTGCCACCTCGTTGTAATGGTAACTGCGAAGCTAGTCTGTCTACTCGCCCTGGTTCTCCGCCGTCAGCGTGCATTTCGGTGTAGATACAGCCTGGCCTTACGCCATTGACTCGGATATTGCGTGAAGCAAGTTCAAGCGATAAGCCTTTAGTCAGTGAGTCCATCGCGCCTTTCGATGCTGCATAATCGACATATTCAAACGGCGCTCCTGTGCGAGAAGCAGCAGATGAGACATTCACAATAGAACCTGCACCGTCCGCTTGTTTGATAAAGGCTTTACTGCACAGGAAACAGCTTGATACATTCGATTTCATCACCTTCTCAAAGCGATCCAATTCGATATCAACCAATGGTGACTGGGTAAACAAGATCCCGGCATTATTGACCAAGTGAGTCACTGGACCTAGCTTGTTACGAGCAATCTCGAATAAGGATTTCACGTCCGATTCAACAGACACATCCGCACGCACGCTTATCGCGGTTCCGCCTTGTTCGCGAATCTCGTTCACTAGATCTTCAGCTCGCGACTCATTGTGTATAAAGTTAACGCATACGGCATAGCCTTTACTGGCCAACAATTTAGACGTCGCTGCGCCAATGCCTCGGCTTCCGCCTGTTACAATCACTACCTTGCTCAATGAAACCTCCTAATGCCACTTGTTTGTTATAATCTGATTGTTAGATGCACCTGATTGTTCGTTACAAACTGATCGTATCGATACAAACTAATTGCTCGATACAACCTCAACCCACTGCGATCGCCACGCCGGCGCTTCAAATGGGTCTGGCCAAAACTCAGTTTGCTTTTGGATTAAACCATCAACAACCGTGTGAAAGGTAATCACTCGATCTTTCAATACACTGTCAGTAACCGAAACGTCTGTTACTACGGAATCTCCTTCACAGACAATCGAATTGAGGGTGAATTTCCAAACACCATTGGCTGGGTATTCAGAGTTGATTGCAGTGAAGTTGTGGCGGCCTACCGTCAATTCAGACGACTGAGGCCAATAGCCTTCAAAATCTGCGGCTAGCCATTCACTCGCCTTTGCAAAATCATTCCTGCGCATTGCATCCCAAAAACCTAATACCACTTGTTTTGGTGTCATTATTCTTCCTTAAAATCATTCAGGTGTGGTGATTTTTATACGTACTTACCGATGATCGTTAAAAGATCATCGACATGGTTGGCAATATAATCGGGCTTGGTTTGCCAGTTTTCAGGCTCAGATCGGCTATAACCGGCGGCCACGGCAATCACTTTTGCGTTCTGACCCAGTGCTGCTTCAATATTGCGAGCAAACTGTGTGTCCGCTTCATGGTCACCGATGTACATCAAACAAAGCTCGTTAGCCTGATCGACGCCAAATATGTTCTCAACACATTTCACGCCACCAAACGGGTGTGGCTTTTGGTGGCCGTTCGAGACATCGTCATAGCCCACTACCGATTTAAACAAATCGCCAATGCCATAACTGTCGAGTACACCACGAATATTCAATTGAGAGTTTTGAGAACAAATCCCATGAGGAAGATGAGCAAACTGACTTACCACAGTGTTCATCCCGTCAAACAAGGCGACAGCAGTTTGGTTTTTCTCTTGATGCTCTGTCCACATTCCACCGGCGATCAACATTTCGTCATGTGATAGGCCGTAATAATCGACATATAAAGCTTGCCAGTTTTTAGCACCGTGGTTGGCTTCGTGATAAAGCGTTTCGCTCAGCAGATATTTAGGTAAGTTCTCACCTGATAAGCGTGGCGCGACCACAGAGATAATATCTTTAGTAATTGCGATATTCTTTGGAACTGAATTAACTAAGGTTCCATCGTAATCCCACAGGATGGCATCTAACTTCATGGGGTATCTCGTTGTTTAAATTAACGATTTCAATTTATCACTTGAGGCCCTGTTAAGGGAAATCTTATTGTCTTGAGTTTCAAAATTAGTCTAATTAGAACAAAGCAATAAAACAAATAATTGCTGGCAAACAAAAACCAACAATCTTTACTCACATCACTGCTTTATCAATTGGAATATATGCGTATAATCCCCCGCTCTATAACGCTACCTAGCATAGGAATAGCGTCATCCCAAATTTTGTGAGTACCCAATGTCGAAACTATTTTTCAAAGGCCGTATCGAAACAAGACAGAACCACGTTCTTGCTGGCTACAATGTAAACCGCGATGTTAAAGTGGGTACTGAAGAGTCACCAGTTGCGGTAATGGTTCAAACTGAAGCTCGTAAAGCAGAAGTTGAAGCAATCGCGGCCGAGCATTCAATCTTTGTTACTGTATCTGTTGATGCAACTAAAGAAGAAAACACGCTTGAGTTCGACACGTTGCTAAATAAGCCAAAAACAATGACGTTCGAAAAGACACCTAACCGTAACGACCCATGTTCTTGCGGTAGCGGTAAGAAATACAAGAAGTGTTGTGCATAAGGCTTCTCACTCAAACTGCCAATAGCACGCTGAGTTAAGTAATGCCTAACGGGAAGATCATTGAGGTCTTCCCGTTTTTATTTGTCCAAGCCAAACTCAGTCTAGATTGTCTGGTGTTCGCAAATTGGTTCCACACTTTATACATTTATAATCACCGGTTCCGCCGCTTGAAGCTAATGACGATAAAATCATTCCCAGCAACCCTGGCTTCTTTACATCTTGTGGCGCTTTTTCGGCTTGGTTACTGAACATAGTGTACTTATGCAGTGTAAGTTCCTTACAGTTACAGCAGAACGCTCTCGTCTTCTCACTTCCATACATAATATCTATAGCCTTAACTTAAAGCACAAATTCAACACATGGCAAATATGCCACATGTTGAATTAAATCTAAATATTTTCATGAAGTTATGAGCAAATTAAAGCGTTTCAAAGAAAGGTAAGCTCTCACCTGTTAAGTGACGTGTTGGCGGACAAAGTTATTCAATTCACTCACGCTTCTGATGATGTGAACCTCTTTCTCTTTTGCGCGTAATTCTAACCGTAGTCTAAAGTCGTCATTCCAAAACTTAGGGCACAGTTTTAGTGTCTTGTAACTTTGTATCGTGCCTTTTATCACTGAGCTTCCATCAGGCCAGCCTTCAGGTTTAACGAACAACCCTTTGAGCATTCGCTTGGTAACAAACCAGTAGCTAATTGGATAAGGAAGGTCGATATAAACCAAAGTATCTGCGGCTTCTAAACGTGTGTTGAATGAGCCTAGAGGGCCAAAACCATCGATGATCCAGCTTTCAGAATTGATTATGTTGTCGTGTGCTAGGTCGAACACTTCACGCTCAACAAACTCTCCGTTGGCCTTATAAACAATAGAGTCCAACTGGTGAAGCTCTATACCTGTAGCTAGTGCTAACGCTTTGCTGATTGTGGACTTTCCACTCCCAGGCTTGCCAAAAACCGCGACCTTTTTCATATGACTTCCTCTATTCAGATAAAACCCATAAGACAGCGACAAAAAACCCACCTTACGGGTGGGTTCGATAAACAAAGCGCATCAACAATCCCACCATTCCTATGGAATGATGATAATTCGTTGGTTAGATGACGCTAAATTCAGTTTCATAACACTACTTTTATATATTGTTGCTTAGTTGTCAATTCAGCCAAACGTTGATTGGGAAGCTATATCATCGTCAAGTCGCACCCATTAATGGTCTAAATGAGTGCTTATTGGCTCGGTTATTCAGCTTTCGCCACTGTCGCTTCTGAAAGCTTGCTTAGTACACCCGATATCTTCTTAACCACTTCATCACAGCCATTGATTGCGTGACGCTCTACCAAGTAATTAGGATCGTTGTAAGATAGCCATACTTCTTTATTAGAATCCTCAGTGACTAATACCTTCTGCGGTAAATCTATCGCGACATCTTGAGCGCATTGCATTAATGGTGTCCCTACTTTTGGGTTACCAAAGATGATGACTTCCGTTGGTCTCAATTCAAGATCGACCTTACTCGCATTTTTCTGATGGTCGATTCTCGCAAACAAGGTCAAACCTTTGCTTTTGGCGATTTCTTCAAAGCGGTCAGCGGTCTCTTTCACTGAGTAATTACTTTGGTATTTAATCAAACCATCAGAAGCCGCAGCTGAAAATGATGCCGAGAGTAAAATGGCGCATAGTGGTAGTAATTTTTTCATCGTCACCTCTGAGATTTAGCCTAATCAAACTTACATTCATAGCGCCACTTCTTAAATCAGTGACGCAACCCATGTCAGTATAGACGCGTTTCCATTCTCAGTTTGCAGAGAGGATCACTTTTCTAATGCGTCTTATTATCATCAGTTTAGGTAGGAATTGTTTCAAAAGCTAAACACACAATCAGTGCCACGACTTAGTCCCGCATTTTTCACACTGGTATTCGTAATCACTGTCGACATAAAAACCAGGAACATTATGATCACCTTTAAACAATAACGTCATCAGGTACTCCATCAACACGCCTAGCTTCCATTGTTTCTTTTCAGATTCAGCGTCCGCTTTAGATTCAGCATCGGAAGCATTAACAGCAAGGTGCGGGGTAAGTGCGTTGCACTGCTCACAGTGATAAGGGTGTTTAATATACTTATTATCAAGCATTTATATAAGCCAACTAACATTTATAAAGTTGATACATACTAACAACTTATCACTCGATTCTCGAACTTATTGTTTTCCATTAGAGTTTTATTAGAAAGAAATGAGACACAAGATAATACCATGCGTCATGCATCTACTTTAATTGGCATTGCGGTGTTCAATAGCAGAACAAAAAGAGTAACCGTGTATCGTTTGAAGTTTAGTTAAGCGCTTTAATTAGAACCGTGTATTTCCACAGGTTTGCTTCATCTTCTCCAAGCTCGATACTTGCTTCTCCACCCTCTTTATCAAGAATAAAAACCGGCATCTCACTACTAGACTCACCGTTTTCATAATCGCATGACATTTTGGCCTCTAATAGAATAGCGTCAGCTTCATGCTTAGAAAGAACACCCGAATAAATGCATTCTTCAGTTTGAGATGAGACTTCCTGATCGAAAGAGTAAAACTTAAAAGGTGGGAAGCTTTGTTTTGATTCGGAATCCTCGACAGTAACCGACACTTGGTAATCGATTGCTTCAATATTGGTATTGGTTGCAAATGCACTACCAGAAACACTAAGCAACAATAAAGCTAAAGCAGTGGTTTTCATGTGGTTCTTATTCCTTTAACAATGGGCTCGCTACGCTGAAGTAACACTATGAATTCCCGAGTTTAATTTAAACGTTGTTAGGTTGAAACTTCTTTGTCATTCCTTGGCAAGATAGTTAACTTTTACTTTAATAACCCTTTGTCCGCAGCCCCTTCAAGTTGCACTTCTAGCTCTTTCCATAGAGCACGACTGCCTTTAGAGATACGCTCGCCATTAAAGGTCAGTACTTTGTCTTTGGATATGTTGTGCTTCTTCCAGCTGTGACCATCACCATGGATGTTATGAAGCAAAGGTGGCACTCTATCGATCGCCTTACCAAATCGAGCTTCCGGTGACTCACCCGCTTCGAACTCAAGCCATAACTCCAAATACTCGGTTCTTAAATGACTCGGCAATGATTTCAGCAACCGCTCAACGCAGTTTCTCTCTTTGAGCTTGTTTTCTTCAGTTTCACTGGCATAAATGATGGTGTCTCCGGCATCGATTTCCCCAAGATCATGAATCAGCAACATCTTCATCACTCGCGTAATATCGATCTCTTCATTGGCATAGTCTTTTAACATAAGAGCGCTCAAACAGACGTGCCAACTGTGCTCTGCCGAGTTTTCATATCGGTCCAATCCAACTGGTTTTGTTTGTCGATGAACATCCTTTAATTGTTCAATTTCGACCATGAATTGCAGAATGCCTTTGATTTCTTCCACGATGAGCTTCCTTAACTTAAGTTGATGATTTAGCGGTGCGGAGGGTTAACCTAGCGACAGAGAAGCGTTACTCCCAATGAACCGACATTTTGTAATACGCAACACCCGATTTTTCAAATTCAGGGCCTTCTACAGCCATCCCAAACTTTTGATAAAAACCTAAAGCCGTTGTACGCGCATCGCACCAAAAATATTGGATGTTTAAATCTTTGAGGTTAGAGATTGCATGCTCAATCACGTTTGAACCGATTCCCTGCCCTTGGAATTCAGGCAGCGTGGCAAACTTTCTCAGCCTCGCTTCATTGCCTTGGATATAGATAGATGCGACACAAACCAACTGCTCACCAATAAACGCGCCGTAATGCGTTGCTTGTTCGTCACTTGGCACCATACAAAACGACATCGGTTTATCAGGCCAAAGCACTTGATGCCTAACCGGAAGTACCTCCGTCGCTGAAAGCTGTTTTATTTCCATATTCTCGGTTTAACTCCCGACTTGATGACCCTTGTTGTAATTGCAGCGCTTGTGATTGCCATGATTATTATTACTAAGCTTATTATTACCAAGCTTGGTACGTCATTAAGTGATAACGCTCTAATCCCTTTCCCTCTGTGGATGAGATAACAAAGCCTTGCGACTGATAAAAGCCAATGGCGTTTTCATTAGCAGTCAAACACTTCAATGTCAGGCCAGAGTAATGTTGTTTACAGGTATTGAGTAAAGCAGAGCCTGCCCCAGAACGTAGCATTCGCGGGCAAACATAGAGATGATGGATGAAGCTTTCAGGTTTCCAAATAGAGACAAAACCTAAAACCTTATTGCCAGAAACGGCGACCCATATTTCTTCACCTTCTGTATCTAATTCGAAATCGGATAACTTAAAAGCGTCGGCATCAGCCCAATGAAAGGTGTTCTGTCTTGATTCTAGATAGAGCGCCTGTAAAGCGGTTAAATACTTGGGTTGATACCTTGTGACTTCCATGTCGCTCCTGCCAATCCGTATGACTAGAATTAGGGTTGTTGACTAAGCTTATCTACCTGTTAGCCATAGGATGTTCAGGGTTTAACTGAAGCAGATCCCACAAGTTACCGTAAAGATCTTCAAACACAGCAACGGTACCGTAACCTTGCTCTTTAGGCTCTCGGACAAAGTTTATGCCCAAAGACGTCATGCGTTCGTAATCACGCCAGAAATCATCGGTGTTTAAGAATAGGAATACGCGTCCACCAGCTTGGTTGCCGATGAAATCGTGTTGCTCTGGCTTAGAAGCTCTAGCAAGTAACAGGCTCACACCGGTTGAATTTGGTGGAGCAACAACAACCCAGCGTTTATCTTCTTCTGGTAGATACGTGTCTTCGATGAGATCAAACTTAAGCTTGTTTACATAGAAATCAAGCGCTTCATCGTAGTCTTTTACCACGAGTGCAATGTGGACAATATTCTGTTTCATAACATACCTTGTTGGGGTTTTAGCTGCGTGGAATGATGCCATGAAGCCGGCAAAGACACTAGGTGTCGTATCATAAATCGCAGTATCTCGTCCTTCACAATCTAAAGGCTATGTATCACCTATAACTCCCAGAATCCGAGCTCGACGCCACCTTGAATAACAATGGCACATATGCCGTGACGTGGTAACTCCATTGGCGTTACTACGACTTCGGCACCTAGTTTTTCGGCTGTATTTACTGCAGACTGAATATCCTCAACCAGCGTGTAATGTCGAACAGTTGGTTCTTCAGTTTCACGAAGCGGTGCTCGAATACCTATTACCCCACCATTAGATAGCTTTGCAGTGCGCGCCCCACCAAGGTTCACATCAGCACCACTAAACTTCACGTTGTAGAGCTGAGCGTATGTTGCACAAACAACATCGACTTCTGGGGTAACCACTTCAAGATATTGAACCTTCATCAAATTTCCTTTTCGTGTTCTTTAAGACTCTCAACCTGCATACAGCTGTTCAGGGATGTCCCATCAACAATAAATCGGTTTCATATTACTAAGCGATTCGACCGTGCATGATAAATTGCGGGCCTGCTGCACCACCTAAATACTGCTCACTGGTATCTTCGAAGCCGCCTTTCTTATAACAGTTGAATGCTGCGGGATTTTTGCAATTCACGGTTAAGTAAATCGACTCATACGCTAAGTAATTCGCTTTTAAATAGGGAAACAAAGCCTTCACCGCGCCTGTTCCTAAACCTTTACCTTGCTGGTTTTTATCAACAACAAAGGCTCTTAACCCAATGCTTCCTTCAGGGCAAAACTTATAAGAATCTGCGTAAGCGATATCCAGCTTAAAGAAACCAACAACTTCGTTATTAGACTTAATCACGTGCAAGTGCGTCGTTTCACTGCCGCCTAATAAAAACTCTGCAGCTGTGCCAGCGAACTTGACCTGTTCATCAGCGAGTTGGATGGCCTGAACTAACGCCACATGCGATTCTTCAAGCCTTTCGATAGTTATCATTGTTCTTCCTTCTGTATAACAGGCACGAAAAACCGACTAAAACTCATCGCTAGTATCTCGAGAACCATAGTTTGGGAAGTTAATATTGAGAACGTTATCATTCTCAAGTGTGAATAGAACGCTTCCATTCTCTACACCGGTTTCATTTCTATCTGAACAGCCGAGAAATAGCTCCCAATCAAACGAATATTGAAGTCGGTATTGATTCGAATTGATGTGTAGAACGTCTTTGATTTTAATGCCGTTCACCACATGTGCCATATCATCGATGTATGACAGTTCTGGGATTAACTTTTCTTCGAAATCACTCTTATGCTCGGTTAATAAATTGAGCAGTTCAGAACATAACTCGGAGCCATGAACCAATGATTTAGACAGACTAGAAAACAACATTTCTAAATACTCCAAGGATTGTTTTGATATTGTCCGGATACTCGCGAACCTGTTACAAATTCAAGTTAAGCCCGCACGAACCTTTAAGGCTAAACGTTACTATTATCCGAGCTATTAAACGAGTACATTCGAACTTCATCTCGAGGAAACCAGCCCAATTTTTCGTAAAACTGTTGAGCGTTGATGTTGTCGTTATAGACAAACAAGTGAGTCTTCGGGATGCCTAACCCTGCAAGTGCGTTGACCGCCTCTGCGACAAGCTTACAACCTAATTTTTGCCCTCTGAAGTTGGCCGAGACAGCTAAATGTTGTAAATACCCACGACGCCCATCCGTTCCGACCAACACAGCGCCAATGATCTCGTTGTTACTTTCAGCCACAAAACTCAGACCGGGGTTACGAGCTAAATAGCTCGCAATGCTTTCTTTCGAATCGGAATCTCGAATACTCATGCCTTCTGTCTGGCACCACAACGCGATCACGGAGTCGTAATCTGAAATTGCCATTTCTCGAATGTTGACCACTCTACTCTCCTTGTTTTAGCAGGTACTTAGTTAGCCATGTTTCTCGTAATAAGTAACCAATAATATTTATGTGTTAACGAATATCTTGGCAGAACCTAAAGAGATAACCTTCAGGAGTTTGAATGATGAACTGCTTCTGAGTCGCGATCGAACCCCCACATTGATAAGACTTTGACTCTAACGCTAAGTAAATAGAATCAGCGGCGCTTTCGTTAACTCTCTGATATAGAGGTTCGATATCGATAACATCCCATTGGAAGTTAACACCACGCCCTAACGGAAACTCCAGATCACCTGAAAGCCATTTTCGACTTTTGCCCGCAATCCCTTCAAGCATCACATCAACACCATCGAGCGTTAGATAAGCAAACTCTTCATCTGGGCGCTCGTATTTCACTTCAAATCCCAACACATCGACAAAAAAGGATTTGCTCACATTAATATCGAAACAATAAAGCTCTGGAACTACTCGTAATGTCATGATTTAGCTGTCTCATTATTTTATTGCTGATTAGTCATCTTCTTTTAATGCTAGAGGGCTATTGCGTTACTTTCTTTATTGGCTGACACACTAACAGCACGTAAAACAATGTAAAACTAAGCACCATGGCACCTAAAGTGCTAAACCCTGCATAATTCATTGAAATCGAAACCGTAAAAGGGGCAATTAAAAAGAGTGAATAGTAATAAATAGTAAAAGGCTTCAATACTTGAGCGCATTGTTTACATGGCATGTGCTTGGAAGGATGTAGCTTCGATTTCTCTTTAATAGAAACCGACGCCCCACAATTTGGACACTTGAACATCGAACTTCTCCTTAATACGACCAAATCTACCGTTTCAATACTGCAAGGCGTAGTGAAAGTACCTTGTTAGTTGACTTAGTACGCTGCGCCGTTGATCTTACGAACTGGGATGCTTGCAAGCACTTCATTTTCGGCCATTCTCATGTTCACAGCCAAGATATCTGCGGAGCATTTCTCTGTCGTTACGTAATGCGTTAAACATCCACATAACTTGCAGCGATGAAATTCGACTTCTTTATCGCCCCAACAATAAAACTCAGTTTTCTCGCTCAAGTTGATTTGAACTTGCTCCGGAGAAAAATACGCCCAAACGGCAGCATAACGACGACAGATAGAACAATTACACTCCCCGACTTCGTCTGGAAGGGAGCTCAGCTCTAAACTCACATTTCCGCAGTGACACTTTAATTCCATTTGATTGTTTCCTGTATTCACATAGCAACGGCCTAACAATTTGTTTTACTGCGCTAACTTCCCAAGGATGACCGGATCGTTAAGCAAATTCGTCAGAGGAAGAAACAGTGGTTCAGGTAACTCATCTAGTTTAAACCATTCCCATTGCTTACATTTATCAGGCTCAATCACCTGAGGCTCTCCGCTTGTGTCAGAAGCAACAACAAACAGCGTTATATAGTGCTTGTTCTCTTTCTCAAAAATATCATTGGTAAAAGTCAGCTTCTCAAATGCACTAACAACTAAGCCAGTCTCTTCGAGTGTTTCGCGTTTGGCACACTCTTCAATGCTCTCACCCCACTCAAGGTGTCCGCCCGGCGTTGCCCAAGTATGAGCCCCATGAGAACCAATTCGTTCTCCAAGTAGCACTCGCCCTTCACGTAGAATAACCGCAGCTACACCTACTCTTACTTCCTGACTCACTTAAAACTCCTTAACATTCTATCAATCAACCCCAAGGGAGCACTTTTACTTGCTGCCATCGGGCCTTATAACCAGCGGTCATTTTGTTGTAGTTCGCTTCTACCATTGCTCGCTTATTCGGTTTAATCAGCATATCAAAAGCGTCCTCTACACCGTATGGTGCAAACAACTTGATATCGCCTGAATCATCCAGAGTAAACCCGATAGCAAACGCAGAGAGCCAAGACTCAATACCTTGCTCCGCACGTACGTACGGTTGAATGAAGCAACCGAACTTCTTAGCGTAATGCTCATGAATGGTCGCTTGGTTCTTTACGTCCACGTCGACACAATGACTTAACCGCGAACGAATGCGGCTTTTGAACTCATCTTCGGTGATAGCTGAGGTACTATTGAAATAGACAACATCGAAGTCTTTGACTTGGTCTAGAAGCGGTTTGTTTTCGATATCATTCCAGATAATTTGAGTGATAGCACCGCCTGCAATATAGAAGTTTGGCAAGCCCACCTCACGACATACTTTGGCTGTTTCGATTAGCTCAGGAACTTGTTGAATGAGGCTCTTTAGTTTTTGTTTATTCATCGTGACCTATTAACACCCAGTAATGGTGCATTTTTACAAAACGTATCGCCACTTCCCATATCGAATAAGATCTTTAGCTTCTCGGTTTCAATATGCAGTGATAGCCCGCGCTCAACGGTTAAGCCTTTCCGATTATCCAGTCGAGTATTATCAACCAGCGTCGTTATTTTCATAGTTGCCTTTTGATTCATTTACGGCAAGTGCTGTTAAGGTCTGTCTGTCACATACAATGCCGAAATCAGACTAACTTAAGCATTAAGCGTACACATTCTTGGAAATACCACATGCCATGATTCACATCTAAGATGTTTGTGGTTCTGAAACCGCTACACTTTCATTTAACCTTATATACATCAAGTGTTTGTCGTAGAAATTATTTCTCGTAAAACCATGTTGTAACGCCTTTTTATAGATTGAAGCCACAAATATATCAGCAACGCTAAAGTCACTGCCTACTGCAAACTCTGATTCACGACAGATTGACGTACTTAACTTTTCTAGACAGCACATAATCCATTCCCCACGAAGCTCACGCTTTGAACGCTCATCTAGCTCTGGACGCATGAACCTTAATACTGTTCTGTTTTGAGGGGAATGAATACTAGAGTTTACGTATTCGCAAACTCTACGAATGTGCGTTTTTTCAACAAGGTCTTGACCAAATAAGTTGGGCTTAGGGAATCGCTCTTCAAGATACTCTACAATCGCCATTGATTCAGAAAACACCGAACCATCGACCGAGAGTGATGGAACATAACCAAAAGGATTTATATCTAGGTATGTTGTCGTTAGTTCATCAGAGTTAACCTCGATTCTATCGTAAGGTATCCGCTTGAAATTAAGCATCCACTCGACCCTTTCAGAACTGTTCGATCCTTGTGCGCTATACAATAAGACTTGCATACATCCTCCCCAAAGCATGCCGATGCGTTAATTTGTAAACTACGAAGCCGGACTTCCAGCATTTATCGATAAACCAAACTGGTTTGAACTAAAAATGCCGCGCATTGCGAATCAGCCTAAAGTGCTTTCAGATTTTTGTTTCGCACACGTTATTGCTTGGGCTATTTTAGCCCTATGACTCGTTTCCCACTCAGCGAGTGTTAATGAAGCTTCGTCACTTGCTTTCTTTGAAGCCATTAGAAACACTTCATCTTTTCTTGATTTAGGAATAACGACAATACCCTCTACATCAGCAACAATGATATCTCCCGTAGAGACCTTTGCTCCCCCGCAAGTGATTGGAGCACCCAATTCAGAATAGACCTCTTTCTTTCCCGGTACTGGATGAACACCTTTCGCAAAAACTGGAAACTTCATATCTGAAATTTCACTCAAATCTCGAATGACACCATCAATAATAAAACCTTTGATACCTCGACTCTTAGCGACTGCGCATACATTACCGCCGGCTACTGCATATTCGCTATCAACTCCATCCACTACAATGATGGAACCTTCTGGTGCTTCGTATATGGCTGAATGAAGCATTAAATTATCACCAGACGTTAACTGGACAGTAAACGCTTCTCCAAAAATTGGCGGCATTCCCTGCCAAAGAGGACCAATGCTAAAGTTGATAAAATGGTCGTGACTTAGTATGTTTCCGTACTCGGTTGTCGCAAGTTTTGAAAAATCTGACTTCATATTTTCACTCCATGTTTGAATGAAACCTGCCGGTCTATGTATGTTGCTTGATATGTTAAGGCTACCCGCTTAGTTTCTTAGACATATTGAAACCGGTAACCTCAAAGCCAACTTCTTTATACAACTTAAGCGCCCGTTCATTATGATATGCGACCCTCAGCTTTATTTGATTGATACCAATAGCGAGTAGTTGGGTCTCTAACGCAGAAATTGATTGAGTACCATAACCTAGACCTCGATGTTCATTCGAAATGAAGAAGTCATAGATAAACGTAGATTTATCTCCAATATTTACTGAGTGCCATAGGTAACCCACAAGCTTACATTCACCATCGACTTCAGCATCAATGCATAATAGCGAATGCTCATTGCCCTCTAGTCCGTTAGGGAAGCTGCGATGCAAGTCCTTCTTTGCCAATTCGACTGCAACGTCCAAAGAATGCCCATAATTTCTAGCTATTTCCTGACTGTAATCGTCAATAAAATACTGACAATATGCTGGATATTCGTCTTGGCGCATTCCTCTAAGTACTACCATGTTCATCCTTTATAAAAGTTGAATTCAATTAGTCCCCTAACGCTGTCTTGAGCTAACGTAATTTGACTTAAATTCCCGTTAGAGCCGTCAATATCTTCCCATTCATTGTCACGGGTTTTATCCAATGGGTTCCAATAGGTTTGTGTAAATTTCATTAAGCTTCCTCCTTGAGGCTGAGAACACTATTTAAAACACCAATATCGCCGCATGTCAAAAATGCCACGCGTACCGAATCTCGCCTAAGTTGTTTGTGATAACAAAACATCTTCGTGTACTCGTAGCTTAACTGGATTACTGGCACTTTCTCTGTCTAACGAACGCCACAACAAAAGCCACTAACGCAAGTAGCTCAAAAAGCCAAAATAGAGGAATAAGCCCGAATGGCTCAACCAACAAACCATTTTCATCTACGTATGAACCTATGGTGTTATAAGCAATGAAACACAAAAGGCCACTAACACAGAAAAGAAAGCTGATTTTATACTTACGGAGAAAATTCATCGGAGCCTCAACATTTGAATATCTAAAATGTCAGACACTTTGTAAGAGAACATGGTTCACTCGGATAACCATAATTGGATAGACGAGTTTTCGCCGCTTGAAGTGGCTGACATCGCGACCACCTCACCTCAACCATGTACCGAAAACACTAAAGCTGATTCGAACAGGAAATGCCAAGCGTTTAACATCACTCTTATATACCGATATGGATAATAAACACTTGTTATGTGCTTTTTATTGAGGGTTATCACGATACCAGGCTTCGAGCAGTTCCCGACCATAGACGACTTCTGTCTGCATATGCATGTAAAGAAGGAATGCAGCCAATAGAAAACTAACTCCATTCAACCACCTTAATGCTTGTTTACGCTCTGCATCATAGAAAAACATACTGACACCAACAAGCAAGAAAGGGTAACAACCTATAAGAAGTAACAACCAGCCAAGGTAACTTGATATTGCCATATCCGTCATTTCCGCCCCCTCAGAGCCATTAGAAACTCGTTGTATATTAGAGTAACTATTCAGCTATTCGGAGTTCAGACAATCGAGTTTCGAGTCACTTCAAATTGGGGGTTGATGCTGGGAGGTTAAGCGTGAGCAACGCTACCACCTGACCGAAACCATTGCACCGCAAACACTAAAATCGACCGAAACTAAAAAATGCCGAGCGTTGTGAATTAGTCTTAAGCTAATAAAAACTAAGTGCTACTCTCCACTTTCAAAGTGGGCAAATACTTCTGCACCAGTCATATTTTGTGTTTCATTTTTAAATTCGTAGTATTTGGGCTTTTCATCGATGAATATCTGATGAGTTAACTTGTAGTCATCCCCAGACCTCAATAAACCGACAGGAAGGTGGTACTGATTATTTGGTACCAAAAAGTAAAACAAGTGAGTACCACATTTACCGCAGAACCCCCTCTCAGCCCAATCGGACGACTTATATCTCACTACATTTGATTCACCTGATATTTTGACGGAATCAGAGCAATCAATGACTAACATCGGACCGCCAGACCAATTTCTACACATACTACAATGACAAGCCCCCAATTCATTACTGGCGTACTCTACTTCCAACTCAACCGAGCCACATAGGCACTTTCCTTTACCTTTCATGAATCCTCCAATCTTTGCAATGTGTGTAACTGAATAGCAGATAACGTTTTTTATACCGATGACTTAATAAGAAAAGGCTATTTTTTGCTTCCCTTGTCCGACAGATACGCGGCATACTTTTTAGAGATCCATTTATGAATATGAAGCCCTGTTTTACGAAAAAGATACCAATCTATAGCAGCTAGAATCAGCAAACCGATTACAGTTCCCATTATAAAACCTCCATGCTCATTGAAATGCCACCCTAACAAATAGTTAAGAAAAGCACCGTGAACCTAAACAAACTATTAATACTAGATATCGATGGTTACTTTCACTCGGGGAGAATGACGAGGCAACGCTTAGCCAAACTGTGAGTGAATGTGTGCCATGTCTGAGCGAAGCGAGTTCGGCACGCGTTTACGAATCAGATTTAGGCGCCTCGTTATATGTTTTACTTACTAATCTGCCAAGCCATTACACCACTAGCAATAAGTAAAAATATACCTATCAATCCGACATTAACGGCAAAACTTACTTTATTACTTTCGTCTTGAAAGTCATTGGTTCGGGACACAAGTTCACGATGAATCATTAACGACAAAAAGTCTTGATTAGCTGGATTGTTACCATCAAATGTAATGCCTGCCAATACAACAAGTAAAACACCGCTATATGCAATGTAGTCAACCAAGTCTATTGTGGATAGGTAATCAAAAAAATTGCGAGAAATTAGCAGAGCTACTGAAATCACAACAAGATAAGCTAAAATCCCTTTGAGAAAACTCTTCATTGAAACTCCCTGTACATATAACAGCTATCAGACAGAAAATTCTGCACTTAAATACTGACTAATTCTGTCTAGCTTCTAATATTCACAAGTAATACACAACTAAGCCATTGCATAACAATGAGTTATGTCACAGCTAATTTCAGGCGTGTGAAAAATCGCTTACTTAAGCTCTTCTGGAATGCGGCGATCTTTATGGTAATACTCTCGGTCGTGCTCATTGATTTCACGTACCACTTTGCAAGGGTTTCCAACGGCAACCACATTGGCTGGGATATCTTTGGTGACTATGCTGCCTGCGCCTATTACTGAGTTTTCACCAATGGTGACACCGGGAAGTACGACGGTGTGCGCGCCAAGCCATACGTTGTTTCCAATACGAACAGGAACATTGAACTGCGCTGCTTTTAGCCTGAGTTCTGGGCTGATGGGATGTGTGCCAGTGGCGATGGTCACGTTAGGAGCAATCATCACGTTGTCGCCGATGAATACGTCTGTGTCGTCGACCAGAGTTAGATTGAAGTTAACGTATACGTTGTTGCCTAAGTGGGTGTGACGCCCCCAGTTCGCGCGTAACGGCGGCTCGATGTAGCAGCCCTCACCGACTTCGGCGAACAGTTGCTTCATGATTTGTTGTCGTTTATCCCCTTCACTAGGACGAGTGTGGTTAAAATCGTATAGCACTTCTAAGCATTGAGTTTGCTCAGCAACCAAATCAACGTCGTCACAGTAGTAAACGTCTTGGCTGTGCATTTTAGCCTTTATATCCATGTTTGAACCTATTTGATCATTGCCTTATGTCGGCATAAATAAAGAAAAAGATGGATAATTTGAAGTTTTCACTGGCCTCAATGCAAGTTGGATGAATCAGCGCGACCTGATGTTTTCAGCCACACGCCACAGCACACCACTTGGGTCAGTGATACAAAACTCAAGCATTCCCCAAGGCTGTTCAACAACCTCGGAAACGGTAACTTCAAATTCCGACACTACATTAGAGTTTTGGATGTGTTGATACCAACTTTTTACGTCTTCAACCAGCAAGTGCATCATGTAATTGTGACAGTGCGCAGGTTCATAAAAGTTTTGCAGAAGGAACGCACAACTGCCGTGACGCAGATAGGCGATATCGTGAAATTCAGACATCACTTCGAAGCCGATTGACTGGTAAAAGCGCTTGGATAAAACGAAGTCTCTCGCGGGTACGAAAGACTTAATTTCTGAGACTTTTAGGTTTTCCATCCTACATCCTTATAGTGTTGATATTCTGCTCCTGCCACGCTTAACGCCTTAAGTGGTTACAGCGTTTATTCAGAGCCCTGCTGAAATGAGTCGACTTCGGCTTGGGTTAAATAACGCCACTGGCCTGCTTCAACATCTAAACGAACATCACCAATCTGTTCACGGTGAAGGCCAACAACTCGATTCCCTACCGCGGCAAACATTCGTTTTACTTGATGAAACTTACCCTCTGTAATGGTCAATAGCACTTCTTTACTGGTAATCACTTCGAGCTCTGCCGGACGCGTCAGTTTTTGCTCGCCTTGCAATTGAATGCCCGCTTTGAACTTGTCTGCGACATCGTCTTTGATATCTCGTGACAATGTCACGCGATAGACCTTCTTACATGACTTGGTTGGCAGCGTGATATTGAATGACCAGCGCCCATCATCGGTAATCAAGACTAAGCCTGTTGTGTCTGCATCTAAGCGCCCTGCGATGTGCAGTTCTGATGCTTTGTCTACCTCGATGTAGTTGAACAACGAAGGATAAACCTCATCGATATTGGAGCAAATAGTACCCGCTGGCTTGTGCATTAAAAGGTATCGAAATTCACGTAACTCAAGCTGCGTCCCATTTAACAAGATGGTGTTGCTTTCATGAACCTGAGTCGATTCATCGGTGACAATCTCGCAGTTTACGTTCACCTCGCCATTATGGATGCGTTCAATCGCTTCAGGCTTGGTTAGTTCAGTGCTTTTGCATAGGTATTTATCAAGGCGCATTAATCGTCAGCGCCACATTTTGCGCATGGCTTGTAGGTACGTTCGCCTTGAGCAATCACCACATAGTCTCGAACGCAGTTATCACATAGCGCCAACTTTGGGTAAGCGTCTTTCTGTTTCTTTGCGTTGATGTCGCCTTCGGTGGTGTATACGGTTCTCATTTTTATACCTTTGTTTTAATAACTTGCTAGGCGCAAATTGTATCACTGTTTACAGCCTTGATTGGAGTGGTGTTAGGTTGTAAAAGTCATATTTAGCACTTCTGTTCTAGGCTCCCTTCCCGAAACGGTTTAACCATGAACAACAAAGTCAACGTGCCACGCCTATCAGTGGTAAAATGACAAAAGCTCACCAACCAATGAAGTCACTAATGAAAAATTGTAATCAATGCGGGAAATGCTGTATCAAATACGGAGATGGTGACCTTGCCGCAACGCAAGAAGAGATTGATTTGTGGGAGTTGTTCAACCCAGACATCTTTGAATATGTTCGAGGAAGCGAGATATGGTTTGACCCTGAATCTGGCGAACGTTTAACTCGCTGCCCTTTTCTGGAGCTAGTTCCGACGAAAGACACCAAGGCTCAAGCCAAGTACACCTGTAGTATTTACTTAGACCGACCAGAAGATTGCAGACACTACCCCAGCCTAATTAATGAGATGGTACGAGATGAGTGTGAAATGATTGAGGTGGTGGATCTACAAGATACGAAAAAAGCTCAAAGAAAACTCGACATTCTGATGAAAGATAGTCGCCCTTCAAGCTTTTCATAAGCACTGATCTATAAAGATCCTGACTAAACAGTCGTTTTGTATTAACGAACCATTATTTACTGATAAGTGGTAAATACTGGTTCGCTTCTAACCAATCAAGCGCAACCAGTGCCGCCAGTGAACATACCGCTCTGTCGTTGCCATCCACAAACTTAAGCTCTTCAATTTCGGCATCTGGAGACAGTTCGCCAGTATAATCAGCAAGATAACAAGTCAATTGCACCGATACACCTTCTGCTTTACCGTCAGCTTGGCCTGTAAACGTCTCAACGTATTTGATAGAATCAGGCACCAAATCTACCGAGATCTCTTCTTTGATTTCGCGAACCAGTGCTTGCTCATCACTTTCGCCAGCTTCACGCTTACCACCCGGTAGGTAGAACAGTTCTTTGCCTTTTGATCTCACCATCAACAACTTGCCGTCTTTGATGAATACCCAAGCCAGCTTATCAATTACCTTATGCATGTCGTTAGACCTTATTCTGTTTTAGTTCTCGTTATTACTGAATCTAGCCACACCATTAGTCGCGACCAAACAAAGCCTGCGTATGTTACACGCTGCAATGAATATACTCTATTGAATCGAATAGGAAATATCATCGCCAAAACGAAAAATGACAGCGTTCGAGACAATGCTCATCAACTGTCATTGGCGATGTTTACGAACTGCTCTCTAGCTGCCCGCGAATAGTATCAATCGACTAGCCACTTAAGCGCAGAGTCATGGTCTTCGAATGATTTTATCTCACCAGACACAAACCAGCCCCCTACTTTTGAAGCGAATTCTTGCCAGCTTTTATCACCATAAATCGCGATTTTGTCTATCTTCGAATTGAGCTCTAATCCCAATTTGAAATCATCCCAAGCAGCACGCAACTCCCACCCCGTTAAAGTGGAGATGTCGACAAGCATCTTGAGTTCGGATGAATCGAGTTCTTCTAGCGTGGTATTTAGAATTGGCATCATGGCTTGATAGTCATCATGTGTGAGTTTACCTTTCGCTTTAAACACAACAATAGTTTCACCACTAACACGTTCAATTCCAACCGATATTCCGTGACGTTCGATATTCATAGCCTAGCCCTCATAGTGGAAACTAGACTTAGCTTAGAGGATTAAATAACAAAGAGATGAGAAGTTGGCGTCAAAACGGACAAGCGCTTTATCTGAACTTAATATCAAGTAGTTAATCGCGCTTCTCCAACAGTTCGCTTAGGGATTGAACTTGCATGACATTCGGATGCTCTGACTTAAGCTCAACTCCTTCCATGTTCAGCCACACCGCTTGCAAACCCGCTTCAAGTGCTGGGTAAATGTCTTTCTCTAGGGTGTCACCCACCATTGTGATGTGTTGTGGTTCAACACCGAGCTTAGAAATGATGGCGGGATAGAACTCCGGTTCGAACTTAGAAAAGCCAATGCTCGCCTTACAAAAGTAACCCAAGATATATTGAGACAGGCCAACACGCTCAAAGGCTCGAATGATGTCGTTTTTACTTGAATCACCGGCATTGGTGGCAACATAGACTTGATGATTTTTGGAGAGTTCAGCAAGTAATGCACGAGCACCACTCACTTCTTGTACGGTTTCCCAGTCACACATCTTCCCTTGTGCGTCTGAGAAATCGACCATCAGCGTATTGCCCCAGTCGAATAAGACTATTTCTGTTAATTCGATTAGCTTTGTCATCTTGCCTCCTGCATACGATGAATTATCTAGTATTTAAACGAGCCTATAAAAACTTCTCAATAAGGATCTCATCAAAGTACTGGTCGCCGATCTTACCGTGTTTCTTAGCCGTTCCGACTATTTCAAAACCTTGCTTAAGGTATACCGCTAACGCGCGCTCGTTGTCTGCTCTTACATAGGCGAAAAGCTTTTCATAACCTTTGGCTTTGGCTGCTTTGAATGTGTAATCAAACAACTGTTTTGCAACACCCTGCCCACGGCTATTTGCATCCACATAAGTACCAATAATACCAACATGGTCAAAGGCCTTAGTGTAAGTAGCAAATGGTTCTACATTCTGAAAACCAAGCAGCTGACTTGTCATCTCGTTGACTGCAACGCTAAATACACCACGTTCTGGAAACGACTCAATGAATGCCTTTTCTTCATCAACAGTAAAAGTCTGATCCAAGATCGTATAACGCGCTTCGATAATGATTGGATTCAAGACATCAATAATGCCTTGTGCATCTTCTACTGTTACTTCTCTGATTGTTAAGCTCATACTTCTCTACCTTTTTATTGCTTTGGGCAGATTCTATCGCTACATGCCATCTCTTTGATAGGACAGAATGTTGTCGAAAGCGATATCGAAGTAGAGTTCGTAGCTATTTTGTTCAACATAGTCCAAATGTCGAGTCGCAGTGACGTTTGCTAAGGACAATAGCGGTTCGATGTCTAGTTATCTTGTTTTAGTCAAAGATACCTAAAGTGCCAAGACTTACGATTCAACAAAACACTCACGGTTACTGTATTACTGATAAACCACTTTGAAACGCTCTAACATAAGTAACATGTCTTCACTTGGTGAGATCTTGAGTTCTTCACATTCACGAGAGAAGAAGTTCCAGTGAGCTTTTCTCCACCATTCTAGTGTTTTGTCACCCTCGCCTTCTGCAGCAGCAAACTCCGCACTCACTTCGTTGTATTTGCACGAAGACACCGACGTGATCTCAACAATACAGACGGGCTCACCATCCCAATCGGTGACGACTTGCAAGTGACCAACTATGGGTCTCGTCTCGCCTTCATGGGTATACCAGTGCTCAAGGCCGCAGGACGCCTGTTTTTCACCTTTTAAAATCAACTGCGCGCAGAGGTTGGCGTTGTACTCGTCGGCGCAGTAATAATCAGCACTAAAGGAGGTGTATTGCGAGGCAACGTCTGCTGGCAATGTGTTGAGGTAGCTATCAAGATAAGCTTTACTTCTTTCTTCCATGATTTTTCCAAATTCAATATTAGGTTGAGCCGATAAATACTTATAGATTAAGCATCTGGCTGCATCGGGAGTAACCTATCAAGTCAGGTTATTGC
The DNA here is from genome assembly GCF_057786005.1 of Vibrio sp. QJM3NY_26. Taxonomy (NCBI): domain Bacteria; kingdom Pseudomonadati; phylum Pseudomonadota; class Gammaproteobacteria; order Vibrionales; family Vibrionaceae; genus Vibrio; species Vibrio sp. QJM3NY_26. The sequence continues at coordinate 1,658,996 of NZ_CM173515.1, read as the reverse complement.
TGTAAACCGAGTGAATATCAAAATGTGGACTGAGAAAGAAGAATATAGGTTGGATTTCGAGGCCAGTACAAGAAGAGCCAAAAAGTAAAAAGAGCTAAAAGCGCCTTTAGGCTGTGCTTTTAGCTCTTCGTATCTCGTTACTAGTACCTCGTAACTGAGCAGGAAATTAACGTTTTAAGAAGTCGACCGCTTTGTCCGGGAAGTCGGTAAACACACCATCGACTTTGACTTGGTTGTAAAAGACATCCAACATGCCATCAAAGTTATCAGCATAAGCTGGGATTCTTCCAGGATCGGCACGGAACGTGTACGGGTGAACGTCTAAGCCCGCGTCTTTTGCTGACTTCATCAATGGCTTAATAATGATGTTATCTTTGGTCGATGCATCGTCCACCAGCATAGGTTTCCATGGGCCAATGCCATCAGCATAGCTAGCGATTTTTGCCATTCCGCCCTTCTCAAACATCCAGTCATAACTGTACGGCGTTGCTTTGTCACCTTGGTACGTCATGGTTTCATTCCAATCTGTATAAGCCATCAACTGAACGAGCTTAAGATCCATTTCCATCGCTGGCATAAGTTCATCATTGATGCGTTGAAGTTCATTGGCGTCGAAACACTGCAAGTACACCTTGTCGTCTTTCGATAGATACCCATATTGTTGCAAGGTGGCAAGCACCGCTTTAGAGATGTCTTTTCCTTCGTGACGATGAAACCAAGGTGCTTTAATCTCAGGATAAATGCCAACGTCATAACCGAGCGTCTTGTTTAGACCTTGGATCAATTCAATTTCTTCTGCAAATGTGGCAACACGAAAATCAGACTGCCACATTGGGAAGCGTGCTGGGAACCCAGCCACTCGATTACCTTGGTCATCTAGGTTAAAGCCTTCAGTCACTTTTAATGATTTGATCTCGGCAAGCGTAAAATCAATCGCATAGTAACGGCCATCTGCACGAGCGCGTGTTGGAAAGCGGTCAGCAACATCAGTCACGCGATCTAAATAGTGATCATGCAATACCACCAGTTGGTCATCTTTGGTCATCACGACGTCTTGTTCGATGTAGTCGGGTTTCATTGCGTAAGCGAGTGCTTTAGCCGGTAATGTGTGCTCGGGCAAATAACCAGAAGCACCACGATGTGCAATCACTAAAGGATCAGCGAACGCATTTGCAGATAAGCTAAGTGCTAATAAAGTCAGAGACAGTGACGTTGTTTTCATTATTGTTTCCCTTGATAAAACAGAAGCAGGATATACCTGCCTCTGTTGTTATTAGTATGGTGTGGTTCAGCTAATAAACTACTGAGTTAGTGCTTCTTTCTCTCGTTCGAGATCTTTTTGTTTATGGTGTGCACGCTCACCGAGGAAGGCGTAAAGCAGACAAATTATTGAAGCAACACAAGCTCCGACCAAAATCATGAAGCCGCCATCCCAACCGTAATGGTCAACCATGAAACCAAGCACCGCATTGGCAGCAACAGCCCCGCCTAGGTAACCAAACAAACCGGTTAAGCCAGCTGCTGTTCCCGCCGCTTTCTTTGGTGCAAGTTCAAGTGCATACAAGCCGATTAGCATTACTGGACCATAAATAAGGAAGCCAATCGCAATCAGTGCCAACATATCAACCGTTGGGTTACCCGCTGGGTTCAACCAGTACACCAACACTGCGACAGTTACGAGAACCATAAACAGGATCCCTGCTGGAGCGCGTCGACCTTTGAACAACTTATCTGAAATCCAACCACACAATAATGTGCCAGGAATACCTGCCCACTCATACAGGAAGTAAGCCCAAGACGATTTATCTACAGAGAAGTCTTTTGCTTCTTTTAAGTAAACTGGAGCCCAATCGAGTACGCCATAGCGGATAAGATAAACAAACGCATTGGCAATCGCGATTGACCACAATAACTTGTTAGAGAAAACGTACTTAAAGAAGATCTCTTTCGCCGTCATTTCTTTCTCATGAGACGTATCGTAGTCGTCTGGGTAATCGTCTTTGTGTTCTTCAATCGGTGGTAAGCCACAAGATTGAGGTGTATCTCTTACCGTGAACCAAACAAAGATAGCAACGAGAGTGGCAAAAAATGCAGGAACATAGAAAGCGGTTCGCCAATCATCGTTAAAAGCCCAAAGACCCAATAAGAACATTGGACCAATCAAACCGCCACCCACGTTGTGAGCAACGTTCCATACCGATACGATCTCACCACGCTCTTTGCGTGACCACCAGTGAACCATGGTTCGTCCACAAGCTGGCCAGCCCATTCCTTGGAACCAACCATTCAAGAACAATAGAATAAACATTGCAGTGATACTGCCTGTTGCCCATGGCATGAAGCCGAAGCAAAACATCACCAGTGCAGACATTAACAAGCCACCGCTTAGGAAATAACGGGGATTTGAACGATCAGAAACGCTTCCCATTAAAAACTTAGATAAACCGTAAGCGATGGATACTGCGGCTAAAGCAATCCCTAACTCTCCTCGACTGTACCCTTGCTCAATCAGGTATGGCATCGCCAAACTGAAGTTTTTGCGAACTAAGTAATAACCCGCATAGCCAACAAAGATGCCGAGAAAAAGCTGCCATCGTAATCGTGTGTAGGTGCTATCGATCTTATCGGTAGATAAGCGATCGATATGCGCCATAGGTTTGAATATTCCAAACATAGGAACCTCATGTGTATTGGGCGATAGAAATAAAATGCTCGAACGAAAAAAGTGTAGCGCTCATTCGAAAGCCTGGGAATTGTATGTGCTTCAGGATTATTTTCTGTGATAGAGATAGCCATTAACAAAAAATAACCTTAAATACAGCACTTTAGTTTCATTTAATTAGACTACGCTTCATATTTTTGTTTTTGATTTCTTATTCGAGGAAGGCATTTGTATATAAATCACACTTTCGAGTGAGCAATTTATTATCAATTTCACTTAACAGAATGTTCGGAACTTCAGTGTGGTAGTTATCAGATCAATAGATTGGTACATATAGAGCATGCATAGTGAATGAGTCAGAATATAAGCTTGCGCAATGCTTAGCACAAATAACACATAGCAGATCGTGATGTATTGTATTTCTTTTCGTTTATTTATCGACCTGACCCGATTGTTTATTGTATGTCTCAAGCGATGCAGCAATGTCTATACACAAGGTGTATACCCGTCACCTTGTAGTGAGGTTAGTCAGTGAGCATCTTACGAATTCAACAAATGATAGGAAATATCATGAACAAATCACTTATCGCACTCGTTCTTACAGCTGTTTTAGCAGGTTGTTCATCTGGCGGTGGTTCAGAACCAGCACAACCTCAATTTGATGGTGATTATGGTTTCGAAAATATCGATCCAGGTTTTGGACTAGATGATTCAGATAACGATGGCGGTTATGAGAACCCTGAATCCGACCCTGGTTATGGTGCCGATGCCCCAACGTTAAAAGACAGAATAGCTCAAGCAGATTTAGGTTTTGTTCATATTCCTGAGTTGGGAGACATTCCTTTCTTTAATAAAGACAACGGTGATGCTCATATAAGCGCCGTTAAACAACGTTCTAATGATGAAGAAACGCTATACAGCATCTACGTAGATGACAAGCCTGTCGGTGAAATCATCGTTCGTGAAGATTATGTGACAATCAGGTCTGGTGACAAGATGATCTCAGGTGAGAAGGAATCTTATCTTGATACTGAACATACCTTTTGGACAGTTAGAGACACTAGCGGAAATGTAGTTGGCGACTTTAAACGCCTAGACGATGGGGTTTGGGTGTTCCGTGAAGAAATAGAGCGCGAGACATTTGTGGTCAAATATCACGACGGCCAGTGGAACTTTATCCCAGTTGCGGATATTAAAAATAAGGTTAAAGACAACTTGCCTTCTCAGGCAGAAGTTACCAAAGTTCGTGCAAAGATGCAGGTCAATAAGCTACGGACTTTAAAATAACGATTACCCCCATTCTCATAACAAATAGGCATCCTCAAACCTAAGAGGATGCCGTTCAAAACATCTACGAAGAAAACACTAACAAAAAGCTCAAGGAAGATCCGGACTAGGTTACTAATCTACTGGCGTTCAATACTTTGAATTCGCCGATATTTTGTATACATAAGCGAGAGATCCAATGACCATCAAAAAGCTTCCCATTCTGACATTAGCCGCTGTCTTGTTGTTCACTATGTCTAACGCACAAGCCTATGAACAAAACCAAGAGGAAACCGCGATTACATTTGGTCTATCGGCTGAACGTGGTTGGCGTGATTGGTCTGCTTCTTACATAAAATATCGCGGCCCGGGTAGCATAGGTTATGGTATTGAGTTTACTCGTTCGGCTTATAACGAAGACGAAGAATCGTACGAATACAAACAACGTGACAACGAATATCAGTTTCACGCCCCTATTGGAATCACCGAAAACTTGTACATCACTCCCGGTTACGGGATTAAGCGAACACATACAGACGTAACTTTTGATAGCCGCGAGTTCTCTGACAGCTCAACCAAACAGGTGGGAGGCTTAGATGCCACCTATATTATGGACAGTGGCTTTGTAGTGACAGCAGGATTCGATAAAGCAGAAGGTGAAGACTTGGAATTCTCAATTGGTGCTGGTATCGCCTGGTAAAAGTAATAAGCCTAATAGATTTAGCAAACAAAAAGGGCCTAGATTTCTCTAGACCCTTTCAAGTAATAACTCTTAGTGACTTTATGTTGGCTAATTAGACAAAACATTTGCTAACTACACGAAGTATTAGCGCGTCACACAAAGCGATTATTCTTCGATGTAAAAAGCTTCTACAGAGCCTTTTAGAGTAATAAGCATTGGCTGACCACGGCGGTCTAGCGCTTTTGGAGAAGGGATCTTAACCCAACCTTCGCTGATGCAGTATTCTTCAACATCAGTACGCTCTTTACCATTTAGACGAATACCGATTGGGTATTCGAAACACTCAGCCACGTGGTGTGGGCTGCGTGGGTTACCTGCTAGATGATCTGGTAAAGCTGGTTTTGAATTAGTATCGCTCATGTTCATTACCTGTATGTACGTAAATAAAAAAAGTGCGCCATTCTAGTCAATATAGGCTTTGTGCTCAACAACTGCTGCAATAAATCGTAGTGATCGTTTTAATCAACAGCGAGTTGTTTGATTTAAAGGCGATATAGGTATCATTTCAAACGAAAATTTAACAGGATTATACGTTATTGATAAAGAGATAGGTTCAATACTCGATAGGTAGATAACCTAATAGTCGGCTTTGCTCTGAGCTTATCGAATAAGCTCTATACTCATCACTTTATGGTTTGCTTCTGAGTCGATATCGACGACTGACCAACCTAACCCTTGGTAGAGTTCCATTACATTGGTGTACACGTACAGTTGAGTTTGTACTGTAGAAGAAACCTGTTTTACACCACGATTAATCAATTCACTTGCAATACCTTGGCCTCGCCATTGAGCATCAACATAAACAGCATTGACCCAAACCACATCTCTTACTTGATGAGGTTCCTGAAAATGGGAATATGCCAAGCCACCAATGACCACATTATCGCGAAGCACTATTATTACTGGAGGGAGTTGTACGCAGTCTTTATAGGTATCTTTAAACTTAAAATCCGACCATTCACTTTGAAACAAGAGCTCTAAATCACTCCAATATGGCGAACTCTCATCGCAATTTCTAAAGATTACTTTCTGCATGTCTTCCCATCCTTTGAAGGGCTAATACGGCCATCCTAGCCTTGGTTTATATCAGTGTAGATAAAGTTACTCTTCTTCGTCGTAATCGTCTGCAGGGTCTTGATTGATCTCTTCGCCACACCCTAAGCATTCGGCTTGCAAATCTGTTGGCATGACAATAATCAAACCACAATGCGGGCATAAATCGCCTTGTTGAAACATCCTGTTATTCCTTCTACTTCACAGCTATTGCTTCGGATACTTTTGCTTACTCGCTTCTAACCAATCATGAATAACTTGGCGAGCAGACTCGGATGGCGGTGCATTTCGTTTCCCGCAAATTTGGTCAATCTCAAACGGAAACGCTTTGCTCGGTACACGACGTAGACCTATGGTTAAACGCTGAGGTTTGAACATGCGGAATACCACATAGCGATCGCTCATGATTCGATTGTGATAAACACCAATGCAGTGTTTTTGCTCCATGCCTTCTTTTTCAAGGTCGTAGTAATCAGTAAGCGGATGAATATTGTCGTTACCTAGCAAAGGAACCGGGTAAGGAATGTCTTTATCCATTGGGCGGTTACCTTCTAAACGACGCAGTTGACGTTGCTCTGTCCATCTATCGTGAAGTTGTTCGAACATCGCAAATGAGTTCTGGCTGGTAATGGCGCGTAATGGATCATCCATCTCCAAATCTAGTCCTAACAATATCGCATCTTGGAACATTGCCATTTTTGAAGGCGCATTAAGCCTGCCCTCTTCCACCATCGCAATGCCCAATCGACTGCCGGTTAGAAATGGATGAACCTGATCCAAACGTAATGCTGTGTAACCAACTTTGGAGTAATGCTTGAATTTAAGAACACGTCTTTGCAGCGGTTCGAGAATTCGCACAATGTGGTCGAGCTCATCACCGACGTTGTAATGAAGCTCTAGCTTATCGATGAATTTTAGGGTCGCTTTACTACCGTCTAAGCCGAGTTTAGCTAAGATCTTCTTTTGCCCTAAACGACTCAGTTCCAACGCTTTCTTATTATCAACACTGTGTTTCATGCAGATTAACGCCAAGATAACCGGCCTTAATTCAAGCAGTTGAGCTGCCTCATAAGTGTTTGCAGCTAACCAAAGCATTTGATATTGATACTCTGGAAAATCATCGGTGATTTCACGATAACGAGCAGGCAACGAATCTAACCAACGACCATTTACATCAAACTGTTCAACGAGGTTGAGGCTTAAACCAATACCACCATCGAGCGGGCGTCTACCATCTTCAAACACATGAAAGCCCACGAGCTTTTGTGACCAATCACTGATCTCAATATCGTAGTCAAAGCCTAATGTGCGAGTGGGAATGGTAAGTAATGCTGTCATTGATGCCTCTTCGTTAATGGCGCGTTGGACTGTCGAACTTATCTAATGGCAAAAAGACTAAAGCTCGGACTCAAGTCACTATAACAACCTTTTGTAAATTTCTTATCAATCAAAGCGATATAAATACGAGAGTACTTAGAAGATCTTTGAATGATGATTTTACGCAATATGAGACCTCTTCGATATCATTTACTTAGAGAGAAACTATGCTTGTAACATCACTAATAACAAGAGGCTTTAATTATGGAATACCGACATATTCTGGTCGCACTTGAAATGTCTGATGACTCAAAAATACTCATTGATAGAGCAACCTTCTTCGCGAACAAACTAGAAACGGAACTTTCATTTGTTTATATCGACGGTACTCACGGAGAAATCTACCCAGAACTCGTTGATATTCAAGAAAATGAGAATGACCTACCTGTCAATGAAGATGCCATAAAACAACTAAGAGAGTTTGAGGCTTACGCTAAACAGCCGGTTCAGCACATCTTTGTGGGTACGGGTGATTTGAATGACAAGCTCAAAGACACCGTAAAAGCGCACAACATTGACCTGATGCTCTGTGGTCACCATCATGATTTTTGGCATAAGATCATCTCGCACTCGAAGCAATTGATAGACTCTTCTCCCGTCGACATACTCGTCGTTCCTATGGACTAGAGCTCGTTCCTAAAGACTGACTGCTTCTATGGACTAGAGTTTCTATGGACTGTCTGCTCCTAAAAACTGTCGCTCTTAAAAAATAGCTGTTTAGACTTATAAAGCCAGACTTGATGAGCCAACCTCTATCGGTATTATTGGTTGGCTTCTATTCCCTCCTCAATCCTCTTCTTTCCCCAAATTCAACCATTACCCATTCGGCGTAATCATTTGTGATCTTGTTTGCTCATCCACTCGTAACCGTCTAATAACTAACAAATCACGAGTGCAAGCAATGAAAAAGATTGGTCTCTATCTTTTTACGAACGACTTAAGAATCAACGACAATCAATTGCTCCATTACGCCGCGCAGAGCGTCGATAAACTCGTTTGCGTGATTGTCGAACCCACTTTAGTTCATTTCTCTGCTGATTTAGCGCAAGAGCAAAGTTATGGCGCACATCGCCAGGCTTTTATTTCACAATCGATAGCTAATCTAGAATCAAATTTAGTGAAGCTTGGGCAGCAACTTGTCGTAATTCACAGTAACCATATAGAGCCAGGCTCTGCTGAGCAAACACTCAGCCAAATCATCGCTACTCAACACGTCACTCACTTTTTCGCTAACGCACATTGCGGCTACGACGAGCGACAATTGATTCGGTCAATACAAAGACAGTCCCCTAACTTAGTAATGTGTTTACCACATAACTCGACCTTGTTTGACTCACATGAGCTACCATTTGAATTATCAAAAGTCCCAAGCTCGTTTACCAAATTTAGAAAGCTAGTCGAACACTTGGACGTTAATGGCGATGAGACGGTTATTGCAAACCTCCCACCAGCAGTGACACCAATAGCGACAATCCCACTATTTAGTTCAGCAAATGATGAAATCGGAGTAACCAACGATTATTTGGGTGGCGAAGGCGCAGGGCTAACGCATTTAGAAAACTACTTTTCACATGATTACGCCCTTAACTACAAGCAGACTCGAAACGCATTTGACGGCATCGAAAACTCAACCAAGTTCTCGCCGTGGTTAGCGCTCGGTTGCGTTTCGCCTAAAACGATTTATCGCCATTTGAAACAGTTCGAAACCGAACATGGCAGTAACGATTCAACCTATTGGATCTACTTTGAGTTGTTGTGGCGCGAATATTTCTATTGGAAGTGTTTGTCACTGGGCTCCTCGTTGTTCGGTGAAACCTCAAACCATGAACTCCACTCTTCAAACTCCTCAGCGACGTCGAACCTGAATTTCGCCAAATGGAAGAGTGGCAATACCAACTATCCGATTGTCGATGCATGTATGCGTCAGCTTAATGAAACAGGCTACATGTCTAACCGAGGAAGACAGTTAACGGCCAGCTGTTTGATCTACGAACTAGGGATCGATTGGCGACACGGCGCAGCCTATTTTGAGAGCCAACTTATCGACTATGACGTGGCATCAAACTGGGGTAATTGGGCATATATAGTCGGAGCCCTGAACTCTCAGGTAAACACCCAAGCCAATAAGCAAAATGATGCTAAGCAACCTAAACCTAAAACCAAACCTAAATCACGACATTTTGATTTGGGTAAGCAAACGGATATGTACGATCCAGACCATGCGTTTATCAACAAGTGGAATGCGAGCAGCAAAGAACCTGTCTTAACTAACAATCAGGATGTATTATGAACTTCAAAACCGTGCGCCTTGTCTTAGGCGACCAACTCAATATCCAGCACTCTTGGTTTCAACAGGTTGATGACGACGTCATTTATATCATTGCCGAACTTAAGCAAGAGACTGACTACGTTGTATCGCACATCCAAAAGGTGGCCTGTTTTTTCTCTGCGATGGGCTACTTTGCAGACGAGCTCAAACAACAAGGTCACCAGGTACTCCACCTAACTCTGGATGACACAACGCAATTTGAAAATCTCGATGCTCTGTTGCAACACTACGTGCACGAATTCGATACAGAGAAATTCGAATATCAAAGGCCAGATGAATATCGACTTCTCCAACAATTGGCAAAGCTGAAGTTAACTGGAGTAGCAAAAGGCTGTAGCGATTCCGAGCATTTCCTGTTTCCGTTTGACGAGATTGAAACCCAGTTTCCTAAAGACAAACACATCATGATGGAACACTTCTATCGTCGAATGAGAAAGCGTTTCGACATCCTGCTCGACGATGGTAAACCGGTTGGCGGAAAATGGAATTACGATGCAAACAATCGTAAGAAGCTAAAGAAGCAAGACATCGAGAACTTGCCGCAACCATTAATGTTTGCCAACGACATTTCTGCGATTTTAAAACGCATCGAATGTCATCAAGTTCAAACCATTGGTGAAGTTGGCGATCAGTTGTTATGGCCAGTCAACCGAGCGCAAAGTCTGTCTCTACTCGCTCACTTCTGCCAAGTCTGTTTACCACTGTTTGGTCAGTTTCAAGATGCAATGACGACCGAGCACGATTCAAAATGGAGTTTGTATCACAGCCGCCTCTCCTTTTCGTTAAACAGCAAACTGCTAAGCCCCCAAGAAGTGATTGATGCGGCACTGTCGGCTTATCAGGCTTCCTCTAAGCTAAACGCACCCACTATCGATATTGCACAAGTCGAAGGGTTCGTACGCCAAATTCTAGGTTGGAGAGAATACATACGCGGTGTTTATTGGGCGAACATGCCTGCTTACGCAAACAAAAACCACTACGCAGCAGACCATCAGTTGCCTCATTACTTTTGGGATGGGCAAACCAAGATGAATTGCATGAAGCACGCGATTGATCAATCCCTCGAGTTTGCTTATGCGCACCACATTCAAAGGCTTATGATCACCGGTAACTTCTGCTTAATTACGGGCATTGCTCCGGAGCAAGTAGACAGTTGGTACCTTGGTATATACGTCGACGCGATTGAGTGGGTCGAAATGCCGAATACGCGAGGTATGGCACTTTTTGCCGATGGCGGGATCGTCGGAACCAAACCATACTCTGCCAGCGGTTCTTACATTAATCGCATGAGTGATTACTGCAAAGGCTGTCATTACCAAATTAAAGAGCGCAGTGGCGAGAGTTCTTGTCCATTCAACAGCTTGTACTGGCGCTTCATGAACAAACATCGCGAGGCCTTAAATCGCAACCCTCGAATGGGGATGCTTTATCGCTCTTGGGACAATATGGATGAGCAAGACCAACAAGCGATACTCGACACCGCAGAACAACGACTGACTAACTTGGAGAACTTATAATGGTGGAACAACTCAGATTACACATATTGGTCATTGGTGGGAGTGGCGGTATCGGTTTCGCCGTGGTTAAACACCTATTGTCTGAGCTGTCTCGGTTTGATTTTCTTGATGTACATGTCGACGCGACTTACCACTCTCAACAGCCAGAACTAGAAAACAGTCGTTTAAACTGGCACAAAGTCGATGCAACCAACGAGGCTGATATCGAGCAACTCAGCAGACAGTTTGAAAAATTGGACTGGTTGATAAACTGCGTGGGTATGCTTCACACACCAGGACTCGGCCCTGAGAAAAATTTGTCTTCTATCGACCCTGAGTTTTTCCTGAAAAACATTTCGGTGAATACCCTACCCAGCTTATTACTGGCAAAGCACTTCACACCTGTTCTTAGAACGAGCGACAATCCAAAGTTTGCTGTAGTTTCCGCAAAGGTAGGCAGTATTTCAGACAACCGATTAGGAGGTTGGTATAGCTATCGTTCATCGAAAGCGGCGCTCAATATGTTTATCAAAACCATGTCGATTGAATGGCAACGCACCATAAAGAAAGGCACCGTGTTGGCTCTGCACCCGGGCACAACAGACACGGCTTTATCTAAGCCTTTTCAGACCAATGTCCCTGAGGGTAAGTTGTTTGAGTCGAGCTATGTCGCCCATCACTTGGTCGATATTATTCGCACTGCCACGCCGGATAAAAGTGGGCACTTCTACGCTTACGATGGTGAGCAGTTAAAGTGGTAGTTAATACCAGTGGCCGTCTTTTATGAGTGCTAAAAAAAATAACCCAACAGAGTTGAGGCTCTATTGGGTTATTTTTTTGAAAGAGCGCCTCAGTTTTTTAAGGCGTTATGGCTGACATTTAACGAAAGATCAAAAACGATAATCACGATTACTCAGCCCAATTGAACTTGCTGTCGTCTACACCTTCTTTTTCTTCTTTAACACGCTCGCGTCGGTGTTGTTCTTCAATTCGCGCAGCGTCTATCTCTTGCATAATAGCTTCGATATCAGCCAAATCGTCAGTTTCCGTAAACTCGCCCGTCAGTTTGCTGTCTGGCTTTAAGTCGCCTTTCTCGTATAAAGCCCACATTTCCTTGGCATACTCGGTTTTCGCCAATTCAGGGGCAAACTGAGCGTAGTAGTCACGGATATTATTGATGTCACGAGCCAACATCCACTCAGCGTTGTTGTTCGCCGAAGCATCAACCGCTTGTGGTAGATCGATAATCACAGGGCCGTATTCATCAACCAATACGTTAAACTCAGACAAGTCACCATGGATCAAACCAACGCAAAGCATTTTAACCACGTAAGTCATCATCACCGCATGATCTTCGATCGCTTGTTCTGGCGGCATTACAACATCGTTCAATCTCGGAGCAACATAACCGTCATCATCAGTGACTAGCTCCATAAGCAGCACGCCATCAAAACAGCCATAAGGGACAGGTACACGAACGCCCGCTTCTGCCAGTTTATATAAGGCATCCACTTCAGCACTTTGCCAAACCTTTTCTTGTTGCTCACGACCAAAGCCAGAGCCTTTTTCCATCGCTCTGGCACGGCGACTGTTTCGGACTTTTCGTCCTTCACGATACGCCGTTGCTTTTTTAAAGCTGCGCTGGCTTATTTCCTTATATACCTTGGCACAACGGATCGTATCGCCGCAGCGCACTATGTACACTGATGCTTCTTTGCCACTCATTAATTGGCTTGTCACCTCGTCGACTAAACCATCGTCAACTAAGGGCTGTATTCTTTTAGGTATCTTCATGCCGCCTTTATACATTAGTTGTCTTACAGATAGAAATATTAACTTAAGAAATGAATGACGAAACTATTAACGTGTTCTAAAAACGAACAGAAATTACGCCAAAGTTGGCTTATGACGACGACAACGTTCAGAACAGTAGATCACGTCATCCCAACAGCGCTGCCACTTTTTACGCCATGAGAAAGGCTTTTGGCAAATAGGACATGTCTTAGTTGGTAAATGGGGCTTCTTGTGCATGGCCGTATCCTTTTTGATGAGTCCACTCCCTGCGTTTACTAGAGATTCCCTATTACGCTCGTTCCTCACTTTAGGGAATAGCGGCAGTTACTCTAATCATTCTTTACTGCAGAACGTGACTGCGGAGTGATTGATGACGACCGCGACTCCGTCATCCTCGAGAAGGAGGAACGACTGAGTCGGGGATCTGCTTGGTCTAGCTCTACCTCTATTTCTGCGCTAATGAATATGGCTAGAAGCTAAGCAACAACCTTGTACTGCTTCTCCATCTCACTCACACCTAAGCCGGAGTGTTTTGTTACTTTAAGCTGAACAGGCACTCGCTCTTTCAATGCTTCAACGTGACTAATGACGCCAATCATCTTGCCTGATGCATTCAAGTTATCGAGCGCGTTTAGCGCAATGTCTAAAGTGTCGCTATCCAACGTGCCGAAACCTTCATCCAAGAACAAAGAATCAATACTTGTTTTGTAGCTCACAAGATCAGAAAGCGCTAATGCCAACGCTAAGCTCACCAAAAAGCTTTCGCCGCCGGACAAAGTCTTGGTATCACGCATCACATCGCCCTGCCATGTGTCGAGCACTTGCAGTTCTAAACCATCATCGGCTTTACGTTTTAGCTCGTAACGACCATGCAAACGCTGCAGCTGCTTGTTCGCAAGGTACACCAAATTCTCTAGTGTTAAACCTTGGGCAAACTTACGGAACTTGTCGCCATTTCTGGATCCAATCAACGAATTAAGACGTGAGATGTCATCAAACTCAAGTTGTTGTACTTCGATCTGTTTGAACAAGTCTTGCTGATTACTGCGGTTCTGACGATCCGTTTCCAAGTTCGCAGAAATCGCACCAATTTGCGTAGCATGACTTTGCTGCGCATTGGAGCAGTCAGTCACGGCTTGTTCTACTTCTTGTTGTGGAAGTTGTTGCCAAACTTCCGCTTTGTCATGACCTTTAAGTTCGACTAAATTCGCGTTGGCTGAATTCAAACGAGCTTGAGCACTAACCATCGCCTCTTCCAGCGTTTTCTTTAGGCTTTGCAGTTGCGCTGTCACGGATTCATCCAACAGTGCCGACTCAAACTCATCTTCGGTAGCAAATGGACTTGTCGCTAATGTTTGAGTCCAAAGCGATGTCACTTCAGTCAGTGCTGTCTGTTTCGACACTAACTCATCACTGTAACTAGTGTGCTTAGTCTGTTCTGTTCGGTGGTCGAGTTCACAACGGTTAAACGCGGTTTGAGCGGCATCGTGTGCGCTGACGGTATCCATCACTTTTTGTTTCATGATGTTAGTTGCGATTTGAATATCTTGTGTACCAAACAGCTGCGTTCTAGATTCGGTAACAGTCTCCAGCTCTTTCGACAGTGACTCAACCTCTTGATTCGCCATCGTGATGTCTTTCGCTAAGGCTTCTAACTTGTCATCAAGTGCTTTCAGCTCAGCGTGTTGGCTAATCAACTGCTTATCTAACCTATCATGCTGCTGTTTTGTGGTGAGCCACGCATTAGAAGCTTCAAGCCTTTGAGCAAACCAAGCATCGATATGCGCTAACTCAGGCGCTTCAATCGATGTTTGAATAATGCTTTCTCTTAGCCCTTGCCACTCAAATTCTTTCGCTTGTGCGCATTTAGCAGCTTGATCACTCAATGTGTTCGTTTGTGTAGAAAGATCCGCAAGTCGCTGTTCTGCGAGTTCTAGATTAGATTGAGCCTTCTCAACAATCATCGCGGTTGCTGCGCGCTGCTTCTCTGCATCAAGGTAGGCATTTTTTGCATCAGCCATATTGCGCAGGAGTACGATCGTGTTGTTAAGCTGCTGCTCACAAGCATCAACGAACGACTGCACAACATCGCTATTACCTAACCCTTCTACATTTGGCAGATAGATATTGAGTGGGCAATTTTGAGTCGCTAAAGTTGTATTGCTTTGCTCTAGCTTGGCAACAATGTTTGCCCAATTCACTTTGGCTTGTTCGATGTCTGCTTGAGCACGCTGAATCTCTTCATTGAGGCCATTGATGATAGGCACCAATGAATCCAATTGTTGACGGTGTTCTGTGCCGTCTTTCTGAATAACGGCTAACTCTTGCTCTTCTCGCTCTTTTTGTGCCACGAGATCAGCGATATCCTGAGATTGCTCAACAGTATGCTCTGTTGAACCACACAGTGGGCATTCTGAATCTGGCTTCAACGCAGCGCGATACTTCGCTAATTCACCCTCTTGATCAATTAGGCGAGCTAAACGCTCTAACGATGTCTTATTGTTCTGATAACGCTCCACCAGCACTTCGCGCTCTTTTGTGAGCTTTTCACTAAGTTGAGTATTGGTCTGCAATTCGACAGATTTGGATGTTATGCGCTGAGTCGCCTGAACAAAGCCACGATTAATATCCGCCAGAGTATTGGTATTACGACTCCAGAGCTCAAGCACCTCTTTTTGTGCGTTAAGGGTATGTTCATTAGCTTGTTGCTGCAAAGCGTCCCATCGCTGTTTAGCTTGGTTCTCTGCAGAGACTAGCTCTGTGAGTGCTTTGTCTTGTGCCAATTTGGAGTCTTTAGCTGCTTGTAACGCTGCTTGCTGAGTGGCCAGCGTGCGCTGTGAAGCTTGAACACTATTTAAAAGTTCAGTTTGTTGACGTTCAAGATCTCGAACCTGAGTGACCTTGATTTGCCATTGACCCAGATACTTTTCAAGCAGGCTATCAGCTTGGTTAGCCGCTAAATATTGTGCAGAGATCTTTTCTTGCTGCTTAATGGATTCAACAGTTTGATTCAAAGAGACTTGTAGCTGACTTTTCTCAACCTGTTGTTGATTAAGCGTATTTACCGTTTTAGAACCCGCTACTTGCTTGTCTTTCAACATCGCAATTTGGTTATCTAACGGTCGAACCTGCTCAATGATCTTATCTTGATCTTGCTGTTCTTGTTTAGCGACCTCAACCAACTTGATATGGTTATTAACGCTCTGTTGTGCCGCGTTTTTTTCTGCATCTCGCTCAGCTAATCGCTTGGTACTGCTTTCAAGGTTTGCTTGAGTCGTCACAACGTCTTGGCCGCAACGCTCTAAATCTTTATGAAGCGGCCGCAGTTTTTCAGCAGGCTCGCTATTCGCTAAACGATCTAACGATGGTTGGTTTTCAACAAGGCTTTCTTGCGCCGTTTTTAAGTCATGCTTGCTTGCCGTAATCACCTGTTCGGCTTTACCGACATCTTTCCACCAGCCTAAATGCGCGTTCCATTCAGTCAGTTGTTCAGCCAAACGTTTCTGTTCAGACTCTAGATGGTCATGTTCTTTGGTCAGCTCTTGAATCTGCTCTTCAGACAGTAAACTCACACCCTCAGCTTTTGCTTTCAGGTGATTAAGCGACTCTTCACTAGACTTGAAATGATCGTAGATGCGCTCAGAAATCAGGCTATAGACTTCTGTTCCCGTCAGCTCTTCAAGTAGCTCTGCGCGGTCGTTCGCATTGGCATTAAGGAATGCCGCAAACTCACCCTGAGACAACATGATGGATTTGGTGAAACGAGAGAAATCGAGACCTGTTACCTGCTCGACCAACTTGGTCTTCTTGGTCAGCATGGTTTCTAAGACTTTGTCGGTGTCAGCATCGGCAAATTCACACGTTGGCGTTTGTAATGCGCCATCGTGCTTTCCACGCGCTCGCTTTTGATGGAAGTTAGAGCGGTACGTTTTGCCCTGCACTTCAAATTCCAGCTCAGCGAAACACTCACCTGTACCACGTGTCATTAATTCATTGTTGCCTTTAGCGATACTTTTCAAACGTGGCGTGCGGTGGAACAGTGCCAAACAAATCGCATCAAGAATGGTGGTTTTACCTGCCCCTGTCGGGCCAGTAATCGCGAACAGACCATTTTCTGCAAACGGTGATTGGGTAAAATCGAGCTTCCAACGCCCTTTCAAAGAGTTCAGGTTTTCAAATTCTAGGCTTAAAATCTTCATGCTGGTTACTCTTCTACTTTGTTTGGTGTTTGAGCGCTTTCAGACACTTCAACCATCACTTGTTTAAACTTCACCGTCATTCGCTCTAAACGTGCTTTTTCAGAATCGGTTTCAAATTCTTCTAAGGCAATACGCTTGCTAAAAACGTCCATCGGGCTCAATTCTGATAGTGTTTCTGCTGACTCTTGCTCTAATGCTTGATTGCGACGTTCTCTTGCTCTGCGCAATTGAAGCACTTCCACATTCAAACCTTCTGTTAGTGCGCGCATACGTTCTTGAAGATCCGACAAGTAATCTTGCGCTTGCACTTCTATCGATAACCAAACGCTTTGTTCGCTATCTAAGCCTACATATTGATTCAGTTGAGATTCGATTTCACTCAAGTCGCCTTTGATTTCAGCTAGGGGTTGGAACGTTGGAACTGGCAATTGAGAAATTGTGCGCACTCCCTCAACAAATTCAACCACACAGACCTGCTTTTGAGATTTAAGTTCATCAAAGCTTAATGGGATTGGTGAGCCGCAGTAACGAATGTATTCACGCTTTGCCACCACTTGTGGGCGGTGGATATGACCAAGTGCAATATAATCTGCGTCTGGGAAGCCATCAGCGGCAAAACCATCAAGGTTACCGACATAGATGTCGCGTACCGAATCCGATTGTTGAACGCCCATCGCCGTTAAATGACCCGTAGCGATAATCGGCATGTGCTCGCTGTTTTCAAACGTCGCACGTTTTTCTACAGCGGCATCATAAACACTTTGGTAGTGCTGTTTGATTGCATCTCCGAGTTGCTTCTGACGCTCAACGCCAGTGACTCCCGCCTGGCTGGTCAACACATCGCGAGGGCGAATAAAAGGAATGGCACAAACCAGCGCTTCTACATCGCCGTTCTTGCCTTTTAGTTCGACAACCTGAGTCGCATGATCTTCATTGGTATTAGGAATCACGTCTGCACCCATGTATTTGAGCAGCTGTTGTGTCTCTTTAAGCACAGACACCGAATCATGATTTCCACCTAACAACAACAATTGACAGCCGATCTTGTTCGAGTCGACCACAAACTTGTTATACATCTCACGAGCGTAACTCGGCGGTGTGCTGGTATCAAAAATATCGCCAGCAACAATGATCGCGTCGATGTCGTGCTCTGTGACTTGCTCAAGTAACCATTGTAAGAACCGTTCATGTTCATTCTTACGGCTTTTATTGTAGAAGTTTTGGCCAAGGTGCCAATCGGACGTGTGAAGAATCTTCATTGCTGCTCACTGGAAGTCTGTAATACCTTTAATCTACCAAAATAGTCGAGATAATTCCCTTTTATAAGCTTGTGAAAACCAACTAATTTCAGGCTTTGGGCCAACTCCGCCCACAGCGTGAGCAATCGTTATTTTTGACATAAAAAAACCGCTCAACGTTAGAGCGGTTTTGGGTGTCCATAGCTTTAGCTTTAGCTTTAGCTTTAAGCTATTTAACAGAAGCCATTAGAAATTGTATGAAGCACCCAGAGTTACTGTGCTAAAGGCTACATCACGGCTTTCCAATCGATTACCCGTTGTTCTATCGAAGAATTCGATGTTTACTGCGTCTGCTTGTGAGATCAAACGTAATGTTAGGTTTTCTACTGGCGTGTATTCAACACCAATACCGAAATGAAAGCCGGCACCAGAATCATCATCAAAAGAGCTAGCGTTGTTTGAGTTCAAATCTACGTAGCTCAAGCCCGCTAGTACAAATGGACGAATTGAGTTATCGAAGGTGTAGCCAAGGTTTGCTGCAACAGAAAGCGATGTTGGCGAAAACACCTTCGTTCCAAATGATTCATAGTCAGCATAATCCGTGTAACCAAGTTCGATACCTACAATGCGGTTAAATTGGTAACCACCGTAAAGGCTATATCCCATGCTTTCAGCATCTAAATTACCTGCGCCGTCAGTGTCTGAGTCTTGATACACACCAAGGCCGGCGCCAATGTATGGACCACCCTCGATACCAGCAGCAAATGTAGGAAGTGAAACTAAGCCAACTAGGCCCAATAGAAATGATGATTTAAGCATGAAAATACCCTTTTTTTGTCTGTCCTACAGCAACGTTGATCAACCGCCAATAGCTTCCGACACTATTTCACCTGTTGCGTTACTGTTTAAAATAAATTAAATAAGCAGCCCCTAATGAATAATAAAACACTGTTCATTTACGGAGCGAATGAGAAAGTACCACAAGATTTTTAGGTCATCAAACGAACAATCATAGATATTTAATCCAGTCTTACTTATGAGACAGATGTATTTCCTGAGAAGTAACGAGTACTAAAATACGTATAAACCTGATAGTAAACCTGAGCATCATCAACATTAAGTTCATTATAATCATGTCGTTACCGTACTAGCCAAATTGTCACTCGTTCTCAAAAACAACCTGAATCTTCACGCCTAAATATAAAAACTCATCCTGTTTCTCTCTTTTCCCAATAAAAGATATAAAGAGAAGAATGAGTTTTATTTTTGGAGGACATTTATTTAGAACAACCTGCTATTAAAATATATTACAATTTAATTCATATTATTAACGAGCTTCAGCAAGACTAGCCAAATAGTTATTCGTTAAGTAGAAGCCGCTGAACTTCTCAATAAAGTCCGCAGGAACGGTTTTATCGGTCAAGCCAGATTCAATCAACGCCGATTGCCACTTCTGTACTTTCGGGAAGCCCTCAAGTATGTCAAAACCTGAGCCTTCTTTAATTACTGACGCTCGGTGCAACAGGGGTAGCCAAGCGATGTCGACGTTAGAGATGTCATCGCCTTTGAAGAAGTCGCTGTCACCCAGCTTGTTCTCGGCCTTTTGGAAGGATTTTTGAAGATTCGCTAAACGTGTCTCAAAGGTTTCTTTATCTTTACTGCCCATCGTTCCACATTGCGGCATGTAATGTTTGCTTGCCTGATAAGACCAAGCGCGATCTAGTGCTTTTTGCTCTGCAGACACCTCTTCTATCGGCGCATATTTATCGTCTAGGTATTCAACAATTGCATCAGACTCAAACAGAACCGTGTCATTTTCTGTTATCAATACCGGCACTTGTCCGTTTGGCGAAATATCTAGGAACCATTGAGGCTTATTGTTTAGCTCAATGTATTCAATTTCAAATGGGACATTTTTCATTACTAAAGCACCCATTACACGTTGAACGAATGGGCAGTTTTTAAAGCTAACAAGTTTAATCATGGTTGACTCCGAATTAGGTCATTAATTTGTATTTGTACCCCTAAGACGAACGCCAAAACCGAAAGACGAAAAATAATTCCATTTTTGTGGAAATAATTAAATACAAAGACAACTAAAGACAGTCATTTTAAGTCGTCACTTTAAGTGGGAACTTTAGATAATATATTTGAATGCCTAATTACGAGTAACTAGACGATCAAAGATATTGCAATAGATGCCATGATCACGCCAACGACAAACTCCAACACCTTCCACGATCTCGGGTTCTTAAACATTGGAGCCAAAAAGCGTGCTCCATATCCAAGTGAAAAGAAGAACACAAACGACGCCGATACTGCACCAGCGCCAAACAACATTTGGTTAGGTTGATATTGGGTTGAGATAGAACCCAGCAATACCACAGTATCCAAATACACATGCGGATTAAGCCAAGTGAATGCCAAACACATCGCAATCGCTTTAGTTAGCGAGTCTTTGGTTTCAGCAGTGGCTTCTAAGGCGTGGTTTTCAGTAAATGCTGAACGGAAGCTTAAGAATGAATAGACACCCAAAAAGATAGCCCCACCATAACGGGCGAACTGCTCAATTTGTGGGAACTGCTTAACGATTGCGCCAAAGCCCGTCACACCAAAGCTAATGAGTAAGGCATCAGAAATCGCACATACAGCGCAAATTGCCAATACGTGTTGGTTCTTAAGCCCTTGCTTTAAAACAAACGCATTTTGAGAGCCAATCGCAAGAATCAGCGAAAGCCCCAGAGAGAAACCAGCAAAATAAGTCGTCATGGAAAAAGATCTGTAAAAGTAGTGACGGTAATAATTGACACAATACTGCCAATTAATCAGATTGTTAACAAGTGACTCTGTTGTTTATCAATGACACGTTTCGTGTATTTTTGGCCATTAGAGTAACCAAAAGACGAGGAGCAGACGCATACTTCGACTCTACTCGGAACGAGTTACCCTACCCTCCGATACAATAATTAACAATCCAATCACTTGATTTTAAACATCTTTAATTCCAAGCTCTATTTTATAAATGTTGATTTTATTAATAGAATTTAGCTCAAAGTTTGAGAATTAAAAATCGATCACAGTGAGATCTTCCTACCATTTCATTGACCAAGCGAATGATACAAGTCTGATTGCATATTACCTTTTAACTGCGTTTTGAGCGGGCATTTCCCTCTCACTTAACTGACTTATTGCGCGTTGTACACTTCGTTTCGAAGAAGTCAGCGTTAGTCGCACAACTATTTAGTCGCACAATGATAAGGATGCACCACAGATGAATCACGGACAAAGACTTACCACTATAGCCCTAGCTATTATGGCTTCGACCCACGTATCAGCTACGACTCTGAACAAAAGTAGCCCAGAGCCACAACCCATCAACTCACCTTTTATTCAAGATGTAAAAGGCACGATTGTTGAGGATTACTCACGAGAAACCATTCAACCTTCGTTCTTCTCTATGAGAATGATGAGTAACGCCGATGAACAACGCGGCGATTGGTTTAACTTATCGGCGAGCTACACAAGACTTCAGGGCGTGGGTTCTGATGTGGTATACGACTACTTGATGCCCCCTCTTCAACCACAACCTGTCATCGTTGCCGTTCTTGATTCGGGTGTCGACGTTGAACACGAAGACCTCAAAAACAAACTTTGGACCAATGAAGACGAGATCCCAGACAACGGGATTGACGATGATGGCAATGGTTACATCGATGATGTCCACGGCTGGAACTTTCTGGGTAACTCGTTAGGTATTAACGTTGATCAAGATACATTAGAGGTCACCAGAGAATACAAAAAGTACCTCGAGTTAAAAGAAAATGGACATTGGATTCCTCGAAAGAAACGCAAGTACTATCAAGGTGTTGAATCTGATTATTTGTCGTCTCTAAAAGATGACCAAGATGCGTTGAATCGCGTAACATCAGCAACTAATCAAGCTAATGAGTACAAAGAAGAGATTCTTAAATTCGTCGATCAAAAAGACTTTTCTACTAACGGTCTTAAAACACTGTTAGATAGTGAGAATGCTAGCGTCGTTACAGCAGCTGAAGGGCTTTTGAGCGTATTTGATTCATGGTACTCCTTTGAATATCTAGAATCACGTCGTAGCCGTTATCAAGACTCTCTAGATTTCCACCTTAACTTAGATCTTGATACGCGTGGCGATATTGTATGGGATGACATTTCTAACCCTTGGGAAAAAGGCTACGGCAACAACGATGTAAAAGGCCCTGTAGGCTCACACGGTACACACGTTGCTGGAATCATCGCTGCTGAACGCGGCAATTTTATTGGTATTGAAGGTGTCGCGGATCATGCCCAAATCATGGCGGTACGCATGGTGCCAAATGGCGATGAGCGAGACAAAGACATTGCTAACGCAGTGCGCTATGCCGTCGATAATGGTGCGAAGATCATTAACATGAGCTTCGGAAAAAGCTACTCGCCACGTAAATACATCGTCGACCACGCGTTCCGTTATGCCGCTCGTAAAGGCGTATTGATCGTTCACTCTGCGGGTAACAGCCGCAACGATAACGACATCAAACCAAGCTTTCCAAACCGCTACGCTAAACACTACCGCTCGAAGGCTATTTCAACGTGGTTAGATGTGGGCGCATCAGCGAAATACGCAGACGAAACCTTGGTCGCAAGCTTCAGTAATTTCGGTCAGAAATCGGTTGATGTATTTGCACCGGGATATCGAATTCTGTCAACCACACCGGGGAATACTTACGGTTCGAAAAGTGGCACAAGTATGGCTGCGCCTGTCGTTTCTGGCGTCGCTGCGTTGGTGTGGTCGCGCTATCCTGATTTATCGGTCAAAGAGCTAAAGGCGATGTTAATGGGTGAATCAAAAATCTACCCAGAGCTGCTTGTTAAAAAGCCATCAAGCCCAGAAGATTTGGTTCCTTTCCGTACCCTTTCTATCTCAGGCAGCGTTGTGGATGCAGAAGCGATATTTGCAGAACTAGAAACACGCTAACGCTTTAGCCATTGGTCATTGGTCATTGACCGGATAATCGTCATTCCCTAAAGCGAGGGACGAGCATTATAGGGAATCTCGCTTTGCGGTTAGAGATTCCACATACCTCGTCCCTCGGTTCTGGAATGACGCTGGGGAATCAAGTCAATGTTGTGCACGTCACTTCCTACTGTGAGGCGCTACAACCACCTCACTCTTAACAGCAAGGAACTACAACCGTGTCACTTTCTGCGTAGAGATACACCCCTCCTCGTCATTCCTTACAGTGAGGAACGAACGTGATAGGGAATCTTTCTTTGACTTCGATCTACAATTTCGACCGAATCTAACGCAACTCAATACTCATGAACTGGCTATGCGGATCCAACACATAGTCAGCAAAGGGTTCGCAGTATCCAAAGCCAAACTTTTCATACAGGTTACGCGCTGGCTTAAAGTAATCTTCTGAGCCTGTCTCTAAACTGATTTGTCGATACTGGCGAACGGTTGCTGTGTCTATTACATGCTGTAACAGTTGGCTTGCAACACCTGACTTTCGAGCAAACTGTGAGGTTCTCATCGATTTCAGTTCAGCATGTTGGGTATTTAGCTCTTTAATGGCAACACACCCAAGCAATTGGCTGCCTTTCCAAGCGCTGAAAAAGGTAATTTCTGGCGACTTGAGCCCATCCAGATCCAATGCATGAACGCTCTCAGCCGGTGACGTGGCATACATATCGGCAAGGTGTTCTTCAAGCAATTCAACGACCTCCCCACCCGACAAGTCATCAAGCTTAATTTCTATTGATGTGCAGCTTTCCAATACTGTTCCGTTTCCCATTGAATCCTGTGCTTTTATTTCTGGTTTCATTACCTCAACTCTCCTTGTTTAGTTCGCTTATTTAGCTTGAGTGATTTGGCTTTAATTACGGACCGACTTTCCTGATTGTTTCCTTTTCAAGAACTCGGTTTGAATCAGTAAAATTACTGATTAATCATGAAATTATAAATGCCATACTGACCTTACCTAGATAGCATATTTTTCTTATCTAGTCTCTTCATAAAAGTGTTCCACAATGCCTGTGTGGTCACTACGCCGAGGAACAACACCTGTTTCAATTTAACGAATAAGTAGCCAGTTCGATATGAGCATTCAATTAGATTTAACCACCACGACACCCTGCCAGAACTTCGATTCCGCGCAAGGGCGCATGACATTGCAAAATCACAGAATTATTGATGTCGACAACGAGATCGCTCAGATC
Source organism: Vibrio sp. QJM3NY_26 (assembly GCF_057786005.1). Classification (NCBI taxonomy): domain Bacteria; kingdom Pseudomonadati; phylum Pseudomonadota; class Gammaproteobacteria; order Vibrionales; family Vibrionaceae; genus Vibrio; species Vibrio sp. QJM3NY_26. The sequence continues at coordinate 1,634,606 of NZ_CM173515.1, read as the reverse complement.
TTTGGTTACCGAACCCGTGAAGAGCTGTTATTGAACGTTGAATTTGTTTATGCGTTAGTTCCTGACAGTTACCAAGAGTTAGCCAAGAAACGTTACTTAGAGGCCATAAAAGGAAAACTAAAAAAAGGAAAATTGTACACCGATATTCCAGCCAATGGCCGCAACATCTCTATCTTTTGCCTATCACACATTATTGAACTCAATAGTAAACCCGCCCTCCAAGTCACTATCATCGACATCACATCCGTAGTCGAAGCTCAGCGCAAACGTAACGAAACGGATCGCATGTATCGCAAACTACTTAATACATCGAAACAAGGGATCCTGATCCATAGAAACTTCAAACCTTTAATGGTCAACCAAGCATGGGTAGAACAACAAGGTGCGGACTCAATAGAGCAAGTGCTTGCGATGGACTCCATCCTATCCATCGTACCTGAAGATCAGCGTTCAACGGCCATCAGACGCTGCGAGAACATTCTCAATGGCAATACACCCAACTTTAGTTCCGTGGTGTCTAACCAATGCTTTGATGGCACACACAAATACTTCAACCTCTATGACAACGTGATTAACTGGGAAGGTGAAGACGCGATACAAGTGATCCTTGAAGAAGTCACCGATAAAGTATTACTAGAAAGGGAGTTGCTGCATCGTGCGATGCATGATGACTTAACGCATGTGTTCAATCGCCGTGCTATTTACGATTGGCTCAAGAAGCCGGTTAATCAGCATATGGAGATGTCATGTCTGTTGATTGATATTGATGACTTCAAATCGATTAACGATCGATTTGGGCATACAGTGGGTGACACGGTGATTAGGCACTTAGCAGACACCATTAAAACTCACATTGAGTTGTTAGGTGGTGTAGTTGGACGTTGGGGTGGCGAGGAGTTTATTGTGTTCATTCCAAAAGCGAAATCGGCCCATACCAAAATCATCAGCGAACGAATCTGCCACACCTTTAACCAACATACCTTCTTTGGCATTAATCGCCGCGCTTTTACAACGAGCGTGAGTATTGGCGTTACCAACCAATGCGAGTGCCACTCTGCCAACACCATTGATACACTTATTCGTGTTACCGATGATGCACTATATCGTGCGAAAGCGAATGGTAAAAATCAAGTATCGATCAACGATGATGTGATTTGCTATGAAGCACTAGCTTGATCGCAGTTCCCTGCTCTCCTTCATGCTCCTCTGGCTCTCCTGCATAACCCACCAGTTCTCCTTCATAATCCACTGGCTCTCTTTCATAATCCAACGCCTTTTTAAGCTAACGCTAAATGAGTCGGCTAACCGTACAAATTGAGCACAGCCGCACATAATTAAGGTACAGTCACCGAGAATTAAAGCACATAACTTGATCGAATATTTGATTGCGATTTCGACATTTCGGTATATGATGCGCCACCCTCATTATATCAGCTAACGCTGTAGGCACTTATGTCCGCCAATATGTCAGCTACTATTTCTTCCAACGCACTTTATACCGACCTATCCGGTTACTACGATTTAATGTGTGTTGATATTGACTATCAAGCGCAAAGTAACTGCGTACGTAGGCTACATCAAATTTTCGGAAATGGTGGAAAGACTCACCTCGACTTAGCTTGTGGCACTGGTCCACACGTTCGTCACTTTATCGATTTTGGTTACCAAAGTAATGGACTCGATCTCAACGCGCCAATGCTAGATATAGCTCAGATTCGCTGCCCCGAAGCCAATTTCTCGGTGCAAAACATGAGCAGTTTTGAAGTGGCAGAACCTCTGGATTTGATCACCTGCTTCTTATACTCAATCCATTACAACGATGGTTTCGAGAAGCTAAAAGAATGTGTTGAGAGCGTACATCGCGCTTTAAAACCAGAGGGGATTTTCTGTTTTAATGTGGTGGATAAAGACAAGATCAGCAATGATCTTTTTGTTCGACACACCACCAATCTTGAACAAGATGATTTCACGTTCAGCTCAGGCTGGTATTACTCTGGCAAGGGTGACAAGCAGGCGTTAAAACTCAGTATCGAAAAGACAACATCCGGTGAGACACAAGTTTGGAATGATGAACACCCGATGGTGGCATTCTCGTTTAAGGAGTTGATCGAGATATTGAAGCCCTACTTTGAGGTTCATATTTTTGAGCACGATTATGACAAGCTGTTACCTTGGGATACCAAATCAGGTAATGCTCTGATCGCTTGTGTAAAAATCTAGGTCAGTCGATACAAAACGAATTAGCCAGATTCAAACACAGACAAAAAGGAACCCGCACTCGCCGTACTCTTTATCGAGCATCCAGCCAGTGTGGGTTCTTTTGTATCAAGCTATCGGTGTTCGAACTCTCGATTAGAAGTCAGCGGTCATACCTAGGTAGTAAGTGCGTGGCTCTTCAACATAACCCATGCTCTCTAGCTCTTGTGATACCGCTTCGTCAGTCAAGTTAGTAATGCCTGCGCGTACTCTAACCGAATCATTAATGTTGTATACCCCACCAATATTTAGCGTAGTGTATGCTTCTTGAGTCAAATCAGTTTCGATATTACGCTCACCACGGTAACGCGCACTAATAAAGGTGTTCAGGTCGTAAGTTGGGCTCCAGTTCAGTTTAACTAAACCCGAGTGCTTGTAACGCTCAAGCAGTTCTTCACCGGTAGACTTATCTTCAGTGTCTAAGAACGTGTAGTTACCTGACACGCCCCATTCATCCGTTATTTGGAATTGGCCAGTAAGCTCAGCACCTTGAACCACAGCCTCAGACACATTGGTATAAGTGCGTTTGCCTTTCACATAGCCAGTTGAGCTAGAACTATCGGCACACCCTTTACCCGATTCAAACATTCCGCCGTTCTCGCAGTAGGTTTCATCACGTTCAATAAGGTCATTGATTTCATTGCGGAACAAGGCACCTTCAACGTTCCAACGAGGTTGGCTGTATATCGCTGCAATCTCATAGTTCCAGCTCGTTTCAGGCTTCAGGTCTTCATTACCATATAAATCACAAGCACCTTTACAACTGTTAACTGTGTAGTCGGCTTGGTTTTGAGTCAATGTTGGTGCTTTAAATGCTTTACCCACGCCACCCTTAATGATCAGGTCATTCGTTGTTTGATGCACCAAATACACACGCGGGCTGAACTCTTCACCGTACAATTCGTGCTTATCTAAACGACCACCGATGGTTGCTGTTAGTTGCTCAGTCATCAGCCATTGATCTTGAACAAATAACGCACCTTGATACGCTTCTGATGTGCCATTGACCAAGTTTTCTTTGTTGGTTAATTCGCTCAACTGATAGTCCATACCAAACGTTACGGTATGATTCTCACCAAGATAAGTCGTCGCTGATGCTTCTGCTATTTGAGTTAACTCTTCTACGTCACTGCTGTAGTTAGTATCAGAATCCGCAGCGTCGTTGTCAGTCACGTTTTCGCGTGAGTAGCGAACTTGTGTATCACCCCAGCTCCAAAAGCCACTGTGCGTAATCGCTTGGCTCTGACGCACTACTCGTGTGTCAGACTCGATCACAGACGATACGTTTTCTGCAGATGATTCACGTTCGTCGTCACTGTAGCCAAAATCTAAATCGATGGTTTGGTTGTCTGTTGCATTCCATGTCAGGCTCGCGAGTAAGCTTAATGTCTCTCTTTCTTCTAACGCAGTAATGTCTGAACGATCGTAACCAGAGCTATGTGTACCAGAATAGGGTTGCCAAGCATCACGGCTAGTTTGGTTAACAGATAGGCGAGCAAACAATTCGTCTTCAATTAACGCGCCCGATGTTGTGAAGCCCATCGAGTACTCTTCACCGCCATCACCATCTAACGGTGAAGACGTGTCCATACTTAGTGTTGAACTCCAATCATTTTCAGGTGCCTTGGTGATGATGTTGATTGTGCCACCCATGCCATCGGAGCCATAAAGTGCAGACATTGGGCCGCGGATAATTTCAACACGTTCAATTGAATCAGCAGGAATAGTCGATAGGTCGAAGTCGTTACCACGGATGATGGCACTCGCCGAGCTTAGACGACGGCCATTCACCATGATAAGCGTGTAATCTGAATCCATACCACGAATAGAGATCATCTGACGGCCAGCACGTGTGCTATCAAAGTCAGATTCGACACTGGTTGATTCTGCAACGATGTCAGCCAAGGTAATACCAGGGCTGTCTTCAATGTCTTGAGCGGTGATCACTGACATTGAAGCCGGCGCTTGTTTTAGTGCCATTTCAGTACGAGTTGCCGTAACAACCATTTGCTCATCTGTTGCTTGCGCTTCTTCTTGCGCCAACACGTTAGCCGAAAGTGAGGTACAAATAACAGCGACTGCGATCGAAAGGGGTTTACGAACCAAAAGAGGTTTGCGAATCAAAAGAGAGCTCTCAGACATGATATTCATTCTTATGTGTGATTGGTAATGATAATGGTTTGCATTAAACAACCTGGTACCATTCTTATCAACGAAAGTTTCATGCCAAAAATTGATTCTCGCTATTCAACTTTCAAATAATGAAACCAATACATATTCATTTTAATAGCATGACCTCAATAGCATTCACCACCTAGATAGATTTGGTGTATATCTCTTTAAATAAATCACGAACCCAACGACACATAGGGTCATTATGGAAACGTTTATGCCAATAGAGATAAACATCTTCTGATGGGCTTCTGATCGCTTTGGGAACGCGTTTACAAATTAAATCTCGTTGATTGGCAGCTTGTGTCGCAAATGGTGTCGGCAAGTGAAAGATGATGTCGGTCGTCTCCGCAATATCCGCAGCAATATTGAAGTTGGACAACTGAATTGGGATCGATAGTTGGCGCTGCTTATCAATTAAACCAAGATCTTTAAATCGACTTTCAATCGAGAGCTTCTTATCCCCTTGCAGTGAGATTTGACCAAGTTGGCTATTCAACAAGTCATCAACGGTGATCTCTTTATCCGCCAGAGGGTGGTCTTTGCTCATTAATAACCGATAATCGCGACTGATTACGAACATTCGATACAGGTTTTGTTCAGAACTTAATGGCTCATGCGTCGACAACACAAAGTGCGCATCACCGGATAACAGAGGCTCAAAGTGTCGTTTAGGAATCGAGTCGATATCGACAACCATATTCGGCGCTTGCTGACGAATTTGTGCCACTACTTTTGGCAAAAGGTGTGAAACCTGAGGAACCAAACCAAAAAAACGAACCGTACTATCACTCGTTTGTGGTTCAAACACGTCTCCGTGAACCAGTTTCTCAAGGCGCGTAAGCACAGAGTTGAGGTCTTGCTTGATGACCTCTGCTTTCGGGGTCAATTCATAGCCATAAGCAGCTCGCACCAACAAATCATCGTTGAACACAGTGCGAAGTTTTTGTAGAGATCGGCTCACCGTAGGTTGGCTCATATCCAACGCCAACGCCGTGTTGGAAACGTGCTTCTCTTCAAGAAGGTGTTTAAGAATAACGAGTAGGTTTAGGTCAACTTGGGCAAGATTCATTATGCAAATATTCACAACAGAGAAAATTCAGTGTGCGCATAGTGCATCTACCACCTCATTAATACAATTGATAATCACTCTTATTTTGATCTAGAGCAAAATGCAGAACCGAGTTTGAGGTTAGGAAAGGTTTGAAGCTCTAAGTTAGAAATGTTTGAACATAAAAAAAGAGAGGCACAATGGCCTCTCTTTGATCGTCTACTTTATATTGCTAACGTCGAGCTATCAGACTACAGCTTTGTCCAAGCATCTTGCCAGTATTGGCTTTCTGCTGGAGCGTAAGATGCGCTTGCACACCATGCTGTGTATGGCCAAGGTTTACATTCGTACAGACCATTGTCGCTACCTACCACAATGTCACCTGCTGCGTAATTTGTGCCGGCTTCATATGGAGGGTAATCGCCTGGAGGTGGAGTCGTTCCGCCACCGTCTTTAACAGTGAACGAATCGTTTACCATCACCATTTCACCATCGGATGCCTTGCCGACAACCTCAAGTGCATATTGCCCTTTCGCTACATCGTATAAGTCCATGGTAATAGCGCGGCTGTCCATTAAGTTAACCTGAGTTTGCTCAACCACAGTCCCTGCACTGTTGATCACCATAGCCGTAACATCTAAAGCTTCATTTGATGTCAGTGTTAGGTCTAAACGAACATTGCCGTTATCTGGCGCATATTCTGACTGAAGGCCTGAAACTGCAAGCTCTAAGTCATCGCCCGGATCTGGGTTACCACCACATGAAGAGTCTGAAACCTTTCTCCAAACGCCCCACTCACCTGTTGTTCCTGGTTCTTCGCCGCGAGTGTACCAACCTGCTCCCCACGTTGAACCGTCATGAGAGACTTGATCACCTTCAACATAAACGGTGTCGGCATCCCATGCAGCAGCACAGTTAGAACCATCCGTCACAGACACTTTACGGTCAGCGGTTACAGTTTGGTTCGCGCTGTCTGTTACGCTATACACAAGCGTGTAGTTTCCGATTTCATTTACATCGACACTGCCAGTGTGTGTGATAGTGCTTGTTAGGTCGCCATCTTCAGCATCATTCGCCGTTACGCCTGCCATAGCATCAAATGCAGTTCCCGACACAACAGTTGTGTCAGACACACCATTAAAAACTGGCTTCTGGCTGTAAACCTCTACCGTTCTCGCTTTAGTGGTTTCGTTGTTATCGCTGTCTTTCACTCGGTAAGTTAGAACGTAAGTGCCAATCACACTGGTTTCCACGTAACCTTCAACATCGATTGATGACGTTAGATCACCGTCTTCTTTATCGGTTGCCGTTACGCCTTCCATTGGGTCAAACGTTGTGCCGTGAAGAACACGGGCATTTTCGACACCTTTAAGAACTGGCTCACCCTCTACTGGTGGTGGCGTCACTTGACCGTGGACAAACGGGCCGTAATCTTTAATAAACTGCTCGTTGTATTGTTGACCATTTTTGTTAGTGCCCATGTCCCAGTTGATAGACCAAGTCATTACACCACGCAGGGGTTGGCCTTGAGTCGTTAAGGTCTCGAACGCGTCGTATAAATCTTGAGGATCTTGCACAAAACCGGTTGCTGCAGCATCAATGCTAGAAGGAATACCAAACACCAGCTTGTCATGTGGAATTTTGTGGAAGCCACGCGTTCCGTTGATAAGCGAATCAGAGATGTAGTAGATGAATTCTTCTTTTAATGCATCGTTGTTTTGAGCAATCCAGCCCACACCGTCAACCCAGATACCGTCGCCACCTTGGTTGTAGAATTGTGGGTTAATCCAGTCGTAATAACCTTCTAGATTATCGATATATGGAACGTACTTACCGCCTGTCGTTAGATACGGGAACTCAGGCGCCATAGTAATAAGGAAGTTTTTACCTTCGGCACGGTAGTGGTCTTTCACTAGCTTAAGAGCATCAGGAATCACGGTTTGGTTGTTTGCTGCGGTTACAGCTGCTTGTTCAAGGTCGATATCTAGGCCATCGAAACCGTAACGCTCAGTAAGACGGATAATCTCATCAGCAAAGGCTCTTTCATCACCAGTTTCTAGCTCTACGTGTGCATCAGCACCACCTAGCGCTATCAGTACAGAACGGCCTTGTTTGTTGAGTTCAGAAATTTGGTCAATAAATTGTTCTTCTGAAAGCCCAATGGTTGGGTCCAGTTTAAAAGTTGGGATTCGACCATCAGCCACATCGTAAACCTTCATGAATGACACATTCACGATGTTATACATTGGGTTTACTTCATCCAGCGTCACGCATGGCGCATTACCACCTTGGTAGCCGCCACCGTCACACCAGTTGTGCCAATACCCGACCACGACACCAGAATCTGGATTCGTCATATCTGAACCATTCGCATAAACAGCGCCAGACATTGCGGCCATGCCGACCGATACAGCTAATTGTAGAGCTTTACGTTTCAACATTAGTCCCACTTCCTTACTTAACAGCTGTGCCAATCACAACCGAACCAATTCATTGTAATCATGAATATTTATAGAGAAGTAATGGAATTTATAGGAAAAGATGACCTTTGATTTAACTTGTGATTTTAAGTCACAGATTGAATATCAGAATCAATATGATTTTGACTTTTCATTCAAAATGAAATGCTAAAAGCTGTTATTTTCGGCCGAACACATTGACCATGCAAATATTTAATCAACCTTAATTCACATAGATAATTAACCGAAAACATAAAAAATCACCAATGGGAAAAAACGAACTTTAAATCGACAAAAATCGATTCAAACACACCGTAATTACTGACCTCAGACCAGATACCATTGCGAGTGACATCACTAAAATAGCTTGGATATAGTCGTCATACATGTGCTAGAGATACACACGTATAACGGAATATAGGAGTGAAAATTTGTGGAATTTTATATGATCACCCCGACTATTTTTCAGTTAGCCTTTAACATCAGGTGAATAATAAGTATCAATTAATGAAATAAAATTCATCTTATTCTCTTCATTGAGTTGATTGATACCCGCTGCTGCTTTTCTTCCACCACCCGTATCAAAACTAGAACAAATTTCGTCTGCGCCCGTTCTGTTTGATAATGGTGCCCGTAAGCTCACCGTGTAAGACAAGCCATCTTGGTTTTTCGTTAATACTGCTTGCGCTCGGTTTGGATCTTGATTAACGATTTCATTACCAAATACACCACTGATGCGCCTTGCCCACGTCTCACCTGGCAGTTCAAACACGCGTGCGACTTCACTTTCATAAACAGGAGCAAGGTTTGATAGTTGTTGGCGATCATTTTGATAAGCAGATCGTAGTCGATAAAACACAGAGTTTTTATCATCTAAAAGGTCAAATGGGTTCGGGTATTGATAAAGGGTTTGGTAGAGCTCAATTGGCGTGAAATGCAAATCACTGAGTGACGAACCGTAACCGTTGTAGTTAACCAAGGTACCTAGCTCTTCTAAAAACTCAGTTTGAGATTGATCGAATCCATTTTCATCCGCTAGCCGCGCGGCCACAGTTTTTAGATTGTCGCCAAAGGCAGCTGCGATTGCCCAAGCCACATGCGCACCATTCAGCTTCTGGTTTATCAGCAAGCTCGTGCAGCTCTCTGGCGCGGTATCAATCAGAGTATCTAAATGCTCAGAAGTTGGTACATCTCCTGTTTGGTGGTGATCGCAATAAAATACCTTGATGTTGGCGTCTAGCAGTGAGTGCAATGCAGGCAGGTTTTTCTCCATCGACACATCTAAAACAGTAACGGATGAAACGTCACCTTGCTTGCCCGGCTCCATCATTTGAGTAACAACTTGAGAGACCAACTTAATATCACGCTTTACACCAGTAACGAGCACGCTCTCTCTTGGCTCACTTAATCGCAGCTGTAACAACGCGATTATGCCATCTGCGTCTCCGTTGAATACGTCGTAGTGCATGTTGTTCCTCTTCCTATAGATTTAACCGTTTGCCAGAAACGCGCCAATTCGTTCGTGTGTTCGATAGTCTGTCATTATTTTAGTTATATTTCACAGATACTTAAGTCTATTTTGGAATGCCTTATTCTCATTAGATTCAAAAGATAAACACATTAATAATATTGTATGACTTATATCACAGTAAACAAACCTGAAAAGATTATAAAATAAGCGCCTCCCACTTAATGATAAAGAGACGAATGAACACTACCACCACTCTTGTTTATGACACTTTGAAAAGCCTTGCTGCTCACGCTCCTGAGCAACATGCCGAGATTAGACAGCGGTTATATGAGCAGTTGAGCCTGCCATTTAACAAGCAGCTCTCGTTATACGCTAATGTGCTTGGTCCTATCAGCTCAGGTAAGTTAGCGGGATGCGACAATATTGATAAAGCGGTTGAGCTGGCACTGGATGTGCTGGAAGGCCGAAATAAGTAATTCCCCTTTAAATACGTAATATAACGGCCCAGATCTTCCCCCAGATCGGGCCGTTTTTATTCTCGTCATTTATCTAGTTGAATTTTAGGCACAAAAAAGGCGCAGATGATCCACGCCTTTGGTTTAGTTTACTCTAAATTTTAAGAAGTCTTGAACTGCGCCACCGCTTTATCCATGTCATGGGCTTGCTCTGCGACCTTGTCAACTTCAACTAAACAGTGCTGAGCTGATGCGTTGTTGTCGTTAGAGATGGTGTTTAACTCGGTGATTGAGTCACTCACTTGTGCCATAACAGCACCCTGCTCTTCAATTGCTGATGCGATACGCTCAGAATTACCTTGGATGCTTTCCATATCGCTTAAGATAAGCTGCAGGCTAGCATCGAGCTCTTCCGAATCTTTCAAAGTCAGTTGGCCTTGTTGGTTACATTCACCAATCTCGGTCATCGAAGCGTTCATTTGGCTTTGAATTGCCGTAACAACGCTGGTGATTTCGGTTGTTGATTGATGCGTTCTGCTTGCAAGAGCTCGAACTTCATCTGCAACCACGGCAAAGCCTCGGCCTTGTTCACCGGCGCGTGCCGCTTCAATGGCCGCGTTCAATGCCAATAAGTTGGTTTGTTCTGCAATGCCTTGGATGATGTTCACTGCATCGCCGATTTGATCAACATGATGATTCAGCGAGCTTATTGAATCTTGGCTGCTTGAAAGGCGCTCAGATAACTGGGTAATATTGCTGATCGTATCGACCACCACTTCACGGCCTTTATCGGCATTCACTTTTGCTTGATGAACACCTTCAGCCGCAACTGATGTGCTTTCTGATATTTCACCAATGGTGAGTACCATCTCTTGCACTGACGTAGTCATTGTAGAGGTGTGATTTGCTTGAACTTCAAACTGTTTGATTACTGACTCTAGCTCGTCATGCATGTTCGACGTGCTTTGGGTCAGTTGCAGTGACTTAGATTGAGATGCAGCGATCAAGCCTTCAAGCTGATCCAACAGTTGGTTGAAGTATTGACCTAACGTGCTCAGTTCATCTTTACCATCTAGGTGTGAACGAATAGACACGTCGTTCGAATCAACAATATTACGAATCACTGAAAGTAGAGATTCGATTTTACCAATAATAGAACGGACGATTAACCAGCTGAACAGAATGATCGACACGAGTAGCGTGACGCAAAGAATGTTGTTGATCAGCGATAGTTTGTCCATCTCTTGTTGGGTTTCTTGGTCCAATACCGCTGAGAACTCTTTAAATTGAGTTTCAATCGCGTGAGAACCTGAGCGTGCTTGCCCTAACAAACCTTCGTTATGCTTCAATCCAATCACACGCTTCTGCGCAACGACTTGCTTTGCAGCATCTAAAAGTGCACTTGACCTTGCATTCGAAGTAATAGAAAGAACGCTTGGGTCAAATGTGCCCTTTTCAATCAGATCGTTAAACAGGTACAGCTCTACTTTTTGCTCTGCGCCGACTGTTGCACTGATGCTGTCTAGCTCTTCATGAAACTGGCCGAGCAAACCTTTGTCACGTACTAATCCATACACTTCACTCGCTTTTACTAAGTTAACAAAGCTTGTGTGGTAGGTTTCAATATCTTCACGTAGGTGTGCGCTGTTGGCTAAACCTAAATCACTGAGCACTGCATTGAGCTCAGATTCAGACGCTAAGAATTTATTGTAGTTTGCGTCGAACTTGGCGAGGTACTTCATATCACTACGTAATAGGAAATCTTTCTCGTTACGGCGAAGATTGAGTAGTCGCACTTCAAGTTCTTTGGTGATTTGTTTGGCTTCGCTCATTTGAGCGGTGGTGTCTGCAAATTGCGATGTGGTAAACAACAGTGAAATCATGCCGAAGATGGAGAACATCCCCAACGAATAGAGCTTTTTCTTTATATTCATATACGTGGCTCGTCTTTACTAAATTAACTTTGAGTATCTAATTGATCGCATCTAAGCATGGTATACAACTCGTGCGACCTGGTTATTGTTATGGTTATGGTTTTTGTATCAGTAATGAGCACTAAATCTAGCGACTGTTCAGCCCACCAGCAGTGACATTCTCAATGGTATTCAAACAGAGAATGAATCTTTTCACTAAAGATAAAAGCATCAATAACACAAATTGAATACATGTACATTAGTTGAATGATAAAAGTGAGAGACAGCTATTTGACGGAACATAAATAGCTTGAATGCCATGGTATACAAGGCATTGAATTAAAAGACTTTGAAGCACATTTGGATGTATTATTTATGATGACATTTTTTTGGCTCTCCAGAAGAGCACGAGCGAAGCGCAATAGTGGAGGTTTTGACTTGGTTTTTAAACAGTGAATCCGTCTATTGATGATTGTACAGTAAAGCGTAAACGGCGAAAAAAATGGACCTACTCAATTCGAGTCAGGTCCATTTTTTGATTGTCTAGTCAATCGCTTTGCAGCTAAAGAGTTAGGGTGCGAACTCAAGGCTGACTAAAACGCTTTCACCATCTTGGTTAGGCACTTCAATAACACCGCTTTCTCATCTTCTTCGATGTCTTGTGTTAGTCCACTAACCAAATTCAAGTGAAGCTGATTGTGGTGAACGTGTATCTTCTGCCCTTCATCCGTCAAGGCAACCACAATCGCACGACGATCGGTTGGGTGTTCATGGCGCTCAATCAATTCAGCTTTAACCAACTTTTCGATTTGAACGGTAAGCGTACCCGTGGTGATACCCAACTTTTCAGCGAGCTCTTTCATTCTTAACGCGCCATGCATACCAAGCACTTCAATGGTATGTACTTGAGCAAGGGAATAACCTGTCTCTTTGACAACAGACTGCTCCCACGAAGACATTTTATCGTAGAACTCAGTCAGTATTTGGTTAAGCTGTTCTATATTTCGCATGGTCGTTTGAATGCACTTCAAGAGTAAGATGATTAATCTTATCAAACTTGGCGAGCATTTGTTTATATTCAGAGACGGTTTTATCACTGTTTGATTCAAGAGTAATCGCTGCTGAATAGTGATGCCCACTCACCTTCCACATGTGTAAGTCGGTTACGGTCGCATAAGGCGTTAAGGTTTTGGTCACTGAGTCACGATAATCTTGGTCGATATTCTCATCCAGCAGGATTGGGCTGGTTTGTTTCATAAGGTTCATCGTCCACTTGGCAATGACAAATGCACCAACCATTCCCATTGCTGCATCTAACCAGTTCCAGCCGTAAAACTTACCAAATAGCAGTGCGACGATCGCCAGCAGAGACGTCAATGTATCGGCCAAGACGTGCATGTAAGCTGCTCGTAAGTTGTGATCGTGATGATGTTCATGATTCTTATTATGATTGTGGCCATGCTCGTGTCCGTGATCATGATGATGATCCCCGAGCAAAAACATACTGACGACATTCACCGTCAAACCGATACATGCCACGATAATCGCTTCGTTAAACTGAATTGCTTGCGGGTTGAATAAGCGATGCACCGACTCCACCAGCATCAATAACGCCACAATTCCCAATGCGATCGCGCTGGTGTAGCCGCCTAGCACACTGACTTTGCCAGTGCCGAAAGAGAAACGTTCGCTCTCCGCATGTTTCTTCGCATAACGGTATGCAAATAAGGTGATGCCAAACGCTGCAGCGTGCGTCCCCATGTGCCAACCATCGGCAAGTAACGCCATAGAGCCGTAAATAGTACCGGCAACGATCTCGACAACCATGGTGATGATAGTTAACAAGAGAACGTAGAAAGTACGCTTTTCACCTTGGCTGTTATGTGAAGAAAAGTTGTGTTGGTGACGTGTTGGAAAACTCAAAATGGCGTCCTTAGCTCGTGTGTTCAATGTTAGGAGTCGTTACTGATTAATCTTGCTAAAAAAGTGCTTTGATTTACAAGTAGTTTGATAATCAAATCAATAAATGGAATTTAGTTTGATTATCAAACATTGTCAACGATGAATTTTAAGGCTCTGATTTGGGAGAGTAATAATTTATAGGGGGATCTAATTAGCTCGACAGCCTATTAGGTGGAGAAACAGCTGCGCTTTGCAGACACAAAAAAGCCCACACGAGGTGGGCTACTAAGATCAGATGGAGTTATTGGTTTTGCAGCAGGGTAATCTCATCATTCACCCAACCTAACAATTGCTTGGTGGCTTTCGACAACACTTGGTTCTGCCGAACAATATAACCAAGACTGGTGCTAGAAAAGTTCATCAACGGTGTCACTTTCGAATGCAAATGCTGCTTGGTGGATACCGCAAATTCAGGAACAATCGCCACACCAAATCCCGCTTCCGCCCAATCGATTTGAGCGTCGACACTCCCTACTTCCATCACCCTATAATTAGGTAGATTAAGGCTTGGTAAACCTTCATCAATGAAGTCACGCGTTCTCGTATCGTGGCCAAGTAGAATCAAAGTGAGCTCTGCATCAGAGTCTTGGATATCAAACCCATCGCCTAGCGCGCACCAAGAAAGCTCTTGCAGCTTAGTGAAATACAATGACTCGTTGTGCTGTTCTTTGGCGATAACAAAACCAATATCCGCTTGAGCATTTTTAACTAAACTCGATGCCTGAGATGAGGTGGTATTCAAGAGCGTAAGGTCAATGCCGGGATACTGCGCTTTGAACTTCTGGAACGGGCGAATTAGCAAGAATCGAGAAATGATGTCACTTACGGCAATGGTTAACGTCCCTATTTTGAGATCGTTAATCGCATTGAGATCGGCCTGACAAATTTGGAGTTCGAGTAGCGTTCTTAGGCTTGTCTCTAAGAGCCTTTCGCCTGCTTGAGTCAGTTGAAACGGACTTCGCTCTATCAACTTGATGCGTGTTTGTTGTTCCAGTTGTTTTAGGTGCAAACTCACATTAGGTTGTGTCATATGCAGTGCATTGGCCGCTTTCCCGAAATGCTTGTATTCCGCTAGCGTCACAAACGTCTTCAACAAATTAATATCGAGCATCATGTCCTCTCTCTCGTGTCACTAATATCATTCCCTAAAAGTAAAGAATGCCCCATCGTCATTCCCTACAGTGAGGAACGAACGTGATAGGGAATCTCGTTTGTAGCTTAAGACTTTAAGGATATATGAAATCCTTATCAAGATAATAAAGATAATTAATTTCTCTTATCCACTTTGTAGGCCTAACATGATTTCTCAATCAGTTAGGAGAAAAATTATGCCATCTATCGTTGTTGTGGGCGCAAACTGGGGTGATGAAGGCAAAGGCCGCATCGTCGATTTTTTAGCAGACCAAGCTTCTGCTAGCATTCGTTTTCAAGGCGGAAACAATGCAGGTCATACTGTGGTAAATGACTTCGGTACATTCAAACTGCACCAACTACCTAGTGGTATTTTTAATCCTGACTGTACAGCGGTTCTTGGCCCAGGCATGGTGATCAGCCCTGCTGCGCTGACTCAAGAGATTGCAGAAGTTCAAGAGGCTGGCATCAAAGTGAAAATGGCGATCTCAGATCGTGCGACACTGTGCCTACCTTTACACGCCCTTGAAGATACCCTTGAAGAAGAGCGTTTGGGTGACGGCGCTTACGGTTCAACACGTCAAGGTATTGCACCAGCATACGGAGATCGCGTGATGAAGAAAGGCATTCTTGTCGGTTGGTTGAATCAACCTGAAATTTTAGAGCAACGCATTCAATTCCTACTTGATTGGAAGATGCCTCAACTTAAAGCGCTATACCCTCAATGTGACTTCTCTCAGACTGCTTCTGAAATGACAGAATGGCTACTTGAAGTAACTAAAGCTTGGCGCCCGTTCATCTGCAACGTAACTGAGCCTCTAAAAGCACTGCAATCGCAAGACGCGAACCTACTGTTTGAAGCTCAGCTAGGTGCAGGTCGTGATCTAGTTTATGGCGAATACCCGTGGACGACATCTTCAAACGTAACGGCTGCTTATGCTGGCATTGGTAGTGGTTTACCAGCCCTTCGCCCTGAACGCATTATTGCTGTTGCTAAATCGTTCAGCTCGTCAGTAGGTACTGGCACGCTAGTGACGGCAATGGAAGAGCAAGACAGCTTCCGCGAAAGCTCTAACGAATACGGTGCAACCACGGGTCGTCCGCGTGATATGGGTTACTTTGATGCAGTAGCTACTCGCAACGGTGTTGACCTGCAAGCCGCGACTGAAATCGCACTAACTAAGATTGATTGCCTATCTGGTCTATCTGAACTTAAGATCTGTACGGCTTACTCAGGTGAACACACTGAGAACCCGATTTGGCCACAAACGGCTGAGCTAAAACCTGTTTATGAAGATATGGCAGGTTGGGATGAAGACATCACTGGTTGTCGCACGTTTGAAAGCCTTCCTCAAGCGGCACAAGATTACGTAACTCGCATCGAAGAGTTGATGGGCGTGCCAATCGTGATGGTATCAGTAGGTCCAGAGCGCGAACAAATGATCATTCGAGCTTAGTTTAGAAGACTATTAGACCCACATCTACATCTACATCTACATCTAAGCCCACACTAGTGGGCTTTTTTACGCCCGTCACGAACATCTAAATCTTGTTTTTCTTATTGAGGTACATGTTTTCATCGGAAGACTTTATTAGATTTATGATGTTGAAACTGCGAGAGTCAGCGATACCACAACCATATGAAAAACCGAGTTGCACCTCATCATCACAACGAAAGCTTTCAATGAAGTCATGAAATTCAGTGTGGATTTTATTGATCAACTCAGAAACATAACCAGCCTCTTCTGAATGTATGACGACGATGAACTCATCACCACCGACCCTAGCCGATATGATGTTGTACTTTGCATTGTTTTTTATGCATGACGCAAAGCCAGAGATATAGTCATCACCTTTGAAGTGGCCATAAGTATCATTGATGTACTTCAAATTATCCAAGTCGAAATACAAACAAACGATCTCTCCATCGCTGATGTTTGCTTTGTTGAATTCATGGAAGAAGCCCCTTCGATTAAGCAGCGTTGTCATGATATCAAAGTGACTGTTTTTGTATAAAATCCGGCTCTCTTCTTTTAATAGAATTTCAGAACGCAATAGAGTCGATATGTTTTCAATCAAGCTAACTTGGCTCTCGGTATACGCTGTTGGGCTTAAATCAAAAACCAAGAGCACCGCAAACACTTCGCCATCGATATCTCTTACCGGGACGCCGCAAAACGACTTATAGGCATCCGCCCCATTCGCAGAAACGGAATCACCACCAG
Organism: Vibrio sp. QJM3NY_26; assembly: GCF_057786005.1. NCBI lineage: Bacteria > Pseudomonadati > Pseudomonadota > Gammaproteobacteria > Vibrionales > Vibrionaceae > Vibrio > Vibrio sp. QJM3NY_26. The sequence goes on along the minus strand of NZ_CM173515.1, from coordinate 1,617,511 downwards.
CATGACCACTCAAATAAACCGTGCGATTTTCGTTATGCACATACTCACAAAAGAGGCTAATTTTGCTCTTATGTTGGTTACACGATATGTTTGAGGAGCTCCACACGCTCTCAGAACCAGAGCAACTCAAATCAGAGATCATGATGATGCCCGCATTCGATGCGTCCATGATGTCTCGTATGTTATCCAATATAGATACCCAAGTATCGACATCGATATTTTTTTGCATCCCTTCAGAAGAGAACTTATCAAAAAGCATTAATATTTCTTTAGTATCAGATAGTTAAACTTAATTGAATATTCATTAGTATACGTTGTAACAAAAATTCCAAGAGCGATAGCTTAGGGTGGTTATTACGACAAAGTAACAACCAAGCCCTACATCCTAGTTTTCTAGTTCGGAAGCATCATTCGCAGAGGCCCAAATTTCTGAACGTCTATTCTTGGCTCTACCCTCTGACGTTGCGTTGGACGCAATAGGTTTACTTTCACCAAATGAGCGTATAACAAGGCGATTCTTCTCTACACCATCCGCGATTAAACCATTCGACGTAGTCAGCGCTCTTTGGAGCCCCAATGCTTGGTTATAACCTGCTTCGCCAGTGCTGTCAGTGTGTCCATCCACTGTAATCGCACTGCCGTTAGTCTTTAATTCGCCAGCTAGTTGGCTCAATGCTTTGCTGCCCATTGGTGTTAAGTTGTGTTGGTCGAAACCAAAATGAAGGCGAGCGAGCAACCCTTGACGCTCTTGGTTACTAATCCAAGTCTTACAACCTGATTGGTTCATACCGAGATTGGATTGACCTGCTAACGCTTGTTTTAGCTCACTGCTGTCAGACGGCTGCTCTATTTGTAGAAAGCCCTGTCTGTGTTGTGCAATGCCGACGACATTATCGACTCTTACACTATGTTGATATTCACTGAATGCGGTGTCGCAATAAACACTGATACCTTCTTCCGCATGAGCGATAAAACTAAGTTGCAATGTCGATAGGACGATTGAACTGATCATTAACTTTTTCATATTTTCCTCTAATACAACTTAGTGATTCCGCTTGTTTTTGAGCCTTTACGGATGAGTTCTTCTATCTTTTCAATCAATTCATCTAAGTTAGATACGTCGATGATGTCTTCATTTGGGTCGACAACGCAGTCTTGAAAACCACTTTGTTGAGATGCTCGAAAATCGATACCAATAACACCTATGTATAAGCCTGGTATTTCCTCTCTTGCTTTGTTACACATGCCTCTGTCGACTAACCCTTTGAGGATGCCGTTATTCGGACTCTCCTGCCCATCGCTTAAGATCAGCAGCATCTTGATTTTCTTGTTGTAGACTTGTTGTTCTTCTTGATCGGAACTGTTCGGGTCACCGTCATGAAGCACCTGAGAACCTCTCAAAATACCTTGAAAAGCCGCAGTGCCACCGTCTGCCCACATCGAATTAATCGGATTCAAGTCTGAAAGCTTGTTCGATAGTTGAATGTTAGAAAACTGCGATGAATTGGAAGAACCATGCGCGTTAAATAAACTTGTTCCACTCACACTATAAAAATCAGGCTGTAACCCCGACTTATCAGTAAACATCGTCGATACTGAACTCGGGAAATCAACGTAGTTGTAGACATCGGCAACCAAGTAATTATCTTGATAAATCACATCCTGAATGCGTTTGGCGTACCGTCGATTGTCCGATTTTGGATTGGGACAATATGATTGCCAGTTCGCACAGTTGATCACCTCATTTTGCGAGTAGGTACGCCAGTAATCCCAGTTAACATCGTTGTAGGAATAAGGTGATACGTTCGTTTTATAGTTATCTTTATAACTCAACTGGCTTGTCGCCCGAGCTTGATTTCCTGAGACGATCTCCCTAGTTCGAACGTTAAAAGGCACAAAGCCAACTCGATTAAGCAGCTTGTCTCCGGTTGTATCTTCTCCGGGCTCATCACAAACGTATTTCCACTCTCCATCGACGTAGTCCTGTTTAATCGATGTGCAAAGAATTTTGCTGGATATTTCATCGATGGCTGTCTTTAGATCGTCGATTTTTATGTGTCGACTTGAACCCCACCTTTCATTCATTGAACCGGAAAAGTCCGACACAAAAACAATATCGATGTTGTTGTCACCAAGATAAACAGGGTACTTCCTCGCTAACGAGCGTCCCGCTAAGTCTTGCTGCTGATCAAACGAAGGGATAAAGCTACTCGCGAACCAAGAGTCGTGCGTCGTCTTGGCATTCACTGTGTATTGGATGTATTCAAGAACCCCAGTGCCCTCGTCTTCCGCTTGGTGGAACCGGTCGGCAGAAAGGTTGGTTGATTTGATGTCCCGCACGTAGTTTTCGACATACTTGGTCGCGAGCCCACGAGCCTGATCCGGTTGATCTTCAATGGTTACCGCTATCGCCGCAGCCTCTGCTGAATCTCGTAATCGGCTAGTCTCTTGAACATAACGTGTGCCTTCAACCGCCCAAAAGGTCATGCCCATGATTGGCACAAGCAATAAACCCATCCAAACCGCGGCAACCCCTTGCTGTCTTTGGAGACTGAGATGCTGGCGATTGATATGACGGTCGTGCTGCATTTTCATTTCATTATCTCCCAGGCATGATTGAAGAAGAGCCAATCTTAACCGTGGTGCTGGTACCACTGTTGAAGAAGGGCTTGAACCAAGAGCTTTGCTCTTCACAAAGACTGATTCGGTACAATGGATACACAACGCCCTTTTCTACTGGAGCTAGATCCGCATGCGTGAGAATCGAATCGGTTTGGCAATTTAAGCTTCGGTACTTGCTGGTTGAGAATTCGGCGACATTAACTTTATTGATCAATGACTCTATCTTGATCGCCACGTTATCGACTGGTGTATTGAGCATGCGACTTGCCACTTTAGCCATGCCTTCTAACTCTGAATTAGTTACGGGTAGGTTTTGTCCTGCCAGCACGTCGGCATCAAAATAACGAGTACGCTCTTTGATCACATTCACTAAAGCAAAGCTGGATCGATCGAGCTTGGCACGCACGAGTAGTTGATGACTCAAGTCTGCCCCAAACAGATAAACGCCCCACAAGGCCACAAGAATGAACAGCAATTCAACGGTAAATGAACCTTGCTGGCAAATCGCGTAAGACACACGTTGTTTACGGCGTATCATCTTTCCACCCCTCGTGTTCTAAGTTCAAAACCATAGTGCTTGAAATGTCCCTATCCGCAGCGCCGGCCAGTTTAATGACTGGGGTATAACGGTAGGTCACGGTGATCTCGGCTAAGTCGTAATTGAAGTTCAAGCCTTGATCAGAATGTCCCCTATTCGCGATGAAATCGTCATAAGTTTTGAAGTACTGACCTGCGATAGAAAACCTTGAGCTATCAATTAAGAAACTCCATAGATTGTCATCATCTTCGATTAACGATTTGAACTTAGTTTCGTACTGCTCGTTGATCCCTTCGCCTTCATATATCTTGGTATTCCTGATGGTTTCTCTCAGCGAATACTCGGTCATGTTCACAACGTAGATTTGGTAACTCGATTCGAAGATCGCAAAGGTGGCAAAAAACAGAACAAGCGCACCCAACACAAACTCAATCGCTGTCACGCCCTTCTGCTTATTAAGAAGCTTCATCATTAACTCCTAATTGAGTTAATTCAACGGCGATGCTCTGGATCTCTTCCGCTGAAAAATCTCCTTTAAGTAACTTTTTGGCCGAGTCAATTTGCTGGGTTTTCATTAGTGCGATAGCTAGGTTCGCTTTAACGATCTTATTCGCTGGGTCTTCTTTTAAAACCGGAGCTAACGTTTCGATCGCCTGTTGGTACTCGCCATTGGCCATTTGAATCATCGCAATGTTGTTCTTAACAACAACATCGTCGTAACCGCGTAATCGGGCTCGATTCAGTTCTCGGTAAGCTTCATTAAATCTTCCCACTTTTGTGTATGACACGCCGAGCAAGACGTGAATTTGACCCGTTGTATTTCCCACGTCGATAGAGGCTAGATAAGCGGCAATGGCTCTTTCAACGTCATTTTTAGCATCAAACACTTGTCCTTCTAACTGGTACAAATTGGGGTTTTCAACACCCTCTTTTTGCAAGTGTTGAACATAGAAGTCTGCCGATTCGATATCCCCTTTGTTGAAATATGCCCACGCCAGTTTCTCTTTTACCTCTGGGTCTTCGGAGCCTTGCTCTAACTCAGCTTTGTAATAACTAATCAAGCCGTCATAGTTCTTCACTTTTTCCATGCTAGTAACGTCAGCAAGCTGTAGGTCTTGTGGTGAGGGGGCCGATTGACAGCCCGCTAACACACTCATCGACAACAAAATGAGACAAAAACGTTTTCCAATCACTCGTCGTCTCCCTATATATTCAATGTCATTTGCATGATGCTCGGCGCGAGAATCAAGATAACGATCGGGAACATGATGAAGAGGATCAATGGGACACTCATCTTCGCAGAGAGCTTACCTACCTTTTCCTCGACCGTAAGAATTTGGACTTTTCGCATGTCCTCTGCGAGATCACTTAACACCTGAGCCACGGATGTACCGTATTGGAGGTTTTGGATGATGGTCAGTACAAAGCTTCGTACTGGAGGTGTTGGGATACGCTCACTCAGGTCATTGAGCGCCTTTTCCAAACCGTGTATTTTTGCAGAATCGGATGTGCGCTTAATCTGGTAGCAAAGGTCTGAGTCAAATTCAGCCAGCTCTTTCCCCAAATAAACCAAGGCCGCTTCAATCGTCATACCGGTTTGAACACATACCGACATCATATCGAGCAAATACGGCAGTTGAGCTGAGGTTCTACTGATCAACATCTTGCGGCGCATTTGAAGCATTGTATCTGGGACGACAATGACACCAATCAGCGAGAAAATAACCACGATCAGTTTGTTGGTTGACGTCATATCTCCCAACAAGACCAAGCCAGAAACCAACGCTAATACCAACAACTTGGCCGGAAAATAGAATTTGGCCCAATCCGTGTTGTAATAACCCGCCTCTATCATTTTTTGCTCGAGTTCATGGCGATGTTCTTTACCAAAACGAACAAAAAAGCGATTTACGCGCGAAGGCGCACGAGCCGAATTATCCCCAATATAGAGTGCAACCTTCTTATGTCGTTGCTCTTTACGAATAGAATCGATAATCAAAAAGAGTAGCGAAAAAAACAACACAATAAGGGAAGCCAGTAACATCATGCGCGTACTCCTCTCACTAATAACCAAACAAGGAATAAACCAAAAAGCTCACTACCCAAGACGTAAAACAGTACCAACCTTCCTTCAGGGTCATAGAGAACAAACTCCACATTATCTGGATTGACGTAGTTAAGAATGAGCATAAAAATCAAAGGGATCGCTGCAACAATTTTGGCAGAGATTCGGGCTTCTGAAGTCATCGCCATTTTCTTTTTCTCTAGTGTTCTAGAATCCACCAGCACTCTAATCAGCCGCGCCATCACGCCCTTAAGTTGCCCACCTCGAGCTATATTCGCCCTGATAGTCACGGTAAAGAATAGAAACTCTGGGTAGGGGTAGTTTTTGCACGATCGTTGAAGCACCACTTCTGGTGACTCACCCAACTTAAGACGATCGCCCATTAGCTTAAATTCGCGGCCTATCGGGTTGTGCATCACATCGCCTACATAACTGATGGCTTGCATTAAGCTGTCACCTGCCGTTACCGCACTCATTAGAATGTTCAACGCATCTGGGAACGTATTCTCAAATTCGCGACGTCTTCTTGTGACCAGGAACCGATAACCACATAGGGTAAATACCATAGATGAGCCCAGCACTAACCACGTATTGGTGATTGATAGCAATTCAACAACGATGTACCAAGATGCGATTATGCTGCCCGTAATATAGAGCGCAATGTAAAGAGAAGAACGCGGGCCTAACACCATTAACGTGGGTGATATGGACTCTTTGAACTTTTGCCAGTTTTGCTTACGAACCAAAGACTTGACGTTAATGGCATTGAAGTTTTCCGCTTCTACTTCTTCAATATTGAAAAACTGATTGACCTTTTTTACCTTTGAATCTCGGATCAAAAGCAGCACAAACGCAAAGAGGATTAACGAAAGCCAAAGCATGCTAGGCCCCCTTAAACGATGCTTTCAGCTCTTCGTAGAGCCCGAAGAATTGCGCTTTTTTCACAAGCTCAGATCGCTGCATAATGCCGTCGGTGACGAATTCGCCTTTTACGGTTTCTCCATAATGCGCGTCGTCATAACGAAAACGGTAGATCTCTTCCATTACTACGCTATCGCCTTCTAGGCCGACGATTTCCGAGATGCTTGTGATCTTACGAGACCCATCGCGCAACCTGTTAACCTGAACAATCATTTGAACGGCACTCACGATCGTTCTTCTAATCGCGTCAAGAGGCTGATTTAGGTTCGCCATCATCACCATCGATTCAACACGAGCAATCGCATCACGCGGCGTGTTGGCGTGCAATGTAGACATCGAACCGTCGTGTCCGGTGTTCATGGCTTGCAACATTTCGAACGCTTCAGAGCCACGACACTCACCAAGAATAATGCGGTCTGGACGCATACGAAGTGCATTGATCACTAACTCACGCTGAGTCACCGCTCCAGTTTGTTCAACACTCGAGGTACGTGTTTCGAGTCGAACTAAATTGGGTTGTTGCAGGCGCAGTTCAGCCGCATCTTCAATGGTGACAATACGTTCATCTTCGGCAATGTATTGAGATAATGCGTTGAGCAGCGTGGTTTTACCTGAGCCGGTACCGCCAGAAATCAACACATTGATTCGACAGCGAGAAGCGATCATCAACACTCGCGCCATGTCTGGAGACATAGAACCGAAGCCAATCAAATCTTCAAAGCCGATGTTCTGCTCTCTGAACTTACGAATAGAGATCGAAGTACCATCCAACGAAATGGGAGGAATCACGATGTTCACACGGCTGCCGTCTTCTAACCTGGCGTCGACCGTCGGCGAAAGTTCATCGACACGTCTTCCGACACGTGAGGCAATACGCTTAGCAATGGCTAACAACTGTTCCTCATTCACAAACGAGACTTCGGACTTTTTCACCTTACCGTGTCGTTCGAAAAAGATGTTGTTGGGTCCGTTCACCATGATGTCAGAAATGGACTGATCTTCGACCAAGGGCTGTAAAGGACCCAAGCCAAACAGTTCATCAATCAGGCTTTTCACCAAGCCTGACTTCATCATCGAGGTGATTGGTCTTTGGTAGCTATTTGCTAGCAAATCAACCGCCGCTTGTATTTGGGATTCAAGATCTCTGCGGCTCATTTTCTGAACCGCTTCTGCATCTAGGGCTTCAAATATCTGGCCACGAAACGCGAGGTATAAGTCTTTGTTAGAACTCATTTAGCACGCACCTTTTTCAACCAAGAGTTCATGCCCTTCTGATCCATAGGTTGACCATTAATCAGCTTCACCAACTGTTCCATAGAACGACTAATGTGACGGTCATGCTTATGCCCGCGTTTTCCATCGATAATGATGTGCGCCAGCGCTTTGCAGTAGTCGACTTCGAGATCGACTTCTGCGCCTAGATACTTAATAAGATCAGGCTTTTGTAAGACGTAAGCGTTTTCCGGGCGATGGTAGTTCACCACCGTAATCACGCGAGTACGCGACGATAACGAAAGCTGTAAGTTGGAGACTTTTTCATACAGTCGTTTTGCACTTCTTACTGAAGACACAGATGCGTCTAACACCAACACAACCACATCAAAGTTTTCTACCAAGAGTTGAGGTTCAACTTTGAAATCCACACCACCCGAAAAGTCTTCAATAATGAAATTGGTGTTGCGCGCTAACAGGTCACACAAGGTTTGGTTGTAATTAAGAACATCGGTTTGACTCATGTCGCCATCAATCGCTAACAGACGTAAATTCTTGCGAGCATTGATTAGGTAACTCAACGCCCCCTCTTCATCCATTTCATGCAATGGTGCGGTGAACTCGTCAATGGTTCTCGGCTTAAAGTCTTTTAGGCCGAGCAAGACATCAAGGTTGGTATCCGCATATTGATGATCGACGAGAATCGTGTCCGAACCTTGCGTCGATAATAGTGAGCTCAACTCGGTTGATAGAAACGATGCACCCACGCCGCCTTTTGAACCGACAATAGCCACGCGCTTCGCTTTACGTTTTTGGCTCACACCAGAGAAAGTCTTAAGGTTCTTACTAACGTGGTTCAAGAAGTCAGCAAATTCCTGCTTATTCACTGGCCAGAACACGTAGTAAAAACCCATATCTTTAAGCGAACGAAGCGTAGAAATCGCATCCTCTTTACCAATCACAACCACCCCTTTATGCGTGGGTAGCTTGCTGGCAAAAGATTTAGCGTCTTCAACAACATTGGTCGATTCATTAAGCTCTAGAATCACGATGTGGCTACTTTGTTGTTCTGTCAGCTTGGTCAAGCCGGCTTTGGCTCTAACGCATGCAGGATCATTCCACCCTTCAAATCGAAAGACTTCTTGAACAAGGTCTAAACACTCTTGAGATTGATAGAACAAAGTACATCCGGCAACACCTGTCGTTCCGGTCTGAGCTGGCTTGGCCTTTGTTGTTAATGCTTTAGTCAGGTCAAACATTATTGTTCTCCTACCAATCGAGACTTGTAAGCCACTTGCTTCAAGCGCATCGATTCAGCAAAGCAGTCTGGCTGCCTCAACCGAACGTGAATCTGTGCTGGTGCGCATTCTTGAGTCTTCAAACGCGTTAATGTCACCTGAATCTTTAAGTCGCTCGGTAACAACTGAGCGCTTCGATACGAGACTCTTTGTGGCGCGATGACATGTGACGGATATTGATCGAAGATCTCTTGCAACATCTGTTTGCTGCGGGTTGATTTGTAATCCACGACATAAGTGGCTTCTTTGTCCGTTGATTCAATATCTTGAATCAAGGCGGTAATTTGCTTAGTGGTTTCAGTACGGTTTTTCATCGCAAACTCGAAGCTGTGGTGCTCTTTGTACACCAAGGCTTCAGCACCATGACCAACAAAATATTGCTCAGAGGCGCAGCCTAAAAGTGACGTGGTAAATAACGCCATTAATAGTAATTTCTTCATTGGATAAATCCTCCTTGCGACAACAGACGAATCGTTGCATCGGAAGATGTCACCGACTTACCATCCCATTTAATGTTTAGCCAACGCGCCAACGTGGAAGTCTTCTTGATGTAAGGCAGTTGGATGTCTTTCGGTTTCATCGGTTCAACAAGATTCACAGTGGCAACGATGATCAATTCAGTTCGTTTTCTTTCTGTGGTTGCTTTGCGGAAGGCGGCACCGAGTACTGGAATATCACCAACAAAAGGGATTTTTTGCATTTTTTCCAAATCGGCACTGCTCATCAAGCCACCTAGCACGAAGCTGTCGCCATCGGCTAACTCAACGGTTGTCATCGCACGTCGTGAAGCCAGTTGCGGGACTTTGATTCCCGCCGTTTCGACATAGCCTTCAACTTCGCTGACTTCTGGCGCTAATTGCATGCGGATTCTGTCTTGGCTAAGCACTTTCGCGGTGAGATCGAGTTTAATGCCGAACTCTTTGAAGGAAATGTTCACATTGTTACTGGTAGTAACGATAACGGGCACTTCGCCGCCCACAAGGAAACTTGCTGACTCACCGGATAGCACGGTTAGGTTGGGCTCAGCCAGAACCTCAGCAATTTGATCATTACCTAATGCAGTGATTAACGTGCTGAGGTTTGCCGCATCGAACTGGTCGAAAACAAATTCGCCAACACTTGAACCGACGGAGCTCCAATCAACACCAACAGTTTGTCCAAATGATTCGGTGACTTGAGCCACTGATATTTTGACGTTCACTTGTTGGGTCGTTGCGACTTCAATACGTTCGATGATCCCTTCCCACGTCATGTTGCGGGCAAACACCATACTTTCGGGCTCTTCATAATTTGAGTTGTCGGACTTAAACTCCAATTTCACCGTTTTGTCCCATTTCTCTGTTTTTTCCCGTCCAAGTAGAGTGGCAACCAAACGATAGATATCGTCACGAGTCGCTTCGGAATCAACAAGACCACTCACGGCGACTTGCTCTCCCACAGACTGAACTTTGACTTTGGCATCAGGGAAATGGAATTTAATTTGGCGTCTAATATCAGTTAAATCCAAATCAACAATAATGCGGTCGGAAAGCAGAACATCATCATCAATGCCATAGACGATCAGTCGTGATTGCCCAATAGCATTGGCGAACACAACAAGTGTGTTGTCGTTGATTATTTTGTAGTCGACGATGTCAGGGTTATTAATAAACACTTGGCCAATCGGACTTTTTAGCTGGATGTGCTGACCATCGTTAAGCGTGATGGAGCGATCGGCGGCAAAAGCGTTCGTTATAGAAAGTAAGCTAATCAGCGGCGCTAGAATGGAAACACGCAGTGCTTGCTTGATTCGATCATGAATCATAATTACAACGCCTCTCTCGGGTTGTTCTCGTTACCGCGTAACTCAGCAATCCCGGTATAGTTATCGATAATATTGCGCACCTCCGCGAACTCGGGTTGCGTGTAGGTTTGGCTTCGGTAAATTTCGATGTGCATTGTTCGTTGTGCTAGCGCAAGTTTTGGTAACTCGTCGGGGCTAACTTCGATGACCACCGTAGTCAGCCCATCCTCTTTACTCGGAGCGCGAGCGGTAATAGAACTGTCGCCAGTTGCGTCATTTCCAATGTTGAGTACTTTGACGTTTTTAAGAAACATTGACGCCTTTACCCCTCTAAAACGCTTCGGCTTATCGATGTTTCCAGCTAAGTTATCGTTTGGAGAACTTACAGTGAGGACATCGATGGACGTTCCTGGGCGGATATAATCGTTGATTAGGTTTTTGTCACTGACTTTAAGTGGGTATAACGTCATGCCTTCCGTGATCAAAAGGTCGATGTATCCGGGCTGGCCAGGCGTCACTTGATATTCAGGTAGCACAACCTCACCTGCGATAAGACTGCGATTGAGCAAAATGGAGGGTGAAAAGCTGATTTGTGCGTCTTCTCTAACACCAAGCGTTAATGCTTCACTAAGAGGGAGTTGTTGTTTTACGACACCTTGCGCATCAATCGCACGTCCTTTTTCATAAGGTTCCGTGGTCATCCAAACGGCAACATGCTCTTCATTTTTTTCTTCCACCACTTCAGCGGTCGTTGTCGGTTGACGTTCACTCTTCAACAAATCGACAACGCCTAGCGCGCCAACTATTAGGGCAGCAATGGCAACAAGTAATACCAGTCGAGATCTCATAATGTTCTCATTCTTGGAGGTTTATATATGTGGCGTGTTTTGAGCTAAAATTGCCAAGTAGAATCCAACGCTAATTGCTATCCCATATGGAATACCTTGTTGGTCGTTCGACGTTTTTCTTGTTCGCTTTTTACTTATCAGCTTGTTCTTTACAAGATAAATTACGGCTAAAAAACCGCCAGCAAAAGCCGTCATAACAAACGCCCAAAGCAAATCGTTGAGAGGTATAGTAAGTGATAGAACTGCGGTATATTTAATATCACCGGCTCCAATCCAAATCAGGGCGTAAACAATCAGCCCTCCCCCTAACACCAGTAAAAAGCTCATAATTTGAATGTCTAATGGTGACAGAAAACATTGCAAAAAGAGTAATATCAACAATGCGTGATTTTGTATCTTGCGATAGAAAAAATCGGTAACCGATACATAGACACACACAATTGCCAAAAGCAGTAAATATACTTCAAAACTCAAAATCGGAAATATTGCCTAAATTTAAATGGATTGACGTAAGCATGTATTAATTGGTATTACCAATTAATACATGCCAGACCAATGAAAACATAGGTCTGGCACAAATACATTTTGATATTTTTACATAGAGAACTATGGCTTAGGGGCGGTACCAGCAGTCGCTATCGTTGTAGCAATCGTATCAAATGCTTTTCCTAATTCAGTGATGAAGCCACCACTACCCACAGCCACACTGACTAATACAGCCATCGCAACACCGATTAGACCATATTCAATTGCAGTTACTCCGCGCTCATCGTTCTTGAATTGTGATAAAAACATGTTTGTTTTAACGTATAGCTTAGTAATCATTATTTCTTCCTATAAGGGCTGTTGAAAATTCGTCGCCATTATAATTAGCACCACCAATCTATGGAAAATAACCCCTATCGACTTAATCAATAGGCCGGACGAAAAATGATCAAAATAAACACATTAAAAACAAAGGAATTAAAAACAAAAACTATAATTAACAATGAGTTACATATAAGATCAACTTCACAAGACAATATTAAATAAAATTTATAAACTTGAAAAAGTAAGACATTGGTCAATATTTTAACTTATCTAAACTTTATATAAGCTTTGGAACCAATCTAAGAATTAATTTACCCAGTTTTATTACTCCTTATAAAACTTGTTGAAATACAATTATCATCACGCTATTGTTCTTCAAATCAACAAACCATAAAAAATATAATTTATTTGTGTCAAAAGGTTAGTCGAATCATGAAACTACATTTCGAAAATATCATTTCGTTCATAGCGGTAGTTGAGGAAGGTTCATTTAGCTCTGCTGCTCGCAAGCTTGGCAAGTCACAATCAACCGTTAGCACGGCTGTTCAAAATCTTGAATCCGATTTAGGTTTCAATGTATTTAATAGAGAACACTCTAAAGTTTGGCTAACAGAGAAGGGAAAACGACTATTCCAGTTATCTTTACCTGTGGTATCGAAATATCGTGATCTAGTCACGATCGCACAGCAAATGAATATATCTGATCAGATAGTCTATCGGGTAGGCATAGACCCATTAGTGTTTAATAATAATGTAAAGAAAACACTATTAGCGTTTTCAGAAGCATTCCCTAACGTTGATTTACTTGTCGTAACTAAACCAAGTTTCGTGTTAGGTAACTATATAAATGAAGGGAAGATAGATTTAGCCTTAGGTAACCCCTATCACAAGACAAATTACGACTTCAACATAGAGGAGTTATTTCACGTCAACTGTTGGTGGGTGGCTCATGAAGACCTGGTAACCTTTAAGTCTCAAGCACCATCACAACGAGTTCTATTAATGGATGGTTGTGAAGAGCTGCTTAACTTGTCAAACATAGCATCGTACAACTTATGGCGACTGGATGACTTAGGAACCATCATCGATCTATGTAAGGCTCAAAAAGGTATCGCTTTTTTACCGGGATTTCTCATAGAGGGAAGTGTAGAAAATAGTAAACTTAAAGTAGTTACAGACCACCCTGATTTTTTTGGTAAGCGAGTTATTGCATCCCTTTTCTGGCAATTACACTCTGACTTTAGCTTGTTCAACCAATGGATCAAAAAAGAGTTGCAAACTACTGCCAGTTACAAGCAAACATTTGTTGCTGATTTGACTCAATAATACTCTGTTGAAATCTAACAATCACACTCTATTGCACGCTTCAGCTTCGAGTGTGATATTTCAATACGATGACTCATCCTAATATATATCTAAAATAAACATACGAAATACTAATACCAAGACCGACATGCATTAACCAACATATGCACTGGTATTTTTTCATTATTTAGCCTCACATGTTTTTGTGATTAAATCTAATTAAAAACTAACCTATTAAACGTATTCGATATTTAACCTATGACTTCGTTTGTCACTAAATATCGAAAAGAACCGCCTAAACCATGCACACAGAAAAACCCACCATAGTAATGACGTTGAATATCAGAATAGCTTTACAACCATTACGTTAGACTAATTCCAGCTATCCGATTTTTTCACGATGATATCAACAATATCCGCCAGCTCTTTTCCTTTTTTGGTCAGACCGTAATATACCGTCACTGGAACGGTTTCTTCTTGCCTGCGCCAAATGAAACCTTCTTTGCTGAGTAACTTCAGCCGCTCACTAAGTACTTTACTGGACACTAGAGCCAACTGCTTTTGAATTTGTCCAAAACGTATTTCGCTACTCTGACCTAAGATCCAAACTATGTGAGCAGTCCATTTAGTAGAGATCAATGCCAAATATTTATCAGCGCTGCAGTAACCTTCAGGTTGCTTACCCTGTTCACTCATATCCACCTCTTAGATTATCCATAGTAACAATTGGATAGTTACCTAAAGGTAATTAGTTACTTTTAGGTAGCTAATTTCTTTTGGTAACTACCCTATCTATTATGGCTTCAACCCAAAACACAAACAAGCAGGTGGTTCCATGAAGATACTTCTATTCGTAGTTTTAAACTTAATAACTTCTATTCTTACGCATCAACAGATTACAAAAAACCGCAGTCACCAACAGAACTACACCAACTTTTCGCTGAATACTTTTCAAAACAAGACATAGACGGACTAGGCACTCTGTTCCATCAAGACGCCATATTCGTCCTCGATAATCAGGGTAACCTTGCTAGAGGGCCAAAGGCTATTAAGCCTATATTGAAAAGTTACCTTCAAGGCGACGTCGAAATGCTCACCCATGATGTGTCTATCCATATTAACGGCGATACGGCTCTTGTAAGGTCTAATTGGGAGGTAGTTGGAGGCCCCAAAGGAACCGCTCTCGAAGTTATGAAGTATATAGATGGAGGCTGGCTATACGTTATTGACAACCCAAATGGATTTTAAGTGACCATCACACTTTAGAGCATTGATGAACAAAGTCTAAAAGCTTAGCAGGCAATAAATTACAGACACAAAAAAGCCCACACTAGGTGGGCTTTTTTGCTTGTTCATAAAGAACGAATTTGGTGCCGCTACTGGACTCGACTATCCACCCTATCCGCTTGATTAAAATTAATATTATAAAAATAAAATTCAAAGGTGTTACCTTAGGTGTTACTTAAGTAAAAACTAATCACCGGACTCAATGTAAGAAGGATAAGTTCCCATGAACCTTGAAAGTCAAAAGAATTTTTCTACTAAATAGTCACTTGTAATTGTAGCTATCAAGTATTGTATTAAACCTCGCTAAGACCAAAAGGCTGACAAAAATAAGATACCTATTTGCGTTGAAACTTCAATCCTATAAAAATACCAATAACAATACTCAATGTAGCCACAAGACCAGCAGCGGATAGCGCAGGTAATGCGACTAGTAACTGTGAATCATTTCCGCCGCCGGCCATAACTGCTCCCAATCCCATTAATGTTCCTGAAAAGAAATGCTTAATTAGCTGAATCAATGACACAAATTCAAACCTAAATGATTTCGTTACAAAAGCCGCTATGGCCATGCCAAGCACAAGAAAAAAGAATAAGTAGAACCTTTCAGATCTTGGCCAAGCAGCTCCATTCCATACAGATAGCCCGACAGATTTTAACAACCCACTGGGAGTCCAATGAGGTTCATAAATAAATACTAGCCCTGCCATGACACCGATCCCCAGCATAGACAACCAAAGCTTACGAGTTTTAGTATCACTTTTTGAAGCAACAACAAGTAGTATTACCGATAAACCAATTAGTATCATTATGTGCAAAACGGGGGAGATTAAATATGCCTTCCCTGCTCTATCAGTAAAGAGATCAACGAATAAAAGCCATGACACCAGCCAACCTAGAATTGTTGCTACCATCATAACCTGACCTCGGGCAAAACGACTAATGGTCGATACTCCGCACCCGCCATTGAATGCCGCACCTAAACCAAAAATAAACCCTCCAAGAGCCGTCAATATCGTGGGAAAGTTACTATTCAAGCGAATAGGCTGCTCCAGAAAATATGCGATAGCTATTGCTAACCAAACAGACGACCCACTTAAAAGAATTGAGATTAAAAATACTGGTTTTCCGCTTGTCGCTTCTTTCACTCCTCGCACCATACAAAGCCCGGTAGTTTGGGCTAGAAAACCAATGACCGTGATGAAGAAAAGTGATAGAAGCAACATAGTTGTGCCTTAGGGGGTATTGAAAAGACATTACTAAACACTATAGTTAAGAATCTTCAATTCTTGGAAGAATTCGCCATGAACTCACAACTCATCAACTGACATGTCTCAAATGCACACAGCATCTATTCGGTATTTTAAACTAATAAACATTAAAAAGAGCAACTAACATGGATGTGAATCAATTCTCTAAATTAGTGGCTGAGGTTAACATGGGCAAACAACTGCCCAATGCGATTTACCTTCATAAAGATGCATTCAGTGCGCTACCTAATGCACTGATACAGTTCATACCTGCCGTAGCAAAAGCCGTTAACTTAGATGAAGATAACTGGAACCTCGTTAAGCTGTTTAAAAAAGAGTTCCGTTTATCTCTTCTCCACTACCCTAATTTTTATACTGATTCCTATCCCGAATTAGAACAAAGCCTCAATGTCGACCTCTCTAAACTAAGCCACAAAATTACAGGTTATCGCGAATCTGAAAACCCGCCGATCTTACATAGAAAAGAGACTATGGTTTTACCAACAAGTGAATATTACGAACATTTCGTTTCACTCACACAAGAAGGCGAGAATGCAGGCCTGTACGAAAACAGCCGTTTGATTGGTTTTAAACGTTCTTGGGAAAACCTAATAGCACGCAATGGTTACGAGCTTGTCGATGGTCGACTATTCCGATGCTTCTCTGTAACAACGCGAGAAGAAACCGGGATTGATAGGTACAGAACCGCCATCGTGCGTCATGAACTCTCCGCACCAATGAAGACTCTCGTTAAACATGGCTACTTAAAAGGCGAACACTCAATTTTCGATTATGGCTGTGGCCGCGGAGACGATTTAAGAGAGCTCGAAGCACATGGCCTCGATGCTCTGGGTTGGGATCCGAACTTTCAACCCGACAACGACAAATCCAGTTCTGATATCGTAAACATAGGGTTTGTTCTTAACGTAATAGAAGATCAAGATGACAGACTCGAAGCCCTACTAGACGCATGGGAGCTAGCAGACAAGTTTCTAGTGGTTTCTGTCATGCTGGCTAACGAAAACTACATTGCTCAGTTCAAACCTTATAAAGATGGGGTCATCACCTCTCGTAACACCTTCCAAAAATACTACGCGCAATCAGAGATCAAAGCGTACATAGAGAGAAGCTTACAAGAAGAAGCCATTACCGTCGCACCTGGTATTTTCTATATCTTCAAAGACAAATTGGAAGAGCAACTGTACCTGCAAAGTAAATACAAACGCCACCACAAATGGCAGCAACTGACGTCACCAGAGCCTATTGAAGCCAAAGACAAAGCCAAACTGCTTATTACTCAACATCAAGACTTGTTTAATGACTTTTGGAACACCTGCTTAGAATTAGGGCGTATTCCTGCCAATGATGAATTTGAGCAATCTGACAAAATTCTTGAGTTAATAGGCTCACACAGAAAAACCTTTAACTTACTGCAAGAGATGTTTGATACCAAAGAATTTGAACAAGCAGAAAAGAGCCGAAAAGAAGATCTTCTCCTCTACTTTGCTATGGGACTGTTTGAGAAAAGAAAACCCTATACGCTGCAACCAGAACCCCTTAAGCGCGACATCAAAGCCTTGTTTGATGATTACAAAACCGCAATCAACCTGGCTGCGGAATTACTGTTTGCGATTGCCGATACCGACTTAATTCATCAACAATGCGAGAAAGCACACGGTCAACTACCAGCAAGCCTGCTAAACGAAGGGCACTCACTGATCCTACATCGAGACCTTATCGATGATTTACCACTACTGCTACGAGTATACGTAGGTTCAGGGTTGCAAATATATGGCGAACTAGGTGACGAAATTGATCTCATAAAGATTCACATCACATCAGGAAAACTCACCCTAGCCGCTTATGATGCCTTTGAAAAGTCGGTGCCCTTTTTAACTGAGCGCATAAAAATCAAGATGGCTGAGCAAGACATCGACTTCTTCGATTACGTAAATGAACAGCGTAGTCCGCCACTACTCAACAAACACTTATACATGCAAACTGACGATAAGAAGTATAAAAAACAGAAAAGTTTTGACCAGCGTTTAGCGTTGCTAATGGATTATGATTCCAATAAAGAAGCGCAAATGAAAAGAGCGGAGTTTGAAGCGCTGCTGGGTAAGCACAAGAAGCACATTAAAGGCTTCAATCTGGTAACGAAGAAACCTTCATAAAAATTAGGTAAAGCATGGAAATCTCAATTACATCGCTGTAAAATACAACGCTAATTTTGGCATACTCATGTTATTTATCGCACAAAACCAGCCCTAACATAACAAACTCAAACTTTAGTTTGTCAAAAAATAACATACCGACTAATATGTATGTCATATTGAAATGACATACATAGAGGCTAATATGCTAAATCAGGATTCAGGCTACTGTTACTCTTTCCCTGCCGTCAGAGGTATTCAAGCAGGACGCCCCTTCTATATTGCGACTTGCCCTCTTAGAATTATCCCTAAAATTTTCAGCTACAACGAAGATGACGTTCCACCAGAGCTGAGAGCTCAAAGAACCCTAAATAAAACTCGTATTCCTGAGATGGTCAAATACTTGTTAGACAATCCCAAAGAATACGTCTTCTCCGCTTTGACCGCATCGGTAGGTGTTGATATATCGTTCGATGATCATGATGGAGCACCAAATCTAGGAACACTTAAGATCCCTATGGATGCTCAAATTTTGATTAATGATGGGCAACACCGACGCAAAGCGATTGAAGAAGCACTTCGAGAAAACCCTGATTTAGGCCAAGACAATATCCCTGTTTTGTTTTTCATTGATGAAGGTTTGGGCCGCAGCCAACAAATGTTCGCGGACTTAAATAAATATGCGGTTAAACCAAGCCCATCGTTGGGCACGTTGTACGATCATCGTGATGAAAGTTCAGAACTAGCAAGGGAATTGGCAAAAAATATAAAGCCATTTGTTGGTCTAACCGAAATGGAAAAATCCAACATCAGTCCTAAGTCGAATAAGCTTTTTACCTTAAGTAGCATTAAGCAATCGACTAGAGCACTTTTAAGCAAAGGACCAAAAGACGGCTTTACCGAAGAAGAAAAAAAATTAGCTGCGGAATTTTGGGAAGAAGTGACACGGTACATCAAAGATTGGCAACTAGTTATCGATAAAGAAATTTCACCAGCACAACTTCGTCAAGAGTACTTGCATGCACACGGTGTTGGTTTACATGCAATTGGCGTATTAGGAAAACACCTTCTGTGCCAAGAGCCTAAAGATTGGAAAAAGAAATTACAAAAACTAGCTGACGTAGACTGGCTAAAGACCAATCCTGAATGGATAAAACGCAGTATGAACCATGGCAAACTGAGTAAGTCGACAATGAATATTCAGCTAACTGCCAACGCACTAAAAATTGAACTTGGGTTACCACTGACCCCAGAAGAAAAAGCTCTAGAGAAGCAGTTATCATGATACACGAGCTACAATTGGCGGAAGATCTCGCCGAAGAATATCAAGAATTTATCAACACTGAAGATTTCGCAAACAATAAACTCAGTCACTATATTGCTGACGTACAACGTGTTTATTGTGCAGATAAAAGACCGTGGGTGATTGGTTACAGCGGAGGTAAAGACTCATCTGCAATAATGACCTTGATCTATATAGCACTACTTGGCCTTAAAGAGGAAGAACGCTCAAAACCTGTTTTTGTTGTGACCTCCG
Organism: Vibrio sp. QJM3NY_26; assembly: GCF_057786005.1. Lineage (NCBI taxonomy): Bacteria > Pseudomonadati > Pseudomonadota > Gammaproteobacteria > Vibrionales > Vibrionaceae > Vibrio > Vibrio sp. QJM3NY_26. Next base: position 1,597,885 of record NZ_CM173515.1, on the reverse strand, counting down.
ATACGCTTGTCGAAACCCCTGTGGTTGTTAATCATATTAACAATTCTTTAGACTCTATTAGCAAAGGGGCCAAGCGAGATAACCTGCCGATCACTTGTCACAAAGTTGTCCCTGAAGATTCTCAAACCTTTTGGTCTAGTCTATTAGGCAAAGGTTACCCTGCACCCACACGTTCTTTCCGCTGGTGTACAGAGCGAATGAAAATAAACCCTGTCAGTGAGTTCATCAAATCTAAAGTATCTCAGTTTGATGAAGTTATTGTGGTTTTAGGTTCGCGTAGTGATGAAAGTGCTTCTCGTGCTCAAGTAATTGCAAAGCATAAAATTGACGGCTCTCGTCTGGCCCGCCATACAACTCTTTCCAATGCGTTTATCTTCACACCCATCGATACTTGGGGTGTTGATGACGTTTGGAAAATATTAAGACTCTGCCATCTAACAACCGAAAAAACACCTTATGGCATCAAAAACATCTGGAGCAATCGGTACGATCTTGAGTGGGAAAACCCTTGGGGAGGGAAAAACTTAGTTCTTTGGAATCTTTATAAAGACTCTTCAGGCCAGGGGGAATGCCCAATGGTTATTGACGAAACCACCCCGTCTTGTGGTAATTCTCGTTTTGGATGCTGGACATGTACCGTGGTAACTAAAGACCGCGCTATGGAAAGTTTGATTCAAAACGGTGAATCTTGGATGTCACCTTTATTAGAATTCAGAGATATGCTCGCTGAAACGGGGATTCCAAAAAATAAGGATGAATACCGAAACTTTAAGCGTCGTACCGGGAAAGTGACAAACCAAGCATCATACAAAGGTAACGAGCTAAAAACTCTTGAGGATGTAAAAAGTAGCATTACTCTTGTCGAAGGCCAACACCTTGAAATTTCTGATGATGGAACCCAGGTTCGACTGTATCAAGACGGTCACTTGCTTGAGCACTACTCCTATCAGTTAGTTAAAAGCACCCCTGCACACCCGAACCCTACAGAGCTTGCTTGGCATTTAATCCGATTTATTCCCGGCCCTTACTGGCTAAAATATCGTCGCCAATGGTTGCGTGAATTGTTGGAACTCGATAAGAAATACAAATCTGAAGGTCGTGAAATTGAGCTTATAACAGTTCCAGAGTTACATGCTATTCGCCAAGAATGGATCCACGATCCAAACGAGCCTGACTGGGATGACTCCCTACCGACTATTTTCAATGAGGTTTACGGCTACGATCTGGATTGGGTTTATGACGACAATGCAAGTTTTGGTAAAGATGATGCCTTAATTATCAACGAGCTCAGTGAAGATTTCGATATTGCACCTGAAATGATAATGAAGCTAATTGAGCTTGAAGTCTCAATGGAAGGTCTAAGTCGACGTAGCGGAATCAACAATAAGATTGCTTCACTACTGAAACAAGACTGGGGAAGCCTTGAAGAGATCAAACAAAAGCATGCCTCACTACAAAGCAAGGCAGAGTTTGATATTCACCAGCAAGAAATTGACCGTTACAATCAACAATTGATTGATATCGATAAGCAGCTACTAAAAGAGTTTTAATTAAAGTCATGCTGATTACTAAATTAACGTTAAACAACTTCAGAGTATTTCGTGGATACCACGAAATAGATTTACGTCCGGCGCCTGCTCGTCTTAGTTTAAACGGCGCTATTGAAGGCACCGAACGCCCGATCATTTTATTCGGTGGCTTAAACGGTGCAGGTAAAACATCAATTCTTACTGCCGTTCGTTTGGCTCTTTTTGGTCGTCAATCATTTGGCCAATTGATGTCGAATGGCGAGTATATTGAAGCTTTAGGTGATTTGATCCATAAGGGTGTTGGGCACGGTGGTGTTCAAGACAATGCATCTATTGAACTTGAATTTAAATACAGCCAAAACGGTGAAGAAAACACATACAAAGTTATTCGTGGTTGGAAAAAAGACAAGAAGGACAATTTGTGCCTCGAAAAAGATGGCCTTCCCATTCCCGAGCTCAATTACGAACAATGCCAAGGTTTCTTAAACGAATTAATCCCAACTGGAATAGCTGATCTTTTCTTCTTTGATGGTGAAAAAATCGCTGATTTGGCTGAAGATGAATCAGGGAAGGTTTTAAAGACTGCAGTTCGTCGCCTATTAGGGCTAGATGTTATTGGGAAGCTTAAGAGTGATTTAGGTATTTACCTAAAGAAACAAGGCTCCTCGACGCTTACTCAATCAATCCGCGAAGAAATGGATTCGCTCGATACCAAGCGTATCGAACATGAGCGTAATTCAGAAAAGCTACGTGGAGAAGCGGATATTATTGACGCTCAAATAGAGCTCACATCAAATGACATTCTCAACTTAGAGAACAAACTTTCACAAAGTGGTGGCGCATGGGCGAAAACCCGTGAAGCCGAAACACTAAAAGTTGATGAGTTATTAAAAGAGAAAGTCGAATTAGAAAAACAGATCCGTATGGAAATGGAAACTAGCTTACCGTTTTCACTTGCTCCAAATACAATGTTTTCATTACTTGAGAAGATCAAGCAAGAGCAGAGCATCAAGCAAAAACAAAACTTTGGCCAAGAGTTAGACTCATTCCTTGAGACACTACGAGCTAAGCTATCCTTCAACTTAAGTGATTCAGCCCCAGCAGCAATGGAAGCCATCACTGATAGTCTTGCGGACCACTTAGGTGATGTTTCACAGCAAGATCTATTACTTGATATATCAGACCGTCAATCGGCGACTATAGACTACCAAGTAAACCAGCAATCTTCGGACTCATTCAACCGATTTAACGAAGCTAGAACTCGCTTAAAATTAGTTGAAGATGAAATAGATAATGCGTCTAACAATATTGCACGCGCACCAGAGCAAGAGCAGGTCCAAGGCTTATTTTCTGACGTACGTGAGCTTGATAAGAAGAAAGAAAAACTGATTATTAAGTATCATGACTTGTTAGAAAAAGCGAAACGTGAACTTCGCTTAGCACTTGAAACAGCAAAACAAATTCAAAAACTTCATGACAAAAATAAAGATCAGGCTAGTAAAGATAGCAGCGTCGCTAATGCCCAAAATGCAATGCTACTTCTAGACAAGTTTTCAGAGCAGCTAACTAAGGCTCGCGTAAAACAACTTGAATCCGAATTTGTGGCTTCATATAAAAATCTTGCCCGAAAAGAAGATTTAAAAATTTCAGCAACGATTAATCCAGCAACATTTGATGTTGAGTTAATCGACGAGCACGGCATTAAGATCAATCGCAAGGCGATGTCAGCTGGTGAAAAACAAATTTACGCGATTTCAATCCTTGAAGCGCTAGGTAAGACATCAGGTCGCAAATTACCAATTATTATAGATACTCCACTTGGACGATTGGATTCGCACCACAGAGATAAGCTAGTAGAAAACTACTTCCCTACAGCAAGTCACCAAGTGGTTATATTGTCGACTGATACGGAGATTGATAAGAACTATACCAGTATGATACAAGATGATATCGCGCGTACTTACGAAATCTGCTTTGATGGTGCAACCAAGTCTTCATCACTGAAACAAGGTTACTTCTGGAAAGAGCCAACCAAGGAGGCTGTATAATGCTACCTAACCGCATGAACTTGACTCGCACTACAGAAGAACAGCTGAAGAAGCTAAAAGGCTATACAGGGGTTACTCCAAACGTATCGGCCCGTATTGCTTTTTTCCGCTCTGTGGAGAGTGATTTTAGATACAACCTCATAGAAGCAAAACTCGATGGCTCATTAGTATTGGATAAGTTTACATGGCTAGGTGAAACCAGTGATGTGACTGAGTTAGTTTTAAAGATGCACTACCCTGAATTGGATACGAAGCAATACCAGCAAGCTTGGGCTGCTCATGTGGAAGATGGTATTGCATCCTTAAGAAATCATAAAAGTATCTTAAAATTGGTACAAAGCTTATAAGTTATTTTATAGCCTCATATGTTAATGAGGCTATTAACATACTTGTTCAAAAATATTCTCACGCTACAAATCGATTATGAACTACAAGATGGAAATTAAAATCAGAACCAAATTAATCTGACAGTCACCACTTAATAGTGAGAGGTGACTGCCAAGTTAGCTTCGAGCTACTACTCAGTTATTATAACCTAGAGTTTAAATCGGCTACTTTCACAACCTTAGCTCCCTGCTCTATCACCCCGTACTCATTTTTATGTAATCCAACTGAAATACATTCCCCTTTTTTCAGATTTCCAAGCTCTTGTAGCCACGCCTTTTTACTTGAACCAGGAACAGCTTGCTCTAATAAATTTGCATAGCTTTTGATTTCCGTTTCTGCGGGAGCAAAAAAAAGTTTATGGGCTGCTTGGAATAAACGGTCCTGTTGATCAGATTTAAGATTGCTTAGCGTTTGGGTCGCAAGGATCAAGGATAGTCCATACTTTCTTCCCTCCGTTAGCATCTTACCAAGTGGACTATCGAGCTTTTGATCCAAGTTTTGTACTTCATCTAATACAACAGGTAGCGGACTATTCTTGTTACCATTTGCGCAGGCATAGGAATATAGATCCCAAAGGATGAACTCCGTTGCTATTCTCCAGATATCTCTAGATAACGTGGCAAGCTGTATTAGCCTCGATGTTGCAGGATAAGCCTCATATACACCTTGCCAACCATCACTTGCATGATTACATGAAAATATACTTGATTTAACCATAGGGGCTAGTTTGTTCGCTAATGCTTCACCATGCTTCCCTTCATCGAATAGATCTTTTAGCATTTGGTCAAAATGATACTCAGTCCCATAAAGCTGAATACCTTCTTCAATAGTACGAATCAAAGTAGGCAGTTGTTGGTCACCAATGCTTGAGTAGACAGAGTTAAATACTGATGCAACTCTTGCTGCAACATCGTGCGGCTTATCAGTTAGCTTGATACCAGCAACTTTCTGAGCTTGTTTTTTAAATGGGTTTAAATCAAGTGGCTGATAGGCCACTAAATCTGTCTGTGGTTTTACAAAATTGATAAACTCTGGCTCTAGTTGTTCCGGTAAGAAGCCATTAGTGTAATCAACCACCATTGAGTTCATTTGCAGCTTTGCCATTTCCAATAGTAAACCTTGAATACAATATGTTTTACCCTGACCTGATCGACCAAAAACAATTAGATGTCGATTAGCGAGCTCTTTATTGCCATACTCCCAGTAGACATCTTCAAGTGAGCTAACAGATCTCCCGATAAGTACCCTAGAATTTTCAAGTGAGAGCACATTCGTTTTGGCAGGAGGATTAACAGGTTCTAACTGTCCCTGCTTTGATGGGCTACCACTTACTTCTTTACCTAACGACTCAACAGGTTCACTCACTAAAATGGGGGCTTGATCTTCGTTAAATTCTTTCTTTTGAATATTACTTGAAGACTTAGAACTACTAAGTTCAGACAACGCACTTAAGCGATGCAATGTTCTGCGAATAACATTATCGTTAGCACAAACATAGTCTTTTACATACTCAACAGCAGATACCATATTGGACGTATAAGCTAACGCCTCTCGACAATAATCCGCAAGTCCGGAAACATTGAGAGGCTGTTTTGAAAGCAGGTTTTGTACAAAATAGTAGTCCGCACCATATTGACTTGCATTAGCTTTAAGCAGCGAAAGATAGAAATACTTATTATATTCAAGATTCAAATTTCGGTTTAAGTAAGTCTGAATTTTCTCGCCTTCAATTACACGAGTCTCATTCCCTATAAATGTAATTGCTTTTCTAACGACTTTCTCCACATCCACGCCGAAAAATGCATTATCAATATGCGCGTAATGGGTTTCATCTATACGGACTATGTCACCATCAGATAACAGCTTATCTAAATAGAAGGAAGCATGACCTAGTGACTGACTTCTGATTTTAGATGCTACATCCTTTTTAGATAAAGGCTTCAATGACGCTTTAAATAAGTCAACTAAAACTGTTTTTTGAGAGGCTAAACTAAACTCACTATCAAGGCTGACAGTATCAGCTCCTGATTTACCATTAAAATAGATACCAAAAGGTTCTCCAAAAGCTCTAACAATATGCCTAACCGTAAAGTATTCATGTGAAAACCCTACTGGTTTAAATATATCAGCATAAAGGTTAACAGAGCTTCTTCCTGAGTGCTTATGTTCACTTAATTTAGAGTAAACCTTATTTAAAATTTGTTGTTTATCTTCTTCGCAAATACTGAGATAAGCCAAATGACGATATGTGCCGCGAGCACATTGATATAAATACTCTTTATCCGCTCCGTACCCTAAGCTAGGCTCTGCTCGGTCTGTAAAAAAATCACCTAGAGTAATTTTTTTTGAATTTGCATGGTTTTGAATATTCTGCCATGTATCACCATTTGGAAAGTCCAATAATGCGTTAGTTATTCCTGGTACTTTTGATAATGCAAGCGGCTTAATTTCTTCTTCATTTCTTTCAAGAAGACCTTCTTGAATCCAAATAGAAATTTGGTTTTCCGCTACAGCTAGCTCGATATTCATGTTTTCATGTAAGTACCAAGATAAATCTTCAATATTGGTAGGTGATTTATTCCAGGCCCAAAAATCTTCAAAAGCAGTTTTATTCAGGTTAGGAGATGTAACTTTCGTGATTTCATTTTCTTTAAGGGCACAGCACACCTCTAAGAACGAATAAAAATTCTTATTTGTATTGAAGTAGTCTCGTAGCGAAGGAAATAAAGGATCTCTTAACTCACTAAGATTAGTTTTGGTAATTGCCCATATAACTTTAGGTGAGACACTTAATTTGGCGATAAAATTCTTTTTAGCTTTTGATTCAATTTGCCTAATTCGTTCTCTCGTGAGGGCATAACTTTTACCAATTTCCTCAAGTGTCTCACTTTTACAATTAACGCCTAAACGTCTTGATAATATATCATTCGCACGAGTTTCTTCTTGCAAGAAAAAACTCTTAAGATCACTAATTAGAAAAAACTCAAGTTCATCTAATGGGAGGTCAAAATCAACTAATTGTTTCGGCTTATCATCTTGGTGGTTTATTGAAAATGCATTTTTCTTCAATTGGTCAGTAAACTCAAAAAACTTCTTAACTTTACCTTTTCCAAAGCCATTTATGTTTTCCAAGGATAGGATTGTAATATCATTTAGCTGATTTACAGTTAAGTCAGCACCAAACTCTCTCAACAAAGTGTTAACCAATGCTCTATACTCAGCCGTAACGTTGATTGTGCTCAGTTTAGCTGAATCATCGTTTATTGAAAGTTGCTCTTTGTTATCTGTTTTATTTATAGGCTCGGAAGTTATATTTTCAAGCGCTTCTTTTAAGCGGTAAAAAGATAATAATTCAGAAGTTCCAAAGCTATTAATATGTTTTAAATCGCCTTCGGTTAATGATAAAACATCTTTAGTCTCAATATCTCTACCATAAAACCGGAGCAAATTCTCAACAATGCTTATGAAATCATTAGAATACTCAAATTTTGCAACATTAACTATTTTCTCTTCAGTTTCTATATTACTTTGAACCGAAATCTCTTTGTTATCATTAGCTGAAGATACGCTATTGGTGGTTACGCTTTCATCTTCGGTTTCTGGCTCTTGATTAATAAATGTTGTGAGTTCCCCTTTAAGCAAACTCAGTTTACTGATTTCAGGGTAATCAGAGTGATTTTGATATTTTTTAGATAGATTCTCTATAGAGTTTTCATGGATCATTTTGACAAACTCTTGAGGTAAGCGAATCTTTAAAACATTAACCTCTGCATCTAGTTCACTCTCAATTCTGGACCTTTCCATACCTTCATTGACGGCTAAAGCGATACCTTCTGGATAATTAGAAAGATCACAAATATCGTAATCACCTTGTAATAAGCTATAGGGGTTGTTGCGTATACCTGTAAAGTAACTCTCTGGGAAAACACTATATAATTCAAACTTGTCTATTTGAGTTAATACTTGCTGAATAAATAACGAGCGATACACTTTTCCTTTGAATGTTTTAGGCTCCAGTAAACGTTTCATATGATCAGATAGTGCTTTTGCCTGCTTTACTGCCTTAGTAAAGTCAGTACCTTTTTTTCTTGTTTTAACCTCTAGAGGTAGTAATACAAGTTGGTCATTTTTAATACCTACAAACAATATATCGTCTGATAGTGCGCCTTTGGTCTTATTATGTAGTCGAGCAGCAAAATCATTATCTTTGATCTCAAGGCCTAGATTACCTGTAACTCTTAACATTTCACCAACAGACAAAGGTATCCAAGTAATATCACTAGTTACAAGTAAACTAGATAAGAACTTATAGGCTGCTACAATCCCTTGCTTTTCTTTAATTTGTTTTTTTGTATTTTCTGTTTTCTTCTTACCTGATTCTTTAACAATACTTAAAAGCCACTGCCCATTTAATGCATTGAAAGAACTAATTAATTCATCAGATTGGCTTTGTAATAAGTCTTTGTATAGACCAACACGAGATGAGACAGTAATAGCATCGTAAGCGACTGAGTTAGTATATTGGTCAGCATAGTGAATTAATATTGTATCTTTTGTGTCAAAAAACTCTAAGGTTACTTTAGGGTCGATGATACAAGTCCATAAACTCGAATCATATGACTGAGATAGTTTGTCTCTAAAAGTATCTTTCACCGCAAGTACAGGCACATTCCCCTTGATGTATTTAGCTGACTTGTCTCGAGATGCGAAAAGTAATTGATTATATAAAGAGGCTATACTGACAGATAGATTTTCAGATTGAACATTCTTAAGACCGAAACCTGTATAGAAAACTTCATTTTCTAAGTAAGAAGCTTCGCCAGATAATACGCCATTACATACTATACCTGATTTACCTTCATTTACATTATTAGATCTCAGCGAAACTTCTTCATTATTCTTAAAGAAGCTCAAATGAGCATAATCATACTCACTAAAATCCCTCACCTTATTAACAGTAACATTCTTTCTCATTTTAAATATTAAATCATCAAGAATGGCTTCTTTGTCAGAGTTATTTAATCGAACTAGTTCTCGTAGTTCTTCAATTTTCCTTGTTTCAGAAAACTCTTCAAATGCGGTCAGGTAATACAGCTCGTCATATATGTTAATTTGTATCTTTTTAGCCTTACCTTTTGCTTTTTTATAGTAATTTAAAATACCTTTAAAAACATGAATGTTTTTTTGATTATTAATAGAGTTAATAATCAAAGGTGCATCATCACTTTGCTGAAACAACATATCGAAACAAGTTATAAAATCTTGAATCTTTTCCTGTACCAAAGATGATACATAGTTATTCCCTGAATCTTTTTGTGGCACAGTTTCTAGCCAAAGCTTGTTATTTGATAATGATTGTGTCCTAACAAACCCTTCGCTTTCGTCAAAGAGTATAGGAAGTAATCCAGCAGCATTAAATTTATTTACTGTCGTCTGCGGAATCCGATTAAATGAACTTACACTATCTGTATATCTTAATTTGGCGAACTCTAAAGCATATGACATACACACAGGATGAAAAGGGCTAAAAAACTCATCATCACCTTTTTTAATCATACCTATTTTTAACAAGTTTCGACTTTTTAGACTCAATGCTTCTTGAGGAACACTATCTAATTCAACTTTAATAGTATGTAGCGTACTTTCGATTAGGTTTAGTAATTCTAGAGGCCAATTTGTTATAGATAACAACGTCTCATTTTTATCCAACCAATGAAATAATGATCTATATGATTGAGCAACCTCAGGAAAGTCTGCTTCTATATCACTTAAATATAAAGTGTTAGAGGCAGTATCGTCAAAATATAATATACCTTCGCTAATAATTTTATACTCATCAACACACAACTCCTTTGCTTTTACCGAAAGCTCTTTTTCTCTTCCGCTAATAATAACTCTTGAGTTAGAAGGCTTATATTTAGGAATCCTGTCATTATCAAAGATATCTGTACTTCGCTGTAAGTCAAACAAACTTGGAAGCTTCACGCTTTCAATAACCTTTGTACCTGTAATGGTGAGCGGTAAACGATGTTCATTTAAAACTAACTCAAAATCACCTAACAAATCTTCTTCATCATTGTTCTGGCTAAAATCGATTTCCTTAATATCTTTACAATCTATTTCACGCTCAGAACCTGTAAACGTATGAACATACAAACCCTCAGGATTTAGAGAAATTTTATCTTGAATATTCCCCAAAATAACTTTGCCCTTATTCCTTTTTATCTCAACTTCTAGTTTTTCAAAAAAATTATGTAAATAGAAAGAATCCTTTTCTACAAAACAGCAACTAAATTGAAAACATTCTCTTTGCGAAGGTCTTTTTAACTTTAACTGAAAAAATAATGGATTACCGTCAAATGGCAGTTTTACATTGAGTGTTGAGTGCTGATCATGATTAGAGGTTGATATCATGACTTGGTTCTTTTTTAAGTCACCATAAGGGGTGATTTGGTCAGGTTTAAGTAATGGTTCTCCCCTTGTCATTCTTATCTTTAATTCAATGACATTAGAAGTGACTTCCCCAATTAAAGAAACATATTTTTTTGAAGTTCCAGTTTTCCAGTCTTCCAGCTTTTGTCCGTTTATTTCTATATCAACAAGATCTAAGTTTCTATCTTTATTCCGCTCAATTTCCGCTTCTATTTCAGAAAAAGTTTCATCTTTTATGTTGCCCTTAATAACTTTTTCTCTAATGTAACGTTCACTGAGTCCTTCTTCTTCGAGTTGTCTTTGAAGCTCTACGGGTTCGTCACCAAAATCATGGACTCTAGAATTTATAACTTGAGATAGGCGTGCATTCCTATCTAACTCTTTCTTAAGTACCTTTTCATCATCTATCTCTGATAATCTCGGTTCCGAAAAAAGGCCGTGTTCTTTAAGGTCTATTTTATCTTTATGAATCGATTTATAAAGTGATTCATATCCAAATATACTTAGATTTTGCTCTTTTATTTTTTTCTCTTCACGAGCAACCAAGTAATTAAAAATCAATTCATCTTTAATACCCGAAGCATGTTCAACCAGCGCTTCATTGACATATTTAGGTGTGAAAACACTATGATTTACACTAACATCTGTAAATGTAGATGTTAGTGTTTCTAAGGAGCTATTATTAATTACAAATAGGACTGCATTTTCAATATCATTCAGCTCATCTCTAATACTGGCTATAAAGTCTTCATGATTAGAATTATTATCTTGCTCCCCTAGGTGATGCAACATAACAATAACCTTCTTACCATTTTCAATCTCGATATAGTTCAATAAAGATTTTCCAACAGGCAAAGATTTAAAATTTAAGCTTTTAAACCCATTATACAATTTAATCGATTGAGCAGGATCAGAGCTACTAAAGTGATATTTACTATTTAGTGAATTTGACTGTGCTATAAATTGACAAAACAACTTAGCTAAAAATTCTTCAAATGGTAGTTTTGACATAAACTGCATCTCCGCTGTCACTTAATTTTTCAATATTCCCTACGTTTTCGTAGAATTGTAATAATGCTTTTTTAGACTTTAAATCTAACCAAATACCGCGCTTTCTAAACCCTTCAATCACATCATCTATCAGAAGCTTTCTTTCTGGTGAGTCACTTATAACCAAGTTAGTTAGCAACAAAAGCATGTTTGAATTTAATACAAAGTACTTACCGGCAGCCTTTCTGTCAGTGATAAATTCTGCGGCAAATTTTTTCTCGAAAATTTCAACAACTTTCTTGTTAGCATCTTTTCTAGAAGTTCTATCAAATATCAGCTTTTGTAAAGTAAGCCCAGAGTTTATGGCCGATTGAGGGAGTTCTTCATCCTGGTATAATTCGTCAAATAACTTCGCTACGGAACAATTAAGTTCATTAACTTTGGATGTGAAATCATACTTAGTTAACTGCCAGCTTGGCTTCTTTGATAGTCGATTTAAATAGCCTAAATAAGGAAAAAGGTTAAAAGCGATACCACGAGTTTTGCTAAACAAAAAATCATAACCATATTGGTTACATTCATGCCTTTCTTTACTTGCTCTTTCTGTTTCTAAAATAAAATAGAGAGGCCTTGCCTGAGGTGTTTTATATCGATTATCTGGGATACAAACCTGGTTAGTAAGCTGCGTAAGGTAAAGGAAAGTATAAAGGCTAATAAAGCTTTCTAATTCAGCCAGAAAATAACTTGGGCTTCTTGTCAGTGCTTTTATGTCTTTCGAAAATACTTCTGCCAAAAAGGGTAAATAAGTCAATCGATTTTCACCGAAGGCCTTGGCTTGGCAAAGGTCTTCTATCTTCTCTATTAACAATGACTCTAGCGGATTATTTCCACAAGAAGCCATATGTTCAATTAAAGGCGATGTTACAAGACCCTGAACAATATTTATCATCGTTTTAGTTCTGGCAGATGGAGCTTCTTTTTTACCAACTAAGTACGCTAGTGGAGTGATATTACTTAGTGTATTTGAAGATAAATATAGCTCATCAAAAACCTCAACTAAATCTCTGGTATCTCGACTATTTCTAAATGAATCTAATACTTCATCTTTGAGCGTATTTCTGTCCCTACCTCCTAAAGATAGCTGATACAAATCTTCAATTAAAGATTGATATACAAGCTCCCAGTCTAACTTATGATCTTTCAGTGTTTGAGGGCCTATAGGTAAAAACTGATCAGCTACATTGCTATAAGCTGATAAGTTGTTTTTTTCGATAAGCTTGCCAATATCTGATATAGACGTTTCTATTGTAGTAAAATCTTCCATCTTAACGCTCCACCGTATACCTACGTCTATTCTTACTAACAGATATAACTTTATTATCACTGATTATTTTCATTGCATCTGTTTTTATTGTTTTATCTATAATATGAGAAATTAGCTCATCAAGCTTTGCTACGCCTTCCAAGCTTTGACGGTTAGGTCTAAAGCCATTTGATATGTATATAGCTTGAATCATTGTGTTTAGATCAATATTGAAAATATAAGGTGAGTCACCATTATTAATAATCAGCGGAATAGGAATGAAGTCTGTAGTAGTTAGCTTATGCTTTTCAATCCATTCAACATCAGCTTGGATATTCACTTTATTACAGATGGAGTAATCGTCTAAGTTTCTACTTACGATAAAACCATCCGCTTTTGAAGGCAATAGTCGATTAGCGTAATCTAATGAAGATTTCACAATTATTTCTTCAATAATATTCAAACAAACATCTTCATCTTCATCTGTGAGTTTTGTTTTTTTAAAGATATTAACTAAATTGAGATAGTTATTAAGAGAGCAGGCTAAATAAGAATTTCTAGATATTTCTGATAAAGATGAATCAAGACTTTCTTCCTCTAAAAGATAGGAAGCTCTGACAATACCTTCAGGTGACAAGCTAAAGTTCACTAAAGACAAAATAATTTCAATATCTTTTTGCACTTCAGCCGACAAAGTATGTGTCGTATATTCTAAGTAAAAGTTGTCTAGTGCTTTGCTTCGAATATGAATAGGGTCTACTTTAGCAAAACAGCGACTAAATTCATTATCAAACTTAGAAAAAACATTACCAATAATTCCATCTTTATTTTCAATGGTTAAGATTTGATAAATGAAATCTACAAATACTCTAGGAATAAGAAATTGCTCTTCCGTTAGCCTTGCCAATCCAAAGAGTTCAATTAATTTCTTTTGAAATGAGAGTAATGATAAAACCTCAAAGTTTTTTGCAACATATGAGCTAGATTTATTTTCTAACTGATAAATTCTATAAAAAGGATTTTCTCGTGTTTCTTCTGTGAGTTTTACTAAAAATTTTGATATGAAGTCAGAGGTTATCTTAGAAGATGAGAAATTCAATCTGGGATAACATTCGAAATCATAAAAGCTAACCAATCGAGCATCAAACCCCTTTACATGTCTATTTTTAAAATACTCTTCAAAAGACTCTTTTATATCACTATGCCTATCATTACCTTGTTTAATAAACTTTTGAAGCATACCAATATTTATGCCTATCGCTAAAGGCTTATTGCTCAGTTTAAACTCATCAAACTTTTCATCTAAACAATCGATTGCAGATTTATGTTGGCTGCTACTATGAGTAGCATCTAGGTGAAAGTCTATCTCGGAAGAAAACTCTCTATACAGCTGAGTTAGAATTTCAGACTTTCCATCTCCAGAACTTCCGCAAAGACATATAATTCTTTTTGGAATCGGATTATCGACTGCTGCTTGCAAAGCAATCTTAAAGTCATATTGTATCTCTGGTGTAATATATAAGTGATCTTTCAGATATTGCAATTCATCTACATTATTCTCTGTCCGTAAAGTTGAGACTGAGTATTTAGAAGATTTTGATAAAACTCCGAGAGCATCATGTAAATTCAAGTGGTACTCCAAAAATATTGATTTCAATGTTCCAATTATTTGTGTGTTTAAAGCCTGAAAGAAGATAAATTAAAATTTAGCCGCGTTTACGCCACTGATTAATCAATCTTTTTTAAAACGAGCTTTAAAAAGTAAATCAATGTTCAGATCTTTCTCGCCTTCACGAGCTAGTAGTTGATCTTTTGCAAACTTAGAAGTATGACCGTCAATTTCTAACGTAAATTTAGGATAGTCTTCAAAATCTAAAAAGATATGATTTTCTAAGGTCGGCTGTTTCTCTAAAAAAGCTTTGATTGATGATGTTACTTCGGTCACCGCGCCTTCTTCAGCATAGTTACCCAACATACCTGTATTGATGCCTACAACTAGCGGCTTCGGTGTAGTGTTAAACTCAGTAAACAATTCATCCAGCGTTTCAATAGCCGAATCACTCGGACGAAAACTATGGGTTGCATCGAGATGGAAGTCAGCTCTATTTTGATACTCTTTCTTATACTTTGTCAGTATTTCGGATTTGCCATCACCACTACTACCACACAAAAAAATGATTTTCTTATCGGTTGAGGATAGTCCTTTCAATTGCTTAACAAAGTCAGTCTCTATATCTGTTTGTACATAAAGATACTTTTTTACAGCATCTAAGTCAGTTGATATTGTTGCGTCTCGCTCTGTAGAGACTGCATATGGCGACGATTTTGACATCACACTAAGTGCGCTTCGTAAATCAATCAAGTTTTATAACCCCATGAAAATATTAGGTAGACAGAAGTACAGGTGATAACCAGGATAGCTTACGCTGTTACTTAGACTCAATACTGTATAACTAAGCATTCTACCTAATTTAGTGTGTACGTGTTCATATTCCGCTAATTTTTCCTGAAGAAATTCACATCTTTTATGTTTTTGCGAAGAAAGTGAGATATCAAGCTTTATCAGTATGTTGGCAAACATCGGGCTCTTCATAGCCAACACAACACGTTGAATTACTGCAATCTTATAATTGTGCTGGGGTAGGTCAACTTAAGCACTTCCTAACCCAGACTTCATATTCAACACCTTTTCACTCCGTGTGACCGAACACTCAAAGTGCTTCCCTTGCCATATCCCCCGCTCTCCCCATCGGATCAAAACCCCAGACCTTATGTACACGCCTTACTTCAACAAACTTACTCGCACGAAGCTTATCGATTCTCTTCCACAAATGACTATTCGCTACTGGTTTCTTATCTGATTTGCGCCACCCTTTTGCTTTCCAGTTATCTAACCATTCATTGAACCCTTTCACACAATACTCACTGTTAGAATATAAACAGTCTCCATCCTTGGCATAAGCCATCGCTTCTATTAAAGCAATAAGTTCTAACTCTGAACTATCCGTAGTCCCACCTATCGACCAATTACTTTCGTCAACTAGCTGCTCATCATAGTTATAAACACTGATACCAACCCCACCCTGTAGGTTTGATGCATTTCCTTTTGATGTTGCGATACCGATATAGATTGCACAGTTTTCTTCGTTCATAGTCTTGTTCCTCTGTTCAAGTTTTGGCCTACCATTTTGGTAAGGCCCTAATTTGTGTCTTAGCGTTAATTCAGTTTAATGACTTGCCCTTTGAGCCAAGCGCATTTCCATCCAGTTGTTCACCTCTTCTTCTACCCAAGCAACCGCCCTATCTCCCAAGCTGACCGATACAGGAAAATCACCCTCGTCCATTTTTCTGTATATCGCCGAGCGGCTTAATGCGGTTTTCTCAATCACTTCTTTTAGCTTTAAAAATCTCATGGGACGTTCTCCTATGCCTGTGGTCCTCATGGGATAAGGAGATAGTGTTAAAAAAAATGAGGCTTGCTAGGCTGACTCTGATTCAAACCTTTTTGAGGTATATGTCATTAAAGTGAATAACCTAAAGCCTGATTAAAGGAGAACCAAAATGAGAACACTTTCACCACCACTACTCTCACAGCAAGAGCATGAACATCGCGTTCTAGAAAAGGCAGCAGAGATATTAGAAGAGCGTTACGTACGAGGAGATGTATTTACCAACCCACAAGCTACCCGAGACTATTTGCGATTTAAGATAGGCGGCAGTGAACGCGAAGTGTTCGCCGTCATGTTGCTAGATAACCAACACCGATTAATTGAATTTGAAGAGTTGTTTCAAGGGACGATTGATGCGGCAAGCGTCTATCCAAGGGAGGTTGTAAAGACTGCTCTGAAGGCCAATGCGGCGGCGGTTATCTTTGCTCATAACCATCCATCAGGCGATCCTGAGCCGTCCCAAGCAGACAAGCGCATCACGATGAGATTGCAAGATGCTTTAGCGCTCATTGATGTTCGAGTTCTGGATCATATTGTTGTCGGGGAACAATGCACATCGTTTGCAGAGAGGGGCTGGTTATGATTAAGAAACACTATGGTGACATCACCCTCAATAGCAAACTCCACCAGCAGTTAGAGCAAACCATCGCTCGCTACTCGATTCCTAAAGACACGACACGCATTGCACTCAACTGCCGAAATACTAGCTACTACAAAACAAAGGAAGGGGTCGCTCCTGTAGAGATTCAGTTAAAGCGGGAGAATTCACGCTCTGATTGGAATTTGGTTTTCGTGGCCAATTTTACTTATCAAGACAAAGCCACCGACTCGCTCGATGTGTACCTCTATTTCCACCTACTTAATCACTGGTGCTATCAACCAGATGCGGGGGCAGCCAGCCTGAGCCACCCTGTCACAACAAAAGTGTTCCAAGCCTGGATGTGCGCCTTCCATGAGCATTTAACTCAGCATGTCTTCGATGACATACAGCTCACTCAAGTCCGCTAAGGCTAACCAATCACCACACTCTTTCATCTAAATTCAAGGAGACATCAATATGTCTACACTGCTCTTTCACCCATCAAGTTTACCTGTGTCAGACAAACTTCACGCACTGTTAAACAACCATTTTCAACAACAATTAACCCAGAGTGAGTCAATAGCTCAAAGTACTTACCTGACGTTCAACTTTCGAGATAGTTCATACAGCTCAGAAGCTGGTGGATTTCACCCTGTTGAAATCGCGATGACACAGATCTCCAGTGGTTTATGGAATGTCGAATACATCACTGATTTTGCTTACGCTGGGAATGTGTATCCAGAATTGGCGCGATGTCTAGACTTTGACTTTCGAGACCAAGCGTTCTTTACAGAGTTCGGGGGATGGAGCCCAATCAAGGGTAACTATTCCGCTGTAGAGATGTTCGAGCTTTGGCAGGATAACTTCTTAAACTACATCGACATGGAAGCGTTTGACTCTATATCTATCACTTCGTAATGAGAGAACAACCCGTCCGGGTCTATGTCACGATAGAAAGGCACCGGACCACTACAGCCATCAAGAAGTCGTGCTTCGGAGAGAGCTAACCCTATATGTAGCAAGGCCTGAATGAATTTCCATCATTGACTCTCACCCCACGACTTATCATGACATTACCGATAAGTGATACCAACCATGCCCAATATCCCCCCTTTGAAAGAGCAGCTCACAAAAGCGCTCATCAGAGTAGCTCTCATGAGTTGTCATTACCTTAATGAACAGTATCAGCACTTTAAAAAGGAGGTAGAGCAAAGCTCAGATCACGAACTGTTTGAATTCGTCCAACGCCTTTCTTCTACTCACCTAAAACGGCTCTTAGCCACTATTGAGTTGATGAACAGAGGTTATCTACTGAGTGAAATTCTAGAAGCAGCAAAGGATAAATAATGGCCTTTCCCGAGATCATTTAAATTCAAATATACAGCCCATTTCACATAATCATTATCCGCTATTTGAGTGAGACGTTATTTGTCTCACCCATCCTTATCCTAATGCCATCAGTGATGGTTCATAGACACCCAACTAAGGATTCACAATGACCACAAGTAATGTACTGCATCATACCAATGATGAAGAGCTCATCGCTTTAATCCAACGAAAAGAGTCGTTCACCTTAACTCGGGTAAAAAACTTCTCTCAGACGGTGAAAAAGATAGACCGGCTTATAGAAGCTCAAAATCTATCTTGTCGAATATACACAGCAGGTCGCTCTACAACGATGGCTGCTACCTTGGCTTCCGGCCCTGCTGTCATTTTTGGCCTAGCTTCAGCAGCCGCAATATCGGCGCATAATTTAGCCACAAGAAACCCAGATTATGAAATAGCTAAGTACCCTCTAGCTAAGAAGCTCGTCATTAACTACAAAAAGTAATTGCATCAGGCTGTGTGGCCACCAGCCGATCCCTAGTCAAGTTGATTCTTTAGCTCATCACTTTTAAGTGATGAGGCGATTGATCATGTTTAAATTTTGGTGGTCCCATGTCTTCTAAACCAAACAGACAACGCATCGAACATATAGAGTTAGTCTTTGAAATTTACTCCCACATACCGACTCAACGAAAAGTTACAGTTAATGAAATTCATGAACGATTAACGAGTACTGGGATTAAGCGTTCGAAACGTACCGTACAACGCTGCTTGAATATTCTGACGGATTACCTAGATATTGAAAAAGACGATAGAACCCTCCCCTATAGCTATCATCGAAGCTCCCAACCCAATGTATTCATGGGCCCTAAAGAATCTGTACTTCTTGAGTTTGCTTTTGAGAGTTTAAAAGCAACACTTCCTGAAAGTTACCTATCAAGTATGCAATGCGCTTTTGCACCCTTTTTGTTAACGGACCACAACCAAGGTCCACGTATAGATATTCGATACAGATTAATTGATGAGGAAGAAGGTTATGACGACGCTCTCTTTGACAAGCTTTGTCTTGCAATCTATTACCAGCGTGAAATTCGCCTCCATCTAAACAGCGAACAAACTCTCCAGTACATCTGTCCACTTGGGCTTGTGTTAGAGAGTGAAGCCCTTCAATTGATCTACCAATTCCAAAGCCATGTTTGCGCTGTCCCTTTAAATCAAATTCAAGACATTTACATCAGTACATTCGGATTTACCTATCCAAAGGGATTTTCACTATCTGAGGTCATTACACCTAAACGAGAACCAACACTTAAAGACAAATGTTCACACAACCACACAAGGAATGATCATGAAAAATACTAAGTTACTCAGGACAACTCTCATCAGCTCTATTGCTTTAGCTCTGACAGCTTGTGGAGGGGGCTCCAATAGCAATACCCCACCTAGAGACACAACGCGCTCATTATCAAGCATGAGTGTTGTTAATGATGGTTTTCAAACCTTTAAGCCTCGCGCTCACGATTTGACTGGCTATCGTGCATATTCTAGAG
Source organism: Vibrio sp. QJM3NY_26 (assembly GCF_057786005.1). NCBI lineage: Bacteria > Pseudomonadati > Pseudomonadota > Gammaproteobacteria > Vibrionales > Vibrionaceae > Vibrio > Vibrio sp. QJM3NY_26. The sequence continues at coordinate 1,578,291 of NZ_CM173515.1, read as the reverse complement.
CAGCTATGTTCAATACGCCTTTAGATGACGGGCAAAGTGCATACGTTTATGAGAACCCTGAAAGCGGTGAAGTAAGCTCGATTAGTTTCGAAGGCGATAATACTGAGAGTGTTGCGACTCCAACTATCGATATGATCGTCGACCTCAATACCACCTACTCCGCAATCAACATGAGTAATGTCACCGTCACCGTGGATGACGTGGTGTACGAAGGCAGTTACACCCTCATACAGGACAAAAATACCGGTGATCTTTATCCATTAGTCGAGAGCGGCGTTCCTATCTATAAGAAGGTCGAAGCTGAACATGAGGCTTGGGTCACCAACACACGCTTTTCCCACAACGGAGATAGCACGCGTATTTACTTAAGGCACAGTGATGAACTCAGCCTTCATAAAGCCGAACTTGTTGATGGGACGTTTACCATTTCTAAAGTCTTTGATGATTACTTCCGAAACAATGTAATTCTATCAACTGGTGATATTGTCACTGTTCCTTGGAGTGGCGATAGCTTAACGTGGGTAGAGCAAGACGGTACAGAGCACAACTTTAGTTACGATACGTCACTGTTGTCTGTTCCATTTCTATACGCAGATAAACTCTATGCAATTCGAGATTCCGATGATGCACTTATAGAGCTTACATTGAATGGAACTACCTTAAACCAAACCGATGCTCTATGGACCACCAATGGGTACAGACCGTCCTCCATGAGTGTGGTCCGTAGTGATTATAAAATGCATTCAGATTGCTCTGTGTATCAGTTCGATGACACAACCAAAACCATTACACAACTCGAACCCTCTAAAGCGCATAGTGGCCACGTAGCCAATGCAGGCCAAACCTCACTGTACTGCATGTACTCAAGTGCAGATGATAATAATGCACTGCCTAGCTTCATGCGTTTTGATATCAGTAAGGCTGAATTTAGCCAACCCGCTATAACGACAATCGGTGCCTCTAGTGGTACTAAACTCGATGCCAACGAACGAATGGCCGTCGTCAGCGATAATGAACTGATGTTCTATCAATATCCAAGTGGGACCTTTACCGAGTACTACATCAACTTTGACGCTGGTACTACAACGGAAAAAGAAGTGAGTTCAATAACGGCTATTAAGATGCAAACCGTCACTCAAAATTAATTGTTTATAAGGATTAAATGAGGGCGATGGTTTGCCCTCATTTTTTTAAGTTCGAGAGCACCCAAAACTTCGTGATCTATTCCCAGATTGCTTGGTCTCAACCTTAGCCAAATAGCTGACCCGTTTAAACAGGTTATCCACCTGTTGGTAGAATTTATCTGACTTTTGCTCTAACCAATAGGTAGGGTTGTCTGGGAAGTGGACTAAGGTATCACCTTCATTGGCTTTGATATCCAACGCTCGACACCACGCCTTCTTTATCATGTCTGATAAATTGCCTTTTTGATCAAACCTTCCAAGAGAATGGTAGACGTCTTTATTCAATAACAAGACAAGGTGGTAATGGTGACTCAATGACGTGCTTCTTTCTTTACACCAAGCATATCGAACCTTACAACTACGAGCCGTTTGACCTCTCCTTTTTTTTCGACTGAGATCAGCTTGAATTTGAGCATCCAGCGAAGCGATAAAGTTCTTTATGACACTAGAGTCATCAAACAATAAAGACTTAGCTAAACGCAAGTCTACTCTAATGGCTGTCGTTCGAGGATATTGTGTAACGGCTTTATCAATCGTCTCATACAACTTATCAAGATAGCTACTAACTAAACCGCCTTTTAGCTTTAAGATTGGCAATCCATTGAATGTATCATTGGTCGTTATTTTAAATTTTTTCATCATTATACCTTTGGGGTGAATGTCTCTGGTATAAGATGATTGGGAGCGGTTATTTAATGAGGTAAGTATCTTTATTGAATTGTGTTTGGTAAGGGTAAGTTGATAAATGATATATACGTAATATTACCATACCGCAATAACGAGATCAGAACATGCCCCTGTCGAACCATTGCATTCTAGGTTTAACCAAACGCAAATGATGTCAACGTGACAGTTCAATCAATTTTGAGTAATAAACACTAGATTCAAGCAATTGAGGCTACTCTGAAATTAAGTACTAAGCGGTCATGTATTAACCTTCGCCAAAATAGATATAGGTATGCTCCTTTATAAATAGATTCTCACAATCCAAATCAAGTAAACGCCCGCTTCGAAGAGTTGGACTATCATGAAATTTAGAACTGGCGATATTTAAGTCGTAATAGGTGCCATCAACAACATATGACGCTGAAATATTACAGGAAGGATACTTCCCCTTTCTCGGTGCGTAGTGTTGAAAATCATGCATCAAGAAGTTGACCATGTTCAGACGAGCACCTTGGGAACAATGCCCTCGAATCACTTTTGCCAACGACATTGCTAACCCTGAAGAAAGAGAGAGCAAACTATTCTTCCAAAATGTATGCACGTCTTTTAATAACACAGAATCATTTGGCTCCTTGAGGTACTTCTGAGTAAATATCGAACCTTCTTGAACAACTTGCTGAACTTCGGAATCATCCTCCAGTAACTTATCGAGCTTATCGAACGTTTCACTGGTCAATGCTTGCCAATGGTTCATCAGTATCAAAGCCGTCAAAACTTCTAATTTAGCCAAGATGCCTAAAGTAAGCCCATCCACTCTGAAAAAGGGATCGCACGCTAGTCGCGACAGATCAAACTCATCAACGAAATCTGCCTCAGTTATACGTTTAGATTTCGTATTTTCAAGCCTCTTATCAAGGTTGATCTTTTTACCTATCAAAAAAGAGAGCTTGAAGGGCAGTTCAAAATCAAATTCATATTTCAGAGAGCACTCTTTTGCTGTTTGATAGATCAGGTAGCATTCAGGCGTCTCATATATTAAGCCATTCACGTTTTTTATTGCTTCCTTGTTAGGTATGGCTCTCCTTGCATTTTCACTTTCTTGCGACGAGAAAAAGCCTAAATCAACCTGATATCGCTTGCCAAACTTGCCGAAGTAGATCGGACACACACCACCACCAGCCTCTCTTTTAATAAACCCTATTTTGCGCAGTGTTGCTAATTGAGATTTCAAACGACTCTGATTAATCCCCCCCATTAAACGTCGAATCTTACTTTCTGATAGCAGCTCTTCATTTCCAGTGATGGATGACTGAATAAAGCCCAATTCATTTGCATGGAAGATAAATATCCCGATCAAAAGAAGGTTTGAGGGCCTAAGTTTGAGGTTTTTTCCTTTTAGAACTGTTTGAACTTTTGGTGAAAAAGCCTCAAAAAATGCTTCATGAATAGATAGAAAGCCCCCCTCTTTCAATGAGTCTAAATAGATTGAATCAAAAATGAATTCGTGCTTCCCGTGCTTTGTTTTTTTCATTTCCCCTAAGTGATGATATTGAAGATAAACAAGCAATTCAGAAACGACTTTATGAGAGACGCCGAAACTTTCACGTAGATGTGAAACCGACATATCTGCCGACACGTTTCTCTTGTTAATTTGCTCGCAAATTATCGCTAAAAATAAGTATCTTCCCTCAGGAGAAATATGCTTCATCTCAGATAGAAACTTAACAACAGCCATCAGACACAACCCTAGATACCACTATATAAACCCTATTTGTGCCTAATAATAGAAAAACTGTACAAACTTTAAAACCACCTTAATCACAAATATAAAACGTATTTAAAATAAAGTTTTAAAATTAAACACGGAACATTTACTATCGTTTGAGAGTGGATAATAGGTGTATTATTTTATGGATGAAAAATCGCTAAAAAGTAGAATGAGTTGGTTCAAGTCAGACAACCTAGAAATGGCAACGTGGTTAAAAAGCTATGCTAAAAGACAGACATGGATAGAAGAAATAGCAAAAAAAAATCGCACTAAAGACATCCAAACCGATGAAAGCTTTGCTCAAAACTTCATCGACAATTGGACCTGTAAAAGCTATATTAGTGACAAAGACAAGCACAAGGTGAACCTGTTAAGAAGTGCATGGCGTAGTCATTCAAAGCGTGAAAAAACGTCAACATTTTTACTATCCCCAAATGCAAAAAAGTGCCTCAACTTCCTATCTAAACGGCTGAAAGTATCTAAAACATACGTAGTGAATGAAACGCTTGTGGCTGCCGTTAACCTAATAAAAAAGAACAAAAACAAGAAATTCGAGGCCAACCTTTTGCTTCCAAAACTGGAACGAGAAGAGCACGCGATTGATTCACTATTAGGAGAACTGTTGGATATTGAGGAGCTGAAAAAAGAGATAAAAGAATTGAAGGCGAAGAATGCAACCTTACAAAAGTCATTGAACGACAGGGACGCAAGACTACGTATCAAAAGATTGGTAGGACGGCGAAGACCTTATAAATAGTTTATTGTAACTGCTATTCGTTACCACTATGCGAGCAATTTCCTTCTCCGCCACATAACTTGTTACCTGTGAGCAACCCTATCAAGAATCCAGTCTTGAACCTCACTTTCTACCCATGCGACGGCCCTATCTCCAATTGGCACCTGTGATGGGAATTGCTGTTTTTCTATAGAGCGATACATTCCCGACCTTGATAAGCCGGTCATTATTAGTACGTCATTGAGACGAATTAAGCGAGTGGTTACGTTTGACATATTGGCACCTTACAAGTAAATAGATTTCACTTAAATGACATATGTCTGAAATTATTTAGGCTATATGCGCCATAGAAAAACCGTTCTCTATGCCAATGCCCAGCCTTTAAATTCAATGAAGGACATCAGTTACAACGTAATGAACGTTTATTAAAATCAAATTTCATGTACCTTTTAACCCACAACCTTAAGGCTCTTTTTACCACTCATCGACAAGCTTCCCGTTGCAGCCCCTTCAATATGATCACTCCACCACGCCATGAGAACTTTACGACGCTCAAGGTAATCAGTACGGTTGTATGCGCTTCTTACCTTATCTCTATCTACATGAGAAAGTGCAGCTTCAATAATGTCTGGGTCAAAGTTCTGTTCATTTAGAGTGGTACTAGCTAATGCGCGTAAACCGTGAGAAGTTTGCCTGCCCTTCATGCCCATTCTTACTAATGCTTTATTTGCTGTCTCTTTGTTGATGTGATTTTTGTTACTTTTGTCTGCAGGGAAAAGGTATTCACTATCACCTGTGATGAAATCAATAGTTTCTAATAGATCTAGAGTTTGTTTTGTTAAAGGGACAGTATGTACTCTCCCCTTTTTCATTCTTTCAGCAGGAATAACCCAAAGCATATTTTCTTTATCAATTTCATCCCAACGTGCCCCGGCCGTTTCAGTTGGTCTTGTCATAGTATGAAGTTGCCATTCTAGCAAGCAGCGAGTGATAGGTTTAATTGACGCGTAGTTGATTGTTTTGAGGAGCTCAGGAAGTTCATCAGGAGTTAACGAAGCTTGATTGGTCACCTTAGCTGTTTCAAAGGCTTTACCAATGCCTGCGAGCTTGTTGTGCTCAATCACACCAGTATTTACTGCAAAGGTCATTATCTCATTGAGGTTGCGACACAAGCGTCCTACTGTTTCTAATTTACCTTGGTTCGCAATGGGTTTAATTGTTTTGATCGCTTGAGGGGCTGTTATATCACCAAGGGGAAACTTACCTAGGTCAGGTAAGAGGTACTTCTCAATGCGTTGCTTCAATTTCTTAGCCGTTTGCTCTTTGACGCTTGTTTTCTTAACTTCAATCCAGTCATCAAATACTGCTTGCAATGTGTTTGATAGCTCGAGCTGCTTTGTTCTAAGCGTATTATCACGATGCTCTTTAGGATCAATACCGTCTGCAAGAAGCTCTCTTGCCTCAATCGCTTTAGTTCTTGCTTTGGCTAGGGAGATATCAGGGTACTTACCTAAGGCTAGGTTCAAGCGCTTTCGTGAAATAGGGTGATAATAAGAAAAGCGCCATAGTTTTGTTCCTATAGGCTTAATCTTCAATGATAATCCATCACCGTCACCTAAATTATATTCTTTCTCTTTAGGCTTTGCTTGTTTGATTTGAGTAGCCGTTAAAGGCTGTACCTTTTTCGCCATCGTAACCCCCCTGAAGTAACCTCGAAATTGCTTAGATCTTAAAAGACTACTTCAGAGATTACTTTAAACGGTGGATTTTACAACACATCATGGGATCTCTTGGGACCAAGAAATAGCTAAGAGCCTGATAAAACAAGGAACTACAGGCACAAAAAAGCCCACACTAGGTGGGCTCTTTCGTATAATTTGGTGCCCGCTACTGGACTCGAACCAGTGACACCTTGCATGTCATGCAAGTACTCTAACCAACTGAGCTAAGCGGGCAATGCTTTGAAACTTAACTAACCGCTTTACTAAGTGGCTAACGCTTCAGAACGAGATGGATAATAACGAGTGAATGGGTAGCGTGCAAGGATAAATTTGCACAAAACGGTTCGTTTGCTTTTAAAAACAACAATCAGAATAAATTTTAAACACAAAGCAGATCAATGGCTTGAAGTAGATCACATTTCGCCTCTAGTTCAATAGCTATATACATCTGCCTGTTTCGTGTCTTACCCCTCTAATAAAGCATTTTAACTCAAGATATTAGTTAGAATCTTCATCCACATCGAATACAACGTTGTAGTTCTCTGTATACGTACAGTTTGGTTGACGGCTACAAGTGAAGAATCGTCGGCCTTTGTAATCGCCTTGGCTGGCCAGTTTGATGATCATCGGGCTGCCGCACTTCTTACAGAATCGAACTTCTTTTGATGGCTCGATTAAATCGATGTGTGCTGCCAGTAACCTCTTCAAACGGCTCACTTGGTAGCTGTGTTTAATAGATGCACCAATCAGTGGCAATCCTGCCGATTTACACACGTGGATCAGTAGCTTTTCTCGATCGGCCTTTCCCTTGTTGAGCTCTTTGCCGTTATCAAGTTCGATGATCACGCGGGGCTCTAACGTTCGCGGGTCGCAGACGACAAAATCAAAGTAACTACGTGAGATTTTGTTGTTGGCGATAAACCAATTCTTCTTGTTGTTCGCCTTAGCTGGAACAAGAACGTTCGACATGCTGACCTTGGCAAACACTTCGCCATGGTTACCCACTGCAGATTTAAGTGCGTTATAAAATGTCGCCTGTTGCGCCGACATCAACGACCCTTTTTTCTGATAGGCATGATCTTTGGTGTCGTCATGCTTCACTAGATACTTTTGGATAAAGTAAAAGAACACAACCAGAACAATTACAACGATAAAGATATTAGTCATTTTCCAACACAATCACGTCTGTATAGGGATTAAGAGAGTGGCTAGCGTATGTAGAAAAGCCTCACGTGGCAAGCAAAAGAGCGAGAGTTGCCAACCATAATCACGACCTTTGAATGCTGTAATCAACAAGAGGTCGCTCATACGCTAGACACACCTCTCCTATTTGATAATCAAATCATCAATTACACTCTAGATTGATTTAGATCAATTTACCTAAATTTGTGATCAACTAGTCTGAAAAACGTTAGGCAAATGTTAATAAGGAAATTGATATGGAACTCAAACAAGACCCAAGATGTTATACGGACGTATGTGTAGACGGTAAATGGTTCCACTATGACCACTGCGGAACTCGAGCTTATATGTTAAAAGGCGGTGCTTCCGCGGTGATTGAACTGGCAAGAGAACCGGCTACAGAGGGCGAACTGGTTGAAATGCTGCAAGGTGCCGCTAAATAACTCATTTAGAAAATGTTGATATAGATAAACTCGACATATCGCTAAGTAAACCCCACTTTTCACTCAAATTTTGATATTAGCGATCTCAGAGTGTTCCAGAAGCCATTCTTATCTCACGAAGATCAGAATGGCTTTTTGTTTCCTGATTAGCGATTAACTTTCAGCGATGATGACTTGATTCCTACCCGACTCCTTCGCTTGATATAATGCATCATCCGCGGCTTTGAGGTACTTCTTGTAAGTATCTTGATTGAGTTGCTCATGAGCAATACCAATCGACGCCCCTATCGATGTGGTGAGGTCTAAAGAACCGGAGTGCGTATCAATTGGCGTTTCAGCAATGCCTAAACGGATAACGTTCAATTGTTGTTCAGGATCGACGGATCCAGATAGCAACAGGACAAATTCTTCACCACCCCAGCGAGCCACTACGTCATTCGGAAGCAAATGTTGTTTAACTCGCCTTGCGACTTCCACTAATACCTCATCACCAACATCATGTCCAAAGGTGTCATTAACGCGCTTAAAGTGGTCAAGATCTAAAATAACTAAACTGATTCCAAACCGTGAAGTATTAAATGTCATTGGCTGAGTTAACAACTGCTCTAGATAGCGTCGGTTGTATAAACCCGTTAGCGCACACGTTGTAGATTGGGTGACCAACGCTTTATTTTTACTTTGAATGCTGCGAAGCCTTATCAACAACAATGCGACACTGATCATCACCATTATTCCCAACGCGACAACAATTCGATTTCGTAACTGCTGCTTATCTAACGTCAGCTCACCAAGCTCTTTTTCTGCGTTAAGCAGTTCATTTTCTTGGGCTAATGATGCCGTGGTGAAATCTTGCTCTAGTAAAAAGATATCGCTCTGACGCTTATCAAACAACAGCGCTTTGTTACCTTTGTAGTAGAGCTTAAAGTAACGAAGTGCGTTTTCGCTGTCGCCTCTCGAATCGTAATATTCAGCAAGTGTTCTTAAACCGAGGACTTTCCAACTGCGAGTACCCACAACGTCGAACATTGCAGACGATCGCTTAAGATCAGCAAAGACAAAATTATCTCGGTTCAAACCGATATTTGCTAAGGCTCTGTTTAAGTAGCACTGACCCAGTTGAAGTGTGTATTTGTCCACTCCCGGATATCTGAGACACAAATTTGCGACCTGCCGTGCTAACTCAAAGTTCTTTTCCGCCAACAACACATCACTCTCTGCTTTCAACAAGATGATTTTGTATCGCTCACTCACATTATCGCCATTGAGCTTAGCCGCACTTTGATACGCCTCTCGGCCTTTAACCAAATCACCACTGCGCAGATAAGCAAAAGACTCATTTACATGCAGCACACCGATGGTAGAAGCTTCGAGTAGTCCACTCTTGTAATAGAGTCTTTTAGCTCTTTTAATCAACTTGAGTGCTTTAGGCCAGTCTTCTAAATAGATATAAAGCAATGCCATATTAGACACTAACTTACTGTTATAGATGTGTTGAGGGTACTTCTTGCCAAGGTCTAAGCCTTTATGGAAAAAATATTGAGCTTCAGGAAAGTCATTGCGGATATTATTGATGACACCAGCCGTGTTATAGGCCTTAATCAACAACTCTTCATAGTGGAGTGATTCCGCGATATCTATCGCTGCTCTGATTTGGATTTCAGATTCCGCTAGCTCGCCCTTACTGATGTATTCGATCGCCAGTTCAACAAGAGATTGGGCCTTTAGCCAACCCATATGTTCGTGTTGTGCGAGTGTTTTAATCTGTCTGACGTATTCTGAAACCGCTTTGGTATCCAGCTTGTGTTGGGCGAGGTTCGACAAAATCATCAATTCATAGGCACGATAGATGGCTTTATCTTGATGGGGGAACTTAGCTCGCAGAGCCTCTAGTTGTTGGGCAGCTAGATTAGGATCACCACGAGACACATCGAGAATATCAATCAATGTAGCTCCGTATTGAGAGAGTAATAACTCTTTCTCTGGACTATAAACACTCGGATTTTCAGGGCGAATGTGCTTTAAATCATCGTCATAAGTTGGATAGAGCAAATACAGCCCCAGCACAACACTCATTAGCACCACTAAAAGGAATGAACCTAACACATTGTTTCTATTCATTTATCAGTGCCATTATTGATTACATTCCAATTTCATCGACGTTTTTTCAAAGCGGTTAAACATTATACCCGACAGATATACAGATTAAAATCCTGCGCATTGGAGAATCTGAGTTGGCTTTTTCTCATCAATTAGAATAATCAGGCAACTTTCTTGATTTAACTCAGATAATCATCTACCTCATTGGCGTTATAGTAATTTTCCTGTTCCTACCTCCGCGGCTTCTTTAGAACAAGCGGAAGCATAATGAGAATTAACAATGACCCAAATTAATGAACAACGTCTTGTAGAACATTTCTGCAATCTAGTGAAAATTGATAGTGAATCTCGTAATGAAAAAGCGATTGCTGAAGCTTTGGCTGAACAACTTTGTGAACTAGGCTTTGAAGTTCACAAACTGGCTGTCCCTACAGAAGTGTCTAACGGTTTCAACATATACGCTCGTCTAGATGGCACTCTTCCAGGAAGCACAGTGTTCAGTTGCCACATGGACACAGTAACGCCAGGCATCGGTATTGAGCCAATCATCGAAGACGGCATCATCCGTTCAAAAGGCAACACGATTCTAGGTGGCGACGACAAGTCTGGTATCGCAGCTATCATGGAAGCGGTTCGTTGCATCAAAGCTGAAGGCAAAGAGCACAAGACTATCGAAATTGCATTTACTGTATTCGAAGAAGGTGGTCTGTTCGGCTCTTTGAACTTCGATATGTCTTACATTCAATCTGAGCACGCTATCGTACTTGATACAGGCGGCCCAATTGGCACCATCGTAAACGCAGCTCCGGGTCAGCAGAAGATTGTCGCGAAGATCAAAGGTCGCCCTGCTCACGCTGGTTTAGCGCCAGAAGAAGGCATCAGTGCCATTCAAGTTGCTGCAGACGCTATCACTAAGATGAACCTACTTCGTATCGATGAAGAAACTACGGCAAACGTCGGTATTGTTGAAGGTGGTCAAGCGACCAACATCGTAATGCCAGAGCTTAAAGTCGTGGCTGAAGCACGTTCACTAAACGGCGAAAAGCTAACGGCTCAAGTTGAGCACATGATCTCGACATTCCAAGAGAGTGCAAAACAGTTCGGCGCTGAAGTAGAAATCGAATCTACTCGTGCTTACGATGCATTCGTGATTGCAGACGATCACCCGCATATTCTTTCTATCAAATCAGCGTTTGAGAAGCTTGGCGTAACCGCAAATACTAAACGCACTGGCGGCGGTAGCGATGCGAACAACTTCAACGCGAAAGGTCTAACAACGGTTAACCTTTCTACTGGTATGGCGAAAGTTCACACCACTGAAGAATACATTGCAGTGAAAGATATGGTCGCTATCACTGAGTTTGTTGTAGCTTACGTAACGCAATAATTTAATCCATTAGTTAGGTAGTCACTTCTATCTAGCACAATGAAAAAAGCCGAGTACACATACGACGTGTGACTCGGCTTTTTATTGTCTGCGTTTAGCCTAAAGCTAACGTCCACCAGAAATTTCGTCTAAAAACCCCTACGCTTCCAGAATTGGCCTTCGTCTTTTGCAACAAGGTCGAATGTCTTATCGGCAATGATGTTGCCTTTTAGCTCCACGGTCATGCGCCACTTACCTAACTTGTTCGAGACTGGCGCCCAGATGGTGTCACCTAAGTAGAAATCCCAGTCGTTGTTACCGACATGCTCTTCACCATCGAACGGTTCGAGCACTTCGCCCTTGTCTGTAGTGACATCCGGGTGATAAATGCAGTAGCGGATTTTTTCACCTTTGGCTTTCTTGATATTCAAGGTATAGCCAAATTCCACGTCGATTTCAGCATCAACGGTGGTGGTGAACTCTTGGATTTTTGGAAGGTCTTTAGATTTGGAATCCCACGTTGTGTAGATCCCGTAAGATGTCATGTCGACCACAACAGAGCGCTTTGCCATTTCAATCGTTACCTTGGAGTTGTTCTATTCATCTAATTCTATTTGCCATTCAGCCACGCAAGCAGAGGAAGAACGATGCTATTCTTGCCAATCTTTTGCCATGCGCTTAATCACAGACGGTTCGATGTCGTGAATGCTGCCATATTGCTCTCGGCATACTTCGATGATCAAGTCAGCTTTGTATTTTCTTGCCAGTTGACGGTAAGCCTTCATTTCCCAATGCTTAATAAAGGTATTCGAAACAACAACATCCAACCCTTGCTTCAAGCCATTCTCTGCCGTGTTCTGACACCACTCATGAGCTTGCTGTAGCTGCCTTGGATCAAAATAGTAGTCACCTTGCTCATTCACGTAATACATATCGGCTTCGACATGCAACGCATCGTAGGTTTTTGCTTTTGTTGACTTGCCAGAACCGGGCAACCCTCGAATGAGTATTAACTTCATCTGTCACTTTACAGGCTAATTCGAAAACATGAGTTTATCGTAAATGCTAACCGCTTGCTCTGATAACTGCCTAGTTCTACATAACAGAACCAAGCACTTATGCATTACTCGGGTAGTCGTTAAACATTATAAGACTCCCTCGACGTCGGAAGGTGGCTTCTGATAGAAAACACAAATAATTTACATCTATCCATTTTGGATATCGACAAGCGTACCAAACTACTATAGATTTAGATGTATAGACGTCTACATATCTAGCTTAGGGAGAAAGCTTTGCCTATTCGCATTCCAGACCAATTGCCAGCATCTGATGTTCTTCGTGAAGAAAACATCTTCGTGATGCCGTTATCAAGAGCATCGACACAGGAAATTCGTCCACTTCGAGTCTTGATCCTCAACCTAATGCCGAAGAAGATTGAAACTGAAACTCAATTCTTACGCCTACTATCAAACAGTCCATTGCAAGTGGATGTAGAGCTGCTGCGCATTGATGACCGACCAAGCAAAAACACACCGACCGAACACCTTGATAACTTCTACCGCCAATTTGAAATGGTCAAAGGGAGAAACTTTGATGGATTGATCATCACTGGTGCACCGCTTGGCTTGGTTCAATTTGAAGATGTGATTTACTGGGACCACCTAAAAACCATCATGGAATGGGCAAACAAGCACGTGACCTCAACCTTGTATGTGTGCTGGGCGGCTCAGGCTGGTTTGAAACTACTGTATGATTTGCCAAAGCGCACTCGTAAAGAGAAGCTTTCTGGTGTTTATAATCACGAGATTCATCACCCTTACCACCCGCTTCTACGTGGCTTTGACGATACCTTCTTAGCACCGCACTCTCGCTATGCAGATTTCTCTCAGGAATACTTAGCCGAGCATACCGACCTTGATGTTCTTGCGACTTCTGATGTGGCTGGCGTATATCTGGCGGCAACCAAAGATAAGCGAAACGTGTTTGTAACGGGTCATCCTGAATACGATGCGCATACATTACACGGTGAGTACGTTCGTGATTTAGGCGAAGGTATGGAACCCGTGATTCCAATCAACTACTACCCGAACAACAATCCAGATAATAAGCCTGTCGCAAGTTGGCGTAGTCATGGGCACTTGCTATTCTCGAACTGGTTGAACTACTGCGTTTACCAACAAACGCCTTACGATTTGGATCACTTCAGCGAAGACAACTTTACCAAAGACGATTAAGTTCTTTCTTCCGATTCACAATCACATAAAGCCGTGTTCAGTAGGTTGTTGATAAAACACCAAATTGGACACGGTTTTTTTATGGTGTTTGAGTCGCATTCCATAATAGATTTACCACTTCAATAGGTTTGATTTCATATGATGGGTTGGTGTTCATAAGGAGCTTCACATGCCCGCCAAGCCGTTATTATCTAAACCTATTTCGTTATCCCGCCCCCTTTCGTTATCGAGCCTGATACTACTCGCCTCTCTTTCGTTGGTCGGTTGTGTTTCTGTCACTGAAGGACCGCCAAAGATCGAAAGCGACCCTATTGCGATGTCTGAATCTCGTATTGAATTAGGTTTGGGTTATATGGGACAAGGGAATATGGTGAGAGCACGTGAAAACCTAGAGCTCGCCATCAAACACGCACCTAGCTACTATCGAGCTCGCCTTTCCATTGCGCACTATTACGAACAAGTTGGGGAAGTTGACGAAGCAAGAGACGCCTATAAGAAAGCGCTGAGGTTAGACGCAAGAAACGGCAATGTATTGAACAACTACGGTACATTCTTGTGTAAACAGGGCGAATACGAGCAAGCCGATAAATACTTTAACCGTGCCATCAACCAACCCTATTATTATCTCGTCTCTGCAAGTTATGAAAATGCGGCATTCTGCGCGTTTAAGGCCGGAGAGGTCGAGCAAGCAAAATACTACTTCTCTCGTGCGATTGACCACGACCCAAATCGAGCTAGATCCGTACTACAGCTTTCTAAAATTGAAGTCAGTGAGGCCGAATACAATGACGCTAGGCTCCGCTTATTCAAATTCCACCAACGTTATGGCTATCAAATTCCATCGCTTCAAATCTTGGTCGAACTCGAAAAGAAAGCGGGTAACCGTGCACTTCAACAGAAATACCAAAGTAAATTAGACGAACTGCTCTCCGTTTAAGGCTAACTAAGCTTAGAGTCGATGCGATAGATATAAAAACGGGTTTGTTGCGTTAACAACAAGCCCGTTCGTAATATCAACTTAATATCTTAACTAAGTACAGTCTGTTATTTAAGCGCAATCCACTCTTGTCTTTGTTCGTCGTCCATAAAGGTCCATGCGATAAAGCGACTCACCTTCTGGCCTTGTGACATCTCAACCACTTTTACTTGTTTAGCTCTCAGCTTGCCAAGCTCTGAACGAACCATATCAACGTTGTCTTTCTTAGAGATCAATGTCGTAAACCACAATACTTGAGTAGCAAAAAGCTGGCTCTCTCTCGCCATCTTCATGATGAAAGCTGCTTCACCACCCGGACACCAAAGTTCAGACTTTTGGCCACCAAAGTTTAAGGTTGGTTTCTCTTGCTTAGTTGATTTGTCTAACTTAACTGGCTTCTTGTTCGTTTCTGGCTTGAACGACTGACCGGCTTTCTTAGCACGGTTTGCCGCTAGGTTATCCAGTTTACGTTGTGATCCCTTTTCCGCCTCTTCTAGAGAGCTATGGAATGGAGGGTTACAAATTGTGACATCGTAACGTTCATTATCCTTAATCACGCCCTTAAAGATAGATTCTGAGTCGGCTTGCAGGCGAGCTCGAATCTTACCTTTTAGATTAGGGTTACTTTCCGCAATGAAGTTCGCTGTTTTGATGGAGACTGAATCGACATCAGTACCTGTCCAGCGCCACTTATACTCTGTCGCACCAATGATTGGGTAAATACAGTTTGCACCAACACCAATATCTAGTGCTTTCACAGAAGCATGATTATAAGGTTCACCTTGGCCATCGCTATTAAGGATATCTGCCACTCGGTGAATGTAGTCTGCACGGCCAGGAATTGGCGGGCACAAGTAACCAGCAGGAATATCCCAATGCTTAACGCCATAGTGATGCGCCAGTAAAGCCTTGTTAAGTAGCTTAACGGCTAATGGATCAGAGAAATTAATGGTGTCTTCGCCCACCGGGTTCTTGATCAGGTGTTCTTTTAGCTCAGGCAATGCTGCAACCAATAACTCGAAGTCATAACGACCTGTATGTTGGTTTCTTGGGTGCAATCCACCTTGGGGCTTTTCAGTCGAGCGTCTTTTCTGGGCTGCGTTTTTGTTAAAAGCAGTTTTATTGAAAGAACCCTTATTCGATGATCCTTTATTCGCACCCGGTTTACCTTTGCTATCTTTTGCAAAAGGTCGCTTTGCTTTGTTGTTGTCAGCACCTTTGGGAGCACTGTTTTTGCGGTCTGATGTGTTCTTTGTAGAAATACGCTTGTCGCTGCTTGGCTTGCCGGAATTTGGCTTAATATCACCGTGCTTACGGTTACCTTGATCAGCTTGGTTGTCTTTTGTTTTTGTTGATGAGGTACTGTTTTTCGACAGGCTTAGCGTAGTTCTATTTTGTGATTGGCTCATTGGGCTACTTCTTTAAGTCTAAATACATCATGAATAAACGGGCATCTAACTCAAGTTGATGATATTCCGGCTCCATGTGACAGCATAGTTGGTAAAAGGCTTTGTCGTGTTCTTTCTCTTTGATGTGCGCCAGTTCATGCACCACCAGCATTCTCAGCAAAGGTTCTGGTGCATTTTTAAAAACACTGGCGATACGAATCTCGTTCTTCGATTTGATCTTTCCACCGTGATTCTTCGCGACGTAAGAGTGCAGACCTAATGCATTATTAATTAGGTGTATCTTGCCGTCGTAAATCACTTTACTGATCGGTGGCGTTTTTTTCATGTAGCGATTTTTAATCTCAATCGCATAGTCAAACAGGGCTTTCTCGCTTTTGATTTCATGATTCTTTGGGTAGCGAGCTTCAAACCACGGCACCAATTTACCTGATTCAACAAGTTGAGTTACCGGGTCGAGAATGTGCTTCGGGTAGCCTTGAATATAGCGTAAAGAAGGATGCATGCTGAAAGACCGTACAAGTTACACCACGACAATATGTTGTGGTCTTGAAAATTGAGCCGCATAGTGTAACTGATCACACTTTTCTAATCACCTAGGATTCGTTACACTTTAGCGAGATTCACCAAGAGCTACACTCAAAAAGAGATTGTAAAAATGAAACGTGTTGTATTGTACGTCGCAGACAAATGCCCGCACTGTAAAGATGCACAACGCTATTTGGATTCGAAGAAAATTGAATATCGCCTAACGAATGCAAAAATGCAGCGTGGCCGTAAAGAATTACAGGCGATGGGTGCTCGCTCTATCCCTGTGCTGAAAATCGGTGACCAAGTGATGGTCGGCTGGAATCAGAAAAACTTCGATAAGATGTATAACTCAAAGAACACCTAACGTGTTTTGAGCCAGTCATACTTCTATACAACAAAGCCCGCAGATCCAACCAAGGATGTGCGGGCTTTGTTTATTTAAATCTTACTCAATCACACATACCGCTTAACGAAATCAATAAAGGTTCTGTCGGCTTTCGACAAATACCCTTCCTTTCTCCAGGCCAACGATAGATTCAGTTTTACAGGGTCTTCAAATGGCACGCCTATCACGTCTTTTTCATATTCTGTCACTAAACTCAACAGCGCGGTGATCGCAAACTCTTGTTTAACGATAGAAAGAATCATCGGGAGCAAGTTGGTTTCAAACGCAATGGTCATATCGAGGTTGTATTTTTTACAAGTCGCATCGATAAAATCACGGTGAAAATAGCCCGATTTGAACATGATCAACTCTTGAGCAAAGAATTCTTCAAAGGTGATTGATGGTTGCGAAGCCAATGGGTGATCTTTACCTACAACGGCGACCATCTCAGAACTTAACAGATGATCAGTTTCCAAATCATCAGGGACGTTCTCATGATTAATTACACCAATATCGAGTTCGCCGTTTAACAGCATTTCACGAATCGATGCGGTGCCAGCATCAATCAACGTCAACTTTAGATTTGGGTATTGGCTCTTAAATGCCATCACGACTTGCGGGAAAAAGTAACTGCCCATCATACTTGGCGCCCCTAAACGTACCTCCCCTTTTTCTAGTCCCTTTAGTTCATTCATCGCGAGCTGAGCATCATCAAACTGCTGGGCGATTCGCTTTGCATGCTCAAACAGTACTTTGCCCTCCTCCGTTAAAGTGACGGATTTATCGCCTCGACGAAATAGAATCAACTCTAGTGTCTGTTCTAGTTTTTTAATGGAGATACTCAATGCAGGCTGTGCAATATACAACGCTTTGGCAGCCTGAGTGAAGTTACCAAACTGAGCAACAGCCAGAAAATGTCGAAGAGGTTTTGATTCAAGCATGTCGATATATTTTATATATGGGGGTGATAGCTTTAATATATTTCTTTAATCGAACCTGTACTGATAACTTGTTCACAAATAGCTTACTAACTCGCGCAGGCACAACGTCAATGTTTGATAAAGGCAGTCCTCAATACAAACGTATCACCCAATCATTGGCGATTGGTTCATTTATCATTTTCTGTAACCTTTACCTCTTTCAGCCTATCTTGCCGCACATGGCGGAGCACTTCCAAGTATCTGAAACTCAAATCAACTGGCTGTTTGCCGCGACAACACTTGGGCTTTCAATCAGTTTGGTGCCTTGGGCAATCGCTTCTGAAACCTTTGGTCGAAAACCCATTATTCTGTTCAGTCTGTTCGCTATTCCTTTGATTGGAGTGAGCATGGTGTTCACAAACACTCTACTACAACTTGTTATTGCCAGAGCATTCATGGGAATCGCAGTCGCTGCTTTTGCGGGCGTGGCGGTTGCCTATATGGTCGAAGAGTTATCACCCAAAGCATTCGCAGTCGCGATCGGCGGTTATATTGCAGCCAACTCATTGGGTGGAATTTTCGGACGTGTCCTTGGAGGTTTAATCACGGATTACTTTGACTGGCACGCTACGGTATTGTTTTTCGTGGTCGGCTCCTTAATCGGCGCTCTCTATATTGCGTATAGCCTGCCTGACCAACAAAACTTCAAACCTCAAAAAGGGTTGTTCTTTCATCATAACCGCTCGGTTGTGATGCACTTAAGAAACCGTACCTTGTGGCTCGCGATGTTGATTGGTGGCGCTAACTTCGCCCTATTCGTTAACCTGTATTCAGTTATGGGCTTTAGGTTGGTATCCGAACCTCACTCAGTGCCTGTGGGCTTAGCTTCACTGATATTCCTATGTTACTTGGCCGGTACGGTAAGCTCTAAGCTCTCCAACAAATGGACACTTCGCTTTGACCCGTTAAACGGTATATTGATGGGCGTGTGTATTAGCTTAATCGGAATGCTAATTTCTGCCGTCGACAAAGTTCCGTTCATGTTAGCAGGCTTGTTATTGATTAGTGGCGGCGCGTTCTTCGCCCATACCCTTGCCTACTCTTGGGTAAGTCAAAAAGCACCAAGCGCTAAGGCGACAGCAACCGCACTTTACTTGGTTCACTATTATATTGGCGGGAGCTTAGGTGGTTTCTTACTCTTGTATTGCTGGCAACTGTTCGGTTGGAATGGCGTGATTGCGGGCGGTTCAATCTTCTATGTTGCGATATTTGCTTGGGTCTACCAATTAAAACAACTTCAAGTGTCAGCCTCTAAACTCGCACAAGCATAAGTGCGACTGAGGTTGTAACTCAATTATTGCTTTTGATTGACGTCCGTTCTGATATCCTACGCAAAATTTCATTTCGGAACCTGTTATGTCGAACACTCAAAGCACAGATCTTCAAACCATCCACGACCAAGTAAAACAGTGGTTAGACGATGTCGTTATTGGCCTAAACCTGTGTCCATTCGCAGCCAAGCCACAACGTAATAAACAGATTAAGATCTTTGTGAGTGAAGCAAATACGGAAGAAGCGTTGCTGGAAGACATCATGACGCATTTCGTAGAGTTAGATAACACGCCAGTCGCCGAGTTGGAGACAACTTTGGTGGTTGTACCTAACATGCTGCAAGATTTCTTCGACTACAACATGTTCATTGATTGGATTGAAGCGTTGATCAAGCAAGAAGATTGGGAAGGCGTTTACCAAGTGGCAACCTTCCACCCAGACTATTGCTTTGGTGGTGCGGATCCAGAAGACGATGAAAATCTGACTAACCGTTCTCCGTACCCGGTTTACCATTTGATTCGTGAAGCGAGTATGGAAAAAGTGTTGAAGCACTACCCTAACCCTGAAGCGATTCCTGATACCAACATCGCGAGAGTTGAATCTTTAACGCCGGAAGAACGTCGTCAACTGTTCCCTTACCTGTTCAGTTAATCGCTAACAAGATGGCTCATATTCCTGAGCGTTCTTGATGATATGGACGAGAAATGAACTGATCTCGTCCATTTTGTTTCGCAATGTACAGGCATTCATCGGCAACTTTGATGAGCTTATCTAACGCCGACATCCTTTCCCCTTTGGTATCCCCTGTACTCAACTCAAAATGACACGCGCCGATTGATATAGTGACAGGCTTTCTATCCAGTGTAATTTTCTTCATCTCTTTTAAAAGAGTCATGAACTTATCTTCAACACAACTTGGTGTTTTATTGGGGTACCAAAGAATGAACTCCTCGCCACCAAAGCGCGCCACAAATTCACCCTCTTGAGTGTTATTGCTCAGCACGTTCGCCACTTTCTTTAATACAACATCACCCATTTGATGACCATAAGCGTCATTAACCTGTTTAAAAAAGTCGATGTCGACAACGGCCAAGGTTCCCTTTCCTAAAGATCCTTTTAACTGCTCCACTTCTGCATTCAACGTTTTGAACAAGCAACGTCTATTTGGCAAATGGGTCAGAGGATCATACAGAGCTTGGTACTCTAGCTTCTCATTCAGCTCTTTGAGTTTTCGTTCTTGCTGTCTTCTAACCAGTTCCACTTCGATCCATGAGGCCATTAACCTCATAACGTCGATATCGAACTCTTTGAATTCACGATGATAAGGAGCCGGGCTTGAAAAGTTTAAGGTGCCATAAAGCTCATCATTAACGAAAATCGGGATGCCAATATAAGACTCTAAACCAAAAGACTGGTAAGCGGGATGCGTCGCATACTTATCGTGTTTGCCACAATGCTCTATGCAGATAGGACCAATCGATTTACAGGTAATTTCGCAATAGGTTGAACGATAATCGAAGATATCGCCACTATTGAGCTCAACCCCTTCAGGTGTGACAGAGTGTTCAACTAAGTAAGTATTACCCTCGACTTTAGATAAAATACCGATATCAAGGTTGAAGCGTTCAAGCCCCATGATAAGCAGCTGAGCGATCTGAATATCGAAGCCCTTCCGGTAATCATTGGTGATTTGATACAAGCGACGTATAACAATTTCGCTTTCACTGGCTTGGTTCATAAATGGAGTCCCACTGCAGCCGAAGTTAATGGCAACATTAATATTTAGTATATTAAGAAGAGTAAAGTGTAAAAAAACATAATAATCAATTGGTTTGTATGCAAAATACCTCATTGGTCCAATGAATAAAAGTCGACTTCTTCGACTTTGCGTTAGCACCCTATTCCTAGCTTTGGTAAAATAATCCATTAACGAAACAGAATGGATAGGAAAATGAACCTTTCTCAACTAAGCCAAGAAATCTACGATCACCTTTACCGCGACATTGAAGAGTTCCGCAGTACTTTTGATCTGCCTGTTGCTGCTCCTGAAACAATGGACGAAAAAGGCGATACGCTACATACCTCTCTAGCGATCGAAGAACTAACAGAACTTGCAGAAGCTGACTCTAAAATCGAACAAGCGGACGCTATTGTAGACAGCGTTTATGTTTTGATGGGGCGTCTGGTTCACCTTGGCCAAGCTAAGGTTGAAGACAATCTAGCAATCAGCTACCTGATCGACCTGCTATTGAATGTTTCTAAAAACCGCTCAATTGACTTCTTACCTTGCTGGGACGAAGTACACTCAAGCAACATGAGCAAAGTATGTCGCAACGAAGAAGAATACGTTGAAACAGAAGCTTTCTATGCTGAGCAAAACATCAAACTGATGGCGGTTCAAAAAGGCGAATACATCATCGCTAAGTGTGCGGAAGATTTCGTATCTGAAGGCAAGACAGTTCGCCAAGGTAAAGTACTAAAATCAGTACACTACCGTCCTGCGAACCTTGAGCCACTAACGGCTTAAGTTGCACTGAGTATGAAGCTGTTAAAACGAGCAGCTCACTAAAATAGCAAACGCCACGTTTAAATAACGTGGCGTTTTATTATCTGTCAGTTAATTCTAACTGTGTTAATCGTAGCTGTGTGCTAATTGTACCCGAGTGTCAATTGTAGCTTTGTGTTAAATGCAGCCGAGTGTCAGTTGCAGCTGTATGTTAATTGTAGCCAAGTGTTAATAGTAGCTAAATGCTATACCAGTCGCGCCATGTGATAAGCCGCCACATATTCGCCATTTCTGAAAGCGAACCCTGCGGACTCTCCTTCAATCACGAAACCGAACTTCTTATACAGGCTGATCGCTCTTTCATTATCGGTGTACACCGTTAACTCCATTCGCTTGATGTTAATCCAGTTATCACACAAGTCGATCGCGGTCGCGAGCAGCTGACTACCCACACCTTTGCCTAGCACATCGTCTTTAACACCCATACCAAATGAAGCCACATGTCGTCTTCTTGGATTCACACACACTTCCATTCCCAAGTTGCCAACAATCTGATCGTCGATCATCGCGACATACGAATACACGTTGTCAGGCATATTAGAGATTCGTTTTTGCCAGCTTTCCAGAGATGGATTTGGGAGTTGCAGCGTACCGGTATAAGCATTAGTGCATTCGTAAACTTCTTTGATTCCCTTTGCATCTGACGGTTCAGACCGTCTCACTATAATACTCATCGCAACTCCTACTATTTTCATCGCTAAATATGAAACACATCCTTAATGTGCACCTAGACACACTATCAAATAGTAAATATTTAACAATAGGTTAGATGAAATTGTTTTTATTTGCGCTGATGTGGGGAATGTATGTGGATGATCTGAAGAAGTAAATTTGAGGAATCAAGGTTAATTAAACTGGAGGTAATTCGATATGGGCATCTCGGGTGTGCCCACGCCGCCAAATCTATGGAATTAGTTAGCTTTGGTTCATCATGATCTAACTAATTCTGTTCTGGTTAATCATGAACTAGTTCATCTTGATCTAGTTAATCACGCTCACATTGAACTTGGATGACTTTAAGGTCTGTTGCATTTAGCTTCTCAGCTAGCGCTGCGCCTTCTTCATTACATTGCTCAAGAGTCGTAAATTGGGTGTTAACTTCCATTTCTGCTGTGCTGTCAGCGCCACCCATCATTAGGCTTAGAATCAGTGTTAGTTCGTACATAAAATAATCCTCTTTCGAGCTTTCAAAGCATCCATTCGAATAAGATAAAGTGACTAGAATCCGCCCTAATTCACTTGTTTCGTTTGAGATAATTCTAGTCATTCACTCGATTCGAGTCTTACCATTTTGTGCCAAGAGGTAACAAAGTAAGTACGCTTATCTTATTGGGCTTAGTTGATACTGAGTAAACGCCCTCGTTCGATATCTTGCTCAAGCACCTCTGGAGTCAAGTCGCCATGTCCATGGTGATCGTGATTATGGTTATGGTTATGGTTATGGTTATGGTTATGGTTATGGTTATGGTTATGGTTATGTCCATGATCGTGTCCGTGTGAATGACTTTGATGTTCATTTGATCTTTGAGCTAACTTATCTGAATCCAAATAAGTGTCAGTCAAATCAGCACAATAATCTTGAGTCCATAAGCGACGAGCGTCGTCATCACTCATGATTTGCTCAGCTTTAGGGCCCAACTTATCCATGTAGTACATCCCCAGCTCCTCACCTTCTACATTGGCGTAGTTGATAAGGTTCATAAACGCAGGCTCTTGATTCTCATCTGATAGATGACCATTTTTGTAACACACGGTTAGACCAATGATGTCGTCGCCAAGTTGCTCTAATGCAGGGTTAAAATGATTGTGACTGTGATTATGTTCGGCAGCGGCGACAAGCATTGGAGTAAGTAAAACACATGCGATAGCCAGTAGCTTAATGGTATTTTTCATGGGATAGACCTTCTGTATTTTCGAATACAAATTTGATTAGTTGGCTGACTTAGCTTCTTGTGAGATGAGCTAAGTTAAGGGGAACTTCAAGACCATTTCAGCCTGAGTACCCCTCTGTCTCACTACAAATAATCAATATGATTGGATAACGAGGCTCGATATAACGAGCGTTCTGTAGACAAAAATTACTTATCAACTACGATTCTTGCTGGTGCGATGGTGTAAGTCATTGGCTTCACCTCCCATTCACCTTTTTCTTCCAATGCAACCGCTAGTGCTTGCGCCTCTTCACATACCTTCGCTGGTTTTCCGTCAGCCCAGTATGATGGACCCGAGGTGTAGCCGCACATCACTGAAAACGTGTGTTGCCCATTCTTTGTGGTGTATTCCGTCATAATGACACCACCTTCTCCATGCGTTATTTTTAGCGAGCCTTCATCGGCGACATGCATTGCATCGGAAGGATTCGGTTTGACATACGTTGTGTAGGTCCCGCCATCTGACATGGATTGGTTGTCATACATGGTGTAGCCTTCTTTTTCTGAAGGTAAGGTCAGTTCGTAGTTAGGATCAATATCCGCTAAACGTTCTGAGTTATTCGTCGCACCAGGTTGATAGTTGTGAGCATTGGATTGTCCGTTAGCGAAAACAGACGCTGACACTAAAGATAGAATGACGACCGCTAAAATTGATTTTTTCATAATGAACTCCAGATATTCTAAGCAAAGAAGTTGTAAGCAATAGTTTTATGATTGAGTAAGAGAATGGGTTATTTACCTAACTTTTTAGGATGTGAGGGCAATATCAGCCCTCACTACAAATACCCTATTTGTTGTCTGCTCCTGATCCTTCACCAGGCTCAGTTGGACGACTGACCGATTTGCGCTCAAGATTGTGGTGAGCACGCACTCTATCCATGTATTCTTGCTTGGTGTTCATACCTTGCTTCATTGCTTCTGGTACTTGTTCAGCTGGGATCACGATGTCACGGTCGACTGGCCATTCAGTTAACAGCTCTGGGTGGTAGCCTTCTGGATAGTACAGTTTTGGATCCAACTCTAAATCACGAATCTCTTGTTCTTGTATGTCTTCACGGCTGTTTTTCGGTAATGGAATTCTAAAATCAGACCCATCTGCCAGATCAAATTGTGGCGCTCTCGCATTCGGGAAATCAGGCAAAATACCTTCACGAACCCACGCGTTATCTTTAGTCATGTTAACGACAATGCCATCTGGCGCACCGAAGTGGTAAGGCCCTTGCCAATGGTGGCGAACCTCAGCAACGGTTTCCTCATTGAGATATGGGTCGAATGTCATGTGCGTTGTCATGAACAAACGCGGTTGTACTTCATTCGCCACATAACCCGCCGCGTACGCTGGTGTATGGTGAGTATCAACGGTGTAACGTGCTAAGAATGGCGGCACACCTTGAATAATCGAAGACACACCAAACGTTTCGGTTTGCAGTTCAGTAATGAACAAGTCTGCGCCTTTTGCGTATTTCAAATCCAACTCGGTTGGGCGACCGTCTCCTGTCCAAACAAACGAAAGCACTCGACCGTCATCTTGAGTCCAATTCAAGCGGTAACCAGACGCGCCATCTTTTGCGTGACTGCGTCGCCAGTGAATCACTTCCACATTGTCTTGGTCATAGATAACGCCACCGTCGTCGCGGAAATCAAACTCGTGCACCACTATGTCGTTGCCTGATGGGAACACATCAAATGCATCGGTGTGCCAGTTCAACATTTGCTGCATGCCTTCAATCATATGACGAGTGCCATATTCTGGAGTCGCACCACTCGGGCCATAAATGTTAAGCGGCTTTTCCCAGCGACCATTCCAACCACCAAATTGATACAGGTAAGGTAACGAGCCGTAATGGTCTACGTGTAAGTGAGTAATGAAGATATGGTCGAGTTCATTCATCGCGACACCCGCCGCTACGTAGTTCGCAATTGACCCTTCACCTAAATCAAAGACAAAGTTAGAGCCGTTACCCAATTCTACGTATATTGAGGTGTTTGCTTGCCCCGGGCGAATCATTGGTGATGTCCCCATGAACGTGACACGCATTTCATCCGGTTGAACTTCTTCAGTTCGTGGGAACCAGTTGGCGCCCGACACCATGTGATCGCCATAAGGTGCAATGCCCTCAAACATTAGGCCTTCTTTCCAACCTGAATTGGTTTCTTTGCGATAGTCACCATTGTTTACACCGCCCATTAACACAGAAAGCACCTCTTCTTCTGAAGAGTACAAGTTCCCCTTAGGTTGAGTGCTCAGATACTCTTCAAGGGTTTCACCCTCGTGATATTCAAATTTCTCGAGTTTTTGAATATCAGAGTTAGTCTGCTTGGTGTTGTATTGCATCATTGGGTCAGCAGCAAAAGCGGTTGTCGTGATGATCATTGCTGTAGAGATGATTGATAATTTTGCGAAAGTTCTCATAGTTTCACCTATCGGTCTGAGTATTTAGTAAATGAATGAAGTTCCTTCCTCACTCCGATGCAAACAAGTTTATTAATAAACAGAACCTTGATATATAGTGTAAACTTTACTTAAAACCTCCATTTCATTTATGAGTTAATAACGATTCCACCATGATTTGGATGAGTGGCAATAAGAATAGAGGGAACTGAATTTGGACCTTAATCTACTGACGACATTTTTGGCCGTTTACAAACACAGCTCTATCACCGTGGCATCAGAGCAGCTCGATATTTCTCAACCCGCGGTAAGCGCGGCTATTAAGAGACTCGAAGGGGTCGTGGGCAAAGCTTTATTTGTGAGAGAAGGACGAGGTATCACGCCCACTGGAGCTGCGGTATCACTCGCTAACAAGATAGAAGACCCATTGAACATCATTGGAACGGTTGAGCAGCAAAAGAATGACCTTAAAGTCTATTGCACAGAGAGCTTGCTTCATTTCGTTAGCCAGGTTGAAGGCGTAAGCTTTACGGAAGCGCCGCTCGAAGAGGAAGAACTGTTTGATGCGCTTACTGCACAAAAAGTGGATATCGTCATTGATGTACTTTCGAGTAAGAAACACTCATTGATTGAAGAAACCATCGTCGATGAGGAGCCCGTGTGTCTGACTCGAATCAACCACCCTCGAATTGGTGAGACACTGAGTAAAGAGGAGTATTTCCAAGAGGAACATATTGCACTCAAGATCAAACGCGCCAACATGAACACGGTCGAGTTTTTATCAGAGAGCGATATCGAGCCGAGAAAAGTCAGAATTGAAACCAGCTCAATTTCAAGCATGCTGATTTTGGCAAGCACGACAGATTACATCGCCGCTTCTACTCGTTCTTTTGCAGAAATGCTCGCACCAGCGCTTGGCTTACGCGTTCACCCTATCCCCATCAAATTAAAACCGCTCACGTTTCGAATGCTCTATCACCGCCGTTATGCTAACGACGAGCAACACATCAAAACCCGTGAAGCAATCAAGTCAGCATTAAGAAAACATAAATGAAACTGAGGTTTTAACTAAAGTTAACCCTATTAATATAAATTCAGTTTAATCACATACTCTCCAGCAAGTTAATTCAATAGAACGACACTGGAGAATCCATGAAAAAGCTTAACCTTATTGCTCTACCACTTACGTTACTCAGCAGCGCAGCGTTTGCGACCTCGACTCAAGTTTACATCGAACAAAACGTTGCCTCTAATGCTGCTGATAACGGTGTCTACACCACAGAAGCTGGCGCATTAATCGATACCTCAGAAAATGGACAAGTCTATATAGGTTTTGATGACCAGGGTTGGCTAGCCGCGGGTTACGGCCACGACTTTCACATCAGCGAGTCTTTCACGTTCAACCTATACGGTGAACTCGGTAAATGGGACAACGGTGAAGAGTTATTAATCGAAGGTATTATCGATTATCAAGTGAACGACAACTTCAATGTATTCAGTGGATTGGGATATAACCAGTCAGGGCAAGTACTCGAGAATGTAAGCGACACCACGATTAACACCAATAAGTTCATCGCCGGTGCTGGGTACTCACTCGCAGGCTGGGATTTAGCTTACCAATACACTCACGAAAACAGTGATGGATCCAATGGCGGGTTTACCCACAACGATGACAACGTTATCTTTCATCAAGGCGACTACCGTACCAATGAACACGAAGTCGTCCTATCTAAGAGCATCGACGACTGGACACCCTACGTGAAATACACCTATTTCAACACTAACGAAGGTGACCTTTACTTGAACGGCCAATCGATGGGCCCGATCGACAACGACAGCATCATCACACTTGGTTTGTCTTACGACTTCTAAACATCTCAGATTCAATTCTCATAGGCAGATGGATTTGCCCACCTTTCGAGGGCACTACTATGAAAATTACTTCTCAACGTAACAAAGCCATTAATATCGCTGCAGCGATCAGTATCGTTTTGTTTTCTGCGATTCCCACCTACGCAACTGCTGATCACTTAGATTTCCATTATCTAGAAACCAGCTATCTAGACTCCTCCTTAGTCGAATTCATGACACCAGATTTTGATCAGGGGTATCTTAACGATGAGATTAAAGAAAACCTTATTCTGGAATAATTCGTCAACACATTACAAAACGTAAAAGACCAGAAACTCACGCTTCTGGTCTTTTTATAGCTCTGGTTTTCTTTATATAACTGCGATCTTCTTCTAGAGCCCTACTCAGCGATTAAGACTCCGTTTCTGAGTCACTTTTCTCTAAGCTAATGACATTCAAAACCGCAAATGCAGAGGCTAGGAATAAGCCTAATATCCAAACAAAATACCACATGAAAAACTCCTTAATACAGTGAATGGCCATTACGTTCGACATACTCGCTATCAAGTCGTCCAAACATGGTTCGATAACTGAACGCGGTATAACAAAGAATGATGGGGACCATCACAAATGCCACGCCTGTCATGATATTCAAGGTCAGTTCGCTTGAGGTGGAATCCCACAGCGTAAGGCTGTGACTCGGGTTAACGCTGGACGGGATAATGAACGGGAACATCGTAAAACCAGCCGTTAAGAGTATGCAAGCATTAGTCAGACTTGAGCTGATGAAAGCCAGCGCATCGCACTTTAATCTCGCACTCACTAGCGCCAACAGCGGAATGAGAACACTGCCGAACGGCGCCAACCACATCCAAGAATAAGTATCGAAGTTGGTTAACCAAGCACCTGTTTCTGCTATCGCTTGTTTGTTTAACGGGTTTGAAACAGCGCTATGGTTCAACTCACTGACAATCAAATAACCATCAATTTGGCTTATCGCTAAACCGCCAATGACCATCAAGCTAGCTACAAGTATCGCGCTCACCTGCGCAACCAATCTTGCCTTGTTGTATAGCGCATCTGTGGTTTTCATCATCAGCCAAGCACTGCCTTGCAACAACGCCATCAATAACCCAACCAGACCACACAAAAGCGCGAATGGGTTAATCAAATCGATAAACGACCCATGGTAATCAACCATAAGCAAACTATTGAGCGAGAAAGGAAGCCCCTGCATCAAGTTGCCAAATGCGACACCAAATAAAATGGGAGGAAAGAAGCCTGAGAACGAGATGGCTAAATCACACACTTTGCGCCATTGATCGCTATCTATTTTAGCTCTGTATTCCAAAGCTAAAGGACGTAACCACAAAGAAATAAGAACCAAATACATCGCCACATAGAGGCTTGAAAAAGATGTCGCATAAACCAGAGGCCAAGCCGCAAACAAAGCACCACCTGCGGTAATGAGCCAAACTTGGTTGCCATCCCAATGGGGTGCGATGGAGTTAATCATCACACGCCTTTCAGCGTTCGTTTTGCCAATAAACGGTAATAACGCCCCCACTCCCATATCAAAACCATCGGTGATCATAAAACCAATCAGCAGTACACCAATCAGAACCCACCAAATTAAACGTAATGTGTCATATTCGAACATGAGTCAGTCACCTTATTGTTGAACTTGTTGTGCCAATTTGGCTTCAAGCGATGTTGGATTTTGTTCATAGTGATAACGCCCCGTTTTTAAACTGCTTGGGCCTTTTTTAGCGACAGTGATCATCAAGTAGCTTTCAACAATAATAAATACTGTGTATAGGCTAATAATAAGCGCGAGAGACGTAAGCAGGTTTTCAACAGTTTGAGAAGAAGCGGCGACTGCAACAGGAAGAATTTCACCGACCGCCCACGGCTGACGACCATACTCCGCAACAAACCAACCCGCTTCGATTGCCACCCAAGGTAATGGAATTGACCAAAGTGCTGCCTTCAATAACCAAGGCTTTTGAGTAATGTTTTTTCGGTAGGTTTGTAAGAAAGCCGCGCCAAAGACAAACAACATAATGAAGCCACAACCCACCATGATTCTGAATGACCAGAACAAAGGCCACACAGTTGGGATTGAATCATCGGCTGCTTGTTGGATTTGCTGTTCGGTAGCATCAGTGACCGTATCGGTATAACGCTTGAGTAACAGTCCATAACCGAGGTCGTGCTTAGTTTGGTCGAAGGCTTGTTCTGTTTCATCAGACGTATCGCCCGCTCGCAAACGCTCTAGCAAGTCATATGCAATAATGCCGTTGCGAATACGGACCAGGTGCTGATCGCGCAAATCGTGTAAACCCGTCACTTGTTCATCCAGAGATCGCGTTGCAATAATGCCCATCACATAAGGGATTTTTACCGCGAAGTCGGTTTTACCTTCTTCTTGGTTTGGTAAACCAAATAATGTAAATGCAGCCGGTGCAGGCTCGGTGTGCCATTCCGCTTCAATCGCTGCGAGTTTTACTTTTTGGACATCACCCAGTTCATAACCAGATTCATCGCCAAGTACGATTACCGAAATGATAGAAGCTATTCCGAAAGATGCCGCCACAGCGAAAGAACGTTTTGCAAAGGCGATGTCTCGACCTTTCAGTAAGTAATATGAACTCACACCAAGGATAAACATCGAGCCACAGGTATACGCTGAGGCCACTGTATGCAGGAATTTAACTTGAGCGACAGGGTTGAGCACAACTTCGGCAAAGCTGGTCATTTCCATACGCATGGTTTGGTAATTGAACTCTGATCCAATTGGATTTTGCATCCAACCATTTGCAACCAAAATCCACAGTGCAGAAAAGCTCGAGCCCAACGCCACCAGCCAAGTCACTACAAGATGTTGGCGTTTCGATAGCCTTTCCCAACCGAAAAAGAATAAGCCGACAAAGGTGGATTCTAAGAAGAACGCGACAAGCGCTTCGATGGCTAAAGGTGCACCGAAAATATCGCCGACATAGTGAGAATAGTAAGACCAGTTGGTGCCAAACTGGAATTCCATGGTTAAACCTGTTGTTACGCCCAAAGCAAAGTTAATACCAAACAGCTTTCCCCAGAATCGAGTCATGTCCTGGTAAATTTGCTTGCCAGTCAGCACATAGATCGATTCCATGATCGCCAAAAGACAGGACATACCAATGGTTAAGGGGACAAAGAGAAAATGAAACATAGCAGTTAGCGCAAACTGCAAACGCGACAATTCAACAACATCAAACATTAAAGCTCCAAACATCATAATGATGGCTTTCATATTAAGAATTGGAGCGTATTTCAGCACAGTTCAAACAAACCAAACTAGAACAGATTGATTATTAAAAAACAGAACAGATGACTAGCAAAAAGGAACGGTGGGCGAAAACTTGGGTATCGATTATCTAAGCTTGTGATTCCATAACTTGAACTAACTTACCAAGTGTTTGAATCGCCGATGCTATTTTATCATCACATGCGTAGGAACAATTGAGGCGAATGTGGTGAGAGAACTTCTTATCACCACTGAAAATGATGCCCGGTGCAACAGAGATATTGTGTTCAAGGGCTTGTTCATACAATGTCTCGACACAGATCTTCGCCGACAGTTCGATCCATACAAAATAGCCACCTTGATTCTTATGGATTAGAGCACTCGATGGCAAACTTGTTTCTAGCAAAGCTATATGTTCCTTCTTCCTTTCATTCAAAAGTTTACGAAGTTTTTTAAGATGGTTGTCATAACTGTAAAACGTCAGGTAGTGAGACAGTCCAAGTTGGATAGGAATACTGCTTGAGAGCGTCGAAAGGTGCTGCAATCTCTGAATCTTTAACGCTTGTTTCCTTGCAACTACCCAACCGATTCGAAAGCCGGGCGACAATGATTTGGAAAACGAACCACACAACATGATTTGCTCGCCAGTGTCATAGGCTTTAGCGGGCAATGAGCTTTGATTACCGACGTGCAGTTCTCGATACACATCGTCTTCAATCATCGGGATCTTATGTTGATTCACCAACTCGGCCAATCGCTGCTTGTTGTTATCACTCATCGAATAACCCACTGGGTTTTGCGATTCTGTCATAAACCAGCACGCTTTGATGTCCATTGAAGCGAACACCGATTCCAACACATCTAAATCGATACCGGTTTCAGGATCGGTCGGGATCTCAACTGCCGTCAGGTTTAACCTCTCAATGGTCTGCAACACACCATAGAACGCAGGATACTCTATCGCGACTAAATCACCCGGCTCCGTGCAAGATTGCAGACATAAATTTAGGGCTTCCATCGCCCCAGAAGTGATCACAATATCGTCAGGCAGTACGTTCAAGCCTTGAACTTGATAACGTTGGGCAATTTGTCTACGAAGTGTTTCACTGCCTGGAGGTAAATTGGTGAGCATGCTGTTGTCGGGCATTTGGCGGCTGGCATTAGCTAAACTGCGTGACAATGCTTGATGGGGAAACAAAGCAGGATCTGGGAATGCCGAGCTAAGTGGAATAATGTTAGGGTCTTTGGCTCGTTGAAGTACATCGTAAAGCAGATCGCTGATTTTAACGGGATACGGCTTAATGACTTTTTGTTGCGCGTGTTCTGAGGTGAATACATTTCTACGCGGTAACACGAAATAGCCAGACTTAGGCTTTGAGCGCACATAGCCTTGGTCTTCGAGCTGTTGATACGCCTGCAGCACCGTCTCGATACTGAGTTTATAGCGCTTACATGCGTCTCTAATTGATGGGATCTTTTCACCACTCAGCCAGATGTTTTGTTCTATCTGATTCTTGATTGTATTGGCGAGTATCTGAGATTTTTTCATCAAAAAGTCTTTTCTATCTAATGTGCAAAAGATTACTAAACCGTGGATATTCGAAGTGCTCGGACATTCAGGTATAACAAAGCCCTACCCTAAACCCAATTACCTTTAGCGTCGACTTGTTTATTTCCCCCATAAGAAAAGGCACCACACTCATCAATCGAGTGTGGTGCCTTAGTTACATAGATACTTAGCTACTTTAGTTTAACTAGCTGACTAGTTAGCTGGACGCCACACGCCCCACTGATCATTTTCGTAGGTCGCTTTAGGGTTTGTGCCACCTTGGATCCACCACTGTGCTTTCCACGACTGATTTGAGTAAGTCACGACTTCACCGCCTAGGTAAGTTGCTGATGAGTCCCAAGTGCCTGGGTCTGGCGTAGGGTCAGGAGTCGGATCTGGATCCGGCGTTGGATCTGGGTCTGGTGTTACGCCACCGTCATCAGCAATCACTTCAAAAGTGAAGGTTTCAACACTCTCGCTTTCAATCGAGCTAGCCATAAACGATAGAGTTTCGTTTGCAGTGATGCCAGTGGTATCAACTACGATAGAAGCCGTGCCGTTATTTTGAATGCTTACTGAAGAGCCTTGTGTCTGAGTTAGATTTGCCGCTTCGCTTGTTGCAATCACAACTTTGTCGCCAGCATTCACTACGTTGTCACTCTTCACTAGCTCGTAGATGTCGCCTTTCAGTGGTTCAACACCACCGTCGCCACCATCAATCAGCGTTAACTGACCAGAAGCGCGGCTATCTTTTGAGTTAAAGAAGTTACGAGAAGGATCGTTTTGGAAGTACATGTAGTGCTGCATTTCAGCATGCCAGTCACCAATGAAGATCGCGCCATCCTTAAACTCTTCATGCCAGCCATTAATTTCTGAAGCCAACAAACGAGCCCAATCATTAACGTTTAAAGCGTCGATAGCGATGTCGAAGCTACGCGCTACTTCACCATACTTGTTGATTATGTCGTATTTAACCGTATCACCAATTTCTGGCGTACCAAACTGGTCAGAAACAAACAGGTCGCCACGGACTAGATCAGGCTCAGGACCTGGCTCTGGTGGAGGGGTTGTACCACCCGCGATAGTGATGTCAGAACAGTTGTAGAAGCCTTCACCCGCGGCATCGTCACGTTGCCAACGTACGTATAAGATTGCGTCGCCAGAGCGGTCTGAAGGAATCGTCACGTTGATACGGTATTTGCCACCGCTTACAGGTACATTCCCCACTTCTTGGATAAGATCTAAGTCCCCCCACGCTAGGCCTTTGCTCAGGTCTGCGTTTGGTTTCGTTAGGTAGAACTCCCAAAATGATGGGTTGTGCGGCGCAGTCGCGTTGAATACATATCCAAATGTACCAGTGCTTAGCTCGGTTCGAGTCCAACCAGTATGTGGTGCTCCCATGCCGCGTTTTTGTGAATCATTGGCATAACACAACGTGCCATCAGGAATCGCCGCTTTAACAGCATTGATGTTGTTGAAATCTTGGATATTTTTCGCGTACTCGTTACGTTGGACGAACGGGTATGAACCAGAAATATCTTTTGCTTGAGCACATGCAGCGTTAGGCGGCGTACCCGACCAAACTCCACCCTGCTCGTAACACGTGTTCTGACGTGCGCTTGGAAACTCAGACCAACCATGAGCATTTGCCACTGACGGCACACTCGATAGCATAGCCATACCTACTGCTATTTTAAGAATATTATTATTTGTTGTTTTCACTTTCCCACTCTCTATTATTTTACCCTGAACACAACATCAATTGATCACTTATCAATCAAAATCGCACTTCGAGGGTTTATAGTTTTTGTTTGAAGAACAACGAAAAATATATACGTCAATTTTATCAATAACAGCGGGTTTTATATTGATAGGAATCAGAATCACACAACTCAAACAAATGCATTGTAGATAGATGATGTTGCTTCGAATTATTGGATCTCAGTATTCCGTCTTGATTGAGGAAACAATATTCAAAGTGAATAAAAAAACGGCTTAATGATTAAGCCGCTTTGGAGTTTGTATATCGAATAGAAACTAGAGCCTAGTCGATTAATGGAATATTAATCTAACTTTTTCCACTGCTGTTCAACCCAATTAGGGTCAATTGCAATTCCTGGTAAATAATCTTCGTTGTTACATTCTGCCGCCCATGGGCCGTAACACTGATAGACTCCCTCACCTTCAAATAAAACGATGTCTCCATCCACATAGCTACCAAAACCTTCTGGGTAAACATAATCATGTTCAGGCGGTGGTGTGCCAGCTTCAACCAAATGGAAGTTCAACGTCTGTTGCCCTACCAACTTGTCTTCACTGTTTTTCACACTCACGACTAACATGTGGTGCCCAGCTTCTGATTTGGATAAAGGCAGTGCTACCGATTTTGACGAATCATCCTCTACTTCACCACTCCAGTGCGCCAATGACTCTCGGCTATGGTTATACACCGTCAACTCAGCTTTAGCATCACCTTCGGCCACCAGTGTTAAGTCTAGAACTGTTGCCTCTTCACCAATTACGTATTCAGACTCTAACCCTTCAACCGTGAGTGATGTGTTTGGTTCCGGCACTTCAACATCGTAGCCTATTTCTACGCTCTGAATACCACTGTCTGTATTAACGTATATCGGGTTTACGCCATAAATTGGAGCAAAGCCGTTTTCACTCAACACGCCCGACTTAATATTCTTACGTTCTTCATTTACTTTGGTCGCTAATGCTTTGGACCAGTTTTTTGATTGGCCAGCTTCGCTGTCAGTAATATCAAGACGAGTACTTAGTGCAGCGTTTTCGCCAGAACCATCAAACACACGCGTATATACCGCGTCGCCTTCTTTCAAATTGATCGTAGGAATTATCTGACCTGCTTTTTCCCAACCCGGAAGTTGAGAATCATCGCCATCAAACACCACATCAATCGCGTTATAGAATGCTTTGTCTGTGTCACCGACATCCCAAACAGCCAAGATGACATGGTAACCTTCTCGCACAGGTACATCACAGGTATGAGTAGCAGTGTATTGTGTCATATCTCCGTGACCATCAACCTCACAGAAAGGTGTTAGGTCAAAGGCTGCTCGTTCCAATGGTTCATTCTGATCCCATCCTTCTTTCGTGATGTAATACTTGAAACCAGCCGCTATGTGGTTAGCCCTAAATGTCCATTCAAACTCTTGAGAGCCCGCTTCGATTGGGCGTTTCTGCCAGCGCTCAGAAGTTTGTTCATCTAAGTTTCTTGCCATTGCTATTTCTGCACTGGCAATGTAACCATCGGCAGGCCCGCCTTCTGGGAAACCGTCAAAACCTTCTACACTTTGTGGCTCATACTGTATATCGCCACAATCCATGTTCTTCGCCTGGCCTTCAGAATCTACTGAGTGGCACAAAGCGACACGGCTTATGATGTTCCCATCATCATTTAATGACACAAAACCGTGTGCCATTGCACCACCACAGACCGTAGACAAAGCGATTGCTAAAGCTGTTTTCTCGATTTTTATTCTCATAACCATTCCAAATTAAAGACGTTATTTGCCAAGCCGCAGGCTACTTGTATTGTCCTGCTGGCTGATTTGACTTTCTTGCATGAACCGACAACCACACTTCAATAATCGTTACTTAGCTCGAAGATTAATAAAGTGAGTGCATATCGTTCAATTTGAGCATGGGTGATGAAGATTGGATTATTTAGTCAATAAACCTAATTGATACTCACAAAGATGACATGAGGTGGAAGGTGGCTTATATATATGAAAAACATGAGGTTTACCCAGAAAACAAATGACGCAGTTACTTGTTGTTAAAAGGATTTTAGGCTTGTTTGATAGATGGGTTTTAACAAATAGAGAGTTTTTGAAAAGGAGCTTCTCGTCAAAATAACGATTTTAACGAGAACAATAAAGGAAGAAATAAGTGGTATCAGGCTTTAATAACGGCTATGCATGCCCATGCGATGTGACATGTCGTCGTCCATACGACCGCCCTTCCAGCCGCTTCCCCCCAAGAGGTTGAGCACATCACGCGCGGTGTAATTCTCGCCGCCGAAGAAGTCATTAGACACATCATTACGTAACAGCTGGATAGTGGGAGCCAATTCAACATCAAGATCTTGTGGATCCGCAAACAAAGACAATGCGATTTGTTGCTGGCGTTTACTTAGTTCATGAGCGCTGGTTTCAACTTGTCCGATAGAGAAAAAATCGCGGCTTCCGTAACTCTTTACCATCTTTGCAGACAGTAGCTTAATAACCTTTTTAATCCTTCGTCGCTGAATATATCTAAACATATTTTATCCCTTTACTCACTCGTCTTTAACCCAATAATCCGCTTAACCAAACAACAGATAAGTTTGATTATCGACTGAAATACTTTTGACTTCAGTGTTAAATACGGACTCTAGCTGCTCAGGTGTAAGCACTTGTTCTGCACTGCCAGAAGCTTGTAGAACGCCTTTGTCGAGCAACAATACTTGGTCGGCATGTCTTAAGGTCCGGTTCAGATCGTGGTTTGCCATGATCACCGCAATGCCTTTTGCAGCTACTCGTTCAATGAGCTTGTATAACAAGGCTTCTTGAGCAATATCTAACGGAGCTGCGGGTTCGTCGAGGATCAGCAGCTTGGCGTAAGGATTAAGCATCGGCCAGATTTGTAGGCACATTCCTGCCAAACGGACGCGTTGCCATTCACCACCAGACAGTGTCTGAATTGAACGATGAAGTTTGTCTGTGATGTCCAACATCTGGCTTATTTCGTCCAAAGCTGCGTTAATTTCAGTATCAAGGCCGTGTGATGAACTTGGTAATGAGAGCGCGAGATATTGGAACACTTCTAAGTTGAAGGCAGGCCTTGCGCTTTGACACAGATAAGCGCGGTGTAATGATAAGTCTTGTAACGACAACACAGATAAGTCTTGTCCATCAAGATTGATATCACCTATATAGCCATCGCCAACGCCAGATATCGCTTCGAGTAAGGTACTTTTACCACTGCCATTAGGACCGATGACATGAGTCACCTGCCCTTGCTTGAGCTCAAATGATAGTGGTAATAGACGAGCGCCGACGCTCAGGCTCTTAATTTGAATCATGATTTTTAATTAACATCCAAATGAAGATAGGCGCACCGATACTGGTGGTCATCACACCCAAGGGTAGTTCTGCTGAATCCAATAAAGTTCTTGCACAGATATCAGCAAATACAAGCAATGCTGCACCAGCAACGGCAGACAAAGGAAGAAGGTATCGGTTGTCAGTACCAATCGCTAAGCGCAACAAGTGTGGCACAACCAAGCCAACAAAGCTGATCACGCCGCCTAAGGCAACCGCGCAGCCGACTAAAATAGACACAGCGAAGATCAAGCGCCAGCGTAATCTCGGAACGTTCACGCCTAACTGTGCAGCATGAGTCTCGCCAATCATTAACTTATCTAGCTTACTACCTTGCAGGCACAACCAAATAATTACGGGGATCATCACTAAAGTGAGCGAGTGTTGATACCAAGTAACGCCACCTAAGCTGCCCATCAGCCAATACATCAATAAGCGTAGGCTGAGGTCATCACTAAAGTAGAAAGCCCATGTCACCATCGCGCCAGAAAGAATACCTAGCGCCACGCCCACCAGCAATAATTTGGCCGTAGTCAGTCGCATCGTTTTGACCATGCTCACCAGAATAACGGTAAAACAGAGTGAGCCTAAAACGGCGGCAATCATGAACAGTTCTGGAGTAGGAGCAAACGGCAAGAAGAACAGTACAATAACCATCGCCAAACTTGCGCCACCAGAAATGCCGAGCACACCTGGCTCTGCTAATACGTTACCCAATAAGACTTGTAAGCTTGCGCCAGATACAGCTAACCCTGCCCCGATCGCAATCGCTGCTAATAATCGAGGTAAGCGTAAATCAATCAGAAGTTTTTGTTCTAACGTGGACAATGTGCCCAGAGGGGAAATGAAAAGATCGCCAACCATTAGGTAAATCGCACTCAGCGCGACAAGCAGTGCTGCCATCAGATAAATGGCTCGGGTCCATTTGCGCTGTTTTTGGTGAAGAAGTTGTTGGAAATCCATATCAAGCTACTTTGAAATTGTTCGCGTAACCTTACCTGTATCCCTAAATAAACTCAAGGCTCACACCGTAATGTGAACCTTGATATTTCAACCAGTTGAGTAGTTGTTTTAGTCGATTAAACCCGACTCGGTATTAATCGTACACAAGCTGACCGTGGTCGAATCGCGTTTCAACTTCGCACACCATTAAGGCCGCTCGTTGACCGATAGCCACGTTTCGATTCGGGAATACCACGGCTTCGTTTTCATTCTTCGCCATCAATGGCTTATCACCATCATGACCAAATACTTCACCGTGCTTGAACGCGGTAAAGTTCTCTACAGAATCAGAGAACATGAAATCAAAGTCATCGTGCAAACGAACAATAGTGCGGCTCACACGATACATGATAGTTCGCTTAGGCAGATGCTCAGGCTCAGCTTCAGCAATCAAGTTACGCATTGCCAAATCAAAAGCAGTGAGCTTATCAAGTTGGTTCTCACCAATTTTCGCGACCTGACCCAATTCCATTGTCAGTGCTTGCGCTTCAAAGTTTTCAGCGCTGTACCAACTGAAGGTGCTCGTTGGTGCATTAGAAAGCAACACAGCTTCAACGTGGGCACTGTTGATGAAATCGAAAAGCTCTTTATTACGTACTTCGTGGCGAACCTTAGGGCTCACCGCGAACGAGTAATGCTTAGACAAACGGATTGCGCAGTGCAGATCTAAGTGCCAACGAGTGGCAGGTACCGTTTCCTTGTAAAACTCAGTAACCAAGAACTTCAAGTTCTTCGCGATATCCACTTCTCGATTACTCTCGTGCTGTTTTTCATCAAACAGACGGTTCATATTCACATCAAGAAAACGAGTATGCGCATTGGTTGCTTCTGGGTGAGCAATGATGAACAAACATCTTGCTGTCACTACTTGGAAGCCTGTTTCAATATCCTCAATGAGCTTATCAATCAGCTCCATTGGTGAAGTTTCGTCGCCATGAACACCTGTTGAAAAGATGATGTTCTTGGTTTCAGAATTATACTCAGCGGGAATCACTTCCAATACACCGCGTTGATGAAGCTTAATTTGAACACCGTTACTCAGTACGGTCTGTCCTGCAACCACTTCTTGCTCAAGATCTAGGCTGTCAAAAAGAAATGATTGGCGAAAGAGGGTCTTCGTCATGCGTTACTCCTTAATTGCACGGCCGTATGTTAATAAATTGTACATAGAAATTGTGTTGCTAGGATCGCACTTATCAATAGAAACTCCGTTATCACTCACAAATACTACCCATATATTTTTGTATTACCTGCTGATTTTACTAACCGACATCTGTTCCAAATAACTTTTTCTATTTAAAGCAATTTTGGTTGTCTCAGCTTTTCTCAAGTCATGTCTGCAAGATAAGAGCCACGTAAGCTAACACAGCTCTTACCTGCCATGAACAGATTGAGATCAATTAATCTTCCTGATCGAGCAATCTTTCAAATTCATCGATTTGAACTTTGACCATATCGATGCTTTGTTGCCAAAAATCAGCTTGAGTCAGGTCCATTCCTAAGTGCTTCTGAACGACTTCTTCCGCCATCATGCTGCCCGTATCACGAAGCAATGACACGTAATCGCCGTAGAATTGTTCACCTTTCGCATCGCGCTGAGCGTAAACACCTTTACTGAACAGATAACCGAACAGGTATGGATAGTTATAAAAGCTCACTTGAGAGATGCTGAAGTGCAACTTGCTCGCCCAGAAATAAGGGTCGGCTTTTGTCATTGCATCGCCGTACCACTCTTTCCAAGTTGTTTCCATCAAGTCACAAAGCTGCTGAGCCGTGAGCTCGCCTTTTTCACGCTGCTCGTAGAAGGCTTTCTCAAACTCAAAACGAACGGGAATGTTCACCATTAATGCCAAAGAAGAAGAAAGCTCTTCCCACAGCATTTCAAGTTTCTCATTGCGTGTTTGTGCTTGTTGTAACAAGTGGTCACGAACGATGTTTTCAGCGAAGATTGAAGCGGTTTCTGCTAGCGTCATTGGGTAGCGAGTTTGACACAACGGCATGTCTTTCATTACCCAGTTATGGAATGCGTGGCCCAACTCGTGTGCCAGTGTCATTAAGTCAGAGCGACTGCCACTCCATGTCATGAACACAAGTGGCGTGCGTGTCGCGGCAAACTTAGTGCAGTACGCGCCTAAACGTTTGTTGGCTGCAGGCGCGGCATCAATCCAACCGTTCTCAACCATTAGTGCGACAAAATCTGCCATCTCTGGATTGACTTCGGCAAAGGCAGTTTTGATCACTTCGATCGCTTCATCAAATAGGTAAACCTTAGATTCGCTGTCACCTAGTGGCGGCATCGCAGCTAAGTGATTCCATGGCTTCATTTCGTCTAAGCCGTGCACTCTAGCCATCAACAGGCCTGCTTTCTGGCCTACTGCTCGATTTGCCTTTGCTACCGACATCATGGTGTCTAGCGTTTCTGGCACAATGCGGCTGCCGTGTAGGCTTGGATCTAGGAAATGTACGTCGCTTATCTTCGAGCGCTTTTTGTTTTCAGTCAGTCGCCAACCCGCCAATGCGTTTAGGATCGAAGCAAAAGACTCTTGATGCGTCTTCATTGCGCCTTGAACGGCGCGCCATGCCGGTTCTTGTTTGTCGAATTCGCTGCCGTACAACAAACTCGCCGCTTGAGAAAAGCCTAGAGCTTCGTCTTCGCCGTCTAGCTTTAGCGACAGCTTCAAAGAACCGGTTAGGTTATCGTATAAACGACCCCATCCATCACGGCCATCAACCTTCATCGCCGCTAATAACTGCTCTTCAGCAACACTGAGTCGACTGCTTGATAACTTACGTGAGCTTTCGATAGCAAAGCGTTGCCCTGCAACATCCGCGCTCTCATGCTCTAATACTGCATCAATAAATTCTGGTTCTGCGTGAATTAGCGTGTCTTCGTAAGGGCTGAACGCTTGAGACATTTCAGAGTTCAGCTTCGCTACACGACCAAGTAGTGCTTTGGCTTCTGTGTGCGTCGCGTCTACCGATGCGTGGCAATTAGCGAAGGTGTTGATCGTGCTCAGTAACGTGCCTGCCGCTTCAGAAGTTTGAATGGCGTTTTGCATCGCTAGGATAATATGACGCTTTTCAACATGCAGGTACAACAGTTCAATACACTGTTGAATCAGTTCGATGTCTTGTTCGATTTTTGCATCATCAAGATCGCGATAAGCAATGCTTAAATCCCAACTTGGAGTTGTCATGACTAAATTCCTTTCACGTAGGTAGTAATACCAATCTGGTATAGCGACTGTAAACGCCGCTTTATACTTCTATTTATATTTCTATTTCTATCTACAGTTCTAATAGATTGTTAATTCTTAAACTGTGTTTTTGAACACTCAGAGAACAGGCAACCCTATCGATTTCACGCTGATAAAACTCTGCGCAAACTGAGTGACTTGAATATGGGTTATCGACGCATTCTCAATCGAGAGCTTCGAGTACAAGCTCGGGTTTTTCCAATCAATATCAAGGCAATGCGCTAATAACATTCGAATTACGCCACCATGAGTAACCAGCAATAGATTATCACTTGGATCATTCAAAAGTTGCGACCAAGCTTGAGTTACTCTGTTATGGAAGCTCTGTAAACTTTCCGCACCAGTCAGTTGATGATTTGCGGGATCTTGCCAGAAAGTGTCTAGCATCGCCCACTTGTCTTCAAGTTCATCAAATGCGACCCCGTCAACTTCACCAAAGTTCATTTCTTGGAAATCTGGTGCAACAGACAGAGGCACCGACATGCGTTGTGCATATAGGTTTGCCAAGTCACTGCATCGTCTTAATGGTGAGGTAATAACACCATCGAACGCGACATCGTTCTGAGCCAACGCATCATAAATCCGCTGTTGAATATTTGGATTAACCAACACGTCAGATAAACCATTCAGTGCTGCTTTCCCTTCAACCTTGCCGTGTCTCAGCAAATAGATGTTTTTGGTTGTTCCATTGACCATGTGCGCGACCTAACCCTGAGTATCAAGCGATTGATTAGATGGTTTTAAGTGCAGTGGCAATCCTGCGGAGATCAACGTAACTCGTTCGACAACGCGAGCCAATGCTTGGTTCATTCGCCCCGCATTGTCGACAAACAAGCGCGACACTTTACCCAGCGGCACCACACCTAAACCGACTTCGTTAGAGACCATGATAATTTGCGCTGGGCTTTGCTCTACGCTTTTGACCAAGACTTCAACCACGGCTTCAACCTGGTCATTGGTTGCATCATCACCCAGTTCAAAGATGATGTTGTTCAACCACAATGTTAGGCAGTCAATCAGCACCACATCGTCTTTCTCAAAAGACTGAAGTGTTTCGGCTAACTCGACGGGTACTTCATGCTCAATCCACTGCTCGCCACGACGTTGTTGATGGTGAGTGATTCGTTCTCGCATTTCATCATCAAGATATGTCGCTGTCGCAATATAATTGAGGCGTCCATTTGAACATGCTTCAAACGCACATAATGCTTGTTGCTCTGCAAAACTCGACTTGCCAGAACGAGCCCCGCCCAATACCAGATGGCTGTTTCGCTGACTTGCTTGATTAATTTGATTAGCTTGAATAGTTTGATTTGTGTTTGTCATAGGAAACCGTTATCGAAAGCCATTGTAAAATGCAGTAATGAATACAAGGTAGATCAGTAACTCCATCAACTGTTGAGCTGCCCCCAAGCAGTCGCCGGTAAAGCCGCCAATTCGAGCCGTTAACCACTTTCTGAAACCAGTTCTGAACAGATAGGCGACGACAGATAAAACCAAAGCGAGTTCAACACCAAACCACAGGCTTGGCAGAACGCCAACAAGCAATAGAAAGACAAGTTCGCCCCTAGTTTGCTTATTGGCCAATGGCTTACTTTTACTGGTATCTAAATCGCTGACATAGGGCATGTCATAGATAAGTGAAGCAGCAATTGCACGGCTAAAGGTATAACTGGTAACGATAACCATAAACAAGGCTGTCATGTTAACCAGTTCATTCAATAGCACCCACTTGCCAAGCAGAGCCATAACCAGTGCAGACGCGCCATAAGTGCCAATTCGGCTGTCTTTCATAATGGTCAAACGGCGTTCTAAGGTCATGCCGCCGCCAATACCATCCACCATATCGGTTAAGCCGTCTTCATGAAAAGCACCAGTAAGCATCAAGCTAAAACTCATCATCAAAAAGATCGCCACCGCACTCGGCAATATGGCATCAAGTAGCAAGAACACACCGCCACAAAGAACACCAAGTAACAAACCAACCGTTGAAAAGTAGCGCCCAGAACGATTCATTCGCTCTGATGAATAGGGCGTGTTCTTCGGCATTGGCAAACGAGAAAAGAAGCCTATTGCCAGCGCAAACAGCTCCCACTGATAAGTAACTCGATCTTTCAACGATCTTTCTGGTGCATCACTCATTAAACAGTGACTCCTGCACTTTCGAAACTCGCCATGTTGTTATAGAACTCGGCTGCCGCACGAATAATGGGCATAGCTAGCGCAGCACCAGTGCCCTCGCCTAATCTCAATCCAAGATCGAGCAGAGGCTCAGCGTCTAGCAATTCTAATAGAATTTTGTGCCCTGACTCTTCAGAGCGATG
The DNA here is from genome assembly GCF_057786005.1 of Vibrio sp. QJM3NY_26. NCBI lineage: Bacteria > Pseudomonadati > Pseudomonadota > Gammaproteobacteria > Vibrionales > Vibrionaceae > Vibrio > Vibrio sp. QJM3NY_26. Next base: position 1,534,078 of record NZ_CM173515.1, on the reverse strand, counting down.
AGCAAAGATCATGTAATCACGGCAACTCGGTTCAATTAAAGTCGCGACATACGCTGCAACCGATACGATAAAACCATCGACTAATATTGGTGTTCTGTTCTGGTAAGAGCCAAGGAAAGCACCGACCATTTGAACGATTTCATAACCGCCGACCTGAGCTAGTACCTCTTTAATATCTTTAAGATCTGTAAGCTCTTTAACTTCTTTAACTTCTTTAAGCTCTAAACCTTTGCAACGCGCAACACCTTGCTCAACCACAGCCACTTTACGTGCAAGCTGTTCATTGTTGATGCCAGTGCCTAGGCCGACACACTCCGCTGCAGCACGATTCGATAATGCACTTAAGATCGCTGATGCGCTGCTGGTATTACCGATGCCCATTTCACCAAACATGATGATATTGGTGCCATTCAAAATGGTTCTAGATACAAGCTCTGTACCCAGTTCAATGCCACGTTCAACCGTTTCTAAGCTCATTGCCGCTTCATTGGCAAAGTTATTGGTTCGCGTACCCAAGCGCTGAGAGATTAACATGTCACTGTCAGATTCCACAGGCAACAATATCCCCGTGTCGACTACCGTGATATCGATATTATTCACCGCACAGAAGCAATTGATCGCCGCGCCACCGCTTAAGAAGTTCAACACCATCTGCTGTGTTACGGCACTTGGAGCAATACTCACACCTTCATCTGCTATGCCATGGTCGCCAGCAAAAATGATGATACTTGGCTTATTTAATTCGATGTGTTCAACCGCAGCTTCTTTGCCTTGGCTCTGAATCAATGCCAATTGATGAGCGACTTTTTCTAGTAAGCCAAGCGCACCGAGCGGTTTAGTTTTTTGGTCAATTCGGTGTTGGATGTACTGTGAGTATTGGGTATCTAACATAGTTTTTAAAAACGCTTATTCTGGGTATGTTAATTTAGGATTGGCTATTTTGGGCGAGCAACAGAGAACACATTAGAAAGCGTCGCGTATTCACCACCACCAAGTCTCGACAGTGGATCCAATGCCAGCGCATCAATCTTAAGACGTTCACTCTCTTTATCGATCACGTCTTCGGCAATGTACACGGTTTCGACTTGAGCAAAGATAAGGCTTTGCGGCACCTCTCCAACTTCTTTTACTTCGTACAAGATGCAGCCAAAAGCGACCGCGCACTCTTTTACTCTCGGTAAAGAAAAGCCCTCAAATTCAACTAGCTCAATATCATTCGCGGTGACTTCAGAATCACCATGATCGAGAGTGGCTGCTGTTGCTGTCATTGTTTCGGCAGAACTTGAAGAAGCAATGTGAATCACTAGCTTACCCGTTTCTAGGGCATTACGGGTGGTATCTTTGATTTCGCCCGATGGCTTCTTTCCGACCGACAACATCAGTAGCGGCGGATTGCTAGAAACAGGCGTGAAATAAGAGAAAGGCGCTAGGTTGTACTCTTGTTCAGAAGATTCCGTCAATGCCCATGCAATAGGCCTAGGCACAACAGTTTGTGTCATCAGGTGATAAATCTGAGTAGGAGCAAGAGTATCAAGCTTGAGGTTCATAGCACGTCCTTGGTCTATGTGAATTACGACTCAGTTTACGTGTTAAGCAATGCTGTATCTATGCCTAATCAATAGAAACCGTAGAGAGTGTTCTTAATTTAAACAGATCTCGCTGAGTTTTTCTCAAATTGACAATCAAATTGACGAACCCTAAAACACAAACAACACTGATAATAGATTTATCAATAACTTACATTTTGGCATCGTTTATGCTTTATCTAAAGTACTTATTAATCTCTCCATTGATAAGTACCCATACAGTGAATGCCCACAACACTGACGCTACACAAAGAAAGACAATCGATTGAAAGACAAAACAAAATAACGATTTAGGAGGTGTAATGATTCCAAATTCAAGTAAAAGAAAACCAAATAAATCAAGTAAGAAAACCAGCAAAAAGGTAAGGAAAATCCCACTATCCTTCACCTAGAGAGCAGCAAAGTAAGTAACAAAGCCCGTCGCCCAGCGGGCTTTGTTATTTTTAACATCTTAGTTATGTTTGACGCCGTACTTATGCGTCAAGCCAAACTAAATCATCTCTTTTTCCATATACCGGTGACTCCCCACACACTACTGACCACTCGTTTAACAAACTTTTATTCGCTTAAAATTCAAACACTGTTTATATTAAACAAGCACTTGTGGAGTGAATAAGGGATTAGAATGAGCATTGCTGGAGACAAAACATCGGTTGTTGTGGCTGGTGCAACAGGGCTAATTGGTCATCATGTGATGAGACAGCTCATTGATGAGCCCGCGGTCGACAATATCTATGCGTTATCCCGAAAATCACTCCATGCACAATTTGACTCCAATAAACTCCACACACTCATTCATAATGACCTGCAAGTCACGAGTTGGGATGATACGAATGCGACGCCTAAACTTGGCGTTATCTGCTTAGGTACGACTAAGAAAAAGGCAGGATCAAAAGAAGCACTTCGCAAAGTCGATGTTGAATTGGTTAGCCAGGTTGCACAGTCGATGAAGTTTCTTGGGGTACAACGCGTTGCCGTTGTTTCGAGCTATGGCGCTTCACCAGATTCTTATTCACACTACCTTCGTTGCAAAGGGCAAATGGAGCAAAACTTAAAACGCATTGGCTTCAAGCAGCTTTTCATCGCACGTCCGGGGCCGCTGGTTGGTGAACGTGATGAACCAAGAGCCGATGAAAAACTCCTGCAAAGCATCTTTCCTTTAGTCTCTCCCTTTATGTTTGGTCAGTTCAAAAACCTACGCCCTATTCAAGCGGAAGACGTCGCGAAGGCAATGTTGTTCCGATTATTCGAAAATAATTTTAAAAATACCGAAATTTACTCGTCAAGTGACATGCTCAATTTATTGGCAAAATATCGCTAAAAAGCTCACCTATTCATCACAATGTTGAATATCCACCCATCCCATTGAGTGGATATTACTAATCGTTCTAATAAATTACTTTTCCTTATTTTACGTTTTGTAACAGAACGTTATTTTAGCAGCAGTACTGACACCTATACATCTAGGTGCTTAATTGATTTAGAGTTATTCATAAGGAAAACAAATGTCATTTTCAGCTATCGCTGCCTTAGCGGTATTCACTGGTATCCTCTTTTTTCTCTACGGACAGCAGAAAAAAGAAAACACACTTTCTCGCCTCGTTTTACTTGGTTTAGTTTTTGGTAGTGCATTTGGTCTTGGTCTACAGCTGCTATTTGGTGAAGGCAATCCCATCATCAAAGAGACGCTAGACTGGGTAAACATCGTTGGTCGTGGTTACGTTGGATTGCTTAAAATGGTAATCATGCCATTAGTCTTGGTTTCAATGATTGCGGCTGTAGTGAAGCTTGAAAAAGGCGGTTCACTGGGCAAGATTTCTGGTATCACTATTTCAGTATTACTCGCCACAACAGCGATCTCTGCGATTGTTGGTATTGCAGTGGCGCAAGCATTCGGCCTTTCTGCTGAAGGCTTAACAGAGGGCGCTCGTGAAACAGCTCGTATTGCAACACTAGAAAGCCGCATGGGAAGTGTTTCAGACCTAACCATTCCACAAATGCTGGTTAGTTTCATTCCGACCAACCCGTTTGCAGATCTAACGGGCGCTCGCTCTACGTCTATCATTGCGGTTGTTATCTTCGGCGTTCTAACAGGTATTGCTGCTCGTAAAGTAATGGCTGAGAAAGAAGAGCTCGAATCACCGATCCGTACTATCGTTGACGCTGCGCAATCTATCGTTATGCGCTTAGTTAAGATGATTATGGCACTCACGCCATACGGCATCGCTGCGTTAATGGCGAAAGTTGTAGCAACATCAAGTGCTTCTGACATCCTAAGCTTACTGGGTTTCATCGTTGCTTCTTACGTCGCAATCATCCTGATGTTTGTTGTCCACGGTGTGTTAGTCTCTTTTGTTGGTGTAAACCCGAAAGAGTACTTCCAAAAGATCTGGCCTGTCCTAACGTTCGCTTTCACTTCACGTAGTTCTGCTGCAACGATTCCACTGAACGTTGAAGCTCAAATCACTAAGCTAAATGTTCCACCAGCGATTGCTAACCTGTCTGCTACTTTCGGTGCGACGATTGGTCAGAATGGTTGTGCGGGTATCTACCCTGCAATGCTAGCAGTCATGGTTGCGCCTACGGTTGGTATCGACCCAATGGACATCAACTTCATTCTGTCTCTAATTGCTATCATTACAGTGAGCTCATTCGGTATCGCGGGTGTGGGTGGCGGTGCAACGTTCGCGGCACTTATCGTGCTACCCGCTATGGGGCTTCCAGTAACGATTGCAGCACTGCTTATCTCTATCGAACCACTTATCGATATGGCACGTACAGCGCTTAACGTATCTGGTGCAATGACAGCCGGTACGATCACAAGTCGCCTATTGGGTAAGAAAGACAAGCAACAGGATCTAGAACAAGCGAACGCTTAATGGATTCAATTGATTCAATTGATTCATTAACTTGAGTCTCGTTAAACAAAAAACCGATGCACATGCATCGGTTTTTTATTATTTGTCGTTTCTAGCTTCAGTTACTTCACAAGCAACAGCGCTTAGAGCACTCGTTGGATCACTTTTTCGGCGAGCGATTCATCGTCATCTTCACTCAATCCACTGATGCCAATTGCGCCAATCACCTGCCCCTTTATCTCAATGGGAACACCGCCTTTAAAGCCAGTGATCTTTGAGTCGGTCCAGTAACTTAAGTCTTTACCAGTTTCTCTCGCCCAAACACCTAAGTTACCACTTGGCTGCCTGTCTCTTGCAGACGTATAAGCTTTGTTCTGTGCTAACAACCCGGCTTGTACGCTCACATTATCCATGCGAATAAACGCCAATAACTCTCCGTGCGTATCACACACGCTCACCGCAATTGCTTGTTGATGATGCTCAGCAATATCGAGAGCGTTAGACACCAATTGTTGTGCGATCTTTTGATTCAACATGTTCATTCCTTATGGTAGTGCTTGACCACGTGAGTACACGTATAAGTTGTACCACTCTTCACGAGACAGGTTTATCTGAGTCGCTACTGATGAAGCTTTGATTCGCTCTAGGTTTGTGGTGCCAATAACAGGTTGGATACGAGCAGGGTGACGAAGCAAAAATGCCAACACAATCGCTTCACTTTCTACCCCATATTGGTTCGCTAACTGAGCCACGTAGTGCGCCGTCTTTTTCACGTTTTCATGTTCTGAATACAAACCTTGCTCAGCAAATCGACCTTGTGCCAAACAGCCCCAAGCTTGCAGTTGGATGTTATTCATTTGGCAATGTTCTAGTGTGCCTGCGGCGAAATCTGATTGATGATGCCCTTGCGAGTTAATCATCACCCCATCATTCAACCAATCCAGCTTGGTTAAGCTCATCTCAATTTGATTCGCGACAATGGGCTGCCCGAGCGCAGATTGCAGGTACTGAATTTGATGGCTGTTCATGTTCGACACACCAAAGAAATCGACCTTACCTTGCGCTTTTAAGTGCTCTAACGCTCTTGCCAGCTCATCGAGTTCCATCAAAGGATCAGGGCGATGTAATAACAGCACATCGAGTTTTTCTGTATGCAAACGATTCAAGATGCCGTCTACCGATTGACCAACCCAATCAGCCGAGAAATCATAACGACCAACATTCCCCTCGCCTTCAAAACGAATCCCACACTTAGATTGAATGAACATCTGATCACGTAATTCAGGAGCTTGCTGTAATACTTGACCAAAGGCTTGCTCAGCTTTGCTGAAGGTATAGATGTCCGCATGGTCGAATAAATTAATACCCGATTCTAATGCTGTGTCGATTACGCTTCGTGTTTGAGCAACATCCGCACTTGTCACTAGATTATCATTCCAGCCACCACCTAACCCCATGCAGCCATAGGCAACTTGGCCAACATTCGGCAAATAATTTGATAACGGGATACTCTTTTTCTCATTCGTTTTGTTTGTAGATTCAATGCTGTTCGTCATATCGATTCTCGCTTAGAAGATTTGCTGACCAGAAATATGCTTCTATCATATTGTTCTTTTAAGAAAACAGAATATGCTAGTTACGAAATGATTGTTTGATATGACGAACAATAGATAGGTAGGAACGCGCAAATGAACGAACACAAAAGAATAGAACGACTGATCCTGTTTGTAGAACTTGCTCAGCAACTCAACTTTACCAAGGCAGCCGAAAAGCTCGGTATCTCTAAGAGCTACCTTTCTGAGCAGATCAAACGTTTAGAGAACGACTTACAGTGCCCGCTTTTGGTCAGAACCACACGCAGTGTTCGTTTAACCCAAGAAGGCGACCGCGCGTTACAACAAGGCTTAACGATTCGCTCGCAAGTCTTACAGCTTGAACGCAGCGTTTCGGAGCAACATGACATCGTAAAAGGTCTATTACGCCTCACTGCGCCAAAGATGTTTACTGAGGTATATCTATTCGATATCTGCCAACAGTTTAGGCAACAATACCCTGAGATCCGCTTCGAGATAAACAGTAGCTACACCAACTTTAATCTCAACCAAGATGATATCGATATCGCGTTTCGCGCCACCAATACGCCACCTGACAACATGGTGGCGAAACACTTGATTAGCTATCAGCATGATTTAGTCGCGACTCCCGGCTATCTTGATCAGTTTGGCCGCCCCAACAATGCCAACGACTTAAATGACCATCAATGCTTAGCAACGCTGCACCAAACCGAGTGGCCTTTAAAATCGGCAAATATTGATGTGTCCGGCTGGCTTTCAAGTAATGACAACCACTTACTTAAGCAACAAGCTATGGCTGGCAGTGGCATCATCCGTATCGCAAGTTATTACGTCGCAAAAGAGGTCGAGCTTGGAGAATTAGAGCAAGTGCTGCTTGATGAATGCCTGCAACAAGGCAACAGTATTTACCTTTTTTATCCGCAAGTTATTTATCCTGCAAAGAAACACCAAGTGTTCGTTAAATTTGTTCAGCATTACTTTGAAAACTTGAGAGCTTTATAATTTGGTAGTTTGGTAGTTTGGTAGTTTGGTAGTTTGGTAGTTTAAGAATACGAGAGCTGAGTTAACGAGTTGAAGAAATGGCAACCGATGAACATATAAATTATATAACACGAAATAAGGTTTAATTAACTTTCTTGATTTATATACCTATATTTAGAATGGGATTATCGAACAATAATAAAGCGATTTTTTTCGAATGCTCTCATCGATGATTGTTCTTGATAGAAAGAAATCGTGCATTTGTTCAATAATACAATGAGTTATCTATGAATGATTAACATAACTGATATATGATGCGACGCTTCAATATGCTACATCAGCTTGGCACCAGTTCGATAACAGGATCCTCATGAGCTTTATTATACTATTACTTATTCTGCTGTTCGTTGGCATCACACGCTTACTTCAATGGCGTAAGACCTCTTATTTTTTGTTCCTTGTTCTTATCTCGTCATTTGCGTTGATTGGTTCAGGTCTAATTCCTCGTTACTTATTAAACGACCTACAGGCCGATTATGAAGGTAAACCTGACATTCAATGGTCTTCAAATAACGCAATTGTTCTACTCGGTGCTGGCACTCAGTTAATCAAAAGTACTAGCGAATTCGAGCCGACCTTCTTCTCTTACGGAAGAATCAATGAAACCGCTAGCCAATATAAAGATTGTGCGAAAGCTCAAACCACATGCAAAGTGATCATTAGTGGTGGCGATGCACAAAATAATGGTGTAACTGAAGCAGAAGTTTATCAACAACAATTGCTGAGACTTGGCGTTCCAATACGTGACATCATTCAAGAGCCAAATAGCGTAAACACTTGGAAGAATGCACAGCTCACTAGTGACCTAATGAAGCATCATAAATTCGATAACATTGTGTTAGTTTCGTCTGGCCTGCATATTCGTCGCAGCGAGCTCTACTTCAACCACTTCGGCTTAAATGTTATTCCAGTAAGAGCCGATTATATGGCAGCTCAAGTTTCGTGGTTGCCACTATGGTACAACTTTGCGGTCACAGATTTTGCTTTGCATGAACAGATAGGCTTTGCTCGTTACAACATCTACAACTTTATGGGTTGGAACAGTAAACGCGAACAGCCAGGTGATGCTTAAACACGTTCAATTGAGTTAACTAGAGCCATATAAAACAAAGATGCAGCAACAACCGAAAGGTTATTGGCTGCATTTTTTGATCCTGCCTATCACAACACCATTTCTTATTCTCATTTACGTCTGTTCTTGCCGTTCGGCAACCATTCCTGCTAGCTAATCACTCAGCCAATTTTCCAAATAGCAGGCTACGAAAATATAAACGTTCAACAATCAACCACCTAATATTTTGATAGTTGAAACTAATTGAAAACAATCGCAATAATCCTTTATAAAACAACAATTAAATCAACATAACTAGCTGATAATTATAAGCATTTATTTTCAATTCATTTCAGTACTTTTGGCTTTGTTTTATATGACAAAGTACTCGCCGCTAGGGGCCCTCGGCTTCACAATAATATAAATACAATTTAATAATCGATTCTAATAAAAATAGCCAGAAAATGGCATTTAGGAAATTATTCATGCTTAACGTCAGTAAAACCATGCTATTCAGCGCTGCCCTATCTTTAATACCCTTTACGGCTCATTCAAAGATTTACTCTGACCAAATCGTCTTAGATAAACTCGGCGACGATAGTTGCCGTTCAGACTATCGCCCGCTGAATAAGTTTGAGGCTCAAGAACATAAAACGGCTCTTATCTCTCGTATGAACGTGTGGGAGATTGCTGGTCTTCAAGACGATTGGGTGATCATGGGTTCGGGCTATCACGGGCTCATCAAACAAGGACAAGCGACCGACAACACTTGGTGTTATCCAAACTCGCCGGATGCTGGTCTCCCTTACTACGATGAACAAGCCATTCAAGAGAACCATAACCTTGAGGTTCAAAGAGCTTTAATCAGCGACAATGCTAGCTTTATCAGGCCATTAAGTTACTTGGCCCACAACCTTGGCTTTGCGTGGGTGGGCGGTGACAATGGCCGCTATGTAGGCCAAGACATGTCCGTCAAACAGCTTAATAATGGCTGGGAGATCAAAGGGAATAGTGACGGAAGCTGCACCAACAGTCGTTGTGACGAAAAAACAAAAATCACAATCGATGACTTCTCTTACGTACTCGATAACACTGCGTTTTGGCACGGCTCGGTAGAAGAAACTAACCAAGAGCTGGTCAACACCCTTACAGCTTATGCTATTAACAAGACTGATCAGCCGAAACAAATCGTCGTTGACCTTCATTTTAAGCAATCAACACAATGGAGTAAAACACAGCGCTTCGACCTTGCTGATTCAGTCGTCATTGATGAGACCTTTCATTGGCCGCAAGTTCGAAAAACAGAGGTAAGAGTCGTGCTAGAAGAAGGCCAGCGCTTCTCTGATACCAACAGTGGCTCTCGCTTTGAGCCGACCGACCTACAAGCCATCATCACTGTACCAGCGAACTCAGTACTTCCCTTTCAGGTTGAGTTCTTGCGCTCTACCATTTCATACCCGTACCGTATCAAAACGAGCATGAGTTACGACGTGAACTTCACAGGTTTCCTCCGTTATAGCGGCAATGCGCTAAGCTCCCACCCAACAAACCGCCCTACTGTCTCGCACACCTTTACGATGGGCACCAACAGCGAAAAGCAAGCCAATATTCGCTACCAATGGGACCATCGCTATATACCTGGTGAAATGAAATGGTGGGACTGGAGTTGGGCAATCAACACGAATGGGCTGAGTAGCATGCAATATGCCGCAGGTGCCAGTGTGCGACCGTTCTACTCTCACGTGTCTGGTCAATTCAGTGCTGAATCTCAATATTCAGGGATGATAGATATCGGCGCTGAGCATTCTGTTGATTCATTCGATACAACGACGTTCAACAATCACGAAACCTACTACGCGGGTGATATTAAAATAGTGACTGATTTCAACCCTGACACTTTCGCTCAACTTGGGTATCTAGATGCTCAACTTGTGATTAACCCTGTGCAGCAGTAAGCAAACTCATATTCCCCAATCTAAGTTCACCACACTGGTGGTGAGCTTTTTGCAACCCCTCAATCAAAAAAGCCAAAACACTCCTGCGTATCGGCACCCAAACGAGGCTCTTGTTTATGGGTGAACCTTTATCTCGATAAATACGGCCAGCTATTCACTCCAAGAAAAAGTTAACTATGAAAAACAAAAACACGTTATGGCGGTTTGTCGCCATACTATACAGCCCCATGTCAGCCGCGCTTTGCTTAAGCAATGGAGTTCAGGATACCCAATCACTAGACACAATAAACAATGATCGTGCCTCTTTATGGTCTCGAAATGAGCTTTATTTGGAACCACAGTTTGGTACTGCGTTAGGCGAACTTGAACACGATGCGCACACGCAATCTTTCACATCAGCATGGCCACAAACAGAAAAAGCGTTGGCTAACGTCCCACAAACATTCGAAAGCTCGTTGAGCCAAGAAAGCCTAATCAATCGGTTGGGTCAGGCCGGTTCTTCTACTTTGGAAGTCTTAGGGCCAATCGGAGATGCTGTTGCGGTGGGCTTTTGGGTCGACAACATGGTCCAAACATTCTCTCAAGAATCTTCGACTCAACTCGACAAAACGGCTTCTATTTTTTCTCTCATTCCTCTAGTTGGTGATGAGCTAAACCTATTATCGAATGACATTAAGTACTTCTCAGCCAAAGAAAAAATCACCGAATTTGAAAACCAATCGCATTACGTGTTTACCAACCACTCATCAGAATTTTCTCGTTTCCATCATTCAAAACAAGATGCCATCGAACTCATCAATAAATACGACGATCATGTCAAGCTCACTGCCTCTATGTATATAGATAACCTACTTCTTGAAGCAGACACTGAGTATCGCCGGTTAGCTTCAGCGTATGACAGGCAGTTATCTAAACAAATGGCACGAATTGATTTAGAACTGTTGAAGTCAATCGGGCATGTTTCCCCTAATTCAAATCTACACCAGCCGCTATGCCAAAATGCTCAAGACTCTTTAACAGAGCTCGAACGCTGCATTCGCATTGAAGGACCAGCACGCATCGAGGATCTGATTAATAAACTGAACGCAGATGACTATAACGAGCTCGCTTTGAATATACATAGCAAGAAAAGAGAACTTGTTGAAATTGCTTTGCGCCGACTATCCACACATAGAGAGAACACAATTAAACGGCTCATAGAAAGGTCAAAGCCTCACGTGGTATCGATCCTTACACACAGCAAAATCAACCGAAGTATATTGGAATTTCAAGTAAGGCAAAGTGGATTGAGAGAGTATGCGAAAGAAATGTGGGATATCGATTACCTGAGCGAGGAACAACTCAGTACAGCAACTATAGAAGTCCGCCCCGCAAGAACTTGCTGGGGTGTTCCTTCCATTGCCCCAGGCGGTATTCAAGCTTCTCTAGATGCATGTAAAGACTCTGGTCCATTGTACGATACTTACCACCCTAAAAAGGATCCTGAGTTATCCGAATTGTTGCTAAAAAAGGTAGAATTTAATGTCGAACAGCATATTGCATCGAGGGTTGTTAATGGTTGGCCAGCAGGCTTATTTAGAACTCAGCTAATCAACACCGCTAGCGCTTATATATCTGGCCAGTCATCAAACAAACTATTTGAAGAGCTAGTGTCCGAGTTAGCGAACATCGAGATTCTTAGTTATCAAACGTCTTTCAACGAGTACCTAGAGAGCAAAGGAATTGACAGCTCTGATCCAAACGTTCGTAAAAGTTGGTATGAGATTAGCCGTTGGTATGAACTGCTGCTAACAGAGCGACCGAGCGGCGGAGTGTTAGATCAAATCAAACAATATGAAATTTTTGAACATTTTATTCAACCTCAATTCAAGCTCGCTATTTCAATGTCTTACATCCGCTCTCTCAATTACTCGTTACCGTATCCAAGTGTATACTCTGCAGCAAATCTTAGGTTTTATGCCCCAAAAATGGCAGACATACTCGATGACGTGATGTCGCAGCCAAGCACTAACTTTGATCAAAACTTTCAAAGCGCTATTGAAAGCATCATTGAAAAGGCAATGAAGACGACGAATGCCAACCAACTTCAATATTTATTGGGCGATCTTTCGCTCTATCTACAAATCGCGCAACATCAGCTGTCAGAATTCAATGTACCACCTAACAGTCAACATCAACTGTTCAACAGCACGCTTTCCCCTCTGCACCTGAGCTACCTTTCCGATGAGCATCAAGATGAACTGGAACAACAAGTAGGCTATGTATCTTCACATGCCCTCTGGGGCCAACTCGCGAATATAAAAATAGCGTTGAGCCAAGGAGATCTCGAGTCTGCAATTAGGCAGCTTGGGTTAATCATTAAACAAGAAGAATTCACCATGCTCCCACATCTCAACCATCTGCTCCTCAAAGAACTCGAAGATTGGATTGAATTACAAATCGCATTAGAGGAATAAGCCAATGAAAACTAAGATTTTCTTAACTCTTTCAGTACTTTTAATGCTTGTTGACCCAATGAATGTATATGCTGGAAAAGGCTCAGAATTCGGCCTCTTTTATGACGCTCCGGATGGCGTAAAAGTGATTGCTGGGTACAACTCAGACACCCACGGTAAACTTTATCGCATGTCTAGAAACCTCTACGTACAAACAAAGAGTGACGCATACCTTGCAGATATAAGCGTGTTAATCCGCAAGCTACAGTTGTCACAAACTGGACGAGAAATTTTACGACAAATCGCTACCTACGTTCCGGTCAATGCGCCTCACGACGGTGTTGAACCATTGATTGAACATACAATGGGGATCGACCACTCTAATGCTGCGGTTGTCACTGTGATAAGAGAACCAGAAGGATCAGGAAGACTCTTTGAGACGACACCCTCTATATTTGAAGATCAACAAAAGGCCTCGCTAGCTTGGCAGCGACAGTTTAATGGTAAGGGGGTCTCGAATACGGTTTACTTCTCCACCACGGAGATGGTCAATATTCCAGGAACAGAGACACCGTTTGATCAAACCGTCGCATTAGGGCATGAACTCATTCATGCGAGAGACTTCTCTTCTGGTGCCGTACCTCAAGGTAATGCGCCTCTGTCTCACCGACACCCAGACACCAATAAAGCGACAGAGTATGTGATTCCTAATTATGAATATCAGACCACAGGAATTACTCACTACAACAATGCTGAACACGGTCGAGATCCCGTTACGGAAATCAGTAGTGCCAGGCAGTCAATCATCAACCTTCGTGAAGAGATGTACTTCCAATGGAAAGCGCTAGGACAAGAAAAACCTAAGGCGTATTTAAAAAATGAAAAGATCGTGAGTGAATTTCATTTGGCTGACGATTTGGGAAAAGCAAAAAGAAATACTTATTGGCCGAAAGAGCACTACGACTACAAGCCATATACGCTTGAAACAAGACCATCCGCAACACCTCAGCATGCACCGAACTGGGATACTGTAGAAGGGAAAATGGCACATAGCGAAGTTAGACAAGTACTAAAGAAATCGATAAGTGAAGGTAACAAACCTGCGATTGTTATCGTTGATGCTACCGAACAACGCTTATCTCAAAGCTTGCAAAATTCACCAGCGCTAACACGCCGAGGACTCGGAAACCAAAGTTCAATTCTGAAATACGCTGCTCAAAACGATATTAAAGTGGTCAATATTTATAGCAAGCAGAATGAGACCCCACTTAACTCCTTAAACAAACGTAAAAAGAGCCTTCTTTATCGTTCAATTTTAGGCAAACAGACAGACGCAGACCAAGGTTACAGTGATGTTCAATACAGCAAAGACAATGAAAGCACGTTAGTCTCAGCGCTTGAGGAAAATGATGAAGTTTTGGTCATGGCCTACTCCGATGGGAAAGTGACAACTAATGTAATCGATAGCCTATCTGAAAGCATGGATAAACAAGTGGTTGTATCCAGATACGCTAACTTAGATTATCAACCTTCAAATCTCAGTGCGGAAGAAAGTACCGCCTGGAAGGCACTTAGCAACAAAGAGAATGTGAAAATGCTAGGTGGAGGTAGTCGCTCTCGCTTCAATATATGTAGCATCCAATAAACAGCATTGTCGAACACGAAGCACCTTATATCGCTGCTCCTTTCTGTGGCCAAGCACAGCAACAAGTAGCGAGGTTATGACAAATAAACCCGCTACTTGACTTAAAAATGAAATCACAACGAAACAAAAGTTTGAGTTAATGGAGTCGGTTATACACTGGGATTCCATCAGGAGGATCTATGAAACATTGCCCATCTTGTTCAACTGAACTGGTCGCAAGAGACGATGTACAAATTTGCCCACGCAATGAAATCGGCGACTGCTATTTTGATGGCTATGAGCAATATCAGCTCGAATATCATCAACTTAAAAACAACCAACAAGACTCAACTTTCGACATCGCAGACATTGTTGCCGATTAGCTGGCCAAAGCCTTAGTAGGTAACCTACCTACTTAGCTACTTAGCTACTTAGCTACTTGGCTACTTGGCTACTTACCAGTAAAGCGGTCGTAAGTGAGACACCGGCAATGAATTATTTCTCAAATATAGAGACATGACCGGTTCAGATGAGCCCGTAAATAATTCTATGCAGTTGCCAACATTGAAAAAGCCCCGATGTAAGACACATCGGGGCTTTTAATACTTCTTCACGCCACAAGTAATTGACGAATTAGATAGTGATTTAGTCGAGGACTACCACATTAGATCATCTGGGATCACGAAGTCTTTGTACGGATCATCTTCGTCTACTTCATCAGCGCTTGAAGCTTGAGTATCAACGATAGATTCTTCGTCACGCATCGCGATCTTGTTCGCTACCGCAGTAGGAATAACAACATAGCTTTCGCCTTGACGCGCGATACTTAGAATACCTTTACTTAGTTGCTTTTGAGTCAGGTCTTCTACGTAAAGGTATTTAACTAGCGTACCATCGGTGAAGTTGTATTTGATCTCACCGTTCTTCTGTTCGATCTTGTTCATCTCAATCAGTTGCTTCACTTGAGCTTTAATTTCTTTGCTCAACTGCTGTTCTTTCAACTGTTGGTTTAACTCTTTGTCTTTCGCTTGCTGCGCCAGTTTAGTTTCTTCTGCTGCCGCTTTTGCTTCACGAGACTGAACGCGAGACTTTTTAGAGCCCTTCTTCGCCTTCTTTAATTTTTTCTCATTTACCAAGCCAGCTTTAAGCATTTGCTCTTGGAGTGTTAACTTTGCCATGACTTTCCCAGTTCAGGATTAAAAACGACACTATCATACCTGTTTTTGAGGAATCTGTTTACTGAACAATGGCAAAATTTTTGCTGATAGAGCAAGGCGGTTAGCGTTATTCCTTATCGTGATTCACAGCATCCATTTCTGGTTGTTTACCGACCTATGATTTCCACGAAAACAACCACTAGTGACTTACCCTCAAACCCAAATCCTTCCTCTATTTTTTAGCGTGCGCGCGTATCACTTATCATTCCGATAAAGCAATATGTTAATTATCAATGAGTAATCGAATTTATAAAACCATGGCATATATCTAATATTTGGATAATTCTGATAGAGTTATAACTCCAATGTCATAACTCTTTACTACGTTATTCTTTAAACCAATCAGTAAGGATAACGTGAAAATGAAAACTCAATGGACTTGCCTGAGTGCATTACTTGCATCAGCTTCATTCATTTCAACATCGGCGATTGCAGATACCGATGTGTACCTGACCAATAACACCAACCAAGTGATGACGATTCAAACCAATCATACTGGTACCGACTTACTGCAACTTGGTGATGAGTGGCAGCAACATGTTGAACAAATTGGCCCGTGGGAAACCAAAAAGCTGATAAGTTTCAACCGCTGGACAGGCGTGAAGTCCGGTAAAACATACGAGTTTGACACTGTAGTATCGAACGCTGTGGGAGAGAGTGTCACGCTCAACCAAACCATGAAAGGTCATTGGTACAACTCGACACTGCAACATGGTTTAAGTGCCGCAGACGTCAACCTAACGCTGCATGACGATCGTAATATTCATCGCAGCACAACCGATACATTCGGGGTCAATGCAGAGCTTGCACTTAAAGCCGATTCTACGGCGCGCTACGATGATATTTATTACACCATCACCCCACCCAAAGTAGATGAGCAACCAGAGCCGGATGCCAATACACTCAAAGTCATGACCTACAACATCTGGGCGCTACCTGCCATCGCTTCGCATATTGGTGACCGCTACGATCTTCTCCCTCAATATGTAAAAGGCTACGACGTGTTGGCGCTACAAGAGGTGTTTGCTAACGGCAGAGATGAATTCTTGCGTGAACTTGCAAAAGAGTACCCGTACCAAACCAAAATGCTCGATAAAGATGGGATTAACATCTATGACGGTGGCGTGGTCATTGTGAGTCGCTACCCTATTGTCAACGAAGCGCAATACGTGTTCCCTGATTGTACAGGCACAGATTGTTTCGCTGATAAGGGCGTGAATTACGCTGAGGTCATCAAAAATGGTCAGGCTTATCATGTGTTTGGCACCCACACCGCATCATTCGATACGGACACCGCTCGTGACTACCGACAGCGTCAATTTAAACAGATGCGTCAGCTTGCTCAATCACTGGAAATACCAACCTCAGAAACGGTTATTTACAGCGGTGACTTCAATGTGAACAAGCTGAAGTTCCCAGGCGACTACCAACAGATGTTCGCTAACCTGCAAGCCGCTGAGCCTGAGTATTCAGGTTATACCGCTTCCACCTTTGATCCTCGCATCAACAACTTTGCAGGCGAACCTATGTCTGGCGGGGAAAACGTCGAATACTTGGATTACGTAGTGGTGAGTTCGGAGTACGCACAAAAAACTCACAACAATAACCGCGTTGATGTTCCTCGCTCAACAAGCAGTAAGTTATGGAAGCACTACAACCTTTCAGACCACTTCCCTGTTAGCGCTGTCATCAAGTAACTCGGTGAACCAATAATGCATCGAGTTATATTAATCCTAATGCTCGTCTTAACGGCGAGCATTATTGGCTATTCGTGGTCATCAAAAACGAACGAAACGCCGCTATCTTCTGCTCAACACACAGAAGCTAAGCCGCGTGGTCCTACGACAACTGTTGACGATAATTCCACACCAACTGCAACCGCCAGTTCGGAAAATACAGCATCGCAGAACAAACAAGCCGAAGCAGAATCATCGGGCGGAGAAACGCATGTTGAAAACTTAAGCGAACTTGAAGGTAAAGCTCTATTCGATGAACTCGATGGGTTCTGGGCGCTTTGCAAACAACGCGATGACTGCACTGAGCAACTCGCACGATTGAAATCAGAGTTGCCGAGTATATGGTTTGAGTTACTGAGCGACTATCCGCAGCTATCAGTCGACTGGCAATTAACCCAAAGCACTATCCCACTAGAATCCATAGAAACTCTTGAAGATCGTGTGGCCTTATTCAAGCAGTCTGCACAGCAAGTATGGGGCGAGTTGGCCCACCAGCTATTCGCAGACCAGTTTGCGCATCTAGATTTTACGCTCGACGCAAACACCCTTAAAGAAAACGAAGCGAGCCAGTTTTTGGCCAACTATCAAGGTTTGCTTAGTGAATGGCAAAACAATACGGGCACATTAAACGCCGAAACACAGCTTCAAAAATATGAATTGGCAGTCTCTTTGATACCCAGCAGCTATAGCCCTGCTGAGATAGTATCAGTCAAAGCGGACCTTCAAGAGACCTACTTAGATGAAACTGAGGCCAATAACATTGCCGCACGAGAACAACAAGTCGCGCAACAGCAACAAACAGTGATGACTTACCACGAGCAACTGGATCAGCTCAAAGCGACCTTAGGCTCTCAGCGTTCCTCAAGTTATGCCACTTGGACTCAACAAGATTGGGACAGTTACTATCAGCAGCAAGTATCCGATTTCAGGGAGCAGTTTTTTAGCAAGTAACGCTTTAACTTAAACCGTTACGGAACTGCGCAGGCGTTTTATTGAGCCACCCTTTAAACGCTCTTCTGAAGTTTGCAGGATCGCTATAACCGAGCCTTTCACCGATGTCATCAATGCTCATGGTTGTACCGAGCAATAGTTCTTTAGCGAGTTCCACTCGAACTTCGGTAAGCAATATTTGATAACTGGAATCATGGGTCACTAGCTCTCGCCTGAGTGTACGAGAACTGCAACCAAACTCTTCTGCGAGTTGTTCAATATTCGGGAAGCTACCTGCAGTTTGATAAAAGATCGTTTTGATCTGGTTAGTCAACAAATGTTCCGAGTCCAACGTTTCCACTATCGACTGGCAAGACGCGAGATAGCGCTTCAGTGTCGCGGCATCATGAGTCAATAAGGTTTGTGACAAAACAGAAGCATCAAAACGCAGTTCACAATGGTTTTGTTCAAAAATCACCGGGCACTGGAAGCGGTTGTCATAAAGCTTGGCGTAGTTAGGGCGAGCATAAGGCAAAGCCAAAGTGTGAATATCCAATTCATGACCAGTGAGTTCTTTGAACAAAGAGACGATGGAACTCAAGAAATACTCACTGCAGAAAGGCAGGAGATCACCCACTTCCAAGGTGTTCTCAATCTGAATCACTGCTTGCTCGGAATCTAGAAACAATTTAACCGAGAAAATAGGACCGTTCAGGCGCAGATATTTGAAGCCCGACTTGATGGCCTCCCCGACATTTTGACTGGTTGATAGCGCATAACCCAACACACCAAAATGGCTCAAGCTAGCGTGTTCTCCCAACCAAAGCCCCAAGCCATCGTGAGGAAAACTCTGATTAGCCGCGCTAAATAACGCAAGCTTGTCAGCGTAAGTCAGCTTTCCATTCGAGTCTCGCCAATCCATATTCGGCAAACCCACATCATTGAGTAGCCTTTCAATATCGATACCTCGTTGCTCTAACGTATTCAACAGCAGCGCGATATCTAATGTCCCCAACTGATGCCGATGTCCGGTTGGCTTATACTCCGCGATAATCTCCAATAGTCTCTCCTTATATCGAGCCCATTCCCATCAACATGACTACTCAGCTTCAACAACACTACTGACAAAATCGTGATTGGCAACGCGCTCTTGTCCGAATATGACCTCCCAATTCTACGCTACTCATCGCACAATGGCTTTAATTGTTAAATTTATGTGAACCATCGCAATGATAAAAACGAACCCTGCCCCACACAGTTTGATTGATTCTAATGGTCAGCCGATCATTGGACATTTCGATGGCATCCCAAAACAACTGAACATCGAGAACTTTGACTACCGAAACTCGATGGATTCAAAAGCAGGTCCTTGGCAGAAGCACTTTCACTACAAGCAATTCCAGTTTGTCAGCATCGTCACCGACACGCACATTATTGGTGCCGCTATCGCGGATATTCGCTACTTAGGCTCGGCATTTTGTTATCTGTACGATATTGAAAACAACCATCTGGAGGAGTCATCTTGGTTAAGGCCGTTTGGGTTTGATAAACAAGTTACCGCTTCGCCATTTGACGGCACGACAAACATTGCAGGCCAAAGCATCACCTTTAATATTGAAGGCGGGCAATGGCAAGTTCGCTTGAATACCAAACTCATCAAGGCCGATATCGCTTTAGAACCTGAAGCCGACAGCTTGCCCTTGGCGATGTGCAGCCCAACGGGTTATTCAGGTTGGACTTACACCCAAAAGCACAATGCTTTGCGCATCAGCGGTGAAATCCAAATCAAGGGAGAATCACTCGTTCTCGAACAAGCTCGTGCCGGTTATGACTTTTCAGCGGGCTACATGAGACGTGAAACCAGTTGGCGCTGGGCAAGCATCAACACGCAATCCAATGGCACAGATATTGGCCTAAACCTCGCGGCGGGCGTGAATGAAACCGGAGGCTGCGAAAACGTGTTATGGGTCAATGGAACCAGACACTTGCTTAACCCGGTACAGTTTACGTTCAGTCGACAAGACACGAACTTGCCTTGGCAGATAACATCACAAGATGGACGTATAAACCTGACCTTTACGCCCTTGAATAACCGCAGCGAAAAGCTCAATTTATGGCTGTTAAAGAGTAACTTTCGTCAGTTCATTGGTCACTTTTCTGGCTCGATTGAAGACAACAATGGAGTGACACATCGACTCGATGGCGCTCTTGGTCTAACAGAAGATCACTTTGCACGCTGGTAGCGAAATTCTGCTGACTGAATCACAAACGATCAAGTCTAAGCAAATTTGATACTAAGAACGCGTATGGCGACTCAACAAGGATATAACATGAATATCGACGCATTAATCAATCACCCAGAATGGCTACTGCTGGTATTAGCGCCCTTGTTCGTGGTGTGCATGTTGGCTGAGTTTTTTATCGGCCAGAAGCAAGGTCGACTACCAGATAATTCCAGCTATAAACTTTCAGAAGTGATGTGTAACTTCACGCTTGCGGGAATGCATCAACTCTCCGATTTGCTCACCGGGTTATTAGTCGTGCAGTTGTATCTCTTGATGTTTGGTTGGCGTTTAATGGACATCGACATGGGCATGCTGAGTTTCATTGTGTTGGTGGTGTTGCAAGACTTTTGCTATTACTGGTTCCATAGAGCAAGCCATCGTGTTCGCTGGATGTGGGCAGCACACGTCGCGCACCACAGCTCAGAACAGATGAACTTCAGTACGGCTTTCCGTCAAAGCTTAATGTACCCACTTGCTGGGATGTGGCTATTTTGGGTACCGCTCGTCATCATCGGTTTCAACCCTAAATGGGTCATCTTTGTGGTGCTTCTCAACCTAGGTTTGCAGTTCTTTGTCCATACACAATGGATACGAAACTTGGGGCCACTTGAATACATCTTTAACACCCCTTCGCATCATCGAGTACATCACGGCAAAAACCCGCAATACATCGATAAGAACTACGCCGGCGTTTTGATCATTTGGGATAAGTTGTTTGGTACGTTCGAACCTGAAGTTGAAACCGTGCGTTACGGTGTCACTAATCCAGTGGACAGTTTTAACCCGATAGTGGTCACCTTTCAAGAATGGAAGGCCATATTCAAAGATTTGAAGAACCGAGAGCTAACCATGAAACAAAAAGTACGATTGATACTCTCGCCTCCTTCAGACTAATCAAAACGATCGGATTTAGTACACCTTATGAAAATCAATGAGGTTGAATGTGAGGTCGCTTACCCAGAAATCGCCGTCCAAGTCGGCACCTTGCACGTATCGCTTGTCGCCCATTTCTAAAGTCACAATGTATTTGCCCGCGATGAGCCCCTCTACCATGTAAAAGCCATCGCTCTCAATCTCGCTCGAATACTCGGTGCCTTTCTGGATATGTTTAAAGTGCAGATAAGCACTGTTTTCTAGATCGCCTTCCACTGTGCCATCGACGCCAAATGACACCACCATTTCGATGTGAGCATGAGTTAGCCCGACTTGCTTAGTGTTTACAAACACAGGGTTTTGAATCGGCGTGAGGTTAAGGTCGAGTGCCCCTTCATCAATATAGATAGGTAGATTATCTCGAGCCGGAACACTTGAGAATTCAAATCGGCCTTTTGCATCACTGACCGCTCGTTGGTCCAAGATTTGTAGGCTTACGCCTTGTATGGGTTGTTTGTGGTGATCGTAGACAACGCCCGTCAGCTTAGAATGGTTGTAACGATTCCACTCAACAAACTCACCAATACTTTCATCAAAGTAAGTTTTAGCACCGAATTCGGTCGTCATCTCGACACCGTATCGGTCTTCGGTTCCTTCTAGCTTAAAGAGTAAATAAGGGTTCACTCGAGCTTCTAAAGAGGCGGAAAACGAAACCTCCTGCTTTTGATAGCGAGCCGATACGTTCGTCGTGAGCTCTTGAAAAACCTCTAGAGGATCTAGCAGGCACTCTTTACAGGCATTCCTTAGGGATAATTCAGTTCGTTCATGATGACCAGAGCCATCAACGGTTCCAGAAATATTCCACGATGTATCCGAAAAACCGCTTTTGGCCAAGCCAATCGTGTGTAGATAGTCTTCTTGATGGGAAGCTTTGGTGTATCGATAGTCACCGGCGTATGAGACAAACAGATTACGAGCCACTTTCGAGTTCAACTTGGGTTCAACGCTCAACTCATCTTCATCATCCCTTACCGTTAAAAAGGCCGTTAGATTGGCAAGCGACAGGTTGTATTTGAACACATCGTACTCCATCGACTCTAAGTCCAATTCATCGGTTTTATTGAGCTCTATCGATGCCGACTGATCGCCGTTGATCAAGATATCAAACTCCATTGGAAAGCGATTGAACTCAGGTAACCAACCGATATGACCCGCGAACCAATGCGCCGGTAAGTATCGTCCTTGAACGCCAATCAAGTCTTTGCCATTTTGCCTCATAAAGGCACTACCCACAGTGAAGTAATCGGCAAGCCCATATTCGAGCGACACAGCGCCAGCTCGGTCTGCACCTTCATTGCCCACCACTTGTACACCCCACTCGTTGCTTGGCAGAAATGCATCTTCTAAACCGGCAACGGTGATCTCTTCTTCCTGCCAGACACCTTTCGATAAGTAGTAGCGAAACTTGATGGTGTCACCTGGGGAAATGTTATCTTCTTCAACCACGAAGCGTCCAAACTCATCAGAGCGATAAGTGGTTTGATAAATGCCATTGACTAAAACATCGATGCTGATATTAGGTTGAGTAGTTCGTTCGAGTTGAAGGTTGCCGAACTCTGTCTGTCGCTTTCGGTTGGTGTAATAGAGCCCATCTTCGAGGGTTTGATTCACGGTAAATACGCTGCCATCTAATAACACATGGCCGACTTCCAAAGAGCCTTCACCGTCATGAGCTTCTACCGCAATGTTGTAATAAACGATGGGGTTATCTTCTCGTGAATCAATCGACAAGCGAGACAAAGAGTGTTCAGTGCTTAATATGGTGTCTGAGATTGCGTAAACATCACCGCCAGTTTCACTGTCGTGATAAACCGAAGTCGCTAAGCGAGTCGCCAAACCCACGGCGGCAACAGGTTCGAAAGCTGGCGTGCTTTCAGATCGCTTGAGATCCTCGGCCTTCTTACGTGATTCATTTTTCATCTTAGAAATAGCGGCTTCCAGTTCAGTCAATGAACTGAATTCAGGAGTAACGGTGAGCCGATAATCATCAATATCCCAACGCACTTTTGCCGGGATACAAGCTTGTAAGCTGTACCAGTGGATGTAAGTTTCTGAGTCGATGACTTGATATTTGATCGACTGGATATTGTTGTCATCGCGATAACAAATGGCTTGTTCGGTATCTAGAATGTACGGAGGAGATTCTCTTCCCACATCTTGAGGCAAATACAGTTCGCAATATCCGCTTTCATCACACTGACCATTCATTTCGAGCAGATAAAAAGCGGCATTGGATATCGAAATGAAGGGTTCTTCGTAGTCATCCATCATGACACGATAAAAGCTATCCCCCACTTTCCCGACTCGAACTTCAACATGGGCTGGATAAAGCTCACTCGCCTCACTTTCTGCTTCAGATTGCGAATACGCACCAAAAGGAAGCAGTGAAGCGAGCAACAAAAGTCGCCAAACCATGCAATTGAACACTGGCTTTTACAGAGTTCGCTTCAATGAAACGAGCACTACAGAACACATTCGTACAGAGGCTGTTCGTTCTGAACCAGTGAGATCTTTGAGCCTTTAGGAAAAGGCTTGGTTAATTCAGCATTACGAAGTAGCACCACTTTTTCGCTATGCTCATCAACATTCAATTTCGCAGTAAATTGAAAGTTTCCATCGTTGCGAATCTTGATGCTTTGGTTGTCACACGCAAACTTAACATCTTGCACCTGCTCACCTTTCTGAACATAAACGGGTACATAACTGTTGATGTGAAAGTTCAGTTGAAAGGCTGAACCATCACTGTTGGTTTTACTTGAAGACAACGCAATGTCTGATAGCTCTGCAGCTTTTGCTATTGGGGAAAACCACAAGTAAGCACGATATTCACCATCAGCCATGTCAGCAGGTAAAGCATTCATACGTAAGCGAACCGTGCGTCTTTGATTGGGTTTAAGTTCACGAATTATTGGTGGTGACACTTTAATCCAACTCGCGATATCTTCTGATTGCGCGATATTAGCGTCAGTTCGAACTAAGCCACTCGTCTTTACCGGGCGATAAATCGGTTTTATCTCCAAGCGAATCGGTTGATCTGAATTGTTTTCGACGACGATTTTTTCAGTCACCGAAGTGTCGGCATCCAGCACAAAACGAGTCGGTGCGATGAGTAACTGAGCATAGGCTTGTGTTGTGAAGATTAAGCCGAGAACACATGAGATAAACAACTTCATTTATAATTAACCTCAAAAGGGATTGTACTGGTGTAAAGGCCTGCTGGGTGGTTAGCGCCGATTTTCACTTTGGCACCAATACACAATAATTTGCTTCTTCCATTCCCTTTGATTTTGGCTCTACCACGCTTTGATAAGCCGCAACCAAAATAGAACTTTCTAATACGCAGGCGTTTGGATTTACGAGAATGGTTTAGATATTGCTTGGAAGGGAGAGAAACCACGATTTTTTTACCAGGCTCACCTTCAACATAAAAACGAACCACATAAACCTGACTATTGGATGGGTTTGAATCCGCATTCTGGCCCGACCCAGAGATATACATACCCGGAAATTTCACTTCCATATTCTCAGGAATGATTTCAAGTGCATGAAAAGGGCTGGAGTAAATCATCAGACCAATATAAATCGCGTATTTGAATAGAACACTCATAGTAAAAGCGGCTGCTTTATAGCAGCCACAATATTACACTGGTTTCATTTAATTACTGGTAAGTAACATCTACTGCAACGTTAGCAGTATATGTACCAGCAACTAATGTCGCACTTGAAGTACGTGCAGTACCACCAATATTAAGAGCCGCAGTACCACCGGTAAGAGTAATAGCGTTATTAAAGTCAAATTCAGCTGCAATCGTATTTACGCCGTTAACCAAGTTAGTATCAGAAATACTTACTGTTACTGCATCACCAGATTCTCCAGAAAGAGTAAATGCCGCAGCTCCAGCATCACCTTGAGCGATAACAACGTCCGTTGTGTTGTCTGAAGTGATGATACCGAAGTCAAGATCACTTGTTTTTGTCATTGTAATTGCTTGTTTTACTTCTAGTGTTGCATCAAAAGTGTCACTCACAGCGAAAACGTTCGCTGAAGAGATAGAAAGTGCAGATACAGCAACAACCTTAAAGACTTTGTTCATTTTTTTAATCCTTTATATAAAATCGGCTTTATTATTAGGGTTACCTAACAGTCAATCAAAGTTAACAATTAAGTAACAACAATCCTATTTAGAAAATATATACATTGACACTTATTTATAAAGAAATGAGGCGCAGTGAGAATAAGATCACGCAAATTGATATAAATGGCATTAACAATAATGATGGTATTGGCTCATTTTCACCAATTATATATAAAACTGGTTTTACACTTAACTCCTTTATTTTTGTACGTAACTTTTTCTATAAAAAGACCTTAATTAAAGTAATCCTAAAATAAAAGACAAGAATAAACCCTTATTATATTCAGGTTAACTACTATATAGATCACCGTGTTGCAATGCAGTCTCAAAAATGAAACATACTGACAATTAAAATAAACTGTAATGAAAATGAAATATTAGAGCTTTCTTTATATCCAATTCAAACACGGATTATAGAAAGTATTAAAAATGAGACAAACATAACACTCCAGTAAAATTAACTCCGACAATCATAAATACCGAAAAATTAATTAAATCTAAGAGGATTGTATTGCGAAAAACACCTTGATTGGACAGAGCCAAGACAGGCAAGTGAAGCAGTTTAAACATCTGTGCTATGGTTTAGACATCTGCGCTGCGGTTTAGACACAAGCACAGCGGTTTAGACACAAGCACAGCGGTTTAGCCACAGGTACAGGTACAGCAGATTAACCACCAGTCAAAAAACAACGAGATGTTTCTAATCACACAGCTTTAGAGTAAAAGACAAACAAACTCATTCGCGGTAAACCTGAAACCCAACTCATCGCCTTACAACAGCTAAGGTTAAAAGATAGGTAAAAAAGAGGTACACAGGCAAAATTGTGACCATAGAAAAGCCACAATTGGATTCAAAACCTTCCCCACCGACTCGATTGAATAGTAAAGCACCGTTTTCCGGCAATTTATTTGTGATCTGGGTTGCACGCGTACCGCATACTATCAGATACTGAACAAAACTAACCTTCAGCCACAGTAAACGTTCCGCGCTTGCTGTTCAGGAAATTCAATGAGTTCAGATAATCAGCCGACCTACTTCTTTTTCGATTACGAAACGTGGGGCGTTAGCCCAGCAAAAGACCGTCCGAGTCAGTTTGCGGGTGTTCGTACCGATCAAGATTTCAATGTTATTGGAGAGCCTCTGGTTATCTATTGCCAACCTCCCGCTGATTATCTCCCTGCGCCTGAAGCTGCACTGATCACCCGTATCACACCACAAAAAGCGGCTTCACAAGGTCTTCCTGAACCAGAGTTTATCGCTAAGATCCATGCTGAGTTGGCGAAACCAAATACCACAAGCCTTGGCTACAACAGTATTCGATTCGATGACGAGGTAACGCGTTACACCTGCTACCGAAACTTCATCGACCCATATGCGTGGAGCTGGCAGAACGGCAACTCACGTTGGGATCTATTAGATGTAATGCGCGCTGTTCACGCACTGCGTCCTGAAGGCATTGTTTGGCCAGAGAACGAAGAAGGTTATCCAAGCTTCAAACTAGAACACCTATCTGTGGCAAACGGCATTGAACATGAGAACGCGCACGATGCGATGGCCGATGTTATTGCGACCATCGAGTTAGCGAAGAAGCTGAAAGCTGCACAACCTAAGATGTTCGATTACCTTTACAACATGCGTCATAAGCGTAAGCTGAATGACCTGGTTGATATTGTAAACATGACACCATTGATGCACGTTTCGGGCATGTTTGGCCGTGACTGCAACTACACAAGTTGGATTGTGCCTATGGCTTGGCACCCAACCAATCAAAATGCCGTTATCGTGGTTGATTTAGCCAAAGATCCAAGCCCCCTGTTAGAACTGGACGCTGATGAACTCAGAGACAGACTCTACACCAAACGCAGTGAACTGGGTGAAGACGAGCTACCCGTACCAATTAAATTGGTTCAACTGAACAAGTGCCCTATTCTTGCTCCAGCCAAAACGCTGACGGCTGAAAATGCCGAAACCATCGGTATCGATCGTCAACAATGCTTGAAGAACTTGGCACTGCTGCGCGAACACCCAGAGATCCGCGAAAAACTGATCGGCCTGTACTCACAAGAACGAGAGTACGAAAAGAGTGATGATGTTGATACACACCTTTACGACGGTTTCTTTTCACCTGCTGATAAAACAGCGATGAACATCATTCGCGAAACTGACCCAAATAACTTGGCAGCTTTAGACATCACCTTCGGTGATGAACGTATTAAACCGTTACTGTTCCGTTACCGTGCTCGTCATTTCCCATGGACGCTCGACGAAGCTGAGCAATTGAAATGGGCGAACCATTGTCGTGAGTTTTATGAGAGCCGTTTAGAAGAGTACATGCTCAACCTTGAAAACCTCGCGCATGAACATGAAAGCGACGAGAAGAAAATGGCTATCTTGAAGTCGGTTTATCAATACGTAGAAAAGTTAGCTAGCTAATTCCATTATCAAGAGACGTAACACTTTGAAAGAAAGATTGATCCAGCTGGTTTACTGCTTAATCTCCTTCACCTTAATCATAGGTGCACTTACAGCAGGTAACGCGTTACAGCACTTTTTGGATACCTCAATCCCAGGCAGTATTTTTGGCATGTTGATTCTGTTTGCCGCCATGGTGATTGGTATTGTTCCTTCGCACTGGGTACAACCCGGTGCAAGCTTGATTATCCGCCTAATGATCTTACTGTTTGTTCCGATCAGTGTTGGGTTGATGGATCACTTCGACATGCTCATCGCGAACGCATTGCCAATTATGGCGAGCGCCGTTGGTGGCACGTTGCTGGTGTTGGTGTCCTTATCATGGTTTTTAGACCGCTTGCTTTCGAGAGGTAACTGATCATGTGGATTCTACTCACCATCGTGGTATTCCTGTTTGCTCGCTGGGTAAGTCAAAAAGTAAACTCACCGCTGTGTAATCCCCTGCTGATCAGCATTGGTATCATCATTCCGATACTCACGTTCTTCAAAGTACCGTTTGAGACTTACTATGCAGACAACACCTGGATTACCTACATGCTGCAGCCTGCGGTTGTTGCCCTTGCTTATCCGCTTTACGAACAGCTACCTCAAATCAGAGCCAACTGGCGCATCATCACCTTTGCTTGCACGCTAGGTAGTGTGATGTCGATGACAACGACAGCATTAATCGCAGTGGCTTTTAAAGCGGACTTAACTTTGATTGCGAGTTTATTAGGTAAGTCAGTCACCACGCCAATTGCTATGGAAGTGTCGAGCCATTTAGGTGGTGAAGCAGCAATTGCGGCAATACTAGTATTGATTGTCGGTCTGTTTGGGGCAATTTTTGCTTACCCAATCTACAATCTCATTGGCATTAAGAGCCCTATCGCGCGTGGTTTAACCATGGGTACCGTGTCTCACGCTTTAGGTACTGCGACCTGTGCTGAAAAGAATCAGGAAGATGCTGCATTCAGTTCGTTGGCATTGGTTCTTTGTGGGGTTATCACCTCAATCATTGCACCGAGTATATTTTCGCTCGTGGTTTGGTTCTATTCTTAACCACTTTGATTACAGTTTATACGCGCTCTAATCGATGAGTTGGTAAATAGCTAAACTCACTGGTTCGCGACTTTTAAGCGTTACAGATATCAATAAGCCCAAGCATAACCTGATTATTTCAGTGGTAGCTTGGGCTTTTTTCTCACATTTATTCATCAATACGTGACAAACCAAACTCAATTTCAAGCAATAAGTGCGATATCAATGGTAGTTTTTACTCTTGCAATCGATTTCATCTGTGACCTCACTCTAATTATGCAAACCAATGTAACAGCAACAACACAGTAGTGATCAAAATCACAGAAAATTCCTGAGCATTGCATAGAATTAAAGCCTAAGGTCAATTAAGGATTCAACATGAACAGTCGTATTACCCTGGCGCTGGAAAGTGCTCCAACAGCAATCAAAGCACTTTTGAGTGACATCGTATTAGCAGACAACTTTGACGCGACATTGTCTCCAGAACAATTTGCTAGCCTACTGCAAGCAAGTGGTTTCGCGGATGACGAGCTACGTATTGCGCTACTTCCTTTTGCCGCAGCCTATTCTTACGCTCCGTTATCTGACTTTTATGTTGGTGCAATCGTGCGTGGTTTGTCTGGCACTCTGTATTTTGGTGCAAACCTTGAAATCGCTGGTGCTCAACTTGGCCAAACAGTACACGCCGAGCAATCTGCAATCAGCCACGCTTGGATGAAAGGCGAGCAAGGTATCTCTGATATCACAATCAATTTCAGCCCTTGTGGTCACTGTCGTCAATTCATGAACGAACTGACCACAGCAAAAGAACTTAAAGTTCAGCTGCCACAACGTGATGAAATGTCTCTGCAAGAGTACCTACCAGACTCATTCGGCCCTGCTGACTTAGGTGTGACGACTGGCCTAATGACTAAGCTTGATCATAAGCACACGACTGAAGAAACAACGCCTATTGTTGTAGAAGCGCTAGCAGCACTAAACCGCAGCCATGCTCCTTACACCAAAAACCTAAGTGGTGTTTCACTGCAATTAACGTCGGGTGAGATTTTTACGGGTGCTTACGCTGAAAACGCAGCGTTCAACCCGAGCTTACCTCCTCTACAAGTGGCGTTGATTCAACTTAAACTGGCTGGCTTCGATTTTGATCAGATTGAAAGTGCAGCGTTGGTTGAAATTGCCGAAGGTAGCATCAGTCACCTAGCGGATACGCAATCTACATTAGAAGCGATTAATCCCGACATTCCAGTGACTTACTTAGCAATCTAAGTACATCTAATTAACAAAATTTCAAATAAGCAGCCCTATTTAACGGGGCTGCTTTTTTTATACCTGTAATTAACGCAACAACTTGCGCAAACGTTTGCTTTTATCATTGAAATAAGTATGATCATCCCGTTTTCAATCAATCGCTCAAAAGATCGGAAGGAATTTCTATGTTTGGTACTGCTACTCGTGAAAATGCTACTCGTGTACTTCTATTAGGTTCAGGTGAACTCGGCAAAGAAGTTGCTATCGAGTGCCAACGTTTAGGCTTGGAAGTAATTGCATGTGACCGTTACGCAGACGCACCCGCGATGCAAGTTGCACATCGTAGCCATGTATTAGACATGTTAGACGGCGATGCACTGCAAGCAGTCATTGAACTTGAAAAACCAGATTATGTAGTTCCTGAAATTGAAGCTATTGCCACCAGCAAGTTGGTAGAGCTAGAAGCGCAAGGCTTAAATGTCGTTCCCACTGCAAATGCGACTAAGCTAACGATGAACCGCGAAGGTATTCGTCGTCTAGCCGCAGAAGAACTAAAACTGAGCACTTCTCCTTACCGCTTTGCAGACACCTTTGAAGACTTCGCTGCCGCTGTTGAATTCGTGGGCATGCCTTGTGTTGTTAAGCCAGTAATGAGTTCTTCAGGTAAAGGCCAAAGCGTTATCAAAACAGAAGAAGACATTCAAAAGTCTTGGGACTACGCACAAGAAGGCGGTCGTACTGGCGCGGGTCGCGTAATCGTTGAAGGCTTCATCGACTTTGATTACGAAATTACGCTACTTACCGTTCGCGCTGTCGACGGTGTGCATTTCTGTGCGCCTATCGGTCACCGCCAAGAAGATGGTGATTACCGTGAGTCATGGCAGCCACAAGTCATGTCAGACAATGCACTTAAAACCGCGCAATACACCGCTGAACAAGTGGTTAATGCACTAGGTGGTCACGGTATCTTCGGCGTAGAGCTGTTTGTTAAAGGCGATCACGTTATCTTCAACGAAGTATCCCCTCGCCCACACGATACTGGCTTAGTGACTCTTATGTCTCAAGACTCATCGGAATTCGCACTGCACGTACGCGCCTTTACTGGTATGCCGATCAAATCCATCACGCAATACGGCCCGTGTGCATCAGCGGTTATTCTAGGCCAAGGCACTTCAACCAACATTCGTTTTGAAGGTCTTACAGAGGCGCTATACGCACCACAGACGCAAGTTCGCTTGTTTGGTAAGCCTGATATCGATGGTCGCCGTCGTCTAGGTGTGGCACTTACTCGTCGCAACAGCACTGAGACAGCGATTGAAGATGCAATTGAGAGCGCGTCTAAAGTAAAAGTGATTTACTAGCTGTTAATTACCATTTTCTAGCTAATGACTACTAATTGGTAACGACTAACTCAGATCTGAACCATTACGTTCTCGCATCTGAACAATCACGACTTCAAATCTGAACAATAAAAAAGACGGGCTATCGAGCCCGTCTTTTTGTTGGTGTTATCTTTTTTATTGAAGCGGTTTTTTCGCTAGAGAGCTCACTGCGCTTAAGCGTCTGACTCAATCAAGTACACTTCCTCACTAAATCGAGACAAGCCTTTTTTAGCAATCTTCGGATGTTCATCGTCTGCAATATCTTGATTCAACAATGTGATTTTGTATCCCGCGAACAACTGATCAATCTCTAGTTTAGGGACGCTAAACGGAGGCCCTGCCATCTCGCTTTGGTCGTAATCCAGAGTCACTAGAAGGATCTTACCACCCGGTTTCAGTCGTTGTTTCAAACACTCTACATACTGCACTCGCATCTCTTCAGGCAATGCGACTAAAGACGCGCGATCATAAATGGTATCAACAGGCTGGATTGGCGCTGAGAAGTAATCGCCCGTGTAGATGTTCAGTTCATCAAATTGATACAGCTCGTGCTGACCACTGATTTGAGTCACAGTCGGGGTGTAAAGGTGCTCTGCAAAAAATGCGCGAACCGCTATCTGGCTTAACTCGACACCTTGAACATCTTCATGCTTTGAAGCTAGCCAAATCAGATCTTCACTTTTGCCACAAAGTGGAACAAACACACTCTTCTCATAGCTAGGCTCAGTCTTTTCCCAAAATTTAATCAGAAGTGGGTTTACATCTTCGAGGTGGAAACCAATTTGGTTGGCTGCCCATTTATTGTGCCAAAATTCAGGATTATTCATCTTTCGTTCATGTTAAACAGTCATAATACAAGGGTACAGTATAGAGAGGTAAGAGCAACCTTAGCTTGGTTTAAAGTACCACATTGGTTTCGATAAAATCAGAAACTGGCTAAGTTCAAAGTTCTGATAATTGCGGAACTAACGGTTGGATTATTTGTCTATATCTTCACATTTTAAAGCAATATTAAACGTTAGAGTTGGTTTCTGTCTTAGCTAGCCCCATTTAATATGTAGTGAGTTTAGTTAAGCTGTTTTTACTCTTATGCGTTACTGGTTACCCCTTTTGACTACCCGTTTTTGTAACCTTGTATTTTGGAGTTTGAATGAGTGTATTTCTCCGTACGACGGCCCTAATGCTATTGGTATTGAGCCGAGCGCCTGCATTCGCAGCAGCACCTGTTTCAACAAGTTCGACTGATCAAACGCGCACCCCTGCGCAAAACCAAGTTTCATCAAACGTATTCCGTCATAGTTTGAGCGGCCTTTACGGCATCAAAGCCTTCGACTCACGCCCGACTCAGCCTTACACCGACTTCGATATTCTGTACAGCAAAGCGCATCAAGGCCAAGCTGAACTAGAAACTATCTGTAAAAGTACTGCCCTACTCACCAATTCTGAAGCGCTATTTGCTGGCGTTAAATCTCAAGCTCGTGCAGAAGAAAAAATCGCCCTTGAGCTTGATGGTGATGTGACAAAAATTACCGACTTAGCCCGTGCAACTATCATCGCGAACGATGTAGAGAGCTTGGTTGAAGTTTACGAAGCGCTAAGCCGTGAAGCAGACGTTGTTAAGCTGAAAAACAAGTTTAAATCACCAGCCGACTCTGGTTACCGTGACCTTAACTTGTTGGTTCGTTTGCCAAAGACCAACATCATTGCAGAGGTTCAACTTCACTTAAAAGCGATTGCTGATGTGAAAAGTGGCCCTGAGCACGAGCTTTACGAGATCATCCAAGGCATTGAGCGTCACGCAATTGCAGAACAACGCCCTATCAATGACATTGAAGCGGCACAAATTAATAGCCTAAGACGCCAATCTTTAGAGCTTTATCAACAAGCATGGCAACCATACATTACCACGCACATCAAAGCGGCTTAACCACTGGCATAAACGCTTATCACAAACAACAACGACAAAGGGCCGCATAAT
The DNA here is from genome assembly GCF_057786005.1 of Vibrio sp. QJM3NY_26. Taxonomy (NCBI): domain Bacteria; kingdom Pseudomonadati; phylum Pseudomonadota; class Gammaproteobacteria; order Vibrionales; family Vibrionaceae; genus Vibrio; species Vibrio sp. QJM3NY_26. The sequence continues at coordinate 1,500,619 of NZ_CM173515.1, read as the reverse complement.
CGCAGCCCTTTGTTTTATTTACTTTTTCACCTATCGCTATCTACTGTTTTACCTATCGAATCTCGTAAAAACCTACTTAACCAACTTCCCAGAAAGCCTCACCTATTGGTGATAATACTCTTTAGTGCGATTGTATAAATCCAATGGCTTCAACGTGCTATAAAACGCCGCCGCATCTTGTAAGTCTTCATCCGAAAGGTGTTTCACCACCGACTGCATGTACAAATCTTGGCGCTCATCGCTTTTAAAATTGCGCAGCTGCTTAAGAATATACCCTGCTTTCTGACCTTTGATGTTTGGATAAGATTGTACGAAGGGAATGATCTTGTCACCATGACACTGACTACATAGATTCTGAACCAACTTTTCACCTGCAACTAAGCTCGGAATGTAATCCTCAGTGATTACCTTGCTATCGACAAGAGTTTCAACCTCAGTTTTAGCTTCCGCTTTAAGCTTCGGCGCTGGTTCTGACTCCATGCCCAATGATTCGACTCGCGAGGCAACTTTATCTTCAGTGCTCGGCTTTTCATCAGTACACGCAGACAGCGACAAAACTACTGCTGCAGCGGCTATCGCAATAGCTCTATTAACTACAGCTCTAATAACAATAGCTCTAATAACAATAGCTCCATTCGCAACAATTCCATTCGTAAGAGAGGTCCGCTTTAATCGATTGATGATCATAGGATGTCTCCCGGCATAGGTGGCATCAAGGCGCTATCAATAGGCTTACGACGATACTTGTTCATATCGATGCCTTTGTCTTGATAGTAGGTACTGAGGTAATCCAATACCGGATCCCAAGTATCAGACAGATCCCACAGCCCTTGAGTGTCCACCATCCACTGAATGGTTTCACGCCATTGCTCTCGGTTACCGCTATTCTGAGCAACGATTAAGCTGGTATGGCAGGCGTTACATTGCCCTTTCACTGTCTCCCAACCGGGTGCCATAATTAGACCCGACGTTTTGTCTACACCGTAATACTCTTTCGGATTCTCCGGAATGTCTTCAGCATGAACAAGCATCGACGTTAACAAGCTGCACACCAATGCCGCTCTCATTATGCCTTTACGGTAACCGAGCTTGCTGACAGGAGTTGAGTCTGCATGAAATGAGAGGCCATCAATCAAATTGACTTGTTTCGAACGGCCATAATTAGGCTTATTGGAAATAGACGGCATCACGACACTCTTACAGCAATACGGTGACAACCATTGAACAGATAACCTTTAGGGTTCCATTGCGGTTGTACGACTGGCTGGCTATCGCCTTCACTGTCGGTTGCCTTTGCCCAAATCTCGTAATAACCGGTCGTAGGAAGGTCTAAATCGGCTTCCCACTGTTGCCACGCGCCCTTATTTACTGGCTTGTTCAGCTTCGCATCATGCCAAGTAGTACCGTAATCGTAACTCACTTGCAGCTTCTCTACGCTTCTTAACCCAGCCCAAGCATGACCACTGACTTTAACCTTCTTACCGAGGGCAAACTCTGTCCCGCTTTTTGGGGAAGTAATTAGCGACTTCACAATCATCTCTTCAATTATTCGGAAATCTTTGTTATCCACTTTCTCACCCGGGGCGATTGGGTTCTTAGGCACTTGATAAGCAGGAGCCGCCATCTTGTGTCCATCATGGATCTTATTTCGAATACTGATGCCGGTCGTGCATTTCTGAGAAACAGAAGCCGGCCGGCCGCCAAATACAGTTCGTAGCGGATAACCATGGAGATAAGGGATCGGCTCGCCATTCATTTCCCATGCAATTAAGGCGTTATCGTTCATCGCCGCTGCAATAGGAACGCCACGTGAAATCGCCTCACCTTTGCCACTCAAGTGCTTATCAAAGCCATGGTTACCGACGTAAACCGCATCATCTTTAATTCCACAGTCTTTAAGCACATCACTCAGCAACACACCTGTCCACTGCGAACAATAGACGCCAGCATTGCTCCATTGATTGCCTTTGGTGCTTGGATAAAAGTTATTACGGCTGTTACCACCACACTCTAAAACCAAGCTTTGAGTATGATGCTTAAATTTCGATTTCAACTCTGCGATCGTATAGGTTTTGCTTTGCTTTACTGATTCACCTTTCACCTCGAAGGTCCAAGTATCTGGGTCCATCTCCGTAAAATCTGGCATCAAGCCATTCCAACGAACAAAGGTAACATCAGCAGGAGTCACGGCTGGCGCAAGCATACTTTCTGGCGGATACGCATTCAAAGGGTTGGTATTTAAAACGGTGTAGTAATCCGGTAGATCTTCAGCTTTTGCCCACGTTAATGCGTTGATATCCAGTTCAGTTAAACCTTCAGGGCGATTTGCGGCAAATACCCACGACACCGGCAATGCAGATACTGCGGTTGCTGAAAGTGCGGCTTTAAGGAACTGTCTTCTATCTAAACTCATTGCGGTGACCCTGTGTTATTCAGTTGGTAAAAGTAATTGGCTAACTTCTTGATGTCTTCTTCTGATAATAGTTGCGCGACTTTGGACATCGTTTTGTCCTCACGCTTACCACTTTTAAAGTCAGTCAGTTGCTCAGTAAGGTAGACTTGATTCTGCCACTTAAGGTTAGGGATAGAGGGAAACGAGGTGTCGTTGTTACTGCCATGACAAGCAATGCACATATTGGCGAGTTGCTGGTACTCCGCTGCCGAAGCGACAGTCGATAAAAAGAGTAACATCAAAGCTAAAGCGGACTTACGCAAAGCTTCTCCTTAGATTTAGATCAACAAAATAGATTAACTGGCTGTTTATTGAGCGCATTACAGCAAATCACTCGAGTGATTTAAATTCAATTAGATTTAACCTCTGTTCAATTTCACTGAACGGATTTAAAAAAAATAAGACGCATTGAATACATACTGCCTAGCTGTCCATTTTAAATGCACGGGTAATTAATAAAGACGGGCATCGATGTATGGATACAAGATAAGGTGCTGGGAACAAAGTTGTATGACTGAGCTGAAATGTCAGGTATTGATCGACTGTGGAGAATAACTAGACATAAGAGCTCTTGCTTGACGGGCGTAAACAGAGCTCATGCGATGGTAACTGGTAATTGGTAATTGGTAATTGGTAAACTATAGATATAGATATAGATATACAGACTTACTGAAACCGCTTAGCAAACAAATAGCGCTTCTAGTAAAACACCCCCTACTTCGATACTGCTCCGCCAAGGGTTTTGCTTAATCGAAAGTTAATGATCCTGTGAGATATTGCGTTATCACCGTAATGCAGTTCCGACATCTCGACAATGTCGTTATAGAGCACAATCACCTTGCCCTCTTGCTCGATAACAAGAACCTTTTGACCAAAAGCATCTAAACCAATACTAGGAAAATCAGTCATTGCGGTCGCGCCAGGAGCTGGCCCTCCAAACACCAACAAAGTTGCTTTAGGAATCGATTGTCCAATCGATTCGGCCCGAGCCTTGTAGTCCCAATTCATAAACCAAACCGTGTCATCTTGTTCAAGAACATCTCGCTTAATGTTCTTTAACGTCGTCTCAAAGTCATAATCAGATTCAAGCGCTTCAATACCATACCCTTGCTCTAAGGTGGCACTATTAACTGCAGAAGCATTATCTAGCCCAAGAACAAGCTGTTCAACCTGTAGTTGGTATTGTGTAAGCGTGGCGTCATCTGTGATCCCATGTCTTTTTCGAATAAACTCCGCGTCTGTGTAGACCGTTTTTTGAATCCCGCCTTCCATGTAGTTTAAAACTCGAAAAGGCAGATCGAGTCCTACTTCCGGGTTGCGTTTTAATAATGCGGTATTAAGAGCGTCATTGGTGTAGAAATCCACACGACTTGGAGCCAAATACTCTCCTGCTTGTTCCGCTAAACGAGAATGGTCGATAGTCAGCACATGATCCAAATTTTGCCCTTGGGCATTAGCTTCGACGGTCAAAGCATTCTGATCGACGGCTTGTAGCTCAGAGACATAAGCAATGGGATCAACTGTTGACTCACATCCCATCAAAGGTAACGCCAGCAACATCATTAAAGAACGATTTTTCATTGATAACCTCTTAATTTTTAATCACATGCCCAACAAAGCTATGCCTATACCTATACAGTATCAGTAGAGTGAACGCAGATTCACGCTAAGAAATGAGCTGATTCATCGCAACCGAGTTCAATCTTTCGACCTGATTAGCATGAGGCATCATCGATATCTTCAAAATGCTTTGAGCAATAACAGACGACTCAATCGGGACATACTTACTTAGATTGCCGATCATTAGCGGCTTAACAATTTTCAATAAACCTTGCAGAAATTTTTCATCCGTTCTTTTCTCATCACGGTCGCCCGCTAAAGGCCCGGGATGTAAAAAAGTCGTTTGTTCAAAACCCAGAGATTCGACCTTTGCTTCCATTTCACCTTTGCAACGAAGGTAATGGGAACGAGCGTTAATATCCGCTCCAAGGCATGACACAACAATGATGTGACCTACGCCAAGCTGCTGCATTTTCTCAGCGGTAGCTGTGACTAAATTGACATCAATTTCGCGCAGTTTTTCTTTCGTGCCAGCTTTCTTAATCGTGCTACCCAAAGCAATGATGCCAATCTCAGGCGGTTGATCCATTGTGATGTCTGGAGAGACTGACAGCGCTTCGTCAATCACTTGAGTCAACTTAGAACCTTCAACAGCCAATCGATGTCGAGACAATGCATAAACGCGATTTACCTCATCACTTTTAAGCAGTGCAGCAAGCGTTTCTTTACCGACTAGGCCACTCGCACCAGCAATAATTATTGATTTGTTCATATTAGTTTCACCATTTAGTCGATTAACACTTACTGTGTACTATTCAATTTCTTCAAGCATTGCGTTAGGTATGATGCTTTCGATGGCAATGTACTGCTCAACATCGAGTAACAAGAAACAGCCATAAGCCAAACCACTCCAACCTAAGATCGACAACGTCAGCATGGCGAACGTCTTTCTCCAATCTTGATTAAGCCGCTTCGAAACAAAGGTGTAGCTTGGAATTCCCACCAGAACAGGGGCTAAAACAGCCATCGTAAGTTGACCATATTTATTCCATCGCTTGATAAAGCGTCTCAGCTTGGGCTTAAAAGCAACGGTTTTGTGGCGATTAAAAATGCTCGAATAAACTGGCGCAACCTTCCACCCAACATAAGCTGCCAGCAACGCGGGAAGTAGATTAAATAATAGCATTTCAGGGTATGAATATGACATGAGCGCTGCCAGAGCAGGCCCTGAATACGTTTTCCAAAGACTCAATAGCGCCATTGAAAACCCAATGAATAGATAACTTTCCAATGCTAGTGTCATAGATGCGATTCTCTCTTTGAACTGCCTGTTTGAAAGGCTCTGTGCAGAAATTTTCTGACTTTCAGCCACCCTTTCACTCTGTATTGATGACACAATAAACAAAACAAACCGATCGGTCTAGTGTTTTTTGAATCTGTTTACATTGAGCTCCTAGTACAAGCATAAGAAGCAAACTAGACAATTGGGTGAACTTTAAAAGTATATGGTGCAGATTAAGTTATGACAGGATCGGAAATACATCAGTCTTAAGCTGTGGGGTTGAGAACCAACCGTGAAATCAACGAATCTAAAGAGATGGGCATAATGACGGTGAATGGTGAATGGTGAATGGTGAATGGTGAATCTAGGATTGGGTTTGGAATTTGGAAGTTAAAGCCGTTAGAGATTGAATGGGTGTTTTTCCTTGGGATAGATACAAAAAGACCACGCTAGGCGTGGTCTATTGCTTGGCTACTTCTCGATTTTAATATTCTCGACTCGGGCCTTTAATTTTTGTCCCGGTCTAAAAGTAACAACACGTCGAGCAGAAATTGGAATGTCTTCACCAGTTTTCGGGTTACGACCAGGTCGCTCGTTTTTCTCACGAAGATCAAAGTTACCAAAACCAGACAGTTTTACCTGTTCGCCATTTTCAAGTGCCTTACGAACTTCTTCGAAAAACACTTCAACCGTTTCCTTGGCATCCCGCTTGCTGTATCCGAGTGTTTCAAACAGGTTCTCAGCCAAATCGGCTTTAGTGAGTGCCATAAAACTTTCCTCAAAGCTATGTTATACATTGCTACCATCGCCAGTAGCGCCAAAGCATTTACCCTATTCAATCAATGAGATAAGGTCGTTTACAAGGAAAGTGTATGCCAAGCTTCTGATTTTCGCCAACTTTTTTATCTCAACTATTTAATTATTCTTTCAAATCAGAAAGATAAGTCGCTTGTAAATTCACATATATGGCTAAAAAACATCTACTTAACCACCATCAAATAGAACAACATGCCTATTAATTAACTAAAAATAGAATTTAATACTTTAGAGACCTAAATGATAATTTTTGAGACTTTTATCCTATACCCAATAAAATCAGCGACTTGATTTGATATCGGACTCAACAGAGGTTATTAAATAAGCGTTATTAAATATGAGATTTGTATCATTTCAGCATTTAATTCGAATTAGCCTGAATAAAACCTTACTGAGTTACGCTTCCCACGGAGTCACTTGTTTAGAAGTTAACATAATAAAGCTCACCTTTGCATAAACAACCTAGCCGATACGGCTAGTATTGAACATGGCTGGTCGATGCTCCATCTACGTACCAGTTTGCCCCAGAAACAAAACTCGCAGCAGGACTAGAAATAAAGGTCACCACGTTGGCTACTTCTTCAGGGGTAGCTAAGCGACCCATTGGATTTCTATCGATAACTTTCTGGAAAGTGTCCGGCTCTTCACGCTTACACCGCCCCCATAAACCATCAGCAATATATGTGTCTCCAGGCGAAACAGTATTGACTCTCACCTTACGAACGTAGGTCAAAGACAAGGACTTCATATAATGGGCAAGCGCGGCCTTCCCTGCTCCATAAGCATTGGCGTTACAAACTGTATATCCACTCGCTTTCGACCCAATATAGGTGATTGCTGCGCAACGCGACTCAAGCAATTTAGGTAAAACTAACGCAATACCCTGTTGCGTGGCTGCAATGTCTTTTTGCAGAACATCTTCCCATTCATCAGAGAGTGCACTTACATTGGGAACAAAAATATCGATATTCGGAATTGACTCGATCCAAGCTTTCATTTGTACCAAATTATGGACATCGACCACTTTTCCGACCACTTGCTTTGGCGCCTTTCCAAGTTGTTTAAGCAGCTTATCTATCCGATGTTGAGAACGGCCACAGAACCAAACATTCGCTCCTTCGTTAGCAAAGCCTTCAACTATTTTCGCCCCAATTCCACTAGAACCTCCAGTGACAACAACATTGATATTCCCTAACCTTAAATTCATCGTAACCTCTCAAATAGTATTGACTACCGAAAGGAAGTATCAAAAAAGATCGCTTATATTTCAAAGATAATAATAAAAGTGACACTTTATGCTACCTTAGGTGTATGAAATAGCGATGGTATAGAGTAATGGACGCACTTGACGACGAAATTTGCACAACAATCAAACGCCATTTAAAAAGGGCGGGTATCTCTTATAAAGAAGTTTCAGAATTCACAGAAGTTTCCGAAATAAGCATTAAACGATTGCTGAACGGCCATCAATCGCTCTCTATTTTGAAGTTACAGAAGATATGTGAATTAATTCAGCTTCCTCTATCAGCCATTATCACAGAAGCAGAAGAAGCATTAGCCTCGGTATCACTATTTACGGATGAGCAAGATGTAGCCTTCTGTACAGAACCGCCGTTATTTACTATTTTCCAAGATATTGTAAATGAAGGAGCAAACGCTCAACAGTTAATGGCCAGTTATGATTTAAACGAACCATCACTGCATATCTACCTCAGGAAACTTGAACAGCTAAAACTAATAACGATGTTATCTGGCTTAAAATTCCACGTCATTGTGCCCACAAATACAGCTTTCTCTGAACAAGCGCAATTTAGCGTCACGTTCAAAAATCAAGTCATAGATGCATTAAAACAGGCCGTGCAATATATCGATGCACGTAACAAACAGGCTTACTTTATTACTGCCAGGCTTAGGCTGACCGAAGACGAATTTAAAGAATATAACGCTAAGCTTGAGGAGTTAATGTTAAAAACACTAAAGATTAGTCAGTCGCACAACCGAATGACTGAAGGAGTCAACGACTATGCCATTGTCGACATGGGCGCCAAGGGTATTTTCCACCCAACACTCAAAGCGCCAGTAAATTTGGTTTAAAAATTTCAGCATGCTCATTATTCCGTAAACCCTCGCCATGATTGCTTGGCGAGTCTTTTCATTACCTACCTCAGCCAAAACTAATATTCATCACCCTGAGTATTTATCCTAGACACCCACAAAGAAAAAGTACGTTCCACACCTCAACCTGATATGTTATAACATATCAATAATATCATTAATTATGTAGATTGAATGAGAGATCTTGAAGCGATCATTGAACATGTAAAACAGGGCTGTAAAGTCAGTGGCAAACAATTTACGGCCAAAAGACAGTTAATTCTGCGAACCTTGATTCACGCCAATAAAGCGCTGTCTGCCTATGAAATCGTTGATTATTGTAAAGAGCACTTTGACCAGCATGTTCAAGCAATGTCGGTTTATAGGGTGTTGGAGTTTCTTGAAGAGCATCACTTAGCGCACAAACTTAAAGTCTCCAACAAATACATCCTCTGCGACCATATCCTTTGCGAACATGAGCATGGTATCCCTCAATTTTTAATTTGCTCAAAGTGCGACAAAATCAGCGAGCAAACCATCGACCCTGCCATGATTCACGGGCTTCAATCCCACGCTAAACAAGAAGGTTTCACCGTGGTCACGCCTCAACTAGAGATCAGTTGCGTGTGCGATGAATGCGTCGATACATAAATGCCCAGCGCCATCAATGGTGGTATGCCCAGCGGCATTAAAAAATAAAGAGCTCAATATGTTAAGAAGAAATCCAAGCGGCCATATGCCAGAAGTCTCGGAGACCGCTTTCATTGACCCAACGGCCATTATCTGTGGCAAGGTCACCATTGAAGATAACGTGTTTATTGGCCCTTACGCCGTTATTCGTGCTGACGAAGTCAATGAACAAGGCGATATGGAAGCCATCGTGATCAAGCGTGATACCAATATTCAAGACGGTGTGGTTATTCACTCAAAAGCTGGCGCTGCCGTCACCATTGGTGAACGTTCATCCATCGCCCATCGCTCGATTATTCATGGCCCTTGCGAGGTCTGTGACGACGTTTTTATTGGCTTCAACTCTGTGGTCTTTAATGCGGTGATTGGCAAAGGTTGTGTGATTCGCCATAACTGCGTGGTAGACGGGCATGACTTACCCGAGAACTTCCACGTACCACCGATGACCAATATTGGCTCAGGGTTTGATTTGAACAATATCTCCAAGGTCCCACCTGAGTATTCTGCGTTTTCAGAATCGGTCGTTTCAGCAAACCATACCCTTGTGCAAGGTTATCGGAGAATTGCCAATGAGCTCTGATAAAAAGCCTATCTTGGGTATTCCCACCAATATCATTACTGGCTTTCTCGGCGTGGGTAAGACCACTGCGATTCTCAACCTAATGAAGAATAAGCCCGCAGATGAAAACTGGGCTATTTTGGTGAACGAATTTGGAGAGATTGGCGTTGATGGCAGTTTGATCCAAGGGAACGACAGCAAACAACAAGTGTTTATTCGTGAAGTGCCTGGCGGTTGTATGTGTTGCGCGGCTGGTTTACCGATGCAGATCGCACTGAATCAACTGCTGTCAGAAGCAAAACCTGATCGCTTATTGATCGAGCCAACCGGGCTTGGTCATCCTAAAGAAGTACTAGAAGTCTTGTCTTCAGAGCACTATCGCAAAGTACTGTCACTGCAGAAAAACGTTACTTTGGTTGATGCCCGCAAGCTTTCTGACACACGCTATTCTGAACACGATACCTTCAATCAGCAAATCACCATTGCCGACACCATTGTGGGTAATAAAGTCGATCTCTACAAAAGTGGCGATGCAGAAAAACTGGCTGAGTACGTCGCACAGGTTTGTCACCCAGACACCAAACTCATATTTGCCCATCACGGTAAGATCCCTTCCGACGAGTTCGATGGAAACACCAATTTTTACCATCACCAAGCTCATGGGCACCATCATCACCATGATCATAAACAAGATAAGCCACTCGCTTCTGAATTACCGATGCCAGAGAGCGGTATGATAAAGGCGAGTAACCAAGGTGAAGGGTTTGAAAGTATTGGTTGGCGATTCGCGGCTGACAAACTGTTCGACCGTCAGCAATTGCTTAATGTATTAGTTGGACTCAAAGCCGAACGAATGAAAGCGGTGTTCATTACTCAAAGCGGTATCTTTGGTTACAACCTAACGGAAGATGGTCTAACAGAGTGTGAACTTGATGAATGCAATGAAACCAGAATTGAGGTGATTAGTCAGGCCATAGACAGCGACTTAGAAAGCCAATTGTTGGCGTGTCAGATTTAGCCAGAACAGGTTAACCCTTATCCCACCCTAAAATCAAAGCCCTATGAACTACTGCATTCATAGGGCTTTTTAACCAATCAGCTATGTGTGTAAGTCACTAACTCACAGAAACCAAACGCTTCTCTGCCAATGCCATTGCAATGTTGGCTTTAGCGTAAGCACTTTCATTAATGAAATGTGGATAGATATCTTGTTCGCGCTCCCAATAGATATCATAACCAAAGAAAGTCGCGAGCAAAGGTTCCCCTTGCTTCACTACCTCGAAATCTCGACCACAGATCGCTGGGTGTACTGTGGCTACTCGCATACCATCAGGACCAAGTGGAACATTAACCTCTTCAACATAGAAGAAAGCATCGTAGTCTTCTAACGCTTGTACTTGGTTAAGGTTATGCTTCTCAACGTAATCAAGAACCATGGTCAGCATCTGCTTCATCAGTTTGAGAGTATCGAACTTAAGTGAGCCATGTGCCTGAGCGCCAACTTCAATCATCACACCACACTTGCCTGTTGTGCAAAGGTAAGGCTGCTCATCCCAAGGCTTTCTATCTTCAAACAGAATATTGGCTTCCGGCATTCGCTGTTTCACGTAAGCGCCCATTTTTTGGTAGAAAGCATCATTGGAAAGCAAGATTAATGTCGCTCCCATATTGCTGGTCGTGTTGTGCAAATCCACGATCAATTGCTGCTCTTTGCTTGCGTGTCTATCTATAAACTGTCGTGCGACTGTGTACTCAGCTAAACCTGAAGTATCGTCGTTGTTAGCATTAGAAAACTGACGATTTAGGTCGGTATCAACATATCGAACGTTCTGCTCTACCGCTTTAGGATTTGCGATAACAGAAGTAGTCGAAAACGTTGAACGATCGGCGGCATACAAACGCTCTTTGATGAGTTTGTTTAAATAGATTCCTGAGAGCTCGTTACCGTGTGTTCCAGCAACCAGTAAGACTTGATTAATGTTGTCCATGTCATTGATTTCCAAATATCGAAAGTGCAAGTCACCCTTGCTTTATTGTTATAATATAACATAACAACAATGAGTTCATTTCTCCAGAACACTTCGTAATCAGGCACTAGATAGTCCTAAGTAGACACAAAAATTCAATATGGAAACGATAACTCATTGTGAAACATACACACAAAGGCCCCGCAATTGCGAGGCCTTCGTTTTTATTCAACACTGTAGTTTCGATGATTAATCTACATCATGCTTCTTTGCAGCGAATCAAATCACGACTGCTTAACAAGCTTTCCATTATCTTCTGCGCTATCTGATGTTTTAACGCTCGGTGTCTTCGCAGGTTTTACGATTAAGCCAATCCCGACTAAGAACAGCACCGATGCGACAACTTGGGCGACTGATAGTACTTCGTCATACATAAAGTAACCACTTATCAACGCGAATATTGGCACCAGCAAGGTTAACGGCGCGGTCGTGCTTAACGGGTATTGTATTAATAACTTATTCCACACCCAATAACCAAATAGCGTGGTTGGATAAGCCTGAAACAGCACCGCAATCGTCGTGTTCCAATCCCATTGTTCAATACCCTGCCAGATAATTTGGTCACCGTGTAACATCACGGCAAATAACACCAGTGGCACCGGAGCAAACAGCATCCCCCACACATTAAATGCAAAAGCCTGAGTGGTTTTAGATGCCTTAACAATCACGCCCATCAAGGTCCAGCTGCATGCCGCTATCATAATCAAGATAACACCATTGAGTGTCACGTTGCCCGTTGCTGCCGAAACCAACACTGCTAACGCACACATGGCTAGCATCGCACCCATTAGTTTGCGAACGGAAGCACTCTCCTTGAACACCCACACGCCAACCGCCATGCCGATTAATACGTTGGTTGAAAGCAATACCGATGAAAGCCCGGAAGACAAACCCGCAGTAATCGACCATGAAGCCATACCCCAAATTCCCACACCGAACACAAAGCCATAACTGACTAAGTAGCGCCAAGCGACATTAGGTCTCGCCACAAAAAATATCACCGGAATCACCGCTAGCGAAAAACGTGCTGCAGTGGCCAATAATGGATGAACGTTGGTCACACCCATTTTGATCATCGAGAAATTGAATCCCCAAATTGCCATAACGAATACCGCTAACAACAAATCATTTCTTTTCATACTCACCCCTCCTTTGTTTTGAATGAGTATCCCTTGAACAATAAAACCAGTACAGATACAATTTTTACAATAAAAACCAGTACAGTTAATAACGGTCGTGACAATGAGTATCTACAGAAAGCTAGCCAATCAGTTTATCGATGAGATAGAAACCGGCAAAAGACCGGAAGGCGGACGCATGCCTTCGCTGCGTCAATTGGCCAAGCAACAGGCCATCAGCATGTCGACCGTGGTGAGCTGTTACCAAGAGCTAGAATCCCAAGGTTGGATCCACTCTCGACCTCAAGCTGGGTATTTTGTTTCTCTTCATAAACCTGCTCACTCCACACCGGAATGGGCACAGTTTGAAAGTAAAGTGTCCAGCGTTAGGCAAACCTCATCGACTCACAACTCAATCAATGGACCTTTAGGGGTTTCGAGTACCGCCAATGATGAACAGTCGATCGTTGAACTGGAACGCAGTTTTCGCCGCGCTATTAGGCGTATGAGCAACAGGCTAAACCATTACCCAGAGGCACAAGGTGAGCCAATGTTACGACAGGCATTATCCACTCACTTTGCCAAGCTCGATGTGCACTTTTCACCTGAAGAGATGGTGATTACGGCTGGCTGTATGTCTGCGATTAAGGCTGCTCTTGAATCGTGTACCAAAGAAGGTGATACCATCGCTATTAGCTCGCCATGTTTCAACGGTATTCTGGAATTGCTCGGACAAATGTCGCGAAAAATCATCGAGATCCCGTCTCTAGATGATGGTGTCGACTTGCAACAACTGGAAGCGCATTTGAAGAATAAACGAGTGGATGCCGCTATCTTCTGTACCTCACATATGAATCCTCAAGGGATCAATATGTCGGCCAGTCAAAAACAAAAACTGGCTGAATTGGCGAATCACTATCGAGTACCAATCATTGAAGACGATGTGTATCTAGAGCTCTCATATTCTTCACACACACCACTACCTGCAAAATACTATGACAAAGGTGGGTACGTGCTGTGGTGTGGTTCAGTATCGAAAAGCCTGTCGCCAAGTTATCGTTTAGGCTGGTGCTTGCCAGGAAGGTACATAGACGAGTACAAGGCTCAGTTTTCTGCTGCGAGTTATGGCGTTGCCCTGCCCACTCAGCTTGCGGTTGCTGACTTTATCGAATCAGGCCAATACGCTAAACACATTCGAAGAAGGTGTGCTCAAATCCTTTCATTACGCCAGCAATATCTAAGCTATTTGGCTCAGCATCTTCCTCAAGATGTGAAGATAAGTAACCCACAAGGTGGCATGGTGCTTTGGTTACAAATACCCAACTTGAACCAATCAACCTTTGCTCAGGCAGTTGCCGACCAGAACATTGATATCAGACTTGGACACCTGTTCAGCACTCTCGACCTTTACAGCAATTGCTTACGCATCAATATTGGTTACTCGTTAGAGGGGAAAGCCAAGCAGCAATTAGACGACTTAATAGAACTGATTCACATTCATAGGTAATACGTGCTAGTTAATAAACAAAGCTAGCACACCGTAGCTTTTCATAATCGACCTTTTCATAGCCATTCGAGCACCGAATTTTAATAGCCTTTTATCATAAAAAAGAAGGCTATTATTCCCATCTAAACTAGGTTAAAGCCCCGAACCGTAAGGAAATTCACTCGCCTCAAAACCCTTAAATACTGAGTTTGCAAGCACGCACAAAATTATGCAACTGGGCCAATGACACCTCACTTTTAATCGTCAATATACAACCGTCAGCGCTGGCGTTATCCTGTATTTGAAGAGAACTATTATGAGTGATAAAACCAAAAAAAAACCATTACCTTCCTTTATTGAAGAACGCTTGAACTTCTATATTCAAGACCTGATTACCCAGAACCAAAGTCAGAAACACTTGGTGTTGGGTAAACGTCCACCGTGCAACGCCGTTGTCATGCAGAGCAATGATTACCTAGCCCTGTCGCACAACAAGCAGATCCAACAAGCTCACCAAGCGGCGATCAGTGAAAACGATGACAACGTGGTGATGTCGGCCATTTTCCTGCAAGATGAAGAGTCTAAACCTGCGTTTGAAACCGAACTCGCAAGCTATGTGGGTATGGAAAGTTGTTTGCTTTCTCAATCTGGCTGGGCGGCCAACATTGGGTTACTTCAAACTATCTGTCCGCCAGCTACGCCTGTGTATATCGACTTTTTTGCACACATGTCGCTGTGGGAAGGTATTCGCGCGGCTGGTGCAATAGCCCATCCATTTATGCATAACAATATGAGTCACTTACGCAAGCAACTTGAACGTCATGGCTCAGGTGTGATTGTTGTCGACTCAGTTTATAGCACGATTGGCACCATCGCCCCACTACGCGACATCTACGAAATGGCGCAAGAGTTTGATTGTGCCGTTGTCGTTGATGAATCGCATTCACTGGGTACGCATGGAGAAAATGGTGCTGGCTTAGTTCACGCATTGGGCCTCACTAACCAAGTCGACTTTATTACCGTTAGCTTGGCTAAAACATTTGCCTATCGTGCTGGTGCTATCCTTGGGCCAAAGCAGCTTTCAGAAACCTTACCTTTTGTCGCGTATCCAGCTATTTTCAGCTCGACCGTGTTACCACAAGAGGTGGTTCGTTTAGAGAAAACATTAGAGGTCATAAAAGGTTCAGAAGACAAACGAAAAGCCTTATTCAAAAGCGCTAAATCGCTTACTACTGGCCTCAAACGGATTGGCTTTAACATCCGCAGCGAGTCTCAAATCGTGGCACTAGAGTGTGGTAGTGAAACAAACACCGAGCGTGTTCGTGATTTCCTCGAAGAACGTGATGTATTCGGTGCGGTTTTCTGCCGCCCCGCGACGGGCAAGAACAAAAACATCATCCGCTTTTCGGTCAATGCCGACATGACACCAAGAGATATTGACCATGTGCTCACGGTTTGTCATGAGGCGTACCATCACCCAGAGTTAGAATTCGTATAACTCTGCCAATTCTATAACTAACAAAAACGGCAGGACTGAATGGACGCTATCATGTCGCTATACAAAAAGAGCCCAGCGAATAGCTGAGCTCTATCTTGTGTCTTTGTTCGCTGACAAAATGGTCGTGTGCTTCAACCTATGGCATTCACTAAATCCAGTGAGCAATCTTATCGAACAGGCGGTTTTTATCTGCCGGTTTGACGATAAAATCTGACATGCCTGATGATTCCATTTTTTCCAATGTCACAGGAGAACTGTCACCCGTGTGAGCAATAATTGGCACTGAAGAGTATGCTTTGTTAGCGCTTCGAATTCGACGAGAAGCTTCAACACCGTCCATGATTGGCATCTCGATATCCATCAGAATTAAATCAATATCATCGCTGTCCAACGCGTCTAAGGCTTGTTGCCCATCTTCTTTCTGCACGACATCAAAACCCTGCTTTTCCAATAACATTGCGGTAAATCGGCGCAGAGATTCGTTATCATCGACCACCATAATCGTGCGCTTATTGGTAGCCTCTAACGGTTTTACAGAAACTGATGGCATCACATAGTTGGAGTCGAAAAGTAAGCGTTCGATGGTCGCCTTGGTATTCAGTAACCAAACTTGTGTTTCCACCCAAATAGGTTCAAAAGCAACGTTTCGGACACGTTTAATTGGGTGACGTTCATACAAATAGATGATTCGAGCTTCAGTGAATGAAAGTAAAGATTCAATTCTATCGAGGCAACTTGCTCTTAAATCCAAGCTCTCCATGTCAACGAATATCAAATCGAATTCGAACTGGTATTCCTTCTTTTTAAGCGCTGATGCTACATCCAACACCGTGAGCTCAAACCCCATAAAACGGGCTACCTCAGTCATTTTATTGGTGAGAACTTTCTGGTCACTCACCATTAGCACACTCTTAAGTTTAGTCAGTTCATTCTTGATTTCTTTCACCGAATGGGAAGACAAAGATGGAAAAGTCATCGTGAACTGTGTCCATTGATCCACTTCAGACTGACATTTAATTTCACCACCAAACGAGCGCATTACCTTCTGACAAAATGGCAAACCTAAGCCGTAATTACCCGATTGGCCAGTAGTATAAAAGTCCTGGAAAATGCGTCGAATCACATCATTTGAGATGCCTGACCCGTTATCGGTAACCATTATTTGATTGGCCACTTCATCACTACACATGGTGACATGAATATGAAAATCTTCAGGGCTGCGATGGTGGAATGCGTTCTTGAACAAGTTATACATCACGTACTTCAACAGAGTGTCGCTACCCAAGAAATCAAAGTTACTCTGTACGTCTAAAGAGATTGCTGATTTATCGGCTGAACGCTTGTAGTTAAAGCTGTCTATCGCACCCTCAATCACCGCTTGAGCTGAATGCTTCTTGAAGGTAGATCGAGATACTCGGTTTTCATCAATTGAAGTCAGTAACAGGTCAATCGTCTCGTTACCTGAGTGAATGATCTCCATCGCTTCATCGCCCACTTCACGTAACTGTATGACTTCTTCGTTGCTTAAAGAATATTGCCCTTTGTGATCACCACTTTTAGGGTTCGGCAATATGGACTGCATAACATCAATAGAGGTCAACAAACCGCTCAGGGGGTTTCGCATCTCGTGCGCGATACCGGCTCCAAAAGATTTCGCCAACGACACCTTATTCTCGTGTTCCATCTGATTGCGGAAGTAGAACAAGTTACCAAATAAGTAGATAAACAAAAAGATTGGCACATGCGTCCAATCCATTGTGAGTTCTAAGTAGAAGCCTTGTGCAATCCAAGCGCACAAGGTCGCCATCCCAATACCGGCAAAGGTTTGTGCAAACATCACTCTCGTCACGTGCACTAATAAAATATGGAGGAAAATGGCAGACATGAATGACATAACCCAAACATTGGACCAATTATTCATTAGTAACATGTAGAAGAAGAAAAACGGCAAGCAGAGGGTTACGGCGACTTGATAATAAACCGGAAGGTATTTTCGCCATTCAAATGGGACACTATTGCGATAGATAATGCCGAAAAACAACACTGAGCAAAACAAGCGCAGCATTAAGTTTTCATAAGGTTGAGGGAACAAGAACTCCCACACTATGTAGTAAATTGGGAAGCCGACAAAGCCCATCCAACCCACGAGAGTAAGGTTTGGTTCTGCGTACTGATAAACTTTACGAATAGCGTTCATACGAAATTCTTTATTCTCTAAGCCCTAACGTTTACTAATTCTATGGTTTAATTTTTATTCTTATATTTTGGCGTCGATTATATTACAAATCACCTCCGATCAGTGAGGTTTCAATCAAATATGTATCAACGCTTTTGTTTTAATTATTGACTTAGATGAATGAAGTCTCAGTTTTATACTTTAATTCAGACACTAAACCTGAGTTCCTAAGGTTTGTCCGCTAGCGCTTACACCAATTACCCCTCTTACTTACCATTATGTCACTGTAACGCGATGCATCTTTCTTGGGGTATCGCCGTAATCAATCACCGCGTAATGCTGCGTTACCCTGTTATCCCAAATAGCCATTGCTCCCTTGTCCCATTTGAAACGAACTTGAAATTCAGGGCAGCGTGCAATTTCGAACAGTTGGTTAAGTAAAACATCACTCTCTTGTCGGTCGAGTTCATTGATATAACGAGTAAATTGTTCATTTATATAGAGCGTCTCTTTACCCGTTTCAGGATGAATTTGAACAACCGGGTGAATCACTGGTGGATTTTCATGTGCGGTTTTAATTAACGACTTATGCCAATCAAGCTCAATCTGATCCGACTCTATGCCTTCAAAAGCCACCAGCGAATGAGTCGCCGATAAGCCCCTCAGTTTTGCTTTCATACTTTCATCTAATGAATCAAATACAGCGGTCATAGAGCACCAGATAGTGTCTCCACCGACGCTTGGAATATGTTGAGCATGCAACAAAGAAGCTTTAGATGGCAGGCTACGCCACGTTAAATCGGTATGCCAATAGCTTTCCACCGGGGCATTGCCACGCGTTGTTTCAATCACACTGACCTGAGGTGCACTTTCCACGCAAGGAAAGAAAGGATGCGCAGGTTCTAACCTTCCAAAACGTTCTGCAATCATCAAGTGTTGTTCTGGTGAGAGTACTTGATCACCTAGGAAGATGACTTGATGGGTAATCAGCGCCTGATAAACCTCATCGAGTTCATTCGCACTGCATCTGGCAAGATCGACTCCATGGATACGAGCACCGATGTGAGGGGTAATGGGGTCTATTTTCAACATAAATTCGCTTATTGATGATGTGACATTTCAGAGTCAATTTAGATACTGACTAGTAAACCGGACAAATACGCCATTTCTTTCAATCCTACTCAACATAAAATGGCTTTACTTGGAAAACAAAAAAAGAGCCCCTAAGCTGGGGCTCTTTTCGTTTTTTGATACTTCCTGTATCCATAGACAAGTCCAATCTGTAGTACTTTCACCGAAAGCCAGATCATCGATATCTCCAGTTGTGTATCAACTTAAATCTAGCACACAATCTTCAAGCTTTTCTGAGACACAACCGAGAGAATGAACTTAGTGCCACTCCATCTCACCACTTAGCACTTTGGCACCCAGTTCTAGGTCGCCTTCTGTTGCCTTAAATTGTGGGTATGCTTTCTTCATGTAATCACTGATATCAACAGACGTTGGATTGCTTATACTTACCAGTGCCTTTTCAATATCTGCCACGTAATCCATCGTAAATTGAACGCCGTTAGCACCTGTTGGCATTTCACCTAAATAGTGACCCGGAATTACAACCTCTGGCTCAAGTGCTTTCATGCGATCCAATGATTGTGACCACTGGCTACGAATCTCTTTCGATGCAGTATCTGCCATCCATACATGTACACCGCTATACACCGACACGCCACCAAACACCGTTTTCTCAGACGGCACCCACAGGTACGCTTGATGCGTGTTAATTTCTCTCACCTCGATGGTTTCACCTTCGAGGTTCAACGTGGTGTCATTAAGAACGGTTGGGACAATTACTTTAGATGGTGCGTTATCTTCTAAGATTGGCCCCCAGTACTCTAGCTTTGCATCTTTTGTACGCTTGATGTGAGTAACGATCGCTTCACTGGCAACGACCTCAACGTTTGGAAATGCCGCAACAATCGGTTCTAAGCCAAAGTAGAAATCTGGGTCGCCGCTGCTGATGTAAACCATCGACAACTCTTTGCCAGTCGCTTTGATTTGATCCACCAGCTTTTGCCCATCTGCGACGCTAAATTGCGCATCAAACAAAATCACTTCTTTCTCTCCCGAAACCAGCACAGAGCTTGCGGGGAATATCGCGTTTTCACCCGGATTGTAATGAGTGATGTTTAGTTCAGCAGCAGAGACAACACTCGATGCTGCCAACATTGCTCCTAGGCTCATCGTTCCTAAAAGCGCGGTTCTCGATAGAAGGGTTTTAGATAACTTTTTCATAGCTTGATTCCGTTATTTCGAGCTGAACGCATGTCAACTCATTGAGTGTGCAAACATCTTATTTAATTGGATTTAGATGAAATAGACATCAAATTAACTTTCACTGTTGCGATTTTCGGACATATACTAATTTTCCGGTAACTATTAGATTCGAAAATCGTTGGGTAATTAGAACAATGGATAAACTCGAGGCAATGAACGTCTTTGTCACCATCGTTGAACGTGGCAGTTTGAGTGCAGCAGCAGAGCACCTTGAGCTATCTCGAACCAAAGTCACTCGCTATTTGGGGGAACTCGAAAGCTGGATGGACACACGCTTGCTTCATAGAACCACTCGAAGCTTGAGCTTAACCAGTGCAGGGAAAGAAACACTAGAAGTCGCAAGAGAACTACTTGCCCTTGAAGCGTCGTTAGCGGGTATTCGAAACCAAAGCCGCGAACACTTAAAAGGTCAACTGCGTATTACCGCAAGCTACTCTATTGTCGATAGCTTCTTGATGGACGTGATCGGTCGCTTCATCGATAAATGGCCAGAGGTCTCAATTGATATCGTTTCTACTGATCAAACAGTCAATCTTGTTGAATCACGCATCGATTTGGCAATTCGCATTACCAACGAACTAACACCGAATATTGTCGCGAAGCAGCTAGGTGAATGTCGCTCGGTGATTTGCGCATCTCCTCAATATCTAAAAGAGAAAGGTACGCCATCAAACGCACAAGATTTAGCGCACCACAACTGTTTGTCATTCAGTTACTTTGGTAAAACCGCGTGGACGTTTAAAGGCCCGAATGGACTGGAATCAGTGCCAATCAAAGGGAATTTCAGCGCCAACACCTCCGAGGTATTGTTGTCTGCCACACTCAAAGGCAACGGTATCTGCTTACTGCCCTTTCCTTCAGTCGAAGGCTTAATTGAAAACGGGCTATTGGTTCCTCTACTCTCTGAATGGAAACCTAAAACGTTGGGTGTACACGCGGTTTATGGGACGCGTAAACAAATCACACCGCTGTTAAGAGCCTTTATCGATCACCTGTCTAACGAGATGGAACAGTCGACAAGCTGGTAGATAAACTCTCTCATTAACGATACTGATGTGGAATAAGTATTATTAATTTTACTTATGCAAAGCTAAATTCTATCTTGGCTGCATTATCCAACACCATAAACAAACGCGATTACGCAGGGAAAAAGACGATGACCGCCATTACCGATTTAAACATTCTGCTAAAGTCCATGTCACCAGAGCTCATTGAAGGTGATTACGTTTTTTGTACTGTAGACGGGGGATTGGCAGATTATGTTCAACTCGACCCAGTAGCGACCTTTCGTGAAAAAGAAGGCTTAACACTGGTTCTGAAAGAAGAAGTTGCGACCAAAGCTCAACTAGACTTCGACGGTGTATTTGGCCTGATCACTTTATCGGTACATTCGAGCCTCGAAGCGGTTGGATTAACGGCTGCTTTTGCGACTAAACTTGGCTCATACGGCATTAGTGCCAATGTGATTGCAGGCTATTATCACGATCATATCTTCGTTCAAAAAGACAAAGCTGAAGCCGCAATGAGTGCGCTTAGAGAATTTTCAGAAGCGGATTAGTAAAGAATTC
Organism: Vibrio sp. QJM3NY_26; assembly: GCF_057786005.1. Lineage (NCBI taxonomy): Bacteria > Pseudomonadati > Pseudomonadota > Gammaproteobacteria > Vibrionales > Vibrionaceae > Vibrio > Vibrio sp. QJM3NY_26. The sequence goes on along the minus strand of NZ_CM173515.1, from coordinate 1,478,959 downwards.
TATTGTTCACAGACACAAAAAAAGCGACGTAATGTACGTCGCTTTGGCTTATTGCTTACCGCGCACTCACTGATCAGGCATCAGTGAGTGAACCAGTTAAGCAAGCTTAAAAGTCGCCACTTTGTCACTTAAGCCAGCGGCTTGACTCTTAAGTTCGTTCGACTCAGTTAAGCTGTCCTGTGCGCCCACAACTAGGTGGTCAGTGACATCTTTAATGGTCGTAATGTTCTGGGTAATTTCACCTGTCACGTGTGTTTGCTCTTCAGCAGCCGTCGCGATTTGAGTCGCCATGTCGCTGATCAAAGCAACTGCAGTATTGATCTCTTCAAGCGCATGCGAAGCTCGATCGGCATCTTCTACTGAATGTATCGCCAGTTTAGAACTGCTCTCCATAAGCTCAACCGCTTGCGCCGTTGTGCGCTGCAAGATATCAATGGTTGATTTGATCTCTTCCGTTGAAGAGTGGGTACGCTGCGAAAGCACACGTACTTCATCTGCTACCACAGCAAAACCACGACCTTGTTCACCAGCACGAGCCGCTTCAATCGCCGCATTCAAAGCAAGCAAATTGGTTTGCTCAGCAATACCTTGAATCGTTGCGAGTACTGTCGAGATCTCTTGAGCGTGCTTGTTAAGTTCGCTAATCACATTGCCCGCTTCGTTCACTTCATTGGCCAAGTTATTAATCGAACCTTTAGTGTCGACTACCAGAGCGTGACCACTGTTAGTGCTTGTCGCTGAGTCTTGTGCCGCTTTTGCTGTTTGCTCGGCATGCGAGGCAATCTCTTGAGTTGCACAGGCCATTTCCGTTACAGCCGTTGCCACCATTGTGATTTCTTGCTGTTGATGATTAAGCTCGTCCACAGAACGGTTCGCACGTTGGGTACTTTGCTCTGACTGGCTATTTAGCTGTTCTGACTGCCCACGGATATGGCCAATCAACTGCTGTAAGCTTCCAACAAAGGTATTGAAGTTATAAGCCAACTCGCCCACTTCATCTTGGTTTTCTACATGAATGCGTTGAGTCAAATCACCGCTACCATTCGCGATTTGCGCCAATGCTTGAGATACGTGGTTCAACGGACGGAATAGAATCGTACACAAAAGGTTAAACAGTATGGTACATACAATAACGACCAGCAGTGTCGCCAAAACTTGACCAATCACTGCATCAAATAACGGTGCAACCAGAGAGTCATGATTAACAACACTCACTGTAATCAGGCTCGTTCCGTCAATAGCACGTGCGTACAGAACATAGTCGCTGCCATTCAGTTCGATAGAAGTGTCTTTACCGCTAGTCAGAGCCTTTTGTACATCGGAGAAATTTAACCCAAGTGAACTGATATTCTTGTTCAGTAACTTAGTGTCAGGGTGCGTGTAAACCGTGCCTTTGTTGGTCGCGATGAACATGTAACCTTCACCTGGAAGAATCACCTGCTCTAGACTGTTTAAGATGTCTGTAATTTCTACATCAGCCCCCAACACAACCTGTTGCCCATGCAGTTGCATTGCTGTTCCTAATGAAACAACGTTCGCCCCAGTTGCTGCAGCAACCGTTGGGTTATCCATGAACACCTTACTTGGGTTCGCTACCGCATTGGTGTACCAACCCCATAAACGGGGATCATCATTACCCGGCGGCAATACTACTCCGTTCGCGTTCTTTTGCGAACCATCAGGAAATGCCAAGAAGACATTATCAAAAGAGGCCGAGTCACGAACCTGTTTTAGATGAGTCACCAAGCTGTCTTGCTTGGACTCTTTCGAAAGAGAAGTAAGCGCACGCTCTTTGGATAAGATCCAATCCGATACATATTGATTGTACGAAGCCGATGCGCCCTCTAAGCGCTGTTCAACTTCAATATCCAACCTTTGCAGTGAAGCACGAAAAGAAAGGGCCTCAACCAAAATCCCCCCCAGGATGATGGCCATACTAGCTGATATCGCTAGCTTATTTTTAAGCGAGAGTTTCTTGAACATAGGAAACCTATAATTTGGAAGTAAAAAACCGTGGCGAACAAATTGGTTGCCAAAGCGGTTTGCAAGCGGGATATATTTTACGCTTTAAAATAAATTAAGAAACCAGCTAACCGGTTGAATTATTCATATGTGTGAGTAAGAGCACGCATCGTAATCCATTGATTTAAAGAATGGCAAACTCTAAATTTTGAATTAGAGACGAGAATAAGTTCAACGGGTAGGCGTCATACTTTAGGACTGGTAAATGCACAGATCACGCCATTTCTTACAACCTAAATAGCGTTACGAGTTTTGATCCATTAATCTAATCGTTCATTCTGTCGTCTGAGTTTTTCTATGTCCCGAAGCCAACGCCTCTTCGACCTGCTCCAATTATTGCGCTGTCACAAATACCCAATTTCCGCTGACTACTTGGCTAGTGAGCTCAATGTGAGTACTCGCACCATTTATCGCGATATCGTGACGCTGCAAGCACAAGGTGCTGAAATTGATGGTGAAGCAGGAGTTGGCTATCAGTTGAAACCGACCTTCACTCTCCCTCCGATGATGTTTTCAACGGAAGAATTGGAAGCATTAAGGCTTGGCGCTGAATGGGTAGCCAAGCAAGCCCATGGGGAATTCAGTGAATCGGCTAGAAATGCCATTGCCAAAATTTCTGCGGTGTTACCTGCTGACCATCAGATCAAACGCAGTGAAGACATTGTGCGTGTTGCTTCAATCATTGACGTTGCAGAGTTAACCATCGAACTGTCAGATATCAAGCTAGCAATTAAGCAGCAGAGTAAAGCTGAGATTCATTACACAGACGCAAAAGCTAATGTGAGTTCAAGAATCGTTTGGCCAATGTTGATTGGCTTATTCGAACAGCACTACGTTTTGGTCGCTTGGTGTGAAACGCGAAGTGCATATCGTAATTTCAGGCTCGATAGAATGGCTGAATGGAAAATCCTAGAAGAAAAGTATCAGCGCCCACGTCATGACTTGCTCAAAGATTGGCAGGACATAGAAGGCATTACAGATAAAGTGATTCACTACTGACAAAAACTGTCACAGGGGTTCGATACATTGCCGTGGTCCCAAATCGGGCTCAAGACAAAAGCTGAGTTAACTGAAACCAACACGGCAAATCCAATTGAACATTTCAGGAGCTATTATGTTTACCATCGATTCATTTGTTCTTTATGTCACTGACATTCACCGCAGCATGGGCTTTTATGCAAAAGCATTTGATTGCGAACCAAAGCTTCTATCACCGACCTTTGCTGTTCTAGACTTTGCAAACAACGTTAAAATAACACTCAAGCAGGCTGACGTTCTAACACCAGCAAGTAACATCAAGGGTGGCGGTACTGAGCTTTCTATGCCTCTTGCTGACAAAGAGACACTGGAAAACCTCTATAAAGCATGGAAAGAAAAAGGTATCCAGTTTGAGCAAGCGCCAGAAGAGTCCGTTTACGGCATTAACTTCCTCGCAGTTGACCCAGACAACCACCGCATCCGCGTATTCGCTTAAATGAATAAGAGCAAGCCGTATTTAAGCCGCTTGCTCATCTCATAAAAAGCTTACTAACCGAAATCTAGAGTCAGCAATAGTCGTGTCTCATTTGATGACGTAACTGGTGAACGGTGAACAAGGCCTCTATTTTCATTGCCACTCCAACGCTCCCCTTTTAATAACGCAACATCACCACTGGCCATTTTCTGTATGTCAGACTCATCACTGTACAGGCCAGAAACAGAATCAGGTTGTCCGTTACTTCCACGGCCAAGCTTAGAACGGTCGACCGATTCGTTTGGCAGCCATTGAGTCGCAACGCCGTGATAGGTTGTCACTAAGCGGCAAGGAACTTGGTCAAAATGAAAACGAGGACACATCGCTTTATTCAGAACCGCCAAACGGAGCCCTACTTCTTCAAGCTCGAACAAACAACAGAACATATCCACCAGCTCTGTCATGTTTTCTAATAACGCTTTAGAAGCGGTTCCGTCGGTAGCAAATTCCAATTTATCGTAAGCGTTGTCTGGTGACAGGCTAATAGACTTACTGAAGCTAGGATTCGAGGCGATGAATTCACTAATTGCCATAGTTAAACCTTCATCAAACTGTCGCTGCCATACCGCTATATTAATATCGCTTTGGTAGATATCCGCTAATACCGTTGGCTGCTCAGAAGCGCTAAGTCCTGGATTATGATTCGCCTGATCCTTGATACTCACAACGGAACTAATGTTAAGTGGCTGATTACTATTCGTTATCAAAGGCTTGGTTAACACGGCATTCATTACGTCATCTCCTTGATGCATGCTTATCGTTTCTCTTTTAATACTGCAAACGTCGTTCACAGCAGTAGCGATTTTTAGTTATGTTATAACATAACTAAATTTGCACAAGTAACTTTGCCGATCATGGTTCCAATAATATGGCGATGCTCTACCTTCGTCAGGTAATTTGATGAATGCTGAACTAAGCTTCTATCTATCTTTTTCTAATTTATCTTTAGTTCAAATAAAGACTCCAAACGTGCACGACTCGAGAACGTTAAACTTGTGAATTCATCAATGTGGTGACAACTTATGAAAAAACTAATCTCTACACTCGGCCTCCTATGCATCGTTATCTCAGCTCAATCTTTAGCGGAAACGGGCTACACGTTAGACCCCAATTTATCGAATATTACGTTCGCAACTATCAAGAAGCAGTTTGTTGTTGAGCCCGCATCCATCAAGCCTTTATCTGGTGGTCTTACCGAAGAGGGTCAATTTGCCATATTGTTGGACGTGAAAAGTGTGAGTACTGGCGTCGCTATTCGCGATCAGAGGCTCAATGAGCTCTACTTTGAATCGATGACTTTCCCTGAAGCAAAAATCTCTGGAAAAGTTGAACCGTCAATGTTGTCTGGTGACCCAAAAAGAACAACCATTGCAGCGGAGGTTACCTTGCACGGCGTAACAAAAACGATTGATTTTCCCGTTTTAATCGTTCCTTCAGAAGAGTTAGTGATGGTCTGTTCAGCCTCGACAATCATCGTCAATAGCGCTGATTTTGGAATATCGACAGACAACTTGAACAAGCTATCAGCTACCGTTGGTGGGTTAGCGATTTCCGACAAAATCCCTTTAAGCTTCAATCTGCTCTTCGATAAATAATGGGTTCACACCTACCCAGTTAGATCTTTCTTAATTCACATTCATCTATCGTTTAAGGTGGGTGAATGTGAGTTAGAGCCGGCAAGTCAGTACACAGATCTAGATAAACAAATCACTCATGTTCAATTAAGGCGGTCGGTCATCCAACTTTAGTCTAACAATTAATCACTCAAATCTGCGGTGATTAAAACAATCGCTTATTGCCTTATCCTCGGCAGAACAACACATCCACCTAAGTGTTTAAACACACTCGCTATTTACCTATCTCAAACCGGTTTTAGATGAGCAAATTATATGACTAACCGCCTAGTGATATTGATGGCGAATGATGTCAGTATGCAAAACTAAACAAAGATCTTGTCCTAGTGCTAGAACATCTAGCTGAACCTATAAAGAGCCCTTTTAATGCTGAATAAACACATCGTTAATCGAGACAGCTTGGCTGGAATGGGGGCGACTCTAATAGGCAACGGGATCGGTAGGTTTGCCTATATAGCATTAATGCCGGCTCTCATTCAAAGTGGTTGGTTTAGCGAAAGTGATGCATCTTACCTTGGTGTCGCGACCCTTCTTGGATACATATTGGGTGCACCTGCTGCCAACATACTGCTGCGTTACTTTAGTGCTGGGCAGTTAATTCGATTCGCTATGTTGATAAGCAGTTTTAGTTACTTAGGCTGTGCGCTACAAGAAGCGCCCTTAACATGGTTCTATGTTTGGCGAACTTTGGCTGGAATTGCGGGTGCCTTATTAATGGTTGTCGCCCCACCAGTGATTGTCCGAAAGTTTAATCCCGATGTGAAGGCGCGTGTCAGCGGTATCATATTTTCAGGCATTGGACTTGGTGCGATGTTATCAGGCACATTAATCCCAGTACTGATCTATTTTAGTGTGGTGTCGGCTTGGGTTGGCATGGGAGTCATCGCATTAGTCACAACGATACTGACTTGGAATGCATGGCAAACCCAACCTAACACGTCTAAAGCGCCTTATATAAAATCCTCCTTCTCTCAGCTCTCAAAGCCAAAACTAATCAGCGTTGCGCTTATTCTGGCAGCGTATACCTTCGACGCTATTGGCTACTTACCCCATACCTTGTTTTGGGTAGATTACATCGTGCGAGAACTGGGTATGTCGTTCAGCAGCGGTGGTTTGTTCTGGGCAACCTTTGGTATTGGCGCCGCTATTGGACCATTGATTACCGGTGTCTTGGGAGACAAGTTAGGGCTTAAAAAATCCCTCTGCATTGCATTTAGCCTCAAGGCTTTAGGCGTCGCATTACCGCTTGTTAGTACACATCCTATCGCGCTGTTAATTTCTTCATTACTGGTTGGTATTTTCACGCCGGGAACGGTAACACTTGTGTCGACTTACACGTTAGAGATTGTAGGCTATGAACTGCATACCAAAGCGTGGGCAGGAATGACACTCTCTTTTGCTGTATCACAAGGTGTGGTTGGGCTTTTGATGGCGTACTACTTAAATCATATGGCTTTATACGACGTGTTGTTCACCGTTAGTACTGCTGCTTTGATGCTGTCTGCGGTGTGTACCTTAATGACTGTCACTCACTCTAAGCCTGAACATTGACCTAGACCTAAGCTAACTTCCTCAGTTCATCTGACGAATACAATAAAGGATTGTCATGCAACTCTACTTAAATGAAACCTCCCCGTTTTCACGCGTGGTCGCAGCAACTGCGCTTCTATCACGCTGCTCTCCTTTGTCTTTTGTTTGGGTTGATCCATGGAGCTCCCCGGGCAACCTAAAAAGCGTCAATCCGTTTTGTTTAATTCCAGCACTCAAACTTGAAGACGAAACAGCACTGACGGAAAGCTTGTGCATTTGCCAATACCTAATTGAAACGTACCAACCTCAAACGCTACGTCAGGTAACGTTAAGTCGTGCCAATGAAATGCAAACGTTAGGAACAGCAAAGACGTTAATGGAGATCGCGTTTAGAACCGCGGCATTGATTCGCTATGCAGACAGTGACAATGCGCTTATCCATAGAGGGCAAGAAGGTATCGTTGCCGCCCTAGAGCAACTTGACCAAGAGATAAAAGAACAAGGACTAGAATCCCTTTTGAGCGACAACTTGGCCACCTTGTATCTCCATGTCGCTTTAGATTACGTCCAGTTTCGACATACTGAATTGTTTGATGAAGTGGACAGCCGCAACATCATCGATTTTTTACGCCTTTCTCCGTTCGCAGACGTACTGACACTTATAAGCATTGAGAGTTTGGCAAGCAAGCCTGATCATGAAACGTTGCTTGATTCGTTTAGTCGAGATACCTAAGAGCATCCAAAACTAGAATGCGTAAAGTCTTGAATTCAACGTGAGACAGGCTCCGAGATGTCGTTGATGTCACATGTCGTTACACAGCATGACGTGTTAAGGCTTTACATCTTGGGCGAGGTAAACAACAATCCCTGAGAATAAATCCATAACATAATGTATTTAGAAATTATGAGTAACACAGAAAACAAAAAATCGAACCCTCTTTTCGAAATCGTTTTTAACGTATTTCTTCCGTCATTCATCTTAATGAAGTTCAGTGGAGAGGAGCACCTAGGAACCGGTCTAGCACTGCTTGTCGCCCTTGCTTTCCCTATCGCTTACGGTGGTATGGAGCTAATCCGCAACAAGAAGTTTAACTTCATCGCTGCACTTGGCTTCGTCAGCGTACTATTAACGGGTGGCATTGGTTTCTTCGAACTAGATACTCGTTGGTTAGCACTAAAAGAAGCATTAATACCTGGCCTAATTGGTTTAGCGGTCCTTGGCTCGACCTTCACTCGCTACCCGTTTATCCAAAAAGTTATCTTTACGCCAGCTCTGTTAAACATCTCTCTTATTGAAGAGCGTTTAAGACAGTTCGGTAACCAAGCAAAGTTTGATCGTTGTCTAATGACATCGAACTACATGTTCGCAAGTACCTTCGCTTTCTCTTCTGCGATGAACTATTTCCTAGCGACTTGGATTGTGACAAGCCCTGCCGGCACTGCAGCCTTTAATGAAGAGTTGGGTAAGCTCACGCTATACAGCTACCCAGCCATAGCTATCCCTAGCATGCTGATGATGTTAGGTATTTTCTATTACATTTGGCGCCAAGTTCGCGCTATGACGTCACTAGAAACCGAGAAAATCTTTATTACTAAGTAGATCTTACCGAGCTAACTTAGTGTCTCGTCTTAAAATAGAAACACACACAAAAAGCTCAGCACATTCGCTGGGCTTTTTTGTTTCTGTTCTCTCATTTATCCGACAAGTGATATGCTGAATTATGATCAGCTTTCTCAAAAAATGAGAGATTACTTTCACCTTTCTCATACTAGCTTGATAGCTAGCATTTAAATTACCAATAGCTAAAGAACTGCATTCGGTTATACTGAAAGATGATTTAACGCTCAATCTTGTTGATTACTTTACAAAACCCTGCCTAGGTGTTAACACTATTTCAGCCCTTATTGCTAAGATAGAACAAGCTTGGCCTTAAAGTTAAGCGCCAGTCGTACTCAATAAGGAATATAGAATATGAACAAATCTCAGTTGGTTGAACACATCGCAACTTCAGCAGACATCTCAAAAGATCAAGCAGGTTCAGCGTTAAACGCACTTGTTGAAGGTATCTCTAATACATTGGCTAAGGGTGATGATGTTGCCATCCTTGGTTTCGGTAGTTTCAAAGTTAATTCTCGTGCTGCTCGCACTGGTCGTAACCCACGAACCGGAGAAGAGATTCAAATCTCAGCATCAAAAACGCCTGCGTTTAAAGCAGGTAAAGCACTAAAAGAGTCATGTAACGCTTAGAGTAAATACGATCTCAAAGCAGAATCCAAGGAAGATTACTATGTCTATAACCAAAGAAAAAGTTAAAGCTAGCCGCAGTAAAAAAGCAGGCAAGTCAACCAAAGCACAAGCCGAAACGCCCAAAACTCGTCAACGCATTGAAGAGCTTATGGAAGAGCGTGAATTGGCAAAACTGTTAGAGTTATAGTTTGTTATTCTTCTAATGCCACTGCAGCCTTGTAGTGGCATTTTTGATTTAAGAAACAGCGCTTCACTAATACAAGTGCTTATACCGATTAACCCTTTCAAGCGACCTCTTTCTGCAATTCAGTCACTCCATTAATACGTTGATGCAATTTGGTATCGATAGTCATTCTTTTTATTACTCATACGAATCAATAAAGGCTCGGAGCGCTTGCTGGTCGACAATTTCCAACCCTTGGTCTCCTTTTCTAATGAAACCTTTGTCTAATAGGTCTTTAACCGCTCTTCGATATACTCTGCTCGATGTGCCAAAACGTTCCGCTTCTTGATTCACTTTATCGAAACCGCCTAACACAGTATTTGTCTGGCTTTGAACCAATAAGTCGTAGGCAATGTTGTAGGTAATTGAGTGTAAAAGACGGTTAGTGTAAATGCCCATAGAGTCTTGATAATCTTCCGCTAATGCAGAGGCAAAGAAGAACATCATCTCCGGATTTTCATGCAGTGCTTCTGCTAGTTTCTGAATGCAAATGACATCAACTTGCATGTGTTCGTCAGCCACTACGTTCCACTGACAAGGTGTCTGAGTGAAAAACTCCATCTCACCGAAGATATGGTAATCGCAATTCACCTCACCCAATTGAAAGCGTCGCCCATTAGCCGCAGAAATACTCATAGAGACTCTCCCTGCGGGCACTACATAAAGATACTGAAGCTGCTCACCTTGACGCAGAATTTCATCGTTTTGATTGAAGTAACGAGAGTTAACTTGGTGGTGATAGATGAGTTCTCTAAATTCAGAGCTTTTTTGTTCTAAGTAGTTTTTAAAGCGTCCGCTTGAGTATGGTGCAATCTTCATACTTACTCTCTCATTGCATTACTGCTGTTTATATTCAAACGATTGTAACCACTTAAACCAGAGGAGAGAACCCAATAAAAAAGCGACGGTCTCCCATCGCTTTCGTCTTGCATTTATTGAGGCTCTTATTGAGTAATTAATGCTTCCAGTGCCGCTAATGATGCGAGCCGCTCTCCTTGCATCATTGCCTCTGCCTCATCGACATATTGCCCAACGCCCTCCTTTACATCTTGTTCGTACAAGACAACATTGTTCAAGATAGAAGCTACGTTAAGCCCTCTCAAGCGCCCCACGGTAAACAGCGCGGATGTTTCCATGTCTGCACCTAAAATGCCCTTACCATTCCAGTACTGACAAAGCGCCTGCTCATCATCCGTATAAAAACTGTCGTGTGAGCGTATCGTTCCTAAATAATAAGGTGTTGCTTGCAGCTGCAAGAACTTGTCTAGCTCTTTAAGCAGAGAGAAGCTTGCATAAGCGGGATACGACGACTTAACGTAAGCGGTAGAACCACCCTCATCGCGAACCGCACCCTCTGCAATAATTAGCTCACCAAGCCCGATCTGTGACTGCATCGCACCTGCAGACCCTACCCTGACGATATGAGTCACACCACAAAACTTAAGCTCTTCTACGGCAATGATCATTGAAGGTGCGCCAATGCCGGTGCTGCAAACTGATATCGCCTTCCCTTGATAGGTGCCAGTGAAGACTCGATACTCGCGATTCTCAGAAACCATCTCTGCATTTTCTAGCAAGCTCGCGATTCGATTCGCTCTATCAGGCTCACCACAAACAATGACTAACGGAGCAATTTGCGTTTCATCAACGCCAATATGAGGTTGCTTTGCCATCTTCACTCCTAAGAAGCCGTTGCTTGAGTTAACGATTTATCACTGTTTCGTTTAGCTGTGCGTGCCCACTCGCGAGTACCGTTTGCCGCAATGAACATTAAGATTGCATATTGAACAGACATTGCGTACACGCCCTGCGTCGCATAAATACCAACACTGATAATGTTAATCACAATCCAAAGTATCCAGTTTTCAACATACTTACGTGTCATAAGAACTTGAGCAACAATAGATAGAATGGTCATCGTTGCATCCCAGAATGGGAACGCATCCGGTTCAAGTACAGGTTCCGCTAAATCCGCACCAAATAGATTCAGGCTATCAACCGCGATGTTCGCCAACGCAAAGAAGAATGGGTCGATATACATTGTGAGCAGTGCAATCGAAACCGCACACGCTGCAGCTGTTGCCACCAGCTTATTTTGACTCAACCAGCGAACTTCTAACGTTTCACCTTGCTCATTAGGGCGTGTCCATGCGTACCAGCCGTAAATATTGGCGCAGAAGAAAAAGAGTTGAAGAAGTAACAATCCGTATAACTGAATTTGGAAAAAGATAACCGCAAATAAGGTGACATTCAGTAATCCGAACAGGTAGTTAATGGTTTTTTCTTGGCTTGCAAACCAAATACACAACAGGCCAAATACAGTGCCAAAAGCTTCAATCCAGCTCATGGCATAGCCATCCCCTATTGGGATGTTGACTAAGGTATTATTGATATCAAGTAGGGCGAATAGGTCCATAAAAGTGTCCTTTATTATTTGTTTTTTAGTAGCACTTATCTTATTGCGCCTTCAGAAACAAATAGGAGGACATTTGTCCCCCCTAGATTGCATGCGATCATAAATCAGAATAATAATTGGCGAAATTGAAATTCATCGTAATAAGTTCAACTGTTCCTCACACATTCAATCCTTTGCGTATATCTCCATTAATGAAAAGAACCACTTCCAAAAACGAAACTTTAGCTTACTGGTTTTAGGCGGATATCGCGTTGACGGGCGCGTTTGAGAAGCGCATTCTTTAATTTCGAACAGAACAAGTTTTAACCTCACGAGAGTGTGATTAACCTATCCCTTGTTCTGGTAACGCATCTAATTGAATGGCAGGTCACATGAATAAGATTGTTATGTTAGTAATGGGGCTGTTTTTCACCAGTCGATTGTTTGCCAGTATTGTTCCGCATGCTAGTCAACTGGAGCACGATGCGCCTATCCTAATTCGCTCAGCATTGATTGTTGGTGTTGCGGCTTATGCCGTCTGGACAGCAGTTAAATATTTCAAAAAGAACAAAGCCTCTAGTTCCGAAATGTAGCAGTCAGAACCCAGAAAGCTTTGTAGTATTCCGCTGTTGTTGATTATTGATCCGCAAAATAATCAACCAAGATTTTACGCCACTTTCGCGACTCACGAATCTTCAATAACGCACGGTTTATCTCTTCTTCGTACGCGTTGTTTTCCGTAATGATAAAGCCATAATTTTGCTTTTCTAATTGGTAAGGCAACACTTCCAGATCTTCAAATTGCCCGCTTATTCTGCCATTACCGATCATATATTTGAGAACCACATCATCAGCGACAATCGCTTCCACTTCGCCTTCTTCTAAAGCCGCCAACAGTCTTGGCATATCGATATAACTCTTGTGTCGAATACCAAAACTGGTGAGCATTAAAGAAGACGTCGTTGCGACTTTTGCCCCAACTTCCACGTTCGCAAGATCATTGATGCCTTTAATCTGCGAAGACCCTTGACTAAGCGTGAGCTTGCTGGCTAATACGGCAGTAATACTGGCGATGAACAACATACTCAACACGCCAATGAACACCGTGGCAATTCGCCCAGTTAAGCTCTTAAACTCAAAGTAATTGAATGGACCTCGAGTGATGAACAGCAATCCGAGTATGAAGCTTTCTAACCAACGACCCGTTCTGCTTTTCATCGAGTAGAGTTTTTCATTTTCTCCGTGTTCCAATAGGTAAAAAAACGCACCTATTAAGCCGGAGATACAGATGATGACACCAATGATTCTCCATAAGGCGGGGTTTAAGAATATGGAATGTAGGGAGTGAAGATAACCTTGCTTCTTAACGGCGATCGCGAGATGAGTTTCGTAAAAGGAGTGGGAAAAGTCAGCGAACAACTCACGTTCTGGAGTGATTGAAATGCAGGAAACACCGATGTCGATTTGCTCTGTTTCAATGGAATTGAGTAAGTCATCCAAGCGATGAGTCTCTATCGTAAACTCAACCTCCATTTCCTTCGCTATCTGCTCCCAAAGCTCGATACTCAGGCCATTCCATTCACCTTCCATAGAACTAATTACAAAAGGCGGACAAGGGTATACACCGACTTTAAGGGGAGAAGAGGAAGCAAAACCACTGAAGAATAGAAAAAGAGAAACGATTGAAGTGACACTGTATCGGAGTGTCAATTTGAACAATTTGTGCATCAGCAGCCCTCCGGAAGAAGACAGCAATGAATTGAATACGAAGGCTCGACTAATGAACACACATCAGCGCGTTCAGAAGTGAAGAAAGTTTATGATAAATTCAATACTGCCCTAGCTTTAATAGTTATTACCTTAACTATAGAAAACCTCTATTTATTGTGCAAAAGAATGGGCGTAACAAACTAACGGCATAGGAAACCTCGGATCGATAACTAGTGAGATGACATGAACTGGCTTTGTGCCGATGAACACAACTTTCCGCACTGCGTAATTTGGCTTTCTAATAAATAGATATTTCGTCTGCTTTTGACCCATCGTGCGCGAACTTCCAGTTCTTGACCAATCGAAATTGGATGATGGAAACGAGACGTTAAGCTGACCGTCATGGCAGTGATGTTATTTTGGAACAAGCAATGCAGCATCGCGCTGTCATGTAACGCGGTGACAATGCCCCCCTGCATGATGCCATCGTAGCCCTCAGCTTTATCTGTTGGTACAATCTTGGCCCTGGTTTTATATTTAGCTAAAGTCTCGTGCTCGCTAACGGCTTCAAAGCAAATCGGGCTGTCTGAAAAGAAGCCTTGGCTGCATACTTGGCAGCGCCGATGATTGTGTGGAATGAAAACCTTCATACTTACCTTTTACCCTTAGATTCCTAGAGATTGATATGGCTCGACCAAAAAAACATCGCCAGTTATGTACCCGTGCGGCTTACTCTTGTTTTAAGCCTAATGGCGTTCCTATGGACGAGCTTCATAAAGAAGAATTGCTATTAGAAGAGCTGGAAGCCTTACGCTTGGCTGATCAAGAAGGGCTGAGCCAACTTGAAGCCGCTGAACAAATGCAGGTGTCTCGCCAAACGTTCGGCAACATCATCAAGCGTGCACGAGCCAAAGTCGCCAAGTGCATCGTCAACGGCCACGCGTTAGTGATTCAAGGCTCATAGTTCGAAGCTTTAACGTTACTTGTCGAGAGACTCCTATAGCCTTAACTTGATGGTTCAGAGATCTGATATAGCTTTCGACTCTGCCCTTCACATACATCTTTGCAATTACATTCACGCTCAATATCTATCTGTGCCAACCCTCCACAACTGCCTTTAATTGGTTGGCGTGAGAAAATCACACCGATCGCCATCAACGTAACGATTCCAATGAAGCCTAATAGTGTTAGTAGGAATGTCATTTACGACACCCTCGTATAACGCCTAGTTGATTCGGTTGTGACGTAAAAAGCGCGCTATCTTTCTGGTGTTCTTTGTTGCCACACCCTTTCTTACTTTGCCCTTTTTTACTGTGACAAACGTTGCGAGGCTCTCGACCATAATCTAAATCGGTCACTTCTTGCAGATTATCAAAATCCAAAGCACCGATTTCCACCTTCCTTGTTGTTGCCAACACTCTAATATCGTTATTGAACAAGTGCGCCAGCATCCTCTTTCCTATGTGACGGACAACGACAGCCTGCACGTCGTAAGAACGGAGGACTGAAATCCATTGCTTCTTTTTATTGCAAGACGAGTCGGACTCAACCAAAGGAACCATCTGCTTTATTTGTCGTTGGTCATCCACAATCGCTATCTGTGGTGAACGAGCAAAATGGTTGCCGACATGAAGATTAAGACAAGGTACTGCGTATAACATGGTAACTTCCTGTTATTGATGATCAGAAGTTCAGCATACGCCTCATTATTGGCATATGCCAATAACTATCATGTGAAAAATTAGATTTACAGATTAGAGTGGTAGCAGGAAGCCAAAACTAAAAGCCAATCTCCCCTTCACCAAAATGATGTTTCCCAATACGTAGGCACTTCACAATCACGTGAATTTTTTGATCATAGGAACGATAAATTTGGTCGCTAAGTAGGCTTGGAAATGTCGGTCTTACGTGATCAACTCAAGATAAGTACGTATAGTGGCGTAACTACTGGAATCAAAATTAGACCCTAATTTTGTACGTGTTGGAATAATGTAAGCCTATGAACTCACTACACTTGAAAGCACTGTTGTTGGCCGCTGAAACAGGTTCAATATCTGCTGCTGCCCGTAAGTTAGGAAAAAAACAACCCCAAGTTAGCCAATGGATCTCTGATCTAGAAATTGACCTTGGCGTTAACTTTTTTGACCGAACTGGCAATAAAATGTCATTAAGCAAAGATGGAGAACGTTTGCTGCCTTATCTCACACATACCATGAGCCAACTTACCAAGTTAGTTCAAAGTGCTGAGATAATTTCGCAAGGTGAATCTACCGTGCTTAGAATTGGGATTGAAAACTATATTCCCGATCTCGCCTTCACTCAGCCTTTAGCGCTAACGTTAGAGCTGTCCCATTTATGTATCGAAGTGTATCGCGAAGAACAGCACCAACTCATGCGAGATCTAAGCGAAGGCAACGTAGACATCATCATTACTCATGAATCCGATACTCTTCATCACCAGCATTTTGAGTACTGCAGGTTAGGTCATTACAAAGAAGTATTAGCGTGCAGCCCTGATCACCCCCTCACTAAATTACCCATTGTGACAAGTAATGACTTAAGCCAATACCGAGAGTTAATTTGGGGAGAGACGACGAACAACAATGAACGATATAGAGATAATAACAGTGATGGATTTAGCCCTAGCTATGGTGTTTTCTCTGATATTCAACTACTCATCGCTATGTTAAAACACAACAAAGGCTTTGCGTTTTTGCCCGCAGAGTTTGTAAACACACACATTGAAAGTGGCCAATTGGTCGCCCTACACTGCGATTTTGAACCTGCCGGTATCGACCGAAGAATTGAGTTGTGTTGGCGCAATGGATTAACCCTGTCTCCATATGGCAGCCAAATTGTAGAAGCGTTCAAAACCCATCATCAACTCTCAGACAAACCTATATCTTGAGTTCATTTTTGGGCTTGATTCTAGTTTTCGGGCTTAGCTTTAATTAACAGGCTCAGCTCCAATTAACAAGCTCAGCTTTAATTAGCAGACTTAGAGTTATTTTTAACCTCAAGATCACCTTGGGGTTGGGTTTCAGGTTCAGGTTCAGGTTCAGATTCAGATTTAGGTTTAGGCTTAGGCTTAGGCTTAGGCTTAGGCTTAGATATGTTTTCTGAATCGACTTGAGATCCATCTTCTGACTTGAGCTCTTGAGCAGAAAGAGAAGTTGCTGCAATTACTGATTTAGAAGTAAAAGTAGAAGAGGAAACTGAAGCGGCGATGAGAGCATCCCACCAGTCGTATACGTACAAAGATGCGTAAATTGGGAAGATTGCCCAAAGTAAAGGGTCGTCCCACACAGTCGACGTAATTCCAACAGCCGCGATGGCCAAAATGATGAGTTCAGAAATACCAATAAACAGTAGTAGTTTTGTTAAATGGGCAAGCGTGCGCTGAAGCCGGCTAGTCAGTTGTGTTTTCTGATAGGTCGCCTCAAAAATGCCAATAATACCCGCCGCCATCAACAAACCAATTACCGTGAGTATGGCTGCTTGGTTACTCTGATCCATCTGGCGCATGCTATCAAAAGTACAGCGAAACAATATTGGTACAATCAATATAATTAAAACCAACTGCCTTACTGCCACCTCAATATAAAAACGCTTTATTTGCACATGGATCTCCATTAAAAATGGTGCAGAGCAAGCCCTACACCTAGTTTTGTTATTCTTCTGCGTCGAAAACGATATCACCTTGTAATATGGTCATTAGGATTTCTGCGTTTGCTATATCGTCAACTGACAAGCGGGTGATATCTCGCTCTAAGATAGCAAAATCAGCTGATTTACCCACATCAATAGAACCTGTAACGTTTTCTATTCCAAGGCTTGTCGCTGCATTAATGGTGTACGCATCGATTGCTGCCTCAATATTCGGCAGCCTCGTACTCCCCATTCTTATACTGTTAGCGATACCAACAAGCGGATTTAACTCATGAACGTTCCAGTCACTGCTCAATGTCAAGTTCGCACCTGTATCAAAGATAGCTTTGAGATTCATCAATGCGTGAGTTCTCTTCGCCCCTAGAAAGAGTTTAGCCCATGAATGGTCGTGCTCAACCACATACTCAGAGCCGACTTGAAAATCTGCTGTGACATCCAGTTGAGCAAAACGAGTGACATCCTCTGGGTCGACAAGCTCAACATGAGTCAGTGTATAAGGTTTTACCGAACCATTTTGGCGAGCATGTTCAATTGCATTAAGTGACTCACGAACTGCCCCATCACCAATTGCATGTATGTGTGCGCTGTAACCAACTTTGTCCAATGCATCCAACCACGTTTTCATTTGGTTAGGTGGGATATAATTAATGCCGAACGGCTCATCTGGAATGTAAGTGTTTAGATAGGGTGCTAGCGTTTTCGCTGTACCGTTGATCGTAATTCCATCGCTGTACATTTTCACCTGATCAACCAATAGCAAGTTCGAAGCATCACTTGATTGAATTGTCTTTAGAAAAGCCAACTGTGGTTCCATTGAATCAGTTGGATAAATCCATGGGCGAAGCGAGACTCGAGCGGTTAAATTGCCGTCTTTTTCTGCTTGCTTCCACACTTCATACCAGCCACGTTTCCAATACATTCGACCATCACCAATCGTTGTAATGCCATTGGCCGCTGATTCTTCAAGGCCAGCCATTAATCCGTCATAGCTTTGATTAAACTGACTTTCTAGGCTGTTCCAAGCCATCTCCATCACAAGATCGCCAGCATTATCAAATAAAATACCGTTAAGCTCACCGCTCTCTGGATCTTTAAGAATCTTGCCACCTTGAGGTTCAGGTGTATCTTTGGTGATGCCCGCAAGTTTAAGCGCTGCAGAATTGACCCACATAGAGTGCGAGGTCTGTTCCATGATCACAACAGGACGAACAGGGAAAATTCGGTCTATTACTTCAAGCGGTGTCTGGCGATTGTCTTCATTAAGAATGGCATCTAATGAAAAACCATAGCCCATTAACCAACCTTTAGATTTATCATTTCTACTGCAAGCCTCTAAATAGGGAATTTGGCCTTCAAGCGAAGCATCCATACTCAATTCGCAGTTGCCACCCGCTTCAGAAGCTGCCTCAAACACATGGTTATGGTTATCAATAAAACCGGGCATTACATAAGCCTGTTCTAGATCGATAATTTCGGTATTTTTAGCTCGATATTTACGAGCATCATTTTCTTTACCAACAAACATAATATTTCCATCACTAATGACGATCGTATCGGCATTGTCGTGACCATAAATCGTCGCGTTGGTTAACATCATTTCGGCTCTTTCGCTAGCCAGCGTAGTTGAACTCATAATTAGGCTCGCGATTAGTGTCAAAGGGGAAAGTCGTTTCATTATTCATTCCTTTCATGCCCCACAATCTTTAAGAACATGTGGGGAGTTTTGTTGCGTTGAGTAAAGACTACGGCAACACGAAAATAAAAGAAAAATAGTGAGTATAAGAATACTGGGATAGCTATGAACGCTTTGCACCTGTCATCCCCAACTAATCTCCTTTCTCTTCTCTTCTCCTCTCTTCTAATAGCAAATAATGAATTGTGGTCACCAATGTTGTTTTTAATGTGTTTCTTATTCTCTTTCGAAGTGAACAAATGCACGAATTGTTATATTATAACATTACACTAAATAACCATTCGTTCTCATGAAACAGCTATTTGTTCTAACCAACGCACTCAATCAGCTCTCTTCGCGCTATGCAAGCCGCGTCTCGACAGGCTTGCGTTCTATTAAGCGTTTGCCTCTTTGGTTGGCATTATTGTCTTTTGCTCCGACCCTGCAAGCCCATCCTCACTCTTGGATAGAGATGAAAACTCATATTGAGGGAGATAATGGCATGATCACCGGTCTCTCTATGGAGTGGTCTTTTGATGCAATGACCTCGATGTACATGTTGGATGGAGAAGACGTCTCTGCCGATACAGAAGCTGAAACATTAAAAAAGCTCGCTGCGTCTGTTATTGAAAACATGAAGTATGAGCACTACTTCACGTACTTTTATGATGGTGAAGAGCCCATCAAATATCAAGTTGCTGAACACGCCAAGTTTGAGCGTGACAAAGCCAAAATGGTTCTAACATTTGACCTACCACTTTCTAAGCCTAAACCCGTGACACGAGACTCGCTCCGCGTACTCATTTTTGACCCTAGTTACTTCGTCGACATGTCGTGGCTATCGAATAGCGACGTGACCTTGTCACCTGAACTAGCGAGACAATGTCAGTTGGAATTAATCGAGCCCAACCCAACGCCAGAACAGATGAGTTATGCGATGTCTTTACCAGCCGATGCTGACCCAGATAACACGTTAGGCCAACTGTTTACTCAATCGGTTGAGCTTCATTGTGCTGCGGTTCCAGCGTCTTAATCATTGCGGCTCGTTTCAGTCAGTAAACGTCTTAACTCAAACTCATTAAACCTCTCACTCAATGAGAAAGGTCTCTGATACAGGTTCTTGTTAAATGCAGAAAAATAGCCTCAAAACAAACTATTACCTCATTGGCGTCGGCGCCCTGTTACTTGTTATTGTCGGTGCGTACCAATTGTGGTCTATATGGCCATCGTTAGTGATCTCTAGTATTCAATGGCAAAGGGAAGTTAACGCAGAGCTTGCCGACCTACTCTATGAAGCTAAATCCAATCCTTGGGGCGCAGGCAGTTACCTTATCGGGTTCAGCTTCGTCTACGGTATGCTTCACTCTTTAGGCCCAGGACACGGCAAGGTTATCGTGTCTACTTACTTAGCGACTCACCCGACTAAGGCGAAAGCCAGTTTAGTGCTTACGGTTGTGTCTGCGTTTTTACAAGCACTGGTCGCGATATTATTGGTGAGTGTATTGCTGTGGGGCTTTAGTGCTTCAATGCGCGTAGTGAATGACAAAGCGAATATGTTTGTTTCATTAAGCTTTGCGTTGGTGGCCGTGGTAGGTACTTTGATCTGCTGGAAGGCTTTGAAAAATATCTACACCACAATGCGTAAGCCAAAGTTGAAAGTGAAAGCCATCACCACATTAGCAGCCGATGCGCCTTCAGCAATGGCCGCTCGTCCACCAGGCACAGTCCAATCGCCAATAGCGCTTCGCTCATCTCTATCTGTTGGTTCAGCCATGTTGAACCCGACTAACGCATTACAAACTGCGGAACACTCTCATGCAGATCATTCTCATGCCGACTGCGGATGTGGCCACCAGCATGTTGCCGATGCAGACGCGATCAACAAAGCTTCCACGCTTCGTGAATACGCCGGAATCATAGTGACTATTGGAGTAAGACCGTGTACTGGAGCCATTATGGTTCTGCTTTTCGCCAATATGGTTGGTCTATATTGGATGGGGCTTATGAGTGCCTTTGCTATGGCAATAGGTACCGCATTAACGACCTCATTAATCGCTATGATGACGCTAACGGGCAAACATCTAGTGAAACGCTATTTGGCTGCAGGTAACAAGAACAATAACGCTTCATTGAAAGTCGCAGGTCATTACTTACAACTCTTTGGTGGCATTCTACTTGTATTGATTGGCCTACTACTAATGAACGGACAAGAGAGTGGTATGTCACCTGTTTTCACCATGTAGAGCTTTAATACGTAGCCATAAATCGGAGGTTCTTTTCACCCGCATCTCACACATCAAGGCCTCGCAAACACGAGGCCTTAGTTTTAGTCATCATTTAATATAAATTCAGGTAAACAAGTGAGCTATGCCGAGAGCAAACCCCGTCGGTATTATTGATTTACAAAAGAGCATCAAAACCGTTAAAGAAAAGTACCGACAAGCGATACAATGCTGGAATTACGAGATTGCAGCGCAGCAGCCCCTTTATAGAAATCTCATTCACAGAAAACATTAAAGTAGCCAGACATGTCTAAAGATCCCGGTTTCACCACAGAGTACATCCTCGACAAGACGTTTTTCACAGAGTGTTATGATCAAACTAGCCTTCCGACTCAATTTCCAAAAGCCTATTTAAAAGGAATACTGTTTCTTATTTTTGGTGTGGTTTTATTAGAGTTTGAACTACTACCTAACGGTTACGTTGGCTGGTTCTTTATCGTTTTGAGTGTGATTGAAGCGTTCAGTGTGTACTGCAAGAGAACCTGGTGGATATGGCGACAAAAAATCAGCTCCGGTGCTGGCAGCAAAGTGATCTTTCAAGGTGACGTTAACGGTGTGAGTTATAAAAACGCTAAAAACACCAATACTATCGCTTGGACTGACATCTCCCAACTGCAACAGACCGATTTAGGCTTTATCCTTCATATTGGAAAACAGCGCCAATATGTCAGTAAATCTTGTTTAAGCGATGAAGCCATTGCGTTTATGGTTGAGCAACACGAAGCTTCTAAAGCACCTAAAGCACCTAAAGCACCTAAAGCACCTAAAGCAAATTAGCATCAATAAATGCCTGCCAATTTGGCAGGCATTTTTCTATCACCTTTGATAATGCGTATGGCACAACCGGACAACAGCAATGAACACCATTTACCAAATCAGTGATTGTCATCTTTCAGATGAATCCAGCTATGAGAACCTGCGTAGAGCATTGGAATACGTCAGCAAAGACACAGCATGCAAGACCATTTTTATGACCGGTGATATTTGTTGTAATCCAAAACCGGGAGACTACGTTCGATTAGAAGCGTTCATTAGAGAACACATTAACGAACAATCTATTTACGCGATTGCTGGCAACCATGACGACTCTTGCTTAATGCGCAAAGAGCTAAAAGGATCGACGATTTTCGTCACCAATAAAGCCACTGTCTGTAAACGAGAGTTTGTATTTCTGGACTCTAGCTACAAGCCGTTGGATACGCGTCACCCACTCGGTTCAGGGCGCATTGATAACCGTGGAATGACAAAGCTAAAACAACAGCTTAGAAAGGCGAATAACCCCATCGTCGTTATCCACCACCCTGTCATTCCCGTCGGTGCTGAATGGATGAAAGCGATCCGTCTAGAAAACGATGCTGATGTGATGAGCGTGCTTCGAAAATATCGCGTTCGTGACGTGATCTGCGGTCATGGCCATGATGGAATAACGGCGACACAACAAAGCGTAGCCCAATACATGGCGCCTTCAACAGCCTATGGCTTTGACCACTCAATCAATGAATACAATCGCAGCGAGAAAGTAGGACTGAGTCGAATCTCGTTCTCTGCTGATTCAATCGACTACCAAACTGTCTATTTTTGAACCCTCTATCTTGAATCTTGCTGTCTTAAACCTTGTGGATTCGCTTTCGAATAAACCAAGCTATATAGCGTTCTATGCCAATAGAAGAGGTTTGCAGCGCTTCAATTTATCAATCTGTGATTGAAACCAGCACAATGTAGAGGTTTGACGTTACACTGAATGAGACACAGCAAGTTAAGAGGATCTATGACGTTTTCTCCTGCCATTCTGCGTAAAATCTGGTACTCCCCTTCTATTAACCTAGGGCTTCGCGCCACCAGTGCCATTGTGTTATTTCTCGGTTTAGGGGTGCTGTCGAATCAAACCACTATCGCCATGACCGCGCTGATGACCATGCCAGCCGCTCTGATTAGTGGCCTCGACGCAGCAGGGCCAAGGAGGTGGACACGTTTTGCGATTACCGCCACCACTTGGGGCATGACTCTAGTCGTCAGTTACGCTCTGCTGAAAAGCGGACTGCCTTTATGGGTGACTTATGGTGCTATGGGTGCTTTGCTTACCAGTGCGGCAGTCAATGGTCCATTCTGGGCGAGGCTCGGCATGTCTAGCCTATTGATAGCAGTCGTCACTCTCTCACTCAACAATTCCAACACCGCGCTAAGCTTGTACCCTTTGTTGGTACTCGGGCCTCTTACTTTTGCACTGTTTAGCTGGCTTTGGTTTGCATTATGGAAGCACTATGCACTGCGCGTGTGTCTGTCCGCGATTTACGAAGCCTTGGCAGACTACATCCAATATCGACAAGCCTTCTTGTTAGGTAGCGAAAGTGATGCACCGAAAAGACGCATCAAATACCAACTCATCGAGTTGTTCCAACAGGCACTTCAATCCGAATCCTTTCGCTCTAAGCACGAAGATGCTGACTCGCTCCGACAAGCCTTATTTCTCGCACTCGATACATTTGAAGTCATAATCAGCAGTCACACAACAAATCCAGACCTATTAAGCCAATTTCAGTCAAGTAAGCCAAAGAGAGACTTGTTATTGGTTTGGAGCCAACATTGTCAGCAAAGACTAAGACACAAAGCCAAACAGCTTCTACACAACACAAACGAAGAGGTGAAGCACTTAAGCTCATTAGAGCAAGAAGCTAATGACTTGATTGAAGCGGTCAAGCTCGAAGACCAACCCCGCTTTCGTTATTGGGCATACGCAGTGAAGCACATTTCCCGTCATATTGAGCTTAATGAACCCGCTTATGAACGTTCTTTTGAAGTGCAGCCGTTCGAGTTGTCTTTTCGCCTACCAAGCCGAGGCAATCCGATTTGGCGTCATGTTACCCGTGTCGGTTTGATGTTCGCACTTGGTGCTGGAATTGCGGAATACTTTGAATTGATTCGCCCTGATTGGGTTCTGATTTCGATGTTAATGGTGATTCAGCCAAGCTTCTTGGCGACACGCAGTAAAACGTGGCAACGCTGTTTAGGTACAGCGCTTGGTGTGCTGTTCGCGACCTCTTTAATTCACATTGGCGTACCAACGACCGCGATGTATACGCTTATCGTTATCCTCTTGCCTGTCGCAATGCTTAATATCATGCGCCATTACTCGCTAGCCATTGGTTGCATTACAGCGCTATTGATTTTGGTGTATCAGACCATGGCACATCAAGGGCTCGATTTTGCCGCGCCACGTTTGATCGACAACATCGTCGGGGGCGCGATTGTGCTGCTCGGATACAGCTTGTTATGGCCGCAATGGCGAGGCAAAGAGATCCACACTCAAGCGTTAAAAGCGCTTAATAGTTCAAAAAGCTTATTTGTGTATTGCTACGAACAGCTGCAAATTGGCACCGAACAACATGACCATATTGCGCTAACCAAGCAACGTGCCGCTATGCTAACCGCCGAAAGCGACCTTGAGCTGATTTACAATGAGATGCAGCAAGAGCCAAAACACACTCGTGCCAATCCTCACTATTATGAAGATATGCTGAGTCACTATCGATTGTTGAGCCATTATCTCTGCTTGCTGATTCCGCTGGTCAGGAAAGGCACGCAATACCAAGGTTCACAACAAGTCGAAAGCTTGATTCATGATGCGATGGATGCATTGATCAATACCATTCGTGATAACCGCGTCCATGAGCTACCCGCGCTCACCAATCAAACTGGCGCCGACCACCCAATGTCTGCTGCTGGGCAACGTTCGGTAGAAGAAATCATCTGGTTAGCACTGATGACAGTAAAACAAATGCACGATTTAGTTAGGCGTAATCTAGAAGGCTAAATCAGGGCTTAACTATCAAAGGACTTAAATACCAAAGATCTTAAACACCAATAGCCACTCAGATTTTGATCTGTATTTTTAGAGCGAAGCGTTTGGCACACCTTTAGGAAAAAGAAGAGTATCTAAAACTTGTTATTTAACTCATTCCAATACTTACGTTCTTTTTCAGTTATTGAATATATGGTCATAACGACCACATCGACCTAATTGCCTTAAGTGACCGTGCAAAACCAATTCGTTTAGAGAATTTATAACGTTTACAACATCATTATTTGTAGATGGCATCCATTCCAAATCAGGATCTACTTCGCTTTTGATCTTGGAATCTTAAAAATAAAAACCCCACCGTAAGCAACTGATTTACTAGCCATTATTAAACTCACTACATACATCGTGATAACTTTCTTTAGTATCGAACATTCTATTCTACTGGTGGTCCATCACTGTCGAAAAACTTGTAGTGACATAGTGAATTTTCCAATATTTCTAAGGTACTAATACCTTAGAAAAGGCAGAAACAAAATGACCGGAGTACAATATTCATACGAGCAATTCAAACCTTGAGTGTTTAATTTAAATTGCTCTCATCATGAGATTCAAGTCACGTTCATCAGTGTTTTTTCTAGGTATCGTCTACTCCTCTCAACTGTTTAATTAGAAGCTGATATGACAAAGAAAATCATCCTAGATACAGATCCGGGCATCGATGATGCAATGGCAATCCTATTTGCAGAAGCACATCCAGATATTGAGCTGATGGGGATCACGACCGTTTATGGAAATGCGACGATAGACAATGGCACTCAAAATGCTCTCTATCTGAAGCAAAAATTCGGTATGAAGGCACTCGTTGCTAAAGGTTCGGATAAGCCCTTATTAAGAGATCCCGTTGGAGCAACGGTTGTTGTGCATGGTGAAACGGGGTTGGGTGATGTGACGGCACCAAGTTCGCTAGATTATGAAGCGATTAAAAAGCCAGCTTATCAGTTCATTATCGACAGTGTTCGAGCTGAACCTAGAGAGATCACTCTTGTGGCTGTCGGTCCTCTGACTAATCTTGCACTTGCACTGGAAGCTGCTCCTGACATCGTCGACTTGGTAAAAGAAGTGGTCGTTATGGGTGGTGCATTCGGTGAAAACGGCCATAGAGGAAATGTAACACCATTTGCCGAAGCGAATATTCATGATGACCCTCATGCTGCCGATAAGGTGTTTACGGCATCATGGCCAGTAGTCATTATCGGACTCGATGTTACAGAGGAGAGTTTTTTTACCAGTCAATACCTTGATGAGTTGCGAGATGACGCTGGAGAAGTTGGGCAGTTCATCTGGGACATTAGCCGTTACTACTTAAAGTTTTATTCTGACAAAGTAGGAATGGATGGTTGTCATGTTCATGACCCATCAGCCATTGCTTATGTTATCCAACCGTCTCTTTTTACAAGTCGTAATGGCCCGGTCAGGGTTGTCACAGATGGGCCAGCGGAAGGGATGACCATTCAGAAAGCTGATCAACGTAACTATATGAATGATGAATGGGGTTTATTTCCTGCACAACAAGTCGGCGTTCAAGTGGATAGCGATACTTTACTCTCACTCTACAGAGAGACATTGATAAACTATTCACAGCAGTAAAGTGGGCCTGTCGCAAATATTGAGAAATGCGCGACAGGCTAATGCTCTAGGTACAATAATCCTACAATTGCGTAGAAACGCTCAAAGGCACTGTCAGCTTCATCTGGTTCAGATGAAACTGATCTTCAATATCAATACACGATCTAAGTGTTTATCCATATTAAAAAGTAATTTTCATTGACTAAGTTCAATCCCTGCAACTTGCCTTACTTTTCCTGATGTCTAGAGTTCCAACAATGTAGCTAAATGTTTTAATCCACAACAGACTAACCTTTAATCACACTTACGCACGAACATGTTGTTCAACTATTTCTAAGTCATTGAATAATAAAAACTAAAAGGAATTTTTTGATTGATAACGTGTCTTGAATCGGAAGTAACATGTGCTTGCACGGTTTTCAACTAGAAATTAGAACCAAACCGAATTATATGCATAATTTTCAGTTGATTAGGCAAGGACGGGATCGAACTTTAGTAAAGGTTACATTTACTGTAGGCAGGGCTTGTGGATAAGTGCTTCTTTTTGGTTCATCTCGGCTTTCCCCTGAAAGCCGAGATGAACCTTTTTTCAATAATCTAGCGTGTGAAAGCATTTGACAGATCGATAACGCATTGCTTTACATCACATATATTAATAAAAGTGACAATGCTTACATTTATAAATGTGATGTATATCCCCATTCATCTTTTGATTACTTTCTAAGCTTAGTTGGTTTTTATCCGATTAAACAGAAGGTTATATGATAAATAGAATAATAACACTAAGTGGCGTTGCATTACTTTGTTCAGCGAGTGCGCATGCGCAAATGCAAAATGGAAGTTTCGAAAACTGGGAAGGAAACGTACCATCTGGATGGAGTGTGATTGACTCCGGCATTGCACTTTCCCTCTCTACCGACCCTGTAAATAACGGCAGTTTCTCTGCGCAAGTAACAGTGAATACAAGTACTCAAAGTAATACCGACTTACTTCAAACGATAAGTGTTGAACAAGGGAAAACTTATGATTTCTCTGTCGATGTTTATCACACTGAAGGTAACGTGAAAGCTCGCCTTTTTGTTGATGGCTATTTAGGCTACTCGAATAATGGTTTAACGAATCAGTGGCAAGCATTAACTCACTCGTACAGCGCTACCAGCACTAAAGATATCGTTGTGGGCATACGATTTTATGATGATGCAGGTTTTGATGGTTCGGAAGTGGTGTATTTAGATAACTTTCAGCCTACGGAGACTCCACCAACACAAAGCTGCAATGACACAAGTGCCGCATTCACGCTAGTGACGGATAACTATGGTTCTGAAACCAGTTGGTCTCTCAAAAACTCAGTTTCTCAAACTCTTTATTCTGGTTCAGACTATCAAAGTAACACCAACAATGAAGTGGAAATGTGTTTAGCGGATGGTAGCTACACCCTAGAAGTCTCAGACTCTTATGGAGATGGAATGTGCTGCAGTGTGGGGAATGGTTCATACAGTTTGTCGGTAAACGGAACCGTTGTGGCATCTGGTGGTGATTTCCAAGCAAGTCAGAGTACAGAATTTACGATTGGTGGCTCAACTACTACACCACCAACTGAACCACCAACTGAACCACCAGTGTTAGGTGAGTATTACAAAGACGCTGAAGGCAAAGTGGGCTTTGCGTTAAAAACGGCCTTATATCAAATTATTGATAATCATAGTAGTCAGGGTTACACCGCTATTTGGACATTAGTGTCTGAGGCTGACCTAGACGCATACTATGACACTGATGGGTCGATTCTCGATATGTATTCGGAGAAACCTTCAGGCTCAGATTCAATCAAATTTACTAAGGTGGCCGATCAATGTGGTCAATACAGCAAAGAAGGTGATTGCTACAACCGTGAGCACTCATTCCCGAAAAGCTGGTTTGGTGGGAAAGTCGAGCCAATGAACTCTGACGGTCACCATTTATTTGCCACTGACGGCTACGTTAACTCGAAACGTAGTAATTGGCCATTTGGTGAGGTAAGTAGTGCTACATACACATCAAGCAATGGTTCTCAATTAGGCAGTGCAGCAAACTCTCTTGGTTATGCAGGTACGGTGTTTGAGCCAATTGATGAGTTTAAAGGTGATTTCGCAAGAGCATATTTCTACATGGCAACACGCTATGAAAATGAAATCGCTAATTGGGAAGGGAACTCTACAAGCTCTGACGCCGTTCTGGATGGAACCAATACAACCGTTTTTGAACCTTGGCTACTTACCATGCTAAAGCGTTGGCATTCTGAAGATCCAGTAAGCCAAAAAGAAATCGACCGAAATAAGGCGGTACATGATTTCCAAGGGAATCGTAATCCGTTTATTGACCATCCTGAGTTTGTAAGCCAAATCTGGGGAAATTAATCGGAATATAACCACCATGACAATGGTTTTATGATGATTGAATTGAGCCCAATCCTTTGTTTGGGCTTCTTTTTTGATAGGCATTAGAGAGCATGATTTTAAATATTTGAAAAAGCATATTGTCATGAAGGTCCGTATGCTTGTCAGTGATCTGCACCATCAATACTAGACGCTACATTAAGCGACTTTCCATACCTTTAGTTATCTATGAATTGCTAACTTAGGGGAAGTTGTAGCTCATTTATGTCAAAAAGTTTGTTATCACTACCCGAAAAACAAAAATCCTCGCAAACGCGAGGTCTTAGTTTTATCCATCAATAGTGAGTACATCTCTAACCTAGAGAAGAGCCCCTAGCCTCCGCATTTTCTGTTATTTTTGCCCGTCTAGATTTGCTTGATGTAGTAAGTGCTCAATGAACACTGGAACCTTTTTCGCTATGTGCTTTCTAGAAGCATAAAAGACATATAGCACCAAGTCTTCAGGTTCGTATTCAAGCTCTATAACTTCTAGAGAACCCGAATCTATTTCATTACGACAGAATTCAGCAGGGAGTATCGCAAGCCCCAAACCAGCCAATGCAC
Source organism: Vibrio sp. QJM3NY_26 (assembly GCF_057786005.1). Classification (NCBI taxonomy): domain Bacteria; kingdom Pseudomonadati; phylum Pseudomonadota; class Gammaproteobacteria; order Vibrionales; family Vibrionaceae; genus Vibrio; species Vibrio sp. QJM3NY_26. The sequence continues at coordinate 1,449,661 of NZ_CM173515.1, read as the reverse complement.
CTGCTTTAGCGAGTTGTCCACTATTCACTTTAAATGCAGATTTTACTCTTTGAGTAATTACCTGACCTGTTTCGTTCTTAAATACCCATGGCATACCATTTAACGCGGTAAAGCTGCTAATACAAGGTACATGTTTCAAATCCGTAATCTTAAAAGGCTTAGAAGATGTATGAAGAAGTTTGGGTGAAGCCACAACAACACTAGTCCAACGCTTAATCTCTTTCGCTATCCAATTGTTATCCTCTAGCTTCCCTCGATGAAAACTCAAAATAACGTCAAACCCGTCAAGCGGATCCTCTTTAGGGCTGATACTCGTATCACAACATAATGAAATAGATGGATATTGAGTACAAAACGAAACGACGGCTTGGGCCAAGTCAGGTGAGTCTGGCATTAAAACATTGAGTTGCCCTATGACTTCACGAGAGTGTTGTGTCACCTCCTCAAGAGCATCATTGAGTTTATCCAACAATGGCTGAGTTCGTAGATAGAGGTGGTCCCCAGCTTCTGTCGAAGAAATTCGGCGAGTCGTTCTATCAAAAAGTCGAGCATCCAGCTGCTCTTCTAGCAACGCGATATGACGACTGACGTTTGATGTCGGCAAACACAGAAACTCCGCAGCTCTCTTAAAGCTATTGTTCTCATAGACACAGTGAAAACTTTTTAGCCATTGTTGATCAATCTTCTCAAGCATTCCCATTAATCCCACCCATTCTAATAATCCCACCCAGTTGGATTATAAAGCCAATATTAGCCACTTTATTACCAGAAACAGGCTTATACAATACTCATCATTAAAAGTGAACTGGATAAGGTTTCCAATGAGTTGGATAGAAAAACTATTAGATAAGAAAAATATAATCAGTACGCGTAAAGCGAATATTCCAGAAGGCATATGGACAAAATGCCCCTCTTGCGACCAGATCCTGTACCGCATAGCCCTTAAAGAAAATCTGGAGGTATGTCCAAAATGCGATCACCACATGAGGATGTCGGCACGCTGTCGCTTAGACAGTTTTTTAGATAAAGGTATGAAAACTGAGTTAGGCAAACAACACGAGCCGCAAGATTTGCTCAGTTTCAAAGACAATAAACGCTACACAGAGCGCCTTGCCCTAGCCCAAAAAAGTACAGGTGAGAAAGATGCAATAGTCGCGATACAAGGAGAGTTGTTAGGGATGCCTGTTGTGGCGTGCGCTTTCGAATTTTCTTTTATGGCTGGCTCAATGGGTGCCGTTGTGGGCGCTCGCTTTGTTGATGCTGTTAATGCAGCCATCGAGACTAACTGTGGATTAGTATGCTTTTCGGCTTGTGGTGGAGCGCGCATGCAAGAATCGCTCATGGCTTTAATGCAAATGGCAAAAACAAGTGCTGCTTTAATGCGACTATCAGATGCAAAGCTCCCTTATATCTCCGTATTAACCGATCAAACTTTTGGCGGTGTATCGGCAAGTATTGCAATGTTAGGTGATATAAATATCGGTGAACCCAAAGCGAGAATTGGTTTTGCCGGGCGTCGTGTAATTGAGCAAACAGTACGAGAAAAGTTACCTGAAGATTTTCAGCAGAGCGAGTTCCTATTAGAGCATGGCGCATTAGACATGATTATTGATAGACGTGAGATGCGCAAAAGGATTGCAAGTCTCATCGCAATGATGACCAATACTCAGATTCAAGTTGATCATTAAAAACCTCCCCGTCAAATGACGAACAACGATCTCTTTAGATTAACGACCGAGGGGGAGAACGTTCTTTGTCACTAAACTGAAGCCGCACTTGTCTTGTACTTATCACGATCGGTATTCAGTTCCTTTTCTTCAAGTCCTACGCACAAAATCAAACTCTATTCTAGAGTGAACTAAGAACGCAAAAATGGTCGCGCAGATCTTAAGAGTTATGCTTGAAATGCGACGAATACCACTAGCAAACATATTGCATACGATTATGTTGGTATGATTAAATATATCAATGATTTAGGCATTATGGATTGAATTAAATTATATGACATGGAATAAGTTTTATCAGGTATCATCCGCTTTATCTGTATTGGCTCTAACTGGCTGTGGTGGTAGTGATAGTAGTCCATCATCTAGTGCCGTCAATGTTGCACAAACCAGCTATCAAATGGAGTCTGGCGCGTTTGAAGAAACCTATGTAAATATCCCTTTCAGTGTAAACTATAACGCAGGAGACAATCTCTATTATGGCATCATGAATGACAGCGGAAATTTGATATCTCGTGTTGAATACAACATTAATAACAATGGCACGGGTCACGTAAGCGTATACTTGAAACCTGGTTATGAAGTTGGCAATGGGACAAAATCCACAACGGCTCAGTTCGCCGTTTGTTACGATGAGTATTGTAGCCAACACTATTCTGGCTCGCCAGTCGCCATCAGTTTAACCAACAAAGTGACACTTGATCATAAAGTAGAGCTAGCCGTTCCGAACATTGAAACAGTAGCAGAACTCACTGATGTGAACGTATACCAGAACGTATCTGATGCCATCAATCTTTCTGGTTCTGATCTGCACAACCTTCGCGTAGAAGCTCGAGCCAATAGCTCATTTGTTACATCCGTTACGCCTTTTATTAGTCCCTCTAACATCGGGCTAAATATGAGTTTAGAAACGCCATCCGTCGTTGGTTTTGGATCATTTAACTCAACTCTCAATGTGGACGTCTGTTACGACTATAACTGTAGCTATCCGATCGAAGGCAGTCCACTAACCGTTCCCGTCAGCTACAAGATCAATAACACTTCACCAAACCCTGATCCAAGCCCAGATCCAGATGGAGGATCTCCAACAACACCAAGTATTTCTGTTATCGATTTTGATAGCGCACCGACCCACAACACTGTCGATGCGATTTATTCCGATGCATTAAATGTAATTGCTGTTGTATCTGATAGCCCAAAGAACGCGATCTACTTTTATAGCCTGAACGATGCTACAGCTTATGAGATAGACCTTTATAGATCGCCATCAGCTGTCACTGTCGATAACATTAGTGGTACTAATCGCTTTGTGGTCGGCCACGATGCGATGATAACGACACTTGAATACAACGCCTCTTCTCCAATAGATACCCAAGTATCTAATATCTACCATTCCCATGATATTTTTGATTTAACCACCAATGGTAACTACGCTTGGACTTTACCTAAAACGGATCAATGGGTTGACCTACAAGTCATTAATCTTGAAAGCGGTTCTGTAGAGTCTAAAAGTGACTGGGGGTACTACGAAAAAACGGTACTCAAAATCAGCCCTAGCAGCCAAGCTTTCTACAGTTTAGATACAAATATTAGCCCTGAAGATGTCGCTAAGACGGACATTTCGGATCCGGAAAACCCAGCAAGACCTGTCGATTCCCCTTACCATGGCGACTACAGTTTCTGCGATAATTTCTGGTTCAACCATAATGGCACATTCATCTACACGCAGTGTGGAGTGAGATTGAATACGTCAAGTGACGCTGGGCTTGACATGACTTACGCAGGAAGAATCACTTTACCTGAACTCAATTCGTGGCCTTACTCTTCTACAATTCAAACACTGGATGAGTCTCACGATACCACCAAAATCGCTTACTCTCTCGAAGGGCAAAGCAACAAGGTAATGGTGTTGACTTCAAACCATTTGAACCTGTCAGAAACGATTATTCTCCCTAATACCACAATAGGAAATAGCACTTACACCACTGTGCCTAAATTTGTATTTTATGGCGCTGACGGTAAGCTAAATATCGTAGCTAATGCTACGGTAAACGGCATAACACGCACATCGATATTGCAACACTAAATATATAACCAGTAATAATAAAAGGCCTCGCAAACTCGAGGCCTCATTTTTATCTCTCCATTGATTGCTACTGAGCAACTACACACTTCATCCCTACTTCACGGTCTTAAATTCTTACATCAGGGGGGCGTTGAAATGTTCTGATACTCTAGCATTGGGCCCTAGGTCTCATTGTAGTAAATTCATAGACTCCGTTAAAACTCCCTTATTTTCAAAGTTATATTGTTATATTCATGTGAAAATTTACTAATATGCAAATTGGCTTAAATGATAAAAAAAGTTGTGCTTTATTAACGTCAATGTCGCTGCTGTTGTCAGTTAGTTCTTTTACGTTAGACCTTTAACTCAATCGAATTTTGTTAATATGTATCTGTGCTGCTATAAGTTGTCTGCACCCTGTAAATATCAAATTTATGTATCACATAAGTAATATAAATTCGTAGTCTGCCTTATGACCGATAGATTAATCATTGACTGAGAAAGACTGCCTTTAGAAGAGATAGATCGCACGACCTTTTTATTTTTTAAGGCTAGATAGATATGCCTATATCGTATTCAACGACATGGTTTGAGTTATTTTGCTGCCTCATTGTCAAATATGAACCCGTCGCACAGTTTATATTGGGTTAGATTGCTGTAAATGATGATCTTCGTTAGTGTGCGGAAAATCACCTGCAGTAATAAGATTTCTGAGTTTTTTATGTTAAAGCGTTTTAGCTTCAAATTATGTATATGCTTCGTTAGCCTCTCATTGCTTTCGGCTTGTGGCGGAGAAGATAGCAGTTCGGGAAATGGTGGAACTCCTGAACCTGCTTCCCTGACTCAAGATCAGCGTTACGACCTTCTCTATCGTTCGACATTTGGCCCACAGCCAAACTCCTATCAAGAATTAGAAAACTTAGGCTATATCAATTGGCTAGATAAGCAGTTTTCTGCGGCCCCAAGTTTGCACTCAACACGCCTGAAATCTTACTCACTGGAAGCTGATAAAGACACTTACAATCAAGCAGATCGCGTGGCAGTTTGGTGGGATATCAGCATTAATGCAGCAGACCAATTACGACAGCGAGTCGCGTTTGCATTGAGTGAAATTTTTGTGATTTCACGGTATGGCGCTAGCTTGGGTGGTCGCACGCTAGAGATGACCGACTACTATGACATGCTCATCAAGCATGCTTTTGGCAATTATCGTGATCTGATTGAATCAGTGACGCTTCATGCAGCGATGGGCGATTATTTGTCAATGATGGCTAATCAAAAAGCTGATCCAGAGAGTAATCGCTTCCCTGATGAAAACTATGCACGTGAAGTTATGCAATTGTTTAGCATCGGGCTTTATGAATTAAATTCCGATGGTACAGAGAAACTTGATAGTCAGGGGCAATTGATTCCAACTTACTCGCAGGATGACATAGAAAACCTTGCACGGGTATTTACTGGTTGGCACATAGCTGAGAAAGCTAGACCATCGTGGGGTTCTAAAGATGGGAATTGGTTCCTGCCAATGGTCGCTTATCCTGAGCGCCATGATGATGAAGAAAAGGTGGTGATAGGCGAGGTATTTGCACAAGGACAAACCGCTGAGCAAGATATGGCACAGGCGATGGATATGTTGCTTAATCACCCCAATACGGCTCCGTTAATCAGTAAACACCTTATCCAAAGACTGGTGACCTCGAACCCTTCCCCTGCTTATATTGCTCGAATTAGTGCACTATTCGCCGACAATGGTGAGGGGGTTAGAGGTGATCTTAAAGCGGTAATTCGCGGGATTCTAACTGATCGTGAAGCGCTTAGCGGCAGTGTTCGATCGCCCGCCAAGATGAAAGAGCCTTTAATCGCGATGACCAATTTTCTCCGCGCATTTGAAGCAAAATCAGCCGATCCTTCGGGGCGATTCCATAACTCTATCGACATGTTCGGGTCATATGGGCAGTCTCCGCTAGGTTCGCCCAGTGTGTTCAATTTCTTTTCTCCTGACTACGCCCCAAATGGTGAGATCGCTGCCGCAAATGATGTTGCACCAGAGTTCGAGATACTGAGCTGGAATAATTTCATTCTCACCAATAATCAGTTTTGGAATGCAACGGGCAGAACAAATTACGAGGGTGAAGATAATCCTAAACGCATTGTCATAAATACAGCACCTTTAGAAGCGGTCGCTAATGACCACATAGCATTGATCGAAGAAGTTGAGAGGCGTTTACTGTCTCAGAGAATGAGTGAGCCACTCAGAGCCGTGGTATTGGAGTCTTTAAAAAGCCTTCGCGATACGCAGCAAAGTTTAAAGGTCCGCAATGCACTGTATATTGTTGTGACTAGCCAAGAGTTTCATATTGAGGAATTAGCCCAATGATTTCACGTCGTCAACTATTAGCGGCTATGGCTTCGACACCAGTTGTCTCAATGATGGGAACTGGCTCTGCACATGCGCTGCCAAATAATGATTATCAAGCGCTAGTTTGTGTGTTTTTGTTCGGCGGAAATGATGGCTTTAACATGTTGGTGCCCAACGATAATGCACACTATGATGAATACGCAGCAGCTCGTCCAGATATTGCCATCTCACAAGCATCATTATTGCCTTTGTCATTGAATACAGGCTCAGGTCTGACATTAGGTTTACACCCATCAATGATTGATGCTCAAGGTTTGTTCAATAGCGGAAAAATGGTCGCCATTTCAAACAGCGGAGTGTTGATTGAACCTTCAACAAAAACGGGGTTAAAGGACGGAACGCATGCGATGCCACCGTTTTTATTCTCTCATAATTCGCAGCAAACTGAATGGCAACGCGGTTGGTCTGGAAGTACAACAACGTTAGGCTGGGCAGGTAGAATGATGGACGTACTCAGTAGCGATACAGATACAATTAGCCCAACATTTAGCCTTAATGGATACGCTCAGCTATTAAATGGCAGCGACTATGGTGCCAATCTTATTAATGCCTCGTCGTTGCCTAAAGTGAATGCTATAAATAACGCTCAGCGCCGTAAAAGCTTTGATCAGGTGATGAACCTATCTCCTCTGACTGCGTTTGGAAGAGAGTTTGATCGTGTGAAGAGTGATTCAATTTCAATACGAGATACACTAGCTTCAGCGATTGATTCAATACCTGAAGAAGGGCATTTCCCTGACATTTCTCTAAGTCATCAGTTACATACGGTCGCGCGATTGATTAAGTCGAGCGATCAACTAGGGCATCAGAAGCAAGTTTATTTTGTCGGCTTAGGTGGCTTTGATACACATGCCAACCAGTTGAATGACCATGCGGAATTGATGAGTGCTTTGAGTCAGTCGCTTGCAGCGTTCAATCAGTCAATGGAAGCCGCGGGGCTGAGCGATAAAGTAACAACAATGACAATGTCTGACTTTGGTCGACGCCTAGCGAGCAACGGCACCGGGACAGACCATGGCTGGGCAAGCAATCATCTTGTGATGGGCGGAGCATTAAATAGTGGGCAGCTATACGGACAGTGGCCATCATTAATCTTGGATGGGGAGAATGATTTCAATAAAGGGCGAATGATTCCGACGACTTCTGTGGAGCAAATTGGTGCGACAATCGCAAAATGGATGGGAGTGACAAGTGATAGTGCAATGGATTATATCTTTCCAAACTTAGCCAATTTCACGGTACAAGATTTAGGGTTCTTAAGAGTATAAAAATTGAATGTTTATTAGAACCACCAGTACCCTTTGGCCAACATGTTATTGAATTTCAGGCATAGTTAAATAATACATATGTTTTAGGAAACTTTGCTGATTGACTTATCATTAAAACGACGACTAGTGATAACGATTTTAAAGTCCATTGTCAGAATCTTACCAAGACAAAAGATGTACTACTCCATTAGGACAGGCTCGATATTTTCCCCTCAAATGAAGTTCAACGATCTCTTTAGATTAACGACCGAGGGGAGAACATTCTTGATCGCTGAATATACAGCATCACTTGTAACGTTCGCATTCAGTTACTCCCCTTTCCGACTATCAATAAGAGGTTGAAGAAGTAAGCCGTACCCAGTTACATTCCTTTGGATTACTGTATTTACACTAGCTTCTTATGGTTAAAATGCCGTATGGTACAAACAATCAAATTATAAATACTCGCGGCCTTTGCCACAGAGACTCTCCATTTTAAACGAAAAGACTTACTATGAATTTTGATATCAATGCACTAAAACACCACCAACTGGTCGAAGATGGTCAACTCGAAGGGTGTTACATTCATCAGCCAGTACAAGGCAGTCAGCCAGATGATAAAGATGTTTTAGCAGAGCGCCAAGCGCTGGAAAATCTGGGGTATAAGGTGGTACAGGTTAAAGCTAAAGGCGGGACAACAACGTTTGCCGAGGCTATGCAAGAGCTTGCGAAGAAGACTGGCCACCAGCCCAAATAGTAAACGAGTGAGCAGAGAGAGTTACACCGTTTTCCCCAAAATGAGTCACCGCTATATTTGGTCTCAAACACAAAAATGGGTTGGTACAGCCGAAATTCAGTCTATTACCTAAGAATCTAGCTTTATTAGAGACGGAGACTGTTTACTGAATTAATGTTGGACGGGTATGGCACTTAGCTATGAGTTATGAGCAATAGCACAAAGTAAATACATGCTCTCTATTTGTCATAGTTCTAAAACTTTAAAGGAGCCACAATGAGCTCCTTTGAGGTTTAAGTTATCGCTTCAGTTACTACTGCATTCACTCGATTTAGCTACCAATCGCAATTCTATCAACTTCAATTGTTGCCTCTTCCCAGCTATCTTTTTCAACGTTGCCAACAATCGTTATCTTGTCATTTGGAGCAATAGTCAAACCAGCCCAAGCTTCATCCTCTACTTCGATCACAATTGTGTTTTTGCCATCAGTAAACTTGTACTCGTCATCTCCCAAAGAGTGCACAATGTTACCCGTCACCTGAACTTGGGTATCATCTCTTGCTTCTAGGACTTGAGCAACCGTAACAGGAGCGCTAGCCGTCGGGCCATTAAATCCGCCCGTTGCTGGTAAAGTGTTTGCTGTTGCTAAGCCTGAAGCCAGAACCAGTGTAGTAGCAATAAGTACGTTTTTCATAAGAACCTCTAAGGAGTCATAGTTTGTTTTGATGGGTGTACTATGCAGGAGGTGGTATTAATCGCGGATGAAAGTAGCGTTCATAATTCATTCATGTTGAAAATACGTAGAATGACAATACCCAAAAAAAACATAACCATATGATCTTAATGGTGATCTTAAACGCTATCTTAATCGAATAATTTTACTTTTTACGAAAATCATTCCTTTTCTAGAGCTCTTGCTCTTTGTTATTCAGTATTCGCCCAGTAATAAGTCATCAACAGAGTCGCTTTCCAAGCACCAATTGAATAGCACTCGATGAAACTACACAGTGAGAGCCTTCTAAAACTAAGGCCTCGCGCGCGGCCTTAGTTTTTCTATCTAGTGATTATAACTGCACTCTAACGGTTACAGTTACCCTACTTCACTGACTTTTCTTGCTAACCTTTATTGCCAGCTTAGCTTACTGACCTAAGTTACTGAGTAAGCTGACTGAACTTCGGCAAGCTCTTCACAAACCTCTGGTGCACATCCATATAGGTTTGCATATAGATTTCATCGATATTGTCGCCACTCGGGAAGCTAGATGAGAAGTCGGCGTGCTTACGGTCAATGGACAATTTGGCCGCCTCGACTATATGAGCGATGAACATTCGAGGATCTTCTAAGCCGATAGAGATACGCATTGTGGTCGGTTGGATGCCTGCTTCATTGAGCGCCTCATCACTGAGTTCAGAGTGCGTAGTTAGTGCCGGACACAGCGCCACGGTGTTGGTTTGCCCTAGACTCACTTGCATGCCGATAGCAGGCTCAAGCATGTCGAAGAACTGTTTAAACCCATCACGATTGATTGGCGCCCGATCGCCGTTGCCTTCCATATCGATAGTAAACAGCGCCGCTGGTAATCCTAAGTACATGTTATTTTGGCAATGTTCATAGTTATCACTGTCTGGCAAAGCAGGACACGACACATTGATGTCTGGGTGAGCATCAAAGATCTTCGCGAGAGTCAGTGTGTTAATGGTTTTCTGTACCACACGCATCTCATACGTTTTCATGCCGTTAAGCACTTCAAACGCTTTGTCTGCATCTAAGAATGCGCCTTTAATGTAATACACATTCCAAAACAGCGTTTCGTTCCATGGAATAGTGACCTCATCGCCGTTAGGTTTGTTACAGGTGACCTCTTCTCCTTTTGGCACAAACATGGTCTCGTTACGACCGATGACTACCCCAGCCGTTGTGGTGCCGGAACCCGCCAGTTCTTTGGTGTAAGAGTGAATAACATAATCTGGCCTTTCCATAACATCATCGCGTTTTAGTACTGGGTGCAACAATGGCGTACCTACTGTTGAGTCGACAATCACATCCCAACCACGAACGTGACCAGCTTTGCTGATACTAGCAACATCCAACACGTATCCATGCGGGTTACACGGTGACTCTAGGTAAACGTAGATTTTCTTACCCGCAGCGAGGCGATCAGCGTATTTATCGGCAACCTCATCTAGGCGAGTCGCAAACTCATCACCAGAGTAACCATCGACCCACTCTACCGCGACATTCAGGTTCGAAGGCTTGCCAAACCAATCTTCCAACAGCTGGTAAGAACCGCCATAGATATTGCGTGAAGCCAAGACAATGTCTTCATGCCCGAGCAAGTGGCTTAACAACCCATCAATAGCCGCCATCCCCGAGTTAAAGTTCCATGCGAGATACTCGTTGGCTCTAGAACCTGCCTCAATATCAACCATGTGATTAGCCAGTGAAATCGATGTAGGATTGAGAAGACGAGAGTAAATATCGTGCAGCGGCTCTTTACCGTTGAACGCATCTTCAATCCATTCTGTACACGCAAACAAATAGGTCGCGGTGCGAGTAATCACAGGACTGGCAGAGAAAATAGCAGCAACATTATCGAAGATAGGATACGCGCCTTTAGACGCAAAATTACCATTATTGGTGGCAATAGATTGGTAAGTCGCGCGCATTGGGTTTTGCAGATTGTCGAGGATCTTAGCGATCTGGAATGACAGAAAGCGTTTAGCGTTAAACCAAGCGATTCGGTCACTCTTGTCAAGCTCTGAAAGCCCATCAACGGTTAACGCCCAAAGGTCATGCGTCTTGGTATTGGCTTTATACAATGTCGCCGCCAGTTCAATCAGTGTGACGCCGTAATCACTATTTGGGTCGATACCAAAGTGTTTTGCCTGCTCAATGGCAAGAGCTTCTGCTTGTTCGTGTTTGGTGGTTTTACGCAGCGGGCTAAGTTGAGTTGAAGTATTCATAATTCCTAAGTCATTCCATGCTTGTTATTCCTCCTTTAATTTTAGTTTTGGGCAGATGTTAAAAATTGCTATTTGCGAAGTAAGACATACACTTTGAGCAATAATATTGCCAAACTAAATTCGATATTGATGGATTATGCTAATGGACGAGATCGATAAGAAAATACTGGCTGAACTGCAAAGCAACGCTCGGCTCACCAATCAAGAGTTGGCCGATCGCGTGGCACTTTCACCCTCTCCTTGTTTGCGTCGAGTTCGCTCATTAGAGAAACAAGGGATTATTCGCGGCTATCACGCTAGTGTCGACCAAGAAGCATGCGGCTTGCCTGTGAATGTGTTTGTGTTGGTGAAACTTGAAAAGCCAACTGAAGAGAATATGCGCGACTTTGAACAACACATTGAAGTGATAGATGAAGTATTAGAGTGCTTTCTGATGACAGGCAATCACGACTACCTTTTGCATGTGGTCAGTGAATCGCTCAAAAGCTATGAACAATTCATCCGCAAACAATTAACCCGCCTACCCAATATCGCCTCTATAGAATCCAGCTTCGCCTTCGGTCAGGTAAAAACAAAGACCAAGTTGCCAGTGAGGTAAATGCGGGGCGCTATTGGGTCCAGAATCTTGATGGCTTGAATTTTGACGTGACACTTTCTAGTTCAGAAATGCCCTAGTGCTAGCTCGCGCACCTGAACATAAATTGATCTGCATCAGCATATGGTTTAATAATGATTAACTACTAAATATTAATAATACAAATTGCGTAATACTGAATTGAGAGAGTTCATTTTTACGTTGTTGGTGATTTCATGGATGTACACACCTTAGCTATATATACCTCTTTGTTAGCAGCCACGGTTGCGAGTGCTATGTTGTTAACGCATAAATATATACTCGCAGGCACCACCTTAGGGGTGAATTATATTGCTTATGCTGCTTTGCTGTTAGGAGCCAGTGTTACACCACTTTCATTCGGCGTTACTCAATCTTCAGAATCCATCGTTTTTCTTTCCAATGGTGCATACGCAACGGCTTTTGGTTTACTACTCGTCGGCATAACCGTGTTACGAGGAGCAAGTCGATCTTTTCTCGTAATATCAATGATCATTAGCTCCCTTGGCATTAGCTTCTTTCTTTATAGCGCCATAATCGCACCTTCTGTTACTTCTAGGATCGAAGCTCGAAGTATTCTCGTTGTGACGATATGTATCTTAGCCCTATGTGCAAACTATTCCGGGGAAAAACACGATAACAGAGAAGCAAAGTGCCTGTTGAACCTGACCCTGTTTATCAACATTCTCTATATGGCAATGAGGGGCGTACTTGCTCATACCAAAGGAACGAATTCAAACTATTACCTGATATCAGATATTCATAAATTGTCTTTCGTTATCATGACAATCACAATTGTTAGCCTCGCATTTTCAGTGTTTTGGATCTTAACTGATCGTTTATTAAAGCAAACCTATCGCTCATCTATCACTGATGAACAAACAGGCCTTTATAACCGTAGAGGCCTAGCAGAGCTGATACCCAAGCTTGTTCAACCAGGCCGAGAGAGTGACATTTCTGTGCTGATGGCCGACCTAGATCATTTCAAAAAAATTAATGATACCTATGGTCATGACAAGGGAGATGATGTAATTAAGCACTTTGGTCAAATTCTTGAAGATACATGCCGAACAAGCGATTTCTGCTTTCGCTATGGTGGAGAGGAGTTTGTTGTCATGTTACCTAGAGCGAATAAAATTCAAGCAATGCAAATAGCTGAAAGAATAAGGAACCACGCAAAACACAACTCCAATCAAGAGCTCTCATCTGGCAGGTATACTGTCAGCATTGGAGTGACTCAAGCTCTCATAAACGATGACTGGAATTCATTAATTAAAAGAGCGGATAACGCCCTCTACGACGCAAAATCTCAAGGGCGCGATTGCATTGTTGAACGTTAACAAAATGTGGTAGTTAAATATTCATATTAAGAAAAAAACAAGCTTTGCCCAATTTAAAGCTAGAACTTCCTCAAAGCCAATAATCAAAACCGCCCTACTTCACTGACTTAATCACTTACATCAACCTTGTGTTGATTGATTCAGTAAAACAAACCTAAGAGATGGGAATCGATTCCGAAGTGATCGTTTTATCTGACTGTCATCTAATTTTTGTACTTTGATATAACAAATAGCCTAAAAGATATTGAGCGATCGTTCAAATATATTGAAATTTCCACTATAGTTGATTGGTAAAACAACTCACAACAAGGAAAAGTTATGAATCAAAGTACCGAGTCTCAATCAGATCCAACTCGATCTATCCCTCAAGAAGCATTTGATTGGTATGACGAATATGCGCACGGTCTGATTGATCGCAGAGAATTTATGGCTCGTCTATCTGGGTTGGCTGTACTTGGCTTAACCATGACAACGCTAACTTCTGCACTGATCCCTAATTATGCGCAGGCAGAGCAAGTCTCTTTCAATGATCCTTCCATCACAGCAACCTACGAGACATTTCCTTCACCTAAAGGATACGGAGAAGGCCGTGGTTATTTAGTGGTACCAAAAGAGTTAGCTGATAATGCGCCAGTTGTCTTAGTTGTTCATGAAAATAGAGGCTTAAACCCATATATAAAGGATGTGGCAAGACGACTCGCAGCCGCGGGGTTTATTGCGTTTGCACCTGATGCACTCTATTCGCTTGGTGGGTATCCAGGTAATGATGATGAAGGTCGAGCAATGCAAAAATCATTATCCAGAGAGAAAATCGAAGAATACTTTATCGCCGCTGCAAACTTTTTGAAATCTCATGAAAAAAGTAACGGTAAGCTAGGCGCAGTCGGATTTTGCTTCGGTGGCTATATCGTAAATATGTTGGCGGCGGCAATGCCAGAACAACTGGATGCGGGCGTTCCGTTTTATGGTACTCCTGCCGCACCAGATTTAAGAAAGAATGTTAAAGGGCCATTGCTCATCCAATTTGCGGGAATCGACAAACGTGTGAATGCAACTTGGCCAGAGTATGAAGCTGAACTCAAAGAGATTGAGGCAGACTACACCGCTTACATCTATGACGGTGTGAATCATGGCTTCCATAACGATTCAACAGGTCGATATGCTGAAGAAGAAGCAGAGTTAGCGTGGGCACGTACACTTGAGTTCTTTAATAAAAAGCTTTCTTAATAGGCAGCTTTACCGAACCCGTTTTCTTTAAATTCCAAGTTACTGCCCTATACCTTATTCAACGAAACCCAAAAGGCCTCATACGTGCGAGGCCTTTGTTTTCTCAACGCTACATGGGCTTGCCCTACAGGTAGGTTTGGGGGTGTCGACATTCTGGTATTAAGTACACCTAGCTGCTTAATATCAATCTAACCTCTTAATATCAATCTAGCTTTGCTTCTAACAAACCTATTGACCCGATCGCATAAATAGATAATATAGACATCTAGACGCCTATATGTCTTTTGGTTAATTAAATGGAGTTATCATGAACAGCTACAAAAAAATCACAGCATCCCTGTTGGCATTAGCTTTCGTATTCGGCGTAACAGGATGTGGAAAAAAAGACGAGGCTGTCATCAAGATAGGGGCGACAGTTGGCCCACATGCACAAGTTGTACAGGCAGTCGCCAAAGAAGCAGCAAAGCAAGGGATTAACATTGAACTCGTCGAATTCTCAGACTACATCACCCCTAACGCAGCATTGGACGATGGAAGTATTCAACTCAATAGTTACCAACATCAGCCATTTCTCGACAACTTTAATGCCAATCACGATAGCCAGTTAGTTTCTATCGGACGTTCAATTTTGATGCGTATGGGCGTTTACTCTAACAAGTACACTTCGCTTGACTCTATCCCTGATAACGCACGAATCGCGATTCCAAACGACCCAACGAATGGCGGGCGTGGACTATTACTACTTGAAGATGCCGGGCTGATTTCATTAAAAGACAACGCTGGTTTCAACGCATCTTTAAACGATATTGTTAGCAACCCGAAGAACATTCGATTTGTTGAAGTGGATGCCGCGCAGTTACCACGCTCTCTTGACGATGTAGATGCTGCTGCAATCACCATGAACTATGTGATGTCGGCTGGACTCGATCCTAAGAAACAAGGTATCTACTTAGAGAAGAAAGATGCACCTTTAGCCGTGATGGTTGTAGCGGCGCGAGAAGAAGACAAAAATAATGAAACGTATAAAAAGATCATCTCAATTTACCACTCACAAGAGATTAGTGACTTTTTAGACAGCACTTTCAAAGGCACCATAGAAGCCGCAAATTAAGCTAAAGATTTGGCGTTGCCTGATACTTATGAAGCAACGCCAGACCTGAGTTGACGGGTTGTCGCTGACGCATTCCAGCCCCTTTTCAAATTAGAGAGTAAAGCATAAATTACTTAAATCGAAGTTGAAAACCGTATCGTCAGAGCAGATTATGTAAGCATGAAATTCAATTAAATCTGGGTTCTTCGCATGAAAAAAGAAGTGGTACTGTTTGATATAAATGAAACGGTTTTAAATTTGGAGTCATTACAGCCTAAATTTAAAGCGGTATTTGGCAGTGAGGATGCACTATCGCTTTGGTTTTCAAAGCTTTTACATTCCTCAACGGTTTGCATCGCAACAAACGTAAAATCTACTTTTTCTGAATTAGCGAATGCAGCGCTCGACGCTATTGCACAGCGGTACAAGTGTGATTTAACGGCGGAAAGCAAAGATGCTTTGTTAACTTCCTTTGCCAATCTACCACCGCACACTGATATCAAAGAGTCTTTACATAAGTTGCGTAAAAGTGGTTTTAAAACAGTCGCGTTTTCCAACTCATCCCTCGACCTTATCACTTCTCAAATCAAGAACTCGGGCTTAGAAGATTATTTCGACACCGTCATTTCTGTTGAAGAAACAGGCAGTTTCAAACCAAATTCAGACGTGTATAAATTTGCAGCAGAAACTTTACAAGAGCCTGTCGATAACCTTCGTCTTGTCGCTACTCACGATTGGGACACTCATGGTGCGTTATCTGCTGGCTTACAAGCCGCCTATATAGACCGAACAGGTGTTGAGTATCATTCCTTGTATTTGAAGCCGGAGATTAGCTCAAAGACGATGGATGGTGTGGTAGAGCAGATAATTAAGCACAATTTAGACAAGTAAAACCTCAAGAGGCTTTTGCTACTCCCGCTCGATACAAACAAAAAGGCTTCGCACACGCGAGGCCTTAATTCTATCTACAGAGCAATTAACTCGCCTACCCAATATAGCTTCTATCGAATCCAGCTTCGCCTTCGGTCAGGTAAAAACAAAGACCAAATTGCCAGTGAGATAGATGAAGTTCGCTTTTGCTCGGGGTTTATGGGGCGCTAGAGGCTGCTCTTCAAAATTCCTGAACTGCACCAACAAATATTTCGCCCCATTCCGCATTAACGTAATTACTTCGTGGAAGATCGAGCTACTGGAATTTCAGTACTTTTTCTCAAAGCAAACTGACGACGTGGAGTTGCAAGTTGGTGATATTGGAGTTTGAGTTTGTAGTAAAGAACATGCTCCGATTTGATCCAATATGAAAAATAACGTTTAACGATGTTTTACACTTTCAATTCTCTATGTCTACTCTAGTCCCACAAATCAACTATTTGCACGATATCTAATATACATCTCACTAATATATTGAATGATGAGGCACAATTACGCCTATGTTTGATAAATAAGGCCAAAACCAACGTCATGGTTAAACACCATCGAAAACAATTAGTAATAGGTATCTGATGCGTTTTTTAACTTGTTTTACTCTAACGTGTACTATTTTTTTATCCGCTAGGTGTTTTGCCGAAGAGCTAAAAATTTTCACTTGGGAAGACTATATCTCTGACATTCTGATAGAAGAGTTTGAAGAACAGTACGGTCATACTGTTTCTCAAGTTTATTTTGAAAATGAAATGTTGCGTGATGCTGTGGTGTATTCAGGTAAAGCCCTAGCCTATGATTTGTTTATCATTGATGGGCAAACCATTGGCGAACTGGGCAAAGCAGGCACCTTAGGGGATTTGTCTAATACTTTGAAGGAAGGTAATTCAAACTTTACAGAGGTGTCTCGCAGAGCTTGCGGGGTGCATGGCATTCCGTACGCTAATGGTACCATGGGGGTCGCATTTCGGTCTTCAAGAGCTACCGAAGGTATAACCTCTTGGATGGACGTTTTCGACTACGCATTAGAGCACCCTCAAACTGTTGTGATTCCTGATGACGATGTAGATACCATTGCAATCGCATTATTGGCGTTAGGGTTCGATCCTATGACCGAAAATGAAGTCGAATTGGCACAAGCGTACAAACTGTTAATGAAGGTCCGTGAACAGCTATTAGTAATAAGAGCGGCTATTGGCTACGCTCTAGATAAAAAATCTGGCTCTAAAATGGAAGTTGCCGTTATCTATTCAGGAGAAAAAGAACAAATAGCGTCGTATACAGAGCAAGATGATTGGATCTATACCATTCCTCAAGAAGGTACTTTGATGTGGCATGAATGCTTTAGTGTCCATAAAGACAGGCCTATTAGTAAAGCGTCGATAGAGTTCCTTAACTTTATTAACACACCTGAAAGATCGGCATTAAATGCAGAAGAGATGTGGTTCGCAAGCTCGAACAGACACGTCTTGGGCTTAGCATCTGATGATTATCTGTTAGATGAAGAGTTGTTCCCTACGGGATTAGACAGCGGTTCATCGTTTACCTATAAGACACTAAGCAAAGAAGCTTCAGACCTGAGAAGCCAAATACTCTTTGTTATTCATAACCAAAGATATAAAACAAAAAAATGAAACTGTCGCTAAAGATCAATTATATTCTGCTCCCTGTTATGGTGGTAATTTTCTCCATCGCCGGAGTGTTTTCGTATACCAGTCAAAAAATGCAACTGAACTCGTCGCTATCGGAACAATTACAAAGTGAACTTACTCATATCTCTCATGAGCTTAATGAAGCGCTTAGAGAGCTCGATTCTGCGATTAGAATGAGTCTAGAGAACTACTACATTCAAAAGTATCTTATTGAAATATATGATGACACTGCTCAATATTACACGGAGAAAGAGCTAACGGCTTATATCAATCAATTAAAGCTCAATCACAGTACGATCGAGAGCTTTGCTCTAGTGGATATTAATGGCAAAGAGCTTATCTACTTTAATACGTCGGATCCATTTGCAAAATACTCTGCTGATACGGTTGTGACGGATCACCTTGCTACGATTCAACAAGCATTAGATTTGAAAGGTGTGGCTCACGTTAACGCTTCTACCTACAAACTGAACGATGGTGTTGAAGGCCCTGAATTTTTAGTTGTAAAAACATTTACACCTGAGCAGAGTTTTACTGTCCCAACCTTTTCTTATGGGCAGACATTACTTACTGCAGTGGTTCGCTCAAAAATCAGGCACTACGATGAATTTCAAGCGTCTGTGAAAAGTAGGCTCGGTCCTGACGCTCAACTGATACTTAGACCTAATTCTACCTCGTACTCGCTGGGTAACGAAGAACAGATAAAAGATATTACCTTGCCAGACTATGAATTAGGTTTTCAGTTAATACATGACTTATGGTCTATCAAAATTTGCCTATCTCAAATACACCTCAATAAGTTGTATAAACCCTTTCAACTTCTTTACGCTGTTATTGTTTTGTTAGTAACGGCTGTCACTTTCTTACTACTAAAGTGGCTTATCGTAAAACAAATCATTAAGCCAGTGGAGAGACTGACTAAGAAAGTGGAGTCCGTAAATCATGATGGCTTAGTCTACATAGAGCGTTCCAAAAGTAACGACGAAGTCTCCATCCTCACCAATAAGTACATTAATTTGATTACTGATCTCGATGATCTGGCAAAAAGAGACTCTCTGACGGGCTTACCAAATAGGAAAAAATTCAATTTAGATATCACGCGTATAATGAATAACTGCACCGAAACAGATACAAAGTGCGCCGTTATCTACTTTGATATTGATAACTTTAAACACGTAAATGACAAGTACGGACATCATGTTGGTGACCACTTATTCGTAGTGTTTTCAGAACGCCTTGTCGACAGCTTTGTTGATTTTGAGTGGGGAAATCTAACTATCTCTGAGCTTGAGTTCGCCAGGCTATCTGGGGATGAATTTGCCATCATAGTTGGTGGATTGGACGACTTAGATATACTTACCGAATTTGCCCATCGAATTCTCTCTCTCTTTGAGGACGGTTTCGAGGTGGATGGTACTCAATTTGATATTGGGGTCAGTGTCGGTATTTCCGTTTACCCTGATGATGCTAACTCTGTCACCGAACTGGTTAACAATGCTGATTCAGCTATGTATGCCTGCAAAAATGTCGCGGGAAGAAACCATTATCAATTCTACTCAAAAGAGATGGATAGAGAAATAAAGCGTCATACTCAAATTAATGGAGACTTGAAAGATGCGATTAAATCTAACGGATTCTATCTAACCTATATGCCTGTTTATGATATCGAAAAAGGTAAGATAAAAGGTGCAGAAGTTCTAATTCGAACAAGCCACGAGGCTCTACTCTCCTACGGGCCAGCGGATTTTATACCTGTAGCAGAATCGTCAGGCTTAATTAAACATATTGATTATTGGGTTTTTGAAAATGCTCTGCAGACGCTGTCCGTCTGGATAGAAGAGCTGAATTTTGATGGTACATTAGCGATTAACTTCTCATCTTGGCAGCTCTCTAATTCCGACTTTGTCAATGTACTTTCTGGGTTACTGACGCGCTATAAGATTCCAGCCCACATGATTGAAATGGAAATCACTGAAACCTGCTTTATACCCGGAGACAAACAGAATATTGAGAGACTTAAGGCGTTGAAACAACTCGGAGTGAAGGTTTCTCTTGACGATTTTGGTACCGGCTATACGGCCTTTAGCCAACTGATAAATTATCCTATCGATACGCTTAAGATCGACCGTATGTTTGTCAACGCAATTGACTCTGAATCAACAGACAAACAGCTTATTGAAGTGATCATTGAAATGGCCAAAATTTATGATCTCAATATCATTGCAGAAGGCGTAGAAACAGTGAGTCAATTAGATTACGTTCGAAACAAAGGATGCCAGGAAGTACAGGGGTTCTTACTATCTAAGCCTTTAAAAGAAGATGATTTTATCGCGGCATGGAAGAGAGGGAGTTTGCCTGAATACAGTTAAAATATGTGACACCATAGAATATGGTCTAGTTCTGCGCCTTGGAATGACACATCGCTTTGCCCGTTCGATTGATGGCTGTATGTTGTGGCCTGATTAATCTAACCTCCTGATTAGAATTGTTGTCATGAGCTTTGACATGGGTAACGATAAAAAGCCAGATGCACCTCTATTTGAGGCGAGCCAACTTCAGTAAAGCGGTGTTTTCGATGCTATAACTAATCCGTATTCTATTAACTTAGCAAAACCACTGACAAAATAGTTATCCAATACCTTCATAGGCTGAGTTTTTACTCGTGGCACTTTCTAGCTCACAGGTGCCCTTTTTTCGGGCTCAAAACGGGCAAAACTTGTAACAGAACCCTATTTTCTTTTATCTTCCTGCCTCTAAGAGGATACATAGCTGATCTTCATAGCAAGTCGGACGTATAGGCTCCTTAAAAGGAAGGAAAACTATGGCCACCGTCTATGTCAGCATCGGAAGCAACATCAACCGCGAACATCACGTTACAGAATCTCTAAAAGCATTGCATAACCGCTTTGCACCGCTGCACATTTCCAAATTCTACGATTGCGAGCCTGTCGGTTTCAAAGGGGATAACTTCCTTAACCTCGTCGTTGGGTTCGAATGTAACCTGTCTGTCGCAGAGCTGGTTAAGGTTCTGCATCAAATCGAATCAAAGAACGATCGCAAGCGTCAGACCAAAGCCTATGCTTCACGGACGATGGATATCGACATCCTTCTTTATGGTAATCAAGTGGGCGTTATCGATGGCGTAGAGCTGCCTAGAGGCGAAATCACCGAGTACGCTTTTGTGCTCAGGCCGTTAGTCGATATTGCTGCGCAAGAACGTCACCCCACTCTAGACATCTCATATCAGCAGCTCTGGGAAAACTTCGATCAGTTAAGTCAGAAAACCCAACCCATCCCTTTCAAATTCAGTTTCACCTAGCCTTTACATGACTGAAAAAAGAACGGCTGCAACAGGAACAATTGCGAAAAGAACAACTGCGAACGGAACAACTGGACTCTTAATCGCCTCAGCTTTACTGATCTTTTCTTAAAACAAGTACGTAACTGACTTCACTTTCTAAGGATTGGACACTGTTATGAATCACAACGCCATTATCACCATTACAAACCTGAGACTAAGAACCTTCATCGGCTTCAACGAAGAAGAAAAGTCTAAGCAACAAGACATCGTTATCAATGCAGAAATCCACTACCCCGCCAATAACCTTTGCCTCTCTGATGATGTGGAGAACGCGCTCAACTACAAAAACATATGCAAGAAGGTCATTCAACACGTCGAATCCGGAAGGTTTCTGCTTTTAGAAAAATTGACCAGCGACGTACTCGGCATTTGTATCGATCATCCATGGGTGAAATACGCTCAAGTGAGAATCGACAAGCCTCATGCGCTACGTTTTGCCGACTCTGTTTCGCTCACCCTGAGTTATGAAGCAGACAACGACAATAATTCATAAGGAGAGAGTCATGCTGAATACAGAAGCCGAAAAAGTAAGAGAAGCTTTGCTCGCAAAAGGACTTGAAACCCCAATGACTCCGAGCGAAATGAACCCTAGTCAGAAGTACAACCGCATCAAAGGGCTTTTAACGGAAGTGGTTAGTACGCTTGGACTGGATTTAACCGACGACAGCCTCGCTGAAACCCCTCATCGCATTGCGAAGATGTACGTCCATGAGATTTTTTCAGGGCTCGATTACGATAACTTTCCAAAAATCAGTGTTATAGAAAATAAAATGTCCGTTGATGAAATGGTTAAGGTATCGAACATAGATTTAACGTCGACGTGTGAACATCACTTCATCACCATCGATGGTTTAGCAGAAGTGGCCTACATCCCTGAAAACAAGATTCTTGGGCTGTCTAAAATAAACCGTATTGTTCGATTCTTTGCTCAGCGCCCTCAGGTACAAGAACGCCTTACTCAGCAAATCTTGGTCGCGATACAGACTCTAGTTGAAACAGAAAACGTGGCCGTGACGATTAAAGCAACCCACTATTGCGTTAAATCTAGAGGTGTCATGGATGCCAACTCTGAAACTTCAACAACCGCGCTCGGTGGTATCTTCAAAACTAACCCTCAAACCAGAGCTGAGTTTTTACGATGAGTGAAACGATACTAATAACCGGCGTGGGAAAGCGACTAGGCTTCGCACTGGCGCAGCAACTTCTAGCGGATGGATACAAAGTGGTTGGCACTTACCGAAGCGACTACCCTCAACTGCAATTACTGCGCGACAGTGGAGCCGACTTGCAGCAGGTAGATTTTTATCAACAAAGCAGCTTAGAGGGCTTTCTTCATTACGTGGGTCAAGAATATAAGACACTTCGAGCAGTAATACATAACGCTTCTGACTGGAAGCCGGAGAACAAGAAAAAACCCAGTGAAAATGCATCACAAATCATGCATCAGATGATGACCATTCACGCTACCGTGCCTT
Source organism: Vibrio sp. QJM3NY_26 (assembly GCF_057786005.1). Lineage (NCBI taxonomy): Bacteria > Pseudomonadati > Pseudomonadota > Gammaproteobacteria > Vibrionales > Vibrionaceae > Vibrio > Vibrio sp. QJM3NY_26. Next base: position 1,426,827 of record NZ_CM173515.1, on the reverse strand, counting down.
ATCTGTTCAATTTAACACTCAAAGACCAACTGATGTCTGGCGATAAAACGTCAGACATTATCCACATCAGTGATTACGTTGCGGAAAAAGGCAGTAAGAAACACATCGCTTACGCGGCCAGTAAAGCGGCGCTCAACAACCTGACTCTGTCGTTCTCAGCAATGCTGGCTCCCAAGGTGAAAGTAAATACCCTCTCTCCAGCCATGATTAAGTTCAATGAACATGACGATGAGGCATACAAAACCAAAGCGCTGCAGAAAGCTCTGATCCCTACAGAAGCGGGCTTTGAGGAAATAATAGATGGCATCAAGTTTGTATTGGCCAGTCACTACATGACAGGAAGAACCTTACACTTAGATGGCGGTAGGCATTTGAAGTGAAGGTCTTGCATTGTGCACTTACGGCAGCATCGTAAACGTAACGGTATAAACCTGATTGACTGAGCACGATCCAACATAAGGCTAAATACTATGCCGTGTCAGGTGGAACTGGACCAAGCAAATTTCCAACATGAAAAGGTCCGATTTAGAGTTAAAACACTCCACTAAAAGCAAAAAGGCCTCGCAATAGAGAGACCTTATTTTTAGTTGAAAACTACAACATTATCTCATTGACTTAGCTGTTTTGTCATGGGCAACTCATTGAATTGATATTGATACCTTGTCAGTAATTTCGTGTTTTAGTTAAATGCCAACCGTTACCATGCCTGCACTTATAAACATCTAACGCAATGCCTTGCTCTTCGTAAATTATACTTGCTCTGATTTTTGCTTCCTTGCTTGTTAAGTACGAATTTTTATACTCATTGGTAGCAGATGTACACTTGCTACACTTTTGACTGGGAGTCATTCTGCATTTTGGCGATAAATGCCAGTAATTGCACCTTTGACATTTATACGGTGCTAACTCATTGTCATAAACATTCTTGGAGTATTCAGCTGCGCTTTGTGCTTCAAACTCCGTGTAATAAAATCTTAAAGGTTTGCCGGATACTTTCCCTAAGCACGTTTCACTTTTCATGCCAGCACCTCACCACAAATGTTGGATGGGTTTCCAGCATAGTAACGAGACTTAAAACGATTACAATTGAAGTTTATTTGGTTCAATGCAGTCTCTACGCCCACATCAGTAATGCGTTCACTGTAACTATAACGACCAGACATACCTTTAGAGTTTTGATAAAAACGTCCGTTTGGGTCAACCATCAAGTATGATTCAGTCATTGTATTGTTTGATTCAGCTGAGATTGGTAAGCCTTTGCCTGAATGTCGTTCAACAAAACTACTAAATTGTTCATCTGAAACTAGTAAGTCACTCCTACCAGTCGGCATGACTTGAAGAACTTTCCATTTATCTAACGATATGCTGGAGATTAGCTGAGAAAAATCTTCTTCCCAATTTAGAGCATTTACAACGGTGTTTATTTTGGTCTTTAAACCTTTTTGGGTGCGCGATAGATGTTGAATTGCAAGCTTAAGTTCATCTATGTTTAACGAATTGCCTTTTCTATCAATACGACCTAACTCTCTTCTTACTGGATGTTGTTGACTATCGAAGCTGATACCAACCATATCTAAAGTATTAAGAGGTAACTCAAAACGGCTTCTTAGCAGGAGGTAGCTGCCGTTAGTGATGATTGAAGTTTTGAATCCTTTTTGTTTTGCCATTACTAAGGCCGTAGAGAACGAACTACCTAGCATCATTGGCTCACCGCCAGCGAAATTTATACGTACATCTTGGTAACCAAGAATTATTTTGATCTCTGGGTCACCATGAATGAAATAGTTAGCTAACTTGTCGAGCAGTTTTTCAATTGCATCCAATGATTGATGCAGTTCATTGGGTCTTCCCCACTTAGCAAAGCAATAGGTACAGTTATAGTTACACGCCTCTGTTATGTGCCAGTTGATTACGAGTTCATTTAACTGACTAGAGGTCGTTTCGTTCGTTGTGTTAATAACAAGGTGGTTTTCTGTAGACATACGTATACTCCTTGACAGGCCTATTCTTGTTGGCCGTAAAGTTTTTACATGGCGGACGGTAAGCGTCAGAGTAGGAGCATCGGGCTCCAGTACACCAAGATTGGATGAATGAATTAAATGTAGTTTATGGGTTGCGCATTAAGTTGCGTCTCGTTTTGAGGGCGCCCTCATGGTTTATTACCATACCAAGTTTTTGTCGTTGGCAGATAAGTAGCCACCATTCAGCTGCAATAATGCCTCGCTTCAAATCAGGAATAGTAGAATTCTTTTTTGTTCTTCTTCGGACTGCTTTGTAACATTCACCTGCGATTGCACGTACATCAGGATCAGGATCTGATTGTTTGATGAAATACACTGCCTTATGAACTTGACCGTTAAGGTCAACCCCTAATTCAGTTAATGCCTTTAAGTACCCTTGTCGCCAAACTGAAGACTGCTCAACTATTTGTTCAACTGTGTATTGTTTATCTCTCGCTTTTTCACCTTTACGAAGTCGTAAACGACTTAGGCAGAACTCTGCTAACTCATTAGTGCATGTAACATAAGGTTCCATCAAAGCTTTCAAGCGGCTTTCAGCTGGTTCGGTCAACTTAATATCTAGGTGTTTCTCAAACAATCGAGTAGCTAGATCACTTGCTGGAATATACCATTGAGTTAAATTACTTTGGTTCAATGAGTTTCCTAAAGAAATCGATTCATCAGATAGCGGTAGAGTATAGGAGCACATTAGTAACAATCTATGACGAAAGGATTTCTTAGGATGTAAACGATCAAGCTCTTCTAGTAGTTGTTTGAGCTGGTTATCATGCCTTTTCTGCTCTTCAGGCTGACATGCTCTGGTTACTTCTTTTCTTAAAATACCTATACTTTTATCGATATATGGCAGCAAGTTATGCTCGCGTAAACAACGAGTGGCGGTGATTGTCCATTCTGGGATTAACGTTTTAAGAAAGTCATCTGTTTCTGGAAGTTGGCTAAACAGCCCACGCCACCATTCAGAACAGGCACTGATAAACTCGGATGATTCTCCCCTTCTTACAGGAAAAGTAGCAGATAAAACATGAAGTTGTTCACTAGCTTCTAACGTAATCAGGTTTGTTAAGAAAAGATCTTTCCAAACACCAAAGAAAGATTCACACACCCATCTCTCAGAGATCTTAGACAATTCTGGCAACCGTTGTTTATTGCTCAAAATACGGTCAAAATCTTGCTGGATTGACCATTGGATCCATGCTTCTAATTGTTCACGAGTTAACTGAGAACATAAATCCTCGAGCTCTTTTTTCAGACGAATATCAAACTTATCGTGTTCGTATGTTTTCCAGTCAATATCGCTCTGAATATGATGGTAGATATCACTAAAATATCGGTCTATGTGGTTAGCCCACTCTTTCGCTTCTAGACCTTCAACATTGTCTGCGTTGAAATTAAGAATTAGAACCTTCTTAAGATCTCGCTTTATGGTGCTGAACCAGTTAGTTAGAGAGCTTTTGACCTCTTCGTCATCAAAGTCTTTCTGCCAAACTAGTGACTCAAGCTGTTCCCATGGGGTGCCCCAAAAAAAACTAGATAAGTCAAAAGAAATTCGTCCCATTTCAGCATCATATTTGATCCATACTCGTAAGAATTCTAGGCCTAGTTGGATTGATTGAGCGTGTTCGCAAGGGGAGCTAGAATCATCGTTTGATGAAGCTAGTGATAGTAATCCATTAACTAAGGTCGAGTCGTCTGTACGATATTTTAAACAGTCAAACGGTGGTGCGATAAAGTGGAAGCAATCCCAAAGAAAGCGCATTCTCTCGTTTTCATTTAGAGAGCTAAATGTTTCGTCACTAAAGAACTCTTTGGTGAAAAAAAGCTCATCACCATAGTGATTTCGAACAAACCAAGCATATGAGTGAAGATGTTTTTCTATCCCCGCCTTATAGAAACCGTAAGGAGAGGTTGGAAAATATGCGCTTGCCACATCAGTCAAAAACTTGAAAAGTAATGACTCTCTATAAGATTCGTCAGCACGAAATGGCTGTAACTGAAAACGTATGTTTACGTTTTGGCAAAACGCTAGCGCTACGCATTTTTCTGGTTCAGAGTTCTGCTCGTTAGCAGTAGTCAACGCTTCTTCAAGACGTGAAGAGTTGTAAAAAATATCAATCCAGTTTTCTGAAAAGTGTTTAATCAATAACGTTCGAAAATTGCCTTGAACTTCAAATTCGTCAAGTGCTTGCACGAAACGTTCGACGGGATCTTTTTTTTCATCGAGGGAGCGATTGCCAAATGGCGCATCTATCCTGCACATAGTTTTCTCCAATAAGAATGGGAGTTAGGTTTCACGTATAGAATTAACCGGAGCAGTGTCCGGGTTTGCAGCTGAAACCTCCCGTGCAATAGAGGGGAGCGGAAAAGTGAGTAACGTACTCGATAGCCGACTGCAATTTAGTCATATTCACCATAAATCGTATTGTGCTGCATTGTCAATAGCTTAGGTCATTTAATATCTATACGTGTTACCTTGGTTTGAAGTGAGGGAAAGGGGTGAGTTTGTACTTCGATTCCAAAAAGCTTGTTGCAAGTTATGAGTTAAACCCTTACTCCTTTCCCATATCGAAAAAAAGCCTCGCAAACACGAGGCCTTAGTTTTATCGAACAATTACAACCACCCTACTTCACTTACTTAACTGCTTTCATTAACGTTTCGTTGAGCTGCACTAGTTGCTCTAGCATTAGGAAGTGACGAAGCTAGAGCACTAAACCGTGAGTATAGAAACACAAAAGGCCAGACCCTATTGGCTATAAGACTGCAGAGATACTGTTTATTATCTAGAAATTGCTGTTATCTAGCGACTACTGTTACCAAGAAACCATTATAAGCCAGAAGCTACTATGACCTAGAAACTGCTAAAAGAGTGAGGAAGGCGTTTTTCTTCGTCCCAGCCTGATAGCTCAATATTGATTAGTGATTTGCGCTTCTCATTACACAGTGAAGCGATATTGATGATAGGTAATTGGCTACGAAGCTGCGCGGTAAGTATCACCTTTTTACTTTCACTCAGGCTGTTTCGACATTGCGCTAAAACCGCTTCGCTATCTAATTGGCGCGCGTTCTCCATAATGTCGATATCAGTATTCTCTTGATAGCAATCTATCAGCCAAGATACAGCAGGCTCTTCTAAACTGGTGAGTACGATGACATCTTTATTTGCCATAAGGTCGTGGAGTTCAAGCTCTTTTAGTTCAGTTTCCATAATTACTCTCATTCAGCAACAAATACATTAAAGTCGATTACCCAGTTTAGCTTGTGCCAAATGGTAGCCTCTATCTATCATCTCTTGTGAGCGATCAAATTCTAAAGTGCCACAGGCATTGCGTGGGAGCTCAAGCGTAATATCGGCGGGGTAAGCGGCCAGTTTTTGGCGAGCAATGGTCGATTGCATCGCATCAAACGCTTGGTTGGCAATGTCGTAGGCAGCAAAATTGAAGTTCATTTTACTTTTTACACTGCTACCTAGATTATCGATAAAGTGAACAACCCTCTCATGCAGATTGCTCTCTTTTGTAGGTAGGGAAACCGGTATCACTTCCTGTTGAAGCATCTCAGGTTCACCACCTAAGTTCACAGCCAGAGTAAAGTCTGTCATATCACTAAAGGTAGGCGCAATCGGTACGGGATTGAGTACTCCACCATCAATCAGCACTTCACCATTGATGACATGAGGTGTGAAGAACAGTGGCAAAGAGATGGAGGCGCGAATGGCATCAAACAGAGAACCTGATTGCAACCAAACCTCTTTTTCATCGGCGACGTTAGCAGCAACTGCGGTATAAGGGATAGGCAGATCTTCAATTGAAATCTCGCCGATCAATCCACGCAGTGTGTCGATGATCTTGTCCCCTTTGAAGATACCACTCGATTGCCATGAAAAGTCCAACATCATAGCCATATCCGATTGGTCGATACTGGTAACCCACTCTTCAAATTCATCCAACTTGCCCGCCGCATAGACACCACCGATAAGTGCGCCAATTGAACAGCCAGAGATGGATTTTATCTGATAGCCATGCTCGATTAACCAACGGATGATTCCAACGTGAACCAAGCCTCTTGCGCCACCACTGCCAAGTACCAATGAGACCGTTTTTGCCATCGTATTAATCCTTTAGTTTTTAATTCTAGGGGAGCTAACTCGCCGATTTACCAATTCGCAGATCTCAACTCACTGAATCACTCTCAGTTCATACGGGTAATGAAGGTTTGCTCGTCATCCACAAAAGCCACATAGTCGCCGTGATAGATAAACACCCGGCCACGCCCTTCCACTATACACGCAAGCTGTGGGTTCAAATCTTCTTCAAGATTTTCACTTTGATACGTGCCGGTGTCGGTAATCACACCGCGGAGTTTAGGCAAAAACCCATAGCTGCGCTTGGCTTGATCAATCAGGCTCAATTCACTGGTGGTAGAGAAGTAAGCTGGGATGGGACCAGCATCTTCGATAAACATCGGTTTCAGTTCTTCAAAAGCTGTAATCACCAGCCAGTCGATGCCGTTTACGTGATGGATAAACATTGTTTATAAATACCTAGTTTCTCGATAGTTCTGATGCGGAGATTCTAACACTATCAGGGGCTAAACGTAGGAGAAATTGAGTTGCTAGAAGCAATCCCTACCCCTGCTTATTACCCAATATATCCAGCATAAAACTGGAAAAGATGTTCACCATCAAATCACACAAAGAATGCAGCCAAACGTAAGTCGTTGGACTTTTTTCTGGGCCTTTCGAGTCGAACCATTTGTTGTTGAAAGTGACTTTGTTATTCCTGAAATTAAGAGCCTACAAATAAACAGACACATACTATCTACAGTGTCTAATACTAGTCGTCCAACTCTACGACTAATGTCTAACTACCTGAGACTATTTGTTTTTTTTGGTTTGGTATAAGGTACTAACAACTAAATGTTAATGAATTTTTAATTATAAGTTGACACATTGTTTACGACTTTGCGTGAGTCAATAACGTTTGTTGGAATAACACGCCTTAGAGTGTGAACGAAAGGAATCAAAATGAGCAGCACTTTAGAGTCCGTACATATACAAGCAGATAAACCTCAAACCAGTGAGGATGAACTCACTTATGAACAACAACACAAACCAAGATCGGAATTTGATTCCCGCGAACAATATTTAGAGCATGAGTTACAAATCATGGCGCCTAAACGCTGGCGTCCCAATTTGCCGTTTAAAGATTATCGATTCGAAATAGAAGATACCATCCCAGCGATGGCGGCGACCATTGGTAAGATTGTTATGGTGGGCGCCATTGCAGCCACCTTTGCCGGGGCTCTCGGATTAAATGAAGACTTCATTCTAGAAAACGTTCGTTATGAACTCCTCATCGCCTCTGTTTTCATCATTCTTTTCTCTGGATTTTTATTGCCGACCGCGAACCTCGCAGGTACACACGGCCCACTCATTCCTTTAATCCCGATTGTCGTTGCAGCTGGCGGACACCCTATGGCGTTTGGGTTGCTGATTGGCGCTTTTGGCCTCATCTTAGCCATCAGTAAAGGTGGCAGTATGTTGGCCAACCTCACCAGTAAAGGCGTGTGTGGCGGCTTATTACTCTACCTCGGCTTTGTTGGAACCGCCTCTCAAGTGAAAAAGCTGTTCGCTTGGGCTGAGGGAATCGGCATGAGCCACATCGCTTTTGTGGTGATCTTTTGCACCATCATTTTGTACGCGCTATTGGAACACTTCCGCAAACGTTGGTTAGCGGTGCCTCTTAGTTGCTTACTGGGTGGTACAATTGCATTTGCCATGGGTGCCCCATTTGCTTTCCACACTGAGCCAGGATTGCCTAACATGAACCCTATGTATTGGTGGGGAGAAGATACAGGTTGGATGCTAGGCCTGCCGACGATTGAACACTTCATGGTGGTATTGCCGTTTGCTATTTTAGCCGTGGCAATGTGGTCGCCAGATTTCTTAGGGCATCAAGTATTCCAAAAGATCAGCTATCCAGAGCGTACTGAAAAAGTACACATGAACATTGACGACACCATGACCACGGCTTCAATTCGTCAAACGTTCGGTTCCCTGCTCGGCGGTACTAACTTTACGTCTTCATGGGGTACTTATATCGTACCCGCGGCGATTGCTAAACGCCCTATCCCTGCAGGCGCTTTGCTCACAGCTCTGTTCTGTATCATCGCCGCTGTTTGGGGTTACCCAATGGATTTAGCTATCTGGCAACCTGTATTGTGTGTTGCGCTAATTGTTGGGGTATTTGTGCCATTGCTAGAAGCTGGAATGGAAATGACTCGTGAAGGGAAAACCACCCAATCAGCAGCGATTGTTGTGTTTTCTTCAGCGCTCGTTAACCCTGCATTTGGTTGGGCTCTCACCATGCTGTTAGACAACTTAGGCTTAGTCGGTTGTAAAGAACGTAGCAGTGAACTGAGTAAAATGAGCCGCTGGGTGTTGCCTGGCACTATGTTCATTGTGTTAAGTGGTGTGATGGCGTTGGTTGGTCTTCTACCGGGCATACCGGCGATTATCCCAAGTTTTCGTTAACCTCTAGATTAGAATGATTGAGTGGTTGCTTCTTTCTGTTGTTAACTTTCAAACTGGATTCGTTATCTGCATTAAAAATTGAAGCTATCGTTGATAGTCTTTTTGGACAAAAAAAAAGCCACTTAATGTAAAAAGTGGCTTTTCTATTTTTCTACAATGTACATATCTTTTCTTTCTTTTACAGTGTTACGGTTTACGTTGAAACTTGTTCGTTTTCCACTGACGATGTTCCATCAGTTATTAAAGCGTAGTCTAATTGCTAGCCTTGTCAATAAACACGTCGATTCAGATTAACCAATCTTTTCTAATATCATTTTCTCCAACCAGACTGGATTCTGGGTAGCCCAACTCCGTTAAGTCAGTGGCCAAAACTATTGGTGCGGATCACTCACGAGCACTATGAACTTGGCTATGACAAATGAGATAACGTGCAAAACCATCGAGGTATGGTAATTCATTGAAATATTGATACTTAATAAAAGGCTGTAGAGACCTTACGTAAAGGCATTCACTTTTGGTTTTTGCGGGCTTGAAGTTGATAGAATCGGTTTTGAGCTATACGCTCGTTGTTAACAGTGCGCTAGCCGCTAACAATACGCTCGCTGTTAACAAACAGTTGGTTAACTTAGTGTGGTTATAGCTAAGTTTATTTTAAACTGGCACATTATCGAATCACCATATAAAGAGTTTTAGAGAGTCAATGATGAACGATACGAAAATTTTCATTAGTGCCATTTTAGTCTTAGTTACTTTATCTGCATGTTCTTCACACTCGCCTGAATACTCCCAAAAACCTTCATTGGTGGATGAGCCAAACCATCATACAAGCAACGGTTATCAGAACCACCCATTTATAGAAACTGCCGCACCTAAAGGGGGCTTGTTTTATATGCAAAGAGCATGGGACTCGGTGTTTGTCCCTGATATCCCCGATGGACATCAGCTAACAGAGAAGGAGTCTCTTCAACTTTTAAACTCTATTGAAAGCGATAGTGTTACTTGGTTAGGGCATGCAAGTTTTTTAATTACGACCTCTGGAGTGACGATTCTGACTGACCCTTTTTTGTCAAAATTCGCCAGCCCCGTCCCATGGGCCGGCCCAAAAAGGTTTGTTGATTTACCCATACCTATAAATAAATTGCCTCCTATAGATATAGTGATTGTTTCACATAATCATTATGACCACTTGGATGATCAAACAGTTAGGAAATTAGAAAACAAAAACAATATTCATGTCGTTGTTCCTTTAGGACTTAAGTCTTTTTTTACCGAACGAGGGTATAACAAGGTTACTGAGTTAGATTGGGGAAAGTCAGTGTCAGTTTCAGGAATAGAGATAACAGCGGAGCCTTCTGTTCATGATTCAGCAAGAAGTACATCTGATCATAATGAAACGCTATGGGCCTCTTGGGTTATTGAAAGTTTACAAAATCGTCTCCTTTTTGTTGGCGATACAGGTTACTCAGAAACCATATTCAATAATGTCGGTGAGAAATATGGCTCCTTTGATTTTGCTATTTTGCCTATTGGAGCATATGAGCCTAGGGAATTATTGTGGATGTCGCATGCCACACCTGAAGAGGCTGTCTCTATCGGCATAGATGTTCGCGCAAAAACATTGATTGCTTCTCACTGGGGAACCATTAGCGGTTTATCGGATGAGCCAGCATTTGAACCTCCGATACGTTTTAAGAAGGCGGGAAGAGATAGTGGATTTTCTGACAAAAATCTATGGACAATGAAAATTGGTGAAACAAGAGGGATCGCACCAACGATCAACTAACTAACTAACTAACTAACTAACTAACTAACTAACTAACTAACTACATTGCCCTACCAAAGATAATCCGTCATTTACTAAATTAGGAATTTCACAAACTAATTTTGTTCAATTCCTCCCCTTTCTCATTACCAACAAGAGATTAGAGATGTCAATCAAGGGGAGCTCAGTAGGGGATTGTTAGTCGAACAATTACAACTACCCTTCAACAACTACAACGCCCTACTTCACTGACTTAAACGCTTTCATCAACGTTGTGTTGAACTGTTCTGGTTGCTCTAGCATTGGGAAGTTGCCTGAGTCTTCAACGTAGTAAATACTGTAGTTTCGATGAGTGTCACTATTGTTTCTGTAGCTTATCGAATCCATTAATCCGCTGATGAAGCTGCGTTCCCATAGTCAACGATACCAAGAGGCTAATCAAAGCAATAATTGATCCTGTAACAAACACCCATTGATAACCAGACATCCAGATGATTCCCAACAAAAAGGGTAGGAACACCGCTGCAATATGGTTGATAGTGAATGACAAACTCGCCGTTGAAGCCACTTCATCTTCCCTAATTGTCTTTTTAAAGTAGGTGTTTAAAGCTATGGCAAAACTAAAAATGATACTGTCGATAACATACAACCCCGCAGCCGCATAATGATCATCCACAAATGCGTAAGATAGGAACACCAACACTAACGCGGCATACTCAATGATCAAAGCCAGCCTCTCTCCTACTCGGTCGATAAATCTCCCAACATAAGGTAGAGCAAGAGTTGCTGCTAAGCTGGATACCATAAATAAAGCGGCCATCATCGCAATCGTATAATGAAACTTGGTCACCATCAGTAAGCCAGCAAAGGCCACAAAGATCTGTCTTCTTGCTCCACTCAAAAAGGTAAGAATGTAATAGGTCGTGTATTCACGTCGGACAATGAGTTTAGTGTGTTGTTTAACCTCTGTATGAGTATTTTTAAACATGACCAAGTAAACCGCTAACCAGAAACATATTGCTCCACAAGTAAAGAAAATGGCCTTATCTGAAACGTCAAAAAGATAGCTCGCGACCATAATGCATAGAAAAGTCACCATCGAGAAGAATGAGGCAGCAGACCGAATTTTCCCCATTGATTCACTGAAGTTCTCAGTCGCTAACAACTGTGTTGAGAGTGATTTGTTCACCGCTTCTAAATAATGGAAACCAATAGACATGATCGTCGTGCTGAAATAGAAGCCATAAATCGAAGGCAAATACCCTGTCATGGCAACGCCTAGCCCTAATGTTGCAACCGACAATACCGCGACTCTTTGTTCTGAAGCGATGAACAACAGAAACAAAACAGTAAATGAAAGCAAGCCTGGGATTTCCCTAACACTCTGCAATACACCCACATCAGCCCCAGTCATACCAACAGTGTCGACAGCGAAGTTATTCATCACGACTCGCCACCCCGTATTCGCTATCACTGACGCGATGGCGATGAAAACCAACATCGCGAATGAGCTTCGCGATGTTAAAACCCTAAGCCAGAGAGTCATTTAAGCCGCCGATTCTAAAAGAAAGTCTTGAATATGATCGCGCATGAATAAAGCCATCGAAGAAAGGTCTTCCCATGTTTCTTTATTCGTGTGAGTAATGCACTCAACAAAAACTTTGCTTAAATGTGGTTCAGCATGTAACCAACGACTGACATATTGTCCGGTGTAACACACGTGCTGCATTTCATCTTCTAAGATTTTTTGAATCGTTGGACGCATTTGTTTCATGTAATCATCGTCAGACTCATCAATGATCGCCAAATGCAGTAACAGTAAACGCCACGAACGTATTTCAATAGAATGAACCCTAAAGAGGAATGTCTTGAGCTCATCGTCAAAGTTCATGACTTTATCTAACTCATATTGAACTTCATGTTCATGCGTTTCTGTCTCGTACCCAGTAAAAGGGATAAGGCTGGCAAACAACGTAGAATGATTCATTTCATCGTTATAGTGACGCAACATAAGCGGCCTTAATTCATCATCTGCATACCGCTCTGCGATCATTCGTAACCTTGCCGCACCTTTAGCTTCATCGATTGCATTGTGCAAAAGGTAGTAAGCCATCATCTTTTTATTTTGAAAAATAGTTCGAGCCAAACCATTCATCATCTCAGAAGTGAAAGACAAATCAGATACTAAATATTTCTCGATGCAATCCTTGTACTCTTTTGAAAGACTCACACCTTGAGTATCGAATAAACCATAGAGACTGTTTTGTATATTATTCATAAACCATTCCTTTCCTCAGCATACATCTTCAATAAAGCACTCTCTCGAGTGCCTTATCGAGAGGGAGCAAGCTAGTTAGCGAGACTCTTTCTTGTGGTGTTCTGACGGGGCTGGATTCGGTTCAAAGGCAGCATTTGATCGCACCAGTCTTGGAGGTTGGTTAGAGATATCTTGCTTCTTAAGTTTTAACGATAAAGCCGTTCTTAGTTTTCCGTTCATATTCAGATCCTCAAAATAATGGAATGTTCTGGGCTTGGTAACGATATGCAACAAAGACAAAGAACACTGAGACAATACAGCTCGTTAACAAATTGTTACACGATCATTTTTAGAATGTTATTTTTTGGGATTAATAAGTATTCAGAGAGCTTTTACTTCTTTGAGAAATTCATTGGAGATTATTATTTGTCGCTGACGATGATGTACAAATCAGGTCTGTACCAGTTGGATTGAATAACAAGTAAAACGAAGCCGCGGACTTATCGCTGTTAATGAAATCCCGTGGAACGATTCTAGTAAACCAAATCCTCCCCCCTCTAGCTCCCCCTCAAATGCAGTTCACCGATCTCATTAGATTAACGTTCGAGGGGGAGAACATTCTTTGGCGCTGAACATATAACTGTACTTGTCACGATCGGTATTCAGTTCCTCCCCTTTCCCATTACCAACAAGAGATTGGAGATGTAAACCAAGGGGAGGTTAGGAGGGGATTATCAGCCTATTCTCACGTGCAACCGCCCTACTTCACTAACTTAACCGCTTTCATCAACGTTGTGTTGAACTGCTCAGGTTGCTCTAGCATTGGGAAGTGGCCTGAGTCTTCAATGTAGTAAATGCTGTAATCCTTGATGTGTTTCTTGTTCGCTTCTTAATCCGTCAACCTCAAAATTTCTTGCTAAAAAGGTAGAAAAGTTTATAGTATTTTGTAGGTAAAGTTGAGAATCGATATGTCATTACAGAAAAAACAATCCAAAGTATCACTGAACATCAAAATCTCATCAGACTTAGATGTTCGTCTTAAACGAGCGAGAAAAGCAGCGCGTGAACAGGGCTTAATGTTCAACGTATCTCAAGAAGTTGAAAAGTTTCTTGAGAAGGAAATAAAGAAAGTGGAACGCCAGCTATCAATCGATGAAGAGATTAAGAATAACCTCGAGGATCTTGGTGGGCTTAATATAGATAAAATGATGAAATCAATGGATTAATCAAAACACTAACGTATTGATTAAACTGAATTTAAAAATGACAAAGCGTGGAGATGATTATGGGCACAATAATTGGACTGTTAATTTTGGCTGGTATCAGTGTATTCCTAAAGCGTCAAACGGGACTTCATTTGCATGAGTGGATTACAAAAAAATATAAAGAATCTCAAGACAAAAAATAATGGACTCTATCAGATTGACAGGCTCCATCGATTTAACTTAAAAACTAAGGCCTCGCAAACGCGAAGCCTTGGTTTTATCTATCTAACGGGTACAACCACCCTTTAATAACTACAGCACCCTACTTCACTGACTTCACCGCATTCATCAACGTTGTGTTGAACTGCTGTGGTTGCTCAAGCATTGGGAAGTGGCCTGAATCTTCAATGTAGTAAATACTGTAATCCTTGATGTGTTTCTTGTTCGCTTCTAAATCCGTTGGCCATAGGCGAGCGTTCACCAATATTACTGGCACATTCACTTTCTCATACACGCGGTGCGCTTCACCTGTTACGTATTGACCTAGATAATGGCGGAACTGGTTTATCGCGATAGCTGGCGGTGCTGAGGCCATGTCTTGCGTTACCCAGTAAAGTAAATCCGCGTCTATGTCTTTTGGTAGCGAGTCTTTCACGAACATAGTAATGCCCGTTTGGAAGTCTGCTTCAAAGGGTTTGGTCATTGCATCTAGGTCGCCTAGTGAAACGGCTAATGCGACGTTTTGTGATGTGTCGACACCAATAATGCCCTTCACCCTTTTCGGCATCAGTTTAGCGGCTTCGGCAATAACACCACCCGCCATGGAGTGCCCGACTAAGATGACGGATTCGAGTTGTTCTTTCTCGATGACGGCTTTGATGTCTTCAGCGAACGCAACCATGGTGTACTCTTCGCGATTAAACGATGAGTTACCGTGCCCTGCTAAGTCCATAGTGATCACTTGGTACTGCTTTGAAAACTCACTCACTTGGTTTTGCCAAAGCCTGCTGTCTAAGCTCCAACCGTGAATGAAGATCAGCGCCGTATCTCCGCTCCCACTTTTGCCATACGCAATTTGCTCACCATCGTGAGATATCGCGATACCGTACTTAACCGTTGAATCATGAGCCATGGCACTCATGCTACCAAGCGCCATGAAAACCAAGAGTGTGATGTTTAGAATTAAACGTTTCATAGTGTCTCTCTACTTACTTTGGAGGGAACACAGAAAGCGCCCCTCTCAATCAATATAGTTACTATAAA
Organism: Vibrio sp. QJM3NY_26; assembly: GCF_057786005.1. Lineage (NCBI taxonomy): Bacteria > Pseudomonadati > Pseudomonadota > Gammaproteobacteria > Vibrionales > Vibrionaceae > Vibrio > Vibrio sp. QJM3NY_26. The sequence continues at coordinate 1,411,789 of NZ_CM173515.1, read as the reverse complement.
GTGTGAAGTTGTAGACAGGTCAAGGGTCACATTTAAGAATGGCGCACTAAATTAGATTTAAAAACACTGTATTTTTCGACGCCCCCCCAACATGAAGTTCTCAAACCAACTATTTACATATTTATCAGTAACTTAAATCCCACAAAAAAAGTGTTATTTTTAACTTTACCTTATGAGGATCAGTTAACGCGGAGTATTATACCATCCAAATAAGACATTGATTTCGAGGCTATATGCACATCACCAAGTTAAACCTAGTCAACTACCGTAATTTCAAGAACGTTAAGCTTCATTTTCACAAAGGTATCAACACAGTAATTGGTGAGAATGCATCAGGTAAGACTAACTTATTCCGAGCAATGAGATTACTACTTGATAACTCAATGCCTCGTTCGTCTACCAAACTGTCTGAGGATGATTTCTGTAGGTCGCTAGGTCCTTGGAAAGGACATTGGATTATTATAAGTTGTGAGTTTAGCGATATTTCTAGTGATGAAGCTAGTCAATCCCTGTTTCTCCATGGTAACGGAAATATCGACGGCGAAAGCGAGGTGGTAACCAAAGCTACTTATAACCTAATATTCAGGCCTAAAGCTCATATACGCCAAGCTCTTTCAATACTACCCCCAGGTGATGCTACAGCACTAGAAGAGTGTTTAAGCGATGTTTCGATAGAAGACTATGAAACGGTATTAACTGGAAAAAGCACAGCTAACTTTGCTGATCCGGAGGAATATAAATCTATTGTTGGTGACTTTGATGCTATCGTTTTTCCAAGTGAATTAAACAACCCAGGTGTTGGTGTACGTTTACCATATATCCTTAATATGCCTAATGAGGTTTCTTTTACTTTCATTAAAGCACTCAGAGACGTGGTTTCTGATTTCCACAATAATAGAACTAACCCTTTGTTAACACTGCTAAAAAATAAGTCAGGAGAGATCTCCCCTGAAGACTTTCAACCAATAGCTGAGTTGATCGGAACATTAAATGAAAATATTGAAGGTTTGCCTGACGTCTGTGATATTAGAGATGACATAACATCGACGGTAGGTGACACAGTTGGGGATACCTACTCACCAAACTCTATTTCTATTCGCTCAAGCTTAACTGATGATTCAGACCAATTATTCCAGTCCCTCAAGCTTTTTGTTGCAGAGTCCAACGATGTGCATGAAGGTGCTATTCATGAAATGAGTTTAGGTGGCGCGAATCTTTTATACCTCACTTTGAAACTTCTAGAGTTCAAATATCAGAAAGCTAATCAGTCTATCGCTAACTTTTTGTTGATTGAGGAGCCAGAAGCTCATATCCATACTCATATACAAAAGTCATTATTCGATAATATTAACTACGATAATACTCAAATCATATACTCCACTCATTCGTCACATATCTCTGAAGTTAGTAATATCAAAAATATGAACATTATTGGAGTTGTTGAAGGTAATTGTGAGGTCTTCCAGCCTGCTACGGGTCTTAGTGATCCGCAATGTGGGTTTGTTCAACGCTATCTGGATGCGATTCGCAGCAATCTATTGTTTGCGCGAAGTGTCATTTTGGTTGAAGGAGATGCGGAAGAAATCCTGATTCCAGTTCTGTTCAAAAAGGTAACAGGCCTAAGCTTAGATGAAATGGGCATTAGTCTTGTTAATATAAGAAGCACTGGGTTTGAAAATATTGCGATGCTCTTTAGTGACGAACGTATTAAGAAGCGTTGTAGTATCATCACTGATCTCGATGACACGTTTTTTGATACGACAATCCGCAACACTGATAGTGTTCCTTTAAAGAAAAAAAAGAAAAAAGCTCAAGGCTCTAAAGAATCAGGACAAAGCAGAAAAACAGCGCTTGATACATTCTGTACAGGTAATCAATGGTTAAAGCCTTTCTACGCAGATCATACCTTCGAAGTTGATTTCATTAAATCCTCGAATAGTTCCTATCTAAAGAAAATAGTCAATGATGTTTATGTTGATCCTGCCACAAGAGTTACAGCTAAAGGTGAACTATCTAACGCAGACATCGCTATATCGGGTGTTAGAGCATTAACAATGGCAAATCATCAAGGTAAGGGCTGGTTTGCTATTACTCTTGGCAACGCTATTAACTTTAAAGTGGTAATTCCAAAGTATATTTTTGAAGCAATAAAATTTGCTCATGGTGAATTTAAGCCTGAACTTGTTTTGAAGGTACTATCTCATCGATATCAAAGAATTGTTGAGCATGTTGCTGAAGGTACAATGAATATGAGAGCAGCTGAAGCAGCTGGTAATTTGGTTCTCAAAACAAAGTGGGAAACATACCTAGCACCTTATGAAACAGGAATTGAAATATTTTCTCCTAAATGGGAAGCATTCGATTTACTGATTGATGATATAGATGACATAAAAGCTGAGTTTATTGCTGACTTCCCGACAGAAAATAATCACTTCTTAGAAAGGATTTAATGATGTTCGTATGGGATAAAGATGATCTTAATGATGAGCAAGTCGATGCTATTCGGCAACCGGGTAACGTATTCCTTGAAGCATGCCCGGGCAGTGGTAAGACACGTACATTAACGTACAAAATAGCTCTCGAATTGTCGAATTTGACTGATACAAAAAAGTGGATCGTCGCAATAACATATACGAATCGAGCGGCTGATGAGATTCGTGAAAGAATAGAGTTACTAGGCGTTGGGACTTCACAACTATGGATAGGAACAATTCACGCGTTTTGTTTAGAGTGGATAATAAAGCCTTACGGTATATACCATTACAAACTTCAAAATGGCTTCAAGGTAATTAACTCATATGACAGTGAAGAGCTAATTACCAATATTTGTACTGGATTGCGACCTCGATATAAGATCACCTATTATCAGTGTTCGCATTTTTATACCCCAAGAGGCATCAATATCACAGGGAATGGTGGGAGTCTAGCTAACAGTGTTTTGGAGGCTTATCATCAACACCTAGCCGAGAACCATCAGATAGACTTTGAACAGATATTATACTTTTCGTATGAGCTTTTGAGCAATAAGGTGGCTATACCAAAGATATTATCAAATCTGTTTGCTTACGTTTTTATAGATGAATATCAAGATACTAAAGAGATACAGTACTCAATTGTAGCAAGTATAATGAGAGCTAATCCGAGTAAGGTGAACACCTTTATAGTTGGTGACCCAAACCAAGCTATATATACGTCATTGGGTGGCTATGCTATATCCCATACAGAACTTGAATCTTTAACTGAAGCTACTTTTACCCCAATGTCTTTGGATAAGAATTATCGAAGCTCCAGCAGAATTATCGAAGCTCCAGCAGAATTATCGAATACTATCGAAATTATAATGTCAGTCCGAGTGCAACTAGTGCAGAAGGTAGCGAGAAAGATTATCAGAGTACAATAACCTATGATCAAATTACTCACAAAGATGATTTAGTAGAACAGGTAAGCCGATATATTGAACACAATATTGACAACTGCAATATTAAAGAGAGTGAAATTTGCGTCATCGCCCCTTGGTGGACGCATTTAGCCGCGTTGACTCGAAACCTAGTACATCGATTACCTCAATATAGTTTTGACGGACCTGGTTTGGTTCCGTTTTCTAGAGACATTGAGAACTTTTGGTACAAGCTTACGAGAATCATTCTCACTGAACCTTCCCCTAGTATGTACGTAAAGCGTCTAAGGTGGGCATCTGAAATTTTATATGATTTAGAAATAGCAATGGTGGACATCGAATCTATCACCTCCAAAGATCTTCTTAAATCTCTTAATTCTATTTCAATTGATAGGGAAGATGGAATTGCTTATCTTCGTACTTTCTTTGATGAGCTATTCGATATTTTAGGAATTGACTATTCTCTTTATCCAATGCTTCAAGAGCACTATGAATCTTTCTTCAGTAGTACAGAAGATCGAATAAGTAGACTCCGTAGAGATAGCGAGGAATTTGCGACAGACATAGACGCTTTTCGTAGAGCATTTAAGCCGAGAAGTGGAATAAAAGTGTCAACAATACATGGGGTAAAAGGTGGTGAATATGACGCAGTTATATCTTTCGGCCTACTTGAAGGGTTAGTGCCTAACTTCAATGATTCTTCTGAAGAAAGTGCTAAGAAGCTTCTTTATGTTATAGGCTCAAGGGCTAGGAAAAATCTACACTTGATCTCTGAAAAAGGGAGAATGACTGGCTTTCATCCAAACCAAACTGAGCGCACTTCCACAGAAGTACTTCGATGCATCACATATAGTTATAATGATTTAATCTAGCCATTAACAAGCTAGAACACAGATTATGGCTTCTCGGTGTACTGTTAAGAATCACAGCCCTCCCCTAATTACTCCCACAAAAAAGGCCTCGCAATGCGAGGCCTTTGGTTTTCTATCTATCAGAGGAGATTAGTCGCGAAGTGCTGCGCCGAATTTCTCTGAGATTGAAGCTACGATAGCATCTACTGAACCAGCGATGTCTGCATCTTCAAGTGTGCGCTCTACAGACTGTAGGCTAAGTGCGATAGCTAGGCTCTTCTTACCTTCTTCAACGCCTTGACCAACGTATACGTCGAACAATTTAGCGCCTGTTAGGAATTCGCCACCAGCTGCGATACACGCTTCTACGATGTCGCCAGAAGCGACTGCTTCGTCAACAACGACTGCGATATCACGACGGTTTGCAGGGAACTTAGATACGGCTACTGCTTCTGGAAGCACGCGAGTGTTGATAGCTGCCCATTCGATTTCGAATACGATAGTACGGCCGTTAAGACCAAACTTACGCTCTAGTTCTGGGTGAACAGTACCAATGATACCCACCTCTTTGCCGTCTACTACGATAGCCGCAGTTTGACCTGGGTGAAGTGCTGGGTGCTTAGCTGCTTTGAAGCTGTATGCGATTTCGTTTGCAGAAAGCTCAAGAACTGCTTCTAGGTCACCTTTAAGATCGAAGAAATCTACAGTGTTAGTTGCAATGTCCCAGTGCTCTTCGCCACGAGTACCAGAGATAACGCCCGCAAGCATCATTTCTTGGCGCATGCCGTTTTCAGCAGTTGCTTCAGGGATGAAACGTAGGCCTGATTCGAATAGACGAACGCGAGACTGTTGACGCTTCTGGTTGTGAACAACTGTGTTTAGAAGACCTTGGATTAGGCCAAGACGCATTGCTGACATATCCGCAGAGATTGGGAATGGCAGGATTAGCGGCTCAACACCAGGTACAACAAGCTTTTGCTGTTCAGGTTCTACGAAGCTGTATGTGATTGCTTCGTGGTAGCCACGGTCTACAAGAAGGTCACGAACGCGCTTAAGCGGTTGGTTAGCTTCTTTGTGGTCATTCATTTTAAGTGCCGCTTTAGGCGCTTGGTTTGGAATGTTATCGTAACCGTAGATACGACCTACTTCTTCAATTAGGTCTTGCTCGATTGCGATATCAAAACGCCAAGATGGAGACGTTGCCGTCCAACCAGCTTCAGTCGTCTCAACTTCACAACCTAGGCGAGTAAGAATTTCCACTACGTCTGTAGATGGGATTTCGTGACCTAGTAGGCTGTCTAGCTTAGCGCGACGTAGAGCAACTACGTTTGCTTTAGGAAGATCAGCTTCAGATTCGCTGCCGTTTACTGGCGCAACTTCACCACCACAGATTTCAACTAGAAGCTGTGTTGCACGCTCCATTGCTGCTGCTTGTAGCGTTGAATCAACACCACGTTCGAAACGTAGAGAAGAATCTGTGTGAAGGCCGTAAGCACGTGCGCGACCACGGATGTGATCCGGTGCGAAGAATGCAGCTTCAAGAAGTACGTCTGTCGTTTCAGTAGTAACACCTGAATCTTGACCGCCAAAGATACCAGCGATTGCTAGTGCTTTGTTTTGGTCTGCGATAACAAGTGTGTTGCTGTTTAGTTCAGCTTCGTTGCCATCTAGAAGTGTTAGCTTTTCGCCCTGCTCTGCTAGACGAACCACGATACCGCCTTCGATCTTAGCTAGATCAAATGCGTGCATTGGTTGGCCTTGCTCTAGCATCACGTAGTTTGTGATGTCTACAACTGGGTCGATTGAACGGATACCACAACGGCGCAGTTTTTCTTGCATCCAGATTGGCGATTCCGCTTTCACGTTTACGTTCTTAACCACACGGCCAAGGTAACGTGGACAAGCATCAGTTGCTTTGATTTCAACAGATACTGTGTCTTCAATGCTTGTTGCAACAGCGTCAACTGTTGGCTCTGTAACGTCTGCGCGGTTTAGTACGCCAACTTCACGAGCAAGGCCACGGATGCTGAAGCAGTCTGCGCGGTTTGCTGTTAGGTCTACGTCGATAGTCACGTCGTTAAGCTCTAGAAGCTCACGTACGTCCATACCTAGCGTTGTGCCTTCTGGCAGCTCAAGGATGCCGTCAGACTCTACGTCGATACCTAGCTCAGAGAAAGAACAAAGCATGCCGTGCGATGGAACGCCACGTAGTTTTGCTTTCTTGATTTTGAAGTCACCAGGAAGTACTGCACCAACTGTCGCTACTGCTACAGTTAGGCCAAGACGACAGTTAGATGCACCACATACGATGTCTAACAGCTCTTTATTACCTTCTGCATCAACAGCGCCGATATCAATTTTTGTAACTTGTAGTTTGTCTGCGTCTGGGTGCTGACCGCACTCAACCACTTTACCTACTTTAACGCCGGTGAAAACACCCGCAACAGGTTCTACATCGTCAACTTCCAAACCAGCCATAGTGATTTGGTGAGCTAGCTCTTCGCTGTTAATTGCAGGTTTAACCCACTCGCGTAGCCAAGATTCACTGAATTTCATAGTTTTGACTGCCCCGGATTACTTGAATTGTTTAAGGAAACGAAGGTCGTTCTCGAAGAACGCACGAAGGTCATTTACGCCGTAACGAAGCATCGTTAGACGCTCTACACCCATACCGAATGCAAAACCAGAGTATTTCTCAGGGTCGATGCCAACAGAGCGAAGTACGTTAGGGTGAACCATGCCACAGCCTAGAACTTCTAGCCATTTGCCATCTTTACGTTTCACGTCAACTTCAGCTGAAGGCTCTGTGAACGGGAAGAATGAAGGACGGAAACGCACTTCAACTTCTTCTTCAAAGAAGTTACAAAGGAAATCGTTAAGAATGCCTTTAAGTTGTGCGAAGTTTACGTTCTCATCAACTAACATACCTTCCACTTGGTGGAACATTGGCGTGTGAGTTTGATCGTAGTCGTTACGGTAAACACGACCCGGAGCAATGAAGCGGAATGGCGGTTTGCCGTTTTCCATCGTACGGATTTGAACACCAGAAGTGTGCGTACGTAGCATTAGATCAGGGTTGAAGAAGAAAGTATCGTGATCAGTACGAGCTGGGTGATCGTCTGCGATGTTTAGTGCATCAAAGTTGTGGAATGCATCTTCAATCTCAGGGCCAGACTCAGTGCTAAAGCCAAGCTCACCAAAGAACTGTTCGATACGCTCAACAGTGCGAGTAACTGGGTGAAGACCACCGTTCTCAATGCGACGACCTGGTAGGCTCACATCGATAGTTTCTTCAGCTAGTTTCGCTTCAAGCTCTGCACGTTGAAGTGCGTCTTTGCGAGCTGCGATCGCTTGTTGAACAGCACCTTTCGCTTTGTTGATCTCTTGACCAGCAGTACGACGCTCTTCAGGTGGAAGTTTACCTAGGCTTTGTAGTTGAAGAGTTAATTCACCCTTCTTACCTAAATACTGAACTCGCACTTCATCAAGTGCGACTAACGAATCTGCTGTATCAATAGCAGTCGTTGCATTAGCAATGATCTCTTCTAGATGTTGCATCATTTCCTCATCTACCAGTTGGTAGTGTCCGTATCGGATGATTAGTTTTTTTAGATAGCTACACATACTAATCAAACACGCAACCAATGCCAAATTGAATCGCTAAAAGAGCAAGTTATTGACTAAAAACACGGCAAATTTAACAGGATATTAATGAGGAGTAAGAAGAAGTGGAACAATTACTGGTTCCACTTCTTTATTTGGAGGTGAGCTAGGTTCTAGATTTGAAGCGAGCGGAGCTCTAAAACTAAAGTGAACTGTGTTCTAAATCTGACGTGAGTTATGTTCTAAATTAAAAGCGAGCTACGTTCTGGATCTGAGGTGAACTGAGCTCTAACTCTAAGTCTAAGTCTAAGTCTAAGTCTAAGTCTAAGTCTAAGTCTAAGTCTAAGTCTAAGTCTAAAGTGAACCGTGCTCTAAATCTGAATGGAACTGCGCTCTAGATTTTAAATGAACTGAGTTCGATATCTGAATCGAGCACACGCTGTTTTTGCCCGCGTTTTTCGCTAAATAAACAGACTCATCGGCGGCTTTAACCAACTCATTCATGGACCCGAATTCTTGGGTTATTTCAGCTACACCGACACTAATACTGCCAATCCAAACTTGATTACTGGTTTCAACCTCTAATTCAGACACTTTCTGTCGAGTCGTTTCCGCGATGTGCATACCGCCTTTAAGATCAGTATCTGGGCAAATCACCAAGAACTCATCGCCCCCTAATCGACACACAATATCGTCATTGCGAAACATATTTTTCAGTTCACGCGCGAGGGTTTGTAGCACCAAGTCACCTGCATCGTGGCCACTGGTGTCGTTAATGCGCTTGAAGTGGTCGGCATCAATCATAATGCACACTAAAGGCATGCCAAGTTCTTTCGAGTCTTGCCAATGTACCGCTAACTGTTTAAAAGCACTGCGACGGTTAGGTAATTTAGTGAGTGAATCTGTTAACGACAGTTCTTCAAGTTTCTTGTTCGCTTGTTTTAACTCTGCCGTACGTTCCTCGACTTTTTCTTCGAGTAACTGGTTGAAGCGTAACAACTGTTTGTTGCGCTCAGAGACTTGTTCAAATAAGCCGTTAAGAGCCGCGAGTAAAGGGATGGTTGAAGAGTCTTTTTGCTTTTCTTCTGCTTCAAACGCTTGTTGAGGTGTTGCCCCCTTTTCTATCGCGGCCACTTGTCGAGCCATGTTTTGGTCGATACCGAGGATGTGGTATGCAAGCCAATGGATTAGGAAATCAAGTAACTGCCGTGCTGACGACTGATCTTCTTCCAAGATGAATGCTTGCATGCTGTAGATATCTCGCATAAACATGCGATGAACTTTGATGTGTTCTTCAATGTGTAAATCGTATACACCGCAATCTCTCATTAAAGATTCTTCTTCTTTAAAATGAAATTCGGCATAGCGTGTGAGATCGAGTAAAGCGACGCTCATGTCGTCTATAGAGATAGTATTCTCTGACAGCAGGTTTCCGTAGTGGTTGATAAAACCAACAAGGTATTGATGTTGTTCGTCTACGATGCCAATGCCTGTTTCAAAGTTATTATCCCAATTAAATGAATTCATAAATCCCTTAGGGCCGATACCACCAGCATGCTTCACATGCATATTCGGAGGTTATAGATGCTCGAAAAATATAACCATTTTACCTGTGGGACTATTCGATTGTTTGATCCATTTTATAAAAATACGAATTTGAACATTCTAAATATGGCTCATCTTAAATTTGAGACGTTCCCTTTAACAAGAACGCCTCACGAAACCAACATTAACTTGTTGGAAATACCTAACTTTTTAAAAATGCCAAGTTGTTGGAAATGCTAAATGGTTGGAAATACTAACTTTTTGTAAAGACTAAAAATAATATTCCAACGCCAGTTCAACAAAATCATCCTTCCGCGCGAAGAACAACAAGTCTTCTGGGGTTTCGTTCTCAAACAACCACGCGTTTAATCGCCACTTGAGGTTGTTGTTAATACGGCTAGATGCTTCGAGCTTTGCACTGTAGACATCGCTGTTATCTAAGTCTTGAGTAATACCCGTTAACACCTCGGTCCCGTCTTCATCGTTCAAGGCGAAGCGCGCTCCAAGAAACACATCGTTTTGACCGACACTTTGGGCATTGTTGCCTCGGCTGTCGTACAGGTATTCAGCAATGAAGCCAATATCCCAATACGACTCTAGCGCGCCAACCCATGTGTATTCAAAGCCTGTCGCGACACCTGTGTGGTTGTCGTAGCTGTCACGATAAATGCTTTCAAGCTTCCATAACCAGTCGCCCATAATACCTTGCACATCTAACCCAAAATGCTGCATTTGCGCGTAATACGGCTTGAGTTCATTGCCTTCTACACGGTAATAAGGGTCGCGATTGATGCCGCCTAAGTAGCTTAAACCGACATCCCAATCGCCGTACATTTGGCTATAACGCAGTGCCACATCAACGTGCTTTTCTTCTTTCGATGATTCGTAAAGCGCATCGTCTGAAACGGGTACGGGCGTTCTTAACCGACCGTCTTCCCCTGCAAAGGTACGTTCACGAAAATAAGGCAGTAACATAGCATCGATGGTTCCCCAGTCTTTGATGGACGTAAAGTGCACCATAGGCTGACCCAATTTCGATTCGCCATCGACCGATTCAATCGCATCAGTTTGGTTTACTACGTCCACTAAGTGCGCTGATTCAGTCACGCCCCAGAACACTTTGCCGACGCCCACTCGCAGTTCATAATCGTCCCAATAATTGAGATACAGAGCTTCGCGAACGTCACCATGGGTTCGCTCATCGTCTTCGCTGTCTAGGCGATAAAACGGCGTGAAGGTAAAGCTGCCATTGCCCTCTTGTTGCTCCCAGTAAAACTCCGGTTGCAACACCAGTGAGCTTTGCCCTTTATCCTGCCCTTGTAAGCCGTCACTAAAGAACTGCCTGTGTTCAAGGTTAACCTGCCCTGCTAGCTGTGGAGTGACTTGTTCTACGAACTCAGAGCTAAAACCTGCCGCCACACATGGCAACGACACCTGCATTAGCCCAACGGTCGCCGCCAAGGTTAAGGATAACTGCGTTCCTGTTAACACAATCCTTTTCATATTCTTGCCTTACTTTGCACGTTTAAGTGTGTTTTTTTGAAAATCCTTGTCCTTAAGACCGGTCTGGAACGCTAAATCTGTCGTGGTTAATACCGTACTTTTGCCTGTTTGGTGGTTTTGCATCGACATGGTGTGCGCGCGCCAGTATTGGTTTAGGTATTGTTTGTAGTCTTGGAACGAGAGGGTTTTTAGCAATGCGCCTTTACGGTCGTAAAACTCCACTTGAACGGGGCGGTAATATTGTTGGTCTAGCCATACTTTCTGCATGGTGTAGCCAGAGTTTTTATCGGTCGGAACTTGCTCCAATACAAAGGTATCCACGCCTTGGATTTTGGCGTTTTCAATGTAATTGAAGGTGTACTTTCCTAGCTCGAACGAGCTCAAGTCTTCGTAAGCAAATTCACTGCCCATAAACGGGCCCGATTTGTTACGTGAAGAGATGCGTTTTACTCGTTTCAATGCTGGCAGATACAGCCATTGATCATCTGATTTAGTGATGTGGGAATGGTTTAGAAAAGCCGTGCCTTTTACGTCACGCGGCTCATCAAAAATGGTCAACCCTTTGTCGCCATCGTCATCCACTTCTAACGACTTCAATCGCATTAGGCGCGAGCTACTTTCGCCTTGTTTGTTGCGAAGTAGCATTTCCATGGTCGCAACAGAATCGCCCCACCCCATATCGACGGCTTTGCGTTGCTCAGCGATCTCTAGGCCTTTCGCTGGGTCGGCTAACGCAGGGAAAGCCACAAATGCGCCAATAGTCATCAATGACGTTATTAGTGTTTTCTTTGTAATAGAGTGTTTAAAGCTTTTCATAATGATCTCCTTGAGTCAGCCCACCGCAGCAGGCTGACGATTCCTTATTTAATCGAAGTAGTCAGTTCGGCTGTTGGATTAGTCTGTGACTGAGTGTCATGCTTGTTTGAGTAGTGGGTCTGTTTGTCGAAGATCATCAGCAAGCTAGGTAGCAAGATGAAGTCGACCACCAACGCAATGAAAATCACAATCGCGCTGAGTAAGCCCATGTCGGAATTGAGTCTAAAACTCGACATCGCCAGTACAGAGAAACCCGCCACAAGTACGACAGTGGTGATCCACAATGCGCGTCCAACAGTGTGGAAGGCGTATCGAACCGCTTCTTCTGCTGATTTCCCCTCCATTCTGGCGCGTTGGTATTTACTTAAGAAATGCACTGCATCATCGACCACGATACCCAACGTGAGCGTGACCACGACTGACAAACCCAAGTTGATTTCACCGGAGATAAGCGCCCACAAACCAAAGCCAATAATCGCAGGCGCAATGTTTGGCACTAGGCTGATTATGCCTAAGCGAACCGAGCGCAATGCGAAGATCATCAGGCCAGAGATAAGCACTAAGGTGATAGGCAGAGTTGATAGCATGCTCGCCATGTTGGTTTCGCCTATGTGAGCAAACATCAGTGACGGACTCGATGCGACCACTTCATATTGAGGCGCGTTGGCTGCAAACCATGAGTAGATACGTTCTTCGAGTTCCACCAATTCCACGCTGCCTAGGTTGTCGACCGTCAGCACCATTTTGATTGATGATTTATCTACATTGATTTGGTTATTCAAGTCCAAGCCGTACGGCAGAGACATCTCATAAAGCAGCAGATATTGCGCGGCAAGTTCACGGTTAAGCGGCAATTGGTAGTAGCTTTCATCGTCGCCATGCATGTTCTTGTTCAAACGCATGTAGACATCGGAAAGCGTGGCCACATGATCGGTTTCTGGTTGAACACGCAGCCAATCGGTAAAGTCACCAATCGCTTGCAAGAACACAGGATCAGCTATCGCTTGAGATTCGTTGGTTTTGACCGCGATGCTGATGGTGGTCATGCCGCTTACAGTCTGTTCCATGAAGTCCGCTGCTTGTCTGAATTCGCTTGAGGTATCGAAATACTTCACCGATTCATCATTTACTCTGTTCAATGGAATTAACGCGGCAGCGCCAACGATAACTAGAGTAGAAATAGGCAATAACGCTTTGCGGTTAGCAACGACAAAATCACCGAGCTTATCCATGAAGGTCACTTTGCTTTCCGCTGCTTCATTGGCTGGTAAAGTCTTAACTGGCAAGAGCTTTAACAGCGCAGGAAGCATGGTCACAGAGAGGAAGCACGCGATGATCACGCCCAATGCCGACAAGTTCCCGAAGTCTCGTAATACGGGAGAGTCCGACATATTCATCATCAAGAAACCAATCGCGGTGGTGACAGAAGTAATTAAGATCGGCATCGCATTAAGCTTGATACTGTATTGAATGGCTTGTGCTTTCTCCATCCCGCGCTGCATGGCTTGTCTCATGGTCACAATCACGTGAACACAATCGGCAACAGCAAGGGTTAACACCAAGGTTGGCACGTTAACCGTTGCGGTGCTGAGGAACATCCCTGCCCAGCCAGATAAACCCATGGTCGCGACAATCGAAGAGATAATCACAACTAAGGTAGCAAGCACGCTAAAGAACGAGCGCAGCATAAAGGTTAGAAACACCAACACAACTAGCAACATTAATGGCACCAGTGTTGAGCTGTCTTCTTGAGCCGAAGTCATAAAGGCGTTGTTCATGGCAATGATGCCCGCTTTATGGAATTCAACATTGGGATATTGTGCTTCATAGCGGTCAATCATGGCGTTGATAGCCGCAATGACTTCTTGTACTTCCGCCGTTTTGTCCACTTCGGGCAATTGCACCGTCACGTTCACAATGGTCACGTCACCAGAAGCCGATACCAATGCATTCTTAAGCAGTGGTTCGTTGAGGGCGATCTGTTTTACTTTAGCGATCCGCTCTGGTGTGTGCTCGTATTCTTCGTACAGCAAATCTTCCACTAACAAGTCGTCTTCAACGGCTTCGGTATGCTGATAATTGGCCAACGAATCGACACGGCTTGAGTACGGGATCTGCCAGGCATCGACCGTGAGGTTTTGAATTAAGGTGAGGGTTTCTGGAGTGAAGACATTGCCGCCTTCAGGTGCGACAACAATCGCAAGGTTGTCGGTTTTCGCAAAGGTAGTTTGAATTTCATCGAACGCCATCAACTGTTTGTTGGTGCCTTCGAAGAATATGTTGTAGTCCCCTCTAAAGTAGAGGTTCTTCGCCCCTAATGCAGAGAGCATGATGATTGAAAAAACCACCAGCAGAACGATAAACGAACGCTTGGTCGGTATTGAGTGCCAACTGTTATTTAGATCCCCGTTTACGCTATCGACATTACGGTTATCTCGATTTTGGTGATCGAAAGCGGGCTTCTGGCTGTCATGTTCCATCACAGTCTCCATTTGTGACGATTCGTCATAGTTGTGTCTTAAAAAGCCAGCCGAAGCTGACAAAAGACACAATTCTTAGTCATACACTCAAGAAAACCAAAACAACACTAGGCAAACTTAAGTTTATGACGAATCGTCACTAATGGTTATTAATAAACCCACATAGGTGGGTTTAGTTGAAGCTTATCGACCTACTGACTCTAAGTAAGCGACTTCTTCACTGAACAGTTCTTGTTCTACACGGCGCCAGGTTTTACGGTAATCCCAATCACTCGAAAGGGGCTGCCAGTTGAGGCCGTCTAAAATCATGTTCGCGTTATGTAATACTGAATACGGATCTTGTAACCGCTTGATACAATGACTGTTTGAAGCATTCTGAGACAAAGCATTTGAACCAAATGCGATTGACCAGTTGGCGAATACGATGGCATCTGAACCCACGCCAGAAGAGAACTTTAGGTCACCGGCTTCTACTGCTTGATTGACGAGCAGATCCGCTTGTTCGATAACGATTTCTTCTAATTGATTCATCTCGGCCACGCGTGCACTGGAGGCTTTCTCTAGTACCCATGGGCTTTTCGCCATAATCGCGCAAGTTGATAATACCGGTTCCATGCGAGCATAAACTCGGTACGCAACATGCAATGCCACAATCTTTTCGCGTGAGTTGCCTTCAAACTCTCCAGAACGAGCAAACAACAGTGCCTCAGACTTTAGAGAATGAATACATAACGCTAAAACCACGTCTTCTTTACTGCAAAAGTGATTGTATATCGTACCTTTAGAATAAGAGCTTGCCGCCGTTAGCCTATCCATCGTCAGGTTTCCGAACCCTTGTTCTCGAACCAGATCTTTTGCTAACAACATCAATTCTACTTCTCGGTCGGCTATGGATTGCTGCTTCTTAGACAGCACCGCCTTGCAACCAAAGATACTTTGTTTATCGCCTTTACAACCAAAGCCAAACATAATTTTTCAGTCCGTATTTGAGCTTAGCTATTACCTAAGCTTAATCAGCATTTAAAACGCTCCTGTCTAATATATTAACACGAATAGTAAATTCATGTAGTTAACCATTTTATGACGCTTCGTCATTTCTGACTTATCGTCATAATAGCGCAAATATTGATCATATCAAGGTGTTTTATAAATTAAATACAACTTATGAATGGATGGATAAATATGTCAGTAAGTAGATAGAGAAATCATCAGCAGTCACTAGAGAGAGAAGATAGGCGCTTTCATGGGACAACACGAAAGGTGAGAAGCTCATTCTTAACGTTAATAGACCACGTTATTTTAAGTCTTGGTGCAGAATCAGACCCGAAAAATGCGCGCGTAAACCCCATCTTTAGCCACCTTCTGACCTAGAATGAATGAGTGTAGGCTTACTTTTTGGGGCAGACCTCTCCTTATGGTCAATATTTGGCTTACTAATGTCGTTTTCTGTTAAGTTGCTATAAATTCGGTAAGGGGTGACTTACAATAGTGACAACGACTTACCTTTTTTGAGAACACGATATTGAGCGCCAAATATTCTTATTTAGCTTGGCAAGTGAATACTTCTAGCCCGGCAGAAAAGCTGGTTTTATTGATGCTTGCAGATGGTGCTGATGAATTCGGTTACACCAATGTGTGCCTGCAAACGGCAGGTCAGCTTTGTGCTCTCTCTACGTTTGGTTTAGCCGACTGCCTTAAGTGTTTAGTCGACCAAGGTTTCCTCGATAAGATGAAAGTAGACTATCGAGATAAGAAAGAGATTCACGTTTTCAAAATGCTCATTGAGCAAGAGCAAGCTACGGCGCACGTTGAGGTTCAACCGACCAATAGTATTCCGGTCTACTCTACTGCACCTGCACCTGCACCTGCACCTGCACCTGCACCTGCACCTGCACCTGCACCTGCACCTGCACCTGCACCTGCACCTGCACCCAAGTTTCAGCCTGCTCCGGCACCAATGCAACACATGCAGCAGGCCCCTCGCCCACAAGGTCGAGGCTCAATGAACAGTAACACCGTCTCTACTCATGATCTCAACGAAGAAGAGATACCATCATGGGCAGAACGTGCGTTTAAATTCTCCGGTTTGACCGGTGACCATAGTTTAGTATGGAAGAAATTTGTCCTCTGGTATAAAGCCAAAGCCAATGAATTAATGCCATTATCTCGGATTGAATCCAAGCTGCAGTACTGGCTAGTTAACGAGAAGCAAAATGAAAGACAACAACAGCAGAAGACCTCTCAATATTCAGGAAATGCAGGACAAGCTCAAGGAAATGGGTATAGACAAAAGCTTAGCCCATCTGAACGCTTCAGGCAGCAGCTCATTCAAAAAGGCAAAAAGCCAACCTTCTGAGCCAGCTCAACCTGTTGTACCTGACGCTACAGTACAGCCTAACGCACCTGAAGTGATTGAAGCACAAAGTACAGAAGTGAATGTAGCGACACCAAACGCTGCGGGCTCTGGTGCGTCTCAACAAGTGCCTGTTGTTGATCAAGATCCAGCAGAGCTTGAGCTAACCGATTGGTGTATCCATGTGTTCGGTTCTTTCTTGAGCGTGTACGAAACTCAGTGGGAATACCAATACGGTAGTGAACCGAGCGGTAAGTTTCTTGAGTTTGCCCACTCTGTTGACTCAGACGGCCTTAACCGTGTGCTAATGCACTGCCATGAGCGTATTCAACTTGGCAACAGTTGGCCGCCGCAAATGGGTGAGCTTTGGATCCTTAAAGATTCTTTGACTGAAGAAGAGCTGCTTGATAGCCGTATTCGTGTGTTGTCGCGCGCAGCTGTTAACAACATTGAAAAATGGCTTATCCAAAACAAACTGTACGACTTGAAGCGCACGGCTGAAAACAAGCTCGATGGCCTGTTTAAGAAATACTACTTGGAAGCAAAGCGTTTAGATGAGAAAGGCATGCTGGAAACAGAATTGCCGCAGTTCCTGCTTGCCGCTAACTCAGTGAAGAACCTAAATGACTTGAAACGCGAAGAGTATGAAAGCCAACACGGCAAAGCGATTAACCCAAGAATTCAGAAGATTCTAAACAGTAAGAAATAGCGCTGCTCGCTTAACTTATACCGCTTAAGTCAGCGACATTACTATTCTACAGATACAAAAATGCCAGCTATCAAGCTGGCATTTTTTATGAATTCTTACGAACTCTTTAACGAACATCCATCATTAACTGTAAGTAAGTGACTAACTATCAGCTCGTCACTCACTATAAACAATTACAGTAGGTGGATAGTTGCGTTTAGCGTAAATACGCCAGAGTCGTCATCTTTCATTTTGAAGTTTTGGTAGCTAGCGCCTACAGATAGTGGGCCAAAGATGAAGTATTCAGCGCCTACACCGTACATGATATCCTCTCCTGATTGCTTGAAGCCGTCAGATTTAAGATCGTAAGAGTGAACACCAGCCTTCGCGTATACGTGAAGAGGACCGAAGTCGATGCTTGGCTTGATCGCTAGGTAAGCAGTGCTTGCATCTAGGTTTGTAAGGTCACGGTTGCCGTACTTAACGCTGTCGAAAGAACCAAGATCCCAGTAACCCGCTTCAATACCGATTAGTGGCAGGATGCCTGTACCCACGTGGATACCCATCGCTGTTTCTTCTTCATTACCTAATGAGTTTTGACCACCCATTACGCCGCCGTACAACCAAGAATCAGCCATTGCTGTTGAAGATGCACCTAGCAGTGCTAGTGCCAATAACGTTTTTTTCATATTCGACCTTTTTCGTCCTAGTGGCAGGCCTTGAGTGGTAATAAATTGCCACCAAGTCGCCCTGTATGTAATAACTATTCAATTAGTAATGCAATAGCAAGATTTATACCTAAACCTTGCTATTGCGTCTAGCTTTATTCCTTAGCAAGCATCAATCGCGTTTTTAACACGCTTATCTGATACTGGGTAAGGCGTTCCGAGCTGCTGTGCGAAGAAGCTTACACGAAGCTCTTCTACCATCCAACGCACCTCTTTTACATTTTCTGGAACCGCGATCCCTTTTGGGATTTTATTCAGCAGCTCTTTGTAATCATTCATTACTGACTCAACTTTGATCATATGCAAGCGATCTTTGTTCGGGTCAATCGGCAGTTTTTCCATGCGGCGTTCAATCGCTCTCATATAGCGTAGAATATCCGGCAGGCGTTTCCACCCGCATTCTGTGGCAAACCCCTTAAAAATCAAACCTTCTACCTGAGCTTTTATGTCAGAAAGTGCGAATGCCATTGAAAGATCGACACGTCCTTTCAGCTTCTTACTGATGCTGAATGCGGTCGTTAGGATGGTTTCAACCTGTTGAGCAATTTCAACCACGCTGTCGCCCAGCTCTGCACGTACGTGTTCTTTCAGTGCTTCAAACTGCTCTGGTTCCCAAACCAAACCGCCCTTCTCTTCAATCAGCTTATCAATACCACAAGCGATACAGTCATCGATAAGATCGAGCACCTGTCCGTATGGGTTGAAATACAAGCCAAGCTTAGATTTGTTCGGCAAGTTAGAGTGCAAATATTTGATCGGCGATGGCACGTTCAACAGGATTAAACGACGCTGACCCGATTTCATTGCCGAGATCTGCTCTTGCTCGGTTTCGAACAATTTGATCTCTACGCTGTCTTTAGAATCCACCAGCGCTGGGAAGGCTTTAACATCGTAGCCGCCACGCTTCTGTTGGTAGACTTTTGGTAACTCACCAAAGCTCCACGTATGCAGGTTTTGCTGTTCGATGTCATCGTCTGCCACTTTAGAAAGCGTTTCTTGAACCTTGTCTTTTAGGCTCTCTTTCAATTCATGCAAGTCTTTCTGTTCTTTAAGCTTACGCTTGCGATGATCTACAGCGCGGAATGTTACCTTCAAGTGCTCTGGAATCTGGTCTAACTTCCAGTCATCACGTACTACTTCCACACCTGTCATGCGGCGCAGCTCTTTTTCAAGAGAGTCCAACAACGGTGCTTCAAGTGGTGTCACACGAGCCAAGAACGCATCAGCGTAGTTTGGCGCAGGCACAAAGTTACGGCGTAGCGTTTTAGGTAACGACTTGATTAGGCTAATTACCAGTTCCTGACGTAGGCCTGGGATCTGCCAATCAAAACCGTTTTGGTCAATCTGGTTCAAGATAGGCAGCGGGATATGGACCGTTACACCATCGTTGTCATCGCCCGGCTCAAATTGATAGCTCAGCTTCAGCTTGATACCATTTTGGTGCCAGAAGTTAGGGTAATCCAAATCAGTAACGTGGCTTGCATCACCGCGGAACAGCATCGACTTTTCGAAGTTAAGCAGCTCTGGTGTTTTCTGGCTGGTCTTCTTCCACCATGTATCGAAGTGACGGCCTGAAACAGCCTCTTCGCCAACACGTTGGTCATAAAAGTCGAACAGTTCATCATCGTCGATCAAGATGTCACGACGACGCGATTTATGTTCTAGCTCTTCTACTTCTTGCAGTAGCTTACGGTTCTGCTTGAAGAAGGCATGTTTGGTTTCCCACTCACCTTCAACCAAAGCGCTGCGCACGAACAATTCACGGCTGACAGTGGCATCAATCGCACCGTAGTTCACTAAACGTTTCGGGATGATTGGGATTCCGTAAAGCATCACTTTTTCGTGTGCCATTACTGCCGCTTGCTTCTTCGACCAATGTGGTTCGCTGTAGCTGCGCTTAATCAGGTGTTTTGCTAGTGGTTCAATCCATTCAGGCTGAATCTTAGCGATAACACGACCCCAAAGTTTTGAGGTTTCCACCAGCTCAGCAGACATGATCCACTTTGGTTGTTTCTTAAATAAGCCAGACGCAGGGAAGATATGGAAGCGCGCGTTACGAGCACCTTGATATTCATTCTTCTCTTGGTCTTTCATACCGATGTGCGAAAGCAAGCCTGATAGCAGTGACATGTGAATGCCATCGTAGCTGCCCGGCTCTGTATTCAGCTTGGTATCCAATTCACGCATTGCTTGGTGAATTTGGAAGTACACATCTTGCCATTCACGGATACGTAAATAGTTCAGGTAATCTTGCTTACACTGTTTGCGGAACTGGTTACTCGACAGCTCTTTTTGTTGCTGCTTAACGTAATCCCAAAGGTTCACAAACGTGATGAAATCTGACTCTTTATCGAAGAAGCGTTTGTGCTTATCGTCAGACGATTGTTGCTTGTCTGATGGACGCTCACGCGGATCTTGAATCGACAATGCAGAAGCAATAACCATTACTTCGTGCAGACAGCGGTTGCTTGGCGCTTCAATCACCATACGCGCTAAACGCGGATCAATCGGCAGCTTAGCGAGCTTGCGACCAATCGCGGTTAGCTTCTTCTTGTCGTCGCCATGATTCTTGTTTTTGTTCGCAGACGGTTCGACTGTCGCGATCGCACCCAACTCTTCAAGCAGCCTTACACCATCTTGAATGTTACGTTTATCTGGCGCTTCAACAAACGGGAATGCTTGAATGTCGCCTAAGCCTAGCGCAGTCATCTGAAGGATAACCGATGCTAGGTTAGTACGAAGAATCTCTGGGTCAGTAAACTCTGGGCGTGATTCGAAATCTTCCTCAGAGTACAAACGAATACAGATACCTTCCGCAACACGACCACAACGACCTTTACGCTGGTTCGCACTCGCTTGAGACACTGGCTCAATCGGTAGGCGTTGTACTTTAGTACGGTAGCTGTAACGGCTAATACGCGCCGTACCCGGGTCGATGACATACTTGATGCCAGGAACGGTTAACGAGGTTTCAGCCACGTTAGTTGCCAGAACGATGCGTCGACCAGTATGAGACTGGAAGATACGGTTCTGTTCGCCTGCAGAAAGACGCGCGTACAGCGGAACAATCTCAGTATCACGCAGGTTACGTTTACTTAAAGAATCGGCAGTGTCACGAATTTCACGTTCACCGTTCATGAAGATCAAGATATCGCCTTGCCCTTCATCACACAGCTCATCTACCGCTTCAAAGATACCTTCGATTTGGTCACGGTCTGAATCACTTTCATCACCACCTAATGGGCGGTAACGCGTATCAACTGGGTAAGTACGACCTGATACTTCAATGATCGGCGCATTGTTAAAGTGCTTCGAGAAACGCTCAGGATCGATGGTCGCTGATGTAATGATAACTTTAAGATCAGGACGCTTTGGCAGAAGCTCTCTTAGGTAACCCATGATGAAGTCAATGTTCAGGCTACGTTCGTGGGCTTCATCGATAATGATGGTGTCGTATTGGCTTAAGAAACGGTCGTGCTGAATTTCCGCCAGTAAGATACCGTCGGTCATCAATTTGATTTGCGTGTTATCAGATATTTGGTCGTTAAAACGAACCTTATAACCAACAAAATCACCCAACTGTGTTTCCATCTCTTCCGCAATGCGGTTGGCAACTGAACGTGCCGCAAGACGACGAGGCTGAGTGTGGCCAATTAAGCCCATGCGGCCACGGCCAAGCTCAGAACAAATCTTTGGTAACTGAGTGGTTTTACCCGAGCCCGTTTCACCCGCCACGATAACCACTTGGTTTTCAGCAATGGCTTTCGCAATGTCATCGCGCTTTTGGCTAACAGGGAGAATCTCTGGATATTCGATGGTTGGTTTGTGCGAGGCACGCTGATTTGCCGTCATCATTGACTTGGCAATGTCTAACGCTATCTCATCGAAGACAACGTTCTTAGATTGTTCGTTTTTAATTCTACTCGCACCAGCAATTCGCTTACTCAGACGGAAGCGATCGCGCATCATACATTCGTTGAGCGCTTTACGAAGAGAAGCTGGGCTATTTTGAGATGCTTTTGTATTGGCTGCTGCTGAATGATCGGCAGGTTTAGCTTTTGGTTGATTAGTTTTTGGTTGTTTAGCTTTTAAATGCTTAGCAGGTCGGTTCGATGCAGGCTTATTCGATTTCGCTTCGTTCTGTGGAGAACTTGGCTGTGCTGCATTCTTGTTGTTGTCTGCTTTTTCCGGAGACGAAGTCAAAGCGTGTCCTATTCTTGTACTTATTAAACTCGCGCGATTATATCACAAGTCTCAAACAAAAAAGCCTGACAACAAAGGGAAAACCTTTCGCTATCAGGCTGATTATTCAAGCTAACACTCGCAGGAGCTATAGAAGCGAGGTCAAATGTAAGTCGTACTTAGTAAACTCTGGCTTAAAGCTAACGTTAAAAACTGTCTCTATGAAAATGACAGTCAAAAACCACGATTAAAAAGAACAACTAAAAACTACGCTTAGAACTCATATTGGAAATAAACCGTGTTGTAGTTACTGCCGCCTTTGATTCGTCCGAACTGGGATGCGTTTTCAAAGATTGCAGAACGGTGATGCAATGAGTAACCGAACCATAAATTGTTCAAGTCATTCTTACCAATCAAGTCGCCGACGTTTACATCGAATGAGAAGTCTAAGTAATTCAACAGATGGCTTGCTGTGTAACCTTTACGGTCCATCTCAGAGCCTTCGATATAGGTAATCGAATCGATGTAAGACATACCCTCTGCCACACCAACACGCCACTGAGTTGGCCAATCAAAGGTGTAATACGCTTTGATCGCAATAATGTACTCGGTGCTACTCGATTGAACCTCTGAACTCCAGTGGTGCGCGATACCTGGCGTTAAGTAGATGTCCAATGGGAAGCCGAAGATCTCATCGGTTAACGGGTGGCCATAGAAGAACGAGGTCAACTGGTTGTTGTATTCGTCTTTCTCTCTATTGAACTTCATGATGTCGCCAATATTGGATGGCGTAGCCCAACCGTGTGCGACACGTAAATACGGCGCATTGCTCAGCTTAGGTTTCGGCGCTTTCTCTTTGTCGTTAAAGAAACCAAAGCCAAGGTACAACTCACCTTGATAGCGGTCTTCGACTATCGACGAATCATAGGCATTATCATCTAATCGAGTCACACCGGTTGAACCCAATAAGTACAAGTTTGAAGCCACATGGTAACGCGCTTCAACGCCGACATTCAGATCTACACCTGCACCAATGGTTTCATTAGACGCTGAGTAATACTCGCTATTGAAATCAGCACTTTTGTAACGAAGTGTCGCACTTGGGTAAAACTCCCAATCTCCGGTTTCATACTTGGCTTTCGCACGTAAGTTACCGTGGAGGTTGAATTCACTGTCGCTCATTAATTCCGTCTCGACAGACCAAGGACCATCAAGTTGGTAGGTCAGTTGAGCACCGAAGTCCGCAGTATCGCCTTCAATTGCGTTCTGCTCAGAAGCTGGGATATCAATAAAACGCATGCGAGAAATAGCATTAAAAGACCATTTCTCGTCATCTGTTTGATAAAGATAAGCACCCATCTCGGTACCATCAATGAACACATAGTCGTTCTTGAAAAACAGCATCGGTACGAATGAGTTAACCGATTGGTCACCACCAGACGTGTCATAAGGGATGCTTGCAGTACGGAACATTGCAGCGATGCCCCACTCTTGTTCTTCAGCAGCCCACGCATTAGCACTTAGGAAAGCGCTACTTAGTAAAGCCACTCCAGTTGAAGTGAGAGTCGGTAAATATTTGAGCTTCATTCTTATGTAATTACTCTTTGTAATAAATATTGTGTAACTGAATAGACATTTATTAACCATGGTGGCTAACTATTTTTAGGTTTGATCGGCATTGACCGTTACAATGTAGAATATTCTCGGTTAAATGAAAGTATTGTGAAAGTCTCCGAATTACAAAACATTATAGATCAGTTACCCAAAGATTCCGATCCAGATATTGTTGTGGGTGAGGCATGGCTGCCCGAGCGTTTGGTGGATACCAACCTAGACGGCGACATGCTATTTCTTGAATTCGATAATGCCCCTGAAGACAATCAAGGGGATGAAGAAGGCCGTGGCTTTGTTGAGCACGAGATTGCTATGATTCGAGAAAAGCTCGAACTGTTGTTAGACGAGCCTTCCGATACCAAGACCAAAGCCGATGCCCTATTGGCAATATTTCTAATGGGTCATGAACTTTCTAGCTCGGAAGTTATCGAAGTTCTTGAATCAACAGAGCTTGAATCAACAGAATCTGAAATGACGGAGCTTGAGGCTACTGAGTCTGAAATGACAGAATTTGAACCGTTCGAGTCTGAGATTGCAGAGCATAAAACAACAGAATCTGACTCAGTTGAACTTGAAGCATCAAAGCTTGAAACCACAAAACCAGACACGAACAAGCTCGAAACAAAAGAACTCCACGACGACTAACCACCAATGATTTTAGGTACCGTATTGAAACCCTCTACGACATCATCTCTTCCCCTGTTACTCGCCGGACCCATTTTAAGAAAAACCACCGCGACTGAAGTGGTACTTTGGTTAGCCACCAGCTCGTCTCTTGTTGGCCGGGCTGATCTTTATATTCGAGAAACTGAGCATAGTCGTGAAACAGGCTTTTCTAACGAAAAAGAGTATTCTGACGTAGAGCAAGACCAACCGTTTTACACCTCATCGCTTGAAGAGCATGATTCGATTCAAGTCGGTACACATGCGTGGATAACGCTAATTCGCTTACAAGGTGAGTTTCCGACTAATACGCTTCTTGAATATGACATTCACACAGAGTCAGGGTCACTAAAAGAGCTCGCCCCTCACCTTGTTTACAACGGTAAATCTCGCGTTGAGTTTAAAATATCTACATCGGCTGATTACATTCTTCATGGCTCTTGCCGTAACCCGCATCATCCCAGCAAAGACAGCTTAGTCGCAGCCGATAACAAGATAGCCGAGCAAACCGTCGCTGAAAGACCTGACATGCTGATGATGAGCGGCGACCAGATTTACGCCGACCATGTGGCAGGCCCAACACTTGATGCTATTCAACAAGTGATTCAACTGCTTGGTCTTGTTGGTGAGAGCTTACCGACCGACTCACAAATTAAAGAAATCAACAGCAGTGACGCACTGTATAGCAGTGAATATCACTTATATCAGCGTCATCACTATTTACCGCACCACACCGCTTCAGAATCCATGCTCGATAAGTTCTTCCCGAATCGCGGCGTGCCGATTTTTAGTTCTACCGATTGTGAAAACCACTTGGTCACGCTGTCTGAGTTTATCGCGATGTACTTGTTGGTTTGGTCTCCGACACTGTGGCAATGCGTCAATCGAGGACGTTTGATTGAGAATAACTTCACTCAAGGTGGACGCCAATTAACACCGACTGACCAGCAACAGTGGCGTGATGAAAACGTCATCATGGATGATTTCATTACAGGCTTACCGCAAGTTCAGCGCCTGTTCGCTCATATTCCGACTTACATGATCTTCGATGATCACGATGTTACCGATGATTGGAATCTCACTGTAGGTTGGGAGCATGCTGTCGACCAAAACCAGCTCGCCACTCAAGTAATAGGTAACGGCCTTGCGGCTTACTGGATGTGTCAGGGCTGGGGTAACAAGCCGGAGAGCTTCGACGAAGCGTTCATCGAGCAAGCAAAACAGCTTTTTGTCGATCAACCGCGCATTACTAAACAAACTCACAATGCAGCCAGCAATGCAGTGACTACTCACTCTGTTAGCAATATCGAGCCAGACAAGCATCAAGCCTTCATTGAGATGTTAAGTCGCTTTGAAGAGTGGCATTACACAATAGATACCTCACCCAAAGTCATTGTGTTGGATACTCGAACACGTCGTTGGCGTTCCGAGTCGCGCATGAATAAACCTTCAGGTTTAATGGACTGGGAAGCCTTGATTGAGTTTCAACATCAGTTAATGAATCAAGATAAGGTGGTGATCGTTTCTGCGGCACCGATATTTGGCGTGAAGTTTATTGAAACACTACAAAAGATGGCGACCACAATCGGCAAGCCATTAGTGATAGATGCTGAAAACTGGATGGCGCATCCGGGCAGTGCCAATACACTGATCAGTATCTTTACCCATACAAAAACACCGACCAACTTCGTGGTACTTTCTGGTGACGTTCACTACTCCTTCGCTTATGACATCAAGCTTAGGTATCGTCGCAACAGTCCGAACATCTACCAAATCACCTGCAGTGGCATTAAAAATCAGTTCCCTGCTTCGCTGCTTAAATTCTGCGATGTGTGGGACCGCCTGTTATACAGCCCTCGCTCAGTTTTGAACTACTTCACTAAGCGTAAACGCTTGAAGATCGAAAAGCGAAGCCCTGACAATCAAACCTTCTATCGCCTTTCAAACCGCAGTGCGATTGGGGAGTTGAGGCTAGACACCGACGGGAAACCGCAATCGATCACGACACTCAGTGGTGATGGTAAAATTACCCGTTTCCCAGAGCCAGATTGATAAAGTGCTCCTTATCGCTCGCCTATCCGTAATGTCAGTTTTTAGTAAAGACGCTTGCGATCACACTCTGTAGACCCAATAGTTGTAGTTATAGTTGATAGCTATCAGCGTTACGGAACCCGATACAAATTTTAACTGGAGCTCGTTATGTTCAATTCTCTCACATCAATGTTTAAACAATTGATTGAAGGCCAGGACCTAAGCAAAAACCAAGGCGCATCACCTAATGTCGCCATTGCGAGTTTATTGTGTGAAGTCGCGGGAGCCGACCATCAGATCAATGAATCAGAAAGAGTCGCTAAGCTACAGCTTCTGCAACGTTTGCTGGATTTAGATGAAGAACAAGCAAAGGTTCTGCTAGCGCAAGCAGAACCGAAAGTAGAGCAATCAGTATCGCTGTATGACTTTACATCACAACTCAGAGACCTATCTCAGCCAGTGCGAATCGACTTAATCAAAGCGATGTGGGAAGTGGCGCATGCCGACGGAGAAATTGACCCTATCGAAGACTCTGTGATCCGTAAAACAGCGGAACTGCTCTACGTTGACCACAGTGACTTTATCAAGACTAAGCTGAACGTCCTCGGTAAAAGCTAACCAAAGGCTCTCTAATCGTGTTAATGGCACCAATAGCGTTAATGATCGCTAATCGCGCCAATAGCGTTAATGGCCGTCAATAGAGCAAACGAGCTCTACTAGGCAGTTAACTATCGATTAAACTGACGGTATCTATCAGCGTAATCGATCGCCATGCATGATGCCTTTGAGCTCTAACGGCGTGCCCTTCTTAGTGACATAAAGGCCGCGCTGATTTGATACCAACACACTGCGTTTGCCTTCCGTTTGTTGAATGTATAAGTGCTTGATATTGAATGTCTGCTTATCTTGGGCCTGATCCTGGTCCAATTGATAAAGGTAGTAATGATTCCCCCAGCGCAAGAACACACCAAACATCTGCTTAGTTTGAGCGACATTCCCATCCATGTCATAGCCAACGTACTGCATTTTGACTCGACCATTTTCCAATCGGAGCGAGATTCTCTCCCAACCGACCATCGGGTATTCCGCAGAAAATCGATAGGTACTTTTGGTTGCGAGCCCTGAGATTAAGCCTACATTTAGAATTACAAACAGCGTCAATAAGATAGGCATCCAAAACTTACGATTCATACTTATTGCCCTCGCTCATTGTTATTGTCGCCTTCGCAAGAGACAGTTTTAAACTGATGGCTTATCTCTTTCCAATGTCCATTTATCAAGGCGACGGCTTGGATATTTTGACACCCAACGCCAATGCGATGCAGATAGAGCGAATCAACACCGAGCTCTGACACGGCATCCAGCTCTTTTATGACGGCTTCATCAAAATTCAAACTGTCGTGATAAACATCCATACCTCGGTAGGCACTCTTATCTATAAAAAAAGCAAACTGATAAAACAGCATGAGAAGAAGCGCGCTGACTACAATTCCGGCAATACGAGATTGGTGACGAGCGATAAAGTGCTTCGCCTTGAACTGACGTGATTGTGGATCCTGTTGCTTTGATTGCCCAGCTTGTTGGTTCATGCCTGAAGGCTTAAACGGTGTCGCTGATGTCAATTCATCGACGATGGCACCTTTCTCTGAAACGATGGCGGCTTTCTCTGAAAACGCAGCTTCAACATGCGCTTCAGCGGTAGGTGTTGGCATCGATAAATAACTACCTACCTGTTTCAAACCATTGAAGCTGTACCCTTCCTTTTGAACCGTTAAGATTTTGCAATCACACTCAAACGAATTTAATGCAGTGCGAATGTTCTTAACCGCGACATTAAGTGAACTGCCCGTCACAACCCTGCCCGGCCAGCAATGCTCAAGTAAAAAGTCTCGACCAACGGCTTTTGGGCTGTTCTTCACTAGATGCTCAAGGATCAGACCTTCTGAGGGGGATAAGGTGACCCGCTTACCAGATTCCGAATCAATGAGTGTGTTATTAATCAACTCGATGCACGAAGCGTCTAAGGTGATTTTTTCATGGCTATTGGCGTTCATTTCGGCGAGGTGTTCATAAATAAAAAGGTCATCAAAAAAGTGTTTGTTTGGTCGAACTAATAGCAAACCATACATAGAAAAGAGTAGTGATAAGTTTAGCCAATAATTAAGCTAAATATAAGCTCAGCGAGCAACAATATAAGCTCAGTGAGTAACAATATAAAATAACAACAAGGTGAGTCAGTCACGTAAACTAACTCACCTTTGAACATAGCCAAGGTTTAACTCTAAACTGGTCATGCCCTATATTAAAACCTCGTCGTTACGCAATCTAAAAACGAGGTCACAATTCTGTTCTAGCGAAATTAGAGTTCCAGTTTGAATCCAAGTTCACTTACCATAACTTCAGCGAAGCCTAACTTTACTGCATTCAACTGATTGGCAACTTCGCGCGCTTGCTCTTCGTTTTTAGCCAATATTGCCATTGAATAGACAGGCCTGATCATCGCTTTTTGGTTTGGCTTCTCTTCTGCTATTTCTTGATGTTTTAAGTAAGCAGACGTAATCACACCTTGAGCACTCCAATCGACAACCATTTGCAAATCTTTGCTAATAACCTCATCGACAATGAATTGATTCTCAGGCTCTTTCCAAGCGAGTTCTACTGCGTAGTTTGTGAAAGCGACGTCCGTGTTTAACCACTTATTACCGATGTCTCTGATTTCAGTCACCTCTACAAGCTCTTTAAATTGGAATGGCAAGTTACCAATCAAGTCTCTAACGTGCTGCTCACTGTCCGCTTCAATCACAAACTTAATCATCGGAAACTTTTTATCCCCAATAAAGCTTTGTGATACGAACATATCGTGGACCAAGCCCGCATCAATCAGGTTGGCAAATGCTTTTTTCTGATGAGGCATTGCTTCAAATACGGCTTGGGCGTCATCGGTTTTCCAAGCCACTGACACGCCGTATGCCGCTGCATGGGCATGGGTTGAAAAAAGAATAGCTGAAAATAGAAAGCTAAAAATAGCTAAAAAGGTTCCTAGAGTTGTTTTCATTGTGGTGGCTTCCTAATTAGTCGCGAATAATTTCATACAAGTTAGGGTCAGCAGAAACCCCTTCAATTGTTAAAGGTGGTAATTCTTTTCTCATCGCCTGTATCGCATCATGGAAATGCTTTTTGCTTTCCCACTCTGCAACATTAATAAAACGGTATGTCGCATCCGAGCTTAAAGAGCGGTGCAATTTGGTAGAGATATATCCTGGTTGCTTCACCAATACGTCTCGCGCATCTTCCCAATACGTTAACGTAGCGGCTTCATGGGCTGGCTCGACTGAAAAAGTGTTTATCAATACAACGGGTTGTGCCGAGACCAACGCACTTACGCTTAGCGCCCCCAGTGCCAATCCATACTTAATAATGTTCTTCATCCTATTCTCCTTGTTTTGGGTGAGCTAACGCTACCACCTAGCTCTACCCAATCAAGGTCGAAACCTGCGATTTAATATTAATTAAAAAGCTAAATTTCAAACGAATATTATTCACTCGTAAAATAAGCGATGTAGCCATTCACTATTGATAAACCACTTGTTGAAATTAGATTTCTTGGAATAGTCATTGCCCTCAACGTGAGTAGTCATTACCCTCAACGTGAATATTCATTGATCTCAACGTGAATAGTCATTGCCCTCAATTTGCATCGTCATTACCCTCAAATAACAGGCACAAAAAAACCACCTAATAAGTAGGTGGCTCTTCATTTTAATAACTCACAAGATTCAGGCTAACTTTAAGTGTTTAACCTTTCAGTATTTAACCAAGCGCCTCTCTGAAATACAAACGATTACAACATCGTCAGCGCAAGCTTTGCCAAGTTATAAGCGTCAACATAACCAGAGTGCTGACGACCTTCCCACTCAATGTTTTTCGCTTCTTGAGCAGCACGGTGACCAATACGTTTCTCTTTCAATCGATTCTGAACTCGATAAAGCGTGGCGATATTCAAGAACTCGCTGAACGGAGGTTCGATGCCTTTCTCAATACACTCTTTGTGTAAGATAAGGTCGTCACGTCCCCACGCTGCATAGATTTTCTTTGGGCCACCGAAGTTCTTAATCATCGACTTGATAACAGACTCTAATGGGCGACCCTGTTTTTCGATTTTACGAGGTGTAATACCCGTTAACTCGGCGCAGAATAGAGAGACTTCGTCTTTTTCGGGCTTAACGTAATATTGCGCGCGCTTCACGATGGTTCCAGATACAAGATCGATCTCAGCAAGACCAATTTCAATGATCTCCCCTGTTGTTCCTACACCGTCTTCGCTCCAACAGCACATTTCCAAATCGAAACACACCACTCGATTGTGATTCATACGTCGCCTAATTCTCTCGTCAAAAATTTCGTGAAATTGTACATGAGCCTAATAAAGAACTCGACCCCAGTTGCATCAAGTGCTCATTTAGCCTGCAATTGTGACTCGATTTCGGCCATTTGACTTACTTAGGTATAACATGCTGTCAGTTTTTTGAAGGAGCGCTTCAATGTCTTCATTAGTGCGGATGGTCGCCCCGATGCTTAGAGTGCAACTCAATAGCTGGCCAGAATGCTCGCAATGAGACTCACTCACCGTCACTAAAATACATTCTAAATAGCGAGACAATGAGTCATGTTCGGTGATGCTCGAAATAATACCGAACTCATCCCCTCCCATCCGAAATAGGTTATCTCCAGACTTCAAGCTCACTGAGATAACCTTAATCACATGGATAAGTAACGCATCACCGGCTGGGTGCCCAAACTTATCATTGATCTCTTTAAACTTATCAACATCAAACACTATTAAGCTAAACGGCTTATCGCTTTGTATCGATTGACCAAGCATCTTATTAAAAGCTCGGCGATTATAAATTTCCGTTAAACTGTCATGATTGGCAAGAAAGCGAAGTTCTTCTGTTCTTTCATCAATCATTCGATACAAGCGCTCTTTCTCTCGAATTTGCAGGTTCACAATATAAGCAAGCAGTAACGAGATAGTAGTACCAACTATGCCGATTCCCGCCAACACTAAGTAACCATTAAATGAAATACATGCATCTATCTTGAAGTCGATGATCCATTCACGATTAGTTAATGTAATCGTCTTTGTAATGTGCTGCCCAGTTACCGCTTCATAACCATTGGTTTCGAACATTATCGGGGCATCTTCAGCTTCAAAACCACTATCGGTAACACGCACATAAACGTCCATATCGCCGACAGTAGATGCCAGAAGTTTCTCAAAATAGTATGTGGTACGAACAACACCAATCACAACCCCTAACAAATTGTCCGTTTCACCATCAAACACAGGGTGGTAGACCAACATTCCGCTCTTAGGTGTGTTGCTGTCTAAACCATCTTGCAATAGACGAACTTTGTCTGAAATATTCGCTTCACGTGTTTTTTTAATGTTATCAATGATCAGATTAAACCGCTCACGAGAAGAGTAAAAACCCAAAACACCGTTGTTCACTGGATCATTCGGATATATATCTGTCGCGATAAATACGGGCTCGCCATCCGAGACATAACCATAAGTTTTTGGCCCATGTTTAGGGATAGTAAACATTCTATAGGATGGGTATTGAGCTTTCATTTTGGCAGTGTGCTCGGCAAGATCTTCTACCGCTACTTTTTGCATCCACTGCAATCCGATCAGGCTTTTCGAACCGTTAATCGTTTGCTGAGCAAAACGATCAAATCGATCCCGACTATCGACATCATTAGAATAGAAAAAATTTGCACCGGAACCGATATAAGCAACATCGTTATCAATAAACGCTTTTAAACTGAGCGTTTGATGCTGTGCAAAGCTATCCAGATTCTCATTCAAAGATCTATTTTGATTCAACGCAACTAAAACAAAACACAACACCGTCATCAAAAATGTGGCAAAAAAGACAACTAACGGCAAAGTTCGTTTCTTCAACCCTGTTATGGGGTCGGTAGTGTGGGGCATACAGCTTCCCATATGATGTTATTTTGAGTCGAAAGTATACACTGCCGGAATGCTAGGCTCTATTTATCTTTGACTCTCACAATGGGATAAAACTAACACTATTTACAACCCATGGACATTTGCGGTTAATAAACCAACAAATCTCGATTAACTTTCAAGCTAAGTCACCAAAAAGCCAGTTTATTGAAAACATTAAATAAAGCCCTTAAGCCTTGAATATGCTAGTATCCACCCATATTTATAGCTTGAAAGTGACCATTTCGGCCTTATGCCACTGAGTTTCTTTCCAACCTGTATATTCCTTTAAACCGACGAATATACCGTTAAATCAATTTTAAAGAGAAATCACTATGATCGTTGATTTGAACCTAATCCCACAAACGTTTGATATGCTTCACGCAGGCCTAACGGCATCAAGCGTTTTACTACTGCTAATTGCCGTTTCTCGTAAAACCAAAGTGGTTGAGAAAGTCGTAGAAAAACCAGTAGAAAAGATCGTTGAAGTTGAAAAGCCAGTTGAGAAAATTGTCGAAGTAGAGAAAGTTGTTGAAGTTGAACGTGTGATCGAAAAAGTAGTAGAAGTTGAATCTAAGCTGGCAACAGCACCAACAGATTCTGCAATGCAGCTACTGTCTATCATGCAGCAAGAAGCTCGTTTAATTGACTTCCTAAAAGAAGACCTAACATCATTCTCTGATGAAGAAGTTGGCGCAGCAGCTCGTGTTATTCACACTGGCGGTCAAAAAGTATTAGCAGATTACGTAACGCTTTCTCACATCCGCACTGAAGATGAAGAAACGCGTATCACGGTTGTTGAAGGCTTCAACCCACAAGAAATTCGTCTAACAGGCAATGTAACGGGTAACGCACCGTTCAATGGCACATTGGTTCACAAAGGTTGGAAAGCAACTGACATGAACCTGCCTAAGCTTGCTGAGAACTACGATGCATCTGTGATTGCACCGGCAGAGGTGGAGCTATAATGGAACACCAAAGTCAGCCATCATCGCACGAGTCATCTGCACAGACGCATTCACAAGAGCTATCTTCTCAAGAGCAACATCAGGCGCCTAAGTTCAGTGTCGGTATCGATTTAGGTACCACACACTGTGTTTTGTCTTTCATCGACACAACAAATGAAGACGCTCGCGTTGAGGTGATGCCAATCCCTCAACTAACGGCACCAGGTACAGTAGAAACTCGCAGCCAACTTGGCTCGTTCCTATACCAGCCGCACGAACATGAAATAAATGCGGGCTCTCGCGTTCTTCCTTGGTCTTCTGAGCCAAAAGCGCTAGTCGGTGCGATTGCTCGTAACCTTGGTTCTAAAACCCCAATCCGCTTGGTCGCAAGTGCTAAATCTTGGCTATGCCACGGTGGTGTGAACCGTCGTGATGCTTTCCTTCCTGCAGGCAGCCCTGAAGAAGTTGAAAAGGTATCTCCGCTTAAGACAACTGAGTTGTACCTAGAGCACCTGAAAGATGCTTGGAACCACGCTAACCCAGAACACAAACTGGCAGACCAAGATGTAACGATCACGGTTCCAGCTTCGTTTGATCCTGCGGCTCGTGACCTTACAGCAGAAGCTGCGCGTAATGTGGGCTTCACTCACCTAACGCTTCTAGAAGAACCACAAGCGGCTCTTTACAGCTGGATTGATAACAGCAACGACACATGGCGTGATGAAGTGAACGTTGGTGACATCGTTCTTGTTGTCGATATCGGTGGTGGTACGACTGACCTTTCGTTGGTTGAAGTAACACAAGATGAAGGCAACCTAAGCCTGAACCGTATCGCTGTAGGTGAACATATCCTACTGGGCGGCGACAACATGGACTTGGCTCTGGCTTACCGTCTGA
This sequence comes from Vibrio sp. QJM3NY_26, assembly GCF_057786005.1. Classification (NCBI taxonomy): domain Bacteria; kingdom Pseudomonadati; phylum Pseudomonadota; class Gammaproteobacteria; order Vibrionales; family Vibrionaceae; genus Vibrio; species Vibrio sp. QJM3NY_26. The sequence continues at coordinate 1,377,478 of NZ_CM173515.1, read as the reverse complement.
AAATGAAACTTGCTCAAGAAGGCAAAGAACTGGCTCCTTGGCAGGTTCAAGCGATGACTCATGCGTGTCGTGATGCGAAAGAAGCATTGCTTAATGATGCTGAACTTCAATCTGTGCCGATCGTTGTTCCAAGCCGTGGCTCTAAACTACTGGGCGCAACACTGAAAACAGATCTGACTCAGCAAGAAGTACAACAAACATTGGTTGATGGCTTCTTCCCGAAAGTAGCGGTGACTGATCACCCAGTACAAAAGACGCGTGGCGCACTGACTCAAATGGGTCTGCCTTACGCTCAAGACGCAGGTATTACTCGTCACATTGCTGCATTCCTTTCTAAGCAAGCGAACGCGCTTTCTGGAAATAGTGAAACCGCTCAACAAGATTTCAACCCGTTTGCAAACATGCCCGGTATGCCCGGTACAGAAGCGCAAGGGTCAGAAGCGCCAGCGGCAGACTTCATCAAACCAACAGCGGTACTGTTCAATGGTGGTGTTCTAAAATCTAATCTACTTGCTGATCGTCTTTCAGACACGATCAATGAATGGCTAATTAATGCAGACGCTGAATTTGCTAAACAACTTTCAGGTTTAGACTTAGACCTAGCGGTTGCGAGTGGCGCTTCTTACTACGGCGCAGTTCGTCGTGGCCAAGGCGTTCGTATCCGTGGTGGTATCGCATCTTCTTACTACGTTGGAATTGAAAGCGCGATGCCAGCCATCCCAGGTATGGCGCCTCCAATGGAAGCACTGTGTGTTGCGCCATTTGGTATGGAAGAAGGCTCAAGCGTTCAAGTGCCTAGCCAAGAGTTCGGTCTAGTGATTGGTCAGCCAGTTCATTTCCAATTCTTTGGTTCAACCACCCGTCGTGAAGACCAAGCGGGTACGCACCTTGATCACTGGGCTCCAGAAGATCTGGATGAGCTTCCTGAAATCCAAGTGACACTGCCTGTTTCTGAAGGTCGTCGCGAAGGCGAAGTAGTTCCCGTGACTTTGGCGTCTCGTGTTACTGAATTAGGCACGTTATACCTAGAAGCGATTGCCACAGACAATGGTCAGAAATGGCACGTTGAGTTCGATGTTCGTGAAGACTCGAATAACGACTCAAACGAACAAGCATAATGAATCAACGGCACCTTAACGGGTGCCGTTATTTTATCAATGCGATTCCCTAGCCCTGTATTAAAAGCATTCCAAAGACAATAATAAGACCAAGACTATCCATTAACTGGTCATCACTTTGGCAGAATAAGGTTTTGTATGGCATCTCCTCGTTTTTTAGTCGGCATTGACTTAGGCACAACCAATACTGTTGTCGCTTACTGTGAAATCAACGACGACCTACAACATGCTCCCGTATCTCTTTTCGATATTGACCAACTCATCGGCCCCGGTGAAGTGGTTCGCAAGCCCCTACTTCCATCATTTCGTTATCATCCTGCACAAGGTCAGATCTCCCCTTCCGATCTCACCATGCCTTGGGAACCGAGCTTAGTTGAAGGCGATATTCAAAACGTCATCGTCGGTGAATGGGCGCGCGAACTGGGCGCAAAAGTTGAAGGCCGCCAAGTATCCAGTGCTAAGAGCTGGTTATCTCACCAAGCGGTTGATCGTAACTCCGACATTCTGCCGTGGGCAGGCGCAACTGACGTCGATAAGGTGTCTCCTGTTGTCGCAAGCGCAAGCTACCTGAACCACATCCGTCAAGCATGGAACTACCGTAACCCAAGCAATAAACTTGAAGACCAAGACGTTGTAGTAACTGTTCCTGCTTCATTCGATGAGACAGCACGTAAGCTGACACTCGAAGCGGCAGCACTTGCTGGTTTAAGTAAGATTCTTTTGCTCGAAGAGCCGCAAGCCGTTTGTTATGACTGGTATGCCCGTCATCAACAAACCGCAGCGGATGAACTTCAGCAGATCCCGCTGATTCTAGTGTGTGACGTTGGCGGTGGTACCACAGATTTAAGTTTGATCGAAGCTAGCTTCAACTCAAACAATAGCGATGACCAAGAACTCGCACTCGACCGTATCGGCGTTGGTGAACACTTAATGCTCGGTGGTGATAACCTAGATTTAGCCCTTGCCCACCTTGCAGAGCAACGCTTTAATCAAAACAAAAAGTTGAATGCGTCTAGCCTAACCAAGCTTATTCAGCAAACTCGCGCCGCAAAAGAGAGCCTGCTTTCTGCTAACGCGCCAGACGATGTGAAGATCACCATGCTGGGCAGCGGTTCAAAACTACTTGGCGGTACCAAAAGTATTGGTTTAACGAAACAAGAAGTTCATCAGATTGCACTGGAAGGTTTCTTCCCACTTTCTGAGTTTACGGAAGTACCCGACAAACGACGTAGCGCGGTGGTTGAGTTCGGCCTACCCTACGCAGCAGATCCTGCGGTAAGTAAGCACGTTGCCGAATTCCTAGCGACACATCAGCAAGTATCAAAAGCCGCATTGGAAAAGTCAGACTCTGTCGAGTTTGATGATACCAAACCTGCAATTCCTGTTGGTGTGCTACTCAATGGTGGTGTGTTCAACAGTGAGCTGGTAACAGAGCGAATTACTCAGCTACTGGGCAACTGGAACGGTTCTCCAATCACAGTGCTTGATAACCCTCATCCAGACTGGTCTGTAGCCCTTGGTGCAGTAGCCTTTGGTAAAGCACGCCGTGGTGCACAACTGAAAATCGGTGGCGGTGCTGCTCGTTCTTACTTCTTGCATCTACAAGAGAAGAACAAGATGGGTAAAGCGCTTTGTCTGCTTGCCAAAGGAACCGAAGAAGGCCAAGAGATACGCTTGAACAGCCGTCGTTTCTCGCTGACTTTAGGTGAGCCGGTACGATTTAATCTTCTGACTTCAACACACGATCAAATTGCTCATGACACCGCTATTCAAAATGGTGTGATGGTCAATGTCGACGCCGACTTGTTCTCCCCTCTTCCACCGTATATTTCTACACTGGAAGGTTCAGGTACTGCAGAGCTCCAAGCCAACCAAAAAGAACGCGTCGAAGTATTGCTCGCGTGTCAATTAACGGAAGTCGGCACACTGAAAATGGAGTGTGTGAGCACGGAAGATGACACTAAGCGTTGGTTGCTTGAATTTGAAGTAAGAAACAAGCAAGGCGATAAGTCTGATACCGCTAAACTTCACCCAAGACTGGATGAATGTAAGGAGTTGATTTCTCGCCTGTACAGCGGCAACAAGAAGAGTGCTGAATCGAAAGAGATCAAAACACTATCGAAAGATCTTGAGAAGCGACTTGGTAAGCGTGATGAATGGGACTTCACGACCCTTCGCCATCTGTTTGATACCTTTTCATTAGGTCGTAAACGCCGCCGTCGTTCAGAAGCACACGAGAAGAACTGGCTGCGTTTGGCGGGTTACTCGCTGCGTCCCGGCTTTGGCGATCCGACTGATTCATGGCGTATCGAACAAATTTGGGGCCTTTACCAACAAAACATTCAATTCCAGAACCACCAAGGTTGGACGGACTGGTGGGTATTCTGGCGTCGTGTTGCGGGTGGCCTGAATCAAGAGCAGCAAGAGAGTATCTTGGCTGACATCGCTAAGTACCTTCACCCGGGGGCAATGAAAAACCCTAAGACAGCCAAAGATGCGCAAGACAATGGTTATGAAGCCATGGTTCGCTTAGCGGCGTCACTTGAGCAACTGGAAGTGGAAGACAAAGTGCTGCTGGCAAGCTGGTTCTTGAGCAAAGCGATTAATCACAACCAATTTGAACAAGCTCACTGGTGGGCGCTAGGTCGATTAGCATCAAGAACGCCTTTGTATGGCAGCCAACACAGCGTAATTCCTAGAGAGCAAGCTGAACAGTGGTTACCAAAACTGCTTGAACAGAACTGGCAGAAAGAGCAGATGATCGCCTTCGCTGCTGTGATGATTTGCCGTAAAACCGGTGACCGTCAATTTGATATCTCTGACGACTATCGTAATCAAGTGATTGAGAAGCTAAAGCAAAGCAAGGTACCTGATTCATGGCTAACGCTAGTGAGTGAAGTGACTGAACTTTCTGAGAGCGAGTCTAAGCGCGTATTTGGTGATGCATTACCAAGCGGGTTAAGCCTGATTAATAACTAGTTTCAGGGCTCAATAGATTGGAGCGCTAACTAGTAAAGAAAAAGCCACTTTCGATTCGTTGAAAGTGGCTTTTTTATTGGTGGCTTAAGGCTGGTATGTTTAGTCGACTTATCGCATCTTGGTTAAGAGCCTTAGCCGTATTGCAGTTCATCATTGTTAATGTTTCGTTCCTGTTGGGTTGATAGGAAAATCCGTATTTTCATAAATATCAGATAACTTTTTCGGTTTCTTCTCTTTAGCTCCTTTGTTCGATTGATTATGAGTTTCGCTTAAAAGCCATTGCTCATGCATTTTTGCTGAATCCAAAAACTCTGGATCTTCCATTGCTTCCTTGCGAAGTTTATTTACACGTTCGAGAGTATCCCAAATCATAATACTTCACCTCCACTAAGGCAGTACTATAAAGATAACCCAAACCCACAAAACTTCAACCAAGCCAATGAGATAGCGATCTCAATTTCGAAAATTACTAGATCTAAGCTAATGGAAACCCTCATCAGAAATCGGCTTCAAATGGCGTGTATTTAACGATGATCCTCGACGATCTTTAGCCACAAAAAAAGCGAGCTCAGAGCTCGCTTTTTATCAATCTTTTGTTCAACATTCGCTTGATTAAGTAGTGTCTTACTTAAGCTCGGTTGCCAATTTTAACGGTACCATTTGTTGCAAACCAAAGTGCTTCTGAACGGCGACGACCTAGTAAAATTGGGCCATCATCGTAGAACAAAAAGTTCTTCCAGTGTTTCTTAAATACTGACCATTTAGTTTCAAGGACGTTGTATTTTTCGTAACAAAAATAAACAGTTACGTCATCTTGCCAATCAATGAAGTTTAGGATTTCTTCTGGCATTTCTGGTTCGTCGGCTTCCCAATTCGCCATCCAGCTGATCTCTTCATTCCAGTTCGATGCTTTGCTTGGCCAGTCTTGCGAACTTAGTCTTTCCGCATCAGGGCTTTGAGGGCTCACGTTCTCTTTCCAAAACTGAGATGCTCTCGCCTGTGTCATTGGTTTAATCTTTTCCAAATCCTCTGCCGGCAGCGGCATTGACTGGTGAGTGAAAATCCATTTTCTTTGGTATTCGTCCAAAGTTGTGTATGACATCAAATTTCCTCAAATATCTTCTCAGGCTGATGGATTTACCATGCCTATATGTTCTTTCGATACAGCGGCGACTAGAGGTCGCTTGATATTCGCTGCCTTTAAATTCATTACCTGTTCTTACGCCTAGATACTATTTAGTCTAGACATTGCGTTTGTCTTCCCAGTTAGGGTTAACTAACGCGGTCAGTATATGGTCTTCCCATTTACCGTTAATCTGTAAGTATTCTTTGGCGAAGCCTTCTCGAACAAAGCCAAGATGTTTCAATACACCCGCACTGCGTTCATTGTGAGGCATGTAGCCCGCCATTAAGCGGTGCATGTTCTGCACATCAAACATGTAGTCTTTTGCCATGCTCAAGCCTCTGCGCATGTAACCGTGGCCCTGTGCACTTTGACTCAATGAGTAACCCACATTACAGGCGTAGAACGGGAAACGAGACAAATTACTGAACGATATTGTGCCTAACATTTCATTAGAGTCAGCATTAATCAGTAAACAGTAATAGCCTAGTCCCATTTTATGAAGCTCGTTTAACTTGATCAGTCGCTGCGCCCAACTCGCTCTATCAAAGAACGCGTCTTCTCGAATCGGTTCCCAAGGTTTCAGGTACTCTCTGTTAACCTGAAAGTACTCACTGATCATCGCTGCGTCGTCGATTTCAGCCGTTCTCAGAATCAGGTTACCGTCCCGCTTATAAATGCGCTCCGGTGTACTCAAATCTTCCATAATCTTGTTCTTATTCGATCAGTTCTTTCTAATACCGTAATCACGAAGCTTATTCGCAATTGAGGTGTGAGATACATTCAAACGTTTTGCAAGCTTACGGCTTGATGGGAAAGACTGGTAGAGCTTCTCTAGAATCTGAGATTCATAGTCTTTCATGATCTCGTCAAGCGAGCCGTCTAAGCTCAAGTTCGCCATTCCAGCCGTCATGGTTTCAAGCTGTGGCAGGTGGAATTGCTCAACCGTTAACGTATCTGAATCCAACTCTGTTAGTGCACGTAAAACCATATTGTCTAACTGACGGATGTTGCCCGGCCATTGGTAATTACCTAATTGGTCGATTAGTTCTTGAGTCAGCTTTGGTTTCAACATGCCTAATTGCTGTGCGTACTTTGCAACGAATAGCTCCAGTAATGGGGCAACATCGTTTGAACGTTCACGCAAAGCAGGAATCGATAAAGTCAGCACGTTCAAGCGGTAGAACAGATCTTCACGGAACGAACCTGAGTCGGCTAATTCAGAAAGACGATGGCGCGTTGATGCGATAATACGAACATCCGCGTGCATCTCTTCTTCTTCACCAACACGACGGAATGAACCATCTTGTAGGAAACGCAGCAGTTTGATTTGTAGATGTGGGCTCATCTCGCCAATTTCATCTAAAAATACAGTACCGCCATTCGCTTGTTCGAAAATGCCTTTATGACCTTGTTCATGATTGAATGAACCCGGAGCATGACCAAACAATTCCGTTTCCGCTACGTCATCAGGCATCGATGCACAGCTTAGAATCAAGAATGGGAATGACGCTCGGTTCGAACGGTTATGACACGCTTTAGCCAGCATCTCTTTGCCCGTACCAGTGTCCCCTTCAATAAGCAGAGGTTGATCCAGCATAGCCAGTTTCTTAGCTTGGCTGATCAAGGCTTTATGGCGATTAGAGACACCAACAAAGTGTTCAAAGCCTAGGTTATTCTGTTCAGGGATTGCGTCTGGCGTGTTCATCTCTTGGTTGCAAGAACGAATTGTCATTACCGCGCTAGCCAGTACCGCTTCGTTCACATCACCACCAAGGTAAATCGGCAGGATCTCAATAGAGAAATCTAAACCATCTAACACCACAACTTCACGATGGCGCGTTACATCGCCTTCAATCCAACGAGCGAAGTTAAAGCTAGGAACGAACGTCGCTAGCGGCTCACCGATCACTTCGTCTTCTTGCTTATTAAAGAGGTTCAATGCAGCGTGGTTTGCCATATCGATTGAGCCTTTAAGGTCAATCGCTATCACAGGGTCAGGTAGGTTTGCCAGCAGAGCAATCAACTCTGTGTTATGCCTTTCGCTTGGCATAAATTGGATTTTACGTACATCCTTCACACCTGAAATTCGGCGAATTTCAGCCATAAGTTCACTAAAAGCATCAAAATTGATATCAGGACAGTTTAAGTAAATAATGCCTTTAACATCAATTTCGATTCCTCTTAAATCAATGCTTTTTGAGGCCAAGATATCGAGCAACTCACGCGTTAAGCCGAGTCTGTCTTCACACAATACTTCAAGACGCACAAATAGTCCTATTATAGGTGTCAGGATAAGTTGACAGTAGTGTGGATTAAGCTCTGAGTTCAGTCAAGAAGAAGAGTAAACATATGTTTACTCTTCACTCGCAAACGACTCAATGTCATACACTTTATTGCTAAGTAACTCGCTTTATTGGTCAGTAGCTCGCTTTGTTTAAGCGTAATGCGCTTTATTGATAAGCAACTCACTCTATTTAAGCGTAATGCGCTTTATTTCAGAAAGGACGGCTTTACGAAGATCTGATATTTTTACTTTTCGCTCATTATGCCAAGGCATAGGACGCAGCAATGTCATGGCTTTTAAACCCAGTCTCGCGGTGAGAATACCGACACCGAGCCCCTGTCCTGCTCGAGCTGAAACCTTGCCTGCAAGATCCATCGAGACGAGGTCCATACTCGCGTCTATCGCGAGTTCACTGGCACCCGCAGCTGCCATGTTGATCAACACCAACTTGAACAACTTAATACGCGACCAGTAGCCAAGCTCAATGCCATACACATCAGCAAGCTTGTCTATCATGGTGAAATTGCGCCACGCCACCAGCAACATATCGGCAGCCGCCAATGGGCTCACAGCAACCAAAGCGGCCGATTCGGTCGAGAACTTAGTGACAATTTGAGTCGCCACTTTATCTTGTTGGGCAACAACGAGTGCATCATACATATCCAAGACTTCAGCATCGCTGTGCGCAGGGTTAATGCTGTTTCGCCATTTATCATAAGCGGGTGATTCAGCGACAATACCGCCCTGCTTCGCAATGTGTTCACAGAACGCTTTACCCTTGCCGACACTTTGGCTCTGAAGTAGCTCTTCACTCTGCTCTTGAACGCTGAAATGATCTTTCAATGAGCGTAACTTCCACAGCTCTTTGCCTATTGCACCCAAGCCTAATGAAGCAATGGCAGCAATAAAGCCGGCCCAACCTAACGCGAGCCAGTCTGCTGTTTGAATCGCGGTAATGACAGAGTCAATTGCTTGCCAACCGACTAAACCGGAGAAAGCGACTAACAAGCCAGTTCCAAACCACTTCTTCTTTTTGCTCGGTCGAATCACTTGTTCCAATTGTTGCTCAGCATCACCATCAAGATCGGTTTCTACTTGTGGTGTAACGGGCACAAACTTTTCTTGTTCGGTAAACAGTTTTTGAGCACCCAAGTCTGGGTTAACTTCATTCTTATCCGGCTCATCGAATGAGGTCTTCAAAGGTTCATCAAAGACCTGTTTTGTTTTTAATTCACTCATTTTGATTGCCTCAATTACTTCAACTTGTCGCCAATGAGATACTCTAAAACCTTGTCGACTCTCAGATGCTGACAAGGCTCGTCAGAGTGCTGTTCAATCGGCCTAAAGCTTGTGAAATCAAACTGGTTGGTTTCCCAATACTGTTTGTTTGGCAGTTTACGCGGTACCTCTCCCGGATACATGGTCTGAGGTACGTTATCTAAAGTCACACCTTGCAATGCGGGGACATTGTCTGAACCTGACGAGATATAACCCGCACTCGTCGCTTGAATAGACGCGATACTCATGCAGCTCATGTCGATGTGTTCAAACGCCGCCTGTTGCCAAGCAGGATGCACCATCTGTTGTAACAGCGACACCAAGTTCGGATGTTGATCCGGTGTCACGTGGTCAGCCTTGGTGGCTGCGAACAAGATCTTGTCGATCTTCGGCGCGAATAAGCGTCTTAAGATATTGCTTCGCCCGTACTTAAAGCTCTTTAATAGCTGCTCTAATGCGCCACGCATATCCATGAAAGAGTCATAGCCCGCATTGAGCGGCTGTAAGCAATCCACCAGCACGATTTGTCTGTCGAACGTCGCGAAGTGATTCTTGTAAAACGCTTTTACGACCTTTTGTTGATACTCTTCATAACGCGCTTTCAATACTGCGTAGTTACTGGTTTTTGAAAACTTATCTTCTGGTGCTATGCACGGGAAAAATTGCAGAACAGGCGCACCTTCAAGCTCACCCGGCAATACGAATCGACCCGGCTGCACCCAGTGCAACCCGTTATCCTTACAAGTATGAAGATATTGAGTGTAGCTATCAGCAATCGCGACCAGTTTCTTTTCGTCAGCATCTGCTAATAAATCAATGTCACCGCGGATTGCGTTCCAGTCTTGTGAATAGGTTTCCCTGTCGCCTTTCAACGCTGCGAATTGAGATTGACTCCACGTATCAAAGTCCATATCCAACAAGGGTAAATCAAGTAGCCACTCTCCCGGGTAATCGACAATATCGAGGAAGAGCGTACTGTTTTTACTCAGTAGCTTCTTTGCGCCTTTGGCTGGCTTATATTTGATTGCTAGACGAATCTCACTGACATCACGCGTCGGCACTGGCCATTCTGGTGGCTGAGCATTCAACGATTCCATAGCTTCATCATAAGAGAAACGTGGGATCATCATGTTGTGTTGAGGAATGCGCTTAGCGCCAATAATTCTTCCGTCTCTCGCTGATGCAAGTAGAGGCAGATTTTTGTGGGTAGACGTATGAAGAAGCTGATTAACCAGCGAAGTAATGAATGCTGTCTTACCCGCACGAGAAAGCCCCGTGACCGCTACTCGAATGTGAGAATCCGTTCCTCTGCTTATAAAGTCACTCATTTCTTGAGTTAGGTGTTTCATTTGAACGACTCCGTGATAGTTAGGCTAGCTGATTATGATAATAGAGAGGCAGCCTATGTTCTTTCCCTGTTGGGATAGTATGTATGCTTTTTCTTTTTCTAATAGTAGTGAGTATGCAATACACATTCTTAATGCTAGATGAATAAAAGCCCCTGACTACATTCATAATCAGGGGCTTTAGAATTTTTCTGCGGTATCCGACGTTTAATCGTCTTCAATCAACTTGTAGATAACAAACAGTGCAATCTCTGCAATTAGCCAAAGCGCACAAGTAATTGTCACGTATTTATTATCAAAGATACTGATCCCTTTCAAGATCAGGTCATATCCAACAAAAGCACCAATCACCACTGCCAAGATAATCTGTAGGATCTGAATAAAACGAGGCATTCCTCTCTCCTATATTCTTATATCAAACGATGTGTTTATCACTATATCATTGATAATAAGACAAAAGTGCAAATAATGCTGCACTTTTGTCTTCAACTTTCTGTCAAGAATTGCAATTCAAACGCTGAAGCTAGCGCCTGTTACGACTTTTGACTTCGGTAAATTATGCTTTTTCAGCTTCAGCAATTTTCACTTTCCACGTATCAGGGCCGATCTGGTGCGCGTTCACGCCGTTAGAGTCAACCGCGACCGTTACCGGCATGTCTTCAACTTCAAACTCGTAAATCGCTTCCATACCGAGATCTTCAAACGCAACCACGCGTGCTTTTTTAATTGCTTTCGCGACTAAATAAGCTGCACCGCCAACCGCCATCAGGTAAACCGATTTATGTTGTTTGATTGACTCTACCGTTGCAGGGCCACGTTCTGCTTTACCAATCATGCCCATAATGCCTGTTTCTTCTAGCATCATGTCAGTGAACTTATCCATACGAGTAGAGGTTGTTGGGCCAGCAGGACCAACCGCTTCATCGCGTACCGCATCAACAGGGCCTACGTAGTAAATGAACTTACCTTTCAGGTCAACGCCTTCTGGTAGGCCTTCACCACTTTCAAGCATGCCTTGAATACGCTTATGCGCTGCATCACGACCGGTTAAGATCTTGCCTGATAGAAGAACTGTTTCGCCTGTCTTCCACTCTTGTACGTCTTCTTTGGTTATTTCATCAAGGTTAACACGGCGTGTATTTGCGCCCGCTTCCCAAGTGATGTCTGGCCACTCTTCTAACTTAGGTGGTGTTAGCTCTGCTGGGCCGCTGCCGTCTAATGTGAAGTGTACGTGACGCGTTGCCGCACAGTTAGGGATCAAACATACTGGCTTAGACGCAGCATGCGTTGGCGCTGTTTTGATTTTTACGTCCACGACAGTGGTTAGACCGCCAAGACCTTGTGCACCAATACCAAGCTTGTTTACACGGTTGAAGATATCAAGACGAAGCTCTTCTTCAGCGTTCTCTGGACCTTTGTCGATAAGGTCTTGGATATCGATGTGTTCCATCAGAGATTCTTTCGCTAGTACCGCTGCTTTTTCAGCCGTACCGCCAATACCTATACCTAGCATGCCCGGTGGACACCAACCAGCACCCATCGTTGGCAGCGTTTTCTCTACCCACTCTGCAATGTCATCAGAAGGATTTAGCATGACCATCTTGGTTTTGTTCTCAGAACCGCCGCCTTTTGCCGCGATTTGAATTTCAACTTTGTTGCCTGGAACCATATTAATGTGAACAACCGCTGGTGTGTTGTCTTTTGTATTAATACGCTTACCTGCAGGGTCCATTAGGACAGATGCACGCAATGGGTTATCTGGATTGTTGTAAGCTTGACGAACGCCTTCATCAACCATCTGTTGTACTGTTTGATCCGTTTCCCACCTAACATCCATACCGATGTTCACGAAACAAGTAACAATACCCGTATCCTGACAAATTGGACGATGGCCTTCCGCAGACATACGCGAGTTAATCAGAATCTGAGCGATAGCATCTTTTGCTGCTTGGCTCTCTTCTTTCTCATACGCTTTTTCTAGGGCTTGGACAAAGTCTAAAGGGTGATAATAAGAAATGTACTGAAGTGCGTCAGCGACACTGCTGATCACATCTTGCTTACGAATAACCGTCATTGCATGCCTCTTTATTGTTCTGGTTCCATGTGGGTTCATGGTTTGACTGTTCAGGCCTAATTGGCTTAGCTTTTTATTGTGTTGAGCTGTATTTAGTTGCTTTAGCAATCGCTTGCATAGCTGTAAACTAAACCACTTGTATTACACCGTTCTAATCAAGAACCCATTTTATTTTCAATTTATGATACTCTTGCTTCCTCTCACACGCCATGCAGTGATCGAACTCTTTGTCACAAATTAAACAAATGAATAACAACGAATTTCGCTCTATCCAAATCAAGCCGCTTGAATATCAATCAACTTTAGCTAAACAGCTGTTTTCCCATATTGAAAACCTACCGTGGGCAATGCTATTACGCTCTGCTTCAGAAAGCCACGTTGATAGTCGATACGACATTTTAGTTGCTCAACCCATCGCCACCTTCGAGACAATCGGTGCAGAAACGACCGTTAATGTTAATGAGACGTGCGAGGTTTCAGAGTCAGACCCTTTCGAACTACTCGACCAATATCAGCAGCAATTGCTACCCGCAACCAGTGAGCATCCTGAACTGCCTTTCACTGGCGGCGCTTTAGGCTATTTTAGTTACGATTTAGGGCGACGAGTAGAAGCTCTGCCCTCTCTTGCTAAGCGTGATATTTCTGCGCCAGATATGGCGGTTGGCTTGTATGAGTGGGCTGTGATCGTTGATCACAAACTGAAGGCGGCATGTATTGTCGGCCAAAATATTGATTCACATCTCGATTGGTTAACCTCGCAGTCAAAGCACAATGCAGTAATCCAACCTGCCTTTGGATTAACGACGCCATGGCAATCCAACATGAGTCAAGATAGCTATGCGAACAAGTTCGATAGTGTTCAAGAGTACCTGTTATCCGGCGATTGCTATCAGATTAACTTGGCTCAGCGTTTTCGTGCCGATTACCAAGGCAGCGAATGGCTCGCCTATGAAAAGTTAGAGCAATACAATTCGGCACCCTTTTCTGGCTTCATCCGTTTGGCCGACTGCGCAATCATCAGTGTTTCGCCTGAACGATTCTTAGAACTCAATAGTGGCACCATTGAAACAAAACCGATCAAAGGCACACGCCCTCGTTCTGAAAACCCTATGATTGATGATGCCAACGCACAAGACCTGGTCAACGCCGATAAAGATCAGGCAGAAAACTTGATGATCGTCGACCTGCTTCGTAATGATATTGGCCGAGTCGCAAAGCCGGGATCGGTTCATGTACCAAAGCTCTTCGATATTGAAAGCTTCCCTGCCGTGCACCACTTAGTGAGCACGATACGAGCAGAGCTTGATAACCAATACTCTGCAACTGACCTTCTGAGAGCCTGTTTCCCTGGAGGGTCGATTACCGGAGCACCAAAAGTGCGAGCAATGCAGATCATTGAAGAGTTAGAACCCCATCGACGCTCCGCTTATTGCGGCAGCATCGGCTACATCAGCCGAAATGGCAGAATGGATACCAGCATTACCATTCGTACATTAGTTGCTGAAAACAACACGCTATATGCGTGGGCTGGCGGCGGTGTGGTGTTCGATAGTGACTGTGCCTCTGAATACCAAGAGACGCTCGATAAGCTAAGTCGCATTCTGCCTGTGCTTGAAGAATGCTAAGCATAACGTCATTAACTGACAGTTTCGCTGCTTAACGGCCAGTAAAAGCTCTATATAAGAAGAAACCGAAATAAAAAGAAACCGAAGGATCGTAAGATCACTTCGGTTTTTTTAGTCTCTGAGCCAGAGCGTGTGAATGACCACTTCTGACTAGCGATGCTTAATTAACAATCTTTAGGTTACCTTAGTTAAAAAGCTCTAAGCTACTTTAGTTAACAAACTCTAAGTTACTTTAGCTAACAAGCTCTAAGTTACTTTCGCAGGCGTAACACCCCACTTCTTGAGCATCTCTTTAAGGTCGTTGGCCGTATAAGGCTTACTAAGAATGTCATCCATTCCACATTGAATACAGCGTTCCCGCTCTTCAAGCGTCGTTCCGGCAGTCAGTGCAACTATAGACTTCGAATACCCTTTATTTCTTAGCTTCTCTGTCGCTTCAAAGCCGTCCATAACTGGCATTCTGCAATCCATGAACACAATGTCGTAGTCATTATCTGAGGCTAGCTCGAGTCCTTCTACACCGTTACTTGCAATAACAGGTTCAATCTCATGTTTACGTAACATTTGTTGGATGATGATCTGGTTCATCTTAATATCATCAACTACGAGCACTTCAAGCAGTGACAATTCGACTTCAGATTCAAAGCCTTTGGCGACACTATCGCTCTCTGCTGGTACGTCGACAACCTGAAGAGGAATCGAGATGGTAAACGTAGTACCTGAGCCAACAATACTGGTCACCCCAATATCGCCATTCATTAAAGCCACCAGCTTACGACAAATCGCTAACCCAAGCCCGGTACCCTCGTAGTTTCGGCTACTTGAGTTATCCGCCTGAGTAAAAGGTTCAAACAGCGTCTTATGTGCAGATTCGGCAATGCCTACCCCAGTATCTTCCACTGAGAAAACAAACTGGTTTTTGTCCCACTCAATATCGACATTGACGTGCCCCTCTTCTGTAAATTTGATCGCATTACCGATTAAGTTTACAAACAGTTGCGTGATACGCTCTAAATCGCCTTGGAAATGAGAAGGTACGTTAGATGCGACACTGATATTAAATTCGATCTGCTTCTCAATCGCGCGATTGACGAAGATACTTTCAATCGTATTTCTCAAATCATGCAACGCAAATTTCTTGGGAATAAGATCCAACATCCCTGCATTGATTTTGCTGAAATCAAGCAAATCATTAATGATGGTTCTGAGAAACTCTCCAGATTGGCTCAGGTTATTCACTATTTCACGCTGAGAACTGCTGAGTTCGGTATCGCTGATCAATTCTGCACTACCTAGCAAACCATTAAGCGGAGTTCTTAATTCATGGTTAATCATGGCCACAAAGTCGCGCGTTGCCCTCTCGGACTCTTCCGCTCGTTTACGTGACTCAACATTTCGATTGATAGCAAGCTGATGAGTTAATGCACTGCAGATAAGGTCAGTCACTAACAACAGTTGGCTTTGAATGAATTCGTAGTCTTGGTCTAACAACCTGACCTTCACGATTAACGCACCGACTATGACCTTTTCGACCTCTAATGGCACCGTTAGCAAGTTGCCTTGCCAATGAGGTTCTTGAATGTATTGCTCTATCACCTCGACGGCTTCGTCACCATAGTCATAGGTATGTAACTGAGGCATCAGCTTGGGAGGCAAAATCAAACGACTGGCTTCGATCAAGTAACTGTTGGTCACATTCATCGTCAATTGTGACAACATGACGTCATCGAGATCATTTCTAAGGAACGCTCGCCCGAAATCAATCAACAAGTTGTCGATTTGTTCTTGGAATTCAATACGACGTATATTCGCATTGGAGCGCTTTTCTAACTGACGCAGAGCAAGTTCAAGCTGTTGGTTAGCCTCAAACAGTTCGAGGCTCTTTTGTTCCAACAACACTTCAGCCGCTTTCCTGGCCGCGATTTGACGCTTAAGTTTCTTCTCTATGGCAGATGCCGGATCCATATCACTTTTCTACTTTGAGATTAAACCTAACCACGCTTTGGTCATCATTTTGCGGCGTCATTTCAACCGCGATAGATTCACCGTGGTATTCAGCGCACCCTTCAATAAGCCCTAAGCAAACGTGAGACATGCACCTTGCGCTTTTATAGTCAAAAACAAGCTGTGCTTCAGTCGTGGTAATAAAGCTGAATTCAGGCGGCTCCGCATCAGGGTAGAGCTTCTTCACTTCTACGTGAATATAGCGCTCTACGTGTTGAATAAATTGAAAGGTGGTCGTGCTATGAGCAAGGCTCGCTTTATTAGGCAGCGAGGCCAATAAGTTCTTAAAGACTGACTGCCCAAAAACACGCTGTAAACTGGCTGCATCAATATCGGTTTTCTTACTCAAGTTGATAATCAACCTGACAAGGTCTTTGTGGTCATAGCTTCCGACCGACGTGTAGATCCCTTCGTCTTCTGACATCTCTAAAACTTCTTCCAAAAGCTCTAGCCCAAACTTGTCTTCAACAAGCTCTAAAAATTCGGTGAATATGATTCCTTTCATTTCATACCTTTTCTTCTATTTCTTTTTAGAATGGTCTACTAAGTTATTGTTATCAAATTCTTAAACAAAAAAACTACGTTTCATCACCTAATTTTATGACATGGGTAACGCTTACTCGGAAATGTACAAATATTGAATATAGCAAAACCCCTCGTTTGAGGAGATGAATAACTGCCCCCTCCCCTTTATTATGCTTAGTTAATGACTGAACTAAGGGTAAGTAAATGAAGACAAACTCAAAATTGGTAATCAGCCCACGGTTATGCCTATACTTAAAATCATAATAATCAATATATTGGCTTGATATGAATAAAGAAAACTTCCTTCAACAGTTCCAGCTTAACCCTACGGTTGGCTATCATCCTGAATCTGTAGAGCGTGTTTCGCATATCAGTGGCGATCAATTGCGCAAAGCGGCAGTGGTGGTCGGTTTAGTAGAACGAGAAGATGGTTTACATGTCATTTTTACTAAAAGAGCCGCTCATTTAAAGCATCATCCAGGCCAAGTCAGCTTTCCTGGGGGAAAACACGAACTTTCCGACCCTTCTATGCAATTCACTGCACTTAGAGAACTCCACGAAGAGGTGGGAATTCGATCGGATCAAGTTAAAATTGTTGGCCAATTACCTGCATTGAGTACTATTAGTAAATTTTCTGTGACACCGATTGTTGCAATGGTCGATCCTGACTATGAAGCCATCATCGATGAGAACGAAGTAGCCTCGATTTTTGAGGTGCCTGCCACCTATGTTTTAGACCAAGCTAAGTTACACAGCCACACAGTTAACTTTAAACAAATCAAGCATCGTGTTTTTGCGATGCCCTTCGAAGAGCACCTAATTTGGGGCGTTACAGCTCAAATCATCCAATCTCTGCAGCGACATGTAGTGCAACAAATTACATAGCAACTACGTTTTGTTTAATCTCTGTTAACAAAATCCAGCCTTTCTATAGAACAGATTTATTAATGCAATTTTACGCAAACGTTTTCTTGGTATAAATCTGAACAACCCCACCTTTCGCATAATAAAAACTAATACCTAGCATGAGCATAAATCACCTGTAGCACGCCAATTTCGTGATCAAAAATCCGTTTTTCGCATATCATGTGACACGCCGTTTCATTACATGATTTAGATCTATTTTTTACAGAAGAAAATTCTGCAGAATTAGCCCCAACTTATTTCCTGTTCCCAAAAAATGAGTAATTTAACATGAACACAACAACTTCTTCGGCAAATGCCGTTAAAGATTCAAGCAAGTTTAACTATAAAGATTTTACCTGGTGTTTATCACTATTCGGTACAGCAGTTGGTGCTGGCGTACTATTCCTTCCAATCAAAGCTGGTGCGGGTGGTTTTTGGCCATTAGTTATCCTAGCTCTAATCGCGGCACCAATGACTTGGTTCGCACACAAATCTCTAGCTCGTTTCGTACTGTCTGCTAAAAACCCTGAAGCTGATATTACAGACACAGTTGAAGAGCACTTCGGTAAGACTGGCGCAAACATTATTACTTTTGCTTACTTTTTCGCTATCTACCCAATCGTTCTTATCTACGGTGTTGGTATCACAAACACGGTTGATTCTTTCCTAGTAAACCAAATGGGTATGGAATCTATTCCACGTCCTCTTCTTTCTGGTGCACTGATCCTTGCTATGACAGCAGGTGTTGTATTCGGTAAAGAACTGATGCTTAAAGCAACTTCAGCAATGGTTTACCCACTAGTATTCGTCCTACTAGCGCTGTCTTTCTACCTAGTTCCTGAATGGAACACTTCAATGATGGAAACAAGCCCAGAATGGTCTTCAATGCCTTCTATTATCTGGCTTGCGATTCCAATCATCGTGTTCTCTTTCAACCACAGCCCAATCATTTCACAGTTCTCTAAAGAGCAACGTCGTGTATACGGTGAAGACGCAGTTAAGAAAACTGACGCGATCACTGGCGGCGCAGCAATGATGCTGATGGGTTTTGTAATGTTCTTCGTATTCTCTGTAGTGCTTTCTCTATCTCCAGAGCAACTAGCTACAGCACAAGCGCAAAACATCTCTGTACTTTCTTACCTAGCCAACGTTCACGAGTCTCCACTTATCTCTTACATGGGTCCTCTAGTAGCGTTCGCAGCGATTACTTCTAGCTACTTCGGTCACTTCCTAGGTGCTCATGAAGGTCTTGTTGGTCTAATCAAGTCTCGCTCTGGTTCTTCAATCAGCACGATTGAGAAAGCATCTCTAGCGTTCATCGTTGTTACAACTTGGATTGTTGCGGTAGTTAACCCAAGCATCCTAGGTATGATTGAAACAATGGGTGCTCCAATGATTGCAGCTATCCTGTTCCTGATGCCTGTATTCGCGATGCAGAAAGTACCAGCAATGGCTAAGTACAAAACTTCAGCACCTGTGCAAATCTTTACAGCTTTATGTGGTCTAGCGGCTATTAGTTCTGTAATCTACGGCGCTCTTTAATCTCAAGCCTTTTTTATAAGATGGCATCCATCTTATATCGCGAGATTAGACAAAAAATATAATGATAATAAATGAGCCTCCCTACTCCCCTTGGGAGGCTCTCTTTTTGAGGTAATCGCTATGATTAGTGTATTTGATATCTATAAAATCGGTGTTGGTCCATCGAGCTCACACACAGTTGGACCAATGAAAGCGGGTAAAGAGTTTATTGATGACCTACGTTCAATGGGAAAATTGCGCGACATCACTAAAATCACCGTGGACGTATATGGATCACTATCACTGACAGGGAAAGGTCACCACACAGATATCGCAATCATCATGGGTCTTGCTGGCAATACTCCTGAGAAAGTGGATATCGACTCTATCGCAGGTTTCATTGCTCGCGTAGAAGAAACTGAACGTCTACCTGTTGGTATGCACTGTCATACTGTTTCGTTCCCGAAAGATGGCGGAATGAATTTCCATACTTCGAACCTTTCTCTACACGAGAATGGCATGAGCATTCATGCTTGGGTTGATGACGAAGTAGCTTACTCAAAAACGTACTACTCAATTGGTGGCGGTTTCATCGTTGACGAAGAGAGCTTCGGCAAAGAAGAAGAAAACCCAATTAAAGCACCATACGAATTCACAACAGCTGAAGAGCTGGTTAATCAGTGTAAAGAAAGCGGTCTTTCTATCAGTACACTGGTTATGAAAAACCAAGCGGCTTTCCACTCAGACGAAGAGTCTCGCACTTACTTCGCTAACATCTGGAGAACGATGCGCGAGTGTATGGATCGCGGTATGAATACTGAAGGTATCTTGCCTGGTCCACTGCGTGTTCCTCGTCGTGCAGCTTCACTTCGCCAACTTCTGATTACTTCAGAAAAAACAACCAACGATCCAATGACGGTTGTTGATTGGGTGAACATGTTTGCTTTCGCAGTAAATGAAGAAAACGCTGCTGGCGGTCGTGTAGTAACAGCACCGACAAACGGCGCGTGTGGCATTATCCCTGCGGTATTGGCTTACTACGATAAGTTCATTCAAACAGTAACTGAGAAAGACTACATCCGTTACTTCGCAGCTTCTGGTGCGATCGGTGGTCTTTACAAGCGTAATGCTTCTATCTCTGGTGCTGAAGTTGGCTGTCAGGGCGAAGTTGGCGTGGCATGTTCTATGGCTGCTGCTGGTCTTGCTGAGCTTATGGGTGGTAGCCCAGAGCAAGTATGTATGGCTGCAGAAATCGGCATGGAGCACAACCTAGGTCTAACGTGTGACCCAGTTGCTGGCCAAGTACAAGTACCATGTATCGAGCGTAACGGTATTGCTGCAGTGAAAGCAATCAACTCAACTCGTATGGCACTTCGTCGCTCTTCTGCTCCTACTGTTTCTCTAGATAAAGTTATCGAAACAATGCTAGAAACAGGTAAAGACATGAACGCTAAATACCGTGAGACGTCTCAAGGTGGTTTGGCTGTTAAGGTGGTTTGTTAATTAGCATTAGTTTGTTAATAGCTTTTGAATCAATCTGCTTTTAATAAGCAGATAATAAAAAGGAACGCCAATGCGTTCCTTTTTTTGTATCTGAAGCTTTTGTAGCTGAAACTTGGTGACTAGGGCGTGTTGATCTTTCGAGCTGATTTTTGCAGCGAGTTGCTGGGTATTTATACAAGGCAGAGGCGTCGATGTGTAGCTAGCCTACATGAGAAGCCGATAACGTAGTAGAAATGGCCAGCAAACGCTGCCCGAAGGGTTCGGCTAAAAGCGTTTTACTCTTTGTTGAGGGGGATTTGCTTAGAGTGACTAGGCTACTTCCCCCCTCGCCGCGATTAAAACGCTTTTATCTCGAACAAAATTTAACCACGAAAGGTCAACACGCCCTAATTATTCAACCACCAAATTGTTTTGTTAGATCACTTGTGAGACAAGCAAGAAGCAACCAAATAGCAATGAGAAAAGCAACATTGGTCGGCCACCTTCAGCGCTGTATCTGTCTTCCGCTACTTTCATAAAGCGTTGCTTATGAACCATAACCAGAGGAACAAAGACCGCCAAGAACACTAAGATGATGCCTGCATAGTTCAACACTTGTAGGAACTTGTCCGCAGCAAACAGTGAGCCCGCCAGCGGCAAGATGAAACTAATGCAGTACGTTACCGCGGTGTTTTGATTGAACATGTCTTTGTTCTGGTTGAACAACGCCATTGCTACACCAAAGAAAGAGGTCAACAACGCCAAGCCAGTGAAGGTAGACAGAACGTTACCCACCCAAGGAGACTGAGCCTCAAACGCCGCCATCAAATCTGATACGTTCTTGAAGCTTCTGAATTGCTCTTCGCTCAAGTTACCGACTACCGCAAACAACCAACACAAGTAGCACACTAATGGGATCAGAGAACCGACGATCACCATGTTACGCAGCTGTTTGTCTGTCGCTTCGTGGTTGTAAGAAACCAAGGTTGGAATCACAACCATAAAGCCAAAGCTCGTAAACAGGATGGCACTGGTTTTGATTAGATCAACGTTGTCATGGCTGGTTACCTGCATCAAGTTTTCTTGAGTCATGCTCGGCGCTAAGAACACCATGGTTGCAAACAAGCTAGCAAGCATCACGAAGAACAGTGCACGGTTGAGTTTATCAATCACACTGGTGCCACTTGCGACAACGGCACCTGCAAGCAAGGTAAACACGATTTGGCTCGTGGTCGCGGTGATCTCAACGCCAAAGTTAGACAGTAACTTGCTCAGCAAATCACCCGCACCCAGAATGTAGGCCATTAATAGGCAAATCAATAACGCGTAAAGTAGGCCGTTGGTAATCAACTGCCCTTGTTTACCCAAGGTTTTTCGGGCAATTGAGTTTAGTCCTAGACCGCCACCTGCTTTGATGGTCGCTTCTAGAAGTAATAGTGCTGCGTAAGTAGTACCGAAACAGATCAGAACCATCAACAGTGTGCCGTTAAGCAATCCAAATTGAGCTAATACCATTGGGATCGCAAGCATACCAGCACCGAGAGCGGTACCAGCGATAATTAGGGAGCTACCCATCATTTTAATATTCATTGTTTTTAACTTATTTGTTTAGTTTTTATAGATGTGAGTCTTCGTACATCAAGCCGATGACAAAGGAATTCAGATAGAAATAGAGTTATAAAACGAATAACAATAGGAGCGATAAGCGGTAAAGAAGCGTGCAGAGACGTGGTCGAACAAGGTGTTCAAAGGGGAGCTTGTCTTAAAAGAGGTAAAACGAGAAACGTGAGTTTGCGTTAACTGATGTGGTGAGCCTTCCGTAGGTTCAATAATCGGTGATGTAATCTTGAATTTCATGTATGTGTCCAATAATTAAGTCACATTCCATAGTAATTGAAGCAGCGTATCCATTGCTGCCCTACCTCTGTCATTAGAGGTGTTTTCATCTTATCGAATGAGCTTTGAAACACAACGCTATAACCACATTTTTTGCTATTAAATTGAACAAAACAGCCATTTGGATATAAATTAACCACCAAACCGCGTAAAACAATAATCATTTATCATAAAAACCAAAGAGAGACACAATGGTCTCTCTTTTTATCCAAACAAAAACATGACATTAAGGCGCAGGGCTATATAAACGAGGTGGACTGCTGTTGGGTAAGTGAATCAGATTTAAGCGATTACGTCTTGCCCATTCGACCGTCAATGAGGTAGGAGCCGACAAACAAACCAAGGTTGCGATTTCAGCACGCACGGCTTTATGGATAAGCTCTAAACTGCAACGACTCGTCATAATGGCGAAACCCGACTTAGGGTTGATCTCGTTCACGGCCATCGCCCCTATTAGTTTATCCAGTGCGTTGTGGCGACCGATGTCTTCACGACAAAGTGAAATTTCACCTTTCGAATTCGCAAACAAAGCGGCATGTAAAGCACCGGATATTTTGGCTGCTTTTTGATGTTCAGCAATTCGCCCTCTCAACCCCTGAAAAACCAGTGGACTGGGTGGTAATGACGATGGCAATGGAACCAGATCCGGAAGTGCTTGTTCAAGCGCCTCAACACCACACAAACCACAGCCTGTCGTTCCAGCCAAGTTACGCCGCTGAGTTTTCATGTCCCAAAAAGCACGGTTGCTGATTTCTACTTGCGCAAAATGAGATTCACCATTGCCACCAATCTCAATATCACGAATCTCACTGAATTTTTTTACAATACCGGTGCTTAAACTAAAACCGCGCACAAAGTCTTCCATGTGACCGGGTGTCACCATCATAACCGCCTGACTGATCCCGTTATAACTGATCGCCAATGCAGATTCGTTTGCCAGAGGTGCATCCACCACCATGCTATAGCCCGTAAGTTCTCGATAGCTCATGGCATTGGGCTGTGGAGGCGCTTGATTAAAATCAGGCAGTTCAATATAGGATTGAGTTATACATCTCATAAAATCACCCGGAAAGACAGTCAGCTTGACGATATCGACTCAGACTGAAAACGTTACTTATTAAACCAGTATTACTGATTAAATAGACATCACTGGTTAAACAAACATCACTGATTAAACAAGTGTTTTGCTTCAGCAAAGCACTGATCAGTGAGTGCCGAATAAGGTTCTTGTTTACGCTTAAGTAGACCGAGAGGCGAATGCACCACGGCTTTTTCTATCGGTACGATACGCAATTGTTCATTGAGCTCTTCCAATCCAGAGTTAAGCGGCATAACAGCACAGCACAGGCCACTGGTAACGGCTTGGATCAGGTGAAACGTAGAGTTACTTTCAATCAAAGTCTGCGGAACTAGGCCTTTACTACCAAAGCTCAAATCAATCGAATGACGATAATGCATGCCTTTAGACAAAAGCCCCAAAGGAATGCTATTGAGTGATTCCCATAAGACTTCCGACTCAGCAAAATCAAAGAATCGGCTGTCATACAGAATGCCTAAATCCGTCGAGTTCATTTCTATAACGTCAAAATAAGCCGTATTGATCTGGTCGGTGTAACACATGCCTAAATCAAGTTGGTTACGATTGAGCTGGTCTATGATCTGCTCAGATGTCATCGACAAAATTTGAAAGCGAAGTTCAGGGAATTTTTCTGCTAACGGCTTAATCAACTGCATCGGGTTTTGGCTGGCTAAAGGCACCATGCCAACTCTTAGCGAGCCGACCAGTTTACCACGGCAGTTAGCCGCTTCGGCTTGTAAACCGTCATGAGCCGCTAAGACGGTCTTTGCCCAAGCCAATATACGTTCACCCGCTTCGGTAAACCCTTCAAAACGTTGACTTCTTGAAATCAACTCGAGGTCTAACTCTTCTTCTAAACGCCTTATCCTCATCGACAACGTAGGCTGAGTAATATGACAAAGTGTCGCAGCCTGACCAAAGTGTTTCGTTTGATCTAAAGCGATTAAATACTTAAGTTGTTTTATATCCATGAATGATTAGTAAAACCTTGAAATGAAGCGTCTTCTTCGCGTTCGTCGTACATTAACGGTTCTCTGTGATTGAAAATACCTATCACGGGAAATAGCTCAATCTGTAAAGCAACAGCTAAAATAACAACGGTATTTTTGATTTAAATCAAAGTATGCCTAATTTAAATATAGGTCAAATCTAAATTATCTATAGCGTGATAGACAGCAACTATCATGGGAGACTCAGCTATATCAAGGCTGATTAACAAATCTCTCGTAAAATAGAGCTCACATCGCACTGGCTAATAAATTTTATTTATCACAGTGACAAGTCTATTTATCACTGTGACAAAAGCGACACTTTCCATATTTACTCGCCATGATAGATTCTATTTATCACTTAGTCGGCAATATCAATTGGACGCACCGCCCCTTAACGGCATAACCTTTGATTTAGATCATGGCAAACAATTAGCCAGTCTATTTCTAAATATTCAAAGCAGTAAACAGGTATCGATACCAAATAATCAAAACCGTTTTACTCCCGCCTTATTTTTATAACGCGCCTGTTTTTACCGGTTCCCTTGTTTACTGCCGTTCCCACGAGTGAGGAGTGCAGTTGTGAGCCAAAAAGAACAGATAAAAAAATATAAAGGTCCTGCTGGTGGTTGGGGGGCGTTAAAAGCCGTCACTAAGAGTTGGTGGGGCAGCGAAAACGCCATCAAAAACATTCGAACAATGCTTAAAACGAATCAAAACGGTGGTTTTGATTGTCCGGGATGCGCATGGGGTGAATCCCCACACGGCAGTAAAGTGAACTTCTGTGAGAACGGTGCAAAAGCCGTGAACTGGGAAGCCACAAATCGATTTGTGGACCCTGATTTTTTCGCTGAACACAGCGTAACATCCTTGTCATCACAAACAGATTACTGGCTGGAATACCAAGGCCGAATAACCCATCCGATGAAGTACGACGCTGCATCCGACCACTATGTTCCTATCGCGTGGGACGAAGCATTTTCGCTCGTAGCCAAGCATTTGAAACAACTCGACTCCCCACATCAAGCCGAATTTTACACCTCGGGTCGAGCCAGTAATGAAGCGGCATTTTTGTACCAACTCTTCGTCCGTGCGTTTGGAACAAATAACTTCCCAGACTGTTCAAACATGTGCCACGAAGCCAGTGCAATTGGCATGAAAGATACGGTCGGAGTGGGCAAAGGAACCGTGATTTTTGACGACTTTGAAAAAGCAGACGCGATCTTTGTGCTCGGGCAAAACCCAGGTACTAATCACCCCCGCATGCTTGAACCATTGCGTGAAGCGGTAAAACGCGGCGCTCAGGTGATCTGTTTCAATCCATTGAAAGAACGTGGACTTGAACGTTTCCAAAATCCTCAAGTTCCAGTTGAAATGTTAAGCAATGGTTCAAAACCAACCAATACCGCTTTTTTAAGACCAGCATTAGGTGGCGATATGGCGGTCTTTCGTGGGATGGCTAAATATTTGCTGCAATGGGAACGTGATGCGCTCGCAACCGAAGGAAAAGCCATATTTGATCGTCAATTCATCAGCGAACACACCACAGGTATTGATGAATACTTAGCAGAAGTTGATGCGACAACATGGGAGCATATCGCTGAACAATCAGGGTTAGCTTTAAGCGAAATAGAAATGGTCGCAGACATGTACCGCCGTTCAGAAAAGGTGATCATGTGTTGGGCTATGGGGCTAACACAACATCGTCATTCAGTACAAACCATCAAAGAAGTAGCCAATGTGCAATTGTTGCGCGGCAACGTCGGTAAGCCAGGTGCTGGGCTATCACCAGTTAGGGGGCATAGTAATGTCCAAGGCGATCGTACAATGGGCATCGATGAAAAACCGTCAAACCAATTTCTTGATAGCATAGAACGCCGCTTTAACTTCAATGCCCCGCGAGATGTAGGCCACAACACCATACAAGCGATTAAAGCGATGGAGGAAAAACGCTCGAAAGTCTTTATTGGTTTAGGTGGTAATTTTGCGCAAGCCACACCCGATACTCCTCGCACGCATCTGGCGATGAAAAATTGTGACCTAACCGTTCATATCTCAACCAAACTCAATCGCTCTCACCTTGTTACCGGTCAAGATGCCCTGATTCTGCCATGTTTGGGACGTACGGAAATCGATACACAAGCTAATGGGCCACAAGGCATCACCGTCGAAGATACCTTCAGCATGGTTCACATCTCTTACGGACAGCTCGAACCTCGATCAGAGCATTTACGTTCTGAACCAGCCATTGTCGCGGGTATTGCCAATGCCACACTGGGCAGCCATCCAATCGATTGGAATTGGGTCATTCAAGATTATGGACATATTCGAGACCTCATTGCAGATACGATTCCGGGCTTTACTGACTTCAATCAGAAACTGGAAAATCCGGGTGGATTTCATTTAGTCAATCCTGCCGCAAATCGTCAATGGAACACCCTCAGCGGCAAAGCGCAGTTTGGCTCCAGTGAACTGCCAAAACATCTGATTAATGAAGCGGTGTTGCAGGGTGCTAATAAACCCGATTTGATCTTGCAAACCATGCGTTCCCATGACCAATACAACACCACGCTATATGGCTTGAATGATCGGTACCGCGGTGTCTTTGGTATGCGCGAAGTTTTGTTTATCAATGAAGCTGATATATTGAAGCTCGGTTTTGAACCGGGTGACAAGGTCGATATGGTGTCGCTTTGGGAAGATGGTGTAACGAGAAAAGTAAAAGGGTTTACCCTGGTAGCTTATGACGTTCCACAGGGTCAGGCGGCGGCTTACTATCCTGAAACCAACCCTTTGGTTCCTCTAGACAGCTATGGTGAACGAACCTTTACTCCGACCTCAAAATTTATTGCCATCAGATTAGAGAAATCAATCTCTGACGCCATTCCCCTTTCAACCGTCAGTTAACTGGCAGTCGGCAGTCGGCAGTCGGCAGTCGGCAGTCGGCAATTGAAAGTAAAAGTAAAAGTAAAAATCCACCTGTTTTGGCAGGTGGATTTTAATAGTGACGCTTGGCCAGTATAAATACAGTCCGCTGAACATGTTTATTTAAGTCATGTACGTTTATTGGGCTTTTCATACCCTTAAAATTTGACGATAAACTCCCTTTCATTCGCCCAAAGAACATCATCACAAACTCGCTACATCACAGAAACATAACCACAACCGGAGTGTGGTCACACAATCGGTTATACCTCATAGGTGGTAGAGTCTCTTACACGTAAAGTATGCGCGTCATTATAATTAATAAAAACACCTTATGCGCTCAACAATCACCTTTAAAATCCTAGTGGCCCTCGCCATTGTGTTCACTTTTCTATTAGCAATATCGACCTACTTTCAATATTCGCAGCAAAAGCAACTTGTAAACTCAGTGTTAAGTGAGCAGCTTCACGATAAAGCGAGCAACTATTTCGATAGCCTCAATATGATGATGCTCACTGGCACCATGGCACAAAAAGAGACCCTTCGTCAGAAAGCCTTAGCTCAAGAAGGCATTGAAAATGTTCGTGTATTACGTGCTGATGCGGTAAGTAAGTTATACGGGCCTGGCAATGACAACCAAACACCTGTGGATGATATTGATAAACGAGCGCTAGCGGGTGAAACCGTTATCGAACCCTTTTCAGCCGATTGGGGAAAAGGCTTGGTTATTGCTCTGCCAATGAAGTCGAGCGAGAACTATCGCGGCACCAATTGTGTGGCATGTCATATGGCGCCAGAAGGGGAAGTATTAGGTGCAATTCGACTTGAATATAACCTTAGCCATGTCAACTCGCTGATCAATACTCAAACGATGACAGCGATCGGTATCATGGCGGTGATCTCCTTTGCCGGATTCGTTCTTACTATGGGATTGATTCGCAAGATAATCGTCCGCCCGCTTCAACAAACCTCTCGCTTTATGACCCAAGTCAGCAGTGATAAAAACCTATCAACTCGGCTGCCAGAGCAAAGCAAGGATGAAATTGGCACGCTTGCTAACTCCATCAACTCGTTCATGGGCACCGTTTCCTACAGCTTAGAGAAGGTACAAGACACCTCACACAAACTGAATGCGTCTGCCAACCAACTGACCAGTGTTGCACAAATTACCGAGCAAGCCGCCAGCGATCAACAAAACGAAACCGCTGAAGTACAAAACAATATCGAAGGGATACAGGCGCAGCAAGTCAATGTAGAACAAGCCACTTTAACCGCTTCAGAGCTCATCAATCATACCGCTGATGTGGCCTGTAAAAGTGCTAACCAAGCACATGATGCAAGTAGTGAGATAAAGAACCTAGTCAGCAGCATAGAAGAAGTGAAACACAAGATACTGACACTCAATGAGCAAACCGGAGAGGTTTCTTCAATATTGAGTGTGATTCGTGGCATTGCCGACCAAACCAATCTTCTAGCCTTAAATGCGGCGATTGAAGCGGCTCGTGCGGGAGAGCAAGGTCGGGGCTTTGCGGTAGTTGCAGATGAAGTTCGAAATCTTGCATCACGCACGGCAGAGGCAACTGGCAGTATTGAGTCAATCATTCATCAGTTCCAGCAAGGCAGTGAAGAGTCGCTAACTTCTGCCGATCGCGTTTGCGAGCAAGCACATCAAAGCTCAACAGATATCGACGCACTGTCCGTTGAAATGAATGGTGTCGTTGAAGAAATGAAACAAGTGCTGGCTCATGCGAAAAATATTCAACAACAGACGCAATCTACTACACACGCGACCGAAGATGTTCAACAAAAGGTTGAAACCATCACTTCTCACGCCGACAACACATCGCAGTCTGCGGCTGAGACTCGTGGAATCAGTAATGATTTAGAAGAGCTGTCTGATCACCTTGAATCTCTTATCAACCAATTCACCTTATCGAACTCAAATACCAACGATAAAGGTCAGTCATAGGTCGGTAGAACTCCCCTACCGACATCAACAAAAAAGCGCTCAATGATGAGCGCTTTATCTTCATAACAATGTCTAGTTCAGGCTTTCAAAGTACCTTAAACCACGATTAGTGCGTAATGGAAACCGCAGTTAAATCTTTATGTTTGTGGTACATCGCGTGTTTGAATATCAGATTCGCACTCACGGTATCCATTCCTGCGACTTCTACATAAGCGCCCTTTTTACGGAACTTAAATACGACCTTATCAAGCGCCTCAACCGACGTGTTATCTAGGAAAGACGCATCCGAAATATCGATGGTCACTAAAGACGTGGCGTTGTCATAATCAAATAGATCAACAAAGGCATCCGAAGAAGCAAAGAAGACATGGCCTTTTACTCGATGAGTGGTGTGCAGTTCGTTGGTCACGACCTCATCGGATATAAAGACCATCGACTTGCTAGCATGTGCATAAAACAGAGCCGATAGCACCACGCCAACCGCAACACCTATTGCGAGATTGTGAGTAAACACCACCACCGCCACGGTTGCTAGCATGGTTACATTGGTTGGGAGTGTGTGGTCTTTAAGCTCAACAACAGAACGCCATGAAAACGTGCCGATTGAAACCATGATCATCACAGACACTAAAGCGGCCATCGGTATCAGCTTCAACCAATCAGAAACAAACACCACCATTAGCAGTAAAACAACCCCGGCGATCAGACTGGATAATCGGGTTAAGCCGCCAGATTTGATGTTAATGATCGACTGGCCAATCATCGCACACCCCGCCATACCACCAAATAGTGAAGCCACGATGTTCGCTACGCCCTGCCCTTTGCATTCATTGTTTTTATTACTTTCTGTATCAGTCAGATCATCGACGATCGTCGCTGTCATTAAGGACTCTAATAAACCTACGAGGGACAGAGCAATAGAATAAGGAAGTATGGTCGCCAGCGTATCAAACGTGAATGGAATATTAGGAATCAAAAATACCGGGAGTGAATCGGGAAGCTTACCCATATCGCCAATTGTTCTGACATCCAAACCAAAGAGCAGACTGACGATAGTAAGTACTACGATGGCAATCAATGGAGACGGTATCGCACTGCCTAATTTAGGGAAATAAGGAAGCAGATAGATAATAGCTAAACCAAGAGCGACTAACAGGTAAACGCTTGATGGCACATTGATGAGTTCGGGGAGTTGCGCCATGAAGATAAGAATCGCGAGTGCGTTAACAAAACCCGTTATGACTGATTTTGAAACAAAGTTCATTAAGTTACCCAGCTTGAGATAACCCGCGGCAATTTGAATCACGCCAGCAAGAAATGAAGCGGCGAGTAGATATTCTAGCCCGTGGTCTTTAACTAAAGTAACCATTAACAGCGCCATTGCGCCCGTTGCCCCAGAGATCATCCCCGGACGACTGCCAACCAAAGCGGTTACAACACAGATACAGAAAGAAGCATAAAGTCCTACTTTAGGGTCGACGCCTGCGATAATTGAAAATGCGATAGCTTCAGGGATCAATGCAAGTGCAACCACAATCCCAGATAATGAATCTCCTTTAACGTTTGATAACCAGTGTTTTTTTAAATAATTAAGCATGTAATTCTCTTTTACTTGTACAGCCAGTCCTGCCTTGTTGAGACATAATTTGATCGACTGTTTTTCTTGAATGAGCGAGCGCTCGAAAAGTGCGGGTGTAGAGAGAATGCAGGGGTTAAGGCGGCGTAATTAACACGTGAATATTAAACTCCTCTGGTTTGTGATTGGTTTGCTATTGATTAAGTAAGCTCAAGCCGATTGATAATAGGTACTAAGGTAAACAGTACAAATTAAGCTAGCGAGTAAACATTAGACTAGATCGTAAGTATTAAGTTGGATCGTAAGCATTGAGCTAGCTTGAGCCGCGCCAATATAAAGTGAGTCTTGACGCAATCACACATTCATTATTGCAAACAAAGATTCCAAACCTATACCAGCTCGTCAACTGTTACTGCTATTCATTAAAACGGTTACGGCTATTGACCAAAACGGTTACTAACCTAGTTTAACAGCCTAACTCCGACATAACGTTTATAAACGTCTAACGGCAATTGCACCGCATGAAATCGAACAAAAAAACAACCCTTAGTGGTTTTTCTTGTCTGTAGACACAATATTTCTTTCGTCGAGCAAGAATAAAGGTTGAAGCTGTCCGTATGACAGGTAATATGTTCAATCGATTTAAAAAGTTTATACAACTCAATGTTTCGGCTAATTATTATGCAAATGTCTATTTATTTGTATTAATGCCAGTAACTTTGAGCTGAATTTGTCCCTCAATGGAGAATGAAACCAACATGACTTACGCGCCTGTAACAGACGTACTTGGCGGCAAGCTAGCGGTAGACAGTGAAGTAACTGTTCGCGGCTGGATCCGTTCACGTCGTGATTCCAAAGCTGGAATCTCTTTCCTTGCCATTTATGACGGCTCTTGTTTCGACCCGATTCAGGCCGTGGTTCCTAATAATCTTAATAATTACGAAGACGAAGTATTAAAGCTAACAACTGGCTGCTCTGTTGAAGTAACTGGTAAGATTGTTGAGTCTCCTGCGAAAGGTCAAGACTTCGAACTAGCAGCAACTGACGTTAAAGTTGTAGGCTGGGTTGAAGACGCTGACACTTATCCAATGGCTAAGACACGTCACTCTATCGAATACCTTCGTGAAGTTGCTCACCTACGCCCACGTACAAACGTGATCGGTGCAGTAGCACGTGTACGTAACTGTTTATCGCAAGCGATTCACCGTTTCTACCACGAGCAAGGTTTCTTCTGGACTTCAGCTCCGCTTATCACTGCATCTGACGCAGAAGGCGCTGGTGAAATGTTCCGCGTATCTACGCTAGACATGGAAAACCTACCTCGCACTGACGAAGGCAAAGTTGATTTCAACGAAGATTTCTTCGGTAAAGAGACTTTCCTAACTGTATCTGGCCAACTTAATGCGGAAGCTTACGCTTGTGCACTAAGCAAGGTTTACACGTTCGGTCCTACGTTCCGTGCTGAAAACTCAAACACAAGCCGCCACCTAGCTGAGTTCTGGATGGTTGAGCCTGAAGTTGCGTTTGCAGACCTTGACGATGTAGCAAAACTGGCTGAAGACATGCTTAAGTACGTTTTCGCTGCTGTTCTTGAAGAGCGCCGCGACGACCTTGAGTTCTTCGCTTCTCGCATCGACAAAGAAGCAATCACTCGTCTGGAGCAATTCGTAGACGCTGATTTCGCACAAGTTGACTACACTGACGCAATCCAAATCCTACTAGATTCTGGTAAGAAATTTGAATTCGACGTTGAGTGGGGCATCGACATGTCTTCAGAGCATGAGCGTTACCTAGCTGAAGAGCACTTTAAAGCGCCTGTTATCGTTAAGAACTACCCGAAAGACATCAAAGCTTTCTACATGCGCTTAAACGACGACGGCAAAACAGTTGCAGCTATGGACGTACTTGCACCAGGCATCGGTGAAATCATCGGTGGTGCACAACGTGAAGAGCGTCTAGACATTCTAGACGAGCGCATGATTGGCATGGGTATCGACCCAGAACACATGAGCTGGTACCGCGACCTACGTAAATACGGCACCGTGCCACACGCAGGCTTCGGTCTTGGCTTCGAGCGTCTAGTATCTTACGTAACAGGTATGGGCAACGTTCGTGACGTGATTCCATTCCCACGTACGCCACGCTCTGCTAACTTCTAATCTCAGCTTTCTTCTTTCAGAGAAGTCAGTATAGATAGATAAAAACCTCCGTATATACGGAGGTTTTTTTATACGCGCTCATTTATAAGGGCATGTTCATAAGCGCCATTGATAAGCGCCTACTGATAAAAGCTTAACTGCTCAATCTACTCGACAGTACGAACCAAAAAGTGATCTAAAAGTATCTTCTCGCCCGTCTGTTCTAGCGGCTTAAATTCAATCACCATCTGATCACCCTTTTGCTCAAAAGCATTCACTTTAAAGAATAAACTATCCTTATCCGCCCTAATGTTATGAGCAACCTGACGACCATTTACAAACACATCAAAAGCGGGCGCTTTTGGGTTTGCAGGAATGACAGTTTCAAAAGTGTACGTTTCACCTTCTTGCGCATAAGCGGTGTTGTAAATACCGCCATCCTTCGTCCAATAAGTACCATTAAAGTCCATACTTCCAGCTTTCCAGTAGCTGTAAAAGGCATGAAGATCTTCGATACTGTTCTGGGTCGTTGGCGTCCATCTTACGTCACCAAGATTTACTGGCTTCGAGTAACTAAACCCATGCGTTCTCATATCCTTGTTTAAGGAATCTAATCTCCCCAAAACATCATCAAAGGTATCTTGCCAACCAAGCTCGCCATAATATTGAAGGCCAATTTCTCCAATAATGTAAAACTCGTCGTCTCGTTCAATCGTAATGCCTGAACCTGAGTCGCCATGGATGATCAGCCACTGCAAATCACTTTGAGGCATGATCACCGGGTTATATTTATATTCAGCTAACCATTTTTTATCTGCGTCGTTGTACTTAACAAATTTTTTGCCACCATTACGTCCGTTATAGTTACCAAAGCCAACACTGTTTACTTCATAGACTTCTGAATGGTTAAACATCCCTTTCTCTGGTAACTTCGCGGGCTTAATACCGGTGATTGGCGTGTCTAAGCGCACCAGAGCAAAATCATAAATACCATCGGTGAATTCATATTCGCCCCACTCTCCATCAGGGTCGGTGGTCGCACGTGATGTATGAATAACGTTGTACTTACCGTTCTCATCTTTTTCATAAGAAGAACAAGTTACCGCATTCTCATAACCTTCGCTTTTAGACCCGGATACATGGTTAGCAGTGATCACCCAATATGGGTCAATCAACGTTGCCGAGCCGGCATTCATGTGACATGCAAAATCGAATTGAGTTTGTAGAGCGAACGTTTTGTGTTGAGTGACCGAACGATCCATTTTTCCGAGACCCGCGTGCGCAGAAAAGGTCGCTACAATTGCTGATGCTAGAATGATTCTTTTCATGTTACTCAACCTCTCTCAACTGGATAGCCTCAATAGCGTGATAGCCTTGTCTCGATTCAAAATCAAACTGCCTATATTGGCGTGAATATGAGATTTCAACGATGTCATCTGGAGATTGGGTTTCAAAGGTGACGATGTTTTTTACACTGGTCATGTGAAAGGAAATATCATTTTTAATTGTGATGCATTGCTTGTTAATACATGCCGTCACATCAGCAGAAGACAGCCAATTATGTGTATAAAGCTCTACAGAAAATCGCCCTTCTTTACTCGGCTGAACGTCAAAAGAAAAACCACTAGAACCAACAAGCAAACCTGAAAAAGCCAGATCTTGGTTATAATCCGTAGAGTCGCCGTCTTGCCAGTAGTAACGATTGCCAACTGCATTTTTAGTCTCTGAATTAGCGACTTGTTTTAAATCACCAATAACCTTCACATCACCAATTAAGGCGCTATTGGGTTTATCTTTTCTTTGATGCTCTCCATAAAGAAAAGCCCAATCTAAGCCGTTTAGATCCACCTCTCTTGCGTAACGATACTTTCCCTCATCAAGCTCATAGCCGATAAATTCACTGGAAATAGACAATCTATTCGTACCAACTTCCGAAAAATTGCTTAGTCGATTCAAATCAACATGGAGTTCGCTTGCTGAAGCATTGGTGGCTAACAAAGCCAACATGCACAGGTTTGTTTTTGTATATTTCAATCTCATAATCCCGCACCTCAATTAGTCATAACCAATTGTAATAAATGGGGAATTTAAACCTGTAAGGTACTGTAAGCCCTTAACTGGGTCACTTTTATCGCACAGCGACCAATAATTGACGTGAATATATAGCAATGAAAGGTAGGCTCTAGTTATTTCCCAGCACAACCAATAAGCCAAGTTTTTGACTAAAGGTGATGCATATTCCAAATAATCACCATTTCGCGCTTACACAGACTTACAAAGCCTGTGGCATTAAAGTATGAGATAGCCTTCAGAGCTCAGGTTTGATGCCATTATTCAAAAATTCAGGTTATTTGAAACAAAAAAGCCCTGCCAAATTCTGGCAGGGCTTAAAATAATTCGACTGGATAATCGGCTTAATCGACATCTTGGTCGATAGCGTATTTTATCGCGAGACCGCAGATTGCCATCATAACGAACGGGATAGCCGCTGTTGTATATTCAGCCCAAGCCATATCAGCGAAGGCTTTTGCCAGCAATACGTGGCCGAGAATAAGCAGAAGCGCACACACAATCGCGACGATAATCAGCTTAACTTCATTTCCCATAGTCATTTTCAACATAACGGTATCTCCAATATTTGGTCTAACTGTATTGAATCACAACTCTTTGTTGTACAAGGCGTACAGTTGCACCAGAAACAATCCGTACAGTTGAAATCATTGTCTGTTTTATGAGTGACTTAAGATTTTACGAATGCGTAAGTTGATGTGCCAGTTTGCCAAGCAAGATTAGTGCTTGTTCTTTCTCTTCTGTGAGTTCATAAGAGAAGTTCAATCTGATCGCGTTATCTACTCTGCCCTGCTCACTAAACAGATCGCCTGAAGCGACACTGATCCCCTGAGCAATCGCTAGTTGGTAAAATTGTTGACTGTCGAATTTGGCGGAAAGACGAATCCATATGAAGTAGCCACCAGCCGGTTCTTCAATCTCGACGGAATGCGGGAAGTACTGCTTGATGACCTCAATGAATCGCTCTTTTCTCACTAGAAGATTTTTACGTAATTTACGAAGGTGATTGTCGTAGCTTTCATGTGTTAAGAAGTGTGCGACGCCAAGTTGAACAGGCGCACTACTCGACAGTGTAGAAAGAAGTTGCAGCTTTTGAATGGCATCATTGAAACGCGTGTTCACAACCCAGCCGACCCGATAACCCGGACACAGACTTTTTGAGTACGAACCACAAAGCAGAACAGAATCGGTCTTATCGAAGGCTTTTAGTGGCTTGGGTTTATGCCCTTGGAAGTAGAGGTCACCATATACGTCATCTTCAATAATGTAGGTTTCGTGTTGTTCTGCAATCTCAACCACACGGCGCTTCGCTTCTTCAGACAAACTTGTCCCTGTCGGGTTTTGAAACGTCGTCATCAACCAACACGCTTTTACATCTTGGTTTTGTAGTGCGCTTTCAAACTGATCAATATTCAATCCATTGATTGGACAAACATCCACTTCGATAGGATTGAGTCCTAATCTTTCTACGGCCTGTAAAGCACCATAGAAAGCGGGAGATTCAATCACAACATTATCACCCGACTTAGTAACCGTTTGCAGGCTTAGGTTAAGCGCTTCCATTGCGCCAGAGGTAATCACGATATCTTGATGGTTAACCGTAATGCCTTGTTGCAGGTAACGCTGCGCGATTTGTCTTCTTAAGGACTCACTGCCCGGTGGCAGATTATTGATCACACTGGCACCTGTCATCTTTCTACCAGCACTGGCAAGGTTTCGAGTCAAGGTAGGTAATGGGAACAGATCAGGGTCTGGGAATGCTGAGCCAAAAGGAATCACACCTTCTGCGGAACTCGACTTCAAAAAGTCGAATAAGCGATCATTAATGGCTTTCTTTTGGTGTACTAACGGCAGTTCATAATCAACGCCGTCCACACGTGGTGCAACAAAGTAGCCCGACTGAGGCTTAGCGATGATCCACCCTTCACTTTCTAACAATTGGTAGGCTTGTAAGACAGTACTATTACTGACGTTGTAATTTCGACAACTCATGCGTACCGAAGGGATCTTCTCTCCGGATCGCCAAGTGTTATTAGCGATCTGAGTTCGAATATCCTTTGCAAGCTCTTCATAACGCGCCATCTAATTGTACTACCTAGATAAATTCTAATAAGCCGGAGATTTTATCACTAACGTTAACAACTATTGCTGCTATCCATATGATTGGACCTAATTTCTATAATAGTGTGAATTGGTTCACAGATAACTTTGTATGCTTTGCTAAGTTTGTAACCAAGGCGGGAGCCAAGTTCGCTCTACGCCTCTATAATTTGATGTAACCCAAAAAACATGCGAGATAACAATGAAAAAAATAGAAGCAGACCAGTTAAGTTATAAAGGAGAGTCAAACGGTGTTCATAGTTGGACAACACCGAGTGGCCAGCCATATTACTGGCACCCAGATTGGCTACATATCGCTGAAGATGCAACAGGCTCACATCCAAAGCAGAAGATCGACGTCGATCAAAACCAAGCACCAACTGAGAAACACGCGGTGTCTGCTATTCTGAAACACCTTAACCAATGGGCATCAGACAAACTAGCATCTCACCCTGAGATTGAAACAGGTTCTATCGAAGCTGAAATCAACCTGAAAAAATAATACGCAATGAGGCGTATCGGCTTTGACTGTTTTCACAAACGAGCAAGCCAAGATCGATCACTGAATAGCCTCGAATCTCTATCGAGGCTATTCACATATACGCATAGTAATGCTGTAATAATCCCCACTTAGTTAACAAATCACTTACACACACCAATTTCTTGTATCATTCAGCGAAAGCTATCGATAGAATTTCTGGTCCTATTTACGCAAGTCATTCAAGTTATGTATATTTCAAAGCAAGCAATGCGTCTTGCAAAGTAAAATATGCGTACTTAAAACTCGTGAATCTAGTAAGAATTATACAGACCAGAAACGAAACTGAACAAAGGCTTATCGATGGATACATCAAACTATAATCAATCGCTAACAACCCAGCTATATGCCATCGCTGGTGTGCTTTTTGGCACCTATGGCAGTCGGGTATGCCCTATGCTCGACACCTTAACGACGTTAGAAATTTTCACTCAAGTGAGTGTCGTTTTTGCCTTAGTCTGGTTTGTGCGCCATTATCTATTAGCCCGCCATGCTTTAGTTAAACAAGGTCGGTTTGCGCAGCTCGACACCTTGTTGTTTTTTGCTGCTAGTGTCCCTTTTGCGCTTTATTACAACTTAAGTTATGACTTCACCATCGATAGCAATTTAAAAGTGCTCTTTGGAATGACGTTATTTGGCTTCTTTACTGGAAGCATTCTTCAGTTGAAAGCGAAACTTACGCAAATGGACAAAATGGAACATTCTGGGCAGTTTGACTTCCAACTGATTGGCGAACGAAGTTCATTAGTTAAACAAATGGTCGGTTTAGTAATCGTACTTCTGATCACGCTGACCACCATGCTGACGATGGTTGCCGTTAAAGATATCTTTTGGTTAGAACATAACCCAGGTCGCTTACTGGACGGCACAGGTAAAGTCAGCGTGATTAAAGAGTTCATCTACCTTGCGTTGGTGCTTGGTGGATACGCAATAACCATCATGACATTGTGGAGCAAGTTGATTAAACGCATTCTCTTGAGCCAAGAACACGCGTTGAACAAGGTAACTAAAGGCGAGCACGGCGTTCGTTTGCCTATTTTTGGCTATAACGAACTGGGTTCTATGGCGTCAATGACCAACACCATGCTTGATAGCCTCGAAACCGCACAAAACGAAGTCAAAACTACCCGTGATGTTGCAATTGTAAGCCTGTCTGCACTCGCAGAATCTCGAGACAATGAAACTGGCGCCCATATTCTAAGAACCCAAGAATACGTTAAGGTACTCGCACAAGAACTCAGCAAATCTGAAACGCACTCTACTTTGTTAACACCAAATTATATCGAGTTGCTTTATAAGTCGGCTCCCCTGCATGACGTCGGCAAGGTGGGTATCCCTGACAATGTTTTACTAAAGCCGGGGAAATTAACCGACGAAGAATTTGAAATAATGAAGGGCCACCCTGCAATTGGCGCTGAAGCCTTGTCTATCGCAGAAAAGCAGTTGGGAAGCTGCTCTTTCTTAAAAGTCGCAAAAGAAATATCACTGACTCACCATGAAAAATGGAATGGCAGCGGTTATCCAAATCAGCTGTCTGGTGAGGACATTCCATTATCCGGTCGCTTAATGGCATTAGCCGATGTTTATGACGCGTTAATATCAAAACGAGTCTACAAGCCAGCCTTTACTCATGAACAAGCTAAGCAGATTATCTTAGAGGGCAATGGGACGCATTTTGATCCGCAAGTTGTCCAAGCTTTTCTGGCTGTCGAACAAGAGTTTGTTTCGATTGCCGCGACCTACAAAGATGGCAAAAATGTACCAAGTGAACTCGAGCGTGAAAGCTTTATTGCTCAACCAGCCTAATCTATATTAAAACCACTAACTTCTTGCACCCTATAGGTTAATCCGTAGGGTGTTTTGTTATCAAATACCCTCTTTAGTCAATAAATCTGATTGAAATGGATTTTTTTTGGCCTTTCTGTTCACTTCGTATTGTCTTAAAAATTCCATACAGGTATAACTACCCATAGATACTATCCCCTCTCAATTGACATGGATGAAGATTATGTTTGAAAAAGTGTTAGCTGCTCCCGCCGATCCTATCCTCGGCCTTACTGAAGAGTTTAAAAAAGACTCTCGTGCAGAGAAAATCAACCTTGGTGTTGGCATCTACAAAAATGAAGCTGGCCAAACGCCTGTACTTAAAACAGTAAAGAAAGCAGAAG
Source organism: Vibrio sp. QJM3NY_26 (assembly GCF_057786005.1). NCBI lineage: Bacteria > Pseudomonadati > Pseudomonadota > Gammaproteobacteria > Vibrionales > Vibrionaceae > Vibrio > Vibrio sp. QJM3NY_26. The sequence continues at coordinate 1,337,763 of NZ_CM173515.1, read as the reverse complement.
CTGCACTTCTTGAAAGCGAAAAAACCAAATCTTATCTGACAATTGAAGGTACAGCTGAGTACGGCCTAGCTGTTCAGAAGCTTCTTTTCGGTTCAGACGCAGAGATCGTAACGTCTCAACGCGCGAAAACTGCACAAGCTCCTGGTGGTACTGGTGCACTTCGCGTTGCTGGCGAATTCATCAAGCGCCAACTAGGCGATGCTAAAATCTGGATCAGTAACCCAACTTGGGCAAACCACAACGGTGTTTTCGCTGCCGCGGGTATCGAGACAGCTCAATACAGCTACTACAATGCTGAAACAAAAGACAAAGACTTCTCAGGCATGGTTGCTGACCTAGAGAAAGCTTCTGAAGGTGATATCGTTCTTCTTCACGGCTGCTGTCACAACCCAACAGGTATCGACCCAACAACTAACGAGTGGGAAGTGCTGGCTAAACTGGTTGCTGAGAAGAAACTGCTTCCTTTATTCGATTTTGCTTACCAAGGTTTTGCAAAAGGCGTTGAAGAAGATGCAGCTGGTCTACGTATTTTTGCTCAATACAACAAAGAGATCCTTGTTGCTAGCTCATTCTCTAAGAACTTCGGCTTGTACAACGAGCGTGTGGGCGCATTCACTCTAGTTGCAGAATCTGCAGACGTAGCAACGACAGCGTTCTCTCAAGTTAAGAGCATCATCCGCTCTATCTACTCTAACCCACCAGCGCACGGTAGTGCTGTAGTAACTCACATCCTTGGTGATGCTGATCTACGTGCTGAATGGGAAGCGGAAGTGGCAGAAATGCGTGACCGTATCCAAGAGATGCGTGAGCTATTCGTAACAACATTGAAATCTGAAGGTGTTGATGCAGACTTTACATTCATCGAGCGCCAAAACGGCATGTTCTCGTTCTCTGGCCTAAGCAAAGAACAAGTAACTCGCCTGAAAGACGAATTCGCTATCTACATTGTTGGTTCTGGCCGTATCAGTGTTGCTGGCATGACTAAGTCAAACATGGGTCCTCTATGTAAAGGTCTTGCTGCGGTTCTTTAATCGAAAAGCGAAACCTGTATCTGTCGACCTATAGATATGCAAAAGCCAGCGATTAAGCTGGCTTTTTTGTGTCTGTCTCTTTGTATATAAGAGCTATGTATACAAAAGCTATGTATATAAGAGCTATTAAGGCACTTAGCCTTTTCGTTACTAACACTTAGTCTCTGCGTACTAACGCTTAGCCTCTGCGTTACTGGTTAGTACTCTAAGAAGAACTCTACACCTAGCTCGTTAGTACGCTCACTACGAATCTTACCTTCGCCATCTCGGTGTTGATAAGAGCCACCAATCGCAAACTTGTTGGTCACCAGATAGCGTAAACCTAGGTGATAGATCTCTTCATCAAACAGGTCACTGCGATTTACTTGCACACTACCGTTCGCAATCCAGCGTTTGGCGAAGCCATAGTTAAGTTCGGCTTTAATCCCTTGGATAAACTCGGTATCTGAAGACTCAGTTCGGTTGGTATCGTTATCTTCCACCTCCCCCTTAGTGATACCAAGCAGGTAGTAAGCCACTATATCTAAATCTTTCTTAATGCTGTAACGGTAACCAACACCTGGCATAAGCGTATCAATTCGAGTTGTCGTGTCATCCGGGTGAATAAAGCGCGCACTGTAGTCGCCCAACAACAACCAATCATCCGTCATCACGTAACTGACGCCTAATCCATACGATGAGGCATTATTATTGCCACCTGCATCTTCATTTAAACTGCCCGAATGCGCGGTGGCATAAACATGGTCATAATCAAGAATATCCACCGCGTTAGTGTCCGCCCACGAACTTGGAGAAAAAATAAAAACTGCAGATACCAAACTAAGCTTCCACTTCGACATTCCTATCATCCTTCAACTGTCACTCCATTAACTGAAAGATTAGTCTATCCATAAGACTTTAAAAAGGTTTTAGCTCACAGATTGATTTGTGCCGGAAAATTATTATCAAATGTTGTACCATGAAATCATACAAACCAATGGATGATCATTATGGATGCTGAGTTATTAGAGATTCAAAACTTTCTGGCACAATACCCCCCTTTCTCTGAACTTCCTGAAGAGATATTGGTGAAAGTGACCAGTAGTGTGGAAATTTCTTATTACCGCCAAGATACCCCTATCATTCACTTTGGTGATCAAATTCATGACCTCTATATCGTTCGAAGTGGTGAAGTTGAAGTCTATCGTCGTAAGGGCGAACTCTATAATCGCCTTGATGAAGGGCATGTGTTTGGACAAATGGGACTGCTGACCAACAACAAAGTTCGCTTCCCAGTTAAAGCGACCGAAGATACCCTTCTCTATTGCATCCCTGAGCCGATTTTCCAAGAGCTCTACGACAACTATGATTCATTCGCCGACTTTGTCGAGGTGGAAGATAACGCGCGACTTCGCCAAGCAAACTCAGACAGCAACGACGCCAACGATTTATCGACATCTAAGGTCAAAACGCTATTGACCAGCGAAGCACCGATGATCGAGAAAACGCGCACCATCCAACAAGCTGCAACCATGATGGCAGAAGACAATGTCTCTTCTCTACTGATCATCGACCCTGATATTGTTGAAGATGATGAAGACGATTCAACACCTGTTATCGGCATCATTACCGACCGAGACTTATGTACTCGCGTTCTAGCCGAAGGCCTTGACCCGTCGGATGAAGTATCCAGTGTGATGACACCAGAGGTTATCTCACTCGACCACAATGCCTATGTATATGAAGCAATGATGACCATGCTTCGCTATAACGTCCATCACCTACCCGTGCTAAAAGATAAGAAGCCTATTGGTATTATCGAAGCGACCGATATTGTACGTTACGAATCTCAAAACTCACTGTTGTTGGTAAGCAGTATCTTCCAACAGCAAAGCATCGAAGACCTCAAAGTACTTTCTGAACAAGTAAAAGACAGCTTCGTTCGCCTAGTAAACGAAGATGCCAACGCCCACATGGTTGGCACAGCTATGTCGGTAATTGGCCGTAGCTTTAAACAGCGTATTATCGAGCTTGGTGAAGAAAAATTGGGTAAAGCACCCATTCCCTATTGTTTCCTTGCGCTCGGTTCAATGGGGCGCGATGAGCAATTGCTCGTAACAGACCAAGATAATGCCATCATTCTCGACGATACCTACGACGAAAAAAAGCACGGTAAGTACTTTGAAGAGTTATCAACCTTCATTTGTGATGGTTTGGACCAGTGTGGCTACGTTTACTGTACTGGCGACATCATGGCCACCAACCCAACGTGGCGTATGACTCGTCGCCAATGGGAAGAGTGCTTTGCCGATTGGATTGATGATCCAAACCCGAAAGCGCTATTGAACGCTTCTATCTTCTTTGATTTAGACGGTGTCTACGGCCGCTTGAAATGGGCGGAACAACTGAACAGTTTTATTGTTCGCCGAGCACGTAAGAACAACCGTTTCTTAGCATGTCTTGCTCGTAATGCGCTTAACCGCACACCGCCACTCGGGTTCTTCAAAGATTTCGTTATGGAAAAAGATGGTCGTCATAACAACTCGATCAACCTTAAACGTCGTGGTACCGCACCACTTGCCGATCTAATTCGTGTTCACTCTTTGGCGGTAGCCTCTCGTTCGAAGAACTCATTCGAACGTTTGGATGACATTATCGACGCAGGTATTCTGCCAAAAGGCCGAGCTCAAGATTTGAAAGATGCGATGGAGTTTATCTCCTTAGTTCGTATTCGCCACCAGGCACACGATGTCGACAACAACATAGAACCGGATAACAACATTGAGCCAGAGAACCTATCTGACTTCGAGCGACGCAACCTAAAGGACGCATTCCAAATATTAAGTAATGCGCAGAACTTCCTTAAGTTCCGTTATCAAGCCAGCAATAAGTTTAAGTAGGGCCTATGAACAAACTATTCAGATCACCTGCGGTCGACTGGCCATTTAAGTTTGCTCAAAAGCTGGAACGAGCGAGAGACGAGCGCTTAAAGCAATTTTATAGCCAACCTCTTCCTGCACCTGATACGCCATTATCAGAAGTAACCTTCTTAGCTGTCGACTTTGAGACTACGGGTTTAAACCCAAACAAAGATGGCATCATTACCATTGGCCTTGTCCCGTTTACGCTAAATCGTATTTACTTACGACAAGCCAAACACTGGACACTGAGACCAAAGCAGAAATTAGAAGAAGACTCTGTAGTTATTCATGGCATCACTCACAACGACATCATTGACGCGCCAGACCTTAGCGAGGTGTTAGATGAGATATTAGAATCACTGGCGGGTCACATCCCAGTGGTTCATTACCGTCGTATCGAGCGTGATTTCTTGGATAACGCACTGAAAGTCAGATTAGGTGAAGGGATTGAGTTTCCGGTCCTCGACACGCTCGAGATTGAATCTCAAATCCAGAACAAACTGGCCGGCGGCTTATGGAATAAGCTAAAAGGCAAGAAGCCAGCGTCAGTGAGATTAGGGCAGAGCCGCCGTCGGTACCACTTACCCGACTACACGCCGCATCATGCATTAACAGATGCAATTGCGACCGCAGAGTTACTACAAGCGCAGATTGCACATCATTTTAGCCCTGACATGCCGGTTAAAGATTTCTGGTTATAGCTAGATTAAAGACAGTTAAATCGCACATGAAGCGATTAGCTTTTAACTTTTAACTTTTAACCACGAGTGCTCACCTCAGAACTAAAAACGCTCACATTATCTAAATAGTGAGCGTTTTGTTTTTGCGTATTAGGAAAAACTTACTCCGCTGTCGGACCAACTAATCGCATTTCCCAATCTTCGACTTTGCCAGTTTCAAGGCGACGCTCTATAAGTGCTCCCCAAGATTCGACTAAAGGTAGCTCCGCCAATTCTTTAAGCTCTTGTTTATCCAAACAACCTGTAAACACCGCTTCCATGATTCGAGTTAACGGCCATTCTGGATAAGGTCTTTCACATAAAATGATCTCATCTCCAGCACCGATCTCACCTTCTTCCAATACACGGAAATACCAGCCAGTTCTTAGCGTATCTTGCAGTCTTCTTGCCATATCATTTTGATCGAATCTCACATTCAGCTTCCAGCACGGCATACGCCCTTGTGAGACTTCCAACAATGTTGAACCAATGCGAATCTTATCTTTCAAGCAAATGGAGTGTTCCGTGATGCCGCTTGAGCTTAGGTTCTCGCCAAATGCGCCTGTAGATTGAAAGATGATTTTGTCACCTAGCTCTTCCTGCCAAACTGGGTAGTGCTCGCTTGGGTAGATATGAAGGGCTTTTTGAATACCACCGTGAAAGCGAGGGTCACCTTGTTCGTCATTGGTAAAACCAAGTTCTGTAGCATGCTGACGCTCAGGTGAAACCTGCTTGTTGATGGCACTATTTGCACCGTGTGCAAAGGCAACAGTTTTACCTACCAATACGCTATTTACTAAGCCTAACTTCTTCATATCTTTCCCTTTTACTTAAACTTATTTGCTGTTTTATACGAGCTAAAGCCAACTTATTGCTCGCCCAGTGATTTAAATACCGGAACCGCTGCTAATACTTCAATGTGGTTTTCTGCGCTCTTTAAGTAACGCGTTTCGCTGTTCGAAAGCAATAGATGACGCTGATAACCTTCTGTTTTCGGAAACTTAGCCAAGACCGTTTCGAGCGATGTTTCACACTTATTTTGGTTAATACCTTCAATCTCGACTTTGAATAGTAGTTGGTTTTCTTTCGATATTTCAACTTGATATCGCATACGCGTGCCCTCTCTACTTCATTCACTCTGCCGGGCATGATAGCCTAGTCTCGCCACGTCAGAATAGGGACATAAAGACACTTAACCATGCCAACCCGCCAAATAGATTCTCACTCCGGAATCATCACCTCAAATGAGATGATGGTCGCTAATCCTAATTCACCAGCGTTAGTGAAGACCATCGATATGCCCAAGGGCTACGTCGATGCAATGCACCAACATACATGGCATCAAGTGATCTTCCCGCTCAAAGGCCTATTGCAAACGAAAACCGATCACTACCAGCATCTTGTGCCCCATACTTCTGCTTTGTTTGTGCCTGCAGGGATTCAACATGAATCTATCGCATTGAACCATACGACGTTTGTCGGTATTTACCTTAATCCAGCCTTTGGTATTGAGTATGAGCCTCAAGTGCGAACCATTACCCTGACGCCGTTTTTGAATGAGTTATTGCAGGAAATTCGCAGACAGTGCGAAGGATTAGTGAGTGATGAAGAGGTATCGCGATTGCTCTCGGTATTGCACGATCAGATCATGAAAGACAACGTTCAGACCTATCAATTGTTGCTACCCGAAGACCGACGATTGAAGCTTATCTTTGAAGCGCTGACAGAGGCACCAACGTTGGACTTTTCGTTGAAGGAATGGGGAGGTAAAGTCGGTGCATCAGAGCGAACCTTATCGCGCTTATTCTCAAAAGAGTTCAACACGTCATTTCAGTTATGGCGACAACAAATCCGCCTGATTTACTCGTTGTCTTTGTTGGATGAAGAGTTCTCAATCCAGAATATTGCTGATCAAGTCGGTTATCAAAACGACTCGTCTTACATTAAAGCTTTCAAGGCATCTTTTGATGTAACCCCGCAGCAGTTTCGCTTTAGTGGTCGAAGAAGGTAATTAGGCCTCTATATTTTCACCTTCTATAGGAAACAAAAAGAGGAGCCTAAGCTCCTCTTTTCACTGGTAAACATCTAGGTCGCTTATTAAGCGTATTTCTCTTCGAAGTCTTTCATAAAGCTAACTAGTGCCTGAACGCCTTCCAGAGACATCGCATTGTAAAGTGAAGCTCTCATTCCACCCACCGCTCGGTGACCTTTTAACGATTTCAGACCTGCAGTATCAGCCAGCTCTAAGAACTTGCTGTCTAGCTCGGGTTTCGCCAACTGGAAAGGTACATTCATTCTTGAACGGTTTGCGGTGTGAACATCGTTTTTGTAGAAAGCAGAGCTATCAATCGCATTATAAAGCAACGCCGCTTTCTCTTTGTTCACCAACTCCATCGCTTCAACGCCACCTTGAGCTTTAAGCCACTTGAATACAAGGCCTGATAGGTACCAAGCGTACGTTGGCGGTGTGTTGAACATTGAGTCTTTTTCAGCAAGTACTTTGTAGTTCAGAATACTCGGCAATACTTCGTTTGCTAGTTCTAGTAGATCATCACGTACGATAGCAATGCAGATACCCGCTGGGCCGATATTCTTTTGAGCACCCGCGTAGATAACACCGTACTGAGACACATCGATCTTACGAGACAGAATGTTAGATGACATATCCGCGACGATTGGCTTATCCGTTTGAGGAAGCTCACTGATTTCAATGCCATCGATGGTTTCGTTTGGACAGAAATGTACGTACGCCGCTTCTGGGTCGATTTTCCAATCTTTAGCCGGAACAACCGCCGCTTTGCCATCAAGAGATGTCTTCGCGTTAAATACATCGATTTCGCAATATTTGCTCGCTTCAGTCACTGCGCTTTCTGCCCAGTAACCCGCATCAATGTAAGTTGCTTTCGTCGCGTCACCTAGAAGGTTTAGAGGAACAGCAGCGAATTGAGCACGAGCTCCCCCCTGACAGAAAAGAACTTTATAGTTGTCTGGGATGTTCAGAAGATCACGTAGGTCTTGCTCAGACTCATCGGCAACTTGAATAAACTCTTTGCTGCGATGGCTGATTTCCATAACGGAAGTGCCTAAACCATTCCAATCAATGAAGTCTGCTTGCGCTTGTTTCATTACCGGTTTAGGCAGTGCCGCTGGGCCAGCACTAAAGTTGAATACGTTATCTGATGTAAGTTCCATGGGGATAATTGCTCCTGCTAAATAATAACTATGAAAGTAATACCATGTTTTACCCAACATAAAAACAACAAAAGAGGTCTTAAGACCTCTTTTGTTTCGTACCGTACAAAATGTTTAACTTAACCCGTTAGATCGCCCTATCAGTATTAAGCCCGACTCTTTTTATTGAACAAAAGCCGGCATAAGCAGTGCAATTAATGGAATTTCTTGTCCATTTTCAAACACTAGATTTCCATTCTCTAGGTCAGCCGTGATTTCATAACCACTTTCTGTTTGCTTGATCATTTCCATCACGATCAATTCGTCGATACCTTCACGGATAAAAGGGTATTCTTCAACAAGCTCATTTGAGAAGCTAGATTGAACATTACCTGTTAATGCAGGAACAATCATTGAAGGGTTACTGCTGATGTTTTCTGTGCCTTCCGGTACGCTCACCAACCATTTAGATTCAAACTGACCTTTACCTAATTCTAACGACATATTGTTCATTGAAAGGTCGAAGCCTTTAGCAAACAGTACGTCGATGAACGGAATGATCTCAGCCACATCTTCTTGTGTCAGAACAGGGTTCGCCTGGTAAATTTCAAAGATTTTCTCAAACGACTGGCTGTCCAGTTTCGACATTTCAAAATCGACGTTTAGATTGTTCAACTGGCCTTCGTTGGTCTCAATATTGGCGACATCCAACTTAAGACTGCTGCTCAAGCGCTTAGTCGCTTCATCTAGATGCGATTCAAAATCGTACTTAGAGTTTTCGATGGTCATGAATGGCTGCCTTGCAGAATCTGAAATCAAGAAGCTATCAATAGTAAAATTCTGCGTGCCTAACCAGTAACCTTTTGCTTGCTGGCCTGAACCAATACCTTTTAAGTTTGAGAGTGTCACCTCTTCACCCGTTTCAAAATCAATTTGAACAGATGGGATAGAAAGCTGGTAATCAACCTGCCCTAATACAGTGGCATGGCCAGACAGATTCGACTTCGTGATAGATACCGAGGTACCATTTTCTTCTGAGCCTTGGTGATTGAACTGGCTTAACTCGAAGTTGAAATCCGTGTTGCCGTTTAGTTCAGTGCTGGTAGTCAGAGTAAGAGGCAGAATGTCAGTATTCTCAAACGTCGACAGCGCGTTTAAGCTCACTAAGCCATGGCTCACCGCACTATTAATGACAAACTCACTTGGTAAGCCATCGAGCGCAAGCTGCTCTTTCAAGCTCTCATCCGTCACAGTTACGCGAGTGGTTACAGTAGAAGAAAGGTAACCTCTATCGTATTCCACGATCTCAGCTTGAATGCTTGAATTGTTAAGCTTTGCAACGCCATCAGTAATCGCATTTTGTCCAATTTGCCCAACCGCTAATGGCCAACAAAGTGCCAATGAGATTGCTCCGCCAATTGCACCAATTTTTCTTAACTGTTCCATGAGTTCTCTTTCTACACTAGTCTGTTTTTTTTAGTCTAACCCATCAGTAGCAAACAAGAAACATTGAGTTAAATCAGTCTATTGCTCGATACTTCGATTGCCTCAATAAATTAACGGCTAGCTCTCATCCTTATTCAGCGGTTCTTGCTAGGCTAGAGACGTCGCTACTATTAAGGTTGAGCTGTGAATCAATACGCTGTTATCTGTTTGGACAATAATCCGGTTAGCATTGAAAGAATACGTTCGGAGCTGGCTCCGTTAGCTTCTGTATTCGATATTTATACTGCCGAGAACATAGAAGACGCGCATCACGCATTAGAAGATATCCATGATCACCACCAAACCGTTGCTTTAGTGATCACTCATCATCATTCTGGATTTAATGGTGTGCAATTTCTTATTGAACTGGAACAGCTGGCCCATAGTAATACCGCAAGAACGATATTAGTCAGCGCTTCGTCAGACATTCAATCCATTCTGACCGCGGTGAATGAAGGCCGGCTCAATCACTGCCTAACCAAACCCGTTCAAGATCAAGTTCTATTCAAATCGGCGCAAAAAGAGCTGACCTCTTTTGTTATCCAATACGACTCAGAAAACCTGTTATCTTACAGTGATGCGTTGGATCAACAGCGCTTATTCAGAGCGCACATCGAGCAAAAGATTCATTCTTTTCAATCGGGTTTCATTCACGACTACCACCAGCTTTCTGACAATGCCCTTGCAGAGCGTGTCGTCAGTGCATTACAAGATGTGTTTTCAAAAGATGACAAAACCAAGGCCATTCGAGACTACTCACCCGAACATCTCCTCACTGTAGAAGGTGAAGACAATCGCTTTTTATGGCTGATCATTGAAGGTGAAGCCGCTCTCTATAAAAAAGATGAGTTGGGGCAACAACGGGAAGTGGTACGACACTCTAAGGGCAACATTGTCGGCGGGATGTCATTTGTGACGGGTGAACCTTCATTCTCAACCGCGATAACCCTAACGCAAACACGAGTCATCAAACTGGATAAAGATAGCTTTGCTCAAGTGATGCACTCAAACAACACCCTGCTGCCGTTATTCACCAACCTATTGCTCCGTCACTTTAACCGCCGCTTGCAAAGAAGTATCACCAACAAAATCAAGCTGCAACAAACGTTGGAGTCACTAGAGTCTGCACATCAACAATTGATCGAGAAAGAGAAGATGGCGATGCTCGGGCAACTTGTCGCGGGGGTTGCTCATGAGTTGAACAACCCTATTGCTGCGATTTTACGAAGTATTGAAACCTTGTCTGAACATCTCGACCAGATACTCGTAAACTCGTCACTCCCAGAATCGAATAAAGGGACTGACGTGCTGGCGCATTCAAAATTAGCCAAGCCACTATCAACGGCTCAAGAGAGACAACTCGTAAAGCACCTCACCTCTACTATCGATGATCGTGCGCTAGCCAAAAAAGCCGTGAGACTAAACCTAAGCCAAGACTCTGCGGTTATAGACACCTTGAAAGACTCCCCTGTCGCAGGCAAAGAGCTGCTCAATGACTTAGAGCATTACCACTATGTGGGAAACTCTATCCGCTCAATTCAGGTATGCAGCAAGCGTATTGCCGATATGGTTAAAAGCCTTAAAAGCTATGCCCGAGAAGATGAAGAGGTTCGCCACTACGCAGACATTCACGAAGGGCTTGAAGATACCTTAGTGATCTTTGAAAACAGACTCAAACATCACCAACTCGAAAAACATTACGACACCGAATTACCGCCTTTATTGTGCCAGTCGCTCTCGCTACAACAAGTATGGACAAACCTGATCTCTAACGCACTCGATGCCCTTTCTGAACGAGGAAAAGTGTCAATCACTACCTCTCAACAGACGCAAGGTGACGACACATTTCTTGTAGTGGAAATCACCGACACCGGCCATGGCATTGCGAAAGAAGACATCAGCACCATTTTCAACCCAAATTTCACGACCAAAAAAGAAGGGAACTTTGGTTTAGGAATTGGTTTATCTATTTCTCAACAAATCGTTTCGGCTCATCAAGGGTTTATTTTGGTGGAGTCTGAGGTAGGCAGCCATACACATATGCAAGTGTGGCTTCCATTCAAACAAGAAGGAGCACCTCATGAATAAGTACCTAATTTTATGTGTCGATGATGAGCCTGAAGTCCTCAACAGTGTCCTTCAAGACTTAGCACCATTTGAAGAAAACTTTATTGTTGAAGGGGCCGAATCGGTCGATGAAGCCAAGCAGGTAATCAAAGAAATGGGACAAGATGGCATTAAACTCGCCTTAATCTTGTGCGACCACATCATGCCTGACAAAACCGGTATCGACTTTCTCATAGAACTCAATCAGAACGATTACACTAAGCCGACACGCAAACTACTGCTCACAGGGCAAGCTGGCCTGGAAGATACGGTTACCGCGATTAATAACGCAGCGCTCGATTTCTATATTTCTAAGCCTTGGCAAGGTGATCAGCTCAGAGAGACGATTACTCAACAACTGACCGACTATGTCATTGTAAACGACAAGCAATTGCTAAACTGGACTTCCATTTTAGATACCGAGCGCATCCTCACGTCAATGGCAAACAAGCGAACAAGCTTTGGTGAATAAGCTAATGCATTGTGAATCGACCTTAAATTTTGGTGAATAGTCCCATAAACATGGGATCTCAGTTGCAGAGCAGCGCCTAAATTGTATATTTTTTAGCTAAATGGCAAAGGATTGGCATTTTTATGGATTACTTTTCCACGAGTTAGATTAAACTGTCTCAATGTTTATGGTTTGCCTGATTTTTCTCAAGCCAAAGGAATTAACACTAAATAAAGGTTTACGGTCGTTATGCGCAAAATTCTACTTACTACCGCTATGCTATTGGCTTCTAGCCAAGCACTAGCTGTTGATGAACAACCACAAGTAATGAGCAACTTTAACTACGATTACTTTGAAGCACGTATCGGTGCTAGCCCAGTAACATTTGGTGGCGCGTTCAGTAAGTCAATTCACCCGAATGCTCACGCTATAGCACGTATCGATTCAGAATTTGAAGGCGATTACGACTCAGCTGTAGGTCTTGGTTTCCACGCTCCATTAAACAACTGGGCAGACCTAACAGGTGAAATGCTAGCTCGTATCGTTCAGCCTGAAAACTCAAGCTCTACTGATATCGGTATGGAAATCAACGTTGGTGTTCGCCAATGGCTTGGTCCACAACTAGAAGTTGGTGGTAAAGGTGGTTACGTTTCTATCGATGACAACGATGATTGGACGGGTTCTGTTTACGCGCGTTTCCACTCTACAGAGCTTTTCTCTTTAGGTGCTGAAGCTCGTATTAACGACTTCTACGGTGACCAGCTAATGTTCACGGCTCGTTTCAAGTACTAATACTTAACGCTCAAGCCCTAGCAAATAAGCTCTCCATGAGCACTTAGCCTTTTAAGAAATCCGGCTAGACAGAAACAAAAAAACCGAGGACATTCCTCGGTTTTTATTTATTAGTAATAATCTTAAGCATATAAGGCAAACTTCTTTAGTGGCAGCCCTTTAATAATTGCTGCTTGCGTGGCTCTTGTAATAGTTTCCAGTGAATACCATCAATTGCACCCGCAAATTTCCAAAGTAGTTTTAGGTCAACATCGTTTCCGTACGCTTTGCGAACCTTATTAAACACTTCAGGCGCGCCCAACTGCATAAACATTGAAACATCGTCCACACCCGCCTTTTTAACCATGCGCTCTAACGTAAGTTGCATGTTTGGTAGATCTCTCAATCGACGGCTAGCGGATGATTTCTTAAAGCTACGTTGCTGAATTGAATTATCGATTGAAGTACGAATAATACTATCCAATTCAGGATGTTCGCATGTAAACAGATCAGTAATATCGTAATAATTTACGGTAGCTGTTGTCTGTTTTTTTACATGACGATACTTTTCACAGTCAAGATCCGTCAGTTTTTTATCTAATGACTTTCCACCTCTGATGAATAAACAACCTTCACTCAATAAAGCGAACATAGCGTCATTTTGAAAGAGGCCGATACCTCCAAACATAGAACGTTTTTGATGCTCACCAAATTGATTCACGTAATTAATAAATGCTGTCTCGGTCATATCCGTTGATCCTTAATCAAATTACCCCGATTAGGTTCATTACCAGACAAGCAGCTTTTTATGCGAAAAATTTTTAATCTATTTTTTTATTCTTTAGGTGAATATTATGATTTCGTTTTCCACCTTTAAATAAATGATACTTCGAAAAGAAAAATAAGTCTGGGCTTAGTTCACATCAATCAATTGAGTATTATGATTTTTCATGATTGACATCACAGTAAACTATCAAACCATGCTTAAATTTCGACACCCAGTGATACACCCGTTCAAATTATTCAAGGTTATGTCGTCGGATGAGTATTGCTTCACAGCATCGCGGCTTGTAAAATGGCAGAACATACATGTTGTTACTTTTTTTATGAATCATTTATCGTTTTTCTGGCTACCACAAAATAAGGCTCTTCTCTTAAAGGGTCTAGAATCAGAGTTTGCCCAACTTGTTGGCCATTCTATTTCAGCGGGAAAAATAACACTTCCTCCGATCCCTAACGTTGTACTGAAAATTCAAAAGCTTTGCACTCTCGAATCAACCGGGATTGCCGAAGTTGCCGAATGCTTACTTGAAGACCCAGGCCTCACTGCTGTCGTCATTCGAGTGGCTAACTCTGTCGTATTCAACAGACGCAACATTACTTGCGTCGATATGATGACGGCTGTGTCACGCCTTGGCATATTAAGAGTGCGTGACATCGTTACGGCTCAGGCTATTGAACAACTCAAGCATTCAGTCAACCTGAGCAAAGAGTGTAATGAGTTACTGGTTCAGAGCGCTTCTGTCTCCAAAGAACTCGGCGCCACTATGGTACTGGTGACCAACGGCTTCAAAGAACTCTCCCCTATTGAATACCGCTACCTTGAACATGAGAAGTCACTGCTTGTTGGGTTGCTAGCTGACATTGGTTTGTTCTGTTTGGTCAGCGAATACCACCTCTACCTCGAGAATGGCAATTACCTAGACCACGATATCGCCCTACAAATATTCCAAGGCCAATGTTCTGCAACCAGTAAACTGGTGCTTAATCGTTGGGGCTTCGACAGCGACTTTATTGATGTGTGCAGTAATACCATTAATAGCCACGAAGAACGCGAAGTGTCTTACTTGGATATTGCACGAATCGCTAATCACCTGCTGATGTTCAGAAATAAGGATGAGAACATCGATGATCACGAAGTTGAACTTAACGTGACAGGTGCAGAGGTGCTTTATAAATTAAGCAACTTGAGCAAACATGATTTTAATGCAAAGCTAAGCGACGTGATCAATACTAGTGGCTTCTAAGTCACTGTTAAGTGACAAGTAAATGTAATATGAAGTAAATGCAGCGGGGAAAGCATGTTTACAGGGATGATCTTTATATTTGCACCACTCGTCGTGGGGTATCTTTTTTCTATTTCGAACGATCAGACGCTAGAATTTATCAACCGCTCGACATCGCGGTTGATCTACGTGATTCTCGCGTTAATGGGGCTAAGCTTAGCCGCCCTCGATAACCTAGGCAGTAATCTGCAGACAATCCTTCTTTACACCGTCACTTTCTTTGTCTGCTTAAGTGTTTGTAACCTAATGGCACTGCCCGCTATTGATAAGTTATTGCCACTCAAAACCGATAGTAGCAAGAAGAAGCTTCCCCTCTCTTCGATGGCAATGGAGTCTGCTAAACTGATCCTAGTTGTGGGTTCAGGCCTTATCGCTGGCTTAGTGCTCCCTATTGGCCTTGATTGGGTTGATACCGCCAGTGAATGGATTTTGTTTGTACTTCTCTTCTTTATTGGCATTCAACTGCGTAATAGCGGTTTAACACTTCGACAAATCTTGCTGAACAAACACGGCATGGTCATCGCAATCACGATTATCGTCACCTCAATGCTAGGTGGCGTTATCGCGGCTTACATTCTGGATATCCCTCTGTTCAAAGCCTTGGCTATGTCTTCTGGATTTGGTTGGTATTCTCTGGCTGGTATCTTGATGGGTGACGCCTTTGGTCCTGTTTATGGCGGCGCTTCTTTCATGCTTGAGCTGTTAAGAGAGTTGGTTGCCTTAGTACTGATTCCAGTGCTGATTCGCAGCTATCCGTGTACCTCTATAGGCTATGCAGGTGCTACGGCGATGGACTTTACTCTACCTGTCATTCAAACAACAGGCGGTGTGCGATGTGTGCCTATCGCTATCGTCAGTGGCTTTATCCTAAGCTTGCTTGTCCCGATTTTGATGTTGTTCTTTGTATCTCTTGCTAACTAGATCGCAGGAATAGCGTTTGTTTTAGATTAGAATGCAACTCGAATACCCATGCCCAAGACACCGATACAGTTACCGAAATAAAAAGACACTAAGTGTCATTGCTCAACAAATAACGATCACGGTAACCTGTAACGACAAAGTTATAAAAAGAATAAACTTACAAAAGGAACCACTATGAAACGCCTTTGCGTCGCATTACTGCTAGCTTCAACTTCTACTTTCTCTTTTGCAGCAGATTCAATGTCTGAAACAAACCAGTGCCAAGCAAAAAAATATGATGCGTACATCGACGCCTCTTTGAATTGGTATGCCGACCTTGCTGCATTGACCTCTGAGCAATACCCAGAGCTAACAGAAGTCAGTGAGTGGTTCCTAGAAGGTCGTAAGCACCACTTTGAGCTTAATCGTGCTGCAGTAAACTACTACCTTGTGAACGACTCAAGCAAAGTGGCTACAGAACAACCTGTCGAAGGTTGGCTACAACTAGAGCAACACGACATTAAAACGCTATCAACACGTGATGATGAGCTAGGTAAAATCGCGAAAACAACGTTCGACGACCGCCAGTCAACGCCTCATGCTCAAAACTACGAGCTACGCTCAGCCTTTGCAGAATTGCTTAGCCACCCTAAGCAAATCGATACGGCACTGCAACGCTACAATCAGTCAATTACTAAACTTGAAGCGATTAAGTGTAAATAACCCCTCATTTAATATGCTTTTTTGAGAAGTTGGATTTCATAATTAAGACGGGACATTGTTCCCGTTTTCGTTTAGATTGTCCCGCTCGCGTCAATATAAAAAACAATAAATCGCTTGCTATGGTTACGGAACAAAAAACAGCAGATGTTAGCTTCGACAGTCTTTTACGTATCTTCACGGTACCTGAAGGCCCAGATTCAACACTCACTCAAATTGAAGACAAACTTTCACGAAACCTGAATCAATTCTTACGTGAACACATTGTGGCTGAAGAAAAGCCGCTGCGTGAAATTGAGAAAGATTTTTCAAATGCTCATATCCCTGAGCAGCCTGAGTTTGTTTCTGAACATACTGAGCATCTCCTCGATTCTCTCGTGTCTCACTCGGTTCATACGTCTTCGCCAAGTTTTATTGGCCACATGACGTCTGCTCTGCCGTACTTTCTGATGCCGCTTTCTAAGATCATGATTGCGTTGAATCAGAATCTAGTAAAAATTGAGACCTCCAAAGCTTTCACGCCCCTAGAGCGTCAAGTTCTGGGTATGCTACATCGCTTGATCTACCAAGATGACGATCAGTTTTATTCACGCTGGATGCACAGTGCGAACCACTCTTTGGGTGCGTTTTGTTCTGGTGGTACCATCGCGAACATTACTGCGCTTTGGGTTGCACGCAACAATGCGCTGAAGGCACAAGGCTCATTCAAAGGTGTAGAAAAAGAAGGCTTGTTTAAAGCCATGAAACACTACGACTACGAAGGCCTAGCCATCTTAGTTTCTGAACGTGGTCACTACTCTCTGAAAAAAGCCGCAGATGTCCTTGGTATTGGTCAAGAAGGTCTAGTGTCTGTTAAGACGGATAACGACAACCGCATTTGCACTGACGATCTAAGACTCAAGATCGAGCAACTCAAGCAGAACAAGATCAAACCTTTCGCCGTCATTGGTGTGGCTGGTACAACCGAAACTGGTAATATCGACCCGCTAAGAGACATTGCTGAGGTGTGTGCCGAAACAGATTGTCACTTCCACGTAGATGCAGCTTGGGGCGGTGCGACTCTGATGTCGAACAATCATCGTCACCTGCTTGATGGCATCGAGCTAGCAGATTCAGTCACGATTGACGCACATAAACAGCTTTATATCCCTATGGGTGCGGGTATGGTGCTGTTTAAGAAACCAGATGCGATGACAGCGATCGAACATCATGCTCAATACATATTGCGTAAGGGTTCGAAAGATCTTGGTAGTCATACGTTAGAAGGCTCTCGTTCCGGTATGGCAATGCTTGTTTATGCGTCGATGCACATCATCAGCCGACCTGGCTACGAACTGCTAATCGACCAAAGCATCAACAAAGCGCGCTACTTTGCCGACCTGATTAAAAATCAAAGCGATTTCGAACTGGTTTCAGAGCCTGAGCTGTGCCTACTGACTTATCGCTACGTGCCTGAACCAGTTAAAGCGGCGCTGCTTAAAGCTGACGCAACAAAACGCGTTGAACTGAATGAGCTACTGAATGAACTGACCAAGTTTATTCAAAAGAAGCAGCGTGAAACAGGCAAGTCTTTCGTATCGCGAACGCGCTTAAATCCCGAAGCATGGGCGCATCAACCAATCATCGTTTTCCGGGTGGTGTTAGCAAATCCACTGACAGGTAATGATATTCTTTCTTCAGTGCTTGAAGAACAGCGTGAAATCTCTAAACTAGCACCTAACTTGATGAGTAAAATCACTAAACTGGTTACGCAAATCAACGCATAGTCATTCAATTTTAGTTGCATCAAATTGAAAATTTCTTTCTTTTTGATGTAACTAAGCTGTCAGTTCATACTCAATTTGCATTCTTTTTGCTCAAACTCTCTTCCAATTCTGTAGTTTTCTAAAATTTTGTTGAGGTTTGTCATATTCTTAAGCATTCATGCCGTGTTTTTGTATTAGTAAATAGTATGTTGGGTTTATACTGACTCTATGGTGCTAGTTAGCTTGATATCTATTTGATGCAGCAGTATTTACAAGACCGAATATAACTTTGGCTTTGTGTTTACTGATATTTGCTTCAGCCATACCCCCTGGTAAAAGATATTAACTAGCAAGTTGTTCTCTATACCCTTGTGAACACTATGAATACATTAGAAAAAATACAAAAAAACCTGGAAAATTTCAGCAAGTCTGAGCGTAAGGTAGCCGAAGTAATCATGGCTTCCCCTCAAACTGCAATTCATTCTAGCATTGCTACCTTAGCTAAAATGGCTGACGTGAGTGAGCCTACAGTTAACCGCTTCTGTCGTCGTTTAGACACAAAGGGCTTTCCTGACTTCAAACTTCACCTAGCTCAAAGCTTGGCGAACGGTACACCTTACGTGAACCGTAATGTTGAAGAAGATGATGGTCCAGATGCTTACACGCATAAGATTTTCGAATCAACTATGGCTTGTCTAGACGTAGCTAAAAACAGTCTAGACGCGATGCAAGTTAACCGTGCGGTTGACCTGCTGACTCAAGCAAAACGCATTTCATTCTTCGGACTGGGTGCCTCTTCTGCTGTAGCCAAAGATGCTCAAAACAAGTTCATTCGTTTCAATATCCCAATCACTTGTTTCGAAGACATCGTGATGCAACGCATGAGCTGCATTAACTGCAGTGACAACGACGTTATTGTTCTGATCTCTCACACTGGCCGCACAAAAAGCCAAGTTGAGATTGCGAACTTAGCTCGCGAGAACGGCGCAACAGTTATCGCTATCACAGCGAAAGACTCTCCATTAGATAAAGCGAGCTCGCTGTCTATCTCATTGGATGTACCGGAAGACACTGACGTTTACATGCCAATGGCAAGTCGCGTTGTTCAGATGACGGTTATTGATGTGCTAGCAACAGGCTTTACGCTTCGTCGTGGTTCTGGTTTCAGAGAGAACCTAAAGCGAGTGAAAGAGTCACTTCGTGATTCACGTTACGAGAAGTATTCTCAGTTTTAATCTGTTAAGGCATGAACTGAGAACAAGTTGAATTAAAGAACGGAGCCTAGTGCTCCGTTTTTATTTATCTGTTTATAATGGTTTATGCCGTGAACTGTTCGAAGACCGTTAGATCGTCCAGCTATTGCCTTTCTCTACAACATTATTCTCAGACGCATAAGAGTTAATAATGGTAAAACTCGACTCGGCAGTCTGTTCTTGCACAACTTGATTCATTGAAGCTTCCTCATGATCCCCTTCTCCACAACTGCACTCCTCGCAAACCTGCTTCAGAATATGTACAAGCCTCTCTTGATTCAACGGTAAAGGGTTTCCTTTAATCGCCACTGATTTGAGCGCATCGGCAGACACCTCATCAAACTGAGCTTCGCAGACACCAAATTCAAGTAAGCTTGGTAGCTTGAGTGTATCCAACACTTCAGATAACCAAGCAATCGCCTCTTCTTCTTTTGCTTCTACGTTACCCGTCACTATCTGAGCGATTCGCTGATAACGCGCTAATATGTCGTTTCTTTGCTGCTCTTTCGCTACGGCTATGTTTTCTAACATCACAAATGGCGCCAAGCGCGCTGTAATCACACTGTGCGGCGCAGAAATTTTACCTCCTAACGCAGAAGCTAACCCGTGCGCAGCGCCGAGCTTAGCATTGGTTATCGCCATTCCTCCGAGCATAGAAGCGAAGGCAAGATCAGAACGCGCTTGAGGTTCATCATAGATACACGCCTGAATGACAGAACGACTCAGCTTACGCAACCCTTCTTCACAAATCATATCGGTTAACGGATTCGGTTCACCACACACATAGGCTTCCATTAAATGGGTAAATGCGTCCATAGCGCCGCGGCCAGATAAATACGGATTAGTGCCATGGGTTAATGCTGGGTCAACAATCGCGACGTCAGCTAGCATGTCTGGGCTTCTAAGGCTTATCTTGACTTGGTCTTGGCCTGATTTAAGTACCGCATTTTTAGTAACCTCAGCGCCAGTACTCGCTGTGGTTGGAATAGCGATAAACGGCAGTGGTTTGGTTTTAAGAGGAACATTACGCCCAACCACTTCAACATAGTCGTATAAATTACCTTGATTAGGTAAAACCGCAGCTAACGCTTTTCCCATATCAATGGCACTGCCACCACCCATTGCCACCACCATATCAGGTTTAAATCGCCGAGCAGACGTGGCAGCCTCTTCAACCATTTTGATATTGGGTTCACCGGAAACGGCAATGTGCTGGTAACGCATACTCTGCGCATCTAGATAATCAGTAACAAGTGAGGTGCGTTCTAATGTATTTCCAGTAACCAATAACACGCTGTAGCCGTATTGATTAAAGAGAGACAATGAAGCGGGAAGTGCCCCATCACCAAAGATGATCTTTGTAGATGTCATAAATTGAAACATGGAGCCTCCTGCGCCTATGACTAAACAAAACTACGAACTCTTGGTTTTTTTGAAATTCTTGTTTTTTAGCATTTAATCTTCGGAATACAACCTTCGAAATGTAACCTTTGCACTTGTAACACAATGCCTACACGTTAAATACGAGCATACTAAAATGGGGTTACATCAGGTAGCTTACCGAATATGGTTCTATACCCAATGATAAGATGCCTCGTTCTGTGTTTGATTTTTTTGACGAGGTGCAACTTGTCACACTAAAGATGGATTAAAGTCGCAATCTTAGGGGTAATTCACACTCTGATATTAAGGGTACTTAACAATGGTAGAGGCCTGTGAACGCGACCCTGCGTTTTTATGATTAATATTTGCGCTGATAGGCAAAACCTATCGTATTAAGAGGCAATTCCATCTTTATTTCCCCATGGCATTGAGGCATAGTTGGTTTTAAGAAATTTTGAGTGGCATTCATTAAAGAATAGTTAACATAATTGAGTTAACGAGCCTCATCCCGTATTTAGGAGAAATTAAATGTTTGTAGTTATTTTTGGTCGCCCTGCTTGCCCATTCTGTGTTCGTGCAAAAGAGCATGCTGAAACTCTTAAAGCTAAACGCGATGACTTCAACTACCGTTACGTTGACATCCACGCTGAAGGCATCAGCAAAGCTGACCTAGAGAAGACTGTTGGTAAGCCTGTAGACACAGTGCCACAAATCTTCATCGACCAAGACCACATCGGCGGCTGCACAGAATTTGAAGCATACGCAAAAGAAAACCTAGGTCTTTTCGACTAAGCTAGGATTTCTCATACGAGAATCGAGGCTACGGCCTTAAACAGCTGACTAATTTACGCGTTAGACTGTACGATTTATATCAAGCCCGCTCACTGTAGCGGGCTTTTTTTATGACCAGTTTTCGTACGGAATAATAATAAAGTCAAAATCAAGTAAAATAGCAAAATATCGCTTATATTTAATTTATATTTAGATACAATTCACCTCTCAAACTTACCCTGTGTTTCACGCCAATTATTGAGCGACCACTGTGAATATCGACGTTGTTTTTCTGTTAGAACAAAACCCCATTCTCCTCATCTTTGTTGTTTTATCGATTGGATTAGCCATTGGTAAAATTCGTTTCGGTAGCCTCCAACTTGGCAATTCAATCGGTGTTCTGATTACTTCCCTTATCATGGGACATCTTGGTTTTTCGTTTAACGCTGATGCGCTCACGATTGGCTTCATGCTTTTCATCTACTGTGTGGGTATTGAAGCAGGACCAAACTTCTTTGGTATCTTCTTTAGAGACGGTAAGCACTATCTCATTCTGAGCCTTGTGGTGCTCTCTACCGCAATTGCTTTAACGTATTTCAGTAGTCACTACCTTGGGTTAGGCTTTGGTTTATCCGCAGGCATGATGGCGGGGGCCTTAACAGCAACGCCTATATTAGTAGGTGCTCAAGATGCTCTGAATTCTGGGCTTGCAGAATTACCAAGAAACATGGATATAGGCCTGATCATCGAGAACCTCTCCGTTGGTTATGCGATGGCTTACTTAGTTGGCTTAATCAGTATGATTATGTTTGCTCGCCTTATTCCAAAGCTTCAGAAAGTTAACCTACACGATTCAGCTGAGCAAATCGCCCAAGAGCGTGGCTTAGGTGCTTCAGGGCAACGTAAGGTTTACCTTCCAATCATACGAGCTTACCGCGTAGGACAAGAGCTTATATCTTGGACAGACGGTAAGAACCTTCGTGAACTGGGTATTTATCGCCAAACGGGCTGTTACATCGAACGTATTCGCCGTAATGGTATTCTTGCCCACCCAGATGGTGATGCGATCCTGCAAGAAGGTGATGAGATCGCATTGGTAGGCTTCCCTGATAGCCACGCGCGTCTCGACCCGAGCTTCCGTAATGGTAAAGAGGTTTTCGACCGTAACCTTCTCGACCTTCGTATCGTTGAAGAAGAGATCGTAGTTAAGAGTGACAGCATCGCAGGTAAGCGTCTATCCGACTTGAACCTATCTGAATACGGCTGTTTCCTTAACCGCGTAGTACGTGCTCAAATTGAAATGCCAATGGACTTAAATATCGTGCTTTCTAAAGGCGATGTCCTGCAGGTCAGTGGTGAAAAGAGTCGCGTTCACGGTCTAGCTGAGAAAATTGGTTTCATCTCAATCCACAGCCAAATGGCGGATTTGATGGCCTTCTGTAGCTTCTTCATTCTGGGTATTTTGTTTGGTTTGATCACCATGACATTCGGTCAGGTATCGTTTGGATTAGGTAATGCGGTTGGCCTGCTTTTATCCGGCATCATGCTTGGCTTCTTAAGAGCAAACCACCCTACTTTCGGTTATGTGCCTCAGGGAGCATTGAACATGGTCAAAGACCTGGGTTTGATGTTCTTCATGGTCGGTATAGGCTTAAGTGCCGGCGGTAAGATGTTTGAACACTTGACCCAAGTAGGCCCTCAGGTCATCGGTATTGCTCTAGTAGTGAGTGTTCTGCCGGTATTCTTCGCTTACTTAGTCGGTGCTTACGTATTGAAGATGAACCGAGCTCTACTATTTGGTGCCATCATTGGCGCGCGAACCTGTGCTCCGGCGATGGACATCGTAAATGACCACGCTCGCTCAACTATCCCTGCTCTGGGTTACGCGGGTACGTACGCGATTGCCAATATATTGATGACCTTAGCAGGTACTTTCATCATCATAATTAGCTAGTAGCTGCGGCTTTAAAAGCAGCCAAGCTTAGATATTTCAAATGCACTAATTCATCTTTGGATTAGTGCATTTTTATTACTTCTTCTCAGCTTTTAACGCATCCCAAGTCTGCTGTTAGAGCTTTTGCATCCCACTATTCGTATCTGCTCTTAAATCTTTTCGCATCTCGCCACTCGAATCCCGCATCTGCTTTTATTTTTCCATGTCTGCTTTTTATCTCTTTCCTCAAACGACAGACAAAAAAATAGGCGCTCAATGAGCGCCTATTTCGTTTTGATTCGATTGTTTGAATTAGATGTCAGCTACATCAAATTCAACAGCAGTATCAACGTCAGCTTCGTAATCAACGCCTTCAACACCAAAACCGAACAGCTTCAAGAACTCTTCTTTGTACTCAACGTAGTCAGTCAGTTCTTTTAGGTTTTCAGTTGTGATTTGAGGCCATAGGTTACGACAATGCTCTTGAATGTCGTCACGAAGTTCTAGGTCGTCTAGACGTAGACGGTTCACTTCGTCAACTTCTGCTGCGCTGCCATCTTCTTTGTATAGACGTTGGCTGAACATACGGAAGATCTGTTCCATACAACCTTCGTGAATACCTTCTTCACGCATCTTCTTGAACACCATAGCGATGTAAAGAGGCATAACAGGAATCGCAGAGCTTGCTTGAGTCACAACAGACTTAAGAACAGCAACGTTTGCAGTACCGCCAGTTTGGCCTAGTTTTTCGTTCAGCGCTGATGCTGCACGATCTAGATCCATCTTAGCTTTACCTAGCGCGCCATCCCAGTAGATTGGCCACGTTAATTCAGTACCGATGTAGCTGTAAGCAACAGTCTTACAACCGTCAGCGAGAACACCCGCTTCAGAAAGTGCGTTGATCCAAAGTTCCCAATCTTCACCGCCCATTACAGTAACAGTATCTTTGATCTCTTCTTCAGTAGCAGGCTCAACGCTTGCTTCGATGATCGCATCTTTGTTTGTATCTACCGCTGTAGATGTGTACGTTTCGCCGATAGGCTTAAGAGCTGAACGAATCACTTCGCCAGTCTCTGGCATTTTACGCACTGGAGATGCCAGTGAGTAAACAACCATATCGATTTGGCCTAGATCTTCTTTGATCAGGTCAATTGTTTTCTGTTTCGCTTCGTTAGAGAAAGCATCGCCATTAAGGCTTTTTGAATACAGGCCTTCTTCTTTAGCTAGCTTGTCGAACGCTGCTGAGTTGTAGAAACCAGCTGTGCCCGGTTTTTTCTCAGTACCGGCTTTCTCGAAGAAAACACCGATAGTAGAAGCACCGCCACCAAATGCAGCCGCAATACGTGAAGACAAGCCGTAGCCACTTGAAGAGCCAACAACGAGTACACGTTTAGGTGCGTTTGCGATTGGGCCTTGAGCTTTTGTGTAAGCAATTTGTTCTTTTACATTAGCTTCACAACCGACTGGATGTGTTGTAGTACAGATGAATCCGCGAATTCGAGGTTTGATGATCATATTCAACTTCCTTAAAAAATCAGGGTAAGGATAAAAGTTTCGTACGCAAATGGCATCTAATTTCTGTAAAAATGTGGTGAAAATGCAAGTGGTTGGAGCACTCAGCGGATATTTGCTGACTAAGTCACCATTTGTTAACGCATCTATTGCGACTTCTACGACAAAAACAAAAAAAGGCACCTTATTAGGTGCCTTTTATCATTTCTTTATCTAAGCAACGCTATTTAGCTTAGGTTTTAACTCTTTTCGCGTCAAAGTTTCACTAAAGTCATGACTGAAGTGGTCAACTTGAATCGCTGTGTAGCGTAGTTTATCAGCAGCAACAATTTGGTCGACTTCTTCTTGTGTCAGAACATCAGCTGCAAGTGCTTGAGCCAGTTTATCCGCAAGCAAGCCTTTACGAGCCACTTTGCCCTCTTTCACTGCTTTGAAGATCTTACGCTCCAGAGGCTTGATGCTGTACATCGCATTGAAAGCATTCTCCATAAGGCCAACACTATCATCTTCCTCTTTGCCAATGTAACAAAGGTGCGTCAGACGTTCACGGTGTGCTCCCGGAGTCATCAAGCTTTCTGCTAGTTGAACTGTTAGGTTATCACTCGGTTTTTCGAAGTGGTTACCAACAGGGAAAACTAGTCCTTTAAGTACCTTACCAACCATCTTGTTCGGGAAGTTACGGTACGCTTCTTGTAGTGACTTAGCCGCATTGTGGAAACAGTGTTGAACCGCGTAGTGTACGTAGTCTAGGTCAGCTTGTTGACGACCTTCGTCTTCATACTTTTTAAGTGCAGCAGAAGCCATATATAGGTAACTTAGACCATCACCCAAACGTGCAGAGATAAGCTCTTTACGTTTCAATTCGCCACCTAGCGTCAGCATTGCGAAATCCGCACTGACCGCAAGCGCACGGCTCAAACGAGTCAAATCTTGGTAGTAAGGCTTCGTTGGGCCGCTCATGTCGGCTTTAATGAACTTAGAGCCAGTTAGTGCCGCACCAAAAGCACCGAACGTGTTTTTAGTGGCGTGTGAGATGTGCTTGAACAACAAGCTATCAAAGTCTTTTGCACCTTGCTTCTCATCTGGGTTCGCTGCCGCTTCCATTTCGCTCAATACGTATGGGTGACAACGTGTCGCACCTTGACCGAAGATCATCAGGTTACGAGTTAGGATGTTCGCACCTTCTACTGTGATAGCAACTGGAATACCTAGGTAAGGCGCAGCCAAGTAGTTCATTGGGCCATCTTGAATTGCACGACCTGAATGGATATCCATTGAGTCATTCAGAATAGTACGTGCCATCTCTGTCATGTGATATTTCGCGATAGCCGTTACGATACCCGGTTTCTCTTTCATATCGAGTGAAGTAGTTGTCAGTGTACGAGTCGCTTCTAGTAGATACGTTAAGCCGCCAATACGGCCTAAACTCTCAGCAACACCTTCAAATTTACCGATCGACATGCCGAATTGCTTACGAACATAAGCATACGCACCAGTAGTTTTCGCTGTTAGGTGGCCCATCGCCGTGCCAAGTGCCGGTAATGAGATACCACGACCTGCAGACAGACATTCCACCAGCATACGCCAGCCTTTACCTGCGTAATCTGCGCCACCGATTAGCCACTCCATAGGAATAAATACATCGTGACCGCGAGTTGGACCATTCATGAACGCAAGACCAAGAGGGTCATGACGCTCACCAATCACAACGCCTTCGTGGTCAGCTGGGATAAGCGCACAAGTGATACCAATGTCTTCTTTGTCACCCAGTAGCTTTTCTGGATCGTGCAGTTTGAAAGCCAGACCAAGTACCGTTGCCACTGGTGCTAGCGTAATGTAACGCTTGTTCCAGTTAAGTTTGATACCTAGTGTCTCTTTACCTTCGTGCATGCCCATACACACAGTGCCGACATCAGGGATACCACCCGCATCAGAACCCGCTTCAGGGCCTGTTAGTGCGAAACAAGGGATATCTGTACCGTCAGCAAGACGTGGTAGCCAGTAGTCTTTTTGATCTTGAGTACCGTAGTGAGACAGCAGCTCACCAGGGCCAAGAGAGTTTGGAACCATTACCGAAACCGCAGTACTGATACTACGAGTTGCAATCTTGGTTACGATTGTAGAGTTGGCGTGCGCCGAAAACTCACGACCGCCGTACCCTTTCGCGATAATTAGCGAGAAGAAACGCTCTTTGCGTAAGAAGTTCCAAACTTCCTCTGGAAGGTCTCGGTCTTCTTTCACAATTTTGTGGTCGTCAAGCATAGCGAGCAAAGTTTCAAGTTCATTATCCATGAACGATTGCTCTTCTGCTGTCAGCTGAGGTTTTGGGTACTGGTGAAGCTTAGTGAAATCTGGTTTACCAGAAAACAGCTCTCCGTCCCACCACACGCTACCCGCTTCCATCGCTTCTTTCTCGGTGCTAGATAGTGGTGGTAGTACTTTTTTAAAGAGTTTAAAAGCTGGGTCACTTACCCATTTTTGTCTTAGAGAGCTCATAGTTCAGATCCTTTTGTTCACTATATTGTTTGTGAATATTTTGCTTTTTATTGTTTTATTCTTTTGCTGACATGCCAGCGGCTAAATATGGAATGAGAATATCGACCACTGCCTTAGCATCTATCTTTCTGTCATAGTCATTCTCTGCAATTTCTATCAGAGCCTGGCTAGATGCCATGGTGAATACACAAGTCCCTAGGGTGAAGTGCAATCGCCAAAATAACTGTTCTTGAGTGAGGTTCGGGTTGGCTTTCATCACTGAGCTGGTAAACAGAGTCAGTACTTCGCTGTAGCGAGTGGTAATGAACCAACGCAAGTGACCTTGCACATCCGTATAACCTCGACCGATGAGTAACATAAATCGACTCGTACCATTTGGCCTTACATCATTCAGTGCTCTTAGCGGCTGCCTTAAAGACTCAAACACATCACTCATAGAATACGTTTCGTTCAAGTTTAAGTTCACTAAAGCGTCTTGCAGTGCAGGCATAAATGCTTCTAAGTATCGATTTAATACGGCACGAACCAGAGTCTTCTTATCGCCAAAGTGGTAGTTCACTGAAGCAAGATTGACATTGGCTTTACCCGTAATGGTGCGTAAAGAGGTGTCATTAAAACCGTGCTCAGCAAATAAGCCTTCAGCCACATCTAAGATTTTGTCTTTGGTTGTACTTCTTGGTGCCATTTCAATCACTCGTATTAAACAACTGTTTGAAATATACGCTTAGTACATTTATTTAACAAGCAAGCAACATCACATTTTCACAAATTGGTCGTACCAGTTAATCGCTTTATTCACTAAGCGATTGAATCGATGCATGTTTACAAAAAAAGGAAAAATTAATGAATTTTCTTGGAACTGAAATAGAAATGGAGGGTCATAAATTAAGTAGAAAACAGAGTATTTAGAAGTTTAACAGGCCGTCAAACTTGTCTCTCCCCTGCTTTCTTAATTACTGCATTTTCCTTATTAACTCCTATACTTGTATCCGCCCAAACCGTGTTGGTTTGGGCTTTTTTTTGCTTATGACTCAGGCAATTTTTCTTCGGCTAATGCTGGGTACAAAAAAGCCCCCGAAACCGAGGGCTTTCATTACGTTAAGCCATAGAACACTTCACGATACCGACTAAGCTGCATCGTTTTTGATAAGTTCTCCCAATATTGCGAGATCACTACCAAGATCAACCGAAGCGCCCATTTCCGTAGCAATCCCTTCTACCACGATTGTTTGAACGTCGACTCCACCATTGATTGGAATAGACAAAGCAATATCTTCACCATCAATCGAGACTTCAATCATATCAAGCAATTCTGCCATTTGAGTTTCGTCTTGCGGGTCTTCAATTAGATCATTGAGGTCAATTAAATCACCAGAGCCGTTAGTATAAAGCTCAAAGTCTTTAATGATGTCTGTACCGTTGTCGAGCGCTGAGTCTAACCAAGTAAAGATATTGTCCTCACTATCACCAATCAATAAATCATTGCCAGCAGCAGCAAACAGCGGTTCGTTACTCGCAGCACTGATCACGTTGTATAGCTGTGGTTCTTCAGTATCAACTGTCACCGTTTCGACTGTACTTTCAGCGCCACTTGAATCTACTGCGACATAGTCAAACTGAGGATCATCGGTTACTGCCTCGTTGCCTTGGACATAACGCAGCTCCCAATTACCACCAGAAGATGAAATCTCCATACCAACAATCGGATTACTTGGTGACGAGTAGCTGAACTCGTACAGAATCTGCTGGTTGCCTGTATCGCCTTCGTCTTTTTGGTGTTGCTCGCTAGCTGTAGTCCCGTCAGCAAAGGTGTAAGTAACTTCAATATGTACACTGCTATTGGTATTGAACTCTCCTCCCATACCATCTAATCCAAAATGAACAACTTCAAGTGGGTTGTTGGTAAAGTCGATGATCAAGGTCTCCTGCATGTTCATACCTTTACCATCAGTATCACCAATCCCATAACCAACATGAGGCTGCTCACCTTGATACTGTTGTAGGGGTTTGTCATTATTGTCATCAATCGATATCGTAATGGTATTGCCGTTAGCTAAGGTGATCAGCCTTTCCGTTGGAGATACCGCCACTCCCCAGTTATAGAAGCCATCAACAAGGTCAGGCATGTCCTCAGGATCGCCACTGAAGCCCATTTCAAACAGATCTCCAGGCCCAGCAACAAAGCTAATATTGTTTGGAACAAACAGCACACCACTATCCACATCGGACTGCACTATTTCCCTGGTGTCTCCATTTTCATCGGTATAAAGAAGGGTGCCACTGGTTGGCAAGGTGTTAATGCGAACATTTAGAGGTATCTCATTGTGATCATCTTCTATATCTGAGATGTAATCAGGCATGCCACCATCTTCAGAGTCGAACAGAATTGGGATCACGGCATCGTCATCATTAACCACCACAAAGCTTGTTGCTTCAGGGGCATCGTTGACACCATTGATCGTTATTTCGATGACATGTTCAACACCATCAATTGCAGTGACCACATAGTTCTCAATAACGGTATCGTCGTCACCAAGATATTGAACGGCATCATTATCAACGACATAACTCCATGCCCCCTCGGGAGTAATCGTTAACATCCCCAAAGCAAGTGCATAAGTAGACCCAATAGGGCTAAACACACCATTAGGTTTAAAGGCCGGCATATCACTGGTATCGACATCAGTAATCGTTAAAGTACCAGAAACCGAGAGTTCGTTGGTATCAGGATTGACATTAACATCTTCCGTCACCTCACCTATGTCTGAGTCACCTTCCCCGACAGTAATTTCGGATGGATCATCGGCACCGTTGATGGTAATAGTCACTTCACTGGTGGTTCCGTCAATCGCAGTAACAGTGTAAACCTCGGTGACGAATTCATCGTCATCAAGATATTGCACATCGTCGTTGTCTACGACGTAAGTCCATTCGCCATCGTCGGTAATCGTCAACATACCCAACGCGGTATCATTGGTCGAACCTTCAGGATTAAACGTTCCGTTAGGTTGAAAAGCCGCGACATCGTTAGCATCAACATCGGTAATCGTCAGTGTTCCCGTCGCCATCAAGTCGTTGCTTTCTGGATCGACATCGACATCTTCCGTCACCTCACCCATGTCAGAGTCACCTTCACCAACGGTAATCTCGGATGGATCATCAGCGCCGTTGATGGTAATGGTTACTTCACTGGTGGTTCCATCAATCGCAGTAACCGTGTAAACCTCTGTGACTGTCTCGTCGTCATCTAAATACTGCACAAGATCGTTGTTGACGACATACGTCCATTCACCATCGTCGGTAATGGTCAACATCCCCAACGCGGTGTCATTGGTCGAACCTTCTGGATTAAACGTTCCGTTAGGTTGAAAAGCCGCGACATCATTAGCATCAACATCGGTAATCGTCAGTGTTCCCGTCGCCATCAAGTCGTTACTCTCCGGATCAACATCGACATCTTCCGTCACCTCACCCATGGCTGAGTCACCTTCCCCGACAGTAATTTCGGATGGATCATCGGCACCGTTGATGGTGATGGTTACTTCACTTGTGGTCCCATCAATCGCAGTAACCGTGTAAACCTCAGTGACAAACTCATCGTCATCGAGATACTGCACATCGTCGTTGTCTACAACATAAGTCCATTCACCATCGTCGGTAATGGTCAACATACCCAACGCGATATCATTGGTCGAACCTTCAGGATTAAACGTTCCGTTAGGTTGAAAAGCCGCGACATCGTTAGCATCAACATCGGTAATCGTCAGTGTTCCCGTCGCCATCAAGTCGTTGCTTTCTGGATCGACATCGACATCTTCCGTCACCTCACCCATGTCAGAGTCACCTTCACCAACGGTAATCTCGGATGGATCATCAGCGCCGTTGATGGTAATGGTTACTTCACTGGTGGTTCCATCAATCGCAGTAACCGTGTAAACCTCGGTGACTGTCTCGTCGTCATCTAAATACTGCACAAGATCGTTGTTGACGACATACGTCCATTCACCATCGTCGGTAATGGTCAACATCCCCAACGCGGTGTCATTGGTCGAACCTTCTGGATTAAACGTTCCGTTAGGTTGAAAAGCCGCGACATCATTAGCATCAACATCGGTAATCGTCAGTGTTCCCGTCGCCATCAAGTCGTTACTCTCCGGATCAACATCGACATCTTCCGTCACCTCACCCATGGCTGAGTCACCTTCCCCGACAGTAATTTCGGATGGATCATCGGCACCGTTGATGGTGATGGTTACTTCACTTGTGGTCCCATCAATCGCAGTAACCGTGTAAACCTCAGTGACAAACTCATCGTCATCGAGATACTGCACATCGTCGTTGTCTACAACATAAGTCCATTCACCATCGTCGGTAATGGTCAACATACCCAACGCGATATCATTGGTCGAACCTTCAGGATTAAACGTTCCGTTAGGTTGAAAAGCCGCGACATCATTGGCGTCAACATCGGTGATGGTGAGCGTTCCGGAGGTTGTTAAGTTGTTGCTCTCTTGGTCAACATCCACATCCTCAGTCACTTCACCTGTGTCTGAATCACCTTCGACAACGGTTATATCAGATGGGTCATCGGCACCGTTGATAGTGATGGTTACTTCACTTGTAGTTCCGTCAATCGCAGTAACCGTGTAAACCTCGGTGACAAACTCGTCGTCATCTAAATACTGCACAAGATCGTTGTTGACGATATACGTCCATTCGCCATCGTCGGTAATAGTCAACATACCCAACGCGGTATCATTGGTCGAACCTTCTGGATTAAACGTACCATTTGGTTCAAAAGCCACGACATCGTTAGCATCAACATCGGTAATCGTCAGTGTTCCCGTCGCCATCAAGTCGTTGCTCTCTGGATCGACATCGACATCTTCCGTCACCTCACCCATGTCAGAGTCACCTTCACCAACGGTGATCTCAGATGGATCATCGGCACCATTGATGGTGATAGTCACTTCACTTGTAGTTCCGTCAATCGCAGTAACCGTGTAAACCTCGGTGACTGTCTCGTCGTCATCTAAATACTGCACAAGATCGTTGTTGACGATATACGTCCATTCACCATCGTCGGTAATAGTCAACATACCCAACGCGGTATCATTGGTCGAACCTTCTGGATTAAACGTACCATTTGGTTCAAAAGCAGCAACGTCGTTGTCGTCTACATCGGTGATGGTGAGCGTTCCGGAGGTTGTTAAGTTGTTGCTCTCTTGGTCAACATCCACATCCTCAGTCACTTCACCTGTGTCTGAATCACCTTCGCCAACGGTTATATCAGATGGGTCATCGGCACCGTTGATGGTGATGGTTACTTCACTGGTGGTTCCATCAATCGCAGTAACAGTGTAAACCTCGGTGACGAATTCATCGTCATCAAGATATTGCACATCGTCGTTGTCTACGACGTAAGTCCATTCGCCATCGTCGGTAATCGTCAACATACCCAACGCGGTATCATTGGTCGAACCTTCAGGATTAAACGTTCCGTTAGGTTGAAAAGCCGCGACATCGTTAGCATCAACATCGGTAATCGTCAGTGTTCCCGTCGCCATCAAGTCGTTGCTTTCTGGATCGACATCGACATCTTCCGTCACCTCACCTGTGTCTGAATCACCTTCGCCAACGGTTATATCAGATGGGTCATCGGCACCGTTGATAATGATGGTTACTTCGCTCGTGGTACCGTCACTGGCTGTAACGGTATAAACCTCTGTCACGAATTCATCGTCGTCTAGGTACTGCACGTCATCGTTATTGACTACGTAAGTCCAAGCGCCATCAGGTTCGATGCTCAATACGCCAAGTTGTGAGTCGTTTGTTGAACCTACGAGGTTAAACTCACCATCAGCTGAAAAGGTAGGAGTGTCGCTATCTACGTCTGTAATCACGATCTGACCAGACGTCACTAATTGGTTGGTGATGTCATCGACATCAATGTCCTCAGTCACACTGCCTGAATCATCAGTGGCTACAGCCGCATCATCAGTACCAATAATTGTGACTGTAATGACTTGCTCACCTCCATCAGAAGTTTGTACTGTGGTTGTATCTTGAATTTGCTCTCCGTCAGCAAGTTCATCATAAGGACTGTTGGCTACGAAAGTCCAAGTACCATCCTCATTGACGACAAAGGTACCGAGGTCATTGTCTCCAGCGACCTCTTTGCCAATAAAGGTAACGTCCGGGTCGTCGCTGGTTAAAGCGCCACCGGTTTCAATTGGTTCATCCTGCTCAAACTCAATAACGTTAGTTTCACCTGAAATAAGCGCAAAAGCGATGATATCAAAAAGAGCAATACTTTGAGTTTCTGACAATCCTTGAGACTCAAACCCGTCAGTTTCAAAATTCGTGGCAGCTTGAGTTTCAGCCCCAGTACGTTCAATCCTACCGCTGTTGGTCAAACTCGAGCCTTCCTCACCAGCTGCAGTGTCAAACTCATCTCCTAGTTCCGTTGGATCAAATCCTTCTTCAATAGCACGCTGAACTTGAGCGATCGCATCATCAGTATCTAGTGCATTTTGTTGGCCCTGGTTATCTACAAAACGTGCAGAAACACTTGGCACATTTTCTTCACTAGTATCAAAACTGATAATTACGTCGCTAGCCGCTGGTTGTTCGCCCGGAGACAAACGTCTAACTTGGCCTTGAGCGTCGAGCACAACACTCCCGCTAGCAAGACCTAGTATATTTAGGTTGATGTTTCCCATATCCATATTCCCACTTCTGCCCAGAACATGCCAAACGCGGATTCAATCCCACTCTGCGCTGTGGCTATTTCCTACACTAAATTTAGTAGTGCCACTATTGATAATCAACTCACTAGGGGCGTGTAAATCTGGCGGTTTTCAAATTAGTCAATAGCAATAGCGACTTACATTCAAAAAAAAACCAACAAACTTCGCATTTTTTTGCAAATGTCCTAAGCTTCGTTTAATACCCTTCTCTCAATCTAACGGGAAACGTAGGTTGGGAAACGGATGAGACATTGAAAGTAGAAGGAGAGCTACTTTGAAATTGTTTAAATTATCCATCATGTGTTGCTTAGTTGCTGCACCACCACTCACCGCTCAAACTCTAGAACAGTCTGTCGCTATTACCTTGGCAACGAATCCAGAGATAAAAAGCATCTTCAACGAATATGCGAGCGTGAAAAAACGTAATGATGCATCTGGAGGAGCGTACAAGCCCAGCATCGACCTTGATGCTGGTATTGGTTACGAAGGCATAAATCCTGCACCAAATAACGGCCCCGATACCGATCTAACAAGAAAGGAAGCGACGATTTCCCTCACGCAATTGCTGTGGGATGGTTCCGCGACTCTATACGACATTGATCGTACCGCCGCAGAAGCCGAGTCGGTTCGTCTACAATTGATCGCAGATGCCGAAGACAAAGCGCTGGAGGTGACACAAATCTATCTAGACGCGGTGAAAGCCACTGAGGTGTTGGCACTGTCAGAAAGCAACCTTTCAATACACAAAAAAATCTATAAAGATATTAAGAAACGAGCTAATTCTGGTATAGGTTCAACAGCGGATGTGTCGCAAGTAGAAGCTAGGATTGCAAAAGCTCATGGTAACTTATTGGCTGCACAGAATAATTTGATCGATACACATACCCAATTTAGACGTGTGGTAGGTCAAGAACCCCTAGGTTTAATTTACCCAAGAGCTGATATTTCTAGAATTCCTTTGTCGTTAACGGACGCCATTGTTGATGCCTTAGACAAACACCCCGTGATCAAAATCGCGGCAGCTGATGTTGACGCTGCGCACTTCCAATACAAACAATCGAAAGGCGTGAACTACCCTACCTTCTCCATTGAAGCATCACAGTCATGGCGTGACGATGCAGGTGGCGATGAAGGCTCAAGTCAAGAAACGCTCGCGATGCTGAGAATGCGATATAACTTGTACAACGGTGGAACTGACAGTGCTAATTCTGAAGCTGCTGCTTACCAATTAAACAAGGCAAAAGATCTGAGAGATCGTGCTTATCGCCAAGTGGAAGAAGGCCTTCGCCTTTCATGGAGCGCCTTAGATCTCACGCTACAACAAAAGAACTTCCTATCTGATCATGTTGATTCAGCTTCGGAAACCGTTATCGCATATGAAAAACAATACCGAATAGGCAAACGAACTCTGCTTGACTTGCTCAACACTGAGAACGAACTATTTGAAGCCCGCAAAGATTATCTAGATGCCCATTACTCTGAACAGTACGCTAAATACCGTGTAATGAACGCAACAGGTTCTTTATTGAATGCTCTACTGGTTGATATTCCAGAAGAGTGGACAACGGCTATGGAGTATTAATGATGAAAGTAACTTACTTATTACTTCCCGTATTAACGATGACTTTATTTGCCTGTTCTAGCCAACAGGAAGAGGCTTACATCGAGACACCTGAAGCAGAACAGATTGCAGACCTGCAAGACGACGACAACGATGGTGTGGTAAACGCTCGAGACACCTGCCCAGGAACGCCTGAAGCGTCACAAGTCGACAATGACGGTTGTGGTGAAACGATTCGAGCAGAAGAAGTCAGACAGTTAAAAATACTCTTTGCTCATGACTCATTTGAAGTGAACCCAATATTTTCTGATCAAATCAGCACGATGGCTGAATTCCTTGAGACTTACAAAAGTGCGTCGATTGAAATACAAGGTTACGCGAGTAAAGTGGGTTCCAACGAATACAACTTAGATTTATCAAAAAAACGAGCGAACAATGTTCAAGATGAGTTACTGTCGAATGGTATAGAGCCAGATCGAGTGAGAATTGTCGGTTATGGTGAAGAACGCCTAGAAAACGAGGGGGATGATGCTACTTCTCATGCACTAAACCGTAAGGTAACGGCAACCGTGGTTGGGTTAAGTGAACAAATCGTTGAAGAGTGGACCATTTTTACCACGCTAGAAAAATAACGTGACATTGTCACTATATCTATAAGACGGGTTATCTTACAAAGACAGCTTAACAGCAAGATCAAGAAAGCCGTGATGGGGTTGCCCATCACGGCTTTTTTGTTCTTTGTTGTCACATGAGTCGAGGGATGACTCTGTGACTCTTCTTGCTACTCAGGAGTTGACTTGTTACTCAGTGAGTAGGCTCGCTATCAAGTGAACCTACTACCGAATATAGTTTTACTTACCAACTATGCTTTTACTTACCAATTATAGCTTTACTTCTTGTTGCTTAGTCTTCGGTAGAGAAATACTTAGCAGGCAGTAACCTAAGATAGCTGCAGTCGTTGACCCCATCAGGATACCTAATCGAGCGAGCGTATCAAAGTCTGCGTTCGTTGGACCAAATGCTAGTGATGAAATAAAGATAGACATCGTAAAGCCAATACCACATAACACAGATACCGCGAAGATGTTCATGAAATTCACACCTTCAGGAAGTTTAGCTACACCCGTTTTCACTGCGCCCCAGCTGAATAGGAAGATACCCAGCGGCTTACCAACCAATAGACCCATAGCGATACCAAGCGGTAACATGCCTGTAAGGTTTGAAATTGAGATGCCTTCAAGTGAGATACCTGCGTTTGCAAATGCGAAGATTGGCAAAATTGCAAAAGCGACGTATGGGTGCAGAGCATGTTCTAGATGTTTCAGTGGAGAACGCTCCCCTTTATTGCCTTTCAGTGGGATAGCAAAACCAATAACTACACCAGCCAATGTTGCATGAACACCAGACTTCAATACTGCGAACCACAGAATTGCACCGACAATGAGGTAAATACTTAGCTTAGTCACATGCTTGTTGTTTAGCATGAACAGCACACCCGTTGCGATGAAGCCAACCGTTAGTGCAAGCGTCGATAGATCGCCTGAGTAGAACAGTGCAATAATAACAACAACACCTAAGTCATCGATAATTGCTAATGCTAGTAAGAATACCTTCAAGCTTACCGGCACTCGGTTACCAAGAAGAGCCATGATACCCAATGCGAATGCGATATCTGTTGCTGCTGGAATAGCCCAGCCCTGAAGCGCTTCAGGGTTACTTGAATTGAATAGCACGTAAATAAGTGCAGGAGCTAGCATACCACCCACAGCTGCAATAGCTGGGAAGATTGCTGTCTCTTTAGACTTTAATGCGCCTTCTAAAAGTTCACGCTTAACTTCTAAGCCGATTAGAAGGAAGAAGACAGCCATTAAGCCATCGTTAATCCAGTGAGACACAGACATACCAAGAACGTAACTATGCAATACGCCTTGGTACATTTCGTTCAGTGGTGAGTTTGCTACAAACATTGCGATCGCCGCAGCGATGACTAGTATGATGCCGCCAGCAGATTCCATTTTAAAGAAGTCACGGATGACGTCGGTCATGATTTCGCCCTTATATTTATTATTTAAATAAACGAATAACAAAGAATAACCATGAGTTTATATCCAAGCGTAATCGATAGATAATCACTTCTTCGGATGTTTAACTTCGGTTTTTCCTACAAATACTAAACAATACGTCGTATATTCCATAATGTTGTTATGCACCATAAAATAAGTATAGATGAGATCACAAAGGCTGTATGCACAATTAATCAGGGGCTCACAAGAATCATGAGCACAAAAAAGGCTATCAAATGATAGCCTTAGGTGTTTTTAGTAACCAGTTAACTGCATAAAGCCTGTCGCTTCATGACTTCCGCTCGCCATAATTGGCCCTTCCCAATATGGTATGACAAATGGCAACCACATATCTCGGCGTTTAATGCGTGTCGTGAGGTTAATATTGTGCTGTGGCACGTTAATAATCCATTGGAGCGGCATTCTTCTACCATTCTGTAGCGTCGTATTCTGTAAAGGCTTGATAGAAATATCGGAGTCCGTTAACTGATACACCTTTCCCGAACGAGTGGCCAATGTTCCAAAAACATAAGGCAGTTGTTGATTATGGCGGTAACGGTTAATGCTCAACGCTGTACCATCATCGAGATTAAACACGAACCAATCCCAGCCTTGTTGACCCACTCCGAGCAAGCCACTGCCCCACTCTTTATGCACCCAAGCAGTGCCTTCTACTTCCTTGGTAACGCCGTCCAGATTCAATACACCGCTTAGGGATAAAAATGGAGCGCTGAAGTTATAAGACGCGACAGGTAATAAATCGTGCTTTTTCTGGTAACCATTATCACCGTTGAGCACATAGGGCCCTTTCGCAATGGTGTCGAGTTCAAGACCAAACGTATCCGTTTTCACTTGAAGGCGACCAGGAAATGGTGTGTTGCCAAGGGCGCGCCAGTTCCAGTTATCAATCCAAATTCTAAATGGACGACTGGTCATTCCCGCTTGGCCAATACCGCCACGCGCTAAGCGTTGCTCTTTCCAAACCTTAGAATCAGAAGAGATCACGACATTTGAGATATAGACCTGTGGGCTTTGCCACCCCGGCGTCTCGCGTTCATCAGTCGCTATTCGGAAGAAGCTCCATTGAACCGAGTACTTTTTGCCATCATCCCCTTTTAGAGAAGCAAAGTAATGCCACCACTCGTGTTGAAATTCTGGGTGGAATTGGAAGTCTCGAGGTAACGAAACGCTGCGGTCAGGTAACACAGGCTCGAATACATTAAAGTGCTCGCTTACAAGCACTGAGTTGACCTCGTTCACGCCTTTCTCGCCAACATCAACAAAGTAAGAGTAGTATGCCCAGACACCTAAAATGGTGCCAAAGAAACCTATCAATAATAGAGAGGAGACAAATCGGTGTCTGAATTTCGTTGAGCCATTTCGTTGAAGCATATTAAAGCGCATCCCTCAGTGATTTCATCGGGGTGTTCCGAATCATTCTCATCACTGGCAGAGCACCAGCTAACATCAATGCTGCCATAGCCCACGCAAATGTCTGTAAATAGTCCCAGGGAATCACTTGCAACTCGAGTGACCACCCAAAAGACTGCTTGATCACGATATCGACGATCAAACTAGCCAACGCTAAGCCGAGCGGAATCGCAATTAAGGAGGAAATAAGCCCGAACACAAACAGTTGTAAGCTACCGGTCAGAATCAGTTCTTTCGCTGAGACACCTAAACAGCGCTGTAACGAAATATGCCTTTGTCGAGACACTTCACCAGCAACAGTTGCAAAGAAGATGCCGAAGACTGCAATGACTAATGTGATGTTGCCCAATGTATCTGCAATCGCGAACGTTCTATCGAACACACGCATCGCTTGGCTGTGAATATTGTTGTTATCGAAAATACGCTCCGAGCCAAGCCTGAATACGCTTTCTAAGCGGCTTCGAAGCCCTACTGAATTCACATCATCTTTGAGTATTACGCCAAGGCCCACATTGCCCCGCCCTGCAAATCCATACAGCCAGTTTCGATGCGACATCATGACTTGATGGTAAGGGTTACCGTAATCGTAATACACACCGACAACCTGCCAACCAGAGCCAAGATTGTCATAGAGATCAATGTAGTCACCAGGGCGAATACCCAACTTGAGAGACATCGATTCGCTGATCAACACACCTTTAGAATGATGTAAGTGGTACCAGTAATTAGGAATACCTAATTTGATCGTCAGCGCTTCTAGCTCACCTTCAGAAGGCCCAGTACTGACTACTTGAATACTGCCAACTGGAGATGCAACATCTTTCTCCCAACGCCACCAAACAGAATCCACTTCAGGCTGTTCTGACAGCCAGTTACTCATACGAGCAGCACCATTGTTGGTTGGGTAGATGTAAAGGTCTGCCGCCAAGCGCTGTGTTAACCATTTATCTGTGGTATCTCTAAAGCTACCGACCATGGTTTCTACACCAATATTCGCGGTTAGCGCCAACATAAACGCCATTGTCGCCACACCACGGTAACTCATGCTTGAAGCGGCATCCGCGAAGAACCAACGAGCACGAACCCAGCGTAATGAATAAGACAGGCTGTTAAATAACTTCCACATCAAGAACGGCGTAAAAAGAGCCACACTAACAAGCATCAGCGCGATAATCGCAAAACCCGTTTCTTGAGTCTGAGGCGCTTGATACACAGCGACAGCTGCAACCAAGAAACCACAACCAATCAAAGCCTGCCAAGTGAATTCAGTACCAGCAAAGCGCATCAAAGATAAACGAGAGGTCAAACGAATCGGTTGTGAACGAAGCAGACGAACCAATGGCCAAGCACACGCTAGGAATGCACCAAGCAATGCCATTAATAAGCTGTAACCGCTCCATCGCCAATTCCAGTCGATAGTTAATCCAACGTTGGCGTCATATAAGTCACCTAAACTTGAAGATACCGCTGGTAACAGTTGGTTTGCCAACATGACACCGAATACATTGCCGCAGATCCAGCTCAATACCACCAATAACAGTAATTCTAAACAAAGCGCTTTAGCCAGTTGCCAACCCGACACACCCGTCTGCCTTAAGATTCCAACTAACGGTTGTCGCTGAATAAACGACAGCGACATCGCTTGATAGAAAATGAATAAGCCAACCACAAACGACAGCATACCCATCGCTTTTAGATTTAAGTGAAACGCGCTGGTCAGCGACTCAAGCTCAGCTTTAGAGCTGCGAGAGATCGTCAAACCATTAGGCAGCATGTTTTTAAGACGCTCAAACTTCTCAGGCGACATATCTGAACACGCAATCACAGACAACCCAGCACTGCGTTTGAGCATTCTGAGCAAAGAGATATCTGCAATCAGCCTTGTACCATCAATCAGGTTTTTTTGATCAACAGCGATAGGACCAAGCTCAGAGCCATCCATGAGAGGAATGTAGTCCCCGTTATTCCATTCCATGTGTTCTGCGAGATCATCACTCACAAGGATTGGGTATGGCGGCTTCATGAGGTTTAAGGTAGTGAGATCTTTTAACGCAACACCCGGCTGAAGCTGAAGCATAGACACAGGGTCGATGCCAATAAGCATAAAGTTCGCGCCATTTTCATCAGTGATACGATGGTGGTCAAAAGGAGAACACTGTTGAAAGCCTTCACGGCGAAGCTGGATATAAAAACCTTGCGGGATTTTATTGGCGTTGTGTTTTGGTCGAATACGATAAGGAAGAGGATTCGAAAAGAGTTTTTCGCCATGCGCATAGCTTTGCTTGGCGTGTTGGTTGATAGCAGTAACACCAACCAAAAGTGATACGCCAAGGGTTAAACCAAGCCATACCAAAATAATCTGAAGTGGGTAGCGTCGATAGTGACCGAGTAGTGCCTTAACTACGGGCCATAACATGCAGTTGCCCTCCTTGTAGGCGGATTCTGCCGTCCATGTGCTGTGCTACTTTTTCACTGTGTGTCACCAACAACAAAGTGCATTCTAATTGGCGAGCCAAAGAGGTCAGCAAACGCATTACCGCTTCTGCATTACGCTCATCTAAACTTCCCGTCGGTTCATCGGCTAAAAGAATTTTAGGTTCCATGTACAGAGCACGAGCAATCGCTGCGCGTTGTTGTTGACCACCAGACGCTTCTTCAGGGTAACGTCCAAGTAAAGGCATAAGGTCTAAAGCAGAAAGAATCTGTCTCCAGAGGCCTTTGTCTTCAGGCAAGCCTTTTAACTGGCGACAAAAACGAATATTGTCAGCAATATTAAGCGTTGGAAGTAGGTTGAATTGCTGGAAGATGTGACCAATATTATTTCGGCGATATGCGGTGCGATTACGTTCTGTCGAATCGTGCATATTGAAGTTTGGGAAAGCAATTTCGCCAGAGTCTACTAGGTCTAAACCCGCGATAAGATTCAGTAATGTACTTTTACCTGAGCCACTTTCGCCCATTAGTGCAAGCTGGTCACCTTGGTTTAATGTTAGTTCAGCACCTTGCAAAACAGGGTGAAATTCCCCCCCGTCGACATAGCCTTTACATAGGTCTGACAGCTTTAACATTAAACAGCTCACATTAGTTAGAATTTGGAAGGAGAATCTACACTAATTCCCTGTTAGGAGGAAGTATTTTGAAAGATAGATCACACACCAACGATAAAGTGATGTGATCGATGCGCCCTACTTCAACTTCCTATCAAGTTTTTGATCCATTTTCTTGTTTTCATGCGATAGAGCGACCCACCCCACTTAATCACTTCTTCGGTGAGGAAAAGCAGATACACCCACTCAGGTGGAAACTTTAAATAGATAGCCGCAATCGCAGCCAGTGGAATACCAATCACCCACTGAGCAATCAAATCTTGATAGAGACAGAACTTCACATCACCACCCGCTCTCAACACACCAACGATCACAGTCAACGGTACCGAGCGAATAATAATACCCACGCTGAGAATTAGAATGAATTTCTCTGAGAGGGCTCTGGTCTCTTCAGTCAACGCACTGAACGCATTCAATATTGGCATTTGGACGAAATAGAGAAAAATCGCCACAACAATACTGGTTAAGAAACACAGAATCGTTAAGCCTAATGCTTGATAATAAACCGCTTCATTGTTCTTCGCGCCAAGTTGGTTACCCACCAAAACAGCTGCTGCATTAGATAGACCAATCAATAAACTCAATGAGATAGATTCAACCGGCGTCATGACTGAAAGCGCTGCCAA
Organism: Vibrio sp. QJM3NY_26; assembly: GCF_057786005.1. NCBI lineage: Bacteria > Pseudomonadati > Pseudomonadota > Gammaproteobacteria > Vibrionales > Vibrionaceae > Vibrio > Vibrio sp. QJM3NY_26. Next base: position 1,294,813 of record NZ_CM173515.1, on the reverse strand, counting down.
ACCTTGAACACCCGATTGTCCCATGATCGCGTGGTAAGCAAACAAGCCACCCGCCCACGCTAAGAAATTAAACGTGGTTGGCAAAGACAACTTCAAGAAGCGAACGACTTTCTCAACGGTTGCAGCCGCTTTGATATCACAAAGTTTAAAAGCTAATAAGTGTTTAGAGAAATAGAGGTAGCCATATAAGGTCGCCACTTCAATGGCACCGCTCGATACCGTGGCAATCGCTGCGCCTTTAATTCCAAGCGATGGAAAGCCTAAGTTACCGAAGATCAGCACCCAGTTTAAGAACACATTAGACAGAATGCCGATACCGCTGAAGAAAGTGCTTAACCCAGGTTTGTGCATCGCTCTTAAACCTACCGCCATACTGCTGACGCACGACACCGCCAGCATACTGAATGAGGTGATGACGATGTATTCAACGCCGAGGCTGATGACTTCTTGAGAGTCGGTCGTCACACCCATGATTTGCGCAGGGAAAGAAACAAAGAAAACAATGGTCAGCAACGCAAACAGGGTCGAAACCAGCCACGTCAGTGCGGTACTTTCTCTGACACCTTGTTTGTTACCCGCGCCCCAATATTGAGCCGTTAGCAAAGCGCCACCCGTAGTGACACCCACCAGCATAATGGTCGTCACAAACATTGCACGGCTCGCAACCCCCACCGCCGCAATGTCTGCTTCCCCAAGCTGACCCAACATCAACACATCGACTAAGCCTCGGCTTGAAAACATAATGCTCTGCAAAGCAATAGGCAAAGCAATCGCAATAAGCCTACGAACAAAATCACCTCGAGTGTGATGAATAATTGAAGAGAGCAACATAGAGATACCTAAACGGAACGTATTGATGGATAAAGATAAATATCGCGCTATTATATCAATGTTCGGTTTTTAACCACAGATATAAATGGAGTAACAATGAAGAAAGTACTGGTTTTAGGCGCTTCTGGATATGTTGGTTCGCAGCTCCTCCCTCTCCTGCTTGAGCAAGGCTATCAAGTCACTGCTGCAGCAAGGCATATCGACTATTTAAAGGCACGAACCGAACCTCATGACCACTTGTCACTAGAGTATCTTGATCTTGCAGATCAAGCCGCAACACAAGCATTAGTCCCCGACTTTGATCTTGTCTTCTTTCTCGTACATGGGATGGCAGAAGGCCACGACTTTATTGATTATGAACTGAATTTGGCACGTAACTTTGTTTCAGCTCTTGGGCCAAAGAATCAACACGTCATCTACCTGAGTTCGCTTCAACCGCAAACGGGTGATTCAGAACACCTTCAAGCGAGAAAGAAAACCGGAGAACTGCTTCGTAAAGGACCAGTCCCCATCACTGAACTGCAAGCAGGCGTGATCATTGGTCCAGGCTCTGCAGCGTTCGAGATCATGCGAGACTTCGTGTACAACTTGCCTATCATGATTGCGCCCAAATGGGTCGACTCTAAAGCCAACCCTATTGCCTTGCAGAACCTGAATCACTATCTGCTAAAACTCGCACAGGACACGCCTAGCGAAAGCCAAACCTTCGAAGTTGGCGGGCCAGACATTGTCTCTTATCGAAATCAATTTGCTCACATTGCCAAAACAGCCGATCGCCCACTCAGGCTTTGGGCGACGTCACTCCTCACGCCCTCAATTGCGTCATATTGGCTAGGTGTTGTGACTTCTGTTCCGTCCAACATAGGCAGAGCGCTTCTTGCGGGCTTAAAGCATGACTTTATTGCCAGTTCGACCATCATTAGAGAAAAGTACCCTCAGAAGCTTATCTCGTTCGAAAATATGGTTGAGCAAGCGATTCACGCTGAAGGCAACTTCGTGAAAAGTAATGTTTGGGGCTTTGATAAGACCGCCTTCAAACGCTGGCAAGCTGGGTACGGCTATTATCCTAAGAAAACTGGCGCAAGTATTACCTCAAGCGCATCTTTAGAATCCCTTTGGCAGGTCGCTCAGCAAATAGGAAGCCCGAAGCAAGGTTACTTCTTTGCTAATGCTCTATGGCGCACACGCGAATGGTTAGATCTTCTCTTTGGCGGTGGTGTACCGGTTCGACAAATGCCTGAAGGACCGACCCTAAAAGTCGGTGACAAGATAGACTCTTGGAAGGTTATTCGCTGTGAAGAGAATCAGTTTTTATCCCTGCTTTTCGGTATGAAAGGCCCGGGGTTGGGGCGACTCGAGATTACCGTCTCTGACCACGGTGATTCACGTGAACTGAACATATCAGCTTGGTGGCATCCAAAAGGCTTTCTAGGGTTACTGTATTGGTTTGCGATGATGCCAGCCCACCTGTTTATCTTTAAAGGCATGGTTAAAGCGATTGAGAAGCAGGCTAAAGAACAGATGTAGATTCGAGTGTCGAGATGCGAAAAGATTAAAAGCAGATACGGGATTCGAGTAGCGGGATGCCAAAAGACTAAAAGCTGATACGGGATTCGAGTGGCGGGATGCGGAAAGACTAAAAGCAGATACGGGATTCGAGTGGCGGGATGCGAAAAGACTAAAAGCAGATACGGGATTCGAGTGGCGGGATGCGAAAAGACTTAACAGCAAATTTGCGACACGCGCTATGAGAGGCAAAAAAAGAGCGGATAATTCCGCTCTTCGTATCTCTCATCTCGTATCCAGAATCCGCTACTAGCCAATAACGCTAATTGGGATCTCTGCAAGTTGGTTGCCTTGGTTAGCAGGGTAAACAATGTATTCACCGTGATACTTCACCGCAGACTTGTAGTCCGTTACTTTGTGAAGCATGAAACCCGCTTCCATCGCCGCTTGAATGAACTCGGCGTGGTTACCACGAACAAACCAGTTCATTGGCTTAACCATCAACTCACCGTCGAAAGAGTCGTCGCACTGTTTGCCACACAAAGCAAAAGAGTGCTCACCATCGGTGAAGAATTGAATCTTACCGCCAGTCGTTAGCTCATCTTCACTCGATACGCTCCAACCCATCTCGTACATTTTGTCCATGAACGCTTCAACATCGCTGTCTTTAAGCGCTTTAGGATCTTCGCCTTCAGGGAAAAAACGCCCGTAAAACGCAGAAATACGTTTAAAGGTAAAAGTTAAATCAGAGTTATTGCCTTTTGAGCGACCCTGTTTCTGCCAACGAACCAAGTCAGGCACAATCACGCGATCATAGGCTTGAGATTTAATCGCCTTTGTTACCCATCGAACAAGGTAAAGGTTGTTCGCGATAGGTGCATCAATGGCCTTGCCAGACTTATGTAGAGCGTATAGCTCGCCTAGCGCATCATTCACTAACTTCTGAATTTCAATATAGTATTTTGACATTATGCCTTCTTTCCTAATGTCCAATATAGTAATGCTGACATTACTGCACATGCAGCCATTACCATAGCCATAGACCCAGCACTGTCACTTGGCAGCATCGCAACGATAGCCCCAACGACAGAACCAGTACCAAATCTTAATGTTCCCGCAAGCGATGAAGCCGTGCCTGCCATGTTTGGATAACCACTGAGCAATAGACCCATAGAGTTACTGCCAATAGTAGAGATGGTGCCAATAAATAGCATCACAAACGGCACAATTCCCCAAAGCCCGAGATCCAACGCCCAACCGACAAGTAAACCCACGCCAGCCAGTAATTGGATGACCAGCGCTGCCCTCAACATTGTATGAGAACCGACCTTCTTAACGATTCGACCATTGATTGTCGTCATCAGAATCATCGCAACAATGTTCAGACCAAATAGGTAACCAAACAGGTCAGGACGTACGCCATAGACATCAATGTAGACAAAAGAGCCTGCAGTTAAGAATGCAAACATCCCAGAGAACGAGAACGCACCCGAGAAAATCAGGCCCATAGCGGTTGGGTTTTTACATAAACGAGCGTAATTACGAATCGTGGTTTTAAAGCGCAATGGTTGACGATTATCGACAGGCAATGTCTCAGGAATTTTGATTATCACCGCGAGAATGACAATCACCGCAAAAATAGCCAATACCCAAAAGATTGAACGCCAACCGAACCACAATGCTAAGTAACCACCAATCATCGGCGCGATAAGTGGTGCAACCGTCATCACTAAGGTAACGAACGACATGGTCCGTGCGAAATCTTCACGGTCGAACATATCACGCACAACCGCTTGGATAATAACCGCTGCCGCAGCACCTGCAAAACCTTGAGCCGTACGAACTAACGTTAACGCTTCAATGCCATGAGTCGTCGCACTCACAACAGACGCGACCGCAAAAAAGAATACACCAATCAGTAGAACAGGCTTGCGACCATAACTGTCGGCTAACGGACCATGTAACAACTGACCTAATGCAAAACCTGCGGTGTACGCTGTGAGTGTGATTTGAACTTCACCCGCTGTAACGCCTAGATCTTTGGCGATCGTTGGCATAGCAGGCAGATACATATCGATGGCGAGTGGTGTCAGTGCACCAATCGCACCCAGAACCAAAAATAGCATCCAACCTAACTGAGGAGTTTGTGGTTGTGAGCTTGGGGTCTGTTGGGTAGACGTTTGCATAACTCTCCGACTAAGTACTAAGTTCTATGTGAGCACGAGCATGCACGCACAATATACGAATATACACATAGCAATATACGAATACGCACAGTGATACACGAATATGCGCACACATACATGAACATATAGTAATAATGGCTGAAACTGTCCTAGTACCAGTCAAAATAATCAGCCGACGCTATCCTTGGTCGGCCACATCTAAGGCAGAAAAGATTACTTCCAGATAGAGTCGACTTCTTCTTGTGTGAGGTAACGGTATTCACCCAACTCCAAAGATTCATCCATCTCGATTTCACCGATACGTTCACGGTGTAACCCTTCAACTTTATTACCAAGTGCCGCAAACATACGTTTTACTTGGTGGTATTTGCCTTCGTGAATCGTTAATAATACTTCACGCTCAGCACGAACTTCTAGGTGTGCTGGAAGTGTTAGGCCATCTTCGCTCTTAAGCTGGATGCCCTCTTTGAATTTTTCAACGTAATCGTCTTCAACAGGTTCAACCAACCACACACGGTACGTCTTCTCGCACTTGTGCTTTGGTGATGTGATGCGGTGAGACCACTTACCATCATCGGTAATCAACACAAGACCCGTCGTATCAATATCTAGACGACCAGCAAAGTGCAGCTTGTCCATTTTGATTTCATCGAGTAATTCAAAGGCGATACGATTTGCGCCATCTTCATGCGAACAAACAAAGCCTTCTGGCTTATAAAGCATGATGTAACGTGGGCCGTGAACATTCAGTTCATTGCCTTGCCATTCCACAACGCACTCTTCAGTTACCTTGAGTGAACCGCTTTTTTGAATGACATCATTTACTGTCACTGCCTTGGATTTTAATAAGTGTGTTGCTTCTCTTCGAGTGACGCCTAATGCATCGCACAGAAATTTATCTAAACGCATGAATACCTCAACTAATCTAAGTCGGGTATTATAGTCACCTTTGCTCAATTAGTTGAGCTATTTCACACTATTTGTTTTCTACCCTACAAGACGCGATATGTATACACTCCGCCCGTACCAAGCTGATTCCGTAAAATCAGTGATTCATTACTTCAGAAAACACCAAACACCGGCTGTTCTTGTGTTGCCTACAGGCGCAGGGAAAAGCCTCGTGATTGCTGAACTAGCAAGGCTTGCGAAAGGTCGAGTGCTGGTGCTTGCTCACGTTAAAGAATTGGTCGAACAAAACCATGAAAAGTATGAAGGTTATGGGCTGAAAGGCTCAATTTTCTCTGCGGGTTTAGGGCGAAAAGAGACAGACCAACAAGTGGTGTTCGCTTCGGTTCAATCTGTGGTTCGCAACCTCGATTCATTCTCTAACCAATTTTCACTGTTGGTTATCGACGAATGCCACCGTGTTCCCGATGAAAAGACCAGTAGCTACCAAAAAGTGATCACTCACTTACGCGAGAATAATTCGGGGATCAAGGTGCTTGGGCTAACCGCGACCCCCTATCGTCTTGGTATGGGTTGGCTTTATCAGTATCACACGCGTGGACAAGTACGATCTGAAGAGCCTAGGTTTTTCAGAGATTGTATTTTCGAGTTGCCGATTCGCTACTTGTTGGACGAAGGCTTTCTAACACCAGCACGCATGATCGATGCGCCAGTATTGAGCTATGACTTCTCACAGCTAAAACCTGCAAGTACAGGCCGCTACAAAGAAGCCGAACTCGATATGGTGATTGAGCAATCTAAACGTGCGACCCCACAAATTGTCGACCAGATCATTGAACTGGCCAAAGACAAGTTAGGGATCATGGTATTTGCTGCCACTGTTAGACACGCACAAGAGATCCTTGGCTTACTGCCTGAAGGTGAATCGTCAATCGTAATCGGCGACACACCAACTCTCGAACGTGACCAAATCATCAGTGACTTCAAAGAACGTAAAATCAAGTTCTTGGTTAACGTATCGGTATTAACCACAGGTTTTGATGCCCCTCATGTCGATTTAATCGCGATTTTACGCCCGACAGAGTCCATCAGTTTGTATCAACAAATCGTTGGCCGTGGCTTACGCTTATCGCCGGGTAAAAAAGAGTGTTTGGTGCTCGACTATGCTGGCAACAGTTACGATCTTTACCAACCTGAAGTGGGCGACCCTAAACCCGACTCAGACAGTGAAATCATCACCATCCCCTGCCCTGCATGCGGCTTCAACAATAACTTCTGGGGCAAGCTAGACAGCAATGGCTTCTTGCTAGAGCACTTTGGCCGTAAATGCCAAGGCTACTTTACCGATGAAGACACGGGAGAACGCGAACACTGTAATTATCGCTTCCGAGCCAAATACTGCGGTGAATGCGGCGCTGACAACGACATTGCCGCGCGCATTTGCCATGAGTGCGATGCCACCTTGGTCGACCCAGATAAAAAGCTTAAGGAAGCGTTAAACCTAAAAGATGCGTTGGTGTTTGAGTGTTTAGAGATGGATCTTAACGTTCTCAAGGACGACAAAGGTAAGTCGCAACTTAAAGTCACTTACCGTGGCGAAAACCAAGCACAAGTGCATGAATTTTGGTCATTAACCACCAAGAAACAGAAGCAGAACTTTAAAGACCAGTTTGTTCGCCCTCATCTTGCTGACAGACACCGCCCTTTTGAGGAAGCTTCACCAACGAAAGTGGTTGCTCACCAACATAGATTCCGCCCACCTCAATTCGTGATTGCACGTAAAGTCGGGCGTTTTTGGAAAATGAGAGACAAGATATTCGAAGACGAGCTTCAGCAACGTTAACATCTCATTTTTTGAGAACCTAAATCTCATTATTCATCAGGTTCACTTTCTGTTCAGAATTACTTTTTTATACTGAACGCTATCAACCTTCTCTAGGATTCGCTATGTTTAGTAAAGTTATGATTTCTATGTTTTCTTTAAGCTTAGGCTTATGTGTCGCCGCTAGTGCGTGGGCTGACTCAGATCATAACGGTCATGATCTTGTACAAGATGTCCATAAAGCGGGAACCCGTATCGAATTTGAAGAAGATCAAGACGAAGTCTACGAAGCCGTACGCGAAGGCTATATTCGCCCGTTCTCAGAAATGTATGCGGCCGTTGAGAACGATCTTCATGGTCGAATCATTAAAGTAGAACTAGAAGAAGACGATGATATTTGGGTGTATGAACTAAAAATCAATCACCAAAACAACATCATCAAAGTCGAATACAACGCTGAGACGTTAGAAATGCTCATGATTAAAGGCCGAAACTTTAAAGACGCAATTAAACACGGTGAATAAGTAAGATCCGCAACTTTAAAAACACCATTAATCACGACGAGCAATTAAGCACAACGAACAGTCATTACAAGAATTAAGAAGAACAATTATGAAAATTTTAGTCGTTGAAGACGAACCTCGCTTGGGCCAACAAATTCTAGAAACACTTGAGGGAGCTGACTGGGTACCTGAGCTTTCTCAAGATGGTATTGACGCACTCTACCGTGCAACATCAGAAGAGTGGGATGCCATCGTTCTCGATTTAGGTCTACCTAAGCTGGATGGCCTAACCGTATTAAAAGGCATTCGAGACGAAAACATTAACACGCCAGTGATTATCTTAAGTGCGCGTGACACGCTTACTCAGCGTGTAGAAGGCTTGAATGCAGGCGCTGATGACTACCTAACTAAACCATTCGAAATGGTCGAGCTGATAGCCCGCATTCGAGCTCAACTGCGCCGAGCGTCAGGCAGTGCTGCTCCTATACTTCAAATTGGTGATCTAAGCCTAGACACACGCAGTTCTAAAGTGTTGTGGCAAGGTCAGGCAGTTAGCCTCACGGCGCTAGAATATAAAGTTGTTGCGTACTTCATGCATAACCAAAACAAAGTTATCTCGCGCACTGAGTTGGTTGAGCATATCTACAAGCAAGACTTCGACCGCGACTCGAACACGGTTGAAGTTTTCATCGGTCGTATTCGTAAGAAAATCGCACCTAAGATTATCAAAACCGTTCGTGGCCTTGGCTACCAACTGAATGCTGAATAATGCTGTATTTAATTAAGCTAAGAGCAGTCGTCAATTTAAGCACAAGAGAATCAATTAAGTGGACAGCCTGTGATTATCGTTGTTGTTCTCATAGCAAGATGAGCAAAGACAGGCTGGTAACGTATGAATCTAAAAAAACGAACACTTAAAAACGTCAGTCTAAAAAGCCGCTTGCTCCTCGCCGCGGCTTTTTGGCTAGGTGCGATGATATTAGCGGCAGGCGTTGGAATACCTAAGTTGGTTAACGATTATTTGGTCGATGACGTCAAGCAACAGCTCAGCCTAACCATGGACGAGTTAACCGCCAACATAGAAACCAACGACAGTGGTAACCTCATCATGGCAGAGCGTCTGTCTGACCCTAGGTTTAACCAACCCTACAGTGGTATTTATTGGCGAGCTGCTACCCAAGACCAGATTATTCGATCTCGATCTCTATGGGACAAAGACCTCACCATCAAGCGTTCTCCTATCCACACATCGGTCAAAGGGCCACAAGATGAGAAGCTGATTTACATTGAGCAAGACATCTACTTACCTGAACTAAATGAGCCCGTTACCATCACCATAGGTATTGATGAAGACCCACTAGAATCCACATTGACCGAGCTTACTAGTCAAGTCTGGTTGATTCTGATGCTGTTGTTTGTGGGCGTGCTGATGTTGATTGGTATTCAAGTCAGTTGGTCGCTATTGCCACTCAGTAAGATGCAACGTGAATTGGTGATGTTAAGAAACGGCGAGCAACAAGGGTTAAGCGACAACTACCCGAAAGAGGTTTCTCCATTAGTTTCTGACCTCAATGCCCTACTCTTCCACTATCAAGAGTTATTGGAGCGAGCTCGTAACCACGCGGGTAACTTATCTCACGCGTTGAAAACACCGCTTTCAGTTCTGAAAAATGAGATAGAGCGACTTCCAGACGATGACAAAACATTGTTACAACAACCCATTCATCAGATTCAGAACCAAATAGATTATCATCTTGGCCGTGCTCGTATGGCTGGCGCAATGAACATCCTTTCGGTGAAGTCATCGCCTTGTGAACGTGTCGAAGCTATCGCGATGGCTTTTGATAAAGTCTACGCCGCTAACGACGTCACCATGATCAATGAGCTGGACTCTGAGCTTGAAGTTGCCGTAGAAAAAACCGACCTTGATGAAATGGTCGGCAACCTACTCGAGAACAGTTACAAATGGGCGAGCAGCATTATCCGAGTCCATTCGAATCAGCTAAATGAGGGACGAATCGAGCTTATAGTAGAAGATGATGGTCCGGGTATCCCTCAAAAGAAACTCAGCCAAGCAGTTAAGCGGGGAGTCCGTTTAGATGAAACGACTCCGGGTACGGGGTTGGGGTTGAACATAGTTAACGAAATGGCACATAGCTACCGAGGAGAGCTCAACTTAGAAAAAAGCTCAATGGGCGGATTAAAAGCCACGCTTATTTTACAGCTGGCCCAAAGCTAGCCTTCATCGAACTTGAGTTGATAACATTGAATTTTGAATAGGCATGCCAAGCGTATTGATATGCCTATTTATCTGAAATGATTGGCTATTTGCAACTTTGAACCAATGTCATATACATGGTTTTAAATCCTTTCAGTGATACATTGATCTTTTCTACCTCTTGCTCATCCCCTTGTAGTTCAACACTTAAAGAGTCAGCACTGTAAAAAGATTCAAGTTGGCCTATCGGTACCGTCGCCCAGTGTGTTGTACCTTTAATCCAGACATCCATATCGAATACTGAACCATTGTTTAGTGAAGCTTTTGCTGAATAGCCAGGTTCTTGCCTTGAAACTCCATTAAAAAACAATAGATTCACGCCTTCTGTGGTACATCGCAACGCGACCGTTTCTGCATTACCATCACTTTTAACACTCGATACTCCAAGAATCACAGCCTCTCCAGAATCAAAACTCTTAGACTCGTAATGTTCCCAATCTTGATAGGTCTTCGCTAACTCCAAACCAGCTGCTACGTTAAAAGTGCAAATGGATAGCAATCCGAATAATACGTATTTTTTCATATTTCTGATCCAATTAAGAAGCCGCGCTTTATCACTTATCATTATCAATTCCCACTAAGTTCAAGTGAGTGACAAGTGTGCGCTGCTTAAATGATTGTTGAATGATTAGTTAATCTAATTGGTCACAGACTCTGGCAGCAACACAGCTTCAAAGCGGTCTGCACGAGCTAAAAACTGACGCATAATTCCATCAACTTTCGACTTGTTTGCTTCACTATTCGCTCGGCGCTGTGCTTGAATCAAGCGTGGGCTATCAGTCAGTACATAGGATTGTTCCATCGCATTTAACATGCCTAAATCTGAGTGCAGATAACGATCAATTTGGTCGTCGCGTTGAACTAATTTATTCTCAAGCACTTGTTCATCGGCTCCTTGCATTGCGACTGAACTCAACACCGAATGTGTCAGTGATATCAATTCATCCACTCGCTCAGGAGCACAAGTAAACAGGATTCTTCCTTCTGCTTGCGGGCTGTAATTGTCTTGCCAAAACCAACTTGCCACACCATAAACTCCCGAGGCCTGCTCTCGAAGCTTCAAGCGTAATTGCTCTTGAACCAACTCGCCGCTCAGTTCCAAGTAATAAGCATTATCTGGTCGCCACTGAGAGTCTTGAACTAAGTAAATTTCGACCTCTGCTCTCGGCTCTTTGGAATCAGCTTTGCTGTAACGTACTTCTGGCGACGACGCTCTAAGCTCGTAGTAATTTCTCGCAGACTCTTTCACCTCGACCGAGGACAAATAGCGCGCGGCAAGTTGCTCAAGTTGATGAGCAGATATATCACCCACAACAAAATAGGTGTAATCTGTTTTACCCGCGATGTATTCTTGATAAATATCGCTAAGCCCTTGTGCTGTATAGAGTGTCGCTTGTTCACCATTATCACTATACACTGTTGGGACGTCTGGGAAGCGTAACTCAGAGACCTTTCTAACAAAGCGGTCTGCACCGTCAAATTGGTTGCCACTTAAACGCTGCTCCATCTCAACTTGATATTCTTTTAGTGACTTTTCCGATACTGGACTTACCGCCAATTTTAAATGAAATAGCTTTAACATCCTTTCAAAACTGTCGGTCTTAGCCCAACCAGAGAAGCCTTGTTGGTAATCTCCTACCAATGTCGACATCACAACAGGGTTGCCACGGAAGATAGTTTGAATATCAGCCTGTGGGACTACACCTACACCCGTATCATCCACCAGACTGACCGCCGTTTTTAGGGCTTGATAATCTTGTTGAGGAACTGAGCGTAAACCGCCTTCAGTTAACGCCTTAAAGTGGACTTGGCCAGGGTTGCTGTCGCTATAGCGATATACAAGTTTACTTCCATTGCTCAAGCGATATTCAGTAATTCGATGTTCCGCCCACTTTTTCTCTTGTTTGAGTGTCCCCAATTTTGGTTCAACAACTGGCAACACAGCTTGGCTATCATCGATAGCCCATCGTGGCTGTTTGCTAAGCATATTCGAATGCCATTCACTCTCAATCCACTCAGTCTCCAGTTTAGGTTGTCGCTTATTGGTTGGCTGCGTTAACAAAACTAAACGCGATTTAGGTTCTATAACTCGTCGGAAAGCCTCATTCACTTGATCAACGTTGATGCGGTCTAAAAAGTATTTATTAAGTTGATAAGCTTGCTCTTTATCTATCAATATTTGTTTGCTGGCTGCTGATACCATAAGATCCCCAGCAAGGTCGATGCTGTAATTTTTTTTGTCTTGGTTTCGGTCAATAACGCCTTTTAGACGACGGATTTCTCCATGTACTTCCTGTTTAGAAAAGCCGTGCTGGGTAAGCTGTGCAACAAACTGAAACAATGCTTGTGTTGCTTGCTCATATTGCCCTTCAACAAGTTGTAGAGAGAAGACCGCCTGTGATGTTTCTCTACCTACATTTGACGAGTAAAAGTTAGCTGCGTTGACCACGTTACCTTCATCTTGCTCCCAACGTTGAAGACGAACATTGAGCAGACGCGTCGCTATTTGATGGGCAAGATCCTTTTGATAGCGAGCGTAGCTAAGATCTGGTTGGAAAGTTGAGAAAAAGCTGACCTCCACAGATGGTGATGAGTACCCCTCCTCTGATACCACTTCACTACGCCAGCCTTCCACTAGTGGGATGCTGTAATCAACTGTCTCTAACGGTGAATCAGGCGCTTTGGCATCACCTAATTTACGAGTAATTAGCTGTTTGATTTGTTCAGTTTGAACATCTCCAACGACCACAACCGACATATTGTCTGGGCGATACCATTTTGTATAAAAGTCCGCAACTCGATACTTTGATACATTTTTAATGGTGTGAGGGTCACCAATTGGGTCACGCATAACATAGCGTGATCCAGCCATTTCAATCGCACTTTTCTTATCACCCAACCTTAACATTGGACCTAATCGAGCACGCCACTCCTCCAAAACAATGCCACGTTCTGCATCTAAATCCCCTTTAAGCATCGTCACATTGCTTGCCCAATCAGAAAGTACATCCATCACCAATTCAAGAGTTTCAGGATCGTTACTCGGTAAGTTAAGGGTGTAAACCGTATTTTCAAAGTCGGTAAACGCATTGATGTCGACACCAAATTTCATTCCCGCTTCTTCCAGCACTTTAATGACTTCATTCCCGGGATAATGTTTTGTGCCATTAAATGCCATATGTTCAACGATATGAGCGACACCTCTTTGATCATCGTCTTCGCTCATTGAACCTGCATTAACGACCAAGCGGACATAAACTCGCGATTCAGGATTGGTGTTTTCAGCAATGTAATAGCTCAAGCCATTTTCAAGCTCGCCGACTTCTACATTACTGTCAAAATTCAACGTCTGTGATAGGTCCAAAGGCGCATCTACATTTTTGGTCGGTGTAATCACCTGACAAGCACCCAAAAGTGCCGCGCTTGCCAGTATCAGTATTTTGTTAATCTTCATAAATATTTAAACGATTGTGTTTGTGTGCATAAAATAAGTTGGTTTTGCTCTTCTTCGTGACTCTCGCGATGTGATACTTCGACGATATAGCAACCCGGGAGTTGCACCTTCAATACTTCTCGAATTGAACGATAACTTTCAGGATCGAGTGCCGACATAGCTTCATCCAAGAAAAGCCATTGAGGTTTTTGAACCAAACTGCGTGCCAGCATGATTTTCTGAAGCTCACCGCCTGACACACTCTGTTGCCAGTTGCTATTGAAATCGAGCTTATCGCCAAACTTGCATACTCCAGCAAGCGTTAATGCATCCACTAGATCTGAATCAGACGTCGATTCGCTGTTTGGATACAACAAGATGTCGCGCAAACTAGCATTCGGCAGATAAGGCTTCTGAGGAATGAACATGCATTCTCTGTCATCTGGCATACTGACTTCACCATTTTGATAAGGCCATAACCCTGCCAAAGAACGAATGAAAGTACTCTTACCCCCACCAGATAAGCCTTTAATGGTAATACTCTGCGAAATATTTCCGCTTTGCTCTGTAAGTAGTGGCTGCTGTTCCGGTGAATACAAATTGAGATCGCGCCACTCAGGTTGGTGCGAATGCGGCATAGCATTCGCTGCCGGCAGTGCTTCTAATTGAGTGTGAAACGTGATTAAACGGTCAGTCACTGCGCGCCAATCGGCAAGTGATTCATAAGAGTCGACGAACCAACTGAAGGCTTCTTGAACGCGATAAAAACCGGTCGCAGTTTGCATCATATCGCCAAGTTGTAACGCACCACTCATCAATCTCGGTGAGGCAACCAAGTAAGGAAAAATTCGCGCAACCTCGTTATAACCACTGGTAAAAGCGCCATATTTTAGCTTCATGCCAGTAAGTTGCTGCCAGTTATCCCATACCTTACCAAACAGATTTTGGGTGCGGTGGTTTTCAGCGGATTCGCCACGCTGCAGCGCAATAGATTCGGCATGCTCTCGTACTCGCATTAAATGGAAACGAAAGTCGGCTTCACTTTTTTCTTGTTCAAAGTTCAGTGGTACCAAACGTTTGGCAATTTTGTGTGTCAACCAAGTGCCAATGATGGAATAAACAATCGCAACCCATACCATGTACCCAGGAATAACCCATTCACTGCCTGCAAACTCGAGAGTTAGGCTGCCTGAGAGGTTCCAAAGAATGACCACAAATGAAAATAAACTGGTGACAGTGCGAAGTAAACCTAGCCCCATGGATAGTGTCTTGTCACAGAAGTCTTTCACATCCTGAGAGATACGCTGATCTGGGTTGTCACTATCGGGATAGCTAAGTTGGTGGCGGTATAAACGTTTACCACCCAACCACTCTTGCAAAAACGTATGGGTAAGCCAACGGCGCCAGCGGATACGCAGTGCTCTTCTCAAGTATTCCTCAGCCAAGTCAACCACTGTGTAAACCATCATGATCAACACAAACTGACCGAGCATATTCCAGAAGTTATTCCACTCTTCATTTTGCATTAGGTTAAAAAAATCACGGTTCCAGTTGCTGTATAGAACCGCGACTTCAACAATCAAATAGTTCAGGCCAACAACAAGGCTGAGCAGCAACCAAGCAATACGTTTCTCGTCGCTGCGCCAGTATGGATGTGCTAGCGACCATACTTGAGAAAGGAAGGATTTGTCTTTTAGAGACAAGGGGGATGGGTTAGACATATTTCACCAAAAATGACAAGGCAACCAGTAGCTGAAAACCACTGGTCACTTATTATCAAAAAAATTAAAAAGAAGTGATTAGAATTCGTAACCTAACTCAAGCCAGAACTCACGACCTGGGGAGTACATGCCGTAATCGCCCTGTCGATTCGCTTTTATTTCATCTTTACGAACTTGGTTAAGTACATTTAGTACGTCCACTTGCACGTACGCAGAGTGTGTACCAAATAGGCTTGGTTGGTAGCGTAGTCGGGTATCCCATTGAGTATGAGTGCCATATTCATAGTGACGATACGCATCAATATTGTTGCTATCAGTAGACATATACTCATATTTATCAACAGGTGCTTTTATGTAGACTTTGTTCGCCCAAGTCACATCATAGCTAGGGATTCTCATATCAAGACCAAAACGGGCAACCCACTCTTCTGTGTTGCTATTTACCTCTTTTTCCATTTGAGCTTTGGTCGTTAACTTGCCATCAAAGATAACCGTTTGGTTAGGATCCTCGATGTCAGATCTATCTGTAACCAAATAATCAATGCCCACGGTTGTGGACCATTGGGTAAGACCAAGTACCCATGGAAGGATATTGGTGGCTTGAAGTGTATACGTATCGGTTGCGAAGCTTGAGCCGTTGTAATAAGAATAAATTCTCTTATTACCGTCCCTAGTTTCATTATGTTCTATCGTGTTTCTAAAGTTTCGATACACATAGCCTGCTGACACAAGGAAATTCCCGGCCACCTGATCAACACTAAAGCTGATTTCATCTGAATACTGAGTATCTAGATTTTTAATCGACTCGTAATCTCGCGTTTCATCGCCATTCAACTTTAAGATTTCGCCAGCAAGTTTCATCATTGCAAACGAGCGGCCATAGTAACGGTTAGCTCCCAAATTCACCGTTGTATCCTTTGTTGCAGTCCAAGAGCTGCTGACGCGATAGGCAATATTGGTATTTTCAAGGTAGTCATCTTGATCTACACGAATACCAGGTCGGAATGTAAAGTCATTCCATTTAATAATATCTTGAGCATAAAATGCGTAATCTTGATAGTCGGTAGAGACAGTACCTTTACTCGCAGTACTCGTGCGATCGTCGATTACCATACCGTAGAAGTAAGTCACAATTCTCTGAGTTGCATCCTCATCACGGTTAAAATCAAAGTCCGTTTTTCGATAGCTAGCACCAATAGAAGGCAAGTGAGAAGTACCAGCTAACTCCATACGATCGAAATCGTAATCCAGTTTCAACTCGACATTCTGTTGAGTCAGTTGACTATCTCCATAGCCACCTTCCTCGTAGTCCATTTCATTATCTAAGTCACTTGTTACAACAGCATAAGTAGAATTTGATTCGCGCTCATCTTGAAACTTATCGTAGATAACCGTCGCTGATATTGCCCCAGAACCAAGACGTTGATTCCACTTGATAGTTGAACCATAAGCCAAATGCGTATCTTTTACGTTTCCGTCCAAGTTAGTTGCATAGTATTTCCCTTCTTCATAATCAGATAGACGAAATCCAACTTCAAGGCTGCGGTCAACACTTGGTATCCAATTAAAATTAGCGAGGAAGTTATCTGACTGACGAGTATGATCCCTAAAATCAGTTTCTCCGGCTTTGTTAATTAAACGCTTCTGATTAATGTCTGACTCACGACGACTAAAACCAACAACCATGCCGATATCGTCTGTTAGAGACTGTTCAGCCATAACGCTGAAGAAGTCTTTCTTGTAATCAGGTTGATAATCTGCGCCATATCCATTTGGAGCCGCATTTTCTAAATCAGATTTAATATTGCTATCAACTTGCATTTCAGCCCAATCTGATTGAGTAGTGCGATAGCTCAACCTTACACGATCTTCACCGCTATACTTGCGCGTTTGAGCATCAATAGCACCACCCGTAAAGCCTCCTAAATGTGCTGGAACATTAGATGTGTAAACCTCTACGCCACCTAATAAATTCGCATCAAAGTAATACGCCTGCCCAGAACTAACGCTAGGAATAGTGCCAGCCGTTCCATCAAACAAACCAGATAAAATACCGCTTGGATCAAGATCATTATTGACGTTTACGCCATCAACAAGATAAGCCGTTTGTGATGGATCTGCGCCATGAATAGACACAGAAGCAGGTTTAATTTCTCCACCTTGGAAACCATCCAAATCACCGCCAGCAAATCGTACATTTGGATTGTCTTTAAGATAATCGGCCAAGTTCCCGTTTGATGACGGTGTATCTTTAATATCATCAGCATCAAGCGTCTGTTTAGTTGAAAGATCATCATCTCTTGTATCAGTGACATTAACGGTAAGATCAGCTTGAGTATTCGATGTTTGTTCTGTTTCCGCATAAACGCTGGACACAGAACAGAGTGACGCAATGGTCGCGGCAAGTATGGTTTTATTAAAAGGGTGCATTTCAAAAGTTCTAAGTGATAATAATTATCATTAATACTAACAATAAGTTATTCAGTAAGTAAATCCCACTACACATACCTATAAGCAAAGAAGAATTCACTGCTACACGTTTTTTGTTAGCAAAACATTAACATTCACCAAGCTTATAAAACCTGCCGAACCTTTCTGAAACCTTTATATGACCAAACGAAGATGATAATTAATACCATTTAGAATAAAACTCTACTAAATCTCTAATGGCATACAATTTTTTAACATAATTATTTTTATAGAAATCTAATTTTGTTAAGGCAATCGATAAAATAGAAAAGATTAAAACTTAGTACCTCTTCTATCAGACATTCCGATTTATCTAATAAAATAAAATTTATTTCCATTTAAAATCAAATATTTAAATTAAAAAACCAAGAAAACAAGGAAAAATAACCCTTCCCTTATAAATAAAAACAATTATCATTCCCCTCGTTTAAACATCGTTATTTTAAATAACAGCAACCAAAGACAATAAGAATACTGATGATTCAAATCCGATTTACGCCATTAGCAATCTGCTTAATATTTCTACAAAACACATCTTTTGCAGCATCAATCACTAATCAAAACCTTCAAAAGCAAATTGATTATATTGAATCATCTTCCACTACTCAGAAGCATATTGAAGCCATCGACGATCAAACTCAGCTTCAGCGCGAAATAACGAGAAACTTAGATCACGAGATACGATTACAAATACGATATGAGCAGCAACTGCGCAAACAGTTGCTGCAGCTAAAGGATGTTGTCGATGAGTTAGACCAAGAAATGGATAATATTCGTCAAACAAAGGTCAACCTATACCCCCTATTGGAGCGAATGACCAACACACTCCAAGCGCTTGTAAAGGCGGACCTTCCTTTCGATAAACAACGAAGACTTGAGCGAATTACACAAATCAACTCTGATTTAGATAACCCGCAATTGAGCGACGCCGAAAAACTTGAGCGTATTCTGATCGCGTATCAAACAGAGATCCAATACGGCACTCAAGTAAAATCATGGTTTGGCCGATTATCCCCTATTCAAGAGGTTCAATACCTAAGAGTAGGACGTTTGGGGTACTACTATCTGTCTCTCGATGCTTCAAAAGCAGGCGTATGGCACTCGAAAGAGCACCGATGGGTAATTTTAACAAACAACGAAACTGAGCAACTTCGCCAAGCAATCACTGCCCTTAATGGTGGTAGTGCATATCCACTCCTAACACTTCCAAAGGCGCTATAGTCATGAAAAATGAACGAATCATGAAACAAAGCAGCTGGAAAACTCATTGTTATGTGATGTTAATAGTCAGCTTAATGACAGTGTTGGGTATTGAACCAGCGGCGGGAGCGACTACATCAGATAAGCCAGCTCAGTATGATACACTCCAAGCTATCTTTGAACGTGTCGAACGCGATAACAAAAATGATGTGCAACGCTATCAACAGCTAAAGTCACGTAAACAAAGCAAGTTGTCTGAAGTTAGTGACCAAGTCAACGCGCAGCGGTATCAGCTTAAAATGCTCAATCAGAGCAATGGACAACTTGAAGAAGAACTTCTTAAACTTCAACAAAAACTACGCGACAAACAAAAACAAGTTGAAGCAGCACGAGCAGGTATTGTTGAAGTCATCGACCTCACCGCAGCTCAACAAAGGAACTTTGTTGCAAACAACACCCCCCTAGCGACTTGGTTTGATGTTAAGGAACCAAAGCCGATACAAGAAAGTCAATTCAATATCACGAACATCAAAACGCTTTGGCTCATCATGGTTCAACAATTCTCAGAGGCCAGTCAACCTAGAGAATATGTTGGCGAACTATTAATGCCTAGCGGTAAAGTAGAACGTGTAAACATTCAGCAAACAGGAGCGTTTAGTCAATATTCTGTGGAGTATGGTTGGCTGACCTTTGATGGCGCCCGTAAGCAATGGCGACAAATTACTCCCCCGCCCCAAATTGACTTAACCCCGAATCAGTGGATCATCGACCCAAACTTTGGTTTAGGCTTTGAGGCTATCGCAAAACAACCTAGGTGGTATGAGTCCTATATGGCTGCTGGGATTATTGGCTTACTCATCGCTTTGCTTGCTGTGGTTGGTTTTACAATCGGTTTCACTCGTTTAGTCACACTGACCAAAGAAAAAAGAGCCGTTACTCACCAAACCGCCAAGCTAAATAATCTTTCTGATCAGAATATTTTAGGTCGTGTCCTCATTCAACTTAAAGAATGCGCTACCGACCAAGAAATGGAAGATGTGGTAGATGCAAACATTAGTCGCGAGATGCCTTGGCTACATAAAGGGGTGGGAACAATCGCCGTATTAGCTGCAATTGCGCCTCTCATGGGTTTACTAGGTACCGTTGGCGGCATGATTGAAACATTTTCAGTGATCACAGCTCAAGGTGTAACAAATGGTGACTTACTCTCTGGTGGAATTGCAGAGGCGCTACTCACAACCAAGCTTGGGCTCCTTGTTGCTATTCCTTTATTGATAATTCATTGCTTAGTTAAAAATCAAGCAATGCAACTTGCCGAGATTTTAGAGCATCAAGTCATCAGTTTAGTTGTCGATATACGCTATGGAAAACGCAAAGCATGTTAGAACAATTATTGAGTGCTCGCCTACCAATAGACCATCCTATTATGTGGTCTATCGGTTTGATATCGCTGATCATGTGGGGGCTAATCATTCAATGCTACTCACGCTTCCATGTACTTAGACGTATGGACTTAGCCTCAAAAATTGAACTAATGTTGGCTCATTACACCAACATTAGTTCGACGCAGCGCCGCTACTTGAAGCAAGGATGGACAAGTCAAATTAGACTCCACCTAAATACAGGGCTAAGTCAAATCCATCTATTTGTCCGTATTCTTCCTATGCTTGGGCTGCTTGGTACCGTCGACGGCATGATGGACTGTTTCAAACAACTTAATAGTGACGACGTATTAAGCGCAGTATCTAATGGTATTAGCCAGGCGATGTTAACAACGTTGGCAGGCTTACTCGCGGCGCTCTCAGGCATGTACCTAGCTTACAATCTAAAAAGACAACAACAAAAACTCATTGACCACTACACACATCAATGGAAATTTTATGAAAATTAAACCCTTCACAGACAGAGAAGAATCACCTCAAGTAGACTTGACTCCGTTGATTGACGTGGTGTTTATTCTTCTTATCTTTTTCATTTTGTCCGCCAATTTTCAAAAAGAGTCTACCATAGAAGTGGATAGACCCAGCGCATCCAGCTCTACACTAAAATCCGAGTCAAAAATTCTGACCGTAAGTGTCGATCGTGACCAAAATATTTGGTTTAACGGACAAAACATCAGCCTAAGTCAATTGCAGTTCCAGGTGAAAGCACAAGTAACGAATAGCCAAACAATCAATGCAATAGTTAATGCCGACCGAAGTTTAGATACCGGTACACTTATCTCTATTATTGACACACTGCGCTTATCAGGAATCACCAATGTTGCTATCGCTACCCAAGACCAGTAAACCTAAGTGGGTTGGTATCTTGCTGGCGGCTATGATCATCAATCTTTTGCTGGTTGCACTTTTACACTTGCTGATCTCAACACATGATGTGAGTCCAGCTCGGATCAAACACCCAACGTATATTCAAACGATTTCCGCTCATAAAAAACAAGAGGACCTAGAGGTGAGCAAGCCAATTGTTGCCGCCTCAGCACCCACATCAGCTCCTAGCCGCCCAGCTTTGGTGGACTTCTCTATACCCGATATGGAGAGCTTAGTGACGCTACCAGAAGTAACGTTTAAGCCGAGTGATGAGCTAGATGTCCACTTGACGTTTGATTTTTCGTACTCCGGACAAGGTGTGCAACAAGGAAGCGACTTTCAAACAAAAGTGGTCGTAGCTAAGCCAACTTACCAAATCTCACCGACATACCCAGCCAAAGCAAAACGCAACGGCATAGAAGGCCACATCATCTTCTCCTTATTAATAAATCAACAAGGCGAACCAACCCAGTATGAGATTGTTGAAGAAACCCCGAAAGGCGTCTTCCTGCGTTCATCACTACGCTCTGTCATGCGTTGGAAGTTTGTGCCTCCAAAGTCTGGAGAGCAATGGCAGCAAGTCACTGTAAATTACAGCCTAGAGGATTAAACATCATGAAAAAAGTCGCTCTGCTCTGCTTGGCTTTATTTAGCTGCATGACACACGCTCAAGTAAGCGTAGAAACTTTTGAACGCTATCAAAAACTCAGCCGTTTTCTGGAGCGCAATGACATCAGCATTGATAGTTTTGCTCGATTTCACGACAATCATCAAGCTGCCAATTCAGAAACTAAAGTGCTCACCAAGAGTCTTTATTTACAAGCTTGTTTGAAGCTTGAAATGGTCAAGTGTGCGCTTGATAGAACTAATGAGCTATTGATGCTCACAGAAAACCTTGCTAACAAAGAACAACTTTTACGCCTCGCGGTACAGCTCAACTATCAAAACCAGCGTCACCTTAGTGCGTTAAATAAATTCAATGAATGGCGAGACTTACATTTATCTGAGAACTTTATAAAAAAAAGCAAACTCACAGCCTCACAAACCTCTGAGGTTTACACCATTGCCGGACACAGTGCTTATCAAATTGAGCAATGGCAACAAACTGCATCGATTATAAAAGAGGCGATAGCATTGGATGGAACAGAGCAACGTTATCAGCTTCTACTTGCTAGTTATCAACGCTTGGAAGATTTTGACAAAGAACACGCATTATTGCTTAAAGTTACCGAACTTTTTCCCAGCAGAGATATCTATTGGTCCCGCTTGGCTCAAGCAAGTGTGCAGCACGGAGAAAAGCAACAGGCGATCACTGCACTTTCTGTCGTAAAAAGGTTAGGAAAACTTACGGAGCAACAGCGTATTCTTTTAGCACAATTGCAGATCGGTTCAGAGACGCCAGCACTCGCATACCAAACACTCAATAACTTCATACCCTCACCTGAATACCGAGATAAGGTTGATCAATTAAGGCTTCATGCTTTACTGCGATCACGACAGCGAAATAAAGCAATGCTGCTTCTGAAATCACTTTCTAACACAAATGTATTGGCGACAAGAGCTCAGTTAGCCTATTCAGAGCAGAAATGGGAACGTGCGATTTCACTGATAGCAGAACTGATCACTCAGCAACCGGAAAATCAACGATGGCAACTATTAAAAGCCATCGCTCACTTTGAACTACACGAATATAACGAAGCCAAACCGTTGCTGACGTCTTTAGTCGGTGGGGAGTTTGATAGTTCAGCAAAACAATGGCTCGGACAAATCGCATACTTAAACGATGCTAGTTAATATATTGTTTTAAACTTGCACGCATTATTAAAACCTAACTCTGCCAACCAATCGCAAGAATATTGCCGTCTGTATAGTAATCATGATCTTCATCGATCACTTCCACCGTTGCTAATGGGTGTTTAACTAACTCGATGTCTGGCAGTGACGTTCGTATCTGATTAGCGAGCCTATCTCGTTCTTCATCAACATTAGGGTCGATGTTATGAAGTATGGTAACAATACCCGAGTAAGGGGTGACTTTAAGGCCATCATCATAGCTAATTGCGCCTAACCACTGAGACTGGTTAGTTTTAATATCAACACCAGCACGCCACCAGCGAATATGGCTGCGCTTCATCAAGTTACCCGGCAATTGAAACGCCATATCTTGTGGCTTGTCTCGCCAATACAAATCAGACACTGGTGGCGTTTTGTCTCTAAGCAATGCGAGGTAACCTGCCCATTCAATCTCGTTTCGAGAGAACGTTTGATTCTCTATCCAGCCTAATTGCTTCATTAAATCTCTGGGAGTGACTCCAACATAAATTACGTTGATCGCTTGTGCCGAGTAGAATGAAGATTTGCCTGGGAATGCTTTATAGGTCATCGAATTCCAGTCGACTTTTTCAATTTGAACCGTCTCTTGTTGATTCTGAAAATCATCGGCCTTCCAGAAAAAGTGAGCGTAGTTCGCAAACAATATCCACGCCAACAACAGCGCACTGGATTTAAGCACCAAGCGTCGCCACTTCATTCGATAACCAATAATGGTGAAGACCAATACCGTGAACACACCGGCGATCAAGCTATTATGCTCAGAGATAAATATATTAAGACGATTAAGCCACGGAAAGTTTTCAACGCCGTGCGCCAATAACATACCCCAAGCAATGAACTGCCCTCCACCAAGAGCCAAGCCGATAAACGCCAATACACTGAAATTGCGCCACGGTACACGATGCGAACCCGCTATAAATGGCACAACCCAAGCGATAGGCCCTAATAAGCGGGCAAAAAGAATGATGTATGTGCCTTTGCGAGCAACCAGATAGCGGCAGCGCGCAATTAATCTTTTGGTTTTAGGACGAAACTTAATGAGCCTTCGTTGCGCCTTAGCTCCGTATTTATAACCAATGAAATAACTGAGTTGGTCACCAAGCAAACCACCTAGCATTACCAAAAACAACGCCATCCATGCACCTGAATACAGTTGAAAGCCCGCTGCGATAAAAAAGGGCTCTCCCGGTACAAATAGGTTTGGACCAATGAGAGCATCACCCAATGCCCCCAGAAACAGCCCTAGTCCATCAAACATAACAACCTCAATACTTACTGTTCTTTGTAGTGACCAAACTTGTAGTTCATCTCGTTGTTACGCATTTCGCCTTTAAAGAAACGTCTTATATTCGCCTTAAGGTAAGTTGAGCCTGTCTTCACAACGCCATCTTGATCTAATCGGCGTGGGTCAAAGCCAAAGGTCATATTCAGAAATCTAAATCGCCATGTCTTGCTCGCGCGTTTTACGTAGTCACAGTCTTCACACAGGACGATACCTTCATCGAAACCGCCGATTTCATCATGCGCGCGTTTAGTCGAGAAAATACAGGCACCAATCGCCGTCGGGAAAAAGAACTGTGTAGTGAACAAGCCTGCGTTAAATAAGCCGTAACCAAACTTGTGTACAAGCGGCAGACCTTTCGAACTCATGTACACACCCGCAACTTCAAGCTTCTTCTCTTCTAGTTCATAAAGTGCTTTCGCAAGGAAGTTTCGAGGCAAGCTCACGTCAGCATCTAAGAAAAGGATTCTGTTGTATTGCGCCAATGAAGCACCCGTGTTTCGGCCAAGGCTCACACCACGGTTTTCCATATGATGAACAGTTAATTTTGGCAACGCGTTTTCATAAGCTTGTGCCACTTCCCTTGTGTTGTCTTCACTGTTGGAGTCAACAACAATCACTTCAAACTCTTGGTGGGTTTGCACACTCAACTCTTCCATTAAGCGGCTAATGCGTTTCTCTTCGTTTAGCGTAATTACGACAATGCTTACCGGTTCCATATTTTCACCTATTCATTTTGCTGTTTGATTAACACTAAGATTAACGAACCAAGCCTTAACCAAGTCTTAGGCAAACATTCATTTTCCGTTCATTAACTTGATGATTTAGCAGCGCTATAAATAGATAACATTGGCAATGTAAAAGACGATAAAATGGGGTAAATAAGAGTTAGTGAACGTTTTATCTTCAAACGAATCATTTATCGAAGGAAATTCACTTTGAGATGGGCTTCTGACTTGCTCAGATTTGAATGTGATGTTAGTATCCGCGCTCGCTTAAGCATGAACTCGTTTATGCATAAGCTTTACCACATACTCAAGGTCGCATTGAGGTGTGAAGTTAATTTTTACTAATTTGAGAGTAAAACTATGAAATTTGAAGCAGTAGTACGTACTGAACTAGGTAAAGGTGCGAGCCGCCGCCTACGTCACGCTGGTAAATTCCCAGCTGTAATCTACGGTGGCGAAGCAGCAGCTGTAGCTATCGAACTTGTTCACGCTGAAGTGATCAACCAAATGGATAAGCCTGAATTCTACGAAGCAATCACTCTGTTGATTGACGGCGCAGAAGTTAAGGTTAAGCCGCAAGACGTTCAACGTCACGCGTTCAAGCCTAAAGTTGAGCACATGGACTTCATCCGTATCTAATTCCCTACCAAGGAATAAGATTGGATTAATCCAAGCCTTCTGCATAGAAAAGATAATCGATCTTACCAGTCGAGAAATCTAGAAATTCGAAACCCCGATGCTACCAACATCGGGGTTTCACCGTTTCTGAGCCCTCAAAAACGTCGTAAATCTCGCGCAATACACCGAAAATAATCAACTTTCCCCTTCCCCACTTTATCCCGGTCTTGCTTGGGTGGATTAAGGGTGGACGAAAGGTGGACTTATACAGTAGTTTTTCTAACAGTAAGACTAGACCGCTTTTTCGCTAGGTTCAACACACCACTCAAACAAAAAGACAAAACCGACTAGCATCTAGAATGTTACTTGTATGGCCTTGTACGAATTTCTAAACGAATAGAGTAATCTAGAATAAGAACTACTCCTTTGGCATAACTCGCTAGCGCTGAGAGCCGCCTACTTACATTCATGTATATTGGATTGGGCTTTACCACCACGTAATACACTCCAGGCTAATCAAACAACACTGAAAGGCGATCAAGAAAACACTTCTAGCCTTTCGTTCATTCTTAACACCACCTTCCAACCTAATCCTTCAACTCTCATTTAATGACATAACATGCCTGAACTACCCACCAGCAAGTAAACCTAATAGTCCAGTATTGAGAACTTTAAAGACCTATAGGCACTCACTGATCCGCACAGTCACTTTTCAAAACATAACACTCGACTTCCCTGACCAAAAATCACGGATTCGGAATCCGAATAATTAATAGAACGTCTATTCAAACCAAAAATATTGAAGAATTTGGGTCCAAGAATTTGTGATGGTGGGGCTCTGGTCGCATCACAAGCATAAACTCCCGCAACCCCGACCCTCATGCACTCTAGGTGACACTTTCAGTTCACCTAGAGTGCACGGATTTAAAGGGCTAACGAGAGATTTTATTGACCAAGTAATGTTGACACTTTTTTGGAAGAAATCTCAATCCAGATTCTAGTGCTAATTCTTAAAAATCAACGGCATTTTGAAGGGGAAAAAACGAGTAACTCTACGATTTTCAATACAACTCGTATAATAAAACTCGTATAGATGAGGTTACAGAGGCAGAATTGTAGCGGATATCCGAATTCGCGAATAAAAAGGAATAATATTGAGATAGTTGCAGCAATGAAAAAGAAGCGGCCTGATTAGCTAACTTTCCTTAGGCTCTTCTTTCTAGAATACTCGTAATGTCTTTCTTGAGTTCCTCTGAAAGGCGTTCGAATTGTTCTGGTGCAACCAAGCCTTCCGCACACATCTGCATGAGCTGGATAAATGCACGGTTTCGAGAGTGGCCATCAAAAATAAGCTTCATTTGCTTTTGAGATTCTTTGGAGTGCTGGCACATAAAGTTATACCTTTCCCCTACAGGTTCTGCTTCATCAGTAATCGTTTTGATGGCTTCATCTAGCTGCCGAGTACAAAACACTTTCGCTGCTTCACTCTTTATTTCGCAAAAGATTTTCCAATCAGGCTCTTTGATATCCATACTTACCTCCATAAAGTGACACTTTTTAGGGTAGGACATGACACCATAAAGAGTTGCTATATTTGGTCTGTATCTGGTGTAGTTATTTTAGACACCTGTTGCTCAGCCTCATAAGCATGTAGTTCCCGAACATATGCAATCAAACCTGCGACAAACATACCACCGGCCATTGCTGGAAAAGCCTCGATGAAGAGTTCAAAAACGTAAACATCCTTAAACTCTGAATTCTTTATCAATGGTATTGGCAAAAACAACATTAATCCCATTAAAAATAAGTGTTGCTCAAATCTAGCTAGTCTACTCCAAACCGCTTTCACTTTAGGAAATGACTTATATAACTCCCAAAGATTAAAGCCTACATAAACAACTGGAATCAAAGCAAAAATAACAACTACTACGAAAGTAACATAGTCCATAATTATCTCTATTATCCGTAAAAACATAAAGCACGGTTGGGGTGTAAACAACGCAATTCCAAAGCTGCTGTGTACCACTTTAAACACAACAACACAGCGCATAGTAAAAAATATCTAGTGTTGCGAATCACTCTTAAACAGAGTGTTAATCCTAGAGTTTACCTGATGCCCATTTCTTTCTACCTTCGGACAATGGGTAATATTCTTTACTTAAATAATCTTTTTCCATCTCGAAGATCGTCACTTTTTTAGTGTCTCCACCTTTATATGAAATTCTCGTGAACTGACTATTTTCACCTCTATCTATCCATAATTCATCAAATTGCTGAATCGCTGACTCAAAGAAAAAACAAAATTTAAGTCTTCTGTTCTTATCTTTACTTTTACTAGGAAGAAAATTAATCAAAGTTGCATAAATGTAGGGTAATAAGTTTGGCTCTAGATTCGCATACGCGTACACTCTAAGTTTTTTAGCTTGATCGAGTATTAGAATAAACTCTTTAAAATCAAGGAAAGGAACTATTTCATTTAACCGCCCCCAGATTTTGTCTATGTTTTCACTGGCGAACTTTTTATTTCTAGCTTCAGCAACAGGGTCTGCTTGAGTTGGTGTTTTTGATATGTATCGTATTGCATAAGGATCTTTGGTTGGGCAAAAATCACTATCAATGTGATAAAAGTGGCCATCATCTTTTTTATGCCCACTTCTAACATTCATTCTTCTTTTACAAACTGGACATCGGCCGCCTAGCCAATTGTTGGGTAATTGATACCCTTCCTCTGCTACCAATGTAACATAATCAGAAAAACTAATAAGTCGATTGTTATTAGGTGTAAAACTTCGTTCATTCTATAATCCTATCCTAAAAAGCATCACGCCAGATTTATAGGTGAGTATATGTGTGCCAAATTGTAGCGAAGCGAAAATGGCACACGTATTGAAGCGGTTTATTATGCCTTTGCTCTATTGAGCCACTTCTTTGGAGCTTGTGATATCTAAAACTAGAGATTTTGCATCTAATATTTGCTTACGAACCGAAAAAGGATCTTCTAAATAAAGCATTGCTACCGTTGTTGTTCCAGTACCTGAAGAAGCTATACTCCCATAGCCAAAAATCCTTCCAAATAGTGATTGTCTTACAAGCAAGCCTTCGCCTTGCTCTAGCGGTATTTCAAAGGTGTTTCTCGATATTAGTCCTGTTTTACCGATAACCCTTTGGCTTGTGACCACAAACTCTGAAGAAATAGAATAGACAACATATATGACACATTGAAACAACATCGCCAGCACTATAAATGCCATAAGTATGTAGCCAAAGTTGCCTATTAAACTAACCAAATAGCAAAGCGCTACTGTTAGTATAAAATATGCTAACAAAGGTTTTTTAGATATAGAGGCAATGAAGCTGACACTTTCATCGGCCCTTAATTGTTGGTTCAAGAATTTACTTATATTTGCCATGCTGACTCCGTTCATTTTAGCACTAAAGCATTAGGCTATAAGTAAGCATGCACACATACAATCAGTAAGCTAATTCTTACAAACAATTTGGGATTCACAACAAACTATGTGCGCAGAGTCATAACATCATGTTATGACATAATCAATCAAATACCAAAGCCGTCGAGTCAAAACAGTTGCGACTCTTCACTCCTGGTTTAACAAACGATTTTCCAATTAGAATACATAAAAAGCGTGAGCGACACTAATAACCAAAATATATCAGAATGCTGTAAAAACGAAGTCCAGTCTTAGATGTATAGATCCCAGAATCAACCTTAAATGCTCTTGTTATGTGCGTGGCAAGGAACCACGAATAGATAAGATGGTGGAGCATGGGGGAGTTGAACCCCCGCGACGCACTTCTAGGGACCTACAGTTTGCACTTTCTGCCAGCTACTCGCTCGGATTAGAATCTGCTACCCGCTGCTCCAGTAACGCCACGATTCCACCTTTCACGTTTTTCATAAAGTTGCCCTTATTATTGCCTGTTTCGTTCTTCTCTACTTGCACCGTTGTTACCTCGGGAGCTGTCAACGAGAGTTCTAATCCAAGCGAAGCCTCAACATCAATGTTAGCTGTAAGTACTGTTCCTAAACCGTTAAATTAATGGGATTTTACCACATCTAGAGTAAGACAAAAGCAGATTAAATCGACCATATGAAGCGTTGTGACTTAACGCACGACTAACTCATCATAGATGAAAGCACATAACGCCATGTTAAGTAGTGAGCAACGCTACCACTGAACCTTAACCATACCACCATAAACACAAAACCCAATAATTAACACTGAAAGTGCCAAGCGTTGGGAATCTGTCTCAAACGTTTTGTATGGATAATAAGCACTCCAATCGGGTAATGTGAGACCCAGGCTTTAGCTGCAACTAAAGCTTTCTATGTAGCAGTTCGTTTAAACGCTGGCTCCTCTATCGAGAGACCGATAACAAACATGAACGCTACATAGGACTTCAAGCATAAACCTCGAATAGTCGACTGGGTCTCGAACCCGCATTACGCAAGCATGAGTTAGCTTATTATGAATACCAAAATCAATCAAAGCATCAACGTTGGAGTTGATACCGGAAAAACACAATTAGACATCCACATCAGGCCACTAGATCTATTTTTCTCAGTAGAGAACAATGATAAAGGCATCAAGAAAGCACTCAAAACGATTAAAAGTCATAATCCTGAACGTATAGTTATTGAAGCAACAGGCCGATTAGAAATGCCTTTTGTTCTTGCATGTGCAGAGGCTAAATTACCTATTGTCAGAGCAAACCCTGTCCACATAAAACGATTCGCTGGAGCTATTGGCCGCAGAGCCAAAAATGATCGTTTAGATGCAGAGTTGATCGCTCACTATGGAGAAGCAATCAAACCAGTTCTTACTGTCATAAAGCCAAAAAACATTCGCCTAATGAGTGACTTAGTCACTCGCCGAAACCAGTTGTTATCCATGCAAACAATGGAAAAGAACCGAATCCAGATACTTCCCGCTTCTCTCCATCCGACTATCAAACCGGTGCTAACCACGATAAAAAATCAAATCACCAAGTTAGAAGAAAAGCTCGTTAAACTCATTGAAGATAGCCCTGAATACCAGGCTAAAAACACAATATTGCAGAGCGTTCCAGGAATAGGAAACATTGCCGCAGCATCAATCATTAGCAACGTACCTGAACTTGGCTACATCACAAATAAACAAGCGGCATCACTGATTGGTGTCGCTCCAATAACACGCGAAAGTGGGCGCTACAAAGGTAAGCGCGTGATCCAAGGCGGTCGAGCGCAAGTACGCACAGTGTTATATATGGCAATGATGTCAGCCATGCAATGTAACCCCGTATTCAAAGCAACTTATGCTCGACTTGTAGCTGCAGGAAAGCCTAAGAAAGTCGCAATAATCGCGTGTGTTCGAAAGATGGTTGTGACCCTTAACTCTATGCTGAGAGATGGCGCCATGTGGGATGAAAACACAGCCAAAAATTAATCATTGACGCCATAGTCGTTTGTTAGAGCTATTTTATAAACTCACAAAAGAATATTTCGTCTTTAAATTTTAATTGCTCATAAGATTGAACATCATTGAGTTTCCAAGTGTTTTTTTGATCTGCTACACTTAGCTTATTGTAAGCTCTTTCCAGCTCTTTTTCCTTACCTACTGGGTTATAAAAAATCGACGGTTTACAAGAACCATAGCCTAGTTGATCATAGAATTTTTCCATATGTGCATCTATTTTATTTCTTTCATTTAGCACATTATTTGTTGAAACAAATGAATATGCAGTTACCCCAAGTGATATTGCCATTAATAAATATACCCAAAGCATTGATGGTCGTCTTTTTGCACTTGCTAACCTTTGCATTGTAGTGGTGATCATTTTGTCACCAATTAAAATATTATTTAATTCAAAGTCTTCACTAGGGTTGTGAATAGAAACAACTATACTGTCTTCAGGTAGAATTTCTTCTATTGTAATTTCTTTTGTATTTTTATTAATGTTACAATTTACAGTTATATCTCGATTCTGGGATTCTACCTCTGGTTTTAATTCAAGATCCCCTGAATATAAAATACGAATATTTTTTTGTGCGTTAGTTGAGAAATTATCCACAGTGATATACGATGTTTTTATATTAGTCAGAAGTTTTCTATCTTCGTTATTTAACTTTTCCAAAAGCTCTTTTGGTGGGTTGTAAACTATCGGTCCAAAAAGATGGTAGCCAACCGCATCAGGTGTTTCTTTATTGATATTAATTATATTTAATATAGTTCCTAACAAAGGTATTTCCTTATAATTTTATAAATAAAATTTGATATATAAATTCGAAATTATAACAGATTGTTTGCGTTTATATAGTCTTAATAGCTCTAACAGCTATATTAGACAGAAAAATTCTGCACTTAAATACAGAATTATTCTGTCTAGTATCTTAATGACGTAAACGATACCCCGTTTTTATGAAAACTAACAGTAACTTAAGCACTACAGCTCTCTGCCTACATCCCAAAATACAGAATTTTTCTATATAGCATGAATTGATGTGCCAAACTGAAACTTATGTATGCATAACCAGTTAAAGTTTAATGAAAAAATCACCATTTCTATCGTATATACAAGAATATATGCTTGGACGGCACTATGCCCTTCGTACAACGGAGGCGTACATTTATTGGATTCACCAATACATTCTTTATCATGATAAAAAGCACCCAAAGAGCTTAACTTCCAGGCATGTAGAAGATTTCCTAACGCACCTGGTTGTTAACAAAAAGTCAGCGAGGAAAACGCAAAGTCTAGCTCTCAATGCATTAGTCTTTTTATACAAAGAAATTATTCAAGAACCCATAGAGCTTGATATGCAGTTTCGGCGCTCAGATAAATCAAGAAAATTGCCAACAGTCATGACTCCAGAAGAGATTGGAAGGCTATTCAATCACTGTTAACCTAACTACAAATTACCTTATCAATTAATGTATGGGTCAGGGTTGCGTTTGATGGAGTGTCTACGCCTACGTATACAAGATATCGATTATGCATATAAATCTGTACGTGTATGGCAAGGGAAAGGAGGTAAAAACCGTATAGTGACAATAGCACCAGAGCTTTTCCCCGCTATCAAACAACAGCAACAGAGATCCGCGAGTTACTATCATCAAGACATGAATGACACAGTTTTCTCTGGTGTATACATACCTGAAGCACTCGCTAGAAAATACCCGAGCGCAGAAAGGAGCCTAAATTGGCAATTCCTCTTTCCCTCTAGTCGTTTGTCGCCAGATTTACAAACAGGCGAGCTACGTAGACACCATATTCACCCAACAGCGCTTCAAAAACACATTAAGGTAGCAGGCCAAAAAGCCAACATTGAGAAAAACATCTCGTGTCATACTTTAAGGCACTCATTCGCTACGCACCTTCTTCAAAGCGGAGCGGATATCAGAACCGTTCAAGAACAACTTGGGCACACCGATTTGAAGGCAACGCAAATCTATACTCACATCATTGATAGAGGCGCCAATGGCGTTGTTAGCCCACTATCAAGAATATTCGTGAATTAACGATAAATGAAATTCGGATTCCGAATTCTGAACTGACTTCATATTCACGAAACAAGGCACTATCACCTGCTCTTAGGGCTGAGGCCTCTAGTCACTCCAAAAGCTCACTAACAATTTATGTGTGTGTTTTTCTCTGCAGCAATGCCTTCGTATCACCTC
The DNA here is from genome assembly GCF_057786005.1 of Vibrio sp. QJM3NY_26. Lineage (NCBI taxonomy): Bacteria > Pseudomonadati > Pseudomonadota > Gammaproteobacteria > Vibrionales > Vibrionaceae > Vibrio > Vibrio sp. QJM3NY_26. The sequence goes on along the minus strand of NZ_CM173515.1, from coordinate 1,261,512 downwards.
TTATTGTTACGCCACCATTGCCTATTTACAACTTTCATGGCGCTCACAACGCCCTAACACGCACAATAACGGGATGCCTAACAAACACATTATTAAACAGCGGCTTGCAGGTTTCCTACTCTCTACTTCGAGCTTTCGAAAAGAGATATTTCACAATTTTCATCAATAACAGTGTTCGAAAAAGAACATATGTCTCAAAAACATACACACCATCAATATGAACAAGACTGCATGGTAAACTGCTTTTATAAAAAAGCAGGAATAAAGAATGATTACTAAGGATAGAGATTCAAAAATCAACAACAGTATTCAACAGAAAGCTGGCGCAAAAGTAGAGCAAGATGTCGCGTTTTACTTACGCAGAGAGTTTGGAGATGCAAGTGACGTCTTCATTATCAATGACTTACGCATACAGTTTAAAAATGAAACTGCTCAGATCGATCACTTAGTCCTTTATAACAAAGGATTTATCATTATTGAGTCAAAATCGATTCGTGGTGAGGTTAAGGTCAACAATCAACTCGAATGGAGCCGAACAGTAAGAGGGAAGTGGACAGGAATGCCCTCGCCTATCGAGCAAGCTAAGTTACAAACCAAACTATTGAAAGCACTTTTAAATGACAACGCTAAGTCGTTACTAGACCGGATTGCATTTTTACAAGGGTACTTTGGTGGTCGCTGTTGGGATCAACTCTGTGCCGCGTCCAATGACGCTCTAATCGATCGAACGTCTATCCCTAAAGATATATCGAAGAAGCTCATTAAAGCTGAATCTATTGGTAGCTGCGCTAAGAGTCTCATCAAAAAGCACCGCGTAGGTTCAATACTAAATCCGAATCCTACGTTTAATCGTGATGAACTGTACCGCCTAGTTCACTTTCTAAACGAACAACATGTGCCTACGTCTTCTCCGGCTCCCAAAGTACATATCGAAGAATTGAGCAAAACTGAAAAGGTAGACTTGGTTCCAGCTCAAGAAACAGTTGAAGAAGCTAAAGTTCCACAAATAAGGCATGGTTTTAATTGTAAGAAGTGTCAAAGCCCGCAGACCGAGCCGAGGTATGGAAAGTATGGGTATTACGTCTACTGCCCACAATGTAAGGTGAATACTGCAATGCGTATTAGTTGCCATTCTTGCCAATCTAATTCAGCTAAAGTCAGCAAGAAAAAGAACACGTACTCAATTGCATGCTCTTGTGGTGAAGGAACTCAAGTCGTATTTCCATAACCCAATTATTCGGAATCCGAATTACAACGCAATTTAGAACGATGCGGACTCAAATTCGGATTCCGAATTCTTCCAAAACTAAACACCTGACAAAAATCATTTCTGGCCACTTTTCGGCATAACCTCAACAGGTGGTACTTGGTGCCAAACAATGTCACTTGTGCCTGTATAGATTTTTGTCGTTTTAGCGTTCGCATGCGCCATTCGCTCGGTAGCGCTCTGCCCTTGCTGTTCAATCATTCGAGCAGCCAGCCCTCTAATTTCATGATAGGTCGGCCTTAACGATTTCTTTAGGTGACTATAAAGCCCTAAAGAATCTCGAACCTTACTAAACTCTTTACTTATATTGTGATGATGTACTTGGTACAGATGGTCCGTCTCTTTTGAAATACCACGTTGCTGCTGTTTGGGTTTACGGTGAACGATATAAGGACAAATCAATCTCGATGTTTTAGAAAGGTCTACAATGTCTTTGATCGTCTGAGTAACGGGAATAGCGACAGTGGAAGCATCGGACTTTTTCACCTTCTCTCGGTGAACATAAAGCATTCCATACACTGCATGCCCATCCACATACTCCACCTCTTTGTCAGGGTTCCAAAGAATCCCACAAACACCTTCCCGTGGTTTGTATATACGATAACGAAGCCTATAGATCTCCCTCACAGCATGAGTCGTCTCAAGAGTTAGGCTCATTGCAACCTTAAGAAACAGTGGTGCTGCATCGTAGACCTTTTGGTAGTTTTCGATATCTAGGTCGTGGCGAGCTTTTGTGTAATCTTCTCTGGTCAATCGACGCTGTTTTTTATTGAGAACAAAATTACTCTCAATAGCGCTTTCATCGGCAAGGTAGGAAAATACCTTTTTAAGGTTACTGATCTTATTGTTGAGCTGACGATTACTTAACTCTGAATAGTATTTCGAAAGGAACTCATTGATGTGCTGTAACTTGATCGATTTGGTTGGCAACCGCCCCATGAACTCATCAAGGCGGTAACAGTCCCTCTCCAAATTTCGATAAACGTCTTTGGAAAGCCGTTCTTCTTTCTTCACTCGAGACAACACTAATGGAAGCCACTCTTTTAAAGGCCGATTAAATTTGTCCTTTCGGCCTTTAGAGACAGCTTTGCGAAATGGGGTCATCTCAGAAAGGGAAAACGCGCTTCCTAGCTCAGGACGATATTGCAAGTTGTAAACATGCGCAGCTTGTATCGCTTCTTGCTCTACAGTCCCGATAGGAAATAGCTTCTTCACACCATCTACGGTCGTAAACCGAAATCGAGATTGACCCCTATGGCTCATTTTCACCAAGAATGGAGGGTAATGAGCCGTTTCTTTGCTTCTAGCTCTACCAACCATTTATGACTCCAAGAATCTTAGAAGTTCACTCACCCTGTCTGCAGGGTTCACTATCTCGTCGTCAACACAGACTAAATATCGGCCCGTTGGCGTTCTAGTACCCTCAAGCTTGCCGTGTTTAATCCAGTTTATGATGGTGGTATTGCATATCCCTGAATCAGGGTAAAACTCATCAATAAATTGTCTAGGTCTGATTTTACGCGTCGCCATGTCGTTCTCCTTACCTTTCTCACTACATGAAAATTTAGATTTTTCATCTACTGGTAGAAAAACTATGCACGATTTTTTCAGTGACATTCTATTTGCGCAGCAATTAACGAAAAGGATTCCCGAAGCGTAAAACAATTCAACGAATCGATTTCAAGCCCACTTTAGGGTGGACTAATACAGTAGTACCAAGTTGCTAATCCATTGATTTTATTTGACTATTTCATTGGCCTTTTTAACCGTTTTTTAGGCCAATTAGAGCTTAACCACCAGCTCTAAATACATGAAATTCATATAAATCAATATCATACAGCTAAGATCACTACCAACATCGGGGTTTCACCGTTTTTGAGCCCTCAAAAACGTCGTAAACATGTTATCGAATCCAAACTAAAGATACCTACCCACGCGCTCTACTTCTTTCAAAGCAATACCATCGGCTGCTATACCAACAGGAGCTGAACCTAGTGAATACCACTTAACATCATCAGCCTCTTGAGCGGTGATATCTCCTTCCCAGTCACTCACGATAAAATAATGAATCAACTGAAGTTCCTTCGTAGGATGGTAAAGCGAACACAAGTATTGGTAATCAATCGGAACAACATTAAGCTCTTCATCGAGCTCACGAAATAGTGTCTGAACTTGGTTTTCACCGTGTTCAATATGACCGCCAGGTAGAGTGATTAAGCCGGGATCGGTCTCCTTAGACTCACTACGCTTTTCTAGCAATACTTGTGATTCGTTCAGCAAGATAAAAGAGACACACTCATATACATCCATCGGGGGTTCCTTAGGCCATAGTTTATATATTTAGACTTTCTTTACGACAACAGAGCCCGCAATGAAGTCGTGAATCGCTCTGCGTTTGTGATTAAACAACATAGAGATGAACTCTAAAAGAACCCAGCCAATCATTGCGTAACCAACAAAAATAAAGGCTCGGCCTTGCTCTAAGCTTTCCCAGGTTTGGCCGTAGAACGACAGTTGTGTATAAGCATGATTGGGACAATATCTCTCATACAAGACTGTTTGAGGGTTAGGTTTCGACTTTCAGATACATCGACCACTTTTACTCTCGTGACCATCTTACCAATCGTTTGTCCATATTTGGCATGCATACCAACGTAGTAAGTGATCCCTATTAGTGAATTCACAATTCCCCAAGCAAAAACACCACCTGAACTAATCACGCCAGAAAGCACGTAATCGTCTATCCATTCCAATGGCAAAAATACGATTGAATCTATCCAGATAGCAAAGAAGCGTCTCCAAAAATTTGAATACTTATTGGCGTACATTCTTGTTCCTCACGCACTTATCGATAACGAAAGAGAGAAACTACAACACATCAGTTTTTTAAACATTAAACTCGTAACGATTTATAAAACAAATGTGATTCGGTATGCATATCCCCTTCATTCATCCATTGACTCGCCGATTCACTTACTCTCGAATCAGCTCTTTGCTCAGCCTTTCATACAATTCAAAAGCTTCTGTTTTAGATATCAAATTTCCTAGAGCGTATTGATAAGCTAGCTCAATATCGTCGCTTTGATTGGGGTAATAGCGCTTGGCGACTGCAGCGCACTGGCTCAGATTGGTGTACCAACTGCCGTCTTTCTCAGCCACAAAGTAATACGCCGCTCGAACTAGCTTCTTGCCAATCACCTTGGCGACATCCGTATCAGCCATTGTTTTAAAACTCGGGATCATTTGCTTAAGAAAAGTTGATAGATCGCCATTAAGAGCTTGGGCTATTTCATTATTGGGCTTATATCGAGAAAATTTTATAGATAAATCATTTCCCCAAATACAACAGCAACAATGCTTGAGCCAAAACTGCCAATGGAATTCTTCGTTGGGCTGCAGAACCTCTGAGAGAGACCCTGGATCAATATCAAGCTTAATCACTTGAGGATAGGTTTGGAGTATGGTGTCGGAAAGTAGATTAAATACTTCCTTTTCTCTCTGACCAACAGGCGTAGCGAGTACTATAGAAACATCCAAATCAGAGCGACCAACAATGGCTGTTCCTCTAGGCACGCTTCCATACAAGTAGATACCATCAACTTGACCTGGAAGTTCTCTTAGCAGCGAATCAACGACTGCTGACACCACTTCTTGAAATTCAGGCGCAATGTTCTTTGGCGAATAAAGATTTTGAATGAACCCGTCTTTATCGAGCCCTCTATCTAGCTTCTGTATGCCACTTTCCATCACTAAGCCTTTTTCCAATCAGAACGTAGAACCGCCAACACAACTGTATCCCACCATTGACCTTTGAAGAATCGATGATCTTTAAAACACACTTCTTGCCTCATTCCGAGCACCTGACACAATTTAATCGCAGCCAAGTTTCTGCTGATGGTTTCCGCGTAAATACGGTGTATGCCTAACTCTGAGAAACCAAAATCAGCGAGGGCTTCAGAAGCTTCTATAGAAAGCCCTTTTCCCTGAATTTCCCTTGAGAAAGCACAGCCCATCGAAGCTTGTCGTTCGCCCTCAAGGCGCAAACAAACGGTTCCAATAAACTTCCCCGAGTCTTTGCTTTCAACCACTAATTGAAAAAATCGGCGCGGAACTTCCAAAGCCTGTGCAACAAACAACTGGGTTAACTCTCGATATTTGTTAGGTTCACAATCACTTTCATCATAGAAACGCTGATACTTTACGTCTTGAGACATCGCAACAAACGCACACTCGTCTTCGAGACTCATATCTCGAAGAATCAATCTGTCAGTTTCCAGCTTAAACATCAAAGTTCCTTTTTATCTTATAGCCTTGAAGGGAAAAGTCGCGGAGGTGTTTACTCGTATACTTTCCCGTTATGCTTTAACCAACCATGAATGTGATGATTACGAGGGTCTTTGTGTGTCCAGTGCATGACGCCACCTTTCTTGTTCCATTCATATTCACCATAAAATTCAACTCGATCGCCTTTTGCCAGCCCCTGAACACGAGGCGCTAAGTCAATATTATGAGCGACTAACAAGGTTTGTCCGCTATCTAGTCGCAAAATGAATTTCTGATGTCGAGATCCTTTATTATCATCAGGAAGTACTCGATACACCGTACCCAAGCCTCGTACCTGAACGTCGCTTTGGTGATTTTCGTAAGCTTGCTTAAGTCGCGTATCATTCGCTTGAACATGACTGATACCGAAGCTAAGCAGCACCAAAAGTAGAGCGCAAAATTGTTTCATTCCTTTCATTTCCCATATCTGTATGTTGATTTGGGATACTGACTGGGCATCCCATCTTTTAACGATGCTTATATTGAGCTGGACAATAACCTCTCGAAACGTCCGAACTGCGCAGTTTTACATGCTTGGTCGAGCGCCCAGAAACACGTGAGCGCCACAGCTTAAAACTGCCAAGCTTGAGATGGCTACGCATAAAACGAATCACTTGCGATTCATTCAAACCAAATTGGTGCTCTATTGCCTCAAATGGCGTTCGGTCTTCCCACGCCATTTCAATAATTCTTGATTCATTCTCTTTAGATAACATCATGCATACTCTTCCTTTATAAACTGGGAGAAATACGCTCGTCTTAGATTTAAAGATCACAGGGTGACCACTTTGAACTCCACGACTTATAAAGTTCGATAAAACAACAGGCTAGCAGCGAGGCAATCATGGGGTTAAATAAGCTTGTGCGAATTCTCTAAGCACTCTCGCATTGTTGTGGTATTTGCTATCCCCGCACTTTATGCCATCCACTCTGATGTCCGGGCTGGAATAAGCAGGTATAACATCTCTCTCATAAGACATCACACTCCCTCTGTCAGCACAAATTGCGCCGAAGGAATATTGAGGCGCTCTTGGATACGTTCCAGAAATGTAACTTTCGATACTATCAAAATCTTTCAATAACGTTTTATAGTCATGATTAGCACCACTTAAATGGCCAATTTCATGCTCCATTAAGTAATCAGGGCAGTTTACCGCTAAAGAAAAAAAGTAGGATACTGAAGATGACATACCACAATAATCAGACTCAAAGCTAAAATTATAATTAGAAAATACTATCCCAGTAAAAATGGGGACGCCGTCTTCTGTTGTTTCTGGAATCGGCTCATCCATCGAGAGTTTTAATAACCTCTCTGCTGCGCCCAAATCTTGAAACCAAAGGCTGTCGATTTCTGGCGTATAAGTCACCTTGGTAACTTTTCTCGTCATAGGGATGCAGGAGTTCTTCAATACCAGATTCGAATAGCTTTCCCATGTCGCTATCTTAGAGGCTATAAATGCTTTGGAATATTCGGCTAACACCGATTCATCAACATAAAGGTGTATTTCTGTATTCAAAACCTCGCTCTGTGCACAAGTAGGAAACTCGATGCTTTGAGCATTGGAGAGTCGACTATTGCTCAACACTATAATCAAAACACAACCAACTAACTGGATAAGCCTTCTAAAAGAACCCTCACTGACTCGTGTATTCATTTCCACCCTCTCCCTATATTCAAAACCACAAAAAGCATCATAAATGCCGTAACTTAAGATTCATATAGATAACTATTACACATATAAGCGCTGGTCTCTCAAAGTAACCGGCTCTATCGATGTTTTTCAGAAAACAAAAAGCTCGCCATACAATGACGAGCCTTATTGATTATGGGGGCTTAACGGTTATAAGACCCTGGCATTAACAGGGCCCAAATACAAAGAAACCTAAAGTATTAAGACACCTGATCGCGCAAAGCCAATTCAACGTTTTTCAACACTTTGAACTCTTCTCGAGTACAACCGCGCGCCACGGAAACCCAATGGTCGCCAGTTTCATCGGCTCCTTTAAACTCTGCACGCAACTCATATCTTCGCCATGTAACAAACGCCAAGATAAAGGTCAGCGCGAGCATCGGTAAACCGAACTGAGGAACAAATGCCCAAGTCGCAGCCGAGAGGACTAAAGCCAACGAAACGATATTGATTGCGTTTTCTTTAAGACCCAATTGACGAATTTCTAACTGTTTGATTTTACGTAAGCTATACACATCTTTCTTAACTCGGAGTTCGTTAGAGCTCACCAGAAAATCTGATGCTTTGTATGACCTACGAAGTCGCACTAAATTCGCTAACCTGTTGCGTGTTTGATTCTTTGTCATCGCCTTTCTCCATGTTATTAAAGGTTAGTAAAAACTAATATAATCATGAAGTTAATGAACGAGCACTTATTTTATAAATCAAACTAATATTAAAATCAAGCTTATGCAATTAATAACACTTATAACAACATCGTCTTACATGTTAAATTTCAATAAAAAGAAGGTTTATTAAGGAATCTACTCATCATAAATCGGTGTACTTTAGTTAAGTTAGATATAGGCCGATAGTGATTCCGATAATCGACCGAACATACTAAACGGCAGGCATGGTTCACCCTGCTTTGTAACTACTTATTTCAAAGAGATTTTTGCAATGAATCTCGCGCTCTAGGAATGCTGAACCACGGTCACATAACGCTCCATCTTCCATAATCAGAACAACCACCCTCCCTCTTGATCATTGATTTTTTGAATACCAAAATCATTCAATTGAACATATCAACATAGCTTGTTGATTAAGCAATTGATCTCATAATAAAGAGACTGTACGCTTACATTATGCACACGGTTACCTAATGGAGATCACGATGAATGAACTACTGACATGCGCTATGGAACAGAAACAACGAACAACAGTGACGAGTTTATTCGCAAGAAATGGATTCAAGATCGCGGCTACTGACTTTGATGATGTGACTTTCGAACGAGAGAGTGTATTGGTCAATGTTCGTTTTGATGCGTCTTCAAACGTTGAATCGATCTCGGTAGTGAAGAACTAAATATTAGATTCAATTACTTAGATGGTGGGCTTAGATAATATAGCTCACCGTTTATTGATTGGAGCTAAAAGAATGACTCTGCACTTCACCTGCTTCCGCCTTCTCGTGATAAGCGCTACTTATTATTCATATTCAAACCACTAGTTAGCCAATTGTAAACATCGCAAATACTATACCTCTATCAACGGAAAGTTATCGATAAGCCATCATTGAAAGATAATGCTTGTCACATAGTTAGGATACTTTTTTCTAAAGTAGAGAGTAGTTTCAAAATGAAAAGAACAGCTTTATTTGCCACTTTAATTGCGGCGTTACTGACCGGATGCAACAGCTCAAATGATTCTAATTCGATTGATGGTTCAACACCTCATAACCCTGAGAAACCCATATTACCACCTGAAGGCGGCGATGGCTCTGCGGGCGATCAAACCAATCCTGATGAAGATACCGACTTAAATCCATCTAGAGACGCGTTAATAGTTGAAGCTGCCCAACGCTGGGGAACAAGTTACGACGAGATGTACAATGCGTGTCAACTTTGGACCTGCAACCTTGCGGACATACAAGAAAGAATCACATTTACTATAGAGCGTGAAACACAATTATTGGAAGGTTCAGCTAAAGTGACCTTCACTCTTTCTCATAACAACGCTGACTTATGGCCTACTTACGTATTTTACAGTGATTTAATTGGAAATACCGAAATCGAAATTGAACACTCTTCATCAAGTTTTCATTATATAGATGACGATAAAATCGTAAGTGAAGGCTCTACACTATTAGGTTGGAAGACTGGATTTGGCAGTTGGGCTACTCAAAACCCACGAAATTGTATCGACGCTTATTGTGCTGAATTCAAGATCTCTTGGTTAGAAACAGGCACCTACTCAAGCGCAATGGCTGTATACCGAGAAAATGGAGAAGTCATCAAGACTCAACGTGGCTACCTTAGCCAAGATGAGCTAAGAGCGCTCCACCCTGTTTTTAGTCCGACATTCCCTGACCACTATTAACGTTAGTCTATCCATCGCAATAAATCCCCCTTCGCAATAAGTGTATCTATTACAATAAATACAGTCTAAATATCGTGAAAAGTGAACAAGGAGTATTGTTATAATGCTCCTTGCTCATAAAATTCCGCAGTAACATGCCAATTAGATTTTCATAATTACTGACTAGTCAATCATTAGAACGCTCTGTTTTGTCGTCGGATTCGCAATTCCATCAACTTGGCTTATATTTGTAGGTAACCTTTAAACAAAAATTGAAGTGGTGTTTATGTTCCTAACTCGGTTGATTTATGTCAGCACGCTTTGTGAAAGTTGCGATTCTAAAGCTTTGGACGATATTTTGGATATTTCCCGTGACCACAATAAGCAAAGCCATCTAACGGGGCTCCTGAGCCATAATCAAAAGTACTTTCTTCAGTGTATTGAAGGTTCAAGAGATGCGGTCAATAATACCTATAATCACATTCTCAATGACCCACGCCACAGCAACGTGACGATTCTTTATTACAAAGAAATTGATAGCCGACAGTTTGGTGATTGGTCTATGGGTGACATTCCACAATCTAGTTTGACCGCATTATTGAATTTACAGTTTTCAACCTCTGATCAATTTAATCCATATGAAATGTCTGGGGAAAGTGCGTATCAAATGTTGTTAGAACTGAAACAGAATCTGCCTTCTGAGTGATCCCTCTTAATATGGGCTTACTAATAATCAAGCCCATATTTTACGGGACCCGCTATAAATCAATGCGGAGTAGCTGGTAAGGTTCATGTTCTTCTTACGCACCTCAAACAAACATGGTCCATTAAGGAAGCTTAGACTGAATCTCAGACAAAACCTCATCTAACCCCTCACCTAGGGCTTCAACAAGTGCTTCATAACCTGCTTCTTTCAAGGGTACTTTGGATTCGAAGTCGGCACGCGCAAGTACTGTATCTTGGTCGCTCAATACCCACGTTCCTTTCACTTCTGCGTTTCCGGTATAAGAACCATTAAACTGTTCAAAAGTGAGTGTTAATTCTTTATCTTCCGCGCCAGCAGCATTAGAACTGTTTACCCGCTCTTCAAGCAACCCTTCAAGGTTCTCAGCCCAAACGTGTTTACGCGCAGATACCAATTCATTTTCAGACTTGCGATAAGCTATTCCTATCGTGTCGAGGTAATCCGGCAAATCAACACTAGTTTTGACCTTAAAGATGGGCTTATCCAATGCACTTTCAGGCAAGAGGTACGCGTTAGTACCATCAGTAGGCGCAGCGCACCCCAAAAGCCCGAATGACACAACCAGTGATATAAATAGCTTTCTCATTATTCCACTCCCTTAACTGGAATCGGGTCTTCTTCTACTTCGCTACCGAACACTAACGCATTCGGTTTGTCATTCAGCACTTTAATCAGTGGGCGAAGCTCTTTTAACACATGTTCTAACTCTTCAGATGCACTGATCAATTGCTTGTAAGCGTCGGAGTCATCATCGTAACTTTCTAATGTCGCCTCAAGTTGCTTCATGGTTTCGCTCAGATCTTGAGGCAACGCTTTTGCGCCTTCGCTGTCCAGTAATTCATCCATACTCTTTAAGGTAGTGTCTAAAGAGGCAAGTGAGCCATTTAAGTTAGCAATAGTCGCATCCAACGGAAGCTCATTAATCTTGGTTAGGAAATCAGTTATCTGCTTCTGAGTCTCGGTGAAGCCACCTGGCACAACGGGGAATACAGGATAACCATCAAACTCTCTCGGCTCGTAAGGGTCTTCGTCTTCATAGAAGTTAATATCGACAAACAATGCGCCCGTGAGCAAGTTACCCGTCTTCAAAGTCGCTCTGAGCCCATCTCCCATTTGAAGATCGACTCGTTTGGCAAAGCTATCCTCGTTCAATCCTTTAAACACTTCGGAAACACGCTCTATTTCTAGTTTAATTAGGATTGGAATACGATTCGATACTTTGCCATCTTTATCCATACGAATCTGAAGCGGCACCGTATCCACCGTACCTATCCGGACACCACGATATTCGACAGGTGCACCTTTCTTTAGACCTCGAACCGATTCTTCGAACAGCAACACGTAGTCAATTGAAGTGGTGTATTTGCCTTGTACTACCGCATCGTAGTTGTCGTAAAGCGTGTACTCGTGCAAGTTTTCTTTGATTTGTAGCCCCGGTTTAATGCTCTCCGCGACATCAAAACTCACACCGCCAGTCAATATGCTCTCTATCGATGCGAAGTTAACGTCTAAGCCATTCGCACCAAACCTCACATCAATTCCAGAAGATAACCAGAACTGAGTCTTTTCGAAAATCAGCCCATCATAAGGCGCAAATATAAACAGTTGGTATTTGCCCTCTTTCTTTTGATAATCGAAACTCGTTTTTTCAACACGACCTACAACAAAACCATGGTGCAACACAGGCTCGCCAACATTGAGTTGATTCGCCTTGTTGTGTGAAACAACCACCCGTATTCCTTTGGTATCTGGCCCTGCGACCGGAGGCGTTTCTAGCACATCGAACTTCAATTTAGACTCACTCGATTTACCCGGCTTTAATTCGATATACGAACCCGACAAAATGGTTTCTAACCCGCTAATACCATCGGTACCAATATGGGGCTCAACCACCCAGAATTGAGTTTCCGTATTGATCATGCGAGAGGCTTTTTTATCTATCTGAGCTTTCGCTATGATGTATTCATAGTTTTCACTTAGCGCCACATCGGTGATGGTTCCGACATGGACATTTTTAGACTTAATCGCTGTTTTTCCCGCTTCAATGCCCGAGGCATCAGGTAAGATCAGGGTTATCTCCGGGCCACGGTTATTGAAGTACTGAAACAACATCCAACACCCAACCAACACTGCGATAATCGGCACTATCCAAACAGGTGAAATCTCATTCTTTATCGATACTTCCGCATCTGAAACGTTTTGTTTATCCATATGTCCCACACCTCTTAGGGGAGATTACTTCCATATAATTCGAGAATCGAAAATCATCGCTGACAACATAGTGAAGATGACGACCGACGCGAAAGACAACGCAGCTGGGCCAGGGTAAATGGCCATGATCCCGTCGAGTTGAACCAAGGCAACCAAAATAGCGACAACGAAAATATCTATCATCGACCAACGGCCAATGAACTCAGTGATACGATATATTTTGAGGAAACGATTTGCCTCATGCGGTGGAAGCCCTTCAACCCTTTTAGCGTTCCAATACAAATAAGCCAGGGCGACCATTTTGGCCATTGGGATACACACACTTGCAAGAAGAATAACCATAGCTACAGGGTATGAGCCCATATCCCACAATATGATCACCCCCTCTATGATGGTTGAGCCTTCACTCGCCCCGAACGCAGACGTATACATCATTGGGTATAGGTTTGCCGGGATATAGAAAATGATAGATGTGAATAATAGAGCCCACACTATCTGAAGGTTTTTGGTTGGATTAAATCGATGCAGATGAACATGACAACGAGAACATTGAGTCAGATTTTCATCATAGAGATGGACTTGCCCACAGACATGGCAGACCAAATGATCATGTTTTTGAAAAAGGCTACCAGTGACGGTTCCATTCAACGGTTTTAGTGGTATTAACTGATCCCAAATCCAATCAAAATCGACTAATGACATCGTCTTAACCACTAACATGGCGTAGATGCCAAATGCCCAAAAAGAGATGCCCATCGAGACATCGGCAAGAGCAGAAATTTTAATCAAACTGACAAGCACACCAATCAAAAATACATCGACCATCAACCATGGTTTAACCCAGCTCAATGTTTTTAATACAAAGATAGCTAAACGGCTTGGCGCGTTTGAGCGCTTTGATTTCCTTTCTGTTAATGCATAAAACCAGAACACACTAATAAGAAAATAAGCAGGAAGGAAAATAACAGCGAGAAACAATAGCGCGGCAATCGAAGTGTTATCGAGTCGATTCATCATTTCGACGGCTTGATACAGGGTTATTTGTTGACTGATACCTTGCACGCTAAAAGACATATAGGGGAAGATCAAGCTCATCACCAGCGTTATCAAACTGGCCGATGCGTAAGCCATCACACCCTGCCCTTTGCTAGCTCCAATACTGCATAAAGTATGTTTACAGCGAGGGCACGATGCCTCACTTCCCGAAGCTAATTCACGGAACTGGCTGACTAACCCACACTCGATGCATGATTTGGTACAAAGATCAGACAATAACTAAACCCCTTAGCGTTTGATAAGCAACTAGACACTAAGACTAACTATAAGTAAGGGTTTGATTTTTCGCCAATATCCACACAATTAAACGAACACAATAAGGTAGAAATGAGAGGTGGGGAGATAGAAGATGAAATTGCCGATTGACCATCTCACCTTAGTTGCCTTAGTTGACGGGTTCTTTTGCTAAAAGCCTCACATCAACTAAAAGAAGCTCTGCTTAAGCTTATCTTCCAACGCTTGAATACACAGCTTGATAGCGATAGGCGTATTTGAAGCGAATGGGTTTAGCGCATAAACCGTGTTGGTCGGTAGTTGGAATGCTGGCATCATGTCGACCACCTCACCGGATAGCTGATGAAGGTAAAAGTCTGGAATAGCCCCGATACCAACGCCAGATTTGATCAAGGCGAGACAACTGTGAAAGGAGTTCGTAATGCAGCTGGCTGGCTGTTGGTAAATAAAGTCTTGTTCATTTTGCGAACTAAAGTGATGAGTCACCTGTTTTCCCTGCCAGGAATTTGCAATGTAGGGAATAGCGTCTAGTTCACGAGATCGCATGCTTTCAACTCCACATAACACGTCTTTAAATTCACCCAAGCGTTTCTGTTTGAGGTTACTGTCACGAGAACTGCCCACTCGTACTGCGAGATCAATATCGTGTTCCATGAAGTCTAAATGCTGATCATCGCTTATCAGTTCTGGTTTTAGCTTCGGATATTGCTTCATCAGATCTGCAATGACGGGTACGACGAGCAAGTCCATCAGAGCATTTGACGCCGTAATACGAATCCGACCTTGTGGCTCTTCTAGCTCAGCTTTTGCCATATCCCAAGCCGATTCAGCGATCACGTTAATGTCTTTGCAACTCAAATAAAAACGCTCACCCATACTGGTTAGGGTTTGTCTTCGTGTTGTGCGCTTAAGAAGAGAAGCGCCTAGCTCTTGTTCTAAGATTTTGAGGTGCTGACTGACGACAGATTTAGACAGCTCAAGCTTTTCAGCCGCAGCCGAGACTGAACCCTGCTCTACGATATGAGCGAAAATCGACATCTGCTTTAGCTTACTCATCTTATTGTTCTCTTTTTACAAACAGTATTTTCTATTATCTCTGTTTTTCAAATCAATTTCCAAGACTAAACTCAATTCAACTTATCGAGATAGCAAATCAAAAAGACAGTGTTCGAAACAAGACTGTTATGGAGAAAGACAATGTTAGACAACCAAATTTTAGAAGCATGTAAACAAGGCATTAACGCGTGGCAAAAAGCTTTCAACAGCCAAGATGCGAAAGGCTGTGCAGATCAATATACTGAAAGCTGTGTAATGGAAGCGCGTCCATTTGGTACTTTTGAAGGACGTGAAGCAATACAAGCGTTTTGGCAAAACATCATCGACCAAGGCTTCAAAGACGTTGATTACACCGATGTTAAGTGGGAAGATCACCCAGAAGGCGGCTACATTCTTACCGCTAGCTGGACAATGAACAAAGCGTTTGGTGTTGTACATCGTGAGCACTGGGCACTAGAAGCGGATGGTTGCGCTCGTTTAGTCAGCGATGATTTTGAAGTTCAAGGCGAACGCTAGAGCTGTAATTAAAAGCTAGAAGCTCAAAAATAGAAACAGAAAACAAAAAGCCAGCAATCCAAATGGACTGCTGGCTTTTTAATGTTCACTCTGTCGCCATTTTCACTTAATTTGAAGGTGATTCAGTGACTCTACACAATCACTCAACACGCTCATCATTTCAAATCAAAATGTCTGGTAAGACAGAGCAAATACAAGTCAAAGTTACAGTGCTGCTTTCTTTGCTTCTGTAATCCAACCATCGAACGTGCTTTGGTTCGCTTTAATCCAACCGTTTACGTGCGCTTCGATATCTGCAGAGCTGTTTTTTCCTTTACTCATCATCATGTTCTGAGCACTTACATCATTGATGTTAAGTTTGATGATCTCGAAAAGCTTCGCTGCTGATGGGTTGTTCTTAGCAAACTCTTTGTTCGCAATAATGCGCATTGAGTTCATTTCGAAGCCGTAGTTTTTACCGTTAGATAACGTCGTGTCAACATTCGAACGCTCGCCAGGAAGTGCTGAGAAAGGTACTTCTAACCAAACTACATCTTCGTTAGGCACCAATACGCCACTTACCCAGTAAGGTGTCCACGTGTAGTAAAGAATTGATTCACCCTTTTGGTAACGAGAAATCGTATCTGCAATGATTGCAGCGTAGTTACCTTGGTTGTGAGTTACCGTATCGTCCAGTTTGAACGCTGAAAGTTGATGTTCAATCACCATCTCACAACCCCAACCTGGGTTACAGCCTGTAAGGTCTGCTTTGCCATCACCGTCAGCATCAAACAGCTTCGCGATTTTCGGATCCGTCAGTTGACCAATGTTAGTGATGTTGTATTTTTCAGCCGTTTTCTTATCGATTAGGTAACCTTGAGCGGCACCACTTACATATTGGCCTTCACGGTAGAATTTTTCATCGCCACCCGCCATTTTGTATTTATCAGCGTGTAGTGGGAACCAGCCTACTGTTAGAAACGTCGCGTCACCTTTTGCGATAGAGGTGTAAGCTACGTTGTAGTCCACTTCTTGTGTTGATTTCACATCGTAACCAAGCTCTTCAAGAGCGCGGTTAACAATCAACGTTTGGAATGTTTCTTCCGCTACAGACGATTGAACTGGCTGAACTGATACACCTTCACCCGGTAAGCTTGCTGCCCACACGTTCGTTGATACTGCTAACGTAGAAACAATGCTAACTGCAAGTTTGCTCTTCCATGAATTATTCATTGGTGTTTTTCCTTAATTGTAGTTCTGATTTGTTACCGCGATTTATCGCATTGAGCACAAGAGAAACAGGGCCCATGTGGTACCAGCGTAATTTTGTATTACCTGCATTTACCCCGAGAACTTGGGTAATGCGGTCAAGCAGGATTGCTAGAATAACGATGCCGAGACCACCAACAGCGGCCAGTCCCATATCTAGACGGCCGATACCTCTCAGTACCATTTGACCTAAACCACCTACCGCGATCATTGATGCGATAACCACCATAGATAGCGACAACATCAGTGTTTGGTTCACGCCCGCCATAATGGTTGGTAATGCAAGTGGCAGTTGAATTCGGTAAAGCATCTGCTTTTTGCTTGCACCGAATGAATGACCCGCTTCGATCAAATCTTCCGGTACTTGCTGAATACCTAGGATCGTTAAACGTACCACCGGTGGCAGTGCGAATATAATGGTCACCACCACACCCGGAACGTTACCGATACCAAACAACATTACGATGGGTACTAAGTAAACGAAGGCTGGCGTTGTTTGCATAGCGTCCAGAATTGGGCGAACGAATTTAGCCGCCGTGTTACTTCGGGCGAGCCATATCCCCATGGGTAAACCGATCAACAGGCAGAAGAATACAGATGTCATCACCAGTGAAAGCGTGGTCATCGCTTCAGACCAAGCGCCGATCAAACCAATCATAGTAAGAGATACTGCCGTAGCAACACCCAGTTTCAGGTTTGAAAACTGCCATGCCACCAAGAACAAAATGATGAGCATAAATGGGGCTGGCGTAGACACCAATGCCGTTTCAAATGAACTTAGAATGAAATCGATAGGTACACGAATTGCTTGAAACAATGGTCGTCCGTGTTCAACTAGCCAATTCAATCCAGACTCAACCCAAGTATCAACAGGTAGCACGGCTTCTGCAAAAGGATTAAGAGGATCAAAAGGAATGGTTTCTACGGTTTCACTGCTTAGCCAATCTGCCGATGGTGAAGAGTCAGCGGCTTGACCCCAAGGATCACTTGATGGCTGAGCGGCAGGAGCAGACTGTGACCATGGGTCATTATTTGTTTGTTCAGACGACATGATCTACCCCTTATCCAATGTTTGTAGCAAACGTGACTTAGTTACCACGCCAAAGTAATTGCCTTGCTCATCCACAACAGGAACTGAGTAAGGCACACCACCAACAAGGCCAAGCACGTCATTGATTGGTAAATCAGGGTTCAGCGTTAATCCATCATCGAGCTGCGCGCTCACTAATGATTTGTTCTCTTTGTGAGCTTTGCGAAGGGAGTCAATGGAAACAATGCCGGAGTAAAGACTGCTCTTCTCAACAACGATGCCGTATTCACGGTCGTTATCCATTAGGATTTGCAGAGCAGAAGCTGGGCCGTCGTGTTCTGACTTTTTAAATACCGCAGCCGGTTTCTTACGCGCAATATCTTTCACAGTAAGTACGCTTGCGACATTTACACCACGGAAAAAGGCTTCGACATAGTCGTTCGCTGGGTTGTTAAGAATTTCGTCTGGTGTGCCCACTTGAACCACTTCACCGTTTTGCATAATGGCAATACGGTCACCGATTCTCATCGCTTCATCCAAATCATGGGAGATGAATACAATCGTTCGTTTATCGTCATTTTGAAGACGAATCAGTTCATCTTGCATTTCAGTACGAATCAAAGGATCGAGTGCCGAGAACGCTTCGTCCATTAACAGGATATCTGGGTCACATGCCAAGGCACGCGCTAGACCAACACGTTGTTTCATACCGCCAGACAATTCATCTGGGTACGATTCTGAGTATGCGCCAAGGCCTACGCGCTCTAACGCTTCAAATGCTGACTGTTTTCGTTTATCTACTTCAACACCTGCCAACTCAAGGCCAAATGCAGCATTTTCGATAACTGTCATATGCGGCATCAGTGCGAAATTTTGGAAAACCATGGAGATGTTGTTGCGGCGGACTTCGCGCAGTTCATCTTCTGAGATGTGGGCAATGTCTTTGCCTCGAAGAAGCACATTACCTTTGGTAGGTTCGATTAAGCGGTTAAGAAGGCGTACTAGGGTTGATTTGCCAGATCCTGACAATCCCATAATCACGAAAATCTCGCCTTCTTGAATACTAAGAGAAACATCGTTAACACCGATCGTTAACCCTGTTTCTTCGAAAATTTTGTCTTTATCCGCGCCTTCATTAATCATCGAAAAAGCACGGTCGGTATCTTCACCAAACACCTTGTACAGTCCCTTAACTTCCAGTATGGGATCCATATAATCTAATCCTTTCTTAGCTATTTTAACTTAAAAATGGTTATTTAAGCTCGAAAAACGATTAGCACTCTAAGCAATGTAGAACTGTAAATCAAGGGGTTGCGTTCGGTAACCCTTATCAAAAACAATCATTTCGCCAACCAAAATTAAGTTTCAACACCCAGACGAAAACCACCAAAATACTGATAATAAAGGATATTAAAACGATACAAATGCGTTCGAGATTATCTATCACTTACTGATAGATTATTGAATATTTATTTCACATTAAAACAATTAATGGGTGAAACAGACTAGGATTCAACACAAATACTTCGTGCACAAATAATTCGAATACAAACTATTTATTGTAGTTTTAACGATATCTAAAAACTGGAAATTTGCGCTTTACGGAGAGCAAAACCTCCCCCCTTCTTCTTTATCGATGTAACAAGAAGATCGGTATAGCTTCGGCAAGAACGCAGAGGTATTTACAACCGCTCATTTAAACCAATAGAGGGCCAGAAAGTCACTATATGAAAATAGAAATAGCCGATGGAATAAACCAAGTTTGGCACTGGTCAAATTGATAGAATTATCTTCAGTATCCAAAACATAACGCCAAGTGTGATGCTTACTGCAAACTAATGAGTGTCGATTATCTAAGCCGAAAGACAACTTGTAGAGTCCTCATTGCTGAGCCATTATTTATAGAAGAAATCGACATACTTTCCGCGATTATTAAAGAAAAGGACAAGGCGCTCGAATGATAAAAATGCTGGTGTGTGACTTTGACGGTACACTTGATGGGGGTTCATCTCATGGGGTTAATCAGTTATTTGACTACTTAGCGGAGCAACCTGATATCCGCTTTATCATCGCGACGGGTAGAACTCTGCCCTCAATCCGAGTGGGTTTGGCATCAAATAACTACCCGAAACCACACAGTATTATCAGCGATGTGGGTACCAGAATTCATCACGTTCACTCCCAAAAGCCTGATCATATTTGGCACAACCAATTAGAAGCTTCTTGGAACAAATCAAAGGTAGAGTCAGCACTGGCGCCACTCGATTTCATGGGCGAACGCTTAGAGAGCCATCAGGGTGATTACAAAATCACTTTTGAAGGAAAGCTCTCAGAGCCTCAGCATGAACTGATTGAATCGAGCTTAGAATTACACGGGATAGATGTACACCTCACTTACTCTCACGATTGGTACCTAGATATCACGCCTAAAGGTGTCAATAAGGCCACAGCGATTCATCATCTACTTAAACAACATGAGTTGAGCGTTGAAGAAGTGTGCGTTGCTGGTGACTCTGCCAACGACACCTCTATGCTGACGATAAAGGGCGTAAACTCAATATTAGTGGCTAACCATTATCCTGAGGTCGCTCACTTGTCTGATCGAGACAATGTGTACACTAGCAGAGCAACACACGCTGAAGGTGTTTTAGAAGGACTCAAATACTGGCAATCGCAAACGGTAGCGGGAAGTTAAAACGGGCGTAGTTGAGATACTCTTCGTTACTTCACGTCCTTACTTCCAACCTGGAAGCCAATGCTCCTTGTCGGTTAGATCTCGCCAATTAATGGCTTCCTCTCGTTTGGTCATCACTGCTTCTATCAAGCAACGAATCACCTCCCCTTCTTCAAACTCAACCTCAGTGACCATAAAATGCTTTTCTTTCTTTACTGGGCTAACAGCAGTCCATTTACTGCGGAGCAGTTTCTTTGGGTTAATTCGATTCATGATCCTTTCCTGCACAGTTGATTGATGTTTTATCTATAAGCTTCAAAGAGTTAAAAAGATCATTTTAAGTTGAAAAAGCCCACGACTAAAATCCAGATAAGTCATAACTAAAGTCAATAAAACAAGTCGTAGACTCGGTACAATAGCTACCACCAGTTCAGAGACTAATCCCCATGAACCAAACAGAATTCCAACAAAAAATAGCGAGTTTCACCGCCATCGAACAAGCGCTTGATTACTTTGAAATTGGCTTTGATAGCAAGTTTATCGACCAAAATAGAATAGAGCTTGTGAAGCGCTTTAATGGTTATCTGATCCTGTCCAAACCCGATGATTGGTTTTCTGGAAGAAGAGCACTGAAAAACGCGTACTGTAAGGTTCAACGCAGTAAGCTGGATCGTTACACACGTTCTGCTTGTCGTGGTTGTACGACTTGCCAACGCCGCTAGTTCAAAATCAGAAAGCTTAAACGTAGATAACAAAAAATTGAGAATTGAAATAACAT
Organism: Vibrio sp. QJM3NY_26; assembly: GCF_057786005.1. Lineage (NCBI taxonomy): Bacteria > Pseudomonadati > Pseudomonadota > Gammaproteobacteria > Vibrionales > Vibrionaceae > Vibrio > Vibrio sp. QJM3NY_26. The sequence goes on along the minus strand of NZ_CM173515.1, from coordinate 1,240,346 downwards.
CTCATTACGATTTAGTTAGTGGTTTGCTCGAAAAAAAGTGTGCTAGTCTTACGGCAACTCAACTACGAGATAAAAACTACAATGAAAATTTTCAGCAATTTCGAAAGCGGCAACATTCACGTCGTTTCAGCAGATTCACCACAAAATATTCAACTGACTATCCCAGCAGACAACCAGACTGAAATCTCTCAGTGGTTTCACTTCCGTTTAGAAAGCGAAGCTCAACAAGCTCACCACTTTGAAATCGGCCAATTGGCAACATCTGCTTACCCTGATGGGTGGAAAGATTATGATGTTGTAGCATCTTATGACCGTGAAGAGTGGTTCCGAATTCCATCTCAGTTCGATGGCGATACATTAAGCTTTGATATCATCCCTGAACACGATTCAACGTACTTCGCGTACTTCGCGCCGTACTCACACGATCGTCACCAAGATCTTCTGCACAGTGCTCAAACGCACCCGGCTTGTAAGCTTGAAACTCTGGGTCACACGCTAGACAACAACGACATCACCTTGCTAACCATTGGTGAGCCAAGTGAAGATAAGAAAAACATCTGGGTTATTGGTCGCCAACACCCAGGCGAGACTATGGCTGAATGGTTGATCGAAGGTTTGCTGCAACGCCTGCTTGATGAAACAGATACGGTCGGTCGCTCTCTTCTAGACAGCGTTGTGTTCCGTGTTGTACCGAACATGAACCCAGATGGCAGCATCCGTGGTCACCTGCGCACTAATGCGATTGGTGTAAACCTTAACCGCGAATGGCAATCACCTTCTCTAGAACGCAGCCCTGAAGTTTTCCTTGTGCGCGAGCGCATGCTACAAACTGGCGTTGATCTATGCCTAGACATTCATGGCGACGAAGCGATTCCATATAACTTTGTTGCAGGTAGCGAAGGCACACCTTCATACAACGAGCGCATTGCAAAACTGGAGAATCACTTCAAGCAAGCGCTTCTGACTATCACGCCAGAATTCCAAGATGAATTTGGTTACGATAAAGACGAACCGGGCAAAGCAAATATGACCGTCGGCACAAACTGGATCGGTGAGCAGTTCAAATGTCTGGCTTACACTGTCGAGATGCCATTTAAAGATCATATCAGCCACGCTGACGAACTTTACGGCTGGTCTCCAGAGCGTAGTGTTGCATTTGGTTACGACATGCTAGCAGCAGTTTGGGCAACAGTAGACGAGCTATAAAACGAACCATGGACAGGCTAAGCGCCTTAGTTTGTCCGTATAGTTAGTTTGCTTACATATATAGCAAAGCCCAGCACTTGTGAAAGTGCTGGGCTTTTTAATATCGGATCTAAATGAGTGACTTGGGCTTTAAGTCATCTAACTTTAAAAGCTTTCTATGCCACTCTGAGGCTAGCAAAAAATACTGGGTATCTTTGTCTAATATGTCTTTGTTCTGACACCATATCTTTGAAGCTTGGTCCTTCTAACAACTGAACGATCACTTCATCGCCTTCTTGTCGCAGCACTGCACCACTAATATCAATGGTGTTGTTATCGTGCAGTCTTAAACTGCCCGCCATTGAGAAGCCTCGATAAACAGGAATGATGTTACGCATCATCAAGCGCACACCCTTTTCAGACACTTCACTCACATGAAAAAGCTCATCCTTAATTCGCATCACTGGACGTGCCTTTTTTGGGTACTTCAAGCGGTAATATTTGCGTTTCTGGGTGAATGACTCTTCACTCATCTGTGACTCCCTGTCTCTGTTTATTCGGTCAAGCAATAGCCTTTAGCTTCAATTGGATTTCGAACGAACACATTCACTGAATTGATATCTGACCATTATATCGACTTTACGAGCTAATGCTTTAGAGATTTATGCACAGAAACAAGGATTGTTGAGCATTCAGTAAAAAGTGAGATATGAGTCGTAGATGCTAGGGGGTCGATTATTAACTATGAACCCTAAAGCTGAAACAGCGCCAACTGAATACTGAAGCCAACAAACAACAACCCGCACACAATGTTCATCCATTGAGACGTGCGCTTTTTCGTCAATAATTTCTTAAACGTATCAGCCATCAAAATGACAACCAAAAACCATGTAGCAACCACTGTTGCCTGTATCGCGCCCAGCATTAAACTGTCGGACACAATGTGATCCTTAGAAACAAACTGAGGGAATATCGAAAGGTAGAATAGAACGATTTTAGGGTTAAGTAGGTTAGTGAGGAGTCCTTTGAAAAACTGGTTATAAAGCTTACTGCCCGATGCACTCACTATAGCAAGCACGCCCTCTTGAGCTCGCAATGCCGCCCGAAAATGGTTGTACCCAAGCCAGACTAAGTACAAGACACCCACCCACTTCAATCCCTCAAAGGCCATTGGAGTCTGAGATAACAGTAAGCTCATGCCATTCGCAGAAACAAGAACCCGCATGACACACCCAACACGTTAATAAACGCAAACAACTTTCTTTGAGTTAAAGCCGTGCTCAATACCAACAGAGCATTTGGGCCTGGAATGATCGCAATAAAAAACACGATGACAATAAACAGCCAGATACTTTCCCAACTCATTTCGCTCTCATTTCCTTAAAGCTTCCTATTCATTTCTTGATCGTTTTAGGGCGGGTATTGTACGTCCATTCAATACCATTACAATATGCCCAACGTTTAATTAGCTTGGCTTAGTTCGCTTGCCTTAATTTAGTTGTATGGATAACGCTTAAATTTAACGTGTATAATTCACCCGTTTATCCTGTAACGTAGCAAAACTCATTCTCTAACATTTATAGCCCTGTTAGACTCCACCTCCATTTTGATACTTGGTTCATTTATGTCATTTGATAACCTCACCCTTAACGCAAAAACCGTCACAGCGATCCCTTCTCAATTCGACAAACCGACTGAGATACAACAAGCGGTAATTCCATCAATTATTGCGGGTAAAGACGTACTTGCGTTGGCTCAAACGGGTAGCGGAAAAACATTGGCGTTCGGCTTACCCTTGCTGAACAACATCATCCATGATGTGAATGGACTTCAAGCGCTTATCATCGTCCCGACACGTGAACTCGCGTCTCAAGTGACTGAATCTTTAGAGCCGGTCGCGACAGCGCTCGATATCAAATTCGTAACCTTAACCGGTGGCGTGAATACTGATGATCAGCAGCAACAATTACTAACCCAACCGCAATTAGCAATCGCCACACCAGGCCGCTTACTTGCTTTAATCAAAAGTGGTGAACTGGATGTCGCTCAGTGTTCATCATTGGTTCTTGATGAAGCCGACCGACTGATCGACATGGGCTTTTGGCCAGATATTCAAGCGATTACCGCAGCACTACCAAGCAAACGTCAGTCACTGTTGTTCTCGGCGACACTTCCGCCCGAATTAGTGGGGCAAGCTGAAGAGCTTCTTTCAAATCCAGTTAAAGTCACGACACACCAAGAAAACAGTGTGGTCGCGACTATTGAAGAAACTCTGTATTTAGTGAACAAAGGCAGTAAGGCTCAAGCGCTCATCGCCCTACTTCATCAGACCCCATGGCCGCAAGTATTGGTGTTCATTGGTGCGAAAGACAATGCCGACGCATTAACCAAGCGATTGAATAAATCTAGAATCAATGTGAGTGCGTTACATGGAAATAAGAGCCAAGAAGAACGAGAGCAAGCATTAGAGAATTTCAAAAATGGCGAGACCCGTGTGCTTATCGCGACTGATGTGATGGCTCGCGGCATCCATATTGATCAGCTGCCTGTCGTGATTAACTTTGATTTACCGACACACTCCGCAACTTACGTACACCGAGTTGGTCGCACAGCAAGAGCAGGGAGCACTGGTTGCGCCATCTCTCTGGTTAGCCATAGCGAAACTGACTACTTGAATGCGATTCGTACTCTGACCAATAAGCCTCTTGTGCTACAAGCATTAGAAGGTTTTCCTGTTACAGACAAACCTGCATCGGAAGCGACAGCTCGCAAACGTCCACCTAAAGACAAAATGGCTAACCGAAGAACCGCAAAGAAGAAAAGTGCTAAGCAATTTAAGAGCAAGCCAAGTTCTTCGAAATAGCCAGTTCTTCAAAATAACCATAGAAAGTCGATTAGCCCAGTTTGCACTGGGCTTTTTATATGCAATCAGATGTAAGATCACAACCTATCGACTCAGACAAAATGCCAATTTAAATGACATTTTTGTGAATTATGATGCCAAGGTATTGATTCTTGGTTGCTCAAAAAAAATACTTTCTGATCACGTTGACGCCCCTATATCTGGCAACTAGATTTTTCTATTAGTGTCTAAAAACCGGGAGGTCATTGAAATGAAACGTGCAAGCTCTACATATCGATTACAACTGATTAAGGAAGTGGCTACTCGCCGAGATCGTCAGAGTTCCAATGACCCAATGGCAAACTACATACAAAACCTAATCGACAACAAAGACGACTGTGCTACCTCGGTGGAACGCAACCAGAGGTTCAGTGGTAGTCATTTTGATGAGCATATTGGTGGTTGGGTTAGCGACCACTGGGGTAGCAAGTAGTCCGATATCTCCAGTCACTCGTGTCATAAATAAAGCAGCGTAACCGTTGTAGAATTTATCTCAGCATTAACCTATCATCTGCAACAAATCCCTATCATTGAGTAAGCAGAAAGTGTCTGAGTTAAAAAGAGAAAAAGAAGTGATGGTTGCCTTCCAAGTGATCCCTCGCGTTAAAGAAGGCAACAACTTCGAAGTAGTTGATAAAGCCATTGAAGTTGTGAAAGCAGCCGATGTCCCTTTCCAAGTTGGTGCGATGGAAACCACAATGAAAGGTGAGCTCAATCAATTACTCGATATCGTTAAAAAGGCAGAGCAAGCTTGTTACAATGCAGGGGCTGTAGAAGTGATAACCAACATAAAGATTCATAGTAAAACCACCGAGGCCGATGATACATTTTGTACATACCATCGTGGTGTAACGAAAGCGAATCACATGTTTGTTTAGTAACATGTTTATTTCAGAAAGCTGTTTATTTAAGAAAACAGGGTTTTAAGAAAGACTCTGAAGAACCAGTGATGTTATTGAAAAGGCATGTCTGAAAGGTGAGAAAGGATTTCCATTCGTTCTTCTTCTGACATCGAATGCCAATCACGCGGGCTCTCTTCAGGGTCATTTTTGGCCCCAATGTTTTTTCGATCCAGTGCTTTAACCGGTTCTTTTTTGAGTTTTACGTTCTTTTTATTCATACCGACATCACTCCTTCTGGTACAAAGGTACCTACCTTAATATTACACCCCAACCATTATGTAAAGTAATAGTTACTTCGGAGTTAAATAAAATCTTGATACTTCCTCTTTAACCGAAAAGATCTCTTTGGGGACTTGTATTTCCCTCTTCGTCGACCGACTTACCAACCAAGTTTTTTTGCTTCATTATCTTCCTCCGATAGCGCTGACGACACAGCTTAATCACGTGCAATTGTTCTGACGGAGTCATCGACATCCAATTAAAGCGCTCTTCTCTTTTGCGCATACAACCATTGCAATAGCCTTTATCATCGCTTGAGCAAACCCCAACGCAAGGGCTTGGAACCTGGAAAAACTCTAACTGCTCCACCATGCCTCCTTACACATCAAAATCGAGCTTACTAATTAAAAAATAAGCGATTAACTTGTCGCACAGCTCGTGAAATTCATACTAAACTATGACCTTATACTGACACATATAGTGTTTTGTAAACTATACTTTGAACCCATCAAGTTACACTTATTCGGTAACTTCGTTCTTTCCTTTGGAGCCTTATAATATGAAGTTTAGTTCAAAAAAATTACTAGCAGTAGCCGCTTTACCTATGATGCTAGCAGCATGCACAACAACAGGTGACAACGCGATGCAAGTAACACCAACCGATCTACAGCACCATAATTGGGAACTTGCGCAAATTGATGGCAAGGACATTGCGAAAAGCGAAGACCAAGCAGCTCCTCGTCTAGAGATCGGCGAAAAGATGACTGCAAACGGCATGGCTGGTTGTAACAACTTCTTCGGTCAAGGCGAGCTGAAAGACGGTCAATTCCGTATCAAGCAAATGGGCATGACAATGAAAATGTGTCACGGTTCAGCAATGGAAATCGAACAATCGGTTTCTGCTACTCTAAGCGAGTGGAGCGACGTAACCCTAACAAACGATACGCTAGTACTGAAAAACGATGTACACACGCTAACGTACACAATTCGTGATTGGGTAAACTAATCCGTTCTCGAAATAGATATTGATTAAAGGAGCCTTCATGGCTCCTTTTTTATTGCCTGCTTACCCTCACTACACCTTCAAAATTAACACTCATCGCCTACTTTTCGTACCAACCTCCAATAAACCTCAAATATCTCTCATTTAGATGCAATAAATTCACTGGTTTATCGGTCTATTGCTAGGATGGTAAGAGCCTAGAGTCTGTCGAGCTTTCGAAACGATTGCATATCGAACAAAGTTTAACCAAAAAAATCAACACGCCCTAGTAATTGATTGAATTTACTGTTGAATTAGAAATTATTTCAGAAACAGATAGAATAACTGTTAGGGAGTTCTAAATAACAATGCTCTTACCCGTTCACTACCAAATGGAAAAGTTTATGAACAAGATAGTAAGTACGTTAGCAATCATGGCAACCGTTGCATACAGCGCAACCATTTATGCTGGTGAAGCAACATCAACCAATAACTGGAACCAAATCGAACAGCAGGCAGAGGGACAAACTGTCTACTTTCACGCTTGGGGCGGTAGCCAAGAAATCAATCGTTACCTACAGTGGGCGGGCAAGAAATTACAAAGTGAGTACGGTGTTACCTTAAAACATGTGAAAGTAACCGATATTGCAGAAACTACCACTCGCTTACTCGCAGAAAAGGCGGCAGGAAAGAACACTGAAGGCAGTGTCGATATCGTCTGGATTAACGGCGAGAATTTCCGTTCAATGAAAGAAAATGCCTTGTTGTTTGGACCATTCACTCAAACACTTCCAAACTGGCAGTACGTGGATAAGTCTTTGCCGATCGATGTCGATTTCTCGGAGCCAACAGAAGGCTTGGAGGCACCTTGGGGCGTTGGGCAACTTGTCTTCATCCACGACCAAGAAACACTGCACAATCCGCCACAATCGTTTTCAGAGATGTTGAGCTACGCTCAGGCTTTCCCGAATCGCTTAAGCTACCCGCGCCCACCAGAGTTTCACGGTACGAGCTTCATTAAGTCTCTACTGATTGAGCTGACAAACAACAGTCCTGCGCTTGCTAAACCCGTTTCAGAAGATACCTTCCAAGACGTTACGGAACCACTGTGGGCTTACTTAGATAAATTCCATAAAGTGGCGTGGCGCGGTGGCAAACAATTCCCAGCAGGCACATCGGAAAGCATCCAGCTTCTGGATGACGGACAGATCGACCTCGCGATTACGTTCAATCCAAACTCTGTATATTCAGCACAATCAAGTGGCCGCCTAGCGGAAACTACCAAGGCTTATGCGTTAGAAAGCGGCGCACTATCTAACATTCACTTCCTTGCGATTCCTTGGAATGCCAATGCAACCGCAGGTGCTCAAGTGACCATCAACTTCTTGTTGAGCCCAGAAGCACAATCTCGCAAAGGTGACCTCAATGTCTGGGGTGACCCTTCTGTATTGAGCAGTAAGTACTTAACCGGCAGCGCTAAAAATACTCAGCAATTTAAATCGATTGATGAACCGCATCCTAGTTGGCAAAACGCGCTCGAGAAAGAGTGGCTTAAGCGATACGGTAACTAACCTCCATGCTTCGCGCTCTATATTTTGTTGTTATAGCTGTGTGCATTATCCCAACCATTCCTGGGGTAGCGGGAGTCGTGGCTTCGTCACTGAGTTTCATCCCGCCCCTAGGTTTAGAGGAGCCAACACTCAACGGGTTTAGCCAAGTCTTTCAATGGGAAGGGGCTTGGCACTCTATTGGCTTAAGCCTAGGTTCAGCGGTCGCCAGCAGCTACATTGCCTGCTTTCTGACCTTTTGCATTCTTCAGGCTTCTTGGGGAAACAAGTTTTGGAGAAAGATTGAGCTAACGCTATCTCCAATGCTTGCCATTCCGCATGTGGCTTTCGCTATCGGCTTTGCTTTTTTGTTTAGCCCAACAGGCCTTGGCGCAAGAGCCGTACACCACTTACTTGGTGAATCGGCTACAAGCTCTGAATTGGCTTTGCTGATCAAAGATCCTTACGCGTTTGGCCTAATCATTATGCTCGCACTCAAAGAAGTTCCTTTCTTGTTGCTGATGAGCATATCGATACTTCAACAAATCGATGTAGAACGTATCACTAAGGTGAGTGCATCACTCGGTTACAGCCGCGCTCAGATCTGGTGGAAGTGTATTTTCCCGCAATGGTTTACTAAGCTTCGCTTCCCAATGCTGGCTGTGCTCGCCTATAGCGTCTCGGTTGTCGATATTGCTCTGATCATTGGCCCAACCAACCCGCCGACTTTTGCCGTTTTAGTGTGGCAATGGTTCAACGACCCAGATCTTAATCTACTACCACGAGCTGCTGCTGGTGCGATCGTTTTGTTTGGCTTGGCTTCGTTGATCATCGCCTTGGCGCGTTTAGTTGAATGGGCAATTCTTAAGTACTTTCGAACTTGGCAATATTCGGGCAGAACAGGGGTTAACTTGCCGGGGAAAACCGTATTCACAGCTCTTGCAGCTTTGTCACTGATGATCATTCCATTGATGATTATCTGGAGTTTTGCGCAGCGCTGGCGCTTCCCTGATTTACTGCCTAGTCGCTACAGCATGCGCTTCTGGGAGTTCGAGTGGGATGGCATCATGAGCACCGTTGGTCAAAGCTTATGGATTGGTCTTATTGCTGCTTCAATCGCTTTGTTGCTTGCGCTGGTTGCTCACGAATACAGAATCAAATACAAGTGGCAAGTCCCAGGCTTTATTATCGCTATTCCAATGTTGATACCTCAACTGTCGGTGTTATTCGGTATGCAAATCACCACCCTATACATTGGCAGTAGTGCCTATGAGCTTTGGGTTATTTGGGCGCATGTTTTCTTCGCCTTTCCATTTGTGTACTTGTCTTTGGACGGCCCATGGAAAAGCTTCAACGATGGGCTGATAAAAGCTTCACTGAGCTTGGGTAAATCGCCATTTCAAAGCTGGTATTCGATCAAGCTGCCTATATTACTGCCCGCCATCGCCTTCGCTTGGGCGGTTGGGATCAGTGTGAGTTTGGCTCAGTACTTGCCGACATTGATGCTCGGTGCTGGTCGTATTAGCACCATCACCACAGAAGCCGTTGCCCTAACCAGTGGTTTCGACCGCAGGGTAACCGCAATTTATGCCATTTGGCAGGCCTTGTTGCCTCTGTTCTTTTTCTCTTTAGCGATATTAGTCAGCCGACTTCAACTTAGATATCGCCGTCTTACTTTTAAAGGTTTTCTTACTAATGAGTCTGCACCTCAACGACCTCGCCATCCATAAAAACGGTGGCGAATCGCTGTTTTCAGCGCTAAACGTAACATTAGAATCAGGCCAAATATTGGCGTTGATGGGGCCAAGCGGCTGCGGAAAATCGACTTTGTTAGATGCCATCGCGGGTCACCTAAATGACGAGTTCTCATACTCTGGCACCGTTATTTTGAACGATATTCAACTAGACGACCTCCCATCACATCAGCGTGAAGTTGGTATTCTGTTTCAAGACGACTTGTTGTTTCCACACCTAAAAGTATGGGAGAACTTGGCCTTTTCGTTACCAAACTCGGTTAAGAGTTCAGATCGCCAGCAACAAGCAATGGAAGCATTAAAAGACATTGAACTGACCCGCTTGGCTGAGTCGTTTCCCGACCAAATATCTGGCGGCCAGCGAGCGAGAATTAGCTTAACTCGTATGCTATTGGCGAAACCGAAATTGGCGTTGCTTGATGAGCCGTTTAGTAAGCTCGACCAAGAACTCAGAGCCCAGTTTCGCGACTGGGTATTTGAGCAACTCACTAAAGCGAATATTCCGACATTAATGGTGACGCACGACCAAACCGATGTGCCTCAAGGGGCAAAAGTTCTGTCTTGGCCATGGAGAAGTAACCATGCTGGATAAGTACTCTATTAAGGTCATTAAGTGGCCATTAAATCAATCAGCCAAACTACTTAATAGATTCGGCATCACAGCCAACCAAACCACCCTGTTTGGGTTTCTGGTTGGATGTTTAGCGTTTCCAGCATTGGCATTTCAACAATACGAATGGGCGTTGGGGTTTATTGTATTTAACAGGGTTTGTGACGGGCTTGATGGAGCCTTAGCTCGAATCCAAGGCATTAGTGATGCGGGCGGTTTCCTCGACATCAGCCTCGATTTTCTTTTCTACTCGTTAATCCCTTTTGGCTTTGTTATCGCCAACCCAGAACACAACGCCATTGCCGGTGCATTTTTGATTTTCTCTTTTATCGGCACAGGCAGCAGCTTTTTAGCGTTTGCGGTTATGGCTGGTAAGCGAGGGATTGAAAACCCAGTCTATAAACATAAGTCTCTCTATTACATGTCTGGACTGACCGAAGGCACAGAAACCATCACTTGTTTCATTGCTTTCTGTATTTGGCCTCAACACTTTGCGGTTATCGCCTACACCTTTGGTGCTGCGTGTTGGCTAACTACGTTCATGCGTATTTATTTTGGGTTTCAGACACTCAAGAATCAAAACAACTAGTGTGAATTTCTGCATTCCTCATAAACAAAAACGCCGCTCATATGAGCGGCGTTTTTTAGCTGATTCTGAAATTCAATTAAGCATCGGCAGAGGCTTTAATTTGAAATCTCAATACCTTTAGACTTGAATCAAGATCGACATCGACAAACTCAGGTGGGTTGTCTAAACGTTCGATAAACTCAACACTAGGCGCTTCTTCTGCCATCGTCTCAATTAGGAAGTTTGGCGATACTGCTGGTGAGTTAACACAAGCAATCACTTCTCCGCCTTCTGTTAGAAGATCAGGCAAGCGACGCAAGATCTTTTTGTAATCTTTAGTTAAAGCAAAGCTGCCTTTTTGGAACGAAGGCGGGTCGATGATAACCAACTCGTAAGGGCCACCCTTTTTGATTTTTCCCCACGACTTAAAGATATCGTAGCCAAGGAAGTTAACCGAGCGCATGTCGTGATCATTCAAACGGTGGTTATCACGGCCTTTGTTTAGCGAGCCACGTGACATATCCACGTTCATGCATTGGCGAGCACCACCAGCGATAGCCGCGACTGAGAAACCACAAGTGTATGCGAACAGGTTAAGGACATTCTTATCCTTAGCATTGTCTTGTACCCACTGGCGACCATTACGCATGTCGAGGAACAAACCAAAGTTCTGGTTACGGCCAATGTCTAGTTGGTACTTAAGACCGTGCTCAACCACGATGGGTGAGTCATTAAGTTCACCCCATAAAACCTCTGACGGCGCACCATCGGCATAGCGATGTTGCAGAACAATACTTGTGCCCTGCTTTGCTTGCCAGATGTCTTTATTAGTCAAATCAACCAATCCAGCTTTAAGAGATGATAAGAACTCATCATCCACTTCTTTGAATACGTTAACCAATAACTGCCCATCAACCCAATCACATGTCAGTTGATCTAGGCCTGGCCAAAACTTACCACGACCATGAAAAATACGGCGTAGTTCATTCGGCACTTCATTAAGTTGCTGTTCAATATGACTAAAAAACAGAGGTAAAGCTGATGCTTCCATTATTTCACTCACTTAGTGTTTAGCTTTGGCCAAGTTAATGACCAAGGTTCAAGCCAGTTGTCTAAACCATTAGACACGATCTCTTGATGCCACTTCTCACCCAAGGAGTTTAGGCTTCTTGGATCGCAGACATATTCGTAGGCTTGTGATTGATAGGTAAATCGAATCGCGAAGGCATGCAGATAACCTCTGTCAGCCTCACTCGATGGATTATAAATAGGGTCACCAACAATGGCTGAGCCGATCGACTTCATCGCGACACGGATCTGGTGAGTTCGTCCCGTATAGGGTTTACATAAAAATAGACGCTCACCGGGTTCAGCCGTTGCAGATAAAAACTGGGTAATCGCTGGATTTTCTTTGCTTGTCAGTAACTTCCAGCTTGAGCGTCGTGAACGCTCCATATCTCCTGAAATCAGCCCCTGCTTTTTCTTTGGTTTCTTCGAACCAATCGCAAGGTAGTACTTCTCGACTTCACGCTTTGCGAACAGCTGTGAAAGCTCACTCGCTGCCGAGGCATTCTTTGCTAACAGCAGAATACCTGAGGTCATTTTATCGAGGCGGTGAACGAGATATAACTTCGGCTCGTTGATTGCCTTAGCAACTTCTTGCAACAACATGGTATCGCCATCGTCTTTATGGACGCTGACGCCAGGATGTTTGTTTATGAGTAAAAAATCAGAGTGGTTCAGAAGAATGTCGAACATTTAAAGGCTAGCTCCATTGTAGAACGTGGAGTATACCGTGTCTGAACCCAGATTCCAGCTACGAAAAAGCCCAACTCACTCAATAAATATTGAATCATTGGGCTTCTTTTTAGCAAGTAGCGATCAGTGCTTGGTCTTTACTCGATTAACATTCGGAAAATAGAACAAAGCCACCCGCCCTACGCTAGTTTGAACTTACCGACTAATGCTTCTAGCTCAGCAACTTTAGCGTTCAAGCCTGAGGTATTTTCAGAGCTGCGAGTCGCCAATTGCAAAGACTGCTCAGAAATATCACTGATCGCCGTAATATCCGCTGCAATTTCTTTGGTCACAGCTGTCTGTTCTTCTGCCGCAGTAGCGATAGAGTTGACCATGCTTTGTACATTGCCAGCACCACTTACAATCGCTTCTAGCGCCGAAACTGCGCCAGAGCTTTGCTCTACACCAATCTCAACTAAACGACAGTTATCTTGAGTGTAAGTCACCGCTTCTTGCGTACCAGATTGAATCGACTGAATGATACCAGACACTTCTTGAGTCGCTTTGGTCGTTCTCTCTGCCAGTGCTCGTACTTCATCTGCAACCACCGCAAAGCCACGTCCAAACTCACCAGCACGTGCCGCTTCAATCGCAGCATTCAGCGCCAGTAGGTTGGTTTGTCCAGCGATGTCTTCGATTACCTTAATAACACTGCCAATCTGTTCGCCATGTGAACCTAGCGTATTCATTTGTACCGACATGTCGCTCATTTGAGTCGACACTTGTTGGATACTTGCCACCATTTCAACAATCACGTTACGGCCATCTTCTGCTGACGTTTCTGAGCGACGCGCTTCTTCATAAGTAGAAGTACCTTGTTGCGCGACTTCAGAAATGGTCAAGCTTAGCTCTTCTGCGGCAGTCGCAATCAGGTTAGCTTTATCAGCTTGTGCAGAGGCACCAGAAACGATGTCTTGACTGATTGATGATAACTCACCTGTCACCGATTGAACTTGGTTCGTCACAGAAGAAATTGAACCTAATAGGTTGACCAAAGATTTCTGCATCTGGTTAATCGACGTAGCAAGATCGGCCAGTTCATCGCCAGAATTATCAACAATATCTCCAGCGGTAAGGTCGCCATTTGCCACGCGTCGCGCAACTTGTTCAACACGAGTTAGACGGTTAGTAATAGAGCTAGACAATACATACGCAATCACACAACCAAACACAATCGCAATGGCAGACAACACCATGATAGTGCGTTCGATGGTGGTAAACGAATCGGTTAATACAAGCAGCGATTGTTCTGTATCGGCACGCTCACTTGCAGACGCTTGATCCAGTAAGTTTTCAACCGGGATTAGATTGCTCTCATATAAGGAGCGAAGCTGCTGGATATTCGATAACAGCGCAGACTCATCGTTGATCATAGGTACAAGCTTAGATTCAAACTCTTGAGTAAAGCGCCCCATCAGGTCTTCAATTCGCTCAATACGGCGATGGTCTTCTGAACCTCTACTCTCTAAACGTTTTGCTTCTTTAATAGCCTGAGCAAATTCATTCTTGTTGGTTCGATAATCATTAAGCGCATTGTCGGCCTGAGTAATCGCACCAAGTGCATCGCGATAAACATCCCCAGCCTCATCTATCAATACAAGGTAGGTCACCGTTCCCGGGACATCATCCATCCTAATTTCATCAGCGCTCTTGTGAGCTCCAATGACTTCTATCCATACAATACCGACTAACGTGACAAGCACCGCCAATATAGAGCCAAACCCAGCGTACAACTTCTTCCTAACTGACAATTTCACACAACACCTACTTAAATAAAATACAGCTCAATCAGCTATTACTTTTCATTATATCGGCTACCAGACCAATAACTTTAAGTATTTATTTTTCTTTGATAATTAAGTTAGTAGCATAAAAAAACGGGAGCCAATGGCTCCCGTTTCTTAACTTACTTTAACTCGCGATTGTGCTACTAAGAGCTATGGTTTCTAAGAGCTATAGCTTCTTAAAACTATAGCTTCTCAGAACTATAACTTCTTAGAGATAAGCGCTGAGCCAGCAATGATACCAATACCTAGTAGCATGATTGCACCTTTACCGCTGTCGAAGCCAGAAGAGATACCCATGAACGCTACGATAGCGATAGCTACTGGGATGATGTACTTAACAAGTGTGTACCATAGGCCGAATAGTGGGAAAGATACTTCACCGTCGTTAGTGATTTCTTTCTCTAGGTCAGCACGGTTTAGTCTCCAACCAGCGAAGATACATACCAACATACCGCCAACTGCTAGGAAGATTTTATCCGTTAGTAAGTCGAAGATATCGAATGCACCAGTACCAAACAATGTTGGACCGAAGCCGCCAAGTGATAGAGAAGCGAAGATACATAGAATCGCCATAACTACACTTGCAGACAGTACTGCAGTCACACGCTTCATGCCTTTCTCATCGATTAGGTAAGAAACTACAACTTCAAGTAGAGATACTGAAGAAGTCAGTGCCGCAACACTTAGACCAACGAAGAACATTAGAGCAAATAGCAGACCAACTACGCCGCCCATTTCAGCGAATAGCTGAGGAACAACAACGAATACTAGACCAGGACCCGCTGCAGGTTCCATACCGAATGCGAACATTGCAGGGAACATAGCTACACCAGCTAGGATAGCAACGCCTGTATCCATCGCCGTAACCATAGCTGTAGTTTGAACTAGGTTCTCTTTCTTCTTAAGGTAAGAACCGTAAGTCAACATACAACCCATACCAAGAGATAGTGAGAAGAATGCTTGACCTAGTGCAGCTAGAATTACACCGCTGTCTACTTTAGAGAAATCAGGGCTGAATAGGAATTCAAGACCAGCCATCGCGCCCGGAAGCATTAGGCCTTTGATTGATACCACGATAAGGATGATGAAAAGAAGTGGCATCAGAATCTTACCCGCTTTCTCAATACCGCCAGAAATACCCTTCATAACGATAACAACGTTAAGTAGTAGGTATAGGCCCATCCACATAAGTGGTTGAACTGGGTTTGAGATAAAGCCACCGAAGCTGTCACCAATTGCCTCAGGTGCGTCTAGTAGACCACCAGCAATTTTACCGATGTAAGCGATAGACCAGCCACCTACTACAGGGTAGAAACCCATGATAAGTAGACCACTGACTACGCCGATAACACCAGCGAACGTCCAACGACGGTCAGTTGATTTAAATGCACCTACTGCTGATTTTTGCGTATGACGGCCAATCGCAAATTCAGTCAGCATGACACTGAAACCGATGAAGATTACAAAAAACAGGTAAATTGCAACGAATGCACCGCCGCCACTTTCGCCTGCTGTGTAAGGGAATTTCCAGATGTTACCTAGACCAACAGCAGAACCTGCTGCAGCCATTACGAATCCTAACTTCGAACCCCAGGTATCGCGGGGTGTTGTGGTTGTATTACTAGTAGCCACGTGTACTCCAAACTTTTGTGTTGTGTGATGTTGTGTTTTGCTTTGGGTGGCGTCTTTAAAAGATAAGGTGTATAAAAAAATTTACACACTTAAAAGATTTGATTGACGCTCGTTGTATGGCAAGTAAACCAGTTTAAGAATAAAATTGGAAGTCCGAACCGTACATATTTCGTTACCAATGTAAATTTTTATGGTTAAATGCCGTCTTTTTATACAAAACAATCGTTTTCGTCTTAAGTTAACCAAAACTTAACAACTATAACCTGTTTACAGCTTTTGCTCTATTTTGTAAATAGTTGATTCCTTAAATTCCCATATCCTCAAAATAGCATTACTATCTAAGTGTCTCTTTTTTCGAGTATTCAATGTGGAAAAGCTCTACCATTTTTTAACTTTAGCTTCCGTTGCTTTGTACTGGGTTCTCGTCGCCGGTGTGACCTTTCGTGTCGTACTAAAACGACGCTCTGTGAGCGTTTCTCTCGCGTGGTTGATGGTTATCTACATTATCCCGATTGTTGGCGTGGCCTGTTACTTCCTTTTCGGCGAGCTAAACCTAGGTAGAAAGCGGGCTGAGCGCGCACATCGCATGTTTACTCCGTTCGGTGATTGGTTCCGCCAATTAAATGATTGTCAGGTTCACCTTCCAGGTAAAGTTGGCTCCCCAATCCACAAGATTGATGAGCTTTGTAACAATCGAATGGGTATCCCTGCACTTAGTGGAAACACACTTTCACTGCAAGCTTCACCCAATGAGATCCTTCACGCAATTATCGAAGATATAGAAAACGCACAAACCAGTATCAAAATGGTTTTCTATATTTGGCATCCTGGTGGTCTAACCGACTCCGTAGCCTCTGCACTGATTCGAGCGGCCAAACGTGGCGTAGATGTTAAGGTTTTACTCGATTCAGCAGGTAGTCCACGCTTTTTCAAAAGCCATTGGCGTTCAATGATGAAAGACGCTGGTGTGCAAGTTGTGCAAGCATTAGAAGTAAGCCCATGGCGTATTTTCTTACGTCGCCTTGATTTAAGACAGCACCGTAAGATCATCGTCATTGATGAATCCATCGCCTATACCGGTTCAATGAACATGGTGGATCCGGCGCATTTCAAACAGAGTTCAGGCGTTGGTCAATGGATCGACGTAATGGTCCGAGTCACTGGGCCAACCGTTAACGTACTTTCGGCTATTCATGGTTGGGATTGGGAAGTAGAAACAGGCGAACGCATTCTTCCTGATTTACCTGAATGCCCGATTGAAGAAATAATGACGCACCATCCGGTTCAGGTCGTTCCGTCTGGTCCTGGTATGCCGGAATATTTGATCCTACAAGTTCTGACTATTGCCATTAATCAAGCCAATCGTTCTGTGCGCATCACTACACCTTATTTTGTACCGAGTGCCGACTTGTTAGAAACGCTAAAAATGACAGCACAAAGGGGCGTAAACGTCGAACTGATCATTCCACACAACAACGATTCATTGATGGTTAAATGGGCTTCTCGTGCTTTCTATACAGAGTTACTTGAAGCTGGCGTTAAGATTTACGAATTTTACGGTGGCCTTCTTCACACCAAATCGGTAGTGATTGATGAAGAGTTCTGCTTAATCGGAACGGTCAATATCGACATGCGCAGCCTTTGGCTAAACTTCGAAGTGACACTAGCCGTTGATGACGTGCACTTCACCAAGCAACTGTTTGATTTGCAGCAATCCTATATTGAATCATCTCATCCAGTGGAATTGGAGCAATGGGAGCAGAGAAATTTACGTAACCGCTTCTTCGAACGATTGTTCTATTTGTTCAATCCACTGCTGTAATCCAATCAATGGACCTACTGCGACTCATATCTCTCTGCTTATCAGATTTTTGACCTTTCACGATAAACGACGTGAAAGGTTAAAAAGCGAAAGAAAAGCATAAAAACTCCCCCTCTGCTCTTGCTTTGAATGCTATTGGCATGTTTTAAATAGGACATAACCGATTGATAAGGAATTCACAGCATGTCCGAGAACAAAACCACTAAACTGATCACTGCAGGTCGTGATAAGAAGTGGACCAATGGTGTCGTTAACCCACCAGTACAGCGCGCTTCTACTGTCGTGTTCAACTCAGTAGAAGAAAAGCGTAAAGCTACGATTAATCGCGCTAATAAAACGCTTTTTTACGGACGCCGTGGAACCAACACTCACTTCGCTTTCCAAGATGCCATGGTTGAAGTCGAGGGCGGCGCAGGCTGTGCACTTTACCCTTGCGGTACTGCGGCCATTTCAAATGCCATTCTTTCTTTTGTAGAAACAGGCGATCATATTCTGATGGTCGACACCTGCTACGAACCGACGCGTGATTTCTGTGACACCATCATGAAGAAGATGGGTGTAGAGACGACCTACTACGAGCCAACGATCGGTGAAGGCATCCAAGACCTTATTAAGCCAAACACTAAGGTGCTGTTTACCGAATCTCCTGGGTCAGTCACCATGGAAGTGCAAGACATTCCAACGCTAGCGCGTATTGCTCATGAACACGACATCATCGTGATGCTCGATAACACATGGGCTGCTGGTGTGAACTTCTCACCGTTTGATTTTGGCGTTGATATCTCGATTCAAGCTGCGACCAAATACATTGTTGGTCACTCTGATGTGATGTTAGGTACGGCTGTTGCCAACGAGAAGTGTTGGGATCAACTAAGAGAACAGAGCTATTTGATGGGGCAATGTGTATCACCAGATGACGCTTACCTTGCCCTTCGTGGCATCCGTACTCTTGACGTTCGACTACGCCAACATGCAGAGAGCAGCTTGAAAGTCGCAAAATGGTTGGAGACTCGACCTGAGGTTGATCATGTTCGCCACCCTGCCCTTGAGTCTTGCCCAGGCCATGAATTCTTCAAACGAGATTTCACTGGCGGTAATGGTTTGTTCTCTTTCGTGCTGAAGAACTCAAATACAAAAGCGACCACAGCGCTGCTTGATGGTATGACGCACTTTAGTATGGGTTACTCATGGGGTGGTTTTGAAAGCTTGATTTTAGCGAACGAACCGAACAGCTTTGATAGCCTAAGAACAGTAGCGAACCCTAACTTCGCTGGAACCTTGGTACGTGTTCATATCGGCTTAGAAGACGTTGACGATCTGATTGCGGACCTAGAGGCTGGATTGGAGCGTTACAACGCGCTCGTTTAATTTAAAGCGTTAGTAGACTCAGACCAAAAAGGCAGGATATTCCTGCCTTTTTAAATTAGCGTATTAGACACATCGCTTTAAAAAGCTACTGAACGTCAAAGCACGCCCAATTGAAAATTTCAGAGCGGTGTTCATTAAACAAGTACAAAGACTGATCCTTAACTGCAATAGCGTAATCAATCGTCACCCCTTTATACTCACTATATTCATTGTTAATAATTGGATCATGGAAAGGGGTCGCCGTTCTCACATCTATAATGCTCATCGACAAATTATTCCCATCAAGCTCATAGTGCCCGAAATACAGATTTTCCATAGTACTCTCCTTACCGTCTTGCTCTGTAATCGTCACAAACTCTCTCATGCTAAAGGTATGGTCAGATTGAAAAGTAAGGCTTATACGCTCATAAAGCGATTGATATGGTTGGAATGCCTGAGATAAAAAATCAGTTTTAATCGTTTTGCAATGCCATCGAGTGCCCGCTAATACGTTCTGTTCTGGCAAAAAACTTGCAGCAGCAATTACCACCAAAATGAGTAAACCAATTAGTCGCAAAAGTAACTCCTCTTCTTCATATACTGAGCAAAGGAATCAAAAGACGACTCTATATTGAAAACCGAAGCACTATAATTCAGAGCCTCACCATCTTTCCTTTGAATCAACATGTATAACGCGTCATCTTCGGGTTGGTCGACTGATGGGTAAATACGGACAAAAACATCAACGTTACAGTGGCTCGGTATCACCGCTGTAAGCTTTTGAGTGACCGCAGGCAACGAATAGGAGTCATTATGAGCAATATGGAAGAAGTAGTGGTTGGTATTGTCGGTGTAACTGTCACGATATTCCGCTTTATCAATAAAATAAGGCAGAGGCGTATAGTAGGCTTGGAAAAGGTTAAATGCCGTTACTGCGACACAAACCAAAGCGAGCAAATAACCGGTGTTAGCTAGATGTCTATTAGACACGACATTTGCCTGTTCTTGCTTAACTGCACTCTGGTCTAGATGTGAGTCACTAGGTAGCTCGGAAGAAACAACTTTCGCAGAATCTGCATCAATCAAGACTTCATTTATTGTTAACGGGTCTTGGGTTATTTCTTGGGACATTTCTTGGGACAAAGGTACGTTTTGCTTCAACGTAGAATCGGCAAGCGAGACACCTAGTTCGTAGACTTCTTTACTCGCTTGAGAAGGCACCTCTTCAGTTACTGTGGACCGGCTCAACTCGTCGATTTCAAGAGAATACCCCGTCTTACTAACGGTACGAATCGTCGCGCAACCACAAGTTACCCTAGACAGTGTTTTTCGAATCTTTGAGATAACGTTAGTCAGCGCTTGCTCTGAAACAATTACATTACCCCAACACCTATCAAATATCAGACCTCGCTCGATGCACTCACCAGCATTTTCAAGCAAGAATAGAAACACCTTACCTTCTAACGGCGCAATTGTTTCTACGTGGCCATCTTCACGCACAAACTGCCTAAGCAAGGGATCATAACTAGCATCACATATTTGGTAGATTTGTTGTTTCACTATCGTCTTCTAGGTTTGAATTCGGTCGCATATGATATTGAATAGTTTACAAATGACCAGTAAATTTTCCAATTCTCACGCAATTATTTCGCGACGAGAAATAACACTTTTATTTGTGTGGACAACCTTCTAGATGATCATTAACCATACCTGTCGCTTGCATAAACGCGTAACAGATTGTTTCACCTACAAACTTAAAGCCTCTCTTCTTCAAAAACTTACTCATCGCTTTAGATTGCTCGGCAGAAGCGGGAACTTGAGACATCTCAGTCCAGTTGTTCTCTATCACTTTGTTATCGACAAATTGCCATAAAGCATTTGATAAAGAGCCAAACTCTTTCTGGAGTTCAAGTGTTGCTCGAGCATTACCGTATACAGAGGCGATCTTGCCCTTATGCTTAACCACATCGAAGTTTTCAATGATGTGCGGCACGTTGTCTTCATTCAACTCAGCTAGCTTGTTTAGATCGTAATTATCGAACGCGGCACGATACCCTTCACGCTTTTTGAGGATCGTAATCCAACTTAGGCCCGCCTGAGCGCCTTCTAAAGTAATGAACTCAAACAGAACTTGGTCATCATAAACAGGCACGCCCCACTCTGCATCGTGATATTCCCTTTCTAGTTCGTGCTTAAGTGCCCATGCACACGTTCTATCAACTGTATTCGCTTCCATTTCGATAGTCTCTTTTAGTAATCGTACAGAAAAATAATGCCCCAAATAGGGGCATTATTTCAAAGGTTAGTTGACGTTAAGCCACTTCAATTTTATGGAATAAACGATACAGCACAGGTACTACGATTAGCGTGAGTACAGTCGCAAAGCCTAAACCAAACATAATGGTTACTGCCATTGGCTTGAAGAAGATGTCAGGCAGTAACGGAATCATGCCTAGAATCGTTGTAATCGCTGCCATACATACTGGGCGAACACGACTCAATGCTGCATCAACTACCGCAACATAAGGGTCTTTACCTGATTTCATTTCAATCTCAATTTGATCAAGTAATACGATACCGTTCTTAAGTAGCATCCCGGATAAACTCAAGAAGCCTAGCAATGCCATAAAGCCAAATGGTGTATTCAAGGCTAACAAGCCTGTCGTTACTCCGATTAGCGCTAATGGAACCGTTAGCCAAACAATCAACGGCTCTTTGACCGAGTTGAACAAGAACACGGTAATCAAGAACATGAACAGGTAACCCATTGGCATAGTGGTAAACAGTGACGCTTGTGCATCAGCAGATGACTCATATTCACCACCCCACTCCAACGAATAACCCGGTGGCATCTCAATCGCTTCAATTTGTGGCTGTAAGCGTTTCTGTAACGTCGAAGCCGTTTCTTCACCCAATAGGTCGTTGTCGGCCATTACCGTCAGCATACGCTTACGGTTCTTACGGATGATAAGTGGATCTTCCCATTCCAATTCGTAGCCAAGCGTCACTTGTTGCAACGGAATGTATTCGCTTAATGCCGGGCTCCAAATCTTCATACCTTCGATGTTGCGAATATCAATTCGCTCATCTTCAGGTAAACGAGCCACAATAGGCATCAGCGTAGTACCATCACGATACACACCAATCGACTTACCAGAGAAAGACATCGCTAGGAAATCATCAACGTCAGACTTGGTAATACCATAACGACGCGCTTGGCTTTCATTGAACTGAGGCTCTAAGACCTTAGTTCTTTCACGCCAATCATGACGAACGTTAAACGCTCCGTCATCGGCACGCATGATGTCCATAACTTGAGCTGCGATTGAACGTAGCACGGTTGGATCTGAACCGACGATTCGAGCCTCAATTTTCGCACCGCCACCAGGACCTAATTCAATTTGCTTAAGTTTGTAATCAATTTCTGGGAACTGACTGTCAACGTGTTCACGGAAGCGACGCATCAGCCCCTCAAGTACCTGATAATCTTTCACACGAACCGTGATTTCGCCATACGCGCTATAACTCTTCTCGGGTGAGTAGGTCAACATGAAACGCTGCAGACCTTTACCGGCTGTGGTCGTGATATGTTCAACTTCACTTTGTTCCGACAACCAACTCTCAAGCACTCTCAACTTGGTATTAGTAGCTCGAATATCAGTACCTTCTGGCATCCAAACATCCACTTGGAACATCGGAGTAGTTGAAGATGGGAAGAATGCTTGTTTCACAAAGCCAAAACCGTACACACTCGCACCTAAACCAATCACCAGAACGATCATGGTTAGCCACGCGCGTTTCATACAGAACTCAAGGAAGTTTTTATAGATAACAAAAACCATCCCGTTGTATGGGTCTTTGCCTTCGTTATCGGGATCAACCTTCTGTCCTCTGAAGAAGATATCGGCAAAAAACGGCGTGATCGAGATGGCGGTAAACCAACTCAGCATCAATGAAATCAATAGCACCGTGAACAAGGTGCCACAGTATTCGCCCGTTGAATCTTCAGACAAACCTATTGGAGCAAACGCGGTGACCGCAATCACCGTTGCGCCAAGCAGTGGCCATTTGGTTTGGGTCACGATATCAGTGGCGGCCTGCATCCGGGTCCTCCCCTTCTGCGTGCCGATCAATATCCCTTCCACCACCACAATGGCATTATCCACCAGCATCCCCAAGGCAATAACCAACGCGCCCAGTGAAATACGTTGAAGATCGATTTTGAAGTACTGCATGAAAATAAAGGTGCCGAATACGGTCAATAGCAGTATTAAGCCAATCAACAGGCCCGATCGTACTCCCATGAAGAACAGTAACACCACGATTACGATCGCAACCGCCTGCCCTAAACTCACCACAAATCCGCTTACCGACTTGTTCACCTCTTTAGGTTGGTTATAAACCTCGGAGATGTCGATACCGACGGGTTGTTGATATTTAAGCTCGGCGAGTCTTCGATCAAAGTCTTCACCCACTGCGACCACGTTCACGCCTTGCGCAAAAGAGACACCCAGGTTAAGCGCGAGTTCGCCGTTATAACCAATGATGTTACTCGGTACCTCAACGTAACCACGAGTTACATTCGCCACATCTTTTAGATAGATAAGCCCTTGAGCGCCACCTTCCGTAAGAATCAAATCTCCAAGCTGTTCAACGTTTTGGAACTCACCGGTTGGATGGATTCGAATATATTCATCACCAATCCTTACCGCTCCTGCACTTGATACAATATTTTGAGTCGATAAAAGGTTAAATACCGTGCTTGGAGACAGACCCAGAGAGCTTATCCGTTTCATCGATATCTCAATGAACACTTGCTCTTGTTGTTGGCCAGAAACGGAGACTTTACTGACCCCATCAACCAACTCTAGCTCTCGCCTTAGGTAATCAATGTAATCCAGCAACTCTTTGTAGCTATAGCCATCTCCCGTCACCGCCAGCAAAATACCGTAAACGTCACCGAAGTCATCGATGACTTGAGGATCATTGACGCCGGGTGGCAGTTCAACCTTGAGATCATTCACTTTTCGGCGAAGTTCATCCCATATTTGCGGAAGATCATCTGGGCCGTAGTTGTTCTTCATCGTCACCGTTACCTGTGATAGGCCGCGGCTAGAGATAGAGTTCACTTCGTCCACATAGGTAAGTTGCTGAATCGCTTTTTCTAGTGGGTAAGTAACTTCTTCTTCGACTTGTTGAGGTGTGGCCCCTGGGTAAGAGGTCACAACCATCGCATCTTTGATGGTAAAGGCAGGATCTTCTAAACGACCCAAGCCGAAAAAGGCAGAGACACCACCAATAAGAAAGATCAGAGATAGCATCCAGCTAATGACTTTGTTACGTATAAAGTAAGAAGCAACACCTGTGATCTGATCATCACCTTGTTGATCGTCATTTTGGGGCTTGTTATTTACTTCACTCATTGTTCGTCTCCTGAGACAATACTTCCACTGTCATCCCATCTCGCAATCGCGATATGCCTGCAACAACGACATGCTGCCCCATTTCCAATCCTTTCATGACCTGCAATGTTTTCTGATTTGCTTTTCCTAATACGACTTGCTGTTTCGAGACGGTACTGTCGTCATTAAGCACCCATACATAAGAGTTCTGACGCGTTAAATCATCGCCATCCGCATTAAACACAGCTTCGATTGGGATAAGTACCCCAGCTTTTAACTCCAAGCCGATATCTCGCCCATTTGATGTCACCTCAACGGCCATACCGTCCAGAATCAAATCATCTTCGGGCATTGGCAAAGCAAGCGTCACCGTAAACGTGCCCGTGCTTGGGTCAGGTTCAGTGGTGAACTCCTTAATACCTGCAGAGTATTCATTACCACTTGGCACTCTAACCACAGCCTCAACGTTCGATAACAGTTGTTCACTCGGTTGGTTGACGTAGATTTGGTCAGGCAGCTGAATAACAACCTCAACATCTTCGACACTGTGGATATTTACCACTTGTTGGCCTACCTGAATATTTTCATATTGGTCGACACTGACACGAGAAATGATCCCATCAACAGGGGCACGAAGCTTAGTGAACGACAAACGCAGTTTTGCGAGTTCAAGCTCGGCATAAGCGATCTGGCGCTGAGCAGCAATTTCATCAAACTGTGACTTCGCCAATAAACCTTTCTTCACTAGCGGACTTGAACGTCTGTATTGACTGTTAATTACCGTGTAACGCGCCTGAGCATTGTCGACATCCAGTTGATAATCGGTCGGGTCAAGCTCTGCAATGATGTCTCCTTGTGAAACACGCTCACCTTCTTTCACATCAAGCTTATTGATTTCACCAGCGACTCGAAAGCTGAGGTGAGCCTTCTCGGCAGCGTTTGCAACCGCAGGGAAATAGAGTTTGTCGCTAAAATCGATGACTGAAATCTCGATAGCTTTAACCAAGGGTGTGTTATTCACTTCTACAACTTGTTTATCTTCACAAGCCGTAAGTAAAGCCAAACACGACAGTCCAGCGGCCACTTTAAGTGTTTTCATGTTATAGCCCCCTTTCCTTGATCCACTCTCGAACTTTAACGCCCGGTTCAAGACCATTAACACCAGAAGTTACGATGCGATCACCATCGTTCAACCCTGAAACAATATGGCGTTTTTCATCGATGATGATTGCGACATTTTCAACAATACCGTCGCTATTCACGCGCCACACAGAGACATCATCCCCATCAGTCATCATTGCTGATGTGGGAATTTTTGTGGCGGCCGCTAACGCTGAAACTAAATGAACCGTGCCTGACATACCCGGCAAAATACCAACATCGGTTGGTCTCTCCATTACCATGGTGACTTTGTACGACCCGGTTTTGGGATCCGCTTCGGTATCCACTTCTTGGAATGCTAAAGCGTAGGAGCTACCCGGAAAAGCATCAAAAACCATGGTTGCATCCGTCTCAAACCCTGAAGAAAAGCGCGTGATAAGTTGGTCGGGTAATAAGAATACGACTTTGAGGATTTGATTCGTTTGAATATTCATCACGCCTTGTTTGGCAGCGATATATTCATGGTTTTCAGCAGGAATGATGGAGATAGTACCATCGTAAGGCGCTACCAAAGTGGTATAACGTAGGTTGGCTTTTGCTTGGTTAAGCACCGCTTTAGCAGAATTATGATTAGCTTTCGCTTGGTCGAAGTCTTGCTCAGATACGACGCGATCTTTGCGCAACTTAATTGAACGTTGGTATTGAACATCGGCAAGCTTAAAGTTGGCTCTCGCTTGCTTCTCTAACAACTGATATTCGTCAGGATTAAGCGTTGCAAGCCCATCACCTTTGGTAACCTGTTGACCGGATGTGACATCGATAGTCTGAAGTAGCCCTGGAACACGAAATGCCAGTACTGCTTTGTCACCTGCTTCTGTAGTGGCAGGAAAGCTACGTTCAAAGGCATTACTACCGACGGAGACAGTGAAGAGTTTGGCGGGTCTAGAATCAGGTTCAGGTACGGGAGGAAGCTCCTTACCACACCCAGACAACCCAGCTAGGGCTGTCAATAGGACAACGGAGGCTCTATACATTAGTGATCATCCATAACTATAAATATTTTTATAACATAGATTAATCACATGTAACTTACCAGCTATCGTAAGATTTATTGAGACAAAATTATTAAAAAAAATAACGGCTTGGAATAAATTTTCCTAAACCGTTATCTAATGTTTTTCAGATTTACCACTACATGTTCTTAAATGCGCGATCGACTTTGAAAGTATCCGAAGTCACATAAGCTTCCATATTGCGGACACTGGTCTCTAATTTCTGGAAATCACCCTCTAAAGTGCCCAATAACGACTCTGCGGTTTGCCCTTTTTCCCAAGGTTTTTGCTTCAGCGTGTGCTCTTGTTTGGCTTTCATCTGATCGACATACTGAGGTGGTTGTTTTTCAAGCATAAATGTCAAAGCTAAATACGCTAATAACACCAAAAAGCTACCACCAAGCAGTGCCGCCGAGATAACCAAGATGCGAACCAACCACACTTCCAAGCCAAAATAGTTCGCTAACCCTGCACACACGCCAGACAGCTTACCGTTAATAGGGTCGCGATACAGTTCTCTACTCATAGTTTCGTCTCCAGTTAGGTGACTCCGCATCCAGTATTTTCTCTAGCGTTTTCACTCGACCTTGCATCGATTCAGCTTGAGCAGAAAGCTTGTGCAAACGCTGAAGATCCGTTTCTGAAAGACCATTGCTAGATTTCTTCTTGCTGCGGTAATGTAAGAACAACCATAGCGGTGCCACGAAGATTAAAAAGACAATCAGTGGGCCTGCAATTAGAAATGTTGACATAGACAACTCCTAAATTATTTATCGCGGTTTTCAACTTGTTGCTTCAGTTTCGCCAGCTCTTTTTCAATTTCATCTTGAGCTTGTAACTCTGCAAACTCTTGGTCTAAAGATTTTGCGTTACCTGTTTTCGCGTAAACGTCCGCTTCGGCTTCTAATTCATCCACTTTACGCGAGAATTGTTCAAACTTCGCCATTGCTTCGTTGGTTTTGCTTGAATGCAGATGTTTTTGAACATCACGACGATTGCTCGCAGCATTATTACGAATCATCAATGCTTGCTGCTTTGCGCGAGTTTCTACGATTTTGGTTTCGAGCTTACCAATCTCACTGGTCAGCTTTTCGATGGTTTCGTGAACCAAGGTTTGCTCTGTGTGAAGGCTTCTGATGATATCTTCAAGTTTTTGCTTTTCGATTAGCGCCGCTCTAGCTAAGTCTTCACGTTGTTTAGTCAGTGCTAGTGTCGCTTTGTTTTGCCAATCTAGAATCTGAGTTTCGATAGCTTCAACTTTACGTGCTAACTCTTTTTTATCTGCGATAGCTTTAGCGGAGTTAGTGCGAACCTCAACCAGCGTATCTTCCATTTCTTGGATAATCAGGCGAATCATCTTTTCAGGATCTTCAGCCTTGTCTAAAAGTGCACTGATGTTCGAATTTACAATGTCTGCAAAGCGAGAAAAAATACCCATGAGGAACTCCTTAATTACAATGATGGCAAATGTGCTTTAAAGCGTTATTCGATTTCTCAATCCACTTGCTCAAAAATTTACGTTTGTTGTTAAACCTACCATAAGTAATCCAAGTAGCGTGCCAACTTTTAAGCCATTTATTATCAGATACTTACAATAAAATGGTGATTAACCCGAACCATGCTATGATGAATTTAGCCAAGTATTGGTATTTTTCACCACTACGACTCTTATACTTAAGCTATTTACATGACGTGACTTAAATAAAGCTCTCTAAATCACATCCATCGGCGCTCAAATCGCACAAGGACCCGCTATGCAGCAGAACCTCATTGGTGAATCACCCAGTTTTCTCTCCGTTTTAGATAAAGTATCTCAACTCGCACCAATCGAAAGACCGATCCTGATCATTGGAGAGCGTGGTACGGGTAAAGAGCTCATAGCTCAAAGGCTGCATTACCTTTCAAGGCGATGGGATCAGCCGTTGATCTCACTTAATTGCTCAACGCTCAGTGAAGGTTTGATTGATTCTGAGTTGTTTGGTCATGAGTCTGGTTCCTTTACTGGTTCAAAAGGTCGTCATCAGGGTCGATTTGAAAGAGCGGAAGGTGGAACACTGTTTCTTGATGAGCTCGCAACCACGCCCCTAGCCGTTCAAGAGAAGCTATTGCGCGTTATTGAATACGGGCAGTATGAACGTGTCGGCGGACAAAAAGCTTTAAGTGCCAACGTAAGACTGGTTTGCGCCACCAACGCTGACTTGCCAGACATGGCATTAAGGGGCGAATTCAGAGCTGACTTATTGGACAGGCTAGCGTTTGACGTGATTACTATTCCCCCTCTTCGAGAGCGAAAAGAAGACATCACGCTGCTGGCGGAATACTACGCCATTAAGATGTGCCGTGAATTAGAATTGGAGTTGTTTGTTGGCTTTGCTCCGTCTGCCTTAGAGGCGCTGCTAGATTATTCATGGCCAGGGAATGTGCGAGAACTCAAGAACGTTATTGAGCGCGCAGTCTACCAGCACGGTAAAGACCCATATCCTATTGAATCT
Organism: Vibrio sp. QJM3NY_26; assembly: GCF_057786005.1. Lineage (NCBI taxonomy): Bacteria > Pseudomonadati > Pseudomonadota > Gammaproteobacteria > Vibrionales > Vibrionaceae > Vibrio > Vibrio sp. QJM3NY_26. Next base: position 1,211,245 of record NZ_CM173515.1, on the reverse strand, counting down.
TTGGTGTTTAACCCATTCAAACCCGCATGGAAAATAGATCAAGATTCCACGCATGAAATTGGCAATGCGCCGTCCAACAGCCATACTTCATCAGAGAGCTCGTTTTCTTTGCCACTTGATTACAAAGCATGGCAAGAACAACAAGACATCAAGCTGCTCAATCAAGCCCTAAAGCAAAGCAAGTACAACCAGAAACAAGCAGCAGAATTACTTGGATTAACCTACAACCAATTACGTGGAATGGTGAGGAAGTACGCGATTGTCGGACAAGCTAACGATAAATAGCTGTCAGCACTTGATTATTATTTGGAGCCGAATAAATAAAATGTTAAATTGTCCGGATCTTGAGGCTCCTCTAACGCCTCGTTTCGAAAAGTATTTCTTTTTATGAAAGCACTAATAAGACTATCACTGAGCATCTGCACGCTGAGCTTTTTAGCTGGATGTGGTGAGAGTGTGAATCACGAGCAAATCCGTGAAAAAGGCTTCATTTATTGCGGCCAAGGTAATCCTAGTACTTTCAACCCACAACTGGTTGATAGTGGCATTACCTCAGAATCGCTGAGCCCTCAAATTTTCGATACACTGCTCACTCTTGATCCAATGACTTATCGACCAAAACAGAACTTGGCAACAAGCTGGTCTGTCGATGAATCGGGTACAGAGTACACTTTCAAACTGCGCCCTAATGTTGCGTTTCAAACCACAGACTGGTTTACCCCAACTCGCAGTATGAATGCACAAGATGTGGTCTTTAGTTTTGAGCGAATCATTGATAGCTCAAACCCATTTCATTATGTGGGCGGCGGCCTATACCCATGGTTTGCTGGTATCGACTTCCAAAACCTGATCGTCGATATCACTGCGGTTGATGACCTGACAGTGAAATTCCAATTAAGTCGCCCAGACAATTCATTCCTCAACAATATCGCCACCAGCTATGCGGTCATTCACTCTAAAGAATATGCCAATAAACTCATTGCTACGGATGAAAAGAATGAAATAGACTCCAAGCCCGTTGGCACAGGTCCTTTCTACTTGGATGAATATCAAATAAACGACCTAGTACGCTTGAAAAAGAACAAGCACTATTGGAAGGGTGACGTAGAAATGGACCAAGTTGTGTTTGATACTTCACAACGTGGGACAGGGACTCTTGCCAAGCTACTTCGTAGTGAGTGTGATGTATTGAACTCACCGATTTCTAGTCAGATTCCTATTATTCAAGCACATGAAGAGTTGAAGATTTCCGCCACGCCTGCGGTTAATGTCTCTTTCATCGCACTGAACACCGAGCACCCTGCACTGCGTGACTCACGAGTGCGCAAAGCGCTGAACTTAGCTATCAATCGTCAGAACATTCTTGATTCTGTGTACTACGGTACAGGTACAAAAGCCTACACCTTACTTCCCCCTACTTCTTGGGCTTATCAAAAAGACAGTGTTCAAGTTCGCTATGACCGCAACTACGCAGTTGCGCTTCTTAAAGAAGCCGGGGTAGAACCTGGGCTAGAGCTTTCAATGTGGGTGCCATTAGAGCCAAGAGCCTACAATCCGAGCCCAAGGAAAACGGCAGAATTAATCCAAGCAAATTTAGCTGATATTGGTATCGAACTTAAGCTCTATACCGACGACCGATTTGATCGTACGCAGCTGTCATCCATTTCCTCAACAGACTTGTTGCTCACAGGTTGGATCGGCAATACGGGCGACCCGGACAACTTCTTACGTCCGCTTCTTTCATGTAGCTCAGAACGAGCAGGATTAAACGTCTCTATGTGGTGTAATTCAGACTTTGATTTCCTTCTCGACTTAGCATTAGAGATCAATCAACAAAGGCACCGTGTGAACTTGTATCGACAAGCCCAAAACATTCTCAATGAAGAAGTTCCTGTGATTCCTCTCGCTCATGGCGTGCAATTCCGCGTGCACGATCGTTCGCTAAGTGGCTTTAAGCAGAGCCCGTTCAATGCTCAACCTTTTGATCAAGTCAGAAGAGAGGTGCAGTGATGTTTTGGTATACATTAAGACGTGTAAACTTATTCATTATTACACTGGGGATCCTGACGTTAGTGGGGTTCGCTCTGCTTCGACTAGACCAAACCTCACCTTGGGCGATTCAAGATTTTTGGCCCGGTTGGCTTAGCTACATCACAGAATTATCGACACTGAACTTTGGCTTGAGCAAACACGGAGCGCCTATCATCGATGAGCTTGTCGTGGTATTCCCTGCAACGTTAGAACTGTGTTTCTTTGCTTTTGTGCTTGCGTTGTTTATCGGCATCCCTTTCGGCACTATTGCTGGCATGAGACAGGGCAAGTTTGTCGATACCACCATATCGTTTACTTCAATGGCTGGTTACTCTGCACCTATATTTTGGGTCGCACTACTGATGATCATGGTGTTCTCTTTACACTTTGAAATGTTTCCAGTGGGCGGCAGATACGATCTACTTTACGAAATTGAACACGTCACTGGCTTTGCTATCATTGATGCCTTTTTTGCTGAAGGTCGTTATCGAGCACACGCACTGCAGAGTGTTATCGAACATATGGCGTTACCTTGTCTTGTATTGGCACTCGCCCCAACGACTCAGGTAATTCGACTGATGAGAGCGTCAGTGGCTGAAGTGATGACGCAAAACTACATCCGCGCCGCACGAATTAAAGGTCTTTCAACAAGAGAGATCGTTACGCAGCACGTGTTAAGAAATGCGATACCACCGATTATTCCTAAGGTCGGCGTTCAACTATCAAGTATGTTAACGCTCGCTATTATTACCGAGTCTATCTTTAACTGGCCGGGTATTGGCCGCTGGTTATTGGATGCTTTATCTAATCAAGATTACGTTTCAATTCAAGCTGGCGTAATCGTGGTAGCAACCTTGGTTTTGACCGCAAACATTCTGTCCGATCTATTGGGCGCGATGGTGAATCCACTGGTAAGGAAGGAATGGTATGCTAACAAATAACGTCTACCAAGAAGAGCAGATTCCAACCCAGTTCGAGCGTTTCTGGCGCAGCTTCCGTGGCAATAATCTCGCTATGTTTGGACTGTGGTGTTTGGCCTTAATCATTCTAATCACCGTCACTTCACCATGGCTAGCTCCGCATGATGCTCAAGAACAAACGGGACACCTGTTAACCCCACCCTCTTGGGATCCCTCAGGAACAGTTGAGTATTTCTTAGGTACCGATGACTTAGGCCGAGATATTCTTTCTCGTCTGATTATCGGCTCTCAGCTGACGTTTGGTGCCGCGGTTGTGATTACCTTTATCGCAGCAGTCATTGGTTGCCTGATTGGCGTACTTGCGGGGATGACTCGTGGATTACTATCAAGCACGCTAAACCACCTGCTTGATACCGTTATGTCGATTCCGTCTCTGTTACTGGCCATTATCTTCGTGGCGTTTCTTGGTTTTGGCGAGTTTAATATCTTGCTTGCCTTATGTTTAGCATTGATTCCACGCTTTATTCGTTCGGTATACATTGCCGTGCACGCTGAGGTAGAAAAAGACTATATTTTGGCCTCTCGCCTCGATGGTGCGAACGACTTCTACCTTTTATGGAATTCAATCCTTCCTAATATTCTTACCGTGGTGGCACTTGAAATTACGCTGGCATTGTCAGTCGCCATTCTTGATATCACGGCTTTGGGTTTCTTAGGGCTTGGCGCTCAAGCACCAAGTACCGAATGGGGCTCAATCTTGGGTGACTCTGTAGAGCTGATTTACCTCGCACCATGGACAGTAACCCTACCCGGTTTAGCCATTATGTTTACAGTGATCGTGATTAACCTCGTCGGTGAAGGTGTTCGCCAAGCGCTAAATGCAGGAATCGAATAATGCCTTTACTTGATATTCGACATCTAACCATCGAGATTGAGACCCCTCAAGGGATGGTTAAAGCCGTTGATAGAATGAGTCTTACCCTCAATGAAGGGGAAATTCGCGGCTTAGTAGGTGAATCAGGCTCAGGCAAGAGCTTGGTTGCAAAAGCGATCGTCGGAGTATGTAAAGAAAACTGGAAGGTTTCTGCAGACCGAATGCGCCTTGGCAATATCGACCTCCTGCAACTGACACCCAAAGAACGACGCCGAGTTATTGCTCGTGATATCGCGATGATCTTTCAAGAGCCATCCTCCTGTCTTGATCCATCTGAAAAAGTGGGCCATCAACTGATTGAAGCGATTCCTTCCTATTCGTTTGAAGGTCGGTGGTGGCAGAGATTCAAATGGCGTAAGAAACAGGCCATCGCTCTGCTGCACAAAGTCGGTATTAAAGATCACTCTCGTCTTATGGATAGTTACTCTTATGAGTTGACCGATGGTGAGTGTCAAAAAGTCATGATCGCCATGGCGATCGCAGCCAAACCAAAAGTCTTGATCGCTGATGAACCAACCAACGATCTAGATCCGATCACACAGTCTCAAATATTGCGTCTGTTGAGTCGTATGAATCAGATCAATAACACGACCATCGTGCTGATCGGCCATGACTTAACCACCATTACCCAATGGGCAACTCGCATTACCGTTATGTACTGTGGTCAGTCTGTGGAATCAGCGGATACGCAGAAGCTGTTAGATGCACCTAAACACCCATATACCGTCGCTCTACTGAAAGCGATGCCTGACTTTAACGACTGGATTCCTCATAAAGAGAAGCTACAGTCTTTGCCAGGTTCAATCCCTCCGTTGCAGCACCTTCCTATTGGTTGTCGACTAGGACCACGTTGCCCGTATGCGCAAAGGCAATGTGTTGAGATTCCTTATACCAAACGAATCAAAAACCATAAGTTCAATTGTCACTTCCCTCTTAATATGGAGAAGAAAAAGAAATCATGAGTGCATTATTAGAAGTCATTGATTTATCTAAAGACTTTACGACTCGCTCTGGTCTTTTCCGTAAAAAGATTCATCAGGCAGTGAAACCAGTCAGCTTTTCGCTTGAGGCGGGACAGACGATTGGTTTTATCGGTCAGAATGGTTCAGGAAAGTCGACATTAGCAAGAATGCTAGCGGGCATGGTAGAGCCAACTGCGGGCGAGATTCGTGTGAACGGTGAAAAGCTAGAGCACAAGGACTACTCGACTCGCTGTAAGCTGATTCGAATGATCTTCCAAGATCCGAACACCTCGCTTAACCCGCGCATTCAGATTGGTCGAATTCTTGAAGGTCCATTAAAGCGAAACACCAATATGCCACCAGAAGCCCGTATGCGTCGTGTGAAAGACACCCTATTACGTGTGGGTCTTCTACCGGAACATGCTTACTTCTACCCGCAGATGCTGGCTGCAGGTCAGAAACAAAGGGTTTGTTTGGCTCGTGCCTTGATTCTTCAGCCATCGATCATCGTTGCGGATGAGGCGTTGAATGGTTTAGACATGGCAATGCGCTCGCAAATCATCAACCTGTTCTTAGAGTTACAAGAAGAGATGGGCGTATCGTTCGTTTATGTATCTCAACACCTCGGTATTGTTAAGCACATTACAGACAAAATCATCGTCATGCACGAAGGTAATGTGGTTGAGAGTGGGGAAACGGATCAAGTGCTAACCAATCCAACTCACCAAATCACACAAAGATTAGTTGAGAGCCATTTCTCCAAAGCGCCGAACCACTAACCTCGAATCACGCTACGTTTAACAAAGGGGAAAGGTATGTTATTAAGAGCTTCAATGCTTCCCCTTTTGTTGGCGCTGTTTTCCTTTAACGCAGCAAGCACACCGCTCACTTGGTTAGATAGAAGCTTCGTCGAAACTGCCTTTTATAACGTCGCACTTCAACACGAATATTCCCAAGGCAACAAGCCACTCGCCAAATGGAAACAACCGATCAAGATTTGGATCGATCATCGAGTGGGTGATGAAGAACTGCATCAAGAGCTCACAGAGCTTCATATCCGACACTTATCCGAAGTCACTCAGCACCCGATAACAATCGTCAACAAAGAGTCTGAAGCGAACGTAAAATGGATATACACGCGGCAAAGTCAGTGGGTATCTGAGGCGAAATCGTTGCTCAAACTCAAATCAACTCAGCATCTAAACAACGCTATTTGCACGGCGGGTTATCGAACTAATTCTAAAGATGAGATTGTTTACGCTGGGATTGTTATTCCCGTTGATCAAGCAAGATCTCGAGGTAAGCTCGTCGCCTGTATCGTGGAAGAAATCACACAGGTTCTAGGCCTGCCGAATGATTCAGATAAAGCCTACCCTTCTATTTTTAATGACCATACGCCAGAAGACTTGTTATCACCCTTAGATGTGGTGCTACTGCAACTACTGTATGAACCAGAATTGAAAGCTGGAATGACAAAATCTGAAGTAAAACCTGTCGTTCGAAAGATACTCAAGAGGTACAGTAAAACAGGTGTGCTTCAACAAGCTTCAAAAGCCGCACAGCAAGCGCCGTTGTATCAGTTGATTGGGTACTAACGAAAATGCGTTGTAAATAGCTTAGATGGGATAATTGAATGATAGCGCTGCCTAAAAAAGGCAACGCTGACTTAAGAACTGTATTGCGGCAGAATTAGCGCTTAGCAGCTTGCTTCTTTAATTCGAAATCGAACTCATCAGGGAACAAGATTACGCCTTCTTCTTGCTCGTTCGGGAACACAACCACTGCAAGCTCGTCGTCTTCTAGACCGTTAGTCCAACGGCTGTGCCATTTGTTCAACGAGATAGACTCAGCTTTACACTCAGACCAATCACCCGTAGCCCAAGATTCAGCAAACTCGTGATTTGGCCATACTGGAACACAGTCTTCATCTTCTGTGTTCAGCATTACACAACCGTGTTCATCGGTTAAGATCCATACTTCACGGTTCGCTACGATTTCTTTCACACAGTACTTTAGGCGTTGCTCACCCGTATACTTATTGATTTCAGCGATTTTTTTATCGTCTAGCTGTGTAGTCATCTTAATTTCCTACTTTAGTCAGTAACTTTGCTCTTAAAGCTATTTTATGCCGAGAGCTTTTAACTTCAAACATTTTCGATGAAGAAGAAAATCCACTTCAAAGAAAAACGCCTGCTAAATTAGCAGGCGTTTATAATTAAGCGACTTGATTAAACAAGCTCACCCTGTAACCAAGGCCAGCCTTGCTTCTTACGGCTTAATGTATTTTCCATCATTAATACGCCGTCTTTCTCGTGCTTAACCAGTTTATCAGCCCACTCGCCTTTGTATAGAAGGTGAGTTTGCGCAGTAGTGATGTCTGTTAGCATTACCGCAGCAAATGCTAGACCGTCTTTCTCACAACGTTCTTCAAGATCCGCTTCTAGCGCTTCAATCATGCCATCTACTTGCTCAAGAGTCGCAAGCTCAACTTGACCAACAACAACATCACGACCGTTGAATGGGTAGCCTTTAAGGTCTTTTTCTACTAGTTGTGCAGCAGATAGGCCTTCGATGTTTGTCTTAGCGATTAGAAGCGCTTTGATGAATGCATCAATGTCAGTCACGCCAGCGATTTCAGCAAGCTCAGCAACCGCGTCTTTGTCTTTTTGAGTACATGTTGGAGAAGCAAAACCAACCGTGTCTGAAAGAATTGCAGACATCATCAGTTTAGCGATTTGTTGAGAGATAGCGTGACCTTCAATCTTGAACATGTTGAAAAGTACAGTATTTGTACAACCAACAGGCCAGATCCAAGCTTCCATAGGGTTAACTGTCATCGCGTCACCTAAACGGTGGTGATCGACAATACCTACGATCTCAGCTTCAGCAACATCGTCCGGTGCTTGTGCTAGATCTGAGTAGTCTACTAGCCAGATTTTTTCACCAGCAACAGAAGTACGAAGTTCTGGTTTTTCAGCACCAGCGACTTCTAGAATGTGTTGAGTTTCGCGGTTGATCTCGCCTTGGCGAATTGGTGTCGCTTCCTCGCCACGAGCTTTAAGAAGCTCTGTTGCAACTAACGCACTACAAATACTGTCACTATCAGGGTTTTTGTGACCAACAACTAAAATCATGTTTCTTCCTATTACACTAACAATTATGACTCTACCTTTAGAGTCTCTCTTTATTAGCCATACTTTACCTCATTTTTTCAGGTTGGTCATGTTTCGTAGGTTTAGCCAATGGTAACAATAGATAAAAAAACAACAAATGCAATTGATAATTATTATCATTCGTATATATTTATCTTAAGCCACTAATTTTGAGTAACACCTATGGATCGACTAATCTCTTTTTTGCCAAGCAGTAGCGCTGCGAAAACAACTCAGTTTTCACTGTCATTTAAGCGCCTGCTTTTACCTATCTCACTTGCAGCTTTAGTTATGGCGCCTGCCACGCGAGAATTGACGGTCACTACCTTGTCAGACGCCTTTTGGGCCGTGTCTTGTTATGTTGCTTTGACCTTAGCGATTTACCACGGGTTAAGCCTGTATATCAACAAAGATAACGTCTTCAACAAGCTCGTCCATCAATCCCGTTCAAACCAAGTTGTATTCGCTGCACTTATGGGGGCGCTACCCGGCTGTGGCGGTGCGATCGTGGTTACCACACAATTTATCTCGGGCAAACTCGGATTCGGCGCAGTTGTTGCTGTGCTCGTCTCAACCATGGGTGATGCGGCCTTCCTGCTCATTGCAAGCGAACCCAAGACTGGTTTAGCCATGATGGCGATGGGCGTGATCGTCGGAACTGCGTCAGGTCGAATCATTAACTTGTTTCACGCAGACGACTTCTTACGCCCAAAAAAAGCAGAGAAAAATGAAGCGGTGAGCAGCTGTGCTTCTCAATCTCAAGACAAAGAAGCAGTATCGAAAAAAGCGATCAACCTACAAGGCTATCTATGGTCTGTACTCATTATTCCAGGTGCTGCGGTTGCCCTACTTGGCTCTTTTCAAGTGGACGTGAATGAGTTGCTCGCTTTGCCCGAAATGTCGATGGAATGGGCAGGCACTATTTTGCTGATTAGCTCGATGTTTCTATGGGGTCTCACCCGTGAAATTGAAGATTACAAATCAGCCGTAAGTGAAGACGAAAAATGTGTAGGCTCTCATCCACTACAAAAAACGGCTCAAGATACTAACTTCGTTACTGCATGGGTGGTGGTTGCTTTTCTTTTCTTCGAATTTGGCTCTGTGATAGCAAATGTCGATTTTGCGACGCTATTCTCAAGCTGGGGCATGATGCTCCCCCTGGCGGGAGTGTTGATGGGATTGCTACCGGGGTGTGGTCCGCAATTGCTGGTCACTAGCCTATACCTTTCTGGTGCACTGCCACTATCAGCTCAGGTAGGTAACGCAATTTCTAATGACGGTGATGCGCTATTCCCTGCGATTGCGATGGCACCGAAAGCCGCTCTTGTCGCGACCTTGTATTCCAGTGTTCCCGCTTTGATTTGTGCATACGGTTACTGGTTTATGTTCGAACTTTAGGCTTACGTTCGAAGCTTAGGTTTATAATTGGAGCTTAGGTTTACAATTTAAGCTTAAGTTTATATCCGAGGCTTAAGCTTTTATTCAAGGTTTTAGCTTTACTCCATAGGTTTCTATTAGGTCGGTACTTTGTATCGGCCTTTTTGTTTCCATCTGCCTAAGCCCTTACAACAGGTTCTTTGTGCATTCCCTTCCGGCTTCATGCTAATGCTTTATGTTTCTACAGCCTACCTCAAACAGCACGTTACAGCCTGCCTCAAAAACGCCCCTCTGGCGCTGTTACAATGCTTAGTTAGAAATCCCAACACGTACACTAGAAAAACAAAAAGCCCCTGTAAGAGTACTTACAGGGGCTTTAATTCAAGCTTTAGTCTTGGTTCTTAAGTACAAGACTTAAGAAACTTCGATTGGACCACCGAATGAAGTTACTGGAGGCAGTTTGCCTTGGAACTTCTCGAAGTTAACCAAACATGTGTTTGCTGACGTTGCTTGAGCAAGTTCAGACGTACCGATGTCTTGAGTTAGTGTGTTTGGATCGCCGTATGTATCTAGCGCACCCACTTTCTCGTTGATCGGGCCGTACCAAGCACCTTCTTCGATACGAACAACACCAGGAGCGTAGCTATCCATTAGAACAGCACCTGCTAGTAGTTGACCACGGTCGTTGAACACACGTACTACATCGCCATCTTTGATGCCTTTCTTCTTAGCATCGACTGGGTTGATGTAGATAGGCTCACGGCCTTGTACCGCGTAAGTCGCACGCCACTCTTCAGATTCACACATCTGAGAGTGAAGACGCTTGTCTGGGTGACAAGATTGTAGCCAGTACGGGTGTTTGTCAGAGCCTGGACCACCATGTGAACGTTCAGATTTCTCGAACCACATTGGGTGTTCTTGACAGTGCTCGTAACCCATGTTGCCAACAGTACGGCTTGTGATTTCGATGAAACCAGAAGGAGTACCTAGTGCGTTGATCTCTGGATCTTCACGGAATGAAGCGTGACGAGTCCATGGCTTACCTTTACCGAAGTCTAGGAAACCTTTCTCCCAGAACTCAGCAAACTCAGGCATTTCGAAGCTGCCTTCGTTTGATGCACGACATTCGTCATACAGAGATTTAACCCACTGCATTTCGTCCATACCACGCGTGTAATCGTTGTAACGACCCCAACGCTTAGTTAGGCTAGACATGATCTCGAAGTCCGTCTTAGACTGGAACAGAGGATCCACTAGCTTGTGCATTGCGATCAAACCACGGCCAGAGTACGCGCCATAGCCATCAATATCGTTACGTTCCCACTGAGTACATGCTGGAAGCACGATATCAGAGTGACGACAAGTTGCAGTCCAAGCGAAATCAACAGCCACTACAGTTTGTAGACTCTTGAATGCTTTACGCATCTTGTTGCGATCTTGGTGGTGGTGCCACGGGTTGTTACCACTGAATACCATCATCTTAATGTCTGGTAGCGTTACAGTAGAACCGTTCGCTTTGATCTTCTTACCTGGTTCAAGCAAGCTATCAACCCAACGAGCTACTGGAATTACGCGGCTATAACCGTTGTAATCTGTATTCGTGTGTTTAGGTGATTGACCTTGGTCGATGTTCAACGGGAAAGAACCCGGAGCAGCGAAGCCAGTTGAAGATACACCGATACCTGAGTAGTGGTGACCGTAAGAGATACCACCGCCCGGAAGACCAATTTGGCCAACCATTGCTGCGATAACTGCACACATCCAGTAAGGCTGCTCACCGTGCTCTTGACGTTGGATACTCCAACCAACAAGAATTTGCGTACGACCGTTAACCAGCATCTTAGCGAATTCACGGATAGAGTCCGCGCTTGCGCCACAGATAGCCGAAGCCCACTCTGGTGTCTTCTCAACTTTATCTTTCGTTTCACCTTGAACGTACTTGATGAAGTCTTCAAAACCTAGACAGTAAGTTTCGATGAACTTCTTGTCGTATAGGTCTTCGTTGTAAAGAACGTGAGCAACACCAAGCATGAACGCCACATCAGTTTGTGGGTTGATGTACATCTGCTCGTTTTCTAGGTAACGGCCTGTTTTGTTTTGAACAGGGTCAACAGAAACAACGTTGATCTCTTTCTTAGCAACTTTCTCTTTCAGTTGTTCTAGGTATGCGAACGACTCGTGAGTCTCACATGTCCAACCTACTTGAAGGTTTTTAACTGGATCGTTACCCCAAAGAACAATGTTGTCACTGTTTTCTAGGATAAGTTCCCAAGATGTACCTTGTGCGTAAACTTCAGTCGAACCTAGCACGTAAGGCATGATCGTTTGACCAGCACCTGTTGAGTAGTCACCGATTTTCTTCACAGAGTAACCGTGAAGTGCCATTGCACGTTGCATATGGTTAGTACAGCTGTGGAACTGACCCGTTTGTCTCCAACCAGTTTGACCAGTGTGAAGTGCCCATGGACCGTAATCTTTCTGTACGCGCTCTAGTTCGCGGTAAACAAGGTCTAGTGCCTCATCCCAAGTCACACGAATAAAGCGGTTGTTACCACGCGTGTCTGCGCTGTATTTATGCTTCTTCAACCAATCTAGGCGAACCATAGGGTAACGCACACGTGATGGACTGTAGATAATACCTTTAATACCTTTCAACATCTCAGTTGGGTGTTGATCGATTTCTAAAGGTTTAATTTCTTGCACTTTACCCGCGTAAACGCGAGCTCGGAATGCACCCCAGTGAGAACCAGAGACTTTCCACGCGCCGTCTGTTTCTGCAGCAGACGCTGATGCCGACGCCAATAAGCTTGGACCGATAACCGATGCCGCACTTGTAGTAGCGACACCTTTCAGAAAACTTCTTCTTGTAATTGCCATTGTGTTACTCCAATTGACGTCTTATTAGTGATGGCCTTCAGAAAAATCTGATGAGTGCTTCTGTAGATACTTAAGAACAAGTGCTTCTGTATCTGTATCGAAGTTAACGAACGCAATCATACCATCTAGCATGCCTACCCAACCGTTAGCGCTGAAGTGAGCTTCATCTGGCTGTGAGTGACACGTTGAACAGTTAGATTGGTACGCTTGACCCGCTGCGTTCCAGATTGGAGCGAAGTTATCAACCATAGACTCTTTCTTCATCCAAAGTGCTAGGTTAACTTCTTCCCATGGAAGGCCAGTAAGCTCATCTTCTTTCTTCTCACCAACAGTGATAACGTCACTTTGAGATACTTCTTTCGTCAAGATTGCAGTCGAGATGTTCATACCGAAGTCTTCTTGGATTACACGTCCGAAGCCTTTCGCTTTACGCCAACCGTCGATTTGAATCTTGATCATGTCGCCTTTTTCGTCGATAACCGCAACTTTACTTGCAGGGCTTAGTAGACCCGCTTCAACTGTTGCTGTTTCATCTGTGTACATTGGTAGGTGACGAATAGAGATCACGTCAGAACCATTTGCGTAAGATGTGCTGCTTGCTACATTTTCTAGCTCGCCAACAATACCGCTCGCTGATGCCATATCTAATGGCAGGTTATGAGCAATACCTTTGTGACAGTCAACACAGCTTTGATCACGCTCTGCCGCGTTCTTCATCTGGATACGCGCTGTTGGGCGCATGTTCTCGAAGTCCATTGAATCGTAGTTGTGACAGTTTTTACACTCTAGAGATTTGTTCGAAGAGAAACGATCCCATTCGTGTTTAGCCAGTTCGATACGACGAGCTTCGAATTTCTCAGGCGTATCTAGGTCACCAAATACTTGAGCGAAGACTTCTTTAGATGCTTGCATCTTACGAGCAATTTTTGCTGTCCATTCATGTGGAACGTGACAGTCAGGACAAGTAGCACGTACACCAGAAGTGTTTTTCCAGTGAACCGTTTCTTGTAGTTCTACGTATACGTTGTCACGCATGGTGTGACAGCTTACACAGAACTCTTCTGTGTTTGTATGTTCTAGAGCTGTATTAAAACCGCCCCAGAAAATAACACCGGCGATAAAGCCACCCATAGTTAGTACACCAAGACTGATGTGTACTGCTGGGCGAGTCATTGTGCGCCATAATTTAACTAAAAATGATTTCATGTTTAGCTCTCTTAAAAATTAGTTCTAATAAAAATGTGATAGCAAGAGGGCATTACATGCCGCCGTGTGCACCTGGAGGACCTAATACAAACACTTGCAGTGCCCAAACTAGAAAGCCGTAGCCTCCTACAAAAGCCACACTTAATATTGGAAAGAGAACCACTGCGATGAAGAGGAATGACTTCCACTCCAACGAGCGTTTTTCGCCAGTTTCAATTTTATTAACATCACTCATACATTTTGCCTATTTTGTATTTAGTAATTTCGAGTAGCTCATTCTAAGGAGCTAAAGTTCTTGAGTATCTAACAACAAATTTTAGACCATACACAAAGTAGGGTTCAATCAAATCTCCTGTTATATCCCTTGCTAATCAATACTTTTTTGAGGTCATCCAAACTTGTTTTTAGTTAAACAAAGTTATTAAAAAGTATTAACAAATGTGAAGAATTAAGTATATTTCACAAATGTTAAAAACCAACATTTTCGCAACCACATTGTAACCAATTTTAACGTTTTACCTACTAAGTAGTAGCCATAAAACCCTCAAATAACCATTATTTTGTACTTTGAATGTTAAATAATTGAGCCTTTTTTGAGTTCGACAGGTATGACGCTGAAATGCATCATTTGGCACTTTCAGATATGATAGAAGCCTTATTAAAAGGAAGCATTATGCAAGACGTTATTGATATATCTTGGTGGCAATTATTGTTTTTCAGTTCACTTCTCTTGCTACCAATTGTAATCAACCACAAGCTAAAACTTGGCCTTGGAAAAGAGGCTTCTATCAGCATCATTCGCATGACTGTTCAGCTATTTCTGGTTGGCCTCTACCTAGAATACCTGTTCACTTTGAATAGCTTGTGGGTCAATTTACTGTGGTTATTTACGATGATTATCGTTGGGGCAAGCTCGATTGTTGAAAAGTCCAAATTACCCCGAAACCTCTTGTTAGTGCCTGTCGCTGTGAGCCTAGCGGTAACCTGTGTACCCATTGTCTTGTTCATCTGCTTATTTATCATTAAACCAACACCGGTTTTTAACGCTCAGTACCTTATCCCGATCGCAGGGATGTTATTGGGTAATAGCTTAAGCAGTAATATAGTGGCATTGCAGAACCTGTTTGGTGCTTTTGAAACACAGAAATCAGAATATGAAGCAGCAATCGCGTTAGGCGCGTCTCCTACTTATGCTGCAGCGCCTTTTGTACGTAATGCTATACAGAAAGCGATGTCTCCTATTATGGCCTCAATGGCAACCACAGGCTTGGTAACGCTACCAGGAATGATGACAGGACAAATCTTAGGGGGAGCTTCACCAATGATCGCAATTAAGTATCAACTGATGATCATGTTGGCTATTTTCGTGATGATGAGTAGTTCATTGGCGCTCGCACTTCACCTTTCTTTAAAGACTTCTTTGACCAAAGAAGGGCGAGTTCTCGCTCAAATACAGCCTTCAAAATAACCTCCCGACTCCTCTTAGATCTGGTTACTCACTGAATTTGATACAGGTTATCCACAGAAATTGTGGATAACCAAATCAATATAGATCCTTTTTTGTCCATTTCGGCTCGAACAAAGATCATCGCCATTGATCCTTGGGTGATTTCAAAGACATATACACACGAGCAGAACTGCGTTGTTAAGCGTTCAGATGATAATTTAGGAAATCAACGAGTAAGTTTTCCACAAATAAAAAACGGCCTGCAATGCAGGCCGTCTTGTAAATGTCATAAGTCAGTTCAATGTTTTCACTGAGCTTTAACTAATCTTGTCACAGAGCTAGTCACGCAAGCTTTGTTGATCCGCCATCTTTATCAATCGCGTAAATAAATCAACCAATACCACATGCCAACAAAGATACCGCCGCCAATGATGTTACCGATAGTAACGGGCAGCAAGTTGTTCATCAGAAAATCCATCATGTTTAGGTCAACATAGTCTGCCGGATTAGCCCCTGTCATTGTCCAGAATTCAGCAGGAGCAAATGTTTTGATACCGATAGCTAAAGGGACTTGGAACATATTCGCAATACAGTGCTCAAAGCCCGATGATACAAACATCGCGACAGGTAAAATCAGTACTGCAATTTTGTCAGTCAGTGTTCGTCCACTAAACGTCATCCATACCGCGATACAAACCAATACGTTACACATGATGCCAAGCGCGATAGCTTGGATAAAACCATGGTGCATTTTGTGCTGAGAAATGGCCATCGCATTCAAACCCACTTGCCCATGGTCGAACATGTACTGTTTAGTCAGAAGCATGCATGCCACTAGCAATAAAGCACCAATAAGGTTACCGATATAAACGGTCGCCCAGTTCTTTACTAGGGTTCCCCAGGTAATCTTGCCGCTTGCGCGAGCAACGAGAGTGAGCACCGAACTGGTAAACAGTTCACCGCCAGTAACAACAACGAGGATTAAGCCCAAGCTAAATGCAAGGCCACCTAGAACGCGAGTAATACCCCAAGGTAAATCACCAGCGCCAGTGGTTACAATTGTGTAGAACACAAACGCAATACCGATATGTATGCCAGCTGAAATCGCTAGGAGAAAAGATTTGGTTGGATCTTTGGTTGCTTTACCTACGCCAATATCTGCAGCGCGCTCAGCCATTTGTGGCGGTAATAATGAGTCAAATTGGTTCAGATTCATGATGATTTACATTTTGAAACATGTTGTCGGGAGCGAGATAATCCTCTCTTTCATTTCTGAATTCAAGAGCTATTTGGGACTCAAAATACCTCCCACAACCTTGTGGAAAGGAAATAGCCCAAGTTATTCAAAATTCATACAACTTTAGTAGTAAAAAGAAAACTATGCTGAATGAAAGGTTATCAACTTAAAAAATGGCACACTTATAAATATCAATAAGTTACGAAAGAAAGCAAAGGAATAACGTACACTATAATGACTCACAGATCGCTGTTGCCTCTAGATTTTGATATAGATCAACAGAACGTAAAAAAGCGCCCTTAGGCGCTTTTAACTGAATCACAAATAAAGAAATTAGTGATGCTAAACCGAAGGTTCAATCACTTCTTCTGATGATTGTTCTAGAGCAGAGCCCTCTAGATTCGATCCAGTACTCAAAGGGATTACATCAGAATCACTTTCATTGGCAACTTTACCACCTAGATTTCTCAAACTGTCCACTAGCTCTTCTAAACTCTTAATATGCGCATCACTCTTGGTAATCTGCTCATCTAGAAGATTGCTATGCTTAGTCGCCTCAGACAATTGTTGCGCCTGCTTCTGATTATCACTCTCTAGCTTAGCGAGTTGTTCAGTCAAAGTTTCAATTTCTGACTTTAATGACGCTGTCATATCTAAGCTTTTTAACGCTTTCACACTCGATACAATTTTCTGAGATTGCTGACGCAACCCAACATCTCGGTAATCTTCATCATTAACTACTTGTGAAATGCTCAACAACTGATTCTCTGCATTCAAAACCGACTGTTCGAATTTGTCGCCTTTTACGCTCGCTAGCACTTTGACTTCATGAGCGACACTGCGCACGTGGTTCAACTCAAACTCCGCAGCGTGGACCGCATCTTCAATGATCGACTTTTCACGAGGACTGGCTTTGACTTGGCTTTCTGCCAAAGCAATTTGAGATGCTGCTTTAGCAAACGTCAGTGGAGCAACGTCATCAAAATCTTCATCTTCCAAGAACTCTAACTCGTCCTTCAATGGTTCGATGTATTTCTTATGTGCCACTTTAACTTCCAATAAGCGAGCATTATTAAGAAACTCCACCTGTGCTTCTTGAGCGTCTTCAAGCTCATCGACCAGCACATATTCAAACAACTCGCTGTATTCTGAATACAAGCGTTTGTAGCTCGAGGTAAACATGGTATCTGCGCCAAGGAACTTGAGGTAATCCATTTGCACAATCGAATCCGCTAGTACTCGGTCAGCCTTCTTCTTTAGCACTAATATCGAGTCATAGTTTGATTTGATCAACGCAATTTTTTCATCAAAAGCTTCAGCGTAAGTCAGGCTCGAAAAAATTGAATAACTCTTGGTGAGCCGAGTTTCGTCTTTCAGTAAATCCGCATAAATGCTTTCAGCGTCGTCCCAAGCGTCTAATAGTTCATTGTAATTCTCTGGAGCATAGAGAGACAACTGAGCGTGGTCTGCGAGCTTAGCCTCCCATTCGGAGTAAACGCTTTGGACAGACTGAAATGAACGGACCTCGATTGTAGATTGGTTATTGTTGTTTGTGGTTTGGTTCGCGTCTGTCTGCTCTGAAGGTGTACTCTGACACCCTGCGATAGCAAATAGCATACTGATCATTAATGCTACTTTGTTCGCTCTCACTTATGCATATCCTTTTTATACAATATTCGCTCAATGCAAATTATTTCTAGTCACAATATATTACAACCGCTTAGCAATAAACATCACTGATGATTTAAGTGGATGCAAATCACCCAATATAACCAAAATAAACTCATCACTCGATGATTAATCAATCAATTTGGTATCACTTATCAATTCTCTTTATTTGCTATTGCCTGAGCCGTGAATGCGCACTAAGGTGAAGGTAGAGAACGTTATGAATATATAGGTTAATTATGAAGTACAACGCTGAAAACATTGCTGATTTAAACCTCCTTCTTCAATTTGATGTAAGTAGTGCCGCTACTGGAATTAAAGTTCATCAAGAGGCAGCTCAAGAAACTCAAGACGCTGTTAAGCGCCTATTCGAAAAGAACCTTTGTACTCAGCCAGACGGCGGTTACCTAACAGATGAAGGTATACAGATGGCAGAGCGCGCAGACAAACTACTTCGCGTACTAAACTAAATCTCCATTGTTCCAGTAAAAACTCCACTCGCCTCGGCCGTGGAGTTTTTTCATTTTTGGGCAAAGGTTTGTTAGGCTTATTGTAAATTCGTCATTTGCAGTTGTGAGGAACACATGGCTTCTATATTTATTGTTGGTGCAGGATGGGTCGGTGCACCTTTATCTAAACATCTAGAAAAACATGGTAACCAAGTGGTGGTCACAAAAACGACCCGAGCGGGTGCAGACACCATTGGTAACAAACGTATCCCATGTGAAGTTTTCAGCTTTGACTCATCGGAGCCTGAGCATACTATCGGCCAACTCTATTCACTGTTACTCGAAAATAATGCAGAGATCGTCATTGGTAGCTTCCCTCCCGGCTTTAGAAAAGGTGCGGGACAAGAATATGCTGAATACTGGCAACAGCTAACCAATGCTTGTCAGAAAGCCAATGTCAAAAAGCTGATCATGGTTAGCTCGACTACGGTCTACCCGACCAAGCCAGGGATCTTATACGAGCAAGATGCCTCATTAGCGATTTCTACGTCGAGCGATGAACAAGCCAACTCATTTTCGGACAATGCACGCGTGATGCTACAAGCAGAACAGTGCATCATTGATTCCGGTATCGACTACACCATCCTTCGCTTCAGTGGGTTAATCGGCCCTAGCCGCCACCCATCTAGGTTTGCAAGTAAATTGAAACAGGTCAGCACTCAAGCTCCTGCCAACATGCTTCATCTTGACGACGCGATTGGCGCGGTCAACTTCGCTATCAACCAACTGCATAACGAAGTGGTTAATGTTACGACCCCGAACACGGTGAGTAAGGCGGAATTTTATGCCGCTGCACTGAAAAGCGCCAACAGCAGTGAGCCGCTGCCCCTCGTGGTCGATACACCAGACAAGCTGATCTCTTCGAAAAAGATTCTCGACTTGGGTTACTCGTTTAAATTTGAATCCACGCTGGACGCTCTTTATGACTAATCAATCCATAGCTAAGCAATCTGTAACAAATAACTCAAGGATTAAGCTACATCGTTCGATCGACATCCTTTGGAACTTCATGTCTATGGGCCACAAGGTTACGCCTTCAGATTGCATCTTTGTGCTGTGCAGTAATGATACTCGTGTCGCTGAATACGCTGCCGAGTTATATCATCAAAAAATTGCTCCATACATCGTTTTTTCTGGTGGTGTGGGACGTTTTACAGAAGGAAGCTTTGAGCGTTCAGAAGCAGAAACTTTCGCTTCTATCGCACAAGATTGTGGTGTACCAGGTTCTGCAATTATCATAGAGAAACACGCAACCAATACTGGGGAAAATGTACGATTCACCCACGAGCTGCTGACTGAGCAAGGGTTGTCACCGAAAAAACTAACCTTAGTACAGAAGCCCTTTATGGAGAAACGCACCTACGCCACGTTTAGTAAACAATGGCCTGAAGAGAGTGTAGAAATTACCGTGACTTCGCAATGGCAAAATTGGGATGATTACTTTAATGAAGAGTTGCCGTTAGACATGGTTTTGGGCGCATTGATTGCTGATTATGAACGAATCAAATTCTACCCAGCCCAAGGCTTTCAAATTGAGATGCCAATCCCCGATGACGTTGATCATGCCTATCAAGCCTTGAAGCAGCTTGGCTTCGAATAAATCAAAAGCTCCACTTCGAATAAAGCAAAGGCGCGACTTGGAATAAAGCAAAAACACAGGCTCAATAAACAAAAACGGTGACACTTGGTCACCGTTTTTCGTTTTAGCAAGCTGAACTCTGAGATCGGCTTATTTACCTAACGCTTCTTTGTAGTGCAAACGGCAAGCTGAAACATACTGATCATTCCCGCCAATAGCCACTTGGTCACCTTCAGCAATCGCCACACCGTGCTCGTCGGTACGGATTACCATATTAGCTTTACGGCCACAGTGACAAATGGTTTTAAGCTCAACCAGTTTATCTGCCCAAGATAATAAGTAACGGCTACCTTCAAACAGTTCACCTAAAAAATCAGTACGTAAACCGTAGCAAAGTACAGGGATATGCAGTTTATCGACCACTTCTGTTAACTGGTACACCTGCTCTTTCGACAAGAACTGACACTCATCAATCAAAACGCAATGACGCTTTTCTTCTTCATTGAGTTTTTGGATTGCGTCAAACATATTGGTGTCGTTTTTAAACAGTTGAGCTTCAGATTGAAGACCAATTCGCGAGCTAACTTTACCGATACCATAGCGATCATCTAGCGCTGCAGTAAAGATCACTGGCGTCATGCCACGCTCTTGGTAGTTAAATGAAGATTGAAGAAGCGTTGTCGATTTACCCGCATTCATTGCCGAGTAATAAAAATACATCTGAGCCACAGAAATATTCCTGTT
Source organism: Vibrio sp. QJM3NY_26 (assembly GCF_057786005.1). Classification (NCBI taxonomy): domain Bacteria; kingdom Pseudomonadati; phylum Pseudomonadota; class Gammaproteobacteria; order Vibrionales; family Vibrionaceae; genus Vibrio; species Vibrio sp. QJM3NY_26. The sequence goes on along the minus strand of NZ_CM173515.1, from coordinate 1,190,602 downwards.
ATTTAAAAGTTGAAGATAAAAGCAAAGGTGAAATTAAAGAATTTTTGCTAGAAAAAAGGGCTGAAAATCAGCCCTTTTTATAAGATTTACTTACGACGCCAAGTCGTACCTTCTGGGCCGTCTTCCAGAACAATGCCCAACTCGTTTAGCTTATCACGTGCAAGGTCGGCATTCGCCCAATCTTTCGAAGCACGAGAGTCGTTACGTAGCTTAATCAACGCTTCGATTTCAGCCACTTCGTCATCGTTGCCTGCCGCATCACCTTGCAAGAAAGCCTCTGGATCTTGATGAAGAATACCGATGATGTCTGCTAGTTCACGCATCAATGCACCTAGTGCACTTGCCTTTTCGACACTTTCAGTTTTGATGCGGTTGATTTCACGAGCCATTTCAAACAGTACTGAATAAGCTTCTGGAGTGTTGAAATCATCGTTCATCGCTGTAGAGAAACGAGTCACGTACTCTTCACCACCAGCCGGAGCTGCTGTAACGTCTAGGCCACGAAGTGATGTGTAGAGACGCTCAAGTGATGCACGAGCTTGGTTTAGGTTATCTTCGCTGTAGTTCAGTTGGCTGCGGTAGTGACCAGACATTAGGAAGTAACGTACTGTTTCTGCATCGTAATGCTGAAGCACGTCACGGATAGTGAAGAAGTTACCCAGTGACTTAGACATTTTTTCTCTGTCTACCATCACCATGCCACTGTGCATCCAAGTATTCACATACTGTGTGCCGTGTGCGCAGCAAGATTGTGCGATTTCGTTCTCGTGATGCGGGAACTGTAGATCTGAACCGCCACCGTGGATATCGAAGTGATTGCCAAGAATAGAAGAGTTCATCGCTGAACACTCGATGTGCCAACCCGGACGACCTGGACCCCATGGTGATTCCCACGTAGGTTCACCTGGCTTAGACATCTTCCAAAGAACGAAATCTAACGGACTACGTTTTGCAGAATCAACATCAACACGAGCACCCGCTTGAAGCTGATCAAGGTCTTGCTTTGAAAGCTTACCGTATTCGTCAAATTTCTTAACTTCGAACATCACGTCGCCGTTGCTTGCAACATAAGCAAAACCACGCTCAATTAACTTTTCAACAAGCTCAACGATTTCAGTGATGAATTCAGTCGCACGAGGCTCAACATCAGGGCGCTTCATGTTCAATGCATCGAAGTCCGCGTGCATTTCCCCGATCAGGCGCTCAGTCAGAGAATCACAAGACTCACCGTTTTCATTAGCGCGCTTGATGATTTTATCATCGATATCAGTGATGTTACGAACGAAGTTCAAATCGTAACCAAGGTAACGAAGGTAACGAGTTACTACATCGAAAGAAACAAACGTGCGGCCATGACCAATGTGACAGAGATCGTATATGGTTACCCCACAGACATACATGCCGACTTTGCCAGCTGTAATTGGTTTGAATTCCTCTTTCTGTCTTGTGAGTGTGTTATAAATTTTCAGCATGATCTCTATCTATATTTGTGTATTAATCAAAATAAGAGGTCAAGTATATCAATTCATGCGTTATTAGGTAATCCCCCAAAGCAGTAATTACCTCAAACAACCAAGTTAAGTTAATGATTTGGTGATTTGAAAGTCCGCCAACATGCGCTAGAATTCGAACTTCATATTAAAAAGACAGTAAGGTAACAATCATGATCATCCTTCACACAAATTTTGGTGACATCAAAGTTCAACTTAACGAAGAAAAAGCACCAGAAACAAGCGCAAACTTCCTACAGTATTGCCGTGACGGTTTTTACGACAACACGCTATTCCACCGTGTTATCGATGGTTTCATGGTTCAAGGCGGCGGCATGACTTCTGGCCTTAAAGAAAAAACAACTCGTGCAACTATCAAGAACGAAGCAAACAACGGCCTAGCGAACAAAGTTGGTACGCTAGCAATGGCTCGTACTATGGAACCGCATTCAGCGAGCTCTCAGTTCTTCATCAACGTTAACGACAACTCTTTCCTAAACTTCCGTAGCGAAAGCCTAGACGGTTGGGGCTACTGTGTATTCGCAGAAGTTGTTGAAGGCATGGACATCGTAAACAAGATCAAAGGTGTTAGCACTGGTTCTATGGGTATGCACCAAGATGTACCTCTAGAAGAAGTGATCATCACTGGTACTACAATCGAAGCTTAATTCATCGCTTTCGATTAGTATTAATAATTGATGACCCGATAAAATCAGGATATAGGGAGCGAATCGCTCCCTTTTTTTAGACCTATGAAAACATATTTTATATCAGACCTGCACCTTACTCCGTCACGACAAGATATCACTGACTGCTTCTTAACCTTTATGAAGAAAGAAGCCGTAGAAGCTGATGCACTTTACGTGTTAGGCGACCTTTTCGAATTCTGGATTGGTGACGACGATAAGAGTGAGTTCGCGACTTCTATCCGCCAAGCGTTTATCGACTTAGTGAAAACGGGCGTACCTTGCTACTTCACACAAGGTAACCGCGACTTTTTAGTTGGTAAAAAATTTGCCAAGCAAACGGGCGTGCAACTTCTAGATGAAGTATCAACAATCGATATCTACGGACAAAAAGCGGTGGTGTTGCATGGTGATACCCTGTGTACCGAAGATGTAAAATACCTCGCCTTCCGTGAAAAAGTGCATCAACCCTGGCTGCAATGGGTCTTCAACAGAATTCCATTTTTCATCAAGAAGAAAATTGTCTCGAAGGTTCAATCTGACATCAAAGATGACAAGCAGACCAAATCCCTCGACATCATGGATGTGACACAACAGGAAGTGGAAGATGTGATGGAACGAAACAGCGTCGATCTTATGATCCACGGCCATACTCATCGCCCTGACATCCACACCTTTAACGTCAATGATTGCACTAAAACTCGTATCGTATTGGGTGATTGGTATACGCAAGGTTCAGTGCTGGTGTTCACTCCGCAAAGTTTTGAACTACAGAATCGAGAGTTTAGCAACCGCTTTTAACATCACTCTTAAACTTTCACTTTGATTATTATTATCGGTCAGACTTTCATAGAAAGTGTATGGTAATTTCTACTGAATTAGCTATTATCTCTCTACCAGAAATAAACCGAACACAGTACCAAGTTGAAATATTCATACGTAGCGCGTCAACCAATACTCGATACAGACAAGAAAACCATAGGTTACGAGTTGCTATTCAGGGATGGTCCTAAGAACACTTTCCCTGAAGTAGAGCCGGAGCTCGCTACTAGCCGTTTGCTTTCCGATCACTTTTTATCAACTCACTATAATACGTTGGGTGATAAATTGGGGTTCGTGAACTTCCCTTATGCAAGCCTAATCAACTTAGTCCCGACTCTGTTCCCCAAAGAAAGCCTCGTTGTTGAGGTTCTTGAAGACTGCGAACCAACAGACGAACTACTTGAAGCAATAAAAGCTATCTATGACGCGGGTTACACTATCGCGTTAGACGACTTTGTACCAAGCAAAGCATGGAAGCGCTTTTTACCGTACGTTTCAATTATCAAGTTTGATATCCGTTTGATCTCAATCGCGAAAGCTTCGATGTTCATGAACTCTCTCAAAGGGTTGGATATTAAGTTCCTCGCAGAAAAAGTCGAGACTTACGATGAATATCAAGAAGCAAATAGAGCAGGCTTCACCTACTTCCAAGGTTATTTCTTCAGCAAGCCGGAAATGATTCAAACTCGCGCTCTCAACCCTGCGTTTTTGACGATTGTTCAGCTGTTAAAAGAGATTGCGCACGACCCTATCGACTTTGGCGAAGTAGAACGTTTAATTACGCTAGATGTCACGCTGTCTTACAAGTTACTTGCCTACGTGAACTCCGCAGGCGGCTCAGCAACGACCATTCGTTCATTCCGCCAAGCACTTATTTTCCTTGGCGAGCAAAAGCTGCGTAAGTTCGTTTCACTGGTAGCGATTGCCTCAGCGAAAGAAGATAAGCCGGATTCACTCTATGGTTTAGCCGTGTTACGAGCACGTGAGTGTGAACTCTTAGTAGAAAAAATGAATGTAAAGGTAGAACCCGGACAAGCCTTTTTGACCGGTATGTTCTCTCTACTTGATTCACTCTTTGACCAACCGTTACAGCAAGTCTTGGACTCAGTACCAATCGATGAAGAGATCAAGCAAGCTCTGATTCAACGAAAAGGTGTGCTGGGTGCAATTTTGGCGATGGTTATCGCTTATGAGCAAGCTCGATGGGACGAAGCAACGCGCATCCGTAAACTTCTCAAGCTAAGTGAAGCGGAACTTGGTCAAGCTTACGATGAAGCGACTACTTGGGCTCAAGAGCTGTTATCACCTTCGTTGAAATAGTTCACTTCACATTGCTGCTTCAATAGAAACTAAGCTTTGGTGAGCGATCGTTTCTTGGTAAACTCCAACGCATTCATATATGGCCTCTTAATAGAGGCCATTTTTACAGGATCTGACTATGCCTTTATGCCCATGCGGTAGCAAAAATACTTACCAACAATGTTGCGAATCAGCACACCTTAACCACAGTGCAGTTGAAACACCCGAGCAATTAATGCGCTCACGTTATTCTGCACATGTACTTGGTTTAGTTGATTATGTGGTTGCTACTTACCACCCGACTTGTAATGCAGAAGCGCAGAGAGAAGGTATTGCTGAATCCATAGATAGTGATTGGGCGGGTTTAGAAGTCATCGGTACAGCCACAGGTTCACATGAGAACGAAGGCTTTGTTGAGTTTAAAGCTTACTTCAACGATGAGGCTGAGCAGTTCTGTATGCAAGAACGTTCGCGCTTTGTTCGTGAAGACTGTCTTTGGTATTACATTGATGGCACCTTCCCTGAGCAAGAAGAACGATCAGAGCCAGAGATTGACCCGCGTCTAAACCAAACGGTTGAAAGTTTTAAAATCGGCCGCAATGACCCATGTATCTGTGGTAGCGGAAAGAAATATAAGAAGTGCTGCGGGTAAGAGCTGCGTTTAAAATACTAAAATGCTGAAAGAGATTCCTGATCTCGCCTAGGCTCCTCGGAATGACGCAAAGTCAGAGGTTAGAAAAGTGGCGTAGGACTTAGAAATCTTGAAATCTTGAAATCTTGAAATCTTGAAATCTTGAAATCTTGAAAATTAAAAAGCTAAAAAGCTAAAAAGCCCCGTAAAAATGGTTGTTTACGGGGCTTTTATCTGTCTTTTACGTGGTTTTTAAAATCTAAAGAGAGCTTACTTATGGCGCTCTTTTAATTTGTTCACCACATCGTTCATCGATAAGCCTTGGTCTTGTAAAAGAACCATCAAGTGATAAATCAAGTCTGCTGATTCACACACTAATTCCGCCTTATCGCCCGACGTCGCCGCAAGCGCGACTTCAACGCCTTCTTCGCCCACTTTTTGCGAAATACGCTTGGTGCCACGGGCATATAAACTGGCAGTATAAGAAGACTCAGGGTCTGCGTCCTTGCGGGCAGCCAGTAGCTGCTCAAGCTGATGAAGCCACACCATCTGTGTTTCTTCTTGCTTGTCGCCATCCCAACACGTTGTTGTACCTGTGTGGCACGTTGGGCCAATGGGATTAACCTTAACCAGCAAGGTATCGTTGTCACAATCCAATGACATGTTTTGCAGTTGTAATACGTTACCCGACGTTTCACCTTTGGTCCAAAGGCGCTCTTTAGTGCGAGAGAAAAACGTCACTTGGCCAGTTTCACCTGTTTTCTCGAGCGCTGCTGGGTTCATGTATCCCATCATCAGCACTTGGCTCGATTGGTAATCTTGAACAATAGCCGGCACTAAGCCATCTACTTTTTCCCAATCAATACGCTCTGACAATGCGCCTACTTCTGTTTTTGATAAGCTTACGGGTTCAAAACTCATAGTCGCACCTCTACATCTTGTTGTTTCAAATACTGTTTAAGTTCACCAATATTGATGACTTGCTTGTGGAATACCGAAGCCGCAAGTGCTCCGTCCACGTTGGTTTTTTTATAGGCTTCAGCAAAGTGCTCCATCGCACCAGCGCCACCTGATGCAATCAGGGGTACATTACACACTGAACGTACCATGTTTAACTGGTCGATATCATAGCCGTTGCGAACGCCATCTTGGTTCATCATGTTTAACACAATCTCACCTGCACCACGTTTCTGTACTTCCTGCACCCAATCTTTGGTTTCCCACTTGGTTGCTTTGGTACGCGCTTCATCGCCTGTGAATTGGTAAACCTGATATTTACCCGTCTCTTTATCGAAGTATGAATCGATACCGACAACGATACACTGCACACCAAACTTATCAGCTAGGTCAGTGATCAGCTGTGGGTTAGCCAATGCAGGCGAGTTGATGGATACTTTATCTGCACCAAACTCAAGAATACGCGCTGCATCTTCCGCGGACTTAATACCACCAGCCACACAGAAAGGAATATCAATCACTTCTGCTACGCGTTTTACCCAGCTTTTATCGACCACACGGCCATCACTTGATGCGGTAATATCGTAAAATACTAATTCATCAGCGCCCTCTTCTGCGTAGCGTTGTGCTAGCGGTACGATGTCACCAATAATTTCGTGGTTGCGGAATTGAACGCCCTTAACCACTTGCCCATCACGGACATCCAAACAGGGGATTATTCGCTTTGCCAACATGCAAATGCCTCCTCTGCTGTGAACTTGCCATCAAGCAGTGCGCGACCAACAATCACACCCGCAACGCCGCTGCCTTTCAGTGCTTCGATATCAGCTAGACTGCCAATGCCACCTGATGATTGGAATTGCACTTGTGGGTACTGCTTACAAAGATCAACATAGAGCTCTACGTTTGACCCTTCTAGCGTGCCATCACGTGAAATATCAGTACACAGAACGTGTTTAAGGCCAACCGTGAGGTAATCTTCAATTAGCGCTTCAATGGTCACGCCTGAATCTTCTTGCCAACCTGAAATCGCCACTTTACGTGTGCCGCTTTCGTCAATGTTGATGTCCAGAGCCAGCACGATTTTTTCCGCGCCGTACTTCTCCATCCAACCTTTAACCAACTCAGGTTGCTTAACTGCTGTAGAACCAACCACAACGCGCTGTGCGCCAGCTTCAAGTAGGTCGACCACATCTTGCTCGTTACGGACACCACCACCAATTTGGATATTGGCAGGCGTACTAGAAAGTAGCTTGGCGATGAGGTCAAGTTGACGAGCGGTTGTGTCTTTTGCACCCGTTAAGTCAACAAGGTGAAGCCAACCTGCGCCAGCTTGGTGATACAGATTGAACTGCTCTGCTGGATCGACTTTGTATTCTGTTACTTGCCCGTAGTCCCCTTGAAATAAGCGAACAACTTGGCCTTCAATTAAATCTAACGCGGGAATAATCATTTACATTCCTTATCTGGTAACGGTAGCCGCTGCCTAATCCTTATTACAATTCCAAGAAGTTCTGAATCAGCTTAGAGCCAGCTTTCGAAGATCGCTCTGGGTGGAATTGAACACCATAATAATTGCCACTTTGCACTGCCGCAGTGAACGGATTACCGTAATCACATTGTGCGATTGTGTAGTCACCCACTGGCATTGCGAAGCTATGTACAAAGTAGAAGTACTCGCCCTCTTCAATATCTTTGAATAGAGGGTGGTTAGGTGTCGCGGTTACTGTGTTCCAACCCATGTGTGGTAATGGCAAATCACCCGTTTCAAGTAAACGAACTTCGCCATCACACAATCCTAAGCATTCAACTAACTCGTCAGCTTTTTGGCCTTTCTCTTGAGACAGTTTGCCTAACAGCTGCATACCTAAACAGATACCCAGCAAAGGTTTCTCTACTTGTTTCACAAGACTAACAAGGTCACGCTCTTGCAAGTTTTTCATTGCCTCACTTGCTGTACCTACACCGGGTAGGAACAGCTTGTCCGCAGCTAGAACAACTTTTGGTTCTTTCGAAATTTCAACTGCGTAGCCCAGACGTTCAATCGCAAACTTCACTGAGGAAACGTTGGCACAACCAGTATCAATAATAACAACTTTTTGATCTTTCATTGTTTTTCCTTGCTAACGTTAGCCTTACAGAACGCCTTTGCTGCTTGGTAATTCATTACCTTCAACTTTGATTGCTTGGCGAAGAGTACGACCAAACGCTTTAAACAGGCTCTCAATAATGTGGTGATCATTATTACCAGCTGAAGAAAGATGCAATGTACAAGCCAATGTATCGGTTAAAGAACGGAAGAAGTGAACCACCATCTCCGTAGAAAGGTCACCCACTTGCTCGCGGCTAAACTTAGCATCAAATTTTAGGTACGGACGACCAGATAGGTCTAGAGCACACTGAGCTAAGCACTCATCCATAGGCAGGCTGAAACCGAAACGGCCGATACCACGTTTATCGCCTAATGCATCTTTAAGTGCTTGGCCTAAAGCGAGAGCGGTGTCTTCGATTGTGTGGTGATCATCAATGTGTAGGTCGCCCTGCACAGTCAGGTTCATTTGGAAACCGCCGTGTGTCGCGATTTGATCAAGCATGTGATCGAAGAAACCCATGCCAGTATCGATCTTGTTGCCACCGGTTTCATCAAGGTTTACGGCTACCTTAATATCGGTTTCTTTGGTCGTACGAACCACTTCAGCAACACGGGCATTAACCGTTAAATCTTTAACGATCTGTGGCCAGTTGAGTGTGCCTTCCGTTTCTGCATCCGGGCCGTATTGGATACCACGAATTGCCATGTTCTCAGCAAGTTGAAGATCCGTCATTCGATCGCCAATGACAACAGAGTGTTGGAAGTCGACTTTGCCGCCTTGTAGGTATTCTTTAACCATACCCAGTTTAGGCTTACGGCAAGAGCAGTTGTCTTCGTCAAAGTGAGGGCAAATAAGCACATCGTCAAACTTAACGCCTTGAGACTCAAAGAACTCCATCATCATATTGTGTGGAGCATCGAACTCTTCTTGTGGGTAGCTATCTGTGCCTAGACCATCTTGGTTAGTCACCATCACTAAACGGTAACCCGCATCTTGCAATGCCAGTAGGCTAGGGATCACTAGCGGTTCGAATTTTAGTTTGTCTAAACGGTCTACTTGAAAGTCGACTGGCGGCTCAACAATTAAGGTGCCATCACGGTCTATAAAAAGTATTTTCTGTTGTTTACTCACTTGAACTTCCTTTTAATTTTAAATCTGCTGGCCTAGCTAAAATCAAACGCTAACCCAAAATATTGGTTTCATTTGCCAGTCTGTTTTTAATCAACTCAGACTGACAAATGTTATTAATGGTAAGCCTTTCGTTACTGAAAAAAGTTACGAATGAATCCAAGTGTCTTTTCGCACTCTTCGCGGTTACCAATACTAATACGAACACAGTCTTCAATTGGCGAATTACGCAAGATGATGCCAGTGTCCCATGCCGCTTTGAACAACTCATCGCCGTTCGGGAATTTAACCAGCAAGTAGTTACCCCAACCATCAAATACCGTCACTTGAGGCATACCCAACAAACCTGCTTGCAAATACGCTCGGTTAGCACTTAAATCCAGAACTTGGAACTTCGCTCGCGCAAGCCCTTGTTCAGAAAGCGCTTGAACGGCAATGTCAGCAACTGGAATTGGAACCGGGTAAGGCGCAATCACTTTCAACAGTACATCGATAAGCGCTTTGTTTGCTAGCGTAAAGCCACAACGTAAACCCGCCAGAGCAAAAGCTTTCGACAAGGTGCGCAGAATCGCAAGGTTCGGGTATTGCTCAAGCAAGTCGACCGTTGACGCTTCTGGACAGAAATCGATATACGCTTCATCCATCACCACAATCGCTTTGTCTTGCGTCATTTCAAGCAGTTTGACGATGTCTTTGCGATCAACCAAGTTACCCGTTGGGTTGTTTGGGCTACAAACAAACACTACTTTCACGTTATCTAGTTGAGCTTCAATAGCAGGAAGATTCAATTGCCATTCAGCCGTTAAAGGCACAACCTTGCGCTCAACACCAATCGTCTCGGCACTGATAGCATACATACCGTAAGTCGGAGGGCAGTACAGAATCGAATCTTCGTTCGGCTCGCAGAAAGCTCGAATCAAAAGTTCGATACCTTCGTCAGCGCCACGAGTAGTCAGCGTTTGCTCTGATTTCACGCCTGCATATTGCGCGTAAGCATCAATCAACTCTTTCGGCTGGCATTCGCTGTAACGGTTTAGACGAGACAAGTTTAGGTTGTACTCGTTATCAAACGGAGACTCGTTAGCGTTTAGCCACACATCTCCGCTGCCACCAATGCGTCTTGCAGACAAATAAGGTGTAAGAGCCTGAACTTGTTTTCTTGCTAACTTTTCCATGCCCTACCCTTATTTCGCTTTATTTAACTGTTCAAATCGATTTAGTTTTTCAACTCGGATAGTCACAGCACGTTTGTGCGCATCCAAACCTTCGGCTTCCGCCATTGTGACTACCGTTGGCGCTAGGCCTTTCAAGCCATCAGCCGTTAACTCTTGTACCGTCATACGCTTAGAGAAATCAGCCAAACCTAAACTTGAATAGGTTTTGGTATAGCCGTAAGTAGGAAGAACATGATTTGTACCTGATGCGTAGTCACCTGCAGATTCTGGAGACCAGTCACCAAGGAAGATTGAACCGGCATTGTCTAACAACGGCAGCAATTCACGTGGGTTCTTGGTCTGAACAATCAAGTGCTCTGGACCGTAGAAGTTAGAAATCGCAATCGCTTGAGTGATCGATTCAGCAATGATGATTAGGCTTGAAGCCAATGCTTGCTGAGCGATGTTCGCACGAGACAGTTCTTTCAGTTGCTTCTGAACCGCATCGGTTACTTGGTCGGCAATAACTGGCGATGGTGTTACTAATACAACCTGTGAATCTGGGCCATGTTCAGCTTGGCTCAGTAGATCAGCAGCAATGAAGTCAGCATCCGCAGTTTCGTCTGCAATCACCATCACCTCCGATGGGCCTGCCGGCATATCAATCGCAGAACCACGGAAGTCGTTACTCACTTGGCGCTTAGCTTCCGTTACGTACGCATTACCAGGACCGAAAATTTTATCTACTTTAGAGACACTCTCCGTACCGTAAGCCATCGCCGCAACAGCTTGAGCACCACCTACATTGTAAACCTCATCGATTTTACAAAGATTAGCGACATACAAGATTTCATCCGCGATTGGCGGAGGTGAACAAAGCACTACCTTGCGGCAACCCGCGATTTGAGCGGGTACACCTAACATAAGAACCGTTGACGGAAGTGGCGCGCTGCCACCCGGAATATAAAGGCCAACAGTATTAATAGCGCGTGTCACTTGCTCACACACAACGCCTGGCTGTGTTTCAACCTTAATTGGCTGCGGCTTCTGAGCTTCGTGAAACTTAGCAATATTGCTATAAGCTTGCTCTAACGCTTGCTTCATTTCTGGTGTTAAACGAGCACATGCCTCTTCAATCTCAGTCGAGCTGACTCGAATGGATTCTGGAGTCACACGATCGAACTTTTCAGTCAGCTTTTTAAGTGCGGCATCGCCTTCATTTCGTACTTTTGCAATAACATCAGAAACAGTCGCTGTGATGTTTGCACCTTCAGTAATAGCTGGACGCTCTAGTACCGAGTCTTGCTGTGATTCACTTAAAGATTGCCAAACAACGGTTCTCATCGTCACTACCCCATCATTTTTTCGATTGGTAATACTAGAATCGAGCTTGCACCCAACTCCTTCAGCTGTTCCATAGTTTCCCAGAACAAGTTCTCAGTACTTACTAGGTGAACGGCAACTTTGTCTTTATCTGTAGATAGAGGAAGAACAGTAGGATCTTCAGCTCCAGGTAATAGCGCTTTGATTTGCTCTAGCTGAGACGTTGGCGCGTGAAGCATGATGTACTTAGACTCTTTCGCTTGTTGAACACCCTGCATACGAGTCAGTAGTTTTTCAATCAATGCTATTTTGTCTGCATCAAATTCGCCAGTGCGTTGAATCAGAGTTGCTTTAGATTGGAAGATAACTTCCGTTTCTTTCAGGCCGTTCGCTTCTAGCGTAGCGCCTGTAGAAACCAAATCTGCGATAGCGTCAGCTAGACCTGCACGAGGAGCAACTTCAACCGAACCTGTTAGCATACAAGTGCTGAATTCAACACCCTGCTCGTCCATGTAGGCTTTAAGTAGTTGTGGGTAGGTTGTCGCAATACGTTTACCCGCAAGATCTTGTGGGCCGTTGTATTCTTCATCTTTGTTGATAGCGATAGAAAGGCGGCAACCACCGAAATCTAAGCGGCGTAGAGTGCTGAATTGCGATGGCTCGTTTAGAGCGATACGGTCTAGGCGAACTTCTTCTAGTTCATTCTCGCCAATGAAACCTAGGTCAACTACACCGTCCATGATAAGACCTGGGATGTCATCATCACGAACCAGTAACAAGTCGATTGGCATATTTAGTGAATGAACAACTAACTGCTCACCCATGATGTTAAATTTAACACCACATTTTTTAAGTAGATCTTGGCACTCTTTACTTAAGCGACCTTTCTTTTGAATTGCGATTCTTAGGCGTTGTGTCTGCATTGCTGTATCCCTGTGCAAATATTTGAATTTATTGATTATTTAAAAGTGCTAAAACTAAAAAACCCTCGGAAGACTTTGTCGTCCCGAGGGTTTAAATCTAAATTCTTTGACTTAACCTCCGGGAGAATTCTTGCTCCCGGGTATACGTAAATCTCCCCGAAAGACTAGATAGGGTGATGATGGTGATGAATGTTCATTACTAATTTACGCATACTTATCGGCTCTTAGGTTGTTTGCTGTCTTGTCTCCACACTAACTAAGCTGACACCCTTTTTCAACCATTTATTCGAACTTTTTTCACGAAATTTAAAATTAAATTAACGAGCACAAAAAAAGGGAGGCAAACGCCTCCCTTTTCATTATTCAATCAAGTGATGATTAGCTTTTGCACGTCGACATTTTACAACGTGAGAAATAAGCCAATGCAAAACATACTGCCACAAACGTTAGAGACGCTGCGCCGAACGCGATGCCAGTTGATGATGTCATACCTAGAGTGATGAAGCCGATACACGATACGAACGCCACAGACAGCGCATAAGGAAGCTGAGTCGATACGTGGTCAATGTGGTTACAACGAGCACCGGTAGAAGACAGAATCGTTGTGTCTGAGATTGGAGAACAGTGGTCACCAAATACAGAACCCGCAAGAACCGCACTTAACATAGGCAGAATTAGCGCGATGTCAGAGGCTGCAGCCATGTCACCCGCGATAGGTAGCATGATACCGAACGTACCCCATGATGTACCTGTCGAGAACGCCATTAGGCCAGCAAGAAGGAACAAAATAACGGGTAGCCAGTGGTAATCAATGTTGCCCGTTGCTAGAGATGATAGGTACGAACCTGTTTTCATGTCACCGATGACAGAACCGATAGTCCAAGCGAACACAAGAATCAGGATAGCGCCAAACATAGAGCTAGCACCGATCCACATTGTTCTTGCGATATCAGACATTGGTAGCTTTTGCTTAAACACTGTCGCTAGCGCAACAAGCAGACCTAAAACACCACCGTAAACAAGAGACTTGCCTACATCTGTATTTTCGAACGCACCAAGCAGGTTAAATGCTTGACCGTCAGCAGTCAGCGCTTGGCCGCCTGTGTAAAGCATGGCAGCAACTGTTGCTACGATTAGCGATACGATTGGCATAACAAGATCAGAGACAGAACCGTTTTCGCTCTCTTGAATGTCTAGCTCTTCGTTTAGATCGTGCGCTTGCTTTTGATCGTTGTCGCCTTCAAAGCCACGGCCTTGAGAGGCTTCAATCTCATGTTCACGCATCTTACCAACGTCTAGACCGAACCATGCAACGGCAAATACCATTAATAGTGCGAACACAGCGTAGAAGTTCATTGGGATAAGACGAACGTAAGCACCCAGTGCAGAATACTCAGTCACACCGTGTGTCACTAAGATGCCACCAATAATAGTGATGATGTAAGCACCCCAACTAGAAGCCGGCATAATCACACACATTGGAGCAGCGGTAGAATCTAGAATATAAGCTAGCTTAGCGCGAGATACGTAGAAGCGGTCTGTTACAGGACGAGATATAGCACCTACCGCTAAGCTGTTGAAGTAATCATCGACAAAGATGAATACGCCTAAGAAGGCAGCAAGTAGTTTTGAACCACGTTTGCTCTTCACACGAGACTGTGCCCACTCAGCGAATGCGCGAGTACCACCAGATAGTGTGAGTAATGCAGTTGTCATTCCGAGAATAATTAGGAATGCGATGATGCTCATGTTCCAAGTGTTAATGCCACCATCTTCGATGAAAACACCAGATGCTTTAGTGAACACGTAACTAGCTGCGTTACCTACTGAGTAGTCAGCAAGTAGAATCGCACCCATAACGATACCAACACCCAAGGAAACCAATACACGGCGGGTAACAATAGCTAGAGTCAATGCAACCAAAGGAGGAAGCAGCGATAAAGGCGATGTTGCAAAATCTATTAAATTCATGATCTTCAAAAACCAGTTTTTTATTTGGCTAGAGATCTACTGCAGACAAACTTGATACGGTTTATCAAGCTCATGTTGAACTAAGCGAAAGGGAAGTGAACACTTCACCCAACCCTACAGTAGCGCTCCATAGTTTAAAATTAAGACTATGGCAGTGTTGTACCTATTGAGCACAACCCCAGCAAATTGTTTAGATATACAATTTACTTCGGCAATTACACCTTTCATTCCCGTTCATTGGCATCACCCCAACGAAAACTACTTTTTATAATTGCGCCTCTACGTGCGATAACATTATTAACTGTGCAAACCAGAGTTTAACAACAAATTAACCAAAGCATCGCATCAGGTAGCCGCAATTGTACCCATCAAGAGCAACAATGCAACATATCATTCCGACAAAAATGTCTTTTTGTTAATGAACTAATCAATAAAAAAATAGTCTACATATAGCAATTACTCCACCAGTCACATATCGATTTTTAAGATAATCTTAATAATTATTATAAATTCATCAAAAGTGAGTCGTTTCTTTTTCAACTATTCATCTCACTTTTATATTTAAATAACCAATACAAGAAATACTATTTGTTTTATTCCTAGGCACTGTTTATTATTAGGAGGATTATTTAGTTTACCTTGATGGGAAATATCATGTCTGAATTAACAAAAACACTATTAAATATCCGCAGCCTTCGTGCGTTCTCACGTGAATTAACTCTTGAGCAACTTGAAGAAGCGCTAGACAAGCTGACTATTGTTGTACAAGAGCGTCAAGAGTCTGAAGCTGAAGAACGCGCTGCTAAAGCAGAACAAGAAGCTAAGCTTTCTGCTATTGCTGAACAAATTGCAAAAGACGGAATTGATGTTGCAGATCTTATTGCTGCACTTTCTGGTGAAGCAAAATCTAAAACAACTAAAGCTAAACGTGCTCCTCGCCCAGCGAAATACAAATACGTAGACGCAAACGGCGACGAGAAAACTTGGACAGGTCAAGGCCGTACGCCTTCAGCTATCCAAGAACAACTAGATGCTGGTAAATCTCTAGAAGAGTTTGCTCTTTAAGGCATCCTGTTTGCTAAGTGAATAATCAATAAAACACTAAGCAATAGAATTAATATTAAGTCGACTAAAGTATTATTTACGGCTTCAATATATTCAGAAACAAAAAAGGCTCCTTTCGGAGCCTTTTTTATATTTCACTATTAGAAATATAAATGAAAAAGATAAAAATATCTTATCTTTCCCAGTATGCTTCTTCTAGACTGTCTTCTCTTTCAGGAAGGCCGCGAGACAAGCGAGGAGAGTGCTGAACCAACACTTCATAACTTGCACGGTTTGAATATTTACAAACTTGTGAGAAAGATGAATACGTTAAAAATGCATGTTGGTGCTTGCTAGAATTCGGTACATTTTCTTTATGATATTTATTTGCTGCCATATCATGTAATAAAGCCGACAGCGCCGCATCCCCTGCACCATTGGTATTCTTGATCTTTTCTGGACCACCCATGTAAGGCGCGATATGCGAATAGATTTTCGTTGGGTTGTCACATAACTCTTTATGTGCAGGACGGCTAAACTCATAGCGGTTAAATTCTGCAATCGAGCCTGGTAACAACGGCAATGAAGTTTCACGCTTCACCGCGTCTTCAGTATAACCCGCCATGAATAAGCCAACAGGGCCTGCTGTACACAGAACCAAGTCTACCCACTCTAATGCTTTGTCTGAAGCAGCAAGAGGATCGCTTTCACCTGTTAAGGCTTCTGCTTCGTCTTCATTCATTGCAACAACGGTTACGTGCTGTTCAAGGAAATCTTTCCAAAACTCTGGATCATCTTGAATAACGAATTTAGTACCAAGTGTTAAAACAACAGGCACATCGTATTTCTTCGCGTATTCGATCGCTTTCATTGTTGCTTCAGGCATAGGGTCACCTGGTTTACAACGAACTAAATACGCCGTTAATACTAAAGCAGAAGCACTTTTGAAAATTTTCTCAGGGATGCTTTCTGGTTTTAATTGGTTCATTTGTCCTTCGCTAATTGCGAAAGTACGTTCACCATCTTCTGTAATTAATGCAAAGCAGCGACCAATTGCGCCATCTACCCCTTGTAAATGGTTCAGATCCATTCTGCTTGATGTATTACATAAATAGCGGTAACCGTAACTACCAATTTTAATATCTTGGCTCATTACACCCAATAGCGTTGAACGGTCATCCGCAAGTACTGAATAGTTGTGCAATGTATTACCAATAGTGCCACCAGCGTATTCATTGGTGATCAGGCACTGTTCTTTTAATTCTTGATACAAGGATTCAGCAGCTTCATCACCAATAACCAGTGAGTGTCCCTTACTTAGCCCGTATTTTTCGATTAGCTCAGAACTCACTTTCGCTTCAATATCCACCAAAGTTTGGTCAATACCGATAATATGAGTACGTGACATTCTTTTGCTAGTTTGAGCTTGGCTTACTAAAGGATCACGAGCGTGAACCGGAAAATAGTGCTTTGATTTACGTTGTCCAGGGAATTTCATAAGGCTAGTCTAAGTCAAGGGGAAATAGGTGGCGGATTCTACCGCGCTATATTTAACGCGGCAATCTTTCAAACTATAGCAAACGTTTGCTAGGCTATTTTTTTATTCGCCTTCCATAAAGCTTAAGTCAGGTAGCATACCCAAATGCTCGGCGTAACGTTTTTGATTAAACTCAGCGCCGTTTTTCATTACATCAAATACTTCAATAGCCAGTGCACATGCCATAGCCGTAATCGCCTCTTCACGAGGAGTACCTGTCATCATTAAACGCATCAGCGTCTCTTTCACTTTTACAGGTTGGCCATCTTCAAGTTGGTTCTCGATAATCTCGATCAACTGTTCTTCTTGCATAAACTCATTTTGTTCAGACATTTTTTATCTCAGGTCTTGGATTTCGAGCGACTATGCCACATATAGATCTGACATCCTAGCGAGTCTCCTCGCGTTCATGCGATTCTCTAACGAAGTCAGCGCAATATTTGTGCAAATGAAACTGTGATTCCGGTCTCGGATCTGTCGCGGTGTTTCTCTTTCTGTTAGAATCTGCGACCAAGTAATAGTAACGGTGTTTAGACATGTCAGATATCAGCTCTGGAAACAGCGAAAAGAAAGTAATTGTCGGTATGTCCGGCGGTGTAGATTCGTCAGTATCGGCGTATCTTCTTCAGCAACAAGGCTATCAGGTAGAAGGCCTTTTCATGAAAAACTGGGAAGAAGATGATAACGAAGAATACTGCACGGCAGCTGAAGACCTTGCTGATGCTCAAGCGGTATGTGACAAATTAGGTATCCACCTTCACACTATCAACTTTGCCGCAGAGTACTGGGATAATGTATTCGAGTACTTTCTTGAAGAGTACAAAGCCGGTCGTACACCGAACCCAGATATCCTTTGTAATAAAGAAATCAAATTCAAAGCATTCTTAGAGTTTGCGGATGAAGTATTAGACGCAGACTACATTGCGATGGGTCATTACGTTCGTCGTACTTTCCCAACTCAAGAAGAGCTAGACGCTGGCGTGAAACCAGAAATGCTACGTGGCCTAGACGGCAATAAAGACCAAAGCTATTTCTTATACACGCTAAGTTCAGATCAAGTGGCACGCAGCCTATTCCCTGTGGGTGAATTAGAGAAGCCTGAAGTGCGCCGTATTGCTGAAGAGCAAGACTTGATCACTGCGAAGAAAAAAGACTCAACAGGTATCTGCTTTATTGGTGAGCGTAAGTTCACAGAGTTCCTTGGCAAATATCTACCGGCTCAACCAGGTAACATCGAGACACCTGAAGGCCAAGTTATTGGTCAGCACCAAGGCTTGATGTACCACACTTTGGGTCAACGTAAAGGTCTTCATATTGGCGGCACTAAAGGTGGCGGCGGTAACGAAGAACCATGGTTTGTTGGTGAAAAAGATCTTAAGCGTAATGTTCTGATCGCGGTTCAAGGTAAAGACCACCCGCTTCTTAAATCAGAAGGCTTGTTCGCATCTCAGCTTCATTGGGTTAATCGCACACCAATTACTGAAGTTATGACATGCACGGTAAAAACACGTTACCGTCAAACCGATATTCCTTGTACAATCATCCCAATTGACGATGATAACATTAAGGTTATCTTCGATGAGCCGCAAATCGCTGTAACGCCAGGCCAGTCGGCTGTGTTCTACCAAGATGAAGTCTGTCTTGGTGGTGGTATCATCGAAAAACGCATCTAATCTAATCGAACGAACAACAAACGATAGAAAACAACTAGGAGTTACTACGTGGCTAATACACTTTATGACCGTACTATTGCTTTCGCTGGAATTTGCCAAGCTGTGGCTTTGGTTCAACAAGTAGCGAAAGACGGCCGTTGTGATAAAGATGCCTTCGAAGCTTCACTCAATGCCATTTTAAATACTAACCCAGCGAACACTGTGGGTGTATTTGGCCGTGAGGCGAACCTAAAGCTAGGCCTTGAATGCTTAGTAAAAGGTATCGACAGTACTCCTGCTGGTAGCGACATTACTCGCTACATCATCAGCTTGATGGCGCTTGAACGTAAACTATCTGCTCGCAATGACTCTATGTCACAGCTTGGTGATCGTATTCAAACTGCAGAGCGTCAAACTGAGCACTTCGATCTGTTTGACGAGCAAATGATCAGCAACCTTGCGAGCATCTACTTAGATGTAGTGAGCCCTATTGGCCCTCGTATTCAGGTTTCTGGTACGCCAGCAGTACTTCAACAGACATCGAGCCAGCATAAGGTTCGTGCTCTGCTGCTATCAGGAATTCGAAGCGCTGTGTTATGGCGTCAGGTTGGCGGCAAACGTCGTCACCTTATCTTCGGTCGCAAGAAAATGATCGAGCAGGCTCAAATCCTGCTAGCTCGCATGTAATTTATTAGCTCGCGCCTCGTCGCGAGCTTGTTTTTTGTACCAATACAATTCTCGCGCAAACGATTGCGCAATATGCGTGACAATTGAGATTGTTACTGGTATAAACCTCTCAAAATTTAGAAAACTCAATTCAGGAGAACACCATGGAACTGTCAGCATTGACTGCTGTTTCACCAGTAGACGGCCGTTACGGAAGCAAGACTGTTGCATTACGCAGCATCTTTAGTGAGTTTGGCCTACTAAAGTACCGCTCTATCGTTGAAGTTCGTTGGTTACAAAAGCTTGCAGCTACAGATGCAATCAAAGAAGTACCAGCGTTCAGTGCAGAAGCTAACCAGTTTCTTGATGAACTAGCTGCTAACTTCAGTGAAGAAGATGCTCTACGTATCAAAGAGATCGAGCGCACGACTAACCACGACGTTAAAGCGGTTGAGTACTTCTTGAAAGAGAAAGTTGCTGGCGTTCCTGAACTTCACGCTGTAAACGAATTTATTCACTTTGCATGTACTTCTGAAGACATCAACAACACCTCTCACGCGCTTATGCTTAAAGAAGCTCGTGATACCGTGATTCTTCCAGAAATCCGTAACGTAATTGAAGCTATCAAAGCGCTTGCGAACGAGTACCGTGACATTCCATTACTGTCTCGTACACACGGTCAGCCTGCTTCTCCTTCTACTATGGGTAAAGAGATGGCTAACGTTGCGTACCGTATGGAACGTCAATACAAGCAAATCGAAAACGTTGAGATCCTAGCGAAAATCAACGGTGCTGTAGGTAACTACAACGCACACCTTTCTGCATACCCAGAAGTTGAATGGCACCAGTTCAGCGAAGAGTTCATCACTGAATCTCTTGGCGTAACTTGGAACCCGTACACAACTCAAATCGAACCTCACGATTACATCGCTGAGTTATTTGATGCTGTTGCTCGTTTCAATACTATCCTTCTTGACTTCGACCGTGACGTTTGGGGCTACATCGCTCTTGGTCACTTCAAGCAGAAGACTATTGCTGGCGAAATCGGTTCTTCTACAATGCCGCATAAAGTTAACCCAATTGACTTCGAAAACTCTGAAGGCAACCTTGGTCTAGCGAACGCAGTATTTAGCCACCTAGCACAAAAACTTCCAGTTTCTCGCTGGCAGCGTGACCTTACTGACTCTACAGTTCTTCGTAACTTAGGTGTGGGTGTTGGCTACGCAATCATTGCATACACTTCGACTCTGAAAGGTATTAGCAAGCTAGAAGTTAACCGTGCTGCGCTACTTGCTGAACTAGACAAAAACTGGGAAGTATTGGCTGAACCAGTACAAACAGTAATGCGTCGTTACGGCATCGAGAAGCCATACGAGAAGCTAAAAGAGCTAACTCGTGGTAAACGTGTAGATGGCGAAGGCATGCGTGCATTCATCGATGGTCTTGAAATCCCTGCAGACGAGAAAGTACGTCTAAAAGAGATGACGCCAGCGAACTACATCGGTCAAGCAATCGAGCTAACTGACAAGCTGTAAAATTCGAAGTTCGAATCACAGAATAGACTAAGGCTTCCCATGTGGAAGCCTTTTTGTTGCGTAGAACAAATGTCTCGAACAGTAGTCCCTAAGTAAACAACAGTCGTCAATCAAACCTGACTTGTCCTACTCACCTCCCCCATTCAAATACTGCAAGCCACATTAGACAAACATCCTTAAATGCCAAGATCAAAAAAGGCCTCCCGAAGGAAGCCTTTAGAATACATATTGCCACTTAACGACAGCAGCTTGTGTTAGAAATTACATGTTACGTAAAGACGCAATACGCTTATCTAGCGGTGGGTGGCTCATTAGAAGCTCTGTTAGAGACTTCTTACCATTGATACCAAATGCCATCATAGAACCTTCTAGTTGTGGCTCATGGCTCACCTTTAGACGCTCTAGCGCTGCAATCATCTTCTCTTTACCCACTAGGTTCGCTGCACCTGCATCGGCATGGAATTCACGATGACGGCTGTACCACATCGTAATGAAGCTTGCTAAGAAACCAAATACCAATTCCAACACCATAGACACACCGAAGTACACCATCATGTTGCTGCCGCCCTCTTCTTCGTTGTCATTCGACGCAACAATGTTGGCGATGAAACGAGATAGGAAGATAACGAACGTGTTCACTACACCTTGCATTAACGTCATGGTCACCATATCGCCGTTCGCGATGTGGCTCACTTCATGCGCTAATACTGCTTCAGCTTCATCACGCGTCATGTTGTGCAGCAGACCTGTTGATACTGCGACCAATGAATCGTCACGCTTAGCACCCGTCGCGAATGCGTTGATGTCTGGCGAGTCGTAGATCGCCACTGTTGGCATACCAATACCAACTTGTTGAGATTGACGGCTTACCGTCTCCATCAACCAATGTTCTGTTTCGTTACGTGGGCTTTCAATGACCATGCCGCCTACTGAGCGTAGCGCCATTTTCTTTGACATCATTAATGAGATGAATGAGCCGCCAAAACCAAACACCGCAGCCATTAACAACAAGCCTGAAAGGCTTCCTGGTTGCATACCTGTGACTGCATATACAATATTAAGAACAACACTTAGTACCAATACAACCGCAAGGTTGGTTGCAAGGAACAACATTACTCGCTTCATTACTTATCTCCGCATGAAAGCTGTTTTTATAAAACTTATTGTTATAGACAAGGCAGACAGCAATAGATTCCAACCTTGAAGACTTATACTTACTTATACATATAGTCTTAGATTAAGAAAACAAGGTTAAGCATTAAATTGCAACATTTGATTACGAGATTGTAGATGAGTTAATCACGGTCTATTAGACCTAAGTCGTATGGTGTCGATATAACAATCCGTTTACAGTGACCTCAGATGATTTATTGGCTAGTCCATGTACAAAAAGGGAAGAATCATGGTTGAAGGTACTAACACTCAAATGGCTATCGATTTACTGTGCTGTCACCTAGGGATTACTGAAGAAGAAGCAAAAAAGCAGATTGGGATCCTAACACCACAAACGGCACAGACAAAAATCACAGAAACGCAACAAGCATTAATGGGACTGACAAAAGAACATTAATCCCAAACTTGTTCAAAAGACCCGTTTTTACAAACGTATGGTCTAAAGGCTTAAAATAGCAAAAGGGCTGCAATCGCAGCCCTTTTCTTATTTAGTACACAAGGTGAGAATTAAAGCGCAAGCAAAGGCTGCACATCAATGTACTTACCAATGTTCTTAGACTTTGCTCTTGGTACGTAAGGGATTTCACCTAACTTCGGCGCACCTAGCTTGTCTTCAAGCATCGCAATAATATCAGCATAATGTTCAGTGCCTGGATTAATGCGGTTCGCTACCCAACCTACTAGGTTTAGACCATCTGCACGAATCGCTTCAGCAGTTAACAGAGCGTGGCTTAAACAACCCAGCTTAATACCAACAGTTAGGACAACTGGAAGCTGCTCTTTCTTTACCCAACTAGATAAGTATTCGTCATCTGAAACGGGTACACGCCAACCACCAGCACCTTCAACTAAAACGATGTCAGAGTTTTGCTTATGCTGTTCTAGCTTCGCTGATAATACCGCTTCATCAACCACGACACCGTCATGCTTTGCCGCGATGTGAGGCGATGATGGTAGCAACAATGCATACGGGTTAACGTCTTCGTAAGCAACATCTTGCGTCGCAGCTTCTTGAAGGTGCAATGCATCACTGTTACGTAACCCTTCTGGGTATTGTTCACACCCTGCAGCAACTGGTTTATAACCAATTGTTGATAAATCCTGTGCGGCCAAAGCTTGAAGAATCGCTTTTGAAACCACAGTTTTTCCCACTTCGGTATCCGTACCTGCAATGAATAATGCATCAATCATAATTGAATAACCCCTAAACAAACTTGATATGTTGCTGGTAAGAAACCTTGATGGTTTTTAAACTCTCGATATTCCCGTTCAACAAGCTGCAACATGCGGCGACTTGTTAAACCTTGTGAGCGACCACTTACGTGATTAGCGCCGATACCTTTAAGGTCGCGCATCAGTTCAAACGCAGTGTCGTACCAAACGGTGATGGTGGGCAAGTCTAGTTGATGAGCAGTACAGCTAGATTGCGCTAACGCAATTTTTACCTGATTGATTGTAATAAAATGGTTAACGTGTTGATGTGCGTCAATTTTGGACCATGATTTTTCCAGTTCAAACAGTGACCCATCAAGCAAAGTTGAGAAAATCACACGTCCGCCAACCGCTACAACGCGCTTCATCTCTTTTAAAGGTGAGGATAAATCATCGCACCATTGCAACGCTAAGCTTGAAAAAACGATGTCAAAACACCCATCTTCAAACGGCAATTGTTCAGCATCGGCTTGTTGATATAAAGAAACCGATGCACCACAGCGCTGCTCTGCCCTTTCTAACATTCCAACAGAAAGATCAGCACACACCACTTCAGCACCACGCTTTACCATCTGCTCAGAGAAGTAACCAGTACCACAACCTAAATCGAGCACCTTTAAGCCAGAGAGGTCTCTCGGTAGCTCGTCTAGGAGTCTGTGACCAACATCGCGCTGAAACTCAGCGTGCTTGTCATACGTTGTCGCTGCTTTACCGAAGGCTTCGGCAATCGCACTCTTATCGTGGCCTACGTAATTATGCACTACTGCTTCTTGTGACATTTACTGAGCCTCTTTCTTTAATTCAAAGCTTGGTTCTATGCTTGGCTTGCTTCCAGAGTCGTTGCTTCGCTCTATTGCTTGAAGCAACGAGTCAGTTAACTGAAGAATCTGTTCCTGACTGTGATTGGCCGTTAACGTAATTCGTAAACGAGCAGTCCCTGTCGGAACGGTTGGTGGCCTTATCGCTGTTACCCAAACTTGGTTACGCTTTAATTCTTCGGCAATAGATAATGCAGCTTGGGCTTCGCCAATAACGAACGGCTTGATTGGAGTCTGAGTATCAATAAAGCCTTTCACGCCACTCATCTGCTCAGCATAAAGGGCGCCAAGTTCTGTCAACTTCTCACGACGCCACTCTTGCGTCTGAATCATCTTACAAGCATGAGACAAAGCCACCGCTTGTGAAGGGGGTATCGCTGTCGAATACACATGATGACGAGCAAACTGAGTTAAGTAGTCACCCACCTCTGACGAACAAAGAATCGCAGCTCCGGAAAGGCCGAATGCTTTACCAAAGGTCACCACCAAGATATCAGGTGAGACTTGTGCCGCACTGGAGCTCCCAGCCCCTTTATCACCTAATACGCCGATACCGTGGGCATCATCAACCGCCAACCAACTGTCGTATCGATGAGTCAGGTTAAATATCTGGCTAAGAGGCGCTTCGTCGCCATCCATGCTAAACACACCTTCAGTAACGACTAACGATTGTGGAGAGCGGCTTAGTAAAGACTCGAGGTGCTGAGTATCGTTGTGCTTGAAACGTTTCATTGTCGCAGGAGAAAGCATCCCCGCTTCCATCAAGGAGGCGTGGTTAAGTTTGTCTTGCAACAGAGAGTCGTCTTTTTCGAGCAGAGAAAACAACAAAGCTTGATTAGCACTGAAACCAGAACTAAAGAGAATGGCACGTTCAAAGCCAAGCCATTCACACAGCTGAGTCTCTAAATTTCGATGAGCAGGACTAAAACCTGTGACCAATGGCGATGCCGCACTGCCAGCACCATATTGGGAAAGTCCGGTTTGCCATGCATCAACCAGTTCAGGATCGTTTGCCAAGCCTAGGTAATCATTACTCGAAAAGTTAATGAAGCTAGAACCTTCACTATTAAGCAAAGGGCTATTGCTGTTTTCGAGTACCTTAAGTTGACGAGTTAACCCTTGCTCACGACGATGAGCAAGGGCACTTTTGATGCGAGATTTAAACAGTGGCATCGTAGAACATGTCATCTTTCGTTGGACGAGCAGCAACGCGCTCCACCACTTGATCTAACAGTTCATTTTCTTGAATTTCGTCAGGCTTTTGAGCCACCTGTTGGCTATTGATACCCAGCTTCTTAAACAACTGCATATCCGTGTCTTCGTCTGGGTTTGGCGTAGTCAGTAGCTTACAGCCGTAGAAGATAGAATTTGCACCCGCCATGAAACACATCGCTTGCATCTGTTCATTCATGTTCTCACGACCTGCAGATAGACGAACCGCAGACATTGGCATCATGATGCGAGCAATCGCAATCAACTTAATAAAGTCAAAAGACTCAACATCATCGACGTTTTCCATCGGTGTGCCTTTCACTTTTACCAGCATGTTGATTGGTACACTTTCAGGGTGGACTGGAAGGTTCGCTAGCTCGACAAGTAGACCTGCACGGTCATTAGTGCTTTCGCCCATACCAATAATGCCACCAGAACAGATCTTCATACCGGCATCACGCACGTGAGATAAGGTATCTAAACGATCTTGGTAAGTACGAGTAGTAATAATGCTGCCGTAGAATTCAGGAGACGTATCAAGGTTATGGTTGTAGTAATCCAAACCTGCGTCCGCTAACTCACCTGCTTGATCTGGCGTTAGCATACCCAGTGTCATACACGTTTCTAGACCCATGCCTTTCACACCTTTGATCATGTCAGTTAGGTGAGGCATATCGCGCTCTTTCGGGTTTTTCCATGCCGCGCCCATGCAGAAACGAGTCGAACCCGCGTTCTTAGCTTTTAGCGCCGCATCCAAAACACGCTCGACTTCCATTAAGCGTTCTTTGTCGACATCTGTTCGGTAGTGAGCACTTTGAGGGCAGTACTTACAATCTTCAGGGCAAGCACCGGTCTTAATCGATAACAGCGTACTCACCTGCACGTGGTTGTGCTCTTGGTACTGTCTATGAACAACTTGAGCTTCAAACATTAAATCCATAAACGGTTTTTCAAGCAGCGCTGTTACTTCAGCAACTGTCCAGTCATGACGAACTTCCACGTGTCGATCCTTTTTTATTTTCTTGATATTGCATCTCCATCAATAGAGATTGCATTTATGCTTGGCTAGTCTACCGACAAGCTTTAGACTGTCAACACATTGATAATATCAAAAGTTTACATCTGGTTATTT
Source organism: Vibrio sp. QJM3NY_26 (assembly GCF_057786005.1). Taxonomy (NCBI): domain Bacteria; kingdom Pseudomonadati; phylum Pseudomonadota; class Gammaproteobacteria; order Vibrionales; family Vibrionaceae; genus Vibrio; species Vibrio sp. QJM3NY_26. The sequence continues at coordinate 1,164,144 of NZ_CM173515.1, read as the reverse complement.
TTTAATCACACCAAGAATGGAAGTTACTATGGATCTCGCCTTTGATCGCCAGCATATCTGGCATCCTTACACATCAACGTTAACACCTCTGACCTGCTATCCAGTCACCAACGCAGACGGTGTTTACCTAGAATTAGAAGGCGGAAAACGAATTATTGATGGTATGTCATCTTGGTGGTCAACCATTCACGGCTACAATCATCCAGAGCTCAATGCTGCGGCTCACAGCCAAATCGATAAGGTTTCACACGTTATGTTTGGCGGTATCACCCACCAGCCCGCTATCGATTTATGTAAGAAGTTGTTGAATCTAGCACCCAGTAATCTTGAACATGTATTCTTGGCTGACTCTGGATCGGTAGCCGTGGAAGTAAGCCTCAAAATGGCGCTGCAATACTGGCACGCTAAAGGGCAACCTCGTTCAAAATTCTTAACACTGAGAGATGGCTACCATGGTGATACCTTTGCTGCGATGTCGGTGACTGATCCAGATAACTCGATGCACAGCCTCTACAAAGGCTTTTTGCCGGAGCACATTTTTGCCGATTCGCCAAAAACAGGCTTTTGGGATCAATGGGACGCGAACGACATCAACAGCTTTCGAGAGAAGCTGGCAAACCACCATCAAGAAGTCGCCGCGGTGATCTTAGAACCAATAGTTCAAGGTGCTGGCGGCATGCGCATATACCACCCTGAGTTCTTAAAACAGGTTCGCTTACTGTGTGATGAATTCAACGTATTACTTATCTTGGATGAGATTGCGACCGGGTTTGGCCGCACTGGGAAACTGTTTGCCTGTGAGCATGCCGGTGTTCAACCGGACATTCTATGCGTAGGTAAAGCGCTAACTGGTGGCTATATGACGCTGTCAGCGACGCTTGCGAGCAAAGAAGTCGCAGACACCGTATGTAGCGGTGAAGCAGGTTGCTTTATGCATGGGCCAACCTTTATGGGCAACCCATTGGCTTGCGCAGTCGGTGCGGCAAGTTTATCCATCATCGAGCAAGGCCATTGGAAAATTCAGACTCAACAGATTGAACAACTCTTTTCTGAGTTGCTACCACCGTTGCGAGAGCATGAACTGGTTAAAGACGTGCGTTGGTTAGGGGCTATTGGCGTTGTTGAGACTCACACGCCTGTGGATATGGAAACCATCCAAGCTCACTTTGTAGAGCAAGGCGTTTGGATACGCCCGTTTGGCAAATTGATTTATATGATGCCTCCCTTCATTAGCAAGCCTGAGCACATCGAGAAACTTGTTTCCGCTATTAATTGCGCATTAAAAGATCGCCACTGCTTTAAATAGAAGACAAAGCTATTACCTCTCCTTACTGGTTCATTTGCTATCTGCAATATTGAAGTTAAGGAGAGGTCGGTTCATTATTATCGACAATAGAGAGCGACTGCCTTCTAACGAAGTTGGCTGTCTTTACTTGCTCTGCGATTGAACAATGAGTGACGATGCGCAACGTGTTCAAACATGGACTGGCATCCAATACAGAAACGCACGCCTTTAATCGCTAGCCGTCTCTTTTCTGATATCTCATCACCGCACTCGTCACAATAATGCAAGCTTTCCCCACTTTGAATGTTCCCTCTTACACGAGAGATCTCATCATCAATGGTATTTTGAATTTGCTGACTGACGCTATCGTCACCTGCCCATCCTACGGCCATAAGTCCTCCTCTGTAATTGCATGAGAAAATTTGTACCTACCGCGGTAAGAACGCATTATAACCATTTTTTAGTGATGTAATAATAACCAAAATTAGAGAAACACTATTACAAATGAGTAATGAAATTGGTCCTCGACTCGCTACTTTCCGGTGTAACAGATAATAAAAAACCCAGCCGATTGACTGGGTTTTCGTATAACAGTTTAACTGATTAACCGATGTGCGTTACGCCGCCCATGTATGGTTGAAGTACTGTTGGGATAGCAATACGGCCGTCAGCTTCTTGGTTGTTCTCAAGGATAGCAACCATAGTACGACCAACAGCAAGACCAGAACCGTTTAGTGTGTGTACAAGTTCAGGTTTCTTCTCGCCTTTACGACGGAAACGAGCTTGCATACGACGCGCTTGGAAATCCCACATGTTTGAACAAGAAGAAATTTCACGGTAAGTCTCTTGTGCTGGAACCCATACTTCTAAGTCGTAAGTTTTCGCAGAACCGAAGCCCATGTCACCAGTACATAGAATCACTTTACGGTAAGGAAGCTCTAGAAGTTGAAGTACTTTCTCAGCGTGACCTGTTAGCTCTTCAAGCGCTGCCATTGAGTCTTCTGGCTTAGTAATTTGTACTAATTCAACTTTGTCGAATTGGTGCATACGGATAAGACCACGAGTGTCACGACCGTAAGAACCCGCTTCAGAACGGAAACATGGAGTGTGAGCTGTCATCTTAAGTGGCAGTTCAGCTTCATCAGTAATCGTGTCACGAACCATGTTCGTTACCGGTACTTCTGCAGTAGGGATAAGCGATAGCGTCTTAAGAGGTACATCACTTACTTGCTCAGTTAGCGGGCTTGTGTGGAACAAGTCTTCGCCGAACTTAGGAAGTTGACCAGTACCGTATAGGCTATCGTGGTTCACTAGGTACGGTACGTACATTTCTGTGTAGCCGTGTTCATCAGTGTGAAGGTCCAGCATGAACTGAGCAATAGCACGGTGTAGACGTGCGAATTTGCCTTTCATCACGATGAAACGAGAACCAGAAATTTTAACTGCGCTAGCAAAATCAAGACCGCCAGACATTTCGCCTAGATCCACGTGATCTTTCACTTCGAAGTCGTAAGTCTTAGGTTGACCCCAACGAGAAACTTCTACGTTGTCGTCTTCATCTTTACCGTCTGGCACTTCTGCGTCAGGTAGGTTAGGAATCGACATTGTGATCGTTTCTAGCTCAGATTGAAGCTCAGCCAATGTTACTTTAGCTTGGTCTAGTTCTGCGCCTAAGTTGCCTACTTCAGCAAGGATACGCTCAGCTTCTTCATGGTCGCCTTTTGCTTTCGCTTGACCAATGGACTTCGATCGAGAGTTACGTAACGCTTGCAGCTCTTCAGTTTTCATCTGAAGGGACTTACGTTTTTCTTCAAGTTCACGAATTGTCTCTACATCAAGGGTGAAGCCTCGACGTGCTAATTTTGCCGCTGTTTCATCCAGCTCAGCTCGAAGTAATTTAGAATCCAGCATTGCTAATCCTATGCTTTAGTTATTTGAATATTCAGTAGATTGCTACTGAATCACTGCTAAACCCCTAAAATTGGTGCTATTTCGACCAATTTCAAACGATTTAATTGAATTTTTATGACTAGGTAACGATATCCAAAAAAGACTACTTTTCATAGCGTTTTTGTGGGCTTTTTGCGTCCAAATCCGCCAGATAATCTAGCTTCTCGCCAATTTTAGTCTCTAAGCCTCGTTTTGTTGGGAAATAGTATTGCTTCTCTCCCATTTCAGGGGGCAAATACTTTTCGCCAGCTGCGTAGGCACCAGGTTCGTCATGAGCATAACGGTATTCTTGCCCGTAGCCCATGTCCTTCATCAAAGTTGTGGGTGCATTTCGTAAGTGATGAGGAACTTCATACTCAGGCAGATTGTGTGCATCCGTTAACGCTTGCTTCCAAGCGGTGTAAACGGCGTTACTCTTTGGTGCACACGCGAGATAAACAACCGCCTGTGCAATAGCACGCTCCCCTTCGGCAGGACCAATTCGAGTGAAGCAGTCCCAAGCGGACATTGCGACCTGCATTGCTCTTGGGTCAGCGTTGCCAATATCTTCAGAAGCAATCGCCAGCAAACGTCTTACGATATACAAAGGATCACAACCCGCAGCAATCATTCTTGCTGACCAATACAACGCTGCATCAGGGTTTGAACCGCGAATCGATTTGTGAACAGCGGAGATCAAGTCGTACCAAATATCGCCCTTATTATCAAAGCGAGCGACTTTCTCCCCTGCTACCTCAGCCAGCAACTGTAACGTTATCGCTTTCTCGCCTTTGTCGTTGTCTTCTGCCATGTCATACAGCAGCTCAAGATAGTTGAGCGACATACGTGCGTCACCGTTGACCAGTTCAGCGAGGCGATCTAAGACGTTATCAGCAAAATCAGCCGTCACATCACCCAGACCGCGCTGTTTATCTTCAATAGCCTGGCGAATAACGAGAGAAATATCATCGGTATTAAGCGAAGTCAGCTTGTAAACACGCGCACGTGACAACAAAGCGTTGTTCAATTCAAAGGATGGATTTTCTGTGGTCGCGCCGATAAACGTAACCGTGCCATCTTCGATATGAGGTAAGAACGCATCTTGCTGACTTTTGTTAAAGCGATGGACTTCGTCCACAAATAGAATCGTTCTACGCCCTGCTTGTTTGTTTTCACGCGCTTTTTCAATCGCGATACGAATGTCTTTTACGCCCGAAGTTACCGCCGATACGCGCTCAACTTCAGCATTGGCATAGTTTGCTGCTACTTCGGCTAACGTGGTTTTACCGGTGCCCGGAGGCCCCCATAAAATCATCGAGTGAATATGGCCCGCTTCCAACGCTCTACGAAGTGGTTTACCTGGGCCTAATATATGCTGCTGACCGATGTACTGTTCGACAGTTTCAGGTCTCATACGAGCAGCAAGGGGACGAAAATCTTCGTCCCCCGCAAAATCTAAGCTGTAATTACTCAATTGCAATCTCTTGATTCGTTGATGGCATCTGTGCCTATCGACGTACTACCAAATGATCTGCTTCATTAGATCAGTTTCTTTGGTCGTCGACCTCGACACCTTCCGGTGCCACAAAAGTAAAGCGGTCTGCTGCAGGTTTACCTAAGTCAACATTGCTAAAGGTAAACTCACCTTTCTGACCGTCTTGTTCAATCACGTTAAAGCCCTGAACAATGCCCTTTTCAGTGATCTTAATCTGGAAATCGCCCTGATTAGAATCCACAGCTGTTGGCGTTAGCGTAAATTGGTTACCCGTTTGTGCGACATTGTAGTTGTCCCAATCGCTTTCTTGGTTACGAGTCAGCAAGACAAAAGGTGTTTGTGATGTTGCTTGCTCTTGCCAGTAAATACTAACCTGCTCAATGAACGGGCTGTAGTACCACAAGCTTTGACCATCAGATACCAACACGTTTTCATCAGGGAAAGTCGTTTCCCAACGGAATAAGCTTGGGCGTGCAATCTCAACCGTGCCCTCGCCTTCCATAACAACATCACCATCAGGGCTAGTCACGACTTGTTTAAAGTCGGCGCTAAAACCTGCATTCAATGACAAGCGGCTACTCAGTTCTTCTTTCGGAGAAGCCAATACTGAAAAGCTCATAAATAAAAGTGCGAATACTTTTTTCATCAATAATCCTGTTAGAACATAAGTCGGTCATATTTTCGATTTGACCGACTTAATAGTTATGAGTTCCGAATGGAACTAATCTTTTGGTGGCGCTGGCGCTAAGACTTCACGGTTACCGTTATGGCCCGGAGTACTCACAATGCCTTGAGCTTCAAGCTGCTCAACAATTCGTGCCGCGCGGTTGTAGCCAATCTTGAATCGACGTTGCACGCCAGAAACTGAACCACGACGTGAATGGACAACGTGTTCTACCACTTGATCAAACAGTGGATCGACTTCTTCATCGCCTTCCATCTTCTCACCCGGTAACAGTGTTTCCGGGGTTTGGTCGCCGTTCGTAATCTCTTCAATATAGTTTGGCTTACCGCGTGCTTTCCAGTTGTTCACTACCGCGTGTACATCATCATCAGATGCAAACGCACCGTGTACACGAGTTGTGTGGCTTGAACCCGGTGGTAAGTACAACATATCACCCATACCCAATAATGATTCTGCACCACCTTGGTCAAGAATAGTTCTTGAATCTGTTTTGGTTGATACCGTAAAGGCAACACGTGTTGGGATGTTTGCTTTAATAAGACCAGTAATAACATCCACCGAAGGACGTTGAGTGGCTAAGATCAAGTGAACACCAGCCGCACGCGCTTTCTGCGCCAAACGTGCAATCAGTTCTTCCACTTTCTTACCGACTACCATAATTAAATCAGCGAATTCATCGACGACAACCACAATATAAGGCAGTTTTTCCAACAATGGTGCTTCAGGGTCCATGCTGTCGCCCGGCTTCCATAGTGGGTCATGGATTGGGTGACCCGCTTCCGCGGCCATCTTCAACTTGTCGTTGTAGCCTTTGATGTTACGAACACCTAGAGCCGACATCAGTTTGTAACGACGTTCCATTTCACCTACACACCAACGAAGGGCGTTAGATGCATCTTTCATGTCAGTCACAACTTCAGACAACAGATGTGGAATACCTTCATAGATAGATAATTCCAACATTTTCGGGTCGATCATGATGAAGCGAACATCTTCTGGTGATGCCTTGTAAAGCATACTCAATATCATCACGTTTACACCGACAGACTTACCAGAACCGGTTGTACCTGCAACCAGAACATGTGGCATCTTCGATAGGTCAGCAATAACCGCTTCACCAGCAATATCTTGCCCTAGAACAACGGTCGTTGGTGACTTCGCTTCTTGGAACTGAGGGCTGCCCACCACATCGGAGAAGAATACGGTTTGACGGCTCATGTTCGGCAATTCTAAACCAACATAAGGTTTACCCGGTATTACCTCGACGACACGTACTGCCAATGCAGAAAGCGAACGAGCTAAGTCCATAGAAAGGCCAGAAATACGGCTTACTTTGACGCCCGGAGCCAGATCGAGTTCAAATCGAGTGATGACAGGACCTGGGAAAATATCAACCACATCAGCTTTGATCTTGTAGTCCGCTAGCTTCGATTCAACAAGACGAGCGATCGCCTCTAGTGCATCGCGGTCAATAAAGGTTTCGCGTTTTTCAGGGTGGAACAACAACTCAAGCGTTGGCAATGGTTCGGCCGGTTTCGGTAAGTTAACATCTTGCTGTACCAGGAACGGGTTTTGTGTCGCCGCCATGTTCGCTTGTGCCTCAGAGACAAGGCTTTGGAAGGCTGCAACATCTTGATCTTGGTGAAGAGGCTCTTCTTCTGTTACCTGTTCCCAAGGAAGATCAACCGTTGGCTCTTGAGTTTGTTCGTTTGATTGCTCAAATTCTGAATTATTCTGTTGGTTAATTAAAGACTCAGGTTGCTCTGCATTATCTTCTTCAGTCGATACAGACTCGAATTCTGAAGGCTGCTCATAACTTTGTTCTTCAGCCACATCAAACGGTGATGCTTGTACTGAGAAATCGTTTTCACTTGCTTCTTCTAGTTCGCCCATTGGCGAAGCGTATAACGATTCAGGTTGAACATCTTCCGTATCGAATTTGCTCTCAACTTCTGGAGTGCGAACAACTTCTAAAGTGCTATCGACTGCTGACTCAGCACTTTCAAGGCCAATATCAGTAGGGACAACTTCTGGTTGGTCGTTCTGCATGTATTGTTGGTACGCAGCCTGAGATTCGTGAGCATCAGTCTGATCTTGCTCAGCAAGATCATCTTCATACATAGCGGCATTTTCTAGCTGCTCTATCGTCGCATTCAACTGCTTCGAGCGCTCAATACCTTCTTCTAAAGGTTCTTCTGGCGCGTGGTAAATAGGAGCGACAGAGATAGGTTGCTCTGGTTGAATTTCAGGTTGAACTTGCGGTGCTTCATAAGTAGAAACCTCTGGCTTAGCTGGAGCCTCTACTGGCATATGGATATTGTAATGACGCTTCGACGTTGCACTGTTGTCCAACGCATTGACGCTAGTGTCTGAAGAGTCGTTGGTCGCAGAGAAGCTCATCGCTGGGTCGATCTGATCTTGTTCTGCTTCTTTATACCCTTCTATAGCCTTACCTTCGATAAGATTGTCTTCTAACGCAGGGACATCACGGAAAGTCGGATTTTGATGACGTTCTGTTAGAGAACCTCTGTCTGTCGATTCTTTCAATTCAGGCTCAAGTAGCTCTTGATCTTGGCCACGAGCCTTATTAACAGCAGATGTAAAAAATTTAATGGCACATTCGCCTAGCCATTCCACAATACTTAACCAAGAAATTCCGGTTAATAGCGTCAAGCCAGCTCCCCATAAGAAAAGAAGAACTAGCGTACTACCGAGAACATTTAACGTGGGAAGCGCAAGGCTTGTTAGTACGTCACCCACGACACCACCTGACGAAAAGTACCAAATGTCGTCAAAGTTGATATCGGCTAGACCGCAACTAGTAAGAATAAGGACAGTAAGGCCAAGTAAGCGAGTACCCCACAGCATGAAATCGATCTGCTCGTCTTCATTACGTTTACGGAATAATACCCACGCAGCAACCGTTACCAAGATAGGTAAAGGGTAAGCCAAAGAACCAAACACAAAGAAAAGCGTATCCGCCAACCATGCACCTAGGTAGCCACCGGCGTTTTGAATGTCACCACCCCACGCCGTTTGCGACCATGATGGGTCTGCAGGACTAAAAGTTAATAACGCAACGGCAAGTAGAATAGAGAAGAGAACACCCATAATCAGGCTGCACTCTTTTAGACGTTGAGAACCATTCAAACGAGGAGACTGAGGCTCTTCACTCGTTTTAATGATTGTTTCTACTTTATTACTGCTCTGCTTGAACATAAACCAACTTAATAATTAAACGGAATAAAACATCTCGAGCGACCAAAGCCGCCCGTTTCAATGAAACTACTGTTGATTTAACCATATCAAACAGAAAAACCCAATTCCAGAAAGCAAGAAAGCGGAACAAATGTCCGCTTTCTTTCATTTCACCAATTGTGACTAACGAGTTTTAATCACAAGTTGATTGGTTTGTTTCACTTCTTCCATTACAACGTAAGTTCGAGTGTCGTTTACGCCCGGTAGACGAAGTAACGTATCACCCAGTAGCTTACGGTAAGCACCCATATCCGATACACGTGTTTTTAGAAGATAGTCAAAATCACCCGACACTAAATGACACTCTTGGATGTCATCCAGTTTCTGCACAGCGGTGTTGAATTGTTCGAACACATCTGGAGCACCACGGTTCAACGTAATTTCAACAAACACTAAAAGTGAAGCATCAAGATACTGTGGGTTCAGCAACGCTGTGTACCCAGTAATGTAACCTTGACGTTCTAAACGACGAACACGCTCAAGACATGGAGTGGGAGAAAGTCCTACTCGTTTTGAGAGTTCAACGTTTGAGATACGACCGTCTTTTTGCAACTCATTAAGAATGTTGCGGTCAATACGATCTAGTTCCTTGGACGGCTTCTTATAATTGTCTGCCATTTTTTATTCCACCTTATTACTTCCTTGCAAAAAAATATACTACAACTTTTTAATATTCGGTATCAAATTCTATCTGAACCTATCTATACTAGATATTAATTCGACAGAATTACCCTACACATAGATAAAACAACCATAATATAATGAGGAGTCAGGATGATCATTGGCGTACCGAAGGAAATCAAGAACCACGAATACCGCGTTGGTATGACCCCAGCTAGCGTGAGAGAACTAATCTCACATAGCCACCAAGTTTTTGTTGAAACCAATGCCGGTACTGGTATCGGTTTTTCAGACGATGATTACATCGCTGTAGGCGCATCCATTCTTCCTACTGCTGCTGACGTTTTCGCGAAAGCAGAGATGATTGTAAAGGTTAAAGAACCTCAAGCTGTCGAGCGAGCTATGCTTCGTGAAGGGCAAATATTATTTACCTATTTACACCTTGCACCAGATTTTCCACAAACGGAAGAGCTAATCAAGAGCAAAGCTGTCTGCGTAGCCTATGAGACTGTAACAGATAATATGGGTCGCTTGCCACTATTAGCACCAATGTCTGAAGTCGCTGGTCGCATGTCTATTCAAGCAGGTGCACAAACACTAGAAAAATCTAACGGTGGTTGTGGCCTTCTTCTTGGCGGCGTTCCTGGTGTTGAACCAGCAAAAGTTGTTGTTGTTGGCGGCGGTGTTGTGGGTGCTAACGCAGCACGTATGGCTGTTGGCCTTCGCGCAGACGTAACCATTCTTGATCGCAACGTAGATACGCTTCGTCGTCTTGATGAAGAATTCCAAGGTCGCGCAAAAGTGGTTTATTCTACTGAAGACGCTATCGAGAAGCATGTTCTAGAAGCAGACCTAGTGATTGGTGCAGTACTGATCCCAGGTGCAGCAGCGCCTAAATTGGTTACAAAAGAGCACATCGCTAAGATGAAGCCAGGTTCAGCTGTTGTTGATGTTGCAATCGACCAAGGTGGTTGTTTCGAAACTTCACACGCAACCACTCACGCAGATCCAACTTACATTGTAGATGACGTAGTTCACTACTGTGTTGCTAACATGCCAGGTGCCGTTGCTCGTACTTCTACTTACGCGCTAAACAACGCAACACTTCCTTACATTGTTAAGCTAGCGAACAAAGGCTACCGCGAAGCACTTCTATCTGATGAAGGTTTCCTAGAAGGTCTAAACGTAATCCACGGTAAAGTGACTTGTAAAGAAGTTGCAGAAAGCTTTGACCTAGAATACGTAGCGCCTGCAGAAGCAATCGCAATGTTTAACTAATGCTGCAATAGCTAACTGAACGCAATAATCTTCTCGTTGAAGCGTTCAGTTAACTTATACACATTAAACAAAAAGCCAGTACGACATTATGTCGCGCTGGCTTTTTTGCATTTATAGTTTTGTCTTGTATTTATAGCTTCATTTTTCATTTATGACTTTGTTTTGCGTTTATGAGTTTATGAGTTTATGAGCTTAGATCGTAAAACACGCAGCAGTTCTGTTTACTGATAACTCTCGACTTTAACCCCATGAATCAATAGGTTTCTTGGCGTAATACTGCGTTCACAGAACTCTTCAATCGAAGCTTCATAGCCTTGTTCTTGCAGATAGATGGCACGATCTAAGGCCAACCATATCTCCAATGGGCGTCTAAAGACTTGTTGTACTAAGCTCAACTTCTCCATTTCCCAGAAAAGCGCCTCGCCTTGGGCTAAGTAGAAATCAAAATCAATATCTGAACCAAGCGATATCTCTTTTACTTCAGATGCCCAGCAACAAAATGATTCAAAGCCCTTAGATAGCTCCGATTTCTTGATGCTTGGCACTGGAATGTATTCGTCGACACCAAGTTCACCCTTAAGTAGTTGGCTAAAGCCTAATCGGTAACTCATTTCTAACTGACGGTGTCTCTTGACCCTTTCACCACCGGTGACGGTTTCTTGAAGCGGGATTCTTAAATCACTTTTACTTAGGGCTAATGCAGAGCTTTTCGCAACGGAAGACATGGCTTGGTAGTTTTCACCACGAATAAGATGGTAGCAGCAAGGAGAAATGGTCACTGCAGGAAGTCCATGTGAAACAGATTTCTTCACTAGTTCAACATGAAGGTCGCCACAAGCATGAAGAGCAACAGCATGTTGATTTGAGTTAAACACCCGATCTGCATCTTTTGAAAACGCGTCACCTTGAACAAAGCTCATATCTAGATGTTGAGCATCTGCAATCTTTTGCCCACTTTCACACAGTGACTGTTGCCACTCAAAGCTAGTGACCTTTTGATCTGACTGCTGAGATAAGATTCGACCGAGAAAGCCTTTGCCAGAGCACCATTCAAGCCACTCTTTACCGTGATGGTGATCTAATGAAGCCTCTCCCATCGCCACGATTTGTTGCAGCTTTCTGCCGGGAATACCATCAACAGTACCACGTGGGAGGTCTAATCCAATCAAAGCCGCATTATCAAACTGGATATTTTGGTTAGCAGCATCTAATCGAGGGAGGAAGCGAGTCAGTTCCTCGACCAAAAGCGGAGGCTGCTCTTTTAACGTTTGAACGCGCTCAATACTCAAACCTTCTAACCAATCGACAAGTGGGCGATTCACATCTTTCCATGGTTGATGGTGAGTTTGGCATAGATGAAAAGGCTCCGAACGCCAGTAAATCTGGTGCTCTAGCAAAAATGAATCGAGTATTTTAAATCGTGAATGCATGCTTCCCCCTATGATGCGAGGATTGTAGGGGTAAGAGGCTAAAATGGAAAGGAAGGTTACAAATTGAGGTTGTATAAAGACAACCTACCAGCAAGCAAACCACAAATGAGCTTAAATGAAAACGGCCTGTAAACAGGCCGAATAGGAATCGAATTAAAGACTGTGCCCCTTAGCGAACAGGCAGGTCGATGTCTTTAAACATCTCTTCGATTTCTTCATTCGATTTCAAAGAAATAGCTTGTTCAACCACAGGACGAGTTAGGTGTGGTGCAAAACGCTCCATAAAATCAAACATGTAAGAACGCAGGAAAGTGCCTTTTCTAAAGCCAATGCTTGTGGTGCTAGCACCAAATAGGTGACTCGCATCAATAGCAACCAAATCTGTATCTTGCTCGTGGTCAATCGCCATACTTGCGATTACACCAACTCCGATCCCCATACGAACATAAGTTTTGATTACGTCTGCATCCGTTGCGGTAAATACAACGCGAGGTGTTAATCCTACTTTGTTGAATGCAGTATCAAGCTCAGAACGGCCAGTAAAACCAAATACATAAGTCACGAGAGAATAAGCAGCAAGATCTTCAATCGAGATAGTTCGTTTTTGCGCAAGAGGATGATCTTTAGTTACGACTATTGAACGGTTCCAATGATAACAAGGCAGCATAATTGCATCTTGATAAAGGTGCAGCGCTTCCGTTGCAATCGCAAAGTTCGCAGTCCCTTTAGCAACCGCTTCTGACATCTGGCTTGGTGTACCTTGGTGCATGTGAAGCGACACTTTTGGATAACGAGCCGTGAAACCTTTAATCACATCAGGGAGCGCATAACGAGCTTGAGTATGAGTGGTTGAGATATTCAATGTGCCCATCTCAGGATGAGTGTGCTCACCCGCGACTGCTTTAATACTCTCTACACGTGCCAAAATCTCTTGAGAGATACGAATAATATCCTCACCGGCTTGTGTAACCTGAGTTAAATGCTTACCGCTACGTTCAAAAATCTGAATGCCTAGCTCGTCTTCAAGTAACCTAACTTGCTTACTAATGCCGGGCTGAGATGTATACAAACTCTCTGCTGTCGCTGAAACATTTAGGTTATGGTTTAGAACCTCAACAATGTACTTCAGTTGCTGTAACTTCATATCTAACCTCGTAATCCTTTACTCATTTCTGCGCTAACTTATTTGCAAATAGAGCTTTATAGTCTCGTGTAATATAATTAATAGTTATAACGCTTCGAGAACCAAAATGACAGAAATAATGAGTTTTTCTAGCTTAACAAACAAAAACATCACTAACGCTTTGCAACCCACACCTCATTCTCATACATTAGTTGGTAAGTTTTGATTGCCGATTGTGCTCAACAAGAGATAATCAGAAATTGCAATTTACGAGTGCCGATACACAATGGAATCGTGTATCCTCTCAAGTTAGCTATAGAAAACAACAAGCAGACACAAATATATGAATATTGGTTTAATAATCGCCTTAGTCGCCGTTCTTTTGGTGTTGGTTTTAGGCTACAACATCATGCTTCAATACAAAGTTAAGGTAGAAACAGCGAAGAAACAGGAAGCTTCTCGTTATCTAACCATTATTGACGGAACAGAAGAGTTGATTGGCAATGCTCATCACATGCCGTTTAGCCAAGATCTTCTTATATGCTTAAACAATCGAATTCTTGATGCGTTAGAAAACATGTATCAGCTCGATCCCAAAAACAAGCAGCTTGCCCAACGCATTGAAAGCGTAAAACAACAAATCACTCAGCTTAAAGAGAACTACCAAGGTGGTGAAAGTACTACCTTCCGCGTTCCAAGCAGTGACAAACAAGCGATCATGATGCTGAAGCTAGTTAAGCGCCTACGTGATACGGTCCGTAACGAGCACAATAAAGGCCGCTTCGAGACTCAAGCTTATGTTGTTGAAAACGCTCGTTTAGAGACGATTCAAATTCGTATCAACATCGAAAATGTTATCAAGCGTGCAAACGACTCGATTTCTCGAGGACAACCAGGCACAGCAATTCAGTTACTGCGTAAAGGTATCGACGCATTAGCAACTAAGAACGATTCATACTCTACTCAAGCGAAAGAAAAGCTTCAGCAGATGCTTAACGATCTTGATCAGAAGCGCCAAGATAAAAACGCGCAAGATTTACAACAGATCGAATCTAAAGAGCGTGACGAAGACATGGACGCCCTCTTCGGTCAGAAGAAGAAATGGTAACTGTCTAACGCAATACTTAAAGGCCGCTTATTTACATTAAATTAGCGGCCTTTTTTGTACCTGTTGAATTTCCTTTCTCTGTATAGGGAGATCTCTTGAGCTGTGATAAAATCCCGCATTATCAACAAACTTGCCCTGACCATGTATCAAGAATTATTAGCTCCAATCCACTCTTTTCTTAAAGCTGAAACGCCAGATTCATGGATCGATGAAGCCAAAAAGCCTGAAAACCTTCACATCATTCTACGCGATCACATGCTTTGTGAGCTTAAGGCGGCACAGAGTGCTTTGTTCCTTATCCGCAAGTACGCAGTTGATAAAGAAAGCGCAAAGCAACTGAATGAGTGGATTTTGCCCTACGAGCAATTTGCTTACCGTCGTATCGGAGACTTAGAGTCTCTGCGTGGTAAAAGCAACGTATCAAAGCAAATTACAGCGAAAGAAGGCTGTAATTACGGCGCTGACCTGATCGATAAAATGGTATTGCTGATCAAAGAAGAGCTGCATCATTTCTACCAAGTCATGGAATTGATGGTAAAGAAAGGCGTCACTTACCAACCGATTGAAGCGGGTCGCTACGCTAAGGGTTTAATCAAGCAAGTCAAAACTTACGAACCCGACGCTCTAGTTGATAAGCTCATCATCGGTGCGTTTATCGAAGCTCGCTCTTGTGAACGTTTCGCTAAATTAGCTCCATTCTTGGAAGAAGATATGGAGAAGTTTTACGTGTCTCTGCTTCGCTCAGAGGCTCGTCATTACCAAGATTACCTTGAGTTAGCAGAGCAGATCGCAGGGAAAGATATCTCAGAGCGTATTGCTCATTTCTCGCAAGTAGAAGCGGAACTTATCACTTCAGAAGACAGCGATTTTAAATTCCATAGTGGCGCTCCGGTTTAGACTAGGCAAGATAACTCAAGTCCAGACCAATTCAATGCCTCATACACAAATGAAAAGGCCTCGAACACAAATAAGAAGGCCAGCAATTTGCTGGCCTTCTTATTCGCATAGCTTTCTGATGCAAACCTAAGCTAGCGTACCGTTGATCTCTGCAAGTACAGCGGCAGGGTCTATCGCTTGAGTGATAGGGCGACCGATAACAAGGTAGTCAGAACCTGACTCAATCGCTTTAGAAGGCGTCATGATTCTCTTCTGGTCACCAACATCAGTACCTACAGGACGAATACCAGGAGTTACTAGCTTGAATTCTTGGCCAAGTGCACCTTTCAGTAAAGAAGCCTCTTGTGCCGAACATACAACGCCGTCTAAACCAGAGTTTTTAGTCAGAGATGCCAAGCGCATCACCTGCTGCTGTGGCTCAAGATCCAAACCAATACCCGCCAAGTCAGATTGCTCCATACTGGTCAGTACTGTCACGCCAATTAGCAATGGACGATCTTTACCATACGGTTCCAAAATTTCGCGAGACGCCGTCATCATGCGCTCACCACCACTTGCATGTACGTTCACCATCCAAACGCCTAGTTCTGCGGCAGCTCTCACAGCTTTTGAACATGTGTTTGGGATGTCGTGGAATTTAAGATCCAAAAATACTGAGAAACCACGTTTATGCAATTCACGAACAAATTCAGGACCAAACAAGGTAAACATCTCTTTGCCCACTTTTAGACGGCAAGATGCTGGGTCAATACGATCAACAAAGGCTAACGCATCCGCTTGGTTATCATAATCCAATGCTACAATGATTTTTTGGTCGTTCATTTCATCTCCTAACGCAGTTAACTTTCTACAAAATATTTATACCAATCAGGCCATAAATAACAGTCATAAAAATGCAGCCCGAAAGCTGCAATTAATAATTTGGTCTTAAAATGACCACAAATCTATTCACCATCAAGCCCACGAATAGGCTTGATCGTTCCCCACCCCTTACATGAAGGGCAGTGCCAATACATTGAGTGTGTTGAGAAACCACACTGACGACAACGATAATGAGGCTTAACCTTAAGTTGTTCACCAACCATAGATTGAAGTGTGGTTAAGCTGTCTTTCGCACGACCTTCTTCTGCTTCCGCTAGGTGATAATCGATTAATCGATAAAAACCCTTCATGGTTGGATTTTTGACTAGCTGCTTTGTTAGTAGCTCTTGAGCAGAACCAACATCTTCATGGTGAGCAACCAATTGAGCGAGCATCAGTTCAGCGGATACACCAGCTTTATTCTGAATACAAGCTTTAAGGAACTCGACCAATTGAGCCTCTTGCCCAAGCTTGTGGTAACACTCAGCAAGGGTTGGCAACACCTCACTAATAAAGTCGATATCTTGCTCGAGTACCGACTCCAAACAATCGATTGTCTTTTGGTAGTCTTCGTTCGCTAAGTGGAACTTGCCTAGAGCAATGCTAGCACGAACACATTTAGGGTCTTCAGAAAGTGCCTTTTTGAAATGCTGAAGCGCTTTAGAGCGATTACCATCGGCTTGCTCTTGCATCGCAAGTTCACACCAGAAATGTGCAACGGTCGCGCGCATCTTCATTTTCTTCTTACCGAGCTTAACTAGGATATTTCCGTAATGAATAGCCTTGTTCCACTCTCGAGTTTGCTGATAAATAGCAACCAACTGCTGCAGAGCACCCTCTTTGTGATCGGGTTCTTCAACAAGCTGTTCAAAGATTTTTTCGGCGCGATCAAGAAAGCCAGAGACCATATAATCTTTAGCTAATTGTTGTAGTGCGAGGTTTTTCTGATCGAGAGTAAGCCCCGAACGAGAGATAAGATTTTGGTGGATACGAATAGCACGGTCGACTTCACCTCTAGAGCGGAACAAGTTGCCCAAAGCTAAGTGAGTATCGATGGTTTCATTGTCGACTTGAAGGAGTTCAATGAAGTGATCAACCGCTTTGTCAGACTGATCTGACAGTAATAGGTTCAAACCCGTCACGTATTGACGGGAAATCTGGTGTGATTGTTTCTGTTTTTCTTGCTGAGCATTACGATTACCCATATACCAACCGTAAGCAGCGGCAATAGGTAAGAGCAAGAACAGTAACTCTAACATCAAATAAGACCTTTAAGCTTTGGTATCAGCAGCTACCTGCTTTGATTGCTTATTGAGTTGTTTCTTCAAACGATGAATTCTCAGTTGAGATCGCATGTGCATATTGCCGAAGACTAACCAAGCAAGACCAAAACCTGAAACAAAGACAACACCTAATAAGCTTGATAGGTGGAAATCACCTTGCGCTAGCAGATAGTTGAAATTCACACTTGTTTGGTTTTGAGAGCCTAAAGCCAGTGCAATTAGGAAAAGTGCGATAACAGCGACTATTTTTATAATTTTCATAGTTCATCACTCATTGGTTAGTTAGCTGTACGATTATGCAGGAAAATTACTAATCAGACCACCATATTATGGTCATAAAAAAGCGGCATACATTATAGTATGCCGCTTTTCTTAATTCCGATAAGTAGTCTACAGTCCTGAGTTTACTCGTTCGCGTAGCTCTTTACCTGGTTTAAAGTGAGGAACGTATTTGCCTTCCAACTCAACCTTGTCACCAGTTTTAGGATTACGTCCAACACGAGGTTCACGGAAATGCAGAGAAAAACTGCCAAAACCGCGAATTTCGATTCGATCACCACTTTCTAGTGTTGAAGCCATGTGCTCTAAAATGTCTTTTACAGCGTCTTCAATTTCTTTTGCAGAAAGGTGCGTTTGCTCAGCGCACAGTCTTTCAATCAATTCAGACTTAGTCATAGTTACCCTCGTTGGTTTTCTTTTTAGAAATTATAGACCTATCGGAAAAATAAGCAAAAAAAAAGGAGCCTTGCGGCTCCTTTCTTGGCTATATAGCTATAATTCTCTTAATGAGAAGCTATTATTCGCCTTTAGCAGCTTTGAATGCGTCTGCCATTGCGTTACCGAACGCGCCTTCATCAGACTTGTTCAGTGAAGCCATTGCTTCTTGCTCATCAGCTTCATCTTTAGCTTTGATAGATAGGTTGATTACGCGGTTCTTACGGTCTACACCAGTGAACTTCGCTTCAACGCTGTCGCCAACGCTTAGGATTAGAGATGCATCTTCGATACGGTCACGAGAAACTTCAGAAGCGCGTAGGTAACCCTCAACGCCTTCGATTAGCTCGATAGTAGCGCCTTTCGCGTCAACTGCAGTTACAGTACCGTTTACAAGAACACCTTTCTTGTTATCAGCAACGTATGCGTTGAACGGGTCGTTTTCCATTTGCTTAACGCCAAGAGAAATACGCTCACGCTCTGCATCTACTGCTAGAACAACAGCAGAGATTTCGTCGCCTTTCTTGTATTCACGTACAGCTTCTTCGCCGGCAGCGTTCCAAGAAATGTCAGATAGGTGTACAAGACCGTCGATACCGCCTTCTAGACCGATGAAGATACCAAAGTCAGTGATAGACTTGATCTTACCAGTAACTTTGTCGCCCTTAGCTTGCATTTCTGCAAATGACTGCCATGGGTTAGCTTTACACTGTTTCAGACCTAGAGAGATACGACGACGTTCTTCGTCGATATCAAGAACCATAACCTCAACTTCGTCGCCAACATTAACAACTTTAGAAGGGTGGATGTTCTTGTTAGTCCAATCCATTTCAGAAACGTGTACTAGACCTTCAACGCCTTCTTCGATTTCAACGAAGCAGCCGTAGTCAGTTAGGTTCGTAACACGACCAGAAAGTTTGTGACCTTCTGGGTAACGCTTAGCGATTGCTACCCATGGATCTTCGCCAAGTTGCTTAAGACCTAGTGAAACACGAGTGCGCTCACGATCGAACTTAAGAACTTTAACTAGGATTTCGTCACCAACGTTAACGATCTCTGATGGGTGCTTAACACGCTTCCAAGCCATATCTGTGATATGTAGAAGACCGTCAACACCGCCAAGATCAACGAATGCACCGTAGTCAGTAAGGTTCTTAACGATACCTTTAACTTCAGTACCTTCTTGTAGAGTTTCAAGAAGTTCGTCACGCTCAACACTGTTTTCAGATTCGATAACAGCACGACGAGAAACAACAACGTTGTTACGCTTCTGGTCTAGCTTGATTACTTTGAACTCTAGCTCTTTGTTTTCTAGGTGAGCAGTGTCACGGATAGGACGTACGTCTACTAGAGAACCAGGAAGGAAAGCACGGATACCGTTAAGTTCAACAGTGAAACCGCCTTTAACTTTACCGTTGATGATACCAACAACAGTTTCAGCTTCTTCACAAGCTTTCTCAAGTACGATCCAAGCTTCATGACGCTTAGCTTTCTCACGAGAAAGTTGAGTCTCACCGAAACCATCTTCAACAGCGTCTAGAGCTACGTCTACTTCAGCACCAACTTCAACTTCAAGTTCGCCAGCAGCGTTCTTGAATTGTTCAGCAGGGATAGCAGATTCAGACTTAAGACCAGCATCTACAAGAACGAAACCGTTCTCGATAGCTACTACAGTACCTTTAACGATGCTGCCTTGTTGGAATTCAGTTTCAGATAGAAACTCTTCAAAGAGTTGAGCAAAAGATTCAGTCATTATTTAATCTTCAATAATTAAACGTCCATGGGTATCCTACCGCATGGGGTTGATAAATTCGCCGGTCATCATCCTTGCGACCAACGTTCGTACTAGCTCGGCGAAATTACCCAGCCAGTTTCGATTCAATATAGTGTAGTGCTTTTTCTACTACCTGCTCAATATTCATTGAGGTGGAATCAAGCACTAGAGCATCCTCTGCAGGGCGAAGTGGCGCCACTGGGCGATTACGATCTCGGTCGTCTCGCTCTTGGATCTCGCTCAAAAGGTCGTCAAATTTAACATCTAACCCCTTCTGTTGCAACTGTTTAAGGCGGCGACTCGCACGCTCTTCAGCACTTGCATCTAAAAATATTTTCGCTCCAGCTTCAGGAAACACAACCGTTCCCATGTCACGGCCATCAGCAACCAAACCAGGTGCCGCGCTGAATGCGCGTTGACGACGAAGCAGTGCTTCACGAACGCGAGGTAAAGCTGCTACTTTTGAAGCTGCCATGCCGGTTTCTTCTTTGCGAAGTTCACCAGACACATCTTCACCTTCTAGGATAACCTTAACTAAGTCGCCTTCAGCAATAAACTGCACGTCTAAGTGTGTCGCAAGCGGTACTAAAGCATCTTCTGATTCAGTATCCACACCATGGTGAATTGCCGCTAAAGCCAATACGCGATAGATCGCGCCTGAGTCTAGAAGATGAAAGCCTAGCTTATCTGCTAGCAACATACACAGGGTACCTTTACCTGCACCACTTGGTCCATCAACCGTAATCACTGGGCTTTGAGAAGGCATCTTTTACTCCACGTTTTGTCGTAAGTTTTATTCTGTACTAGCGATTCGCCACTACTTTATAGGCGGAATATTATAGAGAAAAATTGGAAGTCGAGCGAGGTAAATCTCAGATAATTCCGAGTTGATGATGCATAAACCAATGCAACCAGCCCAATATCCGTTTGCTTAGGTCAATAAGACACGCACGCGCTTTTCGATAGCGCACTTTTAGATAGATAGAAAAAAGCCTCGCAACTAGCAAGGCTCATGAATTTGCATTTTGTAGAGCAAAGAAGAAGTAGTAGCTCAAAGAAGCTTAGCCAATAATAGCTCGAACCGCTTCTAGATCTTCAGGCGTATCAACACCAGCAGCAGGCGCCTCTTCTGCAACTGCCACATGGATTTTTTCACCATACCAAAGTACACGTAACTGCTCTAGGCACTCAATACGCTCAAGGGTACTTGGTTCCCAATTGATATAGGTATTGATAAAACCCGCACGATAAGCGTAGATGCCAATGTGACGAAGCAGTGGAGATTCCGCTGCTGTACCGTTGTTCGCGTAAGCATCGCGATCCCAAGGAATAGTAGCTCGGCTAAAGTACAGGGCATACCCATCTTTGTCCGTCACAACTTTTACAGCGTTAGGATTAAACACTTCATCAGCATGAGTAATTTCCACACCGAGTGTTGCCATCGGAGCTGTACTGTTCGCAAGATTGTTAGCAACCTGATTAATGATCGCAGGTGGAATAAGTGGCTCATCACCTTGAACATTCACGATAATATGATCATCAGGAATCTTCATAACTTCAATCACTTCAGCTAGGCGTTCAGTACCTGATTCATGATTCGGTGATGTCATACAAACGGTCGCGCCAAATGCTTTAGCCGCTTTTTCAACTCGAGCGTCGTCGGTAGCGATAATAACGTTATCGGCACCCGCTTTCATTGACTGTTCGTATACCCATTGAATCATCGGCTTTCCACCAATGTCAGCAAGCGGCTTTCCAGGTAAACGGCTCGATTGGTATCTCGCAGGTATAACAACCGTATAAGACATTACTTACCCTCATCCATTGAAACGGTGCGAGCTTCAGGTTCTAAAAGAACAGGAATACCCTCTTTAATTGGGTAAGCAAGGCGATCAATTTTACAAACAAGCTCTTGCTTATCCTTGTCAAAAGTTAGTTTACCTTTACATACAGGGCAAGCAACGATCTCAAGCAGACGGTGATCCATAGTATTCCATAACCTCTTTTATTCTTTTTAAAATTTGCTGTTGCGAATCTTCATCGAACTGCGCAGATACCGGAAGATACCACCAGTTGTCTTGAGCATATTCTTCGCATTTTACAGCGTCTTTTTCTGTCATAATCATATTCATACCTTTCTTTGCTAAGGCATAAAGTTCATCTTTATCGAAATCTTGATGGTCGGCGAAGCCCTGTGTGAAAACCACATCACCATCAAGATCTTCCAATGTTTTAAAAAAGCGTGGCGGATGACCAATACCAGCAAAAGCGACCAACTTCTGTAGTTCTGCTACCGATATTTTCTGACCAGTCTTTAGGTTAACGGCTTGGCTTGGTCGCAAAGACATAGAGAATTCCCGCCCCTGCACTTCACCGCCATTGTTAACCAAAAAGTCTACGTCATCTAAACGAGATACTGGCTCTCTTAGTGGACCCAAAGGAATGAGGCATTCACTACCAAAGCGTCTCGCACCATCGATAACCGCAAACTCAATATCGCGTTCAAGTGCATAATGCTGAAGGCCGTCATCAGTGATAATGACATTAACCCCTTCGCTCAATAAAGCTTTCACCGCGTTTGCACGCACAGGATCGACTGCGACAGGCGCACCCGTTCGCTTTCTGATTAAACGAGGTTCATCACCAGAATGTTCAGCCGGCGTGCTCTCATCCAACACTAACGGGTAGCTTGGTGCTTTTGCCCCGTAGCCTCGGGAAACGACTCCGGGTTTAAAACCGTTAGCCTGCAGCATCTCGACCAACCAAATCACAACCGGTGTTTTACCATTGCCACCAGCAGTAATATTACCAACAACAATCACAGGCAATGGTGGACGGTATGTCTCTTTTTTCCTCGATAGATAAGCGTCACGACGTCGGCTACTGATCATTTTGAACAGCAGACTCAATGGCCATAATAACGGCCAGAGAATGTATTTTAACGGGTGATTGTTAAACCAAATCTTTTCGATCACAACAAGACCTAATCTTATCCGCTAAACTGAATTCGGTGTAGTTGCGCATAAGCGCCATCATGCGCAATTAGCTCCGCGTGTGCACCTCTTTCTACAATACGACCATCATCAACCACTAAGATCTCATCGGCTTGTTCAATAGTAGAGAGTCGGTGTGCGATAACCAATACTGTCTTGTCCTTTTGCAGCTCTTCTAACGCAGATTGGATCGCTCTCTCTGATTCAGTATCCAAAGCCGATGTAGCTTCATCAAGAATCAATACTGGAGCCTCTCTTAACAACGCTCTTGCAATAGCGATACGTTGTCTTTGGCCGCCAGATAGGCTTGCCCCATTCTCACCAACAATCGTATCAATGCCGTTTTCCATGCCTTCGATAAATTCAGTAGCATGAGCAAGCTTAGCCGCGTGTTCGATCTGTTCGCGAGAATATTTAGCTTCTGCTGCGTAAGCAATGTTGTTGGCTACCGTATCGTTAAACAGGTGTACATTTTGAGAAACAAGCGCAAAGTGCTCACGTAGGTTTCTCAATTCGTAATCACGAATGTCGTGGCCATCAAGTTCGATAGAGCCTGAGTCTACATCATAAAAACGAGTAAACAGATTAGCAATGGTACTCTTGCCCGAACCTGATCGGCCGACAAGTGCAACGGTCTTGCCTTTCGGTATATTAAAACTGACCTTATCAAGCGCTGGTTTCTCAGCACCTTGGTAAGTAAATGTCACATCTTTTACCGCAACTTCACCATTTACGGTTTCAGGTTTCAGCGTACCCTTGTTTTGCTCAGTATCTAAGTCCATTAAACCAAATAGAGTGGTACTCGCCGCCATACCTCGTTGGAATTCCGAAGTTACATTGGTTAAGGCTTTTAGTGGACGTAGTAAGCCAAACATCGCGGAGAACACAACGGTAAACGTACCTGCTGTTAGCTCAGCTTTAATTGAATCAACACTCGCGAGATAAAGAACAACAACAATCGCTATAGAGGCAATCATCTGAATAATTGGGTTAGCGGCAGCTTGAGCCGTCACCAGCTTCATGCTTTGTTGGCGCATCTGGTTGCTAACCGTATCAAAACGGCCTCTTTCTAGCTCTTGACCACCGTAAGTTAGGACCACTTTATGACCTTTCAGCATTTGTTCTGCTGAAGAAGCAACATGTCCCATGCTGGTTTGCATGTTCTTAGAAATTTTTCTGAATCGCTTTGATACAATACTAATTGCCCAAGCAACAAAAGGAGCGACAGCAAATAGAACTAAAGACAACTGCCAGCTATTCCAGAACATCAGCGTCAGCAAGCCAATGATGCTGGCACCTTCACGCACGATACTCACCAAAGCTTTACTGGTCGCAGCAGATACTTGTTCTGAATCGTAAGTAATTCGAGATAGCAGTGCGCCCGTCTGCTCTTTATCAAAGAAAGAAACAGGCATGTGCATAAAGTGGCTAAAGATCTTACGGCGAATCTCCATCACCACATTGCCAGAGACCCAGCTTAAGCAATAGGTTGAAACGAAGCCACTCACACCACGAATGAACATCATGGCAAAGATAATAATAGGGAGCGTGCGTAAGAAGTCTGATTCAGCGTTACCAAAGCCTTCATCAAGTAGAGGCTTCAGTAAAGAAATCATATAGGTATCAGAGACGGCATTTATAATAAGCGCAATAACCGCAACACCAAGGCCGGCCTTATACAGTCGAATATAAGTCCAAAGTCTTTTAAATGTGACCCAGGTAGTTTCATCTGTTTGTGTTGACATAGAATCGCTTAATTTTCTCACAATAATCTATCTATTCTACTCCCTTACGAAGCATCTGCCTATACCACTGCCTGCCTTGTTGTTCTCTAATCGTATGATATTTCCAACCTTCCTTACTGATAGTGATGGTTATTTGTCCGCTTTCTCCGGTATCAAGCCAAGAACTACCCGTTTCATGATAACGTTCAATCACAGATTTGCTTGGCATTCCCCACTGATTACCTTTGGCCAAAGAAGCAATTGCTAACTGAGGCGAAACTGCCTCAATAAACGGCTTAATCGACGACGAATTACTACCATGATGCGGGACAAGCATCACGTCGCTCTTGAGCCGCTGACCTTCACGAGCAAGTAGCCACTCACTTACCCGTTCAATATCACCAGTTAGCAACATCGAGAACTCAGAATTGGGCTCAAAAATCCTGACAACACACGAATGTGGGTTGTACGCCCTCTTTACTCTTTGAGGTGGCCATAAAACCTCAAACTCTAGACCCTGCCAGTTCCACACCTCTCCAAAAGTACATGTTTGGATATTCGACTGAACTTGAACAGTAGATTTTGTTTGTTGATTGATGTTCTGACTCGCTCTTATCCACTTAGGATTGTAATTTTCAAGTAACGCCGGATAGCCACCAGCATGGTCAGAATCGAAATGACTCACTATCACACCTTCCACCTCATGAACTCCTCTCTGATTCAAGGTGGGAATCAGCAAGGATTCAACAATCGAACCTCCCTGCCACGCGTTGCCGAGATCGTAAACAACGACCTGATTGTTCTTTTCCAAAACTAAAGACAACCCATGCCCAACATCCAAGATATCGATTGTTAATTTATTTTGCTGCTTACCGAACTCCCACCACATTACAAACACTGCAATGACCAATATTGATAGTGTTCGTTTGAGGTATCGACTGACGAACCCGAAAAATAAGATGAGGAATACAGACAACGCCATAGTGTGATTATCAACTTGAATCCAAAATCGTTCAGAGAAAGGAAGACTAAATACGAGAGGATCAAGCGACAAGTCGACCAACATCCATAGCTGTATAGAAAAACCATTGCTTAACGCTGTTAAACTAATCACCTCCGGCACTGACTCCAATATTAAGCTAAGTAACATCGCAAGAAACAGTAGCGGGATCGTCACCATTGATACCCAAGGCAAAAGGATCAAGTTGTAGAGAACAGAAACTAAACTCACCCCTTTGAAAAACAGTATCGAAAAGGGAGCAATAAGAAATGTCAGCATCAGCTGAATCTTGATGAGCTGCCGCCCTCGATCGATAAGAGTGGCGTTTGAAGATGATGGCCGACTATTCAAGGCGATATAAATAACGGCACCCAACGCACCAAAGGATAGCCAAAAGCTGCTCGACAATGCTGAAAACGGCCAAATCAGCAGAACCACACACAGGCTTAAGACGACATACCGAAGCACACTGATATTTTGCCCACGCCACAAGAAATAGCTCGCGATAATACACATCACTAAAGCTCTCAAGGTTGGCAGCGTGAATCCAGCAAACCAACTGTAGAAATAGGCTAAGCCGAGACCGAATATTGTGGGAAACCAAAGAAATGAAGGTGAGAGTAACCTGAATATCTTTCCTACCTGATAGCCAATACCAAAGGCAATCCCAATATGTAGCCCAGAGATAGCCATCAAATGAATCAAACCACTGCTTTTAAGCAAATCCCAACGCTGAGGATGGATAAGGTCTCGATAACCAAAACTCAAAGCCATAATGAAGTCTTGATTTGCTAACTCACTTAACCTTTCAAGACGGTTTTCAAACCAATGAGACCGCATGTTGGTATTGGTGTGAATTCGATATTTGGTATCGGCCCTGTAAGTTGCATTGGCAACCACACCGGTGCTAAACAAATACTTTTCTAGATCAAAGCCTGCTTCATTAAGTTTACCCCACACTGGTTTTATTGAGACAGATAAATAGACATCATCCCCGAGCGTCAACTTAAAAGGAGTAAACAAACGCAATTTTATCAATTGGGGAAAGATTAATTTTTCGCCGCCAATTGATCTGGCTACTATTACGCTTTCAAAACCGTGGCTATTTTCACTAAAAAGGCTAACAACCGAAGCATTTATGGTAGTATTCTGCCCTGATTGGAATAAGCGACTCGTTTGTATTTCAATCGCATTCCCTAGGCAGATAACTAGTATCAATGCTGTTGCTAGACCTCTTGCTCTCCGGAAAACGCTATACTTTGTTGATGCTAGCAGTAACAACAGCATCAATGGTGCCCAAACCCAATGTGGCATCACAGGCCAGAAGCTGGCAGACACAACTGTCGCAGCAAATGAAATCAAGAACCAAGTGTTAAACAAGAGAGTAGCTTCCTCCTATGCCAAGAAAGTTTATCAAACGATTTATGCCTGACCATGAGCTAATCAAACGTCAGAAAGCATTGAAAGTTTTTGGCAATGTTTTGTACAACCCCAACTTATGGTGCCTTAATCGTCGCTCTGCGGCTGGTGCGTTCGCTGTTGGGTTATTCATGGCGTTTGTCCCTTTACCAAGTCAAATGATTATGTCTGCAGGTCTTGCGGTCGCATGTGGTGTTAACCTACCACTGTCTGTCGCACTGGTTTGGATCAGTAATCCTGTGACTATGCCGGTGCTGTTCTACTTTGCTTATAAAGTAGGCGCGTTTGTGATGCATGTGCCGCCTCAAGCCTTTCATTTCGAACTGTCTTGGGATTTCATCTTGGCGCAAATGAGCACCATAGGACCTCCGTTCCTGCTGGGTTGTCTGATTTGTGGTGTGGTTTCTGCAATGGTTGGCTACTTTGGTATTCGCGGGTTATGGCGTTACTCAGTAGTAAGAAGCTGGAAGAAGCGACAAGCAAGGTACTGAACGACCGTACCCTGTTATTCAATCTATCCTTGTATGCGCTTCACTTAAAACGTACACAAGTTAAAATCAGATGAGCCACTGAACTCTGCAAGATTGACATGTAACGAAAGTCGTAAAGAACACGAATTGAATTCAATAAAAAAGGATCCCATCAGGGATCCTTTTTTTGTTTATGCCGTTAGTCTATCGCGCAACGTGACGTTTACTTAGCGTATTACTTCGAGCTAAGCACCGAGGCCGGGTTTAGCTTAGCCGCTCGTGAGGCTGGGTACCATGTCGCCAGTAAGCTCAACACAATCGCAGTACCGGAAACCACAACAACATCCGTCATATCAAGTTGTGATGGCAAGAAGTCGACAAAGTAAATATCACCGGACAAGAATTTATGATCGACCAACTTTTCGAGCCCTTTGATTAGCGTAGTGAGATTAAGCGCCACCAAGACACCTATCGCACTCCCGACTAAGCTGCCTAGCACACCCGAGAATACGCCCTGCCAAACAAAGATGCGTTTAACAAGGCCGTCTGATGCGCCCATGGTTCTTAAGATCGCGATCTCCGATGCTCTGTCTTTTACTGCCATCATTAAGGTCGAGACAATATTGAAACAAGCAACACCAATAACCAGCACCATCACCAGATACATAATGGTGCGAACCAACTGAATATCTCGGTACAAGAAACCAAACTTCTGTTGCCAACTGCGCAGGTACACATACACATCGAGTTGATTGCCAACTTCACGTACAATTGAGTTCGCGTTCAGCACATCGGTCACTTTTAAAGAAACTCCGGTTACTGCCTCGCCTAAGTTTGCATAAGCTTGAGCATCGCCAATCGGGATTAGCGCCAAGCTGTGGTCTATCTGGCCATTAAGCGTCAGCAAGCCAACCACTTTCACTCGAACTCGTTTTGGCGCCTGAACTTTCACAGAACCGTTAACCGTTGGAATCATCAAAGTCAGATAGTCACCCACTTTCGCCCCCAACACGTTAGCCACACCAGAACCTAAGATGATTTGTTGTTGCCCTGCTTTAAACTCACTCCAAGCTTGTTTATCGATAAATTTCGATAGGCTTGATACCTGTTGTTCAAGTTGTGGATCAACACCGCGAACTTCAATTGCTTTGAGTTCTTTGCCCTTTTCAGCAAGCGCGGTAATTTTTACATAGGGTGCTGCAGCTACAACTTTATCGTTTTTCACCGACTGCTCAATCACGTGCTCCCAGCGAGTCACAGGTTCATTGACACCCTCGAATTCACCATGTGGAATAACGGAAAGTACACGCGACTCAAGCTCTCGCTCAAAGCCATTCATTGCAGACAAACCGATAATGATCACCGCCACACCAACGGCAATACCAATCGTCGAAGACAAAGATATGAACGATACCATTTTGTCTCGTTGTTTCGCTCGGCTAAATCGGCCGCCTATCAATAGAGATAAAGAAGAAAACACTTAGCTCTCCTCTTTTTCTACGTTGACCAATAAACCATCTTGCATGTGAAGTTGGCGATCCATCTTACCTGCAAGTTCACCATCATGAGTTACTACCAAAAAGGCCGTGTCGTACTCGCGGTTTAGTTCACGCATTAAGTCGTAAATAGAAAGTGCGGTGTTGTGATCAAGGTTGCCGGTAGGCTCATCCGCCAACACCAAAGCAGGTTTATTGACTAAAGC
The DNA here is from genome assembly GCF_057786005.1 of Vibrio sp. QJM3NY_26. Taxonomy (NCBI): domain Bacteria; kingdom Pseudomonadati; phylum Pseudomonadota; class Gammaproteobacteria; order Vibrionales; family Vibrionaceae; genus Vibrio; species Vibrio sp. QJM3NY_26. The sequence goes on along the minus strand of NZ_CM173515.1, from coordinate 1,135,095 downwards.
TCGAGCAATCGCCACACGTTGCCTCTCACCACCAGAAAGCTCTGAAGGTCGGTGGTCAACACGATGACTCAATCCAACTTTATCCAACAGACGTTGCGCCTCTTCTTTTGCTTTAGCTGGCTTTTCACCACCAATCAGCAGCGGCATTGCCACGTTTTCTAACGCTGAAAAGTCCGAAAGAAGATGATGGAATTGATAAACAAAGCCAAGATGCTGGTTGCGAAGCTTCGCCTGCTTATTTGAGCTCAAAGATGCTAAGTCTTGTCCGAGAAAGCTCACGCTGCCGTCAGACGCATCATCCAATGCCCCTAAAATATGCAATAACGTACTCTTACCGGAACCAGAGGTACCAATGATAGCGACTAGCTCACCCTTTTCGATTTCAAAGCTGACTCCCTTGAGAACCTCAGTATCTAACGAGCCTTCACGGTACGTTTTACGGATATCATTACATTGAAGAAAATTACTCATAACGAAGGGCCTCAGCAGGTTTCACAGACGATGCACGATAAGATGGGAATACAGTGGCAATCAAGCTAAGTGCAATAGCCAGAACCACAACAACGGCGATTTGAATTGGGTTAATTAAAATTGGCAACTGTCCACCAAATGAAAACAGAGCAACACCCATCGCCTCTAAAATAGTATTGAGGTTCATCGCTAGAGCAACGCCTAACACGCCACCTGATAGGGCACCAATCACGCCGCTACTTGCGCCTTGAACCATGAATATCCCCATAACTTGACCATCGGTCATGCCTTGGGTTTTAAGAATAGCCACTTCAGACTGCTTCTCCATCACCACCATGATAAGTGCCGAAATAATATTGAAAGCTGCAACACCGATGATCAGCCCAAGCATTAAGCCCATCATATTTTTTTCCATTCGAACGGCCTGGAATAGTTCACCACGTTGGTCTCGCCAATCACTCCACAACCAACCTTCAGGTAACGGTTGATTAGACAGTTTCGCCACTTCAAACGGGTCTTCAAAGAACAAGCGCCAGCCTGAAATGGTATCTGATTTATAGCGCATCAAACGCCCAGCATCTTTAATGTCTGTCACCATCAGTTGAGCATCAATATCAGAACCTGTATTGAAGATGCCGGCTACAGTGAAATTTCGTTGGCTAGGAATACGTCCGAGCGGTGTGTATTGGCTGGCACTGGTGACCATCAGGCGAACTTTGTCACCCATAGATACCTTCAAATTTCTTGCCAAGGTATGGCCAAGAAATAGCTGATACTGACCCGCTTTAAGTGAAGACAATCTACCCGCAATCAAGTGGTTCTGAAGAGGGTCATCTGAATTAGGTTCAATGCCGATCAACAGACCTGCAGATAACTGAGCAGGACTTTGAATTACCGCTTCGCTGCGAACAATAGGTTCAACGTGACCATTGAGCGACATTTGCTCTGCAAAATTAGGCGCTTGAGCAGAAAGAGACGTAGTACCGCCTTGCTCATAAACCACCACTTGAGGAAGGACACCGAGAATTCGGTCTTTTAACTGCGCTTCGAATCCATTCATTACCGATAAAACAGTAACCAAAGACAGCACACCAATGGTGATACCTGCCGTCGACATATAAGAAACAAAACGGCTAAAGCGATCACCTGAACGACCTTTCAAATAGCGCAGGCCAACAAACAACGAAATAGGATGAAACATACTTTGAACCATCTAAAGGGGATGCGGGTTAATGTAACGGGTATTGCTGTTACTGTGTAGGGGTTAATTGAAAATATAGAGTGAATTAACTCAATTAGTTAGGCTTGAAAAACAGAACCTTGTCAAATAGCCAACTTTCAAACAACTATTTGAGACTTTCAATTAACTGACCTTGATTACTGCGGCCACATAGCGATAATCAATAGATCACTTCAAGGAACTAACGCATGACAGAACAAGAGTTTTTCACCGTTCACCACAGCCTCACCGCGAATATTGAACCAATGGACAGTGGCTTCACTTTACCTTCTCAAATTCAATTCGAATCTGAGATCCCTGCCCCGTTTGTCGTGGCAAGTGAATTTAGCCAATTGGATCTATTAGCCGACAGTGCTCGCAACGAACTGAAAAACAGCGACTTGAAGAATGTCATCAGTTTATTGGATGCACAGAACTCTAAATTAAACCTCTTGTTGAGCTTTATGTTATCGCAACAAGATGATGAACAATTTCGTACCCACACGTATTCATTTGGCGCGAGTCAGTTCTCTTGTTTTTCCAAAACAGATATCGAAACGGGTCGCTTAGTTAAAGCTAAGCTCTTTATCGAGCACCCTGCCGCCGCTATTTATTGCTACGCGGAAGTCTTCGCTAGTGAACCTAAAGATTCAGGTTTCGAAATCAAATTCAAATATGCTCATCTTCGTGATACTGACCAAGACTTGCTGATCAAAGCTGCGCTTCATCAACAACAAAAGCTCTTACGTCAACGCTCTCTAGAACGAGATAACAAGTAAATAGACATGACAAAACAATCCATTTTCACACTACCTAAGCTCAAAGGTGCCGGTGATAAAAAACACATCGGTAACCTAGTTGGTTCATCTCTCGCGCTTACTATCGCTAGACTTGCGGAGCAGCATAACAGCCATACTTTACTTGCAGTGCCCGACCCTCAAATCGCACTCAAGCTTCAATCAGAAATTGAGCAGTTTACGTCACATGAAGTGGCACTATTCCCTGATTGGGAGACTCTGCCATACGACAGCTTCTCACCGCACCAAGAGATCATTTCTGACCGTATCGCTCGCCTTTATGCTCTGCCAACGTTAAAAGATGGCATTACGATCGTTCCGATCAGCACGCTACTACAGCGTCAATCGCCGCGTGACTTCTTGTTGCAGCATACCTTAATGGTAAAAACGGGCGATCTGTACTCGTTAGAGAAGCTGCGTCTTCAACTTGAAAAATCTGGCTATCGTTACGTAGACCAAGTGTTTGGCCCGGGTGAGTATGCGAGCCGAGGTTCAATTCTCGACTTGTTCCCAATGGGCAGCAAAGACCCGTATCGTATCGACTTCTTCGATGACGAGATCGACACCATTCGTACTTTCGATCCTGAAAATCAGCGCTCTATTGAAGATATCTCTGAGATCCGTTTGCTGCCAGCTCACGAGTTCCCAACCTCTGAAAGTGCTATTGAAGATTTCCGCATTCGCTGGCGCCAACAATTTGATGCGCGCCGTGAACCAGAATCGGTTTATATGCAGGTTTCAAAAGGCACTTGGCCCGCAGGTATTGAATACTGGCAGCCGCTGTTCTTCGACCATACTGAAACCTTGTTTGATTATGTTGCCGATGAAGCGCAAATCCTCGTTCTAGGTGATGTCGAGACCGCGGTAGATTCATTCCTAACAGACGTTTCTCATCGATACGAACAACGCGGTGTTGACCCGTTACGACCACTGCTGAAACCTGAACAACTTTGGCTACAAAAAGACGAACTGTTCGCACATTTCAAACAAAAGCCACAGGTCAATCTGAGCTTAGATTTAATTGAAGAAAAAGCCGGACGTACCAACCTTCCGGTTGTATCTCTGCCTGATCTCAGCGTTCAACATCAGAATAAAGAACCTTTGTCTAACCTAAGAAAGTTCACTGAAGCCTTCGACGGCAAAGTGGTCTTTTCTGTAGAATCTGAAGGTCGTCGTGAAGCACTTAGTGAATTGCTTAGAGGCATCAAGGTAAGACCAAGTGAGGTTAAAAACCTCGACGCGGCGATTAAAGGTAAAGATAAATTCAGCCTGATCCTAGGTTCGGCTGAGCATGGTTTTATCCACGAAGAGCAAAACATCGCCCTTGTCTGTGAAAGCGACCTGTTAGGTGATCGCGTTGTACAACGTCGTAAGAAAGACAAGAAAAGCGTTAACAGCGACACTGTCATTCGTCACTTAGCCGAACTTAAACCGGGTCAACCTGTTGTTCACATAGACCACGGTATTGGTCGCTACATCGGCCTGCAAACTCTAGAAGCCGGTGGCATGAAAACCGAATACGTAACGCTTGAGTATCAAAATGATGCCAAGCTCTACGTGCCCGTTGCATCTCTGAACTTAATCGGCCGTTACTCTGGTGGCGCTGAAGATTCCGCACCGCTACACAAACTTGGCGGTGAAGCATGGCAGAAAGCTCGTAAGCGCGCCGCAGAGAAAGTCCGTGACGTTGCAGCCGAACTGCTTGATGTCTACGCTAAGCGTGAACTAAAACCGGGCTACAAGTTTGTACTCGATCGTGGCCAATACGCGACCTTCAAGTCTGGCTTCCCGTTTGAAGAAACGGATGACCAAGCAATGGCCATCAATGCTGTTATGTCGGATATGTGCCAAGCAAAAGCCATGGATCGCTTAGTGTGTGGTGACGTTGGTTTTGGTAAAACCGAAGTCGCGATGCGCGCGGCATTCGTATGTACCGACAACAGCAAACAAGTGGCTGTGTTAGTACCAACGACGCTACTTGCTCAGCAACACTTTGAAAACTTCCGAGACCGTTTCGCGAACCAACCGATACGTGTCGAAGTTCTGTCGCGATTTAAATCAGCTAAAGAACAGAAATTGATCATGCAAGATGTTGCCGACGGTAAGGTCGATATCTTAGTGGGTACTCACAAGCTGCTTTCCAGTGACCTTAAGTTTAAAGACCTTGGCTTGTTAGTCGTCGATGAAGAACACCGCTTCGGTGTGCGCCAAAAAGAGAAAGTGAAGGCGATGCGCGCGGATGTCGATATCCTCACGCTAACCGCGACACCGATTCCGAGAACGTTGAATATGGCAATGAGCGGTATGCGAGATCTTTCCATCATCGCCACACCACCCGCACGACGCTTAGCAATAAAGACTTTTGTTCGCGAGAGTGATGACGCAATAGTCAGAGAAGCGGTACTGCGTGAAATCATGCGTGGTGGTCAAGTTTACTTCCTGCACAACCAAGTCGACACGATTGAAAAGACGGCTGAGTCACTGCAAAAACTGATTCCAGAAGCGCGTGTAACCGTTGCCCATGGTCAGATGCGAGAGCGAGAGCTAGAACGCATCATGAATGACTTCTATCACCAGCGTTTTAACTTGCTAGTGTGTACCACCATCATCGAAACGGGTATCGACGTACCAACGGCAAATACCATATTAATGGACAGAGCCGATAACCTTGGTTTAGCGCAACTGCACCAGTTGCGTGGGCGTGTGGGTCGATCTCACCACCAAGCTTATGCCTACTTGCTAACACCTCCCCCGAAAGCAATGACCAAAGATGCCGTCAAGCGATTAGACGCCATTGCTTCCCTTGAAGACTTAGGTGCAGGCTTTACGCTAGCAACCCATGACTTAGAGATTCGTGGTGCAGGTGAACTACTCGGTGATGAACAGAGTGGTCAAATCCAATCGGTAGGCTTTACGCTTTACATGGAGATGCTTGAGCAGGCTGTTGAAGCATTGAAAGAAGGTCGAGAGCCATCGCTTGATGACCTACTGCGTGAACAAACTGAAATTGAGATGCGCCTGCCTGCACTGTTGCCTGATGACTACATCCCAGACATCAATACACGTTTGTCTACCTATAAACGTATTGCGAGTGTGAGTGACACCGACGAATTGGCCGAGTTGAAAGTCGAGCTGATTGATCGCTTCGGCCTTCTACCTGATGCGACCAAGAACTTGTTGTCAGTTTCTGAGCTAAAATTAGCCGCGGCGTCAATCAAAGCGAAGAAAATTGAAGCTCACGATAAAGGTGGATTCTTAGAATTCTACCCAGATGCTGACATAAACCCGGCCTACCTTGTTAAACTGTTGCAATCTCAACCGCAAAAGTTTTCAATGGAAGGACCAACAAAGTTCAAGTTTACGATACCATTGGTCGACAGACGGAAACGAATTCAATTTGTTAGTGATTTATTGGGCGAATTCAGACAGAACTTGCTGCCTTCAGCATAAGACCCAATCCACTTGCACATATAAATTATCCAGCCGATAGATCGGCTGGAAGACGGAGTAAAAATGAAAAGACTGATCCCACTGCTACTATTGTTCGTCTCACTGCCAAGTTTGGCTCAGAGACAATTTGATATAGAAGTGATCATTTTCAAGCGCGCAGTTGATGCAGAGAAAGTCAACGAATCTTGGCCGAACACTCAGCCGAAGATTTCACTTGAGCGCGTTGGTTCATTTCAAGATACCCAATACCGCTCTAAGAAAGGCGTACAAATGTTGCCTTACTCAGAGTACAAGCTAACGCCTCAGAAAGACAAACTGCGCAAACATGCAGGCTTTGAAGTTCTGATGCATACTGCTTGGCGTCAAGGTGACCAAGGTAAGAGCTCTGCACCTGTTTTCCATATTCAAGCAGGTAAAGACTTCTCTAAAGATTTCAATGCAGATGGTTCAGAGAAAGGTGCAGTAACTGCAGCAAATACTGATGGCTTCAAAGAAGAGACCATTGATAAGCCACTGTACGAATTAGACGGCAAGCTGCAAATCTACGTTCAGCATTACCTCTACGCTGAAACGACATTGGATTTAAAAGCGCCGAGTGTTCGTGAAGTGACTCTTCAAGAGCAACAAATCGAGCTAGATTCACCAGTAAGTGGCGCCGAAAGCAATGTTCAAGTGGGCAACCTCACTGAGATTTCTCCCACGGTTGAAGTGGAAGAGTTCCTTAAGAGCTACCGCATGGACCAAAAACGTCGTATGCGCAGTACAGAAACTCACTATCTTGACCACCCACTTCTTGGAATCGTGATTCAAGTTCGACGTGTGGCGCAATAATTAGCATAATAAGAATAGCTCAGTAACTCAGCTATTCTTATATAGAACCGAACTTGATGCATTCAATACGCCCTCCATTGTGAGGGCGTTTTATTAGTACAGGCTATATTCACGCGGTACTTACTTATACGTTACTTGGTACGTCCTATGAGCCCTGACTTTCAGATCAATACACAAAATCTCAGCCTCAAAATTATTGAAGCCTCAAACGCTCAAGAATTTTCGCAGCTAGTTAAGTCCTCCCCGAGTTTATTGCCATGGCTCGACTGGTGCCACGACGAGTTTTCTATCATCGAGGCCGAGAAATTCATTCTGGCGACTCGCTTAAACTGGGTTAAAGCCGAAGCGTTTGGCTTTGGTATCTTCGAGCGAAAAAGCGATAAGTTAGTCGGTATGGTGGCCATTAATGAGCTTTACCACACCTTTAACATGGCAAGTTTAGGTTATTGGGTGGGTGATGAATTTCAAAGAAAAGGGATAGCCAAGGAAGCGATGATTGCCTTATTTGAATTTTGCTTTGCACTGCTCAAGTTAACGCGTTTGGAGATTGTCTGCGATACAGAGAACCTACCCAGCCAAAAGCTGATCGAGAAATGTGGCGCTGAACGTGAAACCATTGCTAAGAATCGCTTTATCTTTAACGGTAAGCCGAGAGATGGCGTGGTTTACTCCGTATTACCTCCAACCTCTTAAGTAGGCTAAAACAACACGTAGTCGACACGATCAAAAAAGAGCTCCGAAGAGCTCTTTTTTATTATCAGCGTAATAACCTTAGAAGGCTTACCTGATTAGTGAAGCTTTAGGTTTGGACGAAGTACACGGTTAATACGACCAACTAACATCATCAGCGATGTTTTAATTAGTCCGTGAAGTGCCATCTGGTGCATACGGTACAAAGAGATGTAAACGATACGAGCAATACGACCCTCAACCATCATCGAACCTTTAGTTAGGTTACCCATCAAGCTACCTACCGTAGAAAATCGGCTTAGCGAAACAAGTGAGCCTTTGTCTTTGTAGATGTAATCTTTCAGGTCACGACCGTTCAACTTAGCAATGATGTTGCTGAATGCACAACTTGCCATCTGGTGAGCCGCTTGTGCACGTGGTGGAACGAATGAACCGTCTGCTTGCGTACATTGCGCTAAGTCACCAATAGCAAAGATGTTGTCATCAAGCGTAGTTTGTAGCGTGTTTTTCACAACCAACTGGTTGATACGGTTCGTCTCAAGACCACCGATATCTTTCATGAAATCTGGCGCTTTAATGCCTGCAGCCCAAACCATGATTTGTGCAGGGATCTTCTCACCATCTTTAGTCGTTAGGCCGTCAGCATCAGCTTGTGTAACCATTGTAGTCGTACGCACAGTTACACCAAGCTTCGTAAGCTCAGAGTGCGCTGCACTCGAAATACGAGGAGGTAAGGCTGGAAGAATACGCTCACCCGCTTCAACAAGGTTAACGTTCAGCTTGCTTGAATCTAGATCGCCAAAGCCATAAGTACGAAGCTCTTTAACCGCGTTGTGCAGTTCTGCAGAAAGCTCAACACCTGTCGCGCCAGCACCAACAATAGCAATATCTACTGTGCCTTGGCCGTTCTTAGCGTGAAGCTTTAAGAACTGGTTGTTCATTTCTGTACGGAAACGGTGCGCTTGCTCTGGACTATCAAGGAAAATACAGTTGTCGCGAACGCCTGGTGTGTTGAAGTCGTTTGACGTTGAGCCTAGCGCCATCACAAGAATATCGTATTCAAGTTCACGGCTTGGCATAAGCAGTTCACCGTGGTCATCTTTCAGTTCGCTCAGGGCGATCACTTTACGTTCACGATCGATGTCGTTCAGGCTGCCCATTTGGAAATCGAAGTAATGGTTTTTTGCGTGTGCGCGGTAGCTTAACGCATCAACACCCTCGTCCAATGAACCCGTTGCTACTTCATGAAGTAATGGTTTCCATAGGTGGCTTGCTTTACGGTCTACCAGAGTAATCTGGGCACGCTTTTTACGACCTAAAGTGCGGCCTAGCTTAGTTGCTAGTTCTAAACCACCAGCACCACCGCCTACTACGATAATTTTTGTCACAATGACAATCCTCTACAAAATGAATAAATGGGGTTCGGCTCGATTACTCCAACCGATAAATTCTATGTATCTACTCGGCCTTGAATGCGAAGGCTATACAAATTGGATTACCGCGAAAAAGAATAACGACAGCTCACCGAGTAGTTAGAGGGGTTACAAGCAACAAACATTGGCTTGCCGCTTTGCTCACTTGGATAAAAAAGGTGACTACCTGAGAGGTAGAGCACAAATAATGGGCAAGTTTTATCACTCGCTCTCAATTTTTCTTGATATTTATCAAAATATTTTGCTTGGGAACATTATATATAGCAAAAAGATGACCGCAACAAAAATCCTTACCCACAATGAGGATTCGCGGCGAATTAGTTAACGTTTGCGCAAACTTATCTTTAAATGCTCAAACTCTTCAAAAAATAACTACAACCATTTGATTAATGTTCGGCTCTTGGGTTCAGATGTAAAAAAAGCAGCACTCAATTGAGTGCTGCTTTTATAAAATAACTGGAATAATTAAGCGTTTTTAAACGCTTTCATTGTCTGCAAGTGCTGAGAGATTTTTTTGAACTTATGACTCTCTTTTTCGTCCCAGATGACATCATAATAATCTTCTAACGCGGCAGCTGTTTTGGTATTGTCGTGAATCTCATCTTCACGAGAAAGCACCACTAAACAGCGACCTTTGTTCTTCATACGATATTGAGCAACACACTTAGTCGCGATGTCTTCGTACTCTTCTGGACGGTCAATTCGACCTACCATGTTGTTCTCAGGGTGCAGATTCGGGTTGAACACCACCTGCTTGATACCACATAAAAAACCAATACGTTCAGACCAAAAACCACCCAAGCCTACACCACAAATGATCGGATGCGGGTCATCGGATTGCTCTATCACTTTATGCACTTCTTTTAGCAAATGTTGCATATCGTGTTTTGGATGCAAAGTACTGTAGTTGATGAAACGAACGTCATCATCAATGAATTGCAACTGCAGTATTTTTTCGTGATTGCCCGGGCTAGTTGAGTCGAAGCCATGTAGATAAATAATCATTAGTACCTCCTTGTTGAATATTGGTACGTTTTAATTAATCTAACATGAAAAATAAGGTTTTAAAGGGAACACGAACGAAATTATATTTTTCACTTCCTAAACGTGATCCTAGCTACATAAAGTGTGACTCAGCGCCTCTGCTTCACGCAGATAACTTTCATCTCCCCAGAGCTGATGAGCAAGTAAATACCACAGCATCGCCATCATTTGGCTTCTTGGTAACCATGCTTCTACCCCATCAAGCCAAGGTTGGACATCATGGATGCCTCGCAGCTGACAGTACTTGTTTACGGCTTCAGCAACTGGTAATCCTGCAACAGCAATGGTCAGTGTAAGATCAAGTCTAGGGTCTGCTAATGCTGCATATTCCCAATCAATAATCTTAATCCCATCGCTATTTCTCACTAAGTTATAACCACCTAAATCAAAATGGCACAAAGACAGGTCAACATTTGTAACACTCGGTGCTACTCGCCACTCTTGGTAAATTTTAGTGCAGGCTTCCGTCTTATGAACAGCATCAAGCTGCAGCCAGTAATGATCGACTCGCGCTGTGAAACTGAACGGTTGGAGCGGCAATCGCGCGGTATTCACCAAATGCACCGAGATCAGAGTCTTCAACAAATCATCAAGCTCTAAGCCTTCGTAAAGCGTCTCACCCGCAATCCATTCAACCAATAAGCCTTGCTCATTAACCACTATTGGACTTGGTCCAATACCTAGACGCTCAATTGCGGAAAGCACTTGATACTCCTCATGACGAGAGATGAAGAAGGCTTTGGTGATGGAAGTGATGGGCCGCCAAACATACGCAGTACCATCAGCATCAACCAACTTCCAACATCGATTGGTCAAACCGCCGGTCAGCGTTTGCGCTCTAACAGGTGGCTCAGAAAAGTATCCATCAAGCGAACTCAAACTGGTATCAAGAAGCTTGGCTTCAGACCAAGAAAAAATTGCCATATTTACTCCCTATAAACGTCTTAACTTCCCTATAAACGTCTTCATTTCCCTACAAAAAAGACACTGACCAAAAGCCAGTGTCTCTTCATAAGCAGCACATCATCCACTGCATTGGCGTGTAACCAAGCTATGTGTGGCCAAGCTATGCGCTGCCAAGACTAAACGCTGTCAAAACTGGCTGCGTTTAGTTGGCAAGTAAGCGAAATTAAAGGCCCAATAGGCTCTTAGATTGTTGCTTACGGATTTCAGTCTCGTCAGCCCATTCAATCAAGCCAGACTCAAGATCCATTAGACGCATCGTCATTTTGTAGTAAACGTCTTCGTCGCTACCGTCTTTCTTAACGATGCTTGATAGGTTGCCGTACAGCATGTATTGAGCACCGACCATTTTACCGAATTGAATTGCTGAGCTTTGGTTTACAAGCTCATCATTGTTTTGGAAGTTCAATTGGTCACGAACAGACTCTACACGGTCCATATCAACGAAACGGAACTTACCAGAGTTCAGCATTTTAGTACTGATAGTGTCAGTGATTGACTCAGTATCGATGTGCTCACTTGTCTTGTTCTTGATTCGCTCTACGAACACGATTGGACGTTGCTCACGAGTAATGTAAGACACTGAACCAGACGCCATCATGCTATCGACCATTTCACCCGCAATCGTTTGAAGGTCAGTTGAACCGAAATCGATTGTCGTGGTTTCTACTGCTTGTGCATCACCGTAGCTTACCTTGTTTGAACAACCGCCTAAAATAACCGCTAAACCTAGTAGCGCAACGACACTCTTTTTCATTTTGTTTCCTCAACTTATCACTGAGTGGGGTTACCCTCACTCTTAAATTCTTGTATTGGCGAATCAATGAATCCGCTTCTTAAATCTAAGTTACTGCTCTCGGAACTGAACTCGGAATTGAGTTGCTTTCGGGTTTACCGATACTTCCGACAACGAGATACTTTCAAAGCCACGAACAATCGCTTGCTTCCAAGGGCCTTGTTTTAGGTTCACCTCAAGCCCAGCATCGTCATACCAGTAAAAACGATAAAGGATATGTTGATCGCCTTTATATTTACTGTTTAAACGAACAATTCCTCGAGTGTGACCGTCAACTTGGTCGGTACGGATATCTTCAACCAACAAACGGCTGCCCAATACCTTGTCACCAAAGAAAACGTTCTGAGTCAGACTATCAACCCTTACGCCAGCTGTATTATCAGCACAACCAGCCAGAGCCATAACCGCTGCTAAACTCACTAACCACTTTTTCATTACAGCCTCCCTAGCTGTTTATGCCACATTGTTGCATTGTTACCTTGTCGAGAAATCCACACCAAAGTGGTCTGCCCTTCTCGGATATCAAAGTCGTACGTTTTAGCGCCCGCTTCTAGCGTATATTGACCGCTGTTTGCTACGAACGTGCTGCTCTTAATCTCAGCCGGTAGAGATTGCCAACTACGAGTGTCTGGTTGTTCGGTGAATGTATTCCACACATTGAACAAGATATTACCGACATCGTTGCCTTTGGTCGCTTCTTTACGGATGCGGTCTTTAGCTACCACACGTAAAGCCTGACGGATAACAATGCTCGTCATACGTTCAGATAAATCGTTCTGCGCCATCGCGTTTACGTCAGTGATCAAATGTTCTTGTAGCGGTTGCCCGCTGATTCGCAAGGCAGAAAAACGCTCCACGTTTTGGCTCGGATAATAGGGCAGTGCCAGAGAGTATATTGCACCCTGATCGCGACTGTCATAAACAGGTAAATCTAATCGCCAACTGTCCATTGCTTGTACCGCGCTTTGCTCTTGAAGCACAATAACTCGCCCTTCACCTGCACTAAGTTTAGAAGACTGCTTATAGCGTTTTTCTAATGTCGCTAAATCTTGTCGCATCCCTAAACGCGCGGCAGTTGCCATCGTTCTGTCAATAATTTCTTGGTTGTCTGGCATAACAGCCAAAGCACGACGATAGTCAACGTATGCGCTGTTTAAATCATTCGAAGCTTCATAAAGCAGCCCAGACAAGAACATCAAATACGCATTCTGTACCGACTGCAGCTTTTTACCCGCATCAGGATAGTTTGCAAGAATGCTCCCCACATTGGCAGACAACCCCTGCTTCTTCGCATCGCTGGCTGCACGGTCTAACTCAGCTTCACGTTGCTTCTTTGCTTGTTCTTGAACTTGGTTGGCGCGACGCATTTCAATCACCGCACCTTCTAAATCGTTTTTCTTGAGATAATTTAAACCGAGATACAGATGAAGAAACCCCAGCTCATAATCGGCTGGCACATACTCGGTAATATTATCATTCACCGCCAACGCACCCACGCTGGTTGCACTGTCTGAAATCGAGATCACGGCTTTTCTTTGCTGCTCAGTTACCGCCTGATCCGCCACTTCAAACGAAGACTTACTCTCTGGGTATTGCTGATCCAGAAGGTTAATTCTGCCTCTTTCAAAGTTATCAAGGATGTCACCCGCAGCGTAATCTGGTAACTCTTGTTGAGCCTCTGAATAATCTCCAGATTTAACGGCTTGGTAGATCTCTTTGTTTTGCGCGCTGTAATGACTGAACAGGTTTCCTGCAGACATACTTGCACAGCCCACAGTCAACGCCGATAACAGGGCAATGGAAGCGAATCTAAACTGTTGCTTCACTTATCGTCTCCGTGCATGTTTAAAATGCCAACTTTGTTAGGGTCTGCTGACCTTTCGTGGTTAAATTTTGTTCGAGATAGAATCGTTTTAGGCGCGGCAAGGAGTATGTAGCCTAGTCATTCTAAGTTAATACTTCTTAACAAAGCATAAAACGATTCTAGCCGAACCCTTCGGGCAGTCTTTGTGGTTCATTTCTACTGCGTTATCAGCTTCTCATGTAGGCTAGCTACACTTCAAAGCCTCTGCCTTGTGGAAATTTCCCACAAAGTGCTGCAAAAATTAGCTCGAAAGATCAACAGACCCTAGTCTCAATGTCAAAACGAAACGTGTTGTAAAAAGGATCTCAAGCCAGTTGAAACCCTACTGATTTAGCCTCTGCCTAGGCGATGCCGACATTCAGACAACAGATAGAACTTAAAGTTGGCATACAAACTACAAATTTTCCAACTAACTACTTGTGTTAACCCACTAATGAGTTCGTTTAAACCAACTCGTTAGCTTTCATTAACTTGTTAGCTTTGCATTAGCTCATTAACTTTTTATTAGCTCATTAATAGCGGACCAAGTGGACGGCCACCAACCAAATGCATGTGAATATGGTAAACCTCTTGGCCGCCATGAGAATTGCAGTTCACAATAAGACGGTAGCCATCTTCTGCGATGCCTTCTTCTTTTGCTAACTTGCGAGCCACGGTAAACATGCGCCCCATCATGGCTTCATCTTCTACTTCAACATCATTCGTTGTTGGAATCAGCTTGTTTGGGATGATTAAGATATGGCTTGGCGCGCGAGGGTTGATATCGCGAAATGCGGTTACTAAATCGTCTTGGTATAGTAGATCTGCTGGGATTTCTTTATTGATGATCTTACTAAAAATGGTTTCTTCAGCCATGTTTCTCTCCGATAAAACATTTATTTTTTAATGCTTTGAGTATGCGCTATGCCGCATCAAACCACAATAAATCTGCTTTAAAGCATAATAAAAAACACCGTTCAAATCAAAGAAAACGAGCCTTAGCTCTCAAGAATGGCATGTTGGTTATAACTGATGGCTATTTTTGACGTGTGCGTCATAAAATGCGTAAACGGAGCTCAATAGAATGCTGATAATTTTGTTAGTTTTACTTTGACCTGACATTAGGTCTGCATTTTTATTTAGGGAGAAAGCCATGAAGGGATCTGTGATCAAGCGTATGTACGCTGGTTTCGCACTGATCATCATCATGTTCGCAGTCACGATAACCATCATGATGAACAGCATGAATCAGATACACAGCAATTTTGAGAGTGTCTCAGAAACCTCACTACCACTTGTCGCGCTTTCAAATCAAACAAGTGTTCAATTGCTTTCTGCTGATAAATCATTCAAAGATTACTTAACCACACAAAACGCTGAACGCATGTCTGCAATGCGTACTGAGTTTGCTACGTCACAAAACTCGTTTTCAGAAGTTCTCGGAAGTTTAGAAGCGGCAAGCCAAAACAATGTTTCGCTCACTGAACGCATTGCCCAATTAAGAGCAATGGAAGAACGCTACTTCGCTGAAGCTGACGAAGCGATGAACAACTACGTCGCGATGTTTGAAGCTCAAGAGCAAGTACAGAAAGCATCTCGCGATTTCCAACGCTTACATTCAGAGTTAGCTGTTGGCATGAAAGAGTACGTTGCCGACCAAAAAAGCATCTCTGTAAAAGTGATGGCAAAAAGCTACTTCATTAAACTTCAAGATGCTGAAGTGATTACCTCTGATGCGCTAGCCAGTTCTGATGTTGCCTTCGTTCAGAAAGCCGTTAATCAAAACAAAAAGGCCGTTACTCACCTTAACTATGCTTATCGCGGCCTATCCACACAACTGCCAGCACTTAAAAATGTCTTTGATGAATCGGTTCAGAAATTCACCAAAGACGTTGGTCAAAAAGGCGGTGTGTTGGACAAGCACAACAACTACTTGAAAGCGAAACAAGCTCTGTACATCAACATTGCTAACTTAGCCGTAGAAATAGACAAAGCCATGGCTGTTTTAGATTCATTCAACGTGACTGCGGAAGAGCAACTGAACGCTTCACTTGAAGACGCAAGCAGCATCTACGACAAAGGCCTGTTCAATGCGATTGCAATTGGTATTGTTGTCACCGTATTCGCTGCAGCAATTGGTTACCATATTGCACATAGCGTAAGAGAGCCATTAACTCGCATCCTGGGTACATTAGAAGGCCTAACTGAAGGCGATATGACTCAGCGAATCGATATTCGTTATGACAACGAATTCAGCCGAGTGAGTCGTCACATCAACACCTTAGCCGACAACCTGCGCAATATTCTGGTGAAACTGAATGACGCTTCAGATGACTTAACGAAGACCGCAAGCGTAAACCAGAAAACCTCTACAGAGACGCAAGCTCAACTGAACAGCCAACGTGAGCAAACGGCAACTGTCGCGACCGCAATGACAGAAATGTCTCATTCGGTACAAGAAGTGGCGAACAGCGCGCAAAGCTCACTTACCATGGTTCAACAAGTAGAATCGGCTTCTGAGTCTGGTCGTCAGATAATGAACACCAACATCAGTACCATTAACCAGCTTGAGGTTCGTCTTACTGAATCTGTTGGTGCTGTAGGTGAGTTGCAGCAGATGAGTAGCCAGATTGGCTCAATCCTCGACGTGATCCGTGGTATTGCAGAACAAACCAACCTACTTGCACTCAACGCGGCAATCGAAGCGGCGCGTGCTGGTGAGCAAGGTCGTGGTTTTGCAGTGGTTGCCGATGAAGTACGCGTGCTAGCACAGAAGACCACTCAATCAACGTCTGAAATCGAGACCATGATCAGCAACCTGCAATCAAGCTCGAAAACAGCAAGCAACGTAATTGAAAGTTGTATGAGCGATATGGACATGTCGGTTCAACAAGCTTCAAGTGCCAACAGTGCGATGGAAGAGATCCAAGCCTTGATTCTAGAGATCAGCCACATGAGTACACACATCTCTCAAGCAGCCGCTGAGCAGAGTGAAACTTCTGGTGATATTGCGCGGAATATAGAAGACATCAACCACATCGCAGATAAGAGTTACCAAGCGATGTCTTCAATTGCTGAGGCAAGCCAAAACCTAACAATTCTCGCAAACCAACAAGGTGATTTGGTTCATCAGTTCAAGCTATAGATAGCTGAGAAATTGATAGATATTTAGTGAGAATATTGGGACTTCTTACCCAATAGTGATAACTATTTGAACAAGGGCAACTTTTATCAAGGGTTGCCCTTGTTTTTTATGATCTTTGTCATTATATGATTATTAAGGCTTGCTGCTTCCCGTTTTTTCTTTCACCTTTATGAGCGAGCCGCTATTAAGGAATTTATATGGCTGTTCATGTTGGCATTATCGATCAAGATCCCATTCGCTTGATCACCCCACTACTCGATAACCGAACGATCAGCACTCACATCGTGTTCATCGGTGACAAGAATCAAGTCAGTATTTACCAACGCTTAGACAGCGTTTTGCAAAAACGCGACATTACGAGTGAATTTTTCGAGATCCCAACCCTCGTAAATACATCCGCGATTAAAGAGTCTATCCAAAACCTTGCCGAAGACCTCAAAGCTCGTGGTGAAGAAGTGAAACTCAACGCAAGTTGTGGCCTTCGTCACCGCCTACTTTCTGTCTACGAAGTATTTCGTACTTACCACTGGCCAATCTTTGTTGTTGAACCAAACAGTGACAAGCTGTGCTGGCTTTACCCGAATGGCAAAGAAGACGCACAAGTTCAAGACCGAATCACTATCGACGACTACCTGACTGTGTTCGGCGCTCGTGGTGAATTCAGCGATGTACAACTGTCTCCGCAACTTGATCAAAAGCTTTATGAGCTGGGAGAACGCTGGGCAAGTAATGCACTAGAACTCGGTCCAGGCCTCGCTACATTGAACTACCTTGCAACGACCTGCCGCAAAGAACAGAGGCTTGATGTAGGGTTGTCAGAGAAACAACAAGGCTATCGCGAGCTAAACATGCTGTTGAGCGATTTGGTTGAAGCTAAGATCGCCACTTATGACAATGGTATTTTGACGTTTGCCAATGAAGACGCACGACGCTTCTCAAACGGCGAATGGCTTGAAACATTGGTTCATAGCACAGTTAAGCAGATCCAAGATGACATGCCGACCATTCAAGATCGCTCTTTGAATGTTCAGGTTTATCGTCAACTCGGTGAGCGCGAGGTACGTAATGAGCTTGATGTTGCTTCTGTAGTGAACAATAAGCTGCACATCATCGAGTGTAAGACCAAAGGTATGCGTGATGATGGCGATGATACCTTGTACAAGTTGGAATCGCTTAGAGACCTTTTGGGTGGCCTACAAGCACGTGCAATGTTAGTGAGTTTCCGCCCTCTTCGTCATAACGACATCACACGAGCAGAAGATCTTGGCCTTGCATTGATTGGCCCTGACGAATTAAAAGATCTTAAAACACACCTAGCGGCATGGTTTACCGCCGCCGGTGGTGATGAAGATTTAGAGTGCTAAAAGCCAATAGACTCTTGAGAGCTGAACGCTCTTAAGTAAATCTAAAAAGGCGAATGACTATTGAGTCACTCGCCTTTTTTTCTCCAGCTATTCGTCTGTTTTGCTCTATTTTCATCTTTCAACTATCTATGCCTTTAATTTCTTTGCCTCATAAAAAATGGCCGCATCATTCGATGCGGCCATTTTTAAATCTTGGAAACAGACTTAAAGCACTTTAAGACTAAAAGTATTTTTACAACTTAAAGCATTTTACGAGCAGCTTCTACAACCACTTTGATTGAACGAGCTTCTGTTACTTTTAGTGTTTCGTGATCAGGCGTCTCTTTTTGAGTACGGTTGATGATTACACCAGCAACACAACCCGCTTTAAGACCAGAACTTGCACACATAGTTAGAAGCGTTGCAGATTCCATTTCGAAGTTTAGAACGCCCATGTCTTGCCATTCTTGCATAGAGCCTTGGAAACGCTTAACAACGCGACCAGAGAACGTGTCGTAACGCTCTTGACCTGGGTAGAACGTATCGCTTGAAGCCGTTACGCCCATGTGAACTGTTGCACCTGATTCATCAACTGCCGCTTTCATTGCTGTTGCAACTTCGAAGTCAGCAACTGCTGGGAACTCCATTGGAGCAAAGTGCAGGCTAGCGCCGTCTAGACGAACAGAACCTGTAGAAACAATCATGTCACCCACGTTTACGTGTGGTTGGATAGCACCAGTAGTACCAACACGAAGGAAAGTGCGAACACCAAGTTGAGCAAGCTCTTCAACTGCGATAGAAGTAGATGGACCACCGATACCTGTTGAACATACAACAACTGGCTTGCCGTCTAGCTCTGCGCGGTAAAGCGTGTATTCACGGTGACTAGCAAGAAATACAGGATTCTCCATCTCTTCGGCAATTTTTTGCACACGAGCAGGATCACCAGGAATGATCGCAAGAGTAGCACCGTTAAGATCTGCTTCAGTAACACCTAAATGGAAAACAGCTTGAGACATAGTTCGCTCCTTTTGGCTTATTGGGCTTTGTTAACCCTTATTTAAGCTCATAGTAAATTCGTGGGGTACGAACACACTCTAACCAAGCTCATTACAAAATGAAGTGACGAGCGTCACACCAATGATCGCAACAAGATTTCAAGTTTCACGAAAAACCGATTGGCATCACAAAAATAAGCAATCCATACGCCTACGTTGCATACTAATGAGACAAAAAACGCCTTTAGCTTATTAAGACTAAAGGCGTTTATTTGCATCAAAATAGTGAATATTAGCGAGAAGTGCTTAATCCGCTTTTGATTTGAATCGAAGCAAACGCAGAGCGTTGAGTGTCACCAAAGCTGTTGCGCCACTATCCGCTAAGACTGCCACCCATAAACCGGTAATACCCAGTAAGCTTGTCACCAAGAACACGCCTTTCAAACCGAGTGCAAGTGCGACATTTTGACGGATGTTATTCATGGTCGCTTGCGACAGTTCAATCATCGCAGGGAGTTCTGTTAAGCGATTATGAGTCAGAGCTGAGTCAGCCGTTTCCAACGCCACATCTGTGCCACCGCCCATTGCGATACCTACATTTGCTGTTTTCATAGCCGGCGCATCGTTGATGCCATCGCCCACCATGGCCACGTGTGACTGCTGAGATAACTGTTCAACGTAAGACACCTTATCGCTTGGCAATAGGCTTGCTTTATACTGCATACCAATCTTGCTGCTGATCGCTGCCGCGCTTCGCGGGTTATCCCCAGTAAGCATGATAGATTGAATTCCCAAGTCATTGAGTCGTTCAATCGTAAGCTTAGCGTCACTACGTAACGTGTCTTGCCAAGCAATCAGACCAATCACAGTCGCAGCTTGCTCGATTGATTCTTCTTGATCTTTAAGCTCAAGAGCAACCACAACCGTCTTGCCCTCGCCTTCTAATGCCTCAACCTGAGAAACAACATCGGCACCAAGATCGAACGTCACCTTAGAAGGCGATAGAACCTGATACTTAATTCCGTCGACATCGCCTTCAACACCACTACCGATCAGCGCAGTCTTGTTGTGTGATTCAGGAATCTCAATATTCAGTTCTTTCACTTTAGCAACTAGCGACTGCGCCAATGGGTGAGTAGAACCCACTTCAATTGCTCCAACCACACGAAGCATCGCATCTTGTTGCCAACCCGATAGAGGCTGAATGTCCGTAACCTGAGGCTTACCTTCAGTCAGTGTGCCCGTCTTATCGAAGGCAATAGTTTGAATTTTACCAAGCTGCTCCAGTGCTGCGCCGCCTTTAATTAGCGCACCACGTTTCGCGGCGGCTGCCAAACCAGACGTAATCGCGGCTGGAGTCGAGATAACCAACGCACACGGACAAGCAATCAACAATAGCGCTAAACCACGATAGACCCACGTTTCCCACGGCTGGGCGAACAGCAATGGTGGTGTGATGATGACTAAAAGAGCAACCAACATCATTAACGGTGTATACCAGCGACTGAACTTATCGAGGAATCGCTCGAGTGGCGCTTTGCGAGATTCTGCTTCTTCAATCAGGTGAAGAATACGGTCGATCGCGTTCTCACCCTGTTTTGAAGTGATGGTAATGCGCACCACTTTATCGACCACCACAGCGCCAGCCATGATGCTATTGCCTTCGATATGTTCAACAGGAACAGATTCACCGGTTAACGCACTTTCATCAAAGCTTGCTGCGTCGGTAATCAGTTTGCCATCAGCAGGTAAACGAGAGCCCGCCGCCACTTCAATCACATCACCGGGAACCAGTTCACTGACTGCAACTTCGACACGCTCGTCGTTGACAATCTTAGTCGCGTTTTCTGGTACCAATGCCATTAGCGCTTGAACGCCACTTCTTGCTCTTGATGAAGCAAACGCTTCTAAGCGCTCACCAATCAAAAACAACAGTAAAACCATCGCCGCTTCCGCGGTTTCGCCCAGATACAAGGCACCCAGCGCGGCAACACTCATTAGAGTTTCTATTGCGAAAGGTGTACCTGAACGTGCC
Organism: Vibrio sp. QJM3NY_26; assembly: GCF_057786005.1. Classification (NCBI taxonomy): domain Bacteria; kingdom Pseudomonadati; phylum Pseudomonadota; class Gammaproteobacteria; order Vibrionales; family Vibrionaceae; genus Vibrio; species Vibrio sp. QJM3NY_26. Next base: position 1,114,037 of record NZ_CM173515.1, on the reverse strand, counting down.
AACTGAACCGCTTTCTTAGCAACCGGATATAATCCGAGTAGACAGGTTGCGGTGAATAAGCCTTCACTTAATTCAGGATATGTACTTTTCAGAAGCGCAGCGAACAGCATTGCCGCTGCAATCGCGATAATCTGAAAATTAGGTTGGATGTACGCTTGCCAAAAAGTCTCAGGTTGTTGTTTTTCTTTCTTAGAACCGACTTCCGAAAGAGGGAAACCCGTTTTGATAGAGACCTGTTCAATGGTGTCGGCAAGACTTTCATTATCGAATTTAACAACCAGTTTTTCGGTAGCAAAAAGAACCTTCGCTTGAATAACACCGTCAATATTACTGATCGCGTTTTCTATTTTTCTTGCACAAGCTGGGCAGTCCATTCCGGCAACCAGCCAACTTTTGGAAAATTGGGCGTTGAGAGACTCAGTTAAGGGCAGCCGGTCTTCTTCTCCACTGTCTGAACCACAACAATCATCTGCTGATGCAGAAGCCGTCGTAGAACTACAGCATGATGAAGTACCCGCTGCCGTGATGCTGGAAATTTTAGGGCTGGAACAGCTTGCTCCTGCCGCTTGAGGTTGAACGTCCACTTTTGTTGAGCGGCACGCTGCATGTTTTGCGCACATAATGTATCTCCTTAATACTCAAAAGCCTTGAGGTTGTTGCCGGCTAATCACAGCAACCAAACCTTAAGTTCATCAAAAGTATAAACCTTGGAGGTAACTCCAAGGTCAAGAAGAAATTGTCCAAGGCCAAGAAGAAATTTGCAAACCGACCAATCTAATATTGGAATGCCGGTGTTATTGCGACTTGAACTCTTTACACTCTTCTCTGTTCGTAGATACATCATCAATAAGAACCGCATCGTGTGAACAAAACGGCTGTGTATTCAAGCTCACTATCGATACATCGTCTTCTACAGGGTCAACTTGGGAACCTTGCATAAGCTCGGCAATATGATAGCGAAGCACCAAGGTACCGAGTATTCCGAACAAAACATTACCCAAGGCTTGCCCATACAACACACCCAATGCGCCATACCATTGCGAGCCTAAGTAGACGAACGGCAATGTACCGAGAGTGGCTTTACCCAGATTCAGTGCTGTCGAGTAAAGCGGTTTACCCAGGTTATTGAAAGACGTATTGGCAACAAACAACGCGCCATTAAAAGTAAAAGTTAAGGCGACATAAGTACAAAATGCCGCAACAATAATTGCTGCATCACCTTGCAGGCTAAAGCCTTGGATCACATAATCTTGAACAAAGTACAACAGAATACAGACGGCGATGGTGTATGCCGTAGTAACCAACAGTGAGTTGTTGAGTGTTTCTTTTACTCTGTCCATTCGTTCTGCACCAAAGTTTTGCCCAATGATTGGGCCTACAGCGCCGGACAAGGCAAAAATAACCGCAAAGCAAACCGGCGTTAGACGACCAATCACGGCAAAGCCCGCGACAAAATCCTCGCCGTATTGTGCGATACCTGTTGTCACAATCGCATTACCGATAGGTGTTGCGGTATTAGTGATAATTGCGGGAAGCGCAATGGCCAATATAGGGCGAATATTAATGCGCCACTGCACCAGTGAAGGAGGTGCAACCAAGTGATGACTACGAATCAGAGGATACAGTGAGAAGAGAAGCACCGAAAAACGGGCAAAAACAGAAGCAATAGCCGCCCCTTCTATATTCCAGCCAAAGCCAAAAATAAACAGGGGGTCCAAAATCGCATTAACGATACCGCCTGACAAGGTCGCCCACATCGAACGTTTGGCATCACCTGCCGCTCTTAAGCCCGCACCCGCTGCCATCGCCAACGCCAAAAAGGGACCACTTGGTAGCAAAATCTGTAGGTAAGCTTGAGCACGCTCTGCGGCAACCCCTTTTGCCCCTATAGCGGCTAACAGTTCTGGGATATAAGCAAACATCACCGCGGTAATCGTCAAACTGATGACAAAAGCGGTCAGCATAATACTGGTGGCGAGGTTCCGAGCGTGTTCCTGATTCTTTGAACCGATCGCTTTGGAAACTAACGCGCCCATAGCAATGGAAGTACCGATCGAAACGGAGGTAGAGAAAAAAGTCAGCGTGCCTGCAAAACCCACCGCAGCGGCCAATTCGACTTGTCCCAACATACTGATGAACAACATATCGAGTAAATCGACCACGAATAACGCCATCAAACCGACTGAGCCAGCCCCCGACATCACCAATATGTGGCGCATCGTTGAACCTTCTACAAACTTTGCCGTTTGATTTGACATGAAACCTCCAAAAGCTGGGACACCCACAAGCAAGCTCCCTAAACTAGTGACCCAAAGCTAGCGTCCCACAAGCTAGGGAGCCACAAAGAAAGGATCTACCAAGAAAAGCTCTATACAGAAAAAAGGCGCTAGTGCGCCTTTTTTCAATTGAAGGTATTGAGAAAAATAATCGTTCTTAACACGCTATTATACCTGATGTTTGAAGCATTCTTCCAAGTTCTTGCCGATTGCTCTCAAAACATCGGTTCTGGTGATCATACCCACTAGCTTTTTATTATCGAGCACTGGATAAGCTTTGGGTTTACCCACTTGCATCATATCTGCCAATTCAATGATGGATAAGTCTGGTGATACCGATAGCACCTCTTGGTACATGCAATCACCCACAATGTGTGTGTCTTGGCAGAAATAGCTCACCTTCACCAATTTTTCTAATAAATCTTGCTCAGAAAGGAAACCAATAACTTGCTCATTATCATCAATTACTGGACCGCCCATGTGATGGCTGCTCATTACTCTATCTAACGCGAGACTTAACGGCATGTCAGGAGTGAATGTCACAACCTGCGGCGTCATGTAATCTTTCACTTTTATTGAATGCATTGCGTTCTCCCTAAATACTTTTCGTCATGTCTTTTTCTATCTTGTTAACCTAATTGTTGTCTAAAATCTTGATTTTACTAAATGGATTTCAACAATTTTATTGATAGGTAAAACCTACCAAGGCGAGAAAACAAGGTCACAAAAGGCTTGTGAGCATTTTTACGCGAGCAAAAAAATAAAAAATAGAGTCCTTACAAAGCCTTACTTTATGACACTGGCTTGAATGAATAAACCTTGTACTCTTCACACCATAAATAATTATATCGTGACAATTAGGCCGTTTATGCAACACAACAACAGTATGTACGCGTACATTTATTCCGGTGTCGATGGTACAGAAAATACCCTCATCGCCACTGTCGATAACCAAGAAAAGCCGCTTATCTCTAGCTGCGTCGATGAGATAAAACACATGTCTAGCTTAGCGATTGATCTGGCGGCAAAACACAATTTGAAAGTAAAGCTGGTCAAATACCAAAGAGAGCAAGAAATCGACTTCGGCTTGTTCGTTAAATAGCAGACTCATCGCACATGTCTTGACTCACAAGCTCAACAAGCATTGTCAACGACACATGAATACCGTATTTTGTGGCAAGTTCTTGAGTAGGTAATCACATTGACGATGATTACCTGCTTTAACCGATAAGCGCTCGAATTGGAGACATCCGTCGCACCGCTTTTCATTGTCCAAACGGTTCACTATGACTTCGCTTCGTTCCCCTCACACTGTTCTATCTCACTTTATCCCTAAGCTAAAAAACTACTTTAGCGAATTGTTAGATTTCCAATCGCGCATTTGGGTGGTTCATATCTTTGAAGACTCCATCACCGATCAGTCCTTTGTGATAAATGAAGATGGCTTTAAAGAACCGTTAGAGTGGATGAAGAAACGAGCCTATCAAACAGCAATGCTTGAACGAGTAGAGAAGATGAAAATCTCACAAGTCATTGAGATTCAATTTGAAGACAAGATGCATCGATTGATGCGAGTAAAGTAACTCTTATTGTTTGATCATTCACGAAAGCCCTTTGCTAGAAATCAAGCACAAAAAAGGCCAGCACTCGCTGACCTTCTATCATTGATTAAAAACCATCCTCTAACGCGCACAATACTCATGCCACAGACGCACCGCTTTCTGGTATGCCTCAGTTTTATCGTGCGTTTCTGCGAATAAAATCGCAGTCATACTGTCCACAACACTGTTCGCCATCAGCTCCATCTCATCTTCCGGTGTACCCAGCACACATTCAGAAGGCAGAGGCAGTTCAACATTCATCGTGCCTTCCCAGTAGAAAGATTCCACCTTCTCAGGAGAACTCATCCACACAGTTTGACTCACCTTAGGGTTGTATTCTGATTCGCCATTCATACCTTTAAATGAAATAACCGAGTGGGATTTATTACCAATGACATGCTCAACTTCAGCGTGTAACTGAGGAAAGCCCGGGTGAAAACTTCCACGTAAACCCAAACGGCCACCACCTGGGTTCAATGCTCGAACTACCGTGTTGATCGGTGTTCTCAGTCCGTAGCGGTGTTTCCAACCAATCATAGTTTGAGCTTCAGGTGCGAAGTTCGCCAAAGGCAAATAGGCGATACCATCCGCTTCAAGGATCTGCTTGGCGTCTTGTGGGTCTTGAGCTCGGCGAACACCAACACACTCTAGGTGAGTCTCAACGTGCGTCCTACCGCTCGGCTTATCCATATAGCCATGCATTAAGACTTTATAGCCATTATCAGCTAAGATTTTTGCCGCCAGCAAGTTCCAAGGCTTACCACTGGCAGTATCGTTACGCTTACCTGCGTAGCACGGCCAGTCAATATCAGCGCCTAAGTCTGGTACTCGAGATTGAAAGGCTTTTACAAAGCCTGCGATCTCTTCATTGGTTTCATTCTGCACACGAATCAACATCAGTAGCATAGCCATTTGGTCGTCACCGACCTCTCCGCTTAAATACTCATCCATGATGCGGTAGGCTTGTTCGAACGATAAAGGCTTACGCCCTCTTTCTCCTCGTCCAACTGTACGAATACACTCTAAAATACTACTCATTGATTGTTTATTCTCTTCCGTTGATATCAATAAAATTCGAATACGCTTTCGATTCTATGATACCCACAGTGCATTGCAAAGCGATTCAGTTGCTATCGACCTAATTACCAATACGTGGATTGGTGTTCTAAAAGTAAACTTACTGGTGTAAAATTATCGTATGCAATGCTAACTGCGACCTATTGAGTAATATCCAAATGACTGTAAAAAAAACGCTGAGCCAAAGAAAACGTGAATCGATCGTTGCCGCTGCTATCGCAGAGTTTACTGAGCACGGTTACAAGGCCACCAGCATGGATAAAATATCGAGCCGCGCGGAAGTATCAAAGCGCACTGTATACAACCACTTTGCCAGCAAAGAACTGCTTTTAGATGAGATTCTAGACAGTATTTGGAGCAAGACTCTCGCCGCGACGCATTTCCCTTATCAAGCAGAACTGCCTCTTAATGATCAGCTCGCTTCGATTGCTAATCAAGAACTAGAGCTTTTAGAATCAGTAGGCTTTATCGATTTATCTCGCGTGCTGTTCTCAGAGTATTTCCATAACGCCGAACTGGCGCATCAAGCTATGGAGAAATATTCCCAAGCAGAAAGTGGACTCACAACCTGGATTAAAGCAGCACAGGCAGATGACCGCTTAATTGAACTAGACCCTCTATTTGCATCTACCCAATTTATTGCACTGTTAAAGTCTTTTGCATTTTGGCCACAAATCATTGGTCATGCGCCGTCACCGGATGCGGAACACAAACAAGTGATCATCCAATCCAGTGTCGAGATGTTCCTGAAACAGTATCAAGCGTAATAAAAGTTGAGCTCGGCTAAGTTTTATTGGGTTTGATTAGAGATGCACAAACGAGTGAGGTATGATTCGCCCGCTTCATTCGTTTACCAAGACTAAGAATTCATGCCAAAGTTGATTAACAAAATTTGGGTACACGCTTTCATGCTCTTCGCTATGCTAATGGCCACCATTAGTGTGGACAGCATCGCGAGCAGCAATGCTCTGCAAGCACCCCAAGCTCAATCAACTTCTGCCAATAGCTTCTCTTTCTCTGCTTCTAACATCAGTTCTGTAGAGAGCACCCCAACACCTTATTCCAGTGCACAACCCAACGTTGAGCACCACTGCTGTGGATCAGTCTGTCTACTGAAAATGCCACCACTTATCGTTTCTGAATCTTTCGAACCGCAGATTGAATCACTGGCACTGATAGAAAAAGAGCCTTCGCACAAAGCGATTGTTTCACCACAAGCCCCTTACCGCCCTCCTATTTCTTAATTGTTTGTCCCTGTTTGGCACCGCTTGCCAACGTATTACTAATACAGCTCTATTGCTGTAAACAATGACATCCAAATTTAGGAAATAAACACATGAAAAAGCTATTTAGCCTATTCGCTGCTCTGATCATGAGCGCTTCAATTAATGCCGCTCAGTTTGAAGAAGGTACTCACTACAAGATCCTCGACGTAGCGAAAGCAGATAAGCCCGTCGTTACCGAGTTCTTCTCGTTTTACTGCCCTCATTGCTACAAGTTTGAAGGCGTCATCGAGTACCTAAAGAAAGACCTACCGGAATCAGCAAGCTTTCAAAAAGTGCACGTAGCATTTATGGGCAACGACATGGCTGTGCCTATGGCAAAAGCTTACGCGACCATGATTGCACTCGACGCTGAAGACAATATGGTTCCAGCAATGTTCGCCAAAATTCACGAGAAACAACAGACCCCAAGAAACGAAGCGGAACTGCGCCAGATCTTCATTGATAACGGTGTAGATGCGAAGAAATTTGATGCGGCCTACAACGGTTTCGCAGTTAACTCAATGCAGAAACGTTTTGATAAGCAGTTTGATGCGAGCACATTAACTGGCGTTCCGGGTGTACTAGTTAACAACAAATACATCGTAAAACCGGATCAAATCAAGAGCTACGAAGAGTACAACCAGCTGGTGAATTACCTTCTAACGCTTTAATCAAAAGCGATAGTCTCTAAAAGCTCAAAAGCCAGCGACCTGTTCGCTGGCTTTCTTGTCTATACGAGTGAAGTGAACGCGCGATGGCACGCTCGAAGATCATTCAGATCGCCCTTGAATACACGTCAAAATCACTGTTCACTGGCATCCGCCGTTATTTCTCATATACTGCACCCTATTACGTCATCCACTACTCTGTAGTACTCAAATATTAGTACTCGAACATTGGGCACCTTTATGATTATTCTGACCACAAACTTTGGCGACATTGAAATTGAACTGAACCTTGAAAAAGCGCCGGTAACGTCGAAAAACTTCCTTAAATACTGCCAAGATGGCTTCTACGAAGGCACAACATTTCACCGTGTTATTGAAGGTTTCATGATTCAAGGTGGTGGACACACTATCGACATGACAGAAAAGCCAACTCGTGCACCTATTGTGAATGAAGCTAACCGCGGCTTAAAGAACGTGATTGGATCTCTCGCAATGGCTCGCACTGACGCACCCCATTCAGCAACGGCGCAGTTCTTTATCAACCTTGACGACAATGATTTCCTTGATCATACAGCAACCAGCAACTCAGGTTGGGGCTACGCTGTGTTTGGTAAGGTATCAGCAGGTATGGATGTGGTAAACAAGATTGCGCTTGCACCAACCACCACTCGCTGGGGACATGAAGATGTGCCGTGTGAAGACATCGTGATTACTAAAGTCACTGTTCGCGACTAATTCACTCACGCGCTTTCCTGCCCCTAGTGCATTCGAATTAATTGCACAAAGAAAAGAAGGCAGCGCGATAGGGCTATGGTGGTAAGGGTTCGACTTTACCACCTGTATTCAAAGCTCGTTGTTAGAACCGTTACCAACGAGAGCGGTAAGTACGGTGACATCCTTTACAAGTATTGTTCACAGAATCTAACCCTTGTTCTGCGCTCGACAAATCTTGCTCAACACTCGCTTGATAAAGCTCTGAAAAGCCTTGGTTCATCTGCAACATCAGTTGGTTAAATTTCTCAGGCTTGCTCCAAATCTCCTTTTTTGCCTTACCTCCAGTATCACCTTCAGCAAAACTCACATTCAATACGGTTCCATGTTCCACCAACATTTCACTTAGCTCACCCACTTTCAGCCAATCCACATCACTGTTATTCAATTCTGAATCAACTTGTTTAGTAACCTCTTCAATAGAACTGAAAGCTTGCTGACGATTATTTACAGCATCCGCTGCGGCGATAGAGATCATAGGTAGAGCAATCGTAGGCAGTGCGATGATTAGAGCGATAGTGAATTTTTTCATAATGTCATTCCTAGTGATTAATTGATTGAGTGCTTAATTGACTGAGTGGTTAATTGACTGAATGATTTCGTCGTTAATTACTGATTGGTTTCTTAGTAAATTACGGCTTGATAGTTCAACCGTAATCGAAGATATGCATTCAATTTACACAACAATAGTTGCTTAAGCAACTATTGTTGTGTAAATTATTCCCACCAAGCAAATTCGCAAACAGGAAAAGCATTATGAAAATCTGGGATCTACCAACTCGACTTTATCACTGGCTTCAAGCCGCACTCTTTATTGGACTTGCTGCGTCAGGGTTTAACGGACAAGGCCCTCATGTTTACTTAGGCCTCGCACTGTTCAGTCTGATTTTATGGCGCTTAGTTTGGGGAGTCGTCGGCAGCGATACCAGTCGCTTTTCTCAATTTATTAGCTCTCCAAAATCGGCTTGGATTTACTTACGGGGAAAAGCACGACCAAAACCGGGCCATAATCCGTTAGGTGCGTGGATGGTGATAGGAATGATCACGACTCTGTTTGTCCAATGTATGACAGGGCTTGTTATTGCTGGTTTCTTTGATGCGATTCCAGGTTCGGAACTCGTAATTACTGATGCAGTATTCGATGTGTTATGTACGGTGCATGGCATTGCAGCACGTATGTTAGTGGTATTTGTCATACTGCACTTGGTGGCCATTATCATCTACAAACTGCGTTCAAAGCCGCTAGTCCTTGCCATGATTACAGGTAAACAAAACCATTCAGCGTCAACGGATTATTTCATAAATAGCAGTCAATTAGCTTTTTCATCAAATAGGAAAGCGTTGTTGGTGCTAATTGCATCGGTATTAGTTACGATGACAATAGTTGTAATATCACAGTAAAATTAGGTAGCGAAAGATGCCAGAAGAGTTTGATAGACAAAAAAGCTTTGGTTGGATGATCAATGTGATCGCCAATAAAGCGACCAAAGATTTTGACACGGAATTGAAGGAACATGGCTTAACCATTGCTCTATGGCCAACCATGATGTGCCTTTGGGAAGAAGAAGGACTTACACAGCGTGATATTGCTGCGAAGTCCAAAGTCGAGAATTCGACAACAACACGAACATTAGACAAGCTAGAAAAGCTTGAGTTGGTTGAACGCAGAGCCGATCCAAACAGTCGTCGTTCTTTCAGAATCTACTTAACGGAAAAAGGGAAAGCACTCGAAGAACAACTCGTTCCAATCCCTATTCGTTTAAACAAAGAATTAATGAATGAGTTGGACGCTGAAGAACAACAGCAGATGATCAAGCTACTTCAAAAGATGGTCGCAGCGATCTGATCTTACTGTGACCGGATCTTATTGCTAGTGCATGCTTAATGAGTTCTAAACATACACTAACAAAGAATACTCGGCCTTGCGCCGAGTGTTTTATTTTCGTCTCGACCATTTGATATAACAAAATAGCGAACCAATAATCACCGCTCCGCCTAGCAACTTTTGCATCTCAACCGTTTCACCCAACACGCTGACACTCAATAACAATGTCCACACGGGCTCAAGAATCATGATCAATGCCGCCACTTCCATGTTCACGGAATGCTGACCAACGGTTTGTAATAAGTAACGGATAGACGTCGCGATCACCGCAGACACGATAAACCAGAAGACTAAAGTTTTGGTGATTTCGAACTCCGGCTGAGTCGTCATGGAAGCAAAGGCTAAACCACTTACACCCACCACAAACAGTTGCACACAGATTGATGCGATAGGTTTAATATTGGTAATAACACGTTTGTTCATCACAAAATGAACAGACAACAACATCGATGCTAACAAGAAGTAAATCTGACTCTGCTCTACATTCCAACCATTGCCCAAAGTCAGCAGTAGCATGCCGATAATCGCGATCGGGAAAGACATCCAAAACGCACGATTAGGTTTAACTCGAAACAAAATCCAAGACACAAAGGGTGCAATGATCATGGCTAAGCTCATGATGAATGCCCCTTCCGACAAGCTTTCTGTCACCGATACTGCAAACACCCATACCTGCAATGAGGCAGACAGCAGCAAACCAACGCCGCAAAGAGAAAGAACCTGCTTAAGCGAAAGCTTACGAATATGATGAATACAAAATGGCAAAAGAATCAAACTCGCGACGAGGAATCGCACACCAATGAACACTGGCCCCGGCATTTCTAATACCACCAGCTTAGATGCAATCCATCCAATCCCAGCTAACAGGGTAGCAAATAGGAGGTAAAGCTCTCCGCGCATCGCTTTCATCATTTTACTTGGTCCAATAACAAAAAAAGCAACCCGACTCTGCAAGGTTGCTTTTTATAAACATTCAACAGGATCAAGATACTATCTCAATACTCTGCTTCAGGCAGCTGTTTTTAGCCTGCGTATTCTGGGTAATCCGTTAAACCTTTTTCAGCACCACCGAACAATGTGTTTGGATCGTGCGCCGCTAGCGGGTAACCATTTTGAATGCGAGCAGGTAAATCTGGGTTAGCAACGAATGGACGACCAAAACCAACCATGTCAGTTACGCCTTCAGCAACGGCTTTTTCACCACGCTCGCTATCGTATTTACCCGCATAAATTAGGACACCATCGTAAGCTTCACGAACTGCCGCTTTAAATGCTTTTGGCGTTTCAGGTGCATCGTCCCAATCGACTTCTGCAATGTGCAGGTAAACAATTTTGTATAGGTTAAGTAGTGCTGCCGCTGCTGTGTAAGTCTCTACTGGCGTAGCGTCAACCGTACCATTCAACGATGTGAACGGAGCAAGACGCACACCAACACGGTCAGCACCAATCGCTTCAACCATAGCTTCAACCACTTCACCAAGGAAACGTAAACGGTTTTCAATTGAACCACCGTATTCGTCATTGCGGTTGTTTGCTTCAGAATCGATGAATTGGTTGATTAAGTAACCATTCGCTGCGTGAAGTTCAATTCCATCAAAGCCTGCTTCAATCGCATTCAAAGCCGCTTGGCGATACTGTTCAACCACTGCTTTGATGTCTTGTTTCGTCATCTCACGAGGTTCAACCACATCCACAAAACCCGGCTCATCAGTGCCGTTATCGATGAATACTTTTACGTTTTCTGCTTTAAGTGCAGAAGACGAGATTGGCTGTTCACCGCCGATGTTATCTGGGTGTGTTACACGGCCTACATGCCAAAGTTGAGCGAAGATAACACCCTCTTTGTCATGTACTGCATCGGTGACTTTTTTCCAACCGGCGATCTGCTCATCAGAATAGATACCCGGAGTCCAAGCATAGCCTTGGCCCATAGGTGAAATTTGTGTGCCTTCAGCGATAATCAAACCTGCAGAAGCGCGTTGAGCGTAGTAATCCGCCATCATGTCGTTTGCTGAATTACCAGGTTGCGTCGCACGTGAGCGAGTCATCGGTGGCATAACAATACGGTTTTTAAGCTCGATATTACCAAGTTGAATTGGTTGAAATAATGCATTTGTCATTGTTATATCCTCGATTAACCTAGTTGAATCAGTTCGATTTGGTAGCCGTCTGGGTCAGTAATAAAAGCGATATGAGTTGAACCACCTTTCACTGGACCCGCTTCGCGAGTGACGTTACCACCTAGCGATTTGATCTTGTCGCATGCTGCGTAAATATCGTCTACACCCAATGCCAGATGACCAAACGCGCTGCCCATCTCGTACTCATTCGTATCCCAATTGTACGTTAGCTCGATCGTCGTACCACCTTGCTCGTAGCCAACAAAAACCAATGTGTAGCGGTAGTCTTTGTTTTCATGGCGTTCAAGTTCCGTCATTCCCAATACCTTGGTGTAGAACTCGATAGACTTGTCTAAATCAGTAACTCGGATCATTGTGTGTAGGAATTTCATATTTCGCCCTTATTAGCACCACAAGCATGGCGCCGTTATTATTTTGAGTGGAGGTCATCCACTAATCTCTGAGTGAAATAATACTATTCAGCGAGGAATTAAGGAAATTATCAAAAATTCTCAATGTGATAATTTTTTGTTATGAATTTTATGGCTAGATCAAACTCAATGACACAAAAAAGGGAAGCCAATGCTTCCCTTCGAGTTAGACTCTTAACTAAAACCGTAAACGCCTATCTTTAAGAGTTTTTGACATTGCATCAGACGTATTAATCACTTGTTCTCTGAACCATTTATGAGCAGGGTCGCTATTTTGCTTCTTCAACCAAATCAGGTAGTGAGACATTTGCTCATAATCAAAAGGAGGCTTAAAGAGTTGTAAGCCGAGCCTCTCTTGGAACTGCAGAGCCATAGAGAGTGGGACTACTGTGATATAATCCGACTGACTACACAGCAAAATATTGCTAAACAGCGACCGTCCGTGAAATGCGATTTTACGTTTGGTTAAATCCAAAGAAGTATAATGACTCAAGCTACGAACTTTACGTCGCGTTCTGTCTAATACGGCATGCTTTTCACTCATGAACTGCGCTTCGCTGATCTCACCTTGAATGCGAGGGTGCCCCGAACGGCACACGATGGCAAAGTCTCCCTGATACAGGGTTTCACTCGCAATACTTGGGTGTTCAGGAACCACTATCTCAATCATGGCATCGAACTCTTGCGTCAAAAGATCTTCATAGATGCGATCATCACTGTCTGGTTGATCAAAGACTTCTAGCGACAAATTTTGATTGGGAAGCGCCGCAAAGCTGTCGAGTAGTACCCACTGAAGATGTTCGGGACAAGAAATAACAAACTTACGTTCAGAGACTTGCTCATCAAAGCTAGCCATCGATTGAAACACGCCATTCAATTCATTGATCGGCGCTTTGATCTGTTCATACAAACTTTGGGCATAGGATGTGGGCACAACACCACGTCCTTTTCGAACAAAAAGCTCTTGGCCAATCTCTTTTTTTAGGCGTGCTAATGCGGTACTGATGGTCGATTGGTTGGTACTGAGTTGATCCGCAGCCTTACTTAAACTGCCCTGCTCCATCACCGCAGAAAACACGGCAAGTAGGTTGAAGTTGGGGATGTCGTTGCTCATATATCATTACTCATTAGGCGACCATAAGTACTATGCTATCGTAAAAACGATAGAACATACAATTGTCTCGCTTTTCATGACACTTTGTTCAACGCATTGGGATATACATTTGACCAATAATAGCTACAATATTTTTAATTCAACATTCAACAAAGACTTCTTTTCTAACAACTATACTCATACATTTGGCATATCATTAATATAGCTTGCAAATACTCAGTGAATAACTCCCTTTACGGACCAAACTTATTATCAGTCATATATATTTCATCATTCATATCCATCACTCTTTCTAGTGTAAAAAATGTGTAAAAATATCAATTTCAATAAATTACTTACTGATGATTTTATTAATCATTTCCTTGATCCAAACCAAGTTAATGAACAATGTTTTCTATGTCTATATGAGCCTTTTCAAATAAATCGACCTACCGATTTAGAGTTATAACTACTAATCGTAATTACGATATTATCAAATCGTAATTCTGGGTAGATACTGGTCAAAACTCTTCCTATTATCCTGCTAACAAATCAATTATCAGCCCAAACAGAAAACTGACAAATGTTTTACTTTGGTATGTCAATTGTCATGGAAGAGCCCCTCAATTACCGAGGTAATACACGTAATAAAGACAGTCGCTGAAAAGCCGCACGAATATTAATTCGAACGCCTCATAGCCATCTAATTTACGTCTGCTGACAAATAATAGAGATTGATTTGTAGAGGAGCATATTCGCTTCTTGATACCGAGAATCGGTTGTCTGGACTGAGCAATATCACTTTAAATGTCATCTATTACTTTTGTTTATTATGAGCACCAATCTACCCACATAATAAACATCTACTTTTTAAGATGTCATTAAAGGTGACTTCTAGGCTGCAAATTCTCTCTTCTTATTGATGTAGGTTGAGATATGAACTTTATAAAAATCGTTTTCCAGAAGATCTGGGCCGTTGCTATGGTCTTGATTAAATTCTGCCTGTTTATGGCGGTGATGTTTGCTGGTGCATGGGCTCTTGCACCGCTAGGCACTATCCATTCTAAAGACATCGACATGTCTCAATTCAACAACCATCCCAATGAAATGATGATGAACTTCTTCCAGATGGAGTACTTCTCTGGTTACTTGTTTTCAGTGACAATTGCTGTGGTATTAGCCGGTGTTTACGGCATGTGGCAGTTGCATGAACTGGGTGTACATAAAGCAAAAGAGCACAAAAGCGCTCACGTACAGATCGTGTTTGCACTGTCACTTTGCGGACTCTTCATCAGCAAAACATTCTGGGTTATCGCGTTGGTTATCGCGTTGGCGAACTGGAAACATATTGGTCAATCACTGAGTGATGTTATTCGCCGTGGTGTACAACCTAAACAAGACGCGGCCAATACAGAGACAGCTGCAGTCCACGTATCACCTGAACAATCGGTAACAGAGCCGTCTCAAACGAATCAGTCTCAAACACAACAGTCTCCAGTAGAGCAATCTTCAAAAGAACAGTCTTCAGAAGAAAAGGCTCCAACAAAACCATCCCCTACAGAAAAAGAGGTCGCATAATGAAAGAGATGATGATTCCATACATCCTAATTGTATGGTCACTGTTTGCGACAGGCGCACTTAAGAAGAACTTCAAAAACTACACGTGGGCTGCCATTGGCGGTGTAACGATTCTTGCGGTATTAGCGGTTATCTCTCGCTTGTGGGCACCCGTTGATTTAACGAACTCAACCACAGTGAAAGCACCACACGCGGTGATGTCACCTATCTTTGGCCAGCAGATCGACCAAGTGCTTGTTGAGCACAACCAAATGGTTAAAGAAGGCGACGTAATTTACACACTCGTCGACATTGACTCTGCCGCCGACAAAGCAAAGATCGAATCTTCAATTATTCAGAAAGAAGAAGAGATCAAGCAAATGAATCGCGACTTAGAGCGTGCTGAAACGTCACCTGAAATCTTCAATATGCGTGACGTAGAAAAGTACGACTCCGATCTTCGAGTGTTGCACGCTGAACTTGTGTCGTTAAAAGCCGACCTACAAAAAGTAAATTGGGCGCAAGAGAAGAAAACCATTAGGGCTGAATTTGATGGTCAGGTTTCGATAGTGAATATTGCTGAAGGTTCTGTCATGGGTAACATGCACCTCTACAACACCAGCAAAAAGTTCCTTGAGATGCGTATTTCAGACCAAACTTATGGCTATGTTCAAGTAGGAGACTTCGCTGAATTCTTCGTTGATGCATACCCAGGCCACGTGTTCCGAGCAAAAGTACACAGCTTTAATGCAGGTACCGGTGAGTCGAGTATTTCTCCGCTTCAGGGACCACAAAGCGTCGGTCAACACGTGGTAAGAAACGGTAATGGTTTAGGTCGTACTATCGTACTTGAGATCATCGAACCTGAAGGTTACAACATCCCTATAGGTTCAACTGGCGCGGCTTGGATCTCGGCTGAGAAACCACATCCGTTCTGGGGCTTCATTGATGTAATCGGCGCAGCAACGGTTCGCCTACAATCTTACAAGTCATACTTAGGTGCTTGGTAAGTACTGAGGTTCTCGGTAAGTATTAAGGTTCTCGGTAAACACTTATATAACAGCCATTAATTCCAAATTAAATGCCCTGAATTTCAGGGCATTTTTGTATCTGTTGCAAGCCCCACTTACTAATTGATTTAGATCAATATAAATCGTCATTACAATCATTAGATAAATAAACCATCGAAAAAACGATATATCGATATCCTATTAGCGCGTAGATAGCGACCTTTCCCACCTCTATCATTTGGCTCAAGAAATCCAATTCCTGTATCCAAAATAAGGTCACTACCATGACTAATACATTCAAAAAAATGGCACTTCCTGTTGCTGTTGCGAGCGCTCTATTTGCTTCTAGTTTTGCATCTGCAACTCCAACTGTAGAAGCGACATCGAAAGTAGGCCAAGAACTTCAGACAGCAAATGCTGCGCAATACCAAAACATTGACCTTGATGCTCGCTACAAGAGCGAGGTTCTATTCGAACACAAGTCAAACCTATTCTGGGGCAAAGGCGAGCGCATCCAAGTTGTATCGAAAACGGGCGACTCTCTGGCTTACACAGAAGAATCTGATCACGTTCATCCAATCCTCACCAAGCACGGTCGTAAAATGGACCAAGCAATCATCAAAGTGGATGACAATATTTATCTTGGTTACGGCTTCGGTCTAGACACTCCTGTCATGATCGAAGGTACGGACGGCATCATCATTGTTGATCCAGGCGAGTCGGTAGAAATGGCTCAATCGGTTAAAGAACAGTTCCGTCAAATCACAGACAAACCGGTTAAAGCAATCATCTATTCTCACAACCACATCGACCACATCTCTGGTGTGCGTGCATGGGTGACTGATGAAGAAGTAGCATCAGGCGAAGTAAAAATCATCGCTGAAGAAGGCCTAACCGCAGCAGTGGCTAACTGGTCTTCAAACCTAGGTACTCTATTTGGTCATCGTACTTCTTACACAGGTGCTAAGCACGTAGAAGAAGGTGAGCACGGCACAGTAAACGACGGCCTTGGTCCACGTTTCATGCAAGGTGCAATCTCGTTCATTGAACCAAACCTGCTGGTACCAAGCCAAAGCCACATCGAAATTGAAATTGCTGGCGTTAAGATGCACATCGAGAACGTGCCATCTGAAACCAAAGATGAGCTAGTGATTTACTTCCCAGAGCAAAAAATCCTGCACGCGGCTGAAGTACTTCAAGGCGAAAACTTCCCTAACCTTCACACCATCCGTGGTACTAAATTCCGTGACCCATCAATGTGGTTCAAGGGCATCGACGTAATGCGTCAGTTCGACACTGAGATCATGATTAACTCTCACGGTCGTCCTGTTGAAGGTAAAGAAGCGGTATCTGACGTATTAACGGCCTACCGTGATGCGATTCAATACACGCATGACCAAACTATCCGTTACATGAACAAAGGTATGACGCCAGACGAGCTAGTTGAAGTGGTTAAACTTCCTAAGCACCTTGCAGAGCACCCTTGGTTAGGTGAGCACTACGGCACTGTGGCACATGCCGTGCGTCAGATTTACGTAGGTTACAACGGTTTCTTCGAAGCGGATCCATGGCAGCTAGAGCCAATGGCTTACGAGCAACGCGCTAAAGCATTCGTAGAGATCATGGGCGGTCGTGACAACATCCTTACTACTGCACAAGCCGCAATTAAGGCTGAGAACTACACCTTTGCAGCAGAGATTCTTTCTTACCCAATCACGGTAAACAAAGATGACATGGAAGCACGCTTACTGAAAGCACAAGCTTACAAAGCATGGTCTGCAGATCAAGTGAACATCAACTGGCGCAACTGGGCATTAAATGCCGCAGCTGAACTAGAAGGTAGTCGTGATTTCTCTAACATGATCAGCTTCGCTTCTGTTGACGTTCTTACTGCGCTACCAAGCAAGCAGATCTTCGACATGATGACTTCAACACTTATCGCTGAGAACTCGTTAGACGTGAACATGATGCTGACGTACAACTTCTCGGATACGAACGAAGCATTCACTATCGAAATCCGTAACGGTATTGCTCAGTTACACGAAGAAGCGGTTCAAGGGGCAGACGTTCAAATCGACACCACTCGTGCCGTACTGAACCAAATCTTGATTGCGGGTCCAAACGCTCAACAAGTGATAGGTACCAACCTACAGTCTGGTGCATTCAAGTTCTCGAATGGCGACATCAAAGGCTTCGGTCAATTCATGAGCTACTTCGATAAGCCAATGACTCCAGAAGAGATCATGCTCATCGTTCGCTAATAGTGAACTCGAACGGTCGCTCTTCGGCGATAGCTCTTCGACGATAGCGTGTTAGTAAACAATCACTAACACACTATCAACCAATAAGTTGACTGCTTCACATGGACGACAAACAAATACAGGGACCCTTTGTGGTCCCTTTTTATCGTCAGGTTCGGCTTCTGCCGTCAGATTCTTAACCCTGTTATAGGTCTCGATAACCATTATGTTAAAACGATTTGCTCTGATTCTTTCACTCACCTCTTCACTCACGTTTGCCTGCGGTCTTCACCAAGAAACCGGATTTAGCTTAGTGACAGAGCCCGGTTCACTAGAAGTATTTGGCAACATCATTAATGCTCGACAAGATGACGAGTTCGGAAACCTAGATAAACCGGATCATTTCAAACTGTTTGCGATAAAGTCAGCACTCGCAAAGGCGCATCCGAGTAAGATTGAATTCAACTTATTTGAAGCGATTAAAGGTCACTACAGCCAAGTCAGCATTGAAAAAGGCGTGAACGTTTCAGGAAGAGACACTTTGCCGACAGAGAACGATTTATTGCTTATTACAGAGCTCGACGTGTTCGATGCATTGGCCAACGGAACGATCTCTTGGGATCAAGCTACACTGAATGGATTAGTGGTAATCAATGGCCCCCAAGATAAACGCGAGCAATTAGAAGCTTGGTTCAATGATATTTTTGCTGAGTGATCGACTCATTCTAACCTTACTTGCTCAATGGCATTCCCCTCAATATTGAGCACAAACGATAACGAGCCGATAGCAAGAAAATAGTGTGCTAACTGATTAAAAACACTTCAAAATCACAAACCACTCCCCTCTCAATTATATAAAGCCACCATTATTGGAATTAACATCACTTAATGTAAGCTCCACCTTGCAATCTTGTTCAAAATTCAACCTAAAAACAAATAGTTACAAAATACCCTCTGTAATTGGTGAAAAAGAAATCAATTACAATAATATCCACAAAAAAATGTGACTTCCTGCGAATCTCCAAAATAAATTTGTGGTTAAATACGGCACATCATGAATCAAAGATAAGAGAAAGCATGTCTACAAAAGCATTTGGTGACTTCTATTGCTATTTACACTGCCTCACTTTACTTTCAACAAAGGAGCAGGGGCTCACACCTAAAGAGTATCTTGATGATGTTCGAAAAGAGCCTTTTTATTACCGTGGAGACACCTCACAAGAGGCTCAACAAAAGTGGGCAGAGCGCATATTAGACTCCGTATATAAATACCATGGAGTCCAAGGTTCTGGTCCGGCCGGGCATTCGGAGTTATTAGTACGTGACGGGACTGCATCGAAAGCTCGTTATAAAGTAAAAGAAGGCGTTGATTTTGATGTAAACCCTGGATTAAGTGATTCAATCTCAATGTTAGGTAGTATTGGCAATCAATTGCGAGAACGGCTTTTGCCGTCAGCAGGAGCGAAACTCAACGACGCCCTAAGGCTTATTTCAAGAGCAAAAACAACGCTAAATAGCGCACCATTCAAAATTCAAGTAAGTTGCTACGACTTTGTAGCGCCACAGGTTGAACAATCCGTGCTTTATGACATAGAAAGTGCACTTGAAAATAGACAAGTACTCTCATTTGATTACAACAATCATCGCTGTGAGGTTGATCCATACGCTTCGTTTGTCTATCAAAAAGTCTTTTATCTTGTCGCTCGAGAACGTTACAAAAGAAGCTATAACGGTAGCTCCATGTCTGGAGAAATGCGTACCTATACGATGCACAAGATAAACAACATTGAAATACGCTCAAATCAAAGTTTTTCAATGGGTAACAAGTCTGAATTTTGCCTCCACGCTTATCTATCGACGACAAAGGGTAAATGGGTCAACGGCGGTGAAACGTTCGAAGTATTACTTAAAATGATGAGAGATTCTGAAGGTAACAGCAAGTTTGTAAATGAATTTAAACTGAGTGAATGCCAGGAAATAGAAGAAACATCGAAAAGCCACTACATTGTCAGAGCAAGGGCTAGAGATAGCTTAGATTTTAAACATTGGCTCATTCACAACGCAGATTGTGTGGAAATTTTAGAGCCATTAAAACTACGTCAAGATGTAATACGAGACCTTAAACAAGCGATGAATGTCTATTCACATTAGATAGCATAGTCATTATATATTAATTTCAACCTTGGCTCCTCCAAGTAAAAATCTAATACACATTCATGCCATGATATATTTATTAGAAATTATAAATATATCAAATAAAATTAATTTTAAAAAAATATTTTAACTAATTTCCAGTTTTAGACAAAAAACGTCAGATTTTACTGCCACAATCTACACACTAAAATAATAAATTAGGCTTATCCGTGGTTAAAAAAATATTACAGATTTTTGTTGATGAACTTTATCGTCTCAACTATAAATCGACTAGCATTACACATCGTCTTCCATTTTATTGGTATCGACCATTTAAATTAATGAGCCGATTACTTGTTTTACCCATCATATTTCTATTTATGGTTTAATTGTAATGAACAAAAACTTATCAAAATTAGAATGGTCACTATTGGTGACAACAATTACTTTCATTAGTCTTAGTGTCTTCCTTTACTACTTCTTATGTAAGAACTTGTTTAATGGTGGATTCAACGATGTTCTTGAAATCATTGCTGTATTAGCGCTGACTTATGGCTCATTTATTTTTGCAAACTACAGCGTAACATTATTGGCCGAGAAGTATTGCAGCCGTAGGGTCCAACATGAAGATCGTTAAATGGGTAATCTCGGCATCCACTTCTCTAACATTCTGGATTTTTATACTATTTTACTACTTCTCTAGCTCAATCAACGCCAACACTGGAGCAAGTATGGCGCCTACTTTTGAAGGGAAGTACTGGACCACGGTTAATGGTGTTCGTTTGGGTAGATACAATCCTGAACGCGGTGATGTCATTCGGTTCCTGCACCCTCCAAAACACCGTTCTGAAAACATTTCATTCAGAAAAAGAGTGATTGGTATACCGGGTGATACTATTATGCTAGACATGGGTAAACTTTATATTAATGGTATAAAGGTGTCTCATGGAATAACAAATAAAGAAGATGGGTACATATATATAAACGAGAAAATTGGTCTTCACGATTATAATGTAAGGTATTCAAAAGAAAAATCAAATTTATTTAAAAGTAATCTTACTTGGCACGTTCCTGAAGGTAAAATAATGGTGTTAGGTGATAATCGTGATCACTCCTATGATTCAACCTTTGATAGTTTCGGATATGCAGACATTAATAATGTTAACGGCATCTATAACAAAGTGATACTCAACGTAGCAAACGGTAGCCGTAAGTTAAATTGTAATTTAAGAAGCTCATCTGATTACAATATCCTCAACAGAAGTTGTTAAACATTGTGATGACAGATGTAAATTAACCGGGCTAACTTCAATAGCTAAATTTTTAGATTATAAATAATGATAGTAGCTGTCTATTAATAATAGGTAACGCGGGGTATCCCACGTTACCTTTATTATTTATATGGGCTTACAGAAAGTGCAAAGGAATCAGCTCTAAACCGAGTACACCACTGATGCTCATCACCACCAGCAAAGAGACTTTAAAGACCGTCTTTGACCACTGGATGTAGTTGGCGCAATCAACCTTACGGAATGTCACTTTGGTCCACATAAAGCAAACGGCTGCCGACACGGCTAGGTATTCATAACCTGCCTCTCCGAGTAAAAATAACCCCAGAGCAACTGCTCCAAACGCCACCACATACGCTTTCATGTGCTGATGTGCTTTATCTACACCCTCTTTCACCGGTAACACAGGTATACCTGCATCGCGGTAGTCTTGAATGCGGAACATCGCGATCGCATACGAGTGTGGCATCTGCCATAAACAGAACATGATGAACAATAGAACGGCTTCTAAGCTCAGGTAGTTAGTCACGCCAAGGTAGCCAACCAATGGAGGAACCGCGCCAGAGATACTGCCAACTAAGGTGCCGTAAACCGAATTACGCTTGTACCACATGGTGTAGAAAAAGACGTAAAACACATAGCCAAGCAACACCACAACCGCAGACATCGGATTAACAAATTGAAACAGCAACGCCGTACCTGCCAACAACATGACCAATGCATAGATAAATGCCACGTCTGTGTTGATGTTGCCCTGAACCAATTCGCGGTTCTGGGTACGTTTCATTTTCTGGTCGATATCTCGATCAAAGATGTTATTCACCACACAACCTGATGCAATCACAAGCCCTACACCCGCTAACGTCGTCAATAACAACATCGCACTGGCTGGTTCTGTTTTTGCGGCGAGGAAGAACCCCGCCGCAACAGAAATCAGGTTGCCGAAAATGATGCCCGGTTTGGTGATAGACAAATAACTTTTCAGCATACCCTAGCCTACAACTTCATGTTTACGTTCATGTTGTAGATGATCCACACCGAGCCAGCGATAAGAATCAATACAACAATGGCGGTAAACATCAGTGACACCAAGTTCCAACGCCCATCAGAG
Source organism: Vibrio sp. QJM3NY_26 (assembly GCF_057786005.1). Taxonomy (NCBI): domain Bacteria; kingdom Pseudomonadati; phylum Pseudomonadota; class Gammaproteobacteria; order Vibrionales; family Vibrionaceae; genus Vibrio; species Vibrio sp. QJM3NY_26. Next base: position 1,091,510 of record NZ_CM173515.1, on the reverse strand, counting down.
GATTTCGCTTCCATGTGTAAGAAGTACTTAAAGTGCACAAAGATTTGTACCAGCGCACAGCCGAACAAGATCACGTAAGTTTCAGTGCTTGGCAACGCATGTGACCACACAATGTAGAACGGAATAATGGTCAGAATTAGTGACGCAATAAAGCCTTTCACATAATCCGTTGCACCGCTGTCTAGATGCTGTTCCATTACATCACCCCCATTAAGTACACGATGGTAAATACGCAAATCCAAACGATATCAAGGAAATGCCAGAACAGGCTTAAGCACTGGAAACGCATCGACATGTTGTCGTTCAAGCCTTTGGTTGAAAGCTGGTGATACGCCACCGCCATCCAGATAAGACCGAACGTTACGTGCAAACCGTGTGTGCCGACCAAGGTAAAGAACGCAGAAAGGAATGCGCTTTCTTGAGGGCCATAGCCTTCTGCAATCAAGTGATGAAACTCATACACTTCCATACAGATAAAGGCTAAACCCAATACGAAAGTGACTTTTATCCATCGCTTCAGTCCGGTCACGTCTTTGCGCTTCATCGCAATCATGCCAAAGCCAAAGGTGATACTACTGAACAACAGCATCATGGTTTCGACAAACACGAACGGCAGTTCAAAGATATCTTTGCCTGTCGGACCTGCGATAGATCCACTCTCAAGCACGGCATAAGTCGCGAAAAGCGTGGCAAACAGGACACAGTCACTCATCAAGTAAACCCAGAAGCCAAACAACTTATTGCCCGCAGCTTCGTGGTGATGATCATGCGAGTGTGCAAGATCATAAGTGTGTGACGGAGTATTAGCTTGCATACGTCGTCTCCAAATCATCTTTATTGTCGTTGTTATCACTGTCAGCACTGTTACCACGACCAGAATGGTCGCCTTTCACTGACTGTTTCTTCGCTTCTTCAAGCTGTGCACGTCGAGCCGCTTCAATCGCTTTGATCTCTTCAACTTCCACGTAGTAGTCCACATCGTCGTTGTAGCTATGTTGAATACACGTCACCACGATGCCCACTAAGCTTGCTGCTGCTAACCACCAGATGTACCAGATCATCGCGAAGCCAAATGCCAACGCCCATGCAGAAACATAGATACCTGTCGGTGTGTTCTTAGGCATGTGAATACGTTCGTATTCTTCTTCCTGAGTTGGGTCAAACTCACCACTTTGCTTTTGATACCAGAACGAATCGATCTCATCGCCCTTAGGCAATTTTGCAAAGTTGTAGAACGGCGGTGGTGAAGACGTTGCCCATTCAAATGTACGTCCACCCCATGGGTCACCGGTTAGATCTCGGTTTTGGTCGCGGTCACGAACACTCACGTAAATCTGAACGAACTGACACACTACACCCATCGCAATTACGCCTGTACCTGCAGCCGCAACCGCCAGTAGAGGGAAGAATTCAGGGTTGATGTCTTGGCTCAAACGACGCGTCATGCCCATAAAGCCCAGAGCGTAAAGCGGCAAGAACGCCATCAAGAAACCGATGATCCAGCAGTAGAATGCGCGTTTGCCCCACAGCTCGTTCAGAGTGAAACCAGTCGCTTTCGGGAACCAGTAACCAATCGCAGCAAAACAACCGAAGACAACACCACCGATGATTACGTTGTGGAAGTGAGCAATCAGGAATACTGAGTTATGCAGAATGAAATCTGCGCCCGGTACTGCCATCAATACGCCCGTCATACCACCTACGGTAAAGGTGATTAGGAAGCCCACTGTCCACATCATTGGCGTGGTGAAGCGGATACGACCTTTGTACATGGTGAATAGCCAGTTGAAGATCTTAACCCCGGTTGGGATAGAGATAATCATGGTCGCGATGCCGAAGAAGGCATTCACATTAGCGCCAGAACCCATGGTGAAGAAGTGATGTAGCCAAACCACAAACGCTAAAATAGTGATCGCCACCGTCGCCCATACCAGCGAGGTATAACCAAACAGCTTTTTACGTGAGAAGGTTGCAGTCACTTCAGAGAACACACCGAAGATAGGCAAAATCAGGATGTACACCTCAGGGTGTCCCCATGCCCAAATCAGGTTCACATACATCATCACGTTGCCACCAAGGTCGTTGGTGAAGAAGTGTGTGCCGATGTATCTATCCAACGTCAGTAGCGCGATAGTAACCGTTAAGATAGGGAAAGAGATGATGATCAGGATGTTGGCACACAGAGACGCCCACGTGAATACTGGCATCTTCATCATTGGCATAGACGGAGTACGCATGCGCAAAATAGTCGCGAAGAAGTTCACACCCGTTAATGTGGTACCCACACCGGATATTTGCAGCGCCCATATCCAATAATCGACCCCGACTCCCGGACTTGCCTCAATGCCAGAAAGCGGCGGATACGCCAACCAACCCGTACGGCCAAATTCACCTAAGCCCAATGACATGTTGGTTAGGATGATACCCACCACAAACAGCCAGAAACTTAGGTTATTCAGATAAGGGAATGCAACATCACGAGCACCGATTTGCAGCGGCACGATGATGTTCATCAAACCGATAACTAAAGGCATCGCAACGAAGAAAATCATGATCACGCCGTGAGCGGTAAAGATCTGGTCGTAGTGATGTGGCGGTAAATAGCCCGTCTCACCAGCTGCAGAAAGCAATTGCTGACTACGCATCATGACCGCATCGGCAAAGCCACGAACTAACATCACCATTGCCACAGCAATGTACATGAAGCCCAATTTTTTGTGGTCTACAGAAGTAAACCATTCATTCCAAAGGTATTGCCACTTACCGGCTTTTGTTACCGCATACACCACTAAACCACCCACTAAAGCGATCATGGTTAACGTGAACAAAATAATGGGTTCGTGGTAGGGAATTGAGTCTAGAGTTAATCTTCCAAACATGACGATTATCCTTGGGTTTCCGGCAAACAGTTCATTGAACCAGGGTGCTGGGTCACGACATCAGTGAATAAAAATGGTGGGATACTGGAGAAGAAAGTCACAGGTTCAGCAACACTTGGCGCAGCCAATGAACGGAACTGCTCCCAATCTTCAATACGGTCTGGGCTAGCTTTCACTTTTTCCACCCAGTTTAGAAACGCCACTTGGTCGGGCATTGCTGATGCGGTGAATTTCATTTGAGAGAACCCTTTACCACTGTAGTTCGATGCAAAACCTTTGAAGTCACCTTCATGATTAGCAATCAAGTTCAGCTTGGTCACCATTCCCGGCATCGCGTAGATCTGCGAACCAAGACGCGGGATAAAGAACGCATTCATGATGTTGTCTGAAGTCAGCTTAAACGTCACCGGTACATCTTTCGGGAACGCAACATAGTTAACCGTCGCAATGTTTTGCTCCGGATAGATGAACAGCCATTTCCAGTCCAGAGAGACCACTTCGATCACCATAGGTTGCACATCACTTTCCAGAGGTTTGGAGGGCTCCAGTTCGTGTGTTGTTCGCCAAGTGATGGTGGCCAGAATCGCAATAATGATGATTGGAATCGTCCATACCACTATTTCAATCTTGGTTGAGTGCGCCCAGTCAGGTGCATACTCTTCTGTGGTGTTGCTTTCACGGTATCTATAAGCAAAGTAGATGGTCATCAGAATCACGGGGATGACGACAATCAGCATCAGCAACAGAGCCGTAATAATCAGCTCCTTTTCCTGAACGCCAACGCTACCTTTTGGGTCGAGCAATGCGGAGTTACATCCTTCGAGCATCAGAACGGTTCCCACCAAACCAATCCTCGACAGATTTGCTCTCGATAAAATGCGTTTATATCTTGAAGCTTCCATTAACTTTCTCGATGGTTATCCAGCCTCAGAACGAACGCCCGAGTACTGGTTGTCATGGTCATTAGAATATTTATGTGTTGAGCATGTGAAACGACGCATCTCAAAGCGAAACGGAATTAGCCACGATCTTGAACAGTCGACAGTTGAACAGTTGAACTGCCAAGTTAAAGCGGCAGTGCTGCGCAGTCGAAACATTGCCGCACGGTTAAAACCACACAAAAAATATGACTTAATTGTTGCACTTTGAAACACATTGTTACATTTGGCGCATTATGAGGAGTTGAAATTGAAAGCTCACCAAACAAACTTGGAAACTAACCTTCCAGTTATGAAAGTGAGATATGGAAAATTGACGCAATTCAGACGCACGACATAGGCGTGCCACACGAGTTGAGCCATGTTCGGAAAAGGATTAAGGGCAAACGGAGGAGAGAAAAGTAAACAAGCAGTAGAAACAACAATGTTTGATTACATTAGAAAGAGCGAATTAAACAAAGTGCGACAGCCATCAAGTTTATGAATTCACATACGATTTCAAAGGTATTTACAAAAGACATCACTGGAGATAGCAACCCATTAGATATTCGAATAACACACTGCTTTTCATTGATAATAATGCCAGTTAGGTGCCGAAGAATAGTGGCAAAGATCGACCTGAAAAGCCGATTTGATGAGTATTTTGACCTGTTTTAAATGGGTATTACTCCCCTCAAAGGAGAGGAGTAATGAACATTAAGAAGGGATTATGCTGTAGCTGTGACGACTTTCTTGCGCTGATTTTTAGTCATTAAGTGATAAACCACAGGCACAAAGTAGAAAGAAATAAGCGTGGTTAACACGGTTCCGCCAACAATCGCGACCGCGAACGGAGGCCAGAAGCCACCACCAGCAATGATCAGTGGCATAAAGCCGCCAACCGTCGTAATCGTTGTCGAACTGATATGACGAGTACACGACATCACAGCTTCTACCACCGCATCCACATTGCCTGATGAAGCTTGTTCATCGAGTTTCAATTCCGTCAGAATCACAATGGCAGCGTTAATCGCTAAGCCCGCAATCCCGAGCATCGCGATGATCACCGTAAAGCCAAATGGATAACCGAAGATCCATACCGACAGCAAACCTAGGCCACCAGCCAACCCTGCTACCATGAAGATGATGCTACTCATTCGGAATGAGTTGAACGACATCACCACCACCAACACCATCAATACCACTACAACGGCGACATTCGAGATAAGGCTGTTGACTGAATTGTCTCGTTCAGCGGATTCGCCACCAAAACCAATGGTGTAACCCGATGGCATCTCATAGTCTGCAAGGCGTTTTTGGAATTCATTAAGCACGGTTTGAGGTAAAACACCCGCTTCAATGTAACCCTCGATGGTATTCACACGCTGCCCGTTACGACGAGTAATCGCACCACGACTAGTCGTCAGTTCAAGCTCAGCCAGAGTCGACACATTGATGCCAGTTGAGTACACCTCAGAGCTTATCGGCAAGCGAATATTACTCAGATGTGCTAAGTTTTCACGCGCGTCATCCGCAACTCGAACACGGATTGGCACCGATTCACTGCCCTCAATCACAGAGCCACTTTCACGACCTGTCAGCGTGGTTTGCAACATGCCTGCGAACTGATTGAGTGAAATACCGTTGAGTTTCGCGGTGTCTTCATCGACCTTCAACCACACCTTCGGCGTACCCGGTTGCAGTGTTTCCCTTGTGTGCGTGACATGAGGAACACCTGCCAGAATCAAGCGCACATCCTCACCAATCACTTTTAAGGTATCGAGGTTTTCACCATACACACGCAGTTCTACTGGCGCGGTAAATGGAGGCCCTTGATTAAGCTTTCGTACCAAGATCTGCGCCTGTGGTACTTCTTTATCTAGCACCTTTTGAAGTTCAGGAATTAGCGCATTGGCTTGGTCAAAGTTCTCTGTTTTCACCATGGCTTGCGAGAAATAAGGCGCGTTATTTTGTCTCGCTTGTAGGTTGTAATAAAACGATGGGAAATTTGCGCCCACCAGCCAATCAATACGCTCTACTTCGGGGTAACGATGAATGATGTCGTCGATTTTCTCAGAGGTATTCTTGGTCGCATAAATGCTTGCTTGAGGGGGCATGTACACCTGAATCTCAAACATGTCTCTATCTGATGGCGGGAAGAATTGTTCAGTCAGCTGAGACATACCCCAATAACCAGTAAACGGTACCAGCAATACCAAAGCAATCGTGATAATTGGATGCGTGACACCAAAGCGAACAGAAGACGAGAACCAACGCGTCAAAGCCGGAATTCTCAAGCCTGTCATGTACCAATGGTGCTGACCTTTCTTATCAACATCACTGAGCTGTTTCGGCAGTAGCTTGGTCGCCAAGCCTGCAATCAAGGTGTGCGAGATGATGTAAGAACCGATCAACGAGAAAGAAACGGTAATCGCAATACCACCGACGAACTCACCCGATGCGCCAGGCATCAGAATGATCGGTGCAAAGGCTAGGACAGTAGTGAGTGTCGAACCCAGTAACGGAACCCACAAGTGCTTCAACGCATTCATGGTCGCTTCGGCTCGCTGCTGCCCTTTCAGGCGATAAGCTTGAATGGTATCGACCATTACCACCGCGTTATCGACCATGATTCCGAGCGCCACAATTAGGCCAGTGACCGACATTTGGTTAATCGGCACACCGGTCATTTTCATGATCGACAAGGTCAGTAATGAGGTTAACGGCAGAGAAATCGCCACTAAGATCGCGGCACGCACGCCTAAAGTGACAAACAACACAATCAAGATCAGCACGAAACCGATCATCAAACTTTTGCCCAGATCGTCCAAGCGTGTTTCGGTATAGCCTTGCTGATTGAAAAGCACGTTGACCTGAATATTGCTCGGCAACTCTTGCTCAAATCGACTGATGAGCGCGTTGGCTCGCGACGTCCAGTTATCGACTCGCAGATCAGGATGCATTCTTGCCGCGACAATCACACCCGGCTTACCATCAATAATGGCAATCTGATCTTGCGGGGTTTTCTCACCACGTTTCACAGAAGCAATGTCTTCCATACGGATGATGTGACCATTGCTATCAGTGGCTATTGGCACTTGCTTAATGCGTTCAATAGAATCGAGTTCAGATTTAATTTCTAAGCCAAAGCGAGAATAAGCACTCACTAACTCACCGGCGGAGTTCTTGGCGTCTGCCCCTTCTAGCGACTCAGCAATATTGGCACTTGAGCGCCCTAACGCCGCTGCATCGGCAGTACGCAAGCTGATTTGAATCTCTTCTTGTGGCATCCCGTATTCATCAACGAATTCAGTGCCCGATAAAGTTCGTAATCGCTTAGCGAGTTCTTTGGCATAACGACCCAGCGTTAATCGGTCAGGCTCGCCTGAACCAGACCAAGTTAGAGATGCGATGGTCGTGAAAGCATAGGTGTGGTCACTGTCGAGATCGGGAGAATGAGAGCCCGCAGGCAAAATGGATTCGATGTCAGATAGCTTGTCACGAGCTTGAGACCAGACGGGTTCTGGCTCGGTGATGGTGTCATTCAATTCTAAGGTGACAATAGACACGCCCGGCCTTGACGTCGAGCTCACGAGTTTAACCTCACTTAACTCGCGGAGCTTGTTCTCGATAACTTCTGTTACCAAGGTTTCAACACGCTCGGCACTGGCTCCGGGGAAACTGGTAGTAATGTTCGCGTAACGGTTGATGATCACCGGATCTTCTGCACGCGGCAACGTCATGAACGCAGAAATACCACTCACCATCAGCAGTGCGGTCATTAAGATAAGCAGTCGAGTGTTGGAAATAGTCTCTATGATTTTCATGCTATTTCCTATTCAGCAGTAACGCTTGCTGGCTTCACGGTTTGTCCGGGAACTAAACGATGTAAGCCACTGGCAATCACTTGTTCACCGTCTTCAATCGCCCCACTCACGTACGCTTGTTGATTGTTGGCAAACAACACCTGCACGCTTCGACGTTCGACCTTGTTATCTTCACCAATCACAAAGATGTTCCACACACCGCGTAACCCATCAATCAAACCCGTTAATGGCACCCAGTAACCTTGGTCATCGATTTGCTCGTCAAACTTAAGGTAAGCAAGTTGACCTTCTAAAACAGACGCTTGCTCAGGGAAAAGATAACGTAAGCCGACACTTCGAGAGCGAGTATCAACCATTGCGCCCGGATTCAACAGGCTCACAGCGAATTCATCTTGCCCGACACGAATGCTTGGCGCAGAAAGCGAGGTCACTTTTTGCATTTGATGAGCAGGGATTCCGATAAAGGCTTCTTTCCCTTCAGAAGCAAGCAGTGTAAGAGTTGGATTACCCACATTCACTACATCTCCCAAAGAGACAAAACGCGTTGCAATAGTGCCCGAATAAGGCGCAAGAATTGTCGATTTCACTAGCTTCAATTGATTGCCTTTTACGGAGGCACCAATACGCAGCAAGTTAGCCTGCAATACGCGTTGCTCACTAGTCAGCGAGTCAATTTCCGCCTCAGCACTGAAGCCTTTAGCTTTCAATGAACGCTGACGTTTAAGGTTCGCTGCAACAAGGCTCAACTGAGCTTTGACTTCTTCAGCTTGAGCTTTCAACTGACTAGATTCAGTTTCCAAAAGTTGGGTATCCAATCGAATCAACGGCTGACCCGTTGTGACTGTGTCACCGACATCCACCAGAATCTCGTTTACTTTGCCCGCCAGTTCGAAACCTAAATTAGCCTGTTGACCCGCCTTAACCACACCGACATATTCGCGTTGTACTGCATAAGAGGAAGACAGCGCCAAGGCCATCGTTTCCACGGTTAAAATGGTTTGGACGCTCGATGCCGTTTCAGCGGTTGAATCAACCGACTCTTGGGCTTGTTCCTTTTCACCACATCCAACAAGAAAAGCCGACAACGCCACTGCCACTGCGCTTCCCTTCATCAATTTATACATACGTACTGTTCCTATGCGGTACTCAATTATGTTCTTTTTTTAGACTAACCAAATCAAACTAGACTGTCTAGTTTGATTATGTTAAAAATAAGTTTCATCGTTAATGATTGATAAAACCATCACAAAAAGCATAATGCTTAGCGTAAAACGAGACACATAGAACTGAGCACCAACAGGCACCAAGCAACGAGACAAACTAGGTAACGAGACAACACTAAGTAACGAGAAGCAAGCACGTGACTAAAATCATCAAGAGTGAACAGAAGAGATCGCAGATCTTAACCGCAGCAAGCCAACTTTTCTCTGAACATGGCTTCAAGATCAATATGGATCAGATAGCCAAAGCAGCGAACGTTTCCAAGCAAACGGTCTACTCTCACTTTAAAAACAAAGACGAACTTTTCGAAACCTGCATGCAAACCAAGTGTGCGGAGCGAGAACTCAGTCCTGCTGCCTTTGATATGGATGCAGCGGTGGGTGATGAGTTGGTGAAATTTGGTGTGAAATTTCAGGATTTGTTACTTGATGAGCAATCTAGACAAACCTTCCAAAATGCCATTAGCCAAGCGAATACGCATCCAGAGATCGCCTCAATCTATTTAGAAACTGGGCCTCAGAAAACCACAAAATTACTCGCCGATTACCTACAGTCGAAAATAGAATCTGGTGATCTCACACTGTCGACATCAAGCTCGCCAGTCATTGCTGCACGCCAACTGTTGCTGATGTTTCACGGCAAATCGGCGTATTGGGGATTCTTCGGACACGATAGCGGTGAGTCACAAGATGAAAGACTTCACTACACGCGTGAATGTGTCGCACTATTCTTAAACGGCAACCAACCTCGTTAATAGCTCATAGCTAGGTTTCTCATAGCACCTAGTCCGCATTCTGGGCTGATTCAAGAAGCAGTTCATAGAAACGATTAGCAGCAGGGCCTGTCTTGGCTCCTTTTGGCAAAGTCAGGTGCAGCGGAACGTGATACCCACTGCCATTTTCGACATTCAACACAGTGAGCTTGTCACTTCCTCGACTTTCAACAATGTGCTTAGGCAATCGGCAATAGCCCACACCCTGCCCTACCGCGCCAAACGCATGGTCGAAATTATCCACCGTAATACGCTGACTCGACTTCAACCACCCTACATCCTTTTTCTCACCTTGTTTTTTACTGCCTTGACTAGCTTGAGCACCTAAATCTCTCACCACAATTTGTGGAAGAGACGACAGCTGATTAAGCGATATGGATGACATGCTAGCTAACGGGTGCGAGCAAGCAACGACAGGTTCCATCATCGTAAAACCAAAGGCTTCGGCTGAGTAATTAGTAATAGGCAAGTTGATGATAGCCACATCAGCCAGTTCTTGAGTCACCATTTCCGTTGTTTTAGAAAGTGATGTTTCTATCACTTGTATCGATGTGGTGTTGTTCTCCGTCAAAAATGTAGCCATCGGTTGATAAAGACGCTCAAGGCAGCACAAGTGATCAACAGCAACCACAATTTCAGACTCAACACCTTTCGCTAGCTGTTCACTAATCAACTCTAGCTCGCGAGCTTGTTCCAACATGCTACTCGCTCGGCGCAGCAGCGACTTTCCGTCTTCCGACAGTACCGCCCGACGACCTTCAACCTGAACCAAAGACACGCCCAGTTGATCTTCCAATTTTCTCAACGCATAAATCAGCGTGGTGTGGCTCTTATTCAATTGCAGTGCCGCCGCCTGAATGCTGCCAGCCCGGTCTATCTCATAGAGTGTTTGCCATTGGTCGAGGGTGGTCTTTAATCTCATTGGTCTAAAATCCTGACAGTTATTAACTATATTATGAACTTTTCTGTCTGTTTTTTACAGGTAATATCTATTTCAACAGGCAATCAAGCCTCCTATGTTTTGCGAAATGACCATGAGTCTCAGCGCAATACCAAGTAACTGTTTGGAGAAATAACCATGAAATTATTACAAGTCGATTTTGAATTTAGCGGCCCATTTGGTGAAGAGATGTCGAACGCACTCGTTGACCTAGCGAAGTCTATTAACAACGAACCGGGTATGATCTGGAAAATCTGGACAGAAAATGAAGCTGAAAAACTGGGCGGTGGTGTCTATCTTTTTGAAGACCAACTCAGTGCAGAGACGTACCTAGCGATGCATAGCGCTCGCCTTAAACAGATGGGCGTCGACGAAGTACGTGGTGTAATTTTTGACGTTAATCAACCATTAACGACCATTAATCAAGGCCCAATCAACGACTAGTTAAGTCGTTCGTCCGCTGAATGAAAACAAAGCGATTGAAATGAAAATAGAAACAGCAAAGGCACGAGATAGAGAGATACAACATGAACAATAAAACGTTTTTAAGCCTACACGGCATCATTTACGCAGGGTTTGCCATCGCACTGTTTTTTCTACCAACGGGGATGTGGCCCATGTACGGCGTGGAAATTAATGATAAGTACGCTTACTTTCTATCTCAACACACCAGTATCTTTCTTGGTGGTATCGCAGCCATAACTTGGTTGTTGCGAGATATTGAAGCGGGAATTACCGCCAAAAAGCTCATCCAAGGGCTGGTTATCACCAATATGCTGGGGGCTATCATCACACTGTATGCGGCTTTCACTGGTATCTTTGTTGGCTTTGGTTGGAGTGACCCCGCTTTCTTTATCTCGCTTTCAATTCTCAGCGTTTTGCAAGTTCGCAGACAAGGCTAGCTAATATAAAAAATCAGAACAAAAAAAGGGACAAATGAGTTTATTCACTGTCCCTTTCTTATCATCGTCAAAAACGATTCATTCACTATTGTTGATCGTTGTGCTCAACAAAAATTAGCTCATCGGTATTAAAGCCGCGCTCTTTCGACATCGCTTTGAACTTCTCCATCACTTCTGGAGCAACCTCTGGTGTTCGAGAAAGTAACCATAGGTAGTCAGTATCAGGGCCAGAAACAAACGCGTATTGATAGTCCTCTTTATCCAATTCAAACACCACATAAGCGCCGTAGAAAGGGCCAAAGAAAGACACTTTCAAATAGCCTTGTTCGCTGCCTTCCACAAAATACGCTTTGCCTTCCGCCTCGTTCCATTCGCCATCTTCAGCCGAATAGCCGCGGTTAATTACCTTAACGCTACCATCATCACGCAAGCTGTATTCGGCACTGATGTTGTCTAAGCCACGCTCAAACGAATGGTCTAAACGAGCCACTTCGTACCATTTTCCTAAGTATCGATCCAATTCAAACTGTTGAACGGGCTTTACTGTTTCAGGCATGCCCACGCAACCACCCAATAGAATCACACTAAGCAGCAATAATATTTTTTTCATCCTAACCTCGGCTTGTTTTTATTAGTAATGCGAGTAAGCCTTGTGAAAACATAAACTTACATCCTTGGTAATACGTTAAATCCATTTTTAAAGTTCACCTAACTGTAATTTATTCAGAATCTTATGTGAATTGTTTAGTCTGTGAATGAATCAATGGTGTTTCATTGCTATTCGATATTGAGTCGGAGTCACCTGCTTATACGATTTAAACTGGCGATTAAAGTTGGCTTGGTTGTCGTATCCCACTTTCTCCAAAATCAGATTCACTGGCAATGAAGTATTAATCAATAAATCACACGCCACATTGAGCCTAATTTTCTTTAGCCTTTGACTAAAACTCTCGTGGTAGTGTTTTTGAAATAAGCGCCTAACGCTACTCTCACTAATGTAGAGATGCTTGGCTAAGTCATTAACCGAGATGTCGTGATTAAAATTGTTCACCAAGAAAGCTTCAACCTTGTCCAACTTATCGCTGACTTCATCTTCATCATCCGAGTTGAAGACAGGGTTAATCAACTGCACTACCTCTTGATCCTCAAGCAAAAGTGCAAACAAAGAGAACAAGGTAAGCAGTTGTTGATGTGGCGACTGGTTCATCACCTTATTCAACAATTCCGTCGCTTTCTCTGCAGTCGCGGGTGAAAACTGAAGCCCTTTCTTTGATTCTTCTAGCAATACACGTAGCGGTTCGAGCTCTCGACAGCACGCTATCAATTGCTCTATCCAATCTTTGCGAAACCAAACTACGTGCGTTTCACATATTCGCGAATCATCAGTGCTCTCGTCCGAATAGATGGCATGAGGTAAATCTGGCCCAACCAAGATCATATGGTTGTGAAACACATCGCTTTGGTGATGCCCGATAAAGCTATGGCCAGTAAAGTGACGATGAATCGCGATCTCGTACTCTTCATGTCGGTGCCAACCATAGCTTTTACAGTTCTCGACGATTTTCTTATAGCGCCATGATGTGCCAATTCGTTGTGGCACTTTTTCCAAGTAACCTTTCATTGTGATGCTCAGTGACGTTTTAATATTGAAAGTATACGCATCAAACCATTTAGATGAGCACATTGACTGAAAAGTATTGAAAATTGCACTAACGATACTCATCCGGTTGTCACCGCTAAATATACTTCAGGTGAACTTAATCAGGAGAGCAACTATGGACACTTTATTATTAAAAATTCGCGATATGATTCTTGCCACACGTCAGCAGTGGATAGGCGAGATCACCTACAACCACAACATTAAGGGGGATCACACTTGGAAACTCTATGGCTATAACTCTTATGACGAATACAGAAAAGATCTGCGTAAGAGCCTAAAACAGGAGTCGTGATTGAAGATTTGTTCAAGCCACAATTTATTGATTAGTCGCAGCTTTTATCTGTCATTCATGTAGAGTTTCACACTGGCCACTCGCTTTCTATACTTATTAAACAGTGGAACATGGAATAAATAATAATGAACAATAAGCTCACTTTGCCACACACTGCATGGATTGCATTATTCGTTAGCCTAGGCACTGTGCCATCGGCTTTTTCTCAAAGCCTAACCGCAGACCAGATCTTTACCAATGCCGACATATATGGGCATCGCGAGTCAGACTCGATCGTTACCCATAAAGGCAAGATCATCTTCATCGGTGACAACTCGCAAGCAAAAGCTTTTCAAGGGAAAAACACCGATGTCATCGACTTAGAAAATGCCTTTGTTTTGCCGGGGTTCATTGATAATCATAACCATGTGTTTGAAGCCGCCTCAGAGCTGGGTGGCAATTGCGAACTGGATTCTGAAGCCACATTAGAAGAGCAAATCCCTTACTTAGAAGCGTGTAAAATCAATGCCGAGACCAATGGCAGAGGTTGGCTAATGGGTTATGGCTTTTCTCTTGAGTCAACACTCGACAGCGACTCTGAATACACACCACTTGAGATCATCGACAGCATCTTCCCTGATCGCCCCGTGGTGCTTATGGAGCAAACCTCTCACTCAATGTGGGTCAACTCAAAAGCCTTAAAAATAGCCAGAATCAGCCAACAATCTCCTGATCCACAAGGTGGCGCTTATTTAAAAGACCAAGACAGCGGCAAGCTTAACGGCATCTTACTAGACAACGCTGGTGACCAAATTATGGAGATGGCGTGGAACAGCCAAAGCAAGCTCTTTGAGCAAAGTTACCAAGGCTTAATGTTCGGGCTTGAAGAAGCCGCTGCGCACGGCATTACCACCATTGGTGACGGCCGGATGTATTGGAAACGAGGTTGGTATGACGTTTGGCTAGAAGCCGAGCAAAACCAAGATTTGACTGCTCGCGTGTCATTGCGCCCTTGGGTTTACCCATCAATGGCTATGCCTTCTCAATTAGAAGTCTTCGAGAAGATGTATTCCGATGATAAAAGCCGTCTGCTACTGGTCGATCAGGTAAAAATGTACAGCGATGGCATCTTCATTAATGGCACAGCAAAAACACTCGCGCCCTATTTAGATACCTATCTGCCACAGTCTCCCAATGGCCTAAACTACATTCCACCAGCACAGATGAAAGAGTGGCTAACCGCGCTCGATAAAATCGGTTTTAGCGCTCACATTCATGCGATTGGTGATGGTGCCGTTCGTGAATCGCTTGATGCGATAGAAAGCGTGCGTAAACAAGGTTCGCAAAAGCCTTATACCCTAACTCACATTGAGTTAATCAATTATGAAGACGTTCCCCGCTTCAAGCAGCTCAATGTCTCGGCGGACTTCCAAGTCGGGTCTGATTACGTAGCCAAACATCAACACCAATGGGCCGAAGCTTTCCTTGGTGCTCGCCGTGCCAAAGCCATGATGAACCTAGACGCGATACTTAAGACTGATGCCAATATCACCTTGAGCAGTGACTGGAACGTACACGACATCAACCCTCTAGTTGGAATCGCAAATAGCTTAATCATGGGCAAAACAGGCCTAACTGATATCTACACAGCTATCGACGCTTACACGCTCAATGCAGCCAAAAGTCTTGGAATAGAAGACGTAACAGGTTCTATTGAGGTTGGAAAATCAGCGGACTTCGCCATTCTCGACCGAGACATCACTACAGTATCGGCAAGACAAATAGCCAATACTCAGGTGTTGATGACAGTGTTAAGAGGGGATGTGGTTTACGTACAAAATGATGTTTACTTTAAGTAAAAAAATCTTATTCACACATACTAATGCCGATTGGGTACGACCAAAAATAAAAACACGATAAAAATTATAGAGTGAAAAGATATGGAATTTGTATTTATGTGAAAACATCATTGAAATAAAGGACGACGACCTTTATAATCCGTACAATTATTGTCCCCTCCTCTAAAGAGATTTGTATTGCATGAAAATATTGATCAGCACAATTGCAGTCATACTCTGCGTTTTACTCTCCGCATGCACTAACAAAGCAATGATTCCGAGTAGCTTAAAAGCAGATCATATTAAAAACCCACTCAAAGACAGCAGTGAAATTAATCCTCTCAGAGATGCAAAAACAACAAGTCTCGATACTAAAGCTTCGTCTGTAGTGTCATCAAAAATTAATCAAGTACCAAACATTAATCATGACAGAGCAAGCGAACAAAAGAAGAAGCCACTTACGGCTGATGAATTAAAACAACCCAAGTCTGACAGACCAACACAAAAGCCTCCAGAAGTTCAGGCAGCTTCTGAACCACCTTTAGATGAGAAGAAAAAGGTACAAGAAAAAGCTCAAAAACAAGATATCACTCCTAGCCCTCCTTTAGTTTTCCCTGAGTTTTACTCACCAGAGAAGTACAAGCATCCTTTACGTCATTCAAAAAATCTAAACTTCATGATTGGTGAAGATGACAAAGGTTCCTATTTATATGGTGAAGGTCCGATTGTTCCGGGGGCTTACAAAAAATTCATTACATATGTTAATCATTATAAGAAACAGGGAGTTGAACTGAAGAGGTTCATGCTTCACAGCCCTGGTGGTGTTTTAGATGAGGGAATACAGATTGGTGAATATATACAAAAGAATGGTTGGGAAACTGATGCTGATAAATATATGCGTTGTTATTCCACCTGCGGTTTTATTTACAGTGCCGGAACTAAAAAACATATTCAATCTGGTGCGGAAATAGGATTTCACCGCCCCTATCTTCCTAGTGTCGCAGATACACCTGAGTTCATAGAAAAAGTATATAACGAATATCAAGCTTATTGGACGACTGTAGATGGTAACAAGGAACTGTATGACAAATTTATGCTTGAGTATGGCCGTGATGAAATGCTCATACTCAAGACGAACAATATCGACAATTACATTCCTGTAGAGAAATATTAATGCCAATTACCACCTTAAAGTTCCCTGAGCATATATGGCTTAGAATAATGCTATTCGTTATGGGAGCCATGATAATCCTGTTCAATGTTAAGGGTTATGAAGTGCTATTTCATGCAGACCCATTGATCCCTTTCATCCCGATATCACCATTTGGGATCTTACTTGGTTGTGCCGAGATCGCAGTGTTAGCTTGGACATCAGCGGTAATTAGAGAGTGGAGCGTATCAAGTCGAGTTCTGAAAGTATCAATGTTTGCTTTAGTCCCTGCATTTTGGTTCCTCTGTTATTCAGGTGTAAATAGTTACCTAGACTCTTTGGCAACCGAAGAAATCCGTAAAGTTGAGGAAGCTAAGAAGCTTACTTCAAACAATGAAGAGTACTTAGCAACATTAAGCCAAAACGTTAATAAATATGAAAGACAACTTACAGAACTTAGAGCCGTTCAGGCATCTGTCAATGAACAAATTTCAATAAAAAACATACAAATACAACAGTTGAGCGACCAAGCAAGTGCGAGACGCTTAAAAGCTCTGGATTGCTCTGCAGTTCCTGATTGTAAATCGTCGGTTTTCGCTTTTGAAAGTCAATCAAAGCGGATTGCTAATGATGTTCAAAATCTCGACACAACACGAAATCGAAATCAAGAAAGACTATCTAAGCTTCAAGATGACCTCGATTCATCTCAAAATGAAATTGATAAACGAAAACTAGCGAATACCTTAAGTATGAATGAATTCGCAGGAACAGAGTCTGGATTCATCCTGAAAAAGTCAGCGTATGAGAAGGCTGTTCTATCTATATTTTCTCTATTTGGAGTATACGTTGAAAAGCCATTTGATCTTTTCATGATGCTTGTCTCCGGGCTAATTTATCCCGTTTACTTCCTCTTAAACCTATTCTTGTCTCTAAACTCAGAAGAAAATCGAATTGCACGTGAAAAGCGTTTAGAAAGTAAAAAAGTAAGGCATATGTTATTGCAAAGCATTACTCGATACATTCGTTCTAGAACGCTTCGCAAGAAGAAAACAAGTTTAGAAAACCTCGCTGACAGCTTCAAATTAAGAAGAAAAAGAAAATCTCGTCGCGAACTAGTTTACAAGAAAATGATCCGATACTTTCGAGTCTGGGCGCACCGCCGAAAAAAAACTAAAACAGTTAAAGTTGAAAAGATTATAGAAGTTCCAACTGAAGTAGAGATTGAGAAGATCGTCGAAGTTGAGAATATAGTCGAGAAAGAAATTGAAGTTGAGAAAATCATTGAAATCGAAAAAATCGTCGAAAAAGAAGTCGAAGTTGAGAGAATCATTGAAATCGAAAAAATCGTAGAGAAAGAAGTTGCTGTGGAAGTGGAAAAAATCGTCGAAGTCCCAACAGAAGTTCCAGTATACGTAGAAAAGATTAAAACCATACCTGAGCCAATGTTTATAAACGATCCACAAATAATCATTCACGAAAGAATTATTCCAGTACCTGCAGATATTACTGGTAAAGAGCTAGAGGAGTTAATTAATGCGCAGCCTCGACTTAACACAGTTACACGAGATTCGGAGAGAGAAGATAGTATCCCAACTGACGAATCAGACGAGCCAAGTCAAGAACTCAACAAAGTCAGCTAATCATGAAAACTCCAATTACGCTCACACGGACAAGGAATCATCCGAACCAAACAGCTTAGGGCACGAGCACCAAACAACGTCTGAAGTAACGAAAGTGCAGGAAGCAACCAAAGCCGAAGAGCTAAAATCAAAACTAAACAAAGTTAAGAATAGAAATTCGCATGTAGAACTTCAAATTGCCAATGAGAAAAGGAAAGCAGCTGAAGCAAACCATCGAACGGCGCAAGCAAATGCCAAAGCAATTGCAGCTGAGTCAAAGGCTCAGCAAGATAGTAAAAACAACCGTTGGAACAGTAAAGTAGACAAAGCACTACGTTGGCTTAAAGTGCTCTTTCTGACTATTTTGCTCCTAATCACTCTTGTGACTGCAGGTTTAGGACTCTACTACTTATTTAGATTGGTAACAGAAGAACCAATTATAAAAACAGTAACTGAAACCGTTACAGAAACGGTTGAAAAGGAAGTGATTCCGGAAGAGTGTACTCAAGTAAGAAGAAATGGCAAAGTTTACGTTAGCTGTGATGGTGTTACTGTTCAAGGAGCTCCAACGATAGCTGAAAGTGGCGTTAAAGAAATTCCAGAACTAATTGAATAATACGCCACACAAATGAAAGCGAGCCAGCAATTAGCTGGCTCGTTTTATTTCTATTTAGATTGGACGATCAGTTCGCGTTCCGTTATGACTGTGCTACTGGTTTGCCTTCAGCGGCTTTATCATCAAGAGCAAAGTAGATCTTCGAGACAATCACTTCTGAAATCAAAATCGTAAATACCACAGCGAAGAACGCAACTACACCGCCCCAAGGGCCTGTGAAGCTCACCTTGTCACCGAACATAAGGTTTATCGCTTCTAGCATGACGAATTTTGAGCCAACAAGAATAATGTATGTCGACAGCGCTCGATACACCTTAGGTGCCGTTCCAGATTTCTGTTTGAAGTAATCCGCTACCTTGTGTTCTAAGCCAATAGAGAGCTTCAACAATAACTGCAGTAACAACGCCGCTATCAAAGAAATAGTGAAAGATTCAATGTTGACGAAGTCCCAGTACTCATCGAAAAAGTTAAGCACTACTAAGTCCACCAGCACGGCTAACGTGTAACCTACAAATAGACGTTGTGGTGTGTTGAACCCGTAAACTTTGTCTGATTTAGTCATTCTGTCTCTCTCTAATTTGATAAGTAGCCTTGATTTGAAATACATCTTAGCGTTCGAATCGAAGCAAAACTTACCATTTCATGACACCACTCAAAATCATTCACAACACAAATGAATCGTCATAATGTCTTCGCACCTCCACCTTCAATAATCCTGATCTACCACGTATCACTGTAGAGTAAAATGGCACTATCGAGCAAAGTGCCACTCTCGAGTAATTTGCTACTCCCAAGTAACCTTCCACTACCGAGTAACCTGCCACTACCAACTAAAGAAAGAATAGAGACGCTAAATAGATGACCCGTATTTAAGCAATGAGTGTGTTAGTTGAAATCTTGCGTCCAATAAGACATCTTCGATGTATCTGACTTACTGACTTTGTATCCAATCCCCATCTTTGTGTGTCGGCTATTCATCACGTTTTGGCAGTGACCTTCGTGACCAGCCCAACTATTAAGACCGGCATTGTTAACTTGCCCATCACTTCGCGGACTGGTGTAACCAAAAATAGGAATCACAACCGAATTGGATGAGAGGACAAACGCATTCTGACCAGAACTGTTCACAACAAAGTGACCTTGAGCATCTCTTCGGTACTGCTCATCAGAGTTCAATTGGGCATTACTCGCCGTGTTACTATCCCAAGCGATAGGAGCTGCTGGTGGGTAGTTACCACTCGAAAACGATGAACCAAAGGCATCACAATAACGTTGTGCCGACCTCGCACAATTTGTCGAGATAACAGATTGGTACTTGATACTGTTCTGGCTTAAATCTTCCGGAATGTTCACAATTCGGCACCATTTTTCATCGGCTACGCCTTGACCGGGCATCCCCCAAATCGCACCATTCAATAATTGATTTGTATCTAGTGAAGAGAAATCGATGAGAATGTCGCTATTAAGCTGACCTAGATCCAAATCGATCTTTCCAGATAAAGTGTTCAATTCAAAGATCGAAGCCCCAACCTCCTTAGCTACTGCATTAATTTTGTCGCGCTGTAATAATTCCCAAGAATCACCGAACCGCTCTTTTGACTGCTCTCCATAAGCTTGAGCGATAAAATCGTAAGTGGGTAGATTAGACTCCACTCCGTTCTCATCTTTGGAAACTACGCTGCCAACGGTTTTAAATTCCAACGAACTGTCGAACACCGCATCATTAAACACATACGATCCCAAGAGCTCACTAGAACAAGCGTTGCTTTGCATATCGTATCGATATTCAGAAATTGTACCGTCCACAAGTAACTGATGACTTTTCCTTTGCGCCCTTAACCCTGCGGTTTCATAACAGTGCCAATCGTTAACAAAGTTACTGCCATTATCGATAACGATCGTTGGTAGCGCGATATCCACATCAACCTTCTGAGTATCCCCACCTTTGAATGCAGGCAATTCATTTTTAACGGTTATAGAAGAATAATTTCTGATCGGAGCCGTTGTATCGACAAAGCCTTCGATAGCAAAAATCATATTGTTGCTAAGAGCTTTAATGTCAGGCTGCTGAGAGGTAGATGATGAGTCGGGATTACTTGGAGCATTAGCGTTGTTAGACGTTGTACTGTCACCTCCTGACGAACTTTCTCCGCCACAACCTGTAATAATCAGTGCTAAAAGGGCGACTGCCGAGATATTTTGTTTTTTCATGAGTTAATCCTTAACCATATATTTTTCTTGATGTAAGGATATTGCCTCATAGAACGAACTTAAATTTCAGACCAATGTCAGAGCCCCCAAATACTGACACCGATTTAACATTTTATAAGATATTGTCAATTTAACGTTCGCCCTTTAAGTCTATGAACTAATTCAGCATTTCCCTTAAGCCTTCCGTTTTAGAGCCAGTTACAGTTCGGTAAATTGATTCTCAACACAAGGTGACGACGATTTGAAATACACCTGAACGTTCGAATAGGAAAAACTTAGAAATATAGAAAAGCACCAAAAGATAAGTCTCGTTATTGCTTGTCACCAAATGGCCATTCTTCAAATGCTGCGCCCCATATGATGACTCCATCAGCGACACACACTCATTTCCAAAAGGTGCAGACTATGAAAAAGCTAATCACTAACGCGAACGTATTTAACGGTGTTGATAACAACTTAATCGAGAACGTATCAATCCTCATCGAAGATAACTTGATCACTCAGATTGGCGAGATTGATTCAACGTTAGCCGATGAAATTATTGATGCTCAAGGCGGCACAGTCATGCCAGGCCTGATTGATGCGCACGTTCATATCACGCTCTCTGCCTCTTTTAATGTCATTGATACAATGACCCGTGAAGAAGTGGCGATTCGCTCAGCAAAGATTTCAGAAGAGATGTTGATGCGCGGTTTTACGACTATTCGTGATGTGGCGGGTAACACGCTTGGCCTAAAGAAAAGTATCGATAACGGTTACGCAACTGGCCCACGAATTCTTCCTTCAATGGCCGCTATATCTCAAACCTGTGGTCACTCCGATTACCGTCAGAACCAAGCACAAGAACGTTTGGCAAACGGTCACGAAGATTCACCAATGATGAAGCTAGGTGCCATGAAAATTGCTGATGGTCGTTCAGAAGTATTAAAAGCCGTACGTGAACAGCTGTTTATGGGCGCTTCTCAAATCAAGATCATGGCTGGCGGTGGTGCATCTTCAACATTCGACCCACTAGACACGTTGCAATTCACATCAGAAGAAATGAAAGCCGCGGTTGATGCCGCTTCTGATTATGGCACTTATGTTGCCGCGCACATCCACACCTCTGATGCGATGCGCCGAGCAGCCGAAGCGGGCGTGATGTCTTTCGAACACGCGACAATTATGGATGACGACATTGCCGAGATAATCAAAGAGAAAGGCATTTGGGTGATTCCGTCTTACTTTACCTCTTCATTGATTGCAGAACGCAAGATCCCACTGCCGAACGAAGAGACATACCGCAAGACAGAACGCGTAGGTAAAGCCATGTTCAAATCGGCGGAACTGATTAAGAAATACGATATTCAGAACATTGCTTTTGGCACTGACTGCGTGGGTGAAACCAACGTTCATGCAACACAATTGAATGAACTTGGTGCGATTGAGAAAACATTCGACACCATCACAGCACTTCGCATGGCGACATCAAACTGTGGACGCTTGTTCGAGATGTCGACTTACCAACACCCATACCAAGAAGGCAAGTTAGGTCAGATCGTTGAAGGCGCGTATGCCGATCTATTGATTATCGATGGCAACCCACTGGAAGGCGTAGCGTGTGTTGCCAACACAGAGACACAAAAGCTGATCATGAAAGACGGCAAGGTATATAAAAATAACCTCTAATTAAGAACCTAAAGATTAGAATAAACAACGGTGCTATGGCGGATTCGTCATAGCACCGTTTTCTTATTTGAAAATTAATTGTGATTTTTTACCGTCTTTTTTAATCAAGCTTCGTCTTACAGATATTCCTTCACTGGACAACGCTTCAAACCTTGTGCGCCTTTGGTAAAACACCACCTCACACACGTTATGTGCCCCACTCCAGTGCTTTTATTTGATGTAGATATAGGAGCTTAAAATGAGCTTTACGTTACTGGCACTGAGTGCCATTTTTCTCGGCTTTTACGTCGTGTTATCTCGCTTTAAAAAACAGAAAAAAAGCTTCAACTTCCGCGTTCTTAGCGCACTGGTTGGCGGCCTTCTGTTTGGTGGCATTATCCAAGTAGTACTGGGCACCGACAGCGCGGCTGGCTTGCAGTTCTCAGAGCTTATCTCTTTGTTCGGTAATGGCTACGTCAAGCTACTCCAGATGATAGTAATACCGTTAGTGTTTGTTGCCATGACAGCTTCCATCATGAATGTAGAAGGCACCAGTGCACTCTCGAAAATCGCACCTAAAGTGATTGGCGTGTTGATTTTCACCGTGGCTATTTCTGCAGTAATCGGAATTGCGAGTATCTACTTGTTCAACATCGACGCGAACAGCTTAGTCAATGCAATGGGAACTAGCACTGCCATTGAAGCGCGCAGCGATAGCCTGCTATCGACTCAAGAGCTGATGTCGAACAACACCTTCACAAGCTTGGTGTTGTCTATCATCCCGACCAATATTTTTGAAATGCTGACTGGCGCAGAAAGAACCTCAACACTATCGACGGTTCTATTCGGTATGTTCCTTGGTTTTAGCATTCTCCAAGTGAAAAAGCGTAAGCCAGAGAAAGTGCAAAGCTTTGTTGATTTCATCAATGCAGCAAAAGAAGTCGTGCTATCGATGGTGCGAGAAATACTTAAGCTCACCCCTTATGGCGTATTTGCTTTAATGACCAAGTTCATGATGAGCAACGATTTGTTCGCACTCTCTGAAATGGGCCGATTCGTTATTGCAAGCTACGCGGCGATCGCAGCGATGTTCATTGTTCACCTTGTACTTGTTGGCTTGTTTGGTTTGTCTCCGAAGACATTCGCTAAAAAATCTTGGCCCGTACTGGTGTTCGGATTTGGTTCTCGCTCAAGCATGGCAGCCATTCCGCTAAACGTTGAAACACAAACTCAGCGCCTTGGTGTAGATGAAGAGACAGCCAATATGTCGGCAACATTCGGGACCAGCATTGGCCAAAACGGTTGTGCCGGTATTTACCCTGCAATGCTTGCCATCATGGCTGCACAAGTGATGGGTATCCCGATTGATTTGAGCTTTGTTCTACAACTTATTGCCGTGATTGCCATTGCTTCATTCGGTATTGCGGGTGTAGGCGGCGGTGCGACCTTTGCAGCGGTTGCCGTGCTAACCATCATGGGATTGGACATCACGATTGTAGCGATACTGGTATCTATTGAAGCCTTGATTGATATGGCACGCACCGCTCTCAATATCTCTGGGTCGATGTTGTCTGGTGTTCTTACTGCTAAGACTAACGGCTCATTGAATACAGAACAGTACAAAGCACAAGCCCTGTCGAATACGACCAATGGCGAGATTCCAGCTTAAATTTTTAACTTAACGTCAGTCGCTTCAAGTCACTCAGAATCATCCCAATAAACAAAGGGCGCGAATGCCGCGTCCTTATAAGAAGAAGTACCACTATGAAAATCGTAATTTTAGGTGGCAGTGCTGCTGGTATGAGCTTTGCTGCCAAATACAAAAGAAACCAACCCACAGATGACGTTATTGTCATTGAAAAACGCAGCTACCTTTCGTTTGGTGCCTGCGGTTTGCCCTACTTTGTTGGCGACAAGTTCCCAAATACAGATCGCATGATCTCTCGCACGCCGCAGCAAGCCATCGATTCCGGACTCGATGTTCGTATCAATACTGAGGTGGTCGCAGTGAACGCTGCTGAGCAAATCATCACAGTCAACACGCAAGGCGAATCACAAGATATTCCGTTTGATAAGTTAATCATCGCGACAGGTGCGCGCCCTTTAATTCCAGACTTCGCGACCTCTTTTCGTGTGGGTAATCATGATCGTGCTGATTCGAATAGCACCGAGCATGTTTACACACTCACTAGCATGGAAGATGGCGTTGCCATGAAACAAGCCATGCTCGCAGTAGATAAACCTCGCGTTGCAATCATTGGTGCAGGTTTTATTGGATTAGAGATGTTCGATGCGGCACATGACTTAGGAAAAGACATCACCATTATTGAGCGCGAAGCGCACATCATGAGCCGCCAATTCAGCCCAGAGATGATCTCCGACGTCGAAGATGCCATTCGTGACACAGGAACCAACCTGCTGACCAATACCCAAGTCGAACACATTGAACGTTTTGCTTCAAAAGACAGCGACGAAGGGAATAGTGAGAAAGCGAGTTATCTGCTTACAGTGAGCAAAACTCGATCCGCGACCAATAACACTAACGAAGCCACCAGCCATTCGGTAGAACCGGAATACATCACCATTCAAGCCGACATTGTGATTCTGGCGCTTGGTTTCAAACCTAACACCGAGTTGTTTGACCTGCCAAAAATGGGCAACGGTGCGTTATTAGTCGATAAGTTTGGTGCAACGTCAGTACCGAATGTTTACGCGGTGGGCGACTGCGCGACGGTTCATCATTTAACGCTTGATGAACCCGTGTATTTGCCACTCGCCACCACAGCTAATAAACAGGCTCGAATGATGGCCGACAAATTGGCAGGCAAAGATACCTTCCTTGATGGTTTCTTAGGTTCATCTTCATTGAAAGTGCTGGATTACGAGCTTGCTAGCACAGGTATTTCTCATTGGATGGCAAACCAATACGCAGTGCCAACCAGTACCTCAGTCATTAATGACAAGAACCAAACGGATTATTATCCCGGCCAAGAAGACATCAAGATAAAACTTGCTTACGACCCTGAATCTAAACGCCTTTTAGGCGGCGAAATTGTCAGCAAGAAAGGCGCTGTAGGTCGGCTAAATGCATTAGGCGTTGCAATTACTGCAGGCATGACGACTCAACAATTGGGTTACCTTGATTTCAGCTACGCTCCTCCTTTTGCACGAACATGGGACGCGCTGAATGTGGCGGGCAATGTTGCGAAATAACAGTCTCAAAATAACCAGACGAAATAGCTGCCTTGAAGTAACCAAACTAGATAATGAATGAAATAGCTAAGTGACACCGCAACACAAAACACAGAACCGTCATCCTATTTTAATAAGAGAGAAAACCATGGCACAAACCATTACCAAAGGCATTAAAGCCCTAAAAGAAGAAGCCTACCAAGTCGTTGAAGATATGTCGGTAGAAGAAGCAATAGCGCTATTCAACGGCAGCGACGACAAACAAAACACACTTGATGACTACGTGTTTGTCGATGTGAGGGAAGCCGAAGAAAGAAACAAGCTCGGCATTATTCCCGGCGCTTTTACTTGCCCAAGAGGCATGTTGGAATTCTTGATTGACCCTGAATGCCCCGTTCACAATAAGGTGTTCAACCAAGACAAAACCTACGTGTTCTATTGTGCCCACGGTTTGCGTTCTCTTTACGCTGCCAAGATGGCCGCGGAGATGGGGTTAAAACCCGTTAAAAACCTCGCAGGTGGTTTTGCTGCTTGGGCGGAGCAATCAGGTGACATTGAACTTCCGA
The DNA here is from genome assembly GCF_057786005.1 of Vibrio sp. QJM3NY_26. NCBI lineage: Bacteria > Pseudomonadati > Pseudomonadota > Gammaproteobacteria > Vibrionales > Vibrionaceae > Vibrio > Vibrio sp. QJM3NY_26. The sequence goes on along the minus strand of NZ_CM173515.1, from coordinate 1,065,282 downwards.
TTTAATAGAACTGTCTATTAAATAAGGCTAACGACTAAACAAAGCTTTCAGTTAATGAGAGCCCGCTGGTGACTAGAACAGCGGGCTCAATAAAATGATGATGTGAAGTATGAACAAATACACTCAACAAGAACTTTATTCTATTCTTGAACAACACAAACTATGGCTAGAAAACCAAGGCGGTGAACGTGCACAATTACGTAATGCCGACCTAAGTAACCTAGTACTTCAAAACATCGACCTGCGTTGCGCTAACCTAATTCGTACCAATTTTAGTGGCGCCGATTTATCAGGCACTGACATGAGTGAGGCTGATATCACCCATGCCAATTTTAGCCACGCCAACCTGAACAACACAGCTTTCCGCGATGCCGATTTACGAAACTCAGACATGAGCCACGCACAAATGCTCAACGTTGATCTAAGTCGCGCTGATCTATTTCGCACCGATTTCAGTCACGCTAATCTCAATGATGACGCGTTGAATCGAGTAGACCCAAGCAATACCATCATCAAGCTACGCAACCCCAACCAACAATGTTTCGCTTTTGAGTAGGAGCAACATAGCAACGATATCAAATTTTCCAACAGCCGAAATCAGCGGGTCTTCAAGACAATATACGCTCAAACATAATGGATAAGATGACTCTCTGCTTTATTGCTACTATTAAACACAGGTTTTTGATTTATGGATGAATCGGGTTGATTTAAGGATGAAATTAAAATGAGGCGATTACTTACTGCACTATTTTTCAGTTCAGCATTGTTACTCAGTTCAGTGTTATCAGGTTGCAATAACTTTAAAAACCTATCTAATGAGATAGAAGCCATCGACTCCATAACCAATCAATACATGGTTACCTTGAGTCAACCTGCCTCCGGCTCTGCCGTGGTGATTGAACAAATCAAAGACATCAATAAAAGCGAAGTGGATGGCTACGATGGCATCATAGACAGTGACAGCATTCACTTGCACGTATCAAATAACGTCCACTACCTACTTATCTTTGAAGATAAAAATCAAGATCTTACCCTACAAGCCAATGAAGCTTTCAGTGTGGTAAAACTTCGTTCTCATAAAGACAAATCAACAATAGAAGTCTCATTATCCGTTAATGAAAATGAAGCCCCAAGTGCGTTTGTTGATCGTTCGTTATCTTCGCTATTGAAAATAGAATTAGACCTCGTTGATATAGGCACCGTGGCAAATTTAACCGATCCTCCTTTTGAGAAAGGGAACGCAAAGCTCGGTATGTGGCAACCGCTGACATTTTTGGTCGAAGGTAATGCGGGTCTCTATTTTTTATCTGAATATGACCCAGCTAAAATCCCGATCTTATTTGTGCATGGGATCAATGCAACGGCTTTAGATTTCTCCCCTCTCATTGGAAAAATAGACCAATCTAAATACCAAATATGGGTGTTTAACTACCCTTCAGGTTTATCTCTATCTTTGAACTCGAGAGGCTTAAATAACCTGTTACACACGGTGGTGACTGAATATAAGATCCAACAATTACATGTTGTTGCCCACAGCATGGGCGGCTTGATCGTGACCAACAGTATTCGTCAATGCCGAATCGGACAGCTATGCGACTTTGTAAGCAGCGTAACCACCATCTCTTCGCCGTTTGATGGTGTTAAGTCTGCTAAACAAGGAATGGAGTACTCCCCCGTGGTAATGCCTGCATGGGTTGATTTAAATCCAGACGGAAAATTTATCGCTGACTTATTCATTGATAGCAGTGAGATTCACATACCCCACTTTTTGGCCTTTGGTTATAACTCGGGCGATCTATTTAATACCAACAGTAGCGATGGCGTCATCAATTTATCAAGCCAGTTGTCGCGCCCCGCTCAATTGAATGCCGACCAAATTCGCGGTTACAACGAAAACCATCTCAGTATTTTAGACAATGACGCTCTGTTTGAAGACTTGTCCAGCTTTTGGTTAACAGCTGAGCGATAACCTCTCCCTATACATAACCCGACAAACCAGTTGGCGTGAATGGTATGAACATTGGCGGTATTTGCACTGCAAGCCAACACGCTAATCTTTATTCTAATCCCATAAATAAGCACACGGAGTGACGCTAAGCCTAGCGAGCTAGGTTTCGAAACAAGGATAGTGACTTTCTAACTTGGGATAGAAACGATGACTATCAATGAATTAAAACGCAGAGATTTTTTCAAAGTTATGGGGAAAGGTGCTGTTTCTGCTGCGGCTCTCTCTCTGCCGACCTTAGCGAATGCAACGCCAACTTCACCAACAAATTTGCCTTCAGATCACCAAACCGTTGACTCGCCACTGGATGCGACTGAGATGGCAAATCTGATAAGAGACAAAAAAGCCTCGCCAAAAGAATTCGTACAAGAAGCCATCTATAAAATTCGCCAGACAAACGATCAAGTAAATGCGGTTGTTTCTGAGTGCTTTGACTTAGCGCTAGAGCGTGCCAACTCATTTAACCCGAACTCCCCTTTTGCAGGCGTGCCTTTCTTAGCGAAAGACTGCGTTGATGTTGTCGGGCTTGAATGCACCATGGGATCGAAGCTAAACCAAGGTAGAAAGCCCAACGCTACCTCTTGGTTTATTCGTGCAACACAGAATGCAGGGCTCAACACCATTGGTATGACGAATATCCCCGAGATGATGGCACTAGGCTGCACACAGAATCCCCTTTATGGCGCGACGCGTAACCCATGGGATCTAAGCCGAGGTGTTCACTCATCGACTGGTGGTGGCGCAGCGGCGATTGCTGCTGGCTATGTACCATTAGTGCATTCCACTGATGGTGGCGGCTCTTCGCGCATGCCCGCTTCAGCGACAGGTATTTTTGGCTTTAAGCCAAGTCGAGAATCTTTGATTTCAGGGCTAACTGACGGCTCAACAAACGAAGATTTTACTCACCAATCGTTTATGTCGAGAACCGTTCGTGATGCAGCTTTAGCTGTATCAGTCACAGAGCATCATACAAAAAATGACTTTGAGACGCCTTTTCCTCGAACCCCTATAGGAATGGTTAATGCTTCTCTTACCCGTCAGGTAAAAATTGGCGTCACCCTCAAAGATATCCACGGCAGGCTTCCCGATGAAGATACGCTCGCAGCTATTCGTTCGACGGTCTCTTTGCTCGAGAGCCTTGGACATATCGTTATCGAAGTTGAGCAACCGATCCAAGATGGCGATGTATTCATGCACAACTACATGGGCGTATTTGGCAACAAGATGGCAAGCTTTGCTGAGCAGTTCGACCGCCTAGGCATGCCGCTAGAATCGATGCCTGACAAAGTAAGCGATAACATCGTCTATTTAGCTCGTACGATGCAAGCGCGCTTGAAAGCCGCTCCTAGCTTGTATACTGACTCTCAAGAGCGATGCCGAAATTTCGCACTCAATCACAACCGAGAATTCTTTAAAGACATCGACGTATGGCTGACTCCTTGTGCAAACCATGTTCCTTTGGATATTGAATATTTCGACCAGCAAGCGCACTCAGGGAAAGAGATATGGACACGTTCAGAAAAGTTAATGTCCTACACGCCTATCGAAAACGTGGCAGGTAATCCCGCCATGTCGGTTCCCTTGTATTGGAACAAGCAGAACCTTCCAGTCGGTAGCCACTTTTCTGCAGCAAGGGGCAACGACCGCCTGTTATTTGAATTGGCCTATCAACTAGAAAACGCCAAACCTTGGGCAAACAGAAAGGCCCCTATTGCGCTTTAACAAGCAATTCACTTCCGAAGCAATTCAATTTAGAAAATCATTCAAGTACGAGTCTATTGATGAAACATATTATTTTCCTATTTTTGGCGAGTCTGACGCTTGCACCTTACTCATACGCAGCTCTAGCACCAAGCGAAGGCTTCAGTGGCAACATCACCTTCTTAACAGGCTTCACCGCAAACTCAAGCAACCTAGATGTTGGGCAAAGCAATCATCAATCTCAAGCCGATTTAATGTCGTCGGGTAATACCGAAGCAGAGGGAATGGTCGCTGTTTTGGGTTCAATGCAATACACCTTTGGCGCTTTGAATCACAAACAATTTTTCTTAGGTACCTCAAGAGACGACATCATCACAGGTACGTTGGCATTTGAAATTGGATATAGGCAGCAAGTCGAGCACGGTATGGTGGTTGAATTTTCTATCTTACCAACTCTGATATCAGGTGAAGTATGGGATGACCCTTATGCCGTTGACTCAAATAGAAAAGAAACCGACCTCACCGGTAATGTCGTTCGAATGCAGCTTTCAAGAATAATGGGCTCGAACTTTAATCTCGATGTCGCCTCTGGTGAGTCCGACGTTAAAAAAGAAAACACCGGCCTAAAGGGCCTTGGTTTAACTGAAGAAGAACGCGCACTAATGATTCGAGAACGAAAATATTTTTATCTCAAGTCTGGTTACCAGTATTTCTTGAAAGATGGCTCTGGCATTCTCACACCTTCAATGAATGTTTTCTCATCAGACTCTGAGGGTGATGCACTATCGTTCTTGAGCCTTGGCGCGGAAATCAACCTAGCGAAAAGATTTGGAAATCATGGCCTTGCTTTTACACTCAATGCAGCAAAACGCAGCTATGATAAAGAGAATCCAATCTTTAATGAGACTCGTGAAGACAAAGACTTTGGAGCCTTCGTTGCTTATGAATACACCAATATCTTTGGTACAAAAAACTGGTCTTTGGTATCACTACTTGGCGCCAAGACAACAAATTCGAATATTGAGTATTACCAATCATCGCAATACGTGATTTCAGTAGGTGTTGATTACAAATTCTAAAGTTGAACTGAGAGTTTCATTGCTTGTAACCCGTAAACAAATCCTTTAATTTGGGCATATTAACGAGAAGAACACTCTTCAATCACCAGTAATAACAGGGAGTTATGGTGGAAAGTTTCAGTACTCAATTGCCCATATTCTGGTTTAAAACTTTAGATTCTGCTATTCAGGCTAGAATTGGAGACAGCAGCGACATCTGGTCGGGAACAGAGGCCTATAAACAACTTTGCTCCGCCGAATCGATCTCGGCTTATCAGCTTCAAACCGCCATCAACAATATCTACCAACATTTTGATCATGAGCTGATCGACTTATTTGATGAATCGGCTCGCTACTTCGATGAGCTTGAAATGGGCGCGCCGGTAATGGCCATGCTCACCGCGCCAGATCTCGCCAGCTTTTGCCAACTGCTGAGTCGCTACTCCATTCATATACATCCGCTGCTGAAAATATTCTGCCGTGAAACAGAGAGTGGCGAAGTTGAGCTTTGGGGCGTCACACCCGAGTACATTGACGAAACCACACTGATGACACACATCAGCTTGGGGCTCTATTTTAGTATTATGATCAAGCTCGTTCGCAGATACCTTAATGCGCCGAATCAAAAGCTCGCCATTCACATCCACAAGAACACCATCGGTGATGAGTTCTTGAGCATCTATGAGCGTGTCTTTAATGTTGAAATGAAGGAAGGCTTCCCCGCCCGCTATCTCCTTTTTCCTAACGATCTTGTCCAGGCGAAACCTCGCCAATACCAAGCCGACTTTCATACAGAGCTAGTAAGAATCGCCGACCAACAGATGGAAAAAACGTTAAAAACCAACTTAATCTACAAAGTGAATGAAACGTTCAAAGTGCTTGCGGTGAAAGATACTAACCTAGATAGCGTGGCGAACAATCTTCATATCAGCCCTCGAACCCTGAATCGTAAGCTTAAACAACAAGGTGTGAGTTTTCGTCGCTTGTTCGATAAATACCGACTTGAGCTGAGCATGACGTTACTGAATCAAAACGACGGCAATATTACCTATGTAGCTCACGAACTTGGCTTTTCAGACTCGAGCGCATTCAGTCGAGCATTCAAAAATTGGACTGGGCACTCTCCTACCGGACTAAAGTCGTAGGCTTACAGTGCTGATGATGCCAATATCACTGATGGGTACGCTGAACACCTAGGCTCAAGACAATTGCCTATCTTGAGCCGACTACTCCCAAACCTATACCTACTCAAATTCAACGATCTTTAAAGATCTTGTGATCCTCATTTATGTTGTATATTATCCGCACCACAAATTACAGACCGGATAGTCGGTCTGTAAAATAATTGAGTGATATTCATGGACAAGAAGCAGCAAGCAATCCAAGCCGCGATTGAATTATTCGCGACACAAGGCTTTGAAAAAACGTCTATCGCACAGGTGTGTGAAACGGCGAAAGTATCGAAGGGCTTAGTTTTTCATCATTTCAAAAACAAAGATGACCTACTAAGACAGGTGTTTGTTCGCATGGCAGAGATCATTAATGAAGTCGGCGAAAGTGTTGACTTGTCTAGTGAGGGAATGTCGGTAAAAGAGAGGTTTATTAACCTTATCGAGCACATCTTCTTGTCAATGGCAGACCCACAACAAAAACTGTTTTATCAACTTGATTACCAAGTGAAATGTCAGCCGTCGTTAAGGCTGATATTAAAAGACCTGTTGGACGAACGCTACCAACTGATGATGGAATCTTTTGAAGTTATTCTATGTGACATACCAAATGCCAACAGCATTGTCGACGGCCACATGTTAATCGCCGATATCGATGGTATCGCACTCAATTACTTGTTCTCGGATGGTGATTACCCGTTAGAACAAATTAAAGAACGCTTCATAGCTAAGTACTTACTGCTGCTGGATTTATAAGTACCTCGCTTAAAGCTCAATAGAACGTTGTTGGCTATCTAAACTAACTCTCTATCTAAAGATATCTATCAGAGAACGCTAGCAACAAATAATTTAAGTTAGGAATTGTTCAAATGAAAACCCCTTATGAAATTCAATACCAAGCTTTCGCCGCTGCAGGCGGGCTTTACGACGAACGCCATGCAAAACTGTACGCAGAATTTGCCGACGATCTTATTGCCGATGGCAGCTTTTCTATCGTGCATGAAGGCGTAGCACACGCATGCTACACACCAATCACAATAGACGCAGCACCACACCTGAAGTGTTATGTGCTTGCTCCTTTAGCTGTATTGCCAGAATACCAAGGCAAAGGCTACGCAACTCGATTAATGGAACAAGCCGAGAAGCAACTCAACGCTGACGTTATCTTCGTGATGGGCGAACCGTTCCACTACGGCAACCGTTACAACACGCCACACAACGTGCTTCCACCAGTAAGAACACTTGCACCTTTAGAGTGTTGGTTCGCTAAAGCACTGACCCCTGGCGCACTAGACGGCGTGGGGGAGTCGACTTCAACCGTCACTGGCCCTTACGCAAGCGAGCTAATGTGGGGACACCCAAGCGAGCAAGTTTAAGAGATGCTGATTTAAACAAAATATAAGTAAAAAAATGGAACGCTCAGGCGTTCCATTTTTGTTTGGGTGAAGTGTAATGCTTGTCTGAATTGAGAACGTTGATATCCCGTGCGTTCGGGCTGATTTCAAACACCCTCCCCCTCATGTTAAGTTCATCAACCCCTTTCGATTTATGACCGAGGGAGAGAACCTTCTTTGGCGCTGAATGTGTAACTGCGCATGTAACGACCGGCATTCTATTCCCCCCCTTTCCACGAAATACAATGGATAGAAGATACTGTTCAAGGGGAGGTTAGAAGGGGGTTTAGTTATGAGCTAACTCAGACTTGCCCCATTAGAAGCCAGTGTGAAATTGAACCTGATCTCAAACTCCACTATTTGGCTTACTTTTCCTCATGCCGAGAGGCTTAACGTTGTTGCCAAATTAGCTAATCCACGACATCGGTTGACCTGTCTACAGGTATCGAGTTTAAAATGCACCTCTTGATCAAACCTAAGCGAGAAGGCTTCATTCGATGCATCAGTTCCTTGTAAAAAACACCGTGCAGCACCCTAAAGTTTTGCAGTTATTTGATACTTTATCGCCAACATCTAAAGGTGTGACGCTAGCACTGGTTTCAACAGCACTGTTTACCATTGTGGGTGTGTTTGTTCGTAAATTGAGCGGAGACTACGATACGTTTCAGATCCTATTTTTTAGACAGCTCATTTTTATGTTGATGCTTGCCCCTACGATAACTAATAACATTGAGGTATTGCTCAAACCGAATAAAATACCTCTCCACATATTGAGAATATTGGGCGCATTTACTGCGTTGTACTTTGGATTTATTACAGTAAGTAATATACCTTTTGCAGACGCGACTGCCGTTGGTTTCTTACAAGTGCTCTTTGTTGCCATTATTGCTCGCATTGCCCTTGGTGAGCAGGTCACAGGCTCTCGGATTTTTACCATCGTCGTTGGATTCATCGGGGTAATGATGGTTGTTCGACCTACGTTTGAAGATAGCCAACTCATATACGTTCTTTCTGGTGTGCTGGCTTCGTTAGGCGCTGCTGTTGCGGTGATTTGTGTAAGAAAAGTGGCGCAAAGTGAACCTAAAATCACGTTAATGGCATATCAAGCTCTTGCTATCGGATTTATTGCCTTGATACCGACTTTGTTTTTATGGTGCACACCAACGGTTGAAGATTTCATGTTGCTTCTATTGGTTGGCGTTATCTCGTCAATTGCTCAATACATTGGTATTTCCGCTTATAAATGGGCACAGGCAAACATCATTGCCAACGTTGAGTACGTGAAGATTATTTATTCTCTTATCATCGGCATGGTTATTTTTGCGGAAATGCCAGATACATGGTCAATTATTGGTGCGTCAGTTATTCTTGCGAGTGCATTAATCCCAATGATGTTGTCTCACTACGGTCGAAAAAGTAAGAGGTAGGTACAGTGCTGAGTATTAAACAGTTTTGTGAGCAATTAGGCGTGTCTCGCACGACAGTCCTTTATTATGAACGACAGGGCTTGATTGAACCGGCAAGCCGTACTTCCAGTGGCTACCGATTGTATGGTGAACGGGAACTTGAAAAGTTCAGGTCGATTCTTGCGTATCGCTCTTACGGCATCCCTGTTGTTGAGATAAAAGGCTTGTTACAACAATCTCATGGCAAAGACAGGGAAGCTGTATTACGACAACAGTTTTCCGCCTTAGATATAGAGATTAAAAAGCTACGTCAGCAACAACATTCAATCATGACTTTACTACAAGATCCTGAGCTACTGATTCAAGGGCAGTTAACTAAACAGCGTTGGACTGAGATACTGAGAGAGTCAGGCATGAATGATCAAGATATGCTTAACTGGCACAAGCAGTTTGAGAAGATGGAGCCATTAGGACACCTCAAATTTCTACAGTCCCTAAATATTGATGATGACGAAATTGAACAAATAAGAATGGTATCTAGGAAGCCATAAGTTCGTTTTTATTAAAATGTGTTTTCAATACTTGAAGTTATCCGTCTAACGCTAAATTAGCACTTTCACTAACTCGAAATTGTCCAGAAACGTTTTTAAAATTGATCAAACTCTATTGTCCTCCGACAACAATGGCTAGATATAGAGCGAGCATAAGGTCAGATAGAGTTTAAAAGTAGGTAGTGGTTAGGGGGGAATTGGTGATCTTAATTACACATCCCTGTGTAACGTATTCTGAATGTCAGCTGGCTTTAAAGCGCTTCATAAATTGACTAAAGCGAGGAATCAGGTTTTGCACAGTCGGCGCATCGGGAATCTCATTTACAAAAATCATAAAGCGCTGTGCTTTACTTTTATCACCTTGAGCAGTCCCTGCTAGTATTGCTTGAGCCAAAATTACATGCTCAGCGGTAACGTCCTTATTCGAAAATTCGTGAATCAACATAGAAAATCCTAATAAGTATAAATACGGATGTAATAATACAATATGTTGATATTTATATCGATAGCTTATGGCATTCATCAATGTCAGATTTGTGTAAAAGCAAGACAATGATGTGCACCATCAATACTGGACAGTGAGCTTAGTGACTTTCCATACTTATGCTAATTCGTGATTTGCTAATACTTGGTTCTCCGATACTCATTTCTGTCCAAATCCCATTTAGACACCCAAACAAAAGGGATTGGTATCTCTACCAATCCCTTTCAGAATTTATTTATAAAATAACGGCTCTTACTCTCTACAAACTCTCAATTGCCTTTTGAACCGCTGGGCCAATCTGACGCTTGCGAGAAGTGACGCCTTCCAAAGTCAGCATATCGCTTGTTGGTTCAGCGTTGAAAGCCGACTTGATGACTTGATAATCGCTTTCGTCCACCCACAGTAAATTAGCTTCTTTGTTCTTAGTGTCTGTGATTGAGAAGAACAGATGATCTAAGCCGTTCTCTTCTTTATAAGACTTCATCGCTGCCAAAAGCTCATCTTTACGGTCAATCAGTTGTTGAGCGGTTAGTGTTTCAGCAACGCCGATGCCCACTTGTTTGCCACCGTACTTAAAGTTCTTGTAGTCCAGTGTCAGGATGGTTTCAGATGAAAGGTGGCTAAGGTCTGATTTAGCAATCAACATCTGTTGACCGAAGTCTTCGATGTCTGAAATGCCTGCAACCTTTGCCAGTTTCTCTGCGTATTCACGATCGTGTTCAGTGGTGGTTGATGATTGGAACACCACGGTATCAGAAAGAATCGCGCCTAAGCCGACACAAGCAAGGTGCTTAGGTAAAGTCACATCAAGCTTTTCAGCGTTGTCAGCCAGAATAGTTGCAGCCGATCCCCAGCCTCGAATATCCATCTCAACAATTTGTGGCGTATTAATCGGTGAGCCACCAATCGCATGGTGATCGACCACAGCAACAATAGATGCTTGGTCGATGGTTGGCGCTAGTTGAGTCACTTGGTTGAAGTCCACCAGCCCTACTCTATATGGAGAGTAATCTGTCTCTACTCGTGGCGATTCTGCATTACAGTAGTTCAAGATAAACGTCGATTCAGGGTTGATAGGCTCAGGCACTGTCGCCGTACCACCATAAATATGAGCCGCGAGCATCGCAGACATTACCGTGTCGCTGTCTGGGCTAAGGTGCCCCGTCCATACGAGATCTTCACTGTTTTCATTGGCAGATTGCTGCAAGCTGAAAGCAAAACTTGCTGAACTGAAAGACATAATTACGGCAGCAACGACAGGTGTTAGCTTCACGGGTATTTCCTTTTCTGGATTCGTTTTAGAACCCAATAAGCTAGCTATTAAAAATTTCAAAACCATGTCAGCGATGTTTCAGATTTACTTCAGTAAGTAACGAAATGTAATTTGGATCTCGTTAGGTTTGCCCAAAAAACAAAAAAGGATCGGTATCTCTACCAATCCTTTGAGTTTCACAAACCAGTACAGGTTTAGAGACAATTAGTGTTTGTACCTAAAGGTATTGCTGTCATCAATAATCTCGATTTTGACAGGCACGGTTCCTTGCTTAACATTGCCGATTCTTGCAAACGCCTTGTGCGAAAGATCGATAACGCGGCCTTTTACATAAGGGCCTCGATCGTTAATTTTCACATCGACAGACTTATTATTGTTTGTATTGGTCACTCTCACGATAGTGCCGAATGGCAAGGTTTTATGAGCCGCAGTATTCGCATTCATATTATACGTCTCACCACTTGCTGTGAGCCTTCCATGGAATTTATCGCCATACCAAGAAGCTTTACCAGCAAGAGCATGTGACTTGGCATATTCCTTTGTTTTAGAACTGCCGACAGCCGACGTTGAGGTACATCCGGCTAATATCATAAGTACAAGAGCGGTAAAAATAATATGTGATTTTTTCATGTGATTTGGGTGAGCTAATCTCTGCATGTTTCTCTGTTTTCGTTGTTGTTGGTTCAGCTGTATGTTTCTGAGTATAGTCGCTACTCAGTCAAGGCTGCCATTCGGTATGATTTACCAATGTTTTCATGAACGATGATTTCTTCCGTCATATTCCTGAAAGGTTTTATCGTCAAAACGTCAACTTTAACAACGTCTTAAATTTGGTTACTTATTAACCACACAGTGCAGATAACCCCAAATCAAACAGCAATCGAAGACAAGATCATTTGTGTCCCACTTCGAATGAAGTGCCGCCCTCCTCCCCCCCAAAAAATGCAAAAAAGGATTGGTCTCTCTACCAATCCTTTTTAGAAGCTGTTTCAGTTTTCTAGTTTGTTGCAGATAGCACAGCACCATCCAAACCTATTAATCTACTAATCTACTAATCTATTAATCTATTAACCTACTGTTAATGCATCTTGTTGTTGACGGTTATTAGTGAGCCACTTAGATAGGTTTTACTCGGTTGAGTCAGCTCAATCATTAACTCTGCCAAATCGGCTGGATCTACCCATGTAGAGTGGTCAGCCTCAGGAAGTGCTTGTCGATTCACTTCAGTATCAACAATGGTCGGCAATACCGCATTCACTTGAAGATTGGATGAAGATCCCTCTGCCGCTAGGCTCTCTACCAACGCGTTTAATGCCATTTTAGACGCCATATAAGGGCCAAATCCTGCGGGTATATTCCGCGCGGTATCACGGGCAGAAACAAACATCAGTGAACCACCTCCCTGCGACTCCATTAATTTGAATATTTCTCTTCCGAAGACAAACGCCGTCATAAAGTTCGCATTCCACAAGTCAGACATTTTACTCACTTCCACGTCAGTCCAATGGCTCCAGGTATAAATGCCAGAACAATGAAAGTGAGCATCGATATGACCTAAGATTTCAGATGCCTTGGCAGCAAGCGCTTGGCTTTGCTTTTCATCAGTAAGATCTCCAAGTAACACGGTCAGATGACCCAAATACTTTTCTTCTAGGCTTTTTGCTCTTGCTTCATCACCGATGCGCCCAAAGGCCACGACGCGGGTTCCGCTCGTAATCAGCTTTTCAATCAGGTGTTGGGCTGTTACCGAAAAGCAGGCTGCAATAGTGGCTGTTCTAATTGTATTCATGGTTATTGCTCGTTGTTAGTGATGGTGTGGGGAATCATAGAGACAACAACCAGAGGTTTGAATCTGCCGAGAGGCAATTCAGTTTTGCTTTAAAAGCAATTAATCTATAATTAAAGAACAGAAAAGACATCAATATCACTTTCACTTCGGGCATCAACTGGACTCATCAGAAAGCTCCGCTTTGGAAGAATCGAAACCATCGTTTAATGAGTAATACACATGAGCCTTTTCAATCGTCTTGCCTATTTCAACTGTGTGGTTGAACAGGGCAGTATCTCCAAAGCCAGTCGGATATTTGATATTCAGCCTTCTTCTATTTCAAGGCAGCTCTCCGCATTGGAAGAGGAACTCAATGTGCGACTGTTAGAGCGTTCGACACGCAACGTAGGCGTCACTGAGGCTGGTCAATTGTTCTATCAATACTCCAAGCGTATTACAGGCGAATTTGATGAAGCGAAACGAGCCGTCAGCGCATTGCATCACTCACCAAGAGGAAGCCTCAAGATAAGCACGACCGTTGCGTTTGGAGAGAGCAAAATCTTGCCACTTATTCCCATCTTTCGGGCTGCTTTTCCTGAGGTAAACGTTGAAATTGAAATCACAGAAAGAGTGGTCGATTTAATCGAGGAAAATGTGGATGTCGCTATCCGAAGTGGCCGACTGCCTGATTCTAATTTGATCGCTAAGAAGCTCGTCCAAAACAACTTTGTTCTTTGCGCCAGCCCTGACTATTTGAGAAGAAAGAAGGCCCCTCAACACGTCGAAGATTTAGCTAAACACGACTGTTTGGTTTATGGCTACAAGGGGTGGCACGATTGGATTGTATTGGATAGCAAACCGCAAAAGATCGACCTCTCTTATTACATGGAAGTCGATTCTGTGAACGGGCAAAAGCAATTGATACTGAACGGTGGTGGTATTGCCCTGCTCCCACAATGGGCGATTGAACAAGAACTTAATACGGATAAATTGGTGCAATTACTGCCCGAGTTTACTTTTAGCCCGTGTAACTATGAAACCAGCACATACGCGATTTATCAAAACCGCCAGCTAGTGCCAAGCAAGGTTCGAGTATTTTTGGATTTCCTTTCGGAGCATTTCGGAACGGCTGTTTAGTTTCTGTATCTGGGTTATAAACTGAAGGGGTGTGTAGCTCTTGATGGGGAAACACAAGACACCGTAATTTAACGACTTAGCGACGCTCTAGCATCGCCAAGTCGTTCTTGGTTCTAAAAACAATCATGCTTTACTGGTTTGTACCGAACTTGCCACAGGCTTGGTTTTGTTTTCTGGAACCAGAGACATCAGCCCAGTAATCACCAGAGCAGCAACACCCGACATCGTTACTGGTGAGCCAAATATGCTTTGCACTAGCTTAGGTGCTTCTTTCAATAAATCCGGTACCAGCATGACCCCAAGCCCTAAACCTAGTGAGATAGCAATCGTCATGATTCTGCGGCGATCCAGCTTCTCACTAGCGATAATCTTGATGCCCGCTGCGGCAACCGTACCGAACATCACCAATGTCGCCCCGCCTAATACTGGCTTTGGAATCGTCATTAATACCGCGCCTAAGATAGGAAATAGCCCTAATAGAAAAAGAATTGCCGCGATGAAGTAGCCAATGTAGCGGCTCGCGATTCCGGTAAAATGAATCACACCATTGTTCTGGCTGAAAGTCGTATTCGGAAAAGTGTTGAATACCGCGGCGATAAGCGAGTTCACACCGTCACCTAGCACGCCCGCCTTGAGTCGATTGATGTATTTTGGCCCCTTAACTGGCTGCCCTGAAAACATGCTGTTAGCGGTCAGGTCACCCGTAGTTTCAATAACGGTAATCAAGTAGATAAAAGCAATCGGCAGGAAGGCTTGCCAATCAAAAGCAAAACCATATTTAAACGGAACAGGAATACTCAATAGCGGCTGCAATGCAAAAGAAACCATTGGCGCTTTGCCCATCAGAATAGCAACGCCCCACCCGACAACCAGACCGACTAAAATCGACGACAGCCTTACCATGGTATTGTTGCTTAGGTTAAGTGCCACTATGGTTCCGAGCACAATCGCACCCAACATCAGGTTGCTTCCTGATCCAAAATCTTCTGCACCAACGCCACCAGCAATATCAGTGACGCCAACTTTAATCAAAGAGACACCAATCGTCGTGATAACGATGCCGGTCACAACAGGCGTGATAACGACTTTGAGTTTTTCGATAAAGCGCGATAGGACGATTTCAACAAATGCACCGAAGAAACAGACACCGAAAATCGTGGCGAGCATTTCATCCGGCCCGCCTCCATTCGCTTTCACAAGAAAACCCGCGCCTAGTACGGAACCTAAGAACGCAAAGCTGGTTCCTTGGACACAGATCATCCCTGCACCAACTGGCCCTATTTTTCTAGCTTGGATGAAGGTACCAACCCCAGACACCATCAGTGCCATGCTGATCAAATAAGGGATGTGTTCACCCAATCCTAAGACACCGCCAATAATGAGCGTGGGTGTGATAATGCCGACAAAGCTGGCTAATACATGCTGCAGCGCCGCGTAACTGGCTGCTTTGACTGATGGTCGATCGTCTAATCCGTAGATCAATTCACTGTTCTGTTCCATGTGACTTCCTTTATGTATTTTTTATTGTATACAATTTACATAAAGGCAATAGAGCAACATATATGCCAATGGTTTAACATTATACTTATCAATCAGTTAAGCTTTCGCTCAAGCCAATGCTGCACTATAGAGCAACACTGTCGGTTTGTTTTAGTGCAACCGAGAACATACAAAGCACTCACTTGCTCTGGCTTATCTGTAACTTCTAACCCTATACCGCAGACACAAAAAAAGGATTGGTATCTCTACCAATCCTCTTTAGGGGGTGTTTCAATTTTTCTACCTATAGAAGGCAGTAACGCTATTACTCGTAATCAGTCGCGTACGTATCTTCGTATGTGTGCGAGTAAAATTCGAATAGGTTGCCAAACGGGTCTTCTAGGTAAACCATTTGTGCTTGTTTTAGTTCGTCTTCTGGGTGGTAACGCATGATGTCCATACGAACCTTTCCGCCATACTCTTCAACGCGCTTAATAGCTGAATGAAACTGCTCTTTTGGAAGTTGCAGACAGAAGTGGAAGATGCCTAGACGAGAGAAATCAACTTCGTGACGCTCTTGGCGCTCTTTCATTTCGAACAGCTCAACACCGATGCCATCAGATGTTACTAAGTGTGCAATGTTGAAGCCTTTGAAGCCTTCGCCAAATACTGCAATACACATACGGCCGATTGCTGATTCGCGCTCTTCCATCACTTTAGTGTTGTTCATTACGATTCTTAGACCTAAAGCTTTCGTGTAAAACTCAACTGCTTTGTCCATATCGCCAACCATTAGGCCTACATGATTCATTTTCATAACTTGCTCCAAATTCGTTTTTAATTCTGTGTGCTTCGAAGACTGGCTTCGATGTTTCGTTTCGATGAAGAGAGTATAAGGAGAGATAGTGATTAACTGAAATTATCATAAATTATATTAATGATAATATTTCGTTATTTACCGATTAGCATAAAACCTCCTCTCACTTAAAGAAGCCATGCCTACATAGATGTTTACGTGAATAGATATTTACGTGAATAGAGGTAAGCCTAAATAGATAACAACCTAAAGAGCATAGCTACCCAAATAGAGCCCTGCCCACTTTGATAGCTTTTGTTGATAAGTTCTGTTGATAATTCTTGTTGATAGCTTTTATCGATAGTCTTGTTCTTTCAAAGATAGGATTTGCCTATTGAATCTATAGAAATGTCCGATTTCACTAATTTCCGGTGCGAATGCAATATATCTCCATCGACGCGGGATAGCGTTAAACACTACAAATTAGAAAGAGAGTCGAATCATGATCAACACAGAAATCAAACCATTCAACGCAACAGCATTCAAAAGCGGCGAGTTCGTAGAAATCACTGAGCAAGACGTTAAAGGCAAGTGGGCTGTATTCTTCTTCTACCCAGCAGACTTCACGTTTGTATGTCCAACTGAGCTAGTTGACCTACAAGACAAATACGCAGAGCTTCAATCTCGCGGCGTAGAAGTTTTCTCAGTATCAACTGACACTCACTTCTCTCACAAAGCATGGCACGATACTTCTGACAAAATCGGCACTATCGAATACTTCATGGTAGGCGACCAAACAGGCAACATCACAAACAACTTCAACGTTATGCGTGAAAGTCAAGGCCTTGCAGACCGTGCAACCTTCCTAATCGACCCAGAAGGCGTTATCCAAGCAATGGAAATCACTGCTGAAGGTATTGGCCGTGACGCTGAAGACCTACTACGCAAGGTTAAAGCAGCACAATACGTAGCCGCTCACCCAGGTGAAGTTTGCCCAGCTAAATGGAAAGAAGGCGAAGAGACTCTAGCGCCATCTCTAGACCTAGTAGGCAAGATTTAATCAAAGCCGAGTTCAAACAAGAACTGCTAAGAAAGAACAAGTAAAACAGAACAGTTAAACGGTTCTACAGGCGCGCTTCGGCCTCCCTCCTAAAGGGCAGTTGCGCGCCACCCTTTCAAACCATCAACGCCACAATATTTGCCGACTTGCGCCCACTTTTTATTTTCCTTTTTCAGCAAGAAGGTATTGGTCAATACCAAGACACAGAATTTAAGAGCAGGCACGATTATGTTAGATCAAGCAATGAAGCAGCAGTTAAAAGCATACTTAGAAAACCTAAAAACCAATGTTCAGTTAGTGCTGAGCCTTGATAGCAGCGATACCGCGAACAAACTTCAAGATCTGGCGAACGATATCGCCTCTCTCACCGAAAAAATTGAAGTAATTCGAGATGATAACGCAAGCACTCGCCGCCCAATCATGCAGGTAGTGAACCAAGAGAAAGGTACTGCGATCGGTTTCGCGGGTTTGCCAATGGGTCACGAGTTCACGTCACTGGTACTCGCACTGCTCCATAGTGGTGGTCACCCTATTAAGCTTGAAGCTGACGTAATTGAGCAAATTAAAGAATTAGATCAAGAGCTTAATGTAGAAATCTTTATCTCACTCTCATGCCAAAACTGTCCAGAAGTAGTTCAGGCGTTCAACATGATGTCGGCGATTAACCCTCTGGTTAAGACAACCATGATCGACGGCGCGGCATTCCAAGACGAAGTGAAGTCTCGCGACATTATGGCGGTACCGAGCGTATTCATTAACGGTGAGCTATTTGGTCAAGGCCGTATGTCACTGGCTGAAATCTTGAACAAAGTCGATTCAGGCGCAGCAGAAAAGAAAGCGGCAAACCTAAACGAACAAGCACCGTTTGATGTATTGGTTGTAGGCGGCGGCCCTGCGGGTTCTTCGGCGGCAATTTATGCTGCACGTAAAGGCATTCGCACAGGTGTGGTTGCTGACAGATTCGGTGGTCAGGTAATGGATACCATGGCGATTGAGAACTTTATTTCAGTAAAAGCAACCACCGGCCCTAAGTTGGTCGCAAGCTTAGAAGAGCACGTAAAAGAGTACGGTGTTGAAGTAATGACTGAGCAGCGCGCGGCTAACATCATCGCAGCTGAAGATACAAAAGACGGCTACATCCACGTTGAACTAGAGAGCGGCGCAACATTACGCTCTCGCACGGTCATCACCAGTACCGGTGCACGCTGGCGTGAAATGAATGTTCCGGGTGAGCAAGAGTACCGCAACAAAGGCGTTGCTTACTGCCCACACTGTGACGGCCCACTGTTCAAAGGTAAGAAAACAGCGGTTATTGGGGGCGGTAACTCAGGTATCGAAGCGGCAATTGATTTAGCGGGTATCGTTGAACACGTAACCGTACTTGAATTTGCAGACACACTGCGTGCAGACCAAGTGCTGATCGACAAAGCGAACGCAACACCAAACATCGAAATCATCAAGATGGCGCAAACAACGCGAGTGGTTGGTGATGGCAACCGCGTAACGGCTTTGGAATATAAAGATCGTAACACCGATGAGCTGAAGCAAGTCGACATTGCCGGCATCTTTGTTCAAATCGGCCTGATGCCAAACAGCGAATGGTTGAAGGGTTCGAAAGTTGAGCTGTCACCACGCGGTGAAATTGAAATTAACGCTCATGGTGCAACATCAATGAAAGGTGTATTTGCGGCGGGTGATGTAACGACAGTACCTTACAAACAGATCATCATTGCGATGGGTGAAGGTGCTAAAGCAAGTTTAGGTGCATTTGACCACCTAATCCGTAACTCAGCTCCGGTTAAAGAAGCTGAAACCGCTTAATCTTTTAAGCAAACATTCCTTAAAACGTTCTTGTTAACTTGCGAGTTATTAGTAACTTACTAATTATTGTTAACCACTTAGTCGATATTTAGACACCACTCCTATGGATTTAGGAGTGGTTTTTTTATTTGTAGAGAGGCTTTATGCTGGTTGATAAAGCATAAAGGCAACCACCATCGCTAAGCTTCCGCCCAAGCAACGGTTCACAAACATCATCTGCTTTGGTGATTGCAGTAACTTTTTAAGCATGGTGCCGCAATACGCCCACACCAACATGCACGGCACACCGGTAATAACCATACCCGCGATAATAGTCACTACTTGAATCAGGTAGTCTGCGTTTGGAGTGATGAACTGTGAGAATACAGTTAATGACGCAATCCAACCTTTAGGGTTTAACACCTGCACCAATACGCCAGACATAAAGCCCGAGCGATTATCAATGGTGCTTTCTTCGATTTGCATGTTAGCAATCGACCACGCCATGAACAGCAAATAAGCTGCGCCCGCGTATTTCAAAATGTTGTATAGCTCTGGATAAAGGGTAAATAGGCTCACCAAACCGACACTGGAACCCGCCAGTACGATGATGATGCCAACAGCGTTCCCAGAGATAAAAGGTAAAGTCGCAGCAAACCCATAACGACTTGAAATCCCAAGTAATGCGATATTGCCTGCCCCAGGTGTAATTGCGATAGATATTGAAAACAGCAAGAACGCCAGCATTAACTGAGAGCTCATTTCCTCTCACTCCTAATAAGTAAAGTATTTATACGGAGAGAGTTTACAGATTCGACTAGGAATTAAATTGCTATATAGGCTAATATTAATGCAAATTTGAGCAAGACTTTTCTAAAAAAGCCATGAAACAGAAAGAATCCACCAAAGAAGTGTTAGATGACACTGATATCGCTATCTTAGAACATATCCAACAAGACGGACGCATGAGCAACAGCAAGCTCGCGGAAAAGGTTAACCTCAGCGAAACCCCATGCTGGCGTCGTTGGAAACGCATGGAAGAGACCGGCTATATCGATGGTTATGCCGCCAAACTCAACCGCAAGAAGTTAGGTTTGCACGTAGCAGGCTTTACCTTAGTGACTCTAGGCAACCACGAGGTTGAAAACACCGAACCGTTCGAAGAATTTGTTGCTGTAACCGATTGGATTCCGATGTGCCACTGCATTGCAGGCGGTGCCGACTACATGGTGCAAGTGTTAGCTAAAGATTTGGAAGAGTACTTTGAGCGTATTAGCTCGATCAGGCGAGTCAAAGGCGTGAGCGCGCTTCAATCCAACATCTCGGTTAAGGAACTGAAGAACAGCTATCTGCTTCCTCTAGAAGACTAGTTCACTTCGCCATACGGCCCTTTTCTTTAAGCGGCAAACAAAAGCCCAGCTATCTAAGATATCTAAAATCTAGATGCGCCGGGCTTTGTTATTTTGAAACGGATATCGTTTATTTACGCTTTCTATTCACAAGGGTGAGCTAAATGAATCAGCGCCAAACCGCCTAATGACGTTTCACGATACTTCTTATTCATGTCCTTACCCGTCTGATACATGGTGGCGATCACTTTATCTAATGAGATCAGACTTTTGCTATTACGTTTAAGAGCCATTCGTGAAGCATTAATAGCCTTCATGGAACCCATCGCATTTCGTTCAATACATGGCACTTGTACCAAGCCACCAATCGGATCACACGTCATACCGAGCGAATGCTCCATCGCAATTTCTGCCGCAATACAAATCTGCTCATTGCTGCCACCGCGTAACGCCGTTAAACCTGCTGCCGCCATAGAAGACGACACGCCCACTTCACCTTGGCACCCTACTTCCGCGCCAGAAATTGAAGCATTGGTTTTGTACAAAATACCAATCGCACCCGATACTGCCAAAAAGTCTTTCAGTTGCTTAGTGTCGAGTTCTTTAATGAAGCGATGGTAATACATCAACACCGCAGGGATAACGCCCGCTGCACCATTCGTGGGTGATGTCACCACTTGGCCGCCGGCTGCATTTTCTTCACTCACCGCAAAAGCAAACAAGTTAATCCAGTCCATGATTTCCATTGGGTCGTTTTCAACGGCCGCATTTGCTTCCAGCTTTTTCAGCAGGTTCGGTGCACGACGTGTCACGTTCAAACCGCCATCAAGAATGCCTTCGGTTTCAAATCCGCGTTCCATACAACGAGTCATCACTCGCCAGATTTGATCGGCTTTTTCTGAGATAACATCATCGCCTTGGAAAGCCGCTTCATTTTTCAGAATCATGCCACCCAAGCTCATGCCGCTGTCTTCTGCTTTTTGCAGCATTTCATCGGCATTTTTGAATGGGAAAGGGACTTCTACGGCTTGGGTTTGATTGCCATTTTCCAGTTCATAAGCGGTCGCAATAAAACCACCACCAATCGAGTAATAGGTTTCCTCAACAATCACATTTCCACTTTGGTCAAGCGCGGTAATCATCATGCCGTTCTCATGCAAAGGCAGATTATCTTCGTGAAATAGCATGTCTGTTTGGTAATTAAAGCCAATGGTGTGACGGCCACTCAACTGCATTTCACCACTGTCGATAGCAAGGCGCATCGCTTCATTAGCGCTAGTGATTTTAATCGTATCAGGCTTATTGCCAAGCAAACCCAAGATGGTTGCTCTGTCGGTATGGTGCCCTATTCCGGTTAACGATAACGAACCATAGAGATCGACCTGAACACGAACTACGTCTGTGATTTTATCCGCGACTAATTGAGTGAAATGGAAACCCGCAATCATTGGGCCATTGGTGTGTGAGCTTGAAGGACCAACACCAATTTTATAGATATCAAAAATGGACAGCATACATTTACCTGTTAAAAATTAGCCAGTTGAGAAGATTTACTCATTAAGAAAGAGCGGCATAAAGCCAATCAGGAATAACAGTACAAGCCGCAATCGTGACGACAGCGAACACTAGCAAGCCGTAATGGCTCGCCGTAGGTTTTGCAAACAAGTGTTTTTGCTTGGCGATAAATTCGTTTTGTTGTTCAGTTACTTGCCCATAGAAATGGCTAACGACAACACCTAGCACTAAGAAAACCACGGTGCCAATCAAGGCAAACCAAGGCCAAGAGATACCACTGTATTTAGCAATAAACACCACAGCCACACTGCCAATACTGCCTGCAATCACCCCTTTCTCATTTGCCTTTTTAAAGAACAAACCAAGGATGAAAGAGCCAAGGCGAATACCAACAAAAATGGAGGTCAGGCTGGCAATCGTCTTAAGCACAGATTCGTTAGACACCGCCAACAAAGCGGGTACAACAACCGAAGCAGCGGCAACTAAACTCATTTTTCTTGCGACCGATTCATAATGTGCGTCAGAGGCTTTCTTACGGAAAAAGCGCTTATAGAAATCGAACGTTGCCACAGTCGCCATCGAGTTATAAGTGGAATCCAGTGTCGACATCGCTGCTGCCGACAGCGCGGATATCACCAAACCAACAATGATGGGATTGGTATGGTTAAACACAAAATCGAGAATCACTTCATTGCTGTTTTCAAAGCTTTGATCTTGATAAAAGACACTCAGTAGAACGCCCATTACCGAGAAAAACAGGTAAATAAAGAACGCACCGTAACCACAAAGCAGCATGGATTTTTGTGCTGTCTTAACGTTTTTGGTCGCCAGCGTTCTTTGAATAATCAATTGGTTAGTGCCGTACACACTTAGATGTAAGAAACTCACGGCCACCACACCCGCCCATAAAGTGGTATCAACACCCAAGTCGAAATCGAGGTTGATGATATTCAGGTGTTCAGGAGACAGCACCTCGCCCGCATCAATCTTCATTAGCAATAAGGCAAAGATAGCAATACTGCCGATGATCAACACCGCCGACTGCAACATGTCTGTCCATATGACGGTCGAGATGCCACCTGCATAGGTGTACAACGCTGTAAACAAACTGATGTAGATGATCGCTTCGGAGATACTCACCGGTAACACTTGCACCAAGATCAGTGCCACCGCATACAAAATCACCCCTGCCGAAATACACTGAACCACAATAAATACGATGGAATTAATCGTGCGAGCAACAACGCCAAAGCGGTGCTCTAGGTATTCATAAATCGAGGTAAGGCCGAGTTTGTAAAACACTGGGACAAAGAAAACCACAGCGAAAAAGATCACTATTGGATAATTCAAATGGACGCTCATCGCTTCCATGCCTGAGCTATAAACCCAGCCCGGCATGCCCACGAACGTCATCGCACTGATGTAGGTTGCAAGAATCGACACACCTGCCGTAAACCAACCAAATTGTTTTCCGCCCGTGGAGAAATCGCCACCAACGCTGTAACGCTTATTCACTAAGTAACTGATAAATAGAGTAGTTAGTACATACAAAGCAATAACCACAAAACTTGAGTACGTAACCATTTTTAGATTCCGTTTATTATATTTCGCAATTCATTCGCCGCTAATACTACTCAAAAATGGATACTTTCCCTCAAAAACCCACAATAAGTGTGAGTATTGTCACTAATATAGACGAATAAACGCTCAAAACGTCCAAATCAGCGCAAACACACGATCTAATGGGATCCAGATCACTAAAACGCACAAAATGGGTACGCACTCATTTTAAAATTGACCTTGATCACGGATCTAATAACCACAAAAATTCTATTATCTCTCCCGAAACGAAGACGGTGTAGTGAACATCAATAACCACTGCACAATAATCAAAACTAAAAACACCCTATAATAAATAAAGGTTTATCGGTCATGACTACTAAAAAACACATGAGCGAAGTTCCTATGATTCAAAGGGTAGCTGCTTATCTAGCAATTCTAGTTGGCTACTTTTTCTATTGTTATAACTTTGTAATTATTGACTACGTACGCCCCTACATCGTAGATGCGTACGATGGTATTAACTTGGCGGATACCGCTCAGTTCTATACATGGCAGTCGGTTGGCGCACTGATTGGTGCTCTAAGCTGTGCATGGGTGGCATCAAACTTTGGTAAGAAATCGACTCTTATTGTCATCACTGCACTGAACGGTGGCGCAACCATCATCAACATGATGTTTACTGATTACGCGATGTGGGCAGCGATGCGTTTCATCATCGGTATTTCTTTGGGTGGCTACTTCACAGTAGCAGTAAGCCTGATGATCGGCCTATTCACACCAAGCGTTCGCGGTAAGTTAACGGCATTCGCCTCTTCGATGTTCTCGGTTGCTCTAATGGCAATGGGCGCATACGCGGCATTCATCTCTAGTGTTGATGCGCCTTGGCAGAGCCTAATGTGGGTGGGTGGTATTCCTCCTCTAGTTGCTGCTGCACTGATGATCTTCATCCTGCCTAGCGACAAGAAAGTGATCGCTTACGGTGAAGAAGATCAAGCCGCAGCTGAAGCATCGAATAAACCAGCGAAGAAAGGTTCTTGGGGTGAAATGCTAAGCGCGCCTTACCGCAAGCTAACCATCACTTGTCTACTACTGGCTGGCCTTAACTTCTATGGCTACCAATTCTTCTCAGGCTTCGTGACAACGTACCTGAAAGAAGTTCGCCAATTTGACGGTTCAACGATCGGCATCATCTTCTCTATCTCAGCATTCGGTTCTCTATTTGGTGCTTGGGTATGGGGTGCAATCGCTGACAAATACGGTCGTAAAGTGAACGCGTTTGGTTTCATTCTTGCGGGTGTAATGGCTTCAGTATTCTTCGTGGCACCAAGCGACGTGATGATCGGCAGCCTAAACATGCTGGCTATCCTAGGCCTTATCTACAACTTCGGTTTGTCTGCTTCTGCGGTATGGGGTGGTTACTTCTCTGAATTGTTCCCAGCTCACTTACGTAGCTTCGGTGCAGCGCTGTTCCACGGTGGTCGTATCATCGGCATGTGGGCTCCAATGGTGTTGGTATTCATCCAAGAGCGTTCAGACCTAGCAACAGCAATGTGGGGTTCACCAATCGTATGGATTCTGGCTGGTCTACTGTGGCTATCTCTACCAGAAACATTGAAAGGTGGCATTTTCGACAAGAGCAAAAAAGCGGAAACAGCAAAAGCTTAATCCCCTTTAGTTGAAACCTCTAAAAGTTGAAAACCTCTCAAGACACGAAATAAACATCAATCCGGCTGAGAAGTCAGCCGGTAACAAAATCCAAATCGAGTCCTGTTCCGAATGTTGGCTCGACAACAAAAAAGAGAATTTACTATGTCTAAATATCAAGAAGCTAAACGCATTGTTCGCGATTACTTTGACGCTATCGAAAACGCTACTCACGAGAACGTGGCTGAAGTTTTAAAAGCACACACTTCTGAAGATTACTTGTGGCGTGGTGTTTACCCATTCCGTGAGCAAGAAGGCGCACAAGCAGCGGCTGACGTATTCTGGGCACCAATGATGAAATCAATGACACGCATGCAGCGTCGTCAAGATATCTTCATCGGCGGTAACAACGAAGTTAACCCAGATGAAATTTGGGTAATGAGCATGGGTCACTTCATGGGTCTATTCGACGCTGAATACCTAGGCATGCGCCCTACTGGCAAGATCATGAACGTTCGCTATGCAGAATTTAACTGTGTTGTTGACGGAAAAATCACAAAAACTGGCCTGTTCCTAGATCTACTAGGCATGATGGACCAAGCGGGCTGCTACCCACTTCCACCATCAACAGGTAAGCACTTCGTTTACCCTGGCCCACGTAATCATGATGGCCTGTTGTTTGAAGATGCGGCTCCAGAAGAAGGCGTTGCGACACTGGCTCTAGTGAACAAGATGGTAGATGACCTTTCTGCACTTAACGACAGCGGCGCAATGGGTTGCCCACCAGAAGTGCTAGCGAAGAGCTGGTCAAAAGACATGATTTGGTACGGCCCTTGTGGTATCGGCGCGTCTTACACGATTCCTCGTTACCAGCAACAGCACCAACTTCCTTTCCGTAACAACCTGAAAGACAAGAAATTCAACGGCCACGTTTGTCGTTTCGCTGAAGGTAACTTCTCTTGTTTCTTCGGTTGGCCAAACCTATCAAACACCCCTACAGGTGGCTTCCTAGGTATGACTGGCGGCGAAGTACGCGCAAACATGCAAGTGGTTGACGTTTACTACCGTGACGGTGACAAGCTGTCTGAAAACTGGGTTCTTATTGACCTTCCTTACTGGCTACAGCAGCAAGGTCTAGACGTGTTCGAACGCACTTCATCTATCATGAACCCAACGCTGTAATCCTAATGCTTTAATACAGGTGCTTTAATAAAAACGCCTTAATCCTAGCGATAAAAGCCAAAAGATAAAAACCAAACAATAGCAACCCAAGCCGACATCTAATTTGGGTTGCTATGACTTGCTAGAAGATCCTTCTCGCTCCTAGCAAGTGCTCTACCAATCAATGCTTCAATCAATTAATTGCTTCACCAATCAATAATTGCTCCACCAATAATTGATCCAATTAGTGCCTCATGGATGGGGTACACCCTGCCAAACCATTACTAATATAACGAGCTTGAAAGCACGGCGGCTTTCTACGGCTCGAATAAAGAGAATAACAATGAAAAAGTCGATTCTTTCAGCAGTGATCCTGACGGCGCTTACGTCGGGTTCTGCTTTTGCTGCACATACTTTTACCAATGACGCAGGCGATAGCCTCACTCTAGATGGCCGTTTTGACGTTCGTTACCAAGATAAAGGTGGCGATCATAATGGCGAATGGAACAGCGGTAGTTCTCGTTTCGGCCTTAAAGGTCAAATGGGGTTAGATAACGGCTGGACTGGCTTTGGTCATGCCGAATGGGGTTACAACTCAGGTGCTAACGGCGACAATATTTACGACCGACTTCTATACGCAGGTGTAGAGCACGAGAAATACGGCAAGATTGCAGCAGGTACTAAGCAGTGGTCTACCTTTTACGATGTAGCTTGGTTTACCGATATGGGTCGTGTATTTGGTTCTCGAGGTTCTGGTTACTACAACCTTTCTGACTGGGGTATTGCTTCTGGTACAGGCCGTGCAGAGAACTCGATTACTTATCGCAACAACATCAGCGATAACTGGAAGTACGGCTTCACTTATCAGACAACTCGTGAAGATGTTGGCCTTGCAGATGGTTTAACCGCAACACTGAAAAACGGTATGGGCGCATCAACCCTATACACGGTTATGGACGGCCTAACGATTGGTTTGGCTTACCATCAGAATGAATTCGATGATGTCGATGCTGGCGTTAAAAACATCAAAGATGGCGATACACAACGTATTGGTTTATTGGGTGTGAACTACACCAATAATGGCCTATTCGTTGGTTTCACTTACAGCCAAGGCTCAAATTGGGAAACCACCAGCAAAGCCGAATTTTACGACCACCGTGGTGCTGAATTCTTCACTTACTACCACTTTGAAAACGGTTTGCGTCCAACCTTTAACGTTAACTACTTAACGGACACAGACGACAACGCTAATGGCTACGATCGTCAGTTGATTATCCCAGGCCTTGAATACCACTTTAAGAAGAACAAGTTCTTAGTATGGACTGAATACCAATTCGATAATGGCAACGACAAGTCCGTAGGTAACCATTACGAAAACAGCGATGACCAATTCGCTGCAGGTATCCGTTACTACTTCTAACACCCAGTTAATCGAGTCACAAATTCGCTAAACAAAGCTCTGCTCTTAATGCAGAGCTTTTTTGGGTCATACCCAGAATAATATCCAACGTTCTCTATTAACCCTTATTTTTCATCCCATCATGGCATATTGTATTTTTGAATACGTACCTAATTATGGTACTCTGTGCACTGTCAATTTAGTTCAAAAGTATCTTCTATGAGCTCTCCAAAACACTCCACGGCGTCAAAACCAACCGTTACTTCAAAAGATGTCGCTAAGCTGGCTGGCGTTTCTCAATCTACCGTTTCTCGTGTATTTGTTCCGGGCAGTTCGGTGTCTGAAAAGACCAAACAGAAAGTATTCGAAGCCGCAAAAGCACTCAACTATCGCCCGAATGCCTTTGCTCGTAGCCTAACGACAAATGAATCTAAGTTGATTGGTTTGGTCTTCCCTGATGCTGATTACCCAATTCACATGAAAACCCTGCAACTCATCTCTACTGAGTTACAAAAACAGGGCTATTCTGCTGTGCTTATCCCTTGGCAAGTCGACGGTAACGACATCCACTCGATTCCGAACATCTTCCAATATCGTGTTGATGGTGTGATTGCTGCTTCTGCGACATTCAATAAGTCACTTTATGAAGAGTGTGAAGAGTTTGACATCCCTATCGTTCAGTTCGCGCGTGTTGTTGAAGGGACGAAGAGTAGCCATGTTGTGAGTGATAACTACGCGGCAGGGCAATTTGCAGCGCAACACTTTCATAAACTTGGTATCAAGACTGCGACTTATGTGACGGGTAATGTGCCAACGTTTACTAATGGCGAGCGCCAAGTCGGTTTCTGCACAGAATTTGAAGACTTAACAGGCAAACAGGCTCGAGTTATTGAAGCTGATTACGACTACCTTGATTCGTTAGAGATCATCCGCGACATGTTCAACGAAGCAACGCATCCGCAAGCGGTGTTTTGTGCGACAGATAACCTTGCGATGGCGGTAATGGATGTAGCTCGTTTAGAGTTTGGGCTTCGTATCCCAGAAGACCTGCAAGTGATTGGTTTTGATGATATCCCGCAGACTCAATGGCTCAACTACCAACTGACCACCTTCAAGCAGGATTTTAGACGCCTTGCGCGTGAATCAGTGAAAATTGTGGTTAACCAAATTCAAGAACAAGACACCAGCTTAGTAAAATTAATGGTTCCTGTTCAATTTATAGAGCGCAATACCACGCTGAAGATTAAGTAAACTCGTTCAAAGTAGAAACAAAATAGTAGCGTGAGTACGGAAAAGAAAAATCCCGTTGGCGACGATTAGAGTCTCCAACGGGATTTTGTATTTCTACTCAGCCTTTACTGTCCCAACTACTTGAGACAAGTGCGTATTAGTTACCCACACCACCTGTTTTCTCAGCTGGTAAATCTGGTGTCACTGGGGGCCACTCTTGGAAAGTTGCTAGATGTTGTTGAACAGCAGCTTGAGCAGGTCCAAATGCCCACATTTTCTGCCCCATCCACTTCAAGTACATGCCCGACTCTTCTGCCGCTCGCTCATATGGGTCACGACGTAAGTTAAAGAGTAACGGTGCGTTTAACTCCTCTTTCGGACCACTCCAACCATGGTTTTGGACCACAAAGTGCGCCTTCCAATCACCAATACGAACCGCTTGCAGCTTATCTCGTTCGTAGTAGTAGATCTCTTTACGGTTTGACTCGCCTTTCTCTGTCAGCATGTCCACTTGGTTGTAACCATCAAGGTGCGCTTTAAAGCCATCGTGACCTTTCAGCATTTTCTCTTTTAGATCCGTTGGACCACCCGCGGCTGCAACCAATGTTGGTAACCAGTCCATACCATCAAAGATGCCATTGCCTACGCTACCTGCAGGGATTTTACCCGGCCAACTCACCAGTGCAGGCGCTCTTACGCCACCTTCCCAAGTCGTACCTTTTTCACCATGGAAAGGCGTCATGCCGCCATCAGGCCAAGTCATGATCTCAGGGCCGTTGTCTGCAGTGAAAATGATAATGGTGTTATCGGCAATGCCTAACTCTTCCATTTTCGCCATCATTTCCCCAACGTGGTCATCAAGGTCTTTCATGACCACTTCTTGCAGCCCCCAACCGTTTTGGCCAAGCATCGCTTCATATTCAGGAGAAAGGTGCGTCCATACATGGCCACGAGATGGGCAGTACCAAGTAAAGAATGGTTTATCCGCTTCTACGGCTCGTTCAATGAAGTTGATAGCATGCTTATTTACTTCATCGTCGAGTGTTCGCATACGCTCAATCGACAATGCACCATCGTCTTCGATCGTTTGGCCACCTTTGCCATCTGATTTTGCGTAAATAACATTACGAGGTGCAAAGGCATCCAAAGATCCATCTTTTGGCCAATCTGGATCTTCGGTATATTCCATCGCATTCAAGTGATACAACCAACCCCAATACTCATCAAAACCGTGCATTGTCGGTAAAAATTCATCTCTATCACCAAGGTGGTTTTTACCAAATTGCCCAGTCACATACCCCATCGTTTTGAGCATCTCAGGAAGCGTTGGCGTATCCGCACTTAAACCAACGGGACCGCCAGGTAACCCAACAGAGTGCATTCCGGTTCTAACTGGTAATTGCCCGGTTAAGAAAGCAGAACGACCCGCGGTACAAGATGGCTGCGCATAGTAGTCTGTCAGAAGCATTCCCTTCTCAGCAATACTATCGATGTTTGGTGTTTCGCTACTCATCACGCCATTGTGATAAGCGCTCAGGTTTGAGATGCCAATATCATCGGTGAAAATGACGAAGATATTAGGTTGTTCTTGTGCCGACCATGCCGATAGCGAAAAGCTACTCAACACGCTCAAGGTAAGAAGGTGAAAAATCCCTTTCATATAATGTCCTTATATTGTTTCAGATTGTTCTTTGTGAATCATTTTTATTCCGACCAAACCAAAGCCAAGCTCTAAAATTAGATAGACAAAAAACAGCCAGTGCGGCATTCCATCTAAGACTAAACTAATCACTCGGCCTGCAGCCAAACCCAACATAAAAACCACCAAGCTATAAAGCGCTGGCAGTCGATACTTTTTTATCAATGCGCCACTAACCCAAAACAGAGCCAGTGCCAAATACAGCCCCATCACGGCTCGAAAAATATGAGTCACGTTGATAGAACTAGCATCAATTCCGAAAAGATAATCCATAGAAATAACGGGGGCGTAGCCGTAAGACAACGCAATAGGCGTTAAGCCTAAAACCGCTACCAACAAGAAAACACTTTGTAGCTTCATATTCCCACTCTTTAAATTTGGCTCTTTTTAAAAAACATAGTCTACAATCAGCCATATACAAGTTGCATATATAGAAAATGGCTAATTAATACATACATTTATAGTGTGCACTCTTCAAACCAGATAAGGATATCAATATGGCTAAATGGCATTATCTAATCGCATCGGTGTTGGCTGCGAGTTCAACCGTAAATGCTCAGGAAGCAAGCGCACAAGCGGATACAAAAAAGTGGCAACATAGCTTCGAAATTTACGCGCTCGCACTCAACATCCGCGGAGACAGCACCATTGGTGATTTGTCTGCAGATGTCGATGTTGATCCTGCATTCATCATGGATCACCTTGATATGACCGCAATGGTGCGTTTAGAGGGTATCTATGACAATCAGTGGGGCTATTACATTGACTATAGCTTCATGAAGCTAAGCGGAAAAACAAACTCAGTGTTAGGTAGCAACCTAGAGGTATTGAGGGGCAACCTTGATATCCGACAAGGTGTTTTAGATGTGAAGGGTTTTAAGCGCTACCAGTACGATTTTGGTACGATTGATTATCTGTTTGGGCTTCGTTGGTGGGATAACGACATTGATGCCAAGCTTTACGGTTCAGGTGGTAATCTAAGTGCAGACCGATCACTCGATGAAGATTGGGTTGACTACCAAATAGGTGTGAGATGGATAACGCAGATCAATAAGGATTGGAAGTTTCACGCAACTATTGATGCAGGGCTTGGCAGTGACACCGACTTTACCTCATCTCTATTAACTGGCGTGCGATACCAGATAAACAATTGGTCTGACTTAAATGTCGCCTACAAATCGACCTGGGTTGATTACGAAAACAAAGGTACCTTTGAATACGATACCGCTTCACAAGGCTTCCTGGTTGGTTGGACTGCTCACTTTTAAGCCACTGGTTACTTTACCCTTACGCACAAGCGGAAAGACTAGTCATCCCTAGTATTTAATCTCTATTAAATTGCTCTCTAATTCAATCTAAATGAAGCTCTAGCGAAGATTCACCGCTAGGGCTTTTTCATTGAGGTACAAATAATCCGAAAGCCAATAAAAATGCTAAAAATCAATAATTAAATTGAGGTTCAACACTCCCTATCATACCTAAAAAAATATAATCCGAGCCTTCAAACCTGCCCTCCTCATTATTGATATATTTAATCTTTATTTAATCATCTCTCCACTCATTCGAACAGTGTTTTTTATTTTGAAAATATCGCTAGAATCCTCTCCCGAAATTTACGAACCTTAGAGAATAAAATGAAAAAATTAGTCTTAGCGGCGCTTGCGATTGCATCAGTTACGGGCTCTTCAGCATTCGCAGCAAATGAAATGTATGCTTTAGGTGGTGTTGGTATGGATAGTGATGATGTCGGTGGCCAGTTCACACTGGGTAGCCAGATCGCACAAAGCAACTGGTATGTAGAATCAACATTGTTTATTACCAGCGTCGATGACAAAGACAGTTACGTTGATTACAGCAACAACGAGACAGTACAACGAAAGGAAGAGTTCGACACCTTAATGCTCTCGTTGACGCCTGTGTACAAACACAGTTTCAGTGAAAATTTTGCTATTTTGGGCAAGTTTGGTGCTTTCTATTCACACTCAGATACAAAGTTGGTGTATAGCTCTAGCAAAGGAAATGAAGTTCATAAAGGTTCTCATGGTAATTTTGGCTTAACTTACGGTATCGGCGCAGAGTACAAGTCATCAAAACCATTGTTTGGCAACTCCAAGCTGTTGACTCGTGTAGGGTTTGATGGATATGAGATCGGCAGTGAAAGCAGTTGGTATACCAAGGACTCAGTTTGGGGTGTACAAGCCGGCTTTACCTTTTAAGCCAACATATTCATTACCCTGAATAAAAACCATTTAGGGCAATGAATTAAAAGCCATCATTTTAAAAATAAGATAAACCTCGTGTTGTTATACGAAGCTTATCTTATTTTTCAACACACTCTTTTTTCATGATCGTTAGACCAGCATCCAGCGTTTCTGCCCAAGCTCGTTCTACGTTCTCATCATAATGAGGATCGTACTTTCTAACCGTATTGAGCAGCGAATTAAACCATTCGTTTAATTCAATTTCTGAAATGTCCAACCCCAAATCTTTGTGCCTTTTCCCCAGTTTCTTGACCGAGTTCCGCACACTTGGCAGACCAGAGGAATTATAAATAAGAATGATCGAGGCCTTAAGCATCTTAGTTTGCTGCTCTAACCCTATCTTTTCAAAACGTTCTGAAAACCTTGGGTTATGCTCGCAGAAGTCTGCCAGAAAGCTTTCCAAGAATTCTTGATCAATCCGGCAACGCTCAAAGCTTTCATAAAACAGTTCATTCGGTTTCATCTAGCAAGTCCTTTGCAATAGTCAGCCAGTCTTTAAAATAACGTGTTAGTTCAGAGCATCATAAACTAACCCTGAACAATCAATATGACTTAATTATACGCCACTGTGGCATAAAGTTAACTATGACATAAGGTGAACTGTGGCATAACGTAAACTATGGCATAAAGTGAGTTGCACAAATCTTGTTTCCATCAGGGTCTCGCAAGTAAGCCATGTACAAGCGACGCTCGTCAGAACCTCTCGCTCCGGGGCCACCTTCAATGCTAGTACCACCATTTTCGACGCCGATGCGATGCCATTCATCCACCATTTCTGGTGAACTCGCCAAGAATCCTACCGTCATACCATTGCCGTAAGTCGCTGGCTGACCATTAATCGGTTTGGTTAAACCTAGTACACCCGTTTTGCTCACGTAAACACAACGCCCTTTAGGATCGATTGAGCCTTCGTTGTAACCAAGCATCTTCATAATTGGATCATAGAACGACTTCGCACGTTCAATATCTTCGGTTCCGAGAAAAACATGGCTGAACATAACTCACCTCTTTTTATTGAAAGAAAGAACCACCCAAACTAGACCTTAAATTCGCTTTTGTCTAGGCATGCTATTCTGTCATAACTGCTGCTTAACCCATTGAGTAAACACTTGAAACTTAGTCCGTTGCTCCATCCCTTTCGGACATACAAGATCGTAACCTTTACCCGACTCAATACTCATAAAAGGAGCAACCAACCCACCCAGTTCAATTTGAGTTGTCGCAAACTCGAGTCTTCCTAGTGCTACACCCATCGATAACCTTGCCGCGTCCATCGCTATACGGTTGTCACTGTAGTAATCACACTTTAGAGTACAATCAACCTCACTTTGAGCCGCTTCCAACCAACGCTGCCAAGCCGTCACGTCTCCACTATGAATAAACTGCACACTATCCAATTGTTGCAAGCCCTTCTCAAGATTGAACCTCTTCGCGTATTCAGGACTGCATACAGGTGTTCTAACTCCTGAAAATAGTCGCTCACTATAATGATTCGGATAGTGACCCTCGCTATAGAAAATTGCCACGTCATAAGGTTCAAACTGAAAGTCAGATTGGTTCTGTTTGGTTTGTAATTTAATACTTAAATTCGGGTATAACTGCCTAAAATCTGGTAGGCGCGGCATTAACCAAGACGACGCAAAATAAGGAGAGGTTGCTATGTACAATTCACCACTTAGCTCTCCAGTTTGAATGTCCATCAGTTCAGAGAAAATAGATTCGAATGAGACACTCAGCATCGAGAGAACGCGTTGTCCTTCTGGGGTCAATTCTAGCTTTCTCGTTTTACGCACAAACAGATTAAATTTAAGCTGCTGCTCAAGTTTCTTGATGCGATGACTGACTCCACCTTGAGTCAGAAATAGTTCATCGGCGGCAAGGGTGAAGCTTAAATGTTTAGCCGCCACACTGAAGGTGTGCAGCAACGACAATGTTTGTTGGCGATTTTCAAACAGCCCCATAGATTAACCCCACTAATTCATAAATCATCAATACTGGTTTGTAGACGTACTGACTCATCATATAGATTAAACCATGTAATCTACATAACAATGGTGAGTCAAATGAAGCAAGCACAAAAACTCAAAGTTTCGGTCATTGGTGGTGGATCAAGTTACACCCCTGAGCTGATCGAAGGCTTACTAAAACGCTATCACGAATTACCTATTTCTGACCTTTGGCTTGTCGATATCGAAGAAGGTATGGAAAAAGCTCAAGTGATTGCAGATTTGACGCAGCGAATGATTAGAAAAGCGAACTGTGACATCACAGTGCACCTCACGACAGACCGAAAAGCAGCGCTTGTGGACGCGAATTTTGTCTGTTCTCAATTTAGGGCTGGTCGATTAGAAGCAAGGCTACGTGATGAAAGAATTGCATTAAAGTATCGCATGATAGGGCAAGAAACTAACGGATTGGGTGGTTTCTCTAATGCTTGTCGAACCATACCAATTGCATTAAAGATCGCCAAAGAGATGGAAGCACTTTGCCCCAATGCGTGGCTGCTCAACTTTACCAATCCATCAGGTATGGTGACCGAGGCCTTGATTAAACACTCAACCATCAAGACGGTCGGCTTGTGCAATATCCCCGTGAACATGGAGCGCGGAGCAGCAAAAATGCTTGGCGCTGTACGCGAAGACATCACCATGCAAATCGCAGGTTTGAATCATCTAGTGTGGGCCCGAAAAGTATTTCATAACGGCGAAGACAAGCTCCAAGAAGTGATAGACCAACTCCTCGGAGGCAATGACCAAATGATGCCTCAAAACATCCCACCCTTTGAATGGGATGCCGAGTTGATTCGCTCATTGAACCTGGTGCCGTGCGCTTACCTACGTTACTACTACCAATCACGAGATATTCTAGACAAAGAATTTTCGGCGTCTGAAAAGAGCGAAAATCGCGCCGACTTGGTTTCAAAAGTTGAACAACAATTGCTCGAAATCTACAGAGACCCAATGCTGGATACCAAACCGAAATTATTAGAAGAACGAGGTGGTGCCCATTATTCTGAAGCAGCTTGTGAACTAATGAGCAGTATTCACAACAACAAGCGTTCTATCATGCACGTCAACACTCGCAATAATGGGGCGATTCAAGGGCTTCCTGATGACTGCGCGGTAGAAGTCAGCTCAGTTATTACTAACAGCGCGATCCTTCCATTGAATGTCGAACCTTTTGATAACGATACGTTACGCCTAATCCAACAAATGAAAGAGTTTGAAACCTTAACAGTGAAGGCCGCGATGACGGGGGATATTGCATTAGCTAAACGCGCTTTGATCCTTAATCCTATTGTTGATAGCGGCTCACACATTGATGAGGCGTTATTAGAAACGATTCGAGAGAACTTAGACTTCATGCCTGCATTTGCTCATCGATTAACACAAAATGAGCAATAACCTTATGTACATTAACTCAGTCGAAATTAGGTTAATTCAAGTTGTTCACAATCCATTTTAGTCACCAGAGGTCACGATGAAACTAATACTGAACGCCGATGATTTCGGCCTCACTGAAACGGTAAATCATGGCATTGTTGAGTGCTTCAAAGCAGGCGTAGTAAAGTCAACCACCATCATGATGAACCAACCTGGAACCCAACACGCCATTGAGCTTTATCACCAAGGTTTGGTTCCGGAAGTAGGCTTGCACTTTACGGTCACCGCAGGCAAACCACTGACGCCACCAGAGCAGGTTCCGAGCTTAGTCGACGAACACGGCCACTTCTTTTGCAACGTCACCCTATTCGATAAATCAGATGTGAATGAAGATGAGGTGATGCTCGAGCTCAACGCGCAATATCAAGCTGCTATCAATGCAGGTTTAAAGATCAACCATATCGATAGCTATCATTTTGGGGGCGTATTTAAACCTCTCAAAGCGGCGTTTACGCGCACAGTGAATCACATTGGTCTCCCAGTTAGACGAATCGATAACATCCTAAGTGGCCAAGATGCACTGCGAGTGCCAACACCAGATGCTTTCGACATGCGTTTCTTTGACGAAGGCGTATCGCTGAATGGCCTGCAAGATTTATTACTGAGCTACCAAGCTATGATGCCTGACGGTGTGCTTGAGTTAATGTGCCACCCTTCATCAGTGGCAAGTGAACAGCTTAAGTCCCTATCAAGCTACAGTGATAAACGCGTCGAAGAGCATCAGCTTCTCACTAGCCCAGAGCTAAAACAGTGGCTAGCTGACCATCAGATTGAGTGCATTGGATTCGACGATCTCAAATAGGGAACCTTAAGTCAGGGCTACTCAACGATCCGTTGTGCGCCCTGCCCTTGGTCATGCAGAATATCTTCAGGGTTCAACAAGTGGCATTTCTGCATACTCAAACACCCGCAACCGATACAGCCGGTTAGGTTTTCTTGTAGCGATTTAATCTGCGCCATTTTGCTGTCGAGCTGCCCCTGCCACTTCTTTGCGACTCGCTCCCAGTCTCGCTTAGTCGCGGTATGGTTCATAGGTAAGGTAGATAACTCTTCGGTAATCTCTTCCAACGTGAAACCTATCGACTGCGCCACTTGTATCAACGCTATTCGTCTCAACATCGCCGACTGATAACGGCGTTGATTTCCATTAGTACGAATCGAAGCAATCAACCCCTTGGTTTCGTAAAAACGTAAGGCAGAAGGAGCCACGCCACTGCGCTCTGCCAACTGGCCTATGGTGAGGTATACAATGTTTCTCATTGTTACACTATCCTTGAGATCATAAATATTTAAAGCTTACTTTAACTTTAGAATAGCGGCCTATTCCAGCTCTCACCAATGATTGACCTTAAACTTTGACAGAGAGCTCAACGAAAATCAGCCACGATCATAATTGCTTTGTTGAATCAGATGTCATTCGATTTCTAAATCTGACTCATGATCGATTTCAAATTCTCCGCCATTTCGGAATTGATGATCTCACCGGTTTCTACATTAAAGTTGTCGTAGAAACTCGGCACTGACATCGACCCCTTCACATCAGCATCAAAGTAAGGTGCCGAATTTACCGCAGACGACAACACAGAGCTTGCGCCACCTGGGCCTGGTGATGTGGAGAGCATCACAACAGGTTTGCCTTGGTACACTTTCATGTCGATTCGTGATGTCCAGTCAAACACATTCTTAAAGGCTGCAGTGTATGAACCGTTGTATTCTGCAAAAGAGATGACCACAGCATCTGCTTCGCCAATCTTGCTAAAAAAACGCTGCGCGTGTTGATGAACGCCAGACTCTTTTTCTCTGTCTTCACTGTAAATGGGCATCTCGAAATCATTGAGATCGAGCACCTCTACTTGCGCGCCCTCGACTAA
Organism: Vibrio sp. QJM3NY_26; assembly: GCF_057786005.1. NCBI lineage: Bacteria > Pseudomonadati > Pseudomonadota > Gammaproteobacteria > Vibrionales > Vibrionaceae > Vibrio > Vibrio sp. QJM3NY_26. The sequence goes on along the minus strand of NZ_CM173515.1, from coordinate 1,027,066 downwards.
ACTTGCGGTGTACGCTGCTAATTGTTGGTTAATCGATGCTTTACTGTTGGTCGCGCCAATCGCTAATACTCTCATTGTTGAGTCTTGTTCATTTTGCTCACCTTTATGCATTCATGATTTCAATTACGGAGCTCAAAGTTCATAACTGAAGATTCGTAACTTCTGTTTGATAACATCAAAACCTGTACTAGGCGACAAGGCGATTGTCTGTGTATTTAGATTGGGGAGGATGATAGAACCTCAAGTTAACTTAAGGTAAAGCGATATTTTCAAAAAATAGAAAATAATTCAAAAGAACCTATAAATCAGAAAATTACGACGGGTGAAGTATGGCGTTGTATGACACAGGCAAAAATAAGCACACCCACAAATGCAGTAGGTGTGCTGTATCGAAATGCTGTTTACTTAAGTTGATTTAATGAACCGATACCCGAATAAGCAACGCCCGATAGCTCTGCCATCTCGCGATTCCATGTTGCCAAATCATGAGGGTTGAATTGATTCAAATGATCATGCCCACACGCCCTTGCCATCACTTGCATCAACTCAGTCGAGGCTTCGAAGAAGTTTTTCAATTGGTTCGATGCCTTTTCGACATTTAACCGTTGGCGTAAATCGGCTTTTTGAGTCGCGATACCCGCCGGGCAATTGTTGGTGTTACACATTCGGGCAGCAACACACCCTATCGACTGCATGGCACTGTTTGAGATAGCGACACCATTTGCGCCAAGCGCCATCGCTTTTACAAAGTCCATTGGAACACGAAGCCCACCAGTAATGATTAAGGTGACTCTGTCACTTACGCCTTGCTTGTCTAGATAGGCTCTGGCACGAGCAAGTGCTGGAATAGTGGGCACGCTAATATGGTCACGGAACATTTCTGGCGCCGCCCCAGTACCACCGCCTCGACCATCCAAAATGATGTAATCGGCACTGGCATCGAGTGCGAACTGAATATCCTCTTCAATATGATTGGCACTCAACTTGAAGCCAATTGGGATTCCGCCCGTCACTTCTCGAACTCGGTCGGCGAACTTTTTGAAATCTTCGACCGTTTTTAGATCAACAAAGGTGGGTGGAGAAATCGCCGCTGTACCCGCTTCAATGCCGCGCACCTCTGCTATCTTGCCAATGTTTTTCACCCCCGGTAGGTGACCGCCTGTTCCGGTTTTGGCACCTTGCCCGCCTTTAAAATGGAAGGCTTGAACGTTTTTGAGCTTAGATTCGTCGTAACCAAATTGTGCGCTAGCTAATTCATAAAAGTAGCGAGAATTCGCGGCTTGCTCTTCGGGCAACATTCCGCCCTCTCCCGAGCAGATCCCCGTTCCCGCAAGCTCCGCGCCCGTCGCCAAGGACACTTTCGCCTCTTCAGACAAAGACCCAAAACTCATGTCAGATACAAACAAGGAGATGTTCAATTTAAGCGGCTTTTTCGCTTTTGGCCCAATAATAAGCTCAGTACCGACTGGCACATTCTCCAACAAAGGCTTAGTCGCCATTTGTGCAACCATCACTTGAATATCGTCCCAGTGAGGTAACAAGTACCTAGGCACGCCCATTGAGGTCATTGGACCGTGATGCCCGACCTTAGATAAGCCATCGCGCGCCAGTTGATGAATGAACTCGACCGTGGGTTCTTCTTTGGTTGCAGTTGCGGCTGGCGAGCTTTCGGGAGCCGCAGATTGGACATGAACATCAGGGCCTTCTTGACCCACTTGCTCGGCCGTAAACTGTTTATGGGTGCCATCACAAAAAGGGAGATTGTTTGAATACTTACAGCGGCACAGGTAAGCGTCGCCGTTTTCCTCGGCCACGAAACTCTTCGGTTTGAAGCCGGTTCCTGCATGAGAGCCGTCGCAGTAAGGTTGGTTTTTCGATTTACCACAGGTACAGAAGTAATACTCCTCCCCTTCGGTTAGCTCCACTTTGACTGGCTTGGTATCCGCTATCACTGGATTCTTCATAGTTCGCTCACCTTTTCTTTCTTATGATTTGATGACTGAAGCGATGACTTGCTCACAAGAATAAAGTAAAGGTTAGATACGCAGCGAATTCAATAAATGGGCCTGAGAAAACAAGCTTAATAGACAGCCCAAAAACAGAAGCATTACTTGTTCAACGCAAACAAAAATGGCCACCAAATCGGCAGCCATTGTGTTTTAAACCTAAGTCTAAGCTAAATGCTAATGGTTAATCGAATAGCTCGATGACCAGCTTGTTGTCTTTAATCACTAGATTAGGTTCCGATGACTTGATCAATGACTCTTGAACCTTATTGCTGTCCAGTTTGTAAACCGGTGACTGGGACAAAGCAAAGCCAATCATAGAAACGGCAGGCTTAAGTAGTTTGGCGACCTCAGGCGACAGTTGTTTATCTTTTTCTTCAAAGCGCTCTAAACGCAGTGATTTCAAATAAATCTCGCCACTCTCTTTGTCATATTCAGGAATCGCACTGAACTCGATATCAAGATCCAACCTCATATTCGGCACGTTAAACACCTGAACTTGTGCATTGGTATTCGCCAGAACAGACACGCGCTCGGCATCAGCTCGGCCAATTTTCACCGCTAAGTCATCGACAGCCACTTGCGCATACATAACGTTTTGCACACCGACTTCTTGCTCTAACATCACAGAATCTTGAAGGTAGTTCGTCATTTCTTGTTCAGTAACGCTATAGCTAACACAACCACCTAACACCAGCGCAGAAGCTGCCAAAATGAACTTTTTTGCTACGTTAATTATCATCAATATCAGCTCTTTATCGTTAGTGACTAGCGCCGAGTTTACTGTGTGATCATCAATAAACAAAACAGTAAAAACACGATATTCGTGAATACCCTTACAAATAAGCATAAATATCAGTAAGTAAAGCACCAGATTGGCTTTCCCGCTTGAGAGAATGGCACTTGTCAGCCAAACGCCATCAGATTTGTGTACTCGAATTAATTGAATTTTGCTTCTAAGCTTATGGGACATTTAGGGGGCTTACTGAAGGTTTCATCGTGGAATCGAAGCATGAAGAGTGAGCACAATGCCATCAAAAAGAGTATCACCTGAGCCAATAACTCGTTCTGTGATTTTGTTATGCAACACCGCATGCCCGCACCATAATCAGTGGGTGGGAGAACTGCGTCTCCATAACTGGGAAGCTCAAGTTGCAGAAACGACCGAACAGGCTATTCACTTACTCGACACCCGCAGCGACAGCTACGCACCAATTGTGGTTTCTTGTCTAGCATCATCCTCAATAGACAAACAATGTGAGCAAATATCAACGCTGAAGGCTCACTCTCCAAGTTTAAAAGCAATCGCTATCTGCAACCAACCACCAAGCCGCAACTTATCGCTCATTAAGCAAACCTTTTGGGATTATTACCACCTCCCTATTGATACAGAATGGCTTTGTCGAAATTTGGGACATGCGTATGGCATGGTAGATACCAAGCAAACTAACCCTAAGCCTGTCTCGTGCCCTGACTATCAATTGGTGGGGCAATCCAGCACCATCCAACACCTTAAAAAGAAAATAGCTAAGATCGCTAACAACGATTTCCCAGTGCTTATTCAAGGGGAAACCGGTACAGGAAAAAGCCTATGCGCACGTTTGATACATGAAGCCTCAGTCCGCAGTCAGAAACCTTTCATCGCTGTAAATTGTGGCGCAATTCCACAATCCTTGATTCACTCAGAGTTATTTGGCTTTGAAAAAGGCTCGTTCACGGGAGCAAACAAACGCTACGTCGGACACGTGGAAAGAGCGAATGGTGGCACACTATTTTTGGATGAGATCGGCGACCTTGAACTGTCGCTGCAAACCTACTTACTCCACTTTCTTGAAAATAGTTCGATAGAAAGACTCGGCAGTAATAATCAATTGCCCGTAGATTGCCGTGTAATTTTCGCCACCAACGTCAATATCGAACAAGCCGTTGCTGCGGGTAAATTTCGAAAGGATCTCTTTCATCGCATCAATGTACTTCCATTAGACCTAGTACCACTCAATGATCACAAAGAAGACATTGAGGATTTGGTTCGATTTGAACTGAAGCACAATTACGCATCCAAAACCAAACTGCCTAGTGACACCCTTGAGCAAATGAAACAGTACCATTGGCCGGGCAATGTCAGAGAATTATTTAACTGCATAAAAAGAGCGATTGTTCTTTCTAACTCAAGCGCCCTCTCTACTCGTCATATGGGGATTCAATTAAAAGACGCGTCGCCCGATACTGAGAGTGACACTCGACTTTCTTCAAAAAATGTTCGTCGAGTGATTCAGCAACACCACTACAATATTTCCCAATCTGCTAAAGCATTGTCTATTTCTCGGACGACCTTATATAAGCTGATAAAAAAACATCAGATAGTAATTTAAGTCGCCTAACTAACTAACTAACTAACTAACTAACTAACTAATAAACTAATAAACTAATAAACTAATAAACTAATAAAGCAGCCTAACGAACTAGGCTGCTTTGGAGTTTAGTTGTACTCAATTAATGAAAGTACTTAAGGCTCAGGTACAGTAAATGGACAAACATCACAGGTTGCAATGTTCGATGTTTCCATAAATGCTTGTTGCAAGAACAGCGAGTCAAACGTTGCTGTCACTTGATTAGATAGCATCCCTGCAGTTCCGGTTGGTAACACATTTGGTGCATAAGTTTTACTTACTTGTGTACACACTTGACCAATCGCATCACCAAAGTTCGGTATCCACTCTCCTTCACCCGTTTTACAAGCAAACAGCTCAGGGTCGGCACTTAATGCACTACACATATTACCAGCACCACATGTGGTCACATCCTCAAGATCATCACAAGGTAAAGCAAAGTCGAGGTAATAACTGCTGTTGACTACTTCAGTAGGTAAATCAGAACGGCTCAAAGAGTCATCCTTAGAATCCACCAGCGATTCAATGGCCAATGGGATATCACCGGTATTACATATTTCAACATCATAGGTTTTCTTAAGCACAACTTGGCCGCCATCAACCTCTAAGAAGCTATTACACACCTTAGAAATCTCAACCATCGGGCTCAAGTCTATTGGTGGACAATTGTAAGCCACTGGCGCTTGAGCATTCACGATAAGCCCATCAAGATCCACCGCACCATCTATCACGCCGACGGCTCCGTTATTTACAGACAGATAATTCCCCATGAATGAGAATGACTCGCCGACACTCCACACTTCATCACCGTTACCCACGACAGGAAGCGCACCTAAGATTGGTGACTCAGATAAAAAGGCCACTTCGTAATCACCATTGGTGCCTAACGAACCAGGGCCGGTATTGGTTACCGTCACGGTGTAATCGATGTTGAACATGCCATCAACCGTAAAGCTGGTTGTGTTACAAGTCGCCGCTATATTGATGCTACATAAACTGAATGAACCGACAACGAAGTCAGCCAAAGATGCATCAATCGAACGAGAAGCTCGAGACTCCACTAAGAAACTACTGAAACAAGGAATATCCTCAATACCGAACTCATCATTCAACAGAGCTGACAAGTTTAATCGACCTTCCACAAAGCTCTCGGTTGGAATAGAGGTTGTTTCACCCGTTTTAGCTAGATAGTCCCAACCTTGTACATTGGGTAGAGCAATTGCACCGATAGAATCATCATTTGAAATCGCACAGATCTTCTCGACGCCGACTGCGCCACTGCCACATCTTGCCCCCACAAAATCATTCGATTTAGGGTCACCGTCAGTTTGGAAAATTCTCGTCATGTTGTCGGTGACATCACCATTATTCAAATCCCACTGCAACACTTCTATGTACGGATTACCGCCACTTGCTTGTGGGAATGAAATCAGCACAAGGATGTCTCCATTGACATGTTGCCCAACAAAGTCGCCTTTAGTTTTCCCATCCGGCAATCCAACCTGGTCTTGTAAGAACCAGAAGCCAATGTACATATCACCATTGTTCGCATATCGGTCTGCACCAAAGTAAATCAGCAAGTCACCTTCGCTTTCAAAGGCAGCGGCATACGCATTGGTAAAGTCATCTTTCGGTTGTGGCGACGCACTTCGAAATGCCCAATCCGTAATGTCGGAATCATCTTTTGATCCACCCTTCCAAAAGATTTGATCCACACCGTTACGGTCTTTTTGGAAAAACTCCGCAATCCCGACCATGCTGTTGGGATTATTTACATCGTCCCAATCAATACCACTATTATCGCTGGTCGCGTTACCGTCGAGTTCCATAACATCAACCGTAGCCCATGCCAACTGGGGGCTACTAAACAACAAAAGCACACTAAGTAAATAATTTATAACCTTCATGTTCTCTCTCCATTTATCCATACTTATGCTTTTAGGGTTTTCTGCCATGCCCAAATTAGAGAAAATCCTTTAGCAATTCGTAGGTTCGATAGAGCATATTCCAAGCCAATTTCAACTTATTGAATTGATTGATGTTTATATATTGAAGGCACACCTTTATTGGACGCTTTGTTATCATTTGTCCATAAACCCGAGATTTGACCAAACAATCAAGGACTTGAAAGGATGAACAAAGTGTCTACGTCAGACATTCTTAGAGCTTTGGATACAAGGTAAGTGATCTTTAAAAGGTGCAATAACGTAGCCATTGCTAGATTATTGAATAACAAGTGATTGAATTGACGGGTGCCGACTTAACGGGTAACTGAAGGTTCACTCGTGAAATGATAGGCGAACAGACGATGACACAACTTACGATATTTTACGATGGGACATGCCCGTTGTGCGCAAAGGAGATGGCGGCACTTGCAAAGCATGATGCCGAGAATAAGATTCAAACCATCGATATCTACAGTGAAGCCTTTTCAGACTACCCTCAGATTGATGCCGACGCAGCCAACACCATTTTGCATGCACTGGATGAGAATGGAAAACTGCTGCTGGGCTTAGACGTGACCTACCAAGCGTGGCGCTTAGTAGGAAAAGGTTGGCTATACGCCCCTTTACGTTGGGCGATATTCAAGCCAGTGGCCGACTGGTGTTATCTTCGGTTTGCCAAGAACCGATACAAAGTCTCTTTCTGGCTAACTGGAAAGTCACGCTGCGATGGTAACAGCTGCACAAAATAGTACTTGGTTAAGACATACCACTTGCGACTTTGTAATACACCACACCAAACAGCGCAGCAAAAACTAAAACGGTAACCGCGACTTTTAACCAAATAAACTTCATGTTTTGTCCTCTAAATTCTGTTTACTGTTTCGCGAGACAAGTTACCACAACAAAACATTCGGTTGGGTAATGATTGATAGAACTTTGTAGTGAGTCTTGATAACTAAGTGAGAACCTTTATGTCGGCAAAAGAGAGAAACCTTCCTACACATCGAATTTCTAGATTCAGCAAGTTTGCCTCGCTGGCAACAAGGGTCGCGGGCAACGTGATAACGGAAGGCACCAAGCAGATTGCACAAGGCAACAGGCCCAAAGCAAAAGACTTATTACTCACCCCGCAGAACATTGCACGCCTGACTGATCAACTCGCCCACCTGCGCGGTGCTGCCATGAAGCTTGGGCAGATGTTATCAATGGACGCGGGCGATGTCCTCGAACCGGAACTCGCCGACATTCTTTCTCGCCTGCGTTCAGACGCCGACCCACTACCAACAAAGCAGCTCAACCAAGTGTTAGAAAGCTCACTCGGCATCAACTGGAAAGCCGAATTCCTTTCCTTCAACTTTAAACCTATCGCCAGTGCGTCCATCGGACAAGTTCACCAAGCCTACAGTGATGCGGGAGACAAACTTGCCATCAAAGTCCAATATCCCGGTATTCGAAAAAGCATCGACAGTGATGTGGACAACGTAGGTACATTGCTTAACATCGTCGGTTTGATACCCAAGTCTGTCGATTACAAAAGCTTATTAGAAGAAGCAAAGAAACAGCTCCATGATGAAGCAGATTATGCTCGCGAAGCTGACTACGCGACTCGTTACTATCATGCACTGAAAGAACACGCTCACTTCGTTGTACCTAAGATTCACCCTCAAATGTCTTCAGAATCAGTGCTTGCGATGGACTTCATTGAAGGCGTCTCGATAGAGCAAATAGAAGATTGTGATCAAAGCACTCGTAATTTTGTCATGCGCAGCTTGCTCGAACTCATGTTCAGGGAGTTGTTCGACTTGCAGATGGTGCAGACCGACCCTAATTTTGCCAACTACCTTTACGTTGAAAACACACGCCAGATTGGGCTGTTAGATTTTGGAGCAACCCGTGAATACACCGACCGCTTCAGTGATGGCTATCGCTTGGCTTTTACCTCTGTGATTAATCACGATGAGCAAGGGCTAAACAAGGCGTTAGAGCAGATTGGGTTCTTTAGTGAAACGATTCTCCCCGATCAGCGCCAAGCCATTCTCAACTTAGTGACAATGGCGTGTGAACCTATGTTGGTCGACGAAGAGTACGATTTTAAAGCCAGTGGACTCGCTCAAAAGCTACGCGAAGCCGGAACTATACTCAGCATGGAACAAGAGTATTGGCACACACCACCAGCAGACGCCCTGTTCCTACACCGTAAAATCGGAGGCATGTATCTGTTAGCCGCTCGCCTTGGCGCAAGGGTGAACATAAGTCGTTTGGTCGCTCCGTATCTCATCAGCGATGACACTTGATTAGTTCATAAATAGTGACGGTTAATGACCAGAAAAGTGATCATTTCGTGCTGCGCAAGAGTACTAACAGTTACGCCAACTAAAATGAGCCAAACCTATGAAACCTTCACTGCTTTGCTCCACCGTCCTGATTGCGAGCCTAACGAGCTCTATCGCTGTTGCATCAAGTTGCCCTGAGATACTCAACGGCAAACAACGGTTGCTAAATTCGAACGAAGAGATAGAGCTGTGTGAAGAGTTTCAAGGCAAAACCCTTTTGGTTGTAAACACAGCCAGCCAATGTGGTTTCACTCCTCAATTCGAACAACTCGAGCAATTGCATCAAACCTATAAAGACCAAGGTTTCACGGTTGTCGGCTTTCCGAGCAATGATTTTCGTCAAGACAGAGGAAGCGAAGAAAAATCAGCTAAAATCTGTTACCTAGACTACGGCGTTACCTTTCCAATGATGGCGAGAGCTACGTTATCTGGCAGTAGCGCCAATCCTGTGTTTGCTGAAATACAGCATCAAGCAGGTGTCACACCCAAGTGGAACTTCTATAAATTTCTCATCAACAAAGAAGGTAAAGTGGTGGCGACTTTCCCTAGCTCGACATCACCGGTGAGTGCGACACTCAAAAATGCGATTGAGCAGCAGTTATGAGGTCTGATTACATGGCGACAACTCAAACCCGCAATACCATGGCCAAGCTGGGTTATATGGGTTTAATCCCCTTTTTGTTCGGTCTACTGTTATCACTCACCGACAGCCAGTTCATTAGCTTGAGTGGCGAAACACTCTTCATCACCTACAGCGTGGTTATCTTGAGCTTTTTGTCGGGTATCTTGTGGGGCAATGGGATAGAGAACTTCGAAAGCCAATCGAGCAACAAGGCGCTGATTCTAAGCAACGTGATTGTGCTAGCCGCGTGGGTAGCTGTGCTACTTGGGGAACAAAAAGAGTTCCTCACTACTCTGATTCTTATCATTGGCTACATTGCGGTTTGGCGAGCGGAAAGGTCAATGAGAGAAGAGAACCAAAGCGAAGGCCCCGACGGCTATTTTGATATGAGAACCCGATTAACCTCTAGCGTGGTGTTGATGCACGGTATCGTGATGTTGACCTAGGTCTGTGAACCTTTAATTAAGGTGTGCGCCTTTGAATAAACAACGTTAGCAAGAAACTAGACGATGAGCTGCATCACCAACCTTGGCTCATCATCGCCAAAATAGTTCGACTCTTCTTTGATAGTGACAAAACCCATAGACACATAAAGCGCACAAGCCGACGCATTATTTGGATCAACGGTAAGCAACACCTTGGATTCTTTAGGCAGCGTCGTGATCGCCTGTTCCATCAACGAACGTCCCACTCCCATACCTCGAAATTCCTGATCAACAGCTAATGACAAAACCCAATACTCTTGTGGTTTGTCGGTTGGTGTCATCAACACATAACCCGCAACCTTCGACTCTTGCTTAGCCACCAATAAGCCCTTCCCCCAGCAATCAAATGCCTGACGGAAGAAAAACTGCGGATAGGCGTGGTCGCCAAACAAAGCACGTTCAAGCTGGTAGATATCAGCCAGTTCTTGTTTTTCCGCACAAACAACATTCATATATCGACCTTAAAAAGATTAACTACACCGCCCTTCAGCTACAATCTGCCTTCAACTGAAGCCAGCCAAGTTGGCAATTGCTCTCTAAACCAATTAATGTATTTCGAAGCTTCAGGGTTGTTACGCGTGACTAATATATTCGTGACTTCGACTACAATCCAGCTTTTAGCCATGATCAATTGCTTTATTAAATCTTCACGCGGAATCAAGATGTTATAGCAAAGGTACTGATCAACAATACGCTCATAATCTGGCAAGGAACCCATTCGCGAAACGAGTGGTGCCAAATCTATCGCGGGGCTACCAAAACCAAAACGCTCCCAATCAAATAACACGAGCTGATCGTTATCTCTTCTTCCCCAATTCCCTTCATTGGAGTCACCCGAAATTAACGTGTCATGGTTAAAAATCGCATCACTCTGCGATTGAATATACTTAAGACTGTCTTGCGTAACTTGAGGCAATTGTAGGGAAGATAAAGCCGGCGTGGTGTCATCTAAACTCCATTGATGGCGCTTAACTTCAAATGTTGGTCGATATTGAGAACAGTGAATACTAGCGAGCTGCTGAAACACATCACTTGTCGTTTGTAGCTCGGCAAGACAAACCGAATGAGGAATGTATTCGAGATAAAGATCACAACCATCGACCGCAAGAAGTTGAGGCGTATTCACTCCATCAACATGCTGCGCTGCATGTTGGTAAAAAGCGACTTCAACCTCGCCAGTCCCTTGTTTATGTATACAAGGAAAGCCATTACGCTCAGTTAAAGAAACTTGCGCAGCGCCCATTTGTGAAAGGTCTTGATTATTCATCGCATTCCTTCTATCCGTGTAAATAGCAGAACGAACCCTACTGACGGCTCAATAACAAATTCGCACCAGATAAGGCAAGAAACACAGAACATGCTTTATTGAAGCGCTTGGCCATTTTAGGCTGTGAGAACCAATTTCGTAGATATAAACCAAAAGCAGCATAGATAGAAATAGCGAGCATTTCTAACACAAGGAACGTGCTTCCCAAGATAAAAAACTGAGTGTTAACGTTCGCTGAAACATCAACGAATTGAGGTAGGAATGCGGTGAAGATAAGAATGGCTTTAGGGTTGCCAGCTGCGAGTGTGAACTCTTGTTTGACTAGGCCGAACCAATTTTTGTTACGATCAATTCCAACAATAGGGCTGGCTTGTGAGCGCCATAAGTTAAACGCAATCCACAATAGATACATGGCGCCAAATAGCTTGATGAGAAAGAACAAGGTTTCAGAAGTATAAAGCACAACGGCTAAGCCCGATGCAGCTAACGCGATCATGCCAGAAAAGGCAGCAACTCTTCCTAACCCAGCAACTAAAGCAGCTTGAAATCCATAACAGCGAGCGTTGTTCATCGACAATAGATTATTTGGGCCCGGCGTCATGTTGAGCGCAAAACAGGCCGGGATAAACAGCAGTAACTTCCATATTTCCATTGAGACTTCCTAGTTACAATATGCCAAGGTTATTGAATCGTTTAACGCAATATTACCTTTTATAACAGCATTTGAAATCTTTTATAGTAACACTTGAAAGCTGTGCCAATACTCTGCCACACCCCTTGAATTAGTTTTCGAAGAATTGCTCGTATTCTGGAGTCGACAGGTTTTCCGCAACCCCAATCTCACCGACGATATAAATCGCACTCGCGAGAGTTTCTAACGTTTGATTCGGCTCGCGTTCAGGTACGTTGCCAACAACCGGAACAGATTTAGGTTCAGAGACAGAATTACAAACAACACTTTCACATACGATGTTTTGTTGTTCCAACGAGATGGCTTCTGGTACATCAAAGTCTCCCGCTGGTAAATCAGAGTTAGAAAGGTCTAAGGCACCGTAAGAGAAGGTCGAAAACAGAGCTGAAAGTACAATCCACTTATTCATAATTCTTTCCATAGTTAATATTCATCAAACCTATAAATACTATCTAATCATAAACATTATGAACAGTGTTTTATTTTAAACTTCTAAGACTTTTGATTCACTGACTTAGAAACATTCAAGTTCTGAATAGGAGGTAATATCAACTTACCTGTGAAGGTTTGTTTGACGTGAACCTATCAAGTACCACCTGAGGGATCATGATGACCGAGTATTTAATAAAGGCCACAAGCGTCATCACTGCCATAAAGCTTCCTAAAATAAAGTCATGAACATCAACGAGCACCAACCCGAGCAATCGATCACAAGTGACCGCAACTACCGCAATACTGAGCGCTACAATCCACTTACTGTGCTGATAAGGTAACGGCTCCATTGTTTGACTAACGAAATATAAAAGTAGTAATCGCAATATGTAAGTGCCACAGAGAACAACAATAACACCCCACACGCCATAAATGGGCGTTACGGTAACATAACCAATAGCGGCCAAGATCGCGCATCCGCCTTGAATCCACATTTGTGATTGACTTGAGTTTCCACTGAAACAGCCAAGATTCAAATAATCACCTGCGTTCTTGATAACACTAATGGCAAGCAATGCGACAACAATCGTACCCGCATATTGATAGCTACTTGGCAAAATTAAAGCGATAAAACCTGGAACAGTTAGAATCATCAAAGCACCCAATACGATGGCAAAATTAACGCCGACTAAGGCTTTATCAGCACAATGTTTACTGCCGCCTGTCTGTTGAAGAATGGCGACACGGTTTGGGAACCACCAAAGTGCATAGGGTTGTAATAACAATCCAAGAATCAACGCAAATTTACCACTGACTGCATAAATCGCCAGCTCTTCGACTCCAACGAAACTTGCCATGACCCAACGATCTAAACCCGTGATCATGTACATTGATGCCCCCCCGACCAAAGCGGGTAACCCAAACTTCAAGATCTTAGTTGAGTATTTAAAACAACCAAATGTTCCCATCTCTTGCCATTGATAGCGCACTAAACAAATCATTAGCAGCACACTAGAGACTGCAGCAGAAATCAGCACACCATCAATACCATATCCAGCCTCAAGAAGCGCAAAAGTCATGAAGGCTTGAACACCCGCTTTCAATACATTAAGCAAGCAGAATCGCTTCGCCATCGCGTTCATTCGCATTAGGGTAAGAGGAATAGAGATTGCCCCATCAAGCATCGTAGGAATAAGCAGTAGTAAAATTTGGTAGGGTTGAAATTCGACGGGCAACATTAAGAGTAACAACGGCATACTGAGCGCAATTAATAGCCCTCCGAGTACACACACCAAAACACTTAACGTAAAACAGTTCGAGATGAGTTCCCGTTTTTCATCGCCATCTGCCACGCCCACATAACGGTACATTGCCTCAACGATACCAAAGCTAAACAATATCGTTCCAATATCGGCTAACAAAACAATCGCTTCTAAAGAACCGTATTCTGCTAGCGTCATTTTGTGAGTAATGTAAGGGATCATCACTAGTGATATTCCTTTCATCATCACAATACCAATGGCGTAATAGGCTGACTGTTTTAAAGACCCCATAGCAATCACCTGTTCCTTACCATGCGGGTGTTAGGAAACTCTTACAGTCACCGATTAGGTGTCGTAACGTTCGCTTTTGAGGGGCCATAACCAAAGATCGAAAGCTATAAGCAACCGCCTGTTTGTTGTGGTGTAGACTTCGATAATAATCAGCGTAGCCTTCTAGTATTCTCGCCTTTGCGATTTTAAAGCTAGAAGAAGGCAGGTTCCAACGTTCACTGCCATTTTGGTAACGCTGAAGAATAGTCTCTATAGACTGCAAATTCCTCAATTTGAAGCTTTCAGTTTGAGTGACAGAACTCGACCTCATTAAATAACCAACCTGCACTGAATTCAGCACACCAATCTGATGATTCTCACTGAGTCGAAGCCATAACTCCCAATCTTCCCCATACTTTATATCAGCATTAAAACTGTCTGTTTGAGAGAACACATCAGCTCTAACCATCACTGTCGATGTACCAATCACGTTGTTTTCAATAATGAACTCCAGTGGCTTTTCAATATTGAAGAACAACTCATCTTTCTCTTGGAACTGTGACCAATAGCTAAAGCAGTCGATAATCACTTGGTAGTCTTCAGTGAGATGTTCGTAATTGGTAAAACTCATCGCCAACTCAGGGTTTCGTTGATGGAACTCGATCTGTCGCTCGATTTTCTCTGGATACCAGAAATCGTCAGCATCTAAAAAAGCGATGAATTCACCAGTCGCCCTTTCAATCCCTAGGTTTCTGGCTTGAGGTGCACCTACACCCAGAGTCGCTATTTTAACTATACGTTCGTCGTGTATGGATGCGAGATAAGTTGACGTTCCATCATTGCTGTTATCGTCAATAATGATTAATTCGATATCTTGATGAGTCTGTTTGAGTACGCTGCCGATTGCCTTCGGAAGATAGTCCAAACAATTATAAGTAGGAATAACAATACTAACTTTAGCCATAGTGACGCTCTCAAATTTATACGTTGTACAGCTACTTCTGCATATCCTGTGCCGAGCATTCCTCACTATTAAACTGGCTTTATATCAGCAGCCTACGTGCTTGTTCGCAAAATGACGACCAAGCGCAGTCTGCAGAAATACTCAAATTTCCAATTTGAATGCCATTTTGAGAAAACCAGTAGCAACCTAACGATAACCACAAGAAAACCATTAAAAAGCGCCGAAAAAACACCCTTTCATCTTGGTTCGTATCTTGCTTAATCCATTTTAGTGGCCAGTAAAAGGAGCTTAAAAATGAAAAAAGTAGCATTTGTAGCGCCTACCTACCCTGTACTGAGCGAGACATTCATTCAGACAGAAGTCGACTCCGTGAAAGCGTGTGGGCATCAGGTATGCGTAATGGCATTCGAAGTAGAAGAAAGTGAAATAGCTTTCGACTATGACATCGTGAAAATTGGCAAGGATGTTCGGGCGGGCAAGATAACTAGCATCAACTGGGTGGGTTTTGTCAAAGCACTTTCGTTTGTATCTAAGCAGACTAGCATGCCGAAGAAGTCACTTTTCGCTTATGGATTTAAGTTGGCTTTACAACTCGCAGAAAAAGACGTTAACCATGTCCATGCTCACTTCTGCCAACACACCACTGCCCACGCTATTGTCGCCGCTAAGCTTCTCAACATCACTTGCTCGTTTGTCGCCCATGGCCATGATGTTTACGAGTTCGCTTACGATATTGAACATAAGATTACATCGAGCGATTTTGTAGTCGCGGTCTGTAAAGACATGCTCACCGACTTTAATCACATGGCAAAAGGTAATATTAAGCTCCTGCATTGCGGTGTAAATACCAAGCAATTTCAACTACACCCAAAGACCGAAACCAAGCAGCTTCGCTTTGTTTTCCTTGGAAGATTAGTTGAACAAAAAGGTATCCACTTTCTCATTGATGCCTTAGCACCCATAGCCGAGCCTCTGGACATTCATCTCGATATCGTCGGTACTGGAGATCTAGAGTCCCAGTTAAAAGCGCAAGTCGAACAACAAGGGCTAACTCGAAATGTCAGCTTTCTTGGTTCAAAGCCTCATGGGTGGGTAAAAGAGCACTTACCGAGCTACGATTGTTTAGTCGCTCCTTTCTGCTTTTCAGAAACAGGTTGTGTCGATACTGGACCGTTAGTACTAAAAGAAGCCATGGCAGTCGGAACACCCGTGATTACAACCAACATTATGGGCTGTAAGGAAATTGTCACACCTGATACCGGATTTTTAGTGAATGAAAAAAACGTCGAAGAGTTAAGAGAAAGCATTGAGCGTTTTGCGCAATTAAGTAGCGAAGACAAAACAGAAATGGGGATGATGGCAAGAACCAGAGTAGAGAAGCGATTTAACTCTCTTAAACAAGCTCAACAACTGTCTCATTGGATAGAAAACCCAGTTTAAGACTATCTAAAAACACGCAGATAGATGTGAAATGAATTTGAAACTAGAAGAGAAAGACACAAACCATAGCGTTACATTGGTGCGCACTGTAACGCTTAATATGGTATTAGTTTGGATAAAACTAGCCCTACGCTGGGCTAGACTTGATTCCGTGATTAAAAAACAGCTCGCCGAGCTTTATTAACCCGCTCGCAACGCTAATATCTCAGTAAGATCGTCTGTCTCTGTATATCGATTCAGATCTTGTTCTTTAGAAGCAATCGCAACGATCGACATTCGGTCTGCAAGTTCATTACCTTCAATACCAACATGACCGTTAACATGGTGGATAGTGATTTGAGAAGCGAGCTCTTGGTACATCGCATAAGCTGGCTTGATGATATCGAGGTTTTTGATTTCACCACCCGACTTCGTCCAACCTTTTTTCTCCCAGCCCGTTGCCCACTTAGTAATACAGTCAATCGAGTATTTTGAGTCACTATAAATTGCAACAGACAAGCCGGCTTGCAGTTTCTCTTTTGCAATTATAAATGCTTGCTTCAAACCTTGTAGCTCTGCGGTATTGTTAGTACCCATTGGTTGGTAAAGACCATACCACAACTCAGTTAAATCATTGTTCAGGTACACCGCTAAGCCTGTACCGGCTTCACCTGGGTTTGGCTCACAACCGCCATCAGTAAAGATCTTGATATCAAAAGGCATATCAGTGATTTGTTGTTGAGAGAGAGGCGGAACCTTCGCTTTAGTCGCCTTACCCGCAGAGCTTGGCTTTGTAGCCGAAGAACCTGACGCAGACGACGTTTTACCACCTAAAGCAGATTCAGCCTCGCCTAATGTAGGAAACGATTTGTATCGCGCACCAGCAAAGCCATCAACTTGCGATTTACACTCATTCCAAGTGGTAAAAATACCCGGTGTACGACCTTTCCAAACCACATAATATTTCTTAGCCAAACTAACTCCTTACCAGAACCTTAAAACACGATCCCCACACCTAAAATGATTCAGCTGTGGGGACGCTATTATGCCTGATTACGTTCGTAACACATAAGTCATTACATAGAATACACACGGTGTTGTGAGAATCGAGGCATTATCGAACAAGTATAGAGCGTTAATTAGAATCACCAACCTGATGACTTTTAATTAGGAGCCTCTATGTGCTTTTAGATCTTGTTTTAGTTTGATCGTTAACTTTTGAACCTTAGGTATCACTTGCTGCATTAATGACTGAGTCATAACCATCGACTCTGTCGTCACAGTTGGCATTTTTTTCAGAATGCTTTTCCCATGTTCTGTTTTGTAGAAATCAATCATCGCACCGAGCTCATCTTCAGTGAATTGATTACTGTAGATCGTTACAATTGTTGGTTCCAGTTTTTGCCAACTGACCTCTTCTTTCATCAACTCGTTCATACTCTGATAGTAATCATCAAAGATAGCTCGTTCTGACTCCGAAACCTCTAGCTCTTTAGACATATTGGTCATCATGCTATCCATTTGAACGTATACCGCGTCCAACGTGGAATCGACATCCATGATCTGAAGAAGCTCTTGTACTAATGCTTGCTTAGTATCTTGTGCAGCCGATAATTTCAGAGGTACGAGTAGAAATAAGATTACGAGAAATCTGTACATTGTTAGGTCCTTATGTCCTGTTAAATTAATTACGCTATGCGTTCGACATATAGATAGCTCATCGAACACACTCTTAAATGCCGCGGATAACGCATCATATTGAGCAAATTAAACTTGGGGTACCGACCTAGGATTATCACCATACTTGTTTGCTCCTGCAGTACCATTAAATGCTAAGAAACATAACATGATAAAAAAGCCGGCTACAGGAACAAAAAAGAGAAGTACCCACCATCCAGTCCTTCCCATATCGTGTAACCTGCGTATCGTGACTGATAAGCTTGGTAAGATGATAAATAAAGAGAATACCCCACTTAAAATTCCGATCGCAGAATTCGAGTTATACCAACCTAGCCCTTGATCTATGAGAGTTAAAACGAGAGTAATTACGACGCTTACAGCGAAAAAGTACCAGTACTCTTTGCGACGAGCTCTCCCTCGAAACTCCATAGGCTTCTTTAATACTTCAATAAACCAATTCATTTAAATCTTACCTAATTGCGAAATCGACATACGTAAAATAGCAACTCAACATGTTGAATTATTTGCAAATTTACTTCCTTTTAATCCATAAGTAAAACGAATTAAACAGCACGAAATCATATAAAATCAATTGCACTCAAATAAGAAACATCATTCGGAAATGTTTAGGGAGGTAAGGACAGATCGCCTCTGAATAAAGGAGCACAGGTATTTATACTAAATTGAACCTAGGAGCACTCGTTTCAAGTAATGACTCATACACTTGAAACGAGGATAACTAATGCCGCGACACACCGTATCAATTGAGCTGCGTATTAATGGAAAAGGAAATCAACCACGACAAGGTTGTAGAACAAGAACACCGCCATACTGACTCCAATCGTTAACAGCACATTGCCTGTTTTCCATATCAACAACCCAGTCACAAGAGCACCGATCAAATATGGATTTTCGAGGCTTGGCCAGAATGATTGCTCAGGAGCGAATACAATCGGCCCCCAAATAGCCGTTAATACCGCAGGGCTTGAATAACGTAGTAGACGCCTCGCTGTGCTATTTAGTCGAAGAGGAATTGTAGGTTCTAGAAACACATATCGACTGAAAAAAACAATCGCTGTCATGAGTACGATCGATAACCAAATCATGCAGACTCTCCTTCATTGGCTTGTTTCTGACCATTGTTACGTTCAACAAATGATTCACTAATGAAGCCCGCCAACATACCTGAAATCGCAGCAATCATCAGCCCTCCTTCAACCTGATTGACCGCCATTGCCACAGAGGTCACCAATGACACCACAACACACACCACCGTTGGCAGTGTTCGAATCAAAGGAAAAACCAAAGCAATGAAAGTCGCGGCGACCGCAAAATCGAGGCCAATCTCGTTAAGTGATGGAATTTGACTACCTGCGACAATGCCGACAAAGCTGGCAATATTCCAAACGAGGTAAAATCCGCCGCCCACGCCTGCGGCATACCAACGATTAAACTCTTGTTGGGATTGCCCACTGCAAATCGCGAACAACTCATCAGTGAGCCAAAAACCAAGCAATAAACGCCAACGTGCAGGAAGGTGACTAATTTTGTCACGCATAGAGACACTATAAAGAAAGTGTCTTGACGTAATAAACAGCGTGGTTAACAACATAGTCCCTAAACCAATGCCCGCTTTAAACATACCCGCAGCCACCAGTTGAGCTGAACCTGCAAATAAAATGGCAGACATAGCCTGAGCTTGAAGCTGATTCAGTCCAGCATCTATCGCATACGAGCCCGCTAATATGCCCCACGGTATGACGGCAATACTTAACGGCATCGCTGCCATAACGCCTTTCCATAACTGCGTACGTCTATCCATTGTGTTGTTATCCATATTTTCCTAGTTCTCGTTACATTGGTTTTCCACTGTAAAAGAGCACTCACTTATTCGATTGTACAAATTTGCTTTATCGCCAAAGCACAAAGTTAAAAGCGATCAGATCAGCACATCTTAATATACTGACCTGGGGTGTAACCGTTGGCTTTCTTAAAATGTCGATGAAAATGGCTTTGATCGTGAAAGCCACACTCTTGAGCAGTGTCCGAGATCGAATGCCCTTGCTTTAGCAACTTACGCGAAAGCCTGAGTCGGGATTGAATTTGATATGCATGTGGCGGAAGACCAAATTCTTTTTGAAAAGAGCGCACCAAGTGAAATGGGCTTAAAGCCGCAAGCTTCGACAATTCTTCCAATGACACATCCGCTTGTGGAAAATCGTCTAAAAACTCTTTCACTAGAATAAGTTGCCGTTGAGTTTTTCCATCTAATTGAGGTTTAAGGCTCGATTTACCATGTCGGCTAATCAGTTTAACCAACATCCCGTACATTAAGGTTTCTCTTAGCAGGCGATTATCTGATTCATCAATCGTGTTGAAAACTAATCTGAGTTGATTGGCGAGTTCAGGATCTTCAACAACCGCTCTAGGGAAGTAAGGAGCCCCGTAATTCGGCAGATTGAGTTCCTGCGTGATTTTGGCAAGTTGTTCTGGCAGTGGATACATTGCACGATACGCCCAACCACCTTCGGTAGCAGAATGACCGCTATGAACTTCATCAGCATTAACCAGAATGATGGCATCTTGAGGCGCGACATGATGCCCTCCCGTTCGATAGAAGCGCTGAGCACCCTGCTCAATCACACCGAGAGTGTAACCTTCATGGCTGTGACGTGAGAAGTTCTGCTTTTCATATTCTGCATTGAGGATTTCAAGGCCACCGAGTTCTTCTGTGATCTTGTATTCGGCTTTCTCTTTAGAACGCTTTTTGTTATCCATAACCATCCCCAAGCCTTTTAATTATCGAGCGACTTATCAGTCTACTCTATAGGCTCTCGCAACTTTTGTACAAAATTGCGCATTTGGTCGTTAATACCGTTTTCGTCGTTGGCTTAATAACGCTTTCTAACTGGGAGGAAAGTCTTGGTCTATAACTAGTTGGCGAGAAATTGACAAATTAGTGTGGCAATCATGGCAATACTCTCTTCTAATCATCGGCAACAGACCTGATACACCATGAAAAATACGCTAATCCTTTTCTTTTTCCTGAGCCTAACTGGCTGCACACACAATCAATCCAAAGCTTTAAGTATGAACTCCTCGTCAGTCAATACGTATCCTCAATCGATGTCGAACCTGCAACTGTGCGACACCTTGTATTACGGGCGCTCAAGCAACCAAACACTCGCAGCGATTGGCAGTGAGTTTAATCGCCGAGGGCTGTCAAAAAGTTGGTGTGATATAGAAACCAATAAGCTCTACTTAACAAAGACAATTGATTGGGTTGCTGACAAAGTAGAAGACAAAGAAGATTCAGACGAAGAAGCGTCTGCTGTTGTGTTGCCTGCGAATTAACGCCGTTTACTAAAAACGGCTTTGTGATGAAGATTGGGGGCGATATACCACTCAAACCTTCGCCAGTTTAATACGGCGCCACAATCTTCCATCGATGGCCGACAAGCCAATAGCGATCAACAACATGCCAACAAAGTGAATAACTTCTAACGACTCATTGAGGAACAGAGAACCAAGCAAGATGGCGGAAACAGGCACTAACAAGGTAACGAGTAAAACATTGGTCGCCCCTGCCAGTTCTAGAATTTTAAAGTACAGTACATAAGCGACCGCTGTCGATAAAACTGCAAGCCCAGCGATAGCCGCCCATGTATCTCCACTCATTGCTACAACATCAAGTGGGCCATCCACCATTAACGCAACAGGGGTTAAAACAATCGTTGATGCTGTTACTTGCCCTGCCGCTGTGATAATCGGATTGATCTCCATAGCTTTGAATCGACGACCGTACACTCCTGCAAAAGCGTATGACAAAGCAGCCGCGATGATTGCCAACTGAGCAATAAAACTGCCACCTCCGCTCAGAGCAGGCAACCCTATCATCACAACCACACCAACAAAACCAATGCCGACACCCACGAGTTTTAGCGGTGTTACACGCTCATCAGGTAATAATATTCCTGCCACCACAACCGCGAAGATCGGTGTCGCTGCGTTAAGGATCGACGCTAGCCCAGACGCGATTTGAGTTTGCCCCCATACGATAAGCGCGAACGGGACGACATTATTAAGTAAACCCATTCCTAAAAAGGCCCCCCAAACACGCAACTCTTTAGGCGGGCGAAGCCCTATCATCAAAGCAATAATCCACAAAGTGATGGCAGCAATTCCCACTCTAAGCGCGACTATGGTTAACGGAGGAAGATCAGTAACCACAACACCAACGAAGAAGAACGATCCTCCCCATAGCATGGAAAGAACAATCAGCATTGCCCACACACGGGCATTCATTGAGATATTAATAGTCGATGTCATGGTTCAGTTCACTCTTAAATAATTGGTATATGATCAATCTTAGCGACCCACAGAAATACAAAACATCCGATTTTTGCGTTATATCTATATTGTTCAATCCAAGAGCGATTGAACCTCAAGTGCTTATAATAAAATTAGTTAGCAAGAAACGGATGGAACCATCACCGAACATGCGGTTAGATAGTGATAGACCAGTAATTAAGTAGAGATTAAGCCATGCCAATGCCACCAGAACTCGAAATGAGAAAAGCGATAGCCGTCAGAGACAAGTCTTTCGACGGGCAATTTTTCTATGGTGTTATCACTACGGGTGTTTATTGCTTGCCATCGTGTTCTGCGAGGCCTGCAAAACCTGAGAACATGAGGTTCTTTGAAAGCATTGAAATGGCGATGTTGGCAGGCTTCAGGCCATGCAAACGCTGCCACCCTTTTCCGGGAAACTCTCGAGTAGAAAAATTGGTAGAAGTTGCACGCCACATTGAAGCGCACGCTGATGAGAAACTCACACTTTCTAACTTAGGTGAAATTGCGGAATTATCTCCCTCACGATTACAAAGGCTGTTCAAAGAAGCATTCGGAGTGTCACCTAAAGCGTATCAAGATGCCGTTCGAATGCGTCACTTTAAGAGCTCTCTAAAACAAGGAGACGGCGTAACCGACGCCATCTACGCCTCTGGTTTTGGCTCAATTAGTCGTGTCTATGGAGAAGCAACTCGCAACATCGGTATGGCACCAAAAGCCTATCGAGCAGGAGGCGCTGGCGAAACAATCAATTATGCATGCCGCCAAACCTCACTCGGTTTCATGATGATGGCCGCGACCGATAAAGGCGTCTGTTTCGTGCAATTTGGTGACAATGAACAAGCACTATTAGAGCAATTGAGTAGCGAGTTCCCAAAAGCCGAACTGACAATTTCTGCGTCACTAGATACGCCCGAGTTGGATTTCTGGATAGAAGCACTCGATCAGCACATCAGTCAAGGCGCCCCAAGACCTGATTTGCCACTGGATATTCGAGGAACTGCATTTCAGATTAAGGTATGGCAGTTTTTATTGAGCATCAAAGAAGGCGATATTGTGAGCTACAGTGAAGTAGCTGGTGAGATCGACAAACCAAAAGCGGTTCGAGCGGTAGCATCAGCTTGTGGTAAAAACCGGATTGGCGTGCTGGTACCTTGCCATCGCGTTCTGAGAAGTAATGGGGAGCTAGGTGGATACCGTTGGGGATTGGAACGTAAACGCGCGTTATTAGATAAAGAGCGATTAGTACGAGACAAGTAAGCGCTATAGTAGCTAATCAATAGACTTGAAGACGTTATTTAAAACTACAATTAAAAAGCTTCAGATAGCAAAAAGCCGCTCATTAAGAGCGGCTTTTTATATGGGTGGAAGCCCCAGCCACATCCCGGCACACACGTCGCCTGCTGCGGCTGCTCCCTTCCAGGCCTGACCGAGTTCACAAGTTAGTGTTGCGGGAGGACCAGAGCCTCCATAGATTCTTTTTCTAAGAGGCTTGCCTCAAAGAGTGATTGGATTATTAAGCATCGCAGCAACCATTGCAAGCTCTTCGACCCTATTTTTGAACAATTGCTGTCTAAGTGCTTATCCTTTATTCAAACCAATAGAAAATCGCAGGTAAATTCACCATTTACCTGCGTTCTAAGGGCTTGAGTTTCTGTGGTGCTAGATATCGATGTCTTCGTTATCTTCGGTGCGAAGGATGTAATCTGTCATCCATGCCGTGCCTAACAGGCACAACCAAACCACAAATACCGGGCTTGGAACCTCAATGCTTGGGGTAATCACCAGAGCAGCAAAACCGACCGTTGGTAATGTCCAACACAATAGCTTATTCCATCGGAAGGTTTTCAAACGCGTCAGTGTTTCCATCGATGCCATAATGCCTGTAACACACAAAGCAACCAAAGCTGCATAAGGTAAGTCGGCTATCCACAATGGAAGAATCAAACCTAATGACCACCAGCTGTGTCGGCTGGCTGGTTTAAGGTGATTCGCTGCCCACCAAATCACAATGATCGACAAAGTCTGTAGTGTGGTAATCCAGGGGGCGCCATCAAGCTTACCTGCTGACTGCGTTACCATAATCCCGACTTGCAAAGTTGCTACAATCAAGCCAGAAATAATTACGACGGATAAACTACTGCGTTTTGAAAAGACCACCATAAGCAGTGGGAATAATACCCACGCACTGACAGACAGCGTGATGGGTTGTAAAGGCAGGGTTAAACCATAGGCAGTCATGGATGCGAGCAAAGCTAACCCTGCGATGCCTCCCTGCGGTAAGATCCATAAAGCAGGAATAACCATTGCAAGTACTGGGATATCTCCCTCACTTAAACTGATTGCTCTCGCGCAAACAACCGCTAATAATGTGGTTATCAAGAACTGAAACGTTGAAAATACCATAGCCCTCTCCTTCTACCGATCCGTGGTATTAATGAACTAGGAACTTTTAGTATGGACCAATTTTTGCCCCAAATCTTTGCTGTGATTCACCAAATTCCATATGGGAAAGTAACAACTTATGGAGACATAGCACGTTTTTCAGGTTTTCCGGGCTATGCACGACATGTAGGTAGAGCATTAGGCAACTTGCCTGAAGGAAGTACACTACCTTGGTATAGAGTGATTAACAGCAAAGGTGAGATCTCTTTGAAGGGGGATTCGTTTGATCGCCAAAAGAAGCATCTGGTCGAAGAAGGGGTTGAAGTGAGTGACGCAGGAAAGGTAAAACTCAGAATATACAAATGGCAGCCCTAGAGCTGCCATCAATTACATAACTAGTTAATAAGCTAATAAGCTAATAAGCTAGTCAAGATGCCTTGATATGGCATCCATTCCTAGTTAACGAACACCAACCAAGCGCAAGTCTGCTTGTTGCGTGTTTTCTACATCAGTAATTACAGGCTTAATTGTGTCTGTTGTGAAACGTAACTTACCGTCGACATGAATCGTTGCGCGCATGTTGTAACGGTGGTTAGCTTGAATTTTGTTGTTGTCGTAGCTCAATTCGAATGCGAAAGGGACTTGCTTACCATCAGCTGTGAATTCTTGAGTCGCAATCACCGTTGATGGCGCGTCAGCAAGTGAAATATCTTCTAGCGTTACGGTAATAACTGCATTCTCTGGCAATGCAATTCGTTCACGATAGCTTACTGTGCCTGAAATCACTTGGGTATTCTCTGCAACGGCTTCTTGAGAAGCATTCGTTTCTGATGTTGCTTGGCAACCAACCAGTAGGCCAAACGATAATAAAGACGTAATAAAAATTAGAGCCTTTTTCATATTCAATTTCTCTCAACATGTTTGTCGGAATCGACAAATCTACGGCCTAATTATAAGAGAGCTTTCATATTCTGTCTCGAAACCCTATGATTTATTGACAGATATTTGACTAAGCTAAATGATTAGCACACTAATCTGACACCCATTTTACGAAGAGGAATGCTGGCGATGAGTCAACCTTTACAAGAATTACTCAGTTTACTTCAGCTAGAAAAGCTGGAAGAAGGTTTATTCCGAGGGCAAAGTGAGAACCTAGGTCTTCCCCAGGTTTATGGCGGTCAGGTATTGGGACAAGCGCTTTCTGCGGCTCGCTATACCGTTCAAGACGACCGCAGTGTTCACTCGTTCCATAGTTACTTTCTGTACCCTGGTGATCCTGAAAAGCCAATTATTTACGATGTTGAAAACCTAAGAGATGGACGCAGCTTTAGCACACGTCGTGTTAAAGCAATTCAAAATGGCCGCCCTATTTTCTATCTCACAGCTTCTTATCATGGCGATGCTCCAGGTTTTGAACACCAAATTGCAATGCCTGATATTCCAGGGCCAGAGAACTTTGCATCAGAAACCGAGTTAGCGAGCCATATCGCTGAATTCTTACCAGAGAAGCTACGCAAAACCTTTTGTGGAGAAAAACCGATTGAGATGCGCCCTGTTACGGTCGTTAATCCACTAAACCCTAAAAAAGCCGAAGCGAAACAATACTTGTGGGTAAGAGCAAATGGTGCGTTGCCAGACAACCAGCTTATTCACCAATATTTGTTGGCATACGCGTCTGATTGGGGCTTCTTGGTGACAGCGCTTCACCCTCATGAAGTATCGATCATGACGCCAAACTTCCAAGTTGCAACGATTGACCACTCTATTTGGTTCCACCGTCCATTCAAAATGGATGAATGGCTGCTATATGCGATTGAAAGCCCGACCGCTGCCAATACTCGCGGCTTAGTACGTGGTGAGATTTACAACCAAAAAGGTGAGCTAGTCGCGACAGCCGTTCAAGAAGGTGTGATGCGCTTTACCAAGTAACGAGCAAACACTTTTTATAACTGTGAGCATTTTTTAAAAGCGACGTACATTTTTAGAAACGGCGAACAAGCACGTTCAAACCCAAAAGGGGCTAGGTATCATACCTAGCCCCTTTTTAGTAACGCTGACGAAAGAACGTCACACAAAAACAGTAAAGTCTATTCAACCTCTAACGTCGGCTCGAATTCACTTTGTACTCGCATTTTAATGCCATCTCCAGCGTCTCGCAGTAGATTAAATGGTGATAGCACCACCCCTTTCACCGCACCTTCTGCAGCTCCCTGAGCTAACTCTCTACTCTTATCGGCTAGCAGATTAGCTTGTACCAAAATATCAGGCACTTCAGCTCTAAGCATTTCGGATTCAGTGACAATCACTGGAATGGTTTGCTCCCGATAAGATGTACTTTCAGCGAGCATTGGCGGCATTACATCGACACGGTATCGTTTTAATTCCGTTAGTGTTGGGGGAATAACATCGGTTCTTACTTGCTCTACTTCGGTTCGAACACTCTTAACTTCATCTAAGATAGCGGGGATTTTGCTATCGACCGATGAAACAGTTTGATTAACTTCATCGATGGTTTTACGGACATCTTCTACAGTATCCAACACCTGAGGAGCCAGTTCATTAACATGCTCAGCAAACGCCAAAAGCTCTTCCACTTTTAGTCCCTTGGTAAGACCCGATAAGTCTTCAATAACTTGCGGATAAGTATCGACGATCTCCCCGACTTTATTGGTAAATGAATAGATGGTGTAGCCTAAATAAAAAATGGCGACGGCTAACACCAATTGGATCGCGGTAGAGATTTTTGCAAACATGAATAATCCTTTTCTTTATCGCAGAGGCGATGTCTAAACTGAGACAAGATGTAACGTGTGGCTAGGTTTAACTTACAGCGGCAACGCTGTCGTGTACTTCAGTGGTTCCATCGCAAAAGTCGACGTCACATTAGATATACCATCAATGCTATTCACTAAGCGTTTGTAAAAGTCGTCAAAGCACTTCATGTCTTTCACCTGAACCTTCATCATATAATCATACTCGCCCGCCATACGATAAAACTCCATCACTTCTGGAAATTCAGACACAGTATTCACAAAACGACCATACCACTCATGAGAATGATCACTGGTTTTAATCAATACGAACGCGGTAAAGGAAAGATCGAGCTTTTCAGGATTCAACAACGCGACTCTTTTCTCAATAACTCCGTTCTCTTCAAGTCGTTTAAGTCTTTTCCAACAAGGCGTGGTCGTCAGGTTGACCGCTTCAGATATGTCATTCAACGACAGCGTGCTGTCTTCTTGTAACAACCTTAATATCTTTTTATCTACGGCATCTATCACACTTTCACCAAATCAGTTTTAAAGAGAATAATTTTCTACAATTTAAGCAAAACAAAGGAAATATGGCAAAGTTTTTCTCCTTGGATATCGCTAAATTATAACCATACCAATTACAAAGAATTCCTACTTAGTTTCAGGAGAACGCCTATGTGTACTGACCATCAATGGATTAACAACGCGATTCGTAAAATTGAAGCCGATTACCAACGCTCAGCGGATACGCACCTGATCAAGCTCGATCTACCTAGCGTAGAAGGCATTGATATTTATCTTAAAGATGAAAGTACACACCCAACAGGCTCTTTGAAGCATCGTTTAGCGCGTTCCCTTTTCCTCTATGCGATTTGTAATGGTTGGGTTGGCCCAGAAACCACGATCATTGAATCTTCATCAGGCAGTACAGCGGTGTCTGAAGCGTACTTTGCTCGCCTGCTTGGCCTTCCGTTTATTGCGGTAATGCCAAAATGCACAGCGAAAAAGAAAATTGAACAGATTGAATTCTACGGCGGTCAAGCGCACCTTGTTGAGCGTTCTGACGAAATCTACGCAGAGTCTCGTCGTTTGGCTGAAGAGTTGAATGGGCATTACATGGATCAATTTACTTACGCTGAGCGCGCAACCGACTGGCGTGGTAACAACAACATTGCCAACTCAATTTTCAATCAAATGCAGATGGAAGATCACCCAGTTCCAGCTTGGGTGGTAATGAGCCCAGGTACAGGTGGTACATCAGCAACCATTGGTCGTTTTATTCGCTACCAACAGCATGAAACTAAACTTTGTGTTGTCGACCCTGAGAATTCTGTATTCCATGAATTTTTCAAAACAGGCAACGCGGATGTCAAAGGCAACACATTCAGCAAAATTGAAGGTATCGGGCGCCCACGTGCAGAGCCTAGCTTTATCTCGGGTGTGATTGATGAGATGCGTACAATTCCAGACGCAGCAAGTATCGCTACTACGCATTGGCTGTCTGATATTCTTGGCCGAAAAGTTGGTGCATCAACCGGTACTAATATGTACGGTGTGCTTCAACTAGCCAGTGAAATGAAAGCACGCGGAGAGAAAGGCTCTATCGTGACTTTATTATGTGACAGTGGCGAACGTTACCTAGACACTTACTTTAATGACGAGTGGGTAAATCTAAATATTGGTGACCTACAACCTTACGCGGCGAAGTTAGAGGCTTTCTCGCAAACGGGTGAGTTAGCTTAAGCTCGACACTAGCATTCAAAGCTAAGATTAGCGTACAAAATTAAAAAGAGCCCTGATGGGCTCTTTTTTGGTTTGTTCTATTAATCAATCTCTAGCGAGAACAATTATTCTGGCTTCTGCTTCGCTTCAAACGCCGCTAGTTGCTCAGGTGTCGCTTTTGGTTGATGGTTTTGTTTCCACTCATCGTAAGTCATGCCGTATACGCGCTCACGAGCGTCATCGATATCCAAGTCTAGGCCTTGTTGCTCAGCTTCGGCTTTGTACCATTTACTGAAACAGTTTCGGCAGAAGCCCGCCAAGATCATTAGGTCGATGTTTTGCACATCTTTGTTGCTATCTAAATGTGCTAACAGGCGACGAAAGGTTGCTGCGTCTAGTTTGTCTTGTTCTTCTTGAGAAAGATCTTTGTATTTAAATTCAGCCACTTTACTTTCCTTTATTCGATTTATTGTATTAATTCGTTGAGCTCTGTTTGTTATACAAAAAAAGCCTGCCATTCGCTAGGAGCAAACGCAGGCTTTTCAATATTGTTACACTATTCCATGTTCATTAGCCGTGCGTGTTCATTAACCGTGACTGCTTCTTCCCACGTTATCGTGGCTCAGTTCTTTATTTAGAACCGCTTCCACATGACCTGGAGAACGTGTTGAGCCAGAAATCAGTCGATACATCGCAGGGATTACGAACAGAGTAACCAAAGTTGCAAAGCCCATACCAAAGAAGATAACCGTACCCACAGCCACTCGGCTTTCGTAACCCGCGCCCGTTGAAGTAATCAATGGGATTGCACCGGCTAGTGTGGTGAACGCCGTCATCAAGATTGGACGTAAACGTCGAGCCGAAGCATCAATGATCGCCTTTTCAAACTCAATGCCACGGTCACGAAGTTGGTTAGCAAACTCTACGATCAAGATACCGTTTTTGGTCACCATACCGATCAACATGATCATACCAATCTGGCTATAGACGTTAAGCCCTTGATTCATCAACACCAAACCTAAGAAGCCACCAAAGATACCCATAGGTACGGTGAACATCACCACCAGCGGGTTAATGAAGCTTTCAAACTGCGCGGCCAGTACCAAGTACGCGACCAGCATCGCTAGCGCAAATACCACTAAGATACTTGATTGGTTCTCTTTAAAGTCTTTTGACTCGCCAGAATAGCTAACTGAGATATCGCCTGGTAACTGCTCAATCGCTTGTTCATCAAGGAAATCCAGAGCATCACCCAGCGTGTAACCTTCCATTAGGTTTGCTTTAATGGTCACCGATTTCTGCTTGTTGTAGTGCGATAAACGAATCGAGGATGCCACTTCTTCAATGTGCGTCAGCGTGTCGAGCGTAACTAGCTCGCCAGACTGAGTTCGCATGTAGATTTGGCTTAAGTCATTAGCGTTGTTAAAGCTGTTTTCATCACCACGCAGGTATACGTCGTACTCTTCACCACGGTCAACGAAGGTGGTTTCACTGCGTCCGCCAAGCATGATTTCTAACGTATCTGAAATATCTGAAACGCTAACACCTAACTCTGCTGCACGCTGCTTATCTACGGTTACCAATAGCTCTGGTGTTTTCTCAGAGTAATCGATGTCCGCGCCTTCCATCATTGGAGACTCTTCAGCGGCTTGCTTTAATAGCTCGGCCCATTTTTGAAGTTCAGTGTAATCAGAACCGCCAAGTACAAATTGAACTGGCTCACTTGACCCCCCTTTGAAGCCAGGCATGAATGGGAATACACGTACATCAGGAATGCCATTCAAAGATTTACGAACTTCATTCAACGCTTCTTGTGCTGTAACGTCACGCTCATCCCAATCTTCTAGGATCATGATAACGAAGCCCGTTTGGTCGCCCGCATTACCACCAAACGCTGGTGATTGAATACTGAATGACTTCAAGAAGCCTTGACCAAGCAATGGCATTAAGCGCTCTTCAACGATGTCCATGTTGGCAGACATACGGTTGTAACTGGTTGCATCGGCACCACGAACAAACGCAAAGATAACACCACGGTCTTCTTGTGGAGTCAGTTGCGACGGCACTTGTTGCATCAAGCCATAACTACCGCCCATACACGCGATAATGATGATTGGAGCTGCCCAACGCCAGTTTAGAGCACGACGCAAGACCGAGCGATATCCAGACTCAAGCTTGCCAAATACGCGCTCGACAAACAGATTGAAACGGTTCGGTTTAACGTTCGCTTTTAGGATTTTACTGCCTAACACTGGCGTTAACGTTAATGCGACTAGCGACGAGAAAATCACCGACATCGCCAACAATACCGAGAACTCAGTAAACAGAAGACCTACCATGCCATCCATGAACGAGATTGGTAAAAATACCATCACCAATACAAGCGTTGTTGCGATTACCGCGAAGCCTACCTCTCGTGTTCCTTTATAGGCTGCAAGCAGTGGTGACTCACCACGTTCAATATGGTGGAAAATGTTTTCTACTACCACAATCGCGTCATCGACCACCAAACCAATCGACAGGATAAGTGCCATCAAGGTAATCAGGTTGATAGAAAAACCGAAGTAGTACGCCGCAATAAACGAAGAGATCAAAGAGACGGGTACGGTTACCGCTGGAATAAGTGTTGCACGTGCTTGACCAATAAAGATGTAAAGCACAAGGATAACTAAGCCACCCGTAATAAAGAGTGTGCTGTAAACCTCTGAGATCGAACGATCGATAAAGACCGTTGAGTCATAGTCGACCGCCAGACGAGTCCCATCAGGTAGGAACTTTTGAATTGCTTCGACTTCTTTGTGTACTAAGTCAGCAACCTCAAGTGGGTTTGCATCTGACTGAGGCACAATACCCATACTTACGTTAACAACGCCATCACTCTTAAAGGTCGAGTTCTCGTTTTCTGCACCAATGTATACATCCGCTACGTCTTTCAGGTAGATAGGCGTGTTATCAGAGGCACGTTTTACCACTAGGTATTCGAAATCTTCCGCTTCAGTGTAAGAACGAGCTGTACGCACCGACATCACAATCGCGTCATTACGTACTTCACCACCCGGGCTTTCAATATTCTCATTGTTCAATGCAGAAGTGATGTCCGAGGTAGTAACACCACGACCCGCCATCTGAGCAGGTTTCAGCTTGACGTACATTACTTTGTACAAGCCACCTGAGATATCCACCGAGCTCACACCTGAGATCAAACTAAAGCGGTCAATCAACACTCGTTCGGTGTAGTCGGTTAACTGCGTTCGGTCCATCTCAGTCGAGCTTAAGTTAATGTAGACCGAGGCTTCGCCACTACCATTGTTCTTATAAACAATGGGGTCGTCGGCTTCATCAGGCAATGATCGCTGAGCACGAGCGACCGCATCACGCACATCACTCACACCCGTATTGAGGTCGTAACCAAGCTCAAAGGTAATAGTGATACGCGACATGCCGTTACGCGTTGTGGATTCGATCTCATCGATACCACTGATACCGGATAATTGGTCTTCAAGATTGGAGGTTATTTGACTTTCAATGATGGTGGCAGACGCACCCTCATAACGAGTACTGATCGATACCACCGGGCTTTCAATATCAGGCATCTCACGAACCGCGAGCTTATTGAAAGAGACGATACCAAACACAACCAAAAGCAGGCTCAATACGACAGCCGCTACTGGTCTCTTTACAGAAACATCAGATAACAACATTAGTTAGCGCCCTCTTGTGCTTTTTTATCACTTGCTGCATCAGTTGGGCGATTAACGGCAAGCTCTTGAACCAAGACTCCGTCACGCATGTTCACGATACCTTGCACCACGATCTTCTGACCAATTTCGATGCCTTTATCAATCACGACTTCGTTATCGATACGCGCACCCAAGAACACTTCTGTTCGAGTTGCCTTGTTATCCTCGCCAATCACATAAACAAAACGTTTAGTGCCCGAGTACTCCAAGGCTTGGACTGGAATAATTGGTGCTTCTACTGGTGGGAAGTCCATATCAGCCGCGACTAGCATACCCGGTTTTAGGTAATCATTGTTGTTATCGAAATGAATTCGAACTCGCAGGTTCAAAGTTTCAGCGTTAATACGGGAATCGATACCAACTACTGTGCCAGTGAACTGAGTATCGCCCCAGGCACTGGTGTGAGCCGTTACTTTCATACCTTTAGAAAGTTTAGAAAGGTAGCGCTCTGGAATTTGAAGATCTAACTGCATCACAGACAAGTCATCTAAGGTCACGAGTTCAGTGCCTGCTGTCACCATTTTACCGCGGCTAAAGTCGATAAAACCGACAGTGCCAGAGAAAGGTGCGCTGATGTGTAGATCTTTAAGGTTAGCGTTTGCGGCAGCTAAGCGAGCGTTGGCGATCTCTACGTTTGTTTTCTGAGCATCAATTTCAGTTTGCGTGATCGCGTTACGTTTCACTAGGCGTTGAAATTCCGCTAGCTTACGTTGCTCGTCTTTTAAATAAGCTTGAGCCTCTGCAACCGCGGCTTTCGCTTTGTCATCATCGAGTTGAACCAACATCTGCCCTTTAGTGACATCTTGATTGGCTTTAATGTTGATAGAATCGACTCTGCCAGCTACTTCAGAAGTGATCATGACCGATTGCTCGGCTTCTAACTTACCGACCAACGAAAGAGATTGGCTAACTTGGTGAATATCAACCTGCTCAGTCACAACAGTGACAGTGCTAGGGCCCATACGCTTAGCAAGTACGGCTGGAGACGCCATAAGAATAGACAAGCTAAGTAGGGTTAAAACAGATTTATGCTTCATAATAATGGTCTGCAAGTAAGTTTGTACCAATCACAGTGAGTAAGTGGTCAGAAATAGCGTAGGGAAAAGGCTTGAGAACAAGGCAGAATTTTCGATAAGTAGTTATCCTACAATCAAAAATTCTAACGCAGTTATCGAGCATTTTAACAAGCTAGAATGACAAGTTACTTACTACGATTGGTATTATTATCTATAAATGAAATTAACCGTATTCTATCAACTGATGAATGCTGTAACGTCAAGAAGTGTAAATCTAGGTTAAATTCCATTTACGTTTCTTCGCCAATAACACAAACCAAACACAATACAGAAAGTCAGTTACCTCAAGGTGTTACCTGTCACTACGTAAACCTGAGCGTAGGTGTTCACTTCACGAGCAATATGCATACTTTTCGCCATCTTTGCCCAAAAAGGCAGCATTTAACACAAAACCATAAGAAAAACTCTTTACAGGTTTAACGTGTTTGCTATGATGCGCTCCGCACTTGAGAGATGCGTTGGGAAAAACATCTCTTTAGCCTATCCGTTATGAGATAGGAAAAAACACCCTGGAGGGGTTCCCGAGTGGCCAAAGGGAGCAGACTGTAAATCTGCCGGCTCCGCCTTCGATGGTTCGAATCCGTCTCCCTCCACCATATTCTTCTTACCTCTTTTAAGAGTTAAGAGAACAACCTGATTGATGGGCTTATGGGAAAACATCAATTTAGGCTTACTTTGTGAAAAGTAAGACACACCCTGGAGGGGTTCCCGAGTGGCCAAAGGGAGCAGACTGTAAATCTGCCGGCTCCGCCTTCGATGGTTCGAATCCGTCTCCCTCCACCATATTCTTCTTACCTCTTTTAAGAGTTAAGAGAACAACCTGATTGATGGGCTTATGGGAAAACATCAATTTAGGCTTACTTTGTGAAAAGTAAGACACACCCTGGAGGGGTTCCCGAGTGGCCAAAGGGAGCAGACTGTAAATCTGCCGGCACTGCCTTCGATGGTTCGAATCCGTCTCCCTCCACCATATTCTTCTTACCTCTTTTAAGAGTTAAGAGAACAACCTGATTGATGGGCTTATGGGAAAACATCAATTTAGGCTTACTTTGTGAAAAGTAAGACACACCCTGGAGGGGTTCCCGAGTGGCCAAAGGGAGCAGACTGTAAATCTGCCGGCACTGCCTTCGATGGTTCGAATCCGTCTCCCTCCACCATATTCTTCTTACCTCTTTTAAGAGTTAAGAGAACAACCTGATTGATGGGCTTATGGGAAACATCAATTTAGGCTTACTTTGTGAAGAGTAAGACACACCCTGGAGGGGTTCCCGAGTGGCCAAAGGGAGCAGACTGTAAATCTGCCGGCACTGCCTTCGATGGTTCGAATCCGTCTCCCTCCACCATATTCTTCTTACCTCTTTATAAGAGTTAAGAGAACAACCTGATTGATGGGCTTATGGGAAAACATCAATTTAGGCTTACTTTGTGAAGAGTAGGACACACCCTGGAGGGGTTCCCGAGTGGCCAAAGGGAGCAGACTGTAAATCTGCCGGCACTGCCTTCGATGGTTCGAATCCGTCTCCCTCCACCATATTCTTCTTACCTCTTTATAAGAGTTAAGAGAACAACCTGATTGATGGGCTTATGGGAAAACATCAATTTAGGCTTACTTTGTGAAGAGTAAGACACACCCTGGAGGGGTTCCCGAGTGGCCAAAGGGAGCAGACTGTAAATCTGCCGGCACTGCCTTCGATGGTTCGAATCCGTCTCCCTCCACCATATTCTCCTTAATTGGAAAATCGAAAAGCCAACTCATTGAGTTGGCTTTTTTCGTTTCCGAGCTTTATATCTTTCTAAACGTTGCTTTCTAAACACTGCCCTCAACTTCCTAAACACTTACCCGCTACTACAAAAAACTTAATCGATCTGACTCATTCAAACATCAGTGATCCCATATTTCAGCATGACGTTCACAAACCAGATAAGCAGCGCAGCCTAAGCAATTGGTAGATACATGTTCTTCGCATTCATTCGCAATTATCTGTTTCTGCTGCAAACTAATCTCAGGCTCCAATACGGGTTCAAAAAACTTTGTCATTACTCATTACATCCAAATAAAATCAGTTAGTTAGTCTCAGGTTAATCCAATCTTTGAATAAGATACATCTCTCAATATTTGTCGTGATGACACTCTTCCTTCACTCATGTTATTTGTCTGTTCCGCATGTTTCGTCATATTGGTATTGCTCCGTGAATCTAAAGCTCCCTCTCCTCCCCAAAAAAAGCTCAAAGCCAATTTCCCAACAGCAACTTACAGATACATATCATTAGACACAAAAAAGCCCCTGCTGATTTCTCAGCAGGGGCTTTCAATTATTTGGTGTCATTCCGAATAACTACATCATATTGATGTTGAGTTAAATCTTGGAATTAGCCTTGAATACCAACAATTAACCAAGGTGCATTGTCAGTTGTTAGGTCACGCTCTAGGTGCCAGATATCTGTGATATCTTCTTCAACGCCATCCGCAGTGTCACGGTAACGACCACTAAACTGAAGGCTTAGCTGTGCTTTGCTACCATCGTGGTCTGCACGAACGATTTCAGCATCAACGTACATTACGTCTGTGTGCTGATCACCGTCTAGCTTATTACGCTCAGCTTTTAGGTCTTCAAATAGGCTTGGAGATACGTATTCTTCAATCGTGTTTAGCTCGTTGTGGTTCCATGCACCTTGCAGTGTACGGTAGTGCTCACGAGAACCATTGATGAATGCCGCTTGATCAAATCCCGGTGGGTAGTTATGTGGAACATCGCTTTGTGCACCAAAACCGAAGCCACCAGCAGAGCCTTGTGATTGAGGTTGTGCTTGCTCGAAGTTATGAACATTTGGTTGTTGCTTAGGTTGTTCAAACTTGTTCTGACCCATGCCGCCGAATGCTGGCTGTTGGCCACGTGCATTCTGCTGATTCATTGAGCCCTGCTTCGCACCCAACATTCCGCGTAGGAATTTAAACGCTAGGAAAGCAATCAGACCCATAATCAGAATATCCATGAACTGGATACCTTCAAATGCGCCACCAAAGAATGCAGCTAAAAGACCACCAGCAAGTAAACCACCTAGCAGACCGCCCATAAGGCCTTTCTTGCTAGAGTTAGCTGCTGTGTTCTTACTTGTTTGATCTTGACGGATCGAATTCGTGTTTTGTTGTTTTGGTGCTGGAGCCGTTTTAAAGCTTTTGCCAAATGACTTACCACCACCAAACTTTTTCGCTTCCGCGATTGGCGTCACCGCGACTGTTACCAACAGGATCGCGACTAGTGAGAAAAATCGTTTCATTATTATCCTTTATAGGTTTTTTATCTTTCGACACCTTAATCATACTCGTTAACAAAGAACAATGAAATATTCACGGCGTTTACACATGTATCATAATATTGCGGCTATTAATTGATTACTAAACTAGCGAAGGGATTGACGGCACTCTGGGGCAGCATTAAAATATTGAACGATGTTCATTTAATAGAAAGTACCCATGGCAAGACGAAACGATCACACTCGCGAACAATTAGTGCAATTAACCTTAAAAACGGTGACCGACTTCTTAGAAGAGCACTCTTATCACGAGTTAAGTCTACGCAAAATCGCCAATATGATTGGTTATGTTCCAAGTACCTTGGTGAATGTATTCGGCAACTACAACCTATTGCTATTGCATGTTGTTGCTCAAACATTAGATGAACTGGCGTCAGAATCTGCTGTAGCAGTTGAACAATCGAGCAATCCTCAGCAAGCTCTATTCAACCTTGCCTACTGCTACCACGATTTTGCACAAAAACACCCTCACCGTTGGCAGCTTATCTTTGAGCACAACATGAACGGTGAAAACCTTCCTGAATGGCAATCGAACCGTATCGATAGAATGACAGGTATGCTAGAGCAACTATTAATCGCGATTGCTCCTGAACATACTGAAAGCGAAGTCGTTAAAGCCAGCCGTGTATTATGGTCTGGAGTACATGGAATTACTCTACTTAGCGTTGATGATAAATTTTTCGCCTCTGAGCCTATCGATGGTAAAGAGTTGATCAATAACCTAGTCTCAAACTACTTAACCAACTGGTAATCATCCAAGGAAAGACAATGAACAACAGCAGCCAATCTTCGCTGTTAACGCAAAAAAGGTTCCTACCCTACTTTATTACCCAATTTCTGGGAGCCTTTAATGACAACATATTCAAAAATGTTCTGTTACTGTTTGTTGCTTTCGCAAGCGTAGACACGCTACCTATTTCCAGCAATTTATTCATTAATTTGGCCGCTGGCCTTTTTATTCTGCCCTTCTTCCTATTTTCTGCTTTGGCTGGTGTGCTGGCAGACAAATATGAAAAATCGTGGTTTATCCGTAAAGTTAAGCTTCTTGAAGTGGTGATAATGTCACTGGGTGCGGTCGGGTTTATCTACGAAAGCTACGAAATATTACTACTGCTTCTGTTTTTGATGGGGACACAAAGTGCCTTCTTTGGCCCCGTTAAGTACGCCCTACTTCCGCAACAGTTAGAAACCAAAGAGCTTGTGTCCGGAAATGCTCTGGTTGAAACAGGCACATTCTTAGCCATCCTAATCGGTACTCTAGGTGCTGGTATTATTGCGTCAGAAGAAAGCGCAAAACTCATTGCTGCTGTGTGTATTGTTTCTTTTGCCGTACTCGGGTATGTATCAAGTTACTTTATCCCAGAAGCGCCAAGTAACGCACCAGATCTGAAAGTAAAGTGGCAGCCAGTAAAGCTAACCCGCGCAACACTCGCTATTGCCAAAAAAGACCGCCCAACCTTTCAAGCACTGATGTCGATCAGCTGGTTCTGGTTCCTCGGTGCAGCTTACCTCACTCAGTTTCCCAACTTCACCAAGGTTTACCTAAACGGTACTGAAAGCGCTGTCGCGTTTTTATTGGCACTGTTCTCGGTAGGCATTGCGATTGGCTCTTTGGCTTGCGATAAACTATCTAATCACCGTATTGAAATCGGCATCGTGCCAATGGGTAGCCTAGGTATGTCGATCTTCGGCCTGTTGATGGCGACATCAATTCCGGAGTCTTTGCCTGACTTTAACTCTTTCCATCAGTTTGTGACGTATTCCGAACTTTGGCCGCTGTTTGCTTATCTTCTACTACTGGGGATCTCTGGCGGTATCTTTATTGTTCCGCTTTACTCTCTAATGCAGCTACGGGCAAAGCCAAATGAGCGAGCTCAAGTAATCGCCGGGCTCAATATCTACAACTCGCTATTCATGGTCGGGAGCGCTGTTTTAGGTATTGTTTGCCTTAGTATTTTGGAGTTTTCAATTCCACAACTGTTTGTACTGCTCGCGATAGGAAACACTTTGGTTATGTTGTATCTGTTTTATCAGGTGCCTATTTACGCTTTCCGTTTCTTTACGTGGGTGGTCACTCACACCATGTACCGAGTTAAACATAAAAATTTACATCACCTGCCAGAAAAAGGCGGCGCATTGATTATCTGTAACCATGTGAGTTATATGGATGCATTATTGCTGAGCGCCGTTTGCCCTCGCTTGATCCGCTTTGTGATGGAAGAAGATTACACCAAGTTGCCGCCTATTCGACGTTTCTTGAAAAGAGCTGGGGTTATTCCAATCTCCGCAACCAACCGTAGCTCGATTCGAAATGCTTTTAAAGAAGTAGAACGCGCTCTGCATGAAGGCCACATCGTGTGTATTTTTCCAGAAGGAAAGCTAACCTCTGATGGT
The DNA here is from genome assembly GCF_057786005.1 of Vibrio sp. QJM3NY_26. Classification (NCBI taxonomy): domain Bacteria; kingdom Pseudomonadati; phylum Pseudomonadota; class Gammaproteobacteria; order Vibrionales; family Vibrionaceae; genus Vibrio; species Vibrio sp. QJM3NY_26. The sequence continues at coordinate 987,564 of NZ_CM173515.1, read as the reverse complement.
GAAGTCGCAGAGTTCATGCGTGGAATGGAGCTGATTATCAAACGATCTCCTGTGTCTGTCATTCCAATGGCTCTCAAAGGGCTATGGGGCAGCTACTTCAGTCGTTACAAAGGCAGTGCCTGCAAAGGACTACCAACCCGCTTCTGGACCAAGTTAGAGATAGAAGCTGGCAAGCCAATTCTCGCTAAAGATGCCTCATGCAAAACTCTTCGGCAGTCAGTCTCAGACCTTCGCGGAACACTACGCTAGCTAACCAGCCCTTTATTCATATCAGCTGAACAAGCGTTAAGTTTTCCTTAACGTTTGTTCAATTCATTTAGACTTACTTATCATTTTATTGAACGTATAGTGGTCTCATTACAATAACGTGACAACACAACAAGACTCTAAATACAATGAACCTAAAAAAGTCTGCTCCATTTTATCTTGCTGCACTGTTTTGCTTAACACCGTGGGTAAGCTCACCGACGGCCCTCGTTATTGGCTTTCTGCTTGCTAGTTTAGGTTTAGTCCCTGAGCATCTAGAAGTAGGCAAACTCACAAAGAAGTTACTGGCCTACTCGATTGTCGGCTTAGGCTTTGGCATTCAGTTTGAAAAAGCATTGGCGGTAACAGGCGACGGTATTGGTTTAATTGTCACGACCATCATTGGTACGTTAGTCATTGGTTGGTTCTTAGCCAAACGAATGGGGCTGGATCGCACCACGGGTTACCTTATCTCTTCTGGTACCGCAATTTGTGGTGGCAGCGCGATTGCAGCGGTAGCTCCAGCGATTAAAGCAGACGATGAACAGATTGGCTTGGCGTTAGCTACGGTATTTGTGTTGAACTCTGTAGCCCTATTCTTATTCCCGATGATTGGCCACGCGCTTGAGTTAAGCCAACAAACATTTGGGACTTGGGCCGCCATTGCGATTCACGATACATCTTCAGTTGTTGGTGCCGCATCAGCGTACGGCGAAGAAGCACTAACGACCGCAACAACATTGAAGCTCGCTCGTGCACTTTGGATCATCCCAATAGCTTTAGTCAGCGCGATGATCTTCAAGAACGATCAAAAGAAGATTACGATTCCTTACTTCATTTTCTTTTACTGCGCTGCCATTGCTATTAGTGACTTGCTGCCACAATTTGAGATGGTCTACCAAGGAATTTTTGATGTGTCCAAACGCGCGTTGGTTGTGTGTCTGTTCTTAATTGGCTGTGGTATTTCTGTAGAGAAGTTAAAAGCAGCAGGGCCGAAGCCATTGATGTTTGGTATTACGATGTGGACGATGATTTCGACAGGTTCTTTGGCGTGGTTAACTCTTGCTTAGTTCGCAAAGAAACGCTTTAACTGGTTGTTCGGTTACCTAGACACTCAGATTAGCGAGCAACAAAACAAAAAGGCAAAGCTCAAATGGGCTTTGCCTTTATCGTTTGTGGTAAAGATATTCTTTGTTGCAACAATCACAAATCAAACAGGGGCTTATCACTCTTCTTGCTCTCTCTTTTCATTAAAACAAGTACCACAACCAACACAAATGCGGTGAGTTCAGCCAACGAGCGAGTCAACCCTGACGAAGTGACCGCTAGGCCTATCTGCAGTAAAACCGCAATGATGAGGGCAATTTTCATAATAAGACCTTATTCTATAATCCGTTATTTATAGGACTTATTATGATGGATGGTTATAAAGATAATAAATTCTGTTTTGAACTATCTAATTGCTAAATTAACTAACCGCCTGCCAACTTAGTCACCTAACAGCTTCGCAAATAACGTCGAGGTAAGCGCTTACCTTTAACTCCTATGCTGAGACAACCACTGTGCCAACCCAGCGCGTGAGACCTTAATACCCTGTTGTTCTTGCTTAGGCATTCGATAATACTCAACAGGAAATTTGAACCGCTCAAGACGGCCATTCAATTGCTCAGCAAACCACTCTTTGGTTGGCAAATCAGCACAATCCACAATAGCGACAGGTCGAAATCCGAACTCATCATCTTCAATTGGAACAATAAAAGACTGATTAACCTCAGACAATTGGTTGAGTGCTCGCTCAATCTCCTCGCAATGAATGTTCTCGCCACCAGAAATAAACTGATTGTCGGCGCGACCAATAATCGACACTTGTCTGCCTATCCACTCACCAAGATCTTTGCTATCGAACCAGCCATTCTCATCAACTAAGGACGTTAATTTACCTTGGTGGTAATAACCGGAAGCGAGCGTCTCGCCGCCAATAAAGATACGTTGTTCTTCAATTTTTAGTTGGCGATGGCTAAGGACAAAACCGGCCGTGCTACTGGCATCAACGGGCTTCGCAGTCACTGTTGAAGCCGCTTCTGTCATGCCGTAGCCAAGCCATGTTTCGATACCCATGTGTTGAGCTTCAAGCCCAAGAGCTTCTGGAATATGGCTACCACCCAAAAGTACATGAGTTAAAGTAAGTGCTTGCTTACTCTTTAGTAATCGATGTAGCTGCGTAGCCACTAATGAAGCGTGACTGCAACCTTCGATGTCGGTTTCAAGCTGACCTGTGCCTATTTTGATGCAACCACCTGCCGCCAACCAACGATGAACTATCGCTAATCCTGACACATGGTACATAGGTAAACTCAGTAACCAAGTGTCACCTTGTTCAAAATAAAAAACGTCGAGTAACCCGACCGCCGAGCATAAATGCTGCTCAAGCGTGTGAGCCACTGCTTTCGGATTTCCGGTAGAACCTGAAGTGAATACGATACTCGCTAGATTTTGCGGATTGAAGTTGGAGTCTTGAGATGCCGTTATCCGATTATCATCACCATCGACCTTCACTTCATTTAAGCAAGATAAGGTCACCAACTGAGTATTCAAATCGACAGTCTCTGATTGCTCTATCCCGCTACTGTCCAAAAGCCAAAGGTAGTTTTGTTGACCTGCTTGATTTAAGGAATCGAGCTTTTTCTTCAGGCGTAAGCGAGGTTGAGGCATGGTGAAAGCGCAAATAACACCCAAATTGAGTGCGGCAAAATAAGCAGGAATCACTTCAGCTTGGTTCTTACCGACAATCGTTAGGACATCACCTTCAGATAGGCCTTGATGAGATAGCTGTTGTTGGTACTCACTCACTAGCACAGACACTTGCTGCCAAGTATAAGTGTGGTGAGTAGTCACTAACGCTGTTTGATGTGGGTTTTGCTGCGCCCACTGTACCCAAAGCGGGTGATGATTAGATTGTGGGCGCATCATAAGATAACCAAATTATAGATTGAAAACGGTCTAAGCCAATCGAACGATCAGCTTAAGAAGACCAAATCAATTGTTGCTGTTCAAGAGTAGAAACCGGAAGCTGACAACCCGGCCAAGAAACCTCTAGCTGTTGCTGATACAAGCCAATTGTATCAAGTCCTGGAACTTCATTAGGCAAGTATTGTTGTGCTAATCGAGCAATCTGAGTTAAGCCAAGGCTCGACTCTATGCTTGAGCTTAGTACTGGTTTGATACCGAGTTGCTGTGCACGCTCAATGATTGCCACACAACGCTCTACAGAACCAATAAGAGTTGGCTTGATCACGATAGCTTTAACACCAGTAAGGTCGCTAAGATCAAATTCTGGGCTTCGCACCGCTTCTTGCAATGTTTCGTCCCACGCAATCGCTACGCCATGGTCAATAGCAAATGCCAAGCTGTCTTCTGGTTTTTGGCAAGGCTCTTCAATAAAGCTAATACGCTGACGCAGTGACGGCGAAATGTACTTAATGAACTGCTTCGCTTTCTCCGGCTTCCACGCACGGTTAGCATCAAGTCTTAGGGTCAAATCAGGGATCGACTCAAGGAATAAGCTAACCAACATGCCATCGCGAATCGCTTCGTAAAGACCGACTTTCACTTTCGCGACCTTCTCGCCTTTCATCTCATTCAGCACTGGGATCAATTCATCTGGATCTCCTGTACACAAGGGCGCAGCTTGGTAGTTACCTTCAGTATTGAGTTCGCCTCGTAATTCCATTATCGCCATTGAAAAGCCGAAGGCAACAGAAGGATATAGCTCATCAAAAGGCGTTTGAGGGTTATTGTGGCTCCAAAGCTCTAGCTCGTTTTGCAGCTGAATACCGGCTTGTTCGGCATCTTCTTGGCTAAAACCTGGCAAAGGTGCGACTTCGCCAAAGCCAGTTTTACCATCACACTCAAGTTGGATGACATAGCCAACGCGTTCGTTCAACTTATTGTCACGAAGAATCACACCACTATCCATAGGTAGTTGATAACGGTAGAGTTTAGCGTGACGCTGAGAATTCACTGAGTTCATAAAGTTTCCTAAAAAACGGGGAACATCAAAACAAAACGAGCCGCTATTAGCGACTCATTTTAAAGAAGAGAAAGACTATGGGTTACGCGGGAACTTGTCGAAATCAGGTCGACGCTTCTCGTTAAATGCGTTTCGGCCTTCTTGGCCTTCTTCTGTCATGTAGAACATCATGGTTGCGTTACCCGCCAACTCTTGTAGACCGGCTTGACCATCACAGTCTGCGTTTAGTGCGGCTTTCAAGCAACGCAGCGCCATTGGGCTGTGTTGAAGAACTTCACGACACCAACGAACGGTTTCTTTTTCTAGATCAGCAACAGGTACCACTGTGTTTACTAGGCCCATGTCCAATGCTTCTTGAGCATCGTAGAAACGACACAAGAACCAGATTTCACGCGCTTTCTTTTGGCCAACGATACGAGCCATGTAAGAAGCACCCCAACCGCCATCGAATGAACCGACTTTAGGACCTGTCTGACCGAACTGAGCGTTTTCAGCTGCGATGGTAAGGTCTGCCATCATGTGAAGAACATGACCACCACCGACTGCCCAACCCGATACCGCTGCGATAACTGGTTTTGGACAAGTACGAATTTGACGTTGGAAATCAAGTACGTTCAGGTGATGTGTACCTGAATCATCTTGATAGCCGCCGTAGTCACCACGAATACTTTGGTCACCACCAGAACAGAACGCCTTCTCACCAAGACCCGTCAAAATGATTACGCCAACCTTCTCGTCATAACGAGCATCAGCCAGCGCATTGATCATCTCTTTTACGGTTTGTGGACGGAACGCATTGTGGACTTGAGGACGCGCAATCGTGATTTTCGCAATACCGTCGTCAGACTTGTGGTACTGAATATCTTCGAATTGACTGCTTTCATCGCTCCAGTTAACTGCCGCGTAAAGTTCTTCTTCTGTGATGCCTACTGTTTTAGCCATGGTGATTCCCATTGTTCTATTAGAGACCACGACTAACAAGTAGTCGTGACGGTGTTGCTCTGCTTTTGATAGTGCTTGAGACTAGAGATCCGCTCAGTCAGATTAGCGACGACTGGCGATACATTGGATTATCAAGTTTGAAAACAACTCTGGTTGCTCAAAATGAACATTATGACCCGCGTAATCAACCTGACTATATTCAAAGCCACTATTCTCAGCTAGCTCCATGAATTTACGATCTTTTTCTCCACACACATAATGCAATAAATGCTCATGAGATTTCAATGTGGCACGTAAATCCGGTTGCTTAGCTAACGAAGTAGATAACAACATATTTGCTACGGATACTCCAAGGTTACCACTACGCTTTATGACCAAAGTTTGTCTTTGCTCATGATTTAGTGAAGAAAAGACGCTTTGTTGATACCAATCGTCTAAAACATCTTCAATCGACTGCTGCGCAAAGCGGACAGCCCACTGCGTATCATGTACTAACCTTTGTGCTCGTTCTTCATCACGCTCCAGACCAAAGTTGCCACCTTCAATAATGACTTTCTCTAGATTGAGTGTTTCGAAGCAAGGGCTTGTCACCCCATACATGGCGAGCCTTCCTCCCATAGAGTAGCCAATTACCACGATAGGGTAATCCGCAGGAAGATCGTTGAGGGCAAGTTGAGAAGTAATGCACTGAACGATTTTCTTGCAGCAATGATCAAAGCCTACCGGATCGATAAAGCGGCTTTGTCCGTGCCCAGGCAAATCTATGCAAAGACGAGGAAAATCCTCTAGATATGGATGACATGCACTCCAATCATCCCCGCTTCCGAGTAAACCATGTAAAAAAACAAGCAAAGGTTTGTCGGAAGGTTCTTGTACAGCTGGGTAATAATTGGAGTAAAGCATGTAAAGTCCTTAGGCTAATGCCTCGGTGAGCATTGAACTGAATTGTTTCAGCAAAGTAGACGCTTGTTCGGGAGGCGTCTTAACTTCAACGAGCAAGGTACCCTGACCCTGTTCGAAATGTTGTTCGATAATGTTTTGATAGCAATTCAAGGTTTCTGGTGCAGCGTAACCAAGTTGGAACTGCGCAGCAGCGTGTTCAAAACTGAAACCATGAGGCATTTGATAAAGTGACTGTTTTTGCTGCTCTGGTACCGGCAACAAGTCAAAGATTGCACCACCGTCATTGTTGGTCACAACAATAACCATCGGCGTTAAATTATGAGTCAGCAGAGCCAGTGAATTGAGGTCGTACAACAAAGAGGTATCACCAATCAACATCAACAAAGGATTCTGGTTGGCTTTCACCACGCCCGCAGCCGTCGCCACCAAGCCGTCAATGCCCGATGCACCACGGTTACTGTAAACTTGATTCGCAGATATTGATGACAGCATATCCACCAGCCTTACCATCAAGCTATTTCCCACAAATAGCTCTCTGCCTTTAAGTCTAGACGACAAGTCAACGGCAACACTGAGTTCCGTCAATTGGTCATTGTTGGATATTTGCGCGAGGGCGAGTTGCTGAACAGTATTTGCGACCTCGATTAAAGGAGCCGCCCAACCTGCATGCTGGCCTAACAAGGTGGGTAAATGCTGTTCTGACACCCATGACTCGATATCAGCAACGATATGGGTTTGAGGCAGATGATCTTGGTTGATTCGGTGCGAATCCGGTGACACAACAATGTATTGTGATGAGCAGAATGATGATGCTTGCGACTTTATCCAATGGTTAAGGCGCTTAGAAACAATGCGCTCACCGAACTGAAGGATAAAGTCACATTGGTTGAGTTGTTCTTTCGCTACGTCACTCTGCATCCAAAGATCATAATGTTTCCAATCACTTGTGACACCTGATTGAGGGTCACAAAAAACTGGCCAACCTAATGCAGTGGCAAACTGCTGAGCTTTTTTCGCCTGTTCAATATCTAGCGAACCGAGAATAACCACACCCTTGCGCCCAAGGTACTCACCTGGAGCAATAGGTTGTGTGTTCACTTGATTAGGTAAAAACGTTTGACTGTAACTACCTGTTCCCGATTTCCACCCAGCGACACTGGATGTGTATTCCGCATACATTTCCGCGCTATTTGCAGAATATAGAGGTTCTGGGAACGGACAGTTGATATGAATCGCACCACCAACATTGCGTTGTTTCACTAGGGCGTGATCAACCGATGTCAGTAACCAATTCAGAGAAACTTGTGTACTAGGGCTTGGTAAGTTTAAAGCACTTTCAACATGGGAAGAAAAGATACCCTGTTGCTGAATCGCTTGATTGGCACCACAGTCGACCAAGTCGATGGGTCTATCAGAGGTCAGCAAAATCAGCTTCTCTCGTGTCAGCCCAGATTCAGCCGTCGCAGGAAGAAGGTTAGCGACAGCAGTACCAGAGGTAACAATCACGGCAACTGGCTTAGCACTGGCTTTAGCTAAACCTAAAGCTAAGAATCCAAGACCACGCTCATCAAAGTGCGTGTGTAAGGTTAACTTGGGGTTGGCTTCAGCTTCGAGAGTTAACGGCGTTGAGCGAGAGCCCGGTGCAACACAAACATGTTCAACACCGTTGCGTGCTAGCTCTTCAAGTAATGTGTGACTCCAAACTCTATTTAATACGGCTTGGTCGTGATTCATGACGCCACACCCAACGGCGGGTGATCCGAAATCAAGCTGAGTAAGGTTGACATCTTCTTGTTCAATTCTTGCCATTCATGCTCGGCAACCGATCCCGGCACGATCCCTGCGCCAGCAAACAGCTGTACTTGATCGTTTACAACTAACGCGCTTCGAATCGCGACACAAAACTCTGCTCTCTGATGACTGATATAGCCAACAGAGCCTGCATACCAGCCTCGCGCAAACGGTTCGTGTTCAAGAATGAAATCCATCGCCTCTTTACGCGGTAAACCCGCCACCGCAGCAGTCGGCTGTAATGCAGCAAGCAACTGCACACCGTTAACGCCATTATTAAGCTGAGCGTGGATATTACGCTTAAGATGCTGCACCTTACGCAAGCGCACAAGACGCGTATCCTTTTCAACATGGACCGTTTGAGAATGAGGAGTGAGGCGCTCAATGATGTCATCTACCACATACTGGTTCTCATTGAGGTTTTTACTGTCTTGAGAAAGCCAGTTCGCTAACTCCATATCTTCTGTCGCGTTTTCTCCGCGACCAATGGTTCCCGCTAGAGCTTCAGTATCAAGCTCTGTCCCATACCGGCTATACAAACGCTCTGGCGTTGAGCCAATAAAGCTGTGTTTAGAATCCAATACCAACATAAAGTGAAAGCTGTGATGGTTTTGCAGGTAGCTGGCCTTGAGTAATTGAGCCGCGCAGATTGGCGCATCGAGTTGCAGTGTGGTTTTACGCGCTAAAACAACTTTCTTGTACTCTTCGTCGCTAATGCCCTGAAGCACTTTATCGACCAAATTACCCCACTGTTCTCGTTCTGGAACGTGGTTAATCTGTTCAATGTGAGCCGACAAAGGTGCCAATATCGCCGCTTCTACAGAAAGCTTATTCAAAGCATTAATGGAGACAACGCGATCAGGAGACAAGTTAACCGCTAGCGACCAAGTGTCGTCAAAGCGGATTAATTCAACCTGAGGAAGGAAGAAAAACGATTCCATGCAACGACGGTTCTTTGCGGTATGTCCATCAAATGAACGTCCACCCCAGATTCGTTGGTCTTCACCAAGAATTGCGTACGCGGGAGCAGGATCAGAAAAAGTGTGCAGTTGACCGAGCGCGACGACCTCTTCACGAGTGTCACGTGACTGCCAGTAGAACTTTGGAAAGAGCGGTTGAGCATGAAGCCATTCTATAAATGCAAACGATGGTTTTTGCGTTAGAACTTCAACACAACGAACTTCACTTGCTTGGGCATTTTGTACTCGCTCAATCAAAGCGGAGATAGTTTGCAGGAAATGTGACAAATCGACCTCGTTCACATCTAAATTATTATTATATTAGTTTGATACTTTATGGGCAGCACCCACTTAGATCAAGAATCTACTATATCTTTTGAACATTCCTGTGATTTTAAGCGATCCAGCCTCTTTATTCACCTTAGACAACAACAAAGAAAGCGATTAATTAAAATTTAGAAAAGAGTGACAACAAAAAGACCAAACGTGACACTGAAATGCGACATTCATCAGATTTTTATTCTATCAAACCCCATTTTGCGGTACTTTAATAAAGTATTTAAATTAATTTCAGGAAATCGGCAATGCAAAATATCGGGATGTCGTCAAAACTCAACAGCGTATGCTACGAAATCAGGGGTCCTGTACTCAAACATGCTAAGCGCATGGAAGAAGAAGGGCATAAAATACTAAAGCTTAATATTGGTAACCCCGCCCCATTTGGTTTTGACGCCCCTGATGAAATCCTTGTTGATGTAATCCGTAACCTACCGACATCTCAAGGTTACTGTGACTCAAAAGGCATCTATTCAGCCCGCAAAGCGGTTGTTCAGCACTACCAGAAAAAAGGCCTACGTAACCTTGATGTAGAAGACGTTTACATTGGTAATGGCGCATCAGAGCTTATCGTTATGTCTATGCAGGCGCTACTGGATAATGGTGATGAAATCTTAGTTCCCGCTCCGGACTACCCACTATGGACAGCGTCTGTTGCGCTTTCTGGTGGTACACCGGTTCACTACCTGTGTGATGAAGATGCTGATTGGTATCCAGATCTAGACGACATGCGTGCGAAGATCTCACCAAAGACTCGCGGCATCGTTCTTATCAACCCGAACAACCCAACGGGCGCGGTATACAGCCGTGATTTCCTATTACAAGTTGTTGAGATTGCTCGTGAACACGGTTTGATCATCTTCGCTGATGAAATCTACGACAAAGTGCTTTACGACGGTGCCGTACATACTTCAGTCGCAACGCTTGCTGAAGACGTACTAATGGTCACATTCAATGGTCTATCTAAGGCTTACCGCGTGTGTGGTTTCCGTGGTGGCTGGATGTTCTTGACGGGTCCGAAGCACATAGCGAAAGGCTACGTTGAAGGACTAGAAATGCTGGCCTCGATGCGTTTGTGTGCCAACGTACCAATGCAGCACGCCATCCAAACAGCACTGGGTGGTTATCAGAGTATCAACGAACTGATTCTTCCTGGTGGTCGACTGCTTGAGCAACGTGACCGTGCATGGGAACTGATCAACAAAATCCCTGGCGTTTCTTGTGTGAAACCAAAAGGCGCGATGTACCTGTTCCCTAAGATCGACACCAATATGTACAACATCAAAGACGATCAGAAATTCGTGCTCGATTTCCTTAAGCAAGAGAAGGTGCTATTGGTTCAAGGTACTGGCTTCAACTGGCCAAAACCGGATCACTTCCGCATCGTGACTCTGCCACATATCGAAGACCTAGAAATCGCGATTGGTCGTCTAGAGCGCTTCTTACAGACCTACAGCCAAGACGACCTCATCGAAGGTTAATTAGCACAAAGAAAGATGACTACAATTTGCTGTTTTAAAAGACTTTAACTTGTAATCAATCACTTCTATGCTTAAAGGGCTCCTGTTTGGGAGCCTTTTTTGTATCCGCTGTCTCGTACTGTTTGAGTTAACACAAGATACGAGTGGAGCATTGCTTATACCAATCACAGTAAGTAAGTGTTCAGAAATAGCGCAGGAAAAAAACTTGAGAACAAGGCAGGATTTTTTGGTAAGTAGTTATTCTACAATCAAAAATTCTAACAAAGTTATCGAGTTTTTTAACAAGCTAGGATGACCAGTTATTTACTACGATTGGTACTAAAAGGACTCTTATGAAACAAAGCCATTTCTTTGCCCATCTTGCCCGTATGAAGCTGATTCAACGCTGGCCCCTCATGCGATCAGTCTCAAGTGAGAACATTTCAGAACATAGCCTGCAAGTTGCTTTCGTCGCACACGCCTTGGCATTAATTAAAAATAAGAAGTTTGATGGCCAGCTCAACCCCGAGCACATTGCGCTGCTTGGTATGTACCACGATACCAGTGAAGTGCTAACGGGTGATTTACCGACGCCAGTTAAATACTACAATCCAGACATCGCACAAGAGTATAAAAAGATAGAAGCGGCAGCAGAGCAAAGACTGCTTTCAATGCTGCCAGAAGAATTCCGAGACGACTTCTCCCCGTTTTTGATATCTGGAACAGCAAGCAAAGAAGAGCAAAGCATCGTTAAGCAAGCCGACACGATCTGCGCTTACCTAAAATGCTTGGAAGAACTCAGTGCGGGCAATCATGAATACGAGCAAGCGAAACGCCGACTGGAAGAAACACTCGAACAGCGTAAAAGCCCAGAAATGGACTACTTTCTCACCACATTTGCGCCAAGCTTTGAATTATCACTAGACGAGATAAGCTAGCTGGGTATAACTTGAGTGTAATTAGCTAAATAAATCAGATTGATAGGTGCTATTTTGACTTCTCCACTCGAACCACCATTTGAACTCGAACAAGAATGGCAACATCGAAATGACGATGAACAGAAAATAAGGCGTGATGACCATCGTAGCCCGTATCAACGCGATCGTGCGCGTGTGCTTCACTCTGCTGCTTTCCGTCGCCTACAAGCAAAAACCCAAGTGCACGGCACCACGGTCAATGATTTCCATCGTACTCGTCTAACTCACTCTCTTGAGGCCGCCCAACTTGGTACCGGTATCGTTGCCCAGCTGAAGAAAAAACAGCCTGAGTTTCGAGACCTACTGCCCTCAGACAGTTTGATTGATTCACTGTGCTTGGCTCACGACATCGGCCATCCGCCTTATGGCCATGGTGGTGAAGTTGCACTCAACTACATGATGCGCGACCACGGTGGCTTTGAAGGCAACGCGCAAACGTTTCGCATTGTCACCCAGCTAGAACCTTACACCGAACATCACGGGATGAATCTATCTCGACGCACTCTGTTGGGGCTGATTAAATACCCTTCACTTCTTAGCGAAGTTCAAGCTAAATTACAGTCTGAGCCTGTTAAGCACCAACGACAACTCCGAGCCAAAGACTGGATGCCTGCAAAAGGCATCTACGATCATGATGAAGAACTTTTTAACTGGGTACTGGAGCCGCTTTCAAGTAGCGACCAACAGCTTCTAAAACAGAAAAGAAAAACGCATACCGAGCCACTTGAGCACAATAAGACCAAATATAAGTCACTTGATTGCTCAATCATGGAGTTGGCTGATGACATCGCGTATGGCGTGCATGATTTAGAAGATGCGATTGTGCTTGGCTCTGTGACCAAAGCTCAATGGGTAGATTCAGCTTACCCTCAACTTGAAGAGATGGCCGACCCTTGGATCTGTGAGCATTTAGATTCGATTACTGAAATGCTTTTTTCGGGAGAGCAATATCGTAGAAAAGATGCGATTGGTGGGATAGTTAACGCTCTGTTGACCAGTATTTCAATTGAACGAGTGGATGCTAGCTTTGAGAATGTGCTATTGGCTTACAATGCCGTGCTTGAACCGAGCATGGACGGCACACTCGATAAACTGAAACACTTTGTCAGCGAGTTCGTGATTCAAGTGCCTCAGGTTCAGGTCATAGAATACAAGGGCCAACAGATCATCATGGACATGTTTGAAGCGTTCAGCGCTGATCCTGAACGCTTGCTGCCACTACCCATCAAGAAGCAATGGCTACAGCATCAAGATGAACCTAGAAAGATGCGCGTGATAGCCGATTACATCTCATCAATGACCGATGATCTTGCGCAGAAAATGCATCAGCAATTGTTCTCCGCTCATACCGAGTTTTAATTCCTGACTCGTACCAGTGAATCGGCTTAATCTAAGTAGTTTTTCTCAAACACACCCGGCGGCATTTGATTGATTTGAAACTGAATCATTTGGTCAAATGCCGTTAGCAAAGGGCTAAAGTCACCATTACTCTCTAGCAAGCTAAGCAAATGATAGCCAGCTTCGACGGTAGAAAGGCTGTTTTCACTGGGCGCTTTACGTATTCGATAATTACCCTTGAGATCTTTCGGTAAGTGAACTGTGCTCAGCGCATGCAAGTTACTCGACACCTGCCACATCTTGAACGCCTTCTTCCACGTCCCATCCAATAAAATCACACGCAGCTTCTTGCTTGGGCATGTCGCAGATTCAACTGAAACAGAATTTTCGCTTGGGTATAAAATCACATGTTGGTAATGTTCATTGGCCAGCAATGCGTTCAATTGTTCGTTGTCTGAAAAATCTTCACCGACAAGCGTCACGCTGTTATTTAGGGATAACGAGAGGATACGCGCAGTTCCCATCGGGCGATGCTCTTCTGATGGGTGCTGAAGAATGATAAGCTCAACATTCGATTCGAGTGGTGTAACCCACTGACAAATACAAGCTTTCAAAGCCTTGCTGCATTGGGGGCAATAACGAGACATGGATTTAATGTGTACCCTGTTTTAATTTTCACTTCACTTTTATGCGTCTTATTCCAATTTGAGCCAATACAAGCTTGGGTCGTTTGGGATAGCAATGCGATTGCCGAGGGGCAATGGTGGCGAATCCTAACAGGAAACTTTTCACATACCAACTACTCGCACCTGCTGATGAATCTAGCAGGCTTATGGATCATCAGCTATCTGTTTCAACCGAGTAAAAAACAGCTTGTTCTTGCTCTGCTTGTGATTAGTTTAGTAACTGGGATCGCTCTGTTGTTTTCGAGTATTCAGATCTATGTTGGCCTATCTGGCACTTTGCATGGGTTGTTTGGCTTATTCGCGCTCAGTGAGGCTTTAAACGGTAGGAGATCAAGTTGGCTGTTAGTATTGGGATTAATCACTAAAATCGCTTGGGAGCAGCTTGTTGGCCCTTCTAGCACCACTGGCGAACTGATTAATGCTCGTGTCGCGATTGAAGCCCACCTAGCAGGTGCACTGGCCGGAGGCTTCATATCTATCGCTTCATTTCTAACAAGTAAAAAAACGGATCAAAGTTGAATTCTTTCGCGGTTCTTTTCAACCGTGGCTTCACCTATCCCTTTCACACTCACCAAATCATCAGCAGTCGTAAACGCACCGTTTTGATCTCTGTAATCGACGATCTCTTGGGCTTTCTTGTCCCCAACACCAACTAATAGCGCTGAGAGTTCTTCTGCAGTCGCAGTATTGATGTTTACCGTAATCTCGATGCCATCGTAAAGCTCAGCTTTAGTTGGACTATCAGAAAACGCTGGGGAGCTAAGGGCCATCAGAAATGAAAGAAGTAGTGTTGAATATATCGTGCGCATAAACCGTTCCTTTGAACAAAAAACGTAATTTATGCATTTGCCGCACTAGATAACACAATCACCAGACAAAAATAAAGCGGGTCACCTAAGTGACCCGCTTCGTTATACATCTTGTTTTCATCAGTTTGTTTGTTGGCTCACAAATCTGATTTATCGAATAAACCTAATTTGCAAAACAACAACCATCGCATGTTGATTCTCGGTAGTCAGTCACCTAACAGGCTTAACTACCGAGCTAAGCTAACTCAAGCTAACCTGAGCTTACTGACCTTGACCCACTACGTAGTATTCAACGTCTGCATTTTTACGCAGTACGTTTAATACATTAGTAAGGTCTTGCTGATTACCAACTCGTTCCAACTGTGCACCAATTTGAGTGCTGTAAGCTGGGTTGATTTCAGCCGTTACTTTAGAAAGCTCAACAACAACGATGTTACCGTCTTGGTCTTTAGATTGACCGAACACAGCTTGACCTGCTTCTGGTTTCGCTAGAGCGAATACAGACGCCGCTAGTGGCGAGTTACGGTCAATCGTTTCAAGTTCAGTGAACTCAAGGTTGTTATCTGCAAGTACTGCTTCGTTACCTTGCTTAAGCTCGTTCACTAGAGAAACACCTAGCTCAACTGCTTGTTGCTCAGCTTGTACAGCAGACAATGCAGCGACAACTTGATCTTTCACTTCAGTTAGAGGAAGAACTGTTTCGTCGCGAGTCTCTTCTACACGAACAACAATCACGTGCTCAGGTGCAACTTCGATAACTTCAGAGTTCAGACCGTCTTCTTTCACTTCAGGGCTCAAGATAGCTTGCATAACTGCAGGCGTCATCAGAACTTCCGGAGCGTCAACTTGAGAGATGAAATCAGTTGTCGTAATCTTCGCATTGATAGCTTCAGCAGAATCATCCAAAGAATCTGGGAATTCAAACGCTACTTTTTCTAGTTCAGTTTGCTGTTCGTAGAACTGGTCTACAGCATGCTGATCTAGTAGTTCTTGCTTAATCTCAGCAGCTACTTCTGTATAAGGCTGAGCTTGAGACGCTTTTACTTCGTCTAGCTTGATGATGTGGTAGCCAAAATCAGATTTAACTAGTCCAGTAGTATCTCCAATATTCTCAAGAGCGAAAGCCGCGTCTTCGAATGCAGGATCCATAACATCGCGTTCAATCCAACCTAAGTCACCGCCAACATCTGCACTACCGAAGTCGTCAGATTTCTCTTCCGCTAGCGTAGCAAAATCAGCGCCTGCATTTAGCTCGTCTAGGATTGACTGAGCTTTCGCTTCGTCATCGCCTTGAACTAAGATGTGACTAACTTTACGTTGCTCTTCAGTTGAGTACTTGTCTAGGTGCTCTTGGTAGTATTTCTGTGCTTCTTCATCGCTTACTTCAAGCTGAGACTTAAGTGCTTCAGCTGAAAGCTCGATGTAAGACACCTTAGCTTGCTCTGGACGAGTGTAAGCTTGAGGGTTCTCAGAATAGTACTGTTCGATTTGCTCGTCAGTTAGCTCGATGTCTTTCGCTAGATCAGCAACAGACAAGGTCACTGTACGAATGTCACGAGTTTGAGCAATAAGTTTGCTTTGCGTATCGATTTCGCCTTGAAGAACAAATTCACTGCCTTGAAGCGCAGTCACAAGCTGGTTACGCATTAGGTCACGACGCATGTATTCAGCGAAGCTTTCTGCGCTGAAACCTGCACGGCGCAGTGCTGATTGGTAAATATCTTGATCGAATTGACCAGCCGTTTGGAATTGAGGCATTTCTAGAATCATTGTACGGATTTGAGAATCACTGATTCGTAGGCCTAAAGACTCGGCTTGCTGCTCAAGTAGAACATCGTTGATCATGCGATCAAGGACTGACTTACGGAAAGACTCTACGTATGCAGGGTCTGCAAGCATTTGAGCGAAGTAATCGCCAAGTTGAGATTGCATGCGATTACGTTCGTTTTGGTAAGCTTGTTCAAACTCACCACGAGCAATTTCTGTGTTGCCAACTTTAGCTGCTGCGTTGTTACCGCCACCGGTGATGTAGCTGCCCACACCTGCGAATACGAATGACAGGATAATCAACCCAAGGATAATTTTTACCGCGATGCTATTCACGCCTTCGCGTAATCGATCCATCATAATTTAAGTGCTCTCCGGATATGAAGCATTGGCTTCAAAATAAAAATCTATTCACGCGATATTATCAGAAAAAGAAATGCGCATCAGTAGGATGCGCATAATTTAAATAAGTTCAATGTGCTTTGTACACATACTGTCTAAAAATGAAACATCATTTTTCAAACAGTAAACGCATTTTACTGCCTTCCCCTCTTAAAGTTTGAGGTTTCAGCAACAAAAATTAGTTACATGCGTCTTTAAGTGCTTTACCCGCTTTGAAGCCAGGTACTTTAGCTTCAGCGATTTGGATCTCTTCACCAGTTTTTGGGTTACGACCTGTACGAGCAGCACGAGTACGAACACTGAAAGTACCAAAGCCAACAAGTGCAACTTGGTCACCTGATTGTAGCGTTGTGCCAACTGCTTCGATGAAAGCGTCTAGAGCGCGACCAGCTGAAGCTTTAGAGATGTCTGCGTTTTCTGCGATTGATTCTACTAGTTGTGTTTTATTCACTGTTTTTCCCCTATGTGTCATCTGTGACTACTTCTCGATGACTGTACGTTCCATTTTGGTTTTAATTTAGCCGCAAGCCTTATTGCAAAAGGGCTGCCGCTTTAGTCAAATAACTTAGCGTCCAAAAAAAACGCTGACAAGCCTTTTCGGGTCTATCAGCGTAATTCTTTACTTATTTTTGCTATGCATCACTATTTTTTCACGTCAAACTCGACCCCTGACGGATCTCGTTCTAGCGCGACTTTAAGTACTTCATCAATCCATTGGACCGGAATCACCTTTAAGTCAGCGATTACATTGTCTGGAATCTCTTCCAAATCACGCTCATTGTCTTTAGGAATCAAGACAGTTTTGATGCCGCCACGGTGTGCTGCAAGCAGTTTTTCTTTCAAACCACCGATAGGTAAAACTTCACCACGAAGGGTAATTTCACCTGTCATACCGACCTCAGCTTTCACAGGATTACCCGTTAGACTGGATACCAATGCAGTACACATTGCGATACCCGCACTTGGGCCATCTTTTGGTGTTGCACCTTCCGGTACGTGAACGTGAATATCACGTTTCTCGTAGAAATCTGTGTTAATACCCAGATTTTCCGCACGAGAACGAACCACAGTCATGGCTGCTTGAATCGACTCTTTCATCACATCGCCAAGAGAACCGGTTTGCGTTAACTTACCTTTACCTGGCATTGATTCAGTTTCGATAGTCAGTAGGTCACCACCCACTTGAGTCCACGCTAAACCAGTCACCTGACCGATACGGTTACTCTCATCCGCTTTACCAAAGTCATGACGTTGAACGCCTAAGTACTCTTTCAGGTTATCAATGTTAACCGTTACAGTCTTAAGGCTGCTGTCTAGCAAGATATTCTTAACTGCTTTACGACAAATCTTCGAGATTTCACGCTCTAGATTACGCACGCCCGCTTCACGCGTGTAATAACGAATAATGCCAACGATAGCTGAATCTTCGATATTAATCTCGTGAGGCTTAAGACCGTTACGTTGAACTTGTTTGTCCAGTAAGTGACTTTTAGCGATGTTCAGTTTTTCATCTTCTGTGTAACCCGACAGACGAATCACTTCCATACGGTCCAGTAACGGGCCAGGAATGTCCATTGAGTTAGACGTTGCAACAAACATGACGTCTGACAGATCATAATCTACTTCTAGGTAGTGATCGTTGAATGCAACGTTTTGCTCTGGATCTAACACTTCTAGAAGCGCTGAAGATGGGTCGCCACGCATATCAGAAGACATCTTATCGATTTCATCTAATAGGAACAGTGGGTTCTTAACACCAACTTTAGACATCTTCTGGATCAGTTTACCCGGAAGTGAACCGATGTAAGTACGACGGTGACCGCGGATTTCCGCTTCGTCACGTACGCCACCAAGAGCCATACGAGTGTACTTACGGCCCGTTGCCGCTGCAATCGAACGGCCTAGCGAGGTTTTACCTACACCAGGAGGACCAACAAGACAAAGGATTGGACCTTTTAGCTTGTTAATTCGATTTTGTACTGCCAAGTATTCAAGGATACGTTCTTTAACACGCTCTAAGCCGTAGTGGTCTTCATTCAAGACCTCTTCCGCTTTCGCTAAATTCTTCTTAACTTTCGAACGCTTAGCCCAAGGAACACCAACCATCCAATCGATGTAGCTACGTACTACTGTTGCTTCAGCAGACATTGGCGACATCATTTTCAGTTTTTGCAGTTCTTGCTCGGTTTTTTCACGAGCTTCTTGAGGCATTTTTGAATCTTCGATCTTCTTCTTCAGAGTCTCGAATTCATCAGGTGCGTCATCCATCTCGCCCAGTTCTTTCTGAATCGCTTTCATTTGCTCATTCAGGTAGTACTCGCGCTGAGATTTTTCCATCTGCTTCTTAACGCGGCCACGAATGCGTTTTTCAACTTGCAGGATGTCAATTTCTGACTCCATTTGGCCCATTAAGAATTCCAGACGTTCAGTCACATCTGCAATTTCTAGAACGTGCTGCTTATCTACCAACTTAAGTGGCATGTGCGCTGCAATCGTATCGGCTAGGCGTGCAGCCTCATCAATACCGTTCAGAGAAGTGAGAACTTCTGGTGGAATTTTTTTGTTTAGCTTAATAAAGCCTTCGAATTGATTGATCGCACTGCGAACAACCACTTCTTGTTCTTTTTCGTCAAGTTCTGAGGTTACAACGTATTCGGCATCCGCTAGGAAAAATTCACTTTCTTTAAATTGGTGAATTTTTGCACGCTGCTGACCTTCAACAAGTACTTTTACAGTACCGTCAGGGAGCTTAAGTAACTGAAGAATGGTAGCAACGGTACCTACATTAAATAGGTCTTCGATTGAAGGCTCATCAGTGTCCGCTTCTTTCTGCGCTACAAGTAGTACTTGTTTGTTAGCTTCCATTGCCGATTCAAGGCAAGTAATCGATTTTTCACGACCGACAAACAATGGAATAACCATGTGTGGGTAAACCACTACATCACGTAGAGGTAGCACGGGGATTTCGATACGCTCGGAACGTTCCAAGTTCATATATTTCTCTCTTCCGCTTTAACTTATAAAGCAGTATATGGGGCTTAAACGACTGGATTCAATGGAAGAATAAAAAAAAGGAGGTAATTGCTTACCTCCTTTTTCAATTTGAGTGACTTGTCTAAAAAAGACCTACTCTGCAACCGCGGCTTGGTTATCTGAGTTGCTGTAAATCAATAGTGGTTCTGACTCACCATTAATTACCGACTCATCAATCACAACCTTGCTTACATCTGTCGAAGATGGCAGTTCGTACATAGTTTCTAGTAGAACACCCTCCAAGATAGAACGCAGACCACGAGCACCCGTTTTACGTTCCATTGCTTTCTTCGCAATTGCACGTAGAGCATCTTCGCGGAATTCTAATTCAGTCTCTTCGATTTCAAATAATGCTGCGTACTGCTTAGTAAGCGCATTCTTCGGTTCACAAAGAATTTGAACTAGAGCTTCTTCATCAAGTTCTGTCAATGTCGTTGTCACGGGTAGACGACCAATGAATTCCGGAATTAGACCGTACTTCACCAGATCTTCAGGTTCAACTTGAGTGAACAATTCACCCACAGTTTTTGCTTCGTCTTTTGAACGCACTTCTGCGCCAAAACCAATGCTCGAACCTTTTTCTACACGTTGTTCAATCACTTTATCTAGGCCAGAGAATGCTCCGCCACAAATAAATAGGATCTTAGACGTGTCCACTTGCAAGAACTCTTGCTGTGGATGCTTACGACCACCTTGAGGTGGAACTGAAGCAACTGTACCTTCAACAAGTTTTAGTAGAGCTTGCTGTACACCTTCACCAGACACGTCACGCGTGATTGATGGGTTTTCAGCTTTACGAGAAATCTTGTCGATTTCATCGATGTAAACAATGCCGCGTTCTGCTTTCGCTACGTCATAATCACACTTCTGAAGCAACTTCTGGATGATGTTTTCAACATCTTCGCCCACATAACCGGCTTCGGTTAGTGTTGTTGCATCTGCCATTGTGAAAGGAACGTCCAGGAAACGAGCCAGTGTTTCAGCCAGTAGTGTTTTACCACTACCAGTAGGACCGATAAGAAGAATGTTACTCTTACCTAGCTCTACGCCTTCAGCTGTCGTGTCACCATTACGCAAACGCTTGTAGTGGTTGTATACCGCAACTGCTAGCACTTTCTTCGCGTATTCTTGACCGATTACATAGTCGTCAAGATGCTCACGAATCTCACGCGGCGTTGGCAGCGATTCCGATTCTTTCTTAGGAAGAACATCTTTAATTTCTTCACGAATAATGTCGTTACAAAGATCGACACATTCATCACAAATGTAAACAGAAGGACCTGCGATTAACTTGCGAACTTCGTGTTGGCTTTTGCCACAGAAAGAGCAGTAAAGCAGTTTACCGCTACCACCCTCTTTGCTTTTATCTGTCATTCGCTAACCTCTTAGCCTTTACTCTCTATGCTTGAGTGTATATCAATTTGAATCACTTTGCGTTAAACAATTGCCGTGCAATTATTGACCGCGGTGATTAAGAACTGAATCTACCAAGCCGTATTCTACTGCTTGATCAGCAGACATAAAATTATCACGATCTGTATCACGCTCAACAACTTCTAAAGGCTGACCAGTGTGCTCTGCCAATAGTTTGTTTAGCTTTTGTTTGATCGTTAGGATCTCTTGCGCGTGAATTTGAATATCAGACGCTTGGCCTTGGAAGCCGCCAAGTGGCTGGTGAATCATTACACGTGAGTTTGGAAGCACGTGACGCTTACCAGGAGTACCACCCGCTAGTAAGAATGCACCCATAGAGCAAGCTTGACCCATACATACTGTGCTCACGTTTGGCTTGATGAACTGCATTGTGTCATAGATAGACATGCCCGCTGTTACGCTACCGCCAGGTGAGTTGATGTAAAGATAGATATCTTTGTCTGGGTTTTCTGATTCCAAGAAAAGCAGTTGAGCCACGACAAGATTTGCCATGTGGTCTTCCACTTGACCTGTTAAGAAAATGATACGTTCTTTTAATAGACGAGAATAAATATCGTAAGAACGTTCACCACGGGAAGTCTGTTCAACCACCATAGGAACTAGTGCGTCCATAATCGATGGCATTGTATTTTTTTCTTGGTAGCTCATATTCTTATGTCCCTAAAATAAATGGCCCGAATGATTAAATCATACGGACCATTGTTAGCAGAATTGTTGACCGTACGTCAACCTTCTACGTCAGATATTACTATATTAAGCAGGTTGCTGATTCATTAGCTCGTTGAAGCTAACTTCTTTATCAGAAACTTGAGCTTTAGCGATGATTGCATCAATAGCTTGCTCTTCTAGAGCAACATTGCGCATGTTGTTCATCATTTGCTCGTTTTGCTCGTAGTAAGCAATAACTTCAGTTGGATCTTCGTATGCTGTAGCCATCTCTTCGATGATAGCTTTAACTTTCTCGTCATCAGCTTTTAGCTCTTCAGTCTTGATTACTTCACCAAGAAGAAGACCTACAACTACGCGACGTTTAGCTTGCTCTTCGAACAGCTCACGTGGAAGTTGGTCAGCAGCTTCAGTGTTGCCACCGAAACGTTGAGCAGCTTGTTGACGTAGAACACCGATCTCTTGATCGATTAGAGCAGAAGGTACGTCGATGTTGTTTTCATTAACTAGACCGTCGATTGCTTGCTCTTTGATGCGGTTCTTAACAGCTTGCTTAAGCTCACGCTCCATGTTCTTACGAACTTCAGCTTTAAGGCCTTCAACGCCTTCAGCTGCGCCGAACTTAGAAACGAATTCTTCGTTTAGTTCTGGAAGCTCACGAGCTTCAACTTTGTTCAGCTTGATAGAGAACTTAGCAGCTTTACCTTTTAGGTTTTCAGCGTGGTAATCTTCTGGGAAGTTTACTTCGATTTCGAATTCCATACCTGCTGTTTTACCAACGATACCGTCTTCAAAACCAGGGATCATGCGACCAGCACCCATCTCTAGTGGGAAGTTTTCAGCTTTACCGCCTTCGAACTCTTCACCGTCGATAGAACCAACGAAGTCGATAGTTGCACGAGAACCAGCGTCAGCAGCAGCTTCAACTTCAGTCCAAGTTGCTTGTTGCTTACGTAGAGTTTCGATCATCTCTTCAACGTCAGCTTCTTTAACTTCTACTGCTGGTTTCTCAACAGTGATGTTTTCTAGACCTTTCAGCTCAACTTCTGGGTAAACTTCAAAAGTTGCGTTGAATACTAGGTCAGCGCCTTCGTTGTTTTCAACTGGTGCGAAAGTAGGTGCGCCAGCTGGGTTGATTTTCTCTTTAACGATCGCTTCGATGAAGTGACGTTGCATTACTTCGCCCATCACGTCTTGACGTACTGCTTTGCCGTACATTTTAGCAACCATCTTCATAGGCACTTTGCCTTTACGGAAACCATCGAAACGACGGTTTTTCGCGATGTTGCGTAGTTCAGCTGTAACTGCATCTTCGATGTTAGCAGCAGGAACAGTAATATTAAGACGGCGCTCTAGGCCTTCTAGCGTTTCAACAGTAACTTGCATTATATAAACCTCAAAACTGGCTCAGTAATCTGAGCATATGAGCCGTAACTTAGCTTTAATTCAAAAGCCGACGTTGTTGGCTGCATTCTTGTGTAGTGCTCTATCCGAACACCTAATTTAAAATCGAGCATTGATGTCTGAATTGATTATTCAACCAAACACCAGACTAATCAGCGATATCTTCGTTCTTCACATGCTTATTGAACGTTCTCACGCAGTTATAAAACGTTCTCACGTACTTACAAAAAGCAGTGAAGCTTGTTTTCGGAAACAAGAAAGGTATCTCCGATTAGCCTCAGGACAGAAATTTTAGATGCGACATTCTAGCGATCTGTTTAATCTCTGTCGAGCCGTTCACCTCTGCATGATGATGAATGCTCTAAATTCGTCCAACTAAATGATACAAAAACGATCAAATCATCACTTAGCACAACAGAAATGGGGACAATAGCGACTTTTTCAAGGGAATCGAGGGCTTTTTTTGCTAAAAACCTTAAAAAGAGATCTTGCTCTTGTTTTACCCCTCAGAGTCGATAACTTTTTCAACAATCCCCGTTACAAACCCTTAACCTACCCCCACCTGTCGACTTTCTCCTTTCAGCAAAAACTACCGCTATTTGCTACCATAAATGAGAGAAGACGGGCTTGATTGATTACCAAAGAAATTAGCGGAGAGCCTTCATGTTTCAAGCTTTTAGAATCCCAATACTATTAATGGCCATATACAGTCTACTGATGGTCTTTGGCGGTCATTGGGTGTGGAGTACAAGTCATGAAAGTTTGTTAAATGATCATCAATCTAAGCTAGATCGCTTTTCGGTTCATATTTCAAACCAATTGGATAAGTTCGCGCACATTCCCGAGCTGCTTTCAAAAGACAAAGAACTGGTCGATGCCCTTCACTCTCCAAGTAACTCTGCGCAAATCGAACTCACCAATCGCTATCTAGAGCACGTAAATTCGGTGATTCAAGCGTCCGACACTTATTTATTAGACAGCATTGGCACCACTATCGCAGCCAGTAACTGGAATCAACCGCATTCTTTTATTCGTCGAAACTTTGCTTTCCGTCCCTACTATCAAGAAGCCATTCAAGGTAATGAAAATCAATACTTTGCGCTAGGTTCAACGTCTGGGAAGCGAGGCTATTATTATTCTTACCCCGTCTCCTATGCCGCTGAGATTATTGGCGTCATTGTCGTAAAGATGGATTTATCGCTGATTGAAGCAAGTTGGAAAGGCAAACAGAGTTTTTTTGTTGCTGACGATAAAGACCAAATCGTATTCATGTCGAGTAATCCTGAATGGCTGTTCAAGAGCCTTCAGCCGCTGAGCCAAGCACAGCAAGCTCGAATTCAAGAAAGCAGACAATATCTCGATACCAAAATAGAAAGCCTTCACTTCTCTGGTGATTTCGAGAGTGCTACTAGCAATATTGAGTCTCCGCACAAGCTCGTCCAAGAGCAATTCTTTAGCTCTTCACGCTTCTTAGCCGAACCGAAACTCACCATACGAGTATTTTCTCCGACCCACTTAGTTTGGTGGGACTTGGTGGCTTACCTTGTAGTTCTCAGCCTTATCTTTGCGATTATTTATCTAACGATGCAGCTCAATCACCATCGACAACAAAGGCGTGCCCAAATTGATAGGCTGCAATCTGAAGCCAAGCAAAAGCTAGAATTTCAAGTGCTTGAGCGCACATCAGAGCTGCACGTCGAAATTAAACATCGTATCGAAACCGAACATGTACTGAGACAGACACAAGACGAACTCATCCAAGCCGCGAAACTGGCGGTGCTAGGGCAAATGTCGGCAAGCATCAGCCATGAGTTAAATAACCCTCTCGCTGCGATTCGCAGTTATGCCGACAACGGCCGACTGTTTCTTGCCAAAGAAAAGATCGATCGTGTCGATGACAACCTCTCGCGAATCTCAGCGCTCACTGATCGCATGGCGAAAATCAGCCACCAGCTTCGCTCTTTTGCAAAGAAATCCACCGCGGAAGAATTACATACGTTGCAGATACTTCCCGTATTGCACTCGTCAAGAGAGCTGATGAAACCACAACTCAAGAGTGAACGAGTTAAGGTCAACGAACTCCCTGAAACCTTTGATGCTTGCGTGCTCGCCAACGCCATCCAATTGGAACAAGTGATCATTAATTTGCTGACCAACGCGATTCAGGCGATGGAACAACAAGACGACAAGCAATTAGCTATTCTGTTAGAGATTAGGGAATCCGACCAACAAGCCAGCACCTTGCTGATTCATGTCGATGATAATGGCCCCGGCTTCACTTCCTCTTCGAGCGGAGATTTTTTTGAACCTTTCCATACCACCAAGAAAAATGGACTTGGACTTGGGTTATCGATTTCTCAACAAATAATCCGCGGAATCAACGGCAAGCTCGTTACCGGTCACAGCCCTCAAGGTGGTGCTCGATTCAGCATAGAGTTGCCCCTTCTTGAACAGCAGCAGCAACAAAAACAGCAAGAAGAACCATTACGTAAAGCAAAAACAACAGACTGAGATTAAACCGTTAACAAGTTAGCTATTGAACAAGCGAGCCAACCAACAAGCAAAAAACTCAGCGATAATCAGAATACAAAGAAGTAAAGGAATCACTATGTGTCACGTCTATTTCATTGATGATGAATCCGATCTAAGAATGGCGATTGAACAGAGCTTTGAGCTCGCCGATATTGAAGCGGAGTTCTTTCCCGATGCCGAATCTGCTCTGCTCGCAATTCAAGAGAACGGCTTACCCCACGTCATCATCACTGATATCTGTTTACCGGGTATTTCCGGGCATGACTTGCTCAACACCGTAATGCACAAAGACAAAGAAGTCCCCGTAATCATGATCACTGGCCACGGCGATATCTCCATGGCCGTACAAGCAATCCAAGACGGCGCGTATGACTTCATTGAAAAGCCGTTCGCCAATGAACGTCTAATCGAAACCACTAAGCGAGCGATAGAAAAACGCCAACTTACCCTTGAGAATCTTGAATTAAAGCGCTCTCTCAAAGCCAGTAAAGCGCTTGGACCAAGAATCATTGGTGACACGCAATCAATGACCGAGCTGCGTTCTATCATCACCCACGTTGCCGACACTAACGCCGATATTTTGTTGTTTGGTGAGACAGGCACGGGCAAAGAATTAGTCGCACGATCCCTACACGAGCAAAGCAGTCGACGAGAACAAAACTTTGTTGCCGTCAATTGCGGGGCGGTTCCAGAAAATCTGATTGAAAGTGAGTTGTATGGCCATGAAAAAGGCGCATTCACAGGTGCTGAGAGTAAACGCATTGGCAAGTTCGAGTTTGCTCAAGGCGGAACCCTATTTTTAGATGAGATAGAATCCATGCCGATGCAGGCACAAATTCGCCTGTTACGTGTCTTGCAAGAACGCGTCATCGAAAGAGTTGGCTCAAACGGATTGGTCCCACTTGATATTCGAGTAATCGCCGCAACCAAAGTTGACTTGAAAAAGGCAGCTGAAGAAGGAACTTTCAGACAAGACCTTTACTACCGGTTGAATGTTGTCACCCTAGATTTACCGCCGTTGAGAAGCCGCCAAGAGGATATCCCAGCACTCTTCCACCACTTCTTATTGGTCGCAGCCGCTCGTTATGGCAAGACCGCTCCCGCGATTCCTCAACAAGAGCTACACGAACTTTTAACCCACAATTGGCCCGGAAACGTACGAGAATTACGCAACACAGCCGAGCGTTTTGTGCTTTTAGGCAAGCTGTCTCATTTATCAGACAACACCGCCGGATCAACTCAACATTTGTCACTAACGGAACTCGTCTCTGACTTTGAGAAAAACACATTAAAGCAAGCGCTTATTGAGTGTAATGGCAGCATAAAAGAGACCATGGAAAGGCTTCAAATTCCACGTAAAACTCTCTATGACAAGATGCAAAAACATCAACTTGCGAAAGAGTCATACCGACAGAACGAAAACTAAATTAGATATGCGAGCAAGATCACCTATACTTAATTCGCTAACAGGATGTTATGCAATAAAGTTAATAAGGAAGCGGTTATGGGTGAGAAAACAAAAGTTCCATCAATTACTGATACGTTGGAGATAGATGGTGTTTATTATATCGATCAACATGTCGACCTAAACACTCCTGAATTAGAAGCAAAAAGAGCCCTCTATCAACAGAGCGACTCTCATTTGAACTTCGGCAGGAATATTGATGAGGAGGTATGATACCTCCTCACCTATTCGTGATTAATTAACTCTATTTAGTAATGATTTCCGGCCCCATCAACGTGGTTGGTAACCACGTTGAAACCCAAGGCACATACGTTACGATGATCAAGAATAAGAACATGACGCCGACCCAAGGTAAGGCTGCTTTCACTACATTCATCATCGACATCTTGGCGACCCCGGCGGTCACAAATAAGTTGAGCCCAACAGGCGGGGTTATCATCCCTATCTCCATGTTCACCACCATCATGATACCTAGGTGAATTGGGTCGATACCGAGTGCAATCGCAATTGGGAAGACCAAAGGTGCAACGATGATCAACAAACCTGATGGTTCCATGAACTGACCACCAATGAGCAAAAGAACGTTCACCACAATCAGGAAGGTTATCGGTCCTAAACCTGCAGAGAGCATGGATTCTGTGATCATCTGAGGAATACGTTCTTCCGTCAGTACGTGCTTAAGAATCAGAGCATTGGCAATGATAAACAACAGCATGATGGTCAGCTTACCTGCGTCATAAAGCGTGTCTTTTGTATCTTTATGAACAAAGGTTTGGAATATTTTAACCAGCGCTGGCTTCTTGTTTGCTTTATCAGCAAATGGACCCATATCTTTGTAGATAAAGTTAGCAATAAAGAATGCATAAACCGCAGCTACTGCCGCCGCTTCTGTAGGTGTGAAAATACCGCCGTAAATACCGCCCAAAATGATGACGATTAACAGTAAGCCCCAACTTGCATCTTTTGCTGCAGAAAACATTTCTCCCCAGCCAACAAACGGCTGCGCTGGAATTTTTTTAATACGAGCGGCAATGTAGATAGCAATCATCAACATCACACCGGCCAACAGGCCAGGAATAACGCCACCGAGGAACATACGACCTACAGATACATCCGTCGCCGCAGCGTAAACAACCATAACAATTGACGGTGGGATCAATATACCCAAAGTACCTGCATTACAGATAACCCCTGCCGCGAATTCTTTTGTGTAGCCGTTTTTGATCATGCCTGCGATAACAATACTACCGATTGCCACTACCGTTGCTGGAGACGACCCAGATAACGCTGCGAACATCATACATGCCACAACCGACGCCATCGCTAAACCGCCGCGGAACCAGCCGACCATTGCGATAGCAAAACGGATAATACGTTTCGCCACACCACCTGTGGACATGAAGCTAGAGGCCAAGATAAAGAAAGGGATCGCTAAGAGTGTGTAGTGGCCTGCAAATGCATTAAACAGCGTTTGTGCAACCGAAGCTAGTGACGCATCAGAGTGCATCAACAAGAATATGACGCTCGATAAACCAAGGGAAATCGCAATTGGTACACCGACCAACATGAAAGCAATTACCATTAAAAATAGAAATAACATTGCCATGATTAGTCTTCCTTACCGTTAGATTTTGTACCCGACTCGTTCGCCTTGTTTTGCTTAGTCGAATCCAATACCGCTGTCGCGTCTTCATCAGAACCCGCTAACACATCAGCTTTCAATGCATCCAGCTCTTCTTCGGCTTCATGGCCTGCAATCATGCGGTCAAGCTTGCCCGTCGCCACTTGATAAGCGATTTGGATGAATCGGAACGTCAGCATTGCCATACCAATCGGCAGCGCCATATAAGGAATAAAACGTGGCAGTTTCTCGTATCGCTCGCCTTCATTCAGCCAGTCGGCAAGAAACTGAAGCATCTCTGGCATTGGAATATCATCGGTTTCATACCAAGCTCGTTCGGTCGCGAACGGGTACCAGTAATTCCAAGAACCGATAAGAAGTAGGATAGAAAAGGCCAAGCAGCTTGTAACGGCGATTAACGCATACACTTTACGTAGCTTTTCTGGGGCAAGGTTAATAATGACATCAACGCCAATGTGGAAGTGTTTTTTAACGCCATAAGATGCGCCCACTAACACCATCCAAGCGAACATGAACACCGTCAGTTCTAATGCCCACAAGATATTGCCATTGAATGCGTATCGAAATACCACATTGGCAAAAGTAAGTAGCGTCATTGCGCCAAGGAAAAATGCGATTAATGACTCTTCAATCACATCCGTAACTCTTCCGACTTTGGAAAAAAGAGAGGTATCCAGTGCTGATTCGCTAGAATTTGGTTGTTCCATTTGAGGATTATCCATAATTGACTCCGCTTATAGTTATTTTAATAAGGAGTGGCGAAATGCACGCCACTCCCTTAGCGGTGTTATTGGTTTGAAGCTAACGCTGCATCGATAAGGTCTGAACCGATGTCTTTTTCAAACTTCTTCCATACTGGTTGAAGTGCAGCTACCCATGCTTCACGCTGTTCAGGCGTAAGTGTACGAACCTCACCACCGGCTTCGATGATATTATTTTTGTTCGCTAGATTAACTTTTGAAGATTCTGCATTACGTGTTTCAGAGACTTCTTGAACGATAGTACCAAGCTGTGTACGTACATCTTCAGGTAGGTCTTTCCAGAAGTCGTTTGACGTTACAACTAGGTAATCCAAGATGCCGTGATTGGTTTCAGTTACGCCGTCTTGTACTTCAAAGAACTTCTTACCGTAGATGTTTGACCATGTGTTCTCTTGGCCATCGATAACCTTAGTTTGCAGACCGCCGTATACTTCTTTAAAAGACATCTTCTGTGGGTTAGCACCTAGTTGCTCAAACTGAGCCACCAATACGTCTGATGCTTGAACACGGAATTTCAAACCTTCCGCATCTTCAGGGTTGATAAGAGGTTTATTCGCCGACATCTGTTTCATGCCATTGTGCCAAAACGCTAGACCTTGTAAGCCACGACGCTTCATTGCATTCTTCAGTTTTTCGCCTGACTCCGAGTTTTGGAAACGGTCAACAGCTTCTACATCTTCAAATAGGAAAGGAAGGTCAAAAATGCGGTATTTCTTAGTGAACTTCTCAAATTTAGACAACGATGGCGCCGCCATTTGAACATCACCATTTAACAGGGCTTCCAGTACCTTATTATCATCGTAAAGTGTTGAGTTAGGGAAAACTTGCATACAAGCTTTGCCGTTCATTTCCGTGTTTACTCGCTCTTCTAGTAAAGAAGCAGCAATGCCTTTCGGGTGCTTATCAGTATTGGTTACGTGACTGAACTTAATCACAATTTCACCAGGGTCACAGTTTGCAGCAGCATTAAAGCTTGTGAGCGCCAGAGCAGATACAGACAGCAGGGTAAGAGGCTTAAACATTATTATTCTCCTTAGTAAACAAAGCAGCCCATCAATGGGAACTGCGTGCTTTCATTAAGGCAATTAGCGCGCCACATTGAAACAAGGCATTAACAACCCTTTAACCATAAGGCTTCATGAGATCTGCCTGTAGTAGTCGCCAACTCGCTGCAAAAATTAATGGGTGGGAAGTGACACATAGAATATTTGTAAATGGGTGGAAGCTGACCAACGTATTAGTAATGAATGAGGCCAAATGAGGTCTGACCAAAAGCGAGTTTGGCTATGATGCCTTGAAGTAATTTCAACCTATCCTGTAAAGTGCTGCACAACTTAGCCAGATTTACCACTTCACTACTTAACAAGAGTTGATACCAATGAGTCAGATCTACCATCACCCAGTACAAATTTACTATGAAGATACCGATCACTCAGGTGTGGTTTATCACCCTAACTTTCTAAAGTACTTTGAGCGTGCACGCGAGCATGTATTGGGCAGCGATAAACTGGCAACCTTGTGGAACGAGCATGGACTGGGGTTTGCGGTGTATAAAGCCAACATGACTTTTCAAGATGGAGTTGAGTTCGCTGAGATCTGCGACATCCGAACCTCTTTTGAACTCGATGGAAAATACAAAACGCTATGGCGACAAGAAGTGTGGCGCAAAGATGCAACTAAGCCTGCGGTGATTGGTGATATCGAAATGGTTTGCCTAGATAAAGACAAGCAACTGCAGCCAGTGCCTGCCGAAGTATTAAAAGCGATGCTTGGCGAAACGAGCTAACTTCACCTCACCAAACTAGCTTAAAAGAGATGAGACAACGAAAAGGTTCTCATCTCTATCTGCATGGGTAGCAAATTTCCACCAAGAGTCACGGCAAAACGGTACTGGTCATCTAATCGACCCAAGCAACATTGCCAATCTGTAGAAATATCGTCTTCTTGAGCAGAATCCAAATCCAACCCAATCCCGCTATGTAGCTTGATTTCGCTATACAACCCTGTTTGAAAGCCTGACGTTCTGAGTTCCAATGTCTTGTTAGTCAAGCTAGAGAAATCAAACGAAAAGCTTCGCAACGATGTCGCTAGCCCCTTGCCCGTCGCTTTGATGTACGACTCTTTCAATGCCCACAGATCGAAAAAACGCTCTCTCTGTTCTTCTTTGTTGAGTTCAAGTAAATCCGTAAGTTCTGCATCTGAAAAATAGTGCTTCATGATCGAATCGATATTGGTCGAGCTTCTTGCATGCTCGATATCTACACCTAGTTGAAGTAGTTGTCCTTGGAATTGGCAAACTGCGATCAACAAATGCTCTTGGCTATGGCTTATATTGAAATTCAATCCCGTTTTAATTTGTTGTTCTGTAATTAGGCTTGGCTTACCTTTCTCGCCATATTCAAACCGCCACTCTTCTGGCCTCAAATCAGAATAGCAAGACAACACCTTTCTTAGATAGTTACGAACGTACAAAGCTTGAACCTGAGATGAGGGCATTCGATAGCGATCAACTTTGGCTATCTCATCCATAGTGAGTCTCTGTTTTAAGTACGACACGCTATCGATATCATCATGTAAATCACTCAGAGAGCAAAGCCACAAATCCACAATCGGTATTCCCATATCTCTAGCACTCATTTATTCAAACCACTCTCATCAAGCTATCAAAAAAACATCAAAACGAACAAATTTAACTCACCTATGATTTGCTATAAACATAGAGAAATCGGGAAGGAAACATCCTTCATATGAGGGCTTGGAATTTGATTTTAAAATAATAACAAATTAAAACACAGATCACACTCAGCCTTGTTAAACAGTCATCTATTAAACCTTACTTACAAAAACCTGACATAGATCTCATCAAGCCAAAAAATAGAGTATAAACACTAAAAAACAATTCATACCCATTAAATATCAATAAGTTAAATACAATAAAAATACAAAAATTAAAAACACACTCGATTCATCTGGTCTGAACAGATCATAGTGGCCGCTGGGAGCATTGTATCAACTACTCACCTCGGGTAGCCTGCTCAACCATTAAACAAATTCACACGTTTTTTTTGCGGATACCTGCTTTGCACAAAAGCAGTACTTTGGACAGGATTTTAATGGACATGACCCTCACATTCGAATGCCCTCTTCGCGCATGAAACACGTTCTCAACTCCCGCAAGTCAATGTACTTCGCACACCCTATTTCAGTTAGGTGGCCTACTTTTGGCAACCTTACTCTTCAGCTGCGTTTGCCCAAGTCTGTTTCAGATTTATTTTCGATCCATTTAGAAACGCAGCCTCAAAACACGACATCGCCCTCAGTGATTTCAAGTGGAGACTCATAATGAGCCAACCCGAAAAAAATACACCGGAATCAGTCGACGACACTCGACTCAATAAACGCCTTAAAGATATGCCAGTTGCTATCGTTGGTATGGCAAGCATGTTTGCGAACTCCCGTTACTTAAATAAGTTCTGGGATTTGATCAGTGAAAAGATCGATGCAATTACCGAAGTACCAGATACGCACTGGCGTCCAGAAGATTACTACGATGCAGATCGTACTACGCCAGACAAGTCTTATTGTAAGCGCGGTGGTTTCATCCCTGAAGTGGACTTCAACCCAATGGAGTTCGGCCTTCCGCCAAATATCCTAGAACTGACTGATACATCACAGCTACTTTCTCTGATCGTTGCAAAAGAAGTGCTTGAAGATGCCAAGCTGCCTGAAGGCTACGATCGCGATAAGATCGGTATTACGCTCGGTGTTGGTGGTGGTCAAAAGATCGCTCAAAGCCTAAATGCTCGTCTGCAATACCCTGTTTTGAAAAAAGTATTCAAGAGCAGTGGCATCAACGACGAAGACAGCGAAATGCTGATCAAAAAATTCCAAGACCAATACATCCACTGGGAAGAGAACTCCTTCCCTGGTTCGTTGGGTAACGTAATTTCAGGTCGTATCGCTAACCGCTTTGACCTTGGTGGCATCAACTGTGTGGTAGATGCTGCGTGTGCAGGTTCTCTAGCCGCAATGCGCATGGCTCTTAGTGAGCTGGTTGAAGGCCGCAGTGAAATGATGATCACAGGTGGTGTGTGTACTGATAACTCGCCAACCATGTACATGAGCTTCTCTAAAACACCTGCATTTACCACCAATGAAACCATTCAACCTTTCGACATCGACTCAAAAGGCATGATGATTGGTGAAGGTATTGGCATGGTTGCTCTTAAGCGTCTTGAAGATGCTGAACGCGACGGCGACAGAATCTACTCAGTAATTAAAGGTGTGGGTTCTTCTTCGGACGGTAAGTTCAAGAGTATTTACGCGCCTCGCCCTGAAGGACAAGCAAAGGCACTAAAGCGTGCTTACGATGATGCAGGTTTCGCACCGCACACGCTTGGTCTTTTAGAGGCGCACGGCACAGGTACAGCTGCCGGAGATGTAGCTGAATTTGGTGGCCTAAACTCAGTATTCAGTGAGAACAATGAAGAGAAGCAACACATTGCGTTAGGCTCTGTGAAATCTCAAATTGGTCACACTAAATCAACCGCAGGTACAGCAGGTTTAATCAAAGCTGCATTGGCTTTACACCACAAAGTGCTGCCGCCAACGATCAACGTATCAGCTCCGAATCCTAAGTTGGATATCGAGAACTCACCGTTTTACCTAAACACACAAACGCGTCCTTGGATGAAACGTGTCGACGGTACACCGCGCCGTGCAGGTATCAGCTCATTTGGTTTTGGTGGCACTAACTTCCACGTAGTAATGGAAGAATACACACCAGAACACGCTCGCGGTGACAAATACCGTCAGCGCCAAGTTCCGCAAACTCTGTTATTCAGCGCAGAATCTCGTCAAGCACTGATCAATGAACTCAAGCAGGTTTCAACTCAAGCTGCAGACGCTGCGTTCAAACTGGAAACGCTTGCTGAGCAACACGCTCTACGTGAAGTTAACGCTAAGCATGCTCGTATTGGTTTAGTCGTGACTGACCAAGCAGACCTTCAAACGCAACTGACTCAAGCGGTTTCTATGCTTGAAAGCCAAACCAAAGCACATTGGCAGATGCCAAACGGTACTAGCTACCGTGAATCGGCACTGATTGCTGAAAACGGTGCAGGTAAAGTGGCAGCGCTATTTGCAGGTCAAGGTTCGCAATACCTGAACATGGGCCGCGAGCTTGCTTGTCATTACCCTGAAATGCGCCAACAGCTTGCTCAAGCGGATCAAGTATTTGGTCAGCACAAGAAAACGGCTCTGTCGCAAATTCTGTTCCCAATTCCAACCTTCACACCAGAAGCAACCAAAGCTCAAGAAGCAGTGTTAACCAACACGGCCAATGCGCAAAGTGCGATTGGTACGGTGTCTATGGGTCAGTTCGACATCATGACTCAAGCTGGCTTCAAAGCCGACATGGTGGCAGGTCATAGCTTTGGTGAACTAAGTGCACTATGTGCATCGGGTGTTATCTCGCAAGACGATTACTACCAGCTAGCTTTCGCTCGTGGCGATGCAATGGCAGCAACACCTGAACAAGGCGACAGCGGTACTATGTTTGCGGTCATCTTAGACGCAGACAAGCTTCCAGCCGTTGAAAGCTGCATCAGCCAATTCGAAGGCGTGAGCATTGCCAACTACAACGCTCCGACTCAACTGGTTATTGCAGGTCCAACTGCGACGGTT
The DNA here is from genome assembly GCF_057786005.1 of Vibrio sp. QJM3NY_26. NCBI lineage: Bacteria > Pseudomonadati > Pseudomonadota > Gammaproteobacteria > Vibrionales > Vibrionaceae > Vibrio > Vibrio sp. QJM3NY_26. The sequence goes on along the minus strand of NZ_CM173515.1, from coordinate 952,296 downwards.
CAACAAGCAGCACAAGCGCTAACAGAACAAGGCTTCAAAGCGATTGCTCTGCCAGTGTCTGGTGCTTTCCACACACCGCTTGTTGCTCACGCTCAAAAACCATTTGCTTCTGCAATTGATAAAGCTTCATTCAGCGCTCCAACGCTGCCGCTTTACTCAAACGCAACGGGCAAACTGCACAGCAAAGACGCGAAAGCGATTAAGAAAGCATTCAAACAGCACATGCTGCAATCGGTTCGTTTCAGCGAGCAAATTGAAGCGATGTATGAAGCCGGTGCGCGTGTATTCGTTGAGTTCGGTCCGAAGAACATTCTTCAAAAGCTGGTTGAGAAAACATTGGCTGATAAGAACGAAGAGCTTTACGCAATCAGCATCAACCCAAGCCCTAAAGGCGACAGTGACCAACAGCTTCGTTTAGCTGCGGTTCAACTGTGCGTGGCAGGTGTTTCATTAGACAACATTGACCCTTACCAAGCTGACATTGCTGAACCTGCAAAGGCATCACCAATGAACATCAAGCTGAATGCAACCAACTACATCAGCCCTGCTACTCGTAAGAAAATGGATCAATCACTGGCTTCGGGCAACGTCACCGAAAAAACTGAGATTGTTGAAGTGAAAGTTGAAGTCGAGAAAATCGTGGAAAAAGAAGTGATCAAAACAGAAATCGTTGAAGTACATGTGCCTGCTCCTCAAGCTTCAAATGTACAACAATCAGTTGCAGCACCAAGTGCACAAGTAGTAACAGCAGCTCAGCAGCCTCAAGTGACGCAACCTGCACCAGCGACTATTCAGCCAACAGCTCAAGTAACAGTTGATGAATATTCACTGCAATCGTTCTTCAATGCTCAACAACAAGCAGCAGAAGTACATCAGCAGTTCCTTGCGATTCCTCAACAATACGGTGACACGTTCAATACCCTAATGTCTGAGCAAGCGAAAATGGCAACAGCAGGCGTAGCAATTCCTGAGAACCTACAACGTTCTATGGAAATGTTCCACCAGCACCAAGCAGAGACGCTAAAAGCGCACGCTCATTACCTAGAGATGCAAGCGCACAGCAACAACTCAGCACTTAATATGCTGACGCAAGGTTCAGCCGAAACAGCACAACCAACCTTCGTTGCGCCAGTAAATGCTCAGCCAGCGATTCAAGCTCCAGCTACTCAAACGACTCCAGCAGCTATCGTCCAACAGCCTGTAGCTCAAGTACAAACTGCTCCTGTACAAGCTCAGTCGGTTCAAGCAGCACCAGTTCAAAATACAACAGTTCAGCAAGCTCCAGTCCAGAAAGCCGTTCCTGCACCACAAGTAGCCGCTCAAGCAGCAGCACCGGTTGCAGCTCAGCCTGTGCCAGTTAAAGCGCAACCGGCTCCAGTGGTTGCACCAGTAGCAGTACAATCAGCCGATGCTGAAAAAGTGATGCTAGAAGTGGTCGCTGAGAAAACGGGTTACCCAACGGAGATGCTTGATCTAGAAATGGACATGGAAGCAGACCTTGGTATCGACTCAATCAAGCGCGTAGAGATCCTTGGTACCGTTCAAGACGAAATGCCGAACCTACCTGAGCTGAACCCTGAAGATTTAGCTGAGTGTCGTACTCTTGGTGAAATCGTTACCTACATGAACAGCAAGATGCCTTCTGGAGTTTCAATTAATGAAGCTGCACCAGTTCAAGCAGCTGCTGTAGCTAATGGCCTTGATGCAAAAGTCGTTCAACAAACCATGCTAGAAGTGGTTGCTGAGAAGACAGGTTACCCAACGGAAATGCTTGATCTAGAAATGGATATGGAAGCAGACCTTGGTATCGACTCAATCAAGCGTGTTGAGATTCTTGGTACAGTTCAAGATGAACTGCCTACTCTTCCAGAGCTGAACCCTGAAGACTTAGCTGAGTGTCGCACTCTTGGCGAAATCGTTAACTACATGAACAGTAAACTTCCGGCTTCTGCACCAGTTGCAGCACAAACGGAAGTAGTTGCTCCAGCAGCAGCTAACAATGGACTAGATGCAGCTGTTGTTCAGAAGACGATGTTAGAAGTGGTAGCAGAGAAGACGGGCTACCCGACTGAAATGCTAGATCTAGCAATGGATATGGAAGCTGACCTTGGTATCGATTCAATCAAGCGTGTTGAAATTCTAGGTACGGTTCAAGACGAGCTACCGACTCTTCCAGAGCTAAACCCTGAAGACTTAGCTGAATGTCGCACTCTAGGCGAAATTGTTGACTACATGAACAGTAAGCTTCCAGCTTCTGCTCCAGTAGCAGCTCAAGCATCTGCACCAGCGCAAGCAGTATCAAACGGTTTAAACGCAGAACAAGTTCAAAGCACAATGCTGAGCGTAGTGGCTGATAAAACAGGCTACCCAACAGAAATGCTCGACCTAGCAATGGACATGGAAGCAGACCTTGGCATCGACTCAATCAAACGTGTTGAGATCCTTGGAACAGTTCAAGACCAGCTACCAACATTGCCAGAGCTGAACCCTGAAGATTTGGCTGAGTGTCGTACTCTGGGTGAAATCGTTGCTTACATGAATACTAAAGGCATGAATAGTAAGCTAGGCGCTACTGCTACTACGAGTACAGAAGTCGCTGCAGCAACTGTAGAAAGCGCGAGCAACGACCTAAACCCTGCTCATGTTCAATCAACCATGATGGAAGTGGTTGCCGATAAAACTGGCTACCCAGCAGAAATGCTCGACCTAGCGATGGACATGGAAGCAGACCTTGGTATCGACTCTATCAAACGCGTTGAGATCCTAGGTACAGTTCAAGACCAGCTACCAACGCTGCCAGAACTAAACCCTGAAGACCTAGCTGAGTGTCGTACGCTTGGTGAAATCGTTACTTACATGCAAAGCAAGCTATCCGCTGCTGCACCCGTAGCGACTCCAAAAGCTGAGTCAGTAACGCCTATCGCAGAAACAGCAACAGCGGAACTACCTCCACACAATGAGGTAGCGCTAAAAAAGCTACCAGCGGCAGATAAACTCGTCGATTGTTTCTCAAAAGACGCTTGTGTCGTGATCACAGATGATGGTCACAACGCTGGTGTTCTAGCAGAGAAGTTGACCGCTAACGGCATTCAAGTTGCTGTAGTGCGTAGTGCTCTTTCTGCCGCGTCACCTTTAAACAGTGAAATCGCAAGCTACACACTTAACAGTATCGATGATGCTGGTGTGACAGCTGTGATTAACGACATCGAAGCAGACCTTAAAACGTCGAACAAAGTGATTGCTGGCTTCATTCACCTACAAGCTATCGTTGATGCAAAACAAAGCAACGAGCAAGCGGTTAACTTGAATGCAGATTCAAGAGCTTCGCTAACCACAGCGTTCTTGTTCGCGAAGCACCTAAATGGCCAACTGAATGCTGCTTCTGGTCGCAGCGTGTTCTTCACGCTAAGCCGTATCGATGGTGGCTTTGGTTACCTAGATACTAAGCAATTAGCGAACGCAGAACTTAACCAAGCCGCGTTGTCTGGTCTCACTAAGACACTGAGCCATGAATGGTCAAACGTGTTCTGCCGCGCATTGGATGCTGACGCTTCGATTGATGCTCGTCATCTAGCTGAAGCTTTCACAGGTGAACTGTTCGATATCGATACCAACACGGTTGAAATCGGCCTTAGCCATGCGGAAAACGGTGAATCTGGTCGTGCAACACTGATTGCGACAACACCAGGCGTTGCACAAACTAAAAACACAGGCGCTCAACTCACCAAGAGCGACAAAGTTCTCGTAACTGGTGGCGCTAAAGGCGTGACGTTTGAATGTGCACTGACGCTTGCTAAGCAATGTAAATCTCATTTCATTCTTGCAGGTCGTAGTAAGCATATTACTTCAGCTGAGCTACCTCAGTGGGCAAAAGGTAAGCAAGAGAAAGAGCTAAAACCAGCGGCTATCGCTCACCTACAAGCAACAGGTGACAAACCAACGCCTAAGAAAGTTGATACCTTGCTAAAACCGGTATTGAGCAGCCTTGAAATCAACGCAGCACTTGCCGCTTTCAACGAGATTGGCGCGAGCGCTGAATACCTAAGCCTAGATGTATCGAACCATGAGTCAGTAGCGAAAACGCTGGCGAATTTCGAAGGCATCACGGGGCTTATCCACGGTGCAGGCGTACTGGCTGACAAACACATTCAAGATAAAACGCTTGATGAACTGAACATGGTTTACGGCACGAAAGTGGGCGGACTAGAAGCAGTTCTTGGTGGTCTTGATAGCAGCAAGCTAAAACTGATTGCGATGTTCTCTTCGGCGGCGGGTTTCTACGGAAACACAGGCCAAAGTGACTACTCAATGTCTAACGAGATCCTGAACAAAGCGGCTCTACAGCTGTCTGCTCGCAACCCTCAAGCTAAAGTGATGAGCTTCAATTGGGGACCGTGGGACGGTGGCATGGTCAACGCAGCACTGAAACGCATGTTTACAGAGCGTGGTGTGTACGTGATTCCTCTTCAGGCGGGTGCAGAGCTATTTAGTTCTCAACTACTGGACGAAACTGGCATTCAATTGCTGGTTGGTACGAGCATGCAAGGTTCTGACAACAAGGAAGCTGCTGTAAAAAAGCTTAATGCGGAGTCTGTGCATCTTGCAAAGAGTCCGCTGAATACAAGCATCACTGTGACACGTCATCTTGATCCAAAGGCATTGCCTTTCATTCAAGATCACTGCATTGCCGGTAACCCAGTGTTACCGACAGTGTGTGCCATCCAATGGATGCGTGAAGTCGCAGAGCAACTGTTAGGGGTGAACGTTAGCGTTCACAACTACAAACTGCTGAAAGGTGTGATTTTTGATACCGATGAAGTGCAAGAGCTGAAACTGGTTCTTTCTTCTGATGCTAAATCAAAAGATCAGCTAAAAGCGGTGATCAGTTGCCAAGGGCGACCACAGTATCAAGCTCAGTTGCAAGTTGCCTCTGTGCAAGTGTCTGAAGATGTTCAACAAGCGTCAGTAAAACGCTTTGAGGCCAACACTTCAGCACCTGTAACAACGGCACAAGCTCTATACAGTGACGGCACTCTGTTTCATGGACCAAGATTGCAAGGTATTACCTCAGTCGAACGCTTTGACGACTTAGGTTTATTGGCTCAATGCCAGTTGCCTCAGATTGAAAACAGCGACTGCGGAGCATTTATTCCTAAGCAAGGCTTTGGCGATAGCCAGCCATTTGCTGAAGATTATCTGTTGCAAGCCATGTTGGTATGGGCTCGATTGAAATACGGCGCGGCAAGCCTACCGTCTGCAATCGGTGAGTTTATTTGTTACGCACCGATGCACGATGGTGACCAAGGTTGGCTAGAGCTGAGCGTGATAAAAAGCACGGCTCGTTCGCTGCAAGCTGATATCTCGCTTTACCACCAAGATGGTCGTTTAAGCGCAGTAATGAAAGGTGCAAAAGTCACCATCAGCAAGAGCTTAAACGACGCATTTTTGCCGAAGTCTAGCTCAGCAGTATCGAAGAAAGAGGCGACTAAGAACCCAGAAAAGGAGCAATTGTCATAGTGACTGTTCCTTCTAATAAAGCGATGCCATTGCGCATCGCTCTTTTAGCTCAGCCAGCAAACGCGGCTGAGCTTTCTGCCGACTTATGCCCCTCGTTCCCAGACATGATGACTGTTGTGGTTGATGGCAATTTTAATCAAGCACTTAGCCGAGCGATTGAGACTGTAAATCAAGGCAGTGCTGTTAAACTCTGTTTGGGTTCTCACTCACCATCATTGTTGATGTTAAGTGCGCTGAATGCTGCTCAGAATAAGATCCACCCACACGCGAATTTAGCGGGCTTTGCCGAAACTCTCGATCTAAATAATGGAGATAGCGTTCAGCTTGCTCTAGAGATGTCACGCCGCCCCGCTTCAGATATAAGCCATCAACAACAATACTCAACCCTATCTGCGTCGCAGCAGTTTAATGAGTTGTTGAATATGATTGAGGCGATATCGAGCCGTTCATTACCTAACCATTACTGGTTCACTGAGCCGAACAAAGCACGTGTTGCTGCGTTAACTTTCAGTGATGATAGCCAAAAAGCCACCAGCCTGATATTGATTCAAGCGACCGGTTTGCGCGAACCAAAACCATTGCTATCGAGCGAGCGTTTGATGTTTGTGGTTTCAGGCAATGACCAAGCTCAATTGGTTTCTCAGTTAACCTCGTTAAGAGAAGAACTTAAATGCATTAGCGAATCGGCAGACCGTGAACTTGCTATCGCCACCTTGATGCATTCAAACCTAAGCCACTTTCAAAGCGTTCAGCACAATGTTGACCTTGGCGCGAACATCGTGATTCAGGCCGCTTCAATTGAGGCTGCACTACAAGAAATCACTGCGCTAGAAAATGCGCTGCCAAAAGTAATGGCTGACAATAGCCAATACAAAACGCCAGCGGGCAGTTGTTTCTCACCGATGCCTCAAAGCAAAGGTGGCGTTGCATTTGTTTACCCTGGTGTTGGCACGGTTTATCCCGGTATGTTGCGCGAATTTCACCACCATTTCCCACAGTTGTTTGCTCGTTTAGAACGCGAAGGTAACTTGAAAGAGATGCTGCAGGCCGACAAAACCTACGCTGAAGACGCGCAAGAAATGTCGCTCAGTGAATTGGCCATTGCAGGTGTGGGCAGTAGTTATCTGTTAACACAACTGCTATGTGATGAATTCAAAGTGCAGCCTGACTTCGCCTTGGGTTACTCCAAGGGTGAAGCCTCCATGTGGGCCAGCTTAAATGTTTGGAAAAAACCACATGCGCTGATCGAGATGACTCAAACTAGCCCTATTTTCACCACGGCTATTTCTGGCGAACTCACCGCAGTACGTCAAGATTGGCAGTTAAACGGCGACGAAAGCATCCAATGGAATAGCTTTGTGGTTCGCAGTGATGCACAAGCGATTGAGGCTCTGTTACCAGAATTCCCACGCGCTTATCTCGCTATCATCCAAGGCGACACTTGCGTACTGGCCGGTTGTGAAACCACCTGTCGCGCACTACTCAAAAAACTAGGTAAACGTGGCATTGCCGCGAACCGTGTTACCGCAATGCACACCACACCAGCATTGAGTCAACATAGCCAAGTGCGTGAGTTTTACACTCAACCACTGTTCGACGAATTGCCAAAGCATATCCGCTTTATCAGCGCAGCAGGTCTACCGACTGGCACACCAATCAATATCGACAGCGACAGCATCGCCCTTTCGATTGCCGACACTTTCTGTTCAACGCTGGATTTCACCGCGTTGATCCAAAGTGCGCGTCAGCAAGGTGCTCGCCTGTTTGTCGAAGTAGGTGCCGATCGTCAAACCAGCACATTGATCGACAAGATCAATCGTAGCGACAACGTAGCCGACCAGTACTGCACAATCGCTTCCAATGCCAAAGGCGGTGACGATGTTGTCACGCTCATCAAGTGCATTGGTCAGCTCATTACTCATCAAATTCCATTGTCTGTCGAGCCACTTATTCAAGGGCTAGAACAACAGATCACCGCCGCTAAGCAATTACGTGGTGTGTCTCAAGGCAGCGCAGTGAATCATCAAGGAGAGCTAGTATGAGTTCTCAATCGAAACCATCTCAATATAAATATCAGGCTCAAAACAAACAGCAAGTGAAGTGCAATAAGATCGCGATTGTCGGTATTGCGAACCAATACCCCGAAGCTGATACGCCAAAAGATTTTTGGCAAAACTTGCTGGATAAAAAAGATTCTCGAACCACATTAAGCGCTGAAAAGTTAGGTGCTAAACCTGAAAGCTATCAGGGCGTGCAAGGTGAGTCAGACCGCTTTTACTGTGACAAAGGCGGCTACATTGAAAACTTCAATTTCGATAGCAATGGCTACCGCTTAACAGCAGAATCATTTAACGGCGTAGATCAAAGCTTCCTATGGGCTTTGGACACCAGTCGTAAGGCGTTAGTCGACGCAGGCATTAATTTAAATGCCGATGTTTTAGAGCGCACAGGCGTGATCATGGGTGCCCTTTCGTTCCCAACCACACGCTCAAACGACTTGTTTCTGCCGATGTATCACTCGGTGGTCGAGAAAGCACTTAAAGATAAATTGGCTAATGACCAGTTTTCACTGCTACCAACCAATGAAACTGCGCAAAACCTCAACCCGATCAACGGTGCAGCTGCACATAACGCCTCTAAATTAGTGGCTGATGCATTGGGTCTAGGCAACGTGCAACTTAGCCTAGATGCGGCATGTGCAAGTTCAGTGTATTCATTGAAGTTAGCCTGTGATTACTTGAATACAGGCAAAGCCGACATGATGTTGGCAGGCGCGGTATCCGGTGCTGACCCATTCTTTATCAACATGGGTTTTTCCATCTTCCACGCTTACCCTGACCACGGTGTGTCGGTTCCGTTTGATAGCAACAGTAAAGGTTTGTTTGCTGGCGAAGGTGCTGGTGTTTTAGTCCTAAAACGCTTAGCTGATGCAGAGCGTGATGGCGATAATATTTACGCAGTTGTCAGCGGTATTGGCTTGTCGAACGATGGCCGTGGCCAGTTCGTATTAAGCCCAAATAGCAAGGGACAAGTCCAAGCCTTTGAACGCGCTTACGAGGCTTCAAACCTAACACCAGACAGCATTGAAGTGATTGAATGTCACGCAACCGGCACACCATTAGGTGACAAGGTTGAGTTAACCTCAATGGAGCGTTTCTTTGCTGACAAATTGAATGGTTCTAACCCGCCATTGATTGGCTCTGCTAAGTCCAACCTCGGTCACTTACTGACTGCGGCAGGTATGCCAGGGATCATGAAGATGATCTTTGCGATGAAAGAAGGCGTGCTTCCTCCAAGTATTAATTTGGACAAGCCACTATCATCGCCTGAAGGTTTATTTGGATCACAGACTCTGCCAACGCAGGTTCAACCTTGGCCAAGTAAAGCAGGTAACCAAGAGCGCTGTGCGGGTGTTTCTGTATTTGGTTTCGGAGGTTGTAACGCACACTTACTACTTGAAGCGTATTCAGATAAGAGTCATATAAACCAAACTCTAGAGTCAGCGTCTCCAAGCCTACAGCCGTCTAATTTAAGCATTACTGGCCTCGCGTCTCACTTCGGTTCTCTGCAAAGTATCAAGGCGCTAAGCACTGCCATTGAAACCAACAACGATGCTTTCATTGCTTTGCCTAAGAAACGCTGGAAAGGCTTAGACCAACATCCAGAACTGCTGAGTCAATTTGGTTTACACGGCATTCCAAACGGAGCGTACATCGATCAATTCGATCTCGATTTCCTACGCTTTAAAGTGCCGCCTAATGAAGATGACCGTTTGATCTCTCAGCAGTTGCTACTGATGAAAGTGGCAGACGAAGCCATCAAAGACGCCAAGCTCGTGGCAGGCCAAAAAGTTGCAGTACTGGTAGCGATGGAAACTGAGCTTGAGATGCACCAATTCCGTGGACGCGTAAACCTGCATAGCCAATTGGCTGACAGTTTTGCCAACATGGGTATTGAGCTAACACAAGACGAATACCAATCGCTAGAAACCATCGCGATGGACAGTGTGATGGACGCAGCCAAGCTGAACCAATACACCAGTTTCATCGGCAATATCATGGCTTCGCGTATCTCTTCATTGTGGGACTTTAACGGCCCTGCGTTTACGATTTCAGCCGCTGAACAGTCGGTTGCTCGTTGTATCGATGTCGCGCAAAACCTAATGTCGCAAGAATCCATGGACGCCGTCGTGATTGCAGCCGTTGACCTTAGCGGCAGTGCAGAACATGTGATTCTGAAGAACAGCGTGAGCCCAGTGTCACTTGCTCCAAAATTCGGACAACCGCAAGACGGCAGTTGGAATGTGGGTGAAGGCGCAGGTGCAATTGTTCTTGTTGAAGAAAACCGAGTAGCGAGCAACCAAGACACGGCTTACGGCAGTATCAATGCATTGGCCTTTGGCTCAAGCGAGCGTAACAACGCCGTTGTTGATGAGTTACTGACTCAAGTCGGTATGAGCTCGAACGATGTTTCTCTGCTTGAGCTTAACCATGCACCAGAGACTTCATCACACGAGCTTGTACCTCTCAACTTAGGGGTTACCAAGACGACTCAAGCGAGTCAACGTGTTGGTCATTGCTCCGCTGCTTCTGGCATGGCGAGCCTGCTACACGGTCTGCTCAACCTGAACCTTGCACCTCTGAATCCGAATGTCAGTTCTAAGAGCGCGATTGTTGTCAACATCAGCGAAGGACAATGTTCACAGCTGCTACTAAGCCAATCGAGTGTTGAATCTCAATCACTATCGGTTCGTTTAAGCAATGAACTCGCAAGCGATGCTAAACGTCAATTAGTTAAGCAAGTGACTCTAGGTGGTCGCGATATCTATCAACATATTGCCCAGACTCCAGTGACTAACTTAGCAACGATTCAACAGAAAGCTTCTGGTAAACAAGCAGCAAGAGTGGCGTCGGTTCCAACGACAGCAAATATGAAAGCAGCCCTTGCGCAAAAAGAGTTAGAGAAGAACGCATTAGCGCAGAACGCGGTAGAGCCAGTCATCGAAACTCCTACATCAGTATCCCCTACTCTGGCGCCAACGCGCCACAGTCAGCTAACAGGTAACCACAGCAATATGACTCATGTCCTATCCGCTAAAAATGGCGTATCGAATATCGACGCTAATACGGATGCAGCATCACAGCCGTCTGTAACACCACACAACCAAGCTTTTGCTCAAAACCAGCAAGCAGCGCCGCAAGTACACAAAGCATTCTTGCACACTCGCGCCCAAGGCATGCAAATGGCTGATGCGCTATTAAAAGCACAGCTAAACGCAGTGACATCTGGTTTAGATAGCAATGCCCTTTCTCAACAAACGATTGGTCAGCAAACATTAGCTCAGCCTGTTCAAGCTCAACCGGCTCAGGTTCAGTCAGAACCAGTCAACGTATTAGCGACGCCAGCACCAGTAAAACCTATCCGTAAACCATGTATCTGGGATTACGATGATTTGGTTGAATACGCTGAAGGCGACATCGCCAACGTATTTGGCCCTGATTACGCGATCATCGATAGCTACTCGCGCCGCGTTCGCTTACCAACCACCGACTACCTATTGGTATCTCGTGTGACTAAGCTCAACGCGACAGTGAACGAGTACAAGCCAAGCACAATGACCACAGAGTACGACATCGCAGTTGATGCGCCGTATCTTGTAGATGGCCAGATCCCTTGGGCTGTTGCAGTTGAATCTGGTCAATGTGACTTAATGCTGATCAGCTACTTAGGCATTGATTTTGAAAACAAAGGTGAGCGTGTTTATCGCCTGCTTGATTGTACCCTGACCTTCCTTGGCGACTTGCCTCGTGGTGGCGATACGCTGCGTTACGATATCTCAATCAACAACTTTGCTCGCAATGGCGACACGCTGCTGTTCTTCTTCTCGTACGAATGTTTCGTTGGCGACAAGATGATCCTGAAAATGGATAACGGCTGTGCGGGCTTCTTCACTGATGAAGAGCTAGCAGATGGCAAAGGTGTGATTCACACTGAAGATGAAATCAAGGCGCGTAAGCTTGCAACTAAGCAACGCTTCAACCCTATGTTGCACTGCCCTAAAACCCAGTTTAACCACCAAGAACTGCGTCATCTACTGACTGCCAACATTGCAGAATGTTTTGGCCCAACTCACCAATCCAATAGCCACCAGCCTTCTCTATGCTTCAGCTCAGAGAAGTTCATGATGATCGAAAAGGTTAGCCGTGTTGAACCGCAAGGCGGCACATGGGGACTTGGTCTGATTGAAGGTCACAAGCAGCTAGAGCCTGAGCACTGGTACTTCCCTTGTCACTTCAAAGATGACTCAGTAATGGCTGGCTCTTTGATGGCAGAAGGTTGTGGTCAACTGCTTCAATTCTTCATGATGCATCTTGGCATGCACACGCTTGTTCAAAATGGTCGTTTCCAACCTCTTGAAAATGCCCCTCAACAAGTGCGTTGTCGTGGTCAAGTTCTACCACAATCGGCAGAACTGACTTACCGCATGGAAGTAACTGAGATTGGTCTAAGCCCTCGCCCATACGCGAAAGCTAACATCGATATTTTGCTGAACGGCAAAGTGATTGTTGATTTCCAAAACTTGGGTGTGATGATCAAAGAAGACGACGAATGTACTCGTTACCTGCCTTCTTTAGAGACAACTGAAACCGTCAATCCAACTCTAAATGAAACGGTTATCACAACACCTGCGTTGCAGAATGAAGTTCAGCACATCGCTCAAACACCAGCGGTTAACCAACAGGCTTCAGCGAATGCACCATTAATGGCTCAAATTGAAGACCTAGCAACTGCACCAAACAAAGGTGTAATTCCACTTCAACACGTTGAAGCTCCGGTAACGCCTGATTACCCGAACCGCACGCCAGACACAGTTCCGTTCACGCCTTATCACATGTTCGAGTTCGCAACTGGCGATATCGAGAAATGTTTCGGTCCTGATTTCTCAATCTACCGTGGAATGATCCCACCACGTACTCCGTGTGGCGACTTGCAGCTAACTACACGTGTGGTTGAGATTGAAGGTAAACGTGGTGAATTCAAGAAACCATCTTCATGTATCGCTGAATACGAAGTGCCAGAAAACGCATGGTACTTTGATGAAAATAGCCACCAAACCTTGATGCCTTACTCGGTATTAATGGAGATTTCACTTCAGCCAAACGGCTTTATCTCTGGCTACATGGGCACAACACTGGGCTTCCCGGGTGAAGAGTTGTTTTTCCGTAACCTAGACGGCAGCGGCAAAATGCTACGCAATGTCGATTTACGTGGCAAAACCATCACCAACGATTCTCGTCTGCTTTCAACGGTAATGATGGGCACCAACATCGTACAGAGCTTCAGCTTCGAGCTAAGCACTGACGGCGTGCCGTTCTACCAAGGTACAGCGGTATTTGGTTACTTCAAAGGCGCAGCACTGAAAGACCAACTTGGTTTGGACAACGGTAAAGTGACTCACCCTTGGCACGTTGATAACAACCGCACACCGGATGTAAACATCAACCTGCTAGACAAAACGACGCGTTACTTCAATGCACCTATTTCTGCTACGGGTGAAGTGCAAGAGCACTACCAACTGGCAGGCGGTCGTTTGAACTTTATCGATACTGTGCAGATCACCAGCGATGGTGGTAAAGATGGCCTAGGTTACCTATACGCAGAGCGTACGATTGACCCGAGCGATTGGTTCTTCCAGTTCCACTTCCATCAAGATCCGGTAATGCCAGGTTCTCTAGGTGTCGAAGCGATCATCGAACTGATGCAAACCTATGCGCTAAACAAAGACCTTGGCGCTGGCTTCCGCAATCCGAAGTTTGGTCAAATCCAATCTGAAGTGAAATGGAAATATCGTGGTCAGATTAACCCTCTGAACAAACAGATGTCTCTGGATGTACACATCACTGCGATTAAAGACGAAGACGGTAAACGTATCATCGTTGGCGACGCAAACCTGAGTAAAGATGGCCTGCGTATTTACGAAGTGAAAGACATCGCGATTTGTATCGAAGAAGCCCCTGCTAGCGATAAAGCTTCTGGTATCAAGAAAGCATAAGCCGCCATTAGTGACAGAGACAGAGAACTAGGAAAGAATTTAGAATGACAACTCAAACTACAATCAATAACGAAAAGTTATCTCCGTGGCCTTGGCAAATCGAAGAGAGCACAACTCGCTTTGATAACGCAGCAATGTCGACAATATTGAAAGACTTAAGCCTTGCTTGTTACGTAGTGAACCACCCAGAAAAAGGCTTAGGCGTAAGCCAACAAGCAGAGATTGCATCAGGCGATTCAGCAAGCTCGGCGAACAGCCAACCGGTTAGCGCATTTGCTCCGGCTCTTGGTACACAAAGCTTAGGCGACGAAGATTTTCGTCGCTGCCACGGCGTGAAATACGCTTACTACGCGGGCGCAATGGCAAACGGCATTTCATCTGAAGAGTTGGTGATTGCCCTTGGTCAGGCTGGCATTCTTTGTTCATTTGGCGCGGCGGGCTTAATCCCGTCTCGCGTTGAACAAGCGATCAACCGTATTCAAGCAGCACTGCCAAACGGCCCTTATGCGTTTAATCTGATTCACAGCCCAAGCGAACCCGCTCTAGAGCGCGGCAGTGTAGAGCTGTTTTTGAAGCACAAAGTGAAAACGGTTGAGGCTTCTGCATTCTTAGGTTTAACACCGCAAATCGTTCACTACCGTGCCGCTGGCCTGAGCCGTGATGCACAAGGTGAGATTCAGATTGGCAACAAGGTTATTGCTAAGGTAAGCCGTACTGAAGTCGCAAGTAAGTTCATGCAGCCTGCTCCTGTGAAAATGCTGCAAGCTTTGGTTGATGAAGGCCGAATCACAGCAGAACAGATGGAACTGGCACAGCTGGTTCCTATGGCTGATGACATTACCGCAGAAGCCGATTCTGGTGGTCACACCGATAACCGTCCACTTGTCACACTGTTACCAACTATTCTTGCCCTGAAAGAGCAAATCCAAGCACAGTACCAATTCAAAACTCCGCTGCGCGTTGGTTGTGGTGGTGGCGTAGGTACGCCTGACGCTGCTCTAGCGACGTTTAACATGGGTGCTGCTTACATTGTTACGGGTTCAATCAACCAAGCGTGTGTTGAGGCTGGCGCGAGCGAACACACACGTAAGCTGCTTTCGACAACTGAAATGGCTGACGTGACTATGGCCCCGGCGGCCGACATGTTCGAAATGGGCGTGAAACTGCAAGTGGTTAAGCGTGGCACCTTATTCCCAATGCGTGCCAACAAACTGTATGAGCTATACACGCGTTACGACTCGATTGAAGCAATTCCAGTAGAAGAACGCCTGAAGCTTGAGAAGCAAGTTTTCCGTTCAACACTGGATGACATTTGGGCGGGGACTGTGGCGCACTTTAACGAGCGCGACCCTAAACAGATCGAACGTGCTGAAGGCAACCCAAAGCGTAAGATGGCGTTGATCTTCCGTTGGTACTTAGGGCTTTCTAGCCGTTGGTCAAACACCGGTGAACAAGGTCGTGAAATGGATTACCAAGTATGGGCTGGTCCGGCACTTGGCGCATTCAACGCATGGGCAAAAGACAGCTATTTAGATGATTACCAACAGCGTAATGCCGTTGATCTTGCTAAGCATCTGATGCACGGTGCGGCTTACTTAGCACGTGTTAACCTGCTGACTTCGCAAGGTATCAAGCTTGACCCAGAACTAGCACGTTGGAAGCCGACTCAAAGAATGGCGTAGGCATTTCAATACAGAGTTAATTAAGCTCAACGAATAAAAAAAGCGACCTTAACGGGTCGCTTTTCTTTTGGTCATTTTTCTTAAGCTAGCTAAAAGATTAAGAATTTTGCATACGCTTTTTCAGTCGCGCTAAATCAATGGCGCTTGAACGAACCGTTAATTTGATGTGTTCGTAGTCGTACTCTTCTTTAACCACACTCATGTTTGAGCGAATCTCACCGATGATGCCTTGTCCAGAATAAGGGATAGTGATCTCTTCTTCGATCATGCCTTCTTCAGCAACACCAACGATGTACTTGTGCAGTTTCGTGATATCTAACGGATCACGAGTCGACGTTAGCATCGCATCTGGGAATTCTTCGATCAGCTCTAATTGCTGTTCTTCAGTCAATCTATCGCACTTATTCAGCACTAATAGTTTTTCGCTACCTTCAACGCCCACTTGTGCTAATACGTCGTGTACGACATCAAGCTGAGCTCGAAACGAAACGTCAGACGCATCAACCACATACAAAAGCAGTGAAGCATCATGCGCTTCTGCTAGCGTTGAGTGGAATGAAGCAACCAGATCGTGTGGCAGTTTCTTGATGAAACCAACCGTGTCTGAAACCAAGATACGTGGCTGAGTAATTGGCTGAAGTGCACGAACCGTAGTATCTAGCGTTGCGAACAGTTTATCTTCACCCACCACTTCGGTTGCGGTCATTGCACGCATCATCGAAGACTTACCGGCATTGGTGTAGCCAACTAAAGCAACAGTGAAAAGCTCCGCGCGCCTTGTGCGTCTGGTCTTCATTTCATCTTGTACGCTTACTAGCTCACGCTTAAGCGCAGCAATTTGGTCACGTACGTTACGACGGTCTAGCTCTAGTGAAGTTTCACCTGCGCCCTGACCCATTTGACGCTCTTTATCACCCTCAGCCGTTTCACGCAGTCGTGGTACTAAGTAGTTTAGACGAGCGATATCAACTTGCAGACGAGCAGTACGAGTACGAGCGTGGCGGCTGAAGATTTCGATGATGATGCCAGTACGGTCAAATACTTCCACACCCAAACTCGCCTCAACAGTACGCATTTGAGATGGGCTTAAATCACAGTCAAATACCACAACATCAGCGGCACCGTATTGGAAGTTGCCCGTTGGAAGATCATCAAAATCTAGCTCATCGATTTCAGAACTAAAATCAAACGACTCATCAATAAAATCTTCATCTTCAGCTTCTTCAATAGAGCCTTGGTAACCAGTTAGATGTGCAATTTCGGCAAGCTTACCTGCACCCAACACATTCTGTCGTTGAGATGAGTTATGGTGCTGCGATTGAGTACCGACGACTTTAAACCCTAGGGTTGACACTAAGCGAGCAAGTTCGGCAAGAGACTCTTTTGCTTCGTCACCTTTAAAATCCGGTGTCGTAATAGAAATAAGTAAAGCGTTATTCGCCGCTGGTTTTGCTGTTAGTTTCATGTTTTATTCTGTCTATGCACCAAAGTGCAACCTAGTATTTGATCTAAAGTAGTGTGATCCTACGCGTTTCTACGTCAGCTTTATAGAGCTAAGGGATACTAAATCACGATATTATTGCAGTAGAAGCATATATATCGTTTACCCCTCTGTTTTTATAAGGAATAAAAAGCAAGTATAGACAACGAAAAAGACAGCATCACATTACTTATTACTAGTTGGTGATACTGCCTTTGATTTAGACATGAACTTTGATTGTTAAACTAACTCAGCAACTAGAAGTTAGAAATCGATTCTCGCTTCGGTTTGAGCATCGAAGAATACCGCCTTTGATAAATCAAAATGAAGCGGTGCCATTTGCCCAACCGACACTTCAAATTCTGGCGATAAGCGACACGCGACTTCTTGGTCGTTCACTTTGACCATCGCAATAGTATCTGGCCCTGTTGGCTCCAACACTTCCAATTGCAGATCTAGCTTTGTGGTTGCCGACACATCATCACCTTCTTGCTCGGTAATGTGCTCAGGACGTAGCCCTATCACCAACTCTTTGCCATCTTGGTCACGCATACTCTGTGGCAATCGAATGTGGTGTTCTTGTTCGGCGGTACCCACCACTTTGATGATCGGATTCTGTTCTTCATCCAAATCCACCATGGTCTTAATAAAGTTCATGGATGGTGACCCCATAAAGCCCGCCACGAACATATTATTTGGCTTGGTATAAATCTCTTGCGGTGTGCCTAACTGCTGCAGTTCACCGTCTTTCATTACTGCGATGCGATCCGCCAGAGTCATCGCTTCGATCTGATCATGGGTTACATAAACAATCGTGGTATTCAGCTTCTGGTGCAGACGTTTGATCTGGTGGCGCATTTCAACACGCAGCTTGGCATCCAAGTTAGAAAGCGGCTCATCAAATAGATACAGCTTAGGACGACGAGCCAGAGCGCGGCCCATCGCGACACGTTGACGTTGGCCACCAGAAAGCTGCGATGGTTTACGATCAAGCAGCTGTTCGATTTGCAGCATTTCTGCCACTCGATTAACTTCAGCATCAATCTCTTGTTGAGGCATCTTACGAATCTTCAGACCAAAGGCGATATTGCCACGCACCGTCATGTTTGGATAAAGCGCGTAAGACTGGAATACCATCGCGATGTCGCGATCTTTTGGCTCAACCTGCGCTACATCTACACCATCAATCACAATCTCACCCGAGCTAATATTCTCTAGCCCAGCGATGGTGTTCATTAAAGTGGATTTCCCACACCCCGAAGGGCCGACAAGTATCAAAAATTCCCCCGAATCGATACTAATGTCGATGCCCTTTAACGTTTCGTTGTCCGCGTTGCGATAGGTTTTACGGATCTGTTTTAAATCTAATGTTGCCATGGGTAATTATCCTTTTACTGATCCTGCCGTTAGGCCACGAACAAAATATTTTCCTGCGAAGACATACACCAACAGCGTTGGCAGTGCGGCGATTATCGCGGCAGCCATGTCGACGTTATATTCCTTAACGCCAGTACTGGTGTTAACTAAGTTGTTTAATGCCACAGTTATCGGTTGTGTATCAGAGCCCGAATACACCACCCCGAACAAGAAGTCATTCCAAATCGCGGTGAACTGCCAGATCACCGTCACCATGATAATTGGCGTTGAGATCGGTAATAAAATCTTGAAGAAGATGGTAAAGAAACCTGCACCATCGAGTTTTGCCGCCTTGATCAATTCATCAGGAATCGAGATGTAGAAGTTACGGAAAAACAGGGTCGTAAACGCCATGCCGTAGATAACGTGCACAATCACCAAGCCGATAGTTGTGTTTGCCAAACCCATTTTTCCTAACATGGTTGCCATTGGCAGCAGCACCACTTGGAATGGAATAAAGCAGCCAAACAACAACAAACTAAAGAACAGGTTTGAACCTCTGAATTGCCATTTCGTCACGACATAGCCATTGAATGCACCGAGCAATGTTGAAATCGCAACCGCAGGAATCACCATTTGGAATGAGTTCCAGAAGTAGCCTTTGATACCTTCACATTTCACGCCCGTACATGCGGTGTCCCAAGCTTTATACCAAGCATCGAACACCCACTCTTTTGGCAAGCTCATCAGGTTGCCTGCCTTGATATCAGGCAAGGTTTTGAATGACGTCAGCGCCATGACGAACAATGGCATCAAATACACCAAGCAGAAGAAAAGCAGTGCTGAATAAATAAAGATTCGAGCAAAGTTGATGTTATTCATCATGACTTTTTATCCCTAAGTTCAGAGTAAAGATAAGGCACGAGAATCGCTAAGATACCGGCAAGCATCATCATGGCACTGGCAGCACCAAGGCCGATTTGTCCGCGAGTAAAAGAGTGTGCGTACATGAATAGCGCAGGAAGATCCGATGAATAACCGGGGCCACCTGCCGTCATTGCGGTCACAAGGTCGAAGCTCTTAATCGCAATGTGTGAGGTGATGATCACCGCACTGAAAACCACAGGACGCAAGCAAGGTAGAATGATTTTAAAATAAATAGTGGGTAAGCTTGCCCCATCAATTTGAGCGGCTTTAATGATTGAAGAATCGATACCGCGCAGCCCCGCTAAGAACATTGCCATCACGAACCCTGAAGACTGCCAAAGTGCCGCTATCACTAAGGTGTAGACCGACATTTCAGAGTCGACTAGCCAATCGAACCTGAAGTCAGTAAAACCCCAGTCATGCATCAGTTTTTCAATACCAAGGCCCGGATTAAGAATCCATTTCCACGCCGTACCCGTCACGATGAACGACAACGCCATTGGGTATAAATAGATGGTACGAATCGCCCCTTCTTGACGGATATTCTGGTCAAGCAATACCGCTAAACCAACACCAAGCAAGATGGCAATCGCCATAAATAGAAAACCAAACACACCGAGGTTGGTGATTGAGGTGATCCAGCGATCGTTATCCATCAGCTTTTCATATTGGGTTAAACCAACGAAGTTAAAGCTAGGCAGAAATCGAGAGTTGGTGAACGACAATGCGGCCGTCCAAAAAATGTAGCCGTAGATACACACCACGGTCACTAACGCAGTCGGCGCCAGTACAATTTTAGGTAACCAATGTTGCAACCTGTCAGCAAAACTCGGTTTCGGTGCAGGCTGGCTCCTTGTGGGTTTTGGAGTCGACTCAGTCAAAACATGCTCCATAACTTATCCTTGTTGCACAATCGAGCCAGTGGCTTACCTTTCGGCACCACATCAGCATCACGCATATTAGAATTGGGAGTGAAGAGCAGATAGGCTCCCTACGAGCCTACCCACCCTGGGGGTTTGGTGTTAGACCAAGTTAGATTAGATAGCCGCTTTCACTGCTTTTGCTAACTTAGCTGCCGCTTGTTTCGGATCGGCATCTTTCTCGTTGAAGAAGTTGGTCACTACGTCATAGATAGCGCCTTGAGCGTAGCTTGTGGTCGCTAGGCCGTGAGCCATACTCGGAACAAGATCGCCCGATTCAGCACTCGCTTTGAAGGTTGCCATTGAATCCAACGCACATTGGTCAAACTTAGACATGTCCATATCTAGACGTACAGGGATAGAACCTTTGTTAAGGTTGAAGACTTCTTGGAAATCTTTAGTAAGAATGGTTTTAGCTAGATCTTGCTGCGCTTTTTGGTTATCTTTGTCACTTAACTCGAAGAACGCAAAGCTATCGATATTAAAGGTAAATTGGCCGTCAGTACCAGGAGCTGGTGCACAGATGTAGTCTTTACCCGGCACTTTACCTGCTGCAGTAAATTCACCTTTCGCCCAGTCACCCATGATTTGCATCGCTGCTTCGCCATTGATAACCATTGAGGTTGCTACGTTCCAATCACGACCTGGAGAGTTGCTGTCGATGTAATCTCGCATTTTTTTGAATTTGGTGAACACTTCCACCATCTTGTCGCCAGATAATACGTCCATATCAAGATCAACGAACGCTTTGTTGTAATCTTCACTGCCTAGTACATCAAGTGCTACTGCCTCGAATACCGTCGCGTCTTGCCAAGGTTGACCACCATGAGCCAGTGGAATAAAGCCAGCCGCTTTAATCTTGTCTGCAGCAACAAAGAACTCATCTAATGTCGTTGGAACCGTCACACCTGATTTTTCTAAAACAACAGGGTTAGCCCAAAGCCAGTTAACACGGTGAACGTTGACAGGAACTGCTACATATTCGCCATCCCACTTCATCACTTTAGTCACTACTTCTGGTAGTAGTTCATCCCACTGTTCTTGTTTAGCAGTCGCATCGAGAGACGTTAGAAAACCTAAACCACCCCACTCTTGAATATCATGACCTTTGATCTGCGCTGCAGAAGGTGGATTGCCCGATACTGCTCGAGTTTTCAAAACAGTCATCGCACTTTCACCGCCGCCACCAGCAACAGCAAAGTCTTTCCACGTATGGCCTTGTTCTTCAATCATCTCTTTCAGTACCGCAGCGGATTTCGCTTCGCCACCGGCAGTCCACCAGTGAAGCACTTCCACTTCACCAGCTTGAGAAAATGTTGAGGCAGCAAGAAGAGATAGAGTAAGTAAGGTTTTATTGATTTTCATTATAATCTTCCATGTTTAGCGGACTCGACGTCCGGTTCAATAAAGAGTCTACTTATTTTGATTTTTAGGATTGAAACAAAAGGTAAGACTTATGTAACACAATTGTTACATTACACTTCTAAGCCTCTTGGTATATAGACTTTGGCTTCTAGGCCACCTTGAGAGGAGTTGCGAATAATGAGATCTCCGCCATGTCCATGCAGAATGTTTCGACAGATCCCGAGCCCTAAACCATGTCCTTGGTCGTCGGTTGCAAGCCTAAAGTAGGGTTCGAAAACCAACTCTAACTTGTCTTCAGTAATACCTTTGCCGTGATCCTGAATCGTCACAATGACCCACACTGAATCACTGCTGATATCTACCTCGGCGGATTGTCCATATTTCACAGCATTGTCGATAAGATTGGTGAGCACGCGTTTAATCGCTAAAGGTTTAGCAACCAAAGGCTCAATCACGGCAGGTTCAAACTCGATCTGAGTTTGGTATTGGTTGTGCAGTTCAATTACGGAGAGCATCATCTCGTTGAGATCGATAATGGCATTGTTTTCATGAAGGTCTGTGTCTCTTACCGCTTGCAAAGCACCTTTAACCATCATCTCAAGTTCATCGAGATCTTTATTGAATTTGTCTTTCTTTACTTCACTCTCCAACAACTCTGCACGCAACCTAAGACGTGTTATTGGTGTCTTTAAGTCATGGGAGATCGCAGAGAAAAGGTGCTCTCGGTCGGCCACATAGCGACGAATTCGTTGCTGCATGCGATTAAAGGCTCGAGTGGCAGTGACCAGTTCAGTTGCCCCTTCTTCGTTAAGCGGAGGCTGCTGAATATCCATGCTCATCTCATTAGCCGCTCTAGCTAACTTTTTAAGAGGGCGTACTTGACGACGAATCATCAAATAAGTCAAAACCAATAGAATGAGTGTCGAGGAAACTAAGAAAATGACTTGCTCACGACCGAGAATCGTATCGTCGAGTTTCACATATGGCGCTGGCAACAATGCCGCAATGTACACCCATTCATGACTGGTCAATTCTATCTGAACAACCAAAATAGGTGGATTAAGAGGCTCTAAGGTTAAAGTATGATGTGCCCACGATCGCGGGAGATCGCTTAAATAAATATCATTTTTGAGCAAGCGGAGGTGTTCCGGTCGAGAAAAATCAACCCGTACTGACGCCACTTTATTGAGTTTGCTACTCAAAACACTTTCTATCGCCTCAATTGAGGCGGTTTTTAGCCGGGTATCTGGGATCGGTTCGACAATCAAAGCCTCTTTATTGAAAGAAACGAAGAAACGTGTTCCCCCCATATTGCGGATTTGATCCAGCACGATATGACGATATTTAACGGGTAAAGATTGGAAAAAAGTCACCGTTGAAGCAAACATATTCGCCATGCTCGACGAAGCAGAACGAATCCCTTCCAGCTCTTTGTGTTTTGATTCGCTATACCAGATAGACGTTGCGATACCTTGAGCAATCACTACCGCTAATAAGGTAAGCAGCAATGTTCTTGCGACCAAGGAATTTGGCTTTAACCGGCTCAACCAGTTCATACGAAATACTTTATTAGTCTTAGTTCGTTAACCATAAATCATGCTTAGTGTTCATACTGAACAGGCACAGCAAGAATGTAGCCATTGCCGCGCATGGTTTTAATGTAGTGAGGATATTTACCGCTGTCGCCCAATCGGCTTCTGAGGCGACTAAGCTGCACATCAATACCACGTTCAAACGGCAGCGCTTCACGGCCTCTGGTCGCAAAAGATATAGTATCCCGGTCGAGAACTTCGTTAGGTCGAGTTAAGAACAACATCAACAAAGAAAAATCACTACCCGACAAGTCCATCTCTTCTGAGCTTTCATTGTGGGAAATTCGATGTGCGAGCGTATCAAGCGTCCAATCACCAAAAATAATCTGCTTTGGCAGTGCATCATTGGGTTTGTCATCGACTACTTGAACACGGCGTAACAGCGCTTTGATTCGAGCCATTAACTGACGAGGGCTAAACGGCTTGGCAATATAGTCATCGGCACCAATTTCCAGCCCGATAATCTGATCGGTTTCATCCGATACCGCAGTCAGCATGATGATAGGCACATTCGATTGCTTTCGAACTCGCTGACACAAGGTAAAACCATCATCACCGGGTAGCATGACATCAAGCAGAATCAAATCGGGATAACCTTGGTTTTGCAGGTGGGTATCGAGTTCAACACCGTCTCCCACAGAAGACACATCGAAACCCGATTTTGTTAGGTACTCTTCCAGCAGCTCGCGGATTTCTTGATCATCATCCACCACGAGAATTCGAGTATTTGTTGGCATCGCCTAAACCTATTAAATTTACAACTTATTCACATAGTGTATAGGCTGGCCGATTATTTGATTATTGACATGTTTGTAAAGTTAGACGAACAAACAGATAAAGATCACATCTTAGTGACCTCTACCTGTACTTAGCGACTCAAAGAATCATAGAAGGTTAAGAGGAACAGCTGATTTCCATGGCTTTGCCCCACTCAGGAGGCAGAGCTGCAAGGTGTTCATAGTCTGGGTGTTCTGCATAAGGGTCAGCCAGAACCACCATTAATGCTTCAATATCGCTGCTATCACCGCGTTCCGCTTTATCTATGGCGAGTTGAGCAAGGTAATTTCTGAGGATGTATTTCGGGTTCACTTGTCGCATCTTTTCGCTGCGCTCTGCCACTGAACTGTCTTCCAATTCGCAGCGTTGTAAGTAGTTATCCATCCACAGCTTCGCTGCCTCGCGGTCGATAATCAAATCAATCACTTCCTGTGGCAGCAAGGTATCCAAGTTCGACAGCGTTCTAAAGAATCTTGGGTAGTCGACTTTGTTTTGCGACATCAACTCAAACATAGATTCAAACAAACGGCTGTCACCTTCCTGTTTCGAAAGCAGCCCCAACTTACGACGCATCATCTGACTGAAATAACCATTCATTTGTGGTTCGTATTGTTCGAGTGCAGCCTCAAGTTCGGCTTTATCCACCAGCGGCGAAAGTGAGTGCGCCAGTGCCGATAGGTTCCACAATCCAATTCTAGGCTGTTGATTGAAAGCATAACGACCTTGGTAATCCGAGTGATTACAGATCAATCTTGGGTCATATTCATCAAGGAATGCGAATGGGCCATAGTCGAAAGTTTGGCCGATGATCGACATGTTATCGGTGTTCATGACTCCGTGAGCAAAACCATTCGCTTGCCACAGCGCGACCATTTCTGCAGTGCGATCAACAATCTCATTAAACATGGCTGCGTAGGGTTTCTCTTCATCGAGGCATTCTGGGAAGTGCCATTCGATGACTTTGTCGGCCAATAATTTATGTTCTGACAACTGATTGGCATAAAACAGGTGTTCAAAGTGACCGAAACGAATATGTGACTCAGCAGCGCGCACCAACAATGCGCCCCACTCTTGCTTCTCACGATAAACCGGCGTATCGCTGGTCATCATCGCCAACGCACGTGTGGTTGGGATATTAAGACCCGCCATCGCTTCGCTACATAGATACTCACGAACCGTTGAGCGAATAACCGCTCGACCATCGCCCATACGCGAATAGGGGGTTTTACCTGCACCTTTAAGGTGTAAGTCGAACGTTTCACCACTTTTCGCGACAACTTGCGCTAATAACAGCCCTCTTCCATCACCTAAATCAGGGTTATAAGAGCCAAACTGGTGACCTGCGTATTTCATTGCTACAGGCGAAAACTGCTCAGGTTCAACATTGCCAGATAACGTCTCAAGCAATTCCTCGGAAGCGTTTTCAAATGACGGAAAGCCAAGTTCATTCGCAAGATTATGGTTCCATGCGAGCCATTGGACATTGCTGAGCGGTGTAGGTTGAATTGGGGTATAGAACAGTCGAGGTAATGCGATAAATCGATTGCTAAATGAAATTGAATCCCAGGCAGACATGAGAGGCACACTATAGATAAAAGATGATTTAAGATTATCACAGTTTGATAACAACTTCAGATGAGGTTACGCGATGAGCTTATAAGTGAAGATTGCTTAGCTGTTTTGCAAAGAGGAAAAGCTAAGTGGCTAACCTGATGAGAAGAGCCACATTTATGAGAATAAGAGTTCTGACTTTGAAGACTTTTTAACAAGTGTATTCATAATAAAAACTGAAAATATTGAGCCATAAAACTGACTACATTAGAGCAAGAATACCCACAAGAGAAAGGGTAGAGAAAATCCAAGTACGACTGATTACGCCAAAATTACTGTGTTGAATCATTTCTTGATGCTGCATATGTCTCTCCTGAGAACGTGATGGTGTAACACCAATATATCGACTTTACACCGATATCAGCAAGCACATTAATATTAACCTTTTATTACAGCATCAAGAATATTCTGCAACTATTCAACTATTTGATAAATCAAAAGCTATGCTCGACTAGTCGTCGAAAGCAGTGCACCAGCCCCAATGAACACGCCTCCAGTGACACGATTAAAAACCTTGGCGCGACCTTTGGCGAACAACCAATTTGACGATTTAGCCCCTAAATAGGCGTAAACCAATAACCAAGACAATTCCATTACAATAAAGGTCAAAGCAAACACGGTGAACTGTGGAACCA
This sequence comes from Vibrio sp. QJM3NY_26, assembly GCF_057786005.1. NCBI lineage: Bacteria > Pseudomonadati > Pseudomonadota > Gammaproteobacteria > Vibrionales > Vibrionaceae > Vibrio > Vibrio sp. QJM3NY_26. Next base: position 926,381 of record NZ_CM173515.1, on the reverse strand, counting down.
GAGCGATCGATGGGTCAATAAATTGCGGAAAAAGTGCGGTAAAAAATAGGATAGCTTTGGGATTGCTCGCGCCAACAATAAAGCCACTGAGGTAATGCTGCGCAGCACTTTCTTTAACCGATTTAGAATCGGATTGTTGATTGGATAGGTTGTCATAATCTTGCTGGCTAGAACGTAGTGACTTCCAACCAAGATAAATTAGGTAAGCAGCACCGGTCCATTTAATGACATTAAACACCACCTCAGACGAAGCGATAATCACGCCCAGCCCAGTAAACGATAACGTTAGAATTCCAGTAATCGCAGTTAAGCTACCCAGCGCGGTAAATATCGATAATTTAAAGCCAGATTGCACACCTTTGGTCATGCATAATAAAGAGCTTGGCCCGGGCGAAGCTGTCAAAACCAGCACAGCTAATAAATAATAAATCCATGTATCAAAGCTCATCGCGAATTCTCCTTAACTCACTAAAACGAGTAAACATTGACCATCAATATGTGATAGTTATTCACATTAAGCAACTAAATAATATGAAACAAATCCTCAACGCTAATTACGATATCCAAAATTTAGGCAATAAAAAACGCCATGCACTGCTGCATGGCGTTTAAATTAATACAGATAGGGTTTCTTTAATAACGAAGGTAACCCGAATCTAATCAAAGAAGCTTTTTCGATACAAAACTTAGTCTTTGTAGATAGAGAACTCATCTGCGCAAGCCACTAACTGCTCGCGAGTGATCATGAATACGCCATGACCGCCATTCGAGAACTCAATCCAAGTAAATGGAATTTCTGGATATTGGTCCATCATGTGAACCATTGAGTTACCCACTTCACAGATCAATATACCATCATCAGTTAGGTAATCTGGTGCGTTAGAAAGAATACGGCGAACCAATTTAAGGCCATCAGTACCCGCTGCTAGGCCAAGTTCCGGCTCATGAGTAAACTCTTCCGGTAGGCTGTTCATATCTTCTTCGTCCACGTAAGGTGGGTTCGATACGATCAGGTTGTATTTCTCTTTTGGTAAATCACGGAAAAGATCTGAACGGATTGGGAACACTTGCTGCTCCATGCCGTGATCTTGAACGTTCTGCTCAGCAACTTGCAATGCGTCAGTAGAGATATCAATCGCGTCTACTTCTGCATCAGGGAATGCATGAGCACAAGCAATAGCAATACAGCCACTACCCGTACAAAGGTCCATGATACGCGTTGGCTCTTCAGTTAACCAAGGTTGGAATTGAGCTTCGATCAGCTCACCAATTGGCGAACGAGGCACAAGAACACGTTCATCAACGAAGAACTCTAGACCACAGAACCAAGCTTTGTTGGTTAGGTAAGCCGTTGGTGTACGATCATTGATACGCTTGATTACGCGCTCAACAATACGCAGACGTTCGCTGCTCGTTAGACGAGAGTTCATCACATGCGAAGGAACATCAATCGGCAGATAAAGAGTAGGTAAAATAAGTTGTACCGCCTCATCCCACGCGTTATCAGTGCCGTGACCATAAAAAAGGCCCGCTGCGTTAAAGCGACTAACAGTCCAACGAATCACATCTTGAAGCGTGTGTAGTTCTGATACCGCTTCTTCTACAAAAATCTTATCCAAAATTGTCTCCGAAAAGCGCTACAATACTGCTAATTACGTTTCTAATTAGAATTCATAACCTGATGAGCAAAAAAGACACCGACTTCGATGACGATTTCGCCCTATTCAACGATGCAGTAAAGGGCGTTAAAAAGTTGCAACAGGATACCATAGTCCAGCAGCCAAAAAGAAATGCCAAGCAAAAAGAAATTGCTCGCACGGCAAGACAAGCCAGTGATAGCGAGTTTTATTTCTCGGATGAGTTCATTCCGCATCTTAGCGAAGAAGGTCCAACACGTTATGCGCGTGATGATGTCTCTAAGTATGAACTGAAGCGCTTACGTCGTGGTGTCTACGTACCTGATGTGTATCTTGATATGCACGGTATGACTCAACAAGAAGCGAAACGCGAGTTAGGTGCAATGATTGCGCACTGCGTGAAAGAGAGCGTGGCGTGTGCCTGTGTTCAGCACGGTATCGGTAAACACATCCTTAAACAGAAGGTGCCTTTGTGGTTAGCGCAGCACCCCGACGTGATGGCTTTTCACCAAGCACCATTAGAGTTTGGCGGCAACGGCGCGCTGCTGGTTTTACTTTCCATTCCCGATAAATAACCTCTAGTTTTCAGTTTATTCAACAAAAGTTAACTAGCCAGTTATTGATTCGTACAAACAGCGTTTCAGAAATGACAAAGGGCATCTCAATTGCATTGAGGTGCCCTTTTTATTTGTCTTCAACTTTGTCTTTTTTTTGTAAAAAAAGAGCCCAACGAGCTTTGTCTAGTCTATGGATTAATATTCCAAAGTAACTCGCCCTTTTGTGTCTCAAGGTCGAATTCGATACAAGCTAATCCAGAAGTCGGAAACATTGGTGGTGCCATGCCTGTCGCGAACTCAGCGGTTAAGTAGCCAACTAGAGGTAAATGAGAAACAAACAAAATGGTCTCTAGTTTTTCTACTTCAGCCATCGCTAAAGTCAAATCAAACACGTCGTCAGACATTCCATAAGGCGTAATATCATCACAGGTTTCTACTTTCTTTCCGGAAAACGCCTGAGATATTTCTAACCACGTTTCTTGTGCCCTTAAATATGGGCTCACAAGCACTTTATCGAATTGACTAATCCCCTGCTCATTTGCAGCTTGAGCCACTGCAAGAGATGCCATTTTCCCGCGCTTGGTTAACGCTCGTTCTGCATCCGAGTCCGCAAAATGTTCTGCTTCACCGTGGCGCATTATGAATATTTTCATGTTCAGTCCTGTCTACGTAACATTTCGAAAGTCGATATATCCCATATCAGCGATACGCTACTTAGCGTTTGGCTCTCAAACTAGAGAAGCCGCAGTCTATATAAATAATTATATCAAGTCACTTGCTAAAGAGTTCGACTTTCTTAACAATCTTATTAAAAGAAAATAAATCACTGATAAAAATCGATAAAAATGATTTAGAAGTCGCCAAAAAGCTCTTCATATCCCAAAATGTGATCGCAAGGTTTGCACCTCAAATCATCGCGTACATAATTTAAAAACCACCTTCTCTGGAGATGCTTCTGTGCATTTAAGCCCTAATGATGAACATCAATACCGTTACGTAACCTTGGATAACGGATTGCGAGTACTGTTAGTTCACGATCAGAACGCTCAAAAAGCTGCAGCCGCACTCGCCGTTAATGTCGGGCATTTTGATGACCCTACCGACCGAGAGGGTTTAGCGCACTACTTAGAGCATATGCTATTTTTAGGAACTGAAAAGTATCCAAAGGTCGGAGAGTTCCAAAGTTTTATCAGCCAACATGGCGGTAGCAACAATGCTTGGACCGGAACCGAACACACCTGCTTCTTTTTTGACGTTGAATTGAATGCCTTTGAAACCGCACTCGATCGCTTCAGCCAATTTTTCACAGCACCACTTTTTAACGAAGAAGCACTAGACAAAGAACGCCAAGCCGTTGATTCAGAATACAAAATGAAACTCAACGACGACTCGCGACGCTTATATCAAGTTACCAAAGAACTGGTTAATAACAATCATCCATTCTCGAAGTTTTCTGTCGGTAATATCGAGACGTTGGGTGACAGAAACGGTGAAACGATTCGACAAGAGATCTTGGTTTTCCACCAGCAACAATATTCAGCCGATCTAATGACGCTGACACTGTCTGGCAATCAATCATTAGATGAGATGCAAAGTTGGGTTGAGGAGCGTTTTAGCTCGATTACCAATCACAAACTACAAGGTAAAAAGGTTAAAGTACCGATTATTGGCGAGTTAAGCACGGGCGTTCAAGTTCGCGTTGAGCCGATAAAAGAAGTGCGCAAACTTATCTTAACCTTCCCAATGCCAAGCATGGACGAGCACTATGGGATTAAGCCATTATCATTCTTTGCACACCTTATCGGTTACGAAGGCGAAGGCAGTTTGATGATGCAGCTGAAAGAGAAAGGTTGGATTACTTCCCTCTCGGCAGGTGGCGGCGCAAGTGGCAGTAACTATCGTGATTTCACGATCAGTTGCTCAATGACCATCGAAGGCTTAACCAAAACCGATAACGTCGTTCAAGCAATATTTCAGTACATCAAACTCATTGAACAACAAGGCATCGAAGAGTGGCGTTATCTTGAAAAGCGCGCCGTTTTAGAGTCCGCTTTCCGCTTTCAAGAGCCCTCCAGACCGCTCGATGTCGTCAGTCATCTTGTTATCAACATGCAGCACTATCAAGAGCAGGACGTAGTGTATGGCGATTATAAGATGTCGCACTTTGACGAAGAATTACAACGCTCTTTGCTTCCCTACTTATCTGTCGACAACATGCGGGTCACCATCGTAGCTCAAGGCTTCGAGTATGATAGAGAAGCGAAGTGGTACTTTACGCCCTACTCCGTCACACCTTTTAGCCCAGAGCAGACCCAGTGCTTTACGTGCATCAACCCCGGCTGGATGTTTGAGCTGCCAAGTAAAAACCCATTTATTTGCTACGACTTAGACCCTGCTGAACTCGAAGGTGATGCTAAGCACCCACAACTATTAGAAGAACTGGATGGCTTTAAGTTATGGCACCTCCAAGACCATCAATTTCGAGTACCTAAAGGTGTGGTGTATATCGCTATCGACAGCCCACACTCAGTCGCCACCCCGAGAAACATCGTTAAAACACGCTTGTGTGTAGAGATGTTCTTGGACTCGCTTGAAAAAGATACGTATCAGGCTGAGATTGCGGGTATGGGCTACAACATGTATACCCATCAGGGCGGTGTAACACTCACGCTTTCGGGATTCAGCGAAAAGCAACCACAGCTGCTCAATATGATCCTTGAGCGCTTCCAAGCACGCGACTTTAGTCCAACACGCTTTGAAACTATTAAGCATCAATTGCTCAGAAACTGGAATAATGCGTCGCAAGATCGTCCTATTTCGCAACTGTTTAATGCGATGACCGGCATACTTCAGCCAAATAACCCGCCTTATTCCGTATTAATTGAAGCATTGGAAACGATTGAGGTCGATGAACTCTCTTCTTTTGTTCAAGCTATCTTGGCAGAATTGCATGTCGAAATGTTTGTGTATGGTGATTGGAAAAAAGCCGATGCACACAAGATGGCTGAAACGCTAAAAGATGCATTACGTGTTCAAGACCAAGCTTACGAAGAGTCACTACGCCCATTAATCATGTTGGGTGAAAATGGTAGCTTCCAACGCGAAGTCGTATGTAATCAAGATGATTCAGCCATCGTGGTTTACTACCAATGTGCTGATATTTCACCTAAAAATATTGCGCTGTATTCATTGGCGAACCATTTGATGTCAGCTACCTTCTTCCATGAGATTCGTACCAAGCAGCAGCTAGGCTATATGGTCGGCACTGGCAATATGCCGTTGAACCGACACCCAGGTATTGTGTTGTATGTGCAATCACCGAATGCTGCCCCGGCAGACTTATTAGCCTCTATAGATGAGTTCCTCAATGCCTTTTACATGGTGCTGCTGGAGCTTAACGACTATCAATGGCACAGCAGTAAACGCGGGCTCTGGAATCAGATTTCAACGCCAGATACCACCTTGCGCGGTCGCGCTCAACGTTTATGGGTTGCGATAGGCAATAAGGACTTGGAATTCAATCAGAGAGAACATGTCTTGGAAGACCTCAAAGGTCTAACACGCTCAGACATGATGCGTTTTGTGGTCAGCCAGCTTAAACCTCGTACGGCAAATCGCCTGATTATGCATGCACACGGCAATGCTCATAATGAGGAAGAGAAGTTGTCGGCAGGTGTGGAGATTGGCTCAATTGATGAATTTCAGTTACGCCCTAAAGACTGTGAGCTTGGCTGATAAAACTGGAATGAAAATCATAAGGTTGATGTGAAAGCATCAACCTTTTTTCTTGGATGAAGCACAAAATCAGATCTCCTATTACGCTCCTTCGTCGCTTTAGGAGATGACGGTAGTTTCGATTGCAATGCATTAGCCGCAATCCCACTATTAACACTAATCGCTTACTTTCAACTCTCTTTCGTCATTCCCAAGAGGGAGGAACGACTGAGTCGGGAATCTCCTTCCTTTCGCACACTCAAAAAAATAAAAAAAAACCGCATCAATTGCTTGATACGGGCTTGATAATCAATGTGCTAGAACGTTACTTGTAGAGAGCGTTACTTATAAAAAGACTCATCCAAACCAGCACGTGTCAGTAGGCCATCGCATGGCGCAAAACGATCACCGTACTTCTTAGCGAAGTCGTTCATCATTTCGACCAATGACTTAATACCAATTTGATCCATGTATCGGAACGGACCTCCTAAGAATGGAGGGAAACCGATACCGAAAATAGCACCAATATCGCCATCACGTGGGCTGCGGATAATACCGTCATCCAAACAACGAACCGCTTCGTTTAGCATAGGTAACACACAGCGCATCGCGATATCGTTATCGCTCAACTTAGGATCAGGTTGCAGCTTAAGCAGCTTGTAAACTGACTTATCGACTTCCTTTTTCTTACCCTTATAGGTGTAGAAACCTTTGCCACTCTTACGGCCTTTACGGTTGTCATTCAAAAGAATATCGAACACATCAGGGCCTTGGAAACGATCGCCAAGCTCATTCACTAAAATTGGAATAATCTTCGCACCGATATCGACACCCACCTCATCTAATAAGGTGATAGGACCAACCGGGAAACCGAAGTCCAATAACGTGCTATCGAGTTTTTCAATCGGCTCATTTGCCAATAATAAGTGCGCGGCTTCATTCATGTACGGAGCAAGAATACGGTTCACGTAGAAACCCGCCGTGTCTTTAACAACAATTGGCGTTTTGCCTTGCTTCTTCGCTAATGCAACAACTGTCGAAATCGTCTCTTCTGACGTTGTTTCATGAGGAATAACTTCAACCAATGGCATTTTATCTGCAGGACTGAAGTAGTGAAGACCGACAACGTTTTCTGGTCGCTGTGCCTTCTCTGCAATCTTGTGGATTGGCAATGAAGAAGTGTTGGTCGCAAAAATAGTCTCAGGTTTCGCATTCGCCTCAATGTCGGCAATCATCGATTGCTTAAGATCGAGGTCTTCAAATACTGCTTCAATCACGACATCGGTGTGATTAAAGCTCGTAAAGTCGATACCACCAGAAAGCTGCAGCATTTTGCTTTCAAGTTCAGCTTTACTCAAAATGCGACGTTTACGCTGCTTGTCGAACAACTTAAAGTTGTAGTTAAGTGCGTTCAGAACACCTTCATTGGATACGTCTTTGATACGAACCGGTACTTTAGCTTTAGCAACGCTAACATGGCTAATACCCGCCCCCATTAGACCGCCACCCAATACACCAACACGCTTAACGGCTTTAGGTTCTGCGTCTGCACCGTGTTCTTTTTTCATTTCAGTGGTTGCGAAGAAAATAGAGCGGAGGGCTTTAGATTCTGCGGTCATCACCAGTTCAGAGAAACGCTTCGCTTCATACTGAAGGCCTTTATCAAAACCATTCTCTAGGCCATAGCGAATTACATCTAGAATTGCATCTGCTGCTGGGTAATTGCCGCGTGTTTTCTGATTAGTTTTCTTAGAAGCTTGTTCGAAAATCACTTTACGACCAAGGCCATTACGTGAAATCAGCTTTTCTTTAGTTGAAGCCTGATTTTGAGACGCTAGACGCTTGCCTTTTTTTCCGCCTGAGTTCTTTTCAACAAAGCTCTTAGCGACTTCAAGCAAGATAGTTTCTGGCACACAAGCATCGACTACACCGAGCGATTTCGCTTTCTTAGCACGCAGTTGTTTACCCGTAAGAATAAGGTCAAGAGAAGGCAGCAAACCGATAAGGCGAGGTAAACGCTGTGTACCACCAGAGCCAGGCAACAAACCTAATTGAACTTCTGGCAAACCAAGGCGAGTCTTGTCTGAGTCGGTACATACGCGATAATCACAGGCAAGAGCTAGCTCTAAACCACCACCTAAACAAGGGCCATGGATCGCAGCTACGACTGGATAAGGCAAATCAGACAATGTTTGGAACATCTCCTGCCCTTGGCGAGCCAAAGATTGTGCTTCGTCAGCGGTTTTACACGCATCAAGCATTCGCACATCAGCACCAGCGATAAAGTTATCTGGTTTCAGTGAGTGAACGATCAAGCCTTTTACGCGGCTTTGCTTTTCCTTCAACTGCTCGAAGATTGCTTTCATTTCTTCAGCAAAAGCGGCCTGCAGCGTGTTCATTTTTTCGTTTGGCACATCAATCGCTAACCAAGCAATATCTTGCTCATCGATATTAAGAGTAAATGCTGTCGCTTTCTTTTTGGTTGATTCAGTCGCCGACGTTGAATCTGGTTGAGCGACGGTTTCTTTTTCTGTTGTTGCATCAAGAGTCGTAGACATTATTCTACCTCCAAGATCATTGCTGCACCTAAACCACCAGCCGCACAAGCTGTGTTCAGTGCCAAGCCGCCACCGCGACGTTTCAGTTCACGCAGTGTTTGAGTCATCATACGCGCGCCAGTCGCAGCAAACGGGTGTCCGTAAGCAATTGAGCTACCCAGCACGTTGAATTTCTCCATATCAATCTCACCGATCGCTTTGTCACGGCCAAGATTCTTCTGAGCAAACTCGTCACTTGCAAACATTTTGACGTTCGCTAGAACTTGGGCTGCGAATGCTTCGTGCATCTCGATTAGAGTTAGGTCTGACAACTCTAGACCTGTGTTCTTCAACACTTGTGAGGTCGCGTAGGTTGGCCCCATCAACATATCCGTTTCAACACCAATCGCTGAGAATGCATAGCCACGAATATAGCCAAGCACTTCTAAGCCTAGCTCTTTAGCTTTACCTTCGCGCATCAACATCACCGCAGCGCCGCCATCGGTAAGAGGCGTGGCATTGGCTGCCGTTACACTGCCGTATTTTCTATCAAATGCTGGACGTAATTTAGCGTAGCCTTCAACCGTTGAGTCGTGGCGAATATTGTTGTCTTCCGCTAGATACTTTTTATAAGGTGCCGGGAATGCCGTCATCACTTCATCTTTGATTTTCCCGTCTTTCCATGCTTGAGAAGCCAGAGAATGAGATCGATGAGCAAGCGCATCTTGTTCCAGACGAGTGATACCATGAGTTTTTGCCATCTGCTCTGCGGTTTGACCCATTGAAAGGCCTGTAGAATATTCAGCAACAGCAGGTGGCACAGGCATAAGATCTTTAACGGATAACGTTTTTAATATCTTGAGCTTTTGGCCCAACGTTTTCGTTTTACTCAATGCCAATAAATTTGCAGCCAATTTTTTGGAAACACCGATAGGCAATACAGAAGAAGAATCCGCCCCACCAGCAATACCAACATCAATCGTGCCAGCCATAATACTCTCGGCCACGTTAACCGCGGCTTGAAAGCTAGTTGCACAAGCTCGTGTCACGCTGTACGCATCGGTATTAATATCCATACCAGTACCAAGCACAATTTCACGTGCAATGTTTGGCGCTTCTGGCATCTGTACTACTTGACCGAACACGACTTGTTCAATAAGCGCAGGATCGATATCTGTTCGCGCAAGCATTTCACTCACGACCATTTTGCCTAGGTCAACCGCAGGCACTTGACTAAATTCTGTACTCTGACGAGCGAATGGGGTTCGTAATCCAGCGACAACGGCAACACGTTCTCCAGAACGGGTTTTGACTTCCTGTTTGCCCATGGTTTCTCCTTAAAGTTAAGAGGTCTGACCTGAAGCATTGTAAAGAAGTTGTTAATAAAATCAAACGAGCGTTTAAATAAACGTGATACGAGTATCTCACTGTTTGAAAATATAACTGCGCATTCAGGCGAACCTTTTGGGGGGAAAGGTTGTCCTAAGAGACTAAACTATTATGAGTAGGCGCTGTTATTGCAGTGTGTGAAGATTGTTTTCTTGAGGCAAAAAAAAACCACACAAAGCTGTGTGGTCGGAATGTATATAAAGCAATTAACTTAACGCCAATTGAAATAATCAGTTTCCTGATTAGGAGAAAGTAAAGTCAGCCTTCAAAAGGAAGTGTCGTCTTGCTCAACATGCTAGCCACGAATGACTAACTAGACGACAAGGTGTACTATAGCTTGTTCGAAGCCTTAGATTTTGAAGTAGATCAATTTTCATTGTGATTTTACGATTTCCTGCAAATCGGTAGCTCTAAAAACGAAACACAATATAAAAACAAAGCACAACGTATAGAAGACAGCTATACACAGAGCAATTATGGAGGCTCGTGTGTCGATAATAAAAATGTTTGGAAAGAAAACTGCCAAGCGTCCGGTCAACTCTGATATGGACAAACAAAGAAAATACGAAGCACTCGTGCGTGCTTATCATCGTGACCTCTTTCGCTACGCTTATTGGTTATGCAAAGACAAAACCATTGCCGAAGACTTAGTGCAAGAAACTTGCCTTCGTGCATGGAAGTCATTAGATAGCCTTCAAGATGAAAAAGCCGCTAAGTCTTGGCTTATTACTATCTTGAGGCGCGAGAACGCACGTCGCTTTGAACGCAAACAGTTTGATCTAGTTGATATCGACGATCATGGTAATGATGCTAGTGTCAGTGATGACCCGCACCATCAACATTTGTGGTTGCAAGCTCAGATCATGAAGCTTGAAGTCGATTACCGTGAACCGCTCTTCCTACAAGTGATTGGTGGATTTAGTGGTGAAGAGATTGCCGATATTCTCAATCTCAACAAAAACACAGTAATGACACGTTTATTCAGAGCTCGAAATCAGTTGAAAGAGATGCTGGATACAGAAGAGGCAGAGAGGGGGCAACATAATGGATGATTTGGAATTTCGTCGTAGTGTATTGTCGGAACCTAAGCAACGTACACAAGATATTATTGATGCAGCAGCAAACAGCGAAGCCAATAGTCACTTCTTAGACGATGTACTATCGCTTGATAAGCAGATCCATTCAGCAATGAATGTTGATGTGCCAGACGATCTTGCTGATCGCATTCTGTTCAATCAAACATCGAGCGAAGAAAGTAAAGTCGTAAGACCTACGTTTGCTCGACGAGCAATGGCGATGGCCGCTTCAGTTGCGTTCGTTGCAGGCTTATTGGTCGGACAGGTTAATTGGGGAAACGCACTGGTTGCTCCAGCTCAAGCAAGTTTGGTCGATACCGCGATGAAACATGTTGTTGATGAGAAAAGTTTTGTTAGTTCAATCGACGAACAAGTTACATCACAACAGATCAACGCAAAAATGAATCCATTTGCTTACCAGTTTGATGAAGCCTTCCCTTATCATGTGTATTACCTAAACCATTGCGGTTTTGGTAAGTCCAACGCAATGCACATGGTTTTTCAAGGCGAAAAAGGCAAGGTCACTCTGTTTTTAACTGGAATTCCGACTGACAAGTCTATCGACTTTGATGAAAAAGGCATGTCAGGCTCAGTAACACCGATCGATGGCAGCAGTTTGATCCTTGTCGGCGAAGATGGCGAGGATGTCTCTAAAATCGCCGAAAAGCTAACCAAAATGATTAAACCGATGAGCTAATTCGCTCTCAAAGCCCCGTCACAAAAGGCCCAGCAAGTATATCACTGATATTGCTGGGCTTTATTTATCAATAAACCGCAAAATCATTCACCACATCAACACCTCTAGAGTTAAAACTCTAAAAAACAGCATTTCACACCATTTTCGTGCCAGATAGGCGTCATTTCCATAATTTTACCCTCAAAATTTCCAATGGTCGGATATGTATATCGTATACTTGCGAATAGGATCAGCCACCATTGAGCAATTGCTCAAATTAATCGCCCTGTAGAGGCGGATATATAAAGGAATAAATGAATGACTACCAACAACACGCGTCTGTTTAAAAAGTCTCTTTTAGCAGTAACCATTACACTGGCGTCTTCGCAAGCGATGGCAGCAGGTTTCCAACTTAACGCACAATCAGCAACCGGCATCGGCCGTGCTTTCGCTGGTGATGCAGTAATCGCAGATAACGCATCAGTAATGGCACGTAACGCTGCAGCAATGGCACTGTTTGATAAAACTGAGTTATCTCTTGGTTTTGAAAGCATCACTTCAATGATTGAAGTGAAAGATGCAACTTACAAAGGCTTCATGGGCGGCAATTCGAGTAATGCTGACTATGACGATGCTGGTGATACTTCTATCGCACCAAACATTCACCTTATCGTACCGATAAATGAAAAATTTGCTGTAGGCTTCAATGCTTACTCAAACTTCGGTACAAAAACTGAGTTCAGCGATAGCTATGTTGGTGGAGAATACGGCGGCCTTACAGATGTAAAAAGTGTTAACTTTGGTCTGGCTGGTTCGTACCGCTTAAACGACCAATGGAGCTTTGGTGCTGGACTTGACCTTATTTACGGTAAAGGTGAACTGAAACGAACAATGAGTTCAGAGGTTAATACTCCTGCACTTCCAGGCTTACCACAAGCAGGACAAACTGTTCTAGATGCTGAAGCTGATGGTTGGGCAGTAGGCTTCAATCTTGGTACTGTTTTTGAATTAAATGAAAACAACCGTTTTGGTTTGGCTTATCACTACTCGCCAAAACTTGAAGCTGAAGGCGATATTAGCTACCAAGGAACTGAATATAAAGACGATACTCTTTATATGCCTCTACCTGATATCGTTGAGTTCTCTGGTTTCCATAAAATTGAAGATACGAAATTCGCAGTTCATTACTCAGTGCAATGGATTGGCTGGAGCTCATTTGACAAGCTAGAAGCTGAAAAAGCAGGTGTTCTAAATAATTACGAATGGCAGAATGGTATGCACTACTCTCTAGGTGGTACATATTACATGAATCGTGATTGGACACTTCGTGCGGGCTACATGTATGACACGAGTGCACAAGATGAAGTAACTTCAGTTTCGGTACCAGATTCAGATCGCCAATGGTTCTCAGCTGGCTTCACATACCACATCAACGAAGCATCAAACGTAGACTTTGGTTTCACATACCTGATGGGTGATGATGTTAAAGTTAATGAATCAACTTCTGTTGTTTCGTCAATTTCAGCAACAACTCGTGCTGATGCAATTCTGATGGGTCTGCAATACAGCCGCAGCTTCTAATATAAGCTAATGAGTAATCCCAAAGGGTCGCATTATGCGACCCTTTTTTATTGCATAACCCACTGACCAACATCAATTTAAGCTTACAACTGTAGCCTGCAGAGGCAAAATATGCCTACAAGTGTACGCTCAAACTTCGCAACACAGCCGAAACATTTAGATTATTTCTCTAATAATTAAACACATTTACTCATTTAATCCCTAAAACACTGTTTTATTCGAATTTCATTTTTAAAGTAATAACTCTAAACGTAGAATCACGACACTAAATACTTATGATTCAGCGAACATAATAATGAAAATGAATAAGACTCTTCTATCTGCTGCAGTGGCAGTTGGACTACTATCGACTTCTACCGTAACTCACGCGGCCGGTTTTCAACTAGCAGAATACTCAGCAACAGGTCTTGGCCGTGCTTACGCTGGTGAAGCTGCAATCGCAGACAATGCTGGTTCACAATGGCGCAACCCAGCCCTTCTTACTTATCTAGAAGGCACACAGGTTTCTGTTGGCGCTATCTATGTTGATCCAAATATTGATATCGACGGTACTTCAACATCAGGTAGCACATCTACACCTTCAAATTCTAGCGATTTCGCTCATAGTGCAGTGATTCCAAACTTTTATGTTTCTCATAAATACAATGATAAGTTTGCATTAGGTTTTGCAGCTGGTACCAACTACGGTATGGAAACAGACCTAGGCACAGACTTCGGTGGTGCGAACCACGGTAACGAAGCAAGTGTTACCACAATGGAGCTAAACCTAAACGCAGCATACCAAGTACTAGAAAGCGTATCTATTGGTGGTGGTATTCGTTATGTAATAGCTGAAGGCAGCTTTGGTGCTACTGCCGCTGCAACTTTACCTGTAGGTACAACTCTGAAATACATGGAAGGTGATGACACTGCATGGGGTTGGCAAGTAGGCACTGCGTGGCAAATCAATGAAAACAACCGCCTTGGTTTTACCTACAAATCAGAAGTTGACCTTACACTTGAAGGCCACGCAAAAGGTGTAGGTTTTGATGCCGTAGCCGGCGCTATAGGTACTCCGGTTAAGTCTCAATACAATGGTTCAATGCAACTAGCATTGCCGGCTACTGCCGAACTAGCGAGCTTTCATCAATTAACTGAGAAAGTTGCAATACATGCGAGTGTAAACTGGACGAATTGGAGCAGCTTTAAAGAGTTAGTTGCCGATATCCCTGAGTTTGGACCTGCTAGTTCGCAAGATATAAAAGAAGAAAATTGGGAAGACAACTACCGCTTTGCGATTGGTACAACTTACCAAATGACACCTAAGCTAGCGTTACGCTCTGGTATTGCCTACGATACTTCAGCTGTAAGCGAAGAACACCGTACAGCGACGATTCCAGAAACAGACCGTACTTGGTTAAGTATTGGTGCTGGCTACCAATGGTCTGATCAATTAACTCTAGACGCAGGTTTCACTTACATTCTAGCGAAAGATGCAAAAATGCTTGAAGACGATGCAAGTTCAGCACCGTTTGGCGGCACTTTCGAAGGTGAAGTGACAGGTAGCATCTGGTTAGTGGGTATCCAAGCTAACTACCGCTTCTAATCTATTTACTGAATCAAAGTAATAAACATTAAAAAGGCTCAATGTTCTTATCAACATCGAGCCTTTCTTTTATCTGATATTCAAAACCTTATATCTAGTAATCTTCTAGGTATCCGTCAATGAAATCTTCTTCTTCAAGATCGACTTCTTCCGGTTCGATTTCGGCTTTAAAATCACGACGCTGAATGTAAACTTCACGAGTCAGAGCATATGGATCTGGCGAGTCATCCAACAGAGCTTCTTGAGAAACTAACTGAGCACGAGTTTCCATGCCTTCGAACGCCCACTTTCCGAGGCTCGCCCAGAAGCTAATTAATGACAAAGGTACATACAGACTATCCACTTGCTCCGTCACTTCACGAGTCGTAATAGGACCATAACCCGGCACCATAAAGTACGGCCCATTCCCTACTCCATAATGACCAATCGCATCAGAAAACGACTTGTCGTCATATTTGGTGATACCCGCTTCACTGGCAATATCAATTAGGCCCAACAGACCAAAGGTTGAGTTAATCCAAAAACGGTTGAAATGGTCGAGTGCTTTCTCGCCATTACCCATGAATATGTTGTTCACCATGCTCGCAGGTTCGTCTAAGTTGGCTAAAAAATTTGAGATACCAGAGCGAACTGGAACAGGGGTATAGCCAACATAAGCGAGTGAAACAGGACGAACTAAATAAGGATCAAGATATTCGTAGTTGATATCCCACATCGCTCGGTTGAACCCTTCGAAAGGGTCATTCGGGTGGGACTCTTCGACGTATTCAGAGGTTTCGAGATTATTATCGTTCGTGCTTTCATCTGGCGCGCTAGAACAGCCCACCGTTAAGCTTGCGATAAAAAGTAAACTCGAGAGTCTTAAAACACTGACAGACATATCACCTTTTCCATAAGGAATAATAAAAAAGGCCAGCAATCGCTGGCCTCAATTGTTTTGCGTAAGTCTATACCGTTTGTTGCAAAATCGGAATAGCTAACACCTATGCAAAATGATGATTAATATTGCTTATTGATATTAATGGTCACTGGAGCACCCAGTTCAACCACTTCACTTTCACCGTACCAATCACCATCGCGAGTTGAAACGTTACCATCTGTATCAAGCCTGGCTCTAACCATCAGAGTTTCAAGGCTAGACAACTTTGAACCTTCCATCATGCTGTTACCATCATCGAGAACAACAGTACGTGGGAAAGAACCCAATGGGTAACGGGCTGCAGCGACCGGCATTGGCGAACCATCAGCTCTATGTACCGAAACAACCAACACAGACTTAGGATCGGCATTCACATCGCCAGACAACTCAAGCGTTACTGCAACACTCTTACCTTGGTCAACACCCATAGTGTCGCCCATTTTCTTCTGAGCACTTTCAATACTGCGTGACAACATCTCGTAGCGACTGTCTTGTGGACCAATCATCTGTTGCATGATGCTCCAATACTTCACTGCACCCGGGTAATCTTGACGTTCAAAAGAATCAAACGCTAGCAGTGAGAACACTCGAAGGTCGACATAATCGTTTTGGATCAAACGGCTCAAAATCAAACGCGCTTGGTTTTGATCGGCTTCATCAGGTGAAAGCATCAGTGCTTGAGCAAAACCTAGCTGAACATCTTCATTCTTAGGCTCAAGTTTGTAAGCTCTTTCCATAGAATCTTTCGCTGTTTCAGCGTCACGGTTTGCTAATGCAATACGGCCAAGCAATAACCAACCCGTTGAATCTTTTGGTTGATAGTGAAGACGAGTACGAAGCGCTAGAGTTAAATCTTCAAGTTCATCATCGGTAAGCGTTCCACCTTCTGATGACATTAACTTTTTAGACAACTCAGGAAGGTTCGAACTCACTTCTTGCCAGTGTTGAACCTTATCTAATGCACCAAACTGGAAGTACATACCATAAGTCACAACCAGAACCAGAATCACTGACGGTACAACGACACCCAGCGTAGATATCTGTGTTCTCTTGATTTTTTCTTGCGTTGGAACGTCATCAAGTAGCGACTGTTTTAAGTCAGCGATCAGTTCTTGCTGGTTATCAACAAGGCCTTCTTCAGCTTCTACTTCTAATTCAACTAAGCGATCTTTATAGAAGGCTTTATTCAACTCATCACGAAGCACTTCATCGTTGTTTTCCTTCTTGTTCAAAAAAGGCAGAACAATCATTAAAATCGCTGCTAGCGAAAGGACAATTGTAGAAATCCAAAATAGAGTCATTACTGTTTATCTCCGTCGTTCTCTTCGTCGAGTAACGCTTTTAAACGTGCTTCTTTGTCTGCATCCCAGTCTTTATTGGACTCTACTGCTTTTGATTTTGACTTTCTGCTTCGTAAAACAATCAAACCAAAACCTAATACAACAACCGAAAACGGACCAACCCATAGGATCGATGTCGCCAAGGTCAGTGGCGGGTTGTACGTTACAAAGTTACCGTAACGAGCAATCATGTAATCAATAATTTCTTGCTCAGACTTGCCATCTTTTGTCATCTCATACACTTTTTGACGCAAGTCGACCGCAAGTTCCGCGTTCGAATCACCAATCGTATTGTTCTGACATTTTGGGCAACGAAGCGTATTGCTCAAATCTTTAAATTGCTGCTCTTGATCGACCGTATCAAACTCATGAAATTCGATAGGCGCCGCCGTTACCGACGCAGAGATAGCGAACGTGGCGAACATTGCTACAAGTGTTTGTTTAATCATTTCGCCTCCTCCAATAACTCTTGGTACATCGGCTGAAGCGTCGATGCCCAGTTAGTCGGGTTCACGTCACCAACATGGCGGTAACGAACCACGCCGCTGGCATCAATGAGGAAGGTTTCAGGAGCGCCATATACGCCAAGGTCAAGACCTAACATACCGTTGCCATCGAACAAGCTGATTAAGTACGGGTTGCCCAGTTCTTTTAACCAACCAACCGCTTTATTGCGATCATCTTTGTAGTTAAGACCAATGATCTTAACGCCTTGATCCGCTAACTTATTCAGGTAAGAGTGCTCTGCATAACAAGTAGGACACCAAGTCGCCCACACATTAAGAAGCAGAGGCTCACCTTTAAAGATAGCTTGATCATGAAACTTACCCGGCTGTTCCAAATCCTCTAGGCCAAACTCAGGAACCTGCTTACCAATCAATACGGATTCAAGTTTAGTCGGGTCATCACCCGACTGGTTACGCATCAATTGAGTTGCAAAGATTCCAGCTAGAACCATGAACGCAATCAATGGAATGAATAAAATCTTCTTGTTCATTCGAATTAAGCCTCCTGCTCTTGAGCCGACTTTTTCGTTGGCTTACGGAAACGGTAACGACGGTCACTGATAGCAATCACACCACCAATCGACATGATCAAAGAACCCGCCCAGATCCAACGTACAAATGGTTTGTAGTAAATACGTACAGCCCAAGATTTGTTGTCGTCTAAACGTTCACCCATTGCGATATAAAGATCGCGCGTTACGCCACGATCAATCGCAGCTTCAGTCATCATAGACTTAGCTGTGGTGTAGAAACGTTTTTCAGCGTGAAGCGTGTTGATGTATTTGCCTTCTTTGGTAATTTCAAAGTCAGCAATGTAACCATCATAGTTAGGGCCATCTTTGTCACGAACCCCTGTAAACAGGAAGCTGTATTCTTCAAGTTGGTAGCTTTCGCCTGGCGCTAAACGCACATCACGTTCGATGCTGTAGTTTTGCACCATCGCGATACCGATCACTGTTACGGCTAAACCCATGTGACCACAGATCATTGCCCAATGGCTACGAGGCAGCTTAGTTAGGCCTTTCATGAAGGTATGACGGTGTGTTGCACGCTCATGCAGCTCAAAGCCGTGCATGAAGAAGATCCAGAACGCCATCACCCAACCAGCAAAAGCAGTACCACTAAAGCGATCAGCTAGCATGGTCACCATTAGCGCACTTAAACCTAACGAGAAGATACCCGAAACTAACATTGGCTTAATAAGCTTAGACAGGTTGTCACGTTTCCAACGGATCAGTGGACCGATACCCAATAGGAACGAGAACGGGATCATTAACCAGAAGAACAACATATCAAAGAATGGTGCACCGATTGAAACCGAGCCCAGCCCTAATTGCTTATGAACAAGTGGTAGCAACGTACCCACTAACACAACCACTAACGCAGCAATCAATAAGATATTGTTGCCGAGTAGTGCGTTTTCACGAGAAACCAAATCAAAGTTACCACGGACACGAACCGATGCGCCTTTAACAGCAAACAACAGCAGTGAACCACCGATAACGAACACTAGGAAACCTAGAATAAACATACCACGAGCAGGATCTGACGCGAATGCGTGAACCGATACCAAGATGCCCGAACGAACTAAGAATGTACCTAGTAAGCTTAAAGAGAATGCAGAGATAGCCAGCAATACTGTCCAGGCTTTAAATGTGCCACGCTTTTCTGTTACCGCAAGCGAGTGCATCAGCGCGGTACCAGCCAACCAAGGCATGAATGAAGCGTTTTCTACTGGATCCCAGAACCACCAGCCACCCCAGCCAAGTTCGTAGTAAGCCCACCATGAACCAAGTGCGATACCTACCGTTAGGAATAACCATGCCGCGATTGTCCAAGGACGAGACCAACGAGCCCAAGCCGTATCTAGACGCCCGCTCATTAGAGAAGCAATAGCGAAAGAGAACGCAACCGAGAAACCTACATAACCCATGTAAAGCATAGGCGGGTGAATAATCAAACCCGGGTCTTGCAGTAATGGATTCAAGTCACGGCCATCGACAGGAAAGTAAGGCAGTGTACGTAAGAACGGGTTAGACGTTACGATAATGAACAGCAAGAAGCCGACAGTAATCAAACCCATGATAGCCAGTACGCGAGCCACTGACTCTTGAGGCATACCACGGCTAAACGTCGCTACTGCAACCGTCCAACCCGCTTGGATAAGAACCCAAAGCAGTAATGAACCTTCATGAGCACCCCAAACCGCTGTGATTCGGTAGTACCAAGGAAGTTGGCTATTCGAGTTACTTGCTACGTATTGAACCGTAAAATCATTGGTGTAGAACGCGTAGCACAAGATAAAAAACGAAATCGCTAGGAATCCGAACATACCCCATGATAGCGGTCGTGCACTATTCATTAATAATGTGTTATTTCGAGCTGCCCCATACAGCGGGAGCACACTCAATAGCAATCCCAGCCCTAAGGACAGGATCATGGCAAAGTGGCCGATCTCGGCTATCATTGAGCACTTCCTTCTTTTTGTTCTGTCGAGTACTGCATTGGCTCATGGGTTTTCTTCATTGCTTCAGCAACTTCAGAAGGCATGTACTCTTCATCGTGTTTCGCTAAGACTTCGAAAGCTTCAATTGTTGTCGCATCTTTCAGAACGCCTTGAGCAACAATACCTTGCCCTTCACGGAAAAGATCAGGAAGAATGCCATCGTATAAAATCGTTACTTTAGGACCAACATCTTTCAAGTCAAAGCTTACACGTAGTGATTCGTTGTCACGGCTTACAGAACCGACTACAACCATGCCACCAATACGCAGACGTTGGCCAACTTCAGGTTTCTTGCCGTCTTTGCCGTTAACAAGCTCAGTTGGCGTGTAGAACAGATCCATGTTCTGGTTAAGCGCATAAACCATTAATCCAACAGTTGCACTGATACCAAAAAAGATCGCTAAGACAATGCCCAGCCTCTTTTTACGTCTTGGGTTCATAGAGTGTTCTCCATATTTTTTGCTGCATCGATACGAGCTTGACGATCAATCTTAGCTTGTACTTCATTTAGTAATTGCTTACCACGACGAACGCTTAAGACCAGTAAAATGATCATCGCGAGGAATGTGATTCCAAATGCACTCCATACATATGAGGCGTAGCCACCCATGGCAAAGAAATCACTCAGAGATTCAAAATACATAATTACCTACCCTACTACGCTTTATCAGCCGCGAGTTTACGAACCCACGGACGGTGACTTTCTTTACTGATGATTTCGTTTCTAAAACGAACCATAGTCACAGCACCAAAGAAAAAGGCGAAGCCGAAGATGTTGAGAAGAAGCGGCCATAGCATGTCACTTGAAATAGAAGGCTGATCGAACTTAGTAATCGTCGCGCCTTGGTGAAGTGTATTCCACCACTCTACTGAAAAGTGAATGATAGGTAGGTTGATGACACCAACGATCGCCAAAATACCTGCTGCTTTCGCTGCGGTTTTTTGGTCGTCAAACGCGTGGTGTAGTGCAATCACACCCAAGTATAGGAATAGAAGAATCAGCTCTGAGGTCAAACGCGCATCCCAAACCCACCAAGCACCCCACATTGGTTTACCCCAAACAGCACCGGTTAGCAGCGCTATGAAGGTAAATACAGCACCAATAGGCGCCATAGCCAATGCCGCCATGTCTGATAATCTCACCTGCCATACCAAGCCGATGAATGCCGCAATTGCCATCGACATGTATACACCCATCGACCAAATTGCAGACGGAACATGGATATAGATGATACGGAAGCTATCGCCCTGTTGGTAATCAGAAGGCGCAAATGCAAGCCCCCACACAGTACCGGCGGATAGACACAATAGCGCTAGGATAGAGAACCATGGCAGAAGTTTACCAGCAAGCTGATAAGAGGTTTCTGCTTTGGCATAGGGATGGAGCCATTTCCACATGTTGTAATCTCACTCTTACTTCATATTGCTTACAGCTATTACAGCTATAATTATTATAATTTATTTGGCTTACTGTCTCTTTCAGTGACTCTATGAGTTTAAAAGCTTCAATTAGTTCACTCTGAACAAACAAAGTGGAAGTGAACGCTTAGTTAGCTAGTTTTAATCAGATAATTAACTAGTTAACACTCACTCTCAGCGCTGCGCTTATGGCAAATGGGGTGAGCGTCATTGCGCCCATTAGCATTGCCCCTAACACAGCTAATTGACCGTTATACGCAACGCCTAGTGCTGCCGCATCAATCGCTGATGTAGCAAATATAAGAATTGGGATATACAACGGCAAAATAAGCAGACTTAACAGCACACCGCCTTTTTGTAATCCAACGGTTAAAGCGACACCAATCGCACCAATAAAGCTTAATGCAGGCGTACCAACCAATAGCGTTAAGACCACCGATAACCAAGTATCGAAATCCAAGGACAGCAGTACCGCTAACAACGGACTGATCAATATTAATGGTAACCCTGTCAATAACCAGTGCGCTATGACCTTGGACAATACTACCAACTGCAACGGGATGGGCATCAGCATCATCTGCTCGAGGGCGCCATCTTGGAAATCATCTCGGAATAATCGTTCGAGAGAAAGTAATGCAGAAAGTAAAGCTGCAACCCAAACAATGCCCGCTGCGATACGCGCAAGTAGGTTTGGCTCAGGGCCGATACTCAATGGGAAAAGGGTGATGACAATGATAAAAAACCACAGAGGGTTAAAGATATCGGCTTGGCGACGAAATGCGATCAACAGCTCACGTCGAATGATCGTTGTCATTGAAGAAATCATATTACTCACCCAACTTTATTTTTCTTAGTTTCGGGCTATCAGCAAACATGTCTTGGTGTGTGGTTAATAACACAATGCCACCGTTGTCTGCATGCTGAGAAAAAAGAGACTCTAGAACTTTAACGCCCTGCTTATCAATGGCAGTCAGCGGTTCATCTAGAATCCACAACATTTGCTTACTTAACCACAGACGAGCCAATGCTACACGGCGCTGTTGACCCGCCGAAAGTTGACCTGCAGGCACGTCTTCTCGTCCAGCAAGGCCGACTTGAGCCAATGCATTGTAAAGTTCTTCCTTACTCGTTCCACTGCTGTGAATCGATTGATAGAAGCTCAGGTTTTCATAGGCACTAAGCTCGCGTTTTACGCCAGTTTGGTGACCAAGAAAAAGCAAATTTTGGTGATACACATCTCGACTCGTTTCAATGGACTCACCATCCCAAGAGATAGTACCTTCATCACGATCACCTAAGCCGGTGATAATCCTAAGGAGTGTCGTTTTCCCAGTACCGTTACGACCTTCAACTTGAACCAGCTCACCGGGTTTCAATTGAAAAGACAACGATTCAAATAGAACCCTGTCGTCACGAATAGCAGTTAAATTTGAGACTTCAAGCATAGGTAAATTTAGTCGAGTAATGAAAGGGCTATAGTAGCACACCAATATGGTGACAAAACAGGACTAGGCGTTTTCGATAGAACAAACTCCGTAAGAAACTGTTACCACCGCATCACAATTTACACATTTTCATCAACAAACAAGATACTGCCTTAGATACAAGCACTTATAAACATCGTTCTATATAGAGCTGTCAGGCATAAAAAAAGAAGCCGAAGCTTCTTTTAAGAGGAGTGCACGATAAACATCAATTACTCAATACGCAGCGAGCGCTCAATTTAACGACGTCGAGTTGGGTCTCTGCGCTTATGAGATGCATCTGGTTGTTCATCGTACGATGAAGGGTTACTTCTTAGCGAAGGAATTTTTTCCTTACCCGCGAGCTTATTCTGCAGAGACATCATCAGCTCAGCTTCAGCTTTAGGTAATTCACACTCTTCGATCAGTTCGTTTATCCCTGCACCAAGCTGAACCATCTTCGTTGCACGCGTGTACAAGCGCCCATCGGTATCAACATGTTCCAGCTCTACAATGCGTTCATTCAAGTGCTTGATTAGATCTTGCTGTTCCGTCACTTTCTGACCAAGGCCAACCACGACAGAGCGAACCTCAAGCAATTGCTTGCTCGATTTTTGAAGCTCTTTGTCCAAGTTACGAACTTGCAGGCGTGACTGATCGAGCTGCTTTTGAATCGCACGTTTTACTTTGCTAATCAAAATCACGATGAATAATGTAAAAACCCCGACTCCGGCAATCAGAGCAACAGGGCTTAAAGGAAGCGCTTCAAACATTACAGGTGAGCCATCTCATCCCATTCGTCTTCGCTTAATAGTTTGTTTAGATCTACCAAGATAAGCAGCTTGCCATCACGATTACTAACACCTTGGATGAACTTAGCACTTTCATCAGTACCAACACTTGGAGTTGTGTCGATTTCAGAAGAACGTAGGTAAACCACTTCAGCAACGCTGTCTACTAGAATGCCAATGACTTGACGCTCAGATTCAATAACGATGATACGAGTGTTGTCTGTGATTTCACCTTGCATCAAACCAAAGCGAGAACGAGTGTCGATAACAGTAACAACGTTACCACGTAGGTTAATAATACCTAGAACGTAATCTGGAGCACCCGGTACTGGAGCAATTTCACTGTAGCGAAGTACTTCACGTACCTGCATAACATTAATGCCGTAAGTTTCTTCTTCTAGCTGGAATGTCACCCATTGAAGTACTTCATCATTGGTTGGGTCTTTTCTTACTTCAATTTCACTCATATGAGACATATTTAATCCTCTTGCCGTCGTTACCGACCACTATTATTAACTTGATGCGTTTATTGTTAGCCTAATGCTTATTACTAGCTTAATGCTTTTACATCTAGCCCTGCGTTTAGCATGGCGATCAATGCTTCAACATGAATCAAAGCACACATTTTTTCTTTTACCATACCAGCGAGCCATGGGCGTTTACCTGCCATTTCTCGCCAACGAACTTTATCTGTATTAAGAAGCTCGGTACCTTTCAGTTCAGTACCCGCAAGCCCCCATAAGCTTTCGCCAAGCATCACTATATATTGATAGTTTTCTTTGTATTCATCATTCGTTAGTTTTTCAGGCATCACCCACTTTGCGGTGTCGACCACATCTAACTGACTCTCTCGGTTTGTTTGCAAACCTAAATACCAAGTAGGCTTACCAATCAAATGGCTTAGCTCTTCAAGGCGATGAATACCACCAAGCTCATCAAGAGGAACAGCAAATGTTACCCCGTTGACATCAAAATACAGTACCTGAAAATCTTCTTTTCGAGCCGTAGTTTCCCAAGATGTAAACCGTTCAATACCGCCAGATTGAGTTTCAACCTCAACCTCGAGTTCACTGATAGATTCAATTTCTGACTCTTCAGTGTGAGTTCCGTCTTGCAGAGCTTCAACGTGCGACTCTTCAGCTATTGGTGACTCAATGGTCGACTCAACAGGTTGATCAAGAGCCATTGATAAATCAGGCTCAGGGAGATTCCAGTCTTGAATTTCAGGCTCTACAGGAAGCTGAACGGATTCCACCGCAGCATCAAACATTTGCATGTCTGCGTGTTGAGCAATTTTCTGCGTGTTCTGATCCATTAATTCATCAAGATTCAGTTCATCAACCACGTTCGTCGCTTCTAAGCGGCTCAGTAATTTTTGAACGTCTTCCAGATTAGGCACTTCAAATTCAGCTTCTCGCAACTCGGCATAGGTCGAGTAACTCGAATATTTGGGCTCTGGCTCTGGCTCTGGCTCTGGCTCTGGCTCTGGCTCTGGCTCTGGCTCTGGCTCTGGCTCTGGCTCTGGCTCTGGCTCTGGCTCTGGCTCTGGCTCTGGCTCTGCAGATGATGACTCATCGCTGGTCTCGTCAACAAAAAATTCGTCAGAATCCAGCATTTCATCACCTAACAGCGCAGTAAAGTAATCATCAAGTGCTTGTTCACTTGATAAACTTGATCGCGCCATTGTTAATTCTTTATTCGCGCTCATTTATCGCCAGCCTTTCGAGATAAATAAGCAGCTGTTTGTAAGCAAATACACCACGACTACCCGATGCAAAATGAGATGCTGGTAAGCGCTTTAGGCTAGCATCTCGAAACTTAGTGTCTATCGGCACAGCGGATGTCCAAACTTGATTTGGATAATCTTCTTTTAACTGAGTTAATGTTTGCAGTGATGCTTTAGTTCGCTTGTCGTACATCGTCGGGACAATTGTCACCTTAAACGGTGTTTTGCGAGACTTCTGCATGATAGCCAAAGTGCGAATCATGCGCTCTAAGCCCTTCATTGCCAAAAACTCAGTCTGTACCGGAATCAAAATACGGTCACTGGCAGCCAATGCGTTGACCATCATCACGCCCAAAATCGGCGGACAATCGATAAGTACATAGTCATAGTCGTCTTTCAAAGCGGCCAAAGCACGCTTCAAGATCAACCCCATACCGCTTCGATTTCCCATCACACGGTCTAATGTTGCCAAAGACATGTGCGCGGGAATAATATCGATACCTTCGACTTCAGTTTGTAAAATCAAAGGTCTTACTGTCGGCGCGCTAAACTCACGCAACTGAAATAGATCAAACAGACTCGATTCCACCGTATCTGAGTCGTAACCCAGATAGGTGGTTAGTGATGCATGCGGGTCAGTATCAACCAACAGAACACGGTGCCCCTTTAACGCAAGTAAACCTGCTAGAGTCACGGTCGAGGTCGTTTTACCAACACCACCTTTTTGGTTTGCAACACTCCAAACAATCATTTCGATTTACCTAAGCTAACCCAACTTCAACCAAAATCCTTTCCGCAATGCGGTCTAGAGGGAGGTCTTCAGTAGAAATGCCAGCTTTTGCTACAGCTTGAGGCATACCATATACAACACAGCTATCTTCATCTTGCGCCCAGATTGTCGAGCCCGCAGTTTTTAACATACGCGAACCTTCTCGACCATCAGCGCCCATGCCGGTCAGTATCATAGACAAGACTTTGTCGCCGTAGATCTTCGCTGCAGAGCCGAAGGTTACATCCACACAAGGTTTGTAATTCATTCGGTCGCCGCCATCGATAATTCTTAAGCGAGCAGATCCTGCACGGCCGTCAACCATCATCTGTTTACCACCAGGAGCAAGATAAGCCACTCCAGGTTTCAACACATCTCCGTCCTGTGCTTCGCGAACCTCAATCTTACATAAGGTATTCAGTCGGCTAGCAAAAGCGGCAGTGAACGTTGCTGGCATATGCTGAACTAACACAATCGGATGTGGGTAGTGTGCAGGGATGCGCGTCAAAATTTTCTGTAGTGCAACAGGGCCACCAGTAGAAGTACCAATTGCAGTTAATTGATACTTTTTACCCGAAGCTCTGAATTTCGCCGTTGATGCAACCGCTGGTTTCACTGCTGAAGCTGCGGCTGAAATCGGTTGGCGCAATGGTGTTGAAGTTGTTGCCGGTGTGGCTGTAGCTCGTGGCGCAATAGGAGCACGGCGCATAAATGCACGCTTTGCTGCAATCTGAATCACACGTTGTTGAAGCAATGCGACAGCATCATCGCGGTTACGTGCGATGTCTTCAAACTTCTTAGGTAGGAAGTCTAGAGCACCAGCGTCTAACGCATCTAATGTTGCTCTCGCACCATCATGCGTTAGCGATGAAAACATTAAAATAGGCGTTGGCGACGCAGCCATGATTTCACGAACGGCGGTGATGCCGTCCATGACAGGCATTTCGATGTCCATCGTGATTACGTCAGGTCTCAGCTGTTTCGCTTTCTCAACCGCTTCTTTACCGTTTACTGCTACATCAATGACTTCTAGGCGAGCCTCTGAGTTGATGATCTCGCTAACGCGACGACGAAAAAAACTCGAATCATCAACGACTAATACTTTAATCGCCATATTTATCCTTAAATTAAATTCTTGACGCAGCTGCGTACTGCTTCAACAAGTCCGGCACATCTAGAATCAATGCAATGTGTCCATCACTTGTAATTGTCGCGCCTGCCATTCCTGGCGTGCCCTGTAGTAGTTTATCAAGTGGCTTGATGACTACTTCTTCTTGACCAATAAGCGTATCGACAACGAAACCAACACGTTGACTACCAAGCTGTACGATAACAACATGTCCGTGCCCTTTGCGCAATTCCACAATACCCGCTTTGGGTGCTAGCCAGTTTTGCAAGTAGAACAACGGAATAGACTTATCGCGGACGATGATGGTCAGCTGGCCATCAACCACGTTAGTGCGGCTGAGGTCTAAGTGGAAAATCTCGTTCACAGATGCCAATGGCAATGCGAATGGGTGACCTGCAACACCGACCATCAAGGTTGGTAGAATCGCTAGCGTCAATGGAACCTTGATCGTAATCTTGGTGCCTTGCCCCATCTCTGAATCGATATCAATCGAGCCATTCAGTGTGTTGATCGCTGTTTTCACAACGTCCATGCCTACACCACGACCTGAGATATCCGAGATTTTTTCTTTACTTGAGAAGCCAGGAGCAAAGATAAGATTGAAACATTCTTTGTTTGATAAACGAGATGCGGCATCTTCGTCCATCAGACCACGTTTAACCGCAATAGCACGCAACGTATCAGGGTCCATGCCGCCGCCATCATCAACGATAGCCAGTTCAATGTGGTCACCTTCTTGCGAGGCGGAAAGAATCACTTTACCCGTTTGTGATTTGCCAGCCGCAATACGGGCTTCAGGCATTTCAATACCGTGATCCACAGAGTTTCTCACTAAGTGAATCAGAGGATCGGCAAGTGCTTCAACTAAATTCTTATCAAGATCCGTTTCTTCCCCGCGCATTTCAAGAACAATGTCTTTCTTCAAACTACGAGCAAGGTCGCGGACAACTCGTGGGAAACGACCAAAAACTTTCTTGATCGGCTGCATACGAGTCTTCATTACCGCACCTTGGAGGTCTGCGGTAACAACATCTAAATTCGAGACAGCTTTTGCCATCTCTTCATCGTTACTGTTTAAGCCAAGGCTTACAAGTCGATTACGAACCAACACCAGCTCACCCACCATATTCATGATGGTATCCAGTGTTGACGTGTCGACACGAACTGTAGCGTCGGCTTGTTGTTTCTTCGCTGGCACTTTAACTTCAGCTTTCGCTGGTGCTTCTTTAACAGCGACTGGTGCAGATGGCTTAGGCTTAGGAGCGACTTGTGGAGCAGGCACTGGTGCAATAGGCTTCGCTGCAGCAGGTTTAGTTGCTGCATCTAGCTCTTCAATAGTTGGTCCATTACCTGAACCATGTAACTGGTCTAGTAGTTTCTCAAACTCTTCGTCGCTCATCAGGTCATCACCTTCAGACATCGCCGAAACGGGTGCGGAAGAAGGTGCTGGCGGAGGAGGAGGCGCTGAACCTACTGCCGTCGGGCTCTTGCCCGCACCATGCAGTTCATCTAATAACTTTTCGAATTCGTCATCCGTAATATCACCACTCTCAGCAACTGACTGAGGAGCAACAGGAGCTGGCGGCGGTGTTGATACAGAAGATGCTGTTGGTGAACCACCTTTACCATGAAGCTCATCAAGCAGACGCTCAAACTCATCTTCAGAAATATCATCCACTGAAGATGCACTAATGCTTGCGCTTTCGGCGATCGGTTCAGCAGGCGCTTCAAAAGCGGGTTCAGCGATTACTGGTGCTGGGGCTTCTACTGGAGCAGCTTCATCGGTCGACTGTGGTTTACAGAGGCGGTGAAGTTCATCCAATAAAGCTTGATCAGCTGGCACTAAAGGTTCCTGATCTTGCACGGCTTGAAACTGTACATTAACTGTATCTAGCGCCTGCAGCATCGTATCCATCAAACCTGATGTTACGCTGCGCTGGCCGTTTCGTAGAATGTCGAACACATTCTCAGCACCATGACAAGTATCCACCAGCTCAGTCAATGCTAGGAAACCAGCACCACCTTTTACTGTATGGAAACCACGGAAAATAGCATTTAATAGGTCTTTGTCGTCAGGGTTATTCTCAAGCTCTACCAGTTGTTCTGATAGGAGTTCAAGGATCTCTCCTGCTTCGACTAAAAAGTCCTGAAGAATATCTTCGTCTAAATCGTAGCTCATACGTTACCTTTAAAATCCAAGACTGGATAACAAATCGTCGACTTCATCTTGAGATGCAACAGCATCTTCACGCTCTTCTGGGTTTAGAATCGGACCTTCAGGCGCGATAGATGCTTTCTTCTCTGACTCTGGAGTTGGCTCTGTTTGATTCGCACCGAATACGGTGAGAATCTCGACCAAACGTCCTTCAACCTCATTCACCAAGGTAATAACTTTGCTAATTATCTGCCCAGTTAAATCTTGGAAATCCTGAGCCATCAAGATTTCAGTCAATTGTCCACGTAGTTCAGTACTATCGCCTTCTACTTGGACAAGCAATCCATCAATGCGGTGACATAAAGCTTTAAATTGTGCCAGCTCAATGCGGCCATGCATCAGTTCATTCCATTGAGGCCTTACTTGAAGTAAACACTCGTGTAGGTTGTCTGCAATTGGCATACAACGATCGACAGCGTCCATCGTCTTATTTGCCGCAACTTCCGTTTTATCAATGACATACTGAAGGCGATCCCTTGCGTCAGGGATTTCATCATTTGCGATAACGCTGATGCGCTCATCGAAATTGAATTGAGTCAAAGAGTCATGGAGGTCGCGAGTCAAACTTCCTATTTCTTGAAGCATTGGATTGTCTTGAAGACTAAAATTGTCTTCATAAATGCTTCTAACAAGAGAATCAGCATCTTGCTGCTCATCGTTCTCAAGCAGCTCTACTAATTTTTTTGCTTGTTCTAATGAAATCATCCTGAGTTCGGCCTTACTCCGCATACTTTGTGCGCTTAGGCTATCGAGATAAACAGAGAACTTATCGGTCAGTGTTTGCCTAGAAGTGCCTAAAACTTATTGATGCTTATAAGCGATCAAAAATCTTATCAAGTTTCTCTTTCAGCGTTGCAGCAGTGAAAGGCTTCACAATGTAACCATTAACACCCGCTTGCGCTGCTTCGATGATCTGCTCACGCTTCGCTTCCGCAGTGATCATAAGCACTGGAAGGTGCTTAAGTTCTGCATCTGCGCGAATGTGTTTAAGCAGGTCAATACCTTGCATGCCTGGCATGTTCCAGTCAGTTACCACGAAATCAAATTCGCCTTTTTTCAGCATAGGTAACGCGGTTAAGCCATCGTCTGCTTCTTGAGTGTTGTTGAAACCTAAATCGCGAAGTAGGTTTTTAACAATTCGGCGCATCGTTGAAAAATCATCAACAATGAGAATTTTCATGTTTTTGTTCAAATTAGCCTCCACTGAATAGAATCAGTGTTGTTAGTCGTTCTGTGTCCAAGCACTTAACTTAGTGCGTAAACGCTGCATAGATTGGCTCAGTATTTGGCTGACACGAGATTCGCTGACACCTAGTACTTCCCCAATCTCTTTTAAATTGAGTTCTTCGTCGTAATAAAGCGAAAGCACAAGGCCTTCCCTTTCCGGAAGTTGTTTTATCGAATCGATCAAAGCTTGACGGAATGACTCATCAGCAACCCCTTGAAAGGGCGTATTATCTTGAGAGTCTTCATTCGGAGATATTACATCATCTGAGACGCCTAAATCTTCGATCCCGACAAGTCTTGAGCAATTAATATCAGTTAAAGCGTTGTGGTACTGGTCTAAACTCAGCCCCATGTGCTTTGCCACTTCGGCATCACTTGGGTCGCGATTGAGGGTACCCTCTAATTCCGCGATTGCACTGCTGATTTCTCGATTGTTTTTATGAACCGATCTCGGTACCCAGTCACCACGGCGAATGTCATCCAACATAGCTCCGCGAATCCGAATACCTGCATACGTCTCAAAGCTTGCGCCTTTGGTACCATCATAGTTTTGTTGCGCTTCAATCAAGCCAATCATGCCAGCTTGAATTAAGTCATCAACCAAGACATTAGGCGGTAATCGCCCCAACAAGTGATGAGCGATACGTTTAACCAACACAGAATACTTCTCAAAAAAAGCCTGTTGGCTATTGTGATTAGCATGTTGATCGTAAGTAAGCGCTTTATTCACCAAATGGTTCCTCTATAAATTCAGTACGATTCAGCAGCCTTTCAACAAAGAACTCCAAGTGTCCACTTGGCGTTTTTGGTATTGGCCAGGTCAATGCTTTATTAGCCAAAGAGCTGATTGCCAATGCAGCTGGAGAGCGAGGGTACGCATCTACTACGATTTTCTGTCTCTTGACTGATTGACGTACTTTATCATCTAAAGGAATACATGCTACGAGTTCGAGGCTCACATTCAAGAAGCGCTCTGTGACCAAAGTCAACTTTGCAAATAATTCTCGGCCTTCGCGGTAGCTTCTGACCATATTTGCAACAATTTTGAATCGCTGAACTTGGTGCTCTCGGCTCAAAAGCTTGATCAGTGCATATGCATCTGTGATTGAGGTAGGCTCATCACAAACCACAACAACCACGTCTTGCGCCGCTCTTGAGAAGCTAATTACCATGTCTGAAATACCCGCAGCGGTATCAACCAACAAGATATCCATCTCATCTTCAAGCGAACCAAATGCACGAATCAACCCAGCGTGTTGAGCGTGTGAAAGTTCAGTCATGCTTTGTGTGCCAGATGTCGCTGGAATAATTCTAATTCCGTGCGGCCCTTCGACAATCGCATCCTTAAGTTCACATTCGCCAGCCAACACATGACCCAGGTTTCGTTTAGAACGAATGCCCAGCATGATGTCTACGTTAGCCAGCCCTAAGTCGGCATCCAGTACCATGACTTTCTTGCCTTGGCGAGCCATACAAATAGCCATACCTAACGTCACATTCGATTTACCAACGCCTCCCTTACCACCGGTTACAGCGATAACTTTTGTGAGTGAAGGCTTGGTTAAGCGACGGAGGCCGCTAGCTTGATCGTGTATCATATTCTCATTCATATTTATCCGCCGCCTAGAGCCCTTCAGAATCGCTATTCCAGTAATGGGGTTCATTCTCTGTAGATTTTTCTAATAACTCATTAGCCTTAGCAATCATATACTTTGGCTGAGCTATGACGATATCTTCAGGAACTCGTTGACCATTTGCTATGTAAGCAACTGGTAATGCATTTTGTATTACCACACTGATGAACTCACCCAAGCTAAGGGATTCATCCAGCTTAGTCAGGATACATCCCGACAACGGGATTCTTCTAAAGTGTTCAATGGTTTCTTGTAGTACTTTGCGCTGTGCGGTTGCAGGCAACACAAGGTAACTATTGATAACGGAACCACTCTCTTGCATCAATGTGTCTAACTGCTCAGATAGGCGAACATCTCGTTGTCCCATGCCTGCAGTATCGACCAGAATCAGGCGACGATTACGTAACTGATATATTACATCGGCCAATTCACTAGAATCTTTAGCAACTCTTACAGGACAACCCATAATTCGACCATAAATCGATAACTGCTCATGTGCACCTATACGATATGTATCCGTTGTCACTAGTGCGACGTTGTCGGCGCCATATTCCATGGCTGCGCGTGCAGCTAGCTTAGCAACCGTCGTTGTTTTACCTACGCCAGTCGGGCCCAATAAGGCCACAATACCACCGCGTTTTAAAATATCTTTTTGCGTTACCGAGATCTGGTCAGCAACCAGTGCTAACAAGGCCTTCCATGCACGTGCAGGCTTGGTATCTTCAGGAATGTAACAGGCCATTTGATCGGCAAGCTCGGCAGATACACCCATACGCTCGAGGCGTTTGATAAGCATGGCTCTGAGCGGTTCACGACGCTCAACTTCTTGCCACATTAGCCCTGATACTTGATGCTCTAATAGACGACGAATTGAGGTCATCTCTTCACGCATCGTCTCCATTTCTGCATCTGAACCTTTCGACTGAGGGTTCTCACGACCACGATCATAACGGGTAGGATCCAAACGAGGTGCTGGACGCTCTACTCTGCGGTCTTCGGCAATCAATTTAGATAAGCCTGTTTCACGAGCAAATGCTGAATCGAGGCTCCCGTGAGATTGCTGGTTAGCAGAAGACTGTTGATTGCCAAGAGACGACTGGTTGCCGAGAGACTGACGATTACTATGTGGCTGATGATTGCTATGCGGCTTATGACCCGTGCTGGATTGGCGATTTAGCAATGCTGACAACGAGTCTTCATTTTCTGCACGGTGTTGTGGGTCATCATCGGCACCATGACTGTATTGCTTTAGCATATTCGCAAAGCGTTTGGTCATTGAGCGTCCACCTTCAGCACTTGTCTGTAAGCTAACCTTGTCATCGTCTAATTGACGACGCCCTGCCGGTGCTGCGGGCGCGGCCATTTGCGTATATTGGCTTTGCGCAGGCTGCTGAGGTTTATTTAATCTCTGGCTCGCTGTCGACGGGCTAGATTCGCCATCAATAGCGGCAACAATTTCCACGCCACCTGCGACCTTTTTGTTAGACATGATCACCGCTTCTGAGCCAAGTTCTTCTTTAACTTGGAGCAGTGCGGTTCGCATATCTTTTGCAAAAAATCGTTTAATTTTCAATTCGATCGTCCGTTCTAATTAGGCGGCTTAATTACCAACAGCTTGTACTATACGTATCTGCTTTTCGTCCGGTATCTCTTGGTAAGATAACACTCTCAAGCTTGGGATCGTGTTCTTCACGAACTTAGCCAGAGTTGAACGCAATACACCAGAGGTCAGTAGCACTGCTGGCTCACCTTTCAGCTCTTGCTCTTGTGTGGCATGGCTGAGTGAGGTCTGTAAACGTTCGGCTAAACCAGGTTCAATACCAGCAGATTCTCCGCCGGATGCCTGCATGGTTTGATGCAAGATTTGTTCCAGCTCTGGGATCAAGGTTATCACGGGCAACTCTGGCTCTATGCCATTGATTTCTTGAACAATTAGTCGTTTCAAAGAGATACGAACAGCCGCCGTAAGTATGTCAGGTTCTTGACTCTTACTTGAGTACTCCGACAAAGTTTGGACTATTGTTCGAATATCACGAATTGGAATGGCTTCATTCAATAGGTTCTGTAGCACTTTCACAACGACGCCAAGCTGTAATTGGTCCGGTACAAAGCCTTCCACCAGCTTAGGCGTTGAGCGGCTAAGCATCTCAAGTAAGTTCTGAACTTCTTCGTGACCAATCAGTTGTGATGCGTTATTCGTTAGCTGTTGACTGAGGTGAGTGGCCAACACGGTTGATGAATCAACAACCGTGTAACCTAAGGCTTGCGCATGTTCACGCTGCTCTTCACGAATCCACACGGCTTCCAGACCAAAGGCAGGGTCAATCGTCGGCTCACCATCGATCATTCCATACACTTGGCCTGGGTTAATGGCTAATTCCATATCCGGCTTAATCTCAGCCTCACCAACCGCAACCCCCATTAAGGTGAGTCGGTAACTGTTTGGCGTCAATTCTAGGTTATCGCGGATGTGTACTGCTGGGATCAAGAAACCAAAATCTTGAGACAGCTTCTTACGCACCCCTTTAACGCGTTCAAGCAGTTCGCCACCTTGGTCTCTGTCAACTAGAGGAATTAAGCGGTAGCCAACTTCTAAGCCAATAATATCAACAGGCTGAACATCATCCCACGAAAGTTCTTTCTGAGAACCCGTCTCCCCACTCGCTTCAACCGTAGCTGGAAGGTTGGGTTGTTCAGCTTTTTTCTTGTTCTTTTTATCAATGTAATAGGCACCTGCACCTGCAACGACAGCAAGGCTCAAGAACGAGAAATGAGGCATACCTGGCACAATACCCATGATGCCAAGGATAGCGGCGGTGATCATCAAGGATTTAGGATTGTCGAACAATTGGAAGAAGAGTTGTTGCCCCATATCTTCATCAGTATTTTGACGCGTTACCATCATCGCAGCAGCGATAGAAAGCAGTAGAGACGGAATTTGAGCAACCAGACCATCACCGATAGTCAGTAGCGTGTAGATTTCGATTGCTTCACCAAAACCAAGGTCAAACTGAACCATACCAATACTCAAGCCACCAATAATGTTGATGAACAAGATCAAGATACCAGCGATCGCATCACCTTTAACAAACTTAGATGCACCGTCCATTGAACCGTAGAAATCGGCTTCTTTGGTCACTTCAAAACGTCGAGTACGAGCCTGATCTTGGTCGATCAAACCTGCATTTAAATCGGCATCGATTGCCATCTGCTTACCCGGTAAAGCATCAAGGGTAAAACGTGCACTTACTTCCGAGATACGACCCGCACCTTTGGTGACAACCATGAAGTTGATGATCATCAGGATCAAGAACACCACCAAACCAACCGCATAGTTACCACCGATAACCACGTTACCAAAGGCTTCGATAACGTTACCGGCAGCGTCACCACCCTCATGACCATGGAGCAATACCACACGTGTCGAAGCAACGTTCAAGGCCAAGCGGAGCAGAGTCGCAATCAGGAGTACGGTCGGGAATGCAGCGAAGTCTAAAGGCCTACGGGTATAAACCGAAACCAATAGCACAACCATAGACAGTGCAATATTGAAGGTGAAGAACATATCCAACAAGAAAGCTGGAATGGGCAACACCACCATAGCTAGCGTTGCAAGCACCATAACAGGCGCGCCAATCGCAGGCATGGCACGGTTAGGAATTTTAGGTAGCTTGTCCGCAAAAGGCAGGGTGAATTTCATAAATCTAGGCAGTTTCGCTATGTTGTAGCTATCTCACTAAGCAGATTGAGGCCTAGGTCTAAGCTATGTTGCTAAAGTTTATTATGATCAGGTTTATAATGATCGGACTTAGTATGTTCGGATTGATATAGCAAACACTGTACCAACATCTCACGTCAAATTATCGCCATCACCTCGGAAATAAGAGGGGTAGCTAAGTTGCTATTATCAGGGTTCATCAAGCTGAGCTCAAGCAATTGATCTAATGTCGTAAATCAGGTGGGATCGGCATATTAGAATCTTGCAGTTTTGGCCTCTCTCCACCTTTTTTTCGGTATTGCTTAAGCTGGAAAACATATGCAAGCACTTGTGCAACTGCCGCAAACAAACCGTCAGGAATTTGTTGTTCTAGCTCTGTGGTGTGATAAAGCGCCCTAGCCAATGGCGGTGCTGGAATAATATAGATGTCATTTTCTCGTGCGATTTCACGGATCTTCATCGCCATGTGATCGACACCTTTGGCAACCACAATTGGTGCCTTATCTTGATTCTGCTTATAGCGCAGCGCCACTGAAAAGTGTTCCGGGTTGGTCACAATCACATCCGCTTGAGGGACATCAGCCATCATACGTCTCTGAGCCGCTTCTCTCTGCAACATACGAATGCGCCCTTTCACTTCGGGCTTACCTTCAGTGTCTTTGAATTCGTCTTTGACTTCTTGCTTGGTCATCTTCAGCTGATCGGCGTGTTGCCAGATCTGGAATGGGATATCAATGGCGACCACGATGAGTAGAGAACAACTGATCAACAGAATGAAGTTAAGCAAAATATCTAAGGCATGGAATATATTCTGTGGGTACACATCCATACTCAACTGCATCAAATCGTGTTGAGAAGCTTGAATCAGATAAATGGCCATGCCCGATACCAAAGCCACTTTCAAGATAGATTTGAGCAGTTCAACCCAGCTTTGTAAGCCAAACATACGCTTGATACCACTCAAAGGATTGAGCTTAGATGCCTTTGGCATAGCCGCTTGCATTGAGAAATTGACCCCACCAACACCCGCAGCACCAATCACAGCAGCAACGAACAAAGTGATTAGAATCAAGAACAGTGGAAACAACAAGTTTACTAATGCGCCACCCGCTATTTCCAGTAGCTTGTTAGTCTCAAAAATCTCGTCACGACTGAGTGAAAACAGGCGTTGCATAGCCTCGAACAAAGCCTTCGCCATCGATTCGCCAAACCACATTAAAGAAATCGCACCGACTATCAATACCGATGCTGACGCCAGCTCTTTTGACCTTGCAACCTGCCCTTTCTCTTTGGCCTGTTGCAAGCGTTTGGGCGTGGCGTCTTCTGTGCGTTCTTGACCGTCTGACTCTGCCATTTCAGTCTCCTAGCAATCTAACCGGATTAGACGACATATCTGTTGCTCGCCTTGTATCCAAAATAGCTCATAGTGGCTAAACAATCCGCCAAGGATGTACCAACAAAGTAACAGACCCACGAGTAGCGCAAATGCAAAACCCAAAGAAAATATGTTTAGCTGAGGTGCCGCACGTGTCATTACACCAAATGAAAGGTTAATCGTCAGCAGCGCAATAATACCCGATAACGACATCGCTAATGCTGTTTTGAACATGATTCCAAGCCACAATGCCAGCTCTCTGAAATCGACGGCGGTTAAAGAGCCACTGCCAATCGGCAAGGTTTTAAAACTGAACACCACCAATTGCAGCATTTTCAAGTGGCCATCGGTCGCCAAGAAAAACATGGTCGCCAACAGCATGAACAGTTGGCCAAGTACTGGCGTGTTCTGACCGTTCGCAGGGTCAACCATAGAGGCAAAGCCCAAACTCGATTGCATACCTAGAATCTGACCGAGCATAACAAAAGTTTGAATCAAAAACTGAGTAACAAACCCCATGGCGACACCAATCACGATTTGTTCAAATACCGTCAAGAATCCTTGGAAGGACAGCAGCTCAATCTCTTTAGGAACTGCTGGGATTGCGGGCATCACAGCAAAGGTGATCGCCAAACCTAAATACAGACGGATACGCGGCGACACAAAGCGTGCCCCTGTTACCGTCATCACCATCAGCATGGCTGAAATGCGAGTGTATGGCCAAAAATAATTGGCTAACCACTCTAATACAAGGCTCGTTGGGTATTCCATATTGGTTTAATACAGAACTTGCGGCAAGCGTTCGATGAGTTCGAAAAAAAACTCCATCATCATCTGAGTCATCCAGTGAGCAAACATCATCAACGCCAATAACGTCACGATCAAACGCGGTAGGAAACTCAATGTTTGTTCATTGATAGACGTCGCAGCTTGGAAAACCGCTACGACTAAACCAATCAATAGGCTAGGAATAATAATGGCACATACCATTATCAGTACCATCCAAAGTGCATCTCGGAACAACTCTACGAATATTTCAGGATTCATTATTCCCCCAGCTACAAGGCAAAACTGCCGGCGAGAGTGGAGAGTATCAAGTTCCAACCATCAACAAGAACGAACAGCATCAACTTAAATGGTAACGATACAATCATCGGTGACAACATCATCATACCCATAGCCATCAATACCGAGGCGACCACCAAGTCGATGATTAAGAAAGGTAAGAACAGCATAAAGCCAATTTGGAAAGCCGTTTTCAACTCCGATGTGATAAACGCTGGAATCAGAACCGCCATAGAAACATCTTCAGGGTTAGTCACTTCCGCACCCGATATCTCAACAAAGGTTTCTAGATCTTTGATTCGGGTTTGTTTGAGCATGAAAGACTTGATCGGGCCTTGAGCAACGTCGAACGCCTGTCGTGCCGATATTTGTTCATTGAGATAAGGCTGAACCGCTTGCTCATTCACTTGATTGATCACTGGTGACATGATGAAAAAGGTCAAAAATATCGCGATCCCAATAATCACTTGGTTTGAAGGCGTTTGTTGGAGACCCATTGCCTGACGCAAAATAGACATCACCACCACAATACGGGTGAACGACGTCATCAAAATTACCATTGCCGGCAAGAAGCCAAGCATGGTCATTAGGGCCAATATCTGTAAATTGATCGAGTAGTCTTCACCGCCATTGGCGTTGGTTGTCATGGTAAAGGCAGGGATGCCACCACCATTACCCGTTAAACTACCAGTCGTCATGGTTTGCGATTTAGCTTGGTCTTGTTCCATCGTGCTGATGGTAACCGACTCTGAGCCTGCTGTATTCGCTGGAATGACGGTGCCATCTTCAGCCTGTGCAAATACCGACACACTGAACACTAAAGAACAGAGGAGGATGAGCTGAACCAACAATGCTTTTACCGCTCGAAAAGATCCGATTTGGCAAAGGTAAGATGAGGTAAAAAGTCCGTTACTTGTTTGCATCTTTTTTAATTAGCTGGGAAAGCTGACTTGAAAATGTACTTTTTTCCAGCATCTCCTGAGTAAGAGGTTTATCGAGCTTAGAGATCAGCTGAATCGACTGTGTGGTAATACCTACTAAGAACTGTTCATCACCTGCTTGCACAATCGCAATGCGTTCTTTAGTACCAACAGGAATTTGCCTAACAATAGCCAAGCCTTGTTGATTCG
The DNA here is from genome assembly GCF_057786005.1 of Vibrio sp. QJM3NY_26. Taxonomy (NCBI): domain Bacteria; kingdom Pseudomonadati; phylum Pseudomonadota; class Gammaproteobacteria; order Vibrionales; family Vibrionaceae; genus Vibrio; species Vibrio sp. QJM3NY_26. The sequence goes on along the minus strand of NZ_CM173515.1, from coordinate 886,697 downwards.
ACATCGCAGGCACTTGCATTCGCTTGAGTAACCAAGCAATAAATAAGATAAAGGCGATAACGAAAATTAGCGACCCAAAAGTGGTCGCTAAATCTAGAGAAGGAGGCGCGGCAAAGGCAATAGAAGGCGTAGACAACAGCCCTATTCCCAATATTCCGCGAGACGAGCCCACCAATCTTTTTGGCGAAAAGCGCATTAACGTAGCTTCTTAATTCGTTCTGTTTGGCTAATTACGTCAGTCAGACGAATACCAAATTTATCGTTCACCACAACCACTTCTCCGTGAGCAATTAGAGTACCGTTAACCATCACGTCTAGTGACTCACCAGCAATTCTATCGAGCTCTACAACCGAACCTTGGTTCAATTGAAGTAAGTTACGGATACTAATCTGAGAACGGCCAACTTCCATCGAGATAGTCACTGGGATATCCATGATGGTATCCAGTTTACGACGCTCATCTTCAGAAATCGGAGACGATGAATCGGTTAGTTCATCAAGTGGTGCCGCAAGCACATCATCAACATCAATTGACGGTGCTAAAGGGTCTTCACCAAGTGCAGCAGCCCATTCGTCTGCTAGCTTTTGATCTTCACTAGGTTCCATTACCAATTCCTATACTTTTATCTATTTTGCTATTCGTCATCATCGCTGTTTTCGAGCTCAGACATTAGGTCTTTGCCTAGAAAAGCGAGATCAGTTTTGACCACACTTGGTCTTCGAATTTTTTCCGAAATCTGGACCGCGAGTTTTTCACCCGCACGTCCCATTTTCACACGATACGTTGGTAGTTCTTCTACAAACATCGTCGCGTGTTCAGGCATGTTCATGGGAATGACATCCCCTGGGCGCAGCTCCATCAGATCACGCAGAGAAATATCTTGCTCTAACAAGTTCACACGAAAGTTAACTGGTACATCCATGATTTCATCACGCAATGCCGAACTCCAACGAACGTCAGTTTCCATTTTGTCTGATTGAACACCAGCGTCCAACAATTCACGAATCGGCTCAACCATGGAATAAGGCATCACGACGTGGAAGTCACCGCCACCGCCATCCACTTCAATGTGGAATGAACTCACAACAATCACTTCTGTTGGGCTCACAATGTTCGCCATACTTGGGTTCACTTCAGAATCCAAGTATTCAAACTCAACCCCCATTACTGGAGACCAAGCTTCTTTGTAATCTTCAAAAACAATTTTCAGCAGCAGCTGGATAATTCGTCTTTCAGTAGGCGTGAATTCACGGCCTTCAATCTTGGCGTGAAATCGTCCATCGCCACCAAAAAAGTTTTCTACAAGAATAAATACAAGGCGCGCTTCCATAGTGATCAGCGCTGTGCCTTTTAATGGACGGAAGCGAACCATGTTTAAACTGGTGGGTACATACAATGTGTTTTGGTACTCACCAAACTTCATCATTTGGACACCATTGATCGACACTTCAGCCGTTTTGCGCAACATGTTAAACAAACTGATACGCAAATGACGCGCAAAGCGCTCGTTAATAAGTTCAAGGGTCGGCATTCGACCACGAACAATTCGATCTTGTGAAGAAAAGTCGAAATTAACCGCACTGTCGTTATCAGCTTCTACGCTATCTTCAACTTCTTCAACATCATCTACGCCATGTAATAGCGCGTCAATTTCGTCTTGGCTTAATAAATCGGTCACAAATTACCTACTGAATCACAAAATCAGTGAATAGCACTTTTTCAATCACAGGCTGGCCAACAGCTTGAGTCAGACTTGCTTTGATATCTTCCGTTGCCTTGTTACGCAGTTCAACTCGCCCAGTGGGTGAACGCAATTGATCGACTGTTGCCGAGGCGAACGTCGCCAAGAGCGTACTTTCCACAAGTGGCGAGTGGTAACGAGCCAGGTCTTCATTCTTACTGCCCCGAACCATCATCTGTGCTTTTATCTGAACTAGGCGATCTTTTTTATCACCTGTCACATTGAACAAAAAAGGCTGAGGGATATTAACATACATAACTGGCTCTGCAGCGACCACAGCAGTTGCTGGCTGGGACGGAGATTCAGAGGCGCTATCATCAGAGCCTAAGAAAAAGAGCAGCGCACCACCTACACCAAGCAGTAACACGACTACGGCAATAATGATGATAAGGAGCTTGCTCTTCCCTTTAGGTGCATCTTGTTCTTCTGCCATACTTTACTCTAACTTCCTGTTCTTTCGATTAACTGACGGGTTTTTCTATTAACTAACAGTACTTTCTCTTAACTGATGGCTCTTTCTATTAACCAAGCGTTCTTTCTTAGCCTGATATTAGGCATAATAACTAATTCCATCACGCTTTGATGCGACATTCAATTCAAGATTGCTGCCACTATCAAGGTTTTCATCCCCTTGGCCATCATTTGTGCGGTTAGTGCCGGATTGTTGCTCACCATTGTTGTATCTATCATGCCCCTGACCAGAGCTCTGTTGCTGAACTGACGAATCGGCTAGTTGTAGACCTTGTTGAGCAAGCATCTCCCTCAGGCGAGGTAAGGTTTGTTCAATCACATCTCTTGCCTGTTGATTACTAACCGTAAAATGCACGTTCGCCACATCATTATTCATGGTCATGCGGATTTTCATCTGACCCAATTCTGGTGGGTCGAGGCGAATGTCCAAGTTCTTGAGGTTCTTAGACATCATCATTTGAACTTTTTCCGCGACCTGCTCATTGGCTAGCTCTTTGGTGAGCTGTAAAGGCGCTTGTTGAGCAGCTTGAATTTCAGCTCGTGTAGGTGCTGAACCAACCGTTGCTGTGCCTTGTGCGCCAGCCGCAGAAGCAATCTGCTGAGCAAACGTCGAGTCTTTAGAATCTTCTTTAGCACCCGCTTTACCCAAACCAGACAATGCAGCGGCACCAGCGCCCGCTTTAAGAAGCGCGTCAGTCGAGCCTGCTTTTGTGGCCGCTGGCGTTGCATTCATCGCTAGGCTTTGTGCCGTTAAGCTAGGATCTAAGGCCGCTTGCTGCTGCATTGGAGCTGCATTCCCTTGTTGTAATTGTTGAGCCGCTGCCTGTTGAGCCGCATGCGCATTATTGGCGTGCAGCATTGCCGCCTTATCCGTAAGAGCATTATTTGCTGATTGAGAAGCGGCCTGCGCTGATACTTGTTGTGCAGCCGTCGCTACTGCCGCTGTTGATGCCACCGAGGCTAAGGCTTTGGCTTCATTTGAATCAGTGTTGTCCCAATCAATAGCGGCGGGTTCACCGGGAGTGCTGTTCACGTTCGGAGCTTGGCTTAGTAAAGCCGTTGCTTGCTGTTGAGCATTGGTTAGCTGTTGATTCAATACTTCTAAGTTAGAGGTTGCTTGAGCCAGCGCAGCTTGCTCATCGACCGTCAACTTAGTGCCACTTTGTTGCTTTTGAACCAGACCATCGACAACAGACTGTTCTGATTCGATTTGTCCATTCAATTGGTTTAACGCTTTGGTATGGGCATCAACCTGTTTTGCAAGTTCCATATCCGCTGCTGAGAGTACTTGACTCTGATCGGCAGCAACCGCACTGGCCGCGTTCTTTTGGCGCAACTCTCGACTCATACTCGCTTCAATTTGTTCTGGGGTGACGCCTTTATCCATCAACTGTCGAATTTCATCATCAGTCAACTGTGATACACCCTTACCTCCGGTAAGCACGGCAATTTCAGAATCGATCTCAAGACCGTTTTCTCGATTTGTTGCATTGGTTTGTTGTGCCGGTTTACCCATGGTGTCGGTCGCAAGAACGCCCACAGCAGTGGCACCTACAATCTTGCCTTGAGCTTCATCAGCCTTCACTTGCTGAGGCAAGCCTTTGCCGTTGTCAGGTTGATTCAGTGTTTTGTTTGCCTCGTCCAACTGACCAAGCAATTTATTGCCTTCACTCATCGCAGCACTAGCTTGAGATGCCCCCTGAGTATTCAGCTCTGCGGATTGTGAATCAGAATCACTATTAACTAGAGCTTTCTGGGACTGGTCAGCTTTGGGCTGAGCCGCAGCCAAGGTATCGTCACCAGACGGTTTCGACGAGGCTTTATCGCTCGACTGTGAATTTAGTTCAGACGTACGTTCAGTGGCGGTGTTGCTAGTAGCCGTATTTTCAGCATCCGCCGCTGCTTTAGCCTGCTTGGTTTGAGCTTCGCTAGCCTCATCAGCGATCTTAGACTCAGTTGAATCACCTTTAGTCTTTTCAGCCGATACTTCGTCTTCCGAAGAGGTCTGTTTTTCATCTGATTTTGGGGCGCCATCAGTGTCTTTTACTGCCGCTTTACTGCCACTTTCTTCAAAGCCTAGCGCTTCTTTAAAAGACTCTAAGAAACCTTTAGAGTCTCCGGTTTCTTCTACCTTGGAAGAGGCAGAACCGGTGTCCAACAACGATGACGTTTTGTTGGTCGCTGAATTTGAGGAAAGGCTAACATTCATATATACAAGCTCTATCTACTAGCTTTGCTGCCATAAATCGGACAACAAAAAGAAAGTCGGGTGCTTTTTATGCCTTTGCTGGGCATAACGCGCAATTTTATATAAAACGGAGCAAGAAACATGCCTATTAGTTCTGTTCTCACAATCTGAACGACAACACCTGCGTCATTCAGGGCTTAGGATCACATCTTCTTTCGGCCATACATCAGCGTCGAGAACTCATCCATTTGCTTTTGTTCTCTTTGATCTTGCAGCTTTGCCTTCTCTTTCTGTTTTTTCTCCATCAACCACTCGTAGGATTTACGCTTTTTACGTAGCTCCATCCAGTAGTTTTGGCAGTTGTCGACTTGGTTTTTAAAATGGTGCTCCGCTTCTCTCTGTTTAGATAATGTTTCATCTAGTTGAGTTAAGAAACGGTTCAAGTGACCGTACTGACTCGCTGTGAGTCCAGCTTTTCCGCGGTCAATAAGTTGCTGACAGTAATCAAGTCGATACTTTTCAATCTGAGCGACCTGCTCATAGTAACCTTGAAGCTCCGAATTCGCTTTGTTGAGCGCGAGTACAGCTTGGTTCTCTTGATCCTTGGCTTGGTCGAGCAAAAATTCTAATGCGTTATCCATGACTAACCTTATTCACTCGTTAGCCACCCAATACATGTTTCAACATGTTGACACACATGTCATAGGGAACCGTTTCTTTCATTTTTTGCTGTAAGTACTCATCCAACCTCGGTTTCAAGGTGAAGGCACTATCAATAGCAGGATCAGTCCCCGGTTTGTAAGCGCCAATCGATACCAAATCTTGGTTTTTACGACAGATAGACAGTACTTGGCGCACCGCTTTCGACATCAATACATGTTCTTCGGTGGTGATTTGCGGCATAACACGACTGACGGATTTCTCGACATCAATCGCAGGATAATGTCCGGCATCGGCCATCTCACGCGATAAAACAATGTGACCATCAAGAATCGCTCGTGACGCATCGGCAATGGGGTCTTGTAAGTCATCACCTTCAGTTAAAACGGTAAAGAAAGCCGTGATAGAACCTTGTTCATCGTTGCCGTTACCCGCACGTTCCACCAGCGCAGGAAGCTTGGCGAATACTGATGGCGGATAACCTTTGGTTGCTGGCGGCTCACCCACAGACAGAGCAATTTCACGCTGAGCCTGAGCAAAACGGGTCAATGAATCCATTAATAAAAGAACATCTAAACCTTGGTCGCGGAAGTACTCAGCGACAGCCAGTGCAGTTTGGCAACCTTTCAATCGCATCAGTGGCGATGAATCCGCAGGAGCAGCGACCACCACAGATCGTTTGCGTCCATCTTCGCCAAGAATCTCTTCAATAAATTCTTTAACTTCTCGTCCACGCTCACCAATTAGACCTACCACCACCACTTGCGCGGTTGTGCCTCGAGTCATCATCCCGAGCGTAACCGACTTACCGACACCGGAACCAGCAAACAGACCAATACGCTGACCTTTACCTACCGTCAGCAAACCGTTTATGGCCTTCAAGCCGACATCAAGCGGTTCAGAAATCGGTTTTCGAGCTAAAGGGTTGATTGGCTCAGCATTAAATGAAGCGCGTTGTTCGGTATAGATGGGACCTAGCCCATCAAGTGGATTACCCACACCGTCTATCACTCGGCCAAGCAATTCCATTCCGACAGGGATGCCGCTTTCAGTGGTCACGGGGGTCACACGAGCGCCAGGTAGTATCCCTGTGATTTGTTCACTTGGCATCAAAAATAAGTTATCGCCAGAGAAGCCGACGACTTCGGCTTCCATCTGACCAGACATGGTTTCTACTAAACACAGGCTGCCGATGGGTGCTTTACAGCCGGTCGCTTCAAGCGTTAAGCCAACAACGCGTACTAACTTACCAGAGGCAATTGGTCGCGATTTTAGCCCTTCGACTTTGTATTGGCTAAGACGATTTGCTAATTCAAGCATTACTCATGACCCTGATGACGGTTTGCGCCACAGAAGTTTTGAATGACGTTTTTCACACGGTCTTCCATGCGGTAGTTAACGCTCGACTCACCCGCTTCGATTTGTACGTCACCACGGTTGAGTGCCGGCTCTGCAACTAACGTCCAATTGCGGCAATCCAATTCAGTTTCGCCATACGCAGAACGAATAATCGCGACGTCTTCGGGATTAAGCTTCAATGTGATCGCATGACCTGAGATCGGCAACGACTCGACCGACTCTTTGACGGTATCTAATATGATTTGTGGGTTGGTTTGCACTTCAACATGAACCACTTCTTTGACCATGGTCAGTACCATGTCCACCAATTGCTTCTCTACCTGAGCGTTCATCAGCTCTAACGGTTGAGCAAACTGGTTGGCTAGCCCCATAAAGATGGCAACTTGCTGCTGAATGTACTCTTGACCAGCAGTCACGCCTTCAAGCTTGCCGGCTTGGTTGCCTTCTTCGTGGCCTGCAGCAAACCCTTCTTCTTTACCTTTATCGTAACCCTGTTTAAAGCCAGCTTCTTGCCCTTGATGAAGCCCTTCTTGATAAGCACCTTGCTTAATCAGTTCGATTTGCTCTTCAGTCAGAATAAGCTCTTCGTCTTCAATGGCTTCTTCAACCGTCGGCATCCAACTAGGATCGTAATTAAAGGCCGTTTCTTTGGCTTGTTTATTCACATCAGAGGTGTAGTCAGGCAACCCCCATTTTTGAGGTTGGGCAACCGTATTATCTTCTTCAGGGCGAAGGAAGCCGCGTTTTCTATCACCTGACATATCAGTACCTATCTATGAATGCGTCCAGCTGCATTGTAAATTCAAGCCGTGAACGGAGTTAATCTTGGGTTCGAGATTGGATAAAGAAAAGCCCCAACAGTGTGGGGCTCTTGAGGTTTCTGTATTAAAGGAACTCGTCGGCGCCACCAGACAGCATAATCTCGCCACTGTCTGCCATCTTCCTCGCAATACCCAATATCTCTTTTTGAGCCGCTTCCACGTCGGAGACTTTTACTGGCGGCATCGCCTCAATGTCGTCTCTCATCATATCGGCAGCACGTTTAGACATGTTCTTGAAGATCTTCTCACGTAGACCGTCATCAGCACCTTTAAGCGCTTTCTGTAGAACGTCTTGTGGAACATCACGCAGCAGTCGTTGAACACCTTGGTCATCAACTTCAATAAGGTTTTCAAAGACAAACATAAGATCTTGAATCTGCGTTGCCATATCTTCGTCTTGATCTCGGATTTGATCCATCAAGACGCCTTCCACATTATTGTCCATGTAGTTCATGATCTCAGCCGCGGCTTTCAGGCCACCAATTTTGGCAGCTTGAGCACCCGCTTGACCCGCAAACTGTTTCTCCATGATTTCATTCAATTCAGCAAGAGCCGAAGGTTGAACTTCTTCAAGGTTAGCAATACGCATCATCAGATCCAGACGAACTCTTTCTGGGAATTGAGACAGAATCTCAGCCGACTGATCAGAATCGAGGTACGACAACACAATGGTTTGAATCTGAGGGTGCTCGTTGATGATGATACTCGCCACCTGACGAGGATCCATCCACTTCAGTGAGTCCAAACCTTTCGAGCCAGTACCAAGAAGAATTTGGTCAACAAGGTTATTCGCCTTGTCTTCACCCAAGGCAGCGACCAGCGCATTACGCATGAAGTCTTCACTGCCCATACCAATGTTGGTGTACTTCTGAATATCATCTAAGAAAGCACGGTGAACCGCTCCCACTTTTTCTTGGGATAGATCAGTCGCTCGCGCCATTGCACTACCCACACGCTGAACCTGCTTTGGCTCTAGGTGACGAATAATACCAGCAGCATCTTCTTCATTTAAACTTAGCAACAAGATCGCAGCACGTTCGTCGCCTGAGATAGAATCGATATCCACGCTAGAGACATCAAGCACTTCACCGCCTTCCGTTTGTTGTGGAACTATTTCGTTAGCCATCTACCATCCAATTCTTAACTACTTGAGCTGCTAGCTCTGGTTCATTCGCTACAAGTGCACGTACTGCTTTCAGCACGTCTTCGTCTTTATGAAGGTTTGGTAAGTCGATGCTTGAACCAAATTCAAACAACTCGCCACCTTCAATATCACCACCAATTAAGCTGGTTTCGCCGTCGGCACCAATTGGCATACCATCAGGGCCGTACATTTGATCATCGTCGTCAGCTGCTGGGTTAAGCAGTTTCTTCATTGCAGGGCGAACAAGTACCAATACCACGACAATAATAACCAACGCGCTCGCAAACCAGCGTACCCAATCATTGAAGTTTGGATGCTCCCAAATTGGCACATCAGCGACAACATCCGTCACTTGTGGTGCGAACTGCATGCTTAACACATTGAGTAAATCGCCACGACTTTCATCAAAGCCGACAGTACCAATCAGTACCTGACGAATCGCATTAATTTCGCTGGCAGGGATTGGCGTATGAACCACTTCGCCCGTATCAGGGTTCAGTGATTGACGGTCTTTTATCGCTACCGATACCGTCTGACGGTTAACCGTGCCGCTCTGTTTACGTTCATGGCTGATGGTGGTATCGAGCTCGAAGTTTCGAGTCGCTTCTTTGTGAACCGATCCCTGCCCCGTCATCGCACCGTCTTTCATCTGAGCGACATCTTGAGGAATTGAAGCATCTGCAGGGGGTTGGTTACTCAAAGCGCCAGGAATACCGGCCACAGTGTTGCCGTTGTTGTAATCTTCTAACGTGTATTCACTTCGAGTCGCTGGCGTATTCGGATCAAAACGTTTTCTCGTTTGTTCCACAGCACTAAAATCAAGCTGAATATCAACCTGAGCGGTATAGTTACCAAACCCAAGAATAGGAATTAGGATAGAGTCGATTTTTTCACGCAGCGCTTGCTCTTGATTACGCTCTAACTCATGTTCTTTACGACGCGCAGCTGACATCGGATCTTGAGAACCTGAGTTCAACAGTCGGCCATGCTGATCGGTCACCGTGATACGCGAGGTTTTCATTCCCGGAACGGCACTTGCCACCATGTCGACAACAGAGTCAACTTCTTGCTGCTTGAGGTTAGTGCCCGTTTTCAGAGTCAGGAATACGGAAGCTGAGGCTTCTTGATTGTGACGAACAAAGACACTCTGCTTTGGCAAGGCTAATAAAACCTGAGCTTTACGTACCTGTTTCATCTGCTCAATGGCTTTCGCAAGCTGTCTTTCACGACTTAATTTAAGGCGCTCTTGCTCGACACGTTGTGATACACCAAAACCCATGTCTTGCATGAGGATGTCATCACCTGCGTTTCGCTCTTGATTCAAACCCGCTCGTACCATATTAAGCTTTAATGAGTTGTACTCACTAGCCGGTACCGAGATAGTGTTACCTTCAAGAGTGTATTCGATCTTTTGTAGATCCAAGTAATCAAGCACGGGAATCAACTCTTCTGTTTCATAAGCCCCTAATGGACGCATTTCTGGCTCTTTCACCCAGAAAAACAGCATCACAATTAGCGCTACACAGATAGAAATAGATAGGACTAAGACGACCTGACGAAGTAAATCGAGATCACCGACGGCCATATCGAACTTAGAGGAACTGCGTTCACCTAGATCGGGATTTTGCCCTTCCCCATCAAGCTCCGAACCTGCAATGAGTGCATGGTCATTGCTATCGCTTACGGTTAAATCTGTTGTTTGACTATTATCTGCCACTATTTAATTACCCAACTTATACCGGCATATTCATCAGCTCTTTGTACGATTCGACCAATCTATTTCTAATTTGGATCGTCGCCTCAAAAGCCACACTAGATTTATTACGAGCAATCATCACGTCCGATAGAGACACGCTTTGGTCGCCACTATCAAAACGAGCTTGAAGATCACCTGAGGTTTTTTGTAATGAGTTCACGTTATTAATGGCCTGCGTCAGCATGTTGCCAAAATCTGCACCGACCGCTTGCCCCGTTGCAGCAGGACGCGCGCTAGCAGCTTCAACCATCATTGCCTGCATTTCGCCTTGTAAACCATCTATTCTCATCTACTACCTCAGGAGTCAAAATTATGACTATCTATTTAGCTGTATTATTGACAGAGCAATTAGCGTGCCACACATTAAATTGACTAGATATCGTAATACACTAGTCAGAAAGCTGACACTACTAACCTATCCTCAGTTTGGGATATCTATCCCAGCATCGCGCATCTTTGCCAACTTATAACGCAATGTACGAGGACTAATGCCCAACTTTTCTGCCATTTCTTTGCGTCGGCCATTACAAGCGATCAGCGTCTCAAGAATAATCGCATACTCTTGATCTCTAAGCTCATTACCTAACCCTTCGCTGCTGGCTGCCAGTTTATTGATTGGACTCGCTTCAGCAATCGGCTTAATTTCTGGCGCTGCAACACTGTTGCCTTCAACAATTTGCTGTAGGCCACTTGCGTCTTGCCAATCGACACCTTCAAGTAAGATGTGCTCACCTGAAATATTTTCTTGCTCACTCAGAATTAGAGCGCGCTGAACGACATTATCCAGTTCACGCACATTACCCGGCCACGGATAATTGACGAGCTTACTGATGGCTTGCTCGGACAGAATAGGAACGGGCATACCAAGTTTGGTGCAATGGCGCTCAACCAAATGCTTCGCAAGCGGCTCAATATCGCCTTTACGTTCACACAGTGCTGGCCAAGTAATTGGAAATACATTCAAACGATAGTATAAATCTTCACGGAAATTCCCTTCAGAAACATACTGCTTTAGGTCGCGGTTACTGGTTGCCAAAACACGGACATCCAGTTTGATACTCTTACGGCTACCAAGACGTTCAACTTCGCGCTCTTGCAACACGCGCAGTAGTTTCGCTTGTAGGCTAAGATCCATTTCACTGATCTCATCCAACAAAATAGTACCGCCTTGAGCTTGCTCAAATTTACCAGGACAAGCTTGAATAGCACCAGTAAATGCGCCTTTATCGTAGCCAAACAGTGTTGCTTCCAACATGTTATCTGGAATCGCGGCACAGTTAATCGCAACAAACGGACCGTCTTTACGGCTCGAAGCGTTGTGAATATAGCGAGACATCACCTCTTTACCAGAACCACTTGGCCCCAAAACCATGACGTTAGCATCGGTTCTAGCCACCTTATCAGCCAACATCATTAGCTTGATGCTTTTCTCATCGGCAACGATGGCATCGCCATTATCATCCGATTTTACCGGAGCATAACGGCTCACCATATTAAGCAGTACTTCAGGCGCAAATGGCTTTGCCATATAGTCTATAGCGCCCTCTTTCATTGCGGCAACGGCGTCTTCAATGTTGGCATACGCTGTCATCAACAATACTGGTAGATTTGGCCAATGCTGCTTGATATTTCTTAGCAGTGCTAAGCCGCCCATACCTGCCATCTGCACATCAGAGACAACAATATCAACGGAGTTCGATTTCAATTTTACCAGAGCATCTTCCGCACAATCCGCTTCCAGCCATTCATAGCCAGCAAGCGCGAGAGTGTCGACAAGGGCTTCGCGTAGACCTTCATCATCTTCGACGATTAACACTTTGCTTTGAGCCATAGGATTCTCCAGTGTAAATTCAGTTAAAACGTATTAGTCTTCAGAAGAAGCGCTTCTTTCCAGCGGTAGACACATGGTAAAGCATGCGCCGTCCCCTTCTTCTGATATCAATTCCAGTCGGCCTTCATGTGCTCGACAGACCATTTGTACAACGGCTAAACCTAGACCTGTACCTTGCGAACGAGTGGTAAAGAAGGGTTCCATAATTTTACCTTGAAGCTCTTTCGGTACGCCGGGGCCACTGTCTTGCACTGATATCTTAAGCTCGCCGTTTACGGGCCTAAAAAAAACATCAATCTGCGATTCTTTACCCGCAATTTGCACTGCGTTCAAAACTAGGTTGCTCAGAGCAGAAGCTATAGCATTAGCATTGCCAAACATCTGAGTCTCTTCGCCTTCCACTTCTTGGCAATAATCAATCTGGTTCGATTTTAATGCCGCTTCCACCATTGGGTGAAATTCAGTGATCAGTTCAGCAACGGTAAATGGCTTCACAACCTTGTTGTCGCCACCTTTGGCAAACAACAGCATGTCGTTCACTTGCTTCTCTAAGTCATGCAATCTATCCATAAGCTTAGATTGAAAACGTGTCTTTGTTGCCGGCGGTAAGTTTGGCGCGGCAAGGTTTGATGCATAAAGCATGGCGCTAGAAAGTGGCGTACGAACCTGGTGTGCCAACGAGGCTACCATTCTGCCTAACGACGACAAGCGCTGAAGATCACTCACGCGAGACTGTAGAAGACGAGTTTCTGTCAGGTCGGTAATCAAGATAAGTTGACCCGTGGTAGAAGCTGAAATAGCCAAACGAACCTTACGCCCATTCTTCAGTGAGATCTCATGTCCATCATCGTCTTTTGGATCAAAGGCACTTTGAATAACCGAAAACCACTTCTCGCCCACCAGTTCCACACCTAAAATTCGGTGCGCTTCTGGGTTCGCTTCCCTTACTTCACCATGAGTATCTAACAAGATGACACCTGCTGGCATCACATCAAGCACTTGCTTATAGCGCTCAACCTGCTGTTCAACTGAATCTAGGTGTGACTGATTTTCTGATTCGTTAGATCCGTGCATGTCAAAAATTTGCCTCAAATACTAAAACAGCCTGACACGTAAAACACGCGTCAGGCTATTTGCTATATTTATCACATAGTTAAGCAAGCAACAACTCGACTATGCCCTCTCTATTCTCTCAACCAAAACGATGCTTTAACTCAACACCCGTCTTAATTTGATATCGCTGAACACGAATCTGAGCTCTATCGCTGTAGATTATACTTACGCATTTTTTCAACCAGAGTGGTTCTGCGCATTCCAAGCATGTCTGCAGCACGGGCAACAATGCCACCCTGCGCTTCCAAGGCTTGGTTAATCATGTTCACTTCCATATCCGCCAACAGCTCTTTCAAATTAACACCTTCTGGTGGTAACTCTTGAGGCGCATTCGCGTTATCGGCAAGATCATCTTGCTGGTCAAAGCTGAAATCTTCTGAGAACAAATCAGAAAGTGCATCACGTTCTTGCTCTTCTTCCGACACAAAGCGATTAAATTCAGGCTGGAACTCAGGGATATCACTGTATCTATATTTAGTGGGTAGATGATTCACATCAACCAAGCTATTCGGATACAGGATAACCATTCGCTCAACGAGGTTCGCTAGCTCGCGAACGTTACCTGGCCAGTAGTGCTCCATCAAAGAATTGATAGCACGAGCCGTGAAGCAGATAGGCATACTGCCTTCCGCTTCCATTCGAGTCATTAGTTCTTGAAGCAACAGTGGAATATCTTCTTTACGATCTTGAAGCGCCGGCATTTCAATCGGGAATACATTCAAGCGGTAATAAAGGTCTTCACGGAACGAGTCATCGTCGATCATGTCTTCAAGATTGCGGTGTGTTGCTGCAATCACACGAACGTCAGCTTTAATGGTGCTGTTGCCACCTACGCGTTCAAAACAGCGCTCTTGCAGTACACGCAACAACTTAACTTGCATTGCCATTGGCATATCGCCAATTTCATCAAGAAACAGTGTGCCACCTTCAGCCAATTCAAAGCGACCTTTTCGTGCGGTAATCGCACCAGTAAATGCGCCCTTCTCATGACCAAACAACTCACTTTCGAGTAAGTCTGGTGGAATAGCACCACAATTCACAGGCACGAAAGGCCCAGAACGGCGCTTAGAGTGATAGTGAATATTACGCGCTACGACTTCTTTGCCGGTACCAGATTCACCAAGAATCAGCACGTTCGCTTCCGTAGAAGAGACCTGTTCAATTAAGTGACGTACTTCTTGAATGCCAGCACTTTGCCCTACTAGGCTGCGAAACAGTGTGTTCTTGCGTGCCGAAGACACCACTTGAACGCCCTTGCGGCCTAAGAAATCTTTACAGTGCCTTAATGCATCACTTAATTGCGGGTAGTTAAGAGGAAGTTCAAGCTCGCCAACATAGTTAGTTAGCTCGTCAACCGGGTGATTGTTTTTACCAATCACCAGTAAAGGGATGTGATTGGCGTGAACAAGCTTTTCATTCAGTAATGCGTTGAAGCCTTTACCTTTAATGGTACCAATAATGCAGCCGGCCCACTGTAGTGACCAGTCAACTTTACGTGCTTGTTCAGAGCTGATTACTTCGCAGCTCTCTCCTACAAACTCTAATATTGTGCTTAAATTGTGACGATCTTGAGCGCTATCGTCGACGACAAGCAGTTTTGCCAAACCTTGCATAAGTAGGAATTATTGCCTTTATTTTGGTGCGATGCGGAAAACGGTGAGCGACGTAATCGATAAAACAGAGAAAAGTATCAATGATTATGGTCTACGTGGACAAATTTAGGAAATCAGCAACGAAAAAAGCCACTAGGCTATCTAATGGCTTCTATTTTATTTGATTAAAAAAATAAGGCAACCAACCAATTAAGGGATATGAGATTGGTTAAAACTGCAATTTTTCTTTAAATACCTACGTCAGCAGACGTCAAGTTGTGATATTCGTTCGGAATTTGGTCCCAAGCGCTCTTAATTTCGCGGATAATATCGATAACATCATCAATAGCCTGTGGGTCATTTTTGTGATTTGCCGCAGAAATTTGCGTGATCATGAACTCATAAAGTTGATCTAGGTTTTTCGCAATATCGCCACCATCGTCCATAGACAGGCAACTACGTAGGCTAATAATGATATCCAGAGCCTTACCAAGTCGCTCGCCTTTCACTGGGATGTTGCCCGCTTGCATTGCCGCTTTACCTTGAATCAAGCGCTCGATAGCACCAGCCATTAGCATTTGTACAATCTTATGCGGTGAGGCAGCTGTTAGCTGACTATCCACTGATACCTTTTTATATGCCTGTAAAGAACCGCGCATAGTAAACCTCTTTTATAAAAACTTTTTGTATTGTTGAACTGATTTAGCGCCGTGACGGTATTTGTGTAGGGTCTTACCTACTCGACTTGTCTCAGACTGCATCAATTCGACTAATTTTCTGGTTCTGGTAATGGCTTCAAACCATTCAGAACTTTGCTTAACGTCGGGGTGTGAGTCGATTATTTGAAGCACGTTTTGCAATAACTGTTCTCTGTTATCGACAAGCCGCGTTATTTCTTCAGCATTAATTTCACTAAATTCAAGCTTAGAGATAATTAATTGATCGAGTTCACAAAGCTCTTGCAGCTGACTGTTCATCTATTAGCCCAACGCATTCATCATACTGCCCAGCTGGGATTGCATCTTGCTAGTCGCATCTTGCATGGCAGTAAACTTAGAATGTGTGCGGTTTTCTAGGCTGTCCATGCGGCGATCGAGTGCGCTTTGATCATCAACCAAGCGGTAGTTTTGCTCGACTAAGCTCTTTTCTCTAGTACGAATCGAACCTGTGATACCTGTGATACCTTGAATCGCATCTTCCACTTTTTTGGCGAAACCATTGTTGCCGCCAAAGAACTCACCCAACTTATCGAAGTTATTATTAAGTTGACGATCAAGCATGTCGTAGTTAATTTCTAGCGAGCCTTGCCTTGTGGTCGTGATACCAAATTCAGTCAATGACTTGAGATTATCAGGCGCGCCTTCAATACTTGATGAGAACACCCCTTTCAATCGCGAGTCGGCATTACGTACAGTACTGTCGCCAGAAAGCGGCCCTTTTTGGCCAGTCGTTGGATCAACGCCCGCCAAGTTCTTAGACACTTGATAAAACTGATTGTAAGAGTTAACGAAAGATTCAATGTCTTGGCGCACACTATTACGGTCGTACTCAACACCGATTTCGGCCGGTGGCTTATCTTTTGGCGTTTTGCCTTTCACCGTAATATCGATACCTTCTACGGCATCTTCAATCACATTGTTATTACTCGAAAGCTGTGCAACGCCGTCTAGAACGACCATTGAATCTTGCCCCGCCTGAACTTCAGCCATACCGCTATAGGTATCAAAAGACTGTTGTGCCTGTTCGAGCTCAGCTTGCGCTTTATCGACTTTCTCTAAAAGCTCACGCTCTTCGGGTTCTAATTTCGCACGCTCAATTTTTTTGGCTTGTTCCGCGGTCAATTCGCCTTTTTGAACTTTCTCAGCCAAATCGGCTTTTTCTTGTGAAATTTTATCTTCGATACGCGCTTGTTCAGCTTCCAGCTTTTGCTGAGCTTCTTTCGGCGTCACGTAGGAATCGGTCAGAGTACCCGAGGCAGCATTTGACCACCCCGGCACGTCAGGCGCCTTCTCTATCGCTTTTTCATCAAGCTCAAGTTCTGGTGTGTAGTAAGAATCTAAAAGAGTTCCTGAGGCTGTCTCAGTCCAACCTGGGATATTGTCTTCGGGCATCACAGACTTTGACGCCTTAGCTGCGTCTAGGGCAGCTTGACCATCTGCTGCAGCTTGCTCGCCGTAGCTAAGACTTTGAGAGTCTCCGTCAACATCTGAGGCAGAATCGGTTTGGGTTGCTGGGATAACATTTCCGTCTTCATCGAGTTTTTCACTCGCATTTGGGTCATCGTTAGCGATCGCTTCATCGATGATTTCAACCGCTTTTCCTGCAGGGGTTAGAGCAAGAACATCTTGTGCAGCAAGGCGCGCTTTCTCTAGTGCTTTCACGCGCTCTTCTAGAGTTTTATATTCGAGTTTTTTGAGAGGGTTAGCAGCATCAGACTCTACATTAATGCTGATCTGCTGATCTGAACCAGACTGGTTTGAGGCGACAATAAGTCGTGGGCCTTCGACATCATTGATAATAGATGCGCGAACGCCTGGATTGCTATCTGCGCCATTTATGCTGCGAACGACATCGATAAGTTTCGATCTGTCGCCGACTTGCACATCAAAGCTATCATCACCGAGCGAAACCTGCAGCTTACCTGGGCCAAATTTCATGTCCTCTGACAGTACATCAGAAGCCACTTTATGACTCTGGGCAAGCTGCAACACATCGATGGCATATTTGCCAGCGATCGCTTCGGTAGTCGCGGTTGCAGAGACAAGACCTTCATCGGTACTTTCAACTGTTCGCACAGCAAAAGCTTTTTCCTGACGAAAGTTTGTCATCAGGTTTTTCATCGAATCAAGGGATTCTCTGAGTCTTCCATAGGCACTAATGCTGGTATCGATTCGCGTTCGTTCATTATCAATTCGTTGCTGTTTAGGTACACGCTCCGAATCAACAATTTTGCTGACCATGGAATTGATATCCATGCCAGACGAAATCCCCATTGGGCCAAAACTCATTAAACCACCTCAATAATACGACTTAAACCTTCACCTCAAATATTCTACTATTTGAATTTTGGGCTGCTAGGCGTCTTAGAATTTCAAGCATTTCTTCATCAGGAATCTGGCGAATAATATCACCAGTGGTGGTCTCATAAATAGTGACCACATCTCTCCCCGACTCTTCATCGACTTTAAAGGCAACACCCTTGTTGAGAGAGGAGACAAACTCATTTACCTTCTCTACCATCTTGACTCGCTCTTCATCGTTTAACTGCTGTCTATCTTGAGCTAATTGAATCGCCGCTTCGGTAGCTTGCTCTTTCGATTTTTCTACCTTGCCATAAGATGTTGCTTCTTTCAGTCGTGAAATGTTCGACGCACTACTACCTTCATCGCTTGCAAATTTAATGCCATTAGGTGAGCCATAAGGCTGGATGTTCGATGCGTTGGATGGAATTTCCATAACACTCTCCCTCCCTCCTTTATGAGCCAAACAGTAAAACTCTACCCAGAGTAGAGTTTACCACTACTTACCAAGGTAAGTTTAGCCCAATAAGCTTAGAGCTGCTGATGGTGACTGCTTCGCTTGAGCTAGGATAGAAGTACTCGCCTGTTGCAGGATTTGAGACTTCGTCATTGCCGTTGTTTCTTTCGCGTAATCGGTATCTTTGATACGGCTCTTAGATGCATTAACGTTTTCGTTGATGTTATCTAAGTTGCTGATTGCATGATCAAAACGGTTTTGGAAAGCACCAAGAGAAGCGCGGTTACTGTCCACTGATTTTAGTGCGCCATCAATAACAGATACGGCTTCGTTCGCACCAGCAACCGAGGTTACATCGATATCGTTAACAGTAACGTCTTTAGCGGCACCGATACCTAGCTCACCAGCAAGGCTACCACCGAACTCAACATCACCTTCAACTTTTTGACTTGAAGCGAAAAGTTGCAATTTGCCGCCTTCACCAACAGACGCTTTAACATCTTCACTTTGGCCATTGATGTACGTTGCTAGCTCTTCGATATCGTTGCCTTCTTTTGCAGAAATAGACAGCTCTTGAGCTTCACCAAACTTATCGTTGTATTTGATAGTCAGATCAGAACCTGCGCCTACACGCCAAGAAGCATCTTTGCCTTCTTCTACGCCGTAGCTTTTGCCACCCATGTCTTGAGTGTCAGTACGCATGTTATTCATAGTCAGCATTACTGCTTCACCAGAATCAGCACCGATTTGGAAAGATTGGCTACCGTAAGTACCGTTAAGAAGCTTGTTACCACCAAAAGAGGTCGTTTCAGCGATACGGTTAAGTTCTGTGTTTAGAGCAGAGACTTCTTCCTGGATCGCAACACGTTCAGATTTGCTGTTTGAACCATTTGAAGATTGAAGAGAAAGGTCACGCATACGTTGCAGAATGTTGGTTGACTCATTCATTGCACCTTCAGCTGTCTGTGCAATAGAGATACCGTCATTCGCATTTTTCACAGCCATATCTAGGCCACGGCTTTGCGACGTTAAGCGGTTAGAAATTTGTAGGCCTGCAGCATCATCTTTTGCGCTATTGATTTTATAGCCAGAAGACAAACGCTCCATTGATTTTTGAGTACCTTCAGCCGCGCTATTTAGGTAGCGCTGAGCCGTCATTGCAGACACATTAGTGCTTACATTAATCGCCATAGTTGATCTCCTTTAGGCATTTTTTAATGTACTTATGTGACTCTCACCTCACACAAATACATGTCAATTTTGTTTATGCACCAGTGTCTCTCTCACCTTACATTGGTACATATCATTTCTCTCAATCCCTTTAACGGCCCCTTAATTAGAAGCTTTAATAAAAAATGTGCTTTTTTTCATATTCTTTTCAACAACAAAGAAAAGTGTGATCGGGATTCAATTAATCGAGCGACATTCGCTAAAGTTTCCATTCAGCTTGGATTAATGGGCGTGGTGTTGAATATAAAAACCAAAAAAGATCCCTGATATCTCGTTCTACTCGATTCTGGGATGACGGCCAACGACTTCGATTCAAGTAAACAATGGATGGCTACCTCTCTATAGTCGTCATTCCCTACAGTGAGGAACGAACGTGATAGGGAATCTCGCTTTTGCTCCTGCTTACCAACATTGCACTTTTCCAAATACACCTTCGCCAAATTACAGGCAATAAAAAACCCAGCCGAAGCTGGGTTTGTTTAGCGCTCATCTCTCACCACGAGCTAATTTGTGGAGGCCTAACGTTAACGCTTATGATCAACAACGCTTATAGTCAACAGCGCTTATAACCAACGTGGCAACGTGGCTTTTCAATCGATTAACCTAGTAGGCTAAGTGCCGAGTTCGGAGCTTGCTTCGCTTGAGCAAGGATCGAGCTTGAAGCTTGAGAAAGGATCTGAGACTTAGTCATCTGGGTCGTTTCTTTCGCGAAATCGGTATCTTTAATACGGCTCTTAGATGCATTAACGTTTTCGTTAATGTTGTCTAAGTTGCTGATAGCATGGTCGAAACGGTTTTGGAAAGCACCTAGCTCAGCACGGTGGCTATCTACATACTTAAGGGCCGCATCGATTACTGCAACAGATTCTTGTGCACCACCAACTGACGTTACATCAATCGTATCAACCGTTACTTCTTTACCCGCTTGCATGCCTAGTTCACCCGCAAGTGAACCAGAAAACTCAACGCTGCCTTCAACCTTGTTATTACCTGCAAACATTTGTAGGTTGCCGTCTTCAGTTACAGACGCTTTAACAGAATCTTGTTGACCATTGATGTACGTTGCTAGCTCTTCGATGTCATCGCCCGCTTTCGCAGACACATCGATTTCTTGTGCTTGACCGAAGTTATCAGTGAACGACATTTTTAGGTCGTTTGCGCCAGCTTGAACGTTCCAGTCTTTGTCTTTCGCGTTCTCAGTTTGGTAGCTTTTACCACCCATCTGAGCGTTATCAGAGCGCATGTCTTTCAGTTGAAGCATTACCGCTTCACCGTTATCCGCACCGATTTGGAATGATTTAGTACCGTGAGTACCGTTAAGCAGCTTATTGCCACCGAAAGACGTTGTTTCCGCGATACGGTTTAATTCGTCATTCAATGCTGTTACTTCTTCTTGAATCGCTACACGCTCAGATTTTGAGTTTGAGCCGTTTGAAGATTGTAGAGACAAATCACGCATACGTTGCAGGATGTTGGTTGTCTCGTTCATTGCACCTTCAGCAGTTTGTGCAATAGAGATACCGTCGTTCGCGTTACGTACAGCAACATCAAGGCCGCGGCTCTGAACGTTCAAACGGTTAGAGATTTGTAGGCCCGCAGCGTCATCTTTCGCGCTGTTGATTTTAGAGCCTGAAGCTAGACGCTCCATTGATGTTTGTTGTGCGCTGTTTGCGTTGTTTAGGTAACGTTGCGCTGTCATCGCTGAAACGTTTGTATTTACATTCACTGCCATGGTGATTTCTCCAATTGATTTTCCGGTATAGCGGTTTCCGACGTCTCGGAAAACCAAGTAGTTCTCTCAAAGTTACTTTTAATAACGGCTCAAAATCCCGAAGCTTTAGAAAAACTTTTAAAAAACCACAAATAAAATATTAATTTGATATTTATCAGTAGGTTAAATTTACTGATTTTCTAAAGCAGCTATTGTATTTAATTAGGTAAAGATCCTAATTTGTTCAAAAAACACGCTAAGCGTCGTTAAAATTGGTCAACGCTCAGAAATGATCAATCACCAAAGATCATTGATGGGCATAAAGATTATGCAATTTATCTAGCCAAGGAGAGCATTTGTAACGAAGAAAATGGGTTGAATGGAAACTTAAGGATCAGAAAACTAAAGTTAGAAACCAGTGGGGAAACGCAAAAGACAGGAAAACAAAAAGGTAAAAATAAGAAATATAGGAAACAGAGATATAAAGAACAGAAAGGAAAAAGCCCCTTTTCCTTTGAGAGAACCGGGGCTAGTTGGCAGGTCAGAGCCTGTGTGGAGATCATCGAGAAATGAACACATTTCTGACGCGCCGTTGCATTCTTACCGTAAAAATGAATAGCAGGTGAGAGATGAGAGAGCTAAACACTCATAGTAAGTATGCTTGCCAGTTTCCCTTGCTGCATGGCTCACGTCTGAACACGAGCAGCAAGTTCAACCAATAACTATTGCAATAGTGTCATTGCAGAGTTAGGCAACTGTTTTGCTTGAGCAAGTATCGAAGTACCTGCTTGTTGCAGAATTTGTGATTTGGTCATTTGCGTCGTCTCTTTCGCAAAGTCCGTATCTTTGATTCGGCTATTTGAAGCGTCTACGTTCTCTTGAACGTTTGCCAAGTTGTTAATACTGTGGCTTAGACGGTTTTGTTTCGCACCTAAATCAGCACGCTGTGAATCTACGTATTTCATTGCAGAATCAATCACGCTAATAGCATTCTGTGATCCTGCTACGCTCATCAAACTAATATCTTGAACCGATGTTGCACGACCTTCACTCTTAATACCTAGCTCAGAAGCTAAGCCACCAGAAATAGACATAGCCCCTTCAAGGTCAGGTTCAGCAACAAATAGTTGAATGCGACCATCATCGGTAACCGATGCGTTCACAAGATCAGATTGACCATTAATGTAAGTAGCAAGCTCTTCGATATCATCACCCGCTTTGGTATTAATATCTAAAACGATGTCTTCACCTGACTTTGTTTTAAATTCGAGCTTAAGATCGCGAGCTTGTGCTGGTACTTCCCAACTTTTGTCTTTACCGTTTTCAGAATCAAACGTTGTACCACCCATACGGAAATCATCAGCACGAACACTAGTAAGGCCCATAATCATCGCTTCACCAGAGCTAGAACCAATCTGGAATGATGCTTCACCAAATGAACCATTCAACAGACGACGACCACCAAACGAGGTTGTCTCTGCGATACGGTTAAGCTCATCTTGAAGTGCCGAAGACTCTTCATTGAGCGCGGTACGTTCAGCTGCGGTATTAGTTCCGTTTGATGATTGAATCGCCAGATCACGCATACGTTGTAGTACGTTGGTTGATTCATTCATCGCGCCTTCAGCGGTTTGTGCAATTGAAATACCATCATTGGCATTACGCATTGCCACGTCTAAACCACGTGATTGCGCCGTTAAACGGTTAGAGATTTGCAGACCGGCTGCATCGTCTTTCGCGCTGTTGATTTTATGCCCTGATGACAAACGTTCCATAGAGGTCGCTAAATCATTAGACGCTTTATTCAGGTAACGTTGTGCTGTCATAGCAGAAACGTTAGTGCTTACATTAATAGCCATTTTGCTCTCCTTATGAGTTCGCAAACTTTCTGCGAAGCGGCCAGCTTTACTCTCATATGGATAAGCACTGACCGTGTATTACTCGCTAAACCCTATGCAAGGTTTAAGATCTGTATAAATCATTTTATGACCAATACATATACAAGTTATATGCCAAGTTTAATACTGTTTTAATTGAATTTTAATATACATAAAATCAATCACTTAAATTAAAACTTAACTCGATTTGGTTTAACTGGCTTAGGGAACAAAAAGTACCTTCATTGACCCATTGCCGCTTTTTGCCGCTATTTTCAAACAGATGACACCCTGTATAAAAAACCGGCAAAGGTTGAAGTGATTCGCTCGTACGGCATAGCACATACGGCAAAGAATCTAACTTCAATGGTGAGTGTTAGTTCACCACTAAATACCGATTGATCATTAAATATAGTTAAACAAGGTCAGGTCTTTGGTTTTACCAAACGCTTGTTGAGAAGCTTGCAATGCTCGTGAGTTTTCATTGAACTCAATGATGGCTTTCGAGTAATCCAAATCTTCAAAGTTGCTTTTTGCTTTGGCTAAAGACAACTTAAAATCTTCATGTTGCTGTTCTTGGATATCCAGCGTATTCAATCGCGCACCGACATCCGTTCTCGCTTTGGTCAAATGAATAAACGCAGCATGGAACTCTTCGGTTGCTTGTTGCAACTTTGCCGTCGCTGATGCGTCAGACACGGATGATTCTGCAAGTTCTGCTGCATCTTGGAAGGTGTCAAATATTGAAAATGAGCTTCTTGGCTCCAAAGTAATCGAGTCGCCTTTGGTGATTTGACCTTTGATTTGAATACTCAAACCTTCATATTCAATACCTTTAGATGGTTCAAAATCTTCCACAGATACAGTACTACCATCTTTTTCTAGTTGATAAGCAAACTGACCATTTTGCATATCGACAAAAGTAATTTTGTAAGTTGAATCATCTTGAAAAGACTCATTTGTGGCTCGTTCAAGTAACAATGCAGAGGCCGGCTTCAAATCATATTGAGGCTCATAATCACCAAATGGGTTATCGATTTCCATAAACAGCTTGCTGCCCGGATCATTCATCGCCATTTCAAAACTACTTGCAACACGCATCTTGCGTTGGTAATCATCACCTGCATAGCTGACATGACCTTTATTATCTCGAAAGAAGGGTTGATTCTTCGGCTTAGTGCCAGCAAATGTGTAGTTACCTGACTCGTCTTGAGAATTAGACATATGCAAAAAATTACTCGCTAATTCTTGAATTTCACGCCTCTTTGCAAGACGATCTTCTGGTGATAACGAACCATTTACCATTTCCATCACGGTACGTTTTGCTTCATCTGCAAAATCCTCCGAATTAGAAATCATTACTTCTTGGTGCTCCAATCGATTGCGGACCAAGACAATGGCGTCACCATATTGCTTAAGCTGCTCTGACTGCTGACCAATGTTTTGCAAATAATGCGTAGCCAACGGATCATCACTTGGCGACTGCAACTTCTTACCGGAAGCAAGTTGCGCTTGATTGTGATGTACCTTATTTTCTTGACGGCGCAAGTCATTTTGTACTGACTGATAATTGTGGAAGCTAGAGATGCGATTCAACATTTATACCTTCCTATCTCAGAGCCAAAATAGTGTTAAACGTATCATTGGCTGCTTGCATGATTCGCGAAGAGGCCATATACGCTTGCTGAAATTTCATCATATTTGCCGCTTCTTCATCTAGGTTAACTCCAGACACTGAAGCGATACGTTCTTGAGCTGACTCTTTTTCCAACCTAGCGATATCACTCAGACGATTTGCCGTTGATGACTTCAGCCCCGTATTAGTATTCAAGTTGTGGTAAAGCTCTAAAATCGTAGATTCACCATCGTTCAAAACTTTTTCAGTTTGAAGATCTTGCAGTTTACGTAAGTTACCGTTGTCACCCTCTGATGGGACAAGGTTTGCCGTAAATTTATCGTTTGCCACGGCTCCAGAGGTCAACTCGAAAGTCGTGCCATTAATCGTAACAGGCCCCTCAGGTGGGTACGGCTGAGGCTGCATTAAAATATTGCCTTTCGGATCAGTCACGGCAAACTGCTCACCTTTTGGTGAAACAATCACTTCAAACTCACGCAATTGACCGGCCGCTAAGATCTTGAACCCCGCAGAGCCTTTCGCGAACGTGGTCGAGGCTTCATAACTTTGTGCGGCAATATCTCTAGGGTCTTTGGTTTCCATCTGAATCTGAGCAGCAAAGTTACGCGTTGGACGCAGTAACAGCTTCTCACCCAATTCCGGCGGGTTTCGAACTTCGACTCGCATCCCATCTAGATAAAAAGCATTACCTGCTGAATTAGTGCTGACTTTTACCGTTTCACCATCCGGCTTGGTCACGACATAGTCACTGCCGTCATACTTAAGACCATACTCGCCACCTTTCAAGGCAGAGGTGTCATCAATATATACGGCAACATCAGCCTTTGATTGGCTACCAGCCGTCACGCGTGATTTTGCCACTCGCTCAGAGTTCACATCGGTGAAAATATCTTGGCCAACGTTGCCATTGAGATCTAAACCTTGTGATTGAAGTGAGTTTACTTTCTCCGAGAAAGCCGTCGCCAAACGCCCAAGCTCATCCATGATGTCAGGAATGTGTTCGTCTCGCATATTGAGCATGGCACCGATTTTCCCATCGATATCATTACTGGTAATCGGCTTCAAAGACTTACCTTCAACAATCGCCAGTCGACGCTGATGCGTATCAGGTAAACCGTCAACTAGCTTCAGTTGACTTGCTTCACTACCAGAAACTAAGGTATGACCATTACCAATATGGACGTTAAATCCTTCCGCATTAGATCGCGGCGTTACCGTCACTTTGGTGTAGCCAGATAGCTCATTGATCAGCTTTTCGTGCTGATCTCGTAAATCATTATGAGGTCCTGGTGTTCGCATCATCAGACGCTGAACGTCACGAATCTCAACCGCAATTTGGTTAACACGTTCGATGCCGACTTCTAATTTTTTGTTGGTAGAATCAGATTGTTGACGTACCGTTTCATGAAATTCATTCAAGGTTTTAGTTAAAAGCCCAGCTTTCTCTAGCACGACCTTGCGCGCACCCACATCATTCGGGGTATCGGCGAGTGTCTTAATAGAATCAAACCACTCATTGAGGTTCTCGGGAATCTTCTTCGAAGCCGCCGATGACAACATGCCAGACAGCAGATCAAGGTTAGCTTCGGTATCGCTTTTGTTAGCGGCATTAGTTGTCGATAAGTTAAGTTCTTTAACGGCAAACTGATCCCAAGAGCGGCGAACATTTTCCACATGCACACCCATACCGTAGGTTTGCCCACCGTACTGGCGCGGGTCATTCACACCTTGAATCACAGACTGGCGGCTATAGCCCTCTGTGTTGGCGTTAGAAATGTTATGACCTGTGGTGTTGAGCTGTCTCTGAGCCGTAAGAACACTTTGTGCCCCTACATTCAGAAGATCCGACGCCATAATGCCCCCAAAAAACTTAACAAAACCAGAATGAACTGATTAACTACAACCGCATATTACTAAGATAATAGCAATATATGTGCCAATACAAATAATGGAGAGTTAAAAGACAATAATTTATTGAAATGTAAGGAGATAACTATGGATGACGCGTAAGAACTGAAGGGGCGGAGAAGAAAAGAGCCTGCCAGTAGCAAGCTCTCTATGTTGATTTATGACGCTAGTTCATCTCATCAATCTTGGCTTTAACTCGTAAAACCTTGTCTGCATAGTTAGGGTCAGTTGCGTAACCAGCCTGATGAATACCTTTAATGAAATTCTCTGAATTGCCTTGATGCTGTAGCGCCGTTTCGTATCTTGGATTTTCATTCAAGAATTTCACGTAATCATTAAAGCTATCTTCGAAATTAGAGTAAGAACGGAAAGAAGCTGACTCTTTAACGGCTGTTTTGCCATGGAACTCAAGAGTTTGGGTTGCGACCTTATCGCCCTTCCAACTTCTATCCGCTTTGATGTTAAATAGGTTATTGCTGTTACCCAAAGAGTTCTTAATCATCTTAGAGCCCCAACCTGTTTCAAGTGCCGCTTGTGCTAATAGCAGTGACGAATCAACACCGAGTGCGCTCGCCGCTTTTTCAGCGTAAGGCTTCATCGACGTAACAAACGATTCCGGCGAATCAAATGAAGCGGGTTGTTTTGCAGCTGACATGGCTGTTGCTGACTTAGCAGATTGAACTTCAGAGACTTTATTTTCTGAACGATCTGAATATTGAGGTCTTTCCAGCGAGGTATCAAAACCTTCACTGCGAACCTTATCTTCTGTCGCGTCGCTTGCTTGACCTGCGCTTAACTGAGCTACAATCATGTCCGCAAGGCCTAATGAACCTGAAGCACTCAACTCACTCGCCATTTGGTCATCTTGCATCTGACGATAAAACTGCTCGTTCTGGCTGTTCAGCATATCTGACTTAAAGCTCGAGTTCGCATCACGCATCGACTTAAACAACATCGACGTAAAAATGGATTCAAACTGTTTTGCCGCAGCGGTTAATGCTTCTTTCTCGCTGCCTTCTTCACCGTTTACTGCTTGTTGACGAAGACGATCTAGGCTGCCGATGTCGTGAATAAAGCCGATGTCATTGTTATTTTTAATCATGCTTTACTCCTTAGATAATGATCAACTGGCCTTCAATAGCACCCGCTTGTTTCAGTGCTTGAAGGATTGCCATTAAATCAGAAGGCGCTGCGCCCACTTCGTTGACTGCACGAACCAAATCATCCAGCGTTAGACCCGGTTCAAACTTGAACATCTTGCCATCGGCTTCGGTGACTTCGATATCAGAATCAGGAACCACTACGGTTTGACCACCAGAAAATGCATTCGGTTGGCTCACGTTGAGGTTTTCTTTGATTGCGACCGTCATACCACCGTGCGTTACCGCTGCCGCTTTTAAGCGAACATGTTTACCAACCACAATCGTACCAGTACGAGAGTTAACAATGATTTTTGCAGAACCCTCTGCAGGGTCGAATTCGATATTTTCGATGGCAGATAAGAAAGCGACACGTTGGCTGATTTCACGTGGCGCACGAACTTTTACTGACGTCGCATCGACCGCTGAAGCCATTTGTGGGCCTAGGAAATTATTAACCGCGTCAGCCAAGCGCTGAGCCGTTGTAAAATCGGATTGGATTAGGTTGAAAGTGATGTAGTCACCACGGCCAAATGGAGTTGGGATTTCTTGCTCAACCGTCGCACCGCTAGATATGATGCCGACATTAGGGTTGTTACCGACGATTTTAGAGCCATCGTTACCTTGTGCACTAAAACCACTCACCACCAAGTTACCTTGAGCCACAGCATACACTTGACCGTCTAGACCTTTCAGGAAAGTCTGCAGTAAGGTACCACCACGAAGGCTTTTTGCTGATCCGATAGAAGAAACGGTCACGTCAACTTCCTGGCCCTGCTTAGAGAATGCCGGAAGTTCAGCGGTAACAATTACCGCGGCGACGTTCTTGGTTTTTGGCTTGGTGCCGGGCGGCAATTGAATGCCAAAGTTTTGCAGCATTGCGTTAAACGTTTGATCGGTAAAGGGAGTTGTCTCACCTGTCCCCGGCAAACCCGTAACCAAACCATAACCGACAAGTTGGTTACTACGAACACCCGCCACTTTTGCCACGTCTTTGATACGCGCAGCATGGGCACTGGTGGCAAGAAATAGCATGCCGAATAGTACGAGTGTTAGTTTTTTCATTGAGTAACCTGTCTGTATTGCTTTAATTTATAATAGCTTAGCTAAATATGGCCGCGTGATAGAGGCTGTCAGTATCTCGACACCCTCTCAAGCTTTACAGTGATACATTAAAGAATCGTGCCAAGAATCCAGGCTCTTGCATATCTTTCTGAACGCCAGTCCCTGAGTACTGAATTCGCGCGTTAGAAACACGGTTTGAAGCGATGGTATTTTCGAAGTCAATATCGTCTGGACGGATGGTACCGCTTAGGCGGATGTACTCATCACCCGTGTTCAGTGTCATCCACTTTTCACCACGAACCACTAGGTTACCATTGGCTAATACTTCGATAACTTCAACGGTAATGTAGCCGCTGATGCTGTTACTTTGGTTGGCTGACGCGTCACC
This sequence comes from Vibrio sp. QJM3NY_26, assembly GCF_057786005.1. NCBI lineage: Bacteria > Pseudomonadati > Pseudomonadota > Gammaproteobacteria > Vibrionales > Vibrionaceae > Vibrio > Vibrio sp. QJM3NY_26. The sequence goes on along the minus strand of NZ_CM173515.1, from coordinate 857,589 downwards.
CGCAAAGGTGTTGGTGTTGCTCAGATCATAAGAAAAGTTGTACTTGTCGATCGTCAACTCTTGACCACCAACTGCCAGCGGCTCCATTGTTGCATCATTCGACTTAGACATGTCTGCGTTGGCTTTCTTGGTCGCTCGAGTATTCTCGTCCAACGCCACGGTAATGATGTCACCAATACCACGAGGTTTTGAGTCGTCATACATGCTGCCAATGTGATTAACATTGAACAGTGAGCCCGTTGCTGCTGCGTAGTGTTCTGGTTTTTCTTTTGGATTGATTGGCGCCCATGCTGGGTCACCAGCAACTGGATCGGTTCGACCACGAAGTGTATCAATAATGCCTGAGCTCTCTTGAGCCGACTTATCACCTTCCACTGCATCAACCACTGTGGTTGCATTTTCTTCTGCCGGAGTCTCAATAGGATCCAAAACAGAACACCCCGTCATAGACATAAACAGAGCTAAACAAAAAATACGTTTCATGGCGATATACTCTCAGCAGGCAATGGTAAATAGATCAATGAGTAGAAACACGTCAATTAATTGGAAATAATCTATTAATTATCAATAATTAAACGGCTAATAAATCAGTTACAGCTGTTGGTTAACAAAGCTCATCATCTTGTCTACCGACGAGATAACTTTCGAATTCATTTCGTAGACACGTTGAGCTTCAATCATATTCACCAGCTCTTCGGTTACGTTGACGTTCGATGTTTCGAGCATCGACTGACGAATATTACCTAAGCCATCAAAGCCAGGAACACCCTCTTGCGGGTCGCCACTAGCACCGGTTGGTAAGTAAAGGTTTTGACCTACAGGCTCTAAACCACCTGGGTTTACGAAGTCAGTGATAGTGATTTGGCCAACCACGACGTTGTTTTGCTCACCACGTAGACGTACTGATACTTCACCGTCGTTACCTACCGTCACAGAGATCGCATCCTCAGGAATCACGATTTCTGGTTGCAGCGCATAACCTTGGCCTGAGGTTACGATTGCGCCGTCACCGTTCAGCGTAAACTGACCATTTCGGCTGTAGCCTGTTTCACCATCTGGCATTTCAACTTGGAAGAAACCATCGCCTTCGATCATCATATCTAAGCTGTTTGTAGTGGTTTGAGCATTACCATGAGTATGCACTTTTTGAGTTGCGACGACTTTTGAACCGGCACCCAGCATCAAACCGCTCGGTAACTCAGTATTCTGAGAAGATTGGCCACCCGGTTGGTTAATGTTCTGGTAGAACAAATCTTCAAATACCGCACGACTCTTTTTGAAACCAATGGTCGAGGCGTTGGCAAGGTTGTTCGAAATCGTTGAGATATTGGTTTGTTGTGCGTCTAAACCTGTTTTACTTACCCATAATGCTGGATGCATAGCAAATTCCTTTAAATTCTATTAGCTCATACGAAGCAGTGAATCAGACGATTTGTCCATTTCCTCTGCCGTGCTCATCATCTTGACCTGCATTTCAAACTGACGTTGTAAGTCAATTAGGCTGGTCATTTCACCTACAGCATTTACGTTACTGCCTTCGATAGCACCTTTAAGCAACGTTACCGCTGCATCGGCTTCGTATGCCTGATCTGGGTTTTTCGAACGGAATAAACCATTCGTGTCTTTAAATAAGCTTTGGTTATCTGGACGCACAAGCTTGATACGGTCGACAATCGCTAATTCTTCAGCTGGAGCGCCTTGAGGAATCACCGAAATGGTACCGTCTGTGCCGATTTCGACTTTACTGATAGGAATGGGGAGTGTGATGGGTGCGTCGTTCTCGCCTAACACCAAATGACCGCTTGCGTTAGTTAGCAAACCGTTTTGGTCAACCTTTAGGTTACCGTTACGCGTTAGTCCTTCACGGCCAGTGTTGTCCATTACCGAAATCCAACCATCACCTTGAACGGTAACATCAAGATCTCGACCAGTGGTGACCACACTACCTTGTGCGAAATTATGACCCGGACGTTCTGTCATGCTGAAAACACGAGTGGGCATGCCTTCACCGTACGCTTGCATTGAACGTGCTTGTGCTAAATCAGCACGGAAGCCCGTTGTACTTACGTTGGCAAGGTTGTTAGCACGTAGCTGCAAAGCTTGCATATTTTGCTTAGCGCCACTCATGGCAAGAAACAGTGCGCGATCCATAATTTTGCTCCAAAAATCATCTTCTGAGGCTAATAAAGCAAATACTGTGCCAATATTTTTAACTTTTATTTATCAATGATTTAAATAGAAAACAAACAGGAAAGGTGATCATCGAAGGATCATTGAGGAAGAATTGTTGCCAGTGGCATTACCGTGCGGCAATAGGGGCGGCAAATAGAAAAGCAAACAGCCATATCAAATTCAGCAACAATACCCAATTCAATAACATTGAATTGGGTATTCGCAGATGATTCAAACGCTCGAAACGATTAACGAATCTGAAGAATATTCTGTTGTAGTTGGTTGTGTACTTCTAAAGAACGCGAGTTCGCTTGGAAGTTACGTTGAGCAGAAATCAAATCAACCAGTTCCTGCGTCATATCAATATTCGACTGCTCTAACGAGCCGTTATTAATACTACCAAATGAACCTTTGTTCGATTCACCCCAGATCTTATCACCAGAGTAGCTAGTAGAGTCCCATTGAGTGCCGCCTTTCTTATCTAGACCTTGCTCATTGGGTACACGAACCAAGCCAACACGACCAAGCATTACGTTTTCACCATTTGAGTAAGTGCCCAAAACAGTACCTGATTCATCAAAATCTACTTTTGTTAAGAAACCTGTTGTCGCACCATCTTCATTAAACTTAGTTAGTTCAAATGGAGCAGCAAATTGAGTCGATGAATCAAGACTGAAATTAAGTGTTTGAGTTACATCAGCGCCGTTTAAATCAATAGGAGTAGTACCGGCTCCTAATTGCTCTGATATAATCGGCTGGCCGTTATTAAGGCTAGCTAAAGTGCCATCATTATTAAAGCGCATTGTATGGCCGACCTGACCCGCTGCATTTGTAGCATCACCACCAGTGATGTTGACTGGCTTCTCACCCTCGCCATCTGTCATGGTGTAATACGTCTGCCAAGTATTCGGTTGAGTTTGATCTTTAAGGTAGTAAGTCGTTAACTTGTAAGACTGACCCATAGAATCGTATACCGTCGAAGATGTCGAACGATTATACGTATCAGAATCATTAAAGTTAAACGCAGCCGGATCTTTAAGATCACCATTTGCAGGTAAGTTGACCCCTACTTCAATATTTCCAGTTTGCTTTGGCTTGCCGAATTCAGCAGGAATACTAAGTGGTTTGGGTGCATATGAGGATACTTCCCCACTTTCGGGATCAACTGCATAGCCAAGAAGAAATTCATCATTCGAGGTTACCATGAAGTTGTCTTTATTTAAGTGAAAAGCACCGTTACGCGTTAGTTCGTTGATCTCTGGCACCATGCGGTCTTTCGATACTGCAAAGAAACCTGTACCACTGACACGCAGGTCCATTGGGTTATTTGTATAAATACTTGAACCTTCGTGGAACTGTTGCGCAACTTTACTTGCTTGAGCACCACCACCAGGGGTAGTCTTTCCGTTAGTAAACAACGAGCTTGAATACACATCGCCGAACTCTGCTCGAGACTCTTTAAAGCCAAACGTGTTTGCATTCGCAATATTGTTACTGGTTGTATTCAAGTCTAATTGTGCAGCGGATAGGCCGCTCAAAGCTACATATGACATTCCAATATTCTCCTAATCTCTCTAGCTAGCATAATCACTCTTTTAAAGCGTTACGCTTTACCAACTTCTAGTACTTCAGCAAGTCGTACTGGCGATGTAAAACCAGCCAGATTGAGTAGTACGTTGCCATCACCCTTACCAAGAAGCACACTGTTCACGTTCGCATAACTGGAAACTTGGAACTCTGTGTTCTCGCCATCCAATAAACCCGACGCTTTCACGTTGTATTTACCAGCCGGTAATGGGTTACCGTCTTCGTCTTTTCCATCCCATTCAACACGTGTGTCGCCTGATGGTTTAGAGCCGATATCAAAAGTGCGAATCAATTGGCCAACTTCGTTCTCAACACGGACGATTACATTGTCCATTGCCTGAGGAAGCTTAACCATTGACGCCATACCGCCATCACCAGGTTTCACACCTGCCGCACCAGGAACCAATACATCGCGGCCAACCAAAGAGGATGCCTGTAATGCTTGGTTAGAGGTCATTGATGAATTCAAGCTTTCAAACTGTGTATTCATTTTGCCAATGCCATCTACGGTCGCAAATGAAGCCATTTGCGCAATCATCTGGTCATTGCTAACCGGCTTAAAAGGGTCTTGTTGGGCTAATTGCTTAGTCAACAAAGATAAGAAGTCTTCTTGTTTAAGATCCTGCTTACCTGTTGTTTCGTCGGGCTTTTTCGCGCCATCTTGAAGACTCTTCAGCTGGTCAACATAGGACAAGCCGCTTTGACCAACATTGTTGTTGATTCCAGCCATTTGCTACCTCCTTATCCTTATTGACCCATCTGCAGCGTACGCAGCAGCATTTGTTTACTCGAGTCAGCAACCTGCACGTTTGTTTGGTACGCGCGTGATGCCGAAATCATGTTTGCCATTTCTTCCATAACGTTCACGTTAGGCTTGTAGATATAGCCTTCGTTATTCGCTAATGGGTGATCTGGGTTGTACTCCGCACTCAACGGCTTATCGCTTTCCACAATACCTAATACTTTCACAGGCACAGTGTGACCACTGTTGCGTGCTTTATTTAACTCAGCGCCGAACACTGCGTGACGAGCCTTGTAAGTTTCTTCAGCAGAACTACTTACACTGTCCGCGTTCGCAAGGTTGCTCGAGGTCGTATTTAAACGAACAGATTCAGCACTCATCGCAGAACCAGTCACATTGAATACATTGAATAAACTCATCTAATTATTCCCCTTTAATCGCTTTAGTTAAATTCTTGAACTTACTTCCTAGGAAGTCGAGAGAAGCTTGATGCCTAATTTGGTTTTGCATGAAAAGGTTTCTTTCCAAATCCAAATCAACCGTGTTGCCATCTCCTGTATCAGGTTGGGTAGGAATTCGATACTTCGTTTCCCCGTTCACCGTTGTTGAGGCAGAAATGTGCCGACCATCTGTACGGCTAAGACCAATGCTTGCCCCAGAACTTGCCGCTTGCAGCGATTTCTTAAAGTCTAATCCTTTTGCTTTATACCCAGGCGTGTTTGCTTGCGCGATATTGGTGGAAAGCACCTCAGCGTTACGCTCACGTACACCAACTGTGTGCTGGTGAATGCCTAAAGCATTGTCAAAAGAAATAGCCATGTAAACCTCAACTCAAGAACTGACTGTTATGAGATAACCAAAGCAATATATATACCAACTTTTAAAACAAAGCGGGCTATCAATACTTTTACAGGTTACTCGTGGGTAAACTTGCAATATACAAGCCAAAAAATAGAGTAAATTGGAATGTCACTCTGACTTAAAGATATAGCTTTAGCGGAAAAAAGAAAACCCAGCACTTGGCTGGGTTTTGGAATTAGGCAATAACGTTGCACCTAGTACTGGTGCCACTCATTACTTTAATTTGTAGATGATGCCTGGATTACAGCGAACCATTTCAAAACGATCCGTTAAGCCTGTTAACGATTCAGACGCACCCAATAATAGGTAACCACCAGGATTCAGGCTGTTTGCCATCTGGTTAAGTACCTTTGATTTCATATCAGGTGAGAAGTAAATCAGCACGTTACGACAAAAGATGATGTCGAACTTACCTAACAATGCATAGCTGTCCATCAGGTTCTGAGGGCGGAAATTCACCATGCGCTTAACGTTATCTTTCACTTTCATACGGCCATCGCCCGCATCTTCAAAGAAAGTACGACGACGCTCAGGAGAAAGTCCACGTCCCAATGCAAGGTTGTCGTACGCGCCAGTGCGGCACATATCCAACATACTTGCTGAGATGTCAGTTGCGGTAATCGATACATTTGGCAACATACCTGGCTTACGAGCTTGAGTCTCAAGAATCGTCATTGCCATTGAGTATGCTTCTTGGCCTGAAGAGCTTGCCGCAGACCAAATCTTAATAGGACGTTTATTTGCCGCTATTTCCGGTAGAAGTTTATCCGCAAGCACAGCAAACGGGTAAGTATCACGGAACCAAAGTGTCTCGTTCGTCGTCATGGCATCGACTGCAGCCACACGCAGCTCACGGTTTCGACCTGTTACTACATCTCTCAATAAATCAGACAACGAAGCTAACTTAAACTTCGTTACTAATGGGCTTAGACGGCTGCGTACTAAGTACTGTTTACTGTCACCTAATACAATGCCACATTGAGATTCTAAGAAACGGCTGAAATCGCGATACTCTTGATCACTTATTGTTATAGCAGTCATTAATGTCTCTTTTAGTTAGTTAACGCAGCTTTTACCGCTGCACCAAGCTCATCGGGGTTGAACTTCGCGATGAAGGAGTTAGCTCCTACACGCTCAACCATGGCTTGGTTAAATACACCACTCAATGATGAGTGCAAAATTACATATAGATCTTTAAGTTCGGCGTGACGACGAATCTCAGCAGTTAGCGTATAGCCATCCATTTCTGGCATTTCGATATCTGAAATCACCAATGAAATCTGATCGTAAATACTGCCTTCTGATGACATCTCCACCAGCTTCTCATAGGCTTCTTTACCATCTTTCACCGAAATAACTTCAAAACCAATCGACTCAATCGCACGCTGAACCTGCTTACGAGCAACGGTTGAATCATCAGCAATCAAGATACGACGAACCAATTCTTTACCTTGTTCTACTTCTGCGATTTCTTCAGCAATTTTGCTGTCCATTGTTTCATCAACAGGTGAAATCTCCGCTAGAATTTTTTCTACATCAAGAATTTCTACCAGCTCATTATCAATGTTGGTGACTGCAGTCAGGTAGTGGGCTTTACCTGCACCATCTGGCGGCGGAAGAATCGACTCCCAGTGCATGTTAATAATGCGTTCTACTGAACTGACCAAGAAACCTTGAATGGTTCGGTTAAACTCAGAAATAACCACAAAACACTTTTCAACATCCGTTGTAGGACGGCCACCAATCGCCAAGCTCAAATCGATTACAGAGATCGTTTGGCCACGAATGTGTGCTACACCTTTAACCAGTGGGTTCAAGTTTGGCATTTTTGTCAGTTTAGGGCACTGAAGTACTTCTTTTACTTTAAAAACATTAATGCCGTAACGCTGACGCCCCATTAGGCGAAAGGTTAGTAATTCTAATCGGTTTTGACCGACGAGTTGCGTACGCTGATTCACTGAATCAAGAATACCCGTCATGAGCTCATCTCCATATCAAACTTTTTTGGATAAAAAGTGTTAGTCTACTGCAGGCTACGAACCACTAGAGAAACGGAATGATATATCATAAAACAAATCTGCCGCTTTTTTCCATAGCAATGTGTAGAGCTACTTTTAAAACTGTCGCTAAGTTTATCGGCATTTTATCAATATTGTTTAGTTTTTTTGTACAAGCTGCGACTCCAGAGCAAATTGAAATGATTCAGTCTGCGGCGGAACAGCACATCCTAGAGACAGTTGAGCAGCCACAAGGCGGCGAACTCTTTGTTAACTCAGCAAATGTGGACTCTAGAATCAAAGCAACAGATTGCCCTATCCTTCTAGATACCAGCGCCTCAACCACCAGTAATACCCGTAGTAGCATTACGGTTTTAGTGCAATGTGTTCCTGATGGGTGGCGAGTTTACGTGCCCGTACGCCTTTCAATGTCAGTACCACTAGTCACAACAACACGCTCACTAGCAAGAGGAGAAATCGTTGGTCAATACGATGTCACCACCGCTATGATTTCGCTTAACAAGTTTCGTCGCCAAGGTTTCACCGCACCCCAACAAGTGATCGGCGCCAAGGTAAAAAAGAACCTGAGGCCAGGTGACGTTGTCGAAAGAGGCGATATCTGTGTCGTATGCCGAAACGAGAAGGTTATCATACAGGCAGTAAAAGGTGGCATGACCATTACCACCAAAGGGACTGCGCTTACGGATGGCTCAATGGGTGATCAAGTAAGGGTGAAAAATGATAAATCACAGCGTATAATTGAAGGTATTGTTACCAGCATGTCTGAAGTCACGGTTTACTTTTAACTCTTTACTTCTAAATTGACGGTATCGTTAGTTATTTTGCTCTCAACTTTAACGCCAAAATATAACGGCTGCAGTATTTTGTCCCTTTTCGACTATTGAGCTAAAAATTGCTAAAGTATTCGAACCCTTGGTCGATATGGACTGTACAGGTTCCCATTTTTGAAAAAAAAGGCTTAACTATGGCAGGCATTGATAATATTCGTTCAGGGCAAACCCTAACGACCACTAACCGACCAGCAGTACGCTCTGATTCTAGCTCTGAGGCATCACGTTCTGATGTATCAACTAAATCACCAGCAAGCAAAGACGCGGTTTCACTAAGCCAACAAGGCAAAGCGATTGGTCAGCTCCATCAAGACATGGCTGCGCAACCAAGCTTTGACTCTGTAAAAGTTGCTGCGATCAAAGAAGCGATTGCGAACGGTTCATACACTGTCGATCCAGAGAAACTGGCTGACAACATGATCAAGTTCGAAGATGAATTAAAAGGCCTTTAAGAAAACACTAACTTTTCATTGAAGTTATTGTCTTAAAGTACACGAGGTTATGAATAGGTTTACGTTATGGCGGCACTAGCAGATTTAGTGAATTTTCAACTTCAAAATGCCAAAGCCTTATCTGAATTACTAAGTTCAGAGAAAATCGCTATTACGAGCCGACAATCAAACGATATTGAGCGAATCGCCAAAGAAAAAGTGGTCCTTGTTGAACAGCTAAGATCAACCGATCAACGAATTGCTACCCATACCAATATCTCAGAATTGACCGAGAACCCTGAACTTGCTCAGCTAGTCTCAACCATCAAGTCCATTGTGCACGACTGCCACCAAGCGAACCTAGTCAATGGCGAAGCCTTGAATCGAGCACACCTCAGTTTCAAAAAACTCAGTAATATGATGCAGCAAAGCCATGGTAAAATTGGTATGACTTACAATGCCGGTGGCCAAACGCATACGATTTCTACGCTGGGAACCAATGTAAAAGCCTAATTGGGCTAATCTTCTTCGCACAACACCCTTCTTGCTTGTATCTGTATCTCAGCCTACCCTTCTCGCTACACCGTCAAAGTCTCTCTAAACCTATAAATGCCCCTAATAAACGATAAACACAAAAAAGCGGCAAGTATTTTCATACTTGCCGCTTTTACATTCACTGTCGTTATTTATTGCCGCCCTGCCATCTGGAAAGCGAGAGCAACATATACAACTCGTCGGTCATATAACTTAAATGGTCATAAAGACTAGAACAGCGTTTGTTGCCTCTTCTCTGGCACAGCTTGAACTTCACCGTAATCGCGCAACTGCTCCATCTTACGAATATCGAGCTGAAGTTCGGTCACGTAACTATCGCCAACAGGGTAACTGCGCACCACTTCAGCACCACGAATCACACCATCGACAGCACCTGTCGTTCGCTCAGTACCTAATCGCTGATCTGACAGTTCAGCTCGGCCACTCACTCGCATACCATACACTTGCTCGGCAAGCTCACGGTAGGCATCAATTTTAGATGCTCTCATGGCACGGATACGTTTCTCTTCGTCATTACGGCCTGATTGCTCACTGATACTTGCGTAACCAACGGCAACTAAGAAGTCGTCTGGCCTCATACTTTGCAATGGCTGGCAGCCAACAAGCAGTAAGGCAGCAACAACAAATATTAACTTCTTCATTTCGAACTCCTAAGGGCGAAGAATAACGGTATAAGGCTGAGTCATCGTTGGATCAGAACGAATAATGACACCATCTTGAGTTCGAATGCTGTTCAGAGTATCTAGATCTCGACCAATACGATCCGCTGGCAAAAAGCCTTGCGCGGAAGCAACCACAATACGCGTTTGCATGCCAACAACACGAGCATTTACTAACACACCGCCTTCTTGGCGAAGCATAGTGCCTGTTAGTACGTACTGTACATCTTGCTCTTGAGCTAAGTCTTTCCAATCGCGGCTTAACGCAAAGTCACCTTGGTGAGTCACTTGAATAGAACCTGTTGTTTTGAAATCAACCACCTTGAAGCCACGACGCTGAAACTGATGAATGAAACCTTCTGATACCGAGTTTCCTAACCAGTTCGTTGTGTCCATGTGTTGCAGGTCAACAAACGAAGTAATCGCTATCGGAGTTCTTGCTGAGATACTCGTATTCGAAATGATCAGATCTTCGGTCATACTTTCCACGAAAAAGTCCATGGTATGACGAGGGCTATCCATCAACATAAACTGACTACCTGAATACTCAGACTTGCCGTTATAGATTGGCGAATAAGCACATGAGGTCAATAACATGACACTCATTACTACGACCCATTTTTTCATTATCTTATCTCCAGATAGTTTTAGTGCTCCCTGTTCCAATATGTTCTCACCATTATTCTTTTCAATGGATTACAATGTTGGAACAGTCTTTGCTTTTCATTAATGGTTCGGATTAAGAAAAACGCACTTAAGTCAGCTTCAAGCTTATAGTTATTTGTTAAGCAATATTTATACCCAACTGGTAACGAATAGATGAAAAAAATAATTTCTTACTTATTTTCAATAAGTTCACTGATAACCATAAGCTTCAGTGCTCATGCCTCTTGGTATGAAGTTACCGGTACCGCAGCCATCGTATCGTCAGAGGAAACGGCAAGGGTCCATGCTCTGGAAGACGCGGTATATAAAGCAATCCAGTTCTCAGGTGCTGATATTGGTAGTATCTCCAACCTCACGCCCTATCTCGACGCAAACAAGAAAGAGTTTCAATTTACCAATCATGAAGTGCGCTACATCTTGGTAGAAAAAGAGAAAAAACGCAGTGGCAATATAATGGTCACTGCAAGGATCGACATCTATCCTTCGGCAAATGCTTGCCATGAGAGCCAATATAAGAAGACATTTTTGGTCGGCAACATTGATGTGACTTCCCCACAACAAGCTGTAATGGGCAGAATCTATAATATTGGTGATGATTTTAGCCATGTCGTTGACCGACAACTGGCCCAAGAATCTCGAAGCTTTGTGTCTGTTGGCACAACCAATTACGATATCGACAAACGTCGACCGGAAGTGATCAAAATGATCGCACAAGACACAGGAGCACAGTACATTATCGGCGGTGATATCACCGACTTAACTGCTACCATTGAATCCAAGCTTCTAAAAGACGACATTATAAACCGCCAGTTTGCCTTAGAAATGCAAGTCTTCGATGGCAAAACAGGTCATCAGGTTTATAACCGTAGCTACCGTGAAGTGGCAAAATGGCCTTTTGCTAAGACCAGTGAGGTTGATACGCGCAGTGCTCGTTTCTGGGCATCAACCTACGGCAGTATGATGCTTCGCGTCAGCCGCAATATTATGTTGGACTTGGAATCAGAAGTATCATGTAAAATCACGCTTCCAGAGGTGGCTGCAGTATTTGGTAACACTGTGACCATTGATTTAGGTCGAATGCATGGCGTTCAACAAGGTGACAAACTGCAACTGTGGCACACCGGTTCGTTTATCGACCAACGAGGCTTGCCACGTAATAAGGTCTCTCAAAGCGATATCACACTGACCGTTTCTCGCGTTTATGAGAACGAAGCTGAACTCACGATTGATCAACCTAGCCTTGCTGGAAGCATTCAAATTGGTGATGTAATGCAGAAAATCATGTAGTTAGCGACAAGCTCACTTCATAGTTTCTAATAAAGCCTTAGCACTTTTGTTAAGGCTATATTTTTTTCATGATGATTAGTTTCGGTTTTAACGTATTTGTCGTAACCTTATTAATAACATAATCATCATTTAGCAAACTATGAGCCAGAATAATCTAATTGGTGCGACCGGTTATCGATTTATATCGAAAGGCCAAACCGCTTTTAAAATCCACATCCATACTCCCGAAGATACGGTGTTACATCGTTCTGTCGGTTTTGTTCGTATGGGTGAAGACAAAGCACTAAAGAAAACCATCAAGTTAAGAGATGAGCTTGGCAGAAAGCTCTGGGGAAAGTTTTGGCCAAAAGTCCTTAGAGAGCCCTATCTGATGACGCGTTTACCGCACAGTTTAGAACCTAAAATAGTATTCAAACCAAACCCGACTCAGACAGATCCCGAACATCGAGATGAATGCTACATCGCTAAGTGGCGCGTATTCTCTGAAAGTGGTGAATACAAATACAGAACCAAAGTATGTTCTATACGCAAACACGGTCGACTTGCGGCCTACAGCCAAACCAAACGAGCGCTGCTTGAAGCTCACAAAGATGTGATTGAACTGCTTATCTTTATGGGACGACTGAACAGCATCGACCTGAAGTAGTATCAACTTCAGTAAAGCGAGTAAGCTAAGAATCAGCTTCCCATATTAAGCAGATACAGAAACAGCCGCATTGCGGCTGTTTTTATTTATAGCTATACATCATGGTGCTTTAGTATGTTGCTACACCTTAATCGACCACCTAGCTTCGGCATATCTCCGACAGTGTCGTCAGTCGGCGTTTTGATTCTTTCACATAGGGGTTACTTTGATCCCATGCGTAACCAGCCAAAATAGAACACACCATTTGCTTAATCTTCGGGTTGGGGTCTTGATAGAAAATCACATCCTGCAAGGTACCTGAGTACCATCCCTCGACATAGGTTCGAAAGGTGTTTACTCCGGTCATCAATGGATCTGCATAATCACGATCCCAATCAACGCTTTCACCATTGAGCTGTTTTTCTACGCACTCAACGGCAAACTGAGCCGACTTCATCGCAATTGTCACGCCTGATGAAAACACAGGGTCAAGAAACTCACCGGCATTACCCAGCAGCGCATACTTGTCTGTTGCTAGGTGCTTTACGTTGGCAGAATAACCACCGATTTCGCCCGCAGGGTTCGGATACTCTGCATTTGCCAAAATATCAGCCAAACCCGGCTCTTCCGTTACCAGTTGCTTAATCGCGGCAATCTTGTCTTCTGGGTATGATTCAAAGAACTTAGGCTCCCCGACTACACCAAACGAAGACACACCGTTGCTAAACGGGATCAACCAATACCAAACGTCAGGATTAGTCGGGTGCACCGAGATCAGAATTTTGTTGCGGTCATATTCAAGGTCGGTATCAACCTCTGAAATATGGTCGTTAATGTGCGTGAAAATAGCTTTGCGTGGAGGAAGCGATGATGGTTCTTCTAAATCAAGCATCTTCGGTAACACGCGACCAAAGCCACTGCCATCCAGCACGTATTGAGCTTCTAGCTGATAGCGTTCTCCATCAAGCACTTGTACGTCTAAAATGGTACTGTCTTCAGTGAAGTTAATGCCCATCAACTCATGTTGATAATCAATGGCAACACCTTGCGCCTCGGCAGTGTCTGCTAACACCTTATCAAAGGCGCCTCGTTGAACCTGAAACGTGGTTCCCGGCCCAGCAGAGAACTTATCTTCAAAATTAAACGCGGTGTACACACCATTTTTACGAAAAGCAGCACCATCTTTAAATTGGAAATTAGCGTCAGCCACCGCTTCGCTCATCCCAGCTTGTTCAATCACTTCCATGCAAGCAGGTAATAGGCTTTCACCAATAGAAAAGCGCGGGAAAAGGCTCTTTTCAATCACTCGAACATCGATGCCTTTTTTATGAAGCAAAGACGCGGCAATAGACCCTGATGGCCCAGCTCCGATGATCACTACTTGAGTTGACAGTTTTTTCATTAATTTAAGCCATGTTTATTATTTTTTATTGCGCGCCAGCTTTCAATTCAAGAAGCGTGTGACCAAGACCAATATCGTCGGTACGAGTTACCACTTCGAAACCCGCTTCTTCAACAATCTCTAAGAAATCTTCACTGCGGTAAAAACGGCTGTTGCCATTTGCCAAGCAGGTAAAGTAGAGAGACGTCGCGTTTAAGCTATAAGAAGCCGCATCGTATTTCTGTGCATCCCAAAACAGTTCAAGGATATAGACAGTCGCGTCTTCTGACATATGAGAGCGAACACGCTTTAATATGCTCAGAATCTCCATTGGCGAGAAGCAATCAAGGAACTGGCTCATCCACCACACATCCGCACCCGTCGGCAGCGCTTGCTGTTTGTCGAGCATGTTGGCTGGGAATGGAGTCACTCGGTCTCGATGGCCATGTTGTGTCGCGTTTGCCATTGCCATTTCTAGCTGTTGCGGCAAATCAACAATCGTGACCTCAACATCTGAATCGTGATTGCAGCACTGCATTGCCCACTTACCGGTGTTACCACCGATATCCACTAGCGATTTAGGTTTCTTGCTGAAGACTTTCTCAAGCAAAACAGGGAACGAACGGTCCGAATAGAAGTGATCGAACTTAAACCAACTCTCTTTGGCTTTTTCTGGCAATTGAGACAAGCCTTGGTAAATGGTTTCCCAATCACCCAGCTCCTTCAGGCCGGCAGGTGTGCCTTCTTCAATCGCTTCGGTTAGATGCATCATCGCTGCGTAACAAACATCGGCTGTGAAATCCATGTTTGCGTTAGTCATACCATCGTGCAGAAGGTAAAAACCAAGGTTGGCCATTTTATAGTTAGGTTTGTCCCAAGTAACAATATGAGCACTTAACGCCATATCAAGCAGAACTTTTACGCCGTACTCAGATACGCCCGTTATTTCCGAAAGAGTCTCTGCAGGTAAACCATCATTACCCGCGTCATCTAACGCTTTCAAGATACCTAAATCACGAAGTGTACGGGCAGTATGAAAAACAATGGGAGCGAAAGACAATTTCTGCGCTTCTGTTTTTGCTTCTAATGCGTTGAATGGATCTAATTTATATTCCGACACGAAAAACCTAACTTTAAATAATAGAGGATTACTCAGCTGCCATTTGTGCAAGCTTACGTTTAATATCAACGTTTAAGTTATTAACCCAACGGTTGTAATTACGGTGTATTTCACCATCGTCGTACTTCAAATTCTCTGATTCAACGTAAAGAATAGAGTAAAACTTGTCACTATAAGGAATTTCAATCACAGCATGGTGTGAACGAACATACAGTTCTGCACGGATCAAGCCAGGCTTTATTTCTGAAACCAACCAGCCTCGGTTTTCAGCAGACTCATAAATAGCTGATTTCACCTGTTTACTTTGAAGATTAAGTGCAACTGGAGTATCCTCAACATTCATTACAGGTTGGACACGTCCACACCCTGCAAGAACGAATATGAATAACATTGAAACGGCTATTTTTAGTAATTTCATTTAAATTCCTTACCTGTGTTTATTTATAAGCACGCATAGTATTTAGTTAGACCCAAAGCAAATCAATACTTTATGTCAAATCAATCCCAATTAATGTCGTTTAATATTGAGAAATGGTCTGCAAACTCTGCGGGGCTCAATTCTGATGCCAAATGGCAAACATGGAGCAAGAATTTAGATTGGCCACAAGATGGCTCAACTGAATTTAAAGCTATCCCGCCGATGATGCGCCGCCGAATGAGCCTGCAAAGTAAGCTTGCCGTCCAAACTGCGTTAACTCTATTAAAAGACACCTCGATTGACTATCTGGTTTTTGCCAGCCGACATGGTGAGCTACACCGAACCGCCACATTGATTCAGTCGATACTCGAAGGTGACGATGCCTCTCCAATGGCGTTCTCGCAGTCGGTACATAATACCGCAGCGGGCCTAACCACCATTGCCGCGAAAGCACCGATTCCACTGACCTCAATCGCCGCGGGGCAAGATACTTTCCATAACGCTCTGATTGAAGCTTACCTTTATCTTCACCAATACCCATTGCATAGTGTCTTAGTCATCGACTTCGACCAACCGCTACCAGAGCTCTATCAAGAATACGAAACTCAGCACTATGCCGACTATGCTCTAGGTTTAGTGATCACAGCAGGCAATGAATACTCAATTTCGAGAACAGCCACTAGCAGCTCAATAGCTAGTAGCCCCATAGCTAGCGACAGGTCAACGGCTGATTTGCCACAAGGTCTACAAACACTACAACATATTCTACTGGGTACGCAGCGTTGGGCGATTGCAGGCAAGCACCAAACTTGGTCGTGGGTAAACAACGCGAAACCTGGAACTCAAGAATGAGTAAGGTAGACCAATATTGGCGAGTGTTTGCGACAGGATTCTGCTTTACCACCTTTGGGCTGGGAGGCTTAGTATTAAGCTTCTTAATCTTACCTTCTATTGCAATAACGACACCCAATACCATTGAAAGAGAGCTCAAAGTTCAGCGACTGATTCGTTTCTCATTCAATGCTTTTTGCCAAATCATGAAGTTCACTGGTGCGATTGATTATCGAATTGATGGCGCCGAACTGCTACGTGAAGATCGTAATTGCATCATCGTTGCCAACCATCCGAGCTTAATAGACTATGTGCTGATCGCCTCTCAACTTCCTCAATGTGATTGCCTCGTCAAAGCGGCCATTTGGGAAAACCCGTTTATGAAGAGGATTGTTAAAGCGGCGGGTTACATACCCAATCAAGCACCTGACGATCTTTTAGAGCGTTGTGAAGAACGCTTTTCACGTGGCAATGTCCTGCTGGTTTTTCCAGAAGGCACTCGCACAACGCCGGAAATTGAACCATCCTTACAACGTGGTGCGGCACAAATTGCCACTCGAACACAAACCGATTTACGCGTGATTCATATTACGGTTTCTCCGACATTCTTAACGAAAGAGAAAAAATGGTATCAAGTTCCTGCTACGAAACCCTTTTTTCATATCGCGGTGAAAGGTAAAATAGAAGTCGCACCATTTATTGAGAATGCAAATAACTTAACTTCGGCAGCAAGACGCCTTAATCATCATCTTGCACATACTATATTCCCTTCCGAAGAAAACATTTAGCTCATCAATAAACAACCGGCGATATCGGCATTTCGAAAATACATCGCATAATGTAGAATCGCCCCCTTAAAGCAGCATTCAGATAAAGCATTAAGTAGGCCAAAGTGGAAACATTACACAACGAACTGAAACAACTGATCATCGACGCATTGAACCTTGAAGACATGAGCATTGATGAGATTGAAACAGAAGCTCCACTATTTGGTGATGGACTTGGACTAGATTCTATCGATGCACTTGAGCTTGGTCTTGCTATCAAGAAAAAGTACAACATTGTTATCGATGCCGACGATTCAAACACTCGACAGCACTTTGCGTCAGTTGAAAATCTAGCGAACTACATCTCTTCTCAAACAAACAACTAGACAGATCTTTATGACACAAGCGAACCAACAAGAAGTATACAATCAGGTTAAAGATGCGCTTATTGAGCTGTTTGAGCTTGATGCTGAAGATATCACGCCTGAAGCACACCTTTATCTCGACCTAGACCTAGACAGCATTGATGCGGTTGATTTGGTCGTTCATTTACAGAACGTAACGGGTAAGAAGATCAAACCTGAAGAGTTCAAAGCAGTACGCACCGTTAATGACGTTGTGGAGTCTGTGGCTGAACTATTGAAGGACGCCTAATGCGTCCTCTGCTGACTTTATTGTCGGCAATCATACTTTTCACTTATCCAATAGCGGTTTACTTTGGACTCAACAAGTTTGGCCTACAAACCGTTGGCATCGTCTTAGCCGCTATCTTTGCTGTCCGCATTTTCACCGGCGGTCAGGCTAAGATCAAAGAGCTAAAACACCTAGCTTGGATCAGTGGAAGTGCCGGAATTGTTCTACTGGCATTAGGGTTAGCCTTCAAACAGCATGGCTGGTTAACCTATTATCCCGTCATCGTTAATGTTTGTATGTTGGCTGTATTCGCTTCAAGCCTATGGCAACCGCAAACCATTATCGAACGTCTTGCTCGACTCCAAGAGCCTGAACTTCCGCAAAGTGGCGTTGATTACACACGAAAAGTCACCAAAGTTTGGTGTTTGTTCTTTGTTATCAATGGCTCTATCGCCCTTTACACCTGCTTCCAACCTCTTGAAATCTGGACCCTATACAATGGCTTACTCAGCTATTTGTTCGCCGGGTTACTCTTTGCAGGAGAGTGGGTGGTAAGACAGCGCATTCGTCAGAGTTAAATTGTTATGACCCAAACCGTATCTTACATCTCATTGTCTGAACTCCTCAGTCAAAACCGAGCCCCTGAATCTATTGTCTGCTTTGACGACAATAGTGAGATTACTTGGCAAACATTTAACGACGACTTATCTCAACTCGTGAACCTTTTATCTTCACCCCATTTTCAACGAGTTGCGATTTGTACCCAAGACAGCTGCCTATTTTCGGTGGCCTTTTTGGCATGTGCAGTCAACAAAAAGCACATCATCTTGCCCGGCAACTATCAACCTTGTGCGCTTGCCGAGTTAAGTGAACATTTTGACTGCCTGTTAGTTGATGATTCGATTGGCGAAGTAGAGGTTAGTGACGTTCGCAATGTCCAAACGCTGTTAAGCTCAAACACCGAGTCACAAAAGCCTCTAATCGATAACCTTACGACCATTGATTTGGCAGCCACCCAACTGACCCTGTTTACGTCGGGCTCAAGCGGTACGCCAAAGGCAATCAATAAAACACTAGAACACCTAGATATTGAGATTGCTCAGTTAGATAAGAACTGGGACAAATTACTCAAGGGCAACCGAGTCCACAGTACGGTCTCACACCAACATATCTATGGTCTGTTGTTCCGAATTTTATGGCCACTTTGTTCTGGTGTTCCATTTGCTCGACACAATCTTGAGTACCCTGAACAAATCCTATCTCACGCTAACAAACAGAGCGTGCTGATCAGTAGCCCTGCGCTACTCAAGCGATTAAAACACGAGACAAAACCTGCACAGCTAGCTGGTCTGTTCTCTTCTGGTGGCCCTTTACCAACAGAATCGGCTCACCAAGCACTTAACTTGTTAGGACATTTGCCCATCGAGGTTTTTGGTAGCACTGAAACCGGCGGTATCGCATTTCGTCAGCAAGAGAGCGCTCAAACACCTTGGCAGCTTTTTGGCTGTATTGAGGCTAGTCTCAATAGTGAGAATTGCATTAAGTTATTGTCGCCGTACATCGACAAAAACAACTGGTATCAAACCGCCGATGAGTGCGAAATGGTCTCGAGCAATCAATTCATATTGAAAGGCCGAACCGATCGAGTGATCAAGATAGAAGAAAAACGAGTATCACTGGTTGAAGTCGAAAAGCGACTAGAGCAACTTCCTTGGATCAGTGAGTGCGTGGTGATTCCATTTGAAGAACCTGAGCGCTTAATCTTAGCGTCGGTTTTGGTATTATCAGAGGAAGGCCAAGCGAAACTCGCCACCATGAGTAAAGGTAAATTCTGGTTGATGCTGCGTTCAGAGTTGAGAAAGTGGTTAGAACCGATCGCTATCCCAAGAAAATATCGTGTTGTTGACGAGATTCCCCTCAACAGCCAAGGTAAGCGGTTAACCTCTCACATAGAGCAGCTCGTAAAATCATAGAAATCGCTTATCGTGTTTTACACTGAGACTGTCTTTTTATATTTTTGTCAGAACACCCATTTTCAGCCCAAGGATTCTAAGCACGCGCTATGGATAAGAGAAAACCAAACGTCATTGCTGTTGACACTATAGAAAAAGAATCGACTTTGACACTCCATGTTACTGGGGACATCACCGATTTTAAGGGGCACTTCAAGAACTTCCCTATTCTTCCGGGTGTTACACAGATTGATTGGGCACTTCACTATGCAGTTCAAGAGCTGAATGTCCCTGGTTACTTTAAAGGCATGGAAGTCATCAAGTTCCAAGAGCCGATCCTGCCTGATTCGACCATTCAGCTGTCACTCAAGTGGGATGCTGACAAAGATAAATTGAGCTTTAGTTACACGTCGAACAATGGCGAACAAACTCACTCTTCAGGCAAAATGAAGCTGGGAGAGAAAAGTGAATAGCGCCGAGGCTGTTTCTCAACACGCACTTGAAGAAAGCAACTACAAGGCTTGCTTCCTAATTCCGTGCTTTAACCACGGCGCAACCATGCCCTCGGTGGTCTCATCACTTCTTAATTTCAAACTTCCGATCATTATTGTTGATGATGGCAGTGAACTAGAGACCAAACAGCTTCTGACTCCACTTGCCGATAGCCCAAGCGTGACTTTGGTAACACTTCATCAGAACCAAGGCAAAGGCGGCGCAGTAAAGGCCGGCATAAAAAAAGCACAACAGCTCGGCTTTAGCCACGCCATTCAAATTGATGCTGACGGACAACACGACCTTGAAGCCTTACCAGCATTAGTTGAGGCCTCACAAGCTAAGCCACAACGTCTGATATCAGGCCAGCCTGTCTATGACGACAGTGTTCCTAAAGCTAGGCTCTACGGGCGCTACGCGACACATATTTGGGTATGGATAGAAACACTGTCTCTGTCGATTAAAGACAGCATGTGTGGCTTCAGAGCGTATCCAATCAACCAAACACAAGCAGTGCTCAGCAAATACGATGTTGGTTCGAGAATGGACTTCGATATTGAGATTTTGGTTCGCTTGTATTGGGAAGGCTGCGATATTGATTTCGTTGAAACACGCGTTATATACCCAGAAAACGGCATATCTCATTTCGATGCGCTTTGGGATAACGTAAAAATCAGCTGGATGCACACACGACTGTTTTTCGGCATGCTGCCGAGAGCACCAAAATTGATTGCTCGTCATTTCAAACCGACGTCTGCTAATAATGATCAAAACCAAGATTCCTTGGCTGAATCAAACAAAAACGAGTCAGAACAGCCCCATTGGTCTCGCACTCAAGAGCGCGGCACAGTATTAGGCATCAAACTGTTATTGGCTATTTATACCTTGTTAGGCCGAGGCGTATTTAATCTTATTTTGCGTGGTGTGATGCGTTACTACCATCTAACGGGTAAGCGCGCGCGAAACTCATCTGAACAGTACCTATTTCAGCTTAAGGCATACGCTGAACAACAGAACATAGAGTTACCCGCTGAGTTAACCAGCTATAACCACCTGCTCTCGTTTGGCCATACCATGCTAGACAAGTTAGCGGCATGGAAAGGCGATTTCTCGGTAGATAACTTGACGATTCATGGCCAAGATCAATTCGAAAGCATGGTGGAAAACCAACAAGGTGTGCTGATTCTAGGATCTCACCTTGGCAATATAGAATTATGCCGCGCTTTAGGCCGCAGACATTCGAACATCAAAATCAATGCGCTGGTATTCACAGAGCACGCTGAACGTTTTAATTCAGTGATGAAAGCGGTCAACCCGCAGTCTGATTTAAACCTGATTCAAGTAACTTCAATGGGGCCAGACACCGCCATCTTATTGCAACAGAAGTTGGAGCAAGGCGAGTGGATTGTGATTGTTGGTGATAGAACTTCCACCAGCAAAGAGAGCCGTTCAGTATGGGCTGAGTTCTTGGGTAAAGACGCCCCCTTTCCTCAAGGGCCATTTATGTTAGCCTCTATACTTAAAGCGCCCGTGTTTCTATTGTTTGGTCTACGTGATGACACTCAATCAAAACCGCACTTTAATGTTTATTTCGAGCATTTTAGCGACAAGATCGAGCTACCAAGAAAGACTCGCGAACAATCTTTACAGCAAGTCGTGCAAAAATACGCAAACCGACTTGAGCACTACACACTGAAAGCACCGCTTCAGTGGTACAACTTTTTTAACTTTTGGACATTGAGCAACCAGCACCATGACGAAAAAGAATCCAAATAGCATCACTTTTGGTGCCGAACGCCTCACTATCGAGGACGTTGTCGCTATCTCACAAGGCGCAAAAGCCTCGATGAACTCAAGTGACGAGTTCACATCAAAAATCGACCGCGGTGTTGCCTTCTTAGAACGCCTTCTAAAAGAAGAAGGGGTAATCTATGGCGTGACAACGGGCTACGGTGACTCATGTACCGTTGCGATTCCGCCAAACCTTGTTGATGAGTTACCATTGCATCTAACGCGCTTTCATGGCTGTGGTTTAGGCGAAATACTGTCTCACGAACAATCTCGTGCAGTATTAGCAACGCGCCTTTGTTCATTGTCACAAGGTGTATCTGGTGTGACTCACGATTTGCTCAACCAGATCGTTACTCTGATCAACCAAGATATCTCACCGCGTATTCCTCAAGAAGGATCGGTTGGCGCCAGTGGCGATTTAACGCCGCTGTCTTACTTAGCGGCCGCACTGATTGGTGAGCGCGATGTTATCTACAAAGGTGAAGTTCGCCCTACTAGTGACGTTTACAAAGAGCTAGGGATTAACCCTATCAAGCTTAAGCCAAAAGAAGGCTTAGCATTAATGAATGGTACGTCAGTAATGACGGCTTTAGCTTGTATCGCCTACAAACGTGCAGAATACCTAGCTCAGCTGTCGACTAAGATCACCGCAATGGTGTCTGTCGGTATGCAAGGCAACGATTTCCATTTCGATGAAGCACTGTTTGCAGTGAAGCCTCATCCGGGTCAACAGCAAGTTGCTGCATGGCTACGTGATGACTTACAAGCAGATCGCCCGCCACGTAACAGTGACCGTCTGCAAGATCGTTACTCATTGCGTTGTGCCCCACACGTTATCGGTGTCGTTCAAGACTCTCTGCCTTGGCTTCGCCAAATGATTGAGAATGAGCTCAACAGCGCTAACGACAACCCAATTATCGATGGCGACAACGAGCGCGTACTGCATGGTGGACACTTCTACGGCGGCCATATTGCCATGGCGATGGATACGTTAAAAACAGCAGTAGCCAACCTTGCGGATCTGCTTGATCGCCAAATGGCACAGTTGATGGATTACAAGTTCAATAACGGCTTGCCATTTAACCTAACCGGCGCAGAAGGCGAACGTAAGCCGATTAACCACGGCTTCAAAGCAGTACAGATTGGTGTTTCAGCTTGGACAGCAGAAGCATTGAAACACACTATGCCTGCAAGTGTATTCTCTCGTTCAACAGAGTGTCATAACCAAGACAAAGTGAGCATGGGTACTATTGCAGCCCGTGATTGTTTACGCGTTCTAGAGCTAACGGAACAAGTGGCAGCAGCATCACTTCTGGCGGGTACACAAGCACTTGAGCTTCGTAAACGTCACAGCGAGCTTGATGAGCACCACATGAGTGAAAACCTCAAGCACATTCGCGACGAAGTACTCAAAGAGTTTGAATTTATCGTAGAAGATCGACCACTTGAAGGCGATCTACGTCACTTCATTGCTCGTATTCAAAGTCAGCACTGGTCACTTTACTCATAGAGTAGCTAACTTCATAAAGTAGCTAAACTCATAAAGTAGCCAACCCTTTACGCAATATTGTTGAGAGCGATTTATGTCTGAAATCCTTCATCCATTACAATCTGAGGTGACACTTATCACCTCATTCCAAGATGCCGATCCAATGGGCGTGATCTATCACGGCAATTACTTCCGATTTTTTGAAGAAGTAAGGCGCATCATGATGGATAAGATTGAGTACAACTATCATGAGATGAAGGATTCTGGCTACATGTGGCCGATCATCGACACGCGCGTAAAGTACATCAAAGCGATACCGTTTAATCATCAGATCAAGGTATCCGCTAAGTTGACTGAATGGGAAAACCGCTTGCGTGTTGACTACGAAATTCACGATGCCAACACGGGTGCTCGTATGACACGCGCTCACACCATGCAGGTTGCGGTGACCATTGAAGAGCAAGAAATGTGTTTTGCTTCACCGAAAATATTTACCGATAAAGTTGAGCATTGGCACCAATTCGGTTGCTTACCTCTAGCTGCTGAACATAAACCTCAAGCCTCTAACAACCGACAGGTGAAACATGAGTCTGTTTAAACGCAGTCGCAAACACATCAGCATCGCACTACTAGGGCTTGCTTCAATGATGGCGAGTAGCTTAACTATTGCTAATGAAAGTACAGCTACGGTTGGCTCTATTTCAGATCTGCAAACAGTATTAAGTGCAAACAACATAGTGCGTGGAGAGTTTACTCAAACACGCAATATGGAAATGTTCGCTCAACCTTTAACATCACAAGGTACTTTCCTGTTAGACAAATCGAATGGTTTGCTTTGGACACAAGCGACACCCTTCCCTGTGAGCTTGGTGCTAACCGACAACAAACTGAGCCAAAGGTTTGCTGATCAACCAGCCAAGATCATCACCGACCAAGAAAACCCGATGGCGTTTTATTTCAGCCATATATTCCTATCGGTGTTCCACGGTGATACTCAAAAACTCCAAGAGCAGTTCTCACTGTCATTTGAACCCGCGACTGAGCAAAGCTCAGATGAAAGTGCAAATGAAAGCACAGAGGGTACGTCATGGACGCTCACTCTCAAGCCTAAAAGTGCGCCTATGAACGCGGTATTTGAAGCCATTACTCTGCAAGGTCAAAATGATATTGAACGCATTGAACTGAGAGAGATTCGTGGAGACAGCACGGTGATCGAATTTAGCCAATTAAGCCATCTACCGGAAGTATTATCAGATGCTGAAGCGAAACAATTCCAACTCTAGCCTGGCCATTGTTTGGCTTGTTATCGTAATGCTATTTAGCGGATTGTTAATAAAACAATTCGCTTTTTCTTCGTCGGTACCGATTGAAAGCAACATTCTAAAGTTACTACCAGAAAACCAGCAAGACCCAATGGTAGAGCAAGCCTTTCAGCAGATATCCAGCTCGATGAGCGAGCAAGTCGTCTTCATAATAAGTGGCTCTGATATCGAACATGCCACCGCTGCCACTAATGCTTTTGAAAAAGCCCTCAACCAAAGAGCGTTCTCCAGTCAGCCAACTCTTTTTAAGCACGTGCAAGGCAAAATCAACGCCAGCACTCAAAGCCAATGGAGCGATTTCTATTTTCGTCACCGAGCTCAACTTCTGACCCAGCAACAAAAAGAGACGCTGACACACTCGCCTGGTTCGCGAGCTCAATATGTGATTCAGTCTCTGTACAATCCGTTCTCAGGCGTCACTGCAGCCGAACTGTCGATGGATCCGTTTCTACTATTTCGCGACTACATCAGTGCTGTTGGCGTTCAATCAAGTAACTTTGTTCTGAAAGAAGGATACCTCACCGCTCATTCTAATGACCAAACTCATATTTTGGTGACGGCTACGCTGGCTGGCTCACCTTATAGCTTGGCGATTCAAGAACAACTTCCTGATCTTGATTCAATTGAGCTCGAGGTCGAAAAACAGTTTGGCGTCAAAGTGCAGCATACCGGTGTGGTGTTCTACGCAAATTACGGCACCGAAAGCGCGAAATCAGAAATCAGTACTATTGGTTTGGGCTCATTAGCCGGTGTTATTTTATTGGTGTGGTTGACGTTTCGTAGTGCCCTACCACTTGCCTTATCCTTGCTTTCCATCAGTACTGGGTTGTTGGTTGCCCTTGCAAGCACCGTCGCTATCTTCGGCAAGGTTCACCTGTTTAGTTTGGTGTTCGGTGCCAGCTTGATTGGCGTATCCATCGACTACTCTTTCCATTACCTAACCGATCGTTTGGCGGCTGGTAATCAATGGCAAAGCGACAAAGGGTTGAAACATATTCTCGTTGCGATCACCTTAGGTCTGATCACCAGCTTGATTGGCTACCTAGGTCTGTTGGTGGCACCTTTCCCGGGTTTACAGCAACTTGCTCTGTTTTCGTCGATTGGGCTTATTGCGGCTTACGCCAGCGTGGTGTGTTGGTACCCAGTTTTAGCTGCAAAACAAAGCCAAGAACGCCCGCTTCCCTTGTCGAAGCTTTGGCATACTTGGTTAAATCTCTGGAGCAACCAAAAGTTTAGAATTGGCTTACCATTAATAGTGACTGTCGTTAGCTTGATATCACTCAGTCAAATTCGCTACGACGACGATATTCGCCAACTTCAAGCGATGCCAGATCAACTCAAACAGCAAGAGCAAGCCATTACTGAGATATCAGGATTAGGCAGTGGCCAAAATATGCTGCTGGTGACCGCTAAGAGCGATCAAAAGCTACTCAAAAAACTGGCAGAAATCACCGCGAGCTTAGACTCTTTAATCGATAGCCAAGGTATCTCAGGATATCGCAGCATCAATCAGCAGTTGTTAAGTAAACAAGACCAGCATGATAACTATCAATTGGTTGAACAACTCTATCACCAGCAAAGCCATATCTTACAGAACACGCTTGGTTGGCCTAGCTTTCCAGAATTACCTAAGTTCGAAGCAATCACGGTATCTGGATTTTTAGAATCACCGGTGTCAGAACCTGTTCGACCACTTTGGTTAAAACCTATCGATGGACAAGCGGCGTCAGTCATTTTGATCAAAGACGTTACAAACTCAGCACTGTTCTCTCAATGGCTCAATTCAAGCTTTGCTCAGCAACAAGGTGTTAAATACCTTAATAAAGCCGATGAAATCTCCGCTCTCTTTGAGGAATACAGAGTCAAGATCACCGAGCTATTATTGATAGCTTTGGCCGCTATTGGGATGGTTTTAGGTTGGCGCTACGGTGTGAAGCAAAGCCTATTAATGCTGTTGCCTTCATTGATTGCCGGAGTCGCAGGTTTAGCGGTCACCGGCATTTTAGGCTCGACACTGAATCTGTTTAACCTGCTTGGACTGATTCTAATTTTAGGGATTGGTATCGACTATACCCTGTTCTTTGCTGAGCAGAAAAAATCGCTAAGCACCTTATTAGCGATTACCCTATCGGGTCTCACAACGTTGCTTTCATTTGGTCTACTGTCACTAAGTCAGACTCATGCCATTCATAGTTTCGGCGTTACCGTCTTAACGGGTATTTTTGTGGCGTGGTTGCTTTCTCCACTCGCAATCAATACAGAGAAAGCCGCAAGAAAACCAAAACCTCATGAGGCTTTTAGATGAAAAATACAATACAGATAACGTTGGGCGTTGTATTGGGTTTACTACTCAGTGCCTGTTCAATGGTTTCTCAGCAACCGAGTGGTGCGAGTGTATTTATCAACAATGACACCGAGCTCGCACTACCACTGCCAGCTGAACTGGGATATTCCCTCACGGCCAGTCAGCTGATCAGCGCAACATGGCAAGACGATACGCAGCAACTACCGATTCAAGTCGAAGTCACTCCAGATAAAGTCGTGTTGGCCGGTTTTTCCTCTTGGGGAACGCGTATCTTATCGCTGCAATACCAGAACCGAGCCATTGAGACTCAAGTTCTATCCGGTCTTGGCGCAACCCTGCCGCAGCCCGAACAGGTGCTATTTAATTTAATGCTGACTCTATGGCCAATTGAAGTATGGGCTCAACCTTTGCAAGGCATAGGGTGGCATTTGGTCGACACAGAAAACAGCCGCACTGTGTTTGATGAAAACCAACAGGCAATCATTCAAATTGATTACCAAGCAGAGCCCGGAACACACAAAACCATGGGCAACATTGTTTTCAAACATTTGACCCAAGGCTACACCATCACCATACAAACGTTGAACTCAACGATTGTCGATAATCCAAGTATGAGCTGAACACTATGCCTATTTATATCCAAGACTGTGGCTTCCACTCCGCATTAGGCTCAAACGTTGCTGACATTCATGGCTGCCTCAAAGATACACGCGAATCAAACATGGTTGAAGTAAGCGATATGCTGAATGATGGTAAGCACACTATAGTGGGTAAGGTCGCAGGAGAACTGCCAGAGGTTCCATCCAATCTCGCACAATACGCCACTCGTAACAATCAACTGGCGTTATCAGCTCTGAATCAAATCCAAGACTCTATCGAACAAGCAAAGTCACAATTTGGCGCAGATAGAATTGCTGTGGTTATCGGCACAAGCACCTCGGGGATTTCTGACGGTGAAGCGGCATTCAAACATAAATTGGCACATGGTGAGTTTCCTGAGCATTACCACTACTCGAAACAAGAGTTAGGCAATACCTCTGAATTCGTTAGCCAGTATTTATCATTAACCGGACCAAGCTACGCGATCTCGACCGCCTGCTCATCCAGTGGCCGTGTATTTCTCACTGCCCAACGTTTATTAGATTCAGGCATGGCTGATGTTGTGTTGGTTGGCGGTGTTGATACACTATGTAAGCTTACACTCAATGGTTTTCATGGTCTTGAAGCTCTTTCGACAACACATTGTCAGCCATTTAGTGCCTCTCGAAATGGTATCAACATCGGTGAAGCGGCGGCGTTTATGTTGCTCAGCAAGACCAAACTAACCGGTATCAATACAACCCCAAACACGTCGGACATTGCCTTATTAGGCTGCGGTGACAGCTCTGATGCACACCACATTTCAGCGCCTCACCCTGAGGGGAATGGTGCGGAGCAAGCTATGCAAAAGGCGTTAGATTCTGCGCAGTTACAAGCTGAAGACATCGGTTATATCAATGCTCATGGCACCGCCACACCACTCAATGATTCAATGGAAAGCAAAGCCATTCATCGTATTTTTGCAAACAAGGTTCCCGTCAGTTCCACCAAGCCTCTCACCGGGCATACTCTTGGCGCTGCAAGTGCGATAGAGGCTGCAATAGCATGGCATATTTTAAAATATGACTTACCGCTTCCCTTACAAAAATGTCAGGATAAAGCTGAAGATATTGAGATTGATTTGGTAAACTGTTCCCAGAAACTTAAAGTAAAGAACATCTTAAGCAACTCTTTCGCTTTTGGTGGCAACAACATTAGCCTGATTTTTGGTGTAGTAAATGACTGATATCCCTTCTGTAGACCAACTTCTCCCACACGATGATCCGATGATATTAATCGATCGTGCTATCAACGTAGAGGCGTTGTCGATTCACTGTCAGGTCGATATTGGTGCTCATAACCTGTTCTTTAATGCCGAATCTCAAACCGTACCAGCGTATGTCGGTATTGAGTTTATGGCGCAGTCTGTAGCGGCATGGTCTGGATACCATGCGCTGAAAAACGGCACGACTCCTCCAATCGGCTTCTTACTCGGTTCTCGTCGCTACAAGTCACTGTGTGATGAGTTCACTCAAGGTCAAACTCTTGATATCTACGCCGAGCAACTGATGGAAGACAGTGGCATGGCCGTGTTTACCGCCCGAGTCGAAGACCAAGGTGAGTTAGTGGCTCAATGTCAACTCAACGTCTACGTGCCGACCGAACAAAAATTACAAGAAATGAAAACTAGGAGCCCATCATGAGCCGTCAGGTTTTAGTCACAGGTGCCAGCAAAGGCATTGGTAAAGCGATCGCTATTCAACTCGCGAAAGACGGTTTTGAAATCGCCGTTCACTACATGGGTGACAAGCAAGGTGCTGAAGACACATTAAAGTCGATCACCGAGCTCGGTGGCGCAGGACGTCTGATCCGATTTGATATCAGCAATCGCAGCGAATGTCGCGAAAAGCTTGAGTCAGATATTGCCGAACACGGCGCTTATTATGGTGTTGTAAATAATGCCGGTATTACTCGTGACACAGCATTCCCAGCCATGACTGAAGAAGAGTGGGATGGTGTTATCCATACCAACCTCGACAGCTTCTACAACGTACTTCACCCGTGCGTGATGCCAATGGTTCAAAAACGCAAAGGCGGTCGAATCGTTACTCTGGCGTCGGTATCTGGCATCATGGGCAACCGCGGTCAAACCAACTATGCTGCAGCAAAAGCCGGCGTGATTGGCGCGACTAAGTCTCTAGCTTTAGAGCTAGCGAAACGCAAGATCACGGTAAACTGTGTCGCTCCAGGTTTAATTGATACCGGTATGGTTGACGAACACGTGAAAGATCATGCCCTTCCTCAAGTGCCACTGCGCCGAATGGGCGAGCCAGAAGAAGTAGCAGGCCTAGTCAGCTACCTAATGTCTGATATTGCAGGCTACGTCACTCGCCAAGTAATTTCAGTGAATGGAGGCCTAGTATGACCCGCCGCGTTGTTGTAACAGGCATGTCTGGTGTTACTGCCTTTGGTAATGATTGGCAGCACATCGAGCCAAAACTGAAAGCTTGTGAAAATGCCACTCAATATATGCCAAGCTTTGAGCAGTATGATGGCCTCAACACTAAGCTAGCTGCGCCTATTGATGACTTCCAGTTACCAAAACACTACAAACGTAAACAGGTTCGAGGCATGGGCCGGGTTTCTCGCTTAGCCACTGTCGCGACTGAAGATGCTTTAACACAAGCCGGGTTGATTGGACATGATGTTCTAACTAACGGAGAAACGGGCATTGCCTACGGGTCTTCAACCGGCAGTACTGATGCCGTAGGTGCGTTTGGTGTGATGCTTAACGAGAAATCGACACGAGCAATCACAGCAACTACCTATGTTCAAATGATGCCACACACTGCTGCGGTCAACGTTGGACTGTTCTTTGGCTTGCGCGGACGCGTGATTCCCACCAGCAGTGCCTGCACTTCAGGGAGCCAAGCGATTGGTTACGCTTATGAAGCGATCAAACACGGCTACCAAACCGTGATGGTTGCTGGTGGTGGTGAAGAACTATGCCCAACTGAGTCTGCCGTTTTCGATACCCTTTTTGCTACCAGTTTAAAAAACGACACACCAGAAAAATCCCCTAGCCCTTACGACAGTGAGCGCGATGGTCTAGTCATCGGTGAAGGCGCTGGTACGCTTGTGCTCGAAGAGTATGAACATGCCGTCGCTCGCGGCGCAAAGATCTACGCTGAGATTGTCGGCTTTGCCAGCAACTGCGATGCAGCTCATGTGACCCAACCTCAAATGGAAACCATGCAAGTTTGTATGGAGAAAGCACTCAAAGACGCGCAGCTTCCGGCTGAAAAGATTGGTTATGTCTCTGCTCACGGTACTGCAACCGAAAAAGGCGATATTGCAGAAAGTAATGCGACAGCGAACATTTTCGGAGAAGTGCCAATCAGTTCATTGAAAAGCTATTTTGGTCATACACTTGGTGCGTGTGGTGCTATTGAAGCTTGGTTAAGCCTAGAGATGATGCATTCAGGTTGGTTCAGCCCAACCTTAAACCTTGAGCACATCGACGAACGCTGCGGCAAACTCGATTACATCACAGGCTCTGGTCGCGAATTGGATGTTGAATATCTAATGAGCAACAACTTTGCCTTTGGCGGGATCAACACTTCCATCATCTTCAAAAAAATCTAGGATAGATAATGAAAAACTGGCTAGCTCTTGCTGTTGTCTTTTTACTCGCAGGTTGCAGTGCTCCGAAGTATTCGGGCAATGCACTTCCTGAAGCAAACAACATCGAAAATATCACGATCGTGGAAGATGTAAAAACTCGCAGCATCTTCCTTGATTCCATGCTCGATTGGTGTCTGAATAATCAAGTTAAATGTAAAGTAGTTGCGGACGGTTCAGAACATAACCCAGAGGACATTACGCTCGATTATGTCTCTCGTTGGAGCTGGGATTTCAGAACCTTTGTGGCAGACGCTAAGATCTCGGCTTATCAAGATCAACAACGCGTAGGCAATGTCGAATTTAAAGCGCCAAATAGCGGAAATTTTTCAAAGTTTGGCGACGATATGGAACGCATAAAAGCGATGATGGATATCTTGTTCGATAAGAAAACAGCTGCGCAAGCGACTCAAATGATTTCCGACGACAAGCTATAAATTCGAATCGACATAGCTTTGATAAAACAAGCTCAAAACAAATAAAAAGGGTCAGTAACCAAGTTACTGACCCTTTTTTGAATCTAGCATTCGCTCAATTAAGCGTTAGCTTCACGCTCAGCGATGAACTCAAGAGCCATTTTGATGCGAGCGATTACGCGCTCTTTACCAACAAGCTCCATTACTGCATCAACAGAAGGAGACTGACCGCCACCTGTTACTGCTACGCGAAGTGGCATACCGATTTTACCCATGCCGATCTCTAGCTCTTCACATACTGCTGCAATCACACCATCTTTGATGTTTGCAGTAGTGAAATCTTCAAGTGCTTCAACCTTAGCAAGAGCAAGCTCTAGTGGGCCTTTAGCAACACCACGTAGGTGCTTCTTCGCTGCGCCAACTTCAAACTCAGAGAAATCTTCGTAGAAGTAACGAGACTGCTCAGCAAGTTCGATAAGCGTGTTACAACGCTCGCCAACTAGCTTGATCACTTCAGTGATCGCTGGGCCGTTTGTTGTATCGATCTTCTGTGCGTCTAGGTGCCATTGCAAGTATTTTGCAACGTACTCAGGCTCAGAAGTCTTGATGTAGTGGTTGTTCAACCAAAGCAGCTTTTCAGTGTTGAATGCAGATGCAGACTTGCTGATTGCTTTAAGGCTGAAGAACTCAATCATCTCTTCTTGAGAGAAGATCTCTTGGTCACCGTGAGACCAACCTAAACGAACTAGGTAGTTGTTTAGTGCATTTGGTAGGTAACCTTCGTCGCGGTATTGCATTACAGAAACAGCACCGTGACGCTTAGAAAGTTTCGCACCGTCATCACCAAGAATCATTGCACAGTGAGCGAAAGTTGGAACTGGCGCGCCTAGTGCTTCGTAGATGTTGATTTGACGAGGTGTGTTGTTGATGTGGTCTTCACCACGAACAACGTGTGTAATACCCATATCCCAGTCATCCACTACAACTACGAAGTTGTAAGTTGGAGCACCGTCTGTACGACGAATGATTAGGTCATCAAGTTGGCTGTTTGCGATTTCAATGCGACCACGGATTTGGTCATCAAATACTACACTGCCTTCTTTAGGGTTACGGAAACGGATAACGCACGCATCACCTTCTTTTGCTGCTTCGTTTGCTGCAACAATTTTAGGGTGGTTAGCATCGTAACGAGCCATTTCTTTGTTTTCTTCTTGTACTGCACGAATCTCATCAAGCAGCTCTTTAGACGCGTAGCATTTGAATGCTTTGTCTTCAGCAAGTAGCTTATCAACCATTTCGTTGTAACGGTCAAAACGCTTAGATTGGTAGTAAGGACCTTCATCCCATTCCATACCCATCCATTGCATGCCTTCTAGAATTGCATCAACCGCTTCTTGAGAGTTACGCTCAAGGTCCGTGTCTTCGATACGTAGAACGAATTCACCACCTTGGTTCTTAGCGAATAGCCAAGAGTAAAGTGCAGTACGTGCACCACCAACGTGAAGATAGCCAGTTGGGCTAGGAGCAAAACGAGTTTTAACCGTCATTTAAATACCTTGATTATGTAGGTGATTCTTTTAGTGGGGTCTAATACAAAGTCTGTAATAGACAAATATCACTAAATTTTGGGCGCTATTTTATCACCACCGCTTAAATCTACAATCAGTAGTGAATGATTAATGCGCGGATCTTGTGCGAAAGCCACTGTAGAAAGGCCAAATCCAGCTTCGATGTAGCAAATCTATAGCCTGAGCCAATAAATTATAGCCACGCTTTTCTTTAACCCCCGCCTATTTCACCAACGTAACCCACCCACTCATATGCCACTAAGATCAAATTCTTGAATTTATGTTTGACCTTACCCTTACGGGAAGGTTTATGTTAGGCGTAGATGAGAATTGGAGTATCGATATGAACCATTACACCACCGCGCTCAACGGCCTAAATTGCATGGGTTGTGCGAAGAAAGTTAGCACCCTGTTTGGCGATCTCGACAACACGACGATCAATGATATATCGCCGACATACATCGATATTTCGACTCCGTTTAATTACGTTCAACTCAGCGAACAGTTAACGACGCTTGGTTATAGCATGGGCAATCAACTGCACCTTTCGCTATCTGGTCTTAGCTGCGGTAAGTGCGTGAGCAAACTGACTCAGGCGATTCAACAAACTGAGCAAGCCTCAAATCTAAACGTCACCAAACATGAATTGTCGTTGGTTACTCTGCTTGAAGAATCCGAGATTATTGAGCTAGTCGAAAGTGTGGGTTATCACGCAGCTCCCTACTCTGAAGCCAATAACCTTTTATCTAATTCAGGTTCAGATTCAGAAGAAAATAAAAAACCAACGCCGGCTGAACCGACACAAGCTAAACCTGCAGCTAGCCAATATACTTATCACCTTGTTCTTGAGGGAATGACGTGTGCAAGTTGTGTTTCTTCGGTAGAGAAAGCGCTGAAAAAGAATGAGTTCGTCGACCAAGCTCAGATCAACCTCGCTGAACAGACAGCCTTGGTCTTCACCTCTAAAACACGTGACGTCATCGAAAACGCTCTAATAGAATCGGTGAAAACCGCAGGTTACGGTGCCGAGTTCGTTGATGACGCGGCAACTCAACAACAAAAACAGCAAGAACAACAACTTCGTACCCAAAAAGCTTTCCTAAAGAATTCAGTAAGCGCGCTGTTTATCGGAGCTCCGCTGATGGCGTGGGGTCTGTTCGGTGGCAGCATGACCATTGTTACATTTAACGACCAATTGGCTTGGGGATTGGTTGGTGTGGTCTGTTTGATACTGCTTGCGACCTCGGGACGCAGCTTCTTCACGAATGCTTGGCAGTCTCTCATGCATAAGCGTGCGACCATGGATACCTTGGTCGCTTTGGGCACGGGTGCAGCGTGGTTCTATTCAATGCTGGTTGTACTGATTCCATCATGGTTCCCAGAACCATCACGTCATGTCTATTTTGAAGCAAGTGCAATGATTATCGGCCTTATCTCTTTAGGACACTACATTGAAGCCAAAGCCAAAGCACGCACCACCAAATCTTTACAGGCACTGATTAACTTACAGCCTCAAAAAGCGGTAGTTATCGTCGATGGTAAAGAACAAACCATCGCCGTAGAAGCGATTCAGGTCGGCATGCAAGTACGAGTAAAACCCGGTGAGAAAGTGCCGGTTGATGGTGTCGTGGTATCTGGCGAATCTTATATCGATGAATCGATGCTGACTGGCGAACCGCTTCCCAACGTTAAATCGATTAATGATGGTGTTTCAGCAGGAACCATTAATGGTGATGGCAGCTTAATCATTGAAGCAACTGGGATTGGCTCAAGCACCATGCTGGCTCGAATCATTCAGATGGTTCGCCAAGCACAAAGCAGCAAACCTGCGATAGCTAAGCTTGCTGATTCTATCTCGGCCGTGTTCGTACCTGTTGTAGTCGCGATCGCAGCCATTGCCGCCCTAGTTTGGTTTCTTGTTGGCCCGCAACCTAGTGCAAGTTACATGATCGTGGTATCAACCACTGTACTGATCATCGCCTGTCCATGTGCCTTGGGCCTAGCAACGCCGCTCTCAATTACTGTCGGCGTTGGCAAAGCAGCAGAGTTTGGCGTCTTGATCAAAGATGCTGATGTGTTGCAATCTGCCAGTAAAATCGATGCCGTCGTGTTTGATAAAACAGGCACCCTGACCCAAGGTAAGCCAACCGTTCAGCAAGCCTTTTATGGCGATTTACCAGAGCAAGAACTGCTGGCTTACGCCTATTCGGTAGAGGTAGGGTCAGAACACCCCCTAGCGAAAGCCGTCTGCCAATATGCAGAAAGCTTACAAGTTTCGGCGCTACCCCATAGCGAATTCGAAAACCAACGAGGGTTAGGAGTACAAGCAATAATTAACGGCAAGAACGTTCAAGTCGGCTCACTTAAGTACCTCACTCAACTTGGCATTGAGACTGAAATTGGCGCGGACTTTATTGAGCTTTGCCACTCACAGGCATGGACACCAATCTTCGTTGTAATCGGTCAAAAACTGGAAGGCATATTTGGTATTTCAGACGCATTAAAAATAGATAGCAAACAAGCCATTGCTCAACTAAAATCCGCCGGAATTCACACCGTGCTATTAACAGGCGACAACGATTCTGTTGCTCAAGCGATAGGTAAAAGCGTCGGTATCGACGAGGTTATCTCGGAAGTACTTCCAGAGCAGAAAGCTCAACATATTGTTCAGCTTCAACAACAATATAAGAGCGTTGCCATGGTTGGAGATGGTATTAACGACGCGCCAGCACTGGCTCAGGCGGATATAGGTATAGCAATGGGCAGCGGCAGCGATGTCGCAATCGAGAGTGCGCAAATGACACTACTCAACTCATCGCCATTATCAGTTAGCAATGCGATCGAGCTATCCCAAGCTACAGTTAGAAACATGAAGCAAAACCTATTTGGTGCCTTTATCTATAACTCGCTTGGTATTCCTATTGCAGCGGGTGTGCTCTATCCATTTTTCGGATTTTTACTAAGCCCAGTCGTTGCAGGCGCAGCGATGGCGATGTCGTCAATTACGGTAGTGAGCAATGCCAACAGGCTGAGATTGTTCAAACCCACTCATTCTAATATCAACAAAAACCATATTCATGAGGTTAACCATGATTCGTAAAGTTATGACTCTTACTGCACTCGCTGCGATCTCAGGACAAGCTTTGGCTATCGATGTTCTAAACCACAAATCACCATACTGCGGCTGCTGCACAGAATGGACTGAACATATGCGAGATGCTGGGTTCGATGTGACAGAGAAACTCCACGATGATATGAATCCAATCAAGCAGAAGCTAGGGGTAACACAAGAGCTAGCCTCTTGCCACACGGCAGAGATCGACGGTTACGTATTTGAAGGGCACATTCCAGCAGAAGACGTGAAAGCCTTTTTAGAAAACCCACCACGTAATGCGATTGGCTTAGCTGTTCCGGGCATGCCAATGGGCTCTCCGGGCATGGAGCATGGCGATAAGAAAGACGAGTATTCTGTGTATGCGTTTAACGAGAAAGGTCAGGTGTTTGAATACCGTCACTATAAAGGCAACTAAAGTACACGAACACTAAGAGAGAAATGAAAACATAAAAATAGAGCCTAGTATTAAGCAAACCCAAGACTGTGGTTTACTTGCTAGGCTCTTTGCTTTTGGACAGTAAAGCAAATCTTGTAGCGGTACCAACCGGGCTGTTAGTACTGCTATGTTTTCATCGCTAGTTAGCGAAGACGCTATTTAGCAAAAAGCTATTTAACAAAAAAGCTATTTAGCGAAGAAGCTCACTCGGCTAATAATCTAATAGACTAAGCAGCCAAGTGAATCGGCTTAGAAGCCGTAAGAAGCGCCGAATACGAATGCGTTGTTAGCATTGTCAGCTTGGTTACGGTACTCAAAGTAAGGTTGAACGCCTTGACGAGTCCATGTAGCACGAAGCTCGTGGTCCATAGTATTATCAGCATCGCTCATCACGTATACGTTGTTGTAGCTTAGAGCTAGCTCAGCGTTTACTGCGTAGCCGATACGGTTATCAAAACGAGTTTGGTCGTCAGCTTTGCTATCTTCCATAGCGTGGTAACGAGTACGGTTGCTGATAGAAATACCGTTATCGAAGTTATAACCAATCTTAACTAGCGGACGGTACTGAACCGTCTCACCGTTATTTAGTAGGTGGTGGTAACCAGCAGCAACCCATAGGTTATCATTGATGTTGTACATCTGCTCAACACCAAGAGTGATGTATGGAGAGTTACCAATGTTGTTGTCTTGTAGAGCATCATCGTCGTACTTACCAAGAGAGATACCATCGAACTCTGTTAGTAGCGTTGTACCTGAATCAAACGTGTGGCCAGCTTCTAATGTAGACGTAGCGTTTGGTTGGAAATCAGAGTGAAATTGAACGTTACCTGTAACGTAAGAAGAACCAGCAAAAGCACTAGAAGCAAAAGCAAGAGAAAGTGCACTTAGAGCGATAATTTTTTTCATAGTAAACTGCCTTAGTTTGATTTTTTCAGCGGCACATCTTCGGTACATCATTCACCTTCACCGCTTGAGTAGTTGGTAGCCTCCCTGGCATGAAATCTATGTTGCTCGAATTAATTTGCGTTTCAAAATAAAAGAGTGGGCAGAGTGATCTCTCTCACTATCAAAAAAGAACAAGTTATTTAACAGTTTAAAATCAGTTACTTAAAAACATAAAAATTGATAAAAAACTCAAGACGCAAAAATGTACAGATCAAGATCACATTATTTTACGACGCAAAATTAGATTCAGTTAGTTCAATCACATCTGATTTAGAGTTTTTTATAGGGGACTTATTTTTTGAAGAGAATAATGAGAAGCCCGTCACTTTTGAGACGAAACTCACCTTATGTGCATTGTTGACGATATAAACAAAGACGGTTTCTATATGTTTCAGTTTAAGAGAAAGACTTAACCCGCCTTAAACAAAAAGAGCTCCCGCTTTTTATCTAAGTAAGATAATAGCTAGAGAGCCCTTTTGTTAATGTTGCTTATCGATTATTTAACCGAAGTAACTCGGCTTACTCTCTCGCCACTTTCAGAGATAGATCGGATGTACGTTTCGCTTGAAACCGAAGGACGTTGCTGCTCATCATAAGTCAGCCAGTTTTCACCATCAGCAGAGTATTGCAGCTCTACACCTGGGAATTGTACGTTCATCGCTAGCTTGCCATCAACAACCTGAGCGCCCGGTACTGGTAGTCGGTAATCAATACCTGCTTTCTCAAGTTTCGCCAGTTCACGTTGACCAACAATATTCGCGAAGCGATTAAAGTCGCTGTTTAAATCCTGCTTATTCACTAGGTTTGATTCTTGAGAATATTCAACGCCCACTTTATAGTCGTTTTCCCAATCCGCTCTGTGCCATGCTCTTTCTGCTGCAGCAAGAACGCGAGGGAATACCATGTATTCATATTGCTCATCAGTACGTACTGTTTCAGACCAAAGTTGCGCCGACAAACCATAGAAAGGTTTCGCTTCAATTTCACCTTTACCACTGAAGCCATTGCCGTCACGGTCTAGTGATGTTTCTGCATTTTGTGGCATGTTTTCTGGTGCGAAGCCAAACATCTTACGAGTATCGGTTGCACGAGTTGCCCAGTAGTAACCGCGCTCTGCAGCATCGACTTCGTATGGCATATCCATGTACACATAGTCTGGGTTAGAGACGATTACGTCATACCCTTTTGCTGACCAGTCGTATACAGATGAAGTGCCGCCCCAGTAAAGAACGTCCCAGAAGTTAACGCGCGTACTTTCTGTTGCAAATGCTTCCTCGCCTTCGCTGTATTTCAGGCCATCTTGCCATGCTTGGAAGTGTGGAATACCTTTATCAGCAACAATCTTAGATACCTGCTCTGCAAAGTGACTTGGCAGGTGACCGAAATCGCTCACAGTACCATCAGCGATCAAAGACTGACACTGTGGAGATTGTTGGAATGGCTTGTCTTGCTTAGCCAAGTCAATGTCACCTTTCCATGCCACTTTATCTTCTGCATTAACATCTTGTAAGCCAGCACCTAACTTGATGTTTTTCGCTTCATCGCCGCCAAAGTGCCAAGTCGTTAGTGGAACGCCCGCTTCTTGGTGCATTGCCGCCACTTCAGAGATAACTTTATCGACAAAGTGAGTTGAAGATTCCATACATGGGTTAATGAAACTTTGCTTATCGTAGAACTGAACCGTGGTTACGTTCGATGTATCTTGTGGATCCATCAGACGGTATTCGTTCGCTTCCGCTTCTTTACCTTCGGCCATTAGGCGAGTGTAACGCGCTTCCATTGATACCACAGCAGAACGAGCGTGTGCTGGCATATCAATTTCTGGGATTACTTCGATGCTGCGCGCTTTTGCGTAGCTTAAGATCTCGACGTAATCCGCTTTACTAAAGAAACCAGAACCAAAGTTGTCTGTTGTTGGACCCGAACCTAGCTGAGGCAGTAAACAGCTTTGCTCTTCCAAATCGAAACAACGATTAGACCCTACATCCGTTAGCTCTGGTAAACCCGGAA
Source organism: Vibrio sp. QJM3NY_26 (assembly GCF_057786005.1). Lineage (NCBI taxonomy): Bacteria > Pseudomonadati > Pseudomonadota > Gammaproteobacteria > Vibrionales > Vibrionaceae > Vibrio > Vibrio sp. QJM3NY_26. Next base: position 817,905 of record NZ_CM173515.1, on the reverse strand, counting down.
TTTCTAAACGCCAGCCTTCATCATCCGTTAAGTGAAGGTGCAGTTTGTTCATCTTGTAGGCTGCCATTTGATCTAGCGTGGCTAGGATGGCATCTTTTGAGTGGAAGTTTCGAGCAACATCTACCATCACACCGCGGTAGTCAAAGCGTGGCGCATCTTGGATCGACAGTTGTGGTAATGATTCAGCGTTCTGACTGTCTATTAGGCCAAAAATAGACTGAACGGCGTAGAAAGCACCTGTTTGATCAAACGCTTTAATCGCAATCCCCTCTTCCGAGATGCTTAGTTCATAAGCGCCAGATTTCGCTAAATCACCCGTAAACTGAGTAGGAACAACAGCAACACTAACAGGTAGGTCGCCACTCACATCTACGTTTACCACATCTGCACGTTCTTCAATTGCAGCGAACTGCTCAGCATCGAATGCGTCTTTAGGTAGGGCAATACCACCAGCAATGCTCACTGAACCTTCGCCCGCTTCTACCGACATTGGCGTTGGTAGTAAAGTGGTTGATACATCTTGCGTTGCCAGATCAGCATTCTTTTCAAAGCGAGTAACCGCTGTTGCCATGACATTGTTGTCATCAGGTGTACGCTTAAGGTTGTTTCCTTCCAAACCTGTTACGAACGACGCGACATCTTCCGTATTCAATGAAGCAATCATCTTAGGTTCAGCGTTTGGCGCCGTTACAAATGCACCCGGCATAAAGTCGGTTTCAAACAGTTGCCAGTATTCACTTGTTAGTGGAAGAATCACTTCTTCACCAGCGGCAAAACCATCGAACTTATCTGTAGGTTCTAGTTTGTGTAGGTCGCCCGTTACACGAGTGATTTTAAACTGCTCATTATCAACATCTAAGATAAGGCGAATACTGTGGAAGTAGATAGTCCAATCTTTCGAATCGATCGCTTCACCGTCGTTGCTCAGAGTCATGTTCACTTTGTTACATGATGCCCACTCTGCGCCTAAATCCTGACAAGCCATGCCTTCGTTTGCGCCGTGGTTCGTCAAGATTTCGTATTGCACATCAAGGTTATCAGCCAGTGCATTAACCACCTTTTGTTCTGGTGCTTGTGTTACCGCACAACCCGTTAAACCAGCCAGTACCGCTACAGATAGTAAGTTTCTCTTCAACATCGTATTCACCCATAAATTTAAAAAATTGAGTCAGAAGCAAAATAGAACGCTTCAAAAGTTAGATAAACTATATGGCCTTATTTTTCGCCGTGAATTAAATCAAGTTAATAAAGTGATCGGCTTCAAATCTAAAAAATATTGATAAAATTAACCTGATTAAAATCATAAAGTTACCGACATCGACAGTTCCGTCAGTTTTATTTTGACGTAATATTTGAGAATTGAATCACAATCTTTTGAAAGGATTTCATAAAATCATGTCGTTGTTACTGAGAAAGGTTTAAGAGTTTGTTGGTGTTGTTATACTTTTCGTACAAACAACGTGACATCGTTCTCAAAAAAAACCGTTAAAAAACACCGTCAAAATCGATTTTAACGAGTTTAAGACTTCCTAAAGGAGCTCCCTTTGCGCCCATTCTTCTACATGACTTTATTCGTTCTCGCTTTTTCAGCTAGGCAAGCGGTCGCCGAGCCCCTTTATTGGCAAGCAAAAAAGGATGAACTGACACTCACTATCTTAGGTTCCGTGCACGTTGGGGACGAGAGTATGTACCCACTTCCTTCAGCGATCACCGATGCGCTAAAAAACAGTGATGGGTTAGTTATCGAAACGGATATCAGAAAGTCTGATGGCGTTGTATATCCTCACAGCAAACTCACCACAGCCGATGTGCTCAATGAAGAACAACTGCAATTATTAACCGACATATCAAAATCGTTGGAGATGCCGACGCAACAACTGCTTAGCTCACCGCCTTGGGCGACTTCTCTTTCCATACAGATGCAGCAGCTAAAAAACCTTGGTTATGGCTCCGCCAGCGGCGTTGATGCGACACTAGCTCACAAAGCAACGATCCAAGATGTTCCGGTAATCAGTTTAGAGCCCCTACAGTTCCAAATAGACCTGATGACAAAACAAAAGGACGACGGTAAAGAATGGTTAGTCAGTAGCCTTGAAGAATTTGACCAAACTGATCGTGTGGTTCATTGCTTAATCGAAAGCTGGAAAGCAGGTGATTTAGCGAAGCTGGAAGCCTTCGCAGAGCTGTCTAAGATGTCGCCTGAACTCGAGAAAGCATTCTTAACTGATCGCAATATCGACTGGGCCAACAAACTATCCGCCACCGATTGGAAGCTTAACTCGAAAGGGAACTACTTGATTGTGGTTGGCGCCTTGCACCTAGTTGGCGAAGGTAACCTTTTACAGTTGTTAAAAGAGAAAGGTTTTAATGTCACTCAACAATCACAAAGCCAACAGGCTCAGTGTCAATTTGAGGTTAGTGACGACAACTAACTAAATTCGGGACCATGACCTTCTCATAATATAACCATTACCTAATAACAGAATCATTACATTTAATAGCACCATAACGGTGCTATTATCTTTCGCTCTTTTTATACACGGTGTTGTTCTCATGAAACCAGTACTCTTCGCTTTACCTTTAGCCCTCGCGATCCTGATGCCCACGGCAGCGTCTGCCAGAGAAACTTGTACCATCGAACAGTTTCAAGCCATCGACATTCAGCCAGATACAAAAGGCGGCGTGCTAGATAAAGAAAGCGGACAGTTTTTGATTACTGAAAAGCCACCCATGCGATGCGCGAATATTACGTTCACGACGTCTACGACACGCAACCGTATCGCAAGCCAAATGAATGGTAATTTTGAAGCAAGCTTTTACGATGGCAAGACGGGTAACTCTCACTCGGTGACTTTTAACGAAGATGAAGTACAGGCAGGTTACATTCGAATTGGTCCAAATAATCCTGTTGAAGCGTATGTTTGCTTTGTTACTTCAGAGACACCAATCAAGAACATCACTTGTGATGTGAAATAAACAGATTTGGGACGGGCTTATTGAGTCAATCCTTTTCTCTATGCGGGATGTTTAGAACAACAAGAGATTCCCGACTCGCTCCTTCGCCACTCTAGGGAATGACGCACATACCAAAATGCAAAAAAGGCTTCTCATTTCTGAGAAGCCTTTTTCTTAATGTGGTCGGTGAAGAGGGATTCGAACCCCCGACCCTCTGGTCCCAAACCAGATGCGCTACCAAGCTGCGCTATTCACCGAGATATCTAACTGGCTGATTGCCTGTCGATGAAGCGTATAATACGGATTCTGAATTTATGCGCAAGAGCTTTTTTCACTCTTTTTTACAATATCGAATCGTTCGAACAAAAGACGTACAACCCAACGGCTAATGTGACGAAAAACACACACTCACCAACAAGTATTTAACTTATGAAACAGGATTGATCCAGATCAGTGAATTGATAACGCTACTTAATACACTGAGCCATGTCATATAACTTTGAGGTATACACATGGACTTTTGGCTAGAACTCCTATTTGGTAATGCAGTGGGGCTATCTTCAATGATAGTAATATTCGGGGCTCTGGGTCTCATGATGTTCTATGGAGGCTTCTTCATCTACAAAGTTATGACTGAAAAATCTCCTCACTAGAATCGCTCAGCCTAAGTCATCTACTTTTAAGTATCATTTTCTTTGGGTGGATGTAAAAACGCTTTGCACCGGAGCAGACTTATTGTCTTCTCCGGTTTTTTCATTTTTAAACCCGGCCTCAACTTAGGTATACTCACCCTATTCTTCTACGACTTGAGATGAACACCATGTCTCATGATGACGACTTAGATCTATTCCAAGAAATGATGGGCGATGTGAAACGTATCGACCATGACACCGCTGAGCACCAAAAAGTGCATCGAATTACCGAATCTCACCTTGCAAGGCGTGAAGCGGCTATGTGGCTGTCTGAGGATGAAAAAGATTACCTATCTCTCGACTACTCCCCAATGCTGAAACCTGAAGACGTTATTGCGTATAAAAAAGATGGCGTTCAAGAAGGCGTGTACAAGAAGCTGCGCTTAGGTAAGTACCCTATTCAAGCCAAGCTCGATCTTCATAGGAAAACACTGAAAGACGCTCGTAACGAAGTACTTTCATTTTTACGCCAGTGTTTAAGAATGGATGTTCGCACCGTTATCATTGTTCACGGTAAAGGTGAGCGCTCGAATCCACCAGCCATGATGAAAAGCTACGTGGCGAATTGGCTCACGCAAATTAACGACGTTCAATGTGTTCACTCTGCTCAGCAATTTCATGGTGGTACCGGCGCAGTCTACGTTATGCTCAGAAAGAGTAATGAGAAAAAGCTAGAGAACAGAGAGCGCCATCAAAAACGCACCAGTTAACTGGTTGAAACAGATAAGTACACTGATAGCGAGTTGCATCAAGATCGATATTTCGTGCCTAGACTCACACCAAGTGCTAAAATTGTCCTCAGTTAACGAATCCCAACTCAAAGCAACTATCCAAAGGTTGCTTTTTGTTTATCTATATTTCCGTTGTGAAACGCTAAGAGAATATCATGTCACAAGAATCCCAAGCTAAACGCCTTAATAAATACATCAGTGAAACTGGTTTTTGCTCACGCCGCGAAGCCGACAAACTCATTGATGCAGGCCGAGTTACTATTAACGGTAAGATCCCTGAGATGGGAACGAAAGTCTTGCCCGGTGATGATGTTGAGATCGACAATAAACCTGTTCGCTCAAAAGAGAAGCCGATCTACATTGCTCTTAATAAACCAACAGGCATCACCTGTACTACTGAACGTGATATTCCTGGCAACATCGTCGACTTTATCGGCCACCACAAACGTATTTTCCCTATTGGTCGTCTAGATAAGCCTTCTGATGGTCTTATCTTCTTGACCAACGATGGCGACATCGTAAACAAAATCCTACGTGCAGGTAACAACCACGAGAAAGAATATGTGGTGCGTGTAGATAAGCCGATTACGACGGAATTCTTGAAGAAAATGGCTTCAGGTGTTCCTATTTTGGATACCGTTACCTTGCCATGTAATGTCGAGAAAGAGACTAAGTTCTCATTCCGAATTACGTTGACTCAAGGCCTTAACCGCCAGATCCGTCGTATGTGTGAAGCGTTAGGCTATGAAGTATTCAAACTACGTCGCGTTCGTATTATGAACATCTCACTTGATGGCATTCCTAACGGAAAGTGGCGCTACCTGAGCGAAGAAGAAATCACTGAGATACTAGCGATGTGCGAAGGTTCAGTGAGCACCGAAGATGCATCAAAAATGAACGCAAAAGGTCAGCGAATCCGCAAGGCAACCGATGCTAAGTTATTTGATAGCCGTGAGGAAAATCAAACCTCAACAGCGCGACGTAATCAAAACGAGAATCGTACTCGCACCTATCGCGGTAATAACGCGGATGAATTCCGACATGCGCCAAACTCGAAGCGTGGCCGTAACTCGTCGAATGGTGAAAGCGGTGGCAATACCGAGAACTGGAAATCGAACTCTCGTTCAGAGCGTTCTAATTCAGATAGAAACAGTTCGGATCGCACCCGCACAGATCGCAGCAATAACGATCGTCGAAGCGGTAAGCCTGCACCGAAGCGTGTTGGTGGTACTTTAGGTCTGAAGAAGTAGTCATAATTCGTCCTCAATGTACAAGCACATTTCAGGATAGACACTCAATATAAAAGCGCCCGCTAGGTTAATCTAGCGGGCGTTTTTGTTTGTCATTCGGTAGTTGTATCATCATGACGACGACAATCTATAAACATAGATCAGCAAACTCACCGCGAGTCAGTAGCGCTAAGTCTTTCGGGTCGAGTTCAATTTCTAGCCCGCGCTTCCCTGCACTCACGCATATCGTTTCAAAATCTGTCGCGCTGGAATGAACAAAGGTAGGCAAGGCTTTTTTCTGACCAAGAGGGCTGATCCCACCCACCACATAACCCGTGGTTTTCTGAGCAATATCAGGGTTCGCCATCTCTGCTTTTTTACCTTTCGCCGCTTTAGCCGCAAGCTTAAGATTTAGCTTCTGGTCGACAGGAATAACAGCCACAACCAAATCTTTAGCGACGCCGTTCAAACAAAATAATAGCGTTTTGAACACGCGTTTGGGATCCTGCCCCAGAGCTTCAACCGCCTCTAACCCATAGTTGGTGTTGTTTGCATCGTGATGATACTGATGTACGGTATGAGCGATTTTCTTTTTCTTGGCAAGGTTGATTGCAGGGGTCATAACAAATCCAAACGATAGATAAACAAAAAGCGACGCCGAGGCGTCGCTTTAGTTAAATTTATCATGGTGCTAGAGTCAATCTAATTTAGCACCTAATGATTCAATTAACTGGGGTCAATTACTTGTAAACCATTTGACCTGACGGTGCGTACTTGTTCACGTCAACCGGGCTGTTCGCTTCTAGGTACTCTTTCAGTACTTCAGCATCAACAAAACCTGTGTTCACGTAACCAGGGTGGTCAGAAAGTTTAGGGTAACCGTCACCACCAGCCGCGTTGAAGCTTGGCACTGTGAAGCGGTATGTTTCGTCTAAACGAAGCTGTTTGCCACCGATGAATACGTTCGATACTTCACCGTTCGTTACTGTCATTGAAATGCCAGCGAACTGTGCGTAAGCACCAGAGTCGATTGGTTTCGTAGCCACAACATTTAGGTAATCTAGAACTTCTTTACCTGTCATGTCTGTGTAAGTCAGGATGTTTGCAAAAGGTTGTACCTTCAGTACATCTTTGTAAGTCACGTTGCCCGCTTCAATTGAGTCACGAACACCACCAGAGTTCATCACAGCGAAGTCTGCTTGTGCACGCTCCATGTGAGAAGTCGCAATCAAACGACCTAGGTTAGTTTGTTTGAAACGAACCACGTTACGATCGCCTTCAAGCTTGCCATTTGTCTCAGCAATTTGAACTTCTAGCTGTGCTTGACCTTGCTCTTGGAAAGGACGTAGGAATTCAAGTAGCTCTGGGTCTTGTGCGATTTCATCTTGAATAAGAACACGTTGTTTCTTACCGTCAATCTTAACTTTCTTCTTAAGGTTAACTGGAACCAGATCGTAGCTCACCATCTCTAGTTCGCCGTTACGGAATTCGTAATCAGCACGACCTACGTACTTGCCCCACTCGTGAGCTTGAACGATGTAAGTACCGTTCTGTACGTCTGGTTTACACTCATCACCCGGCTTGAAGTTTTTCTTCGCAACGTTAGGGCCTTCCATACATACAGGCTCTTGAGAGTGACCACCAACGATCATGTCTAGGTCGCCTTCGTTTAGGTAACGAGCAAGTGCTACATCACCCGGTGCGTTAACACCACGTTGGCCGTTTTCGTAGTGACCCATGTGAGTCACAGCGAAGATTAAATCTGGCTTCTCTGTTTCTTTAAGTTCAGCGATCAGCTTCTTCGCTTCTTCTTTAGGGTCACGGAAATCAATGTTCGCGATAAACTCAGGGTTACCGATTTTTGCCGTGTCTTCAGTAGTTAGACCGATAACCGCAATCTTGATACCTTGCTTTTCAAACATCTCGTAAGCTTGGAACTTGCGTTCGCCTGTTGCTTTGTCGTAGATGTTTGCAGATAGCATTGGGAAATTAGCCCAGTCGATCTGCTTTTGTAGTACGTCTAAAGAGTTGTCAAACTCGTGGTTACCCAATGCCATTGCATCGTAACCAATTTTATTCATACCTTTGAAATCAGGTTCTGCATCTTGAAGATCTGACTCTGGCACACCGGTGTTGATGTCACCACCAGATAGAAGCAACACGCTACCGCCTTCTGCTTCAACTTCAGCACGAAGTTGGTCAACAAGCGTTTTACGCGCAGACATGCCGTATTCACCGTATTTGTTCTGCCAAAAACGACCATGGTTGTCGTTAGTATGTAGAACCGTTAGCTTGTAAGTTTCGTCTTGGTTCCAATCTTGAGTTGATTGAGACGCACACCCAGCTAGAGTAGCTAGGATTGCAGCACTTAGTGCTGTCTTTAGAATAAGGCGTTGCTTCATTGTCATACCTTTGAACTTTTTAGGGGAATCCACTGCTTTTTATAATCTATTGCGACCCCTTTCCTGGAGTTCGAACAATAAGACTTCAACATGACTAATCTTAAATTAACATTCTAGATGTAACACGACGATTTCATATTTATGTCGAATTGGTCACGCATAGATAGGCAGTTAAGTGTAACAAAATTATGAGATTACACTCAAACTTCCCCTGCATCACAGGCAATCGTTTACTTATAAAGTGTGATGAACATCAGTAATTTACTATAAACAGGACAGACCTCACACACCTATACCACTTTCTTAGGGAATCAGAGGTTCTGTTAACAAAGATTTAATCATCTACCGTTGATTAGTACTCTGAAAAACAGGTTAGTTAACGACTAAACAGCTTAATCATCGAAAAACGACTTAGTCATCGTCAAAATCGGCCGAGGCTTCAGTTCGCTAAACGGATATCCGTTAAATAAAAACGCCCAACTCTAAGAGTTGGGCGTTAATCTTATGCAGTTAAATAACCACTTAAACTCATTAACATTAGCGATTTAATGCTAGTTATTTGGCATCAGCCAAAGCTATTTGATATCGATGTGGTCGAAGCCTTTGATAAGGTCATCAAGTGCTTTCATCTGCTTCAAGAACGGCTCTAGTTTATCTAGAGGTAGCGCCGATGGGCCATCACAGCGTGCTTGATCAGGGTTAGGGTGAGCCTCAAGAAACAGACCCGCAATACCCGTCGCAAGACCCGCTTTAGCAAGTTCAACGGTTTGCTCACGACGACCGCCAGAGGCAGCACCTGATGGGTCACGCATTTGAAGCGCATGAGTCACATCAAAGATAATTGGGCTGCCGTTTGATGATTTTTTCATTACACCGAAACCAAGCATATCAACAACTAAGTTGTCATATCCCATGCAAGAACCACGTTCACAAAGAATGATGTTGTCGTTGCCACACTCAGCAAACTTATCAACGATATTACCCACTTGATCTGGGCTCATGAACTGAGGCTTCTTCACGTTGATTACAGCACCGGTTTTAGCCATCGCTTCAACAAGGTCAGTTTGGCGAGCAAGAAACGCTGGAAGCTGGATTACATCAACCACGTCTGCAACAGGCTGAGCTTGTGCTTCTGTGTGGATATCAGTAATGATCTTCACGCCAAAGGTATCTTTCAGTTCTTGGAAGATTTTAAGACCTTCTTCCATACCTGGACCACGGTATGAGTGAACTGAGCTGCGGTTTGCTTTATCGAAAGACGCCTTAAATACGTAAGGGATGCCCAACTTCTCTGTGACTTTCACGTAATGCTCACAGATCTGCATTGCTAGATCGCGAGATTCAAGAACGTTCATGCCTGCAAATAGCGTAAATGGCTTGTCGTTAGCAATTGGCATGTCACCAATGTGAACTGTTTTCTGTTCCATCATATTCTCTCTAAATAATTATTAATTAGTGAACAACCACTGTCTTTTCGTTCATGACGTTCACTTGAGATTTCAGTAACTCAGATGCAGGGTCATCTGGGCATTGGTCGATAAAGTATTGGTAATCCGTTGCAGCAACTTGATGACAGTCTAGCTGCTGATAAATAAAGCCACGGTCACGGATTTCATACGGATCATCCGGCACAAACGTTAACGCAAGATCAGTACACTTCAATGCAAGCGTATAACGCTCTTCTCGCAATAATGCACTCTTAAGCAACGCTAGCCACTTACCAATAATCGTTGGGTGATCGGCAACCTCTAAGTGTTCCGCTTTCACCTTAGCGAGTGGGCCATCATGGCCGATTAACCAAGCTCGTAAAGTTTGTACGCCAACATACTCACCGTTGTAAGGGTTAATATAGACGGCTGCTTGCCCGTACCAACTCACTTTTAGCAAGAATTGAGTAGGGAAAGAGACGCCCTCTACAGGGAAGCCTAGCTTGCGACCTAGAAAAAGAAAAATCGCACCAAGACTCACAGGGATGCCTTTCTTTCTCTCGAGCACTTTATCGATGAATGCGTTTTCCGAAGAGAAGTACGCATCTTTATCGCCAGCAAAACCCCACTCGTGAAAGAATAGTCGAATAAAAGATTCAAACTTCTGCTGCTCATCGGTTTCATTAACCAAAGCAAACTCAGCGTCTTTTAACAATCTCGCCAGTTCTTGCTCAGCCCAGCTGTCTTGAGTTTCTGGGTTAATCGCTTTATTTAAGATCAATGCACCTTCAGCTAACTCTAGCTGGTCAAAGTCTTCATCAAAAAATTCGTACATACGTAACTAACCGAAATAAGGAGATAATTAACCGAAAAATGTTGGTGTCTTCGTCATTGCAATTTTGCCTGCCATCGCTAACCAGCCAAGCGCACCAAAGAAAGAGAAAACTCTCAATAGCTTGTTTTTACCCAACTTAAGTGCAAAGAAGCCCAGTGCGATGTAAGCCATAACACAAGTTAGTTTTTCAGTTAACCATGGTGCTGCTGGTGTAAACGGAATAAAGCCAGTGATAAAAATCAAACCAATACCCGATAGCAGCAGCAACGAGTCATTGATATGAGGGAAACGCTGCAAGAAAGGATGCTTAAGCTTTGGTGAGTTAACCATCATCAGAGCGAAACGAATCGAAAGAAGTAGCGCGCTTATAGCAATCGTTAGTAGGTGAAAATGTTTTAAACCTTCGTACATGGTATTCCTTTATATTTTTATATGTGCTTTCGTTAACACGAGCCACACAATACCCGTTAATGCCCTGTAGTTCTGCGTTAATTCTCTGTATTTCCGCGTTAAGTGCATTATCGAGTTAAGTGTATTGTCGAGTTAAAGGTATCAATTTAGCAAGTTCATCATCTATTGCTCACAAGATGATTAACAGCAGCCTATGAGCAACCACTATCTATGAACAGTAACGACCCAATGTCACTCGGTCATTACCACCGTAATCTTTTTCTGTAACCACATCCAAGTAGCCCAGTTGTTGCATTATCTCACGTACCGCCAAGCCTTGGTCATAGCCGTGTTCAAATGCTAGCCAGCCTTCATTTTCTAAAAAACCGCGTGCGTTTTCAGAGATGTATCGAATATCAGCTAAACCTTTCTCTTCAGCAACTAACGCTGTGATCGGTTCAAAACGCACATCACCTTGAGATAAATGAGGATCGTTCTTCTCAATGTAAGGTGGGTTCGAGACAATCAACGAGAACTTTACAGCTTCTTCTTCAGAATTCACCGAGTTCAAAGGCTCAAACCAACTGCCATGTAAAAAAGTGGCGTTAGTGATATTTAATCGCTGAGCGTTTTCTGTAGCAAGTTGCTGCGCTTCAGGGCGAAGATCAATACCCATCACTGGTCGATTCGGCATCTCAGACGCCAATGCTAACGCGATAGCACCTGTGCCCGTGCCTAAATCTAGAATCGCACCTTGTTTGCCGTAGGTTTTATCCAAAGCGACTTCAACCAAACGCTCGGTATCCGGGCGCGGGATTAAAGTAGAAGGAGAGACTTTTAACGGCAGCGACCAAAACTCACGTTCACCAACAATGTAAGCCACAGGCTCACCGGTTAAGCGACGTTTTAGGAGGGTATGGAATTCGGATTCTTGTTCTGAAGTGAGGTGCTTCTCAGGCCAAGTCAGTAGGTAAGATCTAGGTTTATCTAAAGCGTGACAAAGCAGTACCGCAGCATCAATCGAGGGCGATGTGTTATCGCCCTCTTGAAGCTGTACGATTGCTGACTTTAAAGCACTTTCAACCGTATATGCTGACTGCATAGTAATTAGTTGTGCTCAGCAAGTGCTGCTAGTTGATCGGCTTGGTGCTCTTGTAGAACAGGATCAAGCAGGCTTTGCATATCACCTTCCAAAACTTCGTTCAGGCGGTAGATAGTTAAGTTGATGCGGTGATCAGAAACACGGCCTTGTGGGTAGTTGTACGTACGAATACGGTCACTACGGTCACCAGAGCCTAATAGGTTACGACGTGTATCTGAAATAGCAGCAGCACGACGCTCTTCTTCAGCTTGAACGATACGAGCCGCAAGAACAGCCATCGCTTTCGCTTTGTTTTTATGCTGAGAACGCTCGTCTTGACACTCTACTACGGTACCTGTTGGCAAGTGAGTAATACGGATTGCTGAATCCGTGGTGTTAACGTGCTGACCACCCGCGCCAGATGCACGGAAAGTATCAATTTTAAGATCGCCCGCTTTGATCTCTGGAAGATCTGCTTCTGGGATCTCAGGCATAACCGCAACGGTACAAGCTGATGTATGAACACGACCTTGAGATTCAGTCTCAGGTACACGTTGTACACGGTGACCGCCAGACTCGAACTTCATTGTGCCATAAACAGCGTCGCCACTGATTTTAGCGATCATCTCTTTAAAGCCGCCCTGCTCTGAAACATTGCTGCTCATCACCTCAACGCGCCAACCTTTTTTCTCGGCAAATCTAGAGTACATGCGGAAAAGGTTACCCGCAAAAATACCCGCTTCATCACCACCAGCACCGGCACGAATCTCTAAGAAACAGTTACGCTCATCGTTTGGATCTTTTGGAATCAGAAGAATTTGCAGCTCATCAGTCAGACGTTCAATGTTCGCTTTCGCATCTTTGATCTCTTCTTGAGCCATTTCGCGCATTTCTGCGTCGTCTTCATTTGCCATCTCTTCAGCAGCTTCTAAATCTTCTTGAGCTTGCTGGTATGATTTGAAGCACCCCGTCACCTCTTCTAATTGAGAATACTCTTTTGACAAGGCACGGAATTTGTCTTGATTCCCAAGTACACCGGGATCACCAAGTAGATGTTGAACTTCTTCATAGCGTTCAACAAGTGTTTCAAGCTTTATTAGAATCGAGGCTTTCATAATGTCTTATTCTGTTGGAGGTCGAATATTATTGAGGGTTTTCTAAGCCCAAACTCTGTCTAATGACCATTAATTTTGCAGGTTCTCCTTGCTCAGCTGCACTTTGAAGTGCACGCGTTGGAGCATGGATCAATTTGTTTGTGAGCTTATTACTTAGCTCAAGTAGGACTTTCTCAGGGTCACCGCCAGCGGCAAGTGATTGTAAACTCTTACTTAATAAATCTTCTCGGATTTCATTGGCCGATTTACGGTAATCACGAATACTGTCTACCGCTTGCAGTGAACGCATCCAACTCATAAACGCGGCGCTTTCTTCACTAACTATTGCTTCAGCTTGAATCGCTTCTACTTTTCGTTGTTCAATATTGCCATCAACGATCGACTGCAAATCGTCAACGGAATATAGGTAAGCATCATTCAGATCGCCGACCTGAGATTCCACATCACGAGGAACCGCAATATCAACCAACAACATAGGTTGATGCTTTCTTGTCTTCAGTGCGGTTTCAACCATGCCCTTGCCAATAATAGGCAGCGGGCTTGCAGTTGAGCTGATCACGATATCCGCTCTATGCAAATGGTCAGGAATTTCATTGAGGCTGATCACTTCAGCGCCAAACTCTTCTGCCAACCCTAAAGCACGCTCACGAGTTCGGTTGGCGACAATCATCTTGGTGCAACCATTCGCTGAAAGGTGTTTTGCCACCAATTCAATCGTCTCACCCGCACCCACCAATAACACCGTTGATTCAGCAATCGACTCAAAGATGTGTTTGGCTAACGTACAAGCTGCGTAAGCAACTGAAACCGCGCTTCCACCAATTTCAGTTTCAGTTCGAACACGCTTAGCGACAGAAAATGATTTCTGGAACAGTTTTTCCATTGAAGCATCAACAGATTTGTTCTCTCGCGAGTCCGTATAAGCTTGCTTCACCTGACCTAAGATCTGCGGCTCACCCAATACCAAGGAGTCCAAACCACAAGCTACGCGCATTAAATGTTTAATCGCGGCCTGCTCTTCATGGACATAAATGCTGGGTTTTAGCTCTTCAGGGCTAACTTGATGGAAAACTGACAACCAATCGATGAGCTTGTTTTTTGCCACGCCTTTGACGTCACAATACACTTCAGTTCGATTACAGGTAGAAAGTATGACACTTCCATTTACGTGTGCATTTGCGTTCAGTTGCTTGAGTGCCTCAGATAATTTATCTGGACCAAAAGCGACTTTTTCTCGCAATTCAACCGACGCTGTATTGTGATTGATACCTACGGCAAGCAAAGACATGTATCAGAAGTTCTCGATCAGGGAATGGAAACAAGGGGCGAATTTTACTTGATGCATGGCTCTATTTAAAGAGCAAGCGGGATTTGTTTTCCTGAGTTCGTGAATTCAATGCTATAGTTGAAGCGTTTTTTAGATAAATTTGAACAAGTTGTGAGCAAATATGAGCAAGCTTCGTAAAATCACGTCTCTTATTTTTTTGACCATAATTATGGTGGGTTGCTCGTCTATCCCAGAACAACCGACCAGCGTTGAGTGGCAAAGTCACCAAAACCGGCTTTTACAGATAGAAAACTATCAAGCCTCAGGCAAGCTCGCTTATATTTCTCCAGAGCAGCGCCAAAGCCTAAACTTCATATGGAAGCATTCACCAAATCAGAGTCAACTAAGGCTTACGACTTTTCTCGGTCAAACCGCCTTGAACCTCACAATTGACAGTTCGGGTGCCAAGGTAGTCACTTATGATGACCAAGTTTTTACTCATGCAAGTGCTTCCGTTCTTGTGGAACAACTTACTGGATTGCAGATTCCCATTGACCATCTACCGCAATGGTTCCTTGGCATTCCAGATCAAGCCGACAGCTACCAATTGAACACCACCAACACGCTTGAATCTCTCACCAAACAAGTCAGCAACCAGCTATGGACACTGAGTTTTGCTAACTATCGCAATACAGAGATGCCGAGTAAACTATTATCTGGTGAAGACAACAAGAACTCTAGTGAAGACAACACTAAGGTAGAGACAATCCCACTCCCTACTCGATTGTCATTCAAGCAAGACGAGAACAAAATCAACATTGTAGTTTCGAAGTGGACACTGAAAAAATGATAACAACGCCAACCCACTGGCCTTCTCCGGCTAAACTGAATTTATTTCTTTATATCACTGGCCGACGCGACAATGGCTATCACGAACTTCAGACCTTATTTCAGTTTGTCGAATTTGGCGATGAGCTAACAGTTAGTGCAAATCAAGAAACCAGTGCGATCACAATAACCCCTGAAATTCCAGGCGTTGCGACAGAAGATAACCTGATTTGGAAAGCCGCAACTGCCCTCCAACAATATACATCGACCTCTTTCGGTGCGGACATTGAACTCAAGAAAGTGTTGCCAATGGGAGGTGGCATTGGTGGGGGCTCTTCAAATGCAGCAACCGTGCTGGTCGCGCTTAATTATTTATGGCGACTCAACCTCTCTGATGATCAACTTGCCGAAATCGGTTTGCAGCTTGGTGCTGACGTTCCGGTCTTCGTTCGAGGCCACGCCGCCTTTGCCGAAGGGGTTGGAGAACAACTACAGCCCGCTAATCCGGATGAAAAATGGTATCTCGTTGTCAAACCTCAAGTGAGCATAGCAACTGTAGACATATTCACACATTCAGAATTAACTCGAAATACGCCGAAGCGAGCACTAGCAACGCTTCTAGAGCAAGAATACGTAAACGATTGCGAAAAAATTGTGCGAATGCTGTACCCAGAGGTTGATAAGCAACTTTCATGGCTGCTACAATACGCGCCGTCGAGATTGACTGGTACGGGTTCATGCGTTTTTGCTGAATTTAGCAGCAAAAAAGAAGCCGAATCGGTGCTAGAGCAACTGCCTGACACAGTTTCCGCGTTTGTCGCGAGAGGACGAAACATTTCGCCTTTGAAAGAAACTTTGGCTGAATACCAATCAGCCCACCCACAATCTATTTAAAACTGGACGCAACCCGAGGTTTCCACCGTGCCTGATATGAAGCTATTTGCTGGTAACGCAACACCTGAACTAGCCCAACGTATTGCTGATCGTCTATACATCTCTCTTGGCGATGCTACTGTAGACCGTTTTTCTGATGGCGAAGTCGCTGTTCAAATCAATGAAAACGTTCGTGGTAGCGATGTATTCCTGATTCAATCAACTTGTGCACCAACCAATGACAACCTTATGGAATTGGTGGTAATGATTGACGCAATGCGCCGTGCTTCTGCTGGCCGTATTACTGCTGTAATCCCTTACTTCGGTTATGCCCGTCAAGATCGTCGTGTACGTTCTGCTCGTGTGCCTATTACTGCAAAAGTTGTTGCAGATTTCCTTTCTAACGTTGGTGTCGACCGCGTTCTTACTATCGACCTACACGCAGAGCAAATCCAAGGCTTCTTCGATGTACCTGTTGATAACATCTTCGGCACTCCAGTTCTTCTAGAAGACATGGCTAACCGTGGCCTAGAAAACCCAGTCGTGGTTTCTCCAGACCTTGGTGGTGTTGTACGTGCTCGTGCAACCGCTAAAGCGCTAGGTGATGTAGACATCGCTATCGTTGATAAGCGTCGTCCACGTGCTAACGTTTCTGAAGTAATGAACCTGATCGGTGATGTTGAAGGCCGTGACTGTGTTATCGTTGATGACATGATCGATACTGGTGGCACACTGTGTAAAGCAGCTGAAGCACTTAAAGAGCGCGGTGCGAAGCGTGTATTCGCTTACGCTACTCACGCTGTATTCTCTGGTACTGCTGCAGAAAACATCCGTAACTCAGTTCTAGACCAAGTTATTGTTACAGATTCAATCAAGCTTTCTCCAGAGATGGCTGCGACAGGCAAAGTGACTGAGCTAAGCCTTTCTCGCATGCTTGCTGAAGCAATTCGCCGCATCAGCAACGAAGAATCAATCTCAGCGATGTTTAACTAATCAAAGCTCTATAGCTTTGTTTTAGAAAAGCTTTGTTTTAGAAACTCGTGAGAGAGACATATTAAGCACTTCATTGAATGAAGTGCTTTTTTTATGTCTAACCAATATTAAGCCGCAATTCACCACAGTCAGGAATCATCGTGTTGCTATCAGCTAGCTCGCACCTTTTTCATAAACTGTGATATCATACGGCGCTTTTTGAAATCCCAAGAGAGATCCATACCTTGAGCCAACAAATAAAACTTCTCGTTGGACTGGCTAATCCAGGTCCAGAATACGCCAAAACTCGCCACAATGCGGGTGCTTGGGTAGTTGAAGAATTAGCGCGTGTACATAACGTGACACTAAAGAACGAACCAAAGTTCTTTGGCCTAACGGGTCGTATCATGGTTCATGGTGAAGATCTTCGCTTGCTGATCCCAACGACTTTTATGAACTTGTCAGGCAAAGCTGTTGCTGCCTTAACAAAGTTCTACCAAATTAAACCAGAAGAGATCATGGTGGCTCACGATGAGTTAGATCTTCCTCCAGGTATTGGAAAGTTAAAAAAAGGTGGTGGTCATGGTGGACATAATGGTCTGAAAGACATCATCAGCAAGCAGGGTAACAATAAAGAATTCTATCGTCTTAGATTAGGCATTGGCCATCCAGGACACAAAGATAAAGTTGCAGGTTATGTATTAGGCAAAGCTCCTGCGAAAGAGCAAGAGTGTATCGAGGCTGTCGTTGACGAATCGGTTCGTAGCCTAGACATCTTATTAAAAGATGGCCTACCAAAAGCACAAAATCGCTTACATACGTTCAAAGCAGAATAAGGTTTATATCATGGGTTTTAAATGTGGCATCGTTGGTCTACCAAACGTTGGTAAGTCAACTCTGTTTAACGCACTGACTAAAGCAGGCATCGAAGCAGCAAACTTTCCATTTTGTACAATCGAACCAAACACAGGTATCGTTCCGGTTCCAGATCTACGCTTAGATGCATTAGCAAAAATTGTTAATCCACAGAAGATCCTTCCAACGACAATGGAATTCGTAGATATCGCAGGCCTAGTTGCTGGCGCATCTAAAGGTGAAGGTCTAGGTAACAAATTCCTAGCTAACATCCGCGAAACTGATGCTATCGGTCACGTTGTACGCTGCTTTGAAAACGAAAACATCGTTCATGTTTCTGGCAAGGTCTCTCCAATCGAAGATATCGAAGTGATCAACCTTGAGCTTGCTCTTGCCGATCTAGATAGCTGTGAACGTGCAATCTTCCGTAATGCTAAAAAAGCAAAAGGCGGAGATAAAGACGCTAAATTTGAAACTACAGTTCTTGAAAAGCTTCTACCTATCCTGACTGAAGGTGGTATGGCTCGTACTGTTGAACTTGGCAAAGAAGAAGTAGCAGCAATCGACTACCTTAACTTCCTAACGCTTAAGCCAACAATGTACATTGCAAACGTTGCTGAAGATGGTTTTGAAAACAACCCTTACCTAGACGCCGTTCGCGAATATGCAGAAAAAGAGAACAACGTTGTTGTTGCTGTGTGTGCTGCAATCGAATCTGAACTTTCTGAGCTTGACGATGAAGACCGTGAAGAGTTTCTAGCTGACATGGGCATCGAAGAACCAGGCCTTAACCGAGTGATCCGCTCTGGTTACGAGCTACTGACTCTTCAAACTTACTTTACTGCCGGTGTTAAAGAAGTTCGTGCTTGGACTATTCCTATCGGTGCAACAGCACCGCAAGCAGCTGGTAAGATCCACACCGACTTCGAGAAAGGTTTCATCCGTGCAGAAGTAGTTGGCTACGAACATTTCATCGAATTTGGCGGTGAAAGCGGAGCAAAAGATGCAGGTAAATGGCGTCTTGAAGGCAAAGAATACATCGTTAAAGATGGTGACGTAGTTCACTTCCGCTTCAACGTATAATTCTGATTAAACATCTAGAAAAAAGGCCAGTGAATTCACTGGCCTTTTTGTTTTCCCCCTTTAGAAATAGCCCCACATCCAAAACTTAACTTCCTATATATATCGCCTTTTAGACCTGTTTTTTGTCGACAAATACACCTCTTTGCCTAAAAAGAAACCGAACAGATGTTTATTCGCGATTTATTCAAAAAAAAAGTTGACGGGTTTCGCTCAACTCCGCATAATGCGCCCCGTTCACAACGAAGCGGCAACGTCTCGAAATGAGCAACAATTTGGAAATGGCTACTTAGCTCAGTTGGTTAGAGCACATCACTCATAATGATGGGGTCGCAGGTTCGAATCCCGCAGTAGCCACCATTTTCTAAGCACTCTGTTTGTCATTAAACATCTGTCTCTTAACAACAAAGAGTTTTTAGGAAAGTAAAGCGGTCGTGGCGGAATTGGTAGACGCACCAGATTTAGGTTCTGGCGCCGAGAGGTGTGAGAGTTCAAGTCTCTCCGACCGCACCATATTGAGATATCTTAATTGATATCATTGTTGGGCTATCGCCAAGCGGTAAGGCACTGGCTTTTGATGCCAGCATTCCCTGGTTCGAATCCAGGTAGCCCAGCCACAATTTAAAGTGTAATTATCTTTAAAAAGATAATGGCATTGGAAGCGAGATTATATTATATTACTTCGCTCTCAGATGGCTACTTAGCTCAGTTGGTTAGAGCACATCACTCATAATGATGGGGTCGCAGGTTCGAATCCCGCAGTAGCCACCATTCTTTCTTTATGAAAGAAAAAGTACAAACAACGTTATATTGAATTACCAATGTCGATATAACTATAAAGATTTGCTGCGGTCGTGGCGGAATTGGTAGACGCACCAGATTTAGGTTCTGGCGCCGAAAGGTGTGAGAGTTCAAGTCTCTCCGACCGCACCATTATTTAGATATCTTAATTGATATCCTGTTGGGCTATCGCCAAGCGGTAAGGCACTGGCTTTTGATGCCAGCATTCCCTGGTTCGAATCCAGGTAGCCCAGCCATTACAACGTTACTTAGACAAACCATAAGTCTTCTTAACTATACTCTTTGCTAGAGTAAAAGCTTTGCTGCGGTCGTGGCGGAATTGGTAGACGCACCAGATTTAGGTTCTGGCGCCGAGAGGTGTGAGAGTTCAAGTCTCTCCGACCGCACCATTATTTAGATATCTTAAATGATATCCTGTTGGGCTATCGCCAAGCGGTAAGGCACTGGCTTTTGATGCCAGCATTCCCTGGTTCGAATCCAGGTAGCCCAGCCACTATTAAACTCTTTGTTTTTACTTAGCTTGTTTTTAAGCTAAATAGCAAACCAAGAGTACAACGTTACATCGAACCACCAATGTCGATATAACTATAAAGATTTGCTGCGGTCGTGGCGGAATTGGTAGACGCACCAGATTTAGGTTCTGGCGCCGAGAGGTGTGAGAGTTCAAGTCTCTCCGACCGCACCATTATTTCTCTTTTATTAGAGATAAAATAGTGAATACATAAAATTCATTATTGGCTACTTAGCTCAGTTGGTTAGAGCACATCACTCATAATGATGGGGTCGCAGGTTCGAATCCCGCAGTAGCCACCATTCTTTCTTTATGAAAGAAAAAGTACAAACAACGTTATATTGAATTACCAATGTCGATATAACTATAAAGATTTGCTGCGGTCGTGGCGGAATTGGTAGACGCACCAGATTTAGGTTCTGGCGCCGAGAGGTGTGAGAGTTCAAGTCTCTCCGACCGCACCATTATTTAGATATCTTAATTGATATCCTGTTGGGCTATCGCCAAGCGGTAAGGCACTGGCTTTTGATGCCAGCATTCCCTGGTTCGAATCCAGGTAGCCCAGCCATTACAACGTTACTTAGACAAACCATAAGTCTTCTTAACTATACTCTTTGCTAGAGTAAAAGCTTTGCTGCGGTCGTGGCGGAATTGGTAGACGCACCAGATTTAGGTTCTGGCGCCGAGAGGTGTGAGAGTTCAAGTCTCTCCGACCGCACCATTATTTAGATATCTTAAATGATATCCTGTTGGGCTATCGCCAAGCGGTAAGGCACTGGCTTTTGATGCCAGCATTCCCTGGTTCGAATCCAGGTAGCCCAGCCACTATTTAAACTCTTTGTTTTTACTTAGCTTGTTTTCAAGCTAAATAGCAAACCAAGAGTACAACGTTACATCGAACCACCAATGTCGATATAACTATAAAGATTTGCTGCGGTCGTGGCGGAATTGGTAGACGCACCAGATTTAGGTTCTGGCGCCGAGAGGTGTGAGAGTTCAAGTCTCTCCGACCGCACCATTATTTCTCTTTTATTAGAGATAAAATAGTGAATACATAAAATTCATTATTGGCTACTTAGCTCAGTTGGTTAGAGCACATCACTCATAATGATGGGGTCGCAGGTTCGAATCCCGCAGTAGCCACCATTCTTTCTTTATGAAAGAAAAAGTACAAACAACGTTATATTGAATTACCAATGTCGATATAACTATAAAGATTTGCTGCGGTCGTGGCGGAATTGGTAGACGCACCAGATTTAGGTTCTGGCGCCGAGAGGTGTGAGAGTTCAAGTCTCTCCGACCGCACCATTATTTAGATATCTTAATTGATATCCTGTTGGGCTATCGCCAAGCGGTAAGGCACTGGCTTTTGATGCCAGCATTCCCTGGTTCGAATCCAGGTAGCCCAGCCATTACAACGTTACTTAGACAAACCATAAGTCTTCTTAACTATACTCTTTGCTAGAGTAAAAGCTTTGCTGCGGTCGTGGCGGAATTGGTAGACGCACCAGATTTAGGTTCTGGCGCCGAGAGGTGTGAGAGTTCAAGTCTCTCCGACCGCACCATCATTGAATAGAACCCAGCTTTTTAGTTGGGTTTTGTTTTATCTGGAATATGCAATTCTGCTAGCCAAGTCACCAAGTATTCTCTTCTATAACCTCACTTTTAATACGTTTTTATAAGACAATGTCTGCTCCACTTTCTAATTGAGTATGACTACCTATGAAAAACCTCCCATTAACGATCGGTTGCTACACGGATACGCCAAGTAAAAGCCAAGGTGTCTATCAAACTCAGTTAGATCTAGAAACAGGAAAACTATTACCTCTAGAGCTTATTGCCGAATGTCATAACCCCTCTTTTATCACCGCGACAAAGTCTGGAATCTATACAGCAGCTGAAGTTGAGCAAAAGAAACAACCGAAGCTCATTCATATACCTAATGTTGACTCACAAATCACGTCCAATACAGGCCTCATCTCGGGGGATCACCCCTGCCACGTTGCGATAGATCCCCACAATAAGTTTGCTATTACATCGCAATACTCGTCAGGGACATTCGATATCTTTAGTTTAAGTATCAACGGTAATATCGATAAACGACTCAAAACACTCAAAATGGTTGGCTCAGGGCCGAACAAAGAAAGACAAACTGGCCCACATGCTCATCAAAGCCTTTTCCTGAATAACTCTCCGCAGTTTGTTACCGTCGATCTCGGAGCCGATCGAATCAACTTCTATTGCTTCGACGAAGAACAAGAAGAATTCCTTGATGAGCCAATGCAGTCTATTAAAGTGCCAGTAGGGAATGGACCTCGTCACCTAGTCTTTAACCAAGCTGAAGATAAAGCCTATGTGGTGTGTGAGCTCTCGGAAACGATATTGATTTTGGAGAAATCTTTAGGGCTGTGGAATATTATGGAAGAGGTTGACGCACTTCCTAATACGGAGAAAGGAGAAGCCGCGGCTGCAATTAAGCTATCGCCAGATGAGCAATTCCTTTACGTATCTTGCCGACATCAATCAAGAATCAGTTGTTTTCGAATAGATTCAACTACTCAAAAGCTCATATTTATGGACAGTTACGATATTGAAGGCAAGTTCCCTCGCGACTTTCATATCACTAATGACGGACAATGGCTTATCTCCGCAAACCAGCACTCCAACAACCTCACGTCATTCAAACGAAATGTTGAAGATGGCTCTCTGACCTATACCGGTTACTCGTTAGACCTTGATGCACCAGTTTGTGTCACTCAGCAACAATAAGCATTACAACAAAAACAAAAAAGGAGAGCATCGGCTCTCCTTCTCTATATAAACAACCTGATCTAACCATTTTAAAGGCCCAAGGCGTATTTCAAGACTTGAGCTTTAATCGGCCCTGAGTTTTCTGCTAACTTTAGTGCAGCATTGCGGACAAACTTTAACGGGCCAATGTCATTACTGAACGTTTTATAGAAGAAGTCCATTCCACTCTGCATCATTAAGTTGTCACTTCTTCTCATCACTTCATAGCGTCTTGCTACAGATTGATTCAATTCGCCTTTTTCATTGGTGACATCCAATAGTACTGAAACATCTTTAAAGCCCAAGTTGACGCCCTGCCCTGCTAAAGGGTTAATCGTATGCGCTGAATCACCGACTAAAATACAATTATTCTTCGAGTATGATTGAGCATGACGTCGTGTCAGAGGAAAAGATCCAGAATTCAATACCTTGATATCACCTAGCTCTTTAGGGAAGTTAGCGAGTACTTCATTACGCAGCTTTTCAGGGCTCATCGATGATAATTGTTTTATACGAGATGGGGAGTCATACCAAACCAACGATCCCTGCCCGACTTCTTGACCGTCAGAGGTTAGAGAACACAATGGCAAAAATGAACGAGGACCACTTGGTAGGAATTGCTGCCAAGTAATATCTTGTTGAGGCTGCTCGGTTTCGACATTGATAAGCATGCAGTGTTGTCGGTAATCCCACGCTGTAATACCAATTCCAGCTTGCTGACGAACGGCTGAATTCGCGCCATCAGCCCCAACCACCCACTTCGCTGATAACTCAGCTCCTGATTGAAGCTTAACGATATTGGTTTCACCAAACTCAATCTCATCCAGCTTTTCTGGGCATAACAGTTCGAGATTGTCGTAGGCATCAAATTGAGACCATAATCCTAGTTGAATGAGCCTATTCTCAACAATATAGCCTAGACGAGGCAGATCCAGTGATGCAGCATCAAATCGAGTACGACACTCTGGATGCTCCCACGTTTCTAAACGCTTGTAAGAACACACGCGCATCGCTGCGATACTTTGCCACGCACCAAGACCTTCAAGTAAATCGACCGATGCTTGAGAAATCGCAGACACACGAGTATCCATCGCTTGTGACTCACCAAAAGCTTGTGGGGCAAAACCTTCGATCACCGCAACACTCAGCCCTTGCTTCGCAAAGCCGACCGCTGTTGCTGCGCCAACCATGCCGCCACCGACTACCACAATATCGTAACTGTTCATATTTTGTACTTATCAGTTTGATTCTTTGACTGTTTTTGATTGTACTTTTTCATAACTAACTTGTAACCAAAAACCTTATTCGAAAAAAGGGTTATCCCTTATGGTATATGGCGTTAACAATAATAAAAACCACTACATAAGAGATTTGTTCAGACTACTAGTCAGTCGGTTTTGAAACCAGTACAATACGCCGCTTGCCGCTAGAGCCAGTCATAAAATTGAATACCGAATTATGACAAACACTACTGGCGGATGAATAATGGGCGATTTGCTCCCTTAAATTAAACTAACGATCGAGCGAACATATAATGAGTAAGAAACTGCTAATTAAAACTTGGGGCTGTCAGATGAATGAATACGATTCATCAAAAATGGCCGACCTGCTTAACGCTGCAAATGGCTATGAGCTAACTGAAGTACCTGAGGAAGCAGACGTACTACTATTGAATACTTGTTCTATCCGCGAAAAAGCGCAAGAAAAAGTATTCCACCAGCTTGGTCGTTGGAAAACGCTTAAAGATAAAAAAGAAGGTGTAGTGATCGGTGTGGGTGGCTGTGTAGCAACTCAAGAAGGTGATCACATTCGTCAACGAGCACCGTACGTAGACGTTATCTTTGGCCCACAAACATTACACCGTCTGCCAGAGATGATTAAGTCATCACTGTCTAACGAAAAGCCAGTAATGGATATCTCATTCCCTGAGATCGAAAAGTTCGATAACTTGCCGGAACCTAAAGCAGACGGTGCAACAGCCTACGTTTCTATCATGGAAGGCTGCTCTAAGTACTGTACTTACTGTGTTGTGCCATATACTCGTGGTGAAGAAGTTAGCCGTCCAATGGATGATGTGCTCTACGAAGTTGCACAACTGGCAGAGCAAGGCGTACGTGAAGTAAACCTACTAGGCCAAAACGTAAACGCATTCCGTGGCCCTACTTACGAAGGCGACATCTGCACATTTGCAGAACTACTTCGCCTAGTTGCGTCTATCGATGGTATCGACCGTATTCGTTTCACTACAAGCCACCCGCTTGAATTTGGTGATGACATCATTGAAGTTTACAAAGATACGCCAGAGCTAGTGAGCTTCTTACACTTGCCTGTACAAAGTGGTAGTGACCGTATTCTTACGATGATGAAACGCCCGCATACGGCAATCGAGTACAAGTCTATTATCCGCAAACTGCGTAAAGCTCGTCCTGATATTCAAATCAGCTCTGACTTTATTGTTGGTTTCCCTGGTGAATCTAAGCAAGACTTCCAAGATACAATGAAGCTAATTAAAGAAGTTGATTTCGATATGAGCTTCAGCTTTGTTTTCTCTCCTCGTCCAGGTACACCTGCCGCAGATTACCCATGTGATGTACCAGCACAAGAGAAGAAAGATCGCCTGTGGGAGCTGCAACAGACAGTCAACACACAAGCTATGCGTTTCTCTCGCCTAATGCTAGGCACAGAGCAGCGTATCCTTGTTGAAGGTCCATCAAGAAAGAATCTAATGGAACTGCGTGGCCGTACTGAAAACAGCCGTGTTGTGAACTTCGAAGGTTCTGCAGACCTAATCGGTCAGTTCGTAGACGTGAAGATCACTGAGGTTTACACCAACTCACTACGTGGTGAGCTAGTTCGCACAGAAAAAGACATGGGTCTACGCGTTGTAATGTCTCCAGCAGAAATGATGGAAAAAACAAAACGTGAAGACGAGCTAGGTGTAGCCACGTTTACGCCATAGGTAATACAACTGTTTGAGCACAAAGCTCAAACACAAAGCTTGAAATTACCTGACTAAGTGACCATCTTAGAAATAGGGAATCACCATCAGAAGCCCGGTCTAAATCGGGCTTCTTGCTCTTTTTTTTATTTAAGAGTGAGTGGCACAAAATGAGAGGCTAATTTGAGCAATAAAATCGTTACCTTAGAGATAAATCTAGAGCCAGCAGACAACAAGCGCTTGGCAAGTTTATGCGGACCATTTGACGACAACATCAAGCACCTTGAGCGTCGCCTTGGTGTAGAGATTAATTACCGTAGCAACTTTTTCACCATTGTCGGTAAGCCTCACACAACTGCCGCAGCTTTAGACATCATCAAACACCTCTATGTTGAAACGGCTCCAGTTAAAGGCAACATAATCGATATCGAACCAGAGCAAGTACATCTGGCGGTCACTGAGTCTGGCATTTTGGAGCAACACGTCGAGTCTGAAATCGACTACGGCAAAGAAGTGACCATTAAGACTAAAAAAGGCGTCATAAAACCACGCACACCCAATCAAGCTCAATACCTAATGAACATGGTGACTCATGACATCACCTTTGGTATTGGACCTGCTGGTACTGGTAAAACATACTTAGCTGTTGCGGCTGCGGTTGATGCACTTGAACGCCAAGAGGTTCGCCGAATCCTACTGACTCGCCCTGCTGTTGAAGCTGGTGAGAAGCTTGGTTTCCTGCCGGGTGATTTAAGCCAAAAAGTGGATCCGTATTTACGTCCACTTTACGATGCACTGTTTGAGATGCTTGGCTTCGAGCGTGTTGAGAAACTGATTGAGCGCAACGTGATTGAAGTTGCGCCACTGGCTTACATGCGTGGTCGTACATTAAATGATGCGTTTATCATTCTTGATGAGAGCCAAAACACCACGGTAGAACAGATGAAGATGTTCTTAACCCGTATCGGTTTTAACTCACGCGCTGTGATCACAGGTGATATTACGCAAATCGATTTACCTCGAGGAGCTAAGTCAGGTCTACGTCATGCAACTGAAGTACTCAACGAAGTGGATGACATTAGCTTTAACTTCTTCATGTCTGAAGACGTCGTTCGCCACCCTGTCGTTGCTCGTATCGTCAATGCGTACGAGAAGTGGGAAGCAAAAGACCAGAAAGAACGCAAAGAGTTTGAAAAGCGTAAACGTGAAGAGCGTGAAGCCAAACTTCTTGAAGCTCAGCAAGCCGTTACGACACAATTAGCAACACAAAATAGCTCTGTAATTACAGAACAAGGTGATAAATAGATGTCTATTGAACTAGACCTGCAAATAGCGGTCGAAAATGAGCAAGGACTTCCAACTAAGCAAGATATTCAGCTTTGGTTGGACAAAACAATTCCTCAGTTTCAAGAGAATGCCGAGCTCACCGTTCGTATTGTTGATACAGAAGAGAGCCACCAGCTCAATCATGACTACCGTGGAAAAGATAAGCCAACTAACGTGCTGTCTTTCCCATTTGAAGTACCACCAGGAATGGAATTAGATCTACTGGGTGACCTCATTATCTGCCGCCAAGTTGTCGAAAAAGAAGCAGAAGAGCAAAATAAGCCTCTGCTAGCACACTGGGCTCATATGGTTGTACATGGCAGTCTGCATCTGCTAGGTTATGATCATATCGAAGATGATGAAGCTGAAGAGATGGAGTCACTCGAGACAGAAATCATGCAAACTATGGGGTTTGAAGACCCGTATATTCTAGAAAAGTAAATTGATTCTAGTAAAGTAGGTTGCAGAGAAACAATAACTCATCGAACCTGTGATTTTCGCAGGAATCTGAGTTGTAACGTGTGCTATCACACTTCTGATAGCGTTATTTTTTGAGAAATCATGAACGAAGGTAACCCCCCCACTTCTGAGGGAAGTAAAAAATCTGAAGGTCCGAGTAGAAAGTCCTTCTTTGAACGCCTAGGCCAACTATTTCAAGGTGAAGTAAAAGATCGCCAAGAGCTCGTAGATGTAATCCGCGACTCAGAAATTAATGACCTAATTGACCACGACACGCGCGACATGCTCGAGGGTGTTATGGAAATTTCAGAGATGCGAGTACGCGATATCATGCTGCCTCGCTCTCAAATGGTTACAGTTGAACGCACCGATGATTTAGATACATTGATTGCGCTTATTACTGATGCTCAACACTCTCGCTACCCAGTGATCAGTGAAGATAAAGACCATGTTGAAGGCATTCTATTAGCGAAGGACCTACTTAAGTATTTGGGTTCAGAAAGTGCCCCATTTGATATCGAACAAGTGATTCGCCCTGTCGTGGTTGTTCCTGAAAGTAAGCGAGTTGATCGCCTGCTCAAGGAGTTCCAAGAAGAGCGTTACCACATGTCTATCGTTGTCGATGAGTTTGGCGGTGTTTCTGGCCTGGTAACCATTGAAGATATCCTCGAAGAAATCGTTGGTGAAATTGAAGACGAGTTCGACGATGAAGAAGAGCTAGATATTCGTAAGCTGAGTAAGCATACCTATTCGGTTAAAGCTTTAACCACCATTGAAGAGTTCAACGATACGTTTAACACTTCCTTCAGTGATGATGAAGTCGATACTGTGGGTGGTATGGTAATGACAGCACTCGGTCACCTGCCTGTTCGTGGCGAAATTGTAGAAATCGGAAACTACCATTTCAAAATAACATCCGCAGATAACCGTCGTGTGATTCAGCTACAGGTAACCATCCCTGACGAGCAGCCTCTTCCGACTATCGAAGAATAACAACTTCTCTCTAAAGAGATGACAGAAATTAGATGACTAAGACCTTTATTCATCGCCTATTACGGCCGCTTGCGGCCGTTTTTGTTGGCGCTATAACCACCCTTTCATTCGCTCCATATTCAATATGGCCTCTTGCTATTCTCAGCCCAGCTTTGTTGCTGTTACTGATCCACAACCGTTCTCCTAAAAGTGCGCTTTGGATTGGTTACGCATGGGGCTTAGGCCAATTCACGACTGGTATTAGTTGGGTATACGTCAGTATTGATGGCTTTGGCGGAATGCCTCTGGCTGCCAATTTATTCTTAATGGCATTGCTTGTTGGTTACCTTGCTGTCTACTCCGGTCTGTTTACTTGGAGTTTAAACAAATTCTTTCCGAGCAATAACCTAAGCCGATTTTTTCTTGCTGCCCCTGCACTATGGTTAATCTGTGACTGGCTACGCGGCTGGGTAATGACTGGCTTCCCGTGGTTATGGCTAGGTTACAGCCAAATCGACTCTCCATTAGGCTCATTCGCACCGATTGGTGGTGTCGAACTTGTGACGCTAGCGATTATTGTGTCAGCTTCTGCACTCGCGTATACAGTTATAAACAAAGCGTGGAGTGTCAGCATTATCCCTGCGATTGTCTTCAGTGCTGGTTTCGGTATTCGAAATATCGACTGGGTGACACCGAACCCTGAAAAAACCACCTCAGTGGTATTGATTCAAGGTAACGTCGACCAAGACAGCAAATGGCTACCTAGCCATCGCTGGCCAACGATGATGAAGTACACCGATTTAAGTAGAGAAAACTGGGATGCTGATATCATCATCTGGCCTGAGGCGGCTATTCCAGCATTCGAAGTTGAGATTCCATCTTTCCTACGAAACTTAGATAGCGCAGCGAAGATGAACAACAGCTCAATCATTACTGGCGTGCTGAACCAATCTGAAGATAAGAAGTACTACAACAGTGTTCTTTCTCTCGGTGTCAATCCATACGGTGAATACAGCTACGATCCAGACGAACGCTACCATAAACATCATCTTCTACCATTTGGTGAATTTGTACCGTTTGAGGATATCCTGCGCCCGTTAGCACCGTTCTTTAATTTGCCAATGTCATCATTTAGCCGTGGCGATTTCGTTCAGCCAAACATAGTGGCAAATGGTCGTCATCTAGCACCGGCGCTTTGTTATGAGATCATCTTTAATGATCAAGTGAGACAAAACGTAACGGATGAAACTGACTTTATTCTAACGCTCTCTAACGATGCGTGGTTTGGCCGTTCGATTGGCCCCTTGCAACATATGGAAATCGCACAAATGCGTGCTCTGGAGCTGGGTAAGCCGCTGATTCGCTCAACCAACAATGGTGTAACGGCAGTAACGGATCACAAAGGCAGGATCATCAAGCAAATACCGCAGTTTGAAACCGCAGTATTGAAAGCTGAACTCATTTCAACGGATGGTCAAACCCCTTATCACGTGGTCGGTACTTGGCCACTGTATATCTGGGCGTTGCTTAGTTTGGTAGCTGGCTGGTTTATGAGAAGAAAAGACTAGATTCGAGATTCGAGATTCGACGGAAAGTTGTTGAGGGTTGGCTGATTCAGTCAACCCTTTTTATTACTACGGTGTAAAGTTGAAGATGCTATGCCGCCAGTATTTACGGCTTAAGCGCTTTGCGGCTAAACCCTGTCGAGCCACATTTAATACACGGAATAATCGTCGTTGGGTGGTTATATTCGGTTTGATGCCCACACTCATCACAGACAAGTGTCCCGAGCCCAATAACCTCATCAGCTTGATACAAGCCTTGATGTTCTAAGTCTTGAAACAGTTCAACCCATTCAACCTTAGTGCGATCAGTGATATCCAAGAGTCCTTGCCAAATAGAATCTGTGATCATTAAATAAAATGGACCACCTTTACTATCTTCATAGCTTTCGGAGAACTCTTTTAAGTCCGACTTCACGTAGGCCGAAATCAATGACAATTCGTCTTTGGTCATGTCATTGGCTGCTTTCGCATATTTACCTGACGTTTTTATTTTGTTGTTAAGCTCTTCAGGACTATGCTTCAGCGTTTCTATCACCTCTTCGACGACTTCTTCATAGAGTGCTTTTTTCTTCGGCATAACGACCTCCTTAAGATGACCAAGCTTTATCTTAGTGAACTGACCTTAAGTGAAGCGACCAGTCCCTAACAAACAAATGCAATTCATACCCTTAAGTATAGCTGTCCTAAGTAATTAGGTTGAATTTACGCAATCAACCACGCTGCAACTGCAAGTATGAAGGGTATAACTATTGTTGTACTAAGCTCCTTTAGGTATTCTATGACGATCTGTAAGATTCTGTTCTAACCGAACTCACAAATTCCAAGATAACCGGATACCATCGATGCAAGAACAATATAACCCGCAAGAGATTGAACAAAAGGTTCAACAACACTGGGATGACAGCGAGACTTTCGTTGTAAGTGAAGACCCAAATAAAGAAAAATTCTACTGTCTTTCTATGTTCCCGTACCCAAGTGGCCGACTGCATATGGGTCACGTGCGTAACTACACCATCGGTGATGTGGTATCTCGTTTCCAACGTCTACAAGGCAAAAACGTAATGCAACCAATCGGTTGGGATGCATTCGGCCTACCTGCAGAAAACGCAGCTGTAAAAAACAACACAGCGCCTGCTCCGTGGACCTACGAAAACATCGAATACATGAAAAACCAGCTTAAACTTTTAGGCTTTGGTTACGACTGGAAACGTGAATTCGCAACGTGTACGCCTGAGTACTACCGTTGGGAACAAGAGTTCTTCACTAAACTTTACGAACAAGGCCTAGTTTACAAGAAGACATCTTCTGTTAACTGGTGTCCAAACGACCAAACTGTACTAGCGAACGAGCAAGTAGAAGACGGTTGCTGCTGGCGTTGTGATACTCCAGTAGAACAAAAGAAGATCCCACAGTGGTTCATTAAGATCACTGAATACGCTCAAGAGCTACTAGACGACCTAGACAACCTAGAAGGTTGGCCTGAAATGGTGAAAACCATGCAGCGTAACTGGATCGGCCGCTCTGAAGGTGTTGAGCTGTCTTTCGCTGTTAACGGTGAAGAAGCGCCACTAGAAGTGTACACAACACGTCCAGACACACTAATGGGTGTTTCTTACGTTGGTATCGCTGCAGGTCACCCTCTTGCAGAGAAAGCATCACAGAACAACCCTGAGCTTGCAGCATTCGTTGAAGAATGTCGTAACACCAAAGTGGCTGAAGCTGAACTAGCAACGATGGAAAAGAAAGGTATGGATACAGGCCTAACGGCTATCCACCCTCTTAACGGTCGTGTTGTTCCTGTTTACGTGGCGAACTTCGTTCTTATGGATTACGGCACAGGTGCGGTAATGGCAGTTCCCGCTCACGATCAACGTGACTACGAATTCGCAACTAAGTACGGCATCGATATCATCCCAGTAATCAAACCTGAAGACGGTTCTGAGCTAGATGTGTCTGAAGCGGCTTACACTGAGAAAGGTGTACTGTTCGATTCTGGCGAATTCGATGGTCTTGCGTTCCAAGAAGCATTCGATGCAATTGCTGCGAAGCTTGAAGCAGAAGGCAAAGGTAAGAAGACTGTAAACTTCCGTCTGCGTGACTGGGGTGTATCTCGTCAGCGTTACTGGGGTGCTCCAATCCCAATGGTAACCACTGAAGACGGTGAAGTTCACCCAGTACCAGCAGACCAACTGCCAGTCATTCTTCCAGAAGACGTGGTAATGGATGGCGTAACTAGCCCAATCAAGGCAGATAAGTCTTGGGCTGAAACCACATTCAATGGCGAACCAGCGCTACGTGAAACTGATACGTTCGATACGTTCATGGAATCTTCGTGGTACTACGCACGTTACTGTTCACCACAAGCTGACGACATTCTAGATCCAGAGAAAGCAAACTACTGGTTGCCAGTTGACCAATACGTTGGTGGTATCGAGCACGCATGTATGCACCTGCTTTACTCTCGTTTCTTCCACAAGCTTCTTCGTGATGCGGGTTACGTGACATCTGATGAACCGTTCAAGCAGCTTCTATGTCAAGGCATGGTTCTGGCTGATGCGTTCTACCACACGAACGAGAAAGGCACGAAAGAGTGGATTGCTCCAACTGACGTGACTATCGACCGTGACGCGAAAGGTCGCATTGAAAAAGCTGTAGACAACCAAGGCCGCGACGTTGAGCACTCAGGCATGATCAAAATGTCTAAGTCTAAAAACAACGGTATAGACCCACAAGAGATGGTAGACAAGTACGGTGCTGATACAGTACGTCTATTCATGATGTTTGCATCACCTGCAGATATGACGCTTGAGTGGCAAGAGTCTGGCGTTGAAGGTGCAAACCGCTTCCTTAAGCGTGTTTGGAAACTGGTTCACGCTCACTCTGCTAAGGGTGCGGCTGAAGCTGTTGACGCTTCTGCGCTATCTGGTGACCAGAAAGCACTTCGTCGTGATATTCACAAGACTATCGCGAAAGTAACGGACGATATCGGCCGTCGCCAAACGTTCAACACAGCCATCGCTGCAATCATGGAACTGATGAACAAGCTAGCGAAAGCACCTCAAGAATCTGTACAAGATCGTGCAATCCTTGATGAAGCGCTAAAAGCGGTAGTACGCATGCTTTACCCAATGACTCCACACATCTCTTACGAAATGTGGATTGCTCTGGGTGAATCAAACGTAGACTCAGCAACATGGCCAACGTTTGACGAGAAAGCACTAGTTGAAGACGAGAAGACTATCGTTGTCATGATCAACGGTAAGCTACGAGCGAAACTAACGGTTGCAGCTGACGCGACAGAAGAGCAAGTTCGTGAACTTGGTCTAAACGATGAAAACGCTATGAAGTTCCTAGATGGCTTAACGATTCGTAAAGTTATCTTCGTACCTGGTAAACTTTTAAACATCGTAGCTAACTAATATTTGCTAGCTAACATTGGCAAACTAACAGTTGCAGATTAAAGCGAACCAGCTTTAGTCTGCACATATAACTGCTGAAGCGAACTTATTTTGTTTTCAGCAGTCTTTAGACAGGGTGCGACATCGCCCTGTCTACTTATTTAAGCGCTTTAGATTCATAGCTCAACAATTCTAACGAATTAAAGCCTTTAAATAAGTATTCTACCTTCATGAGAGCCATCAAATAATGCGCCTGATTTCACTATCTTCATTGAAAGTTACTGTTGTTGTTTTAACCGTTAGCCTACTGAGTGCCTGTGGTTTCCACTTACGTGGTGACTATTCTGTACCAGAAGAACTCAACAAGATCTCTGTGACCAGTTACGACCAATACAGTACGTTTACACGTATGATGAAAGGTCAGCTACGTATGAATGATGTAGAAATCGTATCGCCTACAGAAAACACCCCTAATTTGCATATTATTAGCGAAAGCGTTAGTGAGCGAACTCTGTCCCTTTACCAGAATACTCGTGCAGCAGAAAAAGAACTGACACTCAACGCATCATACCGCGTCACGATTCCTGAATTAGGCTCAAAGACATTCTCAACGAGCGTAACCCGTAGCTACCTAGACAATCCGTTAACCGCATTAGCAAAATCGGTTGAGCGCGACATGATCGAAGATGAGATGCGTAAGCTTGCAACAAGTCAAATCCTTCGTCAAATGGCTCGACTAAAAGCGAACATCGCTGCTGATAGCATGGATCTAGATGCGCTAGAAAATGTTCAAGTGAAAGAGCTTGAGAAACAATACAACATCAAGAACGTCGAAATAGATCCAAGTTCTACGGAAACGACAAAGCCCGTAGAATCAGCTGAACAATAGGTTTATTTGATGCGTATTTTTGCTGACCGCTTATCAGAGCAACTTGCTAAACAACTAAGTAATGTTTACCTCATTTTCGGTAACGAGCCTCTGCTGTTACAAGAGAGCCGAGAAGCGATTCAAAAGGTTGCTAAAGAGCAAGGCTTTGATGAACGTCACCGCTTTGCTATTGATAACAGTCTGGACTGGAATCAAGTCTATGACTGTACTCAAGCATTAAGCCTGTTCTCTAGCCGTCAAATCATCGAACTTGAACTGCCAGAGTCCGGGGTCAATGCGGCGATAGCCAAAGAGTTACTGGCAATCTCAGAGCATATCCACAGCGATATTCTGTTGATCTTGATTGGTACGAAGCTAACCAAGGCTCAAGAAAGTGCTAAATGGTTTAAAGCACTGTCTAATCAGGGTCACTGGATCAGTTGCCTAACGCCAGATGTCAGCCGCTTACCTCAGTTTGTCCAAGCGCGCTGCCGTCAAATAGGCTTATCTCCAGACCCTGAAGCGATTCAAATGCTGGCACAATGGCACGAGGGTAACCTATTTGCTCTCACTCAAAGCCTAGAAAAGCTAGCGCTCCAATACCCTGACGGAAAACTTACCCTAGTACGCTTAGAAGAATCACTGAGCCGTCACAACCACTTTACTCCATTCCATTGGAGTGACGCGTTACTGGCTGGAAAAGGTAATCGTGCACAACGAATTCTAAGACAACTGGAAGCTGAAGGTGTAGAGCCAGTCATTTTACTGCGTAGCATACAACGTGAACTTGCCTTGCTATTACAAATGCAGCAACAAATGAAACAGATGCCGATCGGCCAAGTATTCGAAAAACACCGTATCTGGCAATCTAAAAAGCCTCTTTATAACGCTGCGCTAACAAGAGTTTCGATTTCTCAATTACATTCGTTGTTTGCGTTGCTGACTCAAGCCGAATTGATGACAAAAACTCAATATGAACAGTCGCCTTGGCCACTAATTCATCAGTTAAGCGTAGAGTTTTGTATCCCTTCAGCTTCAATCCCATTTCACGCATAAAAGCGTGGTATATTCTAGGGTCAACAGATCCTAAAAAGCTAAATTCAGATTAAAGGAACACCCCGTGTTACGTGAAGAACTAAAAGATTTTCTTGCAGACAAAGCCGACGACATGAAAGCAGAATCGATTGTTACTATCGATGTAGAAGGCAAATCAAGTGTTACTGATTACATGATTGTTTGTACTGGCACCTCTAAGCGCCATGTTGCCTCTATCGCACAACACGTTGCCGATGAAGTGCGTAAAGCTGGTATGCAACCACTAGGCATGGACGGGCAGCAAGAAGGTGAATGGGTTGTTCTAGATATGGGAACAAGCATGCTTCATGTTATGCAAGAAGAACATCGAGAGCTGTACCAACTAGAAAAACTTTGGGGCTAAGCGTTGAAGATCCAGTTAATCGCAGTTGGTACAAAAATGCCAAAGTGGGTCGAAGAAGGCTTTAAAGAATATAAACGCCGCTTCCCTCATGATATGCCATTAGAACTCATTGAGATCACTGCGGGAAAACGTGGTAAAAATGCTGATATTGCACGTATTCTTCAAAAAGAAGGCGAAGCAATGTTGGCAGCAGTGCCAAAAGGCAACCGCATTGTCACGCTTGATATCCCAGGTAAAAAGTGGGATACCCCACAACTGGCAGAACAATTGGAAAGTTGGAAGTTGGATGGACGCGACGTTTCTATCCTTATTGGCGGGCCTGAAGGATTAGCACCTGCGTGTAAAGCGGCTGCAGACCAAAGCTGGTCTCTATCGGCGCTTACTCTCCCTCACCCATTAGTACGCGTTATCATGGCGGAAAGCTTGTATAGAGCTTGGAGCATCACTGCTAACCACCCTTATCATCGAGAATAAGCGTTAATGTTACGTAAACGTAGCCAAATCCGTGATTACAAAGCAGAAGCACGACTATTTACTAGTCGTGCTTTTGTTGCGTTTGCGGGGATCATAGTCATGATGTCGATGTTGGTTGTTAACCTGTACAACATTCAGGTCAACCAATATCAAGACTATAAAACCCGCTCTAACGACAACCGTATCAAGGTCGTTCCAATCGCACCTAACCGTGGTTTGATTTACGATCGCAACGGTGTACTTCTTGCCGAAAACCGCCCCGTTTTCAACCTAGAAATTACGCCCGAAAAAATCAAAGATATGGATGACACGCTCGTCCGTCTACAAACGTTAATCGAGATTCCACCTGAACGTATCGAGCGTTTTAATCGTGACCGCCGCAATTCACGACGCTTCAAGTCAGTGCCTATTCTAAATCAGCTCACCGAAGAGCAAGTTGCGGTATTCTCTGTAAACCAGCATAAATTTCCGGGTGTTGAGGTAACAGGCACATTAAAACGTTTTTATCCGTATGGTGATGTACTGACTCACGTTATTGGCTATGTATCGCGCATCAACGATCGCGATATACAGCGCTTAGTACGAGAAGAAAAAGACGCCAATTACAAAGCAACACGTGACATCGGTAAACTTGGTATTGAGCGCTACTACGAAGACATGCTGCACGGCACCGCGGGTTATCAAGAAGTTGAAGTAAACAGCCGTGGACGAGTCATTCGCACACTAAAATTTGTCCCTTCGGTTCCGGGTAAAGATATTGTACTTAACTTAGACATCAATCTTCAGTTATACGTGCACAAACTGCTCGATGGACGCCGTGGCTCTGCCATCGTTCTGGATCTGAAAGACAATGGCGTGTTAGCAATGGTGTCTAGCCCAAGCTACGACCCAAATGCCTTTGTACATGGTATCTCCTCTAAAGGTTATAACGCTCTACTACAGAACAAAGATCGACCTTTGGTTAACCGTGCCACATTGGGTATTTATCCACCAGCTTCTACGATCAAACCGTTTATTGCCGTTGCTGCTCTACAAGAAGGTGTGATTACACCGAATACAACGCGTAATGATCCAGGCTATTGGAAAATACCTAACTCCAAAACCAAGCCGTTTCGCGACTGGTTACGTTGGGGACACGGTGTTGTTGATATAGAGAAAGCGATTGAAGAATCAGTTGATACCTTCTTCTACCAAATCTCCTTTGATCTAGGTATCGACCGTTTATCTCAATGGATGATGTTATTCGGCTTTGGTGACTACACAGGCATTGATATTTACGAAGAAAGTAAAGCCAACATGCCAACTCGTGAATGGAAAATGGCAAGACACCGTGTGCCTTGGTATCAAGGTGACACCATCCCTGTTGGTATCGGACAAGGCTATTGGACGGCAACACCGATGCAAATCGCTAAAGCCACGTCTGTATTGGTCAACGAAGGTGAAGTAACAGCGCCTCACCTATTACGTGCGACGATCGATAATGGTCAGCCATTCGATGACCAAACAGTATCAGAGATCGAAACTTATCCTCCAATCACTGGTGTTAAGCAGAAATACTGGGATATCGCGCAAGAAGGCATGAGACTGGTAAACCACGGTAAGAAAGGTACTGCAAGACGTTCATTCCAAAAGATGTCTTACCAAACCGCTGGTAAATCAGGAACTGCGCAAGTATTCGGTCTCAAAGAAGACGAAGAATACAACGCGGACGAAATCGCAGAGCATTTACGCGATCATGCACTCTTTACGGGTTATGCTCCTTTTGAAGATCCAGAAGCGGTTGTGACTATCGTATTAGAAAACGCAGGTGGTGGCTCATCAAATGGCGGCCCTGTCGTTAGAAAAATATTAGACCATATTATTCTCGCTGAAGAAGATGAAAGTAAGGCAACAAAATAATGAAACTTGATCCTTCTACTGGACGAAATAGAGCCTTGTTTGAAAGGCTCCATATCGATCTACCATTACTGCTCGGTATTCTGGTGTTGATGGGCTTTGCCTTATTGATCATGTACAGCGCCAGCGGACAAAGTCTTGCGATGATGGATCGCCAAGCAATGCGTATGGTGCTGTCTTTAGGTGTCATGATCTTCTTAGCACAACTTTCGCCTCGTACGTATGAAACCTTGGCCCCGCTGTTATTTGCAGGCGGTGTCATCTTACTCTTGGGCGTGTTGTTCTTTGGTGAGGCATCTAAGGGTGCCCAACGTTGGTTAAATTTCGGTTTTGTTCGATTCCAACCCTCTGAACTATTAAAGCTTGCGGTACCTTTGATGCTGGCTCGATTTATCGGTAAACGATCACTGCCGCCAACCTTTCAAACATTAGCGATCTCGCTAGTGATGGTGTTTGTACCTACCATTTTAATCGCTAAGCAACCCGACTTGGGTACATCTATCCTTATCGCCGCATCTGGTATCTTCGTGATATTCCTGGCTGGTATAAGTTGGAAAATCATTGCCAGTGCCGCAATAGCGTTAGGGGCATTTATCCCAATATTATGGTTCTTTTTGATGCGTGAATATCAAAAAGTACGAGTAAGAACCCTTTTTGATCCTGAATCAGATCCATTAGGTGCGGGCTACCACATCATTCAAAGTAAGATTGCGATAGGTTCGGGTGGTATATCAGGAAAAGGTTGGCTACAAGGAACTCAATCCCAACTGGAATTCATTCCAGAGCGTCACACTGACTTCATTTTTGCGGTAATAGCCGAAGAATGGGGCATGATTGGTATTTTGTTCTTGCTTGCTATCTACCTATTCATTATTGGACGGGGTTTAGTACTCGCGAGCCAAGCGCAAACAGCATTTGGTCGAATGATGGGCGGCAGTATTGTACTGAGCTTCTTCGTTTATATCTTTGTAAACATTGGCATGGTAAGCGGTATTCTACCCGTGGTTGGTGTTCCTCTACCTCTCGTCAGCTATGGCGGTACTTCAATGGTTACCCTTATGGCTGGTTTTGGTATTTTAATGTCGATCCATACACACAGAAAAGCATTTTCAAAGGCGACCTAATCGATGTCTATTACAATATTTCAAAGAAAAGCATCTTTGGTTGATGAGCTGCCAATCAAAAAAATAGCCTCTATTCTAGGCTTAGCGATTTTAATCAACGGCTGTTCTTCACAAAAGCCAACCGGTCGCTACGATATTGATACGGATATTGCACCAGATGCACCTATCTCGGTGGAGCATCTAGAAGATGCTCACCCTCAATATGAACCTTATAGTTTAGGTGGTAACACGAATTACACTTTGCGTGGCGAAGACTACAAGATCGTAAAGAAGACCGAAGGTTTTACTGAGAAAGGCAAAGCCTCTTGGTACGGTAAGAAATTTCATGGTCACTTAACGTCTAACGGCGAGATCTACGACATGTATTCAATGTCGGCAGCGCACAAAACATTGCCAATTCCAAGCTATGTAAAAGTGACAAATACTGATAACAATAAAACGACGACTGTTCGTATCAATGACCGCGGTCCATTCCATGAAGGTCGAATCATTGACCTTAGTTATGCGGCAGCTTATAAGCTCGATGTGTTGAGAACCGGCACCGCAAATGTTGAGATAGAAGTCATTACTGTGGCTATGCCAACCGACGCAAATAAAAAGGCCGCTTTACCGCAATTTATCATTCAAGTTGCAACTTCTCCACATGAAGACAGAACCGAGAAGTTAGCCAAAGATCTAGGTGAAAAGCTAGCTGTAGCAACGTTCTTGCAGCCAAATGACGATAACTACCGTCTGATGCTTGGGCCATTTCATGACTATGCTCTGACTCAAGAGAAATTAGAACAAGTTAAGCTAATGGGTTACCCGTCAGCTTATATAAAAAAACACACACTAACCCGCTAATTAATCTAACAGTTACTTCTGGTAATCAGCGCTCTGGTGTGACAGAGTGATTCTGTTAATATATGAATAGTTCACCAAATAATTGCATTCAAAATGATTAAATCTAATAAACTTGTTAAATCGATTTTTGCTACTTCTGTTGCTCTTTCTGCAACGATAGCTACATCGTCATTCGCCGCTCCAATTGTAGTCCCTGATGCACCCCAAATCGCCGCTAAAGGTTTTGTTCTGATGGATTACCATTCAGGCAAAGTACTAGCAGAGAAAGAGATGAACACTCAACTTTCTCCAGCAAGTTTAACCAAGATGATGACGAGCTACGTGATCGGCCAAGAGCTAGAACGTGGCAACATCAATCTAAACGACGATGTTGTAATCAGTGAGAATGCTTGGGCTAAAAACTTCCCAGATTCATCGAAAATGTTCATTGAAGTGGGCACAACGGTTAAAGTGGAAGAACTGAACCGTGGCATCATCATTCAATCAGGCAACGATGCTACTGTTGCAATGGCTGAGCATATTGCTGGTTCTGAAGATGCATTCGTTGACCTAATGAACGCATGGGCAAGCTCTATCGGCATGAAAGACACGCACTTTGCTAACGTGCACGGTCTAGACAACCCGAATCTATACTCAACACCTTATGATATGGCGCTACTTGGTCAGGCGCTGATTCGCGATGTTCCTGATGAGTACCGTATCTACTCAGAGAAAAAATTCACTTACAACGGCATCACCCAGTACAACCGTAACGGTCTGTTATGGGATAAGAGCATGAACGTTGATGGCATCAAAACGGGCCATACAAGCAAGGCAGGTTATAGCCTAGTAAGCTCAGCAACCGAGGGCAAAATGCGCCTAGTTGCTGTTGTGATGGGAACTAAAAATGCTAACGCTCGTAAAACAGAAAGCAAAAAGCTGCTTAGCTACGGCTTCCGTTTCTTCGAAACAGTGGCGCCACACACAGCCGGTGAAACCTTCGTAGAAGAGAAGATCTGGATGGGTAGCAAGGATACAGTTGCACTAGGTGTCGACGAAGATACTTTCGTTACCCTACCTCGTGGTCAAGCTAAGAACCTAAAAGCAAGCTTCGTTCTTGAAAAGGAACTAGAAGCACCAATCAGCAAAGGCGATGTTGTCGGTAAACTATTCTACCAAGTTGATGGTGAAGACGTTGCTGAATACCCACTACTTGCACTTGAAGATGTAGACCAAGGCAGCTTATTTAGTCGTCTATGGGACTACCTAGTATTGCTGTTTAAGGGTTTATTCTAAACCAGTCAAAGCTTTGCTCTAAGCAATACACAAGCTCAGTGCAAAGCTAACTCAATGAGTAAGTTCATTATTTACTCATTGACGAACTAAAAGCCGCCATGTGCGGCTTTTGTTGATCTTGAGTTCAGAGATATTTACACGTAATATTCCGCCCTATTACTCGTGTCTGTTGACCGAACACGCTTTTTATCGACATTTCGCCAATTTGCGAGAGTCTAGCCTTTTGGAGCTATTCATGAACATCAATTCTGATGCAAAACTAAAAGATCTCTTAGAGTTCCCTTGTTCATTCACTTACAAAGTAATGGGCTATGCAAAGCCAGAACTTACTGAGCTAGTGCTAGAAGTGATCCAGCGTCACGCTCCTGGTGACTACAGCCCAACGCTAAAACCGAGTGCGAAAGGTAACTACCACTCTGTTTCTATAAATATTACGGCGACTTCAATTGAGCAAGTAGAAACGCTTTATAAAGAACTGGGCGAGATAGAAATCGTTCGTATGGTTCTGTAATCTCCGATTACACATGAAAAACAGCGGCTTATTGCCGCTGTTTTTGTTTGAAGCACCCTATCTAGGTCAAATTCATTCAACTTAATTTTCAATAAATACAAAGAAAGTTGAAAAACCTTGCAGTCCGTCTGTAGTTAGAATCATGTTTCGCGTTTATAATGCGTTCACTTTATTAATCCTTGGGGGAGTGCTACTTTGCAAAATAAGCTAATCGTAAAAAAATTAGGCCGTCAGGATTACGAACCTGTATGGAAAGCCATGCATAAGTTCACAGACGAACGCACAGAAGAAGACGTAGACCAAGTTTGGTTGGTTGAACACAACCCTGTCTTCACTCAAGGACAAGCAGGCAAAGCCGAGCATGTACTAAATGCTGGTGATATCCCTGTCATTCAAAGCGATCGCGGTGGCCAAGTGACTTATCACGGCCCAGGTCAGTTAGTCGCATACTTTTTGATTAACATCCGCCGCAAAAAATTCGGAGTACGTGATTTGGTGACTCATATTGAGAACCTCGTAATCAACACTCTGAAAGCTTACAATATAAATTCAACTGCCCGACCTGACGCTCCTGGTGTCTATGTCGATGGCAAGAAAATCTGTTCACTCGGATTACGTATTCGACGTGGCTGCTCGTTCCACGGGTTAGCACTCAACGTCGATATGGACCTGTCTCCATTCCTACGCATTAACCCATGCGGTTACCAAGGCATGGAAATGGCGCAGGTAAGCCAACTCGGCGGACCAAGTGAACTAGAAAACGTTGAGCAACAGTTAATACAAGAGCTAGTAGAACTACTCGGCTATGACCAAGTAGACATTCAAGCCACCAGTAACATTACAGCAGAAGCATAAAATCATGAGCAAACCAATCCAAATGGAAAAAGGCGTTAAATATCGTGACGCTGACAAAATGGCATTAATTCCCGTAAAGAATATGCCTGCTGAACAGAAAGAAGTTCTACGTAAGCCTGCATGGATGAAGATTAAACTTCCTTCAGACAGCCATCGTATTCAAGAAATCAAATCAGCAATGCGTAAAAACAACCTGCACTCAGTTTGTGAAGAAGCGTCTTGCCCTAACCTAGCCGAGTGTTTTAACCACGGCACGGCAACGTTTATGATTCTTGGCGCTATCTGTACTCGTCGCTGCCCGTTCTGTGATGTTGCCCATGGTCGCCCTGTTGCTCCTGAAGCAGAAGAGCCGAAGAAACTGGCTAAGACGATTAAAGACATGAAACTGAAGTACGTAGTAATCACTTCAGTTGACCGTGATGACTTGCGTGATGGCGGTGCTCAACACTTTGCTGACTGTAACCGTGAAATTCGCGAACAAAACCCAAATATTCGTATCGAAACGCTGGTACCAGACTTCCGTGGTCGTATGGACGTTGCGCTTGATCTAATGAAAGACAACCCGCCAGATGTTTTCAACCACAACCTAGAGACAGCGCCGCGTCTATACCGCAAAGCGCGTCCAGGTGCGAACTACAAATGGTCTCTTGATCTATTGAAGAAATTCAAAGAACAGCACCCAACTATCCCAACAAAATCAGGGGTGATGATGGGCCTTGGTGAGACGAAAGAAGAGATCGTTCAAGTACTGAAAGACCTTCGTGAACATGGTGTAACGATGCTGACACTAGGCCAATACCTAGCACCAAGCCG
Source organism: Vibrio sp. QJM3NY_26 (assembly GCF_057786005.1). Taxonomy (NCBI): domain Bacteria; kingdom Pseudomonadati; phylum Pseudomonadota; class Gammaproteobacteria; order Vibrionales; family Vibrionaceae; genus Vibrio; species Vibrio sp. QJM3NY_26. Next base: position 774,316 of record NZ_CM173515.1, on the reverse strand, counting down.
TCACCACTTACCAGTAGAACGCTACGTGCCGCCTTCTGAGTTCGATGAGCTGAAAGAAATTGCTCTAGAGCTAGGCTTCACTCACGCCGCTTGTGGTCCGTTTGTACGTTCTTCTTACCATGCAGACTTACAGGCTCAAGGTATGGAAATTAAGTAATCACGATTGCTTAACTAGAAATACGAAGGCGCTGACTATTATGTTCAGCGCCTTTTTTCTATCTTGTTCGTGCCACTTAAAAACAACAGAGCCACTCTTTATGAGTGGCTCTGTGCTTAACTTTTCAAGTTCTTCTGAGGGTTTAGGTTCAGAGAGTCCCGATAGGGTTCAGCGTTAGCCGAAAGAAGCCCAGATAACCGTTGCTACTAAGATTGGGCACACAAACTTCACATACATTGGCCAAACCTTACCAAACCAACCCAATTGGAAATCAGGGCAACCTTGCTCAAGCTCTTTCACTTTTGAAGCTCGGCTCCATACCCAACCACCAAACACGCAGAACATCAGTGCAGCAATCGGTTGAAGGTACTGAGTCGCAATCATCGCCACCATGCCAAACATCGCTGCAAAGTTGTAAACAATCACCACACTAAACAACGCGATAGCACTACCAATCACCCAGCTTGTTGGCGTTCGTCTGGTATTAAAGCGCTCACTAACAAGAGCAACAGGCCCTTCCAGCATCGAAATAGAAGAAGTTAGAGCAGCAATCGTTAGCAATAAGAAGAAAACAATCGCGAAGATCTGACCAAGTACGCCTAAGCTATCAAACATCAACGGCAGAACCGTAAATACCAGCGTGTCTGAGCTCAATAGTGAGCCGTCTTCAGCATAGATTTGTACACCTTTTTGCATCGCAACAAACATTGCAGGCATAACCACTAAGCCAGCAATAAACGCGACAGCAGTATCAACCAAAGTTACGTTCATCGCCATTTTTGGTAGGTTCTCTTTCTTGCTTAAGTAAGAACCGTAAACCAACATAGAGCAGCCACCAATGGTTAGCGAGAAGAAGCCTTGTCCCATTGCCGCTAGAATCAGTTTTCTATCCCACACTTTCTCAAAGTCTGGAACCAAGTAATGTTTCAGCCCTTCCATCGCACCTGCTTGCGTCATGATGTAAACAAACAGTAAGCCAAACAAAATGAACAATGCCGGCATTAAGCGAGTCGACCACTTCTCGATACCTTGCTTAACACCCCCCTGAACAATCAAGATAGTCAGCACATAGAATGCGACCGTACCAAATACATTGCGCTCAACACTGAAGCCTTTAAACCAATCAGCAACAGCTTCTAGACCGACAAGATCAGCGACTGCACCAATTAGGAAGCAAATCAACCAACCGCCGACAATACTATAAAAGGCTAACACGGCACTTGGGACACTTAGGCCAATCCAACCGACAAATTCACCGACTTTCTTACCTAACGGATTTGTCGTCAACGAGCGCATACTATCGACAGGGTTCGCTTGACCATGGCGGCCAATCGCCATCTCAACCACCAGCATCGGGAAAGCAACCACGAAAATCATGATTAGGTAAACAAGCAGAAAAGCGCCACCGCCGTTACTGGCAACTTGAGTTGGGAAACCCCAAATATTACCTAAGCCAACAGCTGCACCCGCCGCTGCTAAAATAAAACCCAAACGAGAGCTAAAGTGCTCTCTTGAAGAGGAAGATTGTTGGTTCATATTGCCCGCATCAAAAATCAGTGAACTAGTTGAGAAGTACAGTAATAAAAAGCAATGATAGGCACAACCAATAAATGAACAATTATCTAATTTTTACAATCAATGCGCTATTTATAACCACAAAGTTAACAATCTACCGGTGTTATCGTTCACCAAATAACGATCAGTCAAGATGTAGACCTAGGAAAACGAAGAAAGTATATCGGGTTAAATGCTCGTGCGGCTGAATCCATAGATCCATAAGCACATACATACAAAAAGAGCACCAAACGGTGCTCTTGTGATTCATCAGTCAATTCAGATTAGATCGTGAATACTTGATAGTCTTTTAGGTTCGGAATGATTTCATGCAGCTCTTGCTCTTGTTCTGCCATATCATCAAGTGAATCACAGAACTCATTCGCTTCCTCTTGCACTTGTTGAGAGTGTTCTTTCATTCGCTCTTCAACTTTAAGCTTTAATTCAGCCATGCTATCAGCCAATTCGGTAAGGTTTAAACCACCGTCTTGTTTCATTTTTTCTGACATCGCATTAAAAGCGCTGGAGATAAATTCTTGATTAAAGATTTCTTTCGCCTTCTCGAAATCTTCAGACCAACCATTGGCCATCGAATCAAAACTGTCTGCTGGTAACACTAACTCGCCATCTTTGTAGTAACGAGCTTCCAGTTCAGCAAAGTAGGTTTTCATTGATTCTTTTACATTATCAAATGATTCCGGTGAATCTAGGCTAGCCGCAATATCATCAATCACGTCATTCGCTAACGCTAGGCTATCGTTCGCCATTTGTTTCGCTCGTGGTAAGTACTCACTCATGCTTTCGCGGTATTTTTCAATCGCCGCTTGTTGGTCGGCATCAAGCTCAACCTTCTCACCATGGATATATAAGTCGTTGTTGCCATCGAAAACGGCAGTATCACCATTCACTTGATGGATTTCGACTTTTTGGTCATCGATTCGTAATTCATTTTTCAAATCAACTCGACACTGAGCTGCAAAAGTTGGCAGGCTCACAACAGCGGTAGCCACTGTTAATGATGCAATTAATACGCTTTTTTTCATAACACCCTCTCATCAATCTGCTCAACGACTATACCGCTAGTTTATGCTTCTTTGTCAGAAAAACGTTTATATTTATAAGCCTGTCATTCAGTCAATCGATACTACTTCATAGCAAAACTGTTTATCAGCGACCCTAAACTCAATTTCATCACCGACTTCTTTGCCCATTAGAGCCTGACCAAATGGTGCATTCGACGTCACGATGGCAATCTCATTTTCGTTCCATGTAACAGAAAGCCCCCCAACCTTAGGACCAAGGAAAAAGTGTTTATATTGATCATGCTCGTCAATAACGACAACATAGCTGCTGACGGTGATTCTTTCACTGTCTCGTAAGACGAGGTTCCGGTAACACTGGATGTCGTCTTCACACTCTTGCACTCTTACGGCTTGGCCATGAGCAAGATACGAAGCTTCTAATGCCAATGTATCGTACTTATGTTCAGGCACAGTCTCTTCATCGGTCGCAGCATCAATCGCACGCTGAGTCGCAGATTGGGCGATACGTAGTCGGGATTCGAGTTGCTCTAAGATTATTTGGCGAAGCTCAGACTTATTCATACTATTGGGGTGCTTTTCTATAGGAGCTACAGAATAGAATTAGGTACAATCAGGTGCAAGACATTTGATTCATCAAGCGACGCTATCATGAATGGACGCTCGCTTTATCATCAATACGACACTTAATAATTCAGGTAGAACATAAATGATTGAGCAGAAGTTAAAACAAATATTCGGATTCGACTCACTGCGTAATGGGCAAAAGCAAGTCATTGATAATGTTCTATCTGGTCATTCGACGGCGGCCATATTCCCAACCGGCTCAGGTAAGTCGCTTTGCTATCAATTGCCAGCGCTAGCATTGCCACATTTAACCTTAGTGATATCGCCACTGTTAGCTTTAATGAAAGACCAGCTCAGCTTCTTGCACAGCAAAGGCATTAGCGCAGCTGCAATCGAATCAAGCCAAGACAGACAAACCACCCAACAAGTGATGCAGTCGGTACGTAACGGAGACACCAAGATCCTGATGATCTCGGTTGAGCGTCTTAAGAACGAACGCTTTCGCCAGTTTATCTCCCAAGTACCAATCTCGTTACTGGTGGTCGATGAAGCGCACTGTATTTCAGAATGGGGGCATAACTTTAGACCAGACTACCTAAAGCTTCCCCAGTACCAAAAACAGCTCAATATTCCTCAGGTACTGCTGCTGACAGCAACCGCGACCACATCAGTTATCCAAGATATGAAGTCTAAGTTTGATATCGATGAAGATCGAGTTGTCGTTACCGGTTTCTATCGTGAAAACCTTGACCTCTCAATTCAACCTTGCGAACAAACCAGCAAACTAGAAACCTTGTGCAACGTCGTTAATCAAGCTTCTCTTGCTCCGACTATTGTTTATGTCACCCTTCAACAAACAGCAGAGATGGTGGCTCAGCAACTTCGTAACGCTGGCGTAAATGCTGTTGCTTATCATGCAGGTCTTAAGCCTGAAAACCGAGATGTAATTCAACATCAATTCATGAATGATGACGTGAACTGTATCGTGGCCACCATTGCGTTTGGTATGGGCGTCGATAAATCCAACATTCGCCGAGTCATTCACTTTGATTTACCTAAATCGATAGAGAACTACTCGCAAGAGATCGGTCGAGCAGGCCGAGATGGCCAGCCTTCAGAATGTATTCTTCTCGCCAACAAGTACGGCCTCAGTACACTAGAGAACTTCGTATTTGGCGATACGCCAGACAACATATCGATCCAAGCAGTATTGAAAGAGATCTACGAAAATCAAAACATTGGCGTTTCTGGCTCAAACCAATGGGAGACTATGCTTAACCAGCTATCACGTGAATCCAACGTTCGTCAGTTACCGCTAAAAACACTACTGGTGTATCTTGAAATTGAAGGCGTGATTGAGCCGAAGTACAGCTACTTTGCTGACTACAAATTTAAGTTCGTTCGCCCGAAGCAGCAGATCACCGAACAGTTCCAAGGCGAACGTCGTCATTTTGTCGAAGCGATTTTCCAGTGCTCGCCTCAAGCCAGAGTCTGGTGCCAAGTTGATTTCGATGCGCTGTGGACACATTTCCAGACTGATCGTCAGCGTGTGATTGCGGCAATCGATTATTTCAATGAACAAGGTTGGATTGAGTTGGAAAGTAAGCAGATCACAGATGTATATGCGATCCACAACACCTCTGAAGACATGATGCAGTTATCGGAACGTCTAACTGAATTGTTTAAAGAAAAAGAGAACAGCGAAATAAACCGTCTTAACCAAATGCTGAGCTTCTTTGAGGCAGACACGTGCCTAAGCTCACGCCTAGCAAGCTACTTTGCAGATGATAAGGCACCAACAAACTGTGGTCATTGCTCGGTATGCCGTGGTGAGGTGGCAATATTACCAACTGTCGATGTTGATCCCGTTGACGACGAAACCGTAATGACATGGATTCATGAATTTGTATCTAAGAGTCAACAATTGATCACCGACGAAGCCATTACGCGTTTTCTATGCGGAATAGCAACCCCGCTTTCAACTAAGCTTAAAGCCAGCAAAATGGTCGGTTACGGAAAGTTAGAGCAGCAACCATTCAGTGATACCTTAGCGCGAGTTAAACAGCTTCCTAGATAAGGCATCTCACGTATTGATATAGAAACTGGCTAGGCTATGAAGTCTAGTCGGTGCTTATCAGTGCACATCTCATTACTCTATTCCCACTTATCCTCTATCCTCTATCCTCTATCCTCACCTACCCTCTATTCTTATTACTCTCTAAACAAGACAGACTAAAAGAAACTCAACTGACGCATTTGATCTTTGGGTTGTAGCATCACGCTCAAACCAAGCAGGCGTATTTCTCGCCCCTGTTGTCTTTTCAGTATTTCACTTAACAGTTCTTTAAAGTGTTCACGATCTAGAGAGGCGTGGATGTGTTCAATTGTGGTTTGTTGAAAGTCGGCGAACTTGAGCTTAATGCCCTGCTTGATGATCGCTTTACTTGGGCTGGCTTTTTCGAGACGAGTTTCAAGCTCAGGAAACAGCTTATCTTCGATCACCTGCCAACATTCCTCGTAGGTAGAAATGTTTTGAGTAAAGGTGCGCTCCACACCTACCGATTTTCGTTCACGTTCGATGATAACTTCTCGGTCATCAACTCCATGACTGCGCTTCCATAGTGATGCACCTTGACGGCCAAACCTGAGCAATAGATCGCGATAATCAGACTCCTTAATATCCTTACAAGTAAAGAAGCCTGCTTGATGCAGTTTTTCGATACTGACCTTGCCAACACCGGGAATCTTTTCGAGTGGGAGCTCATCAATCACGGCTTGTACGTCTTGTGGAGGAATCACAAACTGTCCGTTAGGTTTGTTCATATCTGACGCTACTTTCGCTAGAAACTTTATTGGAGCGATGCCAGCCGAAGCGGTCAAGTTGAGTTCATTCCAGATATCGTGACGAATCGCCTCTGCAATCAGTGTGGCCGAACCATGACATTGCTTGGAATCGGTGACATCAAGGAAAGCTTCATCCAAAGAAAGAGGTTCAATGATGGATGTGTATCGAGAAAAAATTTCGCGGATCTTTTTCGATATCTCGACGTAGACCGACATTCTCCCGGGGACAACCAATAGGTTGGGGCAAAGCTGCAGCGCTTTTCCTGTTGGCATTGCAGAACGAATACCAAACTTGCGAGCTTCGTAATTACATGTACTCAAAACCCCGCGCTGTTTTTCATGTCCCCCGACGGCGAGCGGGCGATTTCTATAAGATGGGTTATCTCGCATTTCTACAGCTGCGTAAAAACAATCCATATCAACATGGATTATTTTTCTAACTTTCTCTTCGCCCGCACTACACATTTAGGAATAACTCAACCTTACAACTGTATCTATGAACAGTATAATCAATTATTCCTAGATTTAAAATGATCTGGAGTCCAGCTCAAGAGGTTTCTCTTCAATAGCCGCCTATTATTCTGATAGTATTGTTAAGGAGTATTTAGTCTATAAGTAGGGATAGCTTTTGAGTGAGAAAATACTAGTAGTAGAAGACAGTCGTGCATTCAGAAACTACCTGTACCAGCAATTTAAAAATGATGGCTATGATGTTTCACTGGCTGAATCTGTAGCAGAAGCCAAAGCTATCTTAGAGCAAGAGACGGATTTCTTGTGTGCGGTGCTCGATTACTGCTTACCCGATGGACAAGATGGTGAGATTATTGATTTGGTACTCGGCTATCAACAAAAAATCATTGTGCTCACGGGCATGTTCAACAACACACTTCGAGAGCAAGTACTCGCAAAAGGTGTGCTTGATTACATCCTCAAAGACAGCATGTCGTCAGTCAGTTACTTACTTCCTCTGGTTAATCGAATCTCGAATAACCGATACCATAAAGCTTTAGTTGTTGATGATTCTGCTGTGGTTCGTCGATATGTCGTCCAACTTCTTGAGCATCAATATATTCAAACGATTCAAGCGGAAGATGGAGAGCAAGCACTAGAGCTCCTCCAAAACGATCCTGATATCACTTTTGTCGTTACCGACCATGACATGCCGAACAAAGATGGCATTTCGATGACCCGTGATATTCGAGTCCAACACGATCGTAATCAACTCGCTATTCTCGGCCTATCTGGCAGTGATGATCGCACAATGACTGCTCGCTTCCTTAAAGCTGGCGCCAACGACTTCCTTTATAAGCCATTTAACCAAGAAGAATTTTTCTGCCGTATTCACCAATTACTCGACATGAAAGAAGCGACCAACGAGCTGTTTCGTCATGCAAACGAGGATGCTCTGACCGGACTTTGGAACCGTCGCTACCTATTCAATAAAACATGTAAAGGCTGCGAACATCGCAGTATCGCCATGATGGATATCGACTTTTTTAAAAAGGTGAATGATACCTACGGCCACGACGGTGGTGACGCGGTATTAATTGAGATTGGTAAAATCATCAAAGAGCACTTTAAAGATGATTTAGCGGCTCGCTTCGGTGGCGAAGAGTTTTGCATTCAGTCATGCGAACCATTTGAAGATTTTATAGAGACCTTGGAGTCGATGAGAGTTGCAATTGAAAATCATGAAGTGCAGCATGATTCACATGTGATTAAAGTGAGCATGAGCATTGGCGTGACCGACCAAGAAGGCTCTTTAGACGAGCAAATCAAAGCAGCAGACGAGCTACTTTATACCGCGAAAAAGCAAGGTCGAAACCAGTTGATATGCGCTCGTAATAACCTTCAACGCGTTAATGAGTAGCTCCTGCTTTCCTAGAGCACGAATCGAGTCAGCCTTTAAAATGAAAAGAGCCCAAGGTGTTAACCTTAGGCTCTTTGTTTTTTGAGGATCAGGTTTCGCTCCTAATCGTTATTGCTGCTAATCGCAATTAAGCAATACGATCTTTATTCCAAGAAGCTTCTTTTTGCTGACGCTCAGCCAGTTTCTCTTCGCGGTACGCTTCACGTGCTTCACGCTTTTTGCGCGCATCACAAGGTTCAGGACAGTTACATACTTTATCAATACCAACAGCACCTAAGCCACCACAGCTACCCTTCACAACTTTCTTTTGGATAATATAGCCAATAGACATCGCTGCGATTACTGCAAGAAAAACACCAAATGTAATCAGAAATGTATTCATAATTCTCTCGCTTACCTTATTTACCTAAGTATGGCTTAAATGCTTCAGAAGCAATTTCTTTAAAGCCATCTGCTGTTTTTACCACCATGAACACAGGGATGTTATGTTGGTTCGCGACTTCCAGTCCTTTTTCTTCACCTAAGACCATAAGGCCTGTAGATAAGCCATCTGCAGTCATTGAAGACGGGTTTAAAACGGTTACAGAAACCACTTTATGATGAAGCGGCTTGCCTGTTTCAGGGTTAATGATGTGTGAGTAACGAACACCATCGCGCTCAAAATAGTTACGGTAGTCACCAGATGTTGCGATCGCCATATCACCCGGCTCGATGATCTCTTGAATGTTGCGCTCGTCGATAGTTGGCTTCTCTATGGCGATGCGCCAACCCACACTTTCACGGTTTAAACCCTTCAAGCGGATTTCACCACCTACTTCAACCATGTAATTATGAATACCAATTGAATCAAGGTAATCAGCAACGACATCCACACCCCAGCCTTTTGCGATAGTTGAAAGGTCAACATACAAGTTAGGCAAGTCTTTGCTTAACTTATTACCTTCAACGCTTAAGTGATGAATGCCAACCTTAGCCTTGCGAGCCGCAAGCTCTTCATCTGATGGAACCACTTCAGGACGCGCTTCAGGACCAAAACCCCAAAGGTTAACTAATGGTCCAACCGTAACATCCAATGCACCTTCAGTAAGATCGTTCAAACGAATCGCTTCTTTCACAACAGTAGCTGTTTGTTCAGATACTTCGAATGCATCGGCACCTTTATGCTGGTTAAAACGGCTCAGTTCTGAGTCCTCACGGTAGGTCGACATTTGATCATTCACTTCTTCAAGCAGACGGTCGATCTCGGTATGAACTTCGTTAGACTCAGGAAATTCATCACCATTGATGTACTTAATATTGTAACTGGTACCCATTGTAGGGCCACTTAAATGCACTTGCTCTCTTGCCTGATCACAGCCCGCAAGAAAAATCAAAGAAGTTAATGCAACAAGCCAAATTCTCACTTGCTTACTCCTGTTTAAGGTTAAGGATTTATATAAGGAAAAATAAGAGTAAAAAATAGGTATTTTGAATGCCTTACTCTTTCTTATATAAGCCAGTTTGTTGTGACGAGTAGTCTTAGAAAAACAAATGGCTGACTCGTAAGAGTCAGCCATAATATCAATCAGTTAAATGGATTAACCACCGAAGTCATCTAGTAGAATGTTTTCATCTTCTACACCAAGATCTTTCAGCATGCCGATAACAGCCGCGTTCATCATTGGTGGACCACACATATAGTACTCACAGTCTTCAGGAGCTTCATGATCCTTCAGGTAGTTTTCGTACAATACGTTGTGGATGAAACCTGTGTAACCATCCCAGTTGTCCTCTGGTTGAGGATCAGACAGTGCACAGTGCCACACGAAGTTCTCGTTTGCAGCCGCTAGGCCATCGAAATCTTCAATGTAGAACATCTCACGCTTAGAACGTGCACCGTACCAGTAAGACATCTTACGAGTAGAGTTAAGACGCTTAAGTTGGTCGAAGATATGTGAACGCATTGGCGCCATGCCCGCACCACCACCGATGAATACCATTTCATTGTCTGTGTCTTTAGCAAAGAACTCACCAAATGGACCAGAAATAGTACATTTGTCGCCTTCTTTAAGAGACCAGATGTATGAAGACATCACACCAGGAGCTACGTCAGGGTTATTTGGCGGCGGAGTTGCGATACGCACGTTAAGCTTGATGATGCCTTTCTCTTCTGGGTATGAAGCCATAGAGTAAGCACGAATCGAATGCTCTTTAACGATAGACTCGTAACGGAACAAGTTGAACTTATCCCAGTCACCACGGTATTCGTCAGGAATATCGTAATCTGCGTATTTCACGTGATGTGGTTCAGCTTCAATCTGAATATAACCACCCGCGCGGAATGGAACTTCTTCACCTTCAGGGATAGCAAGTGCTAGCTCTTTGATGAAAGTAGCTTCGTTATCATTAGAGATAACTGTACATTCCCACTTCTTAACACCAAAGATGTCTTCGTCTAGCTCAATCTCCATGTCAGTTTTCATAGCAACTTGACATGCAAGACGTTCGCCTTCGCGAGCTTCGCCTTTGGTGATGTGATCAAGTTCAGTTGGTAGGATGTCGCCACCACCAGACTTAACTTTTACACGACACTGACCACAAGAGCCACCGCCACCACAAGCAGACGATACGAAGATACCAGCGCCAGCTAGGGCACCAAGTAGCTTGCTACCAGGCTGAGTAACGATCGCCTTTTCAGGGTCGCCGTTTACAGCAATAGTGATGTCACCTGATGGTACTAGCTTAGACTTAGCGAAAAGAATCACTAGTACTAGAGCCAATACAATAATGGTAAACATCGCTACGCCAAGAATAATGCTTTGCATTTGTTATTCCTTATTACTGGGTGCTTACCCTACAGTTGAACACCAGAGAAAGACATAAAGCCTAACGCCATCAGACCAACAGTAATGAACGTGATACCAAGGCCACGTAGACCTGGAGGTACGTCAGAGTACTTCATCTTCTCACGGATACCCGCAAGAGCAACGATAGCTAACATCCAACCCACACCAGAACCGAAGCCGTAAACAACAGATTCAGCAAAGTTGTAGTCACGAGTTACCATGAAAGATACACCACCAAAGATTGCACAGTTAACTGTGATCAATGGAAGGAAGATACCTAGTGCGTTGTACAAAGGTGGGAAGAAACGGTCTAGAACCATCTCTAGGATTTGTACAAGTGCAGCGATAACACCGATGAATGCGATGAAGTTAAGGAAACTTAAATCGACACCGGCAACAAGTGCATTTTCTTTTAGGATGTGTGTGTAAACAAGGTTGTTTACAGGAACAGCGATTGTAAGTACTACAACTACCGCAACACCAAGACCAAAAGAAGTTTTAACTTTCTTAGAAACCGCTAGGAATGTACACATACCTAGGAAGAAAGAAAGCGCCATGTTTTCGATGAAAATCGATTTAACTAGCAGACTAATATAATGTTCCATGACTACCTTACCCCTTCGCTTCTACTTGTTCTGGTTTGAACACACGAATTGCCCAAATCAAGAAACCAATTAGGAAGAATGCAGAAGGTGCTAGAAGCATCAAGCCGTTTGGCTGATACCAACCACCGTTGCTCACTAGAGGTAGTACTTCCATACCAAATAGTTTGCCAGAGCCTAGAAGCTCACGGAAGAAACCAACAGTGATAAGAACGAAACCGTAACCAAGACCGTTACCAAGACCATCGATGAAAGATGGGATTGGCGCAGACTTCATTGCGAATGCTTCAGCACGACCCATTACAATACAGTTAGTAATGATTAGGCCAACGAATACAGATAGCTGCTTAGAGATATCGTATAAGTATGCTTTAAGCACTTGGTCTACCACGATTACTAATGATGCGATAATTGCCATCTGAACGATGATACGCACACTGTTAGGAATGTGGTTACGGATCAAAGAAACGAAGAAGTTAGACAGAGCAGTAACGAACATTACCGCGATAGTCATAACAAATGCTGTTTCTAGCTTAGTGGTTACCGCAAGAGCAGAACACACACCAAGAACCTGTAGCGCGATTGGGTTGTTATCCAACACAGGCGCTAAGATGCTCTTTTTAATTTCTTTTGCACTAGACATTAGTTCAGACCTCCGTCACGAACTTTTGCTAGGAACGGACCAAAGCCCATATCACCTAACCAGAAGTCAAATGTATGTTGAACACCAACGCTGGTCAGTGTTGCACCAGAAAGGCCATCTACACCGTGCTCAGAACCTTGAGGAGCGCCACCTTTAACAACCTGGATAGCAGGTTTGTGGTTTTCGTCGAATAATTTCTTACCAACGAATTGAGCGCGCCAAGTTGGGTTCTCAACTTCACCACCAAGTCCAGGAGTTTCACCTTGCTCGTAGTAAGTGATACCAGAAACTGTGTTGCCATCAGTTTCTACCGCAACGAATGCGTACATCATTGACCATAGACCGTTACCGTGAACAGGGATGATAACTTTAGAAGTTTCAGCGCCATCTTTCACTAGGTATACCGTACCCGTGTTAGCACGACGAATGATCTTTGCGATGTCATCTTCAGCTGAAAGCTTGATTGACTGAGCAGGATCTTTTGCCGCTTTACGTTGGTCGTATGCAGCAGCGTCGCCGTCAACGAAATCGCCAGTAGCGAAATCAACTAGACGAGGTTCGATGTTCTCTGCGTACAGTGCTGGGATATTACCCGCAAGTTCAATGCCCGCAACTTCAAGGATCTTAGTTTGCTGATCCAGAACTGCGTTAGCTTGTTGCTTAGGTTTAAGAACAACTGCAGCTGTTGAAACGATGATTGAGCACACTAGGCTCAATGCGATAACAACAAACAGCGTCTTTTTAATGCTATCGTTATTACTTGCCATAGCGCGCTAGTCTCCGCTTAATGTTCTTCTCGATTACAACGTGGTCAAACAGAGGAGCAAATAGGTTTGCGAATAGAATCGCAAGCATCATGCCTTCTGGGTATGCAGGGTTAACTACACGAATCATTACACACATTGCGCCGATTAGGATGCCGTACCACCACTTACCTTTATTGGTAAATGAAGCTGATACTGGGTCAGTCGCCATGAAGAACATACCGAATGCGAAACCACCTAGAACTAGGTGCCAATGCCAAGGCATGCTGAACATTGCATTAGTGTCAGAACCAATCACGTTAAATAGTGTTGATACTGCAACCATACCGATCATTACACCCGCAATGATGCGCCATGAAGCAATGCCCATGTAAACAATCATTGCTGCACCAATCATAAGTGCAAGCGTTGAAACTTCACCGATAGAACCTGGAATGTTACCAATGAATGCGTCCATCCAAGTGATTGCTTCACCTGATGTTACGTTCATTAGTGCACTACCGCCGCCTTGAGCCCATTGGCTAAGAGCAGTTGCACCAGAGAAGCCATCTGCAGCAGTCCAAACTACGTCACCTGAAATCTGTGCAGGGTATGCAAAGAACAGGAACGCACGACCAGCAAGAGCAGGGTTCAAGAAGTTACGACCCGTACCACCGAAGATCTCTTTCGCAACAACAACACCAAAGGTAATACCTAGTGCTGCTTGCCATAGAGGAAGCGTTGGCGGAACGATAAGCGCAAATAAGATAGAAGTAACAAAGAAACCTTCGTTGACTTCGTGCTTACGCACCATACAGAACAGTACTTCCCAGAAACCACCAACGATAAATACCGTTGCGTAGATAGGTAAGAAGTAAGTCGCACCCAAGAGCATCTTACTGCCCCAACCTGCATCGGCCCCTAAGGAGGCTCCAAGCATTTCGGTTAGCCAGTAGTGCCAGTTACCATCAATGATAGAAACTAGTTCTGCACCTGAATACATGTGGTTTAGTGCTGCGATAGCCTGACCACCTGCGTTGTACATACCCCAGAACATTGCTGGGAATACCGCAAGCCAAACCATGATCATGATACGTTTTAAATCAACGCTATCACGGACATGCGAGCTTTTCTTTGTAACAGTACCTGGTGTGTAGAAAAGTGTTGCTGCTGCTTCGTAAAGCGCAAACCACGTTTCGTGTTTACCACCTGGTTCAAAATGATGCTCGATGTCTTCAATAAACTTTTTAAGGCCCATGAAAATTACCCTTCCTTCACAATTGTATCTAGGCATTCACGAAGTAACTGACCGTACTCGTACTTACCAGGACATACAAAGGTACACAGTGCTAAATCTTCTTCATCTAGCTCTAGCGCACCAAGTGCTTGTGCACTATCAACGTCACCAGCGCATAGATCGCGAAGCAGCAAAGTAGGCTCCATATCTAATGGCATTACTTTCTCGTAGTTACCAATTGGAACCATAGAGCGATCACTACCGTTCGTTGTCGTTGTCATGTTGAACAACTGACCTTTAAACACGTGACCAAGGAATGAACGAGTAACAGAGAACTTGTTCTTACCAGGCATAGCCCAGCCGAATAGCTCTTTATCACGACCTTCACGAAGAACCGAAACTTGTTGATGGTAACGGCCAAGGTAAGCATGTGGACCTGAAGCGTGAACACCAGATAGCACTGAACCTGAGATCAGGCGAACTTCACCTGGCATCAACTCGCTGTCCGTTAACTCTTCAAGGCTAGCACCAATTTGAGTACGAACTAGACGAGGGTTGTTAACTACTGGACCAGCCAGAGAAACAACGCGCTCAGAGTAAATCTCACCAGTAAGGAAAAGCTTACCGAATGCGATCACGTCTTGGTAGTTAATGCTCCACGCTACATTTTGTGCATTTACCGGATACAGGTAATGCATATGCGTGCCTGCAAGACCTGCAGGGTGTGGGCCATCAAAAACATGTTCTTCAACGTTAGACTGAGCTGAACGAGGTAAGCTAGTACCTTTTTTACAAACGTACACTTTACCGTTAGTCAGAGTTGAAAGAAGATCTAAACCAGCAACGAAAGCATCAGACTGCTCGTTAATGATTAATTCTGGCTCAGCTGCTAGCGGATTAGTATCCATAGCAGTAACGAAAATAGCCTGAGTTTCAGAATCAACTGCTGGAACCTTGCTGAACGGACGAGTTCGCAAAGCGGTCCATGCGCCAGACTCAACTAATTGAGCTTTAACCGTTTCACGGTCAAGGCCTACTAGTTGGTTAGCTTCATAGCTATTGAACGTGATTTGCTCATTGCCTGCTACTTCAATCACTACTGATTGAAGAACACGCTTAGCACCACGGTTCACTTCAATAACTTTACCGCTTGCTGGAGAAGTAAATACAACACCTGGGTTCTTTTTATCTGCAAAAAGAACTTGGCCTTTCTTCACTTCATCACCAACGCGAGCATGCATCGTAGGACGCATACCAACGTACTCTTCGCCAAGCAAGGCGACTTTAGTGATGGACTTACCATCATTAATCACCTGGGATGGAGTTCCTGCGATAGGAAGATCCAAACCCTTCTTTATTGTAATCATACGCACTTGCACTACTTTATCGGGAAAAAGATTCTTTTAATTGCGTAAATTCAGGACGTTTTAAAATCGCCCTTAGACACGACATTACAGTGTCCGGTTTTGGTAAATTTGAGATACCAAAATCGCAACAATACATTAATAAACTCATCACAAGAATCATGTGAGATTTATCAGGTGCCATATTCTAGCATTTTTTGACAACTTGATGCCATGACCAATAACTTGAATACGGCCTTTATTTGGTGAGATTTGAAGCATATGGACTCTCAAATATGTATAAATTTGACGAGCCGCACAGATAGAATGGCTTTTAGAACGTGTTTTAAACAAGAGATTAATACTCTGTCACAAACTAATATTTTACGTGTTATGTTGAAACACTGTTAATAAAAACATTACTCATTGTAGGTATTTTCGCTAGGTCAATTTACCATCAGCTTGAGTGATATAACAACAGAAAACAGATAGATTTTGAGACAAAAGAGGCGGTCTAGCCGCCTCTTCTATATGGGTTAATTATCTTACTTACCACCACCCATACACATCGGGCTATCTGGCACGTTATTTAGCTGCTTCATCCATTCATCTTTTGTATAAGTGTGAATGGATAGTGCGTGAATATTATTCGCTAACTCTTCTGATAGTGCTTTATTCACCGCTCTATGACGAGCAATAAGACGCAAACCTTCAAACACATCGCTGACAACAATCACTTTAAAATGACTCTCAGAACCAGCCGGAACATTGTGCATATAGCTCTCATTCACCACGTTTAAATGACTTGGTGAAAACTCATTGTGCAATTTTGTTTCGATAACTTCTTGGATCATCGTGATTCCTTAAATAGCGTATTGGCATTATCTGTCGCTCCAGTATAAACCCTAACTGACCGACTGTCTGAGTATTTCATCGCTGACTCGAGAGGTTTAGTCGAGTTTTTTATATCTTGTTCAGGCTGCATTTGAGACAATATCTTTGTTATTTCTTACATAAGTATCTCAAGCAATGAAAACTGAACTTACCCTTCACGATAGAACTTTAACCCTAAATCGTTTCCCCAACCGTTCAAATGAAACCCTTCAAGCTTGGGATGCCGGCGACGAATATCTGATTAGCCATGTTGAAGAGATGAACCTTGAACCTGGTAAACACATGCTGATCATGAACGACAGTTTTGGTGCCCTATCCGCTTGGTTCTCCAAAGATCATGACGTGACCATGATGAGTGACTCTTTCATTTCTCATCGCGGAACGCTAAAAAACTTACAGCGCAATCAAAGTAACCGAGTGAACTTCTTGAACACGATGGATGATATCCCACACGGTATCGACCTTGTGATCATGCAATTGCCAAAAACCAACCGCCACCTAATATGGCAATTGAGCCAGTTGCGCCAAGCATTACCTGAAGGTTGCCAAGTGATTGGTGTGAATAAAGTAAAAGAGATTCACACTTCAACACTGAACCTGTTTGAAAAATATCTCGGTGAAACCAAAACCTCTCTGGCTAAGAAAAAGCATCGTCTTGTGTTCTCTTCTCCAAACAGCCAACCGATTCAAACAGTAGAACCTTATGTTGAATGGGACGTAGACGGTGAAGATATCCGCCTGAAAAATTTACCAAATGTTTACTCAGGGGAAGCACTCGATCAAGGCGCTCGTTATATGCTAGAGCACATCCCTCAAGATCCTGAGCTACGTCATATTATCGACTTAGGCTGTGGCAACGGTGTATTGAGTGTAAAAGCTGGGCAATTGAACCCACAAGCTCGTATCACCTGTGTGGATGAAAGCTTTATGGCGGTGGAATCGGCGCGCCAAAACGTCAAGGATAACCTTGGTGAAGAAGGCAACTTCCAGTTCATCGCCAACAACTGTTTAGATGGCTTCAAGAAGAACAGCACTTACTTAGTTATGTGTAATCCTCCGTTCCACCAGCAACAAGCAATTACAGACCACATTGCATGGCAAATGTTCTGTGATGCAAAGCATGTTCTAAGCAATGGAGGCAAATTAATTGTTATTGGCAACCGCCACCTCGGATACGATGTCAAACTAGCAAGATTATTTGGTGAAGCGAACGTCGAAACGCTTGAGTTGAACCAAAAATTTGAGATATTACAGGCAACAAGAGAACCTGCTAATTTTAATAAATAGGCAGTAGACTGCTTCATAAGAATTTAAAATACCGAGCTTCTGGTGTGAATTTAGAAAGGATAAAGGAATGAAAAAACTGATTTTGGCTGCCTCTATTATGGCTTTAACAGCATGTTCAGCCCCTCAGCAAGAACAGATCAATGTAATGCCAGAAGCTTCGCTAAGCTCAAGCAACCTTGTACAAGGCAAAACATACACACTAACCAGTAAAGATGTTCGTGCAGCTCAGTACGTAGCATTAGTTGATAGTGGCCGTTCAAATATCCAGCCGATTCACGCTAAACAGAACATGCGTATTTCTCTAGAGGACGCATTAGCAAAACAACTGGAATCCCAAGGTTTCCGCGCAAGCGTAAACAGTGAAAACTCAATTGTTTTAGAGATTCAAGAAGCACTTGTTACCGTAGAACACACCATTATGGAAAACCAAATGGACGGTAAAGTCACACTTGAAGTTACCGCTGAGACACCTGAAGGTAAGCTTGTAAAAACATTCAACGGCACTGCAACTCGTACCGGAGCATTAAGCGCTTCAAACGACGACATTTCAATGGTTCTAAACGATGTGATCAACTTGGTTCTTACTGAAATCGCGAACGACCCTGAACTACAAAACTACATGAAGGAACGTTTCTAATGAGCCGCATTCTAACTTCTATCGCATTAATGCTGGTTAGCGTAAGCGTTTGGGCTGGCCCTAAAGTGAACGTAGAGACAACATTAGGCGACTTCACTATCGAGCTGAACCAAGAGCAAGCACCGGTTAGTGTTGATAATTTCCTTAAATACGTCGCAGACGGCAGCTACGAAGGCACTATCTTCCACCGAGTAATTCCTGGCTTCATGGCTCAAGGTGGTGGCTTTGACCAAGATATGAATCAACAAGCAACTTATGCTCCTATCAAAAATGAAGGCAGTAACGGTCTAAAGAATGATACAGCAACGATAGCAATGGCTCGCACTAATGCGCCAGATTCTGCGACTCGTCAGTTCTTTATCAACTTTTCGGATAACGACTTCTTGAATGCAAAAGGTGGTAACCCGGGCTACGCTGTTTTTGGCACGGTAACTGAAGGGTTTGATGTCGTACAAAAGATGGCAACCATTCCGACTAAGCGAATGGGCCGCATGTCAGATATTCCAACCGACCCTATCATCATCAACAAAGTAACACTTCTTAAGTAATCTCATACAGCGCCCTTAACCTCTTAAGGGCGTTTTTCTATACAAGGACGCCCCATGTCATCTGGCACTCCCTCTCTTTCTTGGATGCAGACTTTCCGTAGCTACCTAGATAAACGCCTACTTTGGGTGTTTATGTTGGGTTGTTCGAGTGGCTTTCCTTGGGTTCTTATCGGCTCTAACATGTCAGGCTGGCTAAAAGATGCAGGATTAACTCGTGCTGCTATCGGTTATTTCGGTAGTGTATTTGCCGTCTATGCCATTAACTTTCTTTGGGCACCACTGGTAGACCGAGTCAAACTGCCGATTCTACATGCGATATTGGGCCAACGACGCAGTTGGATATTTCTATGCCAAAGCTTTGTATTGATCTGCACGCTGTTCATTGCCGGGGTGAACCCTGCCAATGACTTGATGTTCACCTCAATGTTGGCTCTCGGAATTGCGATTGCGTCGGCAACCCAAGATATAGCCATTGATGCCTTCCGTATTGATTCATTTCCTAAATCTGAATCTACCAAATTACCGCAAGCATCCGCAATGGCAGTGATGGGATGGTGGACTGGCTACTCTCTTCCTGGTTACCTCGCATTTATCAATGCCGATACAATAGGTTGGAATGGTGTTTATTACGGCATGGCCGGTGTCGTCATCATTCTGATGCTATTCACCCTGTTTGTCGGAGAGCCAACAACACAACGTGAAGCATTACAAAAAGAAGCACAACAGCGCCATAATAAAGTTGTGGGCTCTAAAGTTGTGGCCTGGCTAAGCGTTACAGTGTTGGAGCCTTTCTACGATTTCTTTAAGCGAAACGGTGTTCAAGTTGCTATTACGCTTCTGCTGTTCGTATTCCTGTTTAAGATAGGTGAAGCCTTCTTAGGCAGAATGTCGATTCCCTTCTATAAAGAGATCGGCTTTAGCAATGAACAAATCGGCCACTACTCCAAGTTAATTGGTTGGGGTGCAACCATATTCTTTACCTTGCTAGGCAGTGTCTTCAATGTGAAATTTGGTATTGTACGTGGGCTAATGATTGGCGGCGTAGCAATGGCAGCCAGCAACCTAATGTTTGCATGGATTGCTCAAGTAGGACCCAATGAAAACTTATTCCTTGCAACGATTATTGTCGATAATTTCACAACCGCCTTTTCGACAGTGGCATTCGTTTCCTTCTTAACGCTACTAACTGGGCAAGCTTTCTCGGCAACGCAATACGCCTTGCTAGCATCATTGGGAAATTTCGGTCGTACAACTCTGGCTTCATTTAGCGGTGAGCTGGTCGACTTCCTCAATGATTGGTCAACCTTCTTTATACTAACGTCATTAATGGTGATTCCAAGTTTGATCATGCTCTACTCGTTACGCCACTTTTTCACTGATTTATTAGAGAAAGCCAAAAACAACCACGAATAAGAGTAAAAGAAAACAAAAGAGAAGAGGGTAGCACTGGGCTACCCTCTTTTACTTTCTGCCAGCAGATACTTAAACGCTAATCTGTTGTATCACTTACGATTAAGTTAAAGCCAGTTCCCATCGAGTCATCAATCGCGACGACTTGATAAACAACACCGTCAGCCAAAGTTGCAGGCGCAGAGTCAATGGCAACAGTAGTTGGGTCTCCTGCTACAGTAATTGTCACGTAGTAAGATCCCGCTGCCACATAAATACCATTCGCGTAATCTTTGAACTTCACATCACTTAGTGCCGGAGTGCTACCAGAGATTCCCACGTTCTCAGTCAAGTAGATATCAACCGATGCTGCAACTGGGTTTGCCGCCGCATGAGTAATGTTTAACACCGCACTGGTCGCAACCGGGCGACGGTTTTCAGGGACAACTAGTGGTTCCAAATTGAGTGGACTTACCGTACCCACTGCATAAATGCTGTAATCCATTCCAGCAAATACAGCTAAACCATCAACATCGATAAATGTTGGAGTCGTCGTTGCAGTTTCGTAAATATCAATATCGTAACTACCTGAAGCCAAGTCTAGGAAGCCGCGAATCTCTTTAAACATCAGAGCATCAAGAGGAGCAAACTTAGTAGCGTTAACGAACACATCTACATCCGGTGCACCATCGACTAAATGCCCGACTCTTACTTCTGCAGTTTCTGCCATATCGTAGATTAAAGATGATCCAGTTCCGTCCATCACCATCAATTTTACAGGTGAAGCGCTATTGGAGTCAGCTCTTGGCACCGCCGCTATGGTTAGCTCACTACCGCCAGACAGAGTGATTTCTCCAGAGTCAAAAGCAATGGCACTGCCACTTACCGTTTCAAGTCTCACACGATATTGTCCTGCGGGAATATTGAGTACGTCAGTAAAGTCTTTATAACCGAGAGTGCCAAGCGGAGCGCCCAATGGATCATTCGGTGCCGTTACGTATAAGTTCACATCTCCAACCCCTGTTGCCGCGTGAACAACTTGCACATCTAAACTTGAACTTGTTGCCGTTCCCTCAGCAGGCCTTGTAACAACTAAAGCCTCAACCGGGTTATTAGAACCATCAGCATCGCCGACCACCATTACGGTGTAATCTAGATCACCGCTCAAATCGAATTGGCTTGGTGAAATTACGGTAGCAACTGCGTCACCAGGAAGTTGAACGTCGACTTGCAAAGTTGTTTGCCCTTGATTTACAAATGCGTATCCGGATGCTTGAGCATAATCGACACCGCTCCAACGAGCCTGACTATTTACTAAGACATTAGCCAACGGAGCATCTGGCGATGCATGTACAGCTTGTAGTTGAGTTGTTGGTTCATCGTCATCATTACACCCCACAATGAACAGGGCTGACATCGCTACCGCGAGTATTGGTGAATATTTCATCGGTCTTCTCTCCAAAAAAGTTAGACCAGTTCGTCACACAAATGATTAGTCCAATAACTAATCTTTAAAAATTGTCTCAAAATCTAGTGCAGTGAACTGTCTTTAATTCTCCGTGATTCAAAAAGTAGCTAGATTGAAATTCCTAGTCAGTCATCACATGAGTTGTTCATCAATTGATTCCAACATCATTACGCAGTTGGTCAAAAATAGATCAAAGACAAGATTGAAAGGAGGTTTTAATGAGTCATTTTTAAAGAGAAAACTATTAGAAAGGAATACTGTTGATTTTGATATGCATGTCACTCTATTTAGTAGAATCGTTTGCTTAGCGCAGTATTTCACCGATTTATCCACAAAATAATCTAATTTCACAAAATCAATAGAAACAGGGGTGCATCAAGATGCATTGCCATCTTAAAGTTCCATCATTTAGATCGTTAGTGTGATCAACCTCACCATAATAATTATAGTTTTCACTCTGTCTCACTTTTATTTGAGAACAAAATCGCTATTATGCTCGGCATTCGGACATACAAACACGCACGGATTAGCGGGTTACTTATTTTAAACATAGAGAGTTCCATTATGCGTAAATCACTTTTAGCTCTTGGCCTAATTGCAGCAACATCTGCTCCAGTAATGGCAGCTGATTATTCTGACGGCGACATCCATAAAAACGACTACAAATGGATGCAGTTCAACCTTATGGGTGCTATTGACGAACTTCCAGGCGAATCAACTCATGATTACCTAGAGATGGAGTTTGGTGGTCGCTCTGGAATCTTCGATCTATACGGTTACGTTGATGTATTCAACCTAACGTCTGATCCAGGCAGTGATAAAGATGGTCAAGAAAAAATCTTCATGAAATTTGCACCACGTATGTCTCTAGATGGCCTAACTGGTAAAGATCTATCTTTCGGTCCAGTTCAAGAGCTTTATGTTTCTACGCTTATGGAATGGGGTGGTAACTCTGGCGTTAACACTCAAAAAGTTGGTCTTGGCTCTGACGTAATGGTTCCTTGGTTAGGCAAGATTGGCTTAAACCTATACGGTACATACGATTCAAACGAAAAAGACTGGAACGGCTACCAAATCTCGACTAACTGGT
The DNA here is from genome assembly GCF_057786005.1 of Vibrio sp. QJM3NY_26. Classification (NCBI taxonomy): domain Bacteria; kingdom Pseudomonadati; phylum Pseudomonadota; class Gammaproteobacteria; order Vibrionales; family Vibrionaceae; genus Vibrio; species Vibrio sp. QJM3NY_26. The sequence goes on along the minus strand of NZ_CM173515.1, from coordinate 751,578 downwards.
TCAAACCATTCTACTTCTTCGAGAACGGTTCGTTCATCTCTTACCAAGGTTACATCGATTACCAATTCGGTATGGATGATGATAATAAAGCGCTGAAAACATCAAATGGCGGCGTTATGTTTAACGGCCTTTACTGGCACTCAGACCGTTTTGCTGTTGGTTACGGCCTTAAAGGCTACAAAGACGTTTACGGTCTTAAAGATGACGGCCTAGCAGGTAAAACGACAGGCTTCGGTCACTACGTAGCAGTAACTTACAAGTTCTAATCGAACTTATAAGAAAGTTTCCTAAATGGCACCCTCGGGTGCCATTTTTTATTGCTTTCATTTAATGCCTCGCTATCCTTGCAGCATCACTTTTTTATCTCGGTATAGCTGTGAACATCACGATTGTTGGGCCAGGGGCCATCGGCTCTTTATGGGCAATAAAACTACTTCAAGCTGGTCATAATGTCTCTTTGTGGAGTCGTTCCACTGATAACTCAATTGAATTATCACTTGATGGACAAGCTTCCCTTTCCTTCAGTAACAACAATATCGAAAAGCTATCAGCGAGTGACTTGGTTATTTTCACGGTCAAAGCTTGGCAAGTAGAAGAAGCAACCACTTCACAGCTTCAACATCTCGATCCCGACACCATTCTCATGTTCATGCATAACGGAATGGGCGCGGTCGACAACATCGCCACTCAAATTGATGCTCACCCGGTAGTACTAGCGACCACCACCCAAGCGGCATTCAAGCCCAACCGCAACAATGTATACCACACGGGATTGGGCCAAACTCAATTGGGTGCTTTCAACCAAACTGGCCAACAGTGTACGTTTTTAGTTGATGTCTTAGATGATGCTCTCCCTGCTGTGCGTTGGAACCCACAAATAGAAACCGCGCTTTGGACTAAGCTCGCCATCAATTGTGCGATCAACCCACTAACTGGATTGGAACAGATCAAAAATGGCGAGCTTACAGATAAAAGGTTTGAGGATATTTTGAGTTCTATCGTTAAAGAGCTCACGCAGGTTATGCAAGCCGAAGGGATCGTTTGTTCATTCGATGAATTGGAAGCAAGCGTCAAACAGGTTATCCAAGCCACGGCGCAGAACAACTCATCCATGAAGCAAGATATGTTTTACCAACGCAAGACAGAGATCGACTTCATTAACGGCTACCTTATTAAGACCGCACTCAAGCATCAGATAGACGTTCCCGTTAACCAAAGACTGTTCGCTCAAGTCAAAGGGCAAGAAAATCGCTGGAATCATCAAGATTAGTCAGCAACAGTTAACAAGTCGCGATAAAATAACAATACCGCTAAGCACAACGCTAGCACCAATTTCCAAGATTTTAGGTAAGAATAGATGCTTGATATCAATCACATCCGAGAGCAGTTTCCTGCGCTATCACAAACCATCAATCAACAACCATTGATTTACTTAGACAGCGCGGCAACGACACAAAAACCTCAGGTGGTTATTGATGCCATTAGCCAATATTACTCCAAACAAAATGCCAATGTTCACCGTGGTAGTCATAGCTTAACAGCGAACGCGACCAGCCAATTTGAAGCGGCAAGAGATAAGGTCGCTCAGTTTATCGGTGCAAGATCTTCAAAAGAGATCATTTGGACTCGCGGTGCCACCGAAGCACTCAACCTGATAGCTCAAACCTACGCAAGAAGCACCCTTCAGCCTGGCGATGAGATCTTGGTTAGCGAAATGGAACATCACGCCAACATTGTGCCTTGGCAAATTGTGGCTGAACAAACCGGGGCTAAAGTTGTTAAAGTACCGATGACATCGGATTGCGAATTTGACCTAGTCGCGTTTGATACGCTTTTAAATGAACGAACCAAGATTGTTGCATTAGCTCAGATAACCAACGTGACGAGTTCTCGTCAGCCAATTGAAGCTGTCATAGAAAAAGCACACAAGATGGATGCGATTGTTGTGGTCGATGGCGCACAGGGCATCGTACACGAGCCCGTTGATGTTGCTGCTTTAGGTGCGGATTTCTACGTATTCTCAGGGCACAAGCTCTACGCCCCTGCGGGTATCGGTGTACTTTACGGCAAGCTTGAATTGCTCGAAGCGATGCCACCTTGGCACGGCGGTGGCAAAATGGTTGAGCGTGTCTCTTTCTCTGGCACTACTTTTTCAGAACTGCCTGGCAAATTCGAAGCGGGCACGCCAAATGTGGCGGGAGCGATAGCATTAAGCACTGCAATAGAATGGTTAAGTGGTTTTGCACAGCAAGATGTCGAAAATCATATCCACCAGCTTCAGCACGAAACCTACCGTGCACTCAGTAAACTGGATGATATTCAGGTTTTGGGGTATCAGCCCAACGCAAGCGTGATTACTTTTGTGATGGAAGGTGTTCACCATCAAGACATTGCGACACTGTTGGATCAGCAAGGGATCGCGGTACGTGCAGGGCATCATTGTGCTCACCCATTGATGGATGCGCTTAATGTAAAAGGAACGGTTCGAATTTCATTTGGTATTTACAACAACATGAATGATGTTGAAAAGCTCGTAGCGGCGATAGAAAAAGCCGTTGATATGCTGTAGCGAGTAGCGAGTAGCGAGTAGCGAGTAGCGAGTAGCGAGTAGCGAGTAGCGAGTAGCGAGTAGCGAGTAGCGAGATTATTTAGGGTTGGCGTTTAGCGTCAACCCTTTTTGTTTCTGTGTATCTAAGAGATATTAAGCACTTAGCTCTTGGATTTGAGCAACAATCGCTTTTAAACCATTACCGCGAGATGGGCTCAAGTGTGTGATTAGACCGATTTTTTCAAAGTAGTCGTCAATATCGAACGCTTGAATCTGCTCTGATGTTTTGCCGTCATACGCAGCCATCACTAATGCAATCAGACCGCGCACGATACGAGCATCAGAATCAGCACAAAAATACCAAACACCGTCGATGTTCTGAGAAACTAGCCAGACTTGGCTTTCACAACCAGAAACTACAACCTGCTCACTCTTCAGCTCATCAGGCATGCTAGGTGATTTCTTACCCCATTGAATCACTTGGCGATAACGGTCTTCCCAACCGCTGAATGTCTGCATTTTTGCGACAATATCATCACTGGTAATTTCAGTACCAAATGGAGAGCTTGGGAATGACATCATTTTAATATCCAATAGATTATGACTAAATGTACAGGTGACAATGGTTTAGTGTTGTTAAGCAAATAATAGAGAACTACTTAGAGTGCTTTAGAATGATCTTTTCTACGATACGAGAAACAGCCACAAAGCCAAAAGTCGCGGTTACAACCGTTGCTGCACCGAAACCCGTCGCACAGTCCATGCGTTTTGGCCCTTCTGCAGTCGCTTTCGCAGCACATACGCTACCGTCAGCTTGAGGGTATTTAAGTTGCTCAGTAGAGAACACACAATCAATACCAAATTTACGATCTGGGTTCTTAGGAAAATTGTGGTGACGACGTAAAGTATCTTTAAGCTTCTTCGCTAGCGGATCTTGAATTGTCTTAGTCAGATCGGCGACTTTAATTTGAGTTGGGTCGACTTGCCCACCCGCGCCACCCGTGGTGATCACTTTGATTTTGTTACTACGACAATATGCCAACAGTGAAGCCTTAGCTTTCATGCTATCAATCGCATCTAACACAAAATCGAACTCTTTCGATAGGTATTCAGCCTGGTTATCAGGACCAATAAAGTCGTCAATCAGGTTCACTTTACACTCAGGGTTAATCAGTTTGACGCGCTCTGCCATCACTTCGATTTTGCTCTTGCCAACCGTACCCGACATAGCGTGGATTTGACGGTTGATGTTAGTTACACACACGTCATCCATATCGATCAACGTCAGCTCACCTAAACCAGTACGAGCAAGCGCTTCAACAGCCCATGAACCTACGCCACCAATACCGATCACGCACACGTGCGCTGCTCTAAGTATGTCGACTTCACTATTGCCATATAGGCGGCGAGTACCACCAAATCGTTGGTCATAGTTTTCTGAAGCTGGTGTGGTCAATTCACGCATTATTGCCGCCAATTTATTTCTGAGAAAAAGAAAAGAGTGCGTTTTATACGCACTCTTGAATTAAAAGTCTAGGGGATTAGCGATTCGCTTTCAATGCCCTATTTTATTGTTGTTTACTCGACCTTTTCTGGAGGCAAAGCCCAAGGCGCTTCGGTTGCACTGCCATCTAAGCCAAGCTTCCATACACGACCAAAATGCTTGTAATGACCCGCTTCAGTTCCCGCTCTTGGCCCCATTCCGTGGTAGAGATCCAAATGGTTCTGCTTAACTGCGCCACCAGTATCCAAAACCAGTAACAGTCTTAGTTGGTGCGCACCGCTCCAAGTACCGTCTACATTCAGTAATGGAACCTCAGCTAGGATTGGCGTCCCCATAGGCAATATAGAGCGATCACCCGCGACTGCCGCCATAGGTAATAGGGGGATGCCCGCGCTACCCATTACTGATAGGTCATCTCTCGCTTCAAAAAACACGAAAGATGGGTTTTGCTCAAGCAGCTCTTTGACTACTTCAGGATCGTTTGCCAATACCCACTCTTTGATTGCTTTCAGTGACATTTTTTCGCGTGGAACTAAGCCTCGCTCGATCAAAACACGGCCAATGCTCACGTAAGCTTTATTGTTCTTACCCGCGTATGCGAAATACTGCAACGTATCGTCATCACCGAAATGCACGAATCCACTGCCCTGCACTTCCATCATAAATGGATCGATGCGGTTCGCCGAGTAACCTAACTCAAGGCCCTGGCCTTCTAATGCACCGTTGTAGATCTCTTCGCGGGTTGGACACTCTTTATCGCACTTTGGAAGTCCATAAACAGGGAAACGGTATTCTTCACTCGCTTCGTGGCGTAGCTCCATTACGGGAGAAAAGTACCCCGTGAACAAAACGTTGCCTTGCTTATCACCACCACCCAATTGAGCAGTTTGAACGCCAAAGTTAGCGAGCTCGCTTGGATCTCCACTTTGCATCGCCCACTCATTGAGTTGCTGATAAAGCGGCTCATAGATTTTAGCCATCGAAGGGGATTTAGAAACCACCATTTCAGCTTGCTCTGCAAATGCGGTGTAATCTCTTGGTTTATTGGATTCAACCTGATCGACCTTATTTAAGGTGCGGGGAAATTCGTCATCAAGGTGTTGTTGAGCAAGATCAGTCGGTTGAGCACAGCCAAATAAGAAAGAGGCAGCGACAAGGGGAAGCCATTTTTTAATCACAAGAGTCATCCTAAAAATTCTATGCATCGAGGATGACAAAAACAGTCAGATAACACAATCGTAGATTGTAAGAGTTTACAATAAGATAACCTATCGGACTGAGTTCTCGATATGACCTTTAAGGCGGAAGACGGGATTGTAGTGATTATCAGAATCGAGCACCATTTCTGTGTTGTCAGAATTGGTCATGCGGAAGCGATAGGTTTTATCACCCGCTTTATATTCGAAGTAGTGACCATCAAAGTCAAAACTCGTCGAAACAACAGACCCACGCACTGACACGCCATTAGCGTTTAGTCGAAACTCGTCCGTCGCATAATGTGCAACGTCCTGCTCTACCCAAGTACCGTATATCAGATTGTCGGGCGTCGCCGCATCTTGTACTCGGGAAAGCACATCACCGAACAAGGAAACCACAGCAAACGATCCCACCAAAGCTAAAACCATTAAACAGCGTTCAATAATCTTACGCTTCAACTTAGATTGATTACGTTGCTCAGCTTCACTGTAGAGGCCTTGGGTAATCTCATCGATCTTGTTCTTTGTTGCTGGAGCTTGTTGCATTCGGTTACGACTCATAAAGATGCTATGTGCATTCTACACTGAGACAGTTTATATAATGAACCCTAGATGAGAATAGTTTGCGCTTTATTCCAAAAAAGGTGTTGTTTACACTTGAATTTAAATGCTAAATTAACGAATAAATAAACATAAATGGACTTGTTCTGTGAAATTAAGAAGTACAGCGCTAGTAAAAGGTTTCAGACAATCAACCCCTTACGTGAATGCTCACCGTGGCAAAACCATGGTTATTATGCTTGGTGGCGAAGCCGTTGCCGATAGAAACTTTGGCAACATAATTAGCGATATAGCCTTACTCCACAGCCTTGGGGTAAAGATTGTTCTCGTTCACGGAGCAAGACCACAGATCAACCAACTATTAGCAAGGCAAGATTGCCACACGCCTTACCATAAGAATATTAGAGTTACTGACGAATATTCTTTAGGTGTCGCGATGCAGGCTGCTGGTCAACTACAACTAGCCATAACAGCTCGACTTTCAATGAGCCTAAACAACACCCCGATGGCAGGCACTCAACTCAATGTGATGAGTGGTAACTTCATTACCGCTCAGCCGCTAGGTGTCGATGATGGTACGGATTATTGCCACAGCGGACGTATTCGTCGAATAGACATCGAAGGGATTAATCGCACACTTGACCAAGGTTCCATCGTTCTTCTTGGGCCTATTGCTAGCTCCGTGACTGGCGAAAGCTTTAACCTGCTTTCTGAAGAGGTCGCAACCCAAGTTGCTATTCGTTTAAAGGCCGACAAGCTGATTGGTTTTTGCTCAGAGCAAGGGGTAACCGATGAAAGCGGTAACGTGCTCGCTGAACTCTTCCCTAAAGACGCTAAACAAATTCTAGAACGCTTAACGGAATCTCAGAACCCTAAAGAAGATATGAGCACTGGTACATTACGCTTCTTAAAAGGTGCTATCTCTGCTTGTCGTGCTGGAGTGCCTCGTTGTCATCTAATCAGCTACAAAGTGGATGGCGCATTAATCCAAGAGCTATTCTCTTTTGATGGTATTGGCACCCAAGTGGTCATGGCAAGTGCCGAGCAAGTAAGACAAGCTCAGATTGATGATATCGGTGGCATCTTTGACCTCATTCGTCCACTGGAAGAACAAGGCATCTTAGTCCGCCGTTCAAGAGAGCAGTTAGAGCAAGAGATCCATCGCTTTACCATTATCGAAAAAGACGGCCTAATTATTGGTTGCGCTGCGCTATACGCGTATCCAGAAGACCACATGGCAGAGATGGCCTGTGTTGCTATCCACCCAGACTATCGCGATGGAAACCGTGGCCAGTTACTGCTGGATTACATGCGCCACCAATCAAAATCTCGTGATATCGACCAGATCTTTGTCCTTACTACGCACAGCCTTCACTGGTTCCGTGAGCAGGGGTTTTACGAGATAGGCGTGGACGAGTTACCGATGGAAAAACAAGGGCTATACAACTATCAGAGAAACTCAAAAATCTTAGCGCTAAACGTATAAATAAAGTTTTGGAGCGGAATCTCAATTTGATAGAAAAATAATTGCAAATGTAATCGTTTACTATATGAGATTTATCAAATATGCACTTTCACTCACACGAATAATTGTATAGAATTTAGGCGCTTTATAATATTAACAAAAGTTTTTATTGGAATTGCCATCTCGATAGTCATATCGAACTCATTGGGATGGTCACTGCACGGATTGCTATACCCGTTGACGGTCAGCACGCTAGAAGCCGTTCTGACCGTTGATATAAACAGCAAAAAGAGCAACATTGATATGAGAACCATTGTTTGTAACTCGCTGCAAAGTTTTTGGGATATGGCTGATAACCAATTCTTAGAAGGGCTAGACGTACACTGCGTGTTCCCTGTTAGCGAGAATCTAAAAGAGTTTATTTTGAATTGCCAAGCAAAGTACAAGATAAACCATATATCGTTTACTCGAGCGTTTTTAAGCAAAGAGTCTTAATAACGTTCAAAGCAACCAGGGATGGTTGCTTTGTGTTTATCTAGCTCTAAGTTCAAGCCCTTTTCTAGCGGCCATTAACGACTAATTCGTTAAGCGACTGCCTAAACCACTCACTCGCTCTGTTTTCACCTTAATCCCACGCTTCAACACATTTGTGTCGCTGAACATCATCAGTCGTTTCTTAGCACGCGTAACCCCTGTATAGATAAGCTCGCGCGTTAAAATGGGGCTGAAATCTGGCGGTAAGATCATTAAGATCAAATCAAATTCACTGCCTTGAGATTTGTGTATCGTCATCGCATAAGCGGTCTCATGATCGGGGACTCGGCTTGGAAGCACGGCTTTCACACTGCCATCGGGCAACTCAAAATACACCTTCAGTCTAGGTGTGGAATTCGCACTATTTGACTCTAAAGTCGTTGAATCGGCTTCGAGCATACAGATACCAATATCACCATTGTACAAACCTAAACCATGATCATTACGCGTCACCATGACTGGTCGCCCGTGATACCACAATTCATCGTTGTGCGGATTCACCAAACGTCTTGCGGCAAGCGCCCTTTCGATTCTGTGGTTGAGGCCTTTAACACCAAAATCCCCTTCACGAATAGAACACAGTAATCGGCACTGGCTAAACAGGTCGAGAACCGATTTTGCGCGTGATTCTTGAGTCTCTAGCTCTTCAAGCGATACATTCATTCTATTGAGATATCCACCATATTCATTGACCAACGTTCGCAGCATCAAGTTATAGCTGTCACTCGACAGGGGATGGTTTTCGATATCCTCAAATCCTTTGGCAAACACTTGGTCGACCTGATTTGCAGAGCCGTTATTGATTGCTTTTGCCAATTGCCCGATACCAGAACGCGCATCGAAACGATAACTCTTCTGCAGCATACACAAGCTATCCGCAATCGCAGGCGGATTCACCGCTCTAGCTTTGTCTTGTCTTGGTTTAGCTATCGCATCAAAGCCTGTCATCTCCGCAATCAAATTGCCTTGTGCTGTGCTGTAGCCTGTTGAATTAAACGAGCAGATATCACCCAACACGGCACCAGCTTCTACTGAAGCGAGTTGGTCTTTATCACCCAATAAGATAAGCCTTGCGTGCTCAGGAAGCGCATCCACCAGCTTATACATCATAGATAGATCGACCATCGATGCCTCATCCACCACCAAGATATCAAGGTGAAGTGGATTACGTCGGTTATGTCTAAATTCCGCTCGATTAGGAATCGCGCCGAGTAACCTATGTAAAGTACTGGATTCAGTCGGTATGTTGGCCTTTACTTCAGGCGCTAAAGGCAATTGCTCAATCGCTTTACCAATCGACTCAGTTAAGCGTGCCGCCGCTTTACCTGTCGGTGCCACTAGCTTGATCGTCGGTGTTTTACCTTGACTTAACGATTGCTCGACCATAGCCGACAGTAATTTGGTTACCGTGGTCGTTTTACCAGTACCCGGCCCACCAGAAATCACAGCAAAACGACGACTTAACGCCACCGCTGCCGCCACTTTTTGCCAGTTCAAACATGCAGATAACGGCACCAAACCGTCTAGAACATCTAAGTCCGTTACCTGCTTAGCTTGGACAATCGCTTGGTCGATTGCACCCCAATTCAGAGATTGCTCATCGACGATATCAAGATGATCACACACCAGCTGTTGGCGTAATACCTGAGACGTTTGTTGGTTTGCTTCAGCCTTGGCTAAGGCATTAAACAGAAAATGGTAACTGCGTGCGAATAACTGATTCAACGTTTCGGTTAGCGCTTTTTTCTGTTCAATATTGAACTCTACCGGCTTACTTAAACGGTTTAACGTTTCAGCCAACACAACTTCGTAGTTCCAATAGCGCTGTAAGTAGACACGCTGTCCATCAAACATCAGCGGCTTAACGCAATCATTAGTTGTGCCAACTAGGTTAGATGATTGCAGAACAGTCGCCCAATCAATACCTAACAATTTCTGGTTCAGTTGCAGTGCCGTTTCACCATACAAACCAAGCAACTGAGCAAGGTCTGCCGTTTGCTCAAGGTCTACCGCATGTAGCTGTATAAGCTGAGTACAGATATGCCCCTTGCCTAATTCATGACTCACCACCCCGGCTAGAAAGCCGAGCTCTTGAGAGTGATTCGTGGCTTGCTGAGCAATAAAACGGGCAAATTGATAATCCAACTGACGAATCGAGCCCTTATCCGCAAGAAACTTGAGTACATCCATAAGTTGCTCAGGAATAAGTGAAACTGGCTTTACAGTATTTGCAGCCTCTATGCTGCTATTAGTGGTCGTTGTCATTATAGAAGCCCCATCTGTCCAGTTTCATTGTCATTCAATTGTGCTGAACGTCTGTCTATCACTTTACCGTCAATCAATTGATCCATTTCATCGAGCAAAGCCAGTGTTGGTTTCGCCGAGAAAATACCTTGTTGAGATTGGCCGTCCATTCCTCTTAAGAACAAGTAATAAACCCCACCAAAATGTTGTTCGTAGCTGTAATCCGCAACGCGGCTACGTAGGAAGCGATGTAAGGCCAATGCATAGATTTGATATTGCAGATCGTAGCGGTGGTCTGCCATCGCCGATTTCAATGCTTCACCATGGTAGACGGCAACGTCATCACCTAGATGGTTCGATTTCCAGTCGAGTACATAGTATTTACCTTGATGCTCAAACACTAAATCGATGAAGCCTTTCAGCATGCCTTGTACTGTTTGGAAGCCTAGATCACCCGCTTTTGCCGATAAGGGATCATGATACTGAATGGTTTGATTGAGCTCCGACGCGGCCAACACTTCGATCGGCAACAAGAACTCCATTTCGACCAATCGTTGTGTTGAGTCTTTCTCACTGAGCTTTAGGTTTTTACCATCTAATGCGGTGTTAAGCACCGTATCGACAAGCTGTTGAAGCACAGGTAACCACTCTAGTTCGTATTGCTCCGACTCTAATAAGTGAGTGATTACTTGCGTGTTATGTTCGCTGGTTGCTGGCTCAGTAAACTCAACATCCTCAAACAAGGTGTGCAAGAAGGTACCTGGACGAGCACCACGAGGGAACGTGAATATAGAACGTTCAGGTTCAATCAGTTCAGACTCATCGTGTTCATCAGCCGAATCAATATCGAATCCAGATACCTCGATGGTAGCGTCATGGCTCGCGCCGTGACTGCCTTGTTTTACAAGCCCCGAGTAACTGGTGATTCGCCAAGCTCGGTCAATTGAAGCCTTCAATTCACTAGCATGTAAGTCTTCACTCACTTGCTCCGTTTGTACAAACACTTGCTCATGAGCGGTTGGTGTTTGGGCTAACAGCACACTTGAATTTTTGCCTTCAATTGCCGCTAGAGCTTGATGCAATTCGGCAATACCCTGCTCTTGTCCGTTTTGAACCAAATAGCCCATGGCACTTAAGTGAACACCGGTCGGCTCTTTGGTTGAGCGGCCTTTGCGCAGTGGCGCCATGCCAATGAAACAACCGTAAACGGCACGAGTCAGCGCTACATAAATCAAGCGTAAGTCTTCCGCCAGTCGCTCTTTATCCGCTTGTGCTAAAGCACTATCACTACCCGTAATATCAAGTACCGTGGTATCTGAATCGTGATCGTAGAACTTACCTTCACTCGCTTCACGATAGCTTGCAACGAACGGCAGGAATACTAGATCATATTCCAAGCCTTTCGATTTATGAATAGTGACGATTTGAACTAAGTTTCTTTCTGATTCAAGGCGTTGAATGTCGTCTTCACTGCCACCTAAACCATTTTGTGCGTCTGATATCGCTTCTGCTAACCAGCGCAGCAAGCCATAATCACTGTCGAGTTCCTGCCTTGCTTGTTGTAGCAATTCGCCAATGTGCATCAAATCAGTGAGTGAGCGCTCACCATTTTCTTCTTCCAGTAAACGTTCCGCGAGATGTCGTTTACTGATCACGCTGCGAAGCATTGGTAGCACGCCACGTTGCAACCACAACTTACGATATTCTCGAAATTCGTTAACGACATTTTCCCAAACCACTTCATCGTTGTTGAGTTCATCCAATGAGGCGGCATCCAGAGCAAACAACTCCGACGCTAAACTCGCACGCAATGCACGGTCATTTTCTGGCGTCAGCACCGCTTGCAGTAAGCGTTGAATATCTTGGGCGACCAAACTGGTGAACACGCTATCTCGGTTAGATAAGTACACGCTCGCAATGCCTTGCTCAGACAGCGCATTCTTAATCAGACGACCTTCACTACCGGTTCGAACCAAGACAGCAATATCACCCGCATTCACGGCATGTTGTTTTTTGCCGTTATCAAAATAGGCTTGTTCGTTTTGAGAAGCCGTCAGAATAGTTTGAACTTGACTCGCCGTCGCCTCGGCCATGGCTTTGTGATATTCGCCTTTTGGTAAGGGCTTATCTTCAGCATCTTGCAGCCAAAAGGTAAGTGCGTGCTGAGTTTCTCCGTTCATTACCCATTGGCGTTTATCAGCCGATGGGCTGGCTGCGACAGGCAAAAATGGAATGTCTTGGTCGTAGATAAACGGGCTATCCGAATTCATAAACACTTGGTTTACCGCGCTGACCATATCAGCACTCGAACGCCAGTTAGTCCCTAAAGTGTAGTGAGCACTAACTTGGTTTCTCGCCTTGATATAGGTAAAGATATCCGCGCCACGGAAGCCATAAATAGCCTGCTTCGGGTCACCGATCATAAACAGACCACACTGCGGGTTATCGAGATAAATTCGGCTGAAAATACTGTACTGCAGCGGATCGGTATCTTGGAATTCATCGATCATCGCCACTGGGTATAAGGTACGAATTCTTTCCACCAGCAGTGATTGCTCATCCACATCAATCGATGCAGATAACTGAGTCAGCAAGTCATCAAACGATAGCCACTGTTTCTGCTGTTTAGCCTTGGCTAACATGGTTCGACAATGAGTAATCGCATGTGCCAACAATGGGGCTTTCAGATCTGCTGGAGAATTTAAGAAGTCCTCAATCGCTTCGAAAACTGCGTGCTGAGGTGCAGTACCTTTCGGCGTTTTTTCAATTAGAGTGGCTTGTGAGAACTTCTCTAGTTTATCTGGAAACTGGTAATCATGAGTGTCGCTCTGCGCCCATGCTGTGACGGCTTCTAACCAAGTAGGCAGAGACTTCTTGGTGTAGCTGCGTTTGTTCACATCTGAACCTGAAATCAAAGCCAAAAAGTCCGCTTCGGATTCGCACCACAACGTCTTAAGTTGCTTCACTTTATCTAGGTTTTGGTTGTGTAGCGTTTGTAAGTCGCCCGACATCGCATCTACGGTCAACTTCAGCGGAGATCCTGTCAGGTAGCGATTTACGTCAGCCAATAACGAAGCGGGAGAGCCCCAAATATTTCGCACTTCACCAGCCAGTTGAATTGGCTGCGGGTAGAACTGCTTACGCCAATAGTCGGCAACCACTTGTGCTTTCAGATGGCTTTCATCGGTCACAAATTCATTATCAAAACGGCTTCCAGACTCGAAGGCATTCTGAGTCAACATTCTCTGACAGAAACCGTGAATGGTGTAAACCGCAGCCTCATCCATTTGCCTTTCAGCATTGAGCAGAGTTTTCGCAGCGCCAGCATGATCATCGATAGCTTGTAATAAAGGAGCAATCACTGGGTCGTCACTTTGTCCACGAGCAAACGCAATACGTGCATCATGGATTCGAGCGCGGATACGATCGCGTAGCTCTGCCGTTGCGGCTTCAGTAAAGGTCACCACCAGAATTTGGTCTACAGTAAGCTCCTCATGGTGTCGAGTAGCTTCAGTCAGATCACCTTGCGGCGCAGCGGTACCGTGCCCAAGCAGTAGGCGCAAATACAAGCCAGCGATGGTAAATGTTTTACCCGTACCCGCTGATGCTTCAATTAAACGCGCGCCATGAAGTGGAAACGTCATGGTATCAAGTGTTTGTGGAACGATTACCTGAGCACTGCTTGTGGTCGTCATGCCTTACTGCCTTCTGATAAATTAGTCTGTTACAAATGTGACCTAGCGTAGAAAACGTCATGCAATTTACGTCCTACGCCAATTTGTTAATAGTTAGTGCGATCTCTCTCACGGATCAATTCAGATCGCCTCGCTACTATGCGCCCACGAGTTCAGGAGCGCCTACGAGTTTTATACTCATGCGTTACTTTGAACCACTGAATAATGGTCCCTCTGACCTGTGGCCGTACAGCGAACGCCCTACACTAATAATGATTTACTGGCGGCCACTTTATTTCCTGTACCCTGACTTTCCGCAAATCACTATCTATCGCTTTTACTAAGCTTATACCTCGATTACCTCTAACCTTTTGATAAGCCCTGCACTCCAAATTTACATCTAACTCTTTATTTTCCATGCCTTTATTCAAACGCATCTCTTTGACGTTAGTATCGTTGGCGATCTTGCTGATCACTGCTGATTATTCCTGATCTTCAAGATCGGCAGCGGCAAGTCTTGCGGCCTGTAACACAAGCGTTGAATACATACGCGACTCAGCAGCCAGTTCATCATCCCACTTAGGCCAAATTCGTGAGATATAGGTGTCTCTGCCCTCGCCCGTAAAGGCGAAGCTGTCATTAAAAGTATCGGCCATTTTCTTAAGTGACTTTTCTTCGTCATCGACCCATTTACCACGGCTAAAGCCAGCCTCAACGCCAGCCAATGCGGTTTTCGGGAAGTAAGGCAGTGGTGCTGTCATGCCTTGATAAAACAGTCGTACTAACTCAGCCAGCAAACTCTTCGCCTGAAGCGCATCGCCGATAGGTTGTAGCGTTTGGTGAACAACGCCCTCTTTTCTGTCGTAGCCAATAATATGGGTCGTTTTTCCGTGCCCCATAACAGCGCAAGATAGATGATCAATCCACGCAGCCAAGTAATCTTGAGAGCGTATTTTTCCACTACGAAAACGAACTAGCCCTGATTGATAGTTTTGAGTTAACCAGCCCATCAAGCGAACAGGCTTACCTTCGCCCAACACATCAAATTCGATATTCACTTCGAGATCTTGTTGCGGTGATCCGCTCACAAATCGAATCTCTTTGGCTAAGTCTTCCGCTTGAACACGGTTGGTTTCAAATTCGATATCACCAAAGGCGCCAACCGGTAATCGGCCCTGTGCTTTTTGCTCAGAGACAAACAATCGAACCGCCTCGTCTGCGCCTTCAGGGTGGTCCAGTAACACTTGCAGCAAAGCATCTTTAAGCTGGAAACTCTCTAGTCCATTGAGTACGAACGGCTCATCGTCTTCCATCACAGGAAGTGGCGGTTCAAACACCACTTTTAGGCGACGATTAAAGAAGTACTGTACTGGTAAACGCCAGAAACGTTGCAGTTCAACCAGATCCAACTCCAACGGGTACGTTGCACCCAACAAATAGTCATCCAAAGCACGATTGAATTCACCACTACGTTCACCGGAACGGTTAGCCGCAGGAAGCCATTCTTTGGCGTAACTCAGTACATGGCTTGCGTCACCTTGAGTAAAGGCTGCAGGGCTGAACGGTGTCATGGTGTGTTCAAAGCTGATCGCTTGAGTCAGGTTGATGCCTGAATCATCACTTGGTAGCGCTTGGTCTTCGCTTAAACAGTAGTTCTGTTGGCAGTACTCTATCAGCTCTGAAACGAGCACCGATGGCACTCGCTCAGTATTATCTTGAATCGAACGGCCGACATAACTGATGTATAAACATTCTTGCGCCGACAACATCGCCTCTAAGAATAGATAGCGGTCATCATCACGACGAGAACGGTCTCCTGGACGAGTGCGTCCGTTCATTAAATCAAAACCTTCTGGCGGCATTGAGCGAGGGTAAACACCATCATTCATGCCTAACAAACAGACGGTTTTGAACGGAATAGAACGCATCGGCATCAAGGTACAAAAGTTAACTTGGCCAGCTAAGAAACGTTGGCTAATACGAGCGCCAGATAGCTTATTATTGAGGTACTGGTAGATAATGCTTGGCGACAGTTCTTGTTCATATAAAGCATCATCAAGCTGTTCATTCAGTTGCGAAAGCGCATCACGAATCGACTTAAGCACCACCTCGCCTTCCAGCTCGACCGCAAAGAAATCATCAATCATTTGCAGCAAGGTTTCACGCCACATATCGATAGATTGTGTTTCAGTTAAACGCTGGCGGTAATGGGCAATACGATCGATAAAGTGCGCTAACTTACCAGCAAGTTCGGCGTTAATACCTTGAACTTCGTTATAAGCGGCAATCGGAGAGTGTTCAGTTTCAAATAAACCCGCAGAGTCCGACATCGCATAGCCTAAGAGCATGCGCTGAATACCGAATAGCCAAGTATTTTGCTCGGTCGCAGGTAGATCAAATTCTGTTGCAGTAGAAGAATCAACGCCCCAACGGATACCCGCTTCTTCAACCCATTGCTTGGCTTGCTCAAATTGAAACTCATCAATACCAAAGCGTGCCATCATCGCTGGGATTTCTAACAGCTCTAGTAACTCAGAGGCCAAGCAACGCGTATTCGGTAGCGCGACCAACTGCATGAAGGCGGTCAGAATTGGGCTTTCTTGGTCTGCGGTTCTATCAGAGATCGAGTAAGGGATATAACGCTCACCCGGCGCATTACCAAATACCGCCTGAATGGCTGGGCTATAAGCATTAATGTCAGACACCATCACGATGATATCGCGTGGTTTTAATGTCGGATTGGCATCAAACATCGCCAACAGCTGATCATGAAGGACTTCAACCTCACGCATTGGGCTGTGACACGCATGTACGGTCAGAGATCGGTCGCCCAGTTCAACCACCTGTTTATGGTTACTGGAATCTAAGATGTGGTCGTCTTGATGCTCTTCTAACTGGAGAATATCGGCTTGCAGTTGATGCAGCAGGTTATCCCTCTCAACATCAATAAAGAACTCGTGCTCTTCGCTATCTGACTGAGACAGTAAGAGCAGGTTATCTCGGCCTAATTTTCCCATAGACGCAAGCAGGCTGTTACCTACGGCTTGGCTGATATGCAGTTCATCTTCAACATTGGCTTCAATGCCATCTTTCAATGGTGAAGCTTCGCCCTCTAATTGAGGTAAGCCATCGACCAGAGCAAACTGCTTACGGCGCTGGGCCTCGACTCTCGCCAAATATTTACGGTCACGAATATCACCCCAGTAATGCTGACAAGGGTTGGTAAACATTAAGTGAACATCAATCTGCTCACCGAGTGCTTTCAACGCATCCATGTAACGAGGTGGCAGCGACGAAATACCAAATACAAATAAGCGTTTCGGCAGATGCTGCAGTCGACCTTGTTGATTGGCTAACGCTTCAATGAAGTCGTGATACAAGTTGCCACGGTGGTATTTTGATTGGCCTTGAGACAGGGTCTGGTCATAAAGTGCTTGCCACAAAATTGGCTGCCAAGGGTGATCTTGTTGTCCTTCATCATCGACTAATTCAGCAACGGGTTCTCCTGCTTCCCACATCGCCATCCATTCAGGTCGATACACCAAGTATCCATCGAAGATATCGGCAATTTTCTCTGCCAATTGATACAGCTTCGAATCATCTTCGTCGTTTTCAAGATAGCGTTGCAAGGGTAAGAAATCAGGGTGGTCAAGCTTAGCAGGTAGCAAACTCATCAACTTCCACGTCATCGCTTCTTTGTTAAAAGCACTGCGTTTAGGTACATCAGGAAGCACTTGGGTAAACATATCCCAAATGAAGGTTGCAGGAAGGGGAAAGTCTATATTTGCTGCTACACCAAACTCTTTGGCGAGTTCCATCTTAAGCCATTGAGACATACCTGGGCTCTGAACCAAGATCTGCTCTTTTTCGAAAGGATTGGCTAAAGGATCACTTTTGATTAAGTGAACGAGAAGGATTTTTAAAGTATCGACTTTATTGGAATGGTAAACAGTAAACAAAGTGCACTCACGCTAATCTTGCCACAATATAAAGCCAGATTAGCATAAGTGCCGAGTTTGGATTAGGAATATAAGCTTATGAAATACTGAAAACTTAAGGTCCGTTTATCTTTTGAACTATTGCTTCTTACAATCTACTGCCTACCGCGCTTAGTACACGATGAGGTTTGTAATTCATGTAATAACGAACCGCAACATAACCCACTACAAACGTTGCCACAATCAATTCTAGATACGCTAGGTTGAAGACTTGATCCACATAGTGAGTTTCCACACCAACAGTTTGCATCCAAGCCGCCAATTTAAATAACGCCGTTGCACCAATCACGATTGGGAAGGTAAACGCCGCATAACCTGGGCTAAATGGCAGACGAAGTAGTTTGAAAAACGCAATGTAGATAATAAAGGTCATTAACACTGCAATGCCAAAGAGTAACCCAATGATCACTGGCGAAGGGTTTGCCGTCACCGTTAGGTAGCCTGCTAAAGATAAACTGGCTGGTGCCGCCATAATCGCAATCGTTGGTTTTGCTGCGTCAGGCACTTCATGAGAGAAGATCAAACGGTAGATCATGAGAGGTAGCATTACAGCATAAACCAATAAGCCAAAGACTAAAGTCGCGTGAGCAACGGGTTCTAAGATCGGGTTACCTGAAAAAGAAACGTCTGCCACGATAATACCGATTGGTGGTACAAACCAGCTTGGCACCATATGGTGGATCTCAAAGTTTTTAGCTCTGTGGTATAAGAAGCTCACCAAGAACACGACATGTAACGCTACCGAAGCCAACCACATTGCTTCTTGAAGAAACGGAGATATTGGAGCCAACGAAGCAGACACCACCATACAACCCATCGCGAATGTGGGTACAACACTGCCGACAACAGGGTGAGCAAGGTCTTCACGTAATAAGTGGCCGTGAATCAAAAATTTCACAGCTAAAACAAGAAGTAATACCGCCGCAATACCCGCACTGATCCACTGCACCAAACCCGGAGTGTGTAAAGTACCTTGTGCGACTAAAACACCATCCCAACACCAGCCTAAGCTTGCAATTGCGAGTGCTAACCCTGCCATGGGTGTTGGAGCTCCTGTTAATCTATATTTAATACGTTGAATCATGTCAGCCTCTCTTAAACTTAATTCACTAAACTTGTGAACTCATCAGCTTGTTGAAGCCATAATACGCTTGCGCTTCGTTAAACAATATCCAATTATATATAACAAGTGTTCATTAATACTGAACGATAACTTTCCACCAGCAGCGTAAAACTAGGAACCTGATGGCTAATATTTCAATCAAACAACTCAAAGTGTTTGTCACCATTACCCAACATTCGACGCTTACCGCCGCATCGGAAGCACTGTTTTTGTCTAAGGCTGCTGTCAGCATGGCGCTGGGCGAAATGGAGAAACAATTGGGCCACTCTCTATTTGACCGGGTCAACAACCGATTAATTCTCAATCAAGAAGGACAAAAGCTACTTCCTTTGGCTGACGAGATTCTTCACAGAGCCGCAGGCATCGATGTTTTGTTCCACAATGACCAACCATTAAGTGGCAATTTAAAGGTTGGCGCGAGTGACACGATTGGTAATCAGGTCGCACCGTTTATTCTGTCTGGCTTTAGAGAGCGTACTCAGCATCAAGATCAGAGCTTGTTTATTTCAAACAGTGCGCTGATATGCCAAAAGTTGGTGGATTATGAACTGGATATCGCGTTAATTGAAGGAAAAACACTCCATCCGGAGTTGATCTCTAGCCAGTTCAGTAGCGATGAAATGTGTATTATCGTTAGTAATCAACACCCTCTCCTTTCTCAAGACAAAGTTGCATTGCAAGATTTAGAAGGCAGCCATTGGATACTGAGAGAGTCAGGTTCAGGAACTCGCGAGTTTTTCCTGCGTGCTGTCGCACCTCGTATTGAGCATTGGTATGAGTCCTTTGAACTCAACACCACCGAGGCCATCATCAATTCAGTTTCTGCAGGGCTTGGGCTCGCTTGTTTATCGAGGTTAGCCGCACAACGAGCGATTGATTCCGGCCGAGTAAAAGCACTCGATGTCCCGCTCGACATGAAACGCCGATTCTGGATGCTGGTGCACAAAGACAAATATCAGAGCCCGCTGCTGAAATCTTTCATGGGTTATTGTGAAGACTGGGCTACACATCAAGATTGAGGCCGCATAGTTAGGTCATCAACTGGACTTTTTGCATCAGAAACTGTATAAAAAGCCAGTAAAATTTATCAAACTTAGAGGATTAACCATGGCTGTTATCGTCAAGTACGTGGTCGAACGCAACGGAGAAGAGAAAATGACTTTTACCTCTAAAGCCGAAGCTGACGCATACGACAAAATGCTGGATATGGCTGATGAGCTTTTTGAACTGTTAAGCAAAAGTGATTTAGTTGAAGATGAAGGCAAGCAAGAAGAACTTGCAATGTACCTAGCGAAGAATAAAGAAGAAGTTCTTTACGCACTAGGTGCTAAGCGCAAACCAGCTCCGAAAAAAGAAAAGAAACTTGAAGCTGTTGAAGACGCAGAAGAAGATGCAGCATAACTAGCTGATACCTTTCTAAAAAACGTCAATAATGCCTCTAATAAGAGTCCGTTATTGGCGTTTTTTTATACTTATTGAAATATAATGAAGCTTGTTTATAGTCGAAATTGCTCTAAACATTCGCTTGCACAAAAGTGTGATAAAGATCTAATCTATAGTCATCAGGTGATGGGGTTCCACCTAAGCTTTTGCTTCAACCGCCCGTTCTTTTCGAACAGTGCTAATGACTCCTACAGAATCGAAAACAGGTAATACTGTTGGATGTATCGCTATTCCTCCATTTTGAAATGGACTTAGTCTATTAAGACCGAGCTTCATGACACCTTTGGATTACCGATACTCAAGATCTGTAGTGAATTAGCCGCACCTCTTCCAACACGTCCTGTTTTCTCAACGCCCTAGGTCTTAAATGGCTCTAACAGTGAGAAAACATTATGCACTACTCTTCAGAAATTCAATCAATGTGCCCTATTCAAAGGGGTGATCTGCACACTTCAGCGCCAATTCCAGTTGAAGGCGCTATGGTTAGCCCAAAAGATGTCATCGCTATTTCTGGCTTAAGCCATGGCGTAGGCACTTGTGCACCACAACAAGGTGCTGCCAAACTGACACTAAACGTAAAAAACGGCATCATCGAAGAAGCACTAATCGAAACGATTGGTTGTTCAGGCATGACTCAATCAGCCGCGATGGCAGCCGAAATCCTCACAGGAAGAACCATTCTTGAAGCTCTGAATACTGACTTGGTGTGTGACGCTATTAACGTAGCCATGCGTGAAATCTTCCTGCAATTTGTTTACGGTCGAACTCAGTCTGCATTCTCTGAAGGCGGCTTAGAAATTGGCGCTGCATTAGAAGATTTAGGTCAAACACAGCGCAGCCAAGTGGGTACTAGCTACTCAACCGCAGCAAAAGGTGTTCGTTACCTGGAGCTTGCAGAAGGTTACGTGACCAAGCTTGCACTTGATGACCATAGCGAAGTAATTGGCTACGAATATCTCAACCTCGGCAAAATGATGAAGGCGATTAATCAAGGTATGTCAGCCAATGAAGCAGCAGACCTTGCTATGGGAACCTACGGTCGCTTCGATGAAGCCGTCACCACCATTAATCCACGCCAACAATAATTTTTGCCAATTTAGAGGAAAGATATGATGAACACTCAATTTAATGAATCAGTAACTCGCGTATTGGCAGAAATGAACTTCGACTCTTTAGAGCAAGCGAACCAATACTGTCTATCACACAATGTCGACCCAAAAGCGTTAGTGATGGATACCCAACCTATTGCTTTTGAAAGCGCTGCCGATGCTTATATCCTTGGTTCAGCACTATCGCTATTCCGCAAAGCAAGCAACGCTGAACAAGCTGCGAATATCATTGGCGAAGGCCTTCAAGCATTCACCAAACCTGGCAGTGTTGCTGAGCAACGTCAAGTAGGGATCGGCCACGGTGCGCTAGCTGCGCGTCTTCTAAATGAAGAAAGCCACTGCTTTGCTTTCCTTGCGGGCCATGAATCTTTTGCTGCTGCAGAAGGTGCGATTAAAATCGCACTCAACGTCAACAAATCACGTCACAACCCATTAAAGGTAATACTCAATGGTCTAGGTAAAGATGCAGCTTACTTAATTTCTCGCATCAATGGTTTTACCTATGTTCGCACTCAATACGATTACCAAACAGGCGAGCTTGTTGAAACAGAACGTCGCCGCTTCTCACAAGGCCCTCGCGGAGAGATCTTGTGTTACGGCGCTGATGATGTACGTGAAGGCGTGGCAATCATGCACAGAGAAGAAGTGGACGTAAGTATTACAGGTAACTCGACTAACCCTACTCGTTTTCAGCACCCAGTTGCGGGTATCTACAAAGCGGAACGTACTCGTCAAAGTCTACCTTACTTCTCAGTGGCTTCAGGCGGCGGTACTGGCCGAACATTGCATCCAGATAACGTGGCAGCAGGCCCTGCGTCTTACGGCATGACTGATACCATGGGCAGAATGCACGCTGACGCTCAGTTCGCAGGTAGCTCTTCCGTTCCAGCACACGTCGCAATGATGGGCTTTATAGGTATGGGCAACAACCCTATGGTCGGCGCGACTGTGGCACTAGCGGTTGCCGTTAGCGAATCTCAAAACGCCTAACAGTAGAGCGGCGTGAGTCGAACGTGAGGAACCAAAAGAAATCCGTTAATTAAGAAACCGACAATAACGTACGAATGAATCTTTACACCTACTACTAAAACTAAACAGCCAGTATTAACCTGGCTGTTTTTTATCCATATTTGCTCTACGATCTATTCCTAATAGTTATTTATCTATAAGATTAAATACACCAGTCGCTAAGTATTTAACCCTATATTTTTAAAGGAATAATATGAAAGAGTTGATCATTCATACCATCACCGTGTTCATGGGCTTTTTTGCCATAATGAATCCCATCGCCAATACGCCGATCTTTTTAGGTTTAACGGCTGATAGCAATAGAGAGATGGTTAAGTCGATCGCTTTTCGCTCAGTGCTCATCGCCTTTATCATCGTGAGTACCTTTGCAATTTCCGGCAAGCTCATCTTTGATCTGTTTGGCATCACGCTTTACGCACTGCGCATAACCGGCGGTATTCTTGTATTTCTTATTGGTTTTCACATGCTGCAAGGTGACTCGACACACGCCAAAGCAAAAGAGAAGGTCAATTCAGACGCGCAGCAAGATGCAGCATTGAGTATCGCGGTATCACCTTTAGCCATGCCAATACTGGCTGGCCCGGGCACCATTGCCACTGCGATGAATTTTGCCAGTACTGAAGGGATTTACGAGACCATCATTACCATTGTGGCATTTGGCCTCCTCTGCACCCTAACCTACGTCTTGTTTGTATTCGGTGAACGCTTCGTTAAAGCGGTTGGACCAAGTGCACTAAACGTGATTACTCGAATGATGGGTCTAATACTCGCAGTTATCGGTATGCAGATGTTGATTGAAGGGATTGAACAGGCTTACAAGGCGCTGTTTATTTAACGTCTAATTCCACTAAGTTTTATACAAATATAGCCAGCAACTTGCTGGCTATATTTATTTTATTGTTAATCTATGACCTTGTATTTGAAGGCTTTCATTAACAATACATGACGCTCCTATAAGAGCGTATCAATACTATTTATATTCCATCGTTGTTGTTTCAAATCCTAGTGGCTCTAATACTTTCTTATGCTCAGCCCAAGAAATAAATGATTCGGCATCAGTATTACATACGTCACCTGAGCTTTCCGCACATGGTTTAGTACCACCATCATAGTTGACGCTATATTTCTCGGTACTTCCATCGTATGTCAGGTTATTAACTTTGTAAGTTTTAAAACCATTGCCTGAAATGACAATGTCTTGACGATCTGTTGATGTTAATTGAGCATCGCCTAATACATTCCAACCATCACTACCACTTGCATTATAGTTATTAACGATAACAGTGTAGTTATCAACATCGTTCATTGTCGTCCACACTGGATTGTCTTCTGTTCCAGTATTTACCTCAAGAGCCGTCACTGTGCCAGATACACCTTTCACATCTTCTGTAAACGTGTAACGCATGCCCGAGACGTACGGAAACTTACCAGCATGAGCACCTTCCGCAAGCGTAGGCTCAATTGTGCTGTCGATTAGATTTCGAATCACTTCGCCTTTAACGGTTAAAATCGACAAGTAGTTCGAGAATGGTAATAATTCTAATGTCGCATTGCCTTCCCTGAAATCACCTGACGCAATATCCGTTCGAACACCACCAGCTCCCACCAAACCAATCTGAACATTTTTACCGGTAACCGCTGTTACCGACGGTTGATTTGCCCAATAAATCATACCTTGAGCAATCATCGGAGCAACATCTGAACCGTGCTTATCAGTTCCAGCATCACCAGGACGGCGCTCATGACCGATTTCAGTCGGTGCAGCTGCAACAACATCACCATACGCAGCATCGAGAGCTGGCTTATAAGTTGCGTCGATACGGGTTCTTAAATCAATATCTTCATCTTTTATCGTGATTTTTTCATTATTATCAATAAACGACGTTACATCATCTTTATCAGTGCTAATCATTTGATGTTCTCGATGAGAATCATGATAGAACTCATCATTTGATAATAAAGTATTGTTCCCAACGCATGACATGAGATTGCCATTTATGTCAAATGATACATCAACGTCTCCAATAGCTTCCGCATATTGGCCTGCTTGAACCACACAAGTATTTTGTGTTTTGTCTTTTTGTGGAATCATTTCGGCGTAAATACCATTATTACCTTGATCAAGATCGGTAAAATCACCAAGTAAAGTATGAGAATGACCGCCAACAATGATATCGATACCCGTTGTATTGGCAGCAAGCTCCTTATCGGCAGCATTACCTATGTGTGATAGAACGATGATTTTATTCACACCCTTGGTTTTTAAATCATTTATAGTGGCTTGAGTTGCTGTAATTTGGTCACTAAATGTCACATCACCAGTGCCGGTAGCAATCGTTGGCATATCCCCCAAAACAACACCGATTACGGCAACAACTTTCTCATCATCACTTGCATCAGAAACAGAGGTAATTGCTCTTTTTTCTGAGCCTTCAAATGCAAATAGTTGATACGGATATAAATTATCTACATTACTTAAAGACTGATCTTTTGATGCATCCATATTATTTGCTAATACAGGAAAACTAACTGTATTGATGAACGATGCGAGCTTGTCGGTATCTAAGTCGAATTCATGGTTCCCAAGTACCATTGCATCTAACCCCATCTGGGACAATAAGTCTGCGTTTGCAGCACCTTCATTTAGCTTAAAGTAAGCGGTACCTTGCCATGCATCACCACCATGCAAGAATAACAAAGGTTCTTTGTCTGCTTTAGCCCCCGCTTTGATATCGTCAGCGGCTTTCAATAGGCGAGGATAACCGCCAAATTCGTTATAAACCTTCTTGCCATCAGCACCCATAGTAAAACTGGATTTTACAGGATCAAAATTTGAGTGGGTGTCATTCACATGTGCTATGCGCAATGTCATATCGGGGGCAATAATATTGTCGTCATTGTCCGAGCCACAACCAACCATCGCTACGCCGATAGAGAGCACCAGTAAAGACTTAGTAAAATTCATAGAAGATCCTTTATTAATCGTTTTAATGTCGTTATGGCAGGCAATATACTGACATCTTGCAGGGTTTTAGTGATCGTTCTCTTAATTACACGTCTGGGAAATTGAGTATTTACCCTAACTGTAGGCACAAGCGATTAATCAACAGAAGTCGAATAATTCTGATAATAAACATTAATTTATAAAGAAAGTGTGACTCACTCTATTGATACTGCTAACAAGAGGATGGGCTAAAGATAAGTGTCAGGTGTGGAAATGAAATGGCACCGCGCTACTTAAGTAAGCACGCCCATATTTAAGAGCGAGGTATAATATCCGGATAATGAAAACTATCGCTAAAAAGACAAGCAATATCATTTTACAGACTTTATCCCGATACGCCCTTTCATAACGAGGGCGCTCTCTTTATGATGAACGCAATTAAATTAACTTTGCTAACGGCAGCACTCATTATTCGAGTCACTGCTATGAATAGCAAAATCAAGACTCAACACATGGAGATTCAACATGGCTTACTTTTCACTAGCCTTCGGTACGGCAACCAAAAACCGCGACAATAAAATCATTGAAGCGTTCTTCCCTAACCCACTTCTAAACCCAAGCGACGTTCTTGTAGCAGCTGTGGCTGAAGTGTCAGATTACGCTGAAGGCAACCAAGCTATAGAAATCTCTGCTGCACAAAGCGCAGAACTAGCGAAAGCATTCGCAGCAAACGACGATGCAGCAAACGCATCTTTCGCAGAAAAAGCGGCAGCGTCTGAACAGCCACTTGTTCTTGTTGTTCTTGCAACTGACGAGAAGCCAGCATCTGTTGCTGAAGGCTTCCTAAAGCTACAACTTATCTCTAACCGCCTAGTACAACCACATGGTACGGTACTAGACGGTATCTTCGGTCTACTGCACAACATCGCATGGACAAACGAAGGTCCTATCGACCTTCCTGAACTAGCTGAGCGTCAAATCGAAGCTCGCCTTGCGGGTCGTGCTCTGTCTGTAGATTGCGTAGACAAGTTCCCTAAAATGGTAGATTACGTAGTACCAACAGGTATTCGTATTGCTGACACTTCTCGTGTTCGTCTTGGTGCACACGTAGGCGAAGGCACAACAGTAATGCACGAAGGTTTCATCAACTTCAATGCAGGTACTACTGGCGTAAGCATGGTTGAAGGTCGTATCTCTGCGGGTGTTGTTGTGGGTAACGGTTCTGATATCGGCGGCGGCGCTTCTATTATGGGCACTCTGTCTGGTGGCGGTACGATGGTTATCTCTATCGGCGAAAACTGTCTACTAGGTGCAAACGCAGGTCTTGGTTTCCCAATGGGCGACCGTTGTACGGTTGAGTCTGGTCTTTACGTGACTGCGGGTACTAAGGTTCGCATGTTAGATAAAGAAGGTAACGAAGTAGAAATCATCAAAGCTCGCGACCTAGCTGGCGTTTCTGATCTTCTGTTCCGTCGCAACTCGATCACAGGTCAAATTGAATGTCTAGCGAACAAGTCTGCTGTTGAACTAAACAGCGAGCTACACAGCAACAACTAATCTAAGCGCTAGATGCTAAATTACTAGATATTAAAAAATACGAAGCCGCTGGGGTTAAATCCAGCGGCTTTTCTTTTTATAGCGGTAAAGCTGAGAAGATTATGCTTTTTCTGCTGCTAACTGCTCAAGGGCTTGAATTGAAGTTTCTGAAACAAGCGCTCCATCCATGTAGTAACTAACTTTGTCGCCATCACGAACACCCATCAGTACAGCTTTTTGGCCATCATTGTAGGTAATGTCCATGCGTATGGTGTTTTCATCGATTTGTTGCATTTCGCCTTGTTCGATATGGCGATTGTTGAAGCCAAGTGGGGCTTCTTTCAATGAATCATCTAGGCTGTCGTTCACATCAATCATGGTATCGACTTTGCTATCAAAGATGTGAGGCGCGCCAGTGAGTGGGTTTTTACCTGCCCAGAATTCGATCGAGTTAAATACGATGTAATCGGCTGCGAATGTTAAAGCGTAAACTGGAGCAAGCAAGAAGTTGACCCCAGCACGAGCGTAACGGTTATCTACAACTTCAACGTTGAACTTCATTAATTTACCAGTAACGGCATTACTACCGACACACCCTGCTAACGACATGACAATCGCTGCCACTGCAACTGCTTTTGTGATTGTTGTTTTCATAGATCCCTCTTATGCCACGATGATTGATTCAGTTTTTGAACGGCCAAATTGAATTGTTCTTGTGTGAATACAAGAAATGATGGCCTAACAAATTGATTCCATAACATTTAGCGTAGTGGAGATTTTTAGAACAGCAAACTGCAAACCTAATTTGTTTCGCGTTGGTTCCTAAAATTTGTGTAATAAAAAAGCGCAGACCTTTCGATCTGCGCTTTTAGCTTTTAGTTTTTAGTTAATCCAATCTAGATTAACGCAGCATGTAGGTAAGTGATTAACCCACATTCTTACGTGCGTTTTGGAACATACGCATCCAAGCACCATTCTCGCCCCAACCTTCTGGAGACCAAGAGTTAGCAACCGTACGGAATACACGCTCTGGGTGCGGCATCATGATAGTCACGCGGCCATCTGTAGTCGTTAAACCAGTGATAGCGTTTGGTGAACCATTCGGGTTGTTCGGGTATTGCTGCGTTTGGTTACCGTTGTTATCAACGTAACGTAGAGCAACTGTACCTGAGTTTTCAATCGCGTTTAGGTGGTCGTTATCACGCACTTCTACGCGGCCTTCACCGTGAGAAACAGCAATTGGCATACGAGAACCTTCCATGCCGTTGAAGAATACAGAATCAGACTTCTGAACTTCAACTAGGCTGAAACGAGCTTCAAAACGTTCTGATTCGTTACGAACGAAACGTGGCCAGTACTCTGCGCCCGGGATAAGTTCACGCAGGTTAGACAACATCTGACAACCGTTACACACACCTAGAGAGAAAGTATCTTCACGCTTGAAGAAGTTTTCAAATTGGTCGCGAGTAGAATCATTAAACAGAACTGATTTAGCCCAACCTTCACCAGCGCCCAATACATCACCGTAAGAGAAGCCACCACATGCCACAAGGCCGTTGTACTCTTCTAGTACCGCTTGACCCGTTAGGATGTCGCTCATGTGAATATCAGTCGCTTCAAAGCCTGCGCGGTCAAATGCTGCTGCCATTTCAACGTGAGAGTTAACACCCTGCTCACGTAGAATCGCCATCTTAGGTTTAGCGCCCGTGTTGATGTAAGGAGCTGCAATGTCTTCATTTACGTCGAAGCTTAGTTTCACGTTCAGACCTGGGTCTGAGTTGTCTTTCTTCGCTTCGTGCTCTTGGTCTGCACACACTGGGTTATCACGCAGACCTTGCATCTTGTGCGTGGTTTCAGCCCAGATAGTACGTAGTTCAGTACGGTTACGTTGGATTACAACGTCTGCGCCTGACTTAATCACTACTTCGTCTGATGCTTCAACAGAACCAATTATGTGTGAACACGCTTCTAGGCCATTTGCTGCAAGAGTAGAAAGCACTGCGTCTAGGTCATCGTTACGAACTTGGATTACCGCACCTAGCTCTTCGTTAAAGAGTGCTGCTAGCGTGTCTTCGCCTAGCGCTGCAATATCAGCATTCACACCACAGTGACCTGCGAACGCCATTTCAGCTAGCGTTACGAATAGACCGCCATCGCCTTTATCGTGGTAAGCCACAACTTGGTCGTTTGCTACAAGTGCTTGAACGCCTTCGTAGAAGCCTTTTAGCTGTGCCGCGTTGTCTACGTCTGCTGGCTTATCACCAAGCTGCTTGTAAACCTGAGCAAGTGCTGTTGCGCCCATGCGGTTTTGGCCGTTACCAAGGTCGATAAGAACTAGGCTTGTATTACCCTTGTCAGTACGAAGCTGAGGAGTAATCGTCTTACGAACATCTTCAACACGTGCAAACGCAGTGATAACAAGAGATAACGGAGATGTGACTTCTTTCTGCTCACCGTTCTCTTCCCACTTGGTCTTCATAGACATTGAGTCTTTACCTACCGGGATAGTAAGACCCAGTGCCGGACATAGTTCTTCACCCACGGCTTTAACCGCTTCGTAAAGACCAGCATCTTCACCTGGGTGACCCGCTGGAGACATCCAGTTAGCTGACAATTTAATGTGTTTGATATCGCCGATGTTGGTCGCTGCGATGTTAGTGATTGCTTCACCAACCGCTAGACGAGCTGACGCACCAAAGTCTAGAAGTGCCACTGGCGTACGTTCACCAAGAGACATTGCCTCACCGTGGTAAGAGTCGTAACTTGCAGCTGTTACTGCGCAGTTAGCAACAGGAACCTGCCATGGGCCAACCATTTGGTCACGAGCTACAAGGCCTGTAACTGAGCGGTCACCGATAGTAATAAGGAATGTTTTCTCTGCCACTGTTGGTAGACGAAGAATACGGTCAACCGCTTCGTTTAGTTCGATACCAGAACGGTCAATCGCAGGGTTGTTCGCTTTTAGCGTCTTCGCGTCACGGTGCATCTTAGGCGTTTTACCTAATAGGATGTCCATTGGCATGTCGATTGGCGTGTTGTCGAAGTGAGAATCTTCTAATTTAAGATCACGCTCTTCTGTTGCTTTACCAACTACCGCGTATGGAGCACGCTCACGCTTACAAATCGCGTCGAATGTTGCCATGTCTTTATCAGCAACCGCCATTACGTAACGCTCTTGAGATTCGTTACACCAGATCTCAAGTGGGCTCATGCCCGGCTCATCGTTTGGCACGTCACGTAAGTTAAAGATACCGCCACGCTCGCCATCGTCTACTAGCTCAGGAAGTGCATTCGAGATACCGCCCGCGCCCACATCGTGGATGAATGCGATTGGGTTCGCATCACCAAGCTGCCAACAACGGTCGATCACTTCCTGACAACGACGTTCCATCTCTGGGTTTTCACGTTGTACAGATGCAAAATCTAAGTCTTCAGAAGAAGAACCCGAATCCATTGAAGATGCAGCACCGCCACCAAGGCCGATGTTCATTGCTGGACCGCCAAGAACGATTAGGCTTGCACCTACTGGGATCTCTTTCTTCTGAACATGATCATCACGAATGTTACCTAGACCACCAGCCAGCATGATTGGCTTGTGGTAACCACGTACTTCTTCACCTGCGTGAGAGTTTACTTTCTCTTCGTAAGTACGGAAGTAACCTAGTAGGTTTGGACGACCAAATTCGTTGTTGAATGCTGCGCCACCAAGAGGGCCTTCAAGCATGATATCAAGCGCAGTCACGATACGGCTTGGCTTACCAAAGTCCGTTTCCCACGGTTGAACAAAATTAGGAATTTTTAAGTTAGATACAGAGAAAGCAACCAGACCCGCTTTTGGCTTACCACCAATACCTGTCGCGCCTTCATCGCGGATTTCGCCGCCTGAACCTGTTGACGCGCCCGGCCATGGAGAGATTGCCGTTGGGTGGTTGTGCGTTTCAACTTTCATCAAGATGTGTGTTTTCTCTTGGTGATAGTTGTACTGACGAGTTTCTGGATCTGGGAAGAAACGACCGACTTCAGAACCTGTCATTACCGCTGCGTTATCTTTATAAGCAGACAGAACGTGTTCTGGTGTCGTTTCAAAGGTGTTCTTAATCATCTTGAACAATGATTTTTCTTGCTTAACGCCATCGATAGTCCAATCAGCGTTAAAGATCTTGTGACGACAGTGCTCTGAGTTCGCTTGTGCAAACATCATTAGCTCGATGTCAGTCGGGTTACGACCTAGCTTCTCAGTGAAGCTTTCAAGAAGGTAATCAATCTCATCTTCTGCAAGAGCTAGACCTAGGGTAACGTTTGCTTTTTCAAGCGCTTTACGTCCGCCAGTTAGTAGGTCAACTTCCGCATAAGGAGCAGGCTCAGCAACAGTGAACAGTGCCGCTGCTGATTCGAAGTCAGTGAAAACCACTTCCATCATACGGTCGTGCAGAATTGCTTTCAGCTCAACAAGTTGAAGCTCAGAAAGTTCAGAAGAGGTTTCAATGTAGAAAGCAGTACCGCGCTCTAGACGTGACACTTTAGCCAGTCCGCAGTTGTGTGCGATATCTGTTGATTTTGAAGACCAAGGCGAGATAGTGCCTGGACGTGGCGTTGCAAGCAGCAATAAACCTTCAGGTTCATGCTCTTCAATCGTTGGACCGTAAGTCAGTAGCTTTTCTAGCTTCTCAACTTCAGACTCATCTAGGTCTGCCGTTAGATCAGCAAAGTGGGCAAACTCAGCGTAAATACCTGTTACAGGTAAGCTTAATTCACGACAAAGCTCTAAAAGCTTGTTAACACGAAACTCAGATAGAGCTGGGGAGCCACGCAAAATTCTCATGTGCTTACGTCTCTTATGCAGTTGATTAAGGTAGTATTGGAATAAATTCAGTGGGTTATAGGAACAACCTAACTGTTTTCTTCGAAGCTATTCCCGAAGGTTGCCAAACCTATGCCGATTCCACCTCTTCAATGCGAGCGCATTATAAAGCATTTCTTTTTGTGACGTAACACCAAAAGCAACCGTTTGCGTTATTTTTTTTATCTTTCTGTGTAAATGGTACTTTTGCTGCATTTATCACCACTTTTACAACTGTTTAAATAAACCTGCTTTGCCAGCCTTGCGGGGTTTGGTATAAAGGGGCTTCCACTTTTCGAGATTTCATTTTGATGCCTAAATTTACGCTCATCTTTTCGTCTAAGTTTCTTCTGCTCGCTATTGCCCTATTTGGGTTGGCT
Source organism: Vibrio sp. QJM3NY_26 (assembly GCF_057786005.1). Lineage (NCBI taxonomy): Bacteria > Pseudomonadati > Pseudomonadota > Gammaproteobacteria > Vibrionales > Vibrionaceae > Vibrio > Vibrio sp. QJM3NY_26. The sequence goes on along the minus strand of NZ_CM173515.1, from coordinate 719,450 downwards.
GGATGCCAGATTGAATCTGAACCTAAAAGTGTCCTTGAGCAGATACGAGAGCGTGGCGTTCTTCGTGTCGGCACCCTGAATAACCAACTCTCTTATTACATCGGTCCAGATGGTCCTGCTGGCTTGGATTACGAGTTAGCTCGCGAGTTTGCAGAAGAACTTGGTGTAAAGCTTGAGGTTAAACCCGCTTACCGTCTATCCGGCCTATTTCCGGCGTTAAAGAAAGGCGAGATCGATCTTATCGCAACGGGGTTAACACAAAACAGCAACCTGACACGTGCCTATCGCGCTGCGCCTGCTTATTACTATGTAAGCCAACAAGTCGTGTACAAAAAAGGTCAGTGGCGACCAAGAAACCTTGAGCAACTGATCAGGTTTGAGAATGAGCGTCAGGCTGATTTCGTAAAAGCACAAACTGAACCAGAAGAGGTAGCGTCTACTGACACATTGACGCCATCTTTGGTTGTAGTGAAAGACTCACACTTTGAGCCAACACTCAAACAACTACAGAGCACTCACGATGACTTTATCTACGATGCGATCGGCAATGCTGACATCAACGACCTGCTAAAAGAAGTCTCTACAGGGGAACGCTTGTTTACTGTGGCGGATTCGATTGAGCTGTCACTCGCACAACGTTTATACCCAGACGTGGCTTTGGCTTTTGAACTTACAGAAGACCAACCGATCTCTTGGTATTTACAGAAGTCTGAAGATGAAAGCCTTTATGCGCTGCTGATTGAGTTTTTCGGTAACCTAAAGCAGTCTGGTGAGCTCGCTTCACTGGAAGAGAAATATATTGGCCATATCGGCACCTTCGATTATGTCGATACTCGTGCCTTTATCCGCGCTCTAGACAGCAAGCTACCAAAATGGTCGCCACTATTTCAGAAATACTCGCAAGAATTTGATTGGCGCTTAATCGCAGCTTTGGCATACCAAGAGTCACACTGGAACCCAGTCGCGCGTTCTCCTACAGGTGTTCGTGGCATGATGATGTTGACGTTGCCAACCGCGAAGAGCGTAGGTGTAACCAATCGTCTTGACCCAAAACAGTCGGTACAAGGTGGCGTGGAATATTTACGTCGTATCGTGAATCGAGTTCCTGACTCAATTACTCAACATGAAAAGATCTGGTTTGCCCTCGCCTCATATAACGTAGGTTACGGTCACATGATGGATGCACGTCGCTTAACCAAAGCACAGGGCGGCAACCCTGACGCTTGGGGTGATGTAAAAGATCGACTTCCTCTATTGAAACAAAAGAAGTACTACAGCCAAACTCGATACGGCTATGCGCGTGGTGATGAAGCAAGGAATTACGTTGAGAATATTCGCCGTTATTACCAAAGCATTATTGGTCATGTGAACAAGCGAAATAAAGAAGAAGAAGCGAGCCTCGAAGGTTTGGTGGTTATCCCACCTTTAGAGATCTCGGGCGCTGAATCGACAATCAGTGCGGCTGAATCCGCTGTCGACGAAGCTGAGTCTTCCAAATAAATAAAAAGAGCAATGCTATATAGCGTTGCTCTTTTTTTTATACATGAGCCACTGGTTCGTATTGGCTAGTTCGCATTGAGAAACTAAACCAACAAAGTGACCGTTAAATTTTAGGTGTCATATTGCAGTAACAATCGAACTTTATAACGACACACCATAAGCGCCATGATGTTCTGTTGTATTCAGACACTGACAATCGCGATGGTTACTCAAAAAGTATCGCTAAGTTCGCGGCAGAGATCATAAACAAGTAACCACTATAATTAAAACTGAAGTCATAATTACAAAGCCAGACGACAAATAGGAAATCGTTGAAATGATGAAGAGTAAACTGAAATCGAAGCGCCTTGATAAGACCGTTGCTGCAAACCGTCGTAAGCGTATGCTTTCAAATAATAAGAAGAAAATCATTTGGCGCAACCGTGCTTTCATGCAGATACTTTCTGAGTAAATATACCGAGTAAGTTTTCTGCGGCACTCTTGCGATAGAGAGTGCCGAAAGCTTGCTGCTATTTTTTGTTACAGACCTTGTTCTTGTTACTGACCTTATTCTTATTACTTGCCTTGTCAGATTCTAAACACTGCTCTTCCAACAGACGGTCTTGCTTCCGTTTTTCTTTTATCTCTTTTCTACGACGCTTGAAAAACGCCTGCAACTGCTCACGACATTCTGCTTCTAATAAGCCATGCTCAACATCGGCATAGTGGTATGAGGCTTGGCTTTCAAAGAGATTCAATACCGTACCCGCAGCACCCGCTTTTAAGTCAGGTGCACCAAAGACAATCCGCTTCACTCGGCTGTGTAACAAGGCACCAGCACACATTGGGCAAGGCTCAAGCGTGACGTATAAGGTGGTATCAAGTAAGCGATAGTTTTCCAAGGCTTGGCCAGCTTTACGCAAGGTTTCGATTTCTGCGTGTGCCGTGGCATCGTGGCTGCCAATCGAACGGTTCCAACCTTCAGAAATAATCTCCCCCTCTTTCACCAACACAGCACCAACGGGAACCTCTCCCTCTTTCTCTGCTTGCTTAGCAACCTCAATGGCGCGTCGCATGAAGATTTCATCTTGAGGGGTGAATTGATGGTCTGACAAAGGGAACTCCAGAAAACAAAGGATAAGAACAAAAAAAGGTATGCGGAGAAGCATACCTAATCTTAGTAATAATGAACAATAAAGAGATAATGAACAACAAGCGTTGGCTTGTTCGTTTAATCTCTCGCTAGCGGCTTATCTAATTAACATCATCGCCTAGCTCATTGACTAATCTTGTCGCTTTAACACTCACGATACGGTTGTTCTCAACCGAGATGATTTCAAACTGCCATTGCTGACACTGAACCACTTCTCCCGTATCGGGTAAACGCCCAATCAGCCAAGTGACAAGGCCATTCAATGTTTGGAAGCCTTCGCTTTCCCCTTCTAACTCTGACAGCTCTAAGCGGTTCTTGAGCTCACTGATAGGGATTAATCCATCCACCAGCAATCCGTCTTCCACTTGTTCTGTCCATAGGTCATTGGGGTTATTGGATAACTCACCTGCAATCGCTTCAAGAATATCATAATGAGTCACAAGGCCTTGCACATCGCCATACTCGTCGACAATGAATGCCATCTCGGTACCCGACTCTTTAAAGTAGCCAAGTAGCCGCAGTGCCTTCATCGATTCTGGAACATAGATCGGCGACTTAGACAGCCCCATGATGACTTGAATACTTAAATTGCCTGCCTGATTCAGCAAGGCTTTGGACGACACCGTACCGACCACTTTATTGAGGTGATCTTGGCACAATGGAAATACACTGTGCTTTGAAGAGCGCAGTTTCTTAAATATCTGCTCTACAGGTTGCTCAATATCTAGAAAGTCGACATCTCGACGTGGCGTCATCAAAGAGCTTACAAGGCGATCATCAAGCTGCAAGATATTACGAATCATCTCTTGCTCGCCGCGCTCAATCACTCCAGATTCTGAGCCCTCTTTCACCAGTGCATGGATATCGTCTTCAGTGACACTATCTTCTTCACCGCCACGCCCCATCAGCTTTAAGATGCCTTCGGTTGACGCAGACAACGCAAACACAAACGGCGTTGCGATTTTAGATAACCAGAAGATTGGTAGCGCGACTAACACAGCAATGTTTTCAGCTTGAGACTGAGCAAAACGCTTTGGTACCAACTCACCCACAACAATCGCGAAGTAAGTAATACCGACAACGACTACCGCAGTAGACAAAATATTCGCTTGTGTTGGGTCGAATCCCCACAGTTCAAGTTGAACCGCAAGTGGAGCTGATAGCGTAGCCTCGCCCACGATACCGCTGAGTAGGCCGATTACCGTAATACCGATTTGAATGGTTGAAAGGAAGCGGGTTGGGTTTTCTTTGAGCTCAAGAGCAATCTGAGCGGAGCGATGTTTTTCGGCCAAGCGTTTCAACCGACTATTTTTTGCTGCTACCAGTGCAATCTCAGACATGGCAAACAGACCATTTAAAACAATTAACCCTACTAAAAGCAGAATCTTCATGTGGCTTGGATTTCCTAATTTTACCGGCCAACAATTAGCCGTAATCCGGAGTATAAGCTGAGTGCGTTTCTTTTGGATATAGAAAGTCTTAGCTATAAACATCTTGGATAAAAAAAACGGAAAAAAATAACGAAAAAAAGCCCGTACATTTCGGTGCGGGCTTCGATGATTTTATCTTACTAACTTTTGCTTTTATTACTTAGCGTTACTTATCTTACATTGTGTAAGTGTAAGGAGCTTGGATACCTAGTGGGATACCAAGAGCCCAGTAAGCTAGCAAGAAGATTGACCAACCGATTAGCATAGCAATCGAGAATGGCATCATTAGAGAAGCTAGAGTACCGATACCTGTCGACTTAACGTAACGTTGACAGTAAACAACAACCAATGGGAAGAACACCATCAGTGGAGAGATGATGTTAGAAACTGAATCACCTACACGGTAAGCCGCTTGAGATAGCTCTGGAGAGATACCCACAACCATCAGCATAGGAACTAGGATAGGACCAATCAGTGCCCACTTAGCTGAAGCAGAACCTACAAGAAGGTTAACTGCAGCCGTTAGTAGAATCATACCAACAACCGTTGCTTCACCAGGAAGATCCATCGCTTTCAAGCCTTCAGCACCGTAAAGCGCCAGCATAGTACCGATGTTTGATTGAGCGAATGCAGAAAGGAACTGAGCACAGAAGAACGACATTACAATGTATGCGCCCATCGTTGCCATTGTCTCAGACATCGCTTTGATAACATCGTTGCTATTCTTAAATGTACCCGCTACACGGCCGTAGACGATACCCGGAATGATAAACAGGATGAAGATCAGAGGAACAATAGACTTCATTACTGGCGCTGAGAACGCTGTTAGCTCACCTTCAGGCGAACGAAGTGCTGAGTTTTCAGGAACTAAAGCTGCGATAAGCAGACCAATACCCGCAACCATTGCCCAACCAGCAAATTTGAATGCTTTAGATTCAATCGCCGTGAACGTACCTAGATCCGGTGCTTGTTCAGCATCTTCATCTACAGGTGTTTTTGCAAGACGAGGTTCAATGATCTTCTCTGTCACATACCAACCGATACCAACAATGAGAACTGAAGACAAACCAGTAAAGAAAATGTTCGCTAGAGGGTTAACCACGTATGCAGGGTCAAGAACGTTTGCCGCTGTTTGAGTGAAGCCTGCTAGTAGCGGGTCAATACCTGAAGGAATGAAGTTCGCTGAGAAACCACCTGATACACCAGCAAACGCTGCTGCAATACCCGCTAGAGGGTGACGACCCGCTGCGTGGAAGATAATACCGCCAAGAGGGATGACTAGAACGTAACCTGCATCTGCTGCTGTGTGAGACACGATAGCAACAAGGATTAGCATTGGCGTTAATAGCTTAGCTGGCGTGAAGTTCAGCATCTTCTTAAGGCCAGTCGTAATGAAGCCTGAAGAGTCAGCAACGCCAACACCTAACATAGCAACAAGTACGATGCCTAACGGTGCGAAGCCTGTGAATGTGGTTACCATATTCGCTAGGAAGCTAGCAAGCGCTTCACCAGTAAGTAGGTTGTTAACTTCTAGAGCAGCACCCGTTTGAGGGTTGATTAGGTCGAATGAAAGGTTCGACAAAAGTGCAGATGCTACCCATACGATAACTAGAGCCCAGAAGAACAGAATTGCTGGGTCTGGAATTTTGTTGCCGGCGCGTTCAATGAAGTTTAGAAAGCGGTCCATCCCACTGATCTTCTCAGTCGATGGTGCTTTTTTTACAGCTTGGTTACTCATTGTAACTCCATATGTGATGTTGTTTGTTTAGGCCTAATAAAAGTTTTGACCATGGCCTATTGGTACAGCACATATTCTATTAAAGTCGCTGTTAAAAAGCACAAGGTTCCACATCATTTTCCATAAATGGAGACATATTTTGCAAAAATACTGTACAACAGCAACAATATAAAAACACAAAAAACACCATTCCATATACAGAGTTTTAACTGGCACGCAAACAATGTCCGAGGAGTGAAAACTATCAGTAAAGGGGATTCGTAGGCCTTGGCATGCAGTAAACGTTTGCTTAATAGATCAATCAAACTCACTGTATTTGGAAATCATAGTATGTAATTCGATAACTCGATTACTACCAAACCGGTCTTCCCATGAACTTGTTATCTGAACGGTCTTCAGCGCTCCAGATAAACTATTCGTCACTGTCCAATCAAGTTGATATTTAACATGCGAGTGATCCATACCATCAACAATATCCGTAGCAAAATCCGCAGGCGTTATACTCGATAAAGCGGCAGATGCACCACGAGTTCTAAACCATTCCAGCTTATTTTCAGCCAAATGCAGAGCTTCTACACTATGAATAGCAAAGTCAGATTTTTGCTCAACATACGTTTGTAATTTAATTAGCCCTAGAGAACCAACACCGATCAACAAAAACGAAATAAGCACTTCGATTAGGCTAAAACCTTCCTGTTTACAAATCATTCCATGAACCTTTTTGCCATTGAATTTGCATAAATTCTTTTCTTGAATTATCTATCACATCTTTATTAAATCTAAAATCCAGTGAATCAAAGAACACAGCGGCTTGGTTCGGTGCATCAAAGTACTGTCCGCCAGATACCGTAAATGCACCGTGTTGATAGTAAGAGGTGATAGTTCGATAGCTTTCTTCAATAACACTCGGGACATGATTCAGATGATTATTGGCATCATAAGACGCCCAATCGGCAGGTGTAGGTGAATAATCAACATTAAGGTGAAATAGTACACCTTTAAGATGATTTGAAGTCGCCCCTGTAGAAGGTTTTCCCATAAAAGACATCAGCCCATCATGAATTAAAATTGTAACTCCATTAGTTGAGGCTGTAGCATTAACTAAATCATTGTATTGCTCTTTAGTGATTTCACAGCCTCCTTCAACCCATAAATGATGATTACCTGCATTAATCAGTGTTGCCAGAACTTGCCCACAATTAGCTAGTATTTTGGGTGTCCCACTCCCATTGATCACAGAAAATGTCCCTTCATCTCTTATATCGTTATGCTTTTCAACCGGAACACCGAAAAAAGACTCAAAAGGTTGTACGCTTGAATCTAAGACAAAATCATTGCCATCCCCATTAGACAAATGATTATTACCTGTAACATTAGAGCAATCAGCCCCTGATGGATTTTGAAAAGCGGCATATGGAGGTACACCATGTACCACCCCTTTATTATCGATAGATGAATAGTGATAGCGGTTACGATATCGTAGCGCAACACACTCCCAACCATCACTACTTAAAACACCAGGATCTGGTGTTGAAAATGTGGTACTTGAATGAAAATAAACATCGGCACTCGACTGTATAGCACCAGAACTAAGTGAACCTCCAAATACGATATTTTTCTTCAAATGAGAATGCCCACTCGCAGACGATATTTGATAACCTGTTAGAGTAACATTAAAAACAGGGGTGATTTGATTCTTCATTGAGCACACTGAAATTGTAGGAGGAAGATTCCCTTCATTTTTAAACTGAGTAAACCCACACTCTAGACCACCTTCAGCCTCCCATTGCTGCTTACGTGCTTCGACCTCATTTTGAGATCTTTTTATTTGATAAAAAACTGAACGATAACTACCAAAAGTCAACATTAACGCCGTAACTAGTAATACACTTGTTGTAAGTAAAACAACCGCACCTTGTTGATTTTTATTCATCGCCAATTCCTATTTTTTACAATCACGCTTGATGAATAATTAACGGACGTATCTCCTACTAATTCAGCCGAAATCGTAATGGTTGCCATGCCTGAACTAACACCTTGAGCTTCAATGCTTGATTGATTGACATTGAAATCAATCACTCGTATTTGGTTCGGCTCAAAAATTGAAGAACATCCACTAGTAGCCGCTGATACCGTTTTTACGATACTGGAGGGACTATCACAAACTTTGACTAAGCCGGAATCAAATACAAAAGCAACATTTCGAATCTCTGATTGATGAGCATATGCAAATGCGACAATTTTGGAGTCTGGTGAGATATATAAGGTATTTGTGGCTCCTGATAATTTTAGAGACACACCTGTCCCTCCATCGTAGCCTGCTCGCTGGATATCCTCTTTAAAGTATTGAAGAGTGCCTGAAACTTGTTGTAATAATAGTAATTCTTTACTTCTCTCGGATGCGATGTTTTGTCCCGATATAAATACCGACCCCACACTTCCAATAACTACAATTCCCAAAATAGAAGAGATCATTAATTCGACTAATGTTGCACCGAATTGCTGCCTCTTAAGTGCAGGTCTGATAACCATAAAAGTCTCCTCCCACACCACAGATTCTCATTCTTCCAGAAGTACTATATGTTATAAGCTTTAAAGGCTTAGAGTTCATATCAAATAAGAGATGCCCATCTTTAGCTTTACCGTTTACTCCACTAAATTTAATTTGTTCAGAACTGTAGTTAACGGTGAAATCTATGTTTCGAAATGAAACTCCTTCCATTGTAAGGATTGCGGTACCGGTATTCGGAACATCGAATTCAGTCAATTCAATTTTCCAATCACCGGTGTCATTTGAGTTACCATTCATTAGAAAATGAGCCCAAAGATCGGTATTTCTCATAACTGCCTCAGATTTCGCCTGCATCATAAAACCATTCAGCTCGGTAGCTAGCCGTTGCATTTTCACTGTTTCCGAGACCGAACTAAAACTTGGAGCGGCAACTGCCAATAATATAGAGAGCACTGATATGGTTATGAGTAGCTCTAAGAAGGTAAACCCGCGAGACATTTCCCAAATTCCTATGTAAACCGATACGTAACCGTATTTAATCTTGCAAGGATGCTACCACCGAAGAAAAATAGGCTGAATATAGAGAAGGAACTACTCGTGATGATTCGAAAAAATAAATGTAACAACAACAACTTAAGTAACAAAGGGATGACATTGATCGAACTATTGATCGCAGTGGCTCTTATTGGAGTGCTAACCGCTATTGCCTACCCAAGCTATACCGAGCATGTAATAAAATCCCATAGAACAGCAGCATTAGCTGATATGGCAAAAATACAACTCACGCTTGAGCAGTCTTACAATGGTGTATATAGCTGGGGAAGTATTGTTTCAGGAGGGGCTTGTACTATGTGTGAATCACCAAGTGATCGCTATGTATTTTCTGTCGCAAGTTCAAGCAGCATGGCATATATAATAACTGCCACGGCACAGTCAACTAAGGGGCAAAGTGGTGACTCTTGCTTAGGCACTCCCAAAACAATGACGCTAAAATCTTCAGGTGAAGAATCCCCTGTAGATTGCTGGAACCAGTAGAAATTAATGCCCTTGGTTTGATTAAAGAATGACTAAGCATATACATGGCCGCATTTTTTAACTAAACGAGATGATCAAAAAAGCCTGCACACTGGCAGGCTTTAAGATTTTCAAATCACTATCAATTACTTAGTTAGGTCATCGAAGAAGTTTTTAACGCCGCTGAAGAAACCTTCAGACTTTGGCTTGTGCTTGCTTGCCGCTTCACCACAACATGTCTCTTCGAATTCACGTAATAGTTCTTTCTGACGAGAGCTTAGCTTAACCGGAGTTTCAACTACTAGCTTAACGATTAGGTCACCCACACCGCCGCCACGAACGCCTTTCACGCCTTTGCCACGCATACGGAACATACGGCCCGTTTGTGTTTCTTCTGGCACTTTAAGGTTTACACGACCATCGAGTGTTGGAACTTCAACTTCACCACCTAAAGCTGCCATAGAGAAGCTTACTGGCACTTCACAGTAAAGGTTGTTGCCGTCACGCTCAAAGATGTTGTGCTCTTTTACGTGTACTTGTACGTACAAGTCGCCAGCTGGAGCGCCGTGCTCTCCTGCTTCGCCTTCGCCAGATAGACGAATGCGATCACCAGTATCAACACCTGCAGGGATCTTAACGTTAAGCGTTTTCGTCTTCTGTTTGCGACCTTGACCATGACATGAGTTACATGGGTCTTTGATGATCTTGCCTTTACCGTTACAAGTAGGACAAGTCTGTTGAACCGCAAAGAAACCTTGGCGCATTTGTACCTGGCCGTGGCCATGACAAGTACCACACGTTTGTGCAGAAGAACCCGCTTTAGCGCCACTACCATCACAAATGTCACACTCTACAAGAGTTGGTACTTCAATCTCTTTAGATACACCACGAACGGCTTCTTCTAGAGAAAGCTCCATGTTGTAACGTAAATCAGAACCACGTTGTGCACGCGCTTGACCGCCGCCACGACGACCGCCGCCAAAGATATCGCCAAACACATCACCGAAGATATCGCCAAAGTCACCTTGGCCACCGCCGCCGTAACCGCCGCCGCCACCCATGCCACCTTGTTCAAAAGCTGCGTGGCCGTATTGGTCGTAAGCTGCTTTCTTTTGAGCATCGGTTAGGATCTCATACGCTACTTTTACTTCTTTAAATTTGTCTGCTGCGCTGTCATCACCCTGATTACGGTCCGGGTGGAATTTCATCGCTAAGCGTTTGTACGCTTTTTTAATATCGCGCTCTGATGCATCGCGGCTTACGCCTAATACTTCGTAAAAATCACGTTTTGACATGTTCTAGGTCACCAAATAATTGCTACTACCGAATGATCACTTCAGTAGTCTATGTATCAATCTAGATAAAAGTTCTGCCGGCTGAAACGCCGAATAAAGCTATTATCTAGATCGACAAGTCTAAATACAAATTTACGGGCGTGAGAGTTACCTCTGACGCCCGTATCTTTAGAAATCGAAAAACGACTTTTTCTAAGCTAAAACACGTTAGTTCAAGGAGAAGGCACGGAGCTTACAAGTGTAAGTGAGTACCTTCGACGCAGAAATCACGTGTTATAGCGACGAAAAATTATTTTTTGTCTTCTTTAACTTCTTCAAACTCTGCATCAACAACGTCGTCATCTTGCTTAGGTTGTTCACCAGCGTCAGCACCAGCTTGTTCAGCTTGAGCTTTCTGTTGAGCAATTTCCATTAGCTTTTGAGCTGCTTGCATAAGTTCTTGAACTTTAGCGTCGATAGCTTCTTTGTCATCACCAGACTTAACTGATTCTAGAGCTTCGATAGCTGCTTCGATTTTAGCTTTCTCGTCTGCAGGTAGAGCTTCACCAGCTTCTTCTACTTGCTTCTTAGTGCCGTGAATCATTTGGTCAGCTTGGTTACGTGCAGTTACTAGCTCTTCGAACTTCTTGTCAGCTTCTTTGTTAGCTTCTGCTTCTTGAACCATTGCTTCGATCTCTTCCTCAGACAAACCGCCTGATGCTTGGATAGTGATCTTCTGCTCTTTACCCGTTGCTTTATCTTTAGCAGATACGTTCAGGATACCATCAGCATCTAGGTCGAATGTTACTTCAACTTGTGGCATGCCACGTGGTGCTGGTTGGATACCTTCTAGGTTGAACTGACCAAGAGACTTGTTGTAAGTCGCTTGCTTACGTTCACCTTGAAGAACGTGGATAGTTACTGCGCTTTGGTTGTCTTCAGCTGTAGAGAACACTTGATCCGCTTTAGTAGGGATAGTTGTGTTTTTCTCGATAAGCTTAGTCATTACGCCACCCATCGTTTCGATACCGAAAGATAGAGGAGTAACGTCTAGAAGAAGAACGTCTTTAACTTCACCAGCTAGTACACCACCTTGAACAGCAGCACCCATTGCAACAGCTTCGTCAGGGTTCACGTCTTTACGTGGCTCTTTACCGAAGAATTCAGTTACTTTAGCTTGAACCATAGGCATACGAGTTTGACCACCAACTAGGATAACGTCAGTGATTTCGCCTACAGATAGATCAGCATCTGCTAGAGCAACTTTTAGTGGCTCAAGAGAACGTTGAACTAGGTCTTCAACTAGAGACTCAAGCTTCGCACGAGTCACTTTGATGTTCATGTGCTTAGGACCAGTCGCATCAGCAGTAACGTAAGGTAGGTTTACGTCAGTTTGAGTAGTAGAAGAAAGCTCGATTTTCGCTTTTTCTGCTGCTTCTTTAACACGCTGCATTGCTAGTGGATCAGATTTAAGGTTGATACCTTGCTCTTTCTTGAACTCATCTACTAGGTAGTTGATCATGCGGTTATCGAAATCTTCACCACCAAGGTGAGTGTCACCGTTAGTTGAAAGAACTTCGAAAGTCTTCTCGCCTTCTACTTCATCGATCTCGATGATAGAGATATCGAATGTACCACCACCAAGATCGTATACAGCGATAGTGCGATCACCACCTTGCTTGTCTAGGCCGTAAGCCAGAGCAGCAGCAGTTGGTTCGTTGATGATACGTTTAACATCTAGACCAGCGATACGGCCAGCATCTTTCGTTGCTTGACGTTGAGCATCGTTGAAGTAAGCAGGAACAGTAACAACTGCGCCAGTTACTTCTTCGCCTAGGAAGTCTTCAGCTGTTTTCTTCATTTTCTTAAGAACTTCAGCAGATACTTGAGGAGCAGCCATTTTTTGGCCTTGCGCTTCAACCCATGCATCACCGTTATCAGCTTTAACAATGTTAAAAGGCATGATTTCGATATCGCGTTGAACTTCTTCATCTTCAAAACGACGACCGATTAGACGCTTAATCGCGTATAGCGTGTTTTGAGGGTTAGTAACTGCTTGACGTTTCGCAGGTTGACCAACTAGCGTCTCGCCTTCAGTGTATGCGATTACCGATGCTGTTGTGCGTTCGCCTTCAGCATTTTCTAATACGCGTGGTTTGTCACCGTCAAGAACAGCAACACAAGAGTTAGTAGTACCTAAATCAATACCAATGATTCGACCCATCAGGCTTTCTCCGAATAAATTCTATTTAGTTTTTTGCTATACCCACTATGTGGGGGGTAGTAATCAGGGATTCAACCCTAATACACAAAATTTAAATGCAAATGTATTTTGCTTTCGTATGCACCATAGATAAGGGCTGCAAACTAATTTTCAAGGGAAATAGGTAAAAAAAATCTGTTTTTCCCTCTATCTTTCTACTTAAAGGTAAAAAGTGGCTTACCCCTTACTGCTTAAGGCTCGAAAGTTGACATATTCACGTGTTCATCTTCATAAATAAAATGTCTCCCTATTCTATCTCGCATAAAAAAAGACCTTCATATGGAAGGTCTTTTTTCAACTAACAGCGCGTCGAACCGTTATTGATTCGGCAATATTTTTGATTAGGCAATATTATTGATTAAGAACTAACTGGTAGAAGCTTGCTTGGGTGTAGTCACCCGCTTCCATACCACGCCACTCACAGGCGGAACTCGACTTCTTAGTATTACACTGGTTATACGCACCCGCTTTGAAGTACATCCAATCTTGACCATAGCCAAGATCGATATCGTGCCCCTGATATTTACCCTTTGCCAAGTCAACATCATACGTCTTCACAATAGGGTCGGCTGAGTTTGGATTTTTAATAAAGGTTAAATGCATGATGTTATCTTTGATATTCACATCATATGAGAACACTTCACCTAACTTGATACCATCAGTAGGATCAGAGCTGCCTTTTTTCAGGTTGTATTGGCCAAATACATCATGACGAATGTCTTTACGAAGCTTCTTACCATTTTCATCCTTCGCATTTTTCATCTCTGTTGGCGGATTTAATTCATAGTTCCACGTTAACGAACCATGCTCGTGCTCTGGCAATTTACGGTAAACAATTTTCAGAGGTTCATTATCCGAGCCGTGGATTTGACCAATAACCACAGAGAATGCACCAGTTTTCTTATAGTTACCGCTGGTACTCACCTGATCAACAGAAAGTGTCGCCGTCATCTGCCCACCGATAGAACCAAACTCTTCAGCGTTCTCGTGGCTTGAAATAGCGAAATTGTTACTCGGCGCAGAGTAGCTATCCGCTAGCATCGCTCTTAGCTCACTACGCGTGTTTTTACTGTTTGGCGTCGTTGGTGCTGTATTCGGAGCCACAAACACCATCGCACCAGACTCGGCATCCGTGTAAAACCATTTAGGGTGAACGTAAGGCGTGTCTACATTCGACAGTTCCTTTGTACCAATCTCCAGCGTTTTACCTTTTCTAGACCCTTCAGTCGTCAGCTCCGGTAAGTTAATTTTCCATTTAGATAAATCGAAGTTTTGTGCTGGTGCTTTTGCAGGGTCAAGATTGAACTGTTGACCAATATCGTGATTAGAAGCAAGAGCGGGAGCGGCTAAAAGGCTGGCAGTCAGTAGGCTAAGGTAAGACAGCTTCATTATTGGGTTTCCTTTATGTCGTCATAATGTAGGTTGCCAGAACAATAAAATAATATTGTATTATTATATGTGATCTATATTAAAGATTGAAAACTGATGGCCAATTCGGCACGAGTAAAAAGAAAAAATGAGACTTAGCACCAACCAACGATTTTTTGACCAAGTAATCAGATAACCCAAAGCACTTATCATCAGAAACAAAAAAGCCCCGCTCTCATTGAGCGGGGCTTCTAGTTATCGAATCTTAATTAAGAATTATGCTTCTGCTTTCTTTAGCTCAGCTTCTTCGTTAGCTTCAACGCCGATTTCGTTTTCAGATTTCGCTACGATAGTGTTAACCGCAGTATCACCAACAACGTTAGAAGAAGTACAGAACATGTCACAGATACGGTCAACAGCAGCAACAATCGCTAGACCTTCTGGTGGCAAACCTAGTTGGTGCAATAGAACACCGACCATAACCACACCGCCACCAGGAACACCACCAGCACCGATAGACAGTAGCAAGATAGTTAGACCTAGAGTAAAGATATCAGCAGTGTTGATTGGCTGACCGAATGCGTTTGCTACGAACATAGTTGCTAGTGCGATGTAGATAGACACACCAGACATGTTCATTGTTGCACCTAGTGGTACACCGAAACCTGCCACTGACTTAGATACGTTCAGTTTGTCCGTCAGAGTACGCATTGTTACTGGAATCGTCGCGTTCGAACTTGCAGTCGATAGTGAGAAAAGGATTTGCTCACGAGTTGCACGTAAGAACTGCTTTGGAGAAATACCAGTGAATGAACCAACCATCATTGGGTAGAAGAAGAAGATCCAGAACACAAGCATTGCTACAACAAGCGCTACATAGCCAGCAACTGACATTAGCGTGTTTGCATCAAGTGTTGCACCTAATTGAATCATCAGAGCAAATACACCGTATGGCGCAAGGCTCATTACTAGGCCGATAAGCTTCATCATGATTTCGTTAGCCATCTTGAATGTCTTGATAGCTGGGCCACCACGAGAATCAAGAGCTTGGATAGCAAGACCAGTCAGAATAGCCATGAAGATGATTTGTAGCATGTCGCCACTTGCAAACGCTTCTACAGGGTTGCTAGGAACGATGTTTACAACAAGAGAGAAGATATCTGGCGTTTCAGTTGTTGTAAGCGCAATTGTCTCAGAAACTGTACCCGCTAGATTCGCACCAGCACCCGGTTGGAAAATAAGACCAATCGTTAGCGCTGCAGAAATCGCGATGATGGTGTTAATAATGTAAAGACCAAAGGTTTTACCACCAAGACGACCGAATGAACGAATATCTTTTAGCTCAACGATACCGCAAACAATAGATACGTATACAAGAGGTACTACAAGCAACTTGATAAGTGATACGAACATACCACCAGCACCTTCAGCAGCGCCGAGTAGGTACGTATCAAAAATAGCAATGCCGCTGAATAGGTACTGAATAGCAGTACCAATAATAAGGCCGGCAAACAAGCCTACAAAAATCTTACTTGAGAGCGATTTGTCCATCGTTCTTCTCCAGTTTGTTGTGTTTAAAAATTGTACTTTTATAGTTATATATGCGACCCAAATCGCTATATTGCAGTGGATTTTACATACAAAGGTAACAATTAAAAGCATTTATTTACAAAAACATTACAAGTGTGACATCAAAACATTTCTTCATTAACAACCAGTTTCATAATATAAAACTCTAAATCACTGTTCTGGATAAAATAAAAAGAACGACATTCTTAATGCGATTTTGGTGACTATTCACGTGGACTCTCAAGTTACAGGCATAAAAAAAGAGAGGCATATGCCTCTCTTTTCATTTCACGTTAACCAGTGAATTGTTTTGTCGCCGCTATTGTCTTACTTCACTACTGCAATAATCAACTGCTTAGCAAGCGGCTACTCAATTACTTAGCAACCATTACCATTGCAGGGCGAATAACACGGCCGTTAAGCTCGTAGCCTTTCTGCATAACAAACATCACAGTGTTTGACTCGTGGTCTGGGCTTTCTTGAATCGACATTGCTTGGTGGAATTCAGGGTTGAATGCTTCACCTTCAGGGTTGATCTCTGTAAGACCAAATTTAGCCACTGTATCTACGAACGTTTTGTGAGTTAGCTCAACACCTTCAAGAATCGGCTTAACCGCTTCGTTCTCAGCATCTGCAGCTTGTACTGCACGCTCTAGGTTATCGATAACAGGTAGTAGGCCTTCAGCGAATTTGTTTAGCGCGTATTTACGTGCTTTATCCACTTCTTGCTCAGTACGACGACGCATATTCTCAACTTCAGCCTTTGCGCGAAGAACAGAATCTTGCTGCTCTTTCACTTTAGACTCACTAGAAAGCAGTGCGGCTTCTAGTTGAGCAATTTTTGATTCCTGCTCATCAGCCGCGTCTTCATTCAGTTCAGCTTCTTCAACTTTCTCAGCTTCAGCAATGATCTGATCTAGCTCTTCTTCGGTTACTTTGTTTTCTTCGTTGCTCATGATATCTCCAGAATTCGTTTTCAATGCCAGTGACAGGCGTGTTTGCGCCTCAAATTGATATAAAACACTCGCATAGACGTTCAACTTGCCTTTATTATGGGGATGAAGAATTTTGATTCAAGCCTAATTCGTTTGGAAACGTTATGAAAAAGCCATTTGAAGTCATCGCAATTATTGGTAAACCTCGAGATCAGCAAGCAATTCAGACTCATAGAGAGCTCTATCAGTGGTTAAGTACTGAGGGTTATCAAGTGTTTGTTGATGATAGGCTCTCCAGCATTTTGGACGATATCCCACAAGAACATTTTTCTAGCCTGATTGAATTGGGTAAACGTGCCGATCTCGCAATTGTTGTGGGTGGTGATGGAAATATGCTCGGTGCGGCTAGAATCTTGTCACGTTTCGACATTTCAGTGATAGGTGTTAACCGAGGTAATCTTGGTTTCCTAACCGATCTCAACCCTGAAAACTTCCAGAGCGCGCTGACTGATGTGCTTAAGGGAGAGTTCATGGAAGAAGAGCGCTTCTTACTTGAAACTGAAATTCATCGTCACGGCCAGATAAAAAGCCACAATGCAGCCCTTAATGAGGCTGTACTGCACCCCGGCCAAGTCGCGCACATGATCGAGTTCGAAGTGTATATCGATGACAGCTTCGCCTTCTCACAGCGCTCTGATGGCTTGATCGTCTCAACCCCGACAGGTTCTACTGCTTATTCGCTTTCTGGCGGCGGCCCTATCCTATCATCAAGCCTAAATGCTATCTCACTAGTGCCAATGTTCCCGCACACCCTTTCAAGCCGCCCACTTGTGGTGGATGGAAAACGTCGTATCAAGTTGATCGTATCGCCTGATAACCGCGGCACTCAGGAAGTCAGCTGCGATGGCCAAATCTCGCTACCGGTTTCTCCTGGCGATGAGATCCACATTTACCAAAGCCCGAATGTACTTAAGTTGATCCATCCTAAAGACTACAACTACTACCATGTTCTACGCAACAAACTAGGCTGGTCGAGTAAGCTGTTCTAAAAGAATAAACGCTCCAGTGGCAACCAAAAATTTGAAAGGCTGACGACATTCGTCAGCCTTTTTTATTGCCAGTAAAAAGCCCGTCGGCTCTAACTTCTCTTCAATTCCTTATACCGTCATTCCCAAGAGGAAGGAACGACTGAGTTGGGAATCTATTGCGGTTTCAGTAATCTACAGACAACCTCAATTCTGATAACGGTCACAAAAAACTTTCACCTGTCGACTTTACTGTATAAAGAAACAGTATATACT
This sequence comes from Vibrio sp. QJM3NY_26, assembly GCF_057786005.1. Classification (NCBI taxonomy): domain Bacteria; kingdom Pseudomonadati; phylum Pseudomonadota; class Gammaproteobacteria; order Vibrionales; family Vibrionaceae; genus Vibrio; species Vibrio sp. QJM3NY_26. The sequence continues at coordinate 701,414 of NZ_CM173515.1, read as the reverse complement.
GAGCTTATATACAGTATTGTTCAGTTATACAGGTAAATAAAAATGCTGGCTCATCTAAGTGTTAATAATTTCGCTATTGTTAAGTCTTTACAGCTAGAACTCTCTAAAGGCATGACAACAATCACCGGTGAAACTGGTGCGGGTAAATCTATCGCTATCGATGCTTTAAGCTTATGTCTTGGAGGAAGATCAGATGCGGGAATGGTTCGACAAGGTGAAGAAAAAACCGAAGTCAGTGCTGCTTTTTTACTTGAGAACAATCTACACGCTACCCGCTGGTTAGAAGACAACGAGCTGCTTGATGGCGGTGAATGCATATTACGTAGAACCATCTCTAAAGAAGGTCGTTCTCGCGCATTCATTAACGGTAGTCCTGTCCCTCTTTCACAATTGAAATCGCTTGGGCAGCTGTTGATCAACATTCACGGTCAACACGCGCACCATCAATTGATGAAGAGCGATTACCAAATGGCCATGCTTGATCAATACGCAGGCCACTTGAACCTGTTGAAATCGACACGTAATGCTTACCAAGCCTGGCGACAAGCCGATAACTACTTAAAAGAGTTACGTGAAAATAGCCAGCAAAACCAAGCTCAAAAACAACTTCTTGAATACCAAATCAAAGAGTTAAATGAGCTGTCTATTGGGGAGGAAGAATATGAAGACCTCGAACAAGAGCATAAGCGCCTCTCCAATAGCGGAGAACTGGCCACAACCTGCCAACAAGCTATCGAGCTTATTTATGAAGGCGAAGAAGTTAATGCGCTTGGTATTCTGCAATCGGCCAATAACTCCCTGATTCAGTTAGCTGAGCTTGATGAAAGATTGGCTGAATTGCCGAGCTTACTGTCTGAAGCCATTATTCAGATTGAAGAGACCAATAACGAATTAAGAACCTACCTAGACAGCATTGATGTCGATCCAGGTCGTATGGCTTACGTTGAAGAGCGTTTCTCTAAAGTGATGTCGATGTCTCGTAAGCACCACGTATTACCAAAAGAGCTTTATAAGCACCATCAAGACTTATTACAACAAGTTGAAGCGCTGGATTGCTCTGATGAAAAATTGGAAGAATTAGCAAACGAGGTAGAAAACCAATACCAATCGTTCGTTGCTAAATCAGAGAAGCTTCATAAATCTCGAACTCGTTACGCAAAAGAACTCAACAAGCTGATCACGCAAAGCATGCACGAACTGAGCATGGAAAAAGCGCAGTTTGCCATTGAAGTGAACAACACCAACACACACCCTTCTCCATTGGGTATGGATAACGTAACCTTCATTGTTTCGACCAACCCAGGCCAACCAATGCAGCCAATTGCTAAAGTAGCCTCTGGTGGTGAGTTATCACGAATCTCACTGGCGATTCAGGTGATCACAGCGCAAAAAGTGGATACACCAAGCCTGATTTTCGATGAAGTCGATGTGGGTATCAGTGGGCCAACCGCTGCGGTTGTCGGAAAAATGCTGCGTAAGCTGGGCGAATCTACGCAGGTAATGTGTGTAACTCACTTACCTCAAGTTGCCGGTTGCGGTCACCAACAGCTGTTTGTTGCGAAGAACACGAAATCAGGTAAAACCGAGACTCAAATGCACACGCTTGATGAACAACAACGCGTTTCAGAGCTTGCTCGACTGCTTGGTGGCAGCCAAATTACCGAATCGACACTTGCCAATGCAAAAGAGTTATTAATCGCAGCTTAGGTTACATATTTGGCAACTTTCTGATAATTTACCGAAAATTCTTGGCAATTTTGCAACTTAATTCAAAATTGCCAGTCATAACAAGCTCAAAGCGCAAGGAGCTTTTTACTTCTTGCTGGAGCTTGTTTATTATCAGGCAGTATTTTAGCGAAGAAAGATCTCAAACTATGCGAATTAAAAAGTGGTTAGTTGCAGTTCCACTTGCACTAACAATGTTGACCGGTTGCTCTCTACTAGAGAAGTTGGTTTATCGAATTGACATCAATCAGGGTAACTATGTTGAACAAGAAGCTGTCGATCAGCTCAAGTTTGGCATGACAAAAACACAAGTTCGTTACGTTATGGGCTCACCAATGCTTATCGAAAACGGCTACCCAGATACGTGGTATTACATTTACCACCACCAAAAAGGCCATGAAGACCCTATTCAGAAAAACCTAGTCGTTAACTTTGATGCCACAGGTACTCTAGTAACGATCAACGGTGATTTTGAAGCCAGTGATGAGTTCTTCGAAAGCCTTCGCTAGCTTTCAACCAACGAAGCTTTCCCGTCGACAAAGCTATCAGCCGATAAAGCTCTCGGTCGACAAAACTATCAGTCGACAAAGTATGAATCGCAAAAGCCTGCTAACACGAGCAGGCTTTTTAATATCTGCTAACAAATTAGCTGCGTTGTCTAACCAACAAGCACAAAAAAGCTCGCCAACATAGCGAGCTCTCTTCTTAGTCAAACTTGTTTGGCATTACGATTTAGCAGCGGCCGCTTTTGCTTGTTCAGCACGCTTACGGCGAATCTCTTTTGGATCGGCTAACAGTGCTCGGTAGATTTCGATACGGTCTTTATCACGAACCGTCGCATCTAGTTTAACGTTGCGGCTGAATACGCCAACCTTATTTTTCGCTAAGTCGATTTCTGGATACAGTTCCAAAACACCAGACTGCGCAATAATCTCTTCCACAGTCGCGTTTTTGTTCACCACCAAGGTAAACACACGCTGCTCGTGCGGAAGCGCAAACACAACCTCTACGTGGATCATATCCGATTCAATAGTCATGGCTTAATAAACCTGTTTCGCGCGTTGAGTAAAAGCACTGACCATATTGCTCGTCAGCTCATTGAAAACCTTACCAAATGCCATTTCGATCATTCGGCTAGAGAATTCAAACTCTAACTTAAGCTCAACCTTACACGCTTGCTCATCGAGCGGAGTAAAGTACCAACCACCCTGCAGCTTTTTGAATGGGCCGTCCACCAGTTCCATCAAGATCTCAGCACCGTCCGCTAAGCGGTTCGATGTGGTAAATGTTTTGCTGATACCAGCTTTAGAGACATCAACCGAAGCCACCATAGTTGAATCTGAAGATTCGATCACACGTGAACCAGAACACCCTGGCAAAAACTCGTGATAACGAGCAACATCATTGACCAAGCTGAACATCTGGTCGGCACTAAACGACACTAATGCTGAACGAGTAACCTTTGGCATATAGACTCCTGTTAAAGACAGCGTTACATTAACACAAACTGCAATTTTAATTGTATTGGGCCAGAGCGCAAATAAAAAGGATTCCCCAATTAGGGTGCAATCCGTATAATGAGGCCATTATGGCAAAGAATAAATCAAAATCAAAAGCCGGTAGCAATACCATTGCGCTTAATAAGAAAGCTCGCCACGAATATTTCATCGATGATGAGATAGAAGCGGGGCTTGAGCTACAAGGCTGGGAAGTAAAATCCCTACGTGAAGGCAAAACCAATATCGCAGAAAGCTACGTCTACATCAGAGACGGCGAAGCATTCATCAGTGGTATGACGATCACTCCGCTAACTCAAGCGAGTACTCATATCGTGGCGAACCCAACACGTATCCGTAAACTACTAATGTCGAGAAAAGAACTCGACAACCTTATCGGTCGTATTAACCGTGAAGGCATGACACTTGTCGCAACCGCGCTTTATTGGTCTCGCTCTTGGGCGAAGATTAAAGTTGGCGTAGCGAAAGGTAAAAAGCTGCACGATAAACGTACTGATATGAAAGAAAAAGATTGGGCGAGAGATAAAGCACGAATTATGAAGAGTAATTTGCGTTAATTTTAAGCACTTAAACGCACAGTGCTAGACAGGCAAAGCTTTTCTGGTACTATGCAAATAACACTTGGGGCTGATTTAGGATTCGACAGGAATTTTGAAGTCTGAGGTGCATGCCGTGGGGCGGTTGGCCACGTTAAAAGCCGCAAAAAAATAGTCGCAAACGACGAAAACTACGCACTAGCAGCTTAATAACCTGCTCAGAGCTCTCTTACCCTAGCTTCCGCTCGTAAGACGGGGACCAATAAGAGATCAAACCCAAACTAGCTAGCGCGGATTCTCCCACCTGAGAGGAAAAGCGCGAATAACAATTCAGGTTAGCCTTTAACTAGCGTGTCGGTTCGCAGGTTGCTGGTGAAATTAAAGATCGACTAAGCATGTAGTACCAATGATGAATGATTTTTGGACGCGGGTTCAACTCCCGCCAGCTCCACCAAACGTTTGGAAAGGGCCAACTCGAAAGAGTTGGCCCTTTTTTTATCTTTATTTTACTAGCCATAACAAGGAAAGTTTCTTTTTAACAATGATTTACCTTTAGCTCGTCAACAATAAAACCAGACACTCAATAAAAAACCACACATCCCGTTGCTGAAATGTGTGGCTGTTTAAAACTGTTCTCTTACGAACTTAAATAAGTTTAGGTGTTACTCCATATCGCCCAGCAAGTAATCTTCATCACTGCTCACTACTGCGCCGTGTTTCAGGAAGTTCTTACCTAGGATCATGCTGTATTCAAAGCGAGAGCGATCTTGAAGGTTTACCCTCACCTCTTTCTCTAAGTCACCTAACTTCACCTTCATTTCGACGACAGGACGAATGTTCACCTTCTCGCCTTTCTTGGCTTTGATGCGCATAACATCAATCACTGGCTTAGTGAAGTCTTGCTTATCGCCTTGGTTGTTTTGATAGGTAAAACTCACCATGTCTTGGCCGTCTTTCTTAAATCGTTTGATGTTGACTGCATTCATTGAGCTCACATCCGCACCGGTGTCGAGCTTGGCCGGGAACTTCATACCGTTCACTTCAACAACTTCGATGTGCCCTACTTTAAACAGCGGCTCAGCTTTTAAAAGGTAGTCAGATCGAGTGTTCACATACACACCGTCTTTTGCCATCTTCTTGCCTAAAATAAAGTACGCTTCTTTCTCATTCGTATTGAGCACATCGATGGCAAACTCTTGCGTACGAACGTTTCCAGAGACCGCAAACTCACCACTCACTACCGGACGAGTATCATCACCGACTTTAAGCTTCTTAATAATTGGCTTGGTCACCTTCTGCTTCTCACCGTTTACATCCGTAAGGTAAAATTCAACGTAGGCATCTTTGCCTTTACCTGTCATTTCAAAACTGTCGACCTTCAACAGAGGCGTGTTGACAGTGAAAGAGGCAACGGCCTTGAGTGGGAAGTCATCAAGGGTGATGTCCTCTTCTGGAGAAATAACCAAAGGTTCACTCTTTTTAGCGACATCACTAAAGCTTTCTGAACCTTCAGAAAGAATATTTTCTGCATTGGTATCAATCATGAAAAGTTCACTGGCGGTACTGGTACCAAATCTCAACTGCGACTCACTACTCGAGCGCTCACGTAGGTACACCAGAACGTCTTTAGTTGTGTTTTCATCGAGTTGAACCGGCACATACACCAAAGGTCTTTTCTTACCACTCACGCTTAACATACGAACTAATGGCAGTGTCATCTCTTTCTGCTTTCCATCGTTGTCGAACATATCAAACGTCACTTCACTGTTCTTCTTATCTACATCGATGTCTTTTGCATGAAGGATGCTGTAGCGATTTTTTAATGAGAAGGTCGCGTTCATCGCCATTCCCGAGATAGACACTACCTCTTTTCGACCTACTACTGTCGCGTTTTCCTGCTCTTGCAAGTAGTCATAGCCCGCAAACACTAAAGCGTTGTCAGCAAGGAAGGTTTTACCAATCAGCACTGGCGCTGAAAAATGGCTTCTGTCGGTCAGGTTAACATCGGTTTTTAGCTCTTGGTCTGCAATGGTGAGCGACATTTTTACGGTAGGACGAAGCAAAGGCGTGCTGCTAGTGCGGCTGCGTATCATACTGACACGCTCTAAAGGCGCTTCGATTAATACCATGTCTCCCGTACGCGGGTTTTGAACCTTAAAAGACACCACAGCTTCATATTTCGCAAAGGTACTGCCATTCCAATCATCGTAATCAACATCGGAATTGTTCAACAGGTCTTCGGTTATTGCTGCCATCAACTCTTTGTCTTTGAGGTTTTTATAGTCGGCATTCGTGCTCTTCACATGAATGTCTTCCGCATGCATAGAGGTAGTTTCTGCACCAGTATCGATTTTACCAATGAAAGGAACGTCTTTTAGCCCTTGAACGCTCGATAGGTACACATTCTCCGTACGGCCTAGTACCGCTTTACCATCGAGTTCGTAAGTCGGGTTTTGAGTGGTGTGTGAAGTGTCTGTAGCCAAAGAATATTGTGAAAAAAGTAGAGTGCTTAAAAGAGTTAGAGCCAAAGGTATCTTTTTCATTAGTTGGTCCGTTGTGATCAGTTCACTAATAATACTGGCGATTCGGCAAAGAGTTCCCCCACCAGCAATGGTTCTCACAAAACGTTAACGCTATGAGTTTTTCAATGACAAACCGATGACTTTGCGCTGCATTCGCTTATCGATTATTGACTAACGGATACCCAATAACCTGTTCAATACTCAGTGTTACATTGGAGAAATGAATACAAAAAAGGCCAACGACAAGCGCTGACCTTAGCTATTCAAAACACACCTGAAGCGAGTTTAACTTGCTAAAACACAAACGGTTCTAGATAAACATAGCACTAAAAAGTCCCGACTGTTTTCTTTGCACAGATAGCTCGAGCTTTTTCTGCGTTCTCACCTTTATTTTTGAGGTAGCACTGTCGATAAGATTCGACGTAGCGCTCAAATAACACTTTGGCTTCAGGTTGTGGTTTAGAGAGCAGTTGGTTAATGAATTTTCTTGATCCGACCTCAAAATGCTGAGTATCGATTGGGGCATTCCAATCCCCTCCCCAGATCATAAATCCGTGATGAGCAAACAGCTCAACCACATCTTCTGCCATGCCTCTGCGTTCAATTTCATCACGAGCACGAAAACGAGTACGGTTCACATAGCGAGTTGCCGATTGCGATGGCTTTACCGTGATTCTTCCGTTGCTATCAAACTCTAGGAAAGGGTTTTGAACTGGGTTGATGTCGATTGCCACACCATAGGCATGTTTCGACCAACCTCCTCCACCTGTAATAGGACGAGCGTTAAACGCGCTACTGTTGTTCGCGTCCATTGAGGCGTTATCGTCACCTCTGAATTCACGCATTAAACGAGCGGAATGAAGAGGAAAATTGCGCTGTTTAAGCTCTGAAAAGATTTGTTCAACAGCAGGCGCAACCACATCAAGTACGATCATATTGCCCTGTTGCGTTTCCCCTTTGAAGTTAATGAAATCGAAATCCACCTTGGATAACCGCTCACAACCAACAGGCGCACCACTGCTCAATACATTGTTCTTTTTCATCATGTCGCATTGCCATTGAGATATAGGGGCAACCTGGGCATAACTCGCAGCACTGAGCACAGTGGCAAGCCAGCCGACAATAAAACGTTTCATATCAAAGACTCAAAAATAGTAAGAGTGAAAAGTAGCAGAAGTTGGAAAATAGCATATTAAGCCAAGTTGAGCGCACGCTTTGTTAGCGCGTTTTGTTCCAATAAACAATCTCTCGAACTCGTCCGTTCTGATCGACATCCGCTTCTCCACCAACATCAGAAAGTTCAGGTAAGGTCGATAATTGCGGAGCGTAATAGGCAACCAACATAAGTACAAAAGCATCGAAAAGATCATCTATCGCGACGTCTTTACGCTTTGTGGTTGAAATGGCCAACGACAAGCCGTCACACCATTGAGGGGCAAGTTGCTGAATAATAGAAAGCCGTTCCTCTTTGCCCTCTTGCGTTCTTTTTGAAAAGGTCAGCGGTTCGCCTTTCAAAGCTGCAAACACCACCTCAGGATGTGATTCCCTGATAGAAAGATTAGGATGAGTTTCAATGAGCTCATCAAGCTCGCGGATTTTGGGCACAATTCCCCAAGTCTGTTTAGAAAACTTCTTATCAAGCTGCTGCACATTGGCATTACACCCCGCAATGTAATCGATTTGGTAAACCGCCTCTCGGCACGGAACGGGAAAAACGGAAGAGCCACGCTTACTGGTGAGAAAGCGCCTTGCTGCTTTATCGCATAATCTATCCGGAGTCTGTGAATCGCTAAAACCAATCGGCATATCGATTAACGTTGTTGCTCCCGTAAGATCGTCAAGCAACTCATCTAGGGTCTTTACCACCTTGAACTCAGGTGGCTCATTGCCAGAGACAATCCAAGCGATCCAACCTGCCTTGCAGCCATCAATTCCGATGTATTTCATTGTTTTCTTGATAGTAAATCGCCTCAATAACTCGTTTATTTGCTGATCAGTTCCACTCACTGATCAGAAGTCGACTTTTTACTCCACGTACTTGCAAGCCCATTGCATCAAACACCTCTTCAAAATCTCGACACTGTGCTGGTATGTTGGGTAAAGAAAGTGCCGCTTCAGAAAAGAACTGCTGTTCAAAATGAGCAGAATCGCTCCACGCCAATTGCCACCATTCGAGAATCCGAGACTTAGACGAACGAAGCTTTTCCGCTGTGGGAACTTTATCACTTTTACTTAGGTTCTCTTTGCTCGTAGTTGGAAAGAGGTTCCACTTATCGTTGTTTGGCCAGTAAGCAAAAGGCAAACAGTGATCAACGTGATACTCATTTTTCAATGACTTTCCACTCCAGACGCTGACAATGTCGGCACGATTAGATCTAAGTTGCTCGACACGTTTACGCACATCGCGAGTGTCGTGGTTTTGATCGATCCATACCAAGCAATCGTGATAAGTCTGTAGTGAGATACTTCGCTGTCGGTTCAACTCGAAACGCTGCATCTCCATGACCCATTGATTCACCACCAGCGGTTCAATCCAAGAGTGGTAGATTCTAAAGCACTCCCACAGGCTTTCATCGAGAGTGAAATAGCCAAAGCTTTCTAGGAACTCACTATCCATGACCAATGATTCTCGGCTCTTCCGTCGTTTTTGAGGAGGGTATATATCGAATAGTCGGTTGTCTTTCGAACCTTGATAAATAAAAGTCACAGGTCCTGATTTAATAGTGCTGATCGTCTGTGAAAACAACTTCTGCAATGCCTTAGCTTCATCGCCGAAAAACATAGCGCCTATCGCTAGGTCATCAGCACTTAGGTGTTTGAGTTTGTTCCAGCCATCCTCTTTTACAAACCCAAGTCCCTTCGTTGTGTTGCTATTTTGCTGAATCCCAGTGCCTTCTATGTCGATATCAATCAGTCGCTTAAACTGCCTAACCCAATACAAAGCAACCAAGCCCACTGGTAGAGAAATTTTCCCATCAGTTCGATCAATCACAGCGCCTGAATGAGCATCCGCAATTCGCAGTAATGTTCTCAACAAAGCCAACTTGTATGTCGCCGACTTGTTGTCATTCACAATAATGTGGCGCACCTTGTTCAAGTCGCCAGAACCATCATCTGGTAATGTCATCACAACGGTTTGCCACCACACTTCACTGCGGTTCAATGTATCTTGGCTATCATCGACATGACGAACCAACAAGGCGCTGTTTTTTGATAAACGCTCAAGCTCTTCAACCGAGACTTGATACCCTTGCCGACTGTCTTGAAACTCTCCATGACGTAGAGTGATCACCAGCTTGCCATTTGGAGCTAGCAAGTTAGACAACTTTCTAAATGCACGCTCTCGATGAGACGGAGCGAGATGCATCCAAACAGCACTCACCAATATCAAGTCAAAACGCATTCCGAGGTTTTCAGTGCGGCTAAGCGAGGGAAGTGAATCATCAATCCAGGTGACACTTGGCCCGGTATATTCAGAGCCTTGTTGGCGTAATGAGTCACTGGGTTCTATCGCAATAACATCGGCTCCGGCTTTGTACATCCATAGCGCATCACGACCACTTCCTGCACCGACATCTAGTACTTTATCGCCCTCTAAAGGCCAATAAGCCTTCCAGCTTTTATGTACCGTTTCGAAGGTTACTGAGTTGTACTGTTCACAAAGTGTGTGAGCATTTTTATCGTAAAAAGAAATCGATGAGGACATATGCGCAATTAGAGTAAGGAGCCTATCTCAATAGTAATGGGGAGCTTGGGTGATTGCTAGCAGCACATGTAAGTTCAGCAACACCAATCGACATTAATCGTTAGTGACTGTTTTATATCAACATCTAACTAATGAGCTCTTCAGGCGAGTCACATCTCGAACCATTATCGTCAGGAAAGTCATACAAACAACGTGCAAGGACAAGTCCGAACAGGGATAATTGTTTTGATAATTAAACCAACCTCAAGCACCCAGCCGATAAAAAACTAATGACCACATACTCACACATAGACACCCCATTCAACCTGCGCCACACCTGTTGGTTTTGTGGTGAACCTTCCAATGATGTTGTTGAATTCCCTAAGACTGCACAGGCTATTGCAAAGATAGACTATTCACCGATTGCACTGCCAGCTTGTAAGGAATGCGCGAGTGTTAGGTATGCAAAAGATCTAACTTCGATCTGGGCTGTGCGCGATCAGATAAAACACGCACTCATCGATAAGTACGCAAAACACTTAGGGATTGGTGAAAATTGGACGGAACAAGAGCTTATTGATTCTGATTTTTCAGGTTCGACACTTGGCGGGTTTGGGCGCAGTGCTTGGAAGATGTATCAAATCGCCAAGCAGCGAGTCGACTATAAAGGTTGGCCTTTATCGGTTGATGACATTGTAATAGAGGTCTACGACGAAACCAGTGGCTTTGAATTTGACGGTACTCGCTATGCTTCAATCAATTCATGTATCGATTATTTCACTAAGGCTGCGGGCGTAGACAAAGAGCTGCTATCGCAACTTGTCGACATAGTTTCAACAGACCGTTTTAGCTACGCACTACGAATCGCCAAGCTAAACAAGAATGTCTCTAATACCAAACGCTCAGAGATCATCGAAGAGGTGTTACAGCAAGAGTCTGAGCAAGAAGAGATACAGCTTGAGCAAGCCAATTCACTGTTCAACCCAAATGTCGAAGAAGTCAGCATTTCAGGTTCGACGGCTCCGGTGTTCGCTATTCAATGGGCAATGATGAATAACGTTAAAGATTTAGCTCACCTTTGTTCACTCGAAGATGATTATTTTGATTATTTCGAACATCTTGGTGGCCCTGCAGCTTTCATGTCTTATAACGGCCTACAACTCTATTTAGAATCGCGTCAAGATCCTGAATGGGTAGAAAAGCTGGATCCCAATAAACAGTATTGGTGAACATGCCTCGCTACTGGTGAACACGTGTAAGCTCGATGATCGTCTCAAACACCCATTGTTAGTCCTTGTTTTATATAAAGATCTAAAAACAGAACCCTATAACAGTTAATTGTTGCAATTCGGTTAAATAGAGTGAAAACTTCAAGCATCTAAAACTATTTAATCACTGCAATCTTGCGGTGAGTAAGGAGTGAATTGTGCTTGCTGTTCTTCGTATAATTTTGGCTACGGTGTTTATTATTTTCACCACCCTCTGTGCTTTTGTTTACTGCTTGTTTAGCCCCAAGAACCCCAAGCATGTGTACGTTTTCTGTCGTTGGTTCAACCAGCTACAAAAGATCGTCGGTGTAAAACTGGTGCAGCGCGGCCTAGACAATGCGCCAACGTCAGAAAAAAGCGTCTACATCTCTAACCACCAAAGCATATTAGACTTTGTGACCGACCCAGGAATGCTAAGGCCTCGCACTGTTTCATTGGGCAAGCGTGATTTGTTGTATGTGCCTTTCTTTGGTCTGCTGTATTGGATCACCGGTAACATCATGATTAACCGCGAAGATAAGTCCAAAGCACGTGATACCATCAAGCAAGTGGCGGAAGCGATTCATCAGCGAGATCTGTCTGTTTGGGTTTATCCCGAAGGAACGCGCAGTAAAGGGCGTGGACTACTGCCATTCAAAACGGGCGCTTTCCGAATGGCGATTGAAGCCGGCGTGCCTATCACTCCGATGTGTACCAGCACCACGCACAATAAGATTGACCTCAACCGAGTTAATAATGGCATTGTGATCACCGAGATGCTTGAGCCTATCGATGTGACTGGGTACAAGCTCAGCGATGCGAGAGAGCTGGCCAATCGCTGTCACGCAATCATGGCAGAGAAAATAGCACAGTTAGATGCCGAAGTGGCTCGTTTAGAGGCGCAACAAAACCCAGAACTGGATTCAGACGGTTCTTCTACGAACTAAGTCGCAACGAACCCACTGAGTCATCGCTCAGTTACTTAAAAAGACACTCAACGATCGCAACTCTCATTGTTCTTGTTTTACATGCCGGCGCTTATCCGCAAAATAAAAACAGGCGTTAATGGCTTTATAGAGCAATGGGAGTAAACGATGGAAGTGATTCACCATGGCGGCAAACATACCGTCACAGGATCTTGTCACGAATTAAGAGATTCAGGCCAAGCGGTACTCATCGATTGTGGCCTTTTTCAAGGTTTAGATCTTCAAGGTAAAAAGCTTCAAGGGGAAGACGCACGCCCTCTTGATATTGAATTTGAAACGTCCCACCTTAACGCTCTGCTGCTGACTCATACTCACATTGATCATATTGGTCGATTACCTTGGTTACTCGCCAGTGGCTTTAACCAACCGATTTATTGCACTCAGGCGACGGCTGAACTCGCTCCTTTAATGATTGAAGACGGCTTAAAACTGCAAGGGCTCAGCCATAAACAATCCAAACTCATCCTTAAAAAAATTCATTCGTTGATTGCTCCCAAGCCTTATGGAGAGTGGTTTCCAATTGTCTCTAAACAGCAAAACGACGGAAGGGTTCATCATAGGCCAAATACTCTGTATGCTCGTTTTCAAACTGCTGGGCATATCTTAGGCTCCGCCTATATTGAGCTTAAGTTACCAAACCAAGAAGTGGTGGTCTTTTCAGGCGACTTGGGCCCAAGTAACACGCCACTGCTGCCGGATCCAAAACCACCACAACAAGCCGATTACCTATTTATTGAATCCACTTATGGCACCAGCACGCACGACGATATTGCAACACGCTCTGAGCGTCTCAAAGCAATTATTGACCGTTCACTACTCAATGGTGGTGTCATCCTGATCCCGGCATTTAGTATCGGAAGAACACAAGAACTGTTGTTTGATATTGAAAACCTGATCTTTGAGCATCAACTCAGCGCCGATATTCCTATCATCCTCGATTCGCCTATGGCAGAGAAAGTAACGCGTTCATACCGACGCTTTAAAGAGTTATGGGGTCAAGAAGCTAAACAGCGCCTAGAGCTGAAACGTCACCCACTCGCTTTTGAGCAATGCATTACCGTTGATGGGCATAGAATGCACAAGAAAATCGTCAATCGTCTTAAGTCGACAGGTGAACCCGCAATTGTGGTCGCAGCTTCTGGAATGTGTCAGGGCGGCAGGATCATGAACTACTTATCGGCTTTGCTTCCAGATAAACGCACCGATTTGATTTTAGCGGGCTATCAAGCACACGGAACGCTCGGGCGCGAGTTGCAACAAGGTAAAACACAGGTTTTTATTGATAACAAAGACGTTGAGGTTAATGCTCAAATTCATGGCATGTCTGGCTACTCGGCTCATGCCGATAAAGAGGATCTCAACCGATTTATAGCAGGAATTTCCGTTCCACCAAAAGAGCTGCATTTGATACATGGCGAACCAAATACTCAGTCTGAGTTCGCTCAAGAACTACAGGCGCGAGGGTTTGTGGTTGTTTGAAACACGCATCAAACTAGCCACTTTTACTCAGTAAACATTAAGGCCAGAATTATCGAGCCTTCAAAGGCACAGTTTCTTAGACCTGCGAGATCACTCGATGAAGGTGATATATTCCAATCAAATCCATCTCGCCACTCATATATCAGCCGTTCATGCTAATCGGTTTTCACCGCTGTTTTTCTCGATTTTGTCTCTTCTGCATGGCTCAAATTTCCATTTTTGTATTAATCACTATTTATTCACTCTGCAAAACGCCAGAAAATACATACAGTTGCATATGAAGTTAAATGGAACGATTATCGAATTAGAACTAAGCGTTAACAAACCTCCTCTGTAACTTGCTTTATGTCACAGTAATCCTAATGCGCAGTTAAATAATTTAACACTTGGGTTACAAGTGAAGTATTGTGTTGTTCGAAAAACAATCATAAGTAAAACTAACAGGGAAAATACTCATGCAGTCATTCGTTGATTTTTTGAATGGAATAATCTGGAGCCCAGTACTTATCTACCTATGTTTAGGTGCAGGTTTGTTCTACTCCATCATGACTCGATTTGTTCAAATCCGTCACTTCTTTGAAATGTGGCGCTTGCTACTATCAGGTAAAAGCTCTACAAAAGGCATCTCGTCTTTCCAAGCTCTTGCCGTTTCGCTATCTGGCCGTGTAGGTACAGGTAACATTGCCGGTGTTGCTGCCGCTATCGGTTTCGGTGGCCCAGGTGCAGTATTCTGGATGTGGGTTGTAGCCTTCTTTGGCGCCGCGACTGCTTACGCAGAATCTACGCTAGCGCAAATCTACAAAGAAGAAGACGAAGGCCAGTTCCGTGGTGGTCCGGCTTACTACATTGAAAAAGCGATGGGCCAGAAGTGGTACGCATGGATCTTCGCTATCTCAACTATTTTTGCATGTGGTATTTTGCTTCCAGGTGTTCAGTCAAACAGTATTGGTAATGCTGTAGAAGCTGCATTTGGTTCAGGCGACATGATTGAAACAGCTATCGGTACATTCAGTTTCGCTAAAATTTTCACTGGTACTGTTGTTGCTATCATCCTTGCTTTCATCATCTTTGGTGGTGTTAAACGTATTGCGAACTTCACACAAATTGTTGTTCCATTCATGGCATTGGCTTACATCATTATCGCGTTCGTTATCATCTTGCTAAACATCGGCCAAGTGCCAGCTGTTTTCGGAATGATTCTTGGCGATGCATTCACACCTATGGCGGGCTTTGGTGCTGCAATTGGTTGGGGCGTTAAGCGTGGTGTTTACTCAAACGAAGCGGGTCAAGGTACTGGTCCTCACGCAGCGGCAGCGGCAAATGTCGATCACCCAGCTCAGCAAGGTTTGGTACAAGCGTTCTCTATCTACATCGATACTCTTCTAGTATGTTCTGCTACAGCGTTCATGATCATCATCACTGGTGCTTACAACGTTCACGGCGGCGCTGAAGGCGTGTTCCTTGTTCAGAACCTAGCAGCAAACATTGGCGCGAATGGTCCTGTATTTACACAGCTTGCTATTGAAAGTGCACTACCAGGCATTGGTAAGCCATTCATCGCATTTGCTCTGTTCTTCTTCGCATTTACAACGATTCTTGCTTACTACTACATCGCAGAAACGAATATTGCTTACCTACGTCGTACCATCAAAATCCCTGGCATGATGTTCGTACTTAAGCTTGTTCTTATCACTGCGGTTTTCTATGGCACAGTCAAAACAGCTAACCTTGCATGGGCAATGGGTGATGTTGGTGTTGGCTTGATGGCATGGTTAAACATCGTAGGTATTCTGATCATCTTCTTCATGTCTAAGCCAGCGCTTAAAGCACTTGCTGATTATGAAGAGCAACAGAAACAAGGCGTAACTGAGTACACATTTAATCCTGTAAAACTAGGCATCAAAGGTGCTACTTACTGGGAAGAGAAGTACAAGCGTAAAACAGGTAAGTCTCCTGAAGCAGAAGCTGCAGACACTAAACCTGTAGAGCAACCTTCAGCTTAAGATTGCCTTAGCAAATAGATTGCTTTAACAAATAGATCGCTTTAACTGGCTCTATTAATAACGCATAAAAAAGGGGTTAGCCATTTCGGCTAACCCCTTTTGTTTTATTCATAACCAATAAACGGCTTATAACAAACTAACTGTTCCCGAGTTAGAGTATTAAGCAGCGATTTCTTGTGTTGCCATTTGAGGTGCTTTCTTCTCACCGATAGGCAGTACTGTGCGGCCGTATTCGTTGTTGATTACTTGTGCCATTGCAAAGTAGATAGCTGAAGCGCCACAGAAAATACCTTCAAAACCAGCGATAGTGCCGATTAGTTCACTGCCAGTGAAATCACGAGCTGCAAGTAGGAAGAACAGGATCGTTAGTGAACCGAATACTACTTGCTTCGCAACTGGGTAACATAGAGAACCGATGAACATGAAGCCTGTGAAGATGCCCCATAGTAGTAGGTACCAACCCATGAATGCAGCAGGGCTTGCTGGAAGACCCATGTAAGGCATCACGATCAAACCAACTAGAGATAACCAAAATAGGCCGTATGAAGTAAATGCTGTCGTACCGAACGTGTCACCACGTTTGAAACACATAGTGCCCACGATAACTTGGCTCAAACCACCGTAAAAAATACCCATTGCAAGAATCATAGAATCGATTGGGAAGAAACCTGCGTTGTGGATATTAAGAAGAATAGTGGTCATACCGAAACCCATTAAGCCTAGTGGCGCTGGGTTAGCTAGTTTGGTGGACATTGCGAATTTACCTTATTAAAGTGGTTGATTAAAAAAAAACGATAAAAATTATCAGAAAATTTTAATCTATAAACCGTACAACTAGGTAATCCAGTTATCGCAAACTAAGATTGTACAAATGATCTTATGGAAGATTAGTT
Organism: Vibrio sp. QJM3NY_26; assembly: GCF_057786005.1. Taxonomy (NCBI): domain Bacteria; kingdom Pseudomonadati; phylum Pseudomonadota; class Gammaproteobacteria; order Vibrionales; family Vibrionaceae; genus Vibrio; species Vibrio sp. QJM3NY_26. Next base: position 684,821 of record NZ_CM173515.1, on the reverse strand, counting down.
TCATAAGCAGCTTGTTTGATTCACCGAAACTATCAATAAACAGATTCCCTATCACGCTATAAAAAAGATGCGAGTAACGAGATACGAGATGCGAAAAAGTCTTTAGATTCGATTAAGCGGGATACGAAGAGCGTGTTTAGATTGAGTAAGCGAGAAACTAAATAGCAAACACGAGTAATAATAAGACGAGCTTTTCGTTACTCGTTTACTCGCATCCCGTATCTACTCATTAGAGCGTCATTCCAGAATCGAGGAACGAGATATCTGGAATCTGCCTTTCAATATATACACCAACAGTAAACGCGAGAGATTCCCTACTACGCTCATACCTCGCTATAGGGAATGACGGATAGAGTAAGGAATATGAGGTATAAAGTGACGAACGATAGGGAGCGAACTTTTCGCTACTCGTTTACTCGCATCCCGTATCTAGTCTCTCATTTGTAATCTTAAATTACGCTTGTTGTGGTTTAGATTCAGACACTTGAGATTGAACTTCTGAAGAAGCGTTTTTACTTGCATCGCGCTTAGCTAACAGAGTCACAAGGATAAGCTGAGCAACAAGCGCACCTAGAACCACCCATGCACTTCCAGTAAAGCCTGCCACGACAAAACTAACCAAAGCGATAGAGCCGTTCATCAATGCATAAGGTAGCTGCGTCTTAAAGTGTTCAAACTGGTCACACCCTGCCCCTGTTGAAGAAAGAATCGTTGTTTCAGAGATCGGTGAGCAATGGTCACCAAACAAACCACCAGACAACACAGCGCCAATTGCGACGAGTAGCGGTGCATCAATCGCAATCGCGGTTGGAATAACCAATGGCATCATTATCGCGAAGGTTCCCCACGACGATCCCGTTGCGAATGAAATAATCGCCGACAACAAAAAAGCGACCGCTGGTACTAACCAGTATGGAAAGCCGCTCTGTGCTTGCTCGGCGATATAGGCCGCTGCACCTAGCTCTTTACCGACTGTGCTTAACGCCCATGCCAATACTAAGATGATCGCTACGGGCATCATGTTTCCCATGCCTTTTAAATACACTGCAACACCATCAGACAGCTTTCTTACACCGTAGTAAGCCATTAGCGAGATCAAGGTAATCGCCGCAAAGAAATAAGCCGATGATAAAGCCGCTCTGAACGATGAACCCGCGACCTTTTGAAACGGGAAGCCTTGTGGAACTAACATGGCACACAACACCACCAGCATCACTAACAATGGAGCCCAAACAAAAGATGCCTTTGCATTTTTATGCGAGAACGGATTCAGTGAGTCGCTATTCACGCCAGTATCGATTCCCGCTTGGCAATCACGCTCGGCTTTTGCCATTGGCCCAAAGTCTAAACCTTTAACGGACACTAACGGGACGATGAAAATCGCTAGGAATGCGTAGAACTGAAAAGGAATCGCACCGATGAAGGCATCCCAATCAGACATGTTGACATTCAACGCCGTGAATTCTTTTTGAATCAGACTCATGATGTAAACGCCCCATCCAATGAAAGGGATAAGAATAGCAACGGGCGACGAGGTTGAGTCGATGATGAATGCTAGCTTCTGTCTTGAGAGTTTCAGTTTATCGAAAAGGGGACGAAAAACAGGGCCAACAATTAAAGGGGTGCCTAAGTCTGAGAAAAATATAACGATTCCACCAAACCATGCTGAGATTTGAGCTTGGCATTTGTTGCTTACCCATTGAGTAACACGCTTGGCAAATGCAACGCCACCACCTGATTTCTCCATCAGAGCAACAAAGCCACCGATGAACACCAACAGCATGATCACACCTGCGTTGTAGCTGTCGGTAAGTTGAGGGACTAGGTAACCTTTAACCATAGTACCAAACGTATCAAGCGGGTTAAGTTCGCTAAACATACCAGTAAGCATCGCAACGCCACTGAGTACACCAGCAAAAAGGCCTATCACCACATTCCTTGTCGCCAACGACAACACCAAAGTAATCACAATGGGGATGAGTGACGTGATATCTGTCTGTTCCATAGGTACACCTTAACCCTAAAATAAAAAGAATAAATATAAATTAAATTTGAATATAAATTCACAATCACCATTTGTACAGAACTTTATCCTCTAACTGGATAATTAGTCTTTAAATGCGCTTCAACATAGCCAAATAGACCAATAGCCCTGCTTAGATAGCCAAGTTCGAAACGAAAAAAAGCCGAAAGTAGAAACTTTCGGCTTTTGACTATTTATATCATTATGGTCGTACTACTGAACTCGTCGGTTAGACCGCTTTTCAGTATTCAGACGATCAATTACAGCTAATTTCATCCCAGAACCAATTCGACTGAACCGGGCTTTCCCATACACCCGGGCCGTTTTTAGCCACGAAACACTTGCCGTTATGCGTCACTTTATCACCGTTACTCACTTGGCTAACGCCCGCTTGCCATGTGATAAACACTGATGGATCAACGACGACAGGCGGCTCGGTAACAGGCGGTTCTGTGATTGGTGGGTCAACTGGTGTTGGGTCTACCGGAGCAGGATCGACAGGTGCAGGGTCAACTGGCGATGGATCTGTCACGGGTAGAGTTGGCTCTCCAGTAACCAATTTCCAAGGGCCACCATTGGCAGGGTCATCCCCTTGTGTCCACCATTTCGCTTCGTAGGTTGCACCGTTGTGAGTAACTTGGTCACCCGCGTTGTAAACCTTGGTCGCACTCCAACCGTTACCACCGGGATCAGTACCTGGGTCTACCGGATCAAGCTTATCGACCACTTTCACTTCAGGCCAGCTCGCATGAGAACCATAAAAATTCGTCACACACTTCTCGTAATCGCCAGCCACTAGCGCTGAATATGCCGTTTGGAATCCAACCAACTCACATTCAAATGAGTAGCCTTCTGGGCGGTCTGCGTAGTATTTCCAGTTGCCATCCCAGTTGGTGTACAACACATCGGTCGCGCCGTTGAGATTCAAGCTTCCGTAAGGCGTTTGCTGCCAACAAGTATTGGCTTCATCCACTTCTACCGGAATTTCATAGTGCGCCGCTAACCCTTCCCAGTAACGAATACGGTTAACGGGTTGGCCTTTGTCTTTGTTCTGCTCACCACATTCAATACCACCATTAATCACGTTGATCGTGGTCCCAAAGCCATAACCAATGCCCGCATCTAATTCGCGTTGAGAGGGAGTCCAAGTGCGGTCAATAACGTGCAGCATTGCTGGTTTAGGAGCTTGAGGTGTAAGGAAGAACCAGATAGCAGAAGCCAAGTTCAACCATGAATCAGCAACCAAGCCTGGATTATTCAATAGAACCGTCGCATCACCATCAAACATCACTTCCGAGAACGCGCCGTAGTTAAAATGGTAAGAAAGCTGTTTAGCACCACGTCCGAAGTAACCCTGCCCCGCGGCACATGGCCAACGTGCATTCTGCCAATCGTTCTGACCACAACCCGTGGTATAACCTTCTTGGCCTTCAGACCAACCCATTTCACGAACATGTACCAGCGCTTGCTGCCATTCTTCGAGAGCTAATGGATTATCAGAGGTGTTGTCTATCGCGATGTGACCGCCCGTCTCTTGTGAGAAATGAGCAAAGGCCGTAATGATGGATTTTTTACAAATGGCGTCGGAGTCACGGCCGTCAGTGTACTCTCCGCAGAAGGCTGGGAATTTACCAATCGCACGTAAGAAACGAGTGTAGGTGTATTCTGGTGCAGCCATTTGAGTGAGGAAGTCCCATTCAGATTGAGGGAATACACGCTCGACTCGTTTCACGTTTTCAGGATTCGAGGCTAAACCCGGTTCTATCGCTTCAACAATACTATTGGGACGAGTTTGTAATGCTTGTGACCAAATCGCATACATAGGATCGGATGTTTTCGCTTGTTCAGCAGCTTGTAATGCCGACTTTTCAACAAGGTAGCCATTCGGGTTTTGCGGATCAGGTTGAATGTTCAAAGACGCGTAACTGTGTGCTGCTAAAGTGCAGCAAACTATTGTCGCCAAATATTTGATTTTTAACATGATGGATTCTCTTATCTGTCCTTAATAAGTCCATCAAAGAGTATGTGGCACACGGGGAATAGCCTAGCTGTTGCGGTATGAATTTATAAAAAGTGCGAGTGATAGTTTTATGTATAGTTAAACGTAACAATGCGTCTCATACTTTCTTGAGCTGATATCTAACTTCCAACTCATTTGGTTTCTAGAGGTTAGATATGGCTCTTTAATACCCTGAATCAGAAAGAAAAAAGCCCCGAACTGAGTTCGAGGCTTTTAATAATTAAGTCAAATAATAGCTAAATCAACGCTGGTTAAATCTCTAAGAGATTATTCCCATTCGATAGTTGCTGGTGGCTTACCAGAAATATCGTAAACAACACGCGAAATGCCGTTAACTTCGTTGATAATACGGTTAGAAACCTTACCTAGGAAGTCGTATGGTAGGTGTGCCCAGTGAGCAGTCATGAAGTCGATAGTTTCTACAGCACGTAGAGATACAACCCAATCGTACTTACGGCCATCGCCCATTACGCCAACTGAACGTACTGGCAGGAATACCGTGAATGCTTGAGATACTTTGTGGTAAAGGTCAGCAGCATGAAGCTCTTCAATGAAGATAGCATCAGCACGACGCAGTAAATCACAGTACTCTTTCTTAACTTCACCAAGTACACGAACACCTAGACCAGGTCCCGGGAATGGGTGGCGGTAAAGCATGTTGTATGGAAGACCAAGCTCTAGGCCGATCTTACGTACTTCATCTTTAAACAGCTCACGTAGAGGCTCAACAAGGCCCATTTCCATATCATCAGGAAGGCCACCAACGTTGTGGTGAGATTTGATTACGTGTGCTTTGCCAGTCTTAGATGCAGCAGACTCGATTACGTCTGGGTAGATAGTACCCTGAGCAAGCCATTTTGCATTTTTCAGTTTCTTAGATTCTTCATCGAAGATATCTACGAATACGTGACCAATGATCTTACGCTTAGCTTCTGGTTCAGCTTCGCCTTCCAGAGCGTTAAGGAAACGATCTTCAGCATCAACTTTAATGATGTTAAGGCCGAATTTGTCACCAAACATGTCCATAACCTGCTCGCCTTCGTTTAAACGAAGAAGACCGTTATCAACAAATACACATGTTAGTTTGTCGCCGATAGCGCGGTGAGCAAGCATCGCAACTACAGATGAATCAACACCACCAGAAAGACCAAGGATGACTTCGTCGTCACCTACTTGCTCTTTAATACGTGCAACTGCATCTTCAATGATAGACGCTGAAGTCCACAGACCTTCACAACCACACGCGTTAAGAACGAAGTTCTCAAGCATTTTTAGGCCGTTTTTAGTGTGCGTTACTTCTGGGTGGAATTGAACACCGTAGTATTTCTTATCTTCGTTTGCCATTGCTGCGTATGGGCAAGTGTCTGTCTCTGCGATTTTTGTAAAATCAGCAGGGATTTCAACCACTTTGTCACCGTGGCTCATCCAAACATCTTGAGTTGTCTCAAGGTCAGCGAAAAGTGCCGATTCACCTGTCACTTGTACCGCTGCGTAGCCGAATTCGCGCTCAGTAGACGTTGCTACTTTACCGCCAAGTTGCTCAGCCATCGTTTGCATGCCGTAGCAGATACCGAAGACAGGAACACCTGAATCAAATACGTACTGAGGTGCACGTGGAGAATTCTCTTCCGTTACACTTTCAGGGCCACCAGATAGGATGATACCGTCTGGATTGAATTCACGAATATCCGCTTCTTCTACGTCCCAGCTCCAAAGTTCACAGTAAACACCGATCTCACGAATACGACGAGCTACTAGCTGTGTGTATTGAGAACCGAAGTCCAGAATTAGAATACGTTGGTCATGAATATTTTTAGTCATTGTAAGCAGTCTTATTGGCTATGTGATAAAACGGAGGCGAGTTTACTCACCTCTGATTAACTCTTCAAGAAATAAAGCAAACGTTTTCGTTAGATATCTTTAACCACGTGTTTTGAGAAAATCGGACTTTTAACAAAACAGACGGTAGATAAAATAATGTGCCGACTAAATCAGCACATTATTCAAACGTTTGGACGTATTATTAACCTAAACGGTAGTTAGGTGCTTCTTTCGTGATTTGAACATCGTGTACGTGAGATTCTTTCATGCCCGCACCTGAGATACGAACAAACTCAGCTTTAGTACGCATATCTTCAACAGTTGCAGAACCCGTTAGGCCCATGCTTGAGCGTAGACCGCCCATCTGTTGGTGAACGATCTCTTTTAGACGACCTTTGTATGCGATACGACCTTCAATACCTTCTGGAACAAGCTTGTCTGCAGCGTTGTCAGATTGGAAGTAACGGTCAGAAGAACCTTGAGACATAGCGCCAAGAGAACCCATACCACGGTAAGACTTGTAAGAACGACCGTTGTAAAGGATAACTTCACCCGGTGCTTCTTCAGTACCCGCGAACATTGAACCAACCATCACACAAGATGCGCCAGCAACGATAGCTTTACAGATATCGCCAGAGAAGCGAATGCCGCCATCTGCGATTACTGGAATACCGTATTCGTTAGCCACTTCAGCTGCGTCTGCGATTGCTGTTACTTGAGGAACACCAACACCAGTAACGATACGAGTCGTACAGATTGAACCCGGGCCGATACCTACTTTAACCGCACTAACACCCGCTTCGATAAGAGCACGAGCGCCAGCGCCAGTTGCTACGTTACCACCGATGATTTGTAGATCAGGGTATGCAGCACGCGTATCACGGATACGGTTAAGTACGCCTTCAGAGTGACCGTGTGAAGAGTCGATAAGTAGAACGTCTACGCCAGCTTCAACAAGAGCGGCAACGCGCTCTTCGTTACCAGCACCAGCACCAACAGCTGCACCTACACGTAGGCTGCCGCGCTCATCTTTACAAGCGTTTGGTTTACGTTCTGCTTTATGGAAATCTTTTGCAGTGATCATTCCCGTTAGTTGGAAGTCATCATTTACAACAAGAACTTTTTCAACACGCGCTTCGTGCATTTTCTCTTGAACTTCTTCACGAGTTGCACCTTCTTTAACAGAGGCAAGGCGAGCTTTAGGCGTCATTACTACGTCAACTTTCTTAGAAAGGTCAGTCACAAAGCGAACGTCACGGCCAGTAATAATACCAACAAGTTCGTTTGTTTCAGTAACAACAGGGAAACCGGCGAAGCCGTGTTTTTGAGTAAGGGCTACAACATCAGCGATTGTCGCGTCAGGGTTTACAGTCACAGGGTGAGAAACCACACCTGCTTCGTAAATTTTAACCTGGCGAACCATTTCAGCTTGCTGTTCAATAGACATGTTCTTATGAATGAAGCCGATTCCGCCTTCTTGTGCCAGTGCAATCGCTAGGCGAGCTTCTGTCACAGTATCCATAGATGCAGAGATCATTGGGATGTTTAGGGAAATATTCTTCGTCAGCTGAGTGCGAAGATCAGCTGTATTAGGGAGAACGGTGGAGTGTGCTGGCACTAGCAGTACGTCGTCGAATGTCAGCGCTTCTTTGGCAATTCTTAGCATTTGCAATATCTCACAATAATAGGAGTAAAAAGAAACAATCCAATCTCATCGTTTCGCCTAATGAGGGCAGCCAATTAAGGAAAATCAAACTGCATTTGGATTAGATATTGCGGACGGATTATACGGCCAACGAAATCGCTTGGCTACACATTTTTGTATTTTTAATTTGCATTTACCCCCTTGCTATGTATTATATTGCCGCTATCTTCCATACTCACGCCCTGTGAGATTCCAAGAAAGACCTTCCTTCAAGGAAAGATAGTGCTTCTATGACTAATCCAAACATCTTTACTGTTTCTCGCCTCAACTCAGAGGTTCGTCTCCTATTAGAAAACGAAATGGGAATAGTCTGGCTCGTTGGTGAAATCTCAAATTTCTCTGCACCTGTCTCTGGTCACTGGTACCTCACGCTTAAAGACTCTCGCGCTCAAGTTAAGTGCGCCATGTTTCGTGGCAATAACCGCCGTGTGACTTTTAAGCCTCAGAACGGTAATCAAGTTCTAGTCAAAGCTCGTCTTTCTCTTTATGAGCCACGTGGTGACTATCAACTGATCATTGAAAGCATGCAGCCAGAAGGTGACGGCAAGCTTCAGCAAGAGTTTGAAAAACTTAAGATGAACTTGGCGGCGGAAGGCTTATTTGCTCAGTCCAGTAAACAAATTCTTCCAGAACACCCTAAATGCGTTGGTGTCATCACCTCTAAAACAGGCGCTGCGTTGTTTGATATTCTAGACGTACTGAAAAGGCGCGATCCTTCATTGCCAGTCATCGTCTATCCGACCATGGTACAAGGTGAAGGAGCTTCGATTCAGATCGCTCAAGCGATTGGACGTGCCAATGAGCGCAACGAATGTGATGTATTGATCGTGGGTCGTGGCGGCGGTTCATTAGAAGACTTATGGTGTTTCAATAACGAGATCGTAGCTCGCACAATTGCAGCAAGCCAGATCCCGATTATCAGCGCCGTTGGCCACGAAGTTGACGTCACTATCGCCGATTTCGTCGCAGACATGCGTGCTCCAACGCCATCAGCAGCCGCTGAATTGGTTAGCCGTGACAACAGTCATAAAGAGCAAGCTTATGCCTCTAAACGTGCTCGTTTAGTCAGTGCGATTCGTCATGTGTTAATCAAACAAGCACAATCAACTCAAACGTTGAAATACCGCTTAGAGAAGCAACATCCGAGCTACCAACTGCAAAAGCAGAGTCAGCAGCTTGATGACCTAGATATGCGCTTGCGTCGTGGTATGACTCAATACCTAAAGCAGCATGCACAGCGTGTTGAGCGCAAACAGCACCAGCTTCAATTGAACTCGCCAGTGAAGCGCCTTGGCGAACAAAAACTGCATCTGCAACGTTCAGAGCAAAAGCTATTAGATGCGATGGATAAGACATTACTAACCACTCGCCACCAGCTCGCTATGGCTGCAGAGAAGTTAGAAACCGTTAGTCCGCTGGCAACGCTAAAGCGCGGCTACAGCATTACTCATTCAGCATCGAGCAAGACGGTATCATCGATTAACGATGTCGAAGTAGGCGAAGTGATCACCACTCAAGTTGAAGATGGTGTAATTGAATCGCAAGTAACAACAAGAATCGCTAAGAGCGAGCTTTAGCTTCGATTAGAACGTTAGAAATCATTTAAAATCAGAAAGCCCTATCGATAATCGACAGGGCTTTTTTGTATCTACTGGCTTCAAAAGAAACGACCTGATTCAAATCCTACTCAGTCGTAGAAGGCTCCTTCATGGTTAGCATCCCTTCTGTCACAATAAAGTTGATGATGAAGTCTAAGCCTTGGCTCTCTTTTAGGTTGGTGAACACATATGGCTTGGTTGGTCGCATGCGCTGCGTGTCTTGCTCCATCACCTCAAGTGACGCTCCAACATACGGTGCTAAATCGATCTTGTTGATGACTAGCAGATCAGAGCGTGTAATACCCGGACCTCCTTTACGTGGGATCTTCTCCCCTTCAGCAACATCAATCACGTAGATAGTAAGGTCGGCTAACTCAGGGCTGAACGTCGCACTCAAGTTATCACCACCACTTTCGACGAATACAACATCGAGGTTCTTATGCAGCTTGGCAAGCTCTTCCACTGCCGCGAGGTTCATCGAGGCATCTTCACGGATCGCCGTATGTGGGCAACCGCCCGTTTCCACGCCAATAATACGATCAGGTTCCAGAGCCTCTGCTCGCGTAAGTATCTTGGCGTCTTCTTGGGTGTAGATATCATTTGTTACCACGGCGATATTAAGCTTGTCGCGAATCGCTTTACATAGCACTTCTAATAGCGCTGTTTTACCAGACCCTACCGGGCCACCAATACCAATTCGAAGGGGTTGCTTATAACTTTCCATTGTCTACTTCCTTATATTCTTTTTACTACACCGTTCTAGCTGGCCGCTACGAACGAAATAGTCGTGTGTATTGTGTTTCGTGCAGTGAGCTCGCTAATGCCATCGAAGGCGAAAAGCTCCCTATCATCCAATCTTCTATCGTGCGTGCTTTCTCAATGATCTCGGGAAACGTGTTGGTGATATTAATCAATGCCAACTGCCCATCGGTTTGTCCCAAAGGCACCAGTTTCACGCCTGCGGTAACGATATTTTCAAGCCAGCTCCATAAGTAACCTTGCTTGAGACTTTCTAAATCAATGCTCCAATGCTGAGCCGCCATACACATGCCCAACAATTGGTTTGGATGACTATCAACAGAATCCACCAGCGAAATATCGATATCTAAGCGCTTCAACAAGGTGTTCAATGCATGCCCGCGCTGCTTTTCTTCCGCTCGTAATTCACTGGTTTCGCGGCTTGAGTATAAATAGTTACACCAATGCTCAATCTCATCGATTTCACCCTTTTCTAGAGCATGATAAAGACGCTCTAAGATAGGTAATTCCAAGGTCGCAACACTGGAACTGACAATGGTATTAAGCCACTGTTCCATGCTATCGCGATTGGTCACCCACCCCGCTTCAACCGCTAACTCGAGACCTTGCGAATAAGTGAAACCACCAATCGGCAACGATGGACTGATCAATTGAAAGAGACGATAAATGGCGACATTTTCTGTTGTGGTCATACTCTTGCTCTCTGTCTTCTAGAATCAAAAAGTTCGAGAGCTTACGCGCCTAACAGCAATAGTGCGCTTGCTGAAGCCACACCGACCGACATCCATTTAGAGTAAACCGCGCGGCCAACAAAAGTACCAATAACAATCAGAGCCAAAGCACTGATACTCATGCCTGTTGCGAACTGAGTCAGGTTGCTCGCGGCTTCAACGCCGTGTGCGTAACCATGGAAGAACAACATAGCAATCGAAGCAACTAATACGCTGTTTACACGCTTGGTTGATGGTGAGAATACATGCCATAAACATAAGCTGACGACAAACAGAGAAGCGATAATGGCAGGCTCAACAATCACAGAGAAACCTAGGGCTTGGCCTGCGATAAGCCCTACCACCAAAGACACCAATCCACCGCCAATCAGAGCGGCTTTTGTCTTGATGGAAAATGACAGTGCGCCAATTAATAAACCGAAAGCGATCAGCATGATCAGATGATCCATGCCAGTCACAGGGTGAGTTAAGCCAGACATAAACGAGTGAGACTCATGAACTGAATGCGCCCCATGTCCTGGGTGAGCGAAAGCCATCGTTGATGTTGTTAGAGAAGCTATTGTGAAAGTGCATAAGCCTGCAGCTGTTTTAAAGTTCATCGCGAGTTCCTTGCTTTATACCAATCGTAGTAAATAATTGCTCACCCTAGCTTGCTAAAATGCTCGATAACTGCGTTATAATTTTTGATTGTAGAATAACTACTTATCGAAAAATTATGCCTTGTTCTCAAGCCTTTTTTCTGCGCTATTGTTGATCACTTACTTACTGTGATTGGTATTATTGTTATTAATATCGTGGTTGTATCTATAAATGGGTGAGTCATCAATGACTCGATTAATGATGGTGATGATGTCCACCAGAGCGACCGCCATAAGCACCGCCTTCTGGTTCAAACGGTTGTTTCTCGGTGGTCACTTTCGCGCCCAAACCTTCGACCATTTCATCCAAAACATGGTCGTGTTGATAACGAACCCAGCCCGCTTCCACTTGCAGTGGAACATGACGGTTACCAAGGTGGTACGCCACTCGTGTTAACAGGAGCAAGTCTTCACAGTAAACAGTCGAAACTGTTTCTGGTGCCGCTTTCACTTCCACTACCAAGCCACATTCACTCGACAGTTGTTCGCCACCACGCAAGATATGACCTCGCGGTAGAAACAGTCCGGCATTGCGCCCGTCATCGAGCATCACCTTAAGACGGCTCTTAATGCGGCTATCGATCGGCAGGCTTAAGTAGCCGTCCGGTGCATTTTGTATTTGAGTATTCAGTTGAGTCAGTTCAATCATGCTATTACCTCAATCTCCTTGTGAGATTTATAACGTTTAAATTAGGAGCCTTCAGCCTAAAAGCCCTTAGCTAAGAGCTAGAACAAGAGCCTTCAGCTCAGCGCTAAAATAAAAGCCTTCAGCCGAGCTCTTAAAATAGAAAATACCGCTGTGCCATTGGTAGTTCTTCAGCAGGTTCACAAGTTAGCAATTCACCATCGGCGCGTACTTGATACGTCTGAGAATCCACCTCAATCTTCGGCATCCAATCATTGAGCTTCATGTCGGCTTTGCTAATGTTTCGGCAGTTACTTACTACGCCAATCAAACTCTGCAGACCCAACTGTTTATCAATGTTCTGCGCTTTGGCTTCCTTAGAGACAAACAGCATTGATGTGTTTTGACATGCCTTGCCGTAGCTACCAAACATAGATCGGTAGTGAACTGGCTGAGGGGTTGGGATTGAAGCGTTTGGGTCACCCATCGGCGCCATGGCGATCATGCCGCCTTTCAAAATCACACTCGGTTTCACACCAAAGAAAGCGGGCTTCCACAACACTAAATCCGCCAGCTTTCCTGCTTCAATAGAGCCGATTTCATGAGACATACCATGAGTGATCGCTGGGTTGATGGTGTACTTAGCGACATAGCGTCTTAATCGGAAGTTATCGCTGTAGTCTGAATCTTCTTTTAGGCTGCCGCGCTGAACTTTCATCTTGTGCGCGGTTTGCCAAGTTCGAGTTATTACTTCACCCACTCGCCCCATAGCTTGTGAATCCGAAGCGATCATCGAGAACGCGCCTAAGTCATGAAGAATGTCTTCTGCGGCAATGGTTTCACGGCGAATACGCGATTCGGCGAACGCGACATCTTCAGCAATCGATGGTGAAAGGTGATGACACACCATCAACATATCCAAATGCTCATCGACGGTATTGATGGTGTAAGGTCGTGTTGGGTTAGTCGATGAAGGCAGAACGTTAGGTTCGCCTGCCGCACGAATAATATCGGGAGCATGACCACCGCCCGCACCTTCGGTGTGATAGGTATGAATCACGCGATCACCGATTGCGCCAAGTGTCGATTCAACAAAACCAGATTCATTCAGAGTGTCGGTATGAATCGCAACTTGTACGTCCATCTCGTCAGCCACATTTAAGCAGGTATCGATTGAAGCGGGAGTGGTTCCCCAGTCCTCATGCAACTTCAAACCCACTGCACCTGCCGCTACTTGTTCGCGTAGAGCTTCTGGCTGGCTGGCATTGCCTTTGCCTAACAAACCAAAGTTCATTGGGAATTGATCGAGCGATTCCAACATACGGTGCATGTTCCAAGGCCCCGGAGTACATGTGGTTGCGTTAGTGCCGGTGTTTGGCCCAGTACCACCGCCGATCATGGTTGTCACACCCGACGCCAGTGCTTCTTCAATCTGTTGTGGGCAAATAAAGTGGATGTGTGAATCAATACCACCAGCAGTCAAGATTGAACCTTCGCCCGCTAAAATCTCCGTGCCCGGGCCGATCACAATATCAACGCCCGGTTGAACATCTGGATTGCCCGCTTTGCCCAATGCCTGAACTCGGCCATCTTTAATTGCGACATCGGCTTTCACGATGCCCCAGTAGTCTAATACGATGGCGTTGGTAATCACCAAATCCGGTGTCTCAGCACTTGGACGTTGGCTTTGCCCTTGTCCATCACGGATAACTTTACCGCCGCCGAACTTCACTTCGTCGCCGTATACGGTGTAATCCTTTTCAACTTCTAGCCATAAATCAGTGTCAGCAAGACGCACTCGGTCTCCAACTGTTGGCCCGAACATTTCGGCGTAAGCCTGTCTGGATATCGTCGCCATGATCAATCCTTTGTTGTTTTAATTATTTCCGTGAAGAGCGCTTAAAGCTTGCCCATCACCTTTCCTTGGAAGCCATAGATCTCTAACTTACCGGCGTAACGCACTAACTCGACGCTGCGCGACTGACCCGGCTCAAAGCGGGTTGCAGTACCAGCAGGAATATTGAGTCGAAAGCCTTTAGTGGCTTCTCGGTCAAAGTTCAGCGAAGGGTTTGCTTCATAGAAGTGGTAATGAGAGCCAATTTGAACAGGACGATCGCCAATGTTTTTCACCTTAACGGACGTCGTGTCGCGGCCTTCATTGAGAATGATGTCACCGGGAGCGGTTTCTACTTTTCCGGGAACGAATCCTGAGTATTGTTTTGTTGAACCAGCCATATTACTTCTCCCTACACGATAGGTTCATGAACGGTCACCAGCTTGGTGCCATCAGGAAAAGTGGCTTCGACTTGTACATCAGGGATCATGGAAGGGATCCCCTCCATAACGTCATCGACGGTAAGCAATGTGCGTCCAAAATCCATCAATTCCGAAACGGTTTTACCCTCGCGGGCACCTTCAAGAATGGCACTGCTGATCAGCGCAATAGATTCTGGGTAGTTGAGTTTTAAGCCTTTTTGTTTGCGCTGCTGTGCCAGCATTCCTGCGCAGAAGATAAGTAGCTTATCTTTTTCTCTTGGTGTTAATTCCATTTAGCCGCCCGCTGTTAGTGTTATTTTCTTAGAGCTCAAAAACGCATGAGCAGTAAGTGGGATTCAAACACAGCAAGCTTTAAAAAATGTACCGAGGGCCGGAAGTCGCCCTCGGTACAAAAAGGGCTAATCGCTAAGTCGCCCAAATCCTTGGTAAATCAGGAGTCGTACCACACAAATGAGAGCGAGTTGCTTGCCATATCTGACCAAAGGCTTGGAGGATGTCTTCACTCCAATACCCCAAGGCTCGCACCACAATCAATCCCTCTATTTGCGTCGCACCCATTATTAATGTGGGCTCATTCGGCATTTCCGATGTAACTGATTGCTGTGAAGCTTGCTGTGTAATAGATAAGAGCAAGCTCTGTACCAACTCTAAATCTTGCTTCTCATTTGAGGTGATATAAAAGGTTCCCATCATTGAATAATCAAGTAACCCCATATTTATCATTAACTTATCTCCACCGTGAAAATTAAAACCTTCAGTCAGAAGCCTTTGATTATCAAGATAGATTTCTGTTTTCCCAACGAGGTGACCATGCTCGAATCCCTCATTCTGTGCAGGGCGTCCAAAACAGTGCATCTCCCAACCCCAAAATTGTGCACCCTTTTCCAGACGAATTTCAGTGTCTAAACGAACGTGTGCATTGGGGAAAAAGATGTTCTCTTGCGGCATCCATTCCAAGCGTGCATCTTTCTTCACTCGTAGGGTCTGCTTCTGCTTGGCGTACTTGTTGTTTGAGCGATAAAACTTGGTCGCACCGGGTGTGGTGATCAACGCATGTGCACCGCTTTCGATGGTCGCTTCAATATTGAGTGTGTCACCACCTACGACTCCGCCGGGGGGATGAAGTAAGTAGGTGTGACACGTTTCCCCATCAGGATACAAGGGGCGTTGCACCGCAAGCGGACCAGACTGCTGACGATTCTTTAAAACGGTTTTATCACCACGGTCAACAAAGGTGAGGTTTAAGCTCGCCTGCCAACCGTCTCGGATATCTTGTTCGATGGTTTCATTCAGAGACAAAGCCTCGGTTAGAGAAGCGTCCCTTTCTTCGCTCAAAGAAAATAAAGCACTCATACGGTCAGGTACTCCTTGATCAAGGACTCATTAAGCCCTTTCATTTCACCTTCTGCCACCTGACGCCCACGGTCGAGAATACAAAAACGGTCACCGACCTTTCTCGCAAATGGTAGCTTTTGCTCGACAAGCAGAACCGTGAGTCCCATCTTCTCGTTGAGCATGCGAATGATGTCGCCAATCTCTTGCACGATATTGGGCTGAATACCTTCTGTCGGTTCATCTAAGATCAATAGCTTAGGGTTAACCACCAATGCACGACCAATCGCGAGTTGTTGTTGCTGACCACCGGATAAGTCGCCACCACGTCGATGCAGCATCTCTTTTAACACTGGGAATATATCGAAGATGAGCTCAGGGATCTTACGGTCGCCCTTTTCTCGAATCGGCAAGCCTACTTCTAGGTTTTCTTGAACCGTGAGCATCGGAAAGATCTGACGACCTTGCGGCACATAACCGATACCTTGGCGTGCACGCTCTTCAGCATCGGTTTTCAGCAGCGACTCACCCGATAATGAGATATCACCGCTTTCGACCTTAACCAATCCCATGATGCATTGCAGCAGAGTCGTTTTTCCGACGCCATTGCGCCCCATTAGCACTGTGCATTTACCTTCCGGGATCTGCATGTCCAAATCCCACAGCGTGTGGCTCTCACCGTAATATTGATTAACTGATTTAACCTCTAACATCCTATTCTCCGAGATAAACTTGTTTAACTTCTGGGTGAGCCTGCACTTGATCCATAGTGCCTTCGGCCAACACATGACCTTGATGAAGCACGGTGACATGGCTTGCAATGGAGCGCACGAAGTCCATATCGTGTTCGACTACCACAACCGAGTGCTTGCCTGCCAGTGAGTTAAGTAACTCAGAGGTACGGTCCATCTCTTGGTGAGTCATGCCTGCAACGGGCTCATCCACCAGCAACAGCTTGGGGTTTTGCATCAATAACATGCCGATCTCTAACCACTGTTTCTGACCGTGAGACAGGTTACCAGCCAAATTCGCCGCTTCGTCTTTTAAGTGAATCAGCTCAAGTACCGAGGTCAGTTTGTCTTTCTGCTCACCAGACATCTCAGCAATGAAAGTTGCCCACACTGAGCGGTCACCGGCCATCGCTAACTCAAGGTTCTGCCACACGGTTAGACATTCAATCACGGTCGGCTTTTGGAACTTGCGTCCAACGCCTGCATTAGCAATTTCAGCTTCGTTCATCTTGAGTAGATTGATGTTCGAACCTAGCCACACTTCACCAGTGTCCGGCTTAGTTTTCCCTGTGATGATGTCCATCATGGTGGTTTTACCTGCGCCATTAGGACCGATGATGCAGCGAAGCTCTCCCTCTTTGATGTAGAGGTTCAGATCGTTTATCGCTTGGAAACCATCGAAGCTTTTGTTAACGCCTTCTACATACAACAGCACGTTATGACGGGTATCGATGGCGGGATGAATATCGGGTTTGAGGTAATCAAAGACTTGGTCTCGACGAGTGAACGCCTGAACCGATTCCTTTACGCTATTAAATGTGGTCATGCGATCACCTCCTTGGCTTTGTGCTGATCATCCTTATCTTTATCTTGGTTTTTCCCATTCGATGCCTTGCGCAGCTGCCGCCACTTTTCACTGACAAAACCAATCACACCTTGTGGGAAGTACATGGTCGAAAGAACGAATAGCCCACCCAGAGCAAATAACCACACCTCTGGGAACTCAACCGTAAACCAGCTCTTGGCGTAGTTGATGATCAGAGCCCCAACAATGGCACCAAACAGAGTGGCACGACCGCCTAATGCAACCCAAACCACAATCTCAATCGAGTTAAGCGGGGCAAATTCTCCCGGGTTAATGATACCAACTTGAGGGACATATAAAGCCCCAGCAATACCCGCGATAACAGCAGAAAGAACGAAGACCCACAGCTTGATGCCATCGACGTCGTAGCCCATAAAACGAGTACGTGATTCCGTATCACGAATCGCTAATGCCACACGACCTAATCGACTGGTCACCACCATACGACAAGCGATGTAGCTGAGAATAAGCGCAATACCAGTCGCGACAAACAGACCTATCTTGACCGCATCACTCTGCAAGCTCAGACCTATGATGTCTTTGAAGTCTGTCAGTCCATTGTTACCACCAAAGCCCATCTCGTTGCGGAAAAATGCCAGCATCAATGCGTAAGTTAACGCCTGAGTCATGATAGAAAGGTAAACCCCTGATACGCGAGAGCGGAAAGCAAGGTAACCAAACAAGTAAGCCAATGCGCCCGGCACCAACACCACCATTAAGCACGCGAACCAGAACTGATCAAAACCCTGCCAGAACCACGGCAACGCCGACCAATCAAGGAACACCATAAAGTCAGGCAGGATTGGATCACCATAAACCCCACGGTCACCAATCTGACGCATTAAGTACATGCCCATCGCATAACCACCAAGCGCAAAGAAAGCACCGTGGCCGAGGCTCAAGATTCCGAGATAGCCCCACACAAGATCGAGCGCCAACGCCAACATTGCGTAGCTCAGGTATTTACCCATCAGCGAGATAGTGAAAGTCTCAACATGGAGCGGGTGCCCACTTGGTAACATGGTGTTAGCCATTGGGATAAGAATGACGGCCGCAAGAATGGCAAGGATGGTCAGTTGGCCACCTTTGTCACCACGCATTGCCGAAAGTACAAATGATTTTGACTGCATGATGTTGTCCTTAACCTTCAGCCGCACGACCACGTTGCGGGAAGAGTCCGCGTGGGCGTTTTTGAATAAATAGAATGATGAAAACCAGTACCAGAATTTTGGCGAGAACCGCACCAGCCCATGGTTCTAAAATCTTATTAAATAAGCCAAGGCTGAGCCCTGCGACTAGTGTGCCCCATAGGTTGCCAACCCCGCCGAATACCACCACCATGAATGAGTCGATGATGTACGCCTGCCCCATATTTGGGCCAACGTTAGTCAGTTGAGAAAGCGCTACACCCGCAACACCTGCGACGCCAGAGCCTAAACCGAAGGTCATCGCATCAACTCGCTCAGAACGAATCCCCATCGCACGAGCCATGCCACGGTTTTGAGAAACCGCACGAACCTGAAGGCCTAACGGTGTCTTTTTCAGAACCATCAATAAGCCCATAAACACCAAACCACAGAACAGGATGATATAAAGTCGGTTATAAGTCAGAGACAGCATTGGGTTTAATTGAAGTGCGCCAGACATCCATTCAGGCGTGCTTACTGAGCGGTTCAATGGAGAGAAAATCGAGCGAACGGCTTGCTGCAAGATCAAGCTGATACCAAAGGTCGCGAGTAAGGTTTCCAATGGGCGACCATAAAGATGACGAATCACACTTCGCTCGATCACAATGCCCACCAAACCAGAAACAATAAACGCAGCAGGGATAGAGAGTATCAGTGCCAAACCAATATGATTGGGCATCAACAATTGCATGACATAGGTGGTGTAAGCGCCAATCATGATTAGCTCGCCATGAGCCATGTTGATAACGCCCATTACACCAAAGGTAATCGCCAAGCCAATGCCCGCCAGCACCAATACCGAACCTAAGCTCAAACCAAAGAATACCGTTTCAACCCCCGAATAGAGTGCTTGGCTCTGTTGATAACCGTCCATCGCACGCTCTGCCGCTGCCAAGACTTTTGGGTCTTGCTCACTGCTCAGTAGTTGATTCAGTGTTTTCAGAACAACCGAGTGTTTGAAGTCACCGACTCGCTCAATCGACGTGACTCGATCTTCAATGGTGGCACTGTTATTAAGAGAGATGGCAATCGCTAACGACAAATCCATTAGCTCAACTACTTTGCCATCTGATTCATTGGCTCTGAGTTCAGCTATGCGTTCAATGATGTCAGCGTCTTTGGTCCCTAGTAGATCTAAAACAGCTTTATAACGCACCTCTGTATTACTGCTGTTCAGTCCAATAGAAGCAATTTCCCCGCGTAAGATGCCGCGAAGTTTGTTATTCACACGAACTTTTTTAAACTGTCTAGCATTCTCGATATTAAGCGTTGAATCAGTCCATACTGACTGAGCTGACGTTGCCGCTTTGATGTTTTGAATGAGGTAGAGCTGTTTGTACTGCTCGCTCTGTTTCTCATTGAAGTAGTAAAGGTTTCCGTTTAACCAGCCATCTAAAATAGGTTTCGACACATCTTCCGTTTGCGTCTCAATCACCCAATCGATAGCTAATTCTTTATCCGATGTTTTCTTACCAACTAGCGCCTTGGTAAAGCTAGCTTCATCCGTTATTCCCGCAAAAGCCAACTGAGCACTGACTGCTATGAGCAACAGCGCCTTAAATACGTTTAATACGTTTTTCATCCCTGCTTCCTTAACCAACCAAGTTAGATATTGTTATTTTTACTTGGAGGATGTGTGGATAGTGGTTGTTACCTGAAACGATGAGCCTTCCATTCGCTTCGCCCGTTAAACAGACGCGTTCTTCCCAAACCGGAAGGCTCAATATTCCTGAATTGACGCTCTAGTTACCGCCAGAACACTTCTTCGTTTCTACGTTAAACGCACCGCATGAGAATGGCTTCGACCAACTAGAGAACAGTTTTGCCGATTCAGGTAAGTAACTCGACCAAGCATCACCCGCCACTAGTCCAGTGGTTTCCCAAACAATGTCGAATTGACCATCGTCTTGGATTTCACCGATCAGGACTGGTTTAGTAATGTGGTGGTTTGGCAGCATGGTAGAGTAGCCGCCAGAAAGGTTAGGAACAGACACGCCAATCAAGGCATCTTGCACAGATTCAGGATCGGTTGTGCCCGCATTAGTGACCGCTTGAGCCCACATGTTGAAGCCAACATAGTGCGCTTCCATTGGGTCATTGGTGACACGCTTTTCACTCTTGATGAACGACTGCCACGTTTCAACGAACTCTTCATTGGCTTCGGTATCAACACTCATGAAGTAGTTCCATGCCGCTAGGTGACCAACCAGTGGTTCTGTATCCATACCTGACAGTTCTTCTTCACCAACAGAGAATGCAATAACTGGGATGTCTTCAGATGAAATGCCTTGAGCACCAAGCTCTTTATAAAAAGGTACGTTCGCATCGCCATTCACAGTAGAAACCACAGCGGTTTTCTTGCCTGCTTCGCCGAACTTTTTGATGTCTGAAACGATAGATTGCCAATCAGAGTGACCAAATGGCGTGTAGTTGATCATGATGTCTTCTTCTGCGACACCTTTATCTTTTAGGTAGGCTTCAAGGATCTTATTGGTGGTACGTGGATAAACGTAATCGGTACCTGCAAGTACCCAGCGCTCAACTTCAAGCTCTTCCATCAAGTAATCCACTGCAGGGATCGCTTGTTGGTTTGGCGCGGCACCGGTGTAGAAAACGTTTTTAGAAGACTCTTCGCCTTCATACTGTACTGGGTAGAAAAGGATGCTGTTAAGTTCTTCAAAAACAGGCAGCATGGATTTACGTGATACCGATGTCCAACCACCGAACACCACATCCACTTTCTCTTTTTCGATAAGCTCACGTGCTTTTTCTGCAAATAGCGGCCAGTTTGACGCAGGGTCAACAACCACAGGCTCTAGCTTCTTGCCAAGCAAACCGCCCTTTTTGTTCTGCTCTTCGATAAGCATTAGCACGGTATCTTTTAGCGTGGTTTCACTGATCGCCATAGTGCCAGAGAGTGAGTGTAGAACACCGACCTTGATGGTCTCATCAGCAGCAAGCACTGTTGCAGAAGAAAATGAAAGTGTTGTACACAGTGCAGCTAGCGATAAATTGAACACCTTGTTCATGATATTACTCCATAATTGTATTTTTGTTATTCAATTACAGAGTTACAAGAAGAGTGCCAAACTTATAAACCAACAAAATTATTTATAAGTAATTGTATTTATGGAAGTTAAAAGAAACTCACACCAATGGAGTGCATAGCGATCATGTCACTATGTTTCATGCTGGTGCAGTGGCGATGAGAATGAACCAAGATGACACATTCCTGTTCATCAGATACAAAAAAGACCCAACACTTTGGTATTGGGTCTTTGATAAAGCATCAACGATAATCGTTCAAACCATGTAGCTTAAGGCTATTCCGCTGGTTGGAATTCGAATTTTACTCTCGACTTAGACTTCAATTCGTTGCAATCGGCATTACAAAAATAGCTCGCCGCACCACAGGCTTGAAGCTTCTCAAGTTGGCTGCTGCACTCAGGGCAAAACCCAACTTTAGTAAAGTGAGCCTGACAACTTTCACAGTGATACTTGCCATCCCAAGTTAGCTCAGACTGGCACTTAGGGCAGATATTTTCACTCATTAGCATTTCCTAATTCACTACTATTTTTACAATCTACTACCGCTGAGACTTGGCTTGCTTGATTTGATACATGTTCTTATCAGCTTGTGCGATCAACTGGTCTAATCCTTGAGGATCTTTCTCACAAGACAACCCAACACTCACTGAGAACTGCACATCATTGATATAAAGCGCTTGTTGCAGTGCTTTCTCTAAGTCGTGGTAGAAGCTAACAACGCTTTCTTGATCATCAAAGCAAGAGAACACCACAAACTCATCGCCACCGTAACGCCCTATCTTGGCACATGCTGTGGTAGCCTCATCGAGGACTTTTGCAACCGCCAACAGCACATCATCACCAAAACTATGACCATAAGTATCGTTAATCGATTTGAACTTATCGACATCAACAAACAGACACGCCATAACCTTGTCACCAAAACATCGCTTAGCCAACACTTTCTCAGCTTCATTAAACAATGCGCGACGATTCAAGCAATGGGTAAGAGAATCACGATTGGCAAAAAAGTTAAGCTGATTCTCCAGTTCAAACTTTTCTAATGCGACCGAATATAGGGAGGCCAATAGCTCTAAGATCTCAAGCTCAAATTCATGCGGCTCAGATATGTACTGGCTATAAATGGCGAAGGTACCCAGTACATGACCGTGCGATGAGATGATAGGTACCGACCAACAGGCATGTAAATTGGCTTGATTGGTTAAGGCTAAGAAAGGTGCCCAGTTTGGGTGTGTATTTATATTGGAGACCATCACTGCTTTCTTGAGTGCAGCCGCCTCGCCACAAGAACCAATCCCTGCACCAATCCCAACCCCTTCTATCTGCTGATTGTAAAAATCAGGCAGGTTTGGGGCATATTCAAGGTGTAAAGTCTTTGACTCAGAGTTGAGCAGTAAAATTGAAGCCATGCGCTGCCCAAAAATCTGCTCGGTAAGCTGAATGATCTTATGGTTTAAATCTTTGCGATCCATCCCTAGAGCAAGCTTGCGCAGCAAACTGTTGACGGCTCGATGGCCTTCTAATAAAAATTGTTGTTCCATTCACTAAAGCTTTCAATTGTGTAATAGGGTACAGCTTGTTCTTATGCAAGCTTGCTATTGGTTAATAATAACACACTAAATAAGCCGTACACACAATCGAAGATCATAGGTTGATCTTTCGCTTTATCTATTTTGATCAGCGATCTACCCCAAAAAGAATATTTATATCACCACACACCGAAAGCATAAGTTACATGTGCTGCATTTCAATTTTAAATAGTGATTTATATTAAAAGTTACATATAAAAATAAAATAAACAGCACAAGCCATTTCGATCTGTAGTCTAAATCATCGTATTACATGCGTCAGCATTTCAATATGCTGGTCATCTAACTGGGTTAACTTAACCGATAAAGACTTAAGCTCTGACGTATTCTCGATGTGAGTACCACCACAAGGAATAGACACTAAAGTGTCGCTATCCAACTGCCATTCCCAATAGCGAGAGTCTGTTAATGCCTCACCTTCCAGTCTCATTGCTACTGGCGTCGAGTCTGCGAGCCAACCTTTAATCATCTGATTGATGTCGGCTTCGATACCATCAAGATTGGTTAGCATGTCTGCAACATTCAAACCGCGCTTCTTCAGGGTTTTTCCCAAACGATATTTATCGGTACACAACTCGGGAGTCACAAAGCTAGTCACTTGCGCGTAGCTATTGAAGTCATAACTGCCAAGCGGATCTTTTCTATCTGCATCTTTACGCCAGTAGCTCTCAGCCAATACTTTATTCAAGGCTAGGAAAGCGATGTGGCCAGCGCTGTGACCACGGCTCAAACTAGCTTGATACTCTTTATCAACCGTCAACATGACTTCGTCGCTAACCTTAATCATAGAAGCAGATACAGGTAGCTGGTGGACAACCACAAACGTCCACCCTTCCGTATCACGCTTAACAGGGATATCTGCTGCGATATGAAGCTTGCCAGTAGATTGTTCTATTGCACCAACAAGACAGTCTTCAACGGGATATTGCACGTCACCAACATTAACAAAGCCTTGGTCTGCAGGGTGATCTGGCCAAATATGACTCACTGGGTGGAAAGGTGTCATGTCGGTGATCAGGTAGGTTTTGCTGTCATCGTTTTCAACGTACAACGCCTTTGCTTTGATCTGCCAAGCCTGATGACAAAATTGAGTGATGGTTGGTGTGATAACTATTATTGGTTTCATGGATGTCGCTGGTGTCATGGAATCGCTAGTGGTCATATCGTTCTTCTTTTGAAATTGAGTCTAATTCGTTAACCCATCACGATATGGAGATATGAGGTTATGGCTTAACGTGAATTTTGCTTAAAAAAATACCCGAGACAGGCTCGGGTATCAAATCTATTGGAAAGGTTTACTTACGACCTTTAACCATGCTCATCATACGCTTACGTTTACGTTCTTGAGAAATTGTCAGCTTGGTTGTCTTAGCTTCAAATGGGTTCTCGCTGTTCTGGAATTGAATGCGAATAGGTGTACCCATAATCTCTAGTGAACGACGGTAGTAGTTCATCAAGAATCGTTTGTATGAATCTGGCAAGTTACGTACTTGGTTACCGTGGATAACGATAATCGGTGGGTTGTAGCCACCAGCGTGCGCGTATTTCAATTTAACACGACGGCCACGAACCATAGGCGGTTGGTGATCATCAGTCGCCATCTTCATGATACGAGTTAGCACAGAAGTACCAACACGAGTCGTCGCTGACTTGTAAGCTTCTTGAACAGATTCAAACAAGTGACCAACACCTGTACCGTGAAGTGCAGAGATAAAGTGAATACGTGCGAAATCAACGAAACCTAAACGACGGTCTAGTTCTTTCTTAACGCGATCTTTAACATCGCTGTCTAGACCATCCCACTTGTTTACTGCAATAACAATTGAACGACCAGCATTCAACGCAAAGCCTAACAAGCTTAAATCTTGATCAGAGATGTTGTCTCGAGCATCAATAAGCAGCAATACAACGTTAGCATCTTCAATTGCTTTCAGTGTTTTAACCACTGAGAACTTCTCTACTGTTTCGTTGATATTTTTACGACGACGAACACCTGCAGTATCAATCAGAACATATTCACGCTCATCACGCTGCATTGGAATGTAGATAGAGTCACGAGTTGTGCCTGGCATATCGTAAACAACAACACGTTCTTCACCAAGGATACGGTTAGTTAGTGTTGATTTACCAACGTTAGGACGGCCAATGATCGCTAGCTTAATTGGTTGATCTTGAAGGCGCTTGAATTCTTCTTCCGCTTCTTCTTCAGTGAAATCAACTTGTTCTTCTTCTTCGTCTTCAAACTCAGTTAAATCGCTTACTTCGCCATTCTCAGCTTTTAACGCTTCTGCGAACGGGTTAAGAGCAAGATCAATCAACGCTGTTACGCCACGACCGTGCGCTGCAGCGATTTGGTACATGTCTTCTACGCCTAGTTGCCAAAAATCAGCACTTGCAGCATCAGGGTCGATACCATCAACCTTGTTTACGACTAGCATTGAAGGCTTTTCTAGTTGACGAAGGTGCTTAGCAATAGCCACGTCTGAAGGTGTTAGACCCGCACGGCCATCTACCATAAATAGAACGACATCAGCTTCATCAATCGCCGCTAGCGACTGTTCAGCCATTTTAGTTTCAACACCTTCTTCGGTACCGTCGATACCACCAGTGTCAATAACAATAAAGTCATGCTCGCTAAAATGAGCATGACCGTATTTACGGTCACGCGTTAAGCCAGGGAAATCCGCAACCAATGCATCACGAGTTCGAGTCAATCGGTTAAATAACGTAGATTTACCTACGTTCGGACGCCCTACTAGAGCAACAACAGGTACCATAACAACCTCTACAATTTCTTCTCTAAATGTAGTTATAGGTAAGCACTTGATCGCAAGTTTAAACTCTTACCTATAACCACACGGTTTATTAATTTATAACAACAAAACGGCTCCTAGCTGTTACCAACCAGGAGCCGACTGTGAATTGTATCACGCTTTTATTGGCTAATCGTTAGTTTCTTTACATCGCCATTGCGAGTCGTCACTAAGTAGCCTTCAGGCATTTCAATTGGCGCAACCGCAAAGCCGCTATCATCGACGAGCTGTTGAGCAACAAACTCACCCGATGAACGATCTAACCAGTGCAGATAACCTTCTGTATCACCCACAACTACATAACCATTAATAATAGCAGGTGCTGTCAGTAAGCGGTTTTCTAACAATGGAGTGCTCCAAAGTTCAGTACCACTACGCGCATCAACCGCAACCACATGATCTTTGTCGGTAACGACAAACAAACGGCTACCATCACTCGCTAAGTCAATCGCTGACGAGTAGTTACGCTTCCAAATTGGCTTACCAGAACGAAGATCGATAGCGATTAGCTGACCATTGATACCTACTGTATACAGTGTGCCGCCAAGAACAATCGGTGATGCATCAACATCAACCAAGCGATCTATTTCTGTTGCACCTTTTGGTGTGCCTACTGGCTGTTGCCAAATAAGCTGACCACGGTCAACAATAGCGGCTGCTAAACGACCATTTGCAGTCCCCCAGAATACACCGCCAGAAACAGCAACAGGCGAGCTATCGCCACGAAGTGTTAGGCTTGGAACTTCAGTGCTAATCGTCCATTTCTGTTCGCCGCTTTCTTGATCTAACGCGATCAACATACCGCGACTGGTATGAACAATAACCATGTTGCTTTCAGTTGCTGGGGATGCAAGCACCTCACCATTCACTGATACACGCCACAGCTCTTCACCGGTTGATTCATCCATCGCGATCACTTCGCCATTTTCAGAACCAACAAATATTTTGCCGTAAGCCGCCGTTAAGCCACCCGATAAACGAGCCAGTACTTCTTTTTCAAGATCGACTTTCCACAGCTCTTTACCTGTTTCAGGGTCAAGCGCTTTAACCATACCTTCACGGCTCGCAACAAACACTTTGTCGTAAGCCAATTCTGGCGTTAGTTTTGAAAAGTAGTGGCCAACACCATCACCAACCGACGTAGACCATTCTTGGCTAGGAGTGAACTCGCTATTTACTGTTGGTACTGGCGCCATGATTACGGTGTCTTCTTCACCCGCACAGCCAGCCAATAGGCCAAGAGCAATCGCACACAACGCCGCTTTTGGAAACATCTTCTTCATTCAAAGCGCCTTATTTAGCTAGGTCGTCAAGTTTGATTTGAAGCGTTTGGCTCGCATCAGCTGCTTGTTGTGCTTCAGAATAAGCACTGTAAGCCGCATCTGTATCGCCTTTACGAAGTGAGATATCACCACGCAGTTCAGCAACACGGCCAGTCCAAGATTCGTCAGTCATCGCTTCAAGATCAGTCAATGCTGCGTCAAATTCACCTTGCTCAGCTTTGATACGTGCAGCACGGTAAGTCAGTAGTGGCGTAAGAGCCGCATCCTTAGTTGCCGATTTTGCCCACTCAAGCTGTTCAAGTGCTGCTGCAAGCTCACCCGCTTGAACTTGCGCTTTTGCTAGTTGCATAGCAGCAAGTACAGAGTATTCAGCGTCTTTGTTAGCGTCGATAAAAGCTTGAATATCAGATTGAGCATCAACGCCCTTAGCATCAAGAGCTGAAATTACAGAGGTGTAGCCTTCTGAAGCGACTTCACGCGCTTCAACGACTGAATCTTGGTAATAGCGCCAGCCAAATAGACCGCCTAAACCAATAACTGCACCAAAGATTACGGCTTTACCGTTCTCTTTCCACCAATCTTTAATGGCTTCAACTTGTTGCTCTTCGCTATCGTAAAGTTCCACTTCCTGTCCTCTTTAATTCTTTAAACGCCAGCATAGTGCTGACGTTGATATTCATAATGAGCGTTTGCTCAATGGCTAATTAGATTAGCGCAGCAACTTTCTCTGCAACTTCCGTTTGAGACACGGTTTCTTGCTCTCCGCCAACCAGATCTTTTAGCACAACTGTATTGTCAGCAACTTCGTTCTCACCAAGTACCAGTGCTACAACAGCACCTACTTTGTCAGCACGCTTGAATTGCTTTTTGAAGTTACCACCACCGAAGTGGTTCATTACGCGTACGCCTTCAACGGTATCGCGTAATTGATTCGCTAACTGCAT
Source organism: Vibrio sp. QJM3NY_26 (assembly GCF_057786005.1). Taxonomy (NCBI): domain Bacteria; kingdom Pseudomonadati; phylum Pseudomonadota; class Gammaproteobacteria; order Vibrionales; family Vibrionaceae; genus Vibrio; species Vibrio sp. QJM3NY_26. The sequence continues at coordinate 656,832 of NZ_CM173515.1, read as the reverse complement.
GCCTGCGATCATAGTACCTTCGCCAGCAGCAACCACATATATGTCAACGCTACGGCGAACTTCTGTTAGCTCTAGCGTTTCCATCATAAGAACCAGACGCTCTAGACCCATTGCGAAGCCAACAGCATTGGTTGCTTTGCCGCCTAGTTGCTCAACAAGACCATCGTAACGACCGCCGCCACAAACTGTGCCTTGAGCACCAAGGCTATCAGTGATCCACTCAAATACGGTGCGGTTGTAGTAATCTAGGCCACGTACTAGACGCTCATTAACTTGGTATTCGATACCAACAGCGTCAAGAAGTTCACACAAACCAGCAAAATGTTGCTTCGATTCTTCACCTAAATATTCAGATAGTCGAGGTGCGTCACCTAAGATAGCTTGAACATCCGGGTTCTTAGTATCAAGTACACGTAGAGGGTTAGTGTGCATGCGACGTTTGCAGTCTTCATCTAACACATCAATGTGTTGCTCAAGGAAAGCCACTAACGCTGTACGATAGCTTACTCGATCTTCTTGAGAACCGATTGAGTTCAGCTCGAGGCGAACGTGCTTATCGATGCCTAGTCCACGCCATAGACGTGCTGTCATCATGATAAGTTCTGCGTCAACGTCTGGACCGTCTAGGCCAAACACTTCAACACCACATTGGTGGAATTGACGGTAACGACCTTTTTGAGGACGCTCGTGACGGAACATTGGACCCATGTACCATAGGCGCTGCTCATCACGGTTGATAAGGCTGTTTTGAATACATGAACGTACACAACCTGCTGTGCCTTCTGGACGCAGCGTTAGGCTATCACCATTACGGTCATCAAAGGTGTACATCTCTTTAGAAACAACATCAGTTTCTTCACCAACCGCACGGCTAAATAGGTTCGTTTCTTCAACGATAGGCATACGTACTTCGTTGTAACCGTATGCACTCACCACACTTTTAACTGCGCTTTCTACTTTCTGCCACAGTGGTGATTGAGTTGGTAGGCAGTCGTTCATGCCTCGAATTGCTTGGATATTTTTAGCCACAATATTTATTCCGTAATTTCTCACAACCAGGTGTTAGTGCGAATAGACAAACACACCCCATCGCGTTGTATTAATTTTCTAAGTTTTCTACATCAATGCGATTTGCTTTATCAAGCACTGACGCTTTTGCACGAATCTTAGCTTCAAGTTTATCGACAAGGTCATCGTTGTCGAAGCGCTCTTTCTGACGCTTACCGTCTTCGTAGAAGGCACTCTTACGAGCACTACCCGCAAGGCCTAAGTGAGACACTTCAGCTTCACCTGGGCCGTTAACGACACAACCGATAATAGAGACATCCATTGGAGTCACTATGTCTTCTAAGCGTTCTTCAAGGGCGTTAACGGTGTTGATAACATCGAATTCTTGGCGAGAACAGCTCGGACACGCAATGAAGTTGATGCCACGCGAGCGAATGCGCAAAGATTTAAGAATATCAAAGCCCACTTTGATCTCTTCGATTGGATCGGCTGCTAGCGAGATACGCAGCGTATCGCCGATACCTTCGGACAATAACATGCCCAAACCTACAGCCGATTTCACAGAACCCGCACGTGCTCCACCCGCTTCAGTAATACCTAGGTGAAGTGGTTGATCAATCTGCTTAGCAAGCAAACGGTAAGAACCGACGGCTAGGAATACATCAGAAGCCTTCACGCTGACTTTGAATTGATCAAAGTTCAGACGGTCTAGGATATCGACGTGACGCATTGCAGATTCAACCAGCGCTTCTGCTGTAGGCTCTGTGTATTTCTCTTGGATCTCTTTTTCAAGAGAACCGCCGTTAACACCAATACGAATCGGGATATTCATATCACGAGCACAATCCACAACAGAGCGAATGCGACTTTCGTTACCGATGTTACCTGGGTTGATACGCAGACAGTCAACCCCATACTCTGCCACTTTAAGAGCGATACGGTAGTCGAAGTGAATGTCAGCAACCAAAGGAACAGAGACCTGCTGCTTGATTAGCTTAAAGGCTTCAGCGGCCTCCATAGTCGGTACAGATACGCGAACGATATCTGCCCCCACTTTTTCCAAAGCTCGAATTTGAGCGACGGTCGCGGCGACATCTGTTGTTCTTGTGTTGGTCATGGATTGCACAGCAATTGGTGCACCATCACCGATCGGCACATCACCCACATAAATACGGGTTGATTTGCGACGAATAATAGGAGATTCGTGTTGCATATTAACTCTAAGGTAAGGTTATTCTAGCTACTTTGCCTGAAGTATACCCAGAAAGGTCGACAGGTTCACTTGCAAATGTCATCGATACGCCTTCAGGCGCACCCAGAATCACTTTATATGGTGCAGTTCCAGAAAGATTTAATGTCTGGCCTGCTTTTTTAATGCCAGTAGATAACGTTTTGCCCGAAGCATCTTTCACTTGGATCCAGCAATCAGCAGAAAACTGCATCACTAGCTCGTTAACCACAGCTTCAGGCGCTACAGTCTCTGGTTCCGCAGTAACCGAAGCAACGTCTGCTGCTTCTGGTGCTTCTTCAATGACTTCAACAGGGTCAAGAGTTACTGAATCTTCAGCTGAACTCACTTCAGTAAGCTCATCAGAGTTTTCAGTAACAGGTGATGTCTCTGTGTTTTGTTCTGCTTCAATCACTTCTAATGAAGTCAGCTCAGGATCAAGCGACTCTTCTACCACTAGCTCTTCCGAGCTTTCAGTATTGGCTAAAGATTGAGATAAGGTGTCTTGCTGTTGATTCTGCCACCACCAAAGAGAGGAGATACCCACAATCACAGCAAAGATGCTCCAAGTAAGGAGCATAATACGGCTATTGTGCTTCTCGGTTTTAGTCTTACGAGAGAAGCTCAACATTTCTTGTTCTTGATGTTGGGCATCACCAGAATGATGAAGCGCGTTCAACACGACTTTTTCATCAAGATTGACGTATTTCGCGTATGAACGAATGTAACCACGCATAAAGGTGGCAACCTGATCTGACTCGAATTGGTTTTCTTCAATTTGCTGGATAAGCGTAACGCGTAGCTTCAAGCGATCAGAGATCTGCTTTTGTGTTAAACCAAGAGATTCTCGTTTATTTTTGAGCAGCGTTCCCGCTTCAATTGCTGGAGCGACAGTTTCTTGCGTTTGTGTTTCTTGTTCTGTGTTCATAGAGAGTGAACTTCTAAAGTATTATTGCAGGTTGATGAGAGCATTTTTTATTTTCGTTTAAGCTCAATCTTACAACCTACTATGTGGAATTTTTCCTGTCACCCGGTTCATCAACCCTTAAAGTAGAAAACCACACACTGTTGGTGAGCGACTTTCTCAGGAAGCTAGTTTATCAAGTAGCCAACCTAAATAGACACATTGACGATTATCGGGTAACAAGCGAGCACTTAAATTAATTTAAGATTATTTAATCATAAGCTAATGCCATTACAAGGCAAAAACACTTTCGACAAAATTTACCGTCAGCTCATGGTTTTGTCCAAAATTTAACGAAAAATGTAAGAAAGCGTGGGGAAAAAATCCAATTTTTGGAAATTCACCTTCCAGAAAAGCAACAAGCCAGAAGGAATCCTTCTGGCTTGTTTAGATCTAAATGGTATTTAAACCGCTTTTACTTGAATCACATCACCTGCGATTAAGTTGGCTTCAGAGGCGGCTTTCAGCATTTTAGTACGCTTGGTTCTATCAATAACATCACCAACCAACTGACCACATGCGGCATCAATATCATCGCCACGTGTTTTACGAACCGTTACTGTGTAGTTGTATTCCATCAGCGTTTTTTGGAAGCGATCAATACGAGAGTTGCTTGGCTTCTTGTAAGGCGAACCCGGATAAGGGTTGAATGGAATCAAGTTGATCTTACAAGGCGTATCTTTCATTAGCTCAGCAAGTTCACGAGCGTGGTCCATATCATCATTCACATGATCCAATAGAACGTACTCAACCGTTACTTTACCGCGGTTAGCATTTGAAGAAGCAATGTAACGACGAACCGATGCTAGGAAATCTTGGATATCCCAACGGTCGTTGATTGGCATGATTTGGCTACGTAGTGCATCGTTTGGTGCGTGTAGAGAAATCGCCAGAGCCACATCGATGTTGTCTGTCATCTGATCAAGACCAGAAACAACACCAGATGTTGATACTGTCACACGACGCTTAGACAGTGAGAATCCTAGATCATCAAGCATCAGCTCTAATGATGGAATTAGGTTCTTCATGTTAAGCAGAGGCTCCCCCATACCCATCATTACGACGTTAGTAATTGGACGACGACCCGTATCTTTCTCTAAACCGATTTCACGTGCAGCACGCCAGATTTGACCAACGATCTCTGAAACTTTCAGGTTACGGTTGAAGCCTTGTTGAGCCGTAGAGCAGAATTTACATTCTAGTGCACAACCAACCTGTGAAGATACACATAGCGTCGCACGGTCACCATCTGGGATGTATACCGTCTCAACGTCTTGGTCACCAACGCTCATCGCCCATTTAATGGTGCCATCTGCAGAGTGCTGAGCTTCAGAAACGATAGGTGCAACAATCTCACAGCGATGCAGCAGTTTCTCACGTAATTTTTTGTTGATGTTGTTCATTTGTTCGAAGTCATCGACACCGAAGTGATAAATCCACTTCATCACTTGCTCTGCTCGAAACGCTTTCTCATTCAGTTCTTCTGTGAAAAATTTACGAAGACCTTTACGATCAAAATCGAGTAGATTGACTTTAGCTGTGGTCATGATGCCTCTCAATGACGGAACAATAATTAAGGGCGCGAATTGTACAGGCTTTACGCAACTTCAACAAGCGCTGTAAAACCCTGTGTTTATTAAGACATTCAAAGTTAAGCGATTAAAATTTGAACAATTGTCTTGTTCGGTCTGAGAATAACCAATTTGAAGAAAAGATTACCGATTACGCTCCTCCGTCGCTCTCGGGAATGACGACTAAATAGATTATCGAGAATGCAAAGTCCACATACGAAAAAGGCTTCACCGAAGTGAAGCCTTTATTGATATTTGCTGTTGTCTGCTTATTCAGCTGGACGTGGGCAAATTTCAGATTCTGGGAAGAAGAATTCGATCTCGCGAGCTGCAGACTCAGGGCTGTCACTGCCGTGTACTGAGTTGTAACGCATGCTGATTGCGTAGTCAGCACGGATAGTGCCGCATGCCGCTTCTTCTGGGTTAGTTTTACCCATTAGTTCACGGTAACGAGCGATCGCATTTTCGCCTTCAAGTACTTGAACCATGATAGGACCAGAAGTCATGAACTCTTTTAGTGGTCCAAAGAACTCTTTACCTTCATGTTCTGCATAGAAGCCACTTGCTTGCGCTTCAGTAAGAGAAACCATTTTAGCGGCAATAATCTGTAGGCCTGCTTTTTCAATGCGGTGGTAGATTTCACCAACAAGGTTACGCTTAACTGCATCCGGCTTAACAATTGAGAACGTTCTTTCTAGAGCCATAGGGATTCCTTCACTTCATTTTTTTGTTATTAAATACTGAAATTACTAAGATCATTCGATCTGAGTTGATGAATAAGCGGTATCGAAATACCGCTCACTCTTATTATTATTTTGCTTGGTCGATAAGAAGACGAGCCAGTGTACGAACACCCATACCGGTCGCGCCTGCAGCCCACTTATCACTTGATGACTTACGGTAAGTACCCGCGCAGTCCATGTGAATCCAACCTTTTTTGTAGTCATCTACAAAGTAAGAAAGGAACGCAGCAGCGGTACTTGCACCCGGAGTGTAATCACCAGAGCTGATGTTTGAAAGATCAGCAAAATTTGAAGGCAACATGCCACGGTGGAAATCAGCAAGAGGCAATGGCCATAGGCCTTCTTTCTCTTGGTTTGCCGCCGTTAGTGCTTGGTGAGATAACTCATCATCGAAGCTCAATAGCGCGTGGTAGTCGTTACCCAGTGCGTTTTTAGCCGCGCCGGTTAGCGTTGCACAGTCGATGATCAGCTCAGGGTTTTGTGCACTTGCGTACATCAAACCATCAGCAAGAACCAAGCGACCTTCCGCATCGGTATTCATGATCTCAACCGTCTTACCATTTTTGTAAGTAATGATGTCGCCAAGCTTCAATGCACGACCAGAGATCATGTTCTCTGCACAACATAGAATAAGCTTAATACGCTTGTTCAGGCCGCGTTCAATCGCTAGACCTAAACCACCAGTAATAGTCGCCGCGCCGCCCATGTCAGCCTTCATTGCTGTCATGAATTGACCTGGCTTGATGCTGTAACCGCCTGAGTCGAAAGTGATACCTTTACCAACCAGACAAGCAAATACAGGTGCGTCTTCGTCACCGGTAGGGTTGAAGTCCAGTTGAAGCATTGCAGAAGTACGCTCAGAGCCGCGACCTACCGCGTAGATGCCTTCCCAACCTTCGGTTAGTAGGTCTTTGTCTTTAACGATTTTCGCTTTAACTGTGCCCGCAGGAGCTACTGACTTGATGTATTCCGCAGCCATCGTCGCTAATTGACGAGGTGCCACTTCTTCAGCGGTTTTGTTGATAATGTCACGAGTCCAATCAGTAGAGCGAATGCGAGCTTCTAGCTCAGCTTGATCGGTTTCTGAAAGTGTATCCCATTCCAATGCATTCTTTTTCTTTGGTCCACGGTAGCCTTGGTAAAAAGCCCAAACGCTTTCTAAATCCCACCCTTCACCGCTAAGTGAAACCAATGCGATACCTTGTCCGTCAAGCGTACGACCAGCACGTTGAACCGCCCCTAAGTCGTGGCCTTCACCAATGTGAATTGTCGCTCCCGCTTCAGAAAACGATAAAATAGCTCTTGCTCCCCACTGAGGCTGGGCAGCTTCTTGACTTAAAAATACTGACATCTGTGTAGACATGATTTCTCCTTGTCATGAACCACCTTGAGTGTGTGGTTCTGATTATTTTTTATTAGCGGACTGATGTTAGCATTATGTAGGAGAAAAATGTCATTTTGATAAAAAAACGGACCATAAGGTCCGCTTTTTTTAGTAAGAATTGTTAACTTGGCTGTATTTTATATTGGATAAATTCCAACCAACGGCCAAATTATAGAACAAGAGGGCTAGTCCATCTCATCCATCCAGCACAAAATAATGGCCTCTAGAATTTTCTCATTCGAGTGATTCGGCTCATCATCAAAATCTTCAAGATCTAACACCCATTGATGCAAGTCCGTAAAACGCACGGTTTTAGGATCGGTATCTGGGTATAAATCACATAGTTCAATCGCAATATCTCGCGAATCAATCCATTTCAAGCTCATAACACTTCCTTATATTTATCAGCGACGATTTGTCATCTTCATGATTTATATTCTATGCCAGTTTTACTAACAGTTTTAGCCGAGCTGAGTTCTTAGTGCTCTTCAGAAGCTAGGTTCAATGTGTACTTTGGAATCTCAACAACCAGGTCAGTATCCGCCACTTTAGCTTGGCAACCAAGACGAGATTCCATTTCCAGACCCCATGCTTTATCAAGCATGTCGTCTTCTAGGTCATCACTTTCTTCTAATGAGTCGAAACCTTCACGAATCACAACGTGACATGTAGTACATGCACACGACTTTTCACATGCGTGTTCAATACCAATACCGGCCTTCAGTGCAACATCAAGAACCGTCTCACCAGTTTTTGCTTCTAAAACAGCGCCTTCTGGACATAGATCTTCGTGAGGTAAAACAATAATCTTTGGCATGTTTATCTATTCTCTAACTATTAAATATTATCGACTGACTGACCTGACAGTGCAGCTCGAATTGATTTATCCATACGACGAGAAGCAAAGTCTTGGCTCGCTTTGTCGGTATTCTTAATTTCTAGTTCAATGGCATCAGCATTATCGCCATTACGCACTTCGATCAGTGCTTCAATCGCTTGAACAAGTTGTTGTTTTCCTTGTTCATCAAGCAGCTCGTCACCATCGGCTTGCATTGCAGCAATAAGGCCTTCGATAACACGATCCGCTTCTACGCGTTGCTCAGCCAGAGCGCGCGCTTGCATGTCTTCTTTTGCAAACGTCATCGAATCTTTCAGCATGCTAGCCACTTCGTTGTCACTTAGACCGTAAGAAGGCTTAACTTGGATTTCAGCTTGAACGCCAGTGCTCTTCTCCATCGCGGTAACCGATAACAGGCCATCAGCATCCACTTGGTAAGTGACACGAATATGCGCAGCACCTGCTGTCATTGGCGGAATGCCTTTCAGAGCAAATCGAGCCAGTGAACGACAGTCGTCGACCATTTCACGCTCACCTTGCACGGTGTGCACTGTCATTGCAGTTTGACCGTCTTTGAACGTGGTAAATTCTTGTGCGCGAGCAACAGGGATCGTGGTATTACGTGGAATGATCTTTTCGACCAAGCCACCCATAGTTTCGATACCTAAGGAAAGTGGGATAACATCTAGAAGTAGCATCTCAGAGTCAGGCTTGTTGCCAACTAAGATATCCGCTTGAATCGACGCACCAATCGCAACCACTTCATCAGGGTTAATGCTGGTTAATGGCGTACGACCAAAGAAGCCACCCACCATTTCACGGACAAGTAAGGTACGAGTTGAACCACCAACCATAACCACTTCCAGAACTTCGTCCGCGTCAACTTCAGCATCTTTCAGTGCGCGACGGCACGAAAGTAGCGTTTTCTTAACTAGTGGCTTGATGAGCTCTTCGAACTCTTCACGAGTTAATGAACCAGACCAACCTAGTACATCAACATCAACACTTTCAGCTTCAGATAAGCCAATCTTCGCTTCTGTTGCTGCGTCTAGAAGAATACGGTTCTGTTCTGCCGTTAGCTCTGATAAGCCCATTTGCGCTTGGAAATGTTCTGCAATCAAATGGTCAAAATCGTCGCCGCCTAATGCAGAGTCACCACCGGTTGCTAGAACTTCAAAGACACCTTTAGATAGGCGTAGGATAGAGATATCAAACGTACCACCACCCAAGTCATAAACGGCAATCACGCCTTCTTTACCTGAATCCAGACCGTAAGCAATCGCAGCGGCAGTAGGTTCATTAAGAAGGCGTAACACGTGAAGACCAGCAAGTTGCGCCGCGTCTTTCGTACCTGCACGCTGTGCATCATCAAAGTACGCAGGAACGGTAATCACTGCACCAGATAGCTCGCCACCTAGTGTTGACTCAGCACGTTGACCTAGCGCTCGCAGAATGTCTGCTGATACTTGAATTGGGTTCTTGTTGCCTTGCTCTGTGCGAATCACAGGCAAACCATTATCACTTTCTTCAAACTGATATGGCAGAGACGGGTATCGCTGTTGAATATCTGACAGTGAACGACCGATTAATCGCTTAACTGAGATAATGGTATTTTTAGGATCAGTCTGTGCATTTGCACGCGCTTCATCACCAGTCGTATAAGATTCCGATTGGTAGTGAACAACTGAAGGTAAAATGCTTCGACCTTGTTGATCAACGAGTGTACTCGCCTCGCCACTGCGTACTGCAGCAACCAACGAGTTTGTTGTACCTAAATCAATACCCACAGCAAGCTTATGCTGGTGAGGAGCGGCGCTTTGCCCTGGTTCTGCAATCTGAAGTAGTGCCATGGAGGTGTCCTTGTTATACAAACTAGCCGATCAAACGATCTTCAACTAATTCGATTTCATTCTTTAATTTTGCAATAAACTTAAGCTTTCTTACTCGGTCTGCAGCTTCAAGCCAAGCTTCGCTTTCGAGTTCTTGTTGGATAGCGCTTAATTGTTGTTTATACATTTTGCTAACCTTGCCTTCAAATGCAAATAGCGCATCTTCGGGATCAGAACTGTCTGCGATGTCTTCTAGCTCTTCACGCAATTCCATCTGCTCCATCAGGAACATCGGATCTTGCATGGTCTGTTGTTCGCCACGAATGTCTTCGCCGTGTTGAACCAGCAGGTATTCTGCTCGGCTAATTGGATTCTTCAATACCTGGTACGCATCATTGATTTGTGCTGCTTTTTGCACGGCTAATAAGCGATCTCGCTCAGAAGCTATCGCAAATTTATCAGGATGGAATTGGCGTTGCAGATCTCTAAACTGAGAAGAAAGAAGGCTACCATCCAGTTGAAACTGAAGTGGTAGCCCAAATAATTCGAAATGATTCATGTAAAGGTGGTCCTAAGTTTAGGCTCTTTGTTCAGAGCCTAATTTTATTCTTCGCTTACAACGCTTAACGATTCAAGCGTTTAAACATTGAAGCTCTCACCACAACCACATTCGCCTTTCGCGTTCGGGTTGTTGAATTCAAAACCTTCGTTTAGGCCTTCTTTTACATAATCAAGCTCAGTACCATCTAGGTATACTAGGCTCTTTGGATCAATGATGACCTTAACACCTGAATGCTCAAACACTTCGTCTTCTTCGTTAAGCTCGTCAACGAATTCCAGTACATACGCCATACCCGAACAGCCAGTAGTTTTTACTGCTAAGCGTAATCCGAGACCTTTACCACGGTTATCTAGGAAAGCTTGAACTCGGCTTGCTGCCGTATCTGTCATGGTGATGGCCATACTACAACCTTGTGTTTTATATAAATTGAGAACTCAGGTGGGAGCACAAAGGGTGCTCCCAAATATTACTTATTTTGTCGACGTAATTACGGTATTGAAGCGATTAGTGCTTCTTTTTGTAATCCGCAACAGCTGCTTTGATTGCATCTTCAGCAAGAATTGAACAGTGAACTTTCACTGGTGGCAACTCAAGCTCTTCTGCGATTTCAGAGTTTTTAATAGCAGCTGCTTCATCAATACTTTTACCTTTAACCCACTCTGTAACCAGTGAACTAGAAGCGATTGCGCTACCGCAACCGTAAGTCTTGAATTTTGCGTCTTCAATAATGCCTTCTGCAGATACTTTGATTTGCAGTTTCATTACGTCACCACAAGCCGGTGCGCCAACCATGCCGCTACCTACACTTGGGTCTTCTTTATCAAACGAACCTACGTTACGTGGGTTTTCGTAGTGATCAATTACTTTTTCGCTATATGCCATGATAGTTACCTCGAATCCTCTATTTCCGTGAGATTAGTGATGAGCCCACTCAACAGTGTTCAAATCAATCCCTTCTTTATACATATCCCATAGAGGAGACATGTCGCGTAATTTGTTTACCGCTACACGGATTTGTGCAATCGCGTAGTCGATTTCTTCTTCCGTTGTGAAACGGCCGAATGAGAAACGTACTGAGCTGTGTGCCAGTTCATCGTTTAGACCAAGAGCACGTAGAACGTATGAAGGCTCTAGGCTTGCTGATGTACATGCTGAACCCGATGATACTGCTAGGTCTTTTAGAGACATAAGCAGAGACTCACCTTCAACGAAAGCGAAGCTCACGTTTAGGTTGTGTGGTACACGTTGGTCTAAGTCGCCGTTTACGGTTACTGCTTCTAGATCCTGAACACCTTTCAATAGGCGCTCACGAAGTGCTAGTGCGTGATCGTAATCTTTCTGCATATCTTGTTTAGCGATAGCAAACGCTTCGCCCATACCCACGATTTGGTGAGTAGCAAGAGTACCAGAACGGAAACCACGTTCATGGCCGCCACCGTGCATTTGCGCTTCAAGGCGAATACGTGGCTTACGACGAACGTACAAAGCGCCGATGCCTTTAGGGCCGTATGCTTTGTGTGCAGACATAGAGATAAGATCAACTTTCGTCTCTTTTACGTCTAGTAGGATTTTACCCGCAGACTGCGCCGCATCAACGTGGAAGATGATCTTGCGTGCACGACATAATTCGCCGATTGCACCGATATCTTGGATTACACCAATCTCGTTGTTTACGTGCATGATAGAAACTAGAACAGTATCTTCACGCATTGCAGCTTGTAGCTTGTCTAGATCAATGATGCCGTTTGATTCTGGATCAAGGTATGTAACCTCAAAACCTTCACGCTCTAGTTGGCGACATGGATCAAGAACCGCTTTGTGTTCTGTTTTACACGTGATTACGTGCTTACCTTTCTTCTCGTAAAAGTGCGCTGCACCTTTGATAGCAAGGTTGTCTGACTCTGTAGCACCTGACGTGAAAACAATTTCACGTGGGTCTGCATTTAGTAGATCGGCAATTTGCTCACGAGCATTATCTACTGATTCTTCTGCCTGCCAGCCGTAACGGTGTGAACGAGATGCAGGGTTACCGAAGTTACCGTCCATCGTCATGCACTGAACCATTTTTTCAGCAACACGTGGATCGACTGGGCATGTAGCTGAATAGTCAAAGTAAATAGGCAGTTTCATTTTCTACTCCAATGTAAAAACTGACCGCTAAGAGCGGGCATTAACACCGTGAGGTGCTGCACTAATCGTTGTAGTGCTCGTATTTTTATGTGCAAAACCATTATTAACCGCAAGATCGATATCTTGACGATCAGAAATCTGTAAAACTTCGTTATCTTTCATTAGCTCACCGAGCGTAATGTCGTTTAAGAAGCTGCTGATTCGGGAGCTTAAATCACGCCATAAAGTGTGAGTTAAACAACGACTACCACCTTGGCAGTCTGCTCGACCGTGACACTTAGTTGCGTCCACTGATTCGTCTACTGCAGCAATCACAGTTCCGACAGCGATGTCGCTCGCTTCAGCACCTAAACGGTAACCACCGCCAGGACCACGAACACTAGCAACTAAGCCAGCTTTACGTAACTTAGAAAATAGTTGTTCTAAGTAAGATAACGAGATGCCTTGTCGCTCTGAAATGTCAGCCAGAGGTACTGGGCTCTTTTGCGAATGCAGTGCTACATCTAGCATAGCTGTTACCGCATATCTTCCTTTAGATGTAAGTTTCATATCACACCGTATCCACATTGTTTATGTGGTTGGAATTTTCCCATACCCGACTAAATTGGTCAAGTATTTAGTTGACTATTTTAGTCAGGTATTCATCCCTACAAGCAGAGTGGGTTTTATTTGTCGTTTTTGCTCTTCTCAATTGAAGTCAAAATGCCACGTAGAGTATTGATCTCTTGCAGTTCAGGACGAGCTCGGCTGAACAGACGACGTAGCTTGTTCATCACCTGACCCGGTTTATCCTTAGAGATAAATTGGGTATCAATGATCACTTTTTCAAGGTGTTCATAGAACATTTCTAGTTCTTCGTGACGTGGGTACTCATCTTGTTGCTGTGGCTGATATTGGCTCGCAACCATATCAAGGTGTGCCACGCGAACTTCATAGCTTAGCGTTTGCACAGCCATCGCTAGGTTCAATGAACTGTACTCAGGGTTGGCTGGGATACATACATGGAAGTGGCACTTCTGAAGCTCATCGTTAGTCAAGCCAGTGCGCTCACGGCCGAAGACTAATGCGACTGGGTGCTTTTGACCTTCAACGGCAAACTTTTGTCCGCATTCACGAGGCTCTAGCATTGGCCATTCAAGCGTTCTTGAACGTGCACTTGAACCGACCACCAAACCACAGTCTTTTACTGCTTCATCCAATGTAGACACAATGGTCGCGTTTTCTGCGATGTCACCCGCACCCGCAGCCAGTGCTAAGGTCTGCTCGTCAACTTCACATTGAGGGTCTACAAGAACTAATTGACTCAAACCCATCACTTTCATTGCGCGAGCTGCTGATCCGATATTCCCTGAATGAGACGTACCAACCAGAACGACTTTTACATTGTCTAACATGCTATATGACACCACTTTAAAAATAATCGCGAGATATTAACACATAGCAAAGTAAAATGGTCAGACCCTTCTCGGAATGTGAAACTAAGAGTTCAAAAAATAACCACTTCCCTTTTGGGGAAACTTTGGTATACTCGCCGCCGCTTTAAATTGTTCTTTAACATCTTGTGGGAAAAACCATATGCATCCAATGCTAAACATTGCGATACGCGCTGCGCGTAAAGCTGGCAACCATATTGCTAAATCTCTAGAAACAACTGATAAGATCGAATCGTCTCTAAAAGGTAACAACGATTACGTTACTAACATTGCTCAAGAAGCTGAGTACATGATTATTGAGACAATCAAATCATCTTACCCAGAGCACAGCATTATTTCTGAAGAGTCAGGCCTGACTGAAGGTAAAGATTCTGACGTACAATGGATCGTTGACCCACTAGATGGCACCAACAACTTTGTAAAAGGTTTCCCTCACTTCTCTGTATCTATTGCTGTTCGTATGAACGGTCGTACAGAAGTTGCTTGTGTTTATGACCCAATGCTAAACGAGCTATTCACAGCTCAACGTGGCTCTGGTGCTCAACTTAACAACGCTCGTATGCGTGTTACTCAACTTAAAGACCTTCAAGGTACTGTTCTAGCGACTGGTTTCCCATTCAAGCAAAAACAACACTCTGAATCTTTCATGAAGATCATCTCTGGTCTATTCGTTGATTGTGCAGACTTCCGTCGTACTGGCTCTCCAGCACTTGACCTATGTTACCTAGCGGCTGGCCGTGTTGACGGCTACCTAGAACTAGGCCTTAAGCCATGGGATCTAGCAGCTGGCGATCTAATCGCTCGTGAAGCTGGCGCTATCATGACTGACTTTGCTGGCGGTACTGATTACATGACGTCTGGTAATGTTGTTGCTTCAAGCGCACGTGGTGTTAAGTCTATTCTTAAGCACGTTCGTGAGAACTCTAACGAAGGTATGCTGAAGTAATTCAGACCTACGTTAATGCTCTTTAGTTAAGAGCTGAAGATTTTCAAAGCCTCGCTATTGCGGGGCTTTTTTGTATCTGCGATACGAGATACGAGATACGAGATACGAGATACGAGCAAGATGGCGGTTAGTTAAAGTGAACACCAATCACTTATCCCGTAAGTTGCATTTGAGTCACCACTCAAGCGGCATTTACGGAATGATACATACTGCAAAGCCCCATCGAGAATAGAAGCTTACCTATGAAGTACAGACATAAAAAAACCGCTAGTTGCCTAGCGGTTTTTTTGGTTCAGCGAAAATTGTTAAGCCAAGGCCTAAGGCATCTCGTCAAACTCTTCACCTTCTTTATCCACTTGTGGTGGCATTAGGTGTTCACGCGTAATACCCAACTTCATAGCGAGTGCAGATGCAACGTAGATAGAAGAATAAGTACCAACGGTAATACCCAATAGAAGTGCAGTCGCGAAGCCGTGAATCATAGCACCGCCCTGAGCGAACAGCGCGATAACTACGAACAACGTTGTACCAGAAGTAATCAAGGTACGGCTCAATGTTTGTGTGATTGAGCTGTTCAGTACTTCGGGTGCTTCACCCTTACGCATCTTACGGAAGTTCTCACGAATACGGTCAAATACGACTATGGTATCGTTGAGGGAGTAACCGACGACCGTTAGCAAGGCTGCTACGATGGTAAGATCCACCTCAATTTGCATTAGAGAGAACACACCCAGAGTGATGATAACGTCGTGCGCCAGTGCTAGTACTGCACCTGCTGCCAAACGCCATTCGAATCGCACTGACACATAGATCAAGATACAGATCAGAGAAACAAGGATAGCAAGGCCACCCGCTTCTGTTAGCTCGTCACCCACATTAGGGCCAACGAACTCGATACGACGCATCTCAACTTGCTCACCAGTACCATCTTTAATTGCAGACAGGATCTGGTTACCAAGCGTTTCGCCAGCAACACCGTCACGTGGACGTAAACGAACCATGACCTCACGTGCAGAACCAAAGTTCTGTACCGTTGCATCACCGAAACCTTCCGCTTCTAGTGCACTACGGATATCAGGTAGGTTTGCTGGTTGCTCAAAACCCACTTCAATCAGAGTACCACCGGTAAAATCTAGACCCCAATTCAACGATTTCGTTGTTAAGGTAAAGATGGCAGTACCAATCATCAAGATTGAGAATAAAAAGGCAACCTTTGACCAACGCATAAAGTCGATCATTTTTTCTGCTTTTAGAATCTGAAACATATTAATTCCTAGCCTTAGATCGACAGTTTCTTAACGCGTTTGCCGCCATACATCAGATTCACGATACAACGTGTTCCGACAATAGCTGTAAACATTGAAGTTAAGATACCGATAGACAGCGTTACCGCGAAGCCTTTAATTGCACCTGTACCTACAGCAAATAGAATAATTGCTGTCAGTAGTGTGGTGATATTGGCATCGGCGATGGTGCTAAATGCGTTTGCATAACCTTGGTGAATCGCTTGTTGTGGACTGCGTCCATCTCGAAGTTCTTCACGTATACGCTCAAAGATAAGTACGTTGGCATCGACCGCCATACCAACCGTCAATACGATACCGGCAATACCTGGCAGAGTCATAGTAGCCCCCGGGATCATCGACATCACACCGATAATCAACACCAAGTTAGCCATCAGAGCAACGTTCGCAATCAAACCGAAAGTACGGTAGTAAAGCAGAGTAAACAACATTACTGCAGCCATACCCCAAACCATCGCCATGATACCCATATCGATGTTTTGTTGACCCATAGATGGACCAATCGTACGTTCTTCTACAATCGAGATAGGTGCAATCAATGCACCAGCACGTAGTAAAAGTGCCAAGTTATGAGCTTCAGCCGTTGAGTCGATACCCGTAATACGGAAGTTACGACCTAGCGCAGATTGAATCGTCGCTTGGTTGATCACTTCTTCGTGCTTACTTAAGATCACTCGACCTTCTGGTGTTTTACGACCGCTGTCTTTGTACTCTGCAAATACCGTAGCCATAAGCTTACCGATATTCTGACGAGAGAATGTAGACATCTTGCTACCACCTTCGCTGTCTAGCGAGATGTTAACTTGTGGGCGACCATATTCATCAACACTTGAGCTTGCATCAGTAATACTTGAACCGCCTAGAATAACGCGCTTCTTAAGTACCACAGGGCGACCATCACGATCTTGCTTGATTTCGCTACCCGCAGGGGCACGACCAGAAGCGGCAGCGGCTAAGTCAGCACTACTATCAACTTCACGGAACTCAAGTGTCGCCGTTGCACCAAGAATTTCTTTAGCGCGCGCCGTGTCTTGAACACCAGGCAATTCCACTACGATACGGCTAGCACCTTGACGTTGAACCAAAGGTTCAGCAACACCAAGTTCGTTAACACGGTTACGTAAAATGGTAATGTTTTGCTCTACTGCATAGTTACGGATTTCTTGAAGACGAGCATCTGTAAAACGAGCAACCAAAGAAAAACGACCATTAGATTCTGAATCTACGAACGTCATATCTTGGTGCTTAGATTGCAGTAGCGATTTCGCTTCAGCAAGCTGCTCTTCGTTACGTAGAATCACTTCAACTGCATCTTTACCCGATGGGCGAATAGCACGGTAACGAATTTTTTCTTCACGAAGTTCACTACGGAAGGCTTCTTCTTGTTGGCCAACTAGCTTTTGCATCGCAGCATCCATATCCACTTCCATTAAGAAGTGAACACCACCACGTAGATCAAGACCCAGTTTCATTGGTGCAGCACCAATAGATTCAAGCCAATCAGGAGTTGAAGCCGCAAGGTTTAAAGCAACGATAACATCATCACCTAGTGCTTCTGTGATGATATCACGGGCACTAATTTGCGTATCTGTATCGTTAAAGCGAACAAGAATGGAACCGTTTTCTAGAGCAACGGATTTAGTAGAAAGGTTCTCTGCTTCCAGAGCATTGGTGACAGCATCCAGCGTAGACAGATCTACAGAGGCGCCACGCGCCCCTGTAACTTGAACTGCCGGATCTTCACCGTATATATTCGGAAGTGCGTACAACGCGGCGATAGCGATGGCAAACACCACCATCAAATACTTCCATAACGGATAACGGTTTAGCACAGCGAGGATCCTCTAGCTGTTTATAGTGATTTCAGAGTACCTTTTGGTAGCACTGCTGTAACGAAGTCTTTCTTGATAACAACTTCGTTGTTTGCGTTCAGTTCGATAGCAACGTAGTCGCTGTCTTCTGCAATCTTAGTAATCTTACCGATTAGACCGCCGCTTGTTAGAACTTCATCGCCTTTGCCCATAGAAGACATAAGGCTCTTATGCTCTTTTACGCGCTTAGCTTGTGGACGGTAGATCATGAAGTAGAAGATCACAGCGAACATACCTAGCATGATAAGCATTTCGAAACCGCCGCCTGCTGGTGCACCTTCTACTGCTGCGTGAGCTTGAGAAATAAACATTAAAAACATCCTCTATTATATTTTGGTAATTGTTTGTCTAATTGGGTTGTATCCCTTTATTTTCAAGCCCCATCTCTAGGAATAGAGATGGGGCTCGCAAAAAAAGAAATACTAAGATTCTTTACCTAACGGTGGCACTTCACGCCCCATTCTTGCGTAGAACTCAGCAACGAACTCTTCAAAACGGTCTTCATCAATAGATTGACGAATGTCTGACATAATTCGTTGGTAGAAACGCAGGTTATGAATCGTGTTCAGTCGAGCACCTAGGATTTCGTTACAACGATCCAAATGATGCAAGTACGACTTGCTGTAGTTCTTACAAGTGTAACAGTCACAATCTGAATCTAGTGGTGTTGTATCCGTTTTATGCTTCGCATTACGGATCTTGATCACACCTTCAGTGACAAACAGGTGGCCATTACGTGCATTTCGCGTTGGCATTACACAGTCAAACATGTCGATACCGCGACGAACACCTTCAACCAAGTCTTCAGGTTTGCCTACGCCCATTAGGTAACGTGGCTTATCTTCAGGCAGTTGAGGGCATGTGTGCTCAAGAATACGGTGCATGTCTTCTTTTGGTTCGCCTACTGCTAGGCCGCCAACAGCGTAACCGTCAAAACCAATTTCTGTTAAGCCTTTAACGGATACATCACGAAGGTCTTCGTATACGCCACCTTGAACGATACCGAATAGTGAGTTCGGGTTTTCTTGCTTGTCAAAGTGATTGCGTGAACGCTGAGCCCAACGAAGAGACATCTCCATTGAGTCTTTAGCTTCTTTATGCGTTGCAGGGTAAGGCGTACATTCGTCAAAGATCATTACGATGTCTGAGCCTAGATCCTTTTGGATTTCCATCGACTTTTCAGCGTCCATGAAGATCTTGTCACCGTTTACAGGGTTACGGAAGTGAACACCCTCTTCAGTGATTTTACGCGTCGCACCTAGGCTGAATACTTGGAAACCGCCTGAATCAGTCAGGATAGGTCCTTTCCAGTTCATGAAATCGTGCAAGTCACCGTGCAGTTTCATGATCTCTTGACCAGGGCGTAACCATAGGTGGAACGTATTACCTAGCAAGATTTCAGCACCTGTGTCTTTCACTTCTTCAGGAGTCATGCCTTTAACCGTACCGTAAGTACCTACAGGCATGAATGCTGGTGTTTCAACGCTACCGCGTTCAAACTGAAGTTGACCACGACGTGCGCCGCTGTTTGTTTTTTTAAGTTCGTATTTTAATTTCACGAAGCCTCCAATATGCCAGAGAAACAATCTGACTGATAATTCAGAACCTTAAGCTAAACATAAGTTCAATCTAGCGAGTTCTATGAGGAGCGGTCGCGTATTCCTTGCGAGAGATTAGACAGACACCCTGCCCGACTCCTAGCTTACTGCTAGCACCCGTAAATTCTGCTTATATCGTTTATAACCAGCTAAAATTAGCTCGTTTTCTTATTGATGAACATCGCATCACCGTAGCTGAAGAAACGGTATTCGCTCTTCACTGCGTAATCGTATGCGCCCATCACATTGTCATAACCAGCAAATGCACTCACCAACATGATCAGTGTTGATTCTGGTAAGTGGAAATTGGTAATCAAGCAATCCACCAACTGGTATTCATAACCAGGGAAGATGAAGATTTCTGTGTCACCAAAGAAAGGAACTAACTCAGTGCCATTTTTCAATGCATCTTGAGCCGCACTTTCTAGTGAACGCACAGAGGTTGTACCGACAGCGATAATGCGTCCGCCGCGAGCTTTTGCTGCTGCAACGGCATCAACCACTTCTTGCGGTACTTCAACGTACTCTGCGTGCATGTGGTGATCGTTGATATTATCTACTTTTACCGGCTGGAACGTGCCAGCACCAACGTGAAGCGTCACGTAAGCAAACTCGACACCTTTTTCTTTCATGCCAGCCATGAGCTTGTCATCAAAGTGAAGACCTGCTGTTGGCGCTGCAACCGCACCCGGCTTTTCATTATAGACAGTCTGGTAGCGCTCTTTATCTGCATCTTCATCAGGACGATCGATGTAAGGAGGCAGTGGCATGTGACCAACGCTGTTAAGAATCTCTAGAACGCTTTGATCGGATGTGAAATGGATTTCAAACAACGCATCATGACGCGCTACCATTTCAGCTTCATACTCATCGTTCTCACCAAGGAACAACTTAGTGCCCGGCTTCGGTGATTTAGAGCAACGAACATGCGCAAGAATGCTTTTCTCATCGAGCATACGCTCCACTAGCACTTCAAGCTTACCGCCTGAGGCCTTGCGACCGAATACTCGAGCAGGAATCACGCGAGTGTTATTAAAAACAACAAGATCGCCTGGCTCAACCAAGTCTAAAACGTCTTTAAACGAACCATCAGCTAGGTTACCGCTATTGCCATCTAATTTAAGCAGGCGGCTTGCTGTGCGCTCCTCTTGAGGGTAGCGAGCAATGAGTTCATCTGGTAGGTCAAAGTGAAAATCTGAAACTTGCATGTTTGTAGTCTTGTCTTAGTTGATGAGATTTGTGCTGTTGACGAATAATAAATCATGGTTGCAGATCAATCGTTACGGTAAGTCAATCGTTACCAGAAACACATCACAAACACGACTAAAAATTTCGCAGTGGGCTAGTATAGGCACACGAGCCGCAATAGCAAGGTTTACAGCACTGGATTATTGTAAAGAGGCGTAAAATAATGCTACTGATTCACCTCCTCAAAATAAAGAATTAGTTGCATAAAACTCACCCAAGAATGCGTCAGATCTCAGTTATTTTTTGGATAAAAAACTATAGTAATAGCAACAAATAAAAAAGAAGGAGGTTCGTATGATCAAGGTTGAAGATATGATGACTCGCAACCCTCATACCCTATTGCGCTCACACTCACTGGCCGATGCTAAGCACATGATGGAAGCGCTTGATATCCGCCACATCCCAGTTGTTGATGCCGACAGAAAACTATTAGGCGTCGTCACACAACGAGACGTTCTTGCCGCTCAAGAGTCTAGCCTGCAAAACATCCCACAAGCTCAATCATTTACTCTTGCTACACCGCTCAACGACATCATGCACAAAAGCGTAATGTCTGTAGAACCACGAGCAGGATTGAAAGAATCAGCTGTTTATATGCAGAAACACAAAGTGGGCTGTTTGCCTGTCGTAGATGATCACGAATTAGTAGGTATTATCACCGACAGTGATTTCGTCACGATAGCGATCAACTTACTCGAACTACAAGAAGAAGTAGAACCGGAAGAAGTAGAAGGTTAATCAAGGTTGTTTTACCCGCTAACCCCCTAGAGCCTTTCAATCCAAGGCTCTTTACATGCCCCAACTCTCACATATTCACTGTGAAACTCACCACACCCTTCATTTCTTCTTAGAGACCTGTTCCAAAAAAATGAGCATCTCAACAAACCTATCTGACTTATTGTTCTTACATATGAGAATGTAAGACTCTAATTAGATTTATTGATATATCTATCGTTTGGATAATGTAAAAATTTGTTAACAATAAAAACAAACTGCCTTTCTGGGAATGATACTTATGAGTTTAAAGAAATTGCTGTCCTTGGGTTTTGGCGTGATTCTTGCGCTAATTTTGGTTATTTCAGTCGTTGCTTCATTGCGCTTTTATCAATCTAGTCATGGGTTTAATACCTATCGTTCTCTTGCATTAACCAGTGTATCCACTGGCCGAATCCAAGCCAACATATTGGAAGCTCGTTTATCTGCATTAAAATATATAAAGAACCCTGTTGCATCGCATGCTTCGGAGCTCAATAAGCGCATCACAACATCAATTCAGTTGATTGACGAAGTATTGGACGCTCATATCGACGACCTACATAAAAATGAGTTTTTAGCGATAGAGAAGCAGCTTAAACAATACAGCCAAGGCTTTAACCAGGTTGTACAACTGGTCAATACTAGGAACAACTTAGTTAAAGAAAACTTGGATCCATCAGGTCTTAAGATGCGACAAGCAGTGACTAACTTGATGACGCAAGCTTCTGCTGAAGAAGATTTAGAAGTTGCTGTCAGTTCAGGGCAACTTCAACAACATGTGTTGTTATCACGATTGTATGCTTCTAAATTTTTGACTAGCAACAAAATAGAAGATGCTCAACGAGCTCAAAAAGAGTTTGCATCCGCCACATTTCTCGTAGAAACCATAGAATCTCAATTGATGTCAGCCGAGCAAATTCGTTACTTAGCTGATTTTAATAATGCCTTTAAAACCTACCGAGTCACTTTTTCAGAAGTTGTTAACACGATAAAGGAACGAAACAACATCGTTTCTGGAACCCTTGATATTGCAGGTAGCAATGCGGCGAAAACAATTGAAGAAATAAAGCTATCTACCAAGTCAAAACAAGACTCTGTCGGACCAAGCATGGTTGAACGATTTTCAAACGCTCAATTTATCTTAGGTGTGCTTTCAATTATTGTTATCGCGATTGCCCTTGGCATTGCCATCTCGATTTATCGTAGCGTCTGGAAAGTCGTAGGGGGAGAGCCTAGCGACATTCAAGCCATTGTAGAGGAAGTCGCTTCCGGTGACCTTTCAAAACAGATTCCAATAACAGGCAAAGAAACGGGTATATACGCAAACATTTTAGAGATGCGCCAAGAACTACGTCGTATCATCGATGGCTTCCACCAAATTTCAGACAATGTTTCAGCGGCTTCAGTCGAGTTAACGGCCGTGATGAGTCAAACAGAAGGGAACGCTCAACAAGAACTGAGCCAAATGGAGCAAATAGCAACGGCCATCAATGAGCTTTCTAGTACTGCGAATGAGGTTAGCCATAATGCAGCTAGTGCTGAGAACGCGGCAACTGGTGCTACTTCCAATGTTAAAAAGGGCGGCGTTTCACTTGATGCCTCAGATGATATATCTCGCAAGGTTGAAGATTCAATCGAAGAGACATCAAATATCGTCAATCAACTGCAAGAGTACTCGGTAGAGATCGGTACTGTTATTGAAGTGATCAACTCCATCTCTGAGCAAACGAACTTGCTAGCACTCAACGCAGCCATTGAGGCTGCACGAGCTGGTGAGCAAGGGCGTGGTTTTGCTGTCGTTGCTGATGAAGTTCGTTCTCTGGCGGCTAAAACACAACAATCAACTGTCGATATTCAAGAGATAATCTCTCGACTTCAAGCACAAGCAAAAGATGCCAACCAGTTCATGCAATCTAACCTATCGTTAGCCGTAGAGTCGCGTCATTACAGCGAACAGCTTAGAACGGCATTCGCATCAATAACGGAGTCTGTTGGCCTGATTTCAGATATGAATACACAAGTAGCAACAGCATCTGAAGAGCAATCAGGAGTCACACAGGATATTTCACAAAATGTTTCTTTGACCTTTGATATCGTTCACCAAAATGTTTCAGGAATTGAGCAGAGCAAACAAGCGAGTGAAGAGCTATCTTCATTAGCGGTGAAACAAAAAGACTTACTGAGCTTTTTCAAAATCTAACGCTATTGATAAATTTCCAACGCCACATTTTGTGGCGTTTTTCTTCTCAAATGAACAAACAAAAAGAGCGGCTAAAATGGCCGCTCTTTTTGTTTTGATGTTCTAGATTTTTTATAACAACTCAGAAACCACATCCGCTAATTGATGGAATGTCTCGAGACGCGAAGAGCTCGGGCGCCACACCAGACCAATATCTCGGTACGCCTGTTGGCCTGGAGGATCGATCACCACTAGGTTTTGATTTTCCAGCAAACCATGATCGATCGCCATTTGTGGAATAAAGGTAGTTCCTAAACCATTCGCCACCATTTGTACCAATGTATGTAGGCTTGTGGCGGTGAACGGGTTTATCTTCTCTTTGTCGGTTAGCTTACAGGCTGATACCGCGTGCTCGGTTAAGCAGTGCTCGTTCTCCAACAAAAATACAGACTCATCTGGCAGGTCATCGTATTTAATCGGAACACGAATGCCATCAGCTTGATTACGACTGATCACCATTCTAAAAGGATCTTGCCCAACAACTTTACTCTCCATGTTGTCGATATCGACAGGCAGAGCCAGAATCAACACATCTAACTCACCATGACGTAATGCAGCCAATAAGTTAGTCGTCGTGTCTTCACGTAACAGTAAGTTCAACTGAGGAAAACGATGATTGGCTTCTTGAACCAAATCACACAGAAGGAATGGCGCTATGGTAGGGATACACCCGACTCTTAGCTGCCCTTGCATCGCGTCTCCATTACATAGATTTCCAAGTTCGACAAGATCTTGCCCTTTCGCCAATAGCTCTCGACCGTGCTTAACCACCAGCTCACCCGCTTGCGTAAATACTAATGGGCTCTTTTTATCTTTCTTCTCATAGAGAGGACAACCAATCAGCTCTTCGAGATTTTGAATACCTTTACTTAGCGTGGATTGGCTGACGAAACAGCGATCAGCAGCATCGCTAAAGTGACGGGTTTCGTGAAGGGTAACAAGATAATGAAGCTGCTTTAGACTTGGCCATTTATTCATGAAATTACTTTGTAATATGAGTAGGATAAGTTACGTAAAGGTCAGTAGACCTAAAGACTGGGCAAAGATTAAGCTCATCGCTTTTTTCGATTAACTTAATCTATTTAATTCGCTTTTTTCTATAGTACCGATTGTACTATAGTTTGTCCCGTAGAAACGGAGCCCAAACAAAGATGTGTTGGGCCAACTAATTTTTTAGGAGATTCCAAATGGTACTAGTAGGTCGTCAAGCCCCTGACTTTACTGCAGCAGCTGTTCTAGGTAACGGCGAGATCGTTGATAACTTCAACTTCGCAGAATTCACTAAAGGTAAGAAAGCGGTAGTTTTCTTCTACCCACTAGACTTCACTTTCGTTTGTCCTTCAGAGCTAATCGCTTTCGACAACCGTCTAGAAGATTTCCAAGCTAAAGGCGTTGAAGTAATTGGTGTTTCTATCGATTCACAATTCTCTCACAACGCATGGCGTAACACTGCTATCGCTGATGGCGGTATCGGTCAAGTTAAATACCCTCTAATTGCTGACGTTAAGCACGAGATCTGCAAAGCATACGATGTTGAGCACCCAGAAGCAGGCGTTGCTTTCCGTGGTTCTTTCCTAATCGACGCTGACGGCCTTGTACGTCACCAAGTAGTTAACGATCTTCCACTAGGTCGTAACATCGACGAAATGCTACGCATGGTAGACGCACTAAACTTCCACGAGAAGAACGGTGAAGTTTGTCCTGCACAATGGGAAGAAGGCAAAGCAGGTATGGACGCATCACCAACAGGTGTTGCTGCGTTCCTATCTGAGCACGCTGACGACCTAAGCAAGTAATTACCTCTTAAGCCTGAACTCAACGCGGGTTAATGGTTGGAAGACTCTCTATAAAGAGAAATAAAGCATAAGCTAATAGCGCAAAGCGCACCGCCAATCAGTTAAGAAGTAAAGTCCTATTAAAAGCCCGAAGTTAACGCTTCGGGCTTTTTGTTTTTACACGACCTCACCACTCCCCTACCTGAAAGTGAATTGGGGTAGCGACAAAGCAAAAGTTTACCCCTATTTCCCTCTGCTAACACCTATTCAAAATCATACCTAGATTGCTATTATTTAGTCAGTATCTCTTTAAATGAGTAAACATGATGAACATCGAAATTGAAGTCTGTATCGATAACTTAGAATCTCTACACAACGCGCTGTCTGGCGGCGCGAATCGAATTGAGCTTTGCTCTTCATTGGCACTTGGCGGGTTAACTCCAAGCTTCGGAATGATGAAACAAGCGGCAAAAATTTCGTCCGTTCCTGTCTACGCGATGATACGACCAAGACAAGGCGACTTCATTTTCGATAATGACGATATGCTATGTATGCTTGAAGATATTGAAGCTTGTGCAAGTGCTGGGTTGGATGGAGTCGTACTTGGTGTATTAGCGCCGAACGGAAGTATTGATATGCCAAAAATGCATCAACTGGCTGACAAAGCGCACTCATTGAATCTTGGAATGACGTTTCATAGAGCCATAGATCAATGTACCGATTACCAAGTTGCTTTAGAACAGGTCATAGCGCTCGGCTGTGAACGGATCCTAACGTCAGGGATTGCTGCCAATGCAGAGCAAGGAATCCATGTATTAGCAGATATGGTCAAACAAGCCGATGGAAGAATCGACATCATGGCTGGGGCTGGCGTCAACGCAACGAATGCTAAGATGATTCGAAGCAATACCCAAGTGCCTGCACTTCATCTTTCAGGTAAATCGACAAGACCAAGTCTAATGGAAAGCAACTCAAGTGCTCAAATGGGCAGTGATGATATTGATGATTATCAGATCCCCGTGACGGATGCGAATAAGATATCCGATGTAAGAGCTGCCCTCACCGCTTTAGGACAATAGTCGCTACCAAAAATCGAAGAGAACCACACTGACTAATCTAACTGACTGACGTATATTAGATTAAATAGCACAGAAAATTTTCATGGATAGATATGGCTAAAGACTTATTCAGCTCTCTTGATTTAAACCTGTTACGAACATTTCTTATTGTTTATCAAGAAAAAAACACCAGAAAGGCTGCGGAACGTTTATTCGTTTCTCAGCCAGCGGTTAGCCAAGCCCTACAAAAGCTAAGACACCACTTCAATGACGACCTTTTCGTAAAGGTTCATGGAGGCTTACAACCTACGGCATTTTCAGAGCAGCTCACGAATCAAATCAAACCGTTCATGGACGGTCTATCTATCGCGATTAATACATCGAACGCTTTTGACCCGAAAGAGATTGATTACACGTTGAAAATCGCCCTATCTCCAGTGGTGCTTTCTTGTCTGTCTGGCTCACTTTTTAAAGATATAAGAGCACAAGCACCAAACGCTAAATTAAAGCTTGTTCCATGGTCAAACTCGTCTGTCTCAGATATACAAAAAGATGAGGTTTTGATGGGAGTAAGCTACCTGGGAGAAAAGACAAGTAAAGAAGTCTATACAAGGCAGCTCATTGAATTAACAGGACGTATATTTGTTAGGAAAGAGCACCCTTTAAAGCAAGACACCATAACTCCATATGACATGGCAGGGTACGAAATCGCATCATTAGTAACACCAGGTTGGAATGACAATTTTAGCTTGGCGTCTCAGATTTTAACTGACCTCTCCATCGAGCATAGTATCGGTTTTCGCAGTGAGTTGGTCATGGCTCTGATCGACGTCATTCAACATACTGATATGTACATGCCCCACTCCAACCTTTTCCCAGTAGAAAACTATCCGACATTACGCGGGATAGATGTCTCAGTCGACGGAAAAACGCTGAAGACTCCGGTCTACAGTTATTTGCACGCAAAGAATCGAAACTCACCTTTAACCAACTGGCTGTTTGACATCATACAGCGAGCTCTATTGGCTCAGAATAATAAGTAAAAATTATCAGTGAAATAAAAACAGCTACTTAGCCTAAAAGTAAAACACGGTTTAATATTAGCTCTATCAAAACGGATACTGAACTACGAAGGATCGTGCAGTTAAACCCTAAATAGAGACTAATATGAAAATTGCACTTACTACCCTTATTTCAGCTTCACTTCTTTCTGTTCCTGCTCTTGCTCTTGCTCTTGCAAACAACTTTGACAGCCAACACCGTGTTGGTATCGGTTACAACAAAACTCAAGTTGCCGACTGGCTAACAGACGACACTGTTGATTGGGGTAACGGCATCAAACTTGAATATGGTTATGAGTTTAACCGTATCGTAGGTATTAACGTTTCTTACGCAACTAACAGTGACGATGAAAGCGTTGAAGGTTTCAAAGCTGAAGTCGATGGTTACAAGTTCCAAGTTGACGCTGACATCGGTTATAAATTTGAATTAGATGGCTTCTCTTTGAAACCTTATGGTGTCCTTGGCCTAGCACGTCAAAGCGAAGATAATTCAATTAGCATCGTTGATCACAAGTGGACTGAATCATACAACGATACCAGCTTTGTTATTGGTTTAGGTGGTCGAGCTGAATTCGGACAACACCTATACACTGACATGCGCTTTGAATTCGCGAGTTACGATGACGTAGATTACGACACATTCTCATGGACTGTCGGTTACCGTTTCTAATTAATAGAAAAAGCTAGCGTCTACGCTGGCTTTTTATGATCAATCATTTCCTTGGTTTAACACCTTATCCAGGCTTTGACCGCCTTCGAGCGAAAGTTCTAAAGCCAATCTATTCAAATCAAAATTCATTGCAGCCAAGGACGGCTAATTTCTCTAGGTATTTTTATGAAGATAAAGTCTCCCCTGCTTTTAATTACCGTCCTTTCTACTTCCGTTTCAGCAAGTGGTCTTCACTTATCTCCTGAACTAAAGATTGGTTCTTATCATGGCTTTGGAATACAAGCAGGTATTACTGACGTTGCAAATCTAGGCGCCATTTACCTAAGCTACTCTCATCTTTGGTATGACAGCGACCGATACGATGAAACTGTCGATGCGTACCGCATTGGTATTCAAAATATGTTTGGAAGAAACCAGAACCATGGCTTTCAGGCGGAGATTGGTGTAGCGAGTTATGACGGTACAAAAACGCGCTCAGGCGAAGTTGAAGAGAAGACTGCACATGGTTTAAGCCTAGGCGGTGCCTACGTGTACCAAGCGACACCAATGCTTGGGCTACGTGCTGGTGTTGATATGAATATTTTTGATCACAATAAGACCTTCGTGCCTTACGACACAACAATCAACCTTAACCTTGGTGCAATAATTCGCTTCTAAAGTTCATGCCTACTTCAGTGCGTCATCTAGGCTTTGATCACCAAGATGGCGTACATCTTTGCCCTTCACAAAATAAATAATGTATTCACAGATATTTTGGCAACGATCTCCCACTCGCTCAATCGCGCGAGCTGACCACATCACTTGCAGAATGTTGGGGATGTTCTTAGGATCTTCCATCATATACGTCATTAACTGACGAATCACAGCTTCATATTCCGCATCCAGCTTATCATCAAGTTTATGTACTTCTGCCGCCGCATCTACATCCATACGAGCAAAAGCATCTAACACTTGATGCAGCATAGTAATTGCCTGACGACACAATGGCTCTAACGAGACGTGAAACTTTTGCTCTTTCGTTGAAGGGATCTCAATCGCACCTTGTGCGATTTTAGAAGCCACATCGCCAATACGTTCTAGATCAGTAATGGTTTTGATGATCGCCATAATCAAACGCAGATCTTTGGCAGTCGGCTGACGCTTCGCGATAATACGAGTACATGCTTCATCGATCGAAACTTCCATCGCATTCACTTTATGGTCGTCACGAATTACTTTTTTGGCCAGCTCCGCGTCATCTTTATGAAGCGCTTGCATCGCAAATGACAACTGCTGCTCTACCAATCCACCCATAGTTAATACGTGTGTACGGATAGATTCTAATTCGACATTAAACTGTCCTGAGATGTGGCGACCAAAATGCATGTCAGCTCCTTAAAAGAAATGAATAAAGTCGTTTATTTCAGAGTGACTTAGCTCTAGATAGCGCGAACTTAAACGTTAGCCGTACCTGTTAACCATACCGACCTGTTATGTAGTCTTCTGTTTGATTTTTCAATGGCGACGTAAAGATTGAGTCAGTATCTGAGTACTCGATCAATTTTCCCATATGGATAAATGCGGTGTGGTCACTCACGCGAGCTGCCTGCTGCATGTTATGAGTAACAATAACAACAGTGTATTGGGTTTTAAGTTCGTTGATCAACTCTTCAATCGTCAATGTCGAAATCGGATCGAGTGCCGATGTTGGCTCATCCAATAACAACACTTCAGGTTCGATGGCAACCGCACGAGCGATAACCAAACGCTGCTGTTGACCACCCGATAAACCAAAAGCGTTTTCATGCAAACGGTCTTTCACTTCATCCCACAACGCCGCGGCGCGCAGAGAGCGTTCAACTGCATCATCAAGATCTCGGCTGTTGCTCACACCTTGCAACCTCAATCCATAAACCACATTCTCATAGATAGATTTAGGGAAAGGGTTTGGGCGTTGAAACACCATGCCGACACGACGTCGTAAAGTCGCGACATCCACCTTAGGGTGATAGACGTTCTTGCCATGAAGCTTCACTTTCCCGGAAACCTTACAGCCTTCAACAAGATCATTCATGCGATTAATGCAGCGCAAAAGGGTCGACTTACCGCACCCTGACGGACCGATAAAAGCCGTCACCTGCCCCTTGGGGATCTGCATCGAGATATCATCAAGTGCTTGGCTCTCTTTATAATAAAGATTCAGCCCTTCAATCGAGATAGCAATTTGCTCATCCTTCAGGTTGTGAACATCAAGTGGTGCTTGGTAACCCAAGGTTTCATTAATCGAGAACATCTAATCTTGTCCTAAGGTTCGGTATTTTTCACGCAAGTTATTACGGATATTGATGGCTGTTAAATTCAGTCCAACGATAACCGTAACCAATAAAAATGAAGTCGCATACACTAAAGGGCGCGCCGCTTCGATATTAGATGTTTGAAAACCAACATCGTAGATATGGAAGCCTAAGTGCATGAACTTTCTCTCTAAGTGTAGATATGGGAACTGACCATCTACAGGCAGGCTTGATGCTAGCTTCACAACACCGACCAGCATTAATGGAGCCACTTCCCCTGCAGCTCTCGCAATTGCCAATATCAACCCCGTGATAATCGCAGGGCTCGCCATTGGTAAAACAATGCGCCAAAGCGTCTCAAATTGAGTGGCGCCAAGCGCCAATGAACCATGTCTTACCGAGCTAGGGATACGCGTTAAGCCCTCTTCCGTTGTGACAATAACAACGGGCAATGTTAATACCGCTAAGGTCAATGCGGACCATAACAGGCCTGGAGTACCAAATGTCGGAGCTGGCAATCGCTCTGCATAAAACAAAGAATCGATAGAACCACCGATGGTATACACAAAGAAACCTAAGCCGAATACGCCATACACAATCGACGGTACACCCGCTAAGTTAATTACAGCAATACGGATCAAACGTGTCAGTGTGTTGTTTTTTGCATATTCATGGAGATAAATAGCAGCAACGACACCAAGTGGCATCACTACGATAGACATGAGAATAACCAGCAACACAGTGCCGAAGATCGCAGGAAACACCCCTCCTTCAGAGTTTGAATCTCGTGGATTCTCTGATAAGAACTTCCAAACTTGTTTGCCCCAATGCCCAACCTTTTCAAGATAAGACATATTATTCGGGTACCAATAATCCAAGATATGACTGAGCGAAATTTCAACCTGCTCTCCTGTCATATCTTCCACCAACAAGCTTTCGACATTGAGCTGTGTTCTAAGATGCTCAAGCTTTACTTCTGCTTCCGCTAACTGGCGATTTAGTTCCAGTTTAGTTTGAGTATAGGTTTTAAGATATTCGTCGCTCACTGACTCATTGAGTTCAAGCTTACGTTTTTCTAAGCGCAGATTTTCCAATTGCCAACTGATATTGCGGATTTCTTGGTTCACAACACGCGACGTTTCTTTACGTAAAGTATCAGCGAACGCCAAGCCTTGTTCGAGTTTTTGGTCTATGTTCGAATCAAAGGTGCCAGAAGCGGTTTTAAAACCCACCGGCTTACCAAAGAAATAACCACCTCGACTTCGTTCAATCACAATCCAATCAAGCGGAGTTGTTGGTTCTCGTAAGTTAACATCCAGAATAGAAACAAAGTCCGCAGGGTACAGTTCTCTGTTGGCGACTTTGATACTCAAGCGCTGAATTAGTCCCGTCGACAGGTTTTGAGGCGACAAGAGGTCGTGTACTTGCGGAACTTGCTCTATCGGGATGTATTTACGTTCATACAACTGACCAATCAATACATCTTGCTTTGATACCGTTTCGTCCAGATCAACCACTAACGATAAGTCTTTGGAGTCAACTTGCCATTGATACAAAGGAGCTGGCCAAAAATAGGTTAAACCCTTCCAGCCAATCAACAGCATTAGGCCAAGAACAGAAAGCATACTTATGCTCACCGCCCCGCCCGTAAGCCAAATCCACGGAGAGCCTGATTTAATCCAAGACAATAATGACTTCAGTTTATTCATCATGAACGACCTTGCTCTGACGTGCTGAACCCAAGAAAGAGCCAAGTTCGTGAGATACGCTAATCAAACAGCTAACAGCCATTGATAGAGATTGAGGTGAACCTTTAAAACTACAGCGCACGATATTTATCTCTCAGTCTTTGTCTAACCCACTCAGCAACTGAGTTCACCGCGAATGTAAAGATAAACAGCAAGAGTGCAGCCAAGAACAGCAAGCGGAAATGAGAACCGCCCACCTCAGATTCTGGTAATTCAACAGCAATCGTTGCCGATAACGTTCTCATCCCTTCCAAAATATTCCAGTCAAGAATTGGGGTGTTACCTGTAGCCATCAAAACGATCATGGTTTCGCCAACCGCTCTCCCAAGTCCCATCATAACTGCTGAAAAAATACCTGGGCTAGCCGTTAATAACACCACATAGATAAGTGTCTGCCACGCCGTCGCTCCCAAAGCCAGTGAGCCATCGGATAAATGTTTTGGCACAGAGAAAATAGCGTCTTCTGCAATCGTGAAAATGGTAGGGATGACAGCGAAGCCCATAGCGAAACCAACCACCAGCGCATTACGTTGATCAAAGTCGATGCCATAGCTAGCTAAGAAGGTACGAATATCACCGTCAAACAACAAGGCTTCAATGCTGTTTCCACCAGCAAATACAGCGACCACGGTAATCATCAATACCGGAATCAATATCAAGGCGTGCCAACCATTAGCGAAGCGACTCGTCATCACCTTCGGCAAACAGTACCAAACAAGTCCAGTCAACAATGTACTTAACGGTAATAACACCATTAATGAGAAGACTGCCGTTAAATGCGTTTCGACAATTGGAGCAAACCAAAGCCCAGCCAAGAACCCTATGATAACGGTTGGAAGAGCTTCCATCAGTTCTATCGACGGCTTCACGACTCTTCGCATTCGTGGAGACATGAAGTATGCGGTGTAAATGGCCCCGAGCACAGCAACCGGCACGGCAAACATCATCGCAAACAGAGCGGCTTTGATAGTACCGAATGTGATAGGTACTAAACTGAATTTTTCTTCAAAGTCATCGTTCGCCGACGTTGATTGCCAAACGTATTGCGGCTCTGGGTAGCTTTCGTACCAGACTTTTTGCCAAAGCGATGAGAATGATATTTGCGGGTATTCATTATCGACCTTAGCCACACTGATGGCGCCATCAATCAACGTAGCCAGATGCAGTTCGTTGGCAGACATAGCCGCTAATTGTGGTGACTTATCAAATGCGCGCTCGAACAGCGACAGCTTTTCACTGGTCGTATAGTGGCTTTGTAATGTGCCATTCTTATAGAAACTATAAAAACCCTTTCTATAAGTATCGGGCAAAATAAATTGCACTTGTTCAGCAAGTTGGAAGTCTCGAATATGGGTCAGGCTACGCTTTTCATCTTTGAGTACATCGAACCACTGAGAAACCTGTCCGTCCTCATGCGTAACCAACAGCGAATAGGCCCCAGATAGTAAATCGATACTTTTCACCGAGTGCTTCGCATCATTCAAGCTAAGATCAATCACTTCACGAACATCAAAACCGTTATCTGATAACTTCAATACCACTAAATCCGATTGTGCTCGAAGATATAAGGTTTGACCATCAGGTGTGACTAACAACTGTTGCTGTAAACCCAACTTATCCGACAGCCATTGACTCTTCTGAAAAACATACTGACCAGTAACATCACTCTGGTACCACTTGACCAAAACTCGTTGATCGCTTAGCTGAGCGGCAACCGTGATACCACGTCCATTCTTAGAGAACGCGAATTTTTCGATTGTTGCTCCGTTTGATGATTCATCATTTAAAAATGGTTCAGGGAGATCGATTTGCTCAATTTTAGGTTCGGCTTCACTGCCCTTTTGCAGCACGGGCGCACTATACTCAGGGTAGAAAAAGGTAAGGTTGCTTGCGCTATCGGCAAAGGCAAACCAGTTTTCAGATGGGGTATTTCGAGAAAAAGCGATGGGGTTAGCTAAAACATTACGCTCAAAGTAAGAATGTGTATTTTGAGACTCTAAATCCCAAAACTGAACCAAACCGGATTTTTCGATAGTAAACGCATGCTGACCGTATTCATCTACGGATAAGGCGATAGGCTTTTCTACAGCAACGGTCTTCACGGCTTGGTCAGTCTCTAAACCAGTATCAGAAAATACCGGTAAAATGACCATCGCCAAGTAAACAAAGATCAGCACCAGAGCAGCTAGAACACTGACTGCACCACATGTCACCGAAAAACGGACGAGACGATCTTTCAACCATCTTTTTTTGTCGCGCTCTTTCAATGAAAATTGGGCTGAAGCCATCTGTTTATCTACCTTTTTTTAGCTACTGACATAATATGTACGTTAGATGACAATTATATTACAAGTTACGTTAAACAACTGAAACTAATAACAAGTTTGTTGACCATATTTCTTAAAGTAAGATCATAGATTTTGTGAATTTTGTCATTCTAAATTAAAGTAATCAGCTCTATAGCCAGCACTCAAGGATTATCATCTCGATGGAAAAAGACTATGTCACAAAAGAACTTAGCTGGTTATCTTTCAACGAAAGAGTACTCCAAGAAGCGGCCGACAAGTCAGTTCCCTTAATCGAAAGAGTTCGTTTTTTAGGTATTTACTCGAAAAACCTCGATGAGTTTTACAAAGTCCGATTTGCTGATGTGAAACGAAAGATCTTACTTCAAGAGCCTCAATTACCTGCCAACTCGCAGAAAACCCTGCTAACTAAAATGCAGAGCAAAGCAAGTAAGCTCGATGTTCAATTCCATGAACTGTATAGCGACTTACTATTGGAACTGGCACGCAATCGTATTTTTTTGGTCAACGAACAACAAATCAGCGAAGAACAGAGTGAGTGGATCAAAAAGTACTTTAAGAAAAAAGTGCTGCCACATTTAACTCCGTTTCTCTTGAACGAAGATAGCCAGTTACTCAATATTATCAAAGATGAACAAAGCTACTTGGCGATCGACATTGAGCAAGAGACATCTTCTCAATATGTCTTACTCGAAATCCCATCTGAAGCTCTCCCTCGATTTGTTAAGTTACCAGACACTTCGGGTTCACAGCGTACGACTTTGATCTTATTAGATAATATAGTTCGATTTTGTTTAGATGACTTGCTTAAAGGATTCTTTGAGTATGACTCCGTGCGTTGCTTTGCTATAAAAATGACTCGTGATGCCGATTATGACCTTCAAGAGAGCAATGAAAATAGTCTACTAGAATCTATGTCGTTGGGTTTAGAACAGCGCTTGACGGCACTACCGATACGCCTTATCTATGAGTCAGAAATGCCTGCTGAAATGCTCCACTTCTTACAAGTCAGACTTAAGCTGTCTGACTATGACAGTGTCATTGCGGGTGGACGCTATCATAACTTCAAACATTTCTCTGAGTTC
Source organism: Vibrio sp. QJM3NY_26 (assembly GCF_057786005.1). Lineage (NCBI taxonomy): Bacteria > Pseudomonadati > Pseudomonadota > Gammaproteobacteria > Vibrionales > Vibrionaceae > Vibrio > Vibrio sp. QJM3NY_26. The sequence continues at coordinate 621,204 of NZ_CM173515.1, read as the reverse complement.
CCAAGCCTTAATCGACGTGATTTAGTTAATCGTCCACTACCCGTGATTAAGTGCGCCCATTTTAGCCACCACCCAAACTATTTCGAAGCGATCAAAGCTCATGACATCTTGTTGCATTACCCTTATCACACCTTTAATCACATTACTGAACTCGTGAGGCAGGCTTCCTTTGACCCGAAGGTAACCTCCATAAAAATAAACGTTTACCGTGTTGCAGAAGGATCAAAACTCCTTAGCTCGATCATCGATGCGGCACACAATGGTAAAAAAGTAACTGTCGTCGTTGAGCTGCAAGCCCGCTTTGATGAGCAAGCCAATATTCAATGGACCAAGAAACTTCAAGAAGCTGGTATAAAAGTCATCCATGGCATCCCAAGTTTGAAAATCCACTCCAAACTGCTGCTCATTAAACGGAAAGAAGGCAAGCATACGGCGCATTACGCTCATATTGGCACCGGTAACTTTCATGAAGTAACAGCGCGCGTGTATACCGATTTTTCTCTGCTCACTGCGAATGAAGATTTGACTCAAGAGGTGAGACAAGTCTTTAAGTATATTGAAAACCCTTATCAAAAATCACAGTTCAAGCAACTGATTGTGTCACCAAAGAATACAAGAAAACGCCTGTATCAATTGATAGAGAATGAAATACAAAACGCGATAGAGAACAAGCCAGCAAGCATCACTCTAAAACTCAACAATTTGGTCGACCGAGAGATCATTGAGAAGCTCTATCAGGCCAGCCAAGCCAATGTAAAAGTGAGAATGGTCATTCGTGGTATGTGCTCTCTCGTACTAGGAGTCCCCAACATCAGCGAGCAGATTGAGATTGTTAGTGTGGTCGATCGTTTTCTCGAACACCCAAGAGTGATGATCTTTGGTAACGCTGGAAATCCAAAAGTCTATATCTCCTCTGCCGACTGGATGACACGAAACTTTGATCATCGCATCGAAGTTGCAGCCCCAATTTTAGATCCAAAGATCAAGCAAACCATTATCGATATCACCGAGTTTCATTTCGATGACAGCAACAAAGCCCGAGTGCTAGAGCAATCGATGAGCAACCCTTACATACAACCACCAGCAAACCCACTTGATTACCCGACGTCACAACTCTCCACTTACCACTATATTAAACGTATGGAGAAACTTGCTCGCAAGAAGTACAAACAAGAGAAGAAGTCATGCCGCTAATTGATAACAAACATTCTCGATGTATTGCCGCTATCGATTTAGGTTCGAACAGCTTTCATATGGTGGTTGCCCGAGTATTCGAACAACACCTGCAATTAGTCAGCAGACATAAACAAAAAGTGAGGTTAGGCGATGGGTTGGATGAGCGTAACTTCTTATCCGAAAGCGCTATCGAACGGGGATTGGAGTGCCTCAAGGTATTCGCAGAACGACTAGCGGATTTTGAACTTGATGATGTCAGAGTCGTCGCGACTCATACCCTAAGAAAGGCTAAAAATACCAAAGACTTCTTAGAGCAAGCTAAACCATTGTTTCCTTTTCCAATAGAGATCATCTCAGGTCAAGAAGAAGCTCGAATTATCTATAACGGCGTAGAGCACACTCAAACCGCTTCCGAGTCCAAATTAGTTATTGATATCGGTGGCGGGAGTACCGAAATCGTCGCAGGGCAAGGCTTTACACCCCAAATAATGCGTAGCTTACCGATGGGATGCGTCAGTTTTACTCAGCGCTTCTTTGCCGATGGAGGACTGACATCACAGCACTTCTCCGATGCTTATGTCTCTGCTACTCGCCTGTTGATGCCATTAATTGAAGAATATAAACAAATCTCTTGGGAAGTTGCCTTTGGCTCATCAGGGACGGCTAAATCAATAAAAGAGGTACTCATTGGCCTAGGGTTCACCGATGGTCTCATTACGCCGCAACGCCTATCCTATTTGAAGAACCACTTATGTGAATTTCCATCATCTAAGGGATTAGACCTTTCAGGTTTAAGTGATGAAAGAAAGCCGGTGTTTGCCGCTGGCGTCACCATTCTTTCAGCAGTTATGGATATGCTCAACATCAATGAATTGCATTTCTCCGATAGTGCCTTAAGAGAAGGGGTTCTTTATGACATGGAAGATCGGTTTAAAGATATTGATGTTCGAACAAGAACCGCCGAAACGCTTGTCTCTCGATACCATGTTGACGTAGTTCATGGCCAGAAAGTCAAAGCACTCGCCCTTTCATTACTGAAACAAGCGCAACCTCAGGTGAGTACTGCGGTAAATAATGAACTTTATGATCTAATTGGATGGGCTGCATTGCTTCATGAAGTTGGACAAAGTATCGCATTCCAAGGTTATCACCGTCATTCAGCTTATCTACTTAAACATACGACTATGCCCGGTTTCAATACTGAGCAGCAGCGTCTGATCTCAACATTAGTTCGCTATCAAAGAAAAGCGATTAAGCTTAGTTACTTACCGGATCTCACGCTATTCAATACAGGGCAGGTAGCGTTGTTAATTCGAATACTGAGGATAGCAATCCTGCTCAATCGACAGCGAAGCCAATCGCCAATACCGAATGTAAAATTAACCATTGAGCAAGATGAGAATTGGTGTTTAGAAGGAGATACCATCGACTGGTTAGCTGAAAATCAACTGCTTGATTATGAACTCCAAGAAGAACAACGACGCTGGCAAGATGTTGGGTGGTCGTTGAAGCTTGAATGATACGCCGACAAAATAAAAACAGCCTGCGGCTAGCAAGCTGTTTCTACGTTAGGTTTCTACGTTAAGTTTCGACGTTCATAGTACCTAAATCAGAGTCCAATTTTTGCCAACTCTTGCTCAGCAAACTCTGACGGTATCGCTAAATAGCCATCTTTCTCTACCAGTTCTTGCCCTTGCTTTGAGAACACAAAAGTGAGGAACTCTCTTTCAACAGGAGAAAGTGGTTTATCTGGGTGCTTATTCACATACACATAAAGAAAGCGAGATAGAGGGTAATCACCGCTCAAGATATTCGTTCGAGTCGGCTCTACATAATCAGAACCATACTCTGCGATAGGAATCAACTTAACACCGGCCACTCGATAACCAATACCTGAGTACCCTATCCCGCTGATTGATGAAGCGACCGACTGTACAACCGACGCAGATCCTGGCTGTTCATTAACTCGGTTCTTAAAGTCACCGCCGCATAATGCGTTTTGTTTGAAATAACCGTAGGTTCCCGAAACGGAATTACGACCAAATAGTTGGAATCTATGTTTTGCCCACGGTTGGTCGATGCCCAAATCTTGCCAATTATTTAGCGGCTTAGTCGCGCCGCAGCGCAATGTCTCTGAAAATATGCTGTCAATTTCGCGAAAATTAAGCCCCTCGATAGGATTATCACGATGTACAAAAAGACCAATCGCGTCGATAGCAACTCGAAGCGCCGTCGGCTTATAGCCATGCTCCCTTTCGAACGCTTCCACTTCTCGTAGGCGCATTGGACGACTCATCGGCCCAAGGTGAGCAGTACCTTCCGTTAATGCAGGAGGTGCAGTGGATGATCCAGAAGCCTGAACTTGAGCATTCACGTTCGGGTAGTAAGACTTAAACTCTTCAACCCATAACGTAGTCATTCCCGCTAAAGTATCCGAACCGACAGACAACAAGCTGCCAGAAATACCCGGTACCTTAGAATAATCAGGAAGAGAATCTACACCTTGCTCGGCATGTACAGGGGTAACCAAAGCTAATGCTAATAATGAACTGATGGGGAAACGCATCCTGCGTATTAAAGAACTCATGACACTGTCAGTCGGCTAGGCAGCGTGAAATGGAATCGGCTACCAACACCCACTTCACTTTGAATTTCCAAATGTGAATCATGATGACTCAACGCATGTTTAACAATCGCGAGTCCAAGACCACTACCGCCCGTATCTCGTGAGCGGGCTTTATCAACACGATAGAAACGCTCTGTAAGTCGATGCAAGTGTTGTGGTTCGATACCGTCTCCAGTGTCTGACACATCCAAACACGCGCCTTGACTGGTTTGGTACCAACGAACCTTTACGGTCGCACCAGGCGGCGTGTATTTCACTGCATTGTAAACTAGATTCGATATTGCACTTCTTAACTGATCTTCATCAGCTAATACGCGTAAGCTCTTATCAATATCAAATTCCAGCTTGTGTTCTCGCTCTCCACTGAGACTAGCGGCTTCTTTTTCAAGAACTTCCAACATCGCCGGAACGTTAACTACTTCATCCAATTCATGCATTGGCGCCGCTTCTATCTTAGAAAGAGTAAGAAGCTGATTGACCAAACTGTTCATGCGATTCAATTGCTCAGTCATCACACCATGAGCCTTAGGCCACATAGGCCCAACGACCATGTCTGGATCTTCCGTCATTTCAAGATAGCCCTGAAGTACGGTCATTGGAGTGCGTAGCTCGTGAGAAACGTTAGCGAAAAAGTTACGACGCATGCCTTCCAGTTGTTTTAGCTGAGTAACATCACGCACGACCATGAGGTGTTCGCCCTCGGTATACGGTACGATACGCAGCTCAAGCATGCGCTCCACGTTAAGTGGCGAAGGCATCTCTAACGGTTCTGAAAAGTCTTGTTTATTAAGATACTTGATGAAGTCCGGCGTGCGGATCAAGTTAGAAATCGGTTGACCTGAATCGTCTGGCCAGCGAAAACCCAGTAAATACTGAGCAAGCTTGTTACACCAAACTATATTGCCTTCACCGCGAAACACCACAACGGCATCGGGAAGGGATTCAGCACCGTTTCTGAAACGGCGAATAAGGTTGGTCAATTCTTTGCGCTTACGACGCTGTCTCTGCTGCATACGATAGATACCGTTAAACAGAGACTCCCAGTTTCCAGAGCCTGAAGGGGGTGTTAACCGCTTTTCATCCCACAACCAAGCAGACAAACGCATTTGATAGTGTAGATGCCATGCTAACTGTAATACTGTTGCAGCCAGCAATAACCAAGGTAAATAACCGAATATCCATCCGACTATAATCCAAGGTGCGTAAAAAAAAGCCAGCTCCCAAGCTAGCTTTTTCCAGGTTAACTTCTCAACCATTCAGGACTCCATAAACTGGGCAGTGAAGCCACATTAAGCCTTTGTAGAAAAACGGTAGCCTGCGCCGCGAACCGTTTGAATTAATTTGTCATGACCAGCAGATTCAAGTGCTTTGCGTAAACGTCGAATATGAACATCTACCGTACGATCTTCAACGTAAACGTTGGTACCCCAAACGTTGTTCAGTAGTTGCTCTCGACTGTATACACGCTCTTGGTGAGTCATAAAGAAATGCAGCATTTTGAATTCGGTTGGGCCCATATCAACTGGACCTTCACTTGCGGTAACGCGGTGAGATACAGGGTCTAGCTTAAGGCCTTGTACATCAATCACATCTTCTAGTGCAGTAGGCGTTACACGGCGGATAACCGCTTTCAGGCGAGCCACGAGCTCTTTTGGTGAAAATGGCTTGGTGATGTAATCATCAGCGCCCACTTCTAAACCACGCACCTTATCTTCTTCTTCGCCACGAGCCGTCAGCATCACCACTGGGATGTTGCGAGTTAACTCTTCACGCTTCATGTGCTTGATAAAGTTTATCCCGCTACCACCAGGTAGCATCCAATCTAGTAATACTAGATCTGGGAAAGGTTCACATAGCTTGTTTACCGCTGTATCGTAATCTTCAGCCTCTACTGCTTGGTAGCCTTTTTGCTCAAGTACAAAACACAACATCTCACGAATAGGTGCTTCATCTTCAACGACCAGAATCCTTCTCGACATAATTGAATAGCCTTAGTATTTAATCAACGCATTGCATTATCTGGTTTAATTATGACACTTTTGTGACCTTTGAAAACAAATTTTCATATAACTGTCTCAAACATTTCACTTTTAATTTTTATTGCAGGTATAAGACAAATGGATCGAAATCTCCTATGATGAGCGTCTTCAGATAAAGGTATGAGAAATATTTATGTGGTTTAAGAATTGCCTCGTCTATCGCTTTAATCGTGATATAGACTTCAACGCAGATCAGCTAGAGAAACAACTTGAAGAGTTCCGTTTTACCCCTTGTGGTAGCCAAGACAAACAGAAGTTTGGTTGGGTAAATGCGATGGGTAGACACGGCGATATGATGACGCACGTATCAGAAAACCGCATTCTCATCTGTGCAAAGAAAGAAGAGAAAATGCTTCCAGCTTCTGTGATCAAAGATTCATTGAATGCAAAAGTAGAAACGCTTGAAGCGGAGTCTGGTACTCCTCTGAAAAAGAAAGAGAAAGACAGCCTAAAAGAAGACATCATCATCGATCTTCTTCCTCGTGCTTTCAGCCGCAGTAACTTCACTTACGCACTGATCATGCCGAAAGAAGGCTTTATTGTAGTTGATGCTAGTAGCTACAAAAAAGCAGAAGATGTATTGGCATTGCTACGTAAGACAATGGGCAGCCTGCCAGTAGTACCTGCAATTCCAGAGCAAGCGATTGAAACAACGTTAACTGAGTGGGTTAAATCAGGTGATACGCCTCAAGGTATCACTATGCTTGATGAAGCAGAGCTTAAATCAATCCAAGAAGACGGCGGTATTGTTCGAGTTAAGAAACAAGAACTAGAAGTTGATGAGATTAAGAACCACATTGAAGCCAACAAAGTTGTGACTAAGCTTCTGATCAACTGGCAAGATCGCATTGAGTTCATTCTTGCTGAAGATGGCAGCATCAAGCGCCTGAAATTCAGTGATGAACTAAAAGATGAGAACGATGATATTCCTCGTGAAGATCAAGCTGCACGTTTTGATGCAGACTTCTCTCTACTTTGTGGTGAGTTCAGTGTTTTCCTACCAAACCTATTTGAATCATTAGGCGGGTTAACTCAACCTAACGCCTAATTTTTCCGATTTGATGCTCAGGTATCGACGATACCTGAGCTTATTTTCTTTCCTACTCCCGCTTATCAATACCTATCAACTCGCTTCTTAATACCATTGTTATCTTTAGGGCTATCAACCAAACTCATTTTAGCGTAAAATTTGCGCCCCTTTGATATCACTTGGTGGTATCAACCTGACTTGAGATCAGATTAGAGAACGAAGCAATGACTACACAAAAACCATTTGTACCTGAACTATTATCACCGGCAGGAAGCCTTAAAAACATGCGTTACGCATTCGCCTACGGCGCAGATGCAGTATACGCAGGCCAGCCACGTTACAGCCTTCGCGTTCGTAACAACGAGTTCAATCACGAAAACCTACAAATCGGTATCGATGAAGCTCATGCTCAAGGCAAAAAGTTATATGTTGTATGTAACATTCAGCCACACAACTCTAAATTAAAAACATTCATTCGCGACCTTAAGCCTGTTGTTGAGATGGGCCCAGATGCACTTATCATGTCAGACCCTGGCCTTATCATGATGGTACGTGAGTCGTTCCCTGAAATGCCGATCCACCTTTCCGTTCAAGCAAATGCTGTAAACTGGGCAACCGTAAAATTCTGGTCTACTCAAGGCGTTGAACGTGTGATCCTATCTCGTGAACTATCACTGGAAGAGATCGAAGAGATTCGCGAACACTGCCCAGAAACAGAGCTAGAGATCTTTGTTCATGGTGCACTATGCATGGCTTACTCAGGTCGTTGCCTACTTTCTGGTTACATGAACAAACGCGATCCAAACCAAGGTACTTGTACTAACGCTTGTCGTTGGGAATACAAGACAGAAGCTGCGAAAGAAGACGAAAACGGTCAGATCGTTGAAGCAAACCCAACAGGTGTTGCAATTCAAGAAGTAGAAACTCAGGGTATTGAAGTTCAAGACGAACGTCCAGATAACACTCTAGGCCTTGGCAAGCCAACTGATGAAGTCGTGTTGCTTTCTGAGTCACACAAACCTGAAGAGAAAATGGCAGCGTTTGAAGATGAGCATGGTACTTACATCATGAACTCAAAAGATCTTCGCGCAATCCAACACGTAGAGCGCTTAACTAAGATGGGTGTTCACTCATTGAAGATTGAAGGCCGCACTAAGTCTTTCTACTACTGTGCACGTACAGCACAGGTCTACCGTAAAGCTATCGATGATGCGGTAGCTGGCAAACCATTTGATGAAAGCCTTATGGGTACGCTAGAGAGCCTAGCTCACCGTGGCTACACTGAAGGCTTCTTGCGTCGCCACACTCACGACACATACCAAAACTACGAATACGGTTACTCAATCTCAGATACTCAACAATTCGTAGGTGAATTCACTGGCAACCGCCGTGGTGACTTAGCGGAAGTCGAAGTGAAGAACAAGTTCCTCGTTGGCGATAGCTTAGAAATGATGACACCAAAAGGTAACATCGTTTTCAAGTTAGAAGTTATGGAGAACCGTAAATCTCAGCCAGTAGATGACGCAAAAGGTAACGGTCACTTTGTATTTATTCCAGTACCGGCTGACCTTGACCTAGAATTTGGTTTGTTAATGCGTAACTTGAGCGCAGGCCAAGATACACGTAACGCTTCAGGTAAATAACTTTACCTCGAAACTCTACTGAGAAGAAAGTAATGGCTCTGTTAATAACTGACAAGTGCATAAACTGCGATATGTGTGACCCAGAATGCCCAAATGGCGCAATCACGATGGGTGACAGTATCTTCGAAATCGATCCTGATTTATGTACTGAGTGTAAAGGTCACTATGAGAAGCCAACATGTCAGTCAGTGTGCCCTATTACAAAGTGCATAATCACTGACCCAAACCATATTGAAACTGACGATGAGCTACTAGAGAAGTTTGTTATCATTCAAGGCTTGACCTAAAAAAGAAAAGGTTCAACTTAACCATAAGTTGAACCTTTTTTTTATCCCGATTTACCAATTGGATAAATATTGCAGAAGAGCTCTTTTTCAAATTGATATTCGAGTCGCTCTCGCCAATTTATCGCTTGCGCTATAGGAACAAGATAAAAATTTTCCCTACTGGTGTCTGTTACAAATGCCATTCCATACTGCATTAATTCATAGTGCACATCATTGACGAAACTAGGGTCTAATCGTTGTCTACCGGTCAGTTGATTAATATCATCTCTTGAGATAGAAATACCTGAGTTTTCCGTACTGAACCTATGTCGTAACCATTCTGAAAATTCCTTTGCACAAATCATAGTCATAGTCTTATCCTTGAATTATCTATCGACGGGTATCAGACTCTGATTTCACAACTGCACATAAGCCGTATCTTTCACCCCAAAACTCTCCATCCCTGACCAAACGTTATCAAATTCGCCATTGTTCCTACTGTTGTCGTTGTTGTTTTTTTAATATCAAACGATGTTCTTAATTACGTGTTTATAAACTCTAGACAAAAGTGTGACATTTCTCCAGTTTTAAAGTCGAGAAAACCAGTGGCATTACCACTGTAAAAAGCCTCGATAAACTCGATTAATTATTCGATATCAAAGCCAAACACTGGCTAGGCATCACTTTAACTTTCTTTTTTTTCTTACTGTTAGCCACTTTTTTAGGTGGAGGAACTGGAATGGTCTGCGGAGCCCAACTTGCAAGTTCATCTCCACAACCATCACCTTTTGGCGGGTTTGCTTGAGCGATACAGTTATAACTGCCTTTAGGGCATTTTAAGCGAACATGAAAATGGGAATGATGCCCCCACCAAGGTCTGATTTTGCCTAACCAGGTTCTATCATTGGCATCAGGATCTTCTTGTTCACAAAGAGCTTGTTTAATCACTGGATGGACAAAAATACGCACCACTTTTTCATCTTTGGCGGCATAGCGAATGACTTGGAAATGATCATCAGTCCAATTCGATTTGCGCAATTTGTAGTTGGTAAGATCGACAACGCTGATTGGCTTAGGAACAGCGAGTTCATTTTCGGACAGCCTCTTATCAGTGAGCCTTAACCATATATCAATATCCAAGCCAGTCTGGTGACTTGAATGACCAGACGAAAAGCGCCCTCCTCGAGGTAGAGAAATATCACCAACCAATAAATTAGTGTTGAGCTGTTCGCTCGTGGTCACACCTAGCCTTTCAATAAACTGAATGGCCTCTGTATGTCCATAGTAGCGCTCTCTCTGAGGACGAATTACTTGGTAACCTTGACCGTCAATTGGCAAAGCCTGCGCACCGTCTAGACAGCCATTGGCATAACTTCCGATTGATGAGGTTGAGTGTCTTGTCGGGCTCTTTTCTTTTTCCCATGAGGTTGCCGATACGTAAAACGAACAAAAGATAAGAGCTGATGTACAAAATAACCTCATAACAATTCCAAATAAATGATCTCTATTTTCATACTAGTCGTCATTAGGAAATAGGTGCATATCGAGGATGATATTTTGAAGATAAAGAGGGATTTTTATTTGGAGAGGGGGTAATGTCCAAATCATAGAAAGCAAAAAGGCTCGAGCATTTCTGCCGGGGCGCGCAGTCTAGAGCCTTAAATATGGCAGGGGTGGAGAGGTTCGAACTCCCAACACGCGCTGTTTTGGTAAGTAGGAGAATCAGCTGCTCTGCTAATGGCGTATGTTAGATTCAGAAAGCAAAAAGGCCCTAGCATTTCTGCTAGAGCCTTAAATATGGCAGGGGTGGAGAGATTCGAACTCCCAACACGCGCTGTTTTGGTAAGTCGGGGAATCCGCTGCTTTGCTGATTGCGTATATTAGATTCAGAAAGCAAAAAGGCTCTAGCATTTCTGCTAGAGCCTTAAATATGGCAGGGGTGGAGAGATTCGAACTCCCAACACGCGCTGTTTTGGTAAGTCGGGGAATCCGCTGCTTTGCTAATTGCGTATATTAGATTCAGAAAACAAAAAGGCTCTAGCATTTCTGCTAGAGCCTTAAATATGGCAGGGGTGGAGAGATTCGAACTCCCAACACGCGGATTTGGAATCCGCTGCTCTGCCAATTGGAGCTACACCCCTATTTCAGTTTTAAAGAGCTGAACCTCTGAATAAGTGGCGGAGTGGACGGGACTCGAACCCGCGACCCCCGGCGTGACAGGCCGGTATTCTAACCAACTGAACTACCACTCCGCAGTGGTCAACTCACTAAGTGAGCGTCCATATCTCCAGGTCGGTCAACCTAAAGATTTAATTTAAAGCCTGGCGATGTCCTACTCTCACATGGGGAAACCCCACACTACCATCGGCGCTATTGTGTTTCACTTCTGAGTTCGGCATGGAATCAGGTGGGTCCACAATGCTATGGTCGCCAAGCAAATTTTAAAATTCGGAAAGCTTATCTAAAAGTTATTTCTCTTCAAACGCATTCAAGGTCTGGTACTTCTGAGTCCACAAAACCCCTTGGGTGTTGTATGGTTAAGCCTCACGGGCAATTAGTACAGGTTAGCTCAATGCCTCGCAGCACTTACACACCCTGCCTATCAACGTCGTAGTCTACGACAACCCTTTAGGACACTTATAGTGCCAGGGAAAACTCATCTCAAGGCTCGCTTCCCGCTTAGATGCTTTCAGCGGTTATCGATTCCGAACTTAGCTACCGGGCAATGCCATTGGCATGACAACCCGAACACCAGAGGTTCGTCCACTCCGGTCCTCTCGTACTAGGAGCAGCCCCTTTCAATTTTCCAACGCCCACGGCAGATAGGGACCGAACTGTCTCACGACGTTCTAAACCCAGCTCGCGTACCACTTTAAATGGCGAACAGCCATACCCTTGGGACCGACTTCAGCCCCAGGATGTGATGAGCCGACATCGAGGTGCCAAACACCGCCGTCGATATGAACTCTTGGGCGGTATCAGCCTGTTATCCCCGGAGTACCTTTTATCCGTTGAGCGATGGCCCTTCCATTCAGAACCACCGGATCACTATGACCTGCTTTCGCACCTGCTCGAATTGTCATTCTCGCAGTCAAGCGGGCTTATGCCATTGCACTAACCACACGATGTCCAACCGTGTTTAGCCCACCTTCGTGCTCCTCCGTTACTCTTTGGGAGGAGACCGCCCCAGTCAAACTACCCACCAGGCACTGTCCGTAATCCCGATTCAGGGACCAACGTTAGAACATCAAAACTACAAGGGTGGTATTTCAAGGACGACTCCATCACATCTAGCGACGCAATTTCATAGTCTCCCACCTATCCTACACATGTAGGTTCAATGTTCAGTGCCAAGCTGTAGTAAAGGTTCACGGGGTCTTTCCGTCTAGCCGCGGGTACACTGCATCTTCACAGCGATTTCAATTTCACTGAGTCTCGGGTGGAGACAGCGTGGCCATCATTACGCCATTCGTGCAGGTCGGAACTTACCCGACAAGGAATTTCGCTACCTTAGGACCGTTATAGTTACGGCCGCCGTTTACCGGGGCTTCGATCAAGAGCTTCGACCGAAGTCTAACCCCATCAATTAACCTTCCGGCACCGGGCAGGCGTCACACCGTATACGTCATCTTACGATTTTGCACAGTGCTGTGTTTTTAATAAACAGTTGCAGCCACCTGGTATCTGCGACTCTCGTCTGCTCCATCCGCAAGGGACTTCACTGATAAGAGCGTACCTTCTCCCGAAGTTACGGTACCATTTTGCCTAGTTCCTTCACCCGAGTTCTCTCAAGCGCCTTGGTATTCTCTACCCGACCACCTGTGTCGGTTTGGGGTACGATTCCTTACAATCTGAAGCTTAGAGGCTTTTCCTGGAAGCATGGCATCAATGACTTCACTACCGTAGTAGCTCGACATCGTATCTCAGCGTTAAGAAAGTCCGGATTTACCTAAACTTTCCGCCTACGTACTTGAACCTGGACAACCGTCGCCAGGCCCACCTAGCCTTCTCCGTCCCCCCATCGCAATTGTAAGAAGTACGGGAATATTAACCCGTTTCCCATCGACTACGCCTTTCGGCCTCGCCTTAGGAGTCGACTTACCCTGCCCCGATTAACGTTGGACAGGAACCCTTGGTCTTCCGGCGAGGGAGTTTTTCACTCCCTTTATCGTTACTCATGTCAGCATTCGCACTTCTGATACCTCCAGCATGCCTTACAGCACACCTTCAACGGCTTACAGAACGCTCCCCTACCCCACATACCCTAAGGTACGTAGCCGCAGCTTCGGTGTATAGCTTAGCCCCGTTACATCTTCCGCGCAGGCCGACTCGACCAGTGAGCTATTACGCTTTCTTTAAATGATGGCTGCTTCTAAGCCAACATCCTGGCTGTCTGAGCCTTCCCACATCGTTTCCCACTTAGCTATACTTTGGGACCTTAGCTGGCGGTCTGGGTTGTTTCCCTCTCCACGACGGACGTTAGCACCCGCCGTGTGTCTCCCGGATAGTACTTACTGGTATTCGGAGTTTGCAAAGGGTTGGTAAGTCGGGATGACCCCCTAGCCTTAACAGTGCTCTACCCCCAGTAGTATTCGTCCGAGGCGCTACCTAAATAGCTTTCGGGGAGAACCAGCTATCTCCAGGTTTGATTGGCCTTTCACCCCTAGCCACAAGTCATCCGCTAATTTTTCAACATTAGTCGGTTCGGTCCTCCAGTTGATGTTACTCAACCTTCAACCTGCCCATGGCTAGATCACCTGGTTTCGGGTCTAATCCTAGCAACTGTACGCCCAGTTAAGACTCGGTTTCCCTACGGCTCCCCTAAACGGTTAACCTTGCTACTAAAATTAAGTCGCTGACCCATTATACAAAAGGTACGCAGTCACACCACGAAGGTGCTCCTACTGCTTGTACGTACACGGTTTCAGGTTCTATTTCACTCCCCTCACAGGGGTTCTTTTCGCCTTTCCCTCACGGTACTGGTTCACTATCGGTCAGTCAGTAGTATTTAGCCTTGGAGGATGGTCCCCCCATATTCAGACAGGATATCACGTGTCCCGCCCTACTCGTTTTCACTGATTATGAGATGTCGACTACGGGGCTATCACCCTTTACTGCGGCACTTTCCAGAGCCTTCGTCTGTCTCATTAAAAGCTTAAGGGCTAATCCAATTTCGCTCGCCGCTACTTTCGGAATCTCGGTTGATTTCTCTTCCTCGGGGTACTTAGATGTTTCAGTTCCCCCGGTTTGCCTCCTGTTGCTATGTATTCACAACAGGATACTTGCTTATGCAAGTGGGTTTCCCCATTCAGGAATCCCAGACTCAAAAGGTTATTACTACCTAATCTGGGCTTATCGCAAGTTATTACGCCTTTCATCGCCTCTGACTGCCAAGGCATCCACCGTGTACGCTTAGTCACTTAACCATACAACCCGAAAGGGTTTCTATTTGCTTTCACTTTAAAAAGTGAAGACAAATAAGCGTATGGCAACTAACCAAGGTTTTTGGTTGTCATCAAGAAGGGTTAATTCTTGATAACTGTTTGCCGGACTCAATTGTGAATCAAATAAATTTGATTCGAATACAAGACACTTGAATGTGTTTGTTGTGTTTATCTAATGAAAGATAAACATTGAGAACTTTTAAATTTGATTAACTTAATCACAGCCTTGGCCGTTTTGTTTTACTTTTTAAAAAGTAAAAATAATTAAGCTAATCAGTCAGCTTTCCAAATTGTTAAAGAGCTTGATTCAAACTAATGAACCATTTTTAAATATTTTCAAAGAAAAACACTTAAAGATGGTGGAGCTATGCGGGATCGAACCGCAGACCTCCTCGCTGCCAGCGAGGCGCTCTCCCAGCTGAGCTATAGCCCCATCTGGAAAAGTATTTCTACTCTTAAACTTTCTAAACCTAATCAATCTGTGTGGACACTCATCGTGGTATCTTCGTATAAGGAGGTGATCCAGCCCCAGGTTCCCCTAGGGCTACCTTGTTACGACTTCACCCCAGTCATGAACCACAAAGTGGTGAGCGTCCTCCCCGAAAGGTTAAACTACCCACTTCTTTTGCAGCCCACTCCCATGGTGTGACGGGCGGTGTGTACAAGGCCCGGGAACGTATTCACCGTGACATTCTGATTCACGATTACTAGCGATTCCGACTTCATGGAGTCGAGTTGCAGACTCCAATCCGGACTACGACGCACTTTTTGGGATTCGCTCACTATCGCTAGCTTGCTGCCCTCTGTATGCGCCATTGTAGCACGTGTGTAGCCCTACTCGTAAGGGCCATGATGACTTGACGTCGTCCCCACCTTCCTCCGGTTTATCACCGGCAGTCTCCCTGGAGTTCCCGACATTACTCGCTGGCAAACAAGGATAAGGGTTGCGCTCGTTGCGGGACTTAACCCAACATTTCACAACACGAGCTGACGACAGCCATGCAGCACCTGTCTCAGAGTTCCCGAAGGCACACCTGCGTCTCCGCTGGCTTCTCTGGATGTCAAGAGTAGGTAAGGTTCTTCGCGTTGCATCGAATTAAACCACATGCTCCACCGCTTGTGCGGGCCCCCGTCAATTCATTTGAGTTTTAATCTTGCGACCGTACTCCCCAGGCGGTCTACTTAACGCGTTAGCTCCGAAAGCCACGGCTCAAGGCCACAACCTCCAAGTAGACATCGTTTACGGCGTGGACTACCAGGGTATCTAATCCTGTTTGCTCCCCACGCTTTCGCATCTGAGTGTCAGTGTCTGTCCAGGGGGCCGCCTTCGCCACTGGTATTCCTTCAGATCTCTACGCATTTCACCGCTACACCTGAAATTCTACCCCCCTCTACAGCACTCTAGTTCACCAGTTTCAAATGCAGTTCCGAGGTTGAGCCCCGGGCTTTCACATCTGACTTAATGAACCACCTGCATGCGCTTTACGCCCAGTAATTCCGATTAACGCTCGCACCCTCCGTATTACCGCGGCTGCTGGCACGGAGTTAGCCGGTGCTTCTTCTGTTGCTAACGTCAAGATGCGCAGCTATTAACTACACACCCTTCCTCACAACTGAAAGTACTTTACAACCCGAAGGCCTTCTTCATACACGCGGCATGGCTGCATCAGGCTTTCGCCCATTGTGCAATATTCCCCACTGCTGCCTCCCGTAGGAGTCTGGACCGTGTCTCAGTTCCAGTGTGGCTGATCATCCTCTCAGACCAGCTAGGGATCGTCGCCTTGGTGAGCCATTACCTCACCAACTAGCTAATCCCACCTAGGCATATCTTGACGCGAGAGGCCCGAAGGTCCCCCTCTTTGGCCCGTAGGCATTATGCGGTATTAGCCATCGTTTCCAATGGTTATCCCCCACATCAAGGCAATTTCCTAGGCATTACTCACCCGTCCGCCGCTCGACGCCCATTAACGCACCCGAAGGATTGTTAGTGTCGTTTCCGCTCGACTTGCATGTGTTAGGCCTGCCGCCAGCGTTCAATCTGAGCCATGATCAAACTCTTCAATTTAAGATTTTGTCGGCTCAATGAATACTGACTTCAAAACTAATATTCATTCGCCTATTCGAAAATAAACAAAGAACATGTAATTCTAAAGCTATTACCCCTCTCTTCTTAAATAAATAGGAACAGAATGGTAATGAATTGACTGTGCCAAATACTTTCTTTCTACAAGAGAAAGTAGTTATTCGTATTGGTCACTCAGTTCATTGAAACCAAAGTTGATTCCGAGGAATCTGTTTTACTTCTCTTAATAAAAAGGGAAGATAAAACGTTTTGATATTCATCAACGAGTGCCCACACAGATTGATAGGTTTAAATTGTTAAAGAGCTTTACTTATTGAGCGTTCCTTTTAGTAAGGAGCCTCTCTAAGTGGACGGCCATTCTAGCGAATTGGATTCCAGTGTCAAACACTTTTTCCAGCTAATTTTTCAAAGCATCTTAAATGCTTAATGTCGTCTCGTTACTTAGTTCAAACCGCTTAGTTATCCCTGGCAACGGAGGCGCATTATAGAGAGAATCCCCCTTTGCACAAGGCCAAAAACGAAAAAAGACCGCAGCAGGCGATCGTTCGGACACTATTTACACAAAGCGTTCAAAATAGGTACGATTACGTCTTAATTTCGACTAATCGTACCTATCGTTCTTACCTTGATTATTGGTGAGCAATAATTCGGTCGTTATTCACTAATAGCTGCACTTTCTTATCCGGATTGATTTTCCCTGCAAGTATCGCTTTCGCTAATGGGTTCTCAACACTCTGCTGAATTGCTCTTTTAAGAGGCCTCGCACCATAGACAGGATCAAAACCGACTTGAGAGATCAACTTCAGTGCTTTGTCCGAAACTTCAAGCTCATAGCCGTTGTCTTCCATTCGTTTCTTCAAATGCTCAAGCTGAATAGCGGCTATTGACTCGATGTGAGCTTGGCCTAATGGATGGAACACGACACTTTCATCAACACGGTTCAAAAACTCAGGGCGGAAATGCTTACCTACCACTTCCATCACTTCATTCTTTATTCCTTGGTAATCGAGCGTATTGAAGTTTTCTTGAATTCTCGAAGAGCCAAGATTAGATGTCATGATCACTACGGTATTTCTGAAATCGACCGTGCGACCTTGTCCATCGGTTAATCGTCCATCATCTAAAACCTGCAATAGAATATTGAAAACATCAGGGTGCGCTTTCTCTACCTCATCAAGCAGAATCACAGAATAAGGTTTTCGACGAACAGCTTCAGTTAAGTAACCACCTTCTTCATACCCAACGTAACCTGGAGGAGCACCAACCAAACGAGCCACTGAGTGTTTCTCCATAAACTCAGACATATCGATACGAACCATGGCATCGTCACTATCAAACATGAAGTTAGCCAATGTTTTACACAGTTCGGTTTTACCTACGCCCGTTGGACCAAGAAATAAGAAAGAACCAATCGGCTTATTTGGATCGGATAAACCAGCACGACTACGACGAATCGCATTCGATACCACTTCTACCGCTTCGGCTTGCCCAATAACCCGCTTATGCAGAACACCTTCCATTTTCAGAAGCTTCTCTTTTTCTGCCTCTAGCATTTTAGAAACCGGAATGCCGGTTTGCTTTGAAAGAACATCGGCAATTTCAGCGTCAGTTACCTTATTACGTAATAAGGTCATTTCTTGCATTTCAGCTTGAGTCGCGAGGTCTAACTGCTTCTCTAACTCTGGGATTCGACCATATTGCAATTCAGACATTCGGTTAAGATCGCCAGCACGCCTTGCAAAGTCCATATCCATACGAGCTTGTTCTAACTCTGATTTGATATGTTGCGTCCCGGAAAGCGCCGCTTTTTCAGCGTTCCAAACTTCTTCAAGCTCTGCAAAATCCCGCTCCTTCTCAGAAAGTTCACTTTGCAGCGTGCGAAGCCTCTTTTCACTGGCTTCATCATTTTCATTAGTGAGAGCTTGCTGTTCGATCTTCAATTGAATGATTTTACGCTCGAGCTTATCTAGCGACTCAGGTTTTGAATCGATCTGCATACGAATGCTCGAAGCCGCTTCATCAATGAGATCAATCGCCTTATCTGGTAACTGACGATCTGAAACGTATCGATGAGATAACGTTGCCGCCGCTACGATAGCTGGGTCAGTAATTTCTACATGATGGTGAAGTTCATAGCGCTCTTTCAAACCACGAAGAATCGCAACTGTGTCTTCAACGGTTGGCTCATCGACTATCACTTTTTGGAATCGACGCTCTAATGCAGGATCTTTCTCTATATACTGACGATGTTCATCGAGTGTCGTTGCGCCTACACAATGCAGCTCACCACGAGCCAATGCTGGTTTCAGCATATTACCGGCGTCCATAGAGCCTTCGCCTTTACCTGCTCCTACCATGGTGTGAATTTCATCGATGAAGAGAATAATGTTGCCCTCTTCTTTCGATAATTCGTTGAGAACCGATTTCAAGCGCTCTTCAAATTCACCACGATATTTAGCACCTGCAATCAAAGAGCCCATGTCTAATGAAAGAACTCGTCGCCCTCTCAAGCCTTCCGGTACTTCATTATTGATAATGCGCTGCGCCAAACCTTCAACGATTGCCGTTTTTCCGACACCAGGTTCACCAATAATAACGGGGTTATTCTTAGTACGGCGTTGAAGTACTTGGATAGTACGACGGATTTCATCGTCTCGACCAATCACAGGATCTAGTTTGCCTTGCTCTGCTCTTTCAGTCAGATCAATGGTGAACTTCTCTAATGCTTGGCGTCTATCTTCCGCATTCGGGTCATCGACTTTTTGACCACCACGAACTTGCTCGATAGCTTGAGATAGTTTTTGCTCAGTAAGGCCTAACTCTTTAAGTAAGTTCCCTAAAGGACCTTTGTCTTCAATTGCAGCGAGTAGGAATACTTCTGAAGATATGTAACTGTCTTGGCGCTTTTGCGCGACCTTGTCACATAGGTTGAACAACGTTCCCATGGCATTCGAAAGCTGAACATCACCACCAATACCACTTACTTTTGGCACTCGGTCTAATATTTCGCTCAATTTAGAACGCAATTGAACAACATCAATGTTCAGCATAGTAAGCAATGGACGAATCGCACTGCCATCTTGATTAAGCAAAGACACCATTAGGTGTACAGGTTCTATATATTGGTGATCACGACCTAATGCGAGCGACTGAGCATCAGATATCGCAATTTGGAATTTACTAGTGAACCGATCGAGACGCATGCCAACCTTCCTACTCTTAGATATGTTTATCTTATGGTTAGAAGATGGATACGGTAACGCGGATTTTCAAGGGATAAGAGTAAAGAATAGAGCTTATATGAAAATATAAATGAGCTGGATGAGTGGTTGTGCTAGCCAGAGATTACTCTAACCAAATAAATGTAGCCTGACGTCCAGTAATGCCATCACGGCGATAAGAATAGAAAGCATCTGAATCTGCGTATGTACATAGATTCGAGTCTGTCACTGAAGTCACGCCAACTTTCATTAATCGTTGAGTCGCGAGTTGAGACATGTTTGCCAGCCATTTGCCAGATTCAGCTTTGGTTTGAAATGCTAATCTCGCTTGAGTGTCAAAACGAACAAAAGCTTCCAACACATCGTTGCCAACCTCAAATGCATCTTTGCCAATTGCTGGGCCAAGCCAAGCCATGATCTGATTATCTGAATCTAGATTTGAAAACTTTGCGACGGCATTTTCAAGAATGCCACCAGCAAGACCACGCCAACCCGCATGAACAGCCGCGACTTGAGTGCCTTTGGTATCGGTAAGAAGTACTGGCAAGCAATCAGCCGTCATCGCTGAACACACGACACCTTTTGCAGAGGTAAATGCACCATCAGCATCAAGAACATTCGTCACCGGTTCTAAAACCGTAACGACATCCGTTGAGTGAGTTTGATTTAGCCATACTGGAGCTGTGGGCATCTTAGATTGTTGCTTTAGCCATATTCGATTGCTTTCAACAAACGAAGTATCATCCCCAACGTGCATACCGAGGTTTAACCCTTGATAAGCACCTGTAGAACAACCATCGAAACGAGTCGAAGCAAATGCTTTCACGTTTTTTGGTGCGTTCCAGTCAGGGATGATCATTGACACGATTAAATGTCGTCTTCTATGTTTTCGCGAGCATCAACACGTAATGCTTCTGCCATCACAACCATGTCATTTGGAACAGGTGCGTGGAACTCAACTTCTTCGCCAGTAATAGGGTGAACAAATTTAAGCATTACAGCATGCAGCGCTTGGCGATCAAAAGAACGAATCATTGTCGTCAGCTCTTCAGATGCACCTTTTGGAATACGTGCACGACCACCGTATGCAATATCACCTAATAGAGGATGCTGAAGGTATGACATGTGAACACGGATTTGGTGAGTACGACCTGTTTCTAGGCGTAGACGAATACGAGTATGTTCGCGGAAATGCTCCGCAACACGGTAGTGAGTTACCGCAGGCTTACCTAATTCATTCACGTCCATTAAAGTACGTTTAGTTGCATGACGGCTAATGCCTTTCTCAACCACACCACCCGCGGTCATTTTACCAATAGCAATTGCTTCATATTCACGAGTAATACGACGTTTAGCAAGTGCACGTACAAGGCGAGTTTGAGCTGGAACCGTCTTAGCCACAACCATAAGACCGGTTGTGTCTTTATCAAGACGGTGCACAATACCCGCACGAGGTACTTCTGCAATCTGAGGGTAATGGAAAAGCAATGCGTTTAGTATGGTTCCATCCGGCGTACCTGCACCTGGGTGTACAACCAGATCGCGAGGCTTATTGATAACCAATAAATCATCATCTTCATAGACAATGTTTAACGGAATATCTTGTGCTTCCCAGCGCTCTTCATCTGCAAGCTCCGCTTGTAGGATGATCGCTTCACCGCCCAAAACTATGGTGCGCGGTTTAGTGATAACTTCGCCATCCACTTGGATTTTGCCGTCAAGAAGCCACTCTTTAATACGAGAGCGAGAAAAATCGGTAAATAGTTCAGCGACAGCTTGGTCTAAACGTTGACCTAACTGGCTGCTTTTTACTGTGTCTGTTAATGTTATCTGCTGAGCCATATCGAACTTTTTTAAAAACCGTGAGACTAATACCCATTAGTATGGATAAAATAGAATAATTGCATCATTGTATCTGTTACTGGTTAGAAAGTAACGGAAGCTTACGAAATATTTAATTCAAGGAATCGACGCCTGACATGAAACACCTTACTTTATCGGGTCTATTAGCCGTATCACTCTTAGTTGGCTGTTCAAGTACTGAAGAAATAGTACCGGATGTACCACCATCGGTTCTTTACTCTGACGCTCAAGAGTCCCTGCAGAGCGGTAGCTGGCTTTCTGCAATCGAAAAGCTAGAAGCTTTAGATTCTCGTTACCCATTCGGCGCCTATTCGGAACAAGTACAGCTAGATCTGATTTATGCGTACTACAAAAATGATGACTTGGCGTTAGGCCTTGCCACCATTTCTCGATTCCTACGCTTAAACCCGACTCATGAAAAACAAGACTGGGTGCTTTACATGCGCGGCCTAACGCACATGGCACAAGACCGTAACTTCATGCACGACATTTTTAATATCGACCGTAGTGACCGAGATCCAGAGCCAGTGAAACTCGCGTTTGCTGACTTCAAACGACTACTGGAACGCTTCCCTAGCAGCCCTTATGCGGAAGATGCGCAAAAACGCATGTTCGCACTTAAGAACCGCCTCGCAGAGTATGACTTAGCAACCGCTGATTTCTACCTACGCCGTGAAGCTTGGATTGCAGCTGTAAACCGAACACAAGAGCTGCAGAAGACTTACCCAGACACCATTGCTGCACGTAAGTCTTTGGATATTCAGTTAGAAGCTTATAAACAACTAGGTTTAGAAGACGCAGCTTCAAGAACAGAAAAATTGATTGAGTTAAACCCACTGCCTTAATCAACGTTGTCATATTTATTCGAAAACGCGCTAATTTATTAGCGCGTTTTTTTTGAACTTAATTTCGTAAACTTGATGAATCGCATAATACACGGTATCTTCAAAAGATAACTTTTAACAAAACATCAACATGGAGTGTGGATGTGAGTAGGTTGTTATTATTTATCTGGATATCGCTATTTAGCCAATTATCCTACGCATTAGAACTGTCCCCGTTAAGCAACAAGCCTTACATGGGTGACTTAGATGAGCTCAAAGCCAAAGGGACGGTTAGAGTGCTCGTGTCTGCTGATCTTGGTTTTTATTATATCGAGGATGGCAAACCAAAAGGCATCGTGGCTGAAATGCTCTACCACTTTGAGAAGAGCCTTCGTAAGAAGCATCCCTACCTCAATGTTCAAATTATCCCAGTGCAGCGAGATGATCTACTTCCCTCATTAGAATCTGGTTATGGCGACGTCGCTGTCGCGAACCTGACGATCACCGACAAGCGATTGCGAATCATCGATTTTTCCGACCCAATGATTAAAGATGGAAAAGAACTGATTATCACAGGAAAGAACTCAGCTCCTATCACCGAAATCAAGCAACTGAGCGGTAAAGAGGTTTGGATCCGTGCAAGTTCGAGTTACTTCGAGAGTGTACAAAGAGTCAATAAAGAACTGAATGAATTAGACTTACCACCGCTGCATGTCCACTTTATTGAGGAGTCATTGCAAGACTACGAGCTGATAGAGTTGGTCAACCAAGGCTATATACAAGGCACAATCCTAGATAACCATAAAGCAAAGTTATGGACTGACGTAATGGAAAACATTCAGGTCCATCACGATTTACCCTTACGTGAAAATGGCCAAATAGCGTGGGCATTAAGAAAAAATAGCCCTCAACTAAAAAAAGAGATCAACAAATACGTCAAGACGGCACGAACAGGTACCCTACTTGGAAATGTTATCTATCAGAAATACATCGACAACACTCGCTGGTTAGGTAGAGCGCTCAACCCAAATAAAATAGACCGAGTGGCTAAGCTGTCAGATGTTTTTGAAAAGTATTCGAGTAAATACGAATTCGACCCTTTGATGATGTCTGCACAAGGTTTCCAAGAGTCAGGACTGGATCAAAGCCGGGTTTCTCACCGTGGAGCTATTGGTGTGATGCAGGTGTTGCCAAGTACCGCCAAAGACAAAAACGTCAACATCAAAAACATACATAAGGTGGATAACAACATCCATGCGGGCGTGAAATACATGCGTTTCATTAAGGACAGGTATTTTGACGACCCTGCCATTACGCCAGATAATCAAATCTACTTCACTTTGGCTTCTTACAACGCTGGTCCTGCTAAGATCAGAAAGATGAGGCGCATTGCCAAGCAGAAAGGTTACAACCCAAACATCTGGTTTAAAAACGTAGAAATCATCACTCGTAAATACGTGAGCAAAGAACCGGTGACCTATGTCGCCAACATCAACCGTTACTTTGTAATCTATAAGCAGTTACAAGCTATCAATGCTATCCGAGAAAATGGGACAGCGAGACTACTAAAAACCAACGATTAGTTTGTCTTAAACCCTAAGAGCCAGGGGAACTAAGGTGCTAAGGTGCTAAGGTGCTAAGGTGCTAAGGTGCTAAGGAAAATTAAAAACACAAAAGCCGCATAAGAAAACTTATGCGGCTTTTGCTTATCAAATTCAGAGAAAGCTTACATAGTGATATATATCACGAGATCTACATCACAAAACACTATTGAGTAAATTTCAATCAAACACTTTCAATAAGCTGTAAGGCGCCCCTAAAAACTGGTTTAATTTTTAGCGAAGCCTTGCCTCCAAGTTATCGTTTTTCATAGAGATAACAAGCATTTTTCGCCAAAAAGATACTAAGACTTGCGTGAGATCACATTTGATTTTAATGCTTATCCCACCCAACCAAAACAAGATCTAGATCACATTCTTTATTCCTGAAAGTCGTAATCTGAAGTTAACCCATGAGGGATACAACAGAGGAAAACTTCTATGAAAATGAACATCACTGGTAAAAACATCGACATTACCTCTGCAATCCGTGATCACATAGAAAGCAAATTTAAAAAGCTGGATAAATGGCAAGTAGACATCATTGGCTGCCAAGCGAGCTTTAGCGAAGAACCAAACAAGAAGAAAAAATTTGAAGCGGTTCTAACCGTACCAAAAGGCCAACTTGTTGCTTCATCAATCCATGACGACCTCTACGTAGCTATCAACGAAGTAGAACAAAAACTAGAGCGTCAACTCAACAAGCTACGCCATAAACCTGAAGCGCGCCGCGCTGAAAAGCCTGAAATCGAAGAGCTAGAAGCTGAAGTAGAATAAGGAAAGAGAACAGATTAAAAAATAGCGCCTCAGGGCGCTATTTTTTTGCTTGACGCTCGTAGCTCGCTTGCTTATTGTGTTTAAACATTCATAAAACAATCACTTTTTATGCACACTCAATCTTTGTTTATTTTTGACTTCTTTTTTCTTCCGTAAATCGGAGGCTGAGTCGTTTTAGAAAAACAAGTCAAAAACGAACAAGAAGCCTCCCACACTAGGGAGGCTTTTTTATAAGGACACATTTATGACTGACCGTTCAATTTCACTGGATGATATCCGCCTTCGTCTTAATGATTTAGATGACGAACTGCTGAGTTTACTTTCCGAACGTCGCAAACTCAGTATCGAAGTTGCGAAAAGCAAGGTAGAAACATCAAAACCTGTACGCGATGCCGTTCGTGAGCAGCAGCTTCTGGTTAAGCTGATTAACAACGGCAAAGATAAATATGAGCTTGATGCGCAGTACATTACTAAACTGTTTCACACCATCATCGAAGATTCGGTTTTACTACAGCAGTCATACTTACAAAACCTAGCGAACCCGCAAAGCCGTAAACCTCTGGCTCGAGTTGCATTCTTAGGTTCTAAAGGTTCATATTCTCATCTTGCTAGCCGTGAATATTTCAGCCGCAAGAATATGGAATTGATAGAGCTTAACTGCAATCACTTCAAAGAAGTAGCATCGACGGTGGAATCTGGTCATGCAGATTACGGTGTGCTGCCGATTGAGAACACCAGTTCAGGTTCAATTAACGAGGTCTACGACCTACTGCAACACACAACGCTTTATATCGTTGGTGAACTGTCTCAACCAATTGAACACTGCTTGGTTGCGAAAAATGATATTCGTTTAGAAGACATCAAAACCCTCTATTCACACCCACAACCTCACCAACAGTGCAGTGAGTTTTTGAGTCGTCTTAAAGGTGTTAGCCTTGAGTCTTGCGCAAGTACGGCCGACGCAATGAAGAAGGTTAAAGATCTGGAGGGCGATGATGTGGCAGCAATTGGCAATGCATCGAGCGGCAAGCTTTATGGGCTTCAGCCAATCCAAGGCAACATTGCAAACCAAACTGAGAACCACACTCGTTTCATCGTTGTGGCGCGTAAGCCGGTAGAAGTATCAACTCAAATCCCAGCTAAAACGACACTGATCATGTCGACTTCTCAAGAGGCGGGTTCTTTGGTAGAAACTCTACTAATCCTACAACGCTTGGGTATCAACATGACTAAGCTGGAATCTCGTCCTATCATGGGTAACCCATGGGAAGAGATGTTCTACGTTGATTTAGAAGCACACTTGGATGCAGATAATATGCAGCAAGCGATAACAGAACTAACTGCCATTACTCGTCACCTTAAAGTGTTGGGTTGTTATCCAAGTGAAAACATCAAAGCGACGCAGGTTAAGTTGTCATAGCTTTCAACGAACATAAGCTCTTAACAAACATAAATTTTTAACGAACAAACGTTAAAGCTGGCATAAGTTTAAATCTGCTATAAGTATTTGGCCTACAGTAGGCCAAATGCTAAAACCTGCGGCTAGTGGAATACTCACACTACGTATTCCTAAGACATGACTCGATTATTTCACTGGCTGTACATGCCTTCTAACCCACACCATTCAACACCTTCTTAACAAAAAACTCATTAGTGGCTTTTTTATCAATAAAGACAAAACCTTACCCCCTTCACAGGAAATCATCGAACTACGTGTAATTAATAGCGAGTAAGTATTAAGTAACATAAACTTACGCGCTTAAATTATAAATAGTGTTGTCATTAACTATGAAGCTAAGTACTAAAATCTTACTACTGATAACCCCTGTGATACTGATCAGTACCGCAGCTTCTAGCTATATTATTTATTCAACGCAGAAAAGCAGTTTTATCAAACGCGAAGACAACGCACTTCAGCTAAACATGGAAAAGTTGGCAGGATATTTTCGACAGTCTCGCTCGTTCCTAAATAGCTACTCTTACACCTTGACCCAAAGTGACATGGTGAAGCGTTACTTTCTCACTGAACAAAACCTATCTCGCGATCTTGAACTGGTTAGTAACCTTCGAGAAGCCATACACTTCTTGCAAGATGACGATGAAAGCTATACCGGGTTAGCGCTTCTCAATAGTCAGCGAAAGTTGAGTTATTACGCCGATAATAACATCGACTCACGCACTCAGATTGACAGCAAAATATTGGATTTTGTGGATCAGTACTATCAAGACACCTTAGCAGCATCAAGTACCAACTATATTCAAAACTCTCAAGGTGAAGGGATGTTGGTTCACTACGAAAAGGTAGACAAAAAAACGATTTTCCCAACCGCAAACAATCACCCCGACGATGTGTTCTTTGTTGTTGTGTCAGTCTCTCTCGATAAATTTAATGCGCTGAGAAAACAGATAGAGTTCGACTACCAAACCAGCTTATTCTTCACATCTATAGCGGTTTCTCTGGGAAATGATGTCACCCACTCAGTCAAGCTTGCGCCAGAACTATACGCCACAGTTGACCCGGCGCCATTCCTATTGGAAAACAAGCTCGAATCAATTTGGAATAAGCTGAGTTTGTCCTTTGCACTATCCGCGTTTGTGACGGTTGCTCTGCTACTCATGCTTTTGTCTCGTAGTGTGATATCCCCGATAACACGACTCGACCGACAACTGCAGCAAGTCGAAAAAAAACAACGTAAGAACATCGAACGCTTAGGCACTCGTGATGAGCTTGGCCGCCTATCACAGCGTTTTTATGACATGTACCAAGAGTTAGATAACACCTACCAACAGACCAAGCTATTGGCCGAGAATGATCAATTAACCCAAATAGCCAATAGGCATCAATTTCAAACCTTCGTTCAGCAATCATTACCCAAGCCTAGCTCGAATACCAAAACCTGGGTTCTCTACTTTGACCTAGATAACTTCAAGTTTGTGAACGACAAATATGGACATCAAATCGGCGACTCCATTCTAGTCAGTTTTGCTCAGCGTATTTCAGATATTTGTAGCCACTATAAAACAGAGTTTGACGCTCATTGTATGCCAGCCCGACTTTCTGGAGACGAGTTCGTTGTGTACATTAACGCGCCTACTCGCCAAGGGAATATCGCGCATAGATTCTCTGATAGCTTACTGACGCCACTACAAAAAGGTTTTATCACAGAATCAGGGAGCTTTCCGATCACGGTCAGTATTGGTATTGCTACCTACCCCAATGATGGCCACTCCATCGAAAAGCTACTGTCGAACGCTGATACCGCGATGTACCAAGCCAAACGCGCAGGTAAAAACCAATTTGCTGACTATTCACGAGATTTAGACAAAGCGATTCAACGCCAAGCAAACATTGAACGCGCACTCAGAGACAAGAACTTTGATGATGAATTTAGGCTCGTTTATATGCCGTACATGGATTCAACAGGAACCCATGTTATTGGTGTTGAGGTGTTATTACGTTGGAATTCGGAGCAACTAGGCTTGGTTCCACCTGATGAATTCATTCCAATTGCCGAGCAAACAGGATTATTCGATCAGGTTGATCAGTGGGTCATTCAGAATGCATTTGCTTCTTTTCATCGACTTCAGGCTCAGTTTGATCACGCAATTCAGTTGTCGATTAACTTATCTTCTGCTGGGATTGAAACGACCGATCTTGCCGACTTCATCAAAGAGCACGCCGATTTAAATCGAATTCCGCCAAGTTTGATTGATTTTGAAATTACCGAAACCTTTTATTCAAACTCTGAAGGTTTTCCGCTGCTTAACGAACTCTCTGATATGGGCTATCGATTAGCCATTGATGACTTTGGATCTGGCTACACCTCCATCACTCAACTGGTGCAGTATCCAACTCAAAAAATTAAGCTCGATAAAGCCTTTTTAGACACCTTAATTGAGACCGATAATCAGAACATAGTAAAACCGGTTATCGGGTTATGTCATGCTCAGGGTAAGAAGGTCACAGCCGAGGGCATCGAAACTGAAAGCATGCATCAGTGGTTGCAAGAAGCACAGTGCGATATGCTACAAGGCTATTACTTCGGTAAACCTATGCCATTAGAAGAACTGAGTGATTGGTACCGACAGCATCAACTCAATTTAATCGATAACAAAAAGAATCCAATACATGAAATCTGTAATCATCGCATCGCTGAACCCAGCTAAAATTAACGCCGTTAAAAGTGCATTCTTATCTGCTTTTCCTAATACTGAATTGGATTTCAAAGGCATCAGCGTCCCTAGCGGTGTCGCCGATCAACCGATGAGCAACGACGAAACCTATCAAGGTGCGGTAAATCGCGTTCACAACGCAACTCAAGCTCAACCTGATGCGGATTTTTATGTTGGATTAGAGTCAGGAATAGAAGGAAAGGTTACATTTGCTTGGATGGTCGTTGAAGCAAACGGTCAGCGCGGAGAATCTCGGTCAGCAAGCTTGATGCTACCACCCGTTGTGCTTGATAAACTCCAGCATGCGAATGAGCTAGGTGATGTGATGGATGAAGTATTCGGCACCGACAACATAAAGCAAAAAGGCGGTGCGATTGGCTTATTAACACATAACCAACTATCTCGCAGTTCTGTATATAGCCAGGCTTTAATACTAGCGCTGATCCCATTTGTTAACCCTAAGCACTTCCCTGCTTAGTCTTGTTTAAGAAACACGATATTTCGCCTCTCTAGAGGTAATAACATTAAGCGGGATAAAAACAAAAAACGCTAACCTATGGTTAGCGTTTTTATCAAGTTCTTAAGGCTTACTGTTTAAATGCTTACTTGAGTAACAGCTCTGCAATTGCCGCTTTCTCTTGCTCAGATTTAGCCTTTAGCTCATTAGAGCCTCGCGTGATCGTAGCCACACCCACACCTAACATTTGGCTCACCTGTCTTTGTGACATGTCCCCTTTCATGAGTTCACAAAGAATATTCACTCGAGCGACCAAAGCATCTCGCTCATCAGGTGTCATCATCATGGTCAACAACAGTTCATGCTGATCTTTCTCAGCCGCTGTTTTTACCAAATCCATTAGTTGTTGCCAATTCTCATATTCAGGTTGTGATGCCATATCTCTACACTTACTTTTAAATTTTGGCTTGAAGTAGCCGCTTAATGATTGAAAGCGTTTAACACTTTATACCGAAACACTTGCTTTGATCCAATGTAAAAAGGCAGCAAGTGGAACTGGTTCGCACTCACTGCCTTTAATATTACTCAGTTTCGGAGAAAGTACCGACCCCCTAGTATTTCGTTTCGGCCTCATGGGGCGCTAAAAACACCCCTTTCTCGCCCAAGATATCTCGATAGTAGGTCTCAAACATCAAGATATTCTGAACGTAACCACGAGTCTCTTTGAATGGAATCATTTCGATAAAAGCAAATGCATCGAGCTTTTCATCGCTGCGTGAACGCCATTGTTTCACACGACTCGGGCCTGCATTATAAGCAGCAAATGCAAAAATACGGTTGTTATCATATTGAGCTAATAGGCCATCTAGATAGTGGCTACCAATCTCAATGTTCTTGCCGACATCATAAAGATCATCGCTGTCCTGGTACTTAATCTTATGTTTTTTAGCCGTATATTGAGCCGTCTTTGGCATAATTTGCATGATGCCACGCGCGCCAACTGGAGAGCGAGCCTCTGAATCCATCGCACTCTCTTGCCTCGCTAAAGACATTAAGGTAATCGGGTCTATATCGTGCTTTTCTGCATAGAAGTTAAACCACCACTTATGAGCAACAGGGAAGCGTAAAGCGATGTTGTCCCACATCTTCGCAGAGATGCTCGCAGTCACTGTAAAGTGGTTCCAACGCTGCGTCGCAGCATGAGCGGCAAGCATTGATTTCTGATCTTTATCAGCATTGGTTAACAACCAACGCCATTCACTCTTCGCTGCCGCAATTTTATCTCGGTCAATCAGCTCGCCGATTCGAACCAAAGAAGTCTCAAATGGCTTTACTGTTTCAGCGTTGTATTTGAGTGTCGATGTTGGGTACTGAACTGGCTTACCTAACTGCTTAGCCGCAGCCACACTGTAGAAATTACGCTGACCCAAGATATCTGACAGTCGTTTGTTACCCTTAGCAGTATCACCGAGTGCTATCTCTGCTCTACCCTGCCAATACTGCCAGCGAAGCGAAGCCTGATGCTTATCATCTAAGCGCGCTATCCACTCTTTCAAGCCAGTCCAATCTGCATGCTGAATAGCTAAACGAGCACGTCTTTCCAACAAGACTTGCTTTGATGAACTCTCGAGCATTTTGTCTCGCCACGCCATCAACTCTTCAGAGTCGGTATTGATCAATCGGAACGTTAGGTAGTCCGCTAGCTCTTGGGATTTTTCTTTCGAAAACTTTTGAGCTTTCACAACATCATCAAAAACCTCTTGAGCGCTGCTTGCTGATTTCCTTGCTAGCTTCTCGAAACCAAATTCGGTTTGAGCTTGGTAGAATTCATTCGCTGGGTGCTTCTTAGCAAACGCGAGTACATTTTCAGGCTTGTTGTACAACGCCTTCATCTGCTTAGCTTGAGCAATTGACTCATCATGATCTAATTGCTTGATCAGATAGGTCATTAACTTGCCGTTTCGTTTATCAAACGCCAATAGCATTCGCTGTAATATCAGCTCATCCGTTCTTAAACCCGCTTCATCCCAACTTTCGAAGAGCGGGTCACAGGCGTCATCAACACCATTACCACTTAGCCAAAGCTGTTTCGCACCTTTGAAGGCAAGCTCTTGATTGCCTTGCTCATAATGTGCTCGGTAATAGATACACTGGTATTTTTCACCAGTCGGCTCTTGGGTTTGAAACTCAAGGATCGTCTTCCACTGTTTTTGAGCCGCCAATAAATCTAAATAAGGCGCACGCATACGATTCGAAAATGGTAGGGCTTTATTCTCTTCAATAAAGGCATCCACTTCAGTAGGTGTGCGATCACCTAAGCCTAATAAGAAGGCTCGATAATCAGTGTAAGGCGTTAACGGATATGTTTGAATTTTGTTACGTAGCGCAGAGTAAGCTTCTAGATCACGGTTGTCTAAAACCTCTTGCGCTCTGTCATAAACATCACGCTGCATTTCAAGCTCGGAGGCATTGCTAGCCATAACCATCGGAGCCAGTGAAAATGAAGACAAAATTGCCGATGCAGCCACAGCAATTTTCGTATTACCAATGCGGAAAAACATTCGCTCTTTCCTTAGTGCGTGTATGAATACGTGAAGTCTATTTACGCCCGACATCACATCAAATGTAAAGAGTTTGAGTGTAAATATTATTAATATTTAACACTTCGCCTCAGAAGCTTATTAAATATAGTTTTAATGACCAATGTGACAATAATAGGTAAGGATTAGTTCAAGAATGGCTTTTCTGTCCTAGGAGTAACATCTTTGGGGATATTGGTATAAAATAGACGACAATTTTGAACAATAAATTAGGATCGATCGGCAATGGCTGAATACGTATATACCATGTCTCGGGTGAGCAAAACTGTTCCACCTAAGCGTCAAATTCTTAAAGACATTTCTCTTAGCTTTTTTCCTGGCGCTAAAATCGGTGTTTTGGGTCTAAATGGTTCAGGTAAATCTACCCTACTACGTATCATGGCTGGTATTGATACTGATATTGATGGTGAAGCTCGTGCACAACAAGGTCTTAAGGTCGGTTACCTACCGCAAGAGCCTATACTAGACGAATCAAAAACAGTGCGTGAAATCGTAGAAGAAGCGGTTTCTGATGTTGCAGACGCACTTAAGCGTATCGATGCAGTATATGCAGCTTACGCTGAACCAGATGCAGATTTTGACGCTCTTGCTAAAGAACAAGGCGAGCTTGAAGCTCTGATCCAAGCGAAAGACGGCCACAACCTAGAGACAGCTCTAGAGCGCGCAGCTGACGCACTTCGTCTTCCTGAGTGGGATGCGAAAATCGAATTCCTATCAGGTGGTGAACGTCGTCGTGTTGCGATCTGTCGTCTACTTCTAGAAAAGCCAGACATGCTGCTTCTTGATGAACCAACCAACCACTTGGATGCAGAATCAGTGGCTTGGCTTGAGCACTTCCTTGTTGATTACAGCGGTACTGTTGTGGCTATTACCCACGACCGTTACTTCCTAGACAACGCTGCTGGCTGGATTCTAGAACTTGACCGTGGTGAAGGTATTCCATGGGAAGGTAACTACACATCTTGGCTAGAGCAGAAAGATGAGCGTCTGAAACAAGAAAAATCAGGCGAAAGCGCACGTCAAAAGACAATCGAGAAAGAACTTGAGTGGGTTCGTCAAAACCCTAAAGGCCGTCAAGCGAAGTCTAAAGCTCGTATGGCTCGTTTTGAAGAACTAACGACTGGCCAATACCAGAAGCGTAACGAAACCAACGAACTGTTCATCCCGCCGGGTGAGCGTTTAGGTGACAAGGTACTTGAAGTTAAGAACCTAACGAAGTCATTTGGTGATCGCGTTCTTATCGACGACCTATCGTTCAGCATGCCTAAAGGCGCTATTGTGGGTATCGTAGGTGCCAACGGTGCAGGTAAATCAACACTATTCAAGATGCTAAGCGGCGCAGAACAGCCAGATTCAGGTTCAGTTGAATTAGGCGAAACGGTTAAGCTTGCTTCTGTTGATCAGTTCCGTGACAGCATGGACGACACCAAAACAGTATTCCAAGAGATCTCTGAAGGCGCTGATATCATTAAGATCAACAACTTCGAAATCCCTGCACGTGCTTACTGTTCTCGTTTCAACTTCAAAGGCAACGACCAACAGAAAATCATCGGTCAGCTTTCTGGTGGTGAACGTAACCGTGTTCACCTTGCTAAACTGCTGAAAGCGGGCGGCAACGTACTGCTACTCGATGAACCAACCAATGACCTTGATGTCGAAACTCTGCGTGCACTTGAAGAAGCGCTGCTTGAGTTCCCTGGCTGTGCAATGGTTATCTCGCATGACCGTTGGTTCCTTGACCGTATTGCGACCCATATCTTAGACTACCGTGATGAAGGTCAAGTTAACTTCTACGAAGGTAACTATACTGAATACACAGAGTGGCTGAAAAAGACTCTGGGCGCACAAGCGGCTGAACCGCACCGTATCAAGTACAAGCGTATTGCGAAGTAAATTAGCTTGTATTTTGAACAAAGGCCGCGATAATAGCGGCCTTTGATATATCTGGCTTACTATTTACCTATTGATATAGAGAAATTACCTATGCTTGAAAGACGTCAATTTTCACGAGTTATTTATCAAGTCCCGACTGAGATCTCACAAGGACAAGTAAATGTATCAGGCTCAGTGCAAGACTTATCTCTCCATGGTTTACTCATTCAATGTGATAAATGGCAGCAACTCAGCCACGATGCTCCTGTTCAAGTCAGCTTTAAGCTCACCAACAGTGATATCAATATTCAGTTAGAAGCAATGATAGTCTCTACCATCAATACCTCAATGCGTTTACGCATAGAGCATTTAGATATTGATAGTATTAGCCACCTTAAGCGCCTTGTTGAGCTTAATGTCGGCGACGATGAACTGCTTTATAGAGAGATTGAACACCTTACCGATTTGGGTAAAGAATAATATCTCCATTACCCTTTTTTCTATTAGAAGCATTTAGTTAATACAGAACCATGTCTAAAAAAATTTCCATTACTATTCCCTCTAACCAAGGGGAACAGACGTTTTACTTCGGCCGAAAAGCCGTGCTCATGTGCACCACTGCCATTTTTTCAGTGCCACTGTTAATTGGCGGAGCTGCATACATGCACTTCGAAGGTAAACAAGAGCTCGCGATGCAAGCAGGCGATGCACAACAGTTGATTGAAACGCTGATTGTTGAAAAAGAGCAAACCGAGTTTCTTTACGCTGAGCAGGTAGAAACCAATCACTCGTTATCGCAAACACTGACAGAAAAAGAAGGCACCATTCAACTGCTTGGTAAGCGTGTATTTGATGTGGAATCCGTGCTGGGTCTTGCTGATGAAGAACTGCTTACCGATGATATCTCTTTAGAAGATCGCATTGATGCTGCGGCGGTAGATTCAGCAGTAAGAGCGACGATGTTCCGTTTGATTCCAAACGACAGTCCTATGGCTTATCAACGTATCTCTTCTTCTTATGGTAGCCGTACTAATCCTATTTCAGGAAAACGCCATGTACATACTGGTATCGATCTAACGTGTAAGCGTGGTGAAGATATTGTCGCGCCCGCAGATGGCGTTATTGAAACGGTACGGCCAAGTAAAAAAGGCTTCGGTAACTTTATTACTATGCGTCATTCGTTCGGCTTCATGAGTTCTTACGCACATCTACAAAAATTCAAAGTTCGCAGCGGTCAGTTTGTTAGTAAAGGTGATGTGATTGCGAGTTGTGGTAACTCAGGTAACTCAACCGGGCCACACCTGCATTATGAAGTACGCTTTCTTGGTCGCTCCCTAAATCCGCAATACTTAATGGATTGGACACCGGAAAACTTCAACTACGTGTTCGAGAAAGAGAAAAAGGTTAAGTGGGGTCCACTGGTTCAACTGATTGATAATGTGGTTCGCTTGCAGATCAACCTGACGAATGTGCCTTACATTAGCTCGACTATCGACACGGTATCAAGTGAAGATACTAAAAAGCCTATCGCGACTAACTAGTTATTAGCTGTTGGTTATTAGCTATTGATTATTAGGGCCAGTTGGTTTGGCCTATGATGATCTAATTGCTTTTAGCCTACTGTAGGCCAACTACTTTTAGTCCTGAATTAGATAAAAAAAGAGCGACCATCAGGTCGCTCTTTTTTTATAATTTCAAATAGTGATTAGCCACGATGAATAGAGTCATGTGCTTGTTTTAAAAGGTTTTGGCTCTCTTGCAAGAACTGTTGCGAGTAATCTCCAAACCAATCACTGACTTGATTAAAGCTATCAACAAACTTGGCTTTATCTTTCCCATCCAAGATTTCTAATGCTTCACCGAAACGACTGTGGAAGCGTCGAATCATCTCAATATTCTCATCCGAAGAAAGAATGATATCACCGTACAAGTTCGGGTCTTGAGCAAACAGACGGCCAACCATCGCAATTTCAAGTCGGTAGATTGGTGAGCTTAGCTTCAGAAGCTGATCAATGTTCGGGTTCTCTTTACTCAGGTGCAATCCGTAAGCAAAAGAGGTGAAGTGGCGAAGTGCTTGAATCAAGGTCATGCCGTGGTCGTGTTCAGCAGCATCCATTTGGCACAGGCTCGCGCCCCAAATACCAAATTGATTCAGCAACCATTGGTAGCTTTCAGAACCACGTCCATCACTGTAAACAATCACTTGTTTCGCAAGGCTTGGAACATCAGGACCAAACATTGGGTGTAATCCAACCACTGGGCCTTGGTGCATGTTCATCATGGCTTGTAGAGGTTTTGATTTAATCGACGTCAAATCACAAAGAATACAATCGCTTGGTAGGTTACCCAGCTTCGCAATAACACCTTCAGTTAGATGAATTGGAACCGTTACAACCACAAGGCCAGCATTATCTAAGATCTCATCGGCTTTATCCCAATCTTGGCTGCCGAGAATTTTCACTTCGTAACCAGAAAGCTTGAACATACGTCCAAACAAACCGCCAAGCTGACCATTACCACCAACGATAACCACTGAACGCAACTCGGGGTTAAGGCACTTAAAGCCAGAGTCTTTCTCACTGGCATAAGACTCACGCATAGTACGACGCAAAATATCTTCGATTAACTGCGGTGGAACCCCTATTTTCTCGGCTTCTTGACGACGAGATGCCAGCATCGCAGCTTCGCGCTCTGGTACATAAATAGGTAAACCATGTTCGCTTTTCACTTCGCCTACTTTCTCTACTAGAGCAAGACGTTGAGCCAGTAAATCCAACATTTGTTTATCGACAGCATCGATTTGGTCGCGTAATTCGTTCAGTTCAACGGCCATTTTATTCCTTACTCATCTATAAGCCCGTGCTAATCTTTAAGCCCACCTGGCGCAGGTTCGTTAGCAACAGATCTTAAAATGCCCCATTAGATGAGGCACTTAAATTTTAAACCCTGACTAACCTTTCAAGCGGTTCTCTAAGAACGGGACTAATTCCGTATGTGCATGCTTCAATAGTGCCTCAGTTGACTCCCAATTGATACACGCGTCCGTGATAGATACCCCGTATTTCATCTCATTGAGAGGTATATCTGAAGATTGGTTTCCTTCGTTAATATGGCTCTCAATCATCAGGCCGATAATCGACTTATTACCTTCACGAATCTGATGGATGACATCTTCAGCCACCAGCGGTTGGCGACGGAAATCTTTACGAGAGTTCGCATGGCTACAGTCAACCATTAGTGCCGCCTCTAAGCCAGACTTACCCAGCTCTTGCTCACATTCGTGTACAGATACTGAATCGTAGTTCGTCTGCTTACCGCCACGTAAAATTACGTGACCATTTGGGTTACCTTGCGTCGTGAGTAGTGCGACTTGACCTTCACGGCTGATACCCATGAAACGGTGGCTAGAAGAAGCCGCCTGCATTGCATTGATTGCAGTACCTAGATTGCCATCCGTACCATTCTTAAAGCCGATTGGCATTGAAAGACCACTCGCCATTTCGCGGTGGGTTTGTGACTCAGTCGTACGTGCGCCGATTGCTGCCCAGCTGAATGTATCTGCTAGGTATTGTGGGCTGATTGGGTCTAGCGCTTCGGTCGCTAGTGGGATTTCCATCTCAGCTAACTCAACTAAAAGCTCACGACCAACATGCAGACCATGCTCAATATCGAACGTACCATCTAGATGTGGGTCATTGATCAAGCCTTTCCAACCAACAGTGGTACGAGGCTTTTCAAAGTAAACACGCATAACAATATACAGTTGGTCGCTCAGTTCTTCAGAAAGTGCTTTGAGGCGTTTCGCGTACTCTTTCGCAGCTTCAATATCATGGATAGAACATGGGCCACATACTACAAGCATGCGATGATCTTTCTTATGAATGATATTTGCTATAGTTTCACGAGACTCTTGAATGAAACGACGAGCATTATCACTCAAAGGCAGTTTTGCTTTTAACTCCTCTGGAGTAATCAGTACCTGTTCGTCGATGATATTGACATTGCTTAATTCACTTTTCTGCATAACTCAACCTGTATATTTATTTTTACACCCAACATTTACATTTGGGCTAACAATCTTTAAAAACACAATAACAGCTACAAAAACGATTGCAAGTGTAAACAATAAAAAACATTTACTGTAAATTTAAATTTACACACTCTCTTTAGTTCACTCTGATACACAAACCAGTTTAAACCGCGCCCCACACATACAAAAAAGGCGATATTTCTCATATCGCCTTCTTCAAACTTATAGAGTGTTTATTTATCACCCAGCGTTTAACATTCGCTTAATTTGCTCTGAGGCCTTTTTCCATCGACTATCTGAGTGAAGCGTCGATAAATCAAAGCTGTGCTTTTTAAGCAATGAGTTGGCTAAAAGCACCTCTTGAATCGCTAAGTGATCAAGAGCCTCAATTTGTGCATCTCGCTTATTACACATCAGCACCATGTCACACCCTGCATTCAGAGCAGCCTTCGCTCTATCGGCTGGCCCACCCATAATCGCAGCACCTTCCATAGTTAGGTCATCAGAGAACACCAAGCCTTTAAATCCAAGCTGTTGCTTCAATACTTTCTGCAACCAATACTCAGAGCCACTCGCTGGCTGATCATCATAGTGCGAAAAAACCACGTGCGCAGGCATCATCGCATCTAATATTCCAGCTTCAATTTGAGCCTTGAAGATGGCCATGTCGGTTTCAAAGATGTCGTCTCTAGGATCGTAAGGCGTTTCAAGATGCGAATCAGCAATCACACCGCCGTGTCCTGGGAAGTGCTTGCCTGTTGTCGCCATGCCAACCGATTTCATGCCCTTAATAAAAGCACTACTGTGGCGAACGATAGTATCAATATCTTCACCAAACGCTCGGCTACCAATCGCTTTACACTCATGGCCTTTGTCTAATACAGGCGCAAAGCTCAGATCGATATCATGGGCAATCAATTCCGCCGCCATCAACCAACCGGCTTGTTCTGCTAACTGCTCACCATTATTCTTAGTCGCGAATTCTTGAGCGGCAGGGATAATTGAAAATCCATCGCGGAAGCGCTGAACTCGGCCACCTTCTTGGTCAACACCAATCAAAATAGGACGTTTCGCTACCTTGCGGATCTCTTTGTTTAACGCCGAAAGCTGTTTGCTATCGTGGTAGTTTCGAGCAAATAAGATGAGACCACCAACGGTTGGATGCTCTAAAATTTCTCTGTCTTCAGCTGTTAGCTCATAGCCCGCAACATCTACCCACAACGGTCCCATATTTATCCCTTATTAAACCTAATTTCATAAACTTCCCGAGATTATTCTCTTTAAATTTGCTTTACAATGTTTTTAAACCAATCTGTGGAAGACTTTAAGAATGCAGGGCAAGAGCTTAGGAATGGATCATAAAGAACTGTATATAGGTGTGATGTCGGGGACGAGTATGGACGGTGTTGATACAGCGTTAGTCTCGATTGAAGACGATAGCATTACATTGCTTGCTCATGATGAGTTCCCAATGCCTGATGACCTCAAAGCGCGCCTACTTGAGGTTTGTATTGGTCAGAAAACCGATTTGATTACCATTGGCGAACTCGACCACCAGCTTGGCCATTTATTTGCTGATGCGGTTCTGCAACTTCTCGACAAGTCAGTTACACCTGCATCCTCTGTGAGTGCGATTGGTAATCATGGCCAAACTGTATTCCACCAGCCAACGGGTGATTCGCCATTTACCATGCAGTTGGGTGATGCCAATATCATTGCCGCTAAAACACAGATTAAAACAGTCGCTGATTTCCGACGAAAAGACATGGCACTAGGCGGGCAAGGGGCTCCTCTAGTACCCGCCTTCCACCATACTATTTTTCACCCGCAAGACAGCTCTGTCGTGGTCTTGAATATTGGTGGTATCTCTAACATTTCAGTGCTGAGACCGAATCAACCAACACTTGGCTACGATACAGGCCCGGGCAATATGTTGATGGACGCTTGGGTTGATAAACACACTGGCGAACAGTTTGACCGCGATGCGCAATTCGCACTTAAAGGCCAACTAAACCATGGCTTGCTCAAACAACTGTTAGATGAATCTTATCTATCTCAAATGCCACCGAAAAGTACTGGTAGAGAACTGTTCAACCTACCTTGGCTAGAACAACAGTTAACAGAATTTAAAGATCTTGCGGCAGAAGATGTTCAGCGCACGCTTTGTGAATACACCGCATTAACGATAGCCAATGAAGTAGAAACTTATCGCTTGGGTAACCAACCTGCACTGTATGTGTGTGGCGGTGGTACGAGAAATCCATTGTTGATGAAGAGACTGTCTGAACTGCTTCTTAGCTGGGAGGTTGAGTCGACGACCAGTAAAGGCGTTGATGCCGATTACATGGAAGCCATGGCCTTTGCGTGGCTTGCTCAACGTCATATTCATCAACTGCCAAGCAATTTACCGGAAGTGACTGGCGCAAGCAGAGCGGCCTCTCTAGGCGTTCTATATCGTGCAGATTAACTTGATAGCCGTGCTGACTTAGTAACAATACTGACTTCGCGGTGCTGTCTAAACAATTTTAGAACCATCATTTAAGGATCACTATGAGTAACGACGCTCTCATATCAGCGCTCTCGCACCTCGTTTCGGAGGGGAGAAACCCTGATACTATGGATATTGATCTGCTCACCTCTCTCGAAGTGGTTGAAAAGATTAATCAACAAGATAAGCAAGTCCCACTGGCAATCGAAGTAGAGCTGCCACAGATAGCTCAAGCCGTTGATAAAATCGCTCACGCCTTTCAACATGGTGGCCGATTGATTTACATGGGCGCAGGAACCAGTGGTCGATTGGGCGTGTTAGATGCCTCAGAATGCCCTCCGACTTTCGGCGTTTCAGACAAGATGGTTATCGGTCTCATCGCTGGCGGACCAGAGGCGATTTTAAAAGCCAAAGAAGGTGCGGAAGACTCGCTGACTCTCGGAATTGAAGATCTCAAAGCGATTCAGTTTTCAGAAAATGATGTCGTGGTAGGCATCGCTGCTAGTGGCCGTACACCTTACGTAATTGGTGCACTCAACTACGCAAATCAAATAGGAGCAGTAACGGTTGCGCTGTCTTGTAATCCTGGCTCTCCGATTGCTGAGATTGCTCAAATCGCGATAAGCCCAGTGGTTGGCCCGGAAGCATTGACTGGCTCAACACGCCTCAAATCAGGTACGGCGCAAAAATTAGTGCTAAATATGCTAACGACTGCCAGCATGATTCGTATCGGTAAGAGCTACCAAAATCTGATGGTCGACGTAAAAGCAACCAATGAAAAATTGGTTGCCCGCGCTGCTCGTATCGTTATCCAAGCGACGGAGTGTGATAAAGCCCTTGCTGTTTCGACACTTAAAACCACCGATTATGATGTGAAACTGTCTATTTTGATGATTCTGACAGGGCTGGGGTTAGAACCAGCTAAGGCTCAACTTGATCAACAAAATGGTTTCTTGAGAAAAGCGGTCGAGAATAATCAGTAATCTTAATTTGGTTTGTAGCTTCTCATTTAGACAGCTACTTTAACGACATACAAAAAGACCAGTACACATGCGGCACTGGTCTTTTTATTTTCTAATCGCTAGTTTGAGCTTAGTAGTCGTTAGAAAACTCATCCCAGCCGCGCTGCCATTCCATACGGAAACGTTGAGCGTCTTCCGTACCTGAACAAACGCCTTCATAAACCTGGCCAGATAAGCCAATTTGATAAGCATGGTTTGGGTTGCAGTATTCAGCAACACCTAAATAGTAACCTTTGCTGTAGCTTGATTGGTCTACCGTTCCAAGCTTAGTCATCTCTTGGTAAGAACGTTGAGTGTTACCTTTGATACCGTCACGATAGCCAATCTCTTGCCAATTGCCTTCGGCCGCTAAATCTTGAACATTGGCGCTGCATCCTGCAAGGCTAAATGCCACGGCGAATAGTGCTATTATTTTTTTCATTTCAATCCTTTATATTGTTACTTCACCACTTCCTGACGAAGCGCTGCCTTTGTGGCGATTCTCCGCTGGACACGTACTGATGTCCACTCATTGTCTGTTGTTGTCCTCTTAAGCAAGAGAACAAACCGCTCAATCAGTTATAACACCACTTAATTAGCTATTCGACCACTCACTCTCATAGCGGAAGTTTCTTCTCATACACTCCTTTAATATACACCCTGACTTAATTAATACATTCAGGGATAACAAATTATGATGTGGTTTCTTACCTGTGTTGCAGCACTCATTGGTGGCTACTTTATTTACGGT
This sequence comes from Vibrio sp. QJM3NY_26, assembly GCF_057786005.1. Lineage (NCBI taxonomy): Bacteria > Pseudomonadati > Pseudomonadota > Gammaproteobacteria > Vibrionales > Vibrionaceae > Vibrio > Vibrio sp. QJM3NY_26. The sequence goes on along the minus strand of NZ_CM173515.1, from coordinate 579,242 downwards.
GCCTTTATCGAGAAGATTTTCGGTATCAATGAAAAGCGTCAAACACCCGCTCACACCAAGCAAGACGGCGTGGACTTCGTTCCAATGTCGACGCCAAAGGTTTACCTAGTTCAACTGCTTAACATTGCAGGTGTAGGTCCAATCTTCGGCCCTATCATGGGTGCCCTTTACGGCCCAGCAGCAATGCTTTGGATCGTGCTAGGTTGTATCTTCGCTGGTGCCGTACACGACTACTTCTCAGGTATGTTATCTATCCGCAATGGTGGCGCTTCGGTTCCAACCATCACTGGACGTTACCTAGGCAATGGCGCAAAACACTTTATGAACATCTTTGCCATTGTTCTACTGCTTCTTGTTGGTGTGGTATTCGTTTCAGCTCCAGCAGGCATGATCACTAACCTAGTGAACGACCAAACTGATTTCGTAATGTCTACGAGCACCATGGTTGTCATCATCTTTGCTTACTACATCATCGCAACGATTGTCCCTGTCGATAAAATCATTGGTCGCTTCTACCCACTGTTTGGTGCACTGCTTATCTTTATGTCTGTTGGCCTAATCACTGCGATTGGTCTATCTGACGAGCACCAAATCATGGGTGGCTTCGAGATGAAAGACATGTTCACTAACATGAACCCTAACGATCTACCGCTTTGGCCTGCTCTATTCATCACCATCGCTTGTGGTGCTATCTCTGGCTTCCACGCAACTCAGTCTCCACTAATGGCGCGTTGCATGGAAAACGAGAAAAATGGTCGCTTCGTATTCTACGGTGCAATGATTGGTGAAGGCATCATCGCTCTAATCTGGTGTGCGCTTGCTCTGTCATTCTTCGGTTCAGTTGAGTCTTTGTCTGACGCGATTGCAAACGGCGGCCCTGGTAACGTGGTATACAGCGCTTCATTTGGCCTACTGGGTGTATTTGGCGGGATCCTTGCTTTCCTTGGCGTGGTTATCCTACCTATCACTTCTGGTGATACAGCGTTCCGTTCAAGCCGTCTTATCCTTGCTGAATACTTCAACATGGAACAGAAGACACTGCGTAACCGCCTACTGATGGCTCTACCACTGTTCGTTATCGGTGGCGTCCTGACTCAAGTAGACTTCGGCATCATCTGGCGCTACTTCGGTTTTGCTAACCAATCAACAGCAGTCATGATGCTATGGACAGCTTCGGCTTACCTACTTCGTCACAATAAACTGCACTGGGTAACAACGGTTCCAGCTGTGTTCATGACATCTGTATGTATCACATTCATCCTGAACAACAGCCAACTGGGCTTCGGTCTACCAATGCAGCTTTCAACTATCATCGGCGTGGTGAGTGCATTCGGAATTGCTGCTTACGTTATCAAAATTTCAAAAGGCAAAGGCGATATCGACCTTGCTGATGAAGAAGAAAAAGAAGCAAAAGGCGTCACCAAAACCGCCTAGTTCTTTCAGACTCCTGAGAACAAGAGACACGTCTTCATAGAGAGACGAAAAAACAAGCCAAACACACTTCGCTTGCTCCCGTAATCACCCAGTGATTCGTGGAAATTATGACTAAAGCCCGTCCTCTGTGATGGGCTTTACTGTATCTCAGCATTAGTACATCAATATTGGTATCTCCGCCTGACAAGCAATCGTCACTCGATATAACCAACGAAAACACAAGCAAAGCTACCGTTACCACGCAATGAGCTTTACACTTAACCAGCGTCTCAATAGGTGAAAATATGGAACTCATTCTCTCTCTGCTGCAACAAACCTGTGTTTACTTAGTAATTGCTTACATGCTAAGTAAAACTCCACTGATTCTCCCTTTGTTGAGCATCTCTTCACGCTTAAGTCATAAAGTCAGCTGTTATGTTCTGTTTTCTCTGTTCTGTATTATGGGCACCTATTTTGGACTGCAGATTAATGACGCGATAGCCAATACGCGCGCGATGGGTGCGGTCATGGGTGGTCTATTTGGCGGCCCTGTCGTTGGCTTTGCCGTCGGCTTTACTGGCGGTATTCACCGTTACTCATTAGGCGGCTTCACAGACTTGGCTTGTGCTATTTCCACCACAGCTGAAGGCTTGATTGGCGGCCTATTGCACGTTTATCTCGTCAGAAAGAACAAAGCCAGCCAGCTGTTTAATCCATTGGTGGTTTTCTCTGTTACCTTGTTTGCAGAGATTATTCAGATGCTAATTCTGTTAGCGGTCGCGAAACCATTCGAGCAGTCCTACGCTCTGGTTTCTGATATTGCCGCGCCAATGATCATTGCTAACTCAGTGGGTGCGGCGCTGTTCATGAGCATCATCCAAGATCGGAAAACCATCTTCGAGAAGTATTCGGCAACTTTCTCACGCCGCGCATTAACCATCGCCGAGCGTTCAGTGGGTATTTTGCATGGTGGATTCAATTCGGATAATGCGCAAAAAATCGTGCGTATCATTTACGAAGAGACTAACGTTGGTGCGGTGGCGATCACCGACCGAGAAAAAATCCTAGCGTTCATCGGGATTGGTGATGAACACCATATTCCGAACACCCCTATTTCATCGCAGAGCACGCTCACTTCGATGGAACAGAACGACATCATCTACCTTGATGGCAAAGAGAATCCATACCAATGCTCCCTTTCGCAGGATTGTAAGTTAGGCTCCGCGCTAATTATCCCGTTAAGAGCAGGAAACGAAGTCATCGGAACCATCAAACTGTATGAGCCAAAGTTGAAACTATTCTCGACCATCAATATGTCGATGGGTGAAGGTATCGCTCAGCTATTGTCGAGCCAGATCCTGTTTAGTAATTATCAACAACAGCAAACGCTGCTCACCCAAGCGGAAATCAAACTGCTGCATGCACAGGTGAACCCACACTTCTTGTTTAATGCGCTTAACACAATCAGCGCAGTGACACGTCGCGACCCAGATAAAGCTCGGGAGCTAATTCAGCATCTGTCTCACTTCTTTAGAAGTAACCTGAAGCAGAACATCAACACTGTAAAGCTCAAAGATGAACTGGCACACGTTAATGCGTATCTAACCATAGAGAAAGCACGCTTTACCGATCGATTAGAAGTGGAATGGGATATCGACCCACAACTGTATGAGTCGCAACTGCCAAGCTTTACCCTGCAGCCACTGGTTGAAAACGCCATCAAGCATGGTATTTCAAACATGTTGGAAGGCGGCCAAGTGAAGATCTATAGCGAAGCCTTCGAGGGTGGATTTAAGCTGATCGTGGAAGACAATGCAGGCAACTATCAAAAGCCTTCTCAAGACCATGTCGGTTTAGGGATGGAAATTGTTGATAAACGACTCACTAATTTCTTTGGACAAGATTCAGCACTAAAAATAGAATCTCAACCACAGCAATTCACTCGAATGAGCTTTATCATACCTATACTAAAATAAAGGTATTTTCGGAGACGAATCGCTCCGAGTTGAAACATTTAGAAGCAGACATTTAAAAGATAAGCATGAATCAAACAGGGATAGAACCAAGATGAAGATTGTAGGATGTTAAAGGCATTAGTTGTCGATGATGAGCTTTTTGCTCGCGAAGAACTGATTGAACTACTGACCGAAACAGGAGAGGTGGAAATCATCGGCCAAGCAAGTAACGCGATCGAAGGACTTAAACAGATCAATCTGCTCAAGCCTGACGTGGTGTATTTGGATATCCAAATGCCGCAAGTTACCGGAATCGAACTATTAAGCATGCTTGACCCAGACACCATGCCCTACGTGGTATTCGTCACTGCTTACGACCAATATGCGATTCAAGCCTTTGAAGACAATGCCTTTGATTACCTACTCAAACCGGTTGAACCTTGTCGATTAAACAAGAGTGTTTGTCGTCTGAATAAGGTCATCAAGCAGAACCACAAAGCGCCGGAACAAGACATCTCTGCCATTGCTCCTTGCCGTTTAGAACAGATCCCGTGTATCGGCCATAACCGCATAGTGATTATGGCGAGCCAAACGGTCGAGTGCGCTTATTCGGATATCAGTGGTGTGCATGTTCGTAGCTCCTCACAAACGGCGACCTCACAGTTAACGCTAAAGATCTTGGAAGAAAAAACCGATTTGATCCGTTGTCATCGACAGTATTTGATCAACATAAAATCGATCCAAGAGATCAAACTGTTGGAAAATGGATTAGCGGAGATCATCACGCTGACTGGCTTTGAAGTGCCTGTCAGCCGCCGCTACCTCAAGACACTGAAAGAGCTACTCGGTCTCCAGTAACTTGTTAGAAATTCGACGACTTGTTCCAAAGCACGATCAAAAAAGCCAACGCATCAACGTTGGCTTCCTGCTGTTTACAAATCAATAGTGTTTGCGAATCGATAGAGTTACGAATCGATCTTGTCACACATCAATAGTGATTAGTCGACTTGCTTAATCTGCAGCTCTTTCGGTACTTCGAAGAACATGTTCTCTTCACGACCTTGAATCTCTTCAACCTCGGTAGCACCCAGCTCACGAATACGATCTAAGATTTGGTTTACCAACTCTTCAGGAGCAGAAGCACCGGCTGTTACACCGATTTTCTTTTTCCCTTCAACCCATTCAGTTTGAATGTCTTCAGGGCAGTCTGTTAGATAACCTGGCGTACCGAGCTTCTCAGCTAGCTCTTTTAAACGAGTTGAGTTCGATGAGTTCTTAGAACCAACAACTATCACCACATCAACATCACCGGCCATCTCACGAATTGCGTCCTGACGGTTTTGAGTCGCGTAGCAGATGTCGTCTTTACGTGGGCCTTGGATCTCAGGGAACACTCGACGCAGCTCTTCAATCACGTCTGCAGTTTCATCAACTGACAACGTGGTTTGGCTAACGTAATGCAGGTTACTTGGATCATTCACCACTAGGTTCTGTACGTCCTCTGGTTTCTCAACCAAGTACATTCCACCTGTTTGGCTAGCGTACTGACCCATGGTGCCTTCCACTTCTGGGTGACCCGCGTGACCAATCAGAACCACTTCCATATGCTTGCGGCTCGCACGAGCAACTTCCATATGTACTTTGGTTACCAATGGGCATGTTGCATCAAATACCGTGAGTTCACGCTCTTTCGCTTCTTTACGAACCGCTTGAGAGACACCGTGAGCAGAGAAGATCACGATGTTGTCGTCTGGCACTTCACTCAGTTCTTCGACAAAAATAGCACCACGCTGCTTGAGCCCCTCAACAACAAAGCGGTTGTGCACCACTTCATGGCGAACATAGATCGGTGGCTGATACATTTCGAGTGCGCGTTCTACGATGCTGATCGCACGATCGACACCAGCACAAAAGCCACGAGGGTTAGCTAACATTATTTTCATTTCATTGCTCATCATTTACCGCGGTACTAAGGTTGTTTCTATAGAGTTCGCTGTCAGCGAGGTTCGCATTCTACAGTGAAGCGCCTAGACAGTGAAGCTTCGGGTGACATCACAGCTGTAAGGCTATCTTGTTCTAGCGTGAAGACAGCTATTCTATCGTTATTCCACCGCTAAGATGTTGACGTCAAACGTAACGTCTTGGCCTGCTAATGGGTGATTAAAATCAACGGTCACTGAATCACCTGCAATATCAGTGATAATACCCGGGATCTCCATACCATCAGGACCTGAGAAAGCCATAATAGTGCCAACTTCGACTTCAGAATCGCCAACAAACTTAGCACGATCCATATGATGGATATGATCTGGATTTGGCATACCAAAGGCGTCTTGCGCCTTCAATTCGATAGACTTTTCAGTCCCCGTTTCAAGACCAATCAGGCACTGTTCAAAGTTCTCACTTAGGCTGCCATCACCCATAACGAACTTCGCAGGCTTACCCATATTTTCGGTGCTATCGGCAACTGAACCATCCTTCATTTTAATCGTAAAATGTAGAGTTACTGCTGAATCATTTTTAATTGCTGCCACGTTACTTTCCTTAGATTTCTTTATTATTTGAGAACGCATTCTGCTTTGCTCCCTTATTAATTGCAGCATAAAAAAAAGCGCCGTCGGAATCAACCGACAGCGCTTAGGGCTATTCTATTCTGTGAGTCATAGACTGACTTTAGGGCAATCTATTTAAAAGCGATTTACTTAATACTCATTAATGCCTGAGTAGCCTATTTGCTTTCATCTTTCTTGCGAAAGCCATCTAAGATGATCATCACAGCACCGATACAGATCCCCATATCCGCTAAGTTAAACGCAGGCCAATGGTAAGTACCCCAGTAGAAATCTAAGTAATCGACAACAAAGCCGTGTACGACTCGGTCAAATACGTTTCCAACAGCGCCACCAATGATGATCGCATAAGCAATGTTATTCCACTTCTCTGCCGCAGGTAGTTTACTCATCCAGTATGTCAGCATGCCCGTTACCGCAAAGGCGATACCAGTAAACAACCAACGCTGCCAGCCACTCTGATCGCTCAGAAAGCTAAATGCTGCACCATAGTTATGGACATACAAAAAGTTAAAGAATGGTAACACCTCGATACGGTTTGCCCAGCCATAACCCATATTGTCCATAACGAATAGTTTGATGCCAATATCTGCAAGGAAGACCAACAGAGCCAGCCATAACCAACGCACACCAGATTGTTTTAACGAAACTTCACTCATTTCTATTCCTAGTATTTACGAAGCCAGTACCCATTTAATCATCCTGTTTAAGGGATGATGAGCACTCAACTCGGTTAAACACATTTCCTATAATTAAAAATAACCCCAGTTGATACTGGGGCTATGATTTTTACAAAAAGTTCAGTCTTTCTCTGAGTCGTTATGCGTATTTACGCACTTCGCCTTCACCATCGATGTTCGACACACAACGACCACAAATTTTCTCGTGACCTTCGATTGTGCCTACATCTGGAGTGTGGTGCCAGCAACGGTCACACTTCTCAGCTTCAGTTGCTGCAACTTCAACGTATAGGCCTGCAACGTCTGTCGCTTGAGCTGTATCAGACTTATAGCTAAGCGGCTTAACAACAGCAGCAGAGGTGATAAGTACGAAACGTAGCTCATCTTCTAGCTTGTTGATTTTAGCAGCCAGTGCGTCGTCAGCGTATAGAGTCACTTCAGCCTGCAATGCACCACCGATCGTTTTCTCTTTACGAGCATCCTCAAGAAGCTTGTTCACTGCGCCACGAACTGACTGGATTTCAGTCCAGAATTCGTTGCTTAGCTCTTCGTCATCAGCAAGACCGAATAGGCCTTCGAACCACTCGCCAGTGAATACAAACGTGTCGCGCTCGCCTGGCATCTCGTTCCAGATTTCATCTGCAGTGAACGACATGATAGGAGCCATCCAACGAACTAGAGCTTCTACGATGTAGTAAAGCGCCGTTTGACAGCTACGTTGAGCATGGCTGCCCTGTTTCGCTGTGTACTGACGGTCTTTAATTACGTCTAGGTAGAAAGAACCCATTTCGATAGAACAGAACTGCATTAGACGTTGAGTCACACCGTGAGTGTTGTACTCACCGTATGCTTTAACGATCTCTTCTTGTGCAGCTTGAGCACGGCCAACAGCCCAGCGATCAAGTGCTACCATTTCTTCAGCAGGAACTAGATCCGTTTCAGGGTTGAAACCGTTCAAGTTCGCTAGGAAGAAACGAGCCGTGTTACGAATACGACGGTAAGCATCAGCAGAACGCTTAAGGATCTCGTCAGAAACCGCAACTTCGTTAGTGTAATCCGTAGAAGCAACCCATAGACGTAGAATATCTGCGCCTAGCTTGTTCGTTACATCTTTAGGAGCAACAACGTTACCGATAGATTTAGACATCTTACGGCCGTTACCATCAACCACGAAACCGTGCGTTAGCACTTGCTTGTATGGTGCTTCGTCTTTCATCGCGATAGATGAAATCAAAGATGACTGGAACCAGCCACGGTGTTGGTCAGAACCTTCAAGGTAAAGATCAGCACTGTGCGTTCTTTCTTCATTCGGGAAGTTGTACTCTTCACGAGAATCCACAACAGAGAAGTGCGTTACACCTGAGTCGAACCATACGTCTAGCGTATCAAGTACTTTCTCGTACTTGTCAGCGTCTTCAGCACCCATCAGTTCAGCAGCATCTACATCCCACCAAGCTTGAATGCCTTTTTCTTCCACAAGCTTCGCTACTTTTTCAATAAGAGCTGGGCTATCTGGGTGAAGTTCGGATGTTTCTTTATGAACGAACAGAGCAATTGGCACACCCCAAGTACGTTGACGAGAGATACACCACTCAGGGCGACCTTCGATCATACCTTCGATACGGCTTTGACCCCATTCTGGCATCCATTCAACACTCTTCGTTGACTCAAGTGCTTTTGCACGTAGGCCAGCTTGATCCATAGAGATGAACCATTGTGGTGTTGCACGGAAGATAATTGGAGTTTTGTGTCTCCAACAATGTGGGTAGCTGTGCTCGTAAGCGTGGTGATGCAGTAGTGCACCTTTCTCTTTTAAAACGTCTAAAACAGAATCGTTCGCTTTGAATACATGCTGACCAGCAAATAGCTCAGTATCTGGCAGGTAAACGCCGTTTGAGCCTACTGGGTTAGCGATTTCTAGGTCGTACTTCTTACCAACCACGAAATCCTCTTGACCATGACCAGGCGCAGTGTGAACCACACCAGTACCTGAATCCGTTGTAACGTGGTCGCCAAGAACAGCAGGAACAGTAAAGTCATAGAACGGGTGGTTGAACTGAGAAAGCTCAAGATCAGCACCAGTCGCAAAACCAAGATTATGGAAGTGCTCGATACCCGCACGATCCATTACGTCTTTTGCTAGTTCAGAAGCAACAACGATACGTTGAGCTGGCTGTTCGCCATTCGCTTCAACTTGGATAAGTACGTACTCAAGATCATCACGTAGACATACTGCGCGGTTAGCAGGCAGAGTCCAAGGTGTTGTCGTCCAGATAACGATAGAGATTTCGCCCTGACCCGCGTGACCTTCCGCTAGAGTAAATTTCTCTAGAAGCGCCGCTTCGTCAGCTGCTGTAAATTTCACATCGATAGATGGAGAAACTTTATCTTTATATTCAACTTCAGCTTCAGCCAAAGCAGAACCACAGTCAGTACACCAGTGAACTGGTTTGAAACCTTTAAGAAGGTGACCTTTGTCTGCGATTTTGCCTAGAGAACGAATGATATTCGCTTCAGTGCCGAAATCCATAGTGCGGTAAGGTTTATCCCACTCGCCCATGATACCAAGACGTTTGAAGCTCTCTTTCTGACCTTCAACTTGGCCCGCAGCGTACTTACGACACTCTTCGCGGAATTCAGCAGCCGAAATCTTCTGACCTGGCTTACCTTTCTTCTTCTCAACCATCAACTCGATTGGAAGACCGTGACAGTCCCAACCTGGGATGTACGGTGCATCAAAACCAGAAAGGGTCTTAGATTTGATAATAATGTCTTTAAGAATCTTATTCAGCGCGTGGCCAATGTGAATGTCGCCGTTCGCGTATGGAGGGCCATCATGCAGCACGAAAGATTTTTTACCTTTCTTTGCCTTACGGATTTCACCGTAAAGATCTTCTTTGTACCAACGCTTCAGCATTTCTGGTTCACGATTTGCCAGATTGCCGCGCATTGGGAACCCTGTTTCTGGTAAGTTCAGGGTATCTTTATAATCACTCATCGATTCTTAATTCCGTTATATTGGGCGAAGTTAGACATTATGTTAATCGGTGGAATCATCCGACTAATTCTTTAGCTGAAGCAGCCACACCCTTGCGGCTTCAGCATCCAATTCTATTTGATTCTTTAGTGCGTCGAACGATTCAAATTTTATCTCGTCGCGCAGTTTGTGCAAAAGTCGTACTTCTAACTGTTTACCATATAAATTGGCTTTAAAGTCAAAAAAGTGCACTTCTAATTGCTGCCTTACACCATTAACCGTTGGTCGTTGTCCAATATTAGCAACGCCACCGACAGGAACACCGTCGATATCCAATGCTTCAACAACATACACTCCCGATACAGGAGAAACACAACGCTTTAATGGAATGTTAGCGGTAGGGAAACCGATAGTTCTCCCTAGTTTTCGACCATGAGACACACGACCACTAATACTGTAGTCACGGCCTAACATGGTAGCACTTGCAGCCAAATCATCGACCGCTAGTGCATTCCGTATCTCAGTGCTGCTTACTCGTAATTGATTTAAGCAATAGCTTTGGGTGCTTACCACCTCAAAACCATATTTTTCGCCCGCTTCTTTAAGCATCGCGAAATTACCTGTTCGACCTTTGCCAAAGCAAAAATCGTCACCAACCACCAAGAATTTCACACCAAGCTTATCAACCAAAAGATCCTTAATGAATGCTTCTGCGGATAAGCTTGCAAAATACTGATTGAAATTCACACACAACAACCGACTGATATCTAGCTTACTCAGTTGCACATATTTATCTCGTAAGCGAGTTAAACGTGCTGGCGCTTTACCTCGGGCAAACAGCTCCATAGGCTGTGGTTCAAACGTCATGACAACAGAAGGGAGCCCTAATGCTGCAGCTTGTTTAGAAACCTGACTCAGAACCTCTTGATGTCCTAAATGAACACCATCGAAGTTACCTATGGTTAATACACAGCCATGATGCTGCGCTTTAATATTGTGTATACCTCGGATCAGTTCCATTATGATCAGCTAAAACCTGTTATTTGCATCATTTATTGTGTGAAACCGACGGATTATATACTAATCAGTATTAATCTGTCGCTGCTTTTAAATGTTTTACTCGGATACCTAAAATCAGTACCGAAACAATATAAACAAAGCCACCAAGTCCAATCAAGCCTGTTAATGTCAGCGCTCTCTGGCTAAAGCTCCATTCAAGCCAATGTTGCATATTATCCAACTGCCATAAAATCGCCGCAACCATCACTACGCCTGAGATAATCAATTTGGCACTGAACAACAAGGTTGTCTTAGATAATTGATACACACCTGCAAGATGCAATCCACGATATAACAAGGCCATATTCACAAAGGCAGACAATGCCGTCGCTATCGCCAAACCAACATAACCATAGAAATACGCAAAAATCGCGTTGAACACCATGTTGGTGACCATGGCGATAATGCCGTACTTCACAGGAGTTTTAGTATCTTGGCGAGAGTAATAGCCCGGAGCTAACACTTTAATCAGCATGAAATTCAGCAAACCCGATGCGTAAGCAACCAATGACATTGATGCCTGCTGTACATCATGTGGCGAAAACTCACCACGCATGAAGAGCACCATCAGCATCGGCTTAGCTAACACTATTAGGCCTAACATCGCAGGAATGCCAAGCAGCAACACCATACGCACCCCCCAGTCCATGGTGTGCGCAAACCCTTCACCTTGAGCTTCAACATGTTTACGAGACAAAGCAGGAAGAATGACAGTCGCAATAGCAATACCGAATAGACCTAGTGGGAATTCAAGCAGTCGGTCTGAATAATACAACCAACTGATCGAACCGGTCGCTAGGAAGCTAGCAATAAAGGTATCAAACAATAAGTTAATTTGGCTGACCGATACACCGAACAGAGCTGGGATCATTAGCGTACGGATCTTTACAACGCCCGGATCTCTCCAGCCCCACTTCGGCTTAACCAGAACACCCGCTTTTATCAAGAAAGGCATTTGGAAAAGAAATTGGACTAAACCACCAAGAAACACACCGATTGCCAAGCCAATTTCAGGCTGTTCTAAATTAGGAGCAAGAAACCAAGCACAAGCAATGATCATTACGTTCAAGAAAACAGGTGTAAATGACGAAACCGCAAATTTACCCATGGTATTGAGGATTGCACCAGATAAAGCAACAAAGGTAATAAACCATAAATAAGGAAAGGTAATCTTGAGCATAAAGCTCGCCAGCTCAAATTTAGGGGCTGCTGGGCCATCATTCAACCAATCTATAAACCAACCTGCACCAAACATCGCAGTGATCACACCCGAGCCCAAGACTCCGATAACGGTCACTATAGACACTAAAACCCCGAGCGTACCCGACACTTTAGCAATTAAATCTCGTGTCTTATCTTTATCACCTGCGGCGTGATATTCTGTTAATACAGGAACAAACGCTTGAGAAAACGCGCCTTCTGCAAAAAGTCGACGTAAGAAATTAGGAATTTTATTAGCGAAGAAAAATACGTCGGCACTCGCTCCTGCTCCCATCAAATTTGCTACTACTACATCACGTACTAGCCCCAACACACGGGAAACAAAAGTCATTGCACTGACAATCAGGCCTGACTTTAATAGTCGTTTACTCACAGAAACCTCTGACACTGGTTGATTACTTTCAAGCAAGGATAAATACTATCCTGTCCTTAGAAGCATAATTATTAGCATTGGTCTAAAAATGCTGTTAGAATCCCCGCCATCTTAACCGCGATGACCTTTCCATACCAAAATTTGTTTTGGCTGAGATTGGTTTTTGCACAAATCATTTGACAATTAAGCGCCTATGAGGGATAGTCCTCGCCCTTAAATTGTCACCGAACTAAGTTTTTGGGAGTTAGACCTTGGCAAACAGTAAATCTGCTAAGAAGCGCGCTATCCAAGCTGAGAAACGTCGCCAGCACAATGCTAGCCGTCGTTCTATGATGCGCACTTACATGAAAAAAACTATTGCAGCTATTGAAGCTGGCAATAAAGAAGCTGCAACTGCTGCTCTTGTAGAAGTTACACCTCTTCTAGACCGCATGGCGACTAAAGGCCTTATTCATAAGAATAAAGCTGCACGTCATAAGTCTCGTTTCGCTGCTGCAATCAAAGCTCTTTAATAGAAATTTGATTACAACGCAAAACGAAAAAAACCGGCCTCGGCCGGTTTTTTTATATCTAAATTTTGAGTAACACAGCGATTTTTCTTGCTGAACATTACTTAGCTTACTTAAAAGCACGTGGTTTGCCGGCAGATACCAGCTTACTAAAAGGCATATCGCTTACCGATAGAAAACTAAGCATATAAAAAACAGACAACTAGAAAATAAACAGACAAGAAAATAGATAAATAGATAGGTTGGTAAATAGATAGGCACTAACATTCGACATGAAATACTGACACTTCCTTGTGTCATTCTATCACTGATAAGAAATCCCCCTCCCACCAGCAATAAGCTACTTGCAGTAAATACCATGCAGTAGGTTAATCATCGCTTTTACTTCTTCACTGCTCAATGTGTAATACACAGTTTGAGCTTCTTTGCGAGTTTCGACCAAACCATCTCTTCTCAACCAAGCAAGATGTTGAGATAAAGCAGACTGACTCAGTTCCAACTTGCCACACAACTCCCCAACTGACAGCTCAGTACCATGTAATAGGCACAAAATCTGTAAGCGACGCTCGTTGGCCATGGCTTTGAGTAGAATCACAGCTTGCGCTGAGTTCTTCTCCATCTCTTTTAAGTTCATAGTTTGGCTCCCTACAACCTTTACACCAACTACGGCTATTAGTATTTCCGGCATATGGTGGCGTTATGATAATCGATATCAATTCATTAACAAACCGCCTCACTCGAACAATTTGCTAAAATCTGCGTCACATACATTTTTTACTGCTGGATGTTGGATCATCCTCTCAGCAAATATGACGTAGTACTCCTCTTTTAACTCTTCAATACCAACCAATAATTGCAGTGATGAATCCTCTTCAACTTCAGACATATAAAGCGTAGGCGCTAAGAAGATAGCGTCATCGTGATAACGAGCAAAAGCCTTCATCAATGCCGCGTCATCAAACTCACCCAAAATATCAGGTTTAAGTCCTTGTCTATCAAACCATTGCAGCACTTTACGCCCCATCGAGGTTCGACTTCCTGGGATCAAAAGCTTTCTTTGCTCTAATACAGCCGGGAAGCTAACACCTTCAACCTTACCCGAACTGAAAAAACTCATTCCACTCTCACCTAACTTCTTACTAAACAGGCCAGGACTTTGACTAGAGTCCACCGGACAGTCAGACAAGATCATATCGAGCTTATGTTGAGACAGTTGCTCAAGTAGCATTTCATGGGTCGATTCAAAGCAGCGTAAATGAATACTGTTATCTGGGGGAATAGTCGACATCAGAATCTTGCTGACAAGCCTTTTAGACAGCGCATCTGCAACACCAACATCAAACAGAATATTGGAGTGCTGGCTGTAATTCACGATATCCAACATCTCGTAGCTCAGGCCAAACATACGATCGGAATATTTAAAGACTAGCTGTCCAAGCTCTGTAGGCTCAACACTGCGACCATTGCGCTTGGTCAACTTGCCATCCATACGCTCTTCTAACGCTTTTATCTGACCTGTTACCGTTTGTGGTGTTAGGAATAGAGCTTCTGCTGCTTTAGTAACAGAGCCTTGCTTGCAAACCATCCAGAAGTAATAAAGGTGGTTATAGTTGAGGTGCGACATAGATGTGCCGTAATAAAAGAGTAGATACCCTTGTTATATCAAATATGACACCTTCGCTCAACAAACTCGGAAAAACCTAACCAAACTAGTTATTACCACTTATTTTTTCGAAGTGTCTGATTTCATAATGTAATATTTCAGCAATTATTTTTAATTTTTCTCTAACTTTTAAGATCTATATCACCTATCAAAAATACAAACAAAACCCAATAAAAACAACAATTTAAGATAAGACCATTTCAAGACCAAATATTTAAAGGGCAAATCATCACAAAAAAGTCTCACCTAAACCAAAATGTAATATTACTGAAATATTTGTTCTCTAACATCACGCTCAGATTAAACAAACAGACCAAACACAGACTTAAACGGTCCAATGGAGAAAACATTATGAACCAAGCTACTACTGCAGCAGCGCCTATCTCGAGCACAACTCGTTGGCTACGCTGGGCTAACTTGGCATTCATGCTTTACCTACTATTACTTTCAGTTTCAATGGTTGGTACAGGCTTCAAATGGGCAACAGGCGAGCAAGCAAAGGTTCTTTTCGAATTTGCTTCACACCCAGTTGCAGGCTTAATGATTGGTTTAGTGGCAACAGCACTTATTCAATCATCAAGTACAGTTACTTCAATTATCGTTGGCCTTGTGGCAGGTGGTTTACCTGTTGAGCTAGCAATCCCTATGATCATGGGTGCGAACATTGGTACTACAGTAACCAATACGCTAGTTAGCCTTGGCCATGTTCGTTGTAAAGATGAGTTCAAACGTGCATTCGCAAGTGCGACGATTCACGACTTCTTTAACCTATTAGCTGTTGCTATCTTCCTACCACTAGAGATGGCGTTTGGTATTCTAGAGAAGATTTCTCACTGGTTAGTATCACCGATGCTAGCAACAGGTGATATGAGCATGGGGGGTCTTAACTTCATCAAGCCAATCACTAAACCAGTAGTCAGTGCGATTAAAGAGCCACTATCGACATTTGGCGACACTGTTGGCGGTATCATGCTTATCGTTCTAGGTATCGCGACTATCTTCGTAGCTATCACGGTGATGGGTAAGCTAATGAAGAGCCTGATGGTGGGTCGTGCTCGTGAGATTCTAAAGAACGCAATCGGTCGTGGTCCTATCCACGGTATCGCTTCTGGCTCTATCGTTACTATCCTTGTTCAGTCTTCTTCTACGACAACAAGCTTGATGGTTCCACTAGTAGGTTCAGGTGTTCTTAAAGTACGTGACGTTTACCCATTCACTCTGGGTGCAAACATCGGTACGTGTATTACCGCGCTATTAGCAGCGACAGCAGTATCTGGTGAGTTCGCAGTATTCGCACTACAGATTGCTCTAGTACACTTGGTGTTCAACATCATGGCAACGGTATTCATCTTTGGTATTCCGTTCCTACGTGAACTACCAGTAAAAGCCGCTGATATTATTTCTGACATGGCTGTGAAGAATAAATCTGTAGTGGCTGGTTACCTTATTGCGGTATTCCTTGTACTGCCTGGTACCGTGTTAGCACTGACGGCTTAATCGCTAAATAATTAGATAGCTTAACCGCTAACAAGACACATCGCTTATAACAAAGCCCGCAACCTCCTAGGTTGCGGGCTTTTTCTTTTTAAGAGCAGATGAGGGAAGAAAAAAGTAGATACGGGATGCGAGTGAACGAGTAACGAAGAGCTAAAAGCAAATTCGAAATATGAGAAAATCGGCAGAGAAAATATTACTCACCAGAGGTGTCCGTTCTAGCTCTTCGTATCCCGCATCTCGTTTACTCGTATCTAGCTACCCTTCGTATCTCACATCCCGTTTATTCATATCTAAAAAAACGCTTACTTACCTTGCTCATTACGCAGATACATAATGGCAACCATGCCAAAGCCGATAAATTGCCATAAATACTGTCCGTCGCTTGCGCCAGTGATGGTTTGAGTGAAAGCCATACAAGCAGTGACAAACAAAGAAGCGAAAGCAGCATAGAGCAACCACGGACGCTCTTTACCCACCATGAACTCACCTGCAAATACCGAACGGATAACCAGTAAAAACGGCACACATTGCAAAGCAATCAGAATCGGGAACATAAAATCGAATGTTGGACTCAGTAGAGCATGACCGATTTGGCTCTTATCCCAAGTTCCTACAATATAGCCTTTCCAGCCAGCCCAAGTGTCACCTGAATAAGCGGTATCGGGCGTAATAAAGCCAAGCACAACGCCCATCACTTTATCGATAAAGCCATTTTTGAACCAAAAGACGAATAAGAAGATCTGAATTGGAATGATCTGAAAAGCAAACTTCTTCAACATGTGTGTACCCCAAATAATTAATGATTTGGTTACCAGTATGTGGAAGTCGATATTTTTACGCTTGATGCAAGGCAATCGAGCCTGAATCCAAACAATAATCAAACATGTTGAGAAGCCTGTCGGCACAAGAAAACCTTGCGGAAGAGCCGTTACTATTAGCGGTAACTCAACGTCTTCACTTCAAAGAGAATTATGTGGTTTAGGAAAGGTTTGTTTTTTATAAAGATTCAATAAGATCAAACAGTTGGCCATTATACTCTTTTTTCACTTCGGTATAGCGCTGATAGTTGTATTGCGAACCTTCAGGGTTATCCGACAGCTTGTCAGCCACACTAAGTAGATAAAAACTGATTGGACTCGGTGTACTTTCGGCAGCATAAAAAAGGTAAGGGAAAGCTTGATTAGCATGTTGGTTGATTAACAGTGCAAGACCCAAGGTAAGGTTGGCAATATCACAACGCGGATTCATCTCAAAGGCTTGCTTTGCCAGTTGCAGTGCATGTTCGCGATCTTCTTGCTCATGACTTTGCAAATAAGCCAAAGATTCCGAATACGACAATAAGGCATTGACCAGATAATTGTCTCTTCCTTGCTGTTGAATCGTATCCAACTGAAGTGCGATCTCTGCAAATGGCTGTCCACCTTTGCCTTGGTAGAAAAGCGATATCCCCTCTGAAATAACCTTCCAATCATCGTAGTTATCAATAGCGGTCACTCGATGACTGACTACGCCGTATTCTGAACTCATTGGGGCAATAATGGCTTTAATCTCAAGAATCACATCCCCAATAGCATCAAAGAAGTTGTCTTGGCTAAAGCTCTTTTCCACTTTCTGGCTTTGATTGGGCTGGCGGTTGTTTTGTATCAGCACGCTCAGTACATAGTCACCGCCCTTTTTCTTGAGCCAACCTTTAAGTTCGACACCATTATTGGCAAGTGACTGCTTGCCCTGTTTCGATAGCTGAGAGAAGTGGTAACCTGATAAGTTTTTAGCCGAATTCAATCCATAGAAAAGATAGTTGTATACACTTTCCGACATCTCATAATCGTCCGCAGAATCGAGCGTAATATCATGGATATAAACGGGAATCACATTACTTTGATTAGCGGCAATACCCACAGTGTCATTGGTTGGGACATCGCTTTTCCATGCCAAAATTGCGATCAAACCGAACGCTAATACAGCGGTTGTAATAAAGGCGATAGTTCTATTTTTGGGCTTAGAAACAACAACTTTGGTTTCAGGTGGGAGTATATCTTCTACAGGAGTAGTCTCAACGCTAGGCTGAATTATCTCAATATCAAACAGATAACCTCGCTTAGGAATGGTTTGAATGATGCGATACGGACGTGCTTTATCCAGAAGCTGACTACGCAATAAACTGATGACCTGTCTGACCAAGTTGTCAGACACTTGAGTTCTTTGCCACACATCATCAGCTATCTGCTGCGTACTAACCACTTGCCCGCGCTTCTCGATGAAATAGCTGAGCAACCTTGCTTGTAGTGGCTCTAAATGAATCTCTTCACTATCAATCACCAACTGGTTTTTATCAGGGTAGAAAGAAATAGGAAAGTCGTGTTGCAATACAAAGCAATGCGAGCGAGTCATAGTAGTTCTGTGGTTAGAAAAGACCACTCAAGATTATTGGTTTTACGAATGGTAAGCAAGCCAAGCATCAGAAATAAAAAAGGCTGCGCAGAGGCAACCTTTCAGTCATTCAGTCAATCAGTCAGTCAGTCAGTCAGTCAAAGCAGATTAGATTAAACCGAGAATGGGTACTTAATCGCTTCGTGGCATTCGTAACCTTCAACCCAGAAGTCATCCATCGTTACCCACGTTTCTAAATCTTCTAGAGACTTAATTTCAGGATTGATATGGAATGTAGGGCCAGCTAGAGGCTCACGCTTCAACTGAACATCGCGCATTGGTGCAAGTTGATCTTCATAGATATGAGCGTTAACAAGCTTGTGATAAGCCACACCCGCTTTCTTGCCGGTGATCTGCGCCATGATAGCGAGGAACACATACACTTGAACCATATTGAAATTCAAACCTAAAGGTACGTCACAAGAGCGCTGAGTACTGTTTAGGTACAGAGTGTCACCAAGCAGAGAGAAGTGGTGGCTATACATACACGGACGCAAACAACCCATGTGGAACTCACCTGGGTTATAGAAGTTTAAGATCTCGCCGCGGTCATCAATGCCGTTTGTTAGATCATCAACAATCTTCTTCAGTTGGTCGATATGACCGCCGTCAGGTTTTGCCCATGCACGTCCTTGAACGCCATAAACACGGCCCATGTCGTCTTCACCCTTGCGGTAAGGGTTATTCAGCCATGCTTCATTCAGGTTAGAATTCGCATCCCAAGTTTTAGTCCCTAGCTTACGAAAATCTTCAGCATTGTCGTAACCGCGGATATAGCCAAGCAGCTCAGCAACTGCGGCTTTCCAAAAACTTTTACGTGTTGTTACCAGTGGGAATTGGTTATTACCAACATCATATTCAAGGTCAGCATTGATTACGGTTAGGCAGCGCTTGCCTGTGCGTTCATTTTCAATCCAAGTACCGTCATTAACGATACGCTGACAGAGATCTAAATACTGTTTCACACCAATTCCTTACTTCGTTTGTTGTGGTAATTCATCTTTGTAGTGACCACGCTTGTATGCCCAAACCATCATCAGCCCACCGATGATAACCATTGGCAGTGACAAAATTTGTCCCATAGAGATAAATCCACCGAACAAACCTAGCTGAGCATCAGGTTCACGTACGTATTCAACTAGGAAGCGGAATGTACCATATCCTGCTAGGAATAACCCTGATACAGAACCAAGAGGACGCGGCTTTTTAATGAACCAGTTCAAGATGAAGAACAGTACAATACCTTCAAGCGCCATTTCATAAAGCTGAGATGGGTGACGAGGTAGTGGACCACCGTTAGGGAATACAATCGCCCATGGCACATCAGTCACACGACCCCATAGCTCACTGTTCATGAAGTTGCCCATACGCCCCATACCTAAACCAAATGGCACTAATGGTGCAATCATGTCAGCGACACCAAAGAAGGTTCGACCGTTCTTTTTGGCATACCAAAACATCGCGGTGATCACACCAATCAAACCACCGTGGAAAGACATACCGCCAGTCCATACCTTAAATAGGTAGAGTGGATCTTCAATGAAAAGGCCAAAATTGTAGAAAAGTACGTAGCCAATACGACCACCCAATACCACACCTAGAAAGCCGGCAAACAGTAAGTCTGATACTTGCTCTCGAGTCCAACCACTACCGGGTTGATCAGCTCGGCGATTTGCTAACCAAAGAGCAAACATAAAACCGACAAGGTACATTAGGCCGTACCAACGAACTGAGATTGGTCCTAGTTCAATAAGAACAGGATCGATATTTGGGAATTCGATAAAACCCTGAGACATACTTGGCTCTCTATCTAAAATTGAATAACGGTTAACTCAACAGCTAACAGAAAAGACACTACAGCAGCATAGTGGCTGCTATAAACATTAAAAATACCGCAAAGAATTTCTTCAGCACGGGGGTTGGCAATTGAGTGGCCAGTTTAGCGCCAACTCGTGTGGTCAGAACTGAGGTACAAGATATCGCGATCAAAGCCGGTAGATAAACATAACCTAAGCTATACGCCGGAAGATCATCGACAGAAGAGCCATGCCAAATAAAGCCTAACATTCCCGAAATCGCGATAACACAACCACATACAGAGGATGAGCCAACCGCTTTGCGCATTTCCACACCGTGATGATTAAGGAAGGGTACCGATAAAGAACCACCACCAATACCAGCCAAGCTTGAAACCAAACCAATACCGCCACCACATAACATGGTCTTAGCTGAACCCGGCATCAACTTTTGACTCTTAGAGCGGATCGACAACAACATCTGCAACGCCAATACCAAGACAATCACACCAAAGACTTTTGGCAGATATTGAGCAGGAATAACGTCGGCGACAAAAGAACCTAGGAAACCACCAATCACCACGCCAGGCATCAACCACTTAACGACAAAAAGCTCCACATTACCCAATTTTAAATGGTTAATAGCAGACGACCCTGAGGTAACAATAATGGTTGATAACGAGGTTGCCAATGCCATTTGCATCGCAAACTCTTGAGGAATACCCGCTTTAGGAAGCAAAAACAGCAAGGCAGGAACTACCAGCAAACCACCGCCAATGCCTAGCAAGCCAGCTAAAACACCAACAATAGCACCAAGGCCTGCTAACAAGCCTATCAGTTCATATGACACGTTAAATCCTATTTTTTACCTGCTCGAATGAAGCCTGTAAATTCACGCTCTTCGAAATAGTTCAGCATCATACTATATATGTCACTACCATATGGTTTTGAAAGCGCTCTATTTGCCAAATCCTGTAATTCACTCAAGTTAGATTGGCGAATCAAATATTTAGTCCTCGCGACATTTGAGGTATTCATACTTAACGTCTCATACCCCAACCCAATCAGTAACAACGCGCCCATAGGATCACCGGCTAGCTCGCCACAAATACACACAGGTAATTGATGTTGCTTACAAGTATCATGAATTTGTTTTAATGCCATGATCACCGCTGGGTGCATTGATTCATAGACATCAGATACTCGTGAATTGTTCCGATCAACCGCTAATAAATATTGAGTTAAGTCGTTGGTACCGACTGAAACAAAGTCGACCTTATCAGCAATCAGCGGCAGTATGTAAAGCATTGATGGCACTTCAATCATGATACCAACGCGAGGCATACGCACTCGGTTATCAAGCTCATGCACTTCGTCATACGCTTGTTCAATAAGTTGTAGCGCGTCATCCAGTTCCTGAGCACCAGAGATCATCGGCAGCAAAATACTCAAGTTATGGCTTTCACAGCTCGCACGTAGCATGGCACGTAACTGAATAATAAAGATGTCAGGATGATCGAGCGTAAAACGAATACCACGCCAGCCAAGAAATGGGTTGTCCTCTTCGATTGGAAAATAAGGTAAGGCCTTATCGCCACCGATATCGAGTGTACGCATCACCACTTGCTTCTCAGGGTAGCTCGCGAGTACAGAACGGTATTGCTTGAACTGTTCGTCCTCTGACGGAAACCTCTGCTGCAACAAGAAAGAAATTTCGGTTCGATACAGCCCCACCCCATCAACGCCTTGGTTGATAGCGATATTGGTGTCGGCACTCAAGCCCGCATTAAGCAAGATCTCGACTTGCTGGTTGTCTTGCGTTTTTGCCGGTAAGTATAGTTCTCGATTGACCATAGAAGAGAGCTCACTCTCTTCTAAAATCAGCCCTTGATATTCTTTGAGCAGGTTTTGAGTCGGCTCAATAAAGATCTCGCCACTATACCCGTCAACAATCGCTTGCTTACCATTAGCTTGAGCAAGATTTAGGTTAACCCCCATAACAGAAGGAATACCCAAAGCTCGAGATAAAATCGCGGCATGTGAGTTCGCCGCCCCTTCCAAAGAAATAACAGCTAAAAGTTTTTCTTTGGGAATAGAGGCCAATACCGAAGCCGTTAACTCTCGAACCACCAAAATAATTGGCTTATCTAGCGTGCGAAGTTCATGTTCAGAATTGTGAAGGAAATAGAGCAATCTTTGACCAAGCTCTCGGATATCTTGTGCCCTCTCACGAAGGTACACGTCTGACATACGAGCAAAGCGATTCGAGTAGCTCTCAACAACCTGCCTTAATGCCCAATCGGCCTTATCGCCTTTCTGGATTTGGCTCTTAAGATCCTTACGCAACATTGGATCGTTGAGTAAGTGAGTAAACAGGTCAAAGATCGCCAACGCGTCTTTATTGATTTCACTATCTAGGCGCTTTCGCATTCGCTTAAAGTCATTGAGAGCATTTTCGACGGCGACTGCCAGCATTTCATGCTCTCTTTCAACATTAAGCGTCGATGCTGGATAAACATCGGTGAGTTCAGGCTGAGTGTTATCCCACCATAAATCACCAATCGCAACGCCCGATGAAGCTGCAATACCTTTAATCTTAGGTAGCTTCTGTTGCTCTAAAAGCCAATGGCCTTGAGTTTGAGCGTGCGCCACAATGACCGCAAGTTGTGCTGAGAGTGTGACAAGGAAGGATTCTTCCATCTCACTGAATAAACGAGGAGACTTCTGTTGAATGACCAATACGCCAAGCACTTGCTTACGATGGATAATCGGAGTGCCGAGAAAAGAGTGATAAACCTTTTCTCCAAGCTCTGGAAAAAACTTATAAGCAGGGTGAGCAGACGCTTGTGCAAGGTTGATAGGTTCAGCACTTCTTTTGACAAGGCCAACCAGACCTTCGTCAAAACCAATGTGAATGCTATTGCCTTTGAAGATCAGGCCTTGAGTTGCCATCAACTCAAGACGCTGCATATCATTATTTGCCAAATACACGGTGCAACATTCCGTCTGCATCGCACTGCATGTCTCTTTAACCAAAATATCAAGAGCCGTCGACACATCTTCAACTCTTGATACGTGTTCAACTATTTCCCTTAGTTGACTGAGCATGCTTAACCTCTACGCAATTTGCGTTTTCCTTTTGTTTTTCGCTCTTTAAACGGCATTGCTAAAGATGCGAATTCTTTCATCGCTCGACGGTAAACATCTCGCTTGAAAGAAACAACTTGTCGAACTGGGTACCAGTAACTCACCCAACGCCAACCATCAAACTCAGGTGTACTTCCACGCTGCATATTGATCTGCGATTCATCGCAATCTAAGCGTAAAAGGAACCACTTCTGTTTTTGTCCAATACAGACAGGTTTAGAATCCCACCGAACCAGTCGTTTGGGCAGCTTATAGCGTAACCAATGACGACTTGTCGCGACGATCTTTACATCCTTTTTAGTAAGGCCAACCTCTTCATACAACTCGCGGTACATTGCCTGTTCCGGAGTTTCACCTTCATCTATTCCCCCTTGAGGGAATTGCCATGAATGTTGCCCGTATCGTTTAGCCCAGAAGACCTGACCATGGTTGTTACAGATTACAATACCAACATTTAATCGGTAACCATCGCCATCTATCACTGGCCAACCTCTATCTAAATTTTTAATTACTCTGATTTTTCCACATATCCCCAATCGGAGCAAACTTAGTGACGTGACAAGCGCTATATTTATGAATATTAACTAAGAATATGGATAAGTTTTGCTCAAATTCTAGTTACCCACACAAGAGTGAGACATAGACCACATTTATTCACCTTTTCTGTGAATAACTATGTGAAGAATTACCCGCAATCGTTTTTTTTAATCCATAGATTCATCAACATCAAAAACACCAAGTCGAGTAAATATAATTTATTTAATTAAAAATCAATTAATTAGAATTAGAATTTCATTTTTAAAAACATTAAAAAAGTAAAAGATCTTTCAAAAACAGAACATGGTTAAAGATCAACCACTCCGATGTTTATCCACACTAGTAAGCGAAAGATTCATTTTGAGCCCCATTTGGCAAGCATTTAATCCACCATAAACCCCTGTTTATTTATCCACTAAATTAATATTTCAATTAATTACCTTTATGTCCTGTGGATAACCATGAGTTTGATCCCTTTCCTAACAAGGAGATCATTTCTTAACCAGTCGTCATATGGTGATAACTTCTGGTAAAATCATTTTTTTGATCATGTCTTTTATTATGAAACCAGAACCACAAACACAACAAGAGCTGCTAGACAGAGCGTATGCTATCGCCGGAATGACCTTTAAAGAGCTCGCCGATGAAGCTGAGATGGTGATGCCAAACGACCTCAAGCGTGATAAAGGCTGGGTTGGACAACTATTGGAATGGCACTTGGGTGCGCCCGCTGGCAGTAAACCAGAACAAGATTTTGCCAAACTCGGTATCGAGCTTAAAAGCATCCCGATTGGCTACTCTGGAAAGCCACTCGAAACCACCTTTGTTTGTGTCGCTCCATTGATGGGCGTGCAAGGCATAACTTGGGAAACCAGTCACGTTCGAAACAAGCTGTCTAAAGTGTTGTGGATCCCAGTTGAGGGAGAAAGAGAGATTCCGCTGGCAGAAAGGCATGTTGGCTCCCCATTACTCTGGACACCAAGCCTAGCTGAAAACGAACTCCTGAAAAGAGATTGGGAAGAGCTGATGGAGTTGATCGTGTTGGGTAACGTTGAGCAGATAACAGCAAGACACGGTGAAGCACTGCATTTAAGACCAAAAGCGGCCAACAGTCGCGTGTTAACAGAAGCTTACGGTGCAAGTGGAAAACCTATCAAGACTAAGCCACGTGGTTTCTATCTACGGACTCAATTCACCCATAAATTACTGACAACTCATTACGCATAGAGCTTTTATCTAGCATAGATGGACCAAACTATCAGTATGTTACAAACCGCCAGTAACTAGAATCAATCTCTAGCTATAAATGCTCTCTAATGAGGTTTAAGCGCCAGTTCAATATCACAGTAGCTTTGGCTCGGCTCATTACCAAACTCATCATAGGCGTTGTGTAAGCGAAGATACGCCTTTTCAAAACCGAGCCGGAGCAACTCTTCTTTCACTTGATCCAAGGATCCAAAGTGAAGCGGCTCACCGTCTTGCTTTACCGGTTCTAGCTTGTGTTTATATTCCACTGCTAATAGATATTCCGAGATATCGGAACAGCCAATAACGTATACCTTCGGTGTTTGATAAGAGTCTTTGTGCTCTCCATGTAACCACATGTCTAATTGATGCTTTTGCATAGCCAGCCTCCCTTGCTCTATAAAGCGTAGTAGAACTCTTTTTCTTTACTAGATAACGACTTAAAAAAGCACACATAACTGCTTAAAAAAGCAAAAAAGAGAAGCAAGTGCTTCTCTTTTTTGGCCTGTTTTAGTTCAAAAGCTTGCACTTTCGACGCCGCAACTATCACTGATATTTATCTTAAGGGGTGAAAGGCGCTATCACCCCACAAGATTACGTCGGTATTCGCGCGCTTAAGACTCGACGAAGATGACGAACTCGACGTTCAATCGTAACGACTTCAGGTTCAGAAAAACCAATTGGTCGACCATCGGCTTCAAGGCCAATATCTCTCAATAAATGAGTATTGTTCCATGGTAGATCGTATGAACTACGACGAACTTTTCGTTGCCATTCACGCTCTTCACGACGAAGGTCTGCACGGATAAGGACTGTTGCTAGTTTTAAGTATACTGAGTGACGCATAATAACTCTCCAGTTGTAAAATAAACTGAGGAAAAATAGCGTGTTAGATAGTATGAGGGCTTCTCACTTAGCTGCTATTTTTCCGCAGCCAAATAAGGATACGGATCTATTAGTTAGGTTTATCTTGGGTGTTTCGATCGGCCATGGCTGATGCTTGTGACATAACAGTCACCATGTCAGTACACGGATCAAACGACGCGCAAATATGCTGTATAAAATCGAAATGTTTCATTTGCGCCTCCAAACTAACTAAAAAATCCAAAAAGAAATGAGATAATAAAAGCAAATAAGTCTTTGTTAAGCTATTGCTTTCACGGTTAAAGTCTAACCAAGTGAGTATATTATTCAACCGATAATTGATTAACAATTTCAAAACAAATTATTCACCCAAAATATCAGTTGCATATCACTTTATATATAACATATTCACTATGATTATATAAAATCACAGAACATCTCTCTTAAAGACCGAGCCTCTAATAGCTCAATCTGTCAGCAGTCAACGATCAACGATCAACGATCAACGAGAAGTTGTAGCAATAGATATAAAAAAACCACGCATCATGCGTGGCTCTTATATTTACATTAACTGGATAGAATCAATGAATAGAGAGCTCTAAACAACACCTTCAGAAATCAGGCCATGCTTATTCAGCAATCTGTACATGGTTGCACGCGAAACTCCAAGCTCCTTAGCGGCCAACGATACTTGACCACCATAAGATTCCAGAACAATCAGCAACGCATCTCGCTCTGAACGCTCACGGATACTTTTGAGACTGCGGCGCTCATCATTCTGTTTTGGTAAATCAAGTTGTTGATCGTCAATGATCACCGCATCCGACATCAGCACGACACGCTTAATTTGATTCATCAGCTCACGCACATTGCCCGGCCAGTGATAACGATTCATCGAGCGGATAGCATCGTCTGAAAAGCTCTTGGCTTGAGCATTAAACTCTTTTGAATACTCACGTAAAAAATGATTAGCCAGTACTGAAATATCACTCACTCGCTCTTTCAAGCTCGGAACGTGAATACGCAGAACATTGATGTAATGATAAAGCTCTTCATTGAAATCACCCTCGATCAATGCCTTTTCGATATCAGAAGAGTTCGCGGCCAGAATACGCACATCGACAGGTTTAGGACCATCCGCAGTTTCAATTTTACCTTCTTGTAAGAAACGCAGCAGGTTCAACTGCTGATTACGTGGCATCGCCAATACATCATTGAGTAAGATGGTTCCGCCGTCGGCTTCTTCCAACAGACAAGGTGCTGAAGCGGGCTGTGCTGAGATACCAAATACCTCGGCCTCTATTCTCATTTCAGATAAGGCACGACAATTGACCGTTAAAAATGGCTTTTGCGCTCGCGAAGAGTTTTGATGAATTGAGCGTGCAACCGTCTCTTTTCCTGCTCCACTCTCTCCGTAAATCAGGATACTGACATCTGTCGGCCCAATGCGCTTTACTTGGTCTCTCAAACGCTTCACAGCCACAGAGTCGCCAAGCAAACCCATATTGTTGTTGATGCCGTAGTTTGGCCATACTTTCTGCTCAAGCTTGAGCATACCCAGTTGGTGACCAATGGTACTCAATAACTGGGCATCTGGGATTGGCGCCGTGAAAAAGTCGATACAGAAGTTCACGATAAATTGGCAAATGGTATCAGAGCTCAATTGCGATTCACGAATAAAGGCGAGCCATCTTACTTGCTTGTTGTTACTCACGAGATTAGCGATACCGTTAAGGCTAAACTCATCATGACTAAGATCCACAATGCCAATGCATGGGCCAATGTCAGCAATCAAGGCATCGGCTTTTCGTAAATCTGCACACTGGGTACATTGCCAACCCACTTGCTCTAACACTGATAACCAGGGTTCGTACGCACCACCAACGACGATAAGAGAACCTGGTAAGGAATCCATCTTAAATTGAGTTCCCATCCTTCTTCCTTATTCTATTTTTATTTAAATCAAGCTAATACGAGTCACTGCTTCATCGTTCGACAAAATGCCACGAGATCGTATTCAGCGCAGGACGTATAGTAGTGAGACTATCTTAGATTTCATGTCTCAATAGTAAGACTATGTCAGAAATAATGGTTTTTCGAATCAAGAGTGCGGTACAGGCTAGGTTTTGCAGCCTAAAAACAGAAAAAGCCACCCGAAGGTGGCTTTTTTAATTAGATGGGCTGTTACATCCCATAAGCGAGTATTACGCTTGTGGACGCATTGCCGGGAACAAGATCACGTCACGGATTGTGTGCGTATTTGTAAATAGCATCGCTAGACGATCAATACCAATACCTTGACCCGCTGTTGGCGGTAAGCCGTGCTCTAGTGCAGTAATGTAGTCTGCATCGTAGTACATCGCTTCGTCATCACCCGCGTCTTTTGCGTTAACTTGCGCTTTAAAACGCTCATCTTGGTCTTGTGCATCGTTAAGCTCAGAGAAACCATTCGCTACTTCACGGCCACCGATGAAGAACTCAAAGCGGTCTGTGAAGAATGGGTTGCTGTCGCTACGACGAGCCAATGGAGAAATATCCGCTGGGTAACCCGTGATGAACGTTGGTTGAATGAGCTGAGGCTCAGCCGTTTCACCAAAGATCTCTTCAAGAAGCTGACCACATGTCCAGAATTTCTCAACGTACAGACCCACTTCTTCTGCAATTTTAACCATCAATTCTCTGTTCTGAAGATCATCTTCAGTCAGAGCTTGAATGTTTG
Organism: Vibrio sp. QJM3NY_26; assembly: GCF_057786005.1. NCBI lineage: Bacteria > Pseudomonadati > Pseudomonadota > Gammaproteobacteria > Vibrionales > Vibrionaceae > Vibrio > Vibrio sp. QJM3NY_26. The sequence goes on along the minus strand of NZ_CM173515.1, from coordinate 550,587 downwards.
CATTTTCAGGCGTGTAGTGTTTGATTGCATCGAACATGCTCATGCGAGCGTAAGTGCCACCGAACTCAACCGTTTCGTCACCGTAAGGCATAGAAGTAGAACCAAGAACATCCATCGCTGCTGTGCTTAGCATCTCTTCAGTTAGATCCATTAGATCTTTGTAGTCAGAGTACGCTTGGTAGAATTCCATCATTGTGAATTCTGGGTTGTGACGTGGAGAGAGACCTTCGTTACGGAAGTTACGGTTGATCTCGAATACACGGTCAAAACCACCAACCACTAGACGCTTAAGGTAAAGCTCAGGTGCAACACGTAGGTACATGTCGATGTCTAATGCGTTGTGATGAGTGATGAATGGACGTGCTGTAGCACCGCCCGGGATCACGTGCATCATTGGCGTTTCAACTTCTAGGTAGCCTTTTGAGCTCATGAAGTTACGGATTGAAGACACAAGCTTAGAACGCACGATGAATGTGTTACGAGAGTCTTCGTTCACGATTAGATCAACGTAACGCTGACGGTAACGCATCTCTTGGTCAGTTAGACCGTGGAACTTCTCTGGTAGAGGACGAAGTGCTTTAGTTAGCAGTTCAAACTCTTCCATGTTCACGTAAAGGTCACCTTTACCAGATTTGTGAAGCGCACCTTTAACACCGATGATGTCACCGATATCTAGGCCTTGGTACTTCTCTTTCAGTACTTTTTGTACGTCTTTCGCTGCGTATGCTTGGATACGACCAGAAGTTTCTTGAATCGCAAGGAATGGACCACGCTTCGCCATAACACGACCAGCGATCGCAACGATATGGTTAAGCTCTTCTAGCTCTTCCTTAGTCTTCTCACCGAATTCCGCTTGAAGATCGCCAGCTAGGTGCTCACGACGGAAATCATTTGGGTGACCGTTCGCTTTGCAGTTTAAGCGGATGTGATCCAGCTTGCTACGGCGCTCAGCGATTAGTTTGTTCTCTTCAGGTGAAGAAGCTTCTTGTGCGTTTTCGTTTTGAACAGCATCAGTCATTAGAGATGTACCTTGCTTTTATAATTTGGACAGCTATATTTTTGAAAATATAGGCATTTTTACCAATATTATTGGTAAAGCTTAATAGTTGGTAAAGCTTACAGACCTGATTTCAGGCTAGCTTCAATAAACTTGTCTAAGTCACCGTCAAGAACCGCTTGAGTATTACGGTTTTCGATGCCGGTGCGCAAATCTTTGATACGAGAATCATCCAGTACGTAAGAGCGGATTTGACTGCCCCAACCAATGTCTGATTTCGTTTCTTCGCTCGCTTGTTTTTCAGCATTTTGTTTTTGAATCTCAAGTTCAAAAAGCTTAGCACGTAGCTGCTTCATCGCTTGGTCTTTGTTCTTATGCTGCGAACGGTCATTCTGACATTGAACCACGGTGTTGGTTGGAACGTGAGTAATACGTACCGCCGATTCCGTGGTGTTTACGTGTTGACCACCAGCACCAGAGGCACGGTATACGTCAATACGTAAGTCAGAAGGATTAATATCGATCGTAATGTTGTCATCAATCTCTGGGTAGATAAACGCAGATGCAAATGAAGTATGACGACGGCCACTTGAATCAAATGGTGACTTACGAACTAGACGGTGAACACCTGTCTCTGTACGTAACCAACCATAAGCGTATTCACCAGAAATACGTACCGTTGCGCCTTTAAGGCCAGCAACATCACCATCAGACACTTCGATCACTTCAGTCTTGAAGCCTTTCGAATCTGCCCAACGTAAGTACATACGCAACATCATTGAAGTCCAGTCTTGAGCTTCTGTACCGCCCGAGCCTGACTGTAAATCGATGTAGCAATCTGATGCGTCGTGATCGCCAGCAAACATACGACGGAATTCCAGTTTTTCTAGCTTAGCTTCTAGCTCTGCCAGTTCTGGTTCGATTTCGTCAAACGTTTCTTGGTCTTCTTCTTCAACCGCAAGCTCTAATAGACCCTCAACATCCTCAACACCTTGGTCAAGTTGGTCGATCGTTTCTACTACTGCTTCCAATGCAGAACGTTCTTTACCTAGCGCTTGAGCACGCTCAGGTTCGTTCCATACATCCGGTTGTTCTAATTCTGCGTTTACTTCTTCTAGACGCTCTTTTCTAGCGTCATAGTCAAAGATACCCCCTCAGGATATTTGTGCGTTCAGACACATCCTGCAGACGGTTTTTAATAGGATTGATTTCAAACATTTTAGCTCATCATTTATGAGTAGAATTTAACCGAAGAATTGTACTCAAAAGTGTGACGGAGATACAGAATTTTTTAGAGCGGAAAGCCAAGATTCAACAACTTAATGGAATATAAAATTGACAGACAGAAAAAACACGTGAAATTTGTAAGGGAAAGAAAGAAAACAAGCTCTGTTTTTGAACAGAGCTTGTTGAATTTGGGGCTAAATGATGAACATCATTCAGTGAACGATAACGCTATTTAGCTTCAACTATTTGGCTTCAATATAGTCAACCATCAACTGCAACGATTGGTTGCCACGAAACTCGTTGATATCCAGCTTAAATGCAAGATGAACCGTTTTCACGGACGCATCAGGCCAGCGACGTAAATCAACATTGAAAGCAATACCATCAATCATCACATTGGTTGGGTGGCCTTTGTATAGAGGTTCTAGCATCAATTTAAGGTGCTTTTCACCTACCAGTTTTTGATGCAGCACTTTAAACTCACCATCAAAGATGGGTTCTGGAAAAGCTTGGCCCCACGGACCACCTGAACGCAACGTCTCAGCGGTATGCATTGAGAACTCTTCAGGTAACAGCTCACCATCAGACAAGATAATACCCTTCAGTGCCGTCTCACCGAGTTCTTTACGCACAACGTCATCAAACATCTTGCTGAATCGCTCGAAGTCTTTTTCCATAATGGTTAAGCCAGCAGCCATTGCGTGACCACCAAACTTCAAGATCAGGCCAGGGTTTTGAGTATCGATTCTGTCTAGCGCATCGCGCATGTGCAAACCTGGAATCGAACGACATGAACCCTTAATGCTGCCTTCACCACCATCAGCAAATGCGATTACTGGGCGGTGGTATTTGTCTTTGATACGCGAAGCCAAAATACCAATCACACCTTGGTGCCAATCACGTTGGAACAGGGCTAAGCCGGAAGGCAAATCGTCTTTACCGAACTCAAGGCGCTCACAAAAAGCCATCGCCTCTTGTTTCATGCCCTCTTCGATCTCTTTACGTGTTTGGTTCAAGCCATCTAACTCGCTGGCCATTCGACGCGCGGCGTGAATGTTATTGCTCATCAACAACTCAACACCAAAAGACATGTCATCCAATCGGCCAGCCGCATTGATACGTGGACCAAGCGCAAAACCAAAATCGGAGGCAACCAATCGCTTAGCATCTCGCTTAGCAATTTCAATCAAGGCTTGAATACCCGGACGAGCTTTACCCGCACGAATGCGTTGTAGCCCTTGGTGCACCAAGATTCGGTTATTTTCATCAAGTGGAACCACATCCGCAACAGTACCCAGTGCCACTAGATCAATCAGTTCCATCAACTTAGGTTCTGTCATACCGTGTTGAGCAAACCAGCCCAACTTACGCATGTGAACACACAACGCCATCATCAGATAAAAGGCGACGCCAACACCCGCTAGCGCTTTTGAAGGAAATGCGCAGCTTTCTAGGTTCGGATTGACCATCGCATCGGCGATTGGCAGTTCATTGCCCGGTAAGTGATGATCGGTAACCAGCACATCAAGGCCTTGCTCTTTGGCGAAACGGACACCGTCAATCGAAGAGACACCATTGTCGACCGTCATGATCACTTCAGCGCCAAGTTCGATCGCCTGTTCGACAACCTCAGGGCTCAAGCCATAACCATCTTCAAAACGGTTTGGTACCAGATAATCAACGTTAGAGCTGCCCAACATACGCAGAGCAAGCACAGACAACGCCGAACTGGTTGCACCATCGGCATCAAAATCACCGACAATGATAATGCGTTTTTGCTGCTGAATCGCTTTGAACAACAGCTCAACCGCAGCATCAATGCCACCCAGTTTTTGATAAGAGTGCAAGCCTTTCGCTGCTGTCTCTAGTTGGTCAGCACTGTCGATTCCACGACTCACATAAATGCGCTTTAACAAGTCAGGTAAGTGAGCAGGTAAGACTGAAGTGTCGACCTCAGGACGGCGTTGGATCTCTATCATATAAAAATGGGCCTGATATTAATCAGGCCACTCCTTAAATCAAAAACATGGGGGATAATTTGGCAATACAGAAACGATATTATTGCTCTAAACGTTGAAGAAGTTGTGCTGGCGGTAAGTAACCACTCACCAACTCACCGCTTGCTAGTACGATAGCAGGTGTGCCATTGATGCCAAGCTCACGACCTAGTTGGTATTGTTTAGCGATGATCTGCTTCTGCTCTGCTAGGTCTTTACCAGACGCTGGCATTTGACGGTTTACTTTAGCATCGTGCATGGCTGTTTTTGGATCATCTGAAGCCCAGATTGCTGCCATTTGATCGGCAACTTGTCCTGTTGCACCTTGGCGTGGGTAAGCCATGTAACGAACGGTAATACCTAGATCGTTATAGCCTTGCATTTGGCTGTGCAGACGAACACAGTAGCCACAGGTAATGTCAGTAAATACCGTCACAACGTATTTTTCGTTATCGGCTTTATATTCGATAACCGTATCCGACATCGCCGCGACCTTTTCAGCATTCAGCGGAGCTTGACGCTCAGCCAGAACGTCACTGAATTTGCCGTTATCATCAAGAGAGTAAAGAGTGCCGGCTAGAAAGTGATCGCCCTCTGGAGAAGAAAAGATAATGCCACTGTTAGTTTGAATTTCTAATAGGCCATCGATGTCTGAAGGAACGATCTTCTCTACCTTGATACCGATTTTTTCAAAACGCTTAGTTAACGCTGCTGTATCAATAGCTTGAGCTGGAGCAACTTCTACGGCTGTTGATGTTTGTTCTACTTTCGCTTCTGATGCATTACATGCAGTAATCATGAGAGGAAGCACTAATAGAGGAAGACGGCGTAATACGCTCATTAAGTTCACCTTAAAAATAAATGGATTTAAGCACGTGGGTGATGCTGCGCGTGAATTTGCTTCAGCCTTTCGGTCGCCACATGAGTATAAATTTGGGTTGTCGATAAGTCACTATGCCCAAGCAACATCTGTACGACCCTGAGATCTGCGCCATAGTTCAGTAAATGAGTCGCAAAAGCGTGTCTTAATACGTGTGGTGACAATAGCTCTGTATCTATACCAGCAACAACCGAGTAATGCTTAATACGATACCAGAACGTCTGACGGGTCATTTGCTTGGCGCGTTTACTCGGAAAAACCACATCAGAACTGTTTTCGCCGAGCAGTTGTGGCCGACCTTGCTCAATAAAAGTCTCAATCCAGTCCACGGCATTTTCGCCCATTGGCACCAAGCGCTCTTTACCGCCTTTACCAATAACACGCACCACGCCTTGTCTTAGGCTGATATTTTCCATCGTCAAACTGACTAACTCGGTAACACGAAGACCAGTTGCATATAATAACTCAAGCATCGCTTTATCGCGAAGTTCAATAGGGTCATTAGGATCAGGAGCCTCTAGCAGCGCATTAACTTGCTCTTCACTCAAATCTTTTGGCAAGCGCTGTGGCAGCTTAGGGCTGATCAACAATGCACTCGGGTCATCGCCTCTCACTTTCTCGCGGTGCAAGTATTGGAACAAGCGACGAATCGCCGACAACATGCGAGCACGGGAAGTCTGCTTAAAATCGGCGTCGGCTAACCAACCTTGATAATCCTGTAACCCTGAAAGGCTTATAAAGTCGAGGCGGTAATTGTTCTTTTCCATCCACGTTAGAAGCTTGGACAAGTCGGTACGGTATGAGACAAGCGTATTCTCCGATAACCCCCTCTCCATCCACATAGCATCTAAAAACTGCTCAACGAGACCGTGGTCTGCGCTCTGCCCTTGAGGCGACTGCATAGTGTTACTCACAATATTGGAAACTGTTTTGAGAGTATGTCAGAGCAAATATGAATGCCATAAAAATTACGACTTGAGCGGATAATCGCTGCAATCAAAGTCGATTTATGGTTAGAATTCGCCATCTGAAATTAAAATCGAACGTTTGCTATGAAAATTGGATTATTTTACGGCTCAACCACCTGCTATACCGAAATGGCAGCAGAGAAAATTCGCGGCATTATTGGTGAAGACTTAGTTGATATCCATAACGTGAAAGAAACCCCTCTTTCTTTTATGGCGGACTACGACCTTCTACTGCTTGGTATCTCAACGTGGGATTTCGGTGAAATTCAAGAAGACTGGAATGAGTTGTGGGAAGACATCGCAACAACGCCAATGAAAGGTAAGGTGGTTGCTCTGTTTGGTCTAGGTGATCAAGAGGGCTACGGTGAATGGTTCCTAGATGCGATGGGTCTATTGCATGATGAACTGAAAACCGCAGGCGCTGAGTTTGTCGGCTTCTGGCCAAACGATGACAGCTACGAATTCGAAGCATCTAAAGCATTAACAGAAGACAAGTCTCAGTTTGTTGGTTTGGCTCTCGATGAAGATTCACAGTACGAACTCAGCGACGAACGTATCGCAACTTGGGTTGAACAAGTCCTCGTCGAGTACAGCGAAAAGCTATAAGTTCTGCTTCCTTAGAGTTCAGAACTAAGCACTACGAGCTAAGGGCTAAGAACTAAAAGCTTCAGGCAGAAAGAACATCATCGATTAGATACAAAAAGGCCTCATTACTGCGAAGTAATGAGGCCTTTTCTATTTCATCTCGAAGGACAATCTAATCTCAACGGAAGATTAAACGGTCTCTTCAGCCATCTCTTGTTCTGTTGCTTTACCAACAAAGAACATGCAGATGATTGCTGCAGCAGTTGGAAGTAACCAACCCATACCGATCTCGAACAATGGCAGCATCTTAAGTGCAGACACATCGACACCCGCTACTTTAGCACCATCAATAAGAGCAAACAGTAGAGACACTAATACAACCACACGGTAAGCGGCTTTTGGATTAGGGAAACGGCTACGCAAGAACGTCAGAGCAACCAACGCGATAGCGACTGGATACAGTGCAAACAGTACTGGAACAGACAGAGAAATCAGTTGAGAAAGGCCAACGTTCGCTACGGTTGCACAAGCTACACCGTTGATGATTACCCAAGTCTTGTAAGACAAAGGCGTTAGCGAGCTGAAGTAATCAGAACATGCTGAAACAAGGCCAATCGCCGTTGTTAGACACGCCAGCAATACGATCACTGAAAGCACTAGCTGACCTGATGGGCCAAACAGTGATTGAACGTAAAGGCTTAAGATAGCACCGCCATTGTCCGCACCCGCTGCGACTGTTGCGCTTGTTGCGCCCAAGAAGAACAGAGAGATGTAAACAAACGCTAGACCAGCCGCGGCAATACAACCTGCGCTGATAAGGTACTTAGTCGTCGCTGCACGATCAGTAATGCCCTTGCTGCGAATCGCATCAACAATCAGCATGCCAAACATCAACGAAGCAAACGTATCCATGGTGTTGTAGCCTTCAAGGAAACCTTTGGTCAGTGGCTGAGTAATGTACTCACCGTGAGCCGCAAGAATGTCGCCTTGTGGGTTAACGAACACAGCAACTGCCAGTACAACCAAACCAACAAATAGTGCAGGTGTCAGTACCTTGCCGATTACGTCGATAAGCTTACCTTGCGACCATGAGAAGAACATCGCTACCACAAAGAATGCAATCGAAAAAAGAGTGAGGTGAGCTTGAGAGGCATCGATGAAGAACGGTTTCACCGCCATCTCATAAGCAACAAGGCCGGTACGTGGCGCAGCAAATGCAGGACCGATGATGATAAAGATCAGCACTGCCATGATAGTTGCAGCTCGCTTTGGAAGATCTTTGGTTAGATGACCCCAAGAACCACCAGCCACTGCAACTGCGACGATAGTGATTAACGGCAGACCAACGGCGGTCAGCAGGAAACCAGACATCGCTGGAAGAAAGTGGTCACCAGCTAATTGGCCAGCAAGAGGTGGGAAGATGATGTTACCCGCACCTAAGAAAAACGCAAAAAGCATAAAGCCCAATGCCATTATATCTGTTAGTTTTAGACTCTGTTTCACAGATAATCCTTAATTATATTTATGAATTTATGTTGTGCTTACGTGAATGTTACAGCTAGAAGCTGCCAATCAATCTATAAAATAGTCGCGCATAATGACGAAACACTTGGCTAGCTGCAAGTCACCACAAAAAAACACCATATAAATTTGCATTTGAGAACCAAAAGCAGTGGATTCCACTAGATATGGAAATATTGCCATAATTATAAGCTAACCATAATTAACAACAATGAATTCTCAAATAGAACATTGAGCTATACAATTAATTAACATTAGAGCTAATCACTTAAAATATATCGATATCCAGAACATTCATGAAAGACAAAAAAACCGAAACCAAAAGCTTCAATTTCAAAAAATTCTCTATTTACGGAGGACAAAGTGGCATGCCCGTCAGTACCGATGGCGTGTTACTTGGCGCTTGGGTAAGCCTGCCACAAAGATCATGTGTACTCGATATTGGAACAGGAACAGGTCTGTTGGCCTTGATGGCCGCGCAGCGTTTTGAGGATGCTTCAATCTCTGCGATAGATATTGATCAGCACGCTATTGATGCAGCAACAGTCAATATTGAGCAGTCGCCTTGGCAAGATCGCATCTCCCTTCATCATGGCAGCGTGTTAACCACGGATTTCTCGCAACGATTTGATGCAATAATTTGTAATCCGCCCTACTTCAACTCTGGAGAGCAGGCACAGCAAAGCCAAAGAGCCACCGCGAGGCACACCAACAGCTTGGATCACCTTGAGCTTGCTCAGCGTTGTTTCGAGATAACGACCGATGCCGCCACCGCCAGTTTTATACTGCCGACGACCGAGGGAGAAGGCTTCATCAAGCTTGCCCAACAATGTGGTTGGTACCTAGCGAAGCGCCTTGATGTAAAAACAACAGACAGAAAACCGGCAATTCGAGTCCTGTTTGAATTGTCTAAAGATCCTGTTTGTGAGCAAGATTTGCAGCGTGAATCGCTTACGATCCATCACGATGGCGGTTATAGCGAGGCATTTATTGCCCTTACTAAAGATTTTTATCTCAAGATGTAGCAAATACCATGTGATCCTAATCACTAATGCTTCTATAATGTCCGACTACTCTTTTTTATCGTCTGCTTTTTGAGGCAGAAACATTTATTGCTTGTGGAGAAACAACAGTGATCAGAACCTTTGCAGAACTCGATCTAAACCAAGAGCTGCTTAAAGCAATTGACGAAATGGGCTACGAACGTCCAACACAGATACAAGCTGAAGCAATCCCGCAAGCGTTAGATGGAAGAGACGTTTTGGCTTCTGCGCCAACAGGTACTGGTAAAACAGCATCATTTGTATTGCCAGCACTGCAATACCTACTGGATTTCCCACGTAAGAAATCTGGCCCTGCACGTATGCTTATCCTGACGCCAACGCGTGAGCTAGCAATGCAGATCACCGAACAAGCACGTGAGCTTGCTAAATACACCAGCCTGAACATCTTTACGATCACGGGCGGTGTGATGTACCAAGAGCACGCTGACATCTTAAGTACAACCCAAGATATCGTGGTGGCAACACCCGGTCGTCTAATGGAGTACATCGAAGGCGAGCGTTTCGATTGTCGTGCGATTGAATGGCTGGTTCTCGATGAAGCCGACCGTATGCTAGACATGGGCTTTGGCCCTGTTGTTGACCGTCTGTCTGCAGAGTGTCGCTGGCGTAAACAAACTTTACTGTTCTCAGCAACGCTAGAAGGTAAAGGCATTGAAGGTTTCACTGAAGATCTACTGAAAAACCCAGCAGAGATCGATGCTAAATCATCACTGCGTGAACGTAAGAAGATCACTCAATGGTATCACCGCGCCGATTCAGCTAAGCACAAGCTTGATATCCTAAAACATATCATCACAGAGCAAGCTGAACGCAGCATCATCTTCTTGAAGACGCGTGATCGCCTAGGTGAGCTACGAGGTCAACTAGAAAGTGCACAGATTCCATGTGTGTGGATCCAAGGTGAAATGCCTCAAGATCGTCGTAACAACGCGATTTCTCGTTTCCGCGATGGTTCTATCAACGTACTGCTGGCAACTGACGTCGCAGCTCGTGGTATCGATCTTCCAGATGTGAGCCACGTTATTAACTACGACATGCCGCGTACAGCAGATGTCTACCTTCACCGTATCGGCCGTACGGCTCGTGCAGGTAAGAAAGGTAACGCGGTTTCTATCATTGAAGCGCACGATCAGCTAATGATTGAACGTGTGGCTCGTTACACTGAAGATGCGATCAAAGAACGCTTCATCGAAGGCATGCGCCCAACGCATAAGAAAGCCGCGGTAACGAAGAAGAAGAAACCGAAGAAAGAAGACAAGAAAGCGGTAGCTAAGCAAAAAATTGCTAAGAAAAAGAAAATCGCTAAGAAAAAGAAAGCCGTTAAGAACAAGTAATCTAACCGCCTTTCAATGATTCAATAAAAAGCCCCATGCAGTTATCTGCATGGGGCTTTTCTTTGTCTGGTTTATTATTGTCTGGCTTGTTATCAGGCTAAATAACTAGGCCTCTAATTTTAATTTCAGACTCAAACCGAGAGGAACTCATTAACTAAGAGTGACTAATTAACCAAGAGCTACTAGTTTTGCTCTTCACGCTTGAAGACAAGCTCTTTCGCATTCGACTCTTCTTCAACGAAGTAGTAACCCGCCGTATCAAATTTGGTCAGCGCTTCCACTGAATCGATTTTATTCTCAATGATGTAGCGAGCCATCATGCCACGCGCTTTCTTGGCGTAAAAGCTGATTACCTTGTACTGGCCATTCTTGCAGTCTTTAAAAACTGGCGTGATGATTTGACCATCAAGGCTCTTCGGCTTCACCGCTTTAAAGTATTCGTTCGATGCTAGGTTGATCAACACATTGTCGCCTTGAGTATTTAGCACTTCATTCAGCTTGTCTGTGATGATGTTGCCCCAGAACTGATACAAGTTAGTGCCACGCTCATTAGCTAAACGTGTGCCCATCTCTAGGCGGTAAGGCTGCATCAAATCCAATGGCTTCAATAACCCATATAAGCCAGAAAGCATGCGCAGGTGATTCTGTGCGTAATCAAAATCATCGTCCGACAGTGTTTCAGCATCTAAGCCTGTGTAGACGTCACCTTTGAACGCCAAAATAGCTTGGCGTGCGTTGTCTTGGGTAAAGGTCTCGCTCCATTGCTCAAAGCGCGCTACGTTCAGCCCAGCAATCTTATCGCTTACTTTCATCAGAGCTGAAACATCAGCAGGTGTCAGCTTGCGGCACTCTTCAATAAGCTCTGCAGAGTGTTCAACAAACTCTGGCTGGCTGAAGCGCTCAGTCGCTAATGGTGATTCGTAATCTAATGTCTTGGCTGGAGAAACGACAACTAACATAACTTTACCCTAATCGGTTATCTAACTGGATGCAGCTAGAGTATAGAAAAAACATCAACTTGTCTTTATGACTCTTCCTATTACTTTGATAGACAGATCTAACGATAAGTCGCTTACAAAGAAGAATCGCTTGCAAAGAAAAATCGTTAACAAAGAAAAAGTCGCAGACAAAGTAAAAATTACTCACCAAGAAAAATCGCAGACAGATAGAAATTGCAAACAGATAGAAATCGCAGGCAAAGAAAAAGGCTAAGGTCGAAACCTTAGCCTTTCTAATGATTTTAGGATGAGTGATGAATCACTCCAACAAGATTACTTCTTCTTGTTGTTAACCCAAATACCATCTTCCAATTGAGCCTTAAGCTCTGGGAAATCATCCGCATCAAACGTGGGTACTTTACCCGCGTCTAATTGACGGTTGTAGTCTTTCGCTAGCTTAATCACGATGCCCGATAGCAAGATGATCGCTACCAAGTTCACAATCGCCATTAGACCCATCGATACGTCAGCCAATGCCCATACCGTTGGCAATGTCGCCAAAGAACCGAACATAACCATACCCAGTACAACGATACGGAACAGCACGAGGCCCTTCTTGTTGTTGTGCTCTAGGAAGATAAGGTTTGTTTCAGCGTACGAGTAGTTTGCAATGATTGAAGTGAAAGCGAAGAAGAAAATCGCTACCGCTACAAAGATGCCACCCCATTCGCCCACTTGTGCCGTTAGTGCACGTTGCGTGAGTTCGATACCCGTTACTTCACCGTGTGGTACATATTCACCAGACATCAGGATGATTGCTACTGTTGCAGAACAGATAACAATTGTGTCCATGAACACACCTAGCATTTGCACATAACCTTGCGATGCAGGGTGCGGTGGGTAAGGCGTAGCAGAAGCTGCTGCGTTTGGCGCAGAACCCATACCCGCTTCGTTCGAGAACAAACCACGTTTGATGCCGTTAATCATCGCTTGTGCGATCGCGTAACCTAGGCCACCAGCTGCTGCTTCTTGCAGACCGAATGCACTCTTGAAGATAAGAGCCAGAACTTCAGGCACTTTCTCAATGTTCATTAGCATTACGTAGATAGCGATAGCTAAGTAAGCCAGTGCCATGATTGGAACAATGATTTCTGCAGTGCGGGCAATCTTACGGATACCACCGAAGATAACGAATGCAGAGATAATTACGATACCAACACCAACGTAGCCACGCTCAAAGTCGAATGCCGTGTTCATTGCACTTGCAATCGCGTTCGCTTGAACCGCGTTGAATACTAGACCAAATGCGATGATTAGGAAGATAGAGAATAGAACCCCCATCCAACGCATACCTAGGCCTTTCTCCATGTAGTATGCAGGGCCGCCACGGTAGTTACCGTCGTTATCACGCGTTTTGTATAGCTGAGCTAGTGTGCTTTCTGCAAATGATGTTGCCATACCTAGCATGGCGATTAGCCACATCCAGAAGATAGCACCAGGGCCACCGGCGGTTAGTGCCACAGCAACACCTGCCATGTTACCTGTACCTACACGAGCAGCAAGACTAGTACAAAGAGCTTGGAAAGAAGAGATACCAGCACTGTCTGCTTTACGGCTGTTTCTAAGAACAGAGAACATGTGGCCGAAATGGCGGAATTGAATGAAGCCTAGTCGTACAGTGAAGTAGATACCCACACCAACGAGTAAGTAAACTAAGATAGATCCCCAAAGGAGATCGTTCATCAAATTGATTAAGTCTGTCACGTGAACCTCGTAATTGAGTTTAAGCACCGATCTTGCTTCCGAGCCTTCCTCTAGATCACCTATGCCAGTGTCAATAGTTGTGTCGGCATTAGATTTATATTTATTTGTTGCGATCTAGATTGTAAATGTCGCTTCATGCATCCATTTTACGTATCAGTGTATTTTTTGACGGGCGGATAATGCAGCGAGACGGCCTAAAAATCAATATGCAAATACATTTATATTAAAATGACATTTCACTAATAACACACCTTTTGTTAACACAATTTTCAACAATACAGCCCAATAAAAGTCACATTATCGGGACATAATATCAACAACAACCAAGGTACCACCAAAACAAGAACGACATCCTATAAAGATGACGTCAGCCTAGGTTTTACAAGGTATAGTGAAGATCTGTATTTTTTTCTAGAGCAATGAGAACCCTCTACCGCACGGCACAATACGCACTTAAATGCATTATAGTAAAAATACCATTCCATTCGCACAATGAATTAACATTCCATAACCCCTAATTTAATCGTTTACTTAGGTTTGTTTGCTTGTTTTTTGTACATGAAAATCCCCACAATGTGTGAGCATGCATAAGAAAACAGAACAAAAACTTCATAGATTTGAAACAAATGAGAAACAAATCAAGGTTATTGTGAACCTAAATATGATATTTAATGGTTCGTAAGAACGATTCCCACGGAAGGAGATATGGCTTATGGATAGCTTTCAATTCGATGATCTATCAGAACTAGAAATGCCTCGTGCAACTCAAAAAACTCGCTCTAAACCACTCAAGCGTAAATGGCGTGAAATCGAGGCAATCAACGATCGTAGACAGCTTGAGAAAGAGCTCAGAGAGATGAATCTCGGTCTCGATTTTAGCCTTGATGATATAAAGCTTTAATCTGCACGACAAGAAATCAGATAGCAAAAGGCACCTATACAGGTGCCTTTTTTATTGTATGGAACCACTCTTCGATTTAGAGCACAATTTGAAAGCGAGCGTCTTAATAGAGAGCGCCTAATAATAGCAGCGTTTCAATACGACAACGGGCTACACGCACTCTTGCTCATTCTGTCGAACACGAGCCGCAAGTTGGCGGTACTGATCGGCAATTGTCTCTCCAAAGACAGGGTCATCTTCCGGTTGAAGCCATTGAGACTCTACTTCTTGCCAATCTTTGACCGTGAATGCCTTCACAATCATCGGTAACACATGCTTCTCTTCATATTCCATGTGCTTTCGTTGAGCTTTAACAAAGGCTTCAAGCTGTTCAATAAAGACTTGTTGAGGAACAACCGCATCTTGGAGGATCATATCGACCACACCTAAAAAGTCCGCTGTTTTCTCAGAAAGCAATTGATGTTCCAGCTCCAAGTCTTCAATCATTTGCTCGCTGCCATATTGCTTGAGGTAGTAACGATAAATAACGTCTTCTTTCGGGTGATGCACCTTATCTGAATGGTTCATGAGATAATGAACCACCTCTGCGATCAAGCTATAGTTTATTTCTCGCTCTTGTTTTAGATGCTCTAACTTATTGTTGAGTATCGCGAGCAAACGAGCCATATAGCCATGCTCTCGTCTTATCCTTTCAATCATCATAGTATTGCACTCCATTACACCTACTATTTACAAGTGTATACGAAGATACTCATTTATGATTTGACCCTGCTCAGAAAACCACCAACCTACAACTCTGTTGGTAATCGCCAATCTATAGGTTGTTGATCCATAGAAGAAAGTAGCTTGTTGGTTGTTGAGAAATGCTGACAACCAAAGAAGCCACGACGGGCGGATAATGGCGATGGATGAGGAGCGACCAAAACATGATGCTTGTTTTCATCAATAGCTTGGCCTTTCTTTTGGGCATGCGCGCCCCAGAGTAAGAATATGATCGGCTCAGAACGTTGATTTAGCTCAGCAATGATGGCATCGGTAAAGGTTTCCCAACCACACTTAGCATGTGAGTGTGCTTTTGCCTCTTCTACTGTCAGTACCGTATTCAACATTAATACCCCTTGAGATGCCCAAGTGTCGAGGTAACCATGACTCGGGATCTCAAAGCCGTCTATATCTTGTGCGAGTTCTTTGTACATATTACGTAGAGACGGTGGGATTTTAACGCCAGGCAGCACAGAGAATGCTAAGCCGTGAGCTTGGTTGGCACCGTGATAAGGGTCTTGCCCAAGGATAACCACGCGTACAGACTCAAAAGGCGTCATATCAAAAGCACTGAACACCAGCTCTTGAGGAGGGTAGACGGTTTTCCCACTATTGCGTTGCTGTTCAACAAACGCGAGCACACTCTGAAAGTACTCTTTGTCACGTTCATCATTAATAATGGATTCCCAAGTCTTTGGTGCGCTCATCGTTTTACTTCCCAATCATCAAGGTTTCTAGCGGCTTTCGCCAGACAAAAAAATAGCTGTATCGGCTAACTGTCCTAAATTAGGCTCTAGTTATACCTCATACAGCTATCAATAAACATGATGTGTAGGGTTCACTTGTTGATGAATCATAATAATCAGTTCAAGTTGTGTTTATCTCGATTAACCACTTTTCTGCTGTGTACGATGGTGCCCGTGGTTATGCACGTGACGGTTTGGTGTTGGTAAACGGCGTGCGACAGCAACAGTTGAAGTTTGGGTGATTGAATACATAAAGGCACCTCCTGTAAGACATCGTGAACTACATATTCACTTTAGTACTATGAAAGAAAGGTGCCAATTTTTAGAAATAGACGGAAATAAATTTCCCCCTCTATTATTACTCTTCTTCGCTCACTGCCGTTGCTGAGCGATGGAACATTCTAAGTTGTTGAATTTCCTCTTTCCAGATCGTCGAATCAATGGTTTCCAAGATAAGAGGAATACCATTAAAGCGAGAATCCGAGGCAATATACTCAAAACAATCCCAGCCAATCTCGCCTTTTCCTAAAGAATGATGTCGATCGACTCGGCTCGCAAACTCAGCTTTTGAATCATTGATGTGCATTGCTCTTAGATAGTGCATACCCACAATGCGCTCGAACTCAGCAAAAGTATGCTCACACGCTTCTGTTGTTCGTAAGTCATAACCGGCCGTAAACGTATGGCAAGTATCTAAACACACACCGACACGCGACTTATCTTCTACTTGGTCGATGATCTCTGCTAGGTGCTCAAATCTCCAACCCAGATTAGTCCCCTGCCCTGAGGTATTCTCAATCACTGCAATTACATCAGGCACCGCTTGGTGAGCCAAGTTGATAGACTCAGCGATCTTGGCCAAACATTCGCTTTCTGAGATTTTCTTCAAATGACTCCCAGGATGAAAATTCAAAAGCGAGAGTCCTAGTTGGTTACAACGCTCCATTTCATCAATAAAAGCCGCACGTGATTTCTCTAGCTTCTCTTCTTCTGGTGCTCCTAGGTTAATAAGGTAGGAGTCATGAGGAAGAATATTCTCAGCACTAAAGCCCAACATCTTACAGTTGGCTTTAAACGCACTAATGGTTTTCGCTTCCAGCGGCTTTGCTGCCCACTGTCTTTGGTTTTTGGTAAACAGCGCAAAAGCATTGGCACCGATCTCTCTTGCGCGCATTGGCGCCTGATCAACACCACCAGCAGCAGACACATGAGCACCAATAAACTTAATATTGGTTTGAGGTTTTGAGGATGAATGATTGTTTGTCATTAAATCACTTTACACTTTCAGGATGCTTAATAAATAAAGGGTCGTATCGTTTGTAGTTCAATAAAAACACAACAAATGTAGTAAACTTACAACAAATAAGACTGTTAAATATTTTTTATACTTTAAAATATTTTGTAATTACTTTGTTTTCAAAGGTTTTATTGATTTACCTCAATATAATCACCTTTGTAAAAATATGGTTTTTGGTTGTTTTTTGACTTAAATCAATGTTAACCTTACAGATATTAGGTATATATTACCCAGCTCAACAAAAATCGAAAGTTAACACCATAATCAAACCACATTCAGTGGACTAGGAGATAGTTATGATCCAAGGTATTCAAATTACTAAAGCAGCAAACGATGACCTACTAAACTCAATCTGGCTACTAGACAACGAAAAGAATGAAGCTCGTTGTGTTGTTGCTACTGCAGGTTTCGAAGCTGACCAAGTTATCTCAGCTGCAGACCTAGGCGACTACGAAAGCCGTGAAGTTGCAATCGAAGCAGCACCACGCATCGAAGGCGGTCAACACCTAAACGTTAACGTTCTTAAGCGTGAAACGTTAGAAGATGCAGTTGCTAACCCAGAGAACTACCCACAGCTAACTATCCGTGTATCGGGTTACGCTGTACGTTTCAACTCTCTAACGACTGAACAGCAACGTGACGTTATCGCACGTACGTTCACTGAGTCTCTATAATTTTTAGAGCTTGAATTAGAATACAAAAACGGCGCTCATTGAGCGCCGTTTTTATTTGTTCAACAATACAGATGTACGTTACGGTTGAACTCGACGAAGCACTACTTTTAGCGCTTCAAAATCATTATCAAGATCTTCAGATAACAACTCCATCGCCGCGTGTTTTGCTAGCGGGCCTGGCAGTTCAATATCCGTACCTAAAATATCATCAACCACTTCTTTGAATTTCGCTGGGTGTGCTGTACACAAGAACAGACCAGTTTCGTTCTCTTGCAGTTGCTCTTCCAGTAGACGGTAAGCAATCGCACCATGTGGTTCACATAGGTAACCCTGTGCTTTTAGGTCACGTACTGACTCAGCACTTTGCTCGTCAGATACCTTACCTTTACCTAGTGTATCTAAGCCCCAACCTTTCAGTTGGCAAAGCTCTTCAATACGAGGCCAGTTGTTTGGTTGGCTCACGTCCATCGCGTTTGATGTTGTTGCTACCGTTGGCTTTGGATCCCATTGCCCTGTTTCTAGGTAACGAGGAACCGTGTCATTTTCGTTGGTTGCAGCAATGAAACGCTTCACAGGTAGGCCTAGTGCTTTAGCAAGTAGACCTGCTGTAAGGTTACCAAAGTTACCACTTGGTACTGAGATAACAAGGTTCTCACGTTGCTCTTTAGTCAGCTGAGAAGCCGCCTCAAAGTAGTAACAGATCTGAGCCATTAAACGGCTGATGTTGATAGAGTTTGCCGAGTTAAGGCCAATCTCTTTACGCAGCTCAGCATCGTCAAATGCATCTTTCACTAGCGCCTGACACGCATCAAAGTCGCCATCGATCGCCACAGTATGGATGTTCTTGCCCAGCGTACAGAACAGCTTCTCTTGCAGTGGGCTGATCTTGCCTTTCGGGTAAAGGATCACAACATTGATGTCTTCCATACCGTAGAAAGCGTGCGCAACCGCCGCACCAGTATCACCTGATGTTGCCGTTAAAATAGTGATTTGACCACCATCTGAAACAGCTGCTAAAGATTGAGCCATAAAGCGGCCACCAAAATCTTTAAACGCGAGTGTTGGGCCGTGGAAAAGCTCAAGCGCGTAAACACCATCTTTTACTTGCTTGATAGGTGCAGGGAACTGGAACGCCGCATCTACCAATTGAGCAACCTGTTCTTTTGGTAGCTCATCGCCGATTAAAGCCGAAAGAATCTTTGAACTACGAGGGACAAAGTCCTCTGCTAGCAGCGCATCGATATCATCAAACTTTGGCAGTTCAGATGGGAAAAATAGACCTTGATTGCGGCCTAGACCTTGACGAACGGCTTGGCCAAAAGAGACTTGCTCGTCATTTTCTTTGATGTTGTACAGCTTCATAACTCACTTCCTGTAACGATCGAACCTTGCTTATCTAAGCGACAAACGTGGACGAATCCTTCTTCGTTTTGTACGTAATTTTGTTCTAACCAGCGTGCAACACGCTCGGCGACATCTTGTTCTTTGCAAATGCTAAATAGAGTTGGACCACTACCGGAGATCCCAGTAGCAAGCGCTCCAGCTGAGGTTGCGTATTTACGCGCATCAGCAAACCCTGGAAGCAGTTTCTCACGATATGGTTCAGCAATCACGTCTTTGATCATCTTCGCTGCTAGCTCTGGCTGACCAGAGTGGCAAGCATGGATGAAACCCGCTAAATGGCGACCATGAGCAATGACATCTTGGCGACGATATTGAGAAGGTAGAATCTCGCGAGCTTCTGCCGTTGAAACCTTAATGCCCGGATATGCCATTACCCAGTACCAGTCATCAAAACATGGAACTTCTTGACTAATGATACCTAACTCTTCCAGCATTAATTGCACACCACCAAGGTAACAGGGTGCAACGTTATCGTAGTGGATGCCACCTGAAATTTTACCTTCCATTTCGCCCATCAGAGCAAGCAGTTCAGTTTCATTCAGTGGCTGACCATGAAAACGGTTTAAAGCATCCAGTGCCGCAACAATTGAACAAGCACTTGAACCTAAACCAGAACCAATAGGCATGTTCTTTTCTAGTGTCATTTCCAAAGGCTTAACCGCAACGCCTTTTTTATCAAGCTCTCTAGAGAACACAACCCAGCAGTCGTAGACAATGTTTTCTTTGGTTTCAGTTGGCAGCTTAGAAACAAAACTGCCTGCTGTTTTTAGTGAGAATGATTCATCACCTGCTTTAACCATAACTCGGTCACCGAGCAGCGTGCCATCCACTGGAGACACAGCTGCCCCCAGCACATCAAACCCTACACTGACATTGCCGATTGATGCAGGCGCATAAACAACAACATCCATATCACTTGAACTCATTCCTAAACTCCTAATTTCCAACCAAGAGTACGCATCACATCAGAGAATACGCCTGCTGCTGTAACTTCAGTACCCGCACCGTAGCCACGTAATACTAGAGGGATCGGTTGGTAGTAACGGCTGTAGAATGCTAATGCGTTCTCGCCATCTTTAATCTTGAACATTGGGTCGTCGCCATCAACAGCTGCAATACGAACTTTACACTTACCATCGGCGATTTCACCCACATAACGAAGTACTTTGCCTTCTTCTGCTGCGATCGCTGACTGTTCTTGGAAGTAAGCATCCGCTTCTGGCAAGCGAGCCATAAACTCTTCAACCGTGCCTGAATCATCAAAACCCGGTGGCAATGCTTGGTCAACTTCAACATCTTCAAGCTCAAGTGCCATGCCCGCTTCTCGAGCGAGAATAAGCAGTTTACGCGCCACATCCATACCCGATAAATCATCACGAGGATCCGGTTCAGTAAAGCCGTTATCTTTTGCAATATTGGTTGCTTGACTGAGTGTCATACCTTCATCAAGCTTACCGAAGATGTAAGACAGTGAACCAGAAAGAATGCCGTTGAATTTCTCAAGTTCATCACCCGCAGAGATTAGGTTCTGTAGGTTTTCGATGACCGGTAGACCTGCGCCTACTGTTGTCTCGTACATCAACTTACGACGTGAATTACGTGCAACTTCACGAAGCTGATGGTAGTAAGCCATGCTCGCTGTATTTGCTTTCTTATTTGGTGTTACCACGTGGAAACCAGCCGCTAGGAAATCAGCGTATTGCGCCGCAATGCCTTCGCTAGACGTACAGTCAACCAATACTGGATTGATAATGTGGTTACGTTGAACAAGTGCATTTAAGCGCGCTAAGCTAAACTCTTCTGTCGCGCTCGACATGCGATCACGCCACTGCTCTAGCGGCAGGCCATCGCTATCTAGCAACAAGCCTTTGCTGTTTGCTAAACCACATACGCGAATCACGATGCCTTTTTCAGCCAGTTTGCCTTGTTGACGTTGGATCTGGTCAACAAGCTCACCACCAACACCACCAACACCAACAACGAATACGTCAAGGAAGTGCTTAGAGTTAAATAGGTTCTCGTGACACGCTTTGATCGCTTCAGAGATTTTGTCTTCAGGAATAACCGCAGAGATCGCACGCTCAGAAGAACCTTGCGCGATAGCAACGATGTTGACGTTCACTTCAGCTAAAGAAGAGAAGAACTGAGAAGCAACGCCACGTGAAGTACGCATACCGTCACCCACCAGCGTCACAATCGCAACATCATCCATGAACTCAACAGGCTCTAATAGGCCATCTTTAAGTTCAAGTTCAAACGCGTCTGACAGCACTTGCTTCGCTTTCACTTTGTCAGCCGATTCAATACAGAAGCTGATGCTGTACTCTGAAGAAGATTGAGTAATAAGGACGATAGAAACGCCTGCAGAAGACATCGCGCCAAACACACGACTCGCCATGCCTACCATGCCCTTCATACCTGGGCCAGATACGTTAACCATGGTTAGGTCACTTAGCGTAGTGATACCTTTGATCGCTAGGTTATCTTCGCCAGTGTCTTGGCCAATCAAAGTGCCTGCACCCTGTGGGTTGAAGCTGTTTTTGATTAGGCAAGGAATATGGAATTGCGCGATAGGAGCGATAGTCTTCGGATGTAGAACCGAAGCGCCGAAGTAAGAAAGCTCCATCGCTTCTTGATAGCTTAACGATTTAAGAAGACGAGCATCATCCACTAAACGCGGGTCACAGTTGTAAACACCATCGACATCTGTCCAGATCTCACAACAATCAGCGCGTAGACATGCCGCTAGAACCGCTGCTGAGTAATCAGAGCCATTGCGACCAAGCGTTACTAACTCACCTTTTTCATTACCAGCCGTAAAGCCCGGCATGATGTTTACGTGACCTTCTGGAAGCGGTGATTGACGGAAGTTCTGAGTTGAAACATCCACATCGACCATCGCTTCAAGGTGGTCACCTTTAGCGTATAGGTATTGAACTGGGTCAATCAGGCTTGCCGGTTGGCCTTTCGCTTCAAGTACCGCTTTCATCAACTGGATTGAAATTCGCTCACCTTTACTGATGATGCGAGCATTTACGTGATTTGGGCACATACCCAGTAGGTTAATACCATTCACGAACTGCTTAAGTTGAGCAAGAGAGGTATCGACCTGCTCTTGAAATGCAGAGCCATCGACTGACGGCAATACAGCTTGAATCTCTGCAAACAATGCTGCGAATGATGATTCGATCTCGGTGATCTGTACGTCTGCTTCACCATTTTTTAGTGCTGCTTCAATAACAGCAACCAGCTTATTGGTTGTTTTTCCTGGAGCCGATAGTACAACGGCTAGCTCTTCTTGCTGGGCATTATTAGCGATGATATCTGCTGCTCGTAAAAAACGATCTGCATCAGCTAATGATGAACCTCCAAACTTTAAAACGCGCATCCCTTTCTCCATAAGTCATAAAAATGGTACAAAAAAAGGCCTGTATCTTGTTGGATACAGGCCTTTTTTTTAAAATCCGTTACTTAGCAGCCTGCCCCAACAATGTGAATGTCGGTAATAATAATGGTGGTGGTCATTACTAGGTGGCTTACGTGCTGCATATCAAATTCTCTGCTTGTGCTTTACTCTACGTGTATCAATTTTTAGCACTACACGTCAATGAAAAGTTGATTTTTTTTTACATTCACACCATTTTTCAGAGCAAACCGCCATTTCAAGGATAAAACAGCGGCTATAAGCCTACAATTCAAAGGTTGGGTTTGATATCAGCACAACAAAGTTAACCCATTGCATATATAGCCATAACAAAATGCTATATCGATTGTGCAGCGAACGTACATATCTTGTGCTTTAATTGAACGATAACGTTCGAAGAACAATAATAATGACATCAGGAGTGGGAAGTGAAGAGATTACTTATTCTTTTAGCCTTTGCTATGCCTGTTGTTTGTTCAGCGAACAGCCTACCTCTGTTAAACAGTTTGCCTTTGCTACCCAGTCAAATCGATCGTTCTGCACATAAGTTTTTTATCTCAACACAAAATGCATCGAGTGAAAGCTTTGACACTTGGAAAGTCGATAGTGGCTATTCTTATAGTCTGTTTGCTGATGTAGATCTTTATGTCGGTACACGTATTAATAGTGATTCACTAAAATATGAGAGTGGATTCTTGAGTGGTGTCAGCTATCAATTCTCAGAGAGAGTCTCTTTCAACAGTTCTCTGCACACTTATAAAGATGAAACCGAGGACAGTGAAAAGTCGGTCGCCGCTGAGGTTTCAAGCCGAGTACAACTGACCGACAATCTAGATTTGCATGCCACCCTTGATTATGAAGAGTGGCAGCAAGGTGTTGAAGTGGGATTAGGATTTCGTTTCTAATCTATCTCATTTCGTGATTGATAAGCCCGTTAAGATTCAATCAACAATTCCGTTGAAATTAGCACACCATTCCAATCAGCATATATATAGTCACCAGGCTGAATCAGTTGATTGTGTACCGTGAGCGTGACATTAACTTGCCCAACACCGTGCTTCTCGGTTTTAAATGGTGATGCCCCAAGCGCTTGAATACCAAGATCCATCTGCGCCATCATCGCTACATCACGAACCGCACCATTCACAATCACGCCTTCCCAACCGTTTTCTATAGCTAGAATCGCCAATTGATCACCAAGCAGTGCTTTCTGACACGAGCCATTACCGTCTACGACGAGCACTTTGCCACTGCCGTCAGTCTCTAAAACCTCGCGAACCTTGGAATTATCGTGATAACAACGAACTGTTACAATTTTTCCCCAGAACGCACCACGTTGACCGAAGTTCTGCAATGGCATGTTCAGTTGGGTGACTTTGCTCTCAAATTCATCACACAAGTCGGGTGTTATATCGTGCATATATCCTCCGTGAGTAAGGCGTTACCTATTAAGTCAGGCGAGCCTCTATGCTTTTATATGTTATTAAAATTAATCCTTTGTTTTCATCATTCTATGCTCAATTTATTACTGAATAAAAGTTGATTGAGCATATTTATCTACTAGACTCTAAGGACAGCTTTCAGCTTCCTTGGTTCATAATCTGGTCTTTAGCAGGCGAGATGTAAGAACTATCTCGAATAATCATTCTGGTTTTGCTGCTAAATAATCACCATAACATTGGTTAAGTTGTAGCCATACTATTAAAGTTTGTTGCGATACGGCAATTGATGTAAATCAACAAAGTGAATGGAATTAACATTCTCGCGTTGTTAGCATGCTGTTAACATTATAGAATCCTCTGCAATCACTAAAAGAATGATTAAAAGGCGTACTGGATCTACGTTATTGGGCAATACTTCAAGGAAGGCAGATAGCTGGAAGTAAGTGTTTTTTTGAAAACTTTAAGTTATCATCAAAAATACATTACCTGTATGTTATGTTTTTGCCTAGAATTTATTCTATTAGCACAGTTTCGTCACAAATTTAGGTACCGCCAAATGCAAACCCCGCAGATTCTTATCGTTGAAGATGAGCAAGTAACTCGTAACACTCTAAAGAGTATTTTTGAAGCAGAGGGATATGCTGTTTTTGAGGCTAGCGACGGTGAAGAGATGCACCAAGTGCTATCTGACAACCAAGTTAACCTTGTAATTATGGACATCAACCTTCCTGGTAAGAATGGCCTACTACTTGCGCGTGAACTACGTGAGCAAGCAAATGTAGCGCTTATGTTCTTAACGGGTCGTGATAATGAAGTTGATAAGATCCTTGGCCTAGAGATCGGCGCTGATGACTACATCACTAAGCCTTTCAACCCTCGTGAACTGACTATCCGTGCACGCAACCTTCTTAACCGTTCAATGAGCACAAGCTCTGTTCAAGAAGAAAAGCGTAGCGTTGAGAAGTACGAGTTCAATGGTTGGGTACTAGACATCAACAGTCGTTCTCTGGTTAGCCCAGATGGCGAAGGCTACAAGCTACCTCGTTCAGAGTTCCGTGCTCTACTTCACTTCTGTGAGAACCCAGGTAAGATCCAAACACGTGCAGACCTTCTTAAGAAGATGACTGGCCGTGAGCTTAAGCCACACGATCGTACTGTAGACGTAACAATCCGTCGTATTCGTAAACACTTTGAGTCTGTTTCTGGTACGCCAGAAATCATCGCAACGATTCACGGTGAAGGCTACCGCTTTTGTGGTGATCTAGAAGACTAATTCGATTCGCGCTTCGGGCCGTTTAGTTCTTGTCGTCGGTTAGCTGTTCTAAACCGATAGCACTTCTAAACCGTTAGTACTTATAAACTGATAGTACTTCTAAACCAATAGTACTTGTAAACCAATAGTACTTCTAACAGTCGAAGCGTAATCAATAGTGATTAAAAAGGGAGAATGCCAATGCATTCTCCCTTTTTTATTGTTCATTGATCGCTAAGGTTTTAGTAAACCGTATCAACCTTAACGTCTTTCTCGACGAGCCACTTCACGGTTTCGCCGTCTTTGAGTTCAATCGCAACATCAACAGGTTTGTCACTATCGATCTCTAGCTGCCATACAAAAGCGACTTCCCACTGAGTTTCACTGTGTGTTCTTAAATCAAGATCGTCAGCTGTTACCAACAAGGTATCCGCACCCTGTTTAACCGTCACACTCTCAACCGCAAGCGTTGCTGGTAGTTGTGAGTCAGACTCTAGGTAGATAGAACCATGCAGAGTCTTATCTTGAGCCTCTCCAATCGTAGGCATCTTGTTGTGCCACAGGTTGCTTTTCATTGTGACTGTCGCTGCAGATATTTCTACTTGGTTATCCTGCTGCCACTCTACTTGTGGTGCAGAACAACCCGCTAATGCCACGACACATGCGGCGAATGCTAATTTTTTCATTATTCTTCTACCTTTGATTTAACCAACTCTTTAATACTTCAATGTCATTCTGGTATTCGTTATTTATTTCATCAACCCAATCTGAAATGTTCTCCCACCACGCAGGCATATCTGGAGATTGAGCTTTCTGAGCAACTTGCTGTATGCGCTTCAGACCAATTGAACCTGCCGCACCTTTAATCTTATGCGCTTCAGAAACGATGCTGTCTTGATCTTTCGCCACCATGTTGGAGTTCAATATTTCCATATATTCCGGCATCATATCTTCAAACATCACGATGCTGTCCAAAACCGGTTTCGACCCGACAATGTCAACATAAGACTCTAGCATATCAATATCAAGCAAAGAGGTATCAATCGTTGAAAGAGCGGGCTTACTCGCTGTTACTTTCTCAGCACCTGTTACTTTCTTAACACCTGTTACTTTCTCAATACCGGTTACTTTTTCAACATTCTTTGCTGTATCAATTCCCTTGGCTTTCTCAATAACCTCTGGCGCATCCTCGATAAGATCGCTGATGACATCCTGGATTGCACGAACCGACAGTGGTTTACTGATCGCTTCGTCCATGCCTTTCTGGAAGTATTCTTGCTTGTTGTTTAATACGTTTGCGGTTAATGCCACCAAAGGCGGCAGCTTGCTGTATTTCTCGCGGTAGTATTGAGCAATATCGAAGCCCGTCATATCTGGTAACTGGATATCCAGTAATACCAAGTCATAATCTTTCGGGTTGAAAACGATTTGCGCCTCTTTACCCGTCATTACGACTGTCACTTCATGACCAAGGCTTTCAAGTAGAGAGCGAGCTACTGTGATATTAAGCTCAATATCTTCGACCATGAAGATCTTGAGGTTGGACTGCTTTCTTGGCGTTTTGATCAGAGCCTGAGTATCGTGATTAACAGGCACTCGAATCGAAACTGTAAAGGTACTACCAAAGCCCTCTTCACTGGTGACTTCAATGTGACCATCCATCATATTGATCAGCTGTTGAGACACGGCAAGACCAATTCCGGTACCGACAGCGTGTAGATTATCTGTTCCCGACTTCACCTGGTAGTACATCGCGAAGATCTTCTCAATTTCACTTTCAGGAATACCAATTCCGGTGTCTTCTACTTCCATGGTGATGTTGGCAAAGTCGCCATCAACTTCAGCGCTGACTGTCATCACCACACCACCATCTTTGGTGAACTTCATGGCATTACTAACAAGGTTCCACAACACCTGTCTAAGACGAGTACCATCCACTTCGACCGCAGCAGGAAGATCCGATAACCTTTCAAGATCAAACCTTAACCCTTTTTGCTCTGCCATTAACGCAGAAATACTCTCGATCTCAACAACGAAATCTTCAAAGTTGAGCGGAGTTGGGAATAACTCAAGTTTACGACGATCAAATTTATCCATATCGATAATATCGTTAAAGATATTACCCAATGTCACCGCGCTCACCTTGATGGTTTGCATCTGCTTGCGCTGCTCGGTCGTCAGTTGGCTATCCAACAACATACGACTCAAGCCGATGATGCCATTGAGCGGTGTTCTTAACTCGTGGCTAATGGTTGAGATAAAGGTGGTCTTATCGCGACTGGCTTTCTCCAGTGACTCTTGGTGCTCTTTACGCTCGGTAATATCACGACCAAAACCGACCAAGCCCAAGTGACGACCTTCTTTACTGTAGAAAGGCACCTTACGCAGTTCGAAGTAGCTCTTACGACCATCAGGGTATTCCAGCCATTGGTCATAAGTCAGCGCTTGGTTGTCAGCAAATACTTTCTTGTCAGTTTCAACAACTTGTTGAGCGATCTCTTTGCTATAAACATCCCAAGGCGTTAAGCCAACGAGATCTTTTTCTGTCTTGCCAGTAAGCTCTTCAACTGCACGGTTACAACCAGAAAACACACCATCTTCATTGCGATAGTAAATAAGATCAGGAGAGGCATCAATAAATGAGCGTAGCAGTGCCGTACGCTCTGCAAGTTCAAGCTGAGTTCGCTCACGCTGGAACACCTCATTTTCGAGATCGTGCATTGCTTCTGCACGCGCTTCTTCCGCTTTTTCACGCTCTTCAATTTCTTGATTAAGCTTCTCGATATTGAGTTGCAGTTTATTGTTGAGCTCTTGATCTCGCTCTCGCATGTCACCAAGCTTAGAGACCAATTTCGCCAACCTTTGACGAGACTCTTCCAGCTGATCAACGACCACTGATAGGAAATAAACCGCCCAAGGCGTGATCACTAAACCGAAGAAAACCGAACGGACAATGTCGATATCATCAACATTACCTTTGAGTGCGAGGGTAATACCCACTTGCACAACAACTGCGAGGGCTACAAGCGCTAAGGCGAGTAAGATAGAAAAGCGGACAATCCCCAGTTTTACGAGTAGATCCACGTAATACTGAGCGAGATTTTTCATGGGTTTCATTTAACGCTCCATGCGATAAGACTAGCAATATTCTACCCTGTTTAAAGAGAGGAGGTAAGCTAGCTACATCACACGCAGCAAGAGAGCTACAGTTATATTGTTTAAAACAGATAAGTGGGATAAATAGAGGGGCAGCAAGAGATAAATACGCTTATCGAATTGAGGAAGGATGCACCATCGAACGGTTTCGACCGTCGGATTTAGCTTGATACAACGCACTGTCAGCCAAGGCAACCGCCGAATCCATTTCATCATCAGGTGTCGGAATGTAAGAGATAATACCAATACTCACCGTGATGAATTCAGAGACATTCGATTTCTCATGCGCCAGTTCCAATTTAAGGATCCCATCATGGATACGCTGTGCCACCAGCTGAGCACCTTCAGCCGTAGTATTCGGTAGAATAAAGCCGAACTCTTCACCACCGTAACGAGCCACACAATCCGATGAACGGTTCAGCACCTGCTTAAATGCCTGAGAGACTTGGATCAGAGCATCATCACCTTGTTGATGTCCGTAAAAATCGTTGTAACCTTTAAAGAAATCGATGTCACACAGCATAATCGTCAGTGGTAATTTCTCACGCACATGATAATGCCACAGCGTCGAAAGCTGCTCATCAAAGCGACGGCGGTTGGAAACCTGAGTCAAGCTATCCATAAAGCTAAGACGCTCAAGCTCAAGGTTAGCTTCTTCAAGTTTCTGCTCCGCAAGGTAACGTTCTGTAATATCACGCGCCATGATCAACACACCATTAGTGCTTGATGCCAGATCTCTAAACGGTGATTTCACCACATCATACCAAGTGTATTCGCCATCACTAGAGACGACCTTATCGATATAGCGTAATGACTTACCTTGATGAAGCACTTGGTGGTCGGTGTCTGAAATACGCATATACATACTATTAGGCACCACATCTTGCAGGCGCTTACCGACCAAATCACTCACTTCCGAGATACCCAGCGCTGCCACAAATGGCTTATTACACGCTTGGTAAACCATATTTTCGTTGAAGATACCAATCGAGTCAGGGCTCGCTTCCAAGATGTTTTGGAGGATGGTGTCACGTTGGGCAAGCGCGACTTCGGTATCTTTTCGCTTTTCCATTTCGCCGCGCAGCTTTTGCTGCATGTCGTGCCAATCGGTCACATCATGGCTAATTGAGAGCGTGCCTATGGTTGATCCATCTTGCGAGAGCAAGACACTTTGATAGGTTTCAAGCAAACAACCCTTACCGTCTTGATCCGTTGTCCACGAACGTTCACTGACTCGACCTTTTAAAGCCCCGCCAGAAACACTCAAAGTGCCCTCTTCTGAGCGACCATGCCAAAACTTTTTAAACGAGCGATTACTCGTCACCAACTCACCCTTTTGATCTTTTACATAGATCAGCTCAGATAAAGAATCCAAAGCGGTACGCGCGACATTAAGCTCACGAACTTCTTGGGACACCTCTTCATCTGTATTTTTATACGGTGATGCGTGAATCATCCACGCTTTCTTGCTTCTAAAACGGATCCTGCGACCAACCAAATTGATCTTAAAGGACTCAAATTCAGACAGCGCCCACAGTGAGACCTGCTCAAATGATCGAGAGTTGATGTGATTGGTTAAGTAATGACGAAAGCTATTCTCGCTTTCAACGGTAGGAAATCGAAAGTTAACGCCAATTTGGCGAATACCAAGCAGCTGCATAGCTTGGCGATTGGCATATAAGATCTCTCCACTTCGAACATCAACAAAGTAGAGTGGCGATGGAGTAGCGAGTAGAAGTTTTTCAAGATGCGACTGATAACGTGAATAAAGATGCCAGCAGATGAGAGCAATCAGCAATACAACAACGATATAAATACCGTAGCCATACGCCCTGTCCCACAACCAAGTCATTACCAGTTCCATTTACTCTCAATCTATACCATAAAATCTGTGAGGGAAATGTTACCACTATTTGTTGGTTTTATCTGCTGTTACCGACAGTCACCATTTTCTATCAATTGACCGCGTTTAAAACGGGCAGTGTGTACTCGAATGCAGAGCCAGTTTTGATGCCTTGTGCGCCAGTTTTATCAAGCGAACGGCCAATCTCAGTCATCGCTAACCAACGGTTCTCACACCACAAAGGAGAGAGTAACGTCGGGCGTCGTGCCGCAGAAGATACTCGGTGATAAACCACGTTTGCTGGAGTACGTTGAATCACCTCAGTCGCGATATCAATGTACTCCTCAAGGCTTGGTGCTTCTAGCTTTCCGGCCTTCCACGCCTTAGCCATGGTACTGCCCTCTACTATATGGAGCCCGTGCAGCTTAATACCGTCGGTGCCAACGGCTAATACTTTATCTAAAGTTTCAAGGTTATCCGCTTTGGTTTCTTTGGGCAGGCCAACAATAAGGTGGGTACATATCTTGATCCCCAAAGCACGAGCACGCCGAGTGATCGTTTCATACACCGCGAAATCGTGGCCACGGTTAATTCGCTTGAGGGTTTTATCATTGGCCGTTTGTAGTCCGAGTTCTAGCCAAATCTCGTAGCCTTGTTTCACGTAACCCGACAGCAGTTCCAATACAGAATCAGGCACGCAATCGGGTCTTGTACCAACGCAAAGGCCAACAATATTGGCACCCGGAGCTTTAAGGGCTTCTTCGTACATATTCTTGAGCACCTGCACTTCAGCATAAGTGCTAGTATATGCCTGAAAGTAAGCAAGATACTTCTTAGCACGGGCAATCTCACCCGCACGGTCTTTTAATTGATCGGCAATACTTTGAATCTGAGTTTGTTCGTCGGAAAAAGACGCCACATTGCAAAAAGTGCAACCACCGCGACCGATTGTGCCGTCTCGATTTGGGCAGCTAAAACCACCATGAAGTGTCAGCTTGTGAACCTTTTCGCCATAACGACGTTGAAGGTCTTGGCCGATAGTATTAACCAACTCGTGTAATTGCATATTTTCAAAGTGCTCAAGTAAATAAAAATGAATCTCAGTCTTTTTCTGAAAAAAAATTACATCCCTGCAAAATTCGACCAATTAGTTTACGCAAGGCTTTTTGCGAGCAACCTATCAAATATCAATAAACATGCAAAAAATCGGCTCTATTTGCCTAATGTTGCACATTTGTTAGACATTAAATTCAAAATAAAACGAAAAAAATGGTCTACATGGACCAACTTTCATTGCAATTCGCCTAGACAAAATTGTAGGATACTTACACATATTGGCTATTTTTGAGTATTTACTTACACCTAAAACTTGCCAATAAGTCGGTGATACCCATATCCCACCTATATAAACCACTAGTTTGTGGCTAAAAATAAACGGATATCACTAAGGATTGTTTTTCTCGCAATACTTTTCCTGCGAGATACGGAAAGGATTCAAACCGCCAGCATAGGCAGGTTTAGACCCATAAATATAAAAGGACAAGGCTAACTTAATACAAATAAGTTGCGCCTAGATTTAACTGGAAGGATGTATCTATGGTAGATCAAGAGCAGAACTCACAGGGTCTGTATACTCCTGAATTGGAGCATGACGCTTGTGGTATCGGTTTTGTTGCGCATCTAAAGAATCGCAAATCTCATGATGTAGTAACTCAAGCACTCGATATGCTTGCACGTATGGAACACCGTGGCGGCCAAGGCTGCGATCCGTGTTCTGGTGATGGTGCAGGTATCCTGCTACAGAAGCCGCACGAATTCTTACTAGAAGAAGCCGTAAAGCTTGGAATTAAACTGCCATCTTTTGAAAAATATGGTGTTGGTGTTGTACTTTTCCCTAAAGATGAATACAAACGTGCACAGTGTCGTGACATTCTAGAACGCAATGCACAACGCCTTGAGTTAGAAGTTATCGGCTACCGTGAACTTCCAACTGACAATTCAATGATTGGTGCTGACCCATTAAGCACTGAACCTCAATTTGAACACGTATTTATTTCTGGCGGCCCTGGTATCACACCAGAAGAGCTTGAGCGTAAACTGTATGTTCTACGTAACTACACGGTTCGTGTATGCCTAGAAAGCGTTTCAAATATCGGTGATGACTTCTACATCAACTCTATGTCTTACAAGACATTGGTGTACAAAGGTCAGCTAACAACTGAACAAGTTCCTCAGTACTTCCTAGACCTGCAAAACCCAACTATGGTGACAGCTCTAGCACTGGTACACTCTCGCTTCTCTACCAATACATTCCCACGTTGGCGTCTAGCTCAGCCTTTCCGTTACATCGCGCACAATGGCGAGATCAATACGGTTCGCGGCAACCTGAACTGGATGAAAGCACGTGAAGCAATCCTAGAATCGGATCTGTTTACACAAGCTGAAATCGACATGCTGCTTCCTATCTGTCAAGAAGGTAGCTCAGACTCATCAAACTTCGATATGGCGCTTGAGCTACTTGTTCTTTCAGGTCGTACTCTGCCACATGCGTTGATGATGATGATCCCGGAAGCATGGCAAGAAAACAAAAACATGGATCCAACTCGTCGTGCGTTCTACCAGTACCACGCGAACGTAATGGAACCATGGGATGGCCCAGCGTCAGTATGTTTCACCGATGGTGTTCAAGTTGGTGCAACTCTTGACCGTAACGGTCTGCGTCCTTCTCGCTACACAGTAACTAAAGACGACTTCCTAGTGATGGCGTCTGAGTCTGGTGTTGTTGAGATCGCACCTGAAAACGTTGAATATCGTGGTCGTTTGCAACCTGGCCGTATCTTCGTGGCTGACCTTGAGCAAGGTCGCATCATTTCTGATGAAGAAGTGAAAGACGGTATCGCTAAATCCCAACCCTACGAAAAATGGGTTGAAGAGAACCTTCTGAGCTTGAAAAAGCTACCCGATGCGAGCAACGAATTTAACCAACCTTCTCCAGAGAAACTGCTACACAAACAACAATCGTTTGGTGTGAGCTCTGAAGAAGTAAACGAAATCATTCTCCCTCTTGCAAAAACAGGCTACGAGCCACTTTCTGCAATGGGTGCTGACTGGCCGCTAGCGATTCTTTCTCATCAATCGCAGCACCTTTCAAACTACTTTAAGCAGTTGTTTGCACAAGTAACTAACCCGCCAATCGACCCGATTCGTGAGCGTATGGTTATGTCTCTGAACACTTACCTAGGTAAAGATCAGAACCTACTTGCTGAAACACCTGAACACTGTCAAAAAGTGGAACTTGAGTCTCCAGTTCTTTCTAACTCAGAGTTAGAGAAACTGCGTGCAATCGATAATGAGCACCTTCAATCGAAGACGCTGGATATCGTATTCCAAGCGAACGGAGACCAAGGTAAGTTAGAGCGCGCACTTAAGCGTATCTGCCAATATGCGGAAGATGCGGTTATTGATGGTTACTCTATCATTCTACTGACTGACCGTGCGGTTAACTCAAACCATGCCGCTATCCCAGCAATGCTGGCGGTTGGCGCGGTTCACCACCACCTAATCCGTAAAGGGCTACGTGCTAAGTGTGACATCGTGGTTGAAACGGGCGACGCTCGTGAGACACACCACTTTGCAACCTTAATTGGTTACGGTGCAAACGCAGTTAACCCATACCTAGTTATCGAAACGATTGTTGAACTGCAACGTACTAAGAAGCTAGATCCAAACGTTCATCCACGTGAGTTATTCGATAACTACCGTAAGGGTGTTAACGGCGGTCTACTGAAGATCTTCTCGAAGATGGGTATCTCTACGCTGCAGTCTTACCACGGCGCTCAAATCTTTGAAGCACTTGGTGTTAGCAAATCAGTGGTTGAAAAATACTTCACGGGTACTGTTTCTCGTATCCAAGGTCTAACGATCGACGATATCGCACGAGAAGTACTGGTTCGTCACCGTGTTGGTTACCCTGCTCGTGAAATCCCAGCTCAAGTTCTTGATGTTGGCGGTGTTTACCAGTGGAAACAACGTGGTGAGAAGCACTTATTCAACCCAGAAACAATTTCTCTACTTCAAGAATCGACGCGTAACAAAGATTACGGTCAATTCAAGAAGTACGCGAACGCCGTTGATGCTCAAGGCGACAACGCAGCAACACTACGTAGCCAACTTGATTTCATCAAGAACCCAGCAGGCTCTATTCCTCTAGCGGAAGTAGAACCTATTGAGAAAATCCTTAAGCGTTTCGCAACAGGCGCAATGAGCTTCGGTTCAATCTCGCATGAGGCTCACTCAACACTCGCTGTTGCAATGAACCGCATTGGCGCGAAGTCGAACTCAGGTGAAGGTGGTGAAGACCCAGCACGTTTCGAGCGTAAAGAAAATGGCGACTGGGAACGTTCAGCAATCAAACAGGTGGCTTCTGGTCGCTTTGGTGTAACGTCTTACTACCTATCTAACGCTGATGAGCTGCAAATCAAGATGGCTCAAGGTGCGAAACCTGGCGAAGGTGGTCAACTACCTGGTGATAAGGTTGATGACTGGATCGGCGCAACGCGTCACTCGACTCCGGGCGTAGGTCTTATCTCTCCACCGCCACACCACGATATCTACTCAATCGAAGATTTGGCTCAGCTGATCTACGATCTGAAAAACGCGAACCGTAACGGCCGTGTAAACGTGAAACTAGTATCGGAAGCTGGCGTAGGTACGATTGCATCGGGTGTAGCGAAAGCGAAAGCTGACGTGGTACTTATCGCAGGTTTTGATGGTGGTACGGGTGCATCTCCGATGTCTTCTATCCGTCACACCGGTCTGCCTTGGGAATTAGGTCTAGCGGAAACGCACCAAACACTACTGAAAAACGGCCTACGTAACCGTATCGTTGTTCAGTCTGATGGTCAGATGAAAACACCACGTGACCTTGCAGTCGCAACGTTACTTGGCGCTGAAGAATGGGGCGTAGCAACAGCTGCTCTAGTTGTTGAAGGCTGTATCATGATGCGTAAGTGTCACAAGAATACGTGTCCTGTTGGTATCGCAACACAAAACAAAACTCTTCGTGAGCGTTTCGACGGCCGCGTAGAAGACGTAGTAACGTTCTTCCAATACATGGCTGAAGGTCTACGTGAAGTAATGGCTGAACTTGGCTTCCGCTCTATTGATGAGATGGTAGGTCAATCGCACAAACTTAAAGTTCGTGATGACATCGGTCACTGGAAGTACAAGAACCTAGATCTAACACCGGTACTGCACATTGAGCAGGCTCGTGCAGAAGATGGTATCTACAACCAGACAACACAGAATCATAATCTTGAAGACGTTCTAGACCGTAAGTTGATTCAGGCTGCAATCCCAGCGCTTGAGAAAGGTGAAGCGGTTACCGCTCAGTTCCCTATCATCAACACGGACCGTTCAGCAGGCACGATGCTGTCGAACGAAATCTCGAAGGTTTACAAAGACCAAGGTTTACCACAGCCAATGAACGTTAAGTTCCACGGTAGTGCAGGTCAATCTTTCGGTGCGTTCCTTGCGAAAGGCGTTAAGTTCGAAGTAGAAGGCGATGCGAACGATTACTGGGGTAAAGGTCTGTCTGGCGGTACGTTGGTACTGTACCCAGATGCAAGATCTACTATCGTTGCTGAAGATAACATCGTGGTGGGTAACGTATGTTTCTACGGTGCAACCTCTGGTGAATCTTTCATTCGCGGTATGGCTGGCGAACGTTTCTGTGTTCGTAACTCTGGTGCGAAGGTTGTTGTTGAGGGTGTTGGTGACCACGGTTGTGAATACATGACTGGCGGCGCGGCAATTATCCTTGGTTCAACGGGTCGTAACTTTGCTGCAGGTATGAGTGGCGGTGTCGCTTATGTTTGGGATAAAGCAGGTGACTTCGAGACTAAGCTCAACGCAGAACTTGTAGACCTAGATCCAATTGAACAAGAAGATAAAGATCTTCTACTAGATATGCTAACTAAGCATGTTGAATTCACAGGAAGTGAAGTTGCTCAGTCTTTCCTAGACAACTTTGAAGCAAGTGTTGCATCGCTAGTTAAAGTAATGCCACGCGACTACAAAGCGGTTCTTCAAAAGCGTAAAGCTGAAGCACAACAGGCACAAACGGAAGAAGTGGAGGCAGTATAATGGGTAAGCCTACTGGATTTTTAGAACACGGTCGTGAGCTTCCAAAGAAGCTCGACCCGTCAGTTCGAATTGAAGACAACAAAGAGTTCGTACTTAACGAAGAGTTTGGTGAAAAGATCAATACTCAAGCATCTCGTTGTATGGACTGTGGCGTACCTTTCTGTCACAACGGCTGTCCGATTGGTAACATCATCCCAGAATTCAATGACGCTGTTTATCGCGACAGCTGGGAAGAGGCTTGGAACATTCTTAGCTCTACCAATAACTTCCCTGAGTTTACAGGTCGTGTTTGTCCTGCTCCTTGTGAAAGTGCCTGTGTTCTTGGCATCAACCAAGACCCAATCACTATCTGTAATATAGAGAAAACGATTGTAGAAACTGCGTACCGTGAAGGGTACGCAAAGCCTAAAACACCACGCTCTCGCACAGGGAAAACTGTCGCAGTTATCGGTTCAGGCCCAGCAGGCTTAGCCGCAGCTGAACAGCTAAACAGTGCAGGTCACTCGGTAACGGTATTTGAACGTGACGAGAAAGTGGGTGGTCTACTTCGCTTCGGTATCCCAGATTTCAAACTGGGCATGGACGTGATTGATCGTAAGATCAACCTAATGGCTGAAGCTGGCGTTGAGTTTAAAGTGAACCAACACATCGGTGTTGATGTTAATGCTCAACAGCTACGCCAAGAGTTTGATGTGGTATTGCTAACAGGTGGTTCTACGGTTCCACGTGACTTGCCAATCCCAGGTCGTGAGCTGAAAGGCGTTCACTTTGCCATGGAATTCCTTGGTCAAAACAACCGCCGTGCCAACGACTTAGACCTAA
This sequence comes from Vibrio sp. QJM3NY_26, assembly GCF_057786005.1. Lineage (NCBI taxonomy): Bacteria > Pseudomonadati > Pseudomonadota > Gammaproteobacteria > Vibrionales > Vibrionaceae > Vibrio > Vibrio sp. QJM3NY_26. Next base: position 513,445 of record NZ_CM173515.1, on the reverse strand, counting down.
AAACAGAAGAGCTTCACGCTAAAGATAAGCACATTGTGGTTATCGGTGGTGGTGATACGGGCTCTGACTGTGTAGGCACATCAAACCGTCATAAAGCAGCAAGCATTACTCAGGTTGAGATCATGCCGATCCCACCAGAGAAACGCCCTGCAAATATGCCTTGGCCTCAATACCCAATGATCATGAAAACCACCACTTCTCACGAAGAAGGTTGTGAACGTCATTGGAACATCTTAACCAAAGAGTTCATTAGCGACGATCAAGGTCAAGTAACGGGTCTACGTATCGCTGACATCGTTTGGCAAGACGCAAAACCAGGCGAACGTCCAGGTTTTGATGAAGTAGCGAACTCTGAACGTGTTATTCCATGTGACATGGCATTCCTTGCAATGGGCTTCTTACACCCAGAGCCAACAGGCGTGCTTGCTCAACTAGACATTAAACTGGACGAGCGCGGTAACGTCGCTTCTGAAGGTTTTGCGACTAACCAGAAAGGCGTTTTCGCTGCTGGTGATATGCGTACTGGCCAATCTCTGGTTGTACGTTGTATTAATGAAGGTCGTGAATGTGCAATTGCCATTGATGACTTCTTAATGGGTAACTCAAACTTAGAAGCGAAAGCAGATTCACTCATGCTTTCCGCATAATATTTCTCGGGCTAGCGTCGATGACGTTAGCCTAGAGGAAAAGCAACACCCTTCCTAACTTTTATGTTTGGCTAGCACTCGATGCTAGCCTTTTTTCTATCTGCCTTACGGCTCCTGGGACATTCCCTTCGTTGCACATGTTAAATCCCATTAACATCTACCTTTTATATCCCTTTGATATCATTCTACTATTTTAGATTATTACGTGGTTAATCGCGTTTACGCATGATAATTAACCATGAACTTGACCTTAAACACAATTAGCTATACGTTGTAAAGCTGGTGAAAATAAAACCAATCGGTTTTGTTAACACAACCAATAACGTTTTAACTAGCTAAAGACAAACTATAAGCTTATAAAAAATAACAAGTATATGAATAGTTAGTCATTTACTGTCTGGATGACAGAGAAGCAAAAGGGAGAATTGCAATGGCTCTATATGATCCTAGTCTTGAAAAAGACAACTGTGGATTTGGTTTAATAGCGCAAATGGAAGGCCAACCGAGTCATAAGTTGGTACGAACTGCTATTTCAGCCCTCGATCGCATGACACACCGTGGTGGTATTGCTGCAGATGGTAAAACAGGAGATGGCTGTGGCTTATTGCTACAGAAGCCAGACTCTTATCTCAGAATTATTGCAGAAGAGAATAACTTCAAGCTCGGCAAGCAATACGCTGTCGGCATGATTTTCTTCAGCCAAGACCCAATCAAAGCGCAATCCGCGCAAGACATCGTCAATAAAGAACTCGCTCAAGAAACGTTAACCGTTGCAGGTTGGCGTGTCGTGCCGACCAACACCGACGTATTAGGTCCAATCGCAAAAGATTCCGTTCCTAATATTCAGCAAGTGTTTATCTCAGCACCTGCGGGGTGGCGTGAACGCGATATTGAACGACGCCTTTACATCGCTCGTCGTCGAATTGAAAAGCAGATCACCGAAGACAAAGATTTCTATATTTGTAGCCTTTCGACACAAGTCATGGTTTACAAAGGTCTGTGTATGCCGGCCGATCTTCCGCGATTTTACCTCGATCTTGCTGACTTACGTATGGAATCGGCGATATGCCTGTTCCACCAGCGCTTCTCTACCAATACTCAGCCGCGTTGGCCACTGGCTCAGCCATTCCGCTATTTGGCGCACAATGGTGAGATCAATACCATCGAAGGTAACCGTCAGTGGGCTAAAGCTCGTGCCTATAAATTCTCTTCACCACTGCTGCCCGATTTACAAACGGCCGCACCCTTTGTGAATGAGACAGGCTCAGATTCATCAAGCCTAGATAACATGCTCGACCTGTTCCTTGCCGGTGGTATGGATGTATTCCGAGCGATGCGTATGCTCGTGCCGCCCGCTTGGCAAAACCACCCAGACATGGATCCCGATCTGCGTGCATTCTACGACTTCAACTCCAAGCACATGGAACCGTGGGATGGCCCTGCAGGTATCGTCCTTTCTGACGGTCGTTACGCTGCGTGTAACCTAGATAGAAACGGCTTACGCCCTGCGCGTTATGTGATTACCAAAGACAATCTGATCACGCTGGCCTCTGAAGTGGGCATCTGGAATTACGCGCCAGACGAAGTGGCAGAGAAAGGGCGTGTCGGCCCGGGTGAACTACTCGTCATAGATACGCGCCGCGGTAAACTGTGGCAATCTAACGAGATCGACAATGACCTTAAAGGTCGCCATCCCTATAAAGAGTGGATGGAAAAGAACGTTCACAAACTCACACCGTTTTCCGATCTGCCCGATGAGCAAGTCGGTAAGCGCAGCTTTGACGATGACACGCTCAAGACCTACCAAAAACAGTTTGCGATGAGCAACGAAGAGTCGGACCAAATACTGCGTGTGCTTGGAGATATGGGACAAGAGGCCGTAGGCTCGATGGGCGATGATACGCCGATGGCTGTGCTCTCTTCGAAAGAACGTCTCGTCACTGACTATTTCCGTCAAATGTTTGCACAAGTCACCAACCCACCGATTGATCCATTGCGTGAAAAGCATGTTATGTCTTTAGCCACCAGTATCGGCCAAGAGATGAACGTGTTCTGCGAAACAGACGGTCACGCCTACCGTGTGACATTTAATTCGCCAGTTCTGGTCTACTCTGACATGCAGCAACTTCTGCAGTTAAATCAAAAACACTATGGCCACGCGATTCTTAGCATGCACTATGATCCTGCTGATAAAGATCTTGAACAAGCCATTAATGACTTGTGTGATCGTGCGGTGCAAGAGGTCCGTGATGGTGCTGTTTTGATTGTACTTTCAGACAAGCACTTAGAGAAAGGCAAGCTCCCGGTTCCAGCAGCTATGGCTGTCGGTGCCGTGCAAACTCGACTCGCAGACAACAACCTACGTTGTGATGCTAACATCGTGGTTGAGACAGCAACCGCACGTGACCCGCACCAATTTGCAGTTCTGCTTGGCTTCGGTGCAACCGCAGTTTATCCCTATCTCGCTTATGAAGCATTGGGCAAAATGTTGGACGATGGTTCTTTAAATAAAGACTATCGCACTGCATTGCAAAATTACCAAAACGGCATCAACAAAGGTCTGTATAAGATCATGTCGAAGATGGGTATCTCGACGATTGCTTCTTATCGCTGCTCGCAATTATTTGAGGCGGTCGGTTTGCATACCGATGTCGTTGACTTGTGTTTCCGAGGCGTAACGACTCGTATCCAAGGCGCTAGCTTTAGCGACTTCCAACAAGATATCTATAATCTATCTCGCAAAGCATGGACTAAGCGTAAACCACTGGAACATGGTGGCTTACTCAAATACGTACATGGCGGCGAATACCACGCCTATAACCCAGACGTAGTCAGCACCTTACAAACCGCCGTAAAGACAGGCGAAACCTCCGATTACCAATCTTTTGCGAAGCAAGTTAATGCCCGTCCTGCTGCTATGCTGCGCGACTTAATGAGCCTCAAAAAAGCCGATCAACCTCTGCCACTAGAACAAGTCGAGCCAAGTAGCGATCTCTTTAAACGCTTCGACTCTGCTGCTATGTCGATTGGTGCCTTAAGCCCTGAAGCTCATGAAGCATTGGCCATGGCGATGAACCGATTAGGAGGCTACTCCAACTCTGGTGAAGGTGGTGAAGATCCACGACGCTTTGGTACTGATCGTAATTCTCGTATCAAGCAGATAGCTTCCGGTCGCTTTGGTGTGACGCCACATTACTTAACCAATGCGGATGTTCTGCAAATCAAAGTCGCACAAGGTGCGAAGCCGGGCGAAGGTGGCCAACTGCCAGGACATAAAGTCACCGCAGAAATCGCCAAACTGAGATACTCAGTTCAAGGGGTAACACTGATCTCCCCTCCTCCGCACCACGATATTTATTCTATCGAGGATCTGGCGCAACTGATTTTCGATCTAAAACAAGTTAACCCGAAAGCCTTGGTTTCAGTGAAGTTAGTATCGGAACCGGGTGTGGGCACCATTGCTACTGGTGTGGCGAAGGCCTATGCCGACTTGATTACGATCTCCGGTTACGACGGTGGTACCGCGGCAAGCCCGCTGACCTCGGTAAAATACGCAGGTTGTCCTTGGGAGCTTGGCTTAGCGGAGACTCAACAAGCACTAGTCGCCAACGGCCTACGCCATAAGATCCGCTTGCAAGTCGATGGTGGTTTAAAAACCGGACTCGATGTTATCAAGGGCGCGATTCTCGGTGCTGAAAGCTTTGGTTTTGGTACTGCACCAATGGTCGCGATGGGTTGTAAGTTCTTACGAATTTGTCACCTAAACAACTGTGCAACGGGCGTTGCGACTCAAGATGAAACACTACGCAGTGAATACTTCAAAGGCCTGCCAGACATGGTAGTGAACTACTTTACCGGCCTAGCCGACGAAGTTCGCCAGTACCTTGCAGAACTTGGAGTCGAAAAGCTCACAGACCTGATTGGTCGCACGGATCTACTTGAAGCCGTTCAAGGCCTGACTGCGAAACAGAGTAAACTCGATCTTTCTTCAATACTCGAAGCTCCGGTATCTCCAGAAGGTCACCCACTGTTTTGGACCGAGCCAAACGCACCATTTGATAAAGCGCAACTCAACCAACAGATCCTTGATGATGCCATTGATGCGATTGAGAAACGTCAATCCACCAGCCTTTACTACAACGTAATCAACACCGATCGCTCGATTGGCGCTCGTATCTCTGGCGAAATAGCCAAACGTTACGGGAACCAAGGTATGGCGGGGTCACCAATTAAGTTGTATCTCGATGGCACAGCAGGCCAATCCTTTGCGGTTTGGAACGCTGGCGGCGTTGAGCTATATCTGACAGGCGATGCCAATGACTATGTCGGCAAAGGCATGGCAGGCGGTAAGGTGGTTATCAAACCTCACCAAGGCACTGCATTTGTTTGTAACGAAGCGACCATCATAGGTAACACTTGTTTGTATGGTGCGACCGGAGGCAAGCTATTTGCAGCTGGTACTGCAGGCGAACGATTTGGCGTGCGTAACTCAGGCACCGTTGCCGTGATTGAAGGTGCAGGCGACAATGCCTGTGAATACATGACCGGTGGTATTGTTGCCATTCTTGGCGCAACCGGAGTGAACTTCGGCGCCGGTATGACCGGTGGGTTTGCTTATGTGATGGACAAGAATGACGACTTCCAAGGCCGAGTGAACAACGAATCGGTCGAAGCACTTTCTCTGTCTGATCTATTTATCCACCAAGAACATCTACGCGGCCTGATTGCGGAGCACTTAGAAGAGACTGGCTCAGTACACGCTGAAGCTATTCTGGCGAACTTTGATGAATGGATTCCAAAGTTCTACCTAGTGAAGCCGAAGACGGCGGATCTCAACACCTTGCTCGGTCACCAAAGCCGCAGCTCTGCTGAACTTCGTGTTCAAGCGCAATAATTGGAAGGAGCCAATCATGAGCCAGAATGTATACCAATTTATTGATGTGAATCGCGTAGACCCAGCGAAGAAACCAATCAAGATACGTAAGATTGAGTTTGTAGAGATCTACGAACCTTTCACGAAGCAACAAGCTAAGGCACAGGCCGACCGCTGTTTAGACTGTGGTAACCCCTACTGTGAATGGAAGTGCCCAGTCCATAACTACATCCCTCAATGGCTCAAACTTGCCAATGAGGGGCGCATTATCGAAGCGGCTGAACTGTCCCACCAAACCAACAGCTTGCCTGAGGTTTGCGGACGAGTTTGTCCTCAAGATCGACTATGTGAAGGCTCTTGTACCCTCAACGACGATTTCGGCGCAGTAACCATCGGCAACATTGAAAAATACATCAATGACAAAGCGTTTGAGATGGGCTGGAAACCAGACATGTCTCACGTTGAATGGACCGACAAAAAGGTCGCGATCATTGGCGCAGGCCCCGCAGGTCTTGCTGCAGCTGATATCTTAGTTCGAAACGGTGTGAAGGCCGTGGTATTTGACCGCTACCCAGAGATCGGAGGCCTACTGACGTTTGGTATCCCATCGTTCAAACTCGAGAAAGGCATCATGGAAAACCGTCGCCGTATCTTTAGTGGGATGGGCGTTGAATTTAAGATGAATACCGAAGTCGGTAAAGACGTTCAACTACAACAACTTGTCGATGACTATGATGCTGTTTTCTTAGGGGTCGGTACTTATAAAAACATGCGCGCTGGGTTAGACAACGAAGAAGCACCGGGCGTTTATGATGCTCTACCCTTCCTTGTTTCCAATACCTACAAGGTCATGGAGCTGGATAATCCAACGCCATTCATCGACATGAAAGGCAAAAAAGTGGTCGTGCTTGGTGGTGGTGATACTGCGATGGACTGTGTTCGAACGTCTATTCGTCAGCACGCTGCGAATGTTGTTTGTGCTTATCGTCGAGATGAAGCGAATATGCCAGGCTCTCGCCGTGAGGTGAAAAATGCGAAAGAAGAAGGCGTGAAATTCATGTTCAATCTTCAACCATTAGCACTAGAAACCGATTCGTCAGGTCATGTGACTGGCGTCAAAGTGGTGAAGACGGCGCTAGGTGAACCCGATGAAGCAGGCCGACGTCGTCCGGAACCCGTTGAAGGCAGTGAACACGTTCTAGAAGCCGATGCTGTGATCATGGCATTTGGTTTCCAACCTCATGCAATGGAGTGGCTAGAACCATTCGGTGTAGAGCTCGACCAATGGGGTCGCATCAAGGCTCCCGGTAAACAAGAATTTCAATACCAAACCACCAACAGTAAGATCTTTGCAGGTGGTGATGCGGTTCGAGGATCTGACTTAGTCGTGACCGCTATCGACGAAGGCCGTAAAGCAGCGGAAGGAATATTGGATTACCTAGAAGTGTGACTAATCTAAGGTTTCCTTTATTACTCAGCTCGTTACTATAAAAAAGGATCCAATGATGGATCCTTTTTTGAATTAGATACGTTTATCACAAGCATATCGAAAATACGTAAACAATCGCAAACAAGCCAATACCTATAACTACAATTAAAACAACGCCATAGGAAACACTATGAAAAAAGCCGCTCTCCTTTCTCTATCTCTTTTGACTTTAACCGCTTGTAGCCAAGGAATCACGGACATGAAAGACAGAACTTCATCACCTTGTGGAGACAAACCAAACTGCGTATCAACTCAAGATGACCGTGAACAGCATACATTGGCCGCGTTTGAGTTATCAGATTCAGCAAACTTAGATGCCATTGAGCAGGTTGCGCTAACCTTACCGGGATCGAAAACCGCGAGTAAAACAGAAGATTACCTGCATGTTGAATGCACTTCTCGCATCATGCGCTTTGTCGATGACTTAGAACTTAAGATCACTGATGGCAAACTGATCGTGCGTTCAGAGTCTCGTACTGGTCACTCTGATTTTGGCGTAAACCGAAAGCGTGCTGAACAACTTCGCGCTAGCTTAAAAAGCGAAGGCCTGATCAAATAGATAAAAGAATACGCAGATAAATCGCTGCAATTCGGATGAGAAGTGCCTCTGGGCAGTCGCTCGACACTTCTTATCCATGCTACAATTTCGCTCTACTGTTTAAATATTATTTATTAAGAGACTACACATGAAAATCGGCATCATTGGCGCAATGGAGCAAGAAGTTGCGATCCTAAAGGCAGCAATTTCAGACATTACTGAAGTTAATAAAGGCGGTTGTACCTTTTTCTCTGGTCAGATAAATGGTGTTGACGTTGTTTTGCTTCAATCAGGCATTGGTAAAGTAGCCGCTGCAGTGGGTACTTCAATCCTACTAAGCGAATACCAGCCAGACGTAGTACTAAACACGGGCTCTGCTGGCGGTTTTGATTCAACACTGAACCTTGGCGATGTGGTTATCTCAACTGAAGTTCGTCACCACGATGCAGATGTTACAGCTTTCGGTTACGAAATCGGCCAAATGGCAGGTCAACCTGCAGCGTTCAAAGCGGACGACAAACTGATGGCTGTTGCTGAACAAGCACTAGCACAAATGGAAGATAAGCACGCCGTTCGCGGTCTTATCTGTACTGGCGACGCATTTGTTTGCACAGCAGAACGCCAAGAGTTCATCCGCAAGCACTTCCCATCGGTCGTTGCTGTAGAGATGGAAGCATCTGCTATCGCTCAAGCTTGTCACCAATTCCAAGTACCATTCGTGGTTGTTCGTGCAATCTCTGACGTTGCAGACAAAGAATCACCAATGAGCTTCGAAGAGTTCCTGCCACTAGCAGCACAAAGCTCTTCAGAAATGGTTATCAAGATGGTTGCCCTACTAAAGTAAGCGACTAGACATGCAAACACTGTTTGATCAGGTATTTGCAAATGGCGTGCTCCTTGTAATGTGGGGAGCACTGCTTTTTCATTTGATTTTACCTATCCCCCATGCCGCACACCCCACGACCTTATGGCATAAGTTTGCTGAGCTTTTAGCAAGCAAGGTTAATAACAACCAAAACTATTCCCAAAGCTTAATCTCGGGCACATTAGCCTGGGGCGTAATGGTACTGCCGACTCTGGTAATTCTATTGGCACTGCAACCATTGGTTTGGCAATCTCAACTGTTTGAATTAGCGCTGTTATTACTGGCGATTGATTGGCGCAATAATGAAAAGTTAGCAAATCAACTGATCAAAGCGCTTGGACGAGAAGATAAAGCTGCCGCTCGTCAGTTACTGGCTCCGGTTGTAAATCGTCAAACCGAATCACTGTCATCACTAGGGCTTGGCAAAGCCGCTGCTGAAACCATCATCATGGGTTACGCTCGCAATGTGGTATGTGTTTTATTCTGGTACGCCATTGGTGGTGGAATTGCGGCTTTAATGTATCGCCTTGTAGTCGAGTTAGCTCGAGCTTGGTCGCCAAGTCGCAAGCGATTTGCTCCGTTCGGCTCAACGGCTATCAAGATAGTCGCTATCCTCGAATTCATACCGATGCGTCTGTTTGCTTTGATGATCGTATGTGGTGACAAAGCGAGTCACACATTCAAGATGATGCTTACCCAGAGCCGTTCTTGGCCACTGCCTGGGCCAGCCTGGTTGATCACGGCCGTTGGCAACAAGCTAGAGTTATCATTGGGTGGCCCTGCTATTTACAACAACAACAAAACCATTCGCGCAAAATTAGGCGGAAGAATCGCCCCATCAGCTCTGCATTTATCTCAGGTTCAGAAGCTGCTGTTTGGTCGTATTGCTATCTGGATATTTTTACAAAGCCTAATCTTACTATTTGTTCACCAAGGGATTTAGAGTGAAACCTTCAGCACTTGTTACAAGCCTTACTCTTTTGTCTTCCAGCTTATGGCTACCTTTATCATTTGCAGAAGAAACATCACTGACTCCAGAAAAAGTACAACCTGCTCAACGGGTGGTCAGCCTTGCTCCTCATGCTACTGAACTCGCGTACAGTGCTGGCTTAGGTGACAGCCTTGTTGCGGTAAGTGAACGGAGTGATTACCCACCACAAGCAGACCAGCTTGAAAAAGTGGCAAACTATCAAGGTATCAAGGTTGAGAAGATCATCGCACTGCAACCTGATTTGATTCTTGCGTGGCCAGCGGGAAACCCGCCCAGAGAACTCGCGAAACTAGAGCAATTTGGGTTTAATATTTACTACTCGAAAACCAAAAGCCTAGACAGCATTGCGACCAATATTGAACAACTCAGCCAGTACTCCAGTGATCCGAGTATTGGGGAAAACAATGCCAAGCAATACAAAGAACAACTCAACGCATTGAGACTAAAATATAAAGATGCCGAACCAGTAAACTACTTTTATCAGCTAAGTGAAAAGCCGATCATCACCGTCGCTCAAGGGCACTGGCCAAGTGAGGTGTTTGAATTTTGTGGCGGCCAGAATATTTTCGAAGACAGCGCTTCCCCTTATCCGCAAGTTGGTATTGAACAAGTTGTATTAAGGAAACCGCAAGTGATCTTCACTTCTCAGCATGCAATTGAGAATGGAACCATGTGGCAAACTTGGGAAGATGAGATCCCGGCAGTCGCTCAAAATCAGATTTGGTCACTCAACTCTGACTGGATTAATCGCCCGACGACAAGAACTTTGAAAGCGATCCAACAAGTATGCGATTTCTTCGATAGAGCTAGGCAAAATCACTAACTATTTGCTGCGTTTTTTCGTACAATTCGCCACCGACCTGTCCCTACAATTTTAACTATAAGAGCACCAGTATCATGGACTCCATGCTGCTTTATATTATCGATTTATTTGGCACTGCCATTTTTGCTGTCTCAGGCGTATTTGTCGCGGGCCGTCTTAAGATGGATCCCTTTGGTGTCGCCGTTTTAGGTAGCGTAACCGCGATTGGCGGCGGTACGATTCGTGACATGGCACTGGGTGCAACTCCCGTGTTTTGGATCACCGATACCACCTACCTTTGGGTCATCATCACCACCTGTTTGCTGACCATGATTATAGTAAGACGTCCAAAGCGTCTGGCTTGGTGGATCCTGCCAGTATGTGATGCGATCGGCTTAGCGGTATTTGTTGGCATTGGTGTTGAAAAAGCGCTGAATTATCAAGACTCTGCATTGGTTGCTATTATCATGGGGGTTATCACAGGCTGCGGTGGCGGCATTATCCGTGACGTACTTGCTCGTGAAGTTCCAATGATCCTAAGAAGTGAAGTCTACGCCACGGCTTGTATCATTGGTGGTGCTTTCCATACCATGGCGATTCTCATGGGGCACGATTCAGAAACCGCATTTTTAGCCGGTGTGTTCACAACACTATTGATTAGGCTTGGCGCTATTCGCTGGCACTTGTCATTGCCAACCTTCGCTATCAAATAGATAGAACGATGACTAACAGGCTCCGCAAAGGGGCCTTTTTTAATTCGCTTTCAAATTACTTATCCCCCTCAATTTCCCCCTTCAAAGATCCCCCTTTTTTCCTGACACTCAATTTAGTTAGCTTGTTAGTTCATAGCTCTTAGCTTATGAATTAGTAATGCTTTTTATTTACTTACCTAGTTAACAGGCTATATTAGTAAACCAATATCTTTATAAATTATTTTATTTACTAATATAGTCTGCCAATAAGGAGTTAAAAATGAGTATCAATAAAGTGGGCATTGTTTTCTTCTCTAAGAATGGAGCGACTAAGCAAGTCGCTGAGACAATCGCAGAAGGCATTAACACTCAACAATCTAACTCAGCACTGCTCATCGAGGTGCTCTCTTCTGAAATAGTCGAAGGAAGATTTGACAATGACGATAAGCTCAGCGCATTAGACAATTGTGATGCGATTATTTTTGGCGCGCCAACCTACATGGGCTCACCAGCGGCTCAATTTAAGAGCTTTATGGATGCAAGCAGTGATACCTACTGTAAAAAAGCATGGCGAAATAAGCTCGCTGCAGGTTTCACCACTGGTGGTAGCCTTAACGGTGAACAACAGCAAACCCTACTGAGCTTTTTCACTCTGGCTTGTCAGCATGGCATGATTTGGGCAGGGCTTGATATCTCAAAGCATATTGATGATTTAGGTTTGAATCGCACAGGTTCAAGTATTGGTTTGGTCGCCAGTGATGATCAGACGGTTGAGAGCACCAATAATCACATCAATAGTAATGATCTTAAAACCGCTTTCTATTTTGGCCAACGCATCGCGAGTCTAGTTAAGGAAACCTAACTAGATAATTGACGAGCTAACGTCAAAACCCCTAGCTTGTCTGATATCTATGAGCTCAGACTAGAGAATGAATGGCGTTTGAGGTAACTTGGTTTAATCATTCCCAACTTTCATGAATATAACCCAATGCTCCTCGAAGGAATCGAAACTCTACTGGTTTTAAGTAAAGCAAAAACCATGAGCCGCACCGGCAGTTTGCTTTATATCAGCCAATCAGCGGTCAGCAAACGGATTGCTAATTTAGAAAAGAAGTTAGGCAAGAAACTCATAGAACCGAGTGGCCGACAGATCAAACTGACGCCAGATGCGATTGCATTAATCGAGAGTATCGGCCCTGCATTCAATGAGCTTCGTGGTCTTATTTATGAGCAGCAAGAGTTGGAAGATACCACCCTCATCACCTTAGATAGCTCTAAGTCGCTGATCGCAGGTTATCTAGGTGAAATGATGGGGAAATTTATCCAGCAAGATAAATACATCACCATTACCACGAACCATACCCCAAGAATCATAGAGCGAGTGCAATCTGGCAAAGCGACCTTAGGGTTGTGTGCTGGCTTACTGCCACCGCATCATGGCTTGATGACATTCCACCTGTTTGATGAGCCTTTTTACATCGTGAGTAAGTCGCCGTTAACGGAGCTTCCTCCAATGGTTATCACTAACGACATGACCAATCCGGCAAACTCGTATCAGTTATCTGTGCTCGAAAAGTTCGGCATCAAACCCTTGATGGAGATGGATGCCTACACCGCAGCAGCCCAGTTAGCACTCGGTGGGACAGGGCCAGCGTTGATCCCGCTATCTATCGTAAAAACACTCAATATTGAGCCTCAATACCTGTTTAGTTTTCCCGAATTGAAGGGATTGATTAGACCGATTCATATCTGTGTAAGGCCGAACAGCTATCAATCTCCACGAGTTAAAATACTGATAGAATCCATTGTTGATGCTGTTCCCAAAGCAGTTTAGATGCCATTAACATCGACATCACGATCACAAGGGGGCGAATCCACTTCTGCCCTTTTGTCACCACTACTTTAGCGCCAAGTTGAGCGCCCATAAAGCCACCAACTGCCATCACTAATCCCAACTCCCAAATTGGCAAGCCAGCCAAAATAAAGAAGATCAATGCGGCTATATTCGAGGTAAAGTTAAGAACCTTAGTACGTGCTGTTGCATCCACTAAAGAGAAATGGCCGATAGCAACAAAACAGACGGTGAAAATAGAACCCGTTCCTGGGCCAAAGAAGCCATCGTAGAAACCAACACCGCCGCCAATGCACAAAGCAAACACGGCTTCAGACATCTTTTGCTTACCTTCAGACGCTCTAGTTTGGGGTGCTAATAGGAAATAGAGAGAGATGGCGATAAGCAGTAAGGGGATCATGCTCGTCAATAAACTCGCATCAATATGCTGCACTAACTCAGCACCAATCGCAGAACCGATAAAGGTACAGAGAATGGCAAGACGCATCTCTTTTATGTTCACGATACCGTTGCGTACGAAATACCAACTGGCGGAGAAACTACCAAAAGAACTTTGAAGTTTGTTGGTGGCCAATGCCTGCGTTGGTGGTACTCCTGCCGCTAGCAATGCAGGTAGAGTCAATAATCCACCGCCGCCAGCCATTGCATCAATAAAGCCTGCCGCCGTTGCAACAACAAACAAGATAGCCAATATTTCTAGAGTGATTTCCATATACCCAACGCCTTAAATTCTCGTGTAGCGACAACTTACCACCGTGAGCAAACAATCAACAACGAAACACAAGATTGTAACCTATTCCAAATTTTCATCATTTAGCCATTACCAGATCTTCACCAGATGACAGGCATAAAAAAGCCCACTCCGAAGAGTGGGCTTTGAGCATTTATATCCGCTTAACAGCGATACACGTTAGTCAATTAAGCTAGAGAAGCTTTAACCTGTGCGTGCAGTTCTTGAACTGAAGTTACTGACGTTTTCGCGTCTGCAGTGTGCGCCATACAAGTCGCAAATGCAGCATTTAGCGTCGTCGTGTAGTTCACTTTCTCAGCCAGTGCGCCACGACGAAGAACTTTAGAATCTTCAATCGCTTGACGGCCAGCCGCAGTGTTCACGATGTACGTGTACTCATTGTTCTTGATACGGTCAAGAATATGAGGACGACCTTCGTGTACCTTGTTTACTAGACGTGGGTTGATACCCGCTTCGCCAAGGATAACTGCAGTACCATGTGTTGCGTCTAGCTGGTAGCCAAGCTTAGATAGCTTAGATGCTAGGTCAACAACACGCTCTTTGTCGCCTTCGCGAACAGAAAGAAGTGCACGGCCGCCTTCTGGGTAGATGTTGCCACAACCCAATTCAGCTTTAGAGTATGCTTCAGCAAACGTTGCACCAACACCCATAACTTCACCAGTAGAGCGCATTTCTGGGCCTAATAGTGGGTCAACACCCGGGAATTTGTTGAACGGAAGAACAACTTCTTTCACTGAGTAGTATGGTGGGATGATTTCTTTCGTAAAGCCTTGAGACTCTAGCGATTGACCCGCCATAACACGAGCTGCAATCTTAGCGACTGCTGCGCCTGTTGCTTTCGATACGAACGGTACTGTACGTGCTGCACGAGGGTTAACCTCGATTAGGTACACTTCATTGTTCTTAACAGCAAACTGCGTATTCATTAGACCACGAACACCCAACTCGAACGCTAGCTTTTCAACTTGCTCACGCATTACGTCTTGGATTTCTTGGCTTAGCGTGTAAGCAGGAAGAGAACATGCTGAGTCACCTGAGTGAACACCCGCTTGTTCGATATGCTCCATGATACCCGCAATAACAACGCGCTCACCGTCACAAATCGCATCAACGTCGACTTCAATTGCATCATCTAGGAAGCTATCAAGTAGTACTGGAGATTCGTTTGAAACACTTACAGCTTCGTTGAAGTAGCGACGTAAATCTTGCTCGTCGTATACGATTTCCATCGCACGACCACCAAGAACATAAGAAGGACGAACAACCAATGGGAAGCCGATTTCGCGAGATTTTTCTACCGCTTGCTCCATTGTTGTTACTGTCGCGTTTTCTGGTTGTAGAAGACCAAGACGGTCAACAGCAACTTGGAAACGCTCACGGTCTTCTGCACGGTCGATTGCGTCAGGGCTAGTACCAATGATTGGTACGCCAGCAGCTTCAAGCTCACGAGCCAGTTTCAGTGGTGTTTGGCCACCGTACTGAACGATAACGCCTTTTGGCTTCTCAACACGAACGATTGCTAGTACGTCTTCCAGAGTTACTGGTTCAAAATACAGACGGTCAGACGTATCGTAGTCAGTCGAAACTGTCTCAGGGTTACAGTTAACCATGATTGTTTCGTAGCCATCTTCACGTAGTGCTAAAGATGCATGTACACAACAGTAATCGAATTCAATACCTTGGCCGATACGGTTTGGACCGCCGCCTAAGATCATGATTTTCTCTTTGTCTGTTGGGTTCGATTCACATTCGTCATCGTAAGATGAGTACATGTAAGCCGTATCAGAAGAGAACTCAGCCGCACACGTATCTACGCGCTTGTAAACTGGGTGAATATCGTATTGGTCACGTAGACGACGAATTTCACTTTCAGCCACACCTAGAATCTTAGACAGGCGAGCATCAGCAAAACCTTTACGCTTAAGCTTCATTAGCTCGTCTTTATTCAGACCAGCAAAGCCTTTCGCTTTAAGTTCTTGCTCTAGTTTTACGATGTCTTCGATTTGAACTAGGAACCAGCGGTCAATTTGCGTTAGGTTGAATACACCATCAACTGACATACCAGCACGGAAAGCGTCTGCGATGTACCAAATACGGTCAGAACCGGCTTCTTTAAGCTCATGGCGAATCGTCGTTAGAGCATCAGGTGCATCTAGGTCGACCATTTCGTCGAAACCAGTTGCGCCAACTTCTAGACCGCGAAGTGCTTTCTGTAGAGATTCTTGTTGGTTACGGCCGATAGCCATAACTTCACCAACCGACTTCATTTGCGTCGTTAGACGGTCGTTAGCACCTGCAAACTTCTCGAAGTTAAAACGAGGAATCTTAGTTACTACGTAGTCGATTGTTGGTTCGAATGATGCTGGAGTTGCGCCGCCAGTGATGTCATTCATTAGCTCGTCTAGCGTAAAGCCAACAGCCAGTTTCGCTGCAATCTTAGCGATTGGGAAACCTGTTGCTTTAGAAGCAAGTGCAGAAGAACGAGATACACGTGGGTTCATCTCGATGATAACCATACGGCCATCTTTCGGATTGATACCAAACTGTACGTTTGAACCACCCGTTTCAACACCAATCTCACGCAGTACCGCTAGAGAAGCGTTACGCATTAGTTGGTATTCTTTGTCTGTTAGCGTTTGAGCCGGAGCCACTGTGATCGAGTCACCAGTGTGAATACCCATTGGGTCAAAGTTTTCAATCGCACATACGATGATGCAGTTGTCGTTCTTGTCGCGAACCACTTCCATCTCGTACTCTTTCCAACCGATAAGTGATTCATCGATAAGAAGTTCGTTGGTTGGAGATAGGTCCAAACCACGACGACAGATTTCTTCAAATTCTTCTTTGTTATAAGCGATACCACCGCCTGTACCACCCATCGTAAACGATGGACGAATGATACAAGGGAAACCAACCATTTCTTGAACTTTGTAAGCTTCTTCCATCGTTTTCGCTGTATCAGCCGTTGGACACTCAAGACCAATCGATTTCATTGCTTTATCAAAACGAGAGCGGTCTTCAGCTTTATCGATAGCGTCAGCAGTTGCGCCAATCATCTCTACGCCGAACTCTTCAAGTACGCCGTATTTTTCTAAATCTAACGCACAGTTAAGTGCAGTTTGGCCGCCCATTGTCGGTAGAACTGCATCTGGCTTCTCTTTAGCGATGATGTTACGAACCACTTCCCATTGGATAGGTTCGATGTAAGTCGCATCAGCCATGTCTGGGTCAGTCATGATTGTCGCTGGGTTCGAGTTTACAAGAATAACTCGGTAACCTTCTTCGCGAAGTGCTTTACAAGCTTGAGCACCAGAGTAATCAAACTCACATGCTTGACCGATAACAATCGGGCCAGCACCTAGAATTAGAACACTTTTAATGTCAGTACGTTTTGGCATTATCTACTACTCCGGATTACGCTTTGTCTTGTTTGTTTGCAACAGACTGGTTAATTAATTCAATGAAGTGGTCGAATAGCGGTGCCGCATCTTCTGGACCTGGGCTTGCTTCTGGGTGACCTTGGAAGCTAAATGCTGGCTTATCTGTACGGTGGATACCTTGTAGAGAACCATCAAATAGAGACTTATGAGTCGCTCGTAATGTCTCTGGAAGCGTATCTTCGTCAGCAGCAAAGCCGTGGTTTTGTGAAGTAATCATCACAACATCACGATCTAAATCTTTAACCGGGTGGTTTGCACCGTGGTGACCAAACTTCATCTTCACTGTCTTAGCGCCTGACGCAAGAGCAAGAATCTGGTGACCTAGACAGATACCAAAGATTGGCAAACCTTTTTCTAGAAACACTTTTGTTGCTTCAATTGCGTAAGTACATGGTTCTGGGTCACCAGGGCCATTTGAAAGGAAAACACCGTCTGGGTTCAGAGCGAGTACTTCTTCTGCTGAAGTTTCAGCAGGAACAACCGTTAGGCGGCAGCCGCGGTCAACAAGCATTCGTAAGATATTTCGTTTTGCACCGAAGTCATAAGCAACAACGTGGTATGGCAATTCAGAGTCTGCTTTCGCTTCAGGAAGTCCACCCGTAAGCGTCCACGAACCTTGTTTCCATTGATACGCTTCTTTTGTTGTAACTTCTTTCGCAAGGTCCATACCTTTCAGGCCAGGGAATTCTTTTGCTTTAGCAAGAGCTAGAGCCTCATCAAGGTTGTTACCCGCTACGATACAACCGTTTTGAGCACCTTTTTCACGAAGAATACGCGTCAGCTTACGAGTATCGATATCAGCGATACCAACAACGTTTTGCGACTTAAGGTAATCAGAAAGGGATTGTTCATTACGGAAGTTAGAAGCGATTAGAGGGAGATCGCGAATCACAAGGCCTTGAGCGTGGATTGAAGAAGATTCTTCATCTTCGGAATTGGTTCCGGTATTGCCAATGTGAGGGTAAGTAAGGGTAACGATTTGTTGAGAATAGGAAGGATCAGTGAGGATTTCTTGGTACCCCGTCATCGAGGTATTAAAAACGACTTCACCAACTGCAGAACCTACAGCGCCAATGGCTTCACCGTGAAATACTGTCCCATCTTCTAGGACGAGTAGTGCTGACTTCTTCAAGACAACCTCCAGAAATAAAAATGCATTAAAATTGATTTAATTTGCAAATCTACCTTCCTGTAACACCAAAAACTGCGTGTTTATGGAAATTAGACAAATTGGCGATATTCTAGTGATCTGCGTGATACGTGTCAACATTTAACGAGAAAGAAATTAAACATTTGTAAGAACTAATTCAATTTCCCCCATCAAAGCTTCAAAAGTTCAACTTTTATACTCTATTAATAGGAATATTACGATTTTCTAATTTTAACCCGTCATTTTAGCTAACCATAGAGTGCCAAAAATATCAGCAACAAAACGCAATCGATAAATACCAAGAGAAAACATGGTAATTTAAAGACCTAAAGCAAAAAACACACCAAAGACCGCATAAATAGCACAAAAATAGAGAAAAAATGGCAATAAAAAGAAAGTAGAAGGAAGATCGTAGAAGAGAGATTATTAAGGAAAAGCCACCAAATAAAGAAAGCGCCGGCAATTGCCAGCGCATAAATATCTATTTACAGGTCATTCAAACCAAGGACATCCGTCATGGTATAAAAGCCTGCTGGCTTGTCATTTAGCCAAACAGCCGCCTTGATCGCACCATTGGCAAAGGTCATTCTATCCGTTGCCTTATGGGTAATTTCAACGCGCTCGCCAATATCAGCAAACATAGCGGTATGCTCACCAATGATGTCACCGGCACGAATGGTCGCAAAACCGATCTCATCTTTTGTACGCTCGCCCGTAATGCCTTCGCGTGACCATACAGCGACATCGTTTAGCTCGTTGCCCATCGCTCCGGCTATCGCTTCGCCCATGCCAATCGCAGTACCAGAAGGTGCATCGACTTTATGACGGTGGTGAGCCTCTACGATTTCAACATCACAGTAATCGCCCATCACTTTAGCGGCCTTTTCTAGCAGCTTAAATACTAGGTTCACACCAACGCTGTAGTTTGGTGCCATTACAATAGACATCTCTTTTGATGCTGTATCGATGACCTGCTTTTCTTCTTCAGAGAAACCAGTAGTGCCGATGATCAGTTTTTTACCGTGACGCTTACAAAGTTCAATATTCGCTAATGTGCTCACAGGTGCGGTAAAGTCGACGATCACATCAAACTCTTCAATCGCTTTCGAAAGGTCATCAACTAAAGCTACATCAAAACGACCTTCACCGCATAACTCGCCAACATCAACACCGACCAAAGATGACTCTGGACGCTCTGAACCAGCGCCAACGCTTGCTTCTGAATTTTGGTGAGCGGCTTTCACCAAGTTACGACCCATACGGCCAGCTGCTCCTGCAATTGCAATTCTTACCACTGCGAATATCTCCATTGTTTTGGTTACCGTCACTGCTCATCTGTCGCAGCAACGTTCATTCGATTAATCTCTTTAAACTAACAACAATCTCAAACTCAGGCTAGCAATTACGAAAACTCTTTTATTACTCGCTCTAAAATGGGCACATTCGCTTCAGGGAATGCGTATTGGCTCAATGATTCAAGATCGACCCATTCACCTTGTTGCCCTTCTTTACCATAAGGCTGTTGCTCGAAATCAGTCACAAGAATGAAATCAAACTTAAGCGACTTGTCACTGTAATCAAATTCAAGGTGCTCAAACAGAGACTGCTCTGTCACCTTGATGCCAATCTCTTCATCAAGTTCACGAGCCATCGCTTGCTCAATGGTTTCGCCCGCTTCTACTTTACCACCAGGGAATTCCCAGAAACCGCCTTTGTGCTTGTCGTCTAGGCGTTTAGTGATAAAGACCTGTGACTTATCTTGGTTGAAGATAATGCCCGCGACAATATGGATTCTTTTCATATGATGATGTTCCTTAATAAACGCTTGGCCTACGTTGCCCCTAAATTCGTCACCCTCCAGAAGGAGTAACGACTGAGGTGGGAAGCTAATACAACAACCTTAAGCCAAACTATCAAACAAGATTCCCGACTGCGCTCGCTCCTCGCTATAGGGAATGACGACTTTCCTTTCGACAAAAAGATAAGTCATGAAATTTACATACAAAAAGAGCCGCCTAAGCGACTCTTTTTATCAAAATTATATTAAGGCAAAGCTGTATTGGTTGAGAACGAGGAGGCGACGCGGAGTTTACAAGTGTAAATGAGCATCGCCGACGAAGTTATCAGCCACTACAGCAAAGCATTAGTCAATTTTACCGTGACACTGTTTGTACTTCTTACCACTTCCACATGGGCATGGTTCGTTACGACCCACTTTACGCTCATCGCGTACTACTGTTTGTGGAGATGCCGCATCCGCTTCATCGTCAGCTAGCTGGTTTTCAGCTGTTGCGTGTTGTGCCTGTGCACGACGCGCCGCTTGTTCAGCTTGAGCTTGACGCTGAGCTTCCATCTTTTCAACTTCTTCTTGTTGCTGAACGCGAACTTTAGAAAGGATGGTCACAACGTCTGTTTTTAGTACATCTAGTAGGCCTTCAAACAGTTCAAACGACTCGCGCTTGTACTCTTGTTTCGGGTTCTTCTGAGCATAACCACGTAAGTGGATACCTTGACGAAGGTGATCCATCGCAGCCAAGTGCTCTTTCCAAAGACCGTCTAACGTTTGTAGCATCACAGACTTCTCGAAGTTACGCAGTACTTGAGCACCAACCACTTCTTCTTTCTGTTTGTACGAATCTACCGCCATACCAAGAATACGCTCACGCAATGCTTCTTCATAAAGCTTGTCGTCTTCGTCCAACCAACCTTGAATATCAAAGTCTAGGTCGAAGTCATTCTTCAGACGATCTTGCAGACCCGCGATATCCCACATGTCTTCAAGAGATTGAGGAGCGATGTATTCATCAATGACTGACGCAAGTACATCTTCACGGTTGTGTTCGATCATCTCGCTGATGTCATCAGAACTCATCAGTTCATCACGTAGCTCATAAACAACCTTACGTTGGTCATTGGCTACATCATCGTACTCAAGAAGCTGCTTACGGATGTCGAAGTTACGACCTTCCACTTTACGTTGAGCTTTTTCAATTGAGCGAGATAACATCTTAGATTCAATCGCTTCGCCTTCGTCCATACCACTTTGGATAAGACCAGCCATACGATCAGACGTAAAGATACGTAGCAGAGAATCTTCCATTGATAGGTAGAAACGAGAAGAACCTGCATCACCTTGACGACCAGAACGACCACGTAGTTGGTTATCGATACGGCGAGATTCATGACGCTCAGTACCAATGATGTGCAGACCACCTGACTCAAGAACTGTATCGTGGATAACTCTCCAGTCAGCTTTGATCTTGTCGATCTGCTCTTTCGTTGGATTATCTAGCTTCTCAATTTGTGCCTGCCAGCTACCACCTAACACGATATCGGTACCACGACCTGCCATGTTAGTTGCGATAGTTACCGCACTCGGCATACCAGCTTGCGCAACGATCTCAGCTTCCATCTCATGGAACTTAGCATTTAGTACGTTGTGCTTAATCTTTGCTTTTTTCAGTGCGTTAGACAGCAGTTCAGATTTCTCGATAGAAACCGTACCAACCAGTGATGGCTGACCAGCCGCAACACGGTCTTTGATGTCTTCAATGATCGCATTGAACTTGTCTTCTTCAGTACGATAAACCACATCTGGCATATCGTTACGAACCATAGGCTTGTTGGTTGGGATAACCACCGTTTCTAGGCCGTAGATAGACTGGAACTCGAAAGCTTCAGTATCAGCAGTACCTGTCATGCCTGACAGTTTTTCGTACAGTCGGAAGAAGTTCTGGAATGTAATCGATGCTAGCGTTTGGTTTTCATTCTGAATCTTCACACCTTCTTTAGCTTCAACAGCTTGGTGTAAACCTTCAGACCAACGACGACCTGGCATAGTACGACCAGTATGTTCATCAACGATAACCACTTCGCCTTCTTCAGTAACGATGTAGTCGACGTTTTTCTCAAACAATACGTGTGCACGAAGCGCAGCATTCACATGGTGCAATAGGCTGATATTGGTTGGAGAGTAAAGTGTGTCACCCTCTTCCATCAAGCCGTTTTTGACCATTAGTTCTTCTACAAATTCTTGACCGTTTTCAGTCAGGTGAACCTGTTTTGATTTTTCGTCCATGGTGTAGTGACCTTCACCACGGTACTCTTCTGAATCTTCTTTATCTTGACGCTCTAGAGAAGGAATTAGAGTGTTAATGCGCGTATAAAGGTCAGAACTATCTTCAGCTGGGCCAGAGATAATTAACGGAGTACGAGCTTCATCAATTAAGATTGAGTCAACCTCATCTACTACAGCAAAGAAGCGCTCACGTTGAACTCGGTCTTCAGCACGGAAAGCCATGTTGTCACGAAGGTAATCAAAACCAAACTCGTTGTTTGTTCCGTATAGGATATCCGCTTGGTACGCTTCTTTTTTCTCTGGCGGAGCCATGTTTGCCACATTCACGCCAACAGTCATGCCAAGGAATTCAAATAATGGACGGTTTGTTTCCGCATCACGCTTCGCTAGGTAATCGTTCACCGTTATTACGTGAACACCTTTGCTTGGTAGCGCGTTTAGATAAGCTGGTAGGGTTGCGGTAAGTGTCTTACCTTCACCAGTACGCATCTCTGCAATTTGGCCAGCATTAAGAACCATGCCACCAATCATTTGCACGTCAAAGTGACGCATGCCGTAAACACGCTTAGACGCTTCACGTACCGTAGCGAAAGCTTCAGGTAGAAGTTGATCTAACGATTCACCTTTATCTAAGCGCTCACGAAACTCAACCGTTTTTGCTTTTAGCTCTTCATCAGAAAGTGCTTCAAACGTTGGTTCGTAGTTATTAATTTCTTTTACAATTTTTCTAAGGCGGCGCAGTGTTCTGTCATTGCGACTGCCAATTACCTTTGTCAGCAGCTTAGTAATCATGTGCTTGGAATCTCTTCGTTCTCAGATCGTCCGCGATCTATTTTAAATGCCGTCAGTCTCTACTAGCTATGAACTAGTCTTCAGTTACTAACCAAGGATACTGAGATAAATCTAGTATCTTTGATATTGTACTTGAGAGTAGAGTTTTCAAGGCTTGAGTTAAAATTAATGCCCTTTAGTGTAAGTAATTTTCACACTAACGACCATTTAGAACACCATTTGTTTGATGTGCTTGGAACTTTTCTTTCTAATTGCTGATGGATTAAGCAGACAGCAGCCCATTAGCCAGCAATTTCCGGAGGTTAACGACACTGTATCTGGAAAATAGATACAAAAAAACCAGGCCGATGGCCTGGTTTTTGAAATCTTATATTGTTGTAAACAACAATTACGCTAGAACCATACCCGGTTCTGCGAAAGCAACTGGAGAACCAGCTTCTTCTTCGAATGTTGCCCATTCCCAAGCTTCGGCGTCAGCAAGAACTGCGCGTAAAAGTTGGTTATTTAGGCCGTGACCTGATTTGTATGCACGGAACTCACCAATAATAGCGTGTCCACACATGTAAAGGTCACCAATCGCATCCAATACTTTGTGAGTTACAAACTCATTGTCGAAACGAAGGCCTTCTTCATTAAGAATTCGGTATTCGTCCAGTACGATAGCATTATCAAAGCTACCGCCAAGTACTAGGTTTTGAGACTGAAGGTACTCAATATCGCGCATGAAACCGAAAGTACGAGCGCGAGAAATCTGCTTCACAAAACCTTGTGATGAGAAATCAAACAACAAACGTTGCTCATCCGATTCAATCGCAGGGTGGTTAAAGTCGATCTCAAAGTCCATACGGAAGCCGTTAAATGGAACAAACTCTGCCCACTTATCGCCATCTTCAAAACGGATAGGCTTTTTGATTCGAATAAAACGCTTCGCTGCATTCAGTGTTTCAACACCCGCTTGCTGTAGCAAGTATACAAATGGGCTTGCGCTACCATCCATAATTGGAATTTCTGGAGCATCGACTTCAACAATAATGTTGTCGATACCCATTCCAGCTAGAGCTGCGTTAAGGTGCTCCACTGTAGAGATACGTATGCCTTCGTCATTAACAAGAGCAGTACATAGCATAGTGTCACGAACTGATGCTGGATCAGCTGGGAAATCTACAGGTGGATTTACATCTGTACGACGATAAACAATACCTGTATTTGCAGCTGCCGGGCGAAGAGTAAGTGTGACTTTACGACCAGAGTGGAGACCCACACCAGTTGTTTTCACAATTTCTTTCAGAGTACGTTGTCTGATCATCTGCTTGCCTCGTTATCAGTGCTACAAATCACGGTCAGTATTTACCAACCGCGAATTTTACCATTAATTCGACGATAGTCAAATTTTGGGTATTTGTTAATCAGCCTGACGTCGTAAAAATGCTGGAATATCTAAATATCCGCTCTCTTTCTCAGCTTTAGGTGCTGCACTCTGGCTAGCGCCTGTACCCGAAGAAACAGGTGACGTTGTTGGCTGTGGTTTAACTTGAGGTTTTACCTCAGTTTTTTCCTGCAATGGTTGTGCCACTTTCTCTTCCACTTTTGCTGCCGTTTGAACAGCAACTTGAGGTTGAGGCGTTGGCGCTACTTTTGCCTTACCACCAGCAACTAGAGTAATGTCTGGTTTTTTCTCTGTGCCGATACCTGTTGCAACAACAGTTACACGGATTTCATCCGTCATATCAGGGTCTAGAGAGGTACCAATAACAACCGTTGCGTTATCAGAAGCGAATGCCTTAACTGTATTGCCCACAGTCTCGAATTCATCTAAACGCATATCTAGGCCTGCAGTGATGTTCACAAGAACGCCACGCGCGCCAGCTAGGTCGATGTCTTCTAGTAATGGGCTAGAAATTGCCGTTTCAGCAGCTTCTTCAGCACGGTCTTCACCTTTTGCGATACCGCTACCCATCATTGCATGACCCATTTCCGACATCACAGTGCGAACATCCGCGAAATCGACGTTAATCATACCAGGGCGAGTAATTAGCTCAGCGATGCCTTGTACAGCGTTTTTAAGTACATCATTTGCACTTGCGAAAGCTTCTAGCAGTGTTACGCCACGGCCAAGTACTTTAAGTAGCTTTTCATTTGGAATCGTAATTAAAGAATCCACATGTTTAGAAAGCTCTTCGATACCTTGCTCAGCAAACGCTAAACGCTTTTTGCCTTCAAAGCTAAATGGCTTAGTTACAACAGCAACCGTTAGCACACCCAACTCTTTCGCAACTTCAGCAATAACTGGAGCAGCACCTGTACCTGTACCACCGCCCATACCAGCTGCGATAAATACCATATCGGCGCCAGTTAGAACTTCTTTAATTCTTTCTCGATCTTCGAGAGCTGCATCACGGCCTACTTGTGGATTTGCACCAGCGCCCAAACCTTTAGTGATATCACCACCAATTTGGATCACGCTGCTCACGCTCGTTTTACGAAGGGCTTGAGCATCAGTATTAACACTGATGAACTCTACGCCTTCGATCGATTCACGTACCATGTGCTCAACAGCATTACCGCCACCGCCACCAACTCCAACGACTTTAATTACTGCATCGTCAGACATTTCCATCATCGGTTCAAACATGTGTTATCTCCGTTTTTTCCTGCAACTCAGGTTAAAACTCTTTTTGTATCCAATTACGCAATTTACCAAACAAGCCTGACATAGAAGGTGCTGAACGCTTAGGTTCGCTGTAATCACCCTCATCACTTATCTGACAATCTCTTGCGTAATGAAGTAAACCAACCGCCGTAGAATGATACGGCTCTTTAACATAGTCAGTTAAGCCACTAACTTCTAACGGCTTACCAACTCGAACTTGATTGCGGAAAACACGTTCCGCACACTCTACCAATCCGTCAATTTGTGCCGCTCCACCAGTGAGAACGACGCCAGCTGCAAGGTGGTGTTTAATACCTTCATCTCGTAGCTGTAATTGAACCGTATCAATAGTTTGGTTAACGAGACCCATAAGTTCAGTGTAACGTGGTTCAATCACTTCCGACAAAGTTTGTCTTTGCAAACTTCTCGATGGACGGCCACCTACACTAGGGACGTTAACAGAATCATCCTTGCTTACGAGTTCACTCAGAGCGCAACCGTGGTTTACTTTTATCTCTTCAGCATCGCTCACTGGCGTGCCGAAAGCGAAGGCAATATCACTGGTTACTGCATTTCCTGCGTAGGAAAAGACTTCTGTGTGTCGCAATGCGCCGCCAGTCCAAATGGAAATATCCATCGTACCAGCACCAATATCAACAACACATACTCCAAGCTCTCTCTCGTCGTCAGTAATTACCGCATTGCTTGAGGCAAGTCCTGAAAACACGATTTGTTCTACAGTGAGACCACATCGTTCAACAGCTTTAATAATGTTTCTCGCCATGTCGCTGTGGCAAGAAATTAGATGAACACTGACTTCCATTCGAACACCAGATAAACCAAGTGGATTCTTGATCCCTTCTTGATAATCGATGGTAAATTCTTGTGGAATCACGTGCAGAATTCTCTGCTCATCACCTATTTTAATCGATTTAGCGGTATGGATCGCTCGATCCATATCGTCTTGAGACACTTCTTCATCTGAAATAGTGCCCATACCTTTTTCAATTCGGCTTGCGATATGCTTACCGGACAGCGATATAAATACATTGCTGATTTGGCATTCCGCCATCAACTCTGCTTGATCAATGGCTCGCTGAACTGACTTCACTACCGACTCTAGGTCGTTTACACCACCTTTATCCATACCTCTGGATGGGCTTTGCCCTGAACCAATGATATTGATTTGACCATCAGGCAATATTTCACCAACTAGAGCTGATATGGTCGCAGTGCCTATATCAAGACCAACGATTATGTTGTCATCTGCGGTCTTAGTCATCTGTGCTCTCTTCTAACTCTTGCTCTGGAAACCAGCCTACAGCGGCTCCCGTATCATACCTGAGGTCGATGTAGCTCACTTGATTCGCTTTACTACCAAGTTCGTTGTAAAGCGAAATGAAGCGTTCAACACGCTCATCTAAAGAATCTTTACCTAGTTCTAAACGGATACCGTTATCTAGGATTATTTGCCAAGCGCGACGCTCATTGAGAACGAGCGAAGTAACGGTTAACCCTAGATTGTTAATCAAAGGAGTTATTTGTCGCCACTTTTCTATCACTTTTTGGCTGGTGCCGTCTGGGCCGTAAAGCTTGACTCTATCGCCCTTCAAAAGACCGATATCACCATTAAACACCTGACCATTATCATTCAACAGCATATTACCGTTCCAGATTGCTGCTGCATGATACTCAGTCAAAAATACTTTTATTGTGTCTGGCCACTGCTTACGAATGGACACCACTGAAACCCAAGGTAACGCTTCTAAACTGTCTTGCAACACACCAATGTCTTGCGACATGAACGTTCCAATATGCTCTAGCTCACCAAAGGCATGTTGAACATCACCAGCCGTTACGTAAGTTAAGTCGCCTTGAAGTACTATTTTGGAGAGAGGCAATCGCTGATCGTCCCACATCCAAGTCAGTGTGGTATAGAAAAGAAATCCAATGAATAGCAGTACCATGACAAAAAAAGACCCGCCTACAGCGTGTTTCTTTAGCGATGGTAAACTGAATAGGTGGCGGTTTTCGCTAAAAGTACTTTCTACCAAAGCCCGCATTCCCTGTCGTTGGTTCGCAATTCTATTCCCTATCTTCGTAATAGAGGTAAAAGCACTTACTTTAACCTATGAATTATACTGAGCAAAATCAAACTATCAAACGTTGATAATAAGATTTTTGGTCAATTTTAGGTCAATCGCAAGAAGTGAGCGATCAACCACAGTCTGTATACAGTATTCTGTTACGCGTTTTGCATCTTATTAATGTCTAATTGTAGCGATTCAAGTTGCTTCGCTACACGACCAACATCACCAGCACCCTGTGTTAAAACAAGGTCTCCGCCTTGAATAACGTTGGCTAAAACCGACGGCAGCGTGTTGATATCAGCAACAAAGATGGGATCAATCTTACCACGCCCACGAATAGTTCGACTTAACGAGCGTCCGTCAGCCCCTGCAATAGGTTTCTCACCTGCAGAATAAACATCTAACAGAATAAGCACATCAACCTGCTCAAGAACGTTCGCGAAGTCATCATACAGATCGCGAGTGCGGCTATAACGGTGCGGTTGGAAGATCATCACAAGACGTTTATCAGTCCAACCACTTCGTGCAGCTTGAATGGTGACGTCAACTTCGGTTGGGTGATGGCCGTAATCATCGACCAGCATTGCAACACCCTTACCCGTTTCATATTCACCAAGGTGATCGAAACGACGGCCAGTGCCTTCCGTTCCAGCCATCGCTTTTAGAATCGCTTCATCGCTGATGTCATCTTCCGTCGCAACCGCAATCGCCGCTGATGCGTTCAGTGCGTTATGACGACCGGGAATGTTCAACGTAATATCGAGATTGGCTTTACCTTTGCGAACAACCGTAAACTTGCCTTGCTGACCTTGTTGTACATAGTTTTCAATGCGGATATCAGCGTCTTCTGAGAAGCCGTAGGTAATCACTTGACGACTAACCTGAGGGATAAGCTCACGTACCACTGGATCATCCACACACATCACAGCCTGACCGTAGAATGGCAGATTGTGTAAGAAATCAATAAACGTCTGCTTTAGCGTTTCGAAATCGCCGCCATAGGTATCCATATGATCCGCTTCAATGTTAGTCACAATACTAACCATTGGTTGCAGATGTAAAAATGACGCATCACTTTCATCGGCTTCAGCAATAAGAATACGACTCGAACCTAGGCGAGCATTCGTGCCCACACTCTTGACCAAACCACCGTTTACGAAAGTTGGATCTAAGCCAGCTTCCGAGTAAATCTGTGTCACTAGCGCAGTTGTAGTGGTTTTACCGTGCGTACCTGCCACAGCAATGCCATGACGAAAACGCATCAACTCAGCCAGCATTTCAGCACGACGAACGATAGGTGTGCGCGCTTCACGAGCGGCAATAATCTCTGGATTTTCTTCGTTGATAGCGGTTGAAACCACTACCACACTAGCGTCGGCAACGTTGCTTGCTTGGTGGCCGATGTAAACGGTCGCACCCTTGCTAACTAAACGATCAGTCACTGGGTTTTGAGCAATGTCAGAACCAGTAATCTGGTAGCCTTCATTAAGCAAGACTTCAGCAATCCCGCTCATTCCTGCGCCACCAATACCAATGAAGTGGATAGATTTAACACGGCGCATCTCTGGCACCATTGCACGGATTTGCGCTAAGTCTTGGGTATGTTCAATCGTCATCAATTCAATCTCATTATTTTGCTAAAGCTTGAATCGCTTCAGCGACAGTCACATCAGCATCAAGCTTGGCGGCTTGACGAGCTTTTGTTGCCATCATTTTTAATTCATTTCTATCAAGCTGAGCAATAGTGTTCGCTAGCTTATCAGCCGTCAATTGAGGCTGTTCAATCATCAACGCTGCGCCACATTCAACTAGGTGATCGGCATTCAACGCTTGCTGTCTGTCTTTATGCATAAACGGAACGAAGATAGAACCCACACCGGCTGCAGACACTTCAGATACGGTTAATGCACCTGAGCGACACACTAATAGATCTGCCCACTCATAAGCTTGCGCCACATCATCAATAAATTCAGTCACTTGAACATTATCTACAGAATGTGATTTGTATTGTTCAATCACTTGCTGCTGATTGTTTTTACCAGCTTGGTGCATCACAGTAAAACCAGCACCTAACTGAGCCAATGTCACAGGCAGAGTATCGTTAAGAATTTTAGCTCCTTGGCTGCCACCCATAACTAGGATACGAATATCGCCGTCACGCTCTGCCATGCGTTGCTCGGGTTCAGCTAAGGCAACAACATCTTCTCGTACTGGGTTCCCCACAACTTCTGCGGCAGGGAAAGCACCAGGAAAGGCTTGGAATACCTTTTTCGCAATTTTTGAGAGCCATTGGTTAGTTAAACCCGCCACGGCATTTTGTTCATGAAGAACCACGGGAATACCGGATAGCCATGCCGCAATGCCACCGGGGCCACTCACGTAACCACCCATTCCAAGCACCACATCTGGCTGCCATGCTTTGATGTGCTGTCTTGCTTGAAGTATGGCATTAATAATCTGGAATGGCGCTTTAATCAACTTGCTAATGCCTTGACCACGCAGGCCTTTCACCTTAATGAAGTCGATCTCAATACCATGCTTTGGCACTAAATCCGCTTCCATTCTGTCTGCGGTTCCTAACCAGCGAATTTCCCAACCTTGTTGCTGAAGCTTTTTCGCCACCGCTAACCCTGGGAAAACGTGACCGCCAGTTCCACCAGCCATCACTAAAAGTTTTTTGTTTTGTTTCATAACGTTAGATTCTTATTCTACTAATTCGTTTTGATTGTCGGCTTGTTCTTTTTGTTGCATTCGGCATTCGTGATCGATACGCAGTAGCATAGAAACCGCTACTGACATCACGATAAGGCTTGAACCACCATAACTGATAAGCGGCAGGGTTAGACCTTTGGTCGGAACAATACCCGATGCAGCACCTACGTTAACAAGCGTCTGAAAAGCAAACCAAATACCAATACCAAAGGCAAGGTAACCACTGAATAACTGGTCGTTCTCGAAGGCTTTTTTGCCAATTAAAATCGCTTTAAGCACCAAACTAAAAATAAGGATCAGCACTAAGGTCACGCCAACAAAACCCAACTCTTCAGCCAATACCGCAAACACAAAATCGGTATGTGCTTCTGGTAAATATTCTAACTTCTGAACCGAGTTACCAAGGCCTTGCCCCATCCAATCACCACGACCAAATGCCATTAGTGATTGAGTTAACTGGTAGCCACTGCCAAACGGATCATTCCACGGTTCCCAAAATGAGGTAACACGTCGAACACGATAAGGTTCTATCACAATCAAGCCAACGACCGCAGCAATACCCGCCACCATCAAGGCAATAAACTGTGAAAGCTTGGCTCCTGCGATAAATAACATTCCAAACAAGGTAACCAGCATTACAACTACCGTACCTAAATCGGGCTGGCCAAGTAGTAACACAGCAAAAGCACCGAATACCATGATCGGTTTACCAAAGCCACCGAAGAAGGTTTTTCTCACTTCGTCTTGTTTACGAACTAAATAACCCGCCATAAAGATAAACAGCGACAACTTAGCGACTTCAGCGGGTTGTAAGTTAAATAATCCAAGAGGGATCCAGCGCGATGCACCGTTAACCGACTTACCGACAGCCAATACCACGACCAGCAAAAAGAAGGATAAACCCAATAAGTACATACTGTATTGAAACCAACGTTTCATTGGAATTTGCAATATGACGCTGGATACGATTAACGCCAACACAAGGAAAATGGCATGGCGGAACATAAAGTGAAACGGCTGATCAGTTAAACGAGCACTGATTGGGAACGAAGCAGACGTTACCATCACCAATCCGGTCAGCATCAGTCCAAGAGCAATCCATACCAATTGACGATCGTAGAGCGCCTCTGGTGTGGCACGGTTTAGCCATTGCCAAATGGATTGA
Source organism: Vibrio sp. QJM3NY_26 (assembly GCF_057786005.1). NCBI lineage: Bacteria > Pseudomonadati > Pseudomonadota > Gammaproteobacteria > Vibrionales > Vibrionaceae > Vibrio > Vibrio sp. QJM3NY_26. The sequence goes on along the minus strand of NZ_CM173515.1, from coordinate 481,868 downwards.
TTAATCTCTTTCACTCTTTGCACTGAATGTTAGTCCTTCAACACGTTAGGCATACTCATGGGCAAGGTCAGTGAACGCATCACCTCTTGCCATGAAGTTATTAAATTGATCGAAGCTCGCACACGCTGGAGACAACATCACCATATCACCGGCAACTAACAGCTTCGAGACACTCTCGATAATGTCACGCATGGTATCAAACGTCTTAGCCGATGGATGCAATGGCATAAATTGCGCGGCATCTTCACCGAAGCAACACAGTTGAACACGCTCTAGCTGTGACAACACAGGTTCAAGCTCACTAAAATCAGCGCCCTTACCTACACCACCAACCAGAAGATACAAGGTGCCTTGATATTCTAAGCCCGACAGAGCCGCTAATGTACTGGCTACGTTGGTTGCTTTCGAGTCGTTAACCCACTTAATAGAACGCTTATCAGCCACCACTTGGCAACGATGTGTTAAACCGTTGTAGGCCTTCAGAGCTTCAAGGCTTTTGCTGTAATCAATACCGACTTGTTTAAGCAGTGCTAGCGAGACTAGCGCATTTGCCACATTGTGACGTCCAACCAATGTTAAATCTTGAGTAGGAAGTACTGGCTTGTTGTTATCCACCACCCATTCAGTACCATCAATCATCGCCACACCAAACTCTTGGTCGTCGAGTCCGAATGTCACTAATGGCATACTGTGGTCAGGATAAGTCTCTTTGTCTTCGCGGTTTACAATCGCGTACTGAGCGTTGTTAAAAATTCTTAATTTGGCGTCACGGTAATCGGCCATGCCTTGATAGCGATCCATATGATCTTCTGACAAGTTCAAAAAGGCCGCCGCTGCAAGGTTTAGACTGGATGTTGTCTCTAGCTGAAAGCTTGAAAGCTCAAGGACATATAAATCAGCATCAAGCTCAAGAAGGTCTAAGGCAGGAATACCGATGTTGCCACCAACACCAACGTTAAGACCAGCAGCCTTTGCAAGTACACCCGTTAGATCGGTCACTGTGCTCTTGCCATTGGAACCTGTGATAGCCACAACAGGTTTGTCTACCGCCCAGCCAAACAGTTCAATATCGCCAACAACCGGAGTTCCCGCTTGAATAACATCTTGTATTTCAGGCGTCGCTAAGGCGATACCTGGGTTAGCAACGACTAAATCCGCTCCCGCTAACCATTGGCTATTCCAACTTCCAGAATGCAGGTCCACCGATTCAGGCAAAGATTCTCTGCCCGGTGGTAGCTCGCGAGTATCAATCACCTTCACATGTGTGTGAGGTTGATATTTTACGAGATGTTTAACGACAGAGAGCCCGGTAATACCGAGCCCCACAACCACTACATTTTGAATATTTTGCCAACGTTCCATTTAAACAAGATGCTCTTAATAGTTTTAAAGAGCCTCTAATCAGAGGCTCACATAAGATTAACGAACTTTCAGTGTCGCTAGGCCAACCAGCACTAATACCATTGAGATGATCCAAAAGCGCACGATTACGCGCGGCTCTGGCCAACCTTTCAGTTCATAGTGGTGGTGAATCGGAGCCATGCGGAAAATACGCTGACCACGCAATTTGTAAGAGCCCACCTGCAGAATAACTGACAAGGTCTCCATTACAAACACACCGCCCATGATAACCAGTACCAACTCTTGGCGAACTAACACCGCGATCACACCCAGTGCACCACCAAGCGCTAGTGAGCCAACATCGCCCATGAATACTTGCGCTGGGTAAGTGTTGAACCATAGGAAGCCAAGTCCGGCACCGACGATAGCAGTACATACAACCACAAGCTCAGAAGTGTATGGGATGTATGGAATGTGTAGATATGCTGCAAAGTTAACATTACCTGTTGCCCATGCAATTACAGCAAAACCAGCAGCAACCATCACCGTTGGCATAATTGCCAAACCATCTAGGCCGTCTGTTAGGTTTACCGCGTTACTGGTACCCACAATAACAAAATAAGTCAGTACGATGTACAATAAACCAAGCTGTGGCATCACATCTTTAAAGAAAGGAACCACTAATTGAGTTGCTGCAGTATCGTGCCCGTGAGCATACAGAGCAAATGCCACAACCAATGCAATCGCAGATTGCCAGAAGTACTTCCAGCGAGCAATCAAGCCATCGGTGTTTTTACGAACCACTTTACGGTAGTCATCAACAAAACCGACCGCGCCATAACCAGCAAGTACCACTAATACCGCCCAAACGTAAGGGTTAGAAAGATCAGACCACATTAATACTGTAATAATAATGGCAGCTAGGATCATCACGCCACCCATGGTTGGTGTACCACGTTTGCTAAAGTGAGATTCAGGGCCGTCATTACGAACAACTTGGCCAATTTGTAGCATTTGCAGACGCTCAATTAAACGAGGTCCCATCCACAGCGACAGACATAGCGCCGTCAAAATACTCGCGATTGCACGAAACGATAGGTATTCGAACAAACGGAAAAAAGAAAGGTGTGGCTGTAGTAGCTCTGCAAGCCAAATTATCATGAAAAGTTCTCCTTTAAAGCAGCGGCTATGTTACTCATTCCTGCACTATTCGCGCCTTTTACCAACAAGGTATGTGACGCGTTTTCTGGCAAGCGTAAGTGCTGCTCTATGTGCGCGATCATCGCTTGATGCGTTGCAAAGTGGGTACCGTTACAGACCTCACTAATCACCTTGGTATCATCACCGTAAGTGAGTACATGCTCAAAAGCGAATGGGGCAGCATATTCACCGACTTGACGGTGAAGTGCAAGACTTTCGTCGCCTAATTCAGCCATATTACCTAAAATCAACCAACGTTGACCTTTGAAGCTCGACAGCAGTTTGGCTGCCGCCTTCATCGCGGGTACGCTGGCATTATAACTGTCATCTATCAGCTTGATATTCTGACTTAATTGTTGAACCTCAACTCGCCCTTTAACCGAGATAAGATTCGCTAAACCACTTTTTATTTCATCAAGCGTTGCACCAAATTGAATGCTCAACGCTGCAGCTGCCAACGCGTTCGCCACGTTATGCTGACCAATAATACCAAGTTCAACAGCTGTAACACCTAGTGGCATTTGCATATCAAAGCAAGCTTCGCCTTGGTCGTTGATTTCGATATTTTCAGCAAAATAATCAGCTTCATGGTTACTTTCAGAAAATGTCAGCACCGCTTTATCCGCGAGTACTTCATTCCAAAAATCACCACCGTTGCTCTCTAAATTAACAATAGCAGTATCACCAGCAGCAAGCCCCTGAAAAATTTCACCTTTCGCTTGTTTCACACCATCAATCGAACCAAAGCCTTCTAAATGAGCCGCGGCTACATTATTGACTAAGGCAACTTGTGGTTTCACTAGCTGAGTGGTGTAGGCAATTTCACCAATATGGTTAGCGCCTAATTCGATCACTGCATAGTCATCATTGGGTTCACTGCGTAACAAGGTCAAAGGCACACCAATATCATTATTGAAGTTACCCGCCGTAAACAGCACCTTGCCACGCTGCTGTAAAATGCTCGCCACCATCTCTTTAACGGTCGTTTTGCCACAACTGCCTGTAATCGCCATCGTTGGCACGTCACATTGTTTGTGAATCCAAGCACTTAGTTCACCTAAAGCAAGTTTAGTGTCTTCGACAACAACTTGAGTAATATTTAGGTCAAGTTTTCGTTCGACTAACAACGCGCTCGCGTTTGCTTCAACGGCTTGATGGCAAAAGTCATGCGCGTCGAAACGATCTCCAACGATAGCGACAAACAAGGCGCCTTCTTCAACGGTACGAGTATCCGTTGAAACTGCATTGATTACGTTATTGTTCGAGTTGCCCGCTTCAATCAGCTCACCACTGACCACGGAGCAGATTTGCTCAAGTGATACATCAATCATTATGAAATACCTAAAAGTTGAAGCGCAGACTCTCGGTCTGAGTAATGTACCGTTTTATCTTTCAATACTTGGTAATCCTCATGGCCTTTACCAGCCAGAAGAATAATGTCATCGCTGCCTGCCTGCTCAAGCGCAAACTTAACCGCTTGGTAGCGATCGTGTTCGACAAACGCAGCTTCAGGTTTGCTTAAGCCAGCTAGCATGTCTTTGACAATCAGTGCCGGTTCTTCGCTACGAGGGTTATCATCTGAAATAATAATTTTATCGGCGAACTGCTCTGCGGTCGCAGCCATCATTGGGCGCTTACCAGTGTCTCGATCTCCACCACAACCAAAGATTGCCCACAGTTTTCCTGAGCAATGCACGCGCAGTGCTGCCAATGCTTTCTCTAGCGCATCGGGCGTATGAGCATAATCGACAACTACTTTTGCTTTGTTGGGAACTTGGAAAAGCTCCATTCGGCCAATCACAGGTTGAAGCTGAGGCGCAGTGTCGACCAAGGTTTGCTTTTCGATACCCAAAGAAAGCAAAGTAGCAAAAGCAACCAGTACGTTTGATGCGTTGAACTGACCAATCAGTGGAGCAGAAAGCTTCCCTTGTCCCCAACTACCATCGAAAGAGAGCTTAATACCGGTTTCTGCATAACCGACATCAGATGCCCACACCGACTGTTGATAGCCCGTTAGCGGTAACAGTGAGACTGCAATGGCATTGGATAAGTCCGGCATCCAAGCTTTACCCACTTCGTCATCCACATTGATCACTGCGTGCTTGCATTTGTGTTGAGTAAACAGGCTCTTCTTAGCCAATGCGTACTCTTCCATCGTGCCGTGGTAATCAAGATGATCACGACTCAAGTTAGTAAATACACCTACCTCAAAGTCCAAAGCCTTTACTCGACCTTGTACCAAACCGTGAGAAGAGATTTCCATTGCCGTGTAGATAGCTTTTTCTGCAGCTAACTCACTCAGTGTGCGCTGTATTTCGATGGCACTGCCTGTGGTGTTCGCTGCGGTTTTTAGATTGTCTAAGAAACCATTACCTGTCGTGCCCATTACCGCTGAGCGTTGGCCGACGAGATCAAGCCATTGAGCAATCAACTGGGTGATGGTGGTTTTGCCATTGGTGCCGGTAACACCAATCAACTTAGTCGCTTGACACGAGTAAACACGACCAGCTAACTCAGATAGCACCAAGTTAAGGTTGTTAATGTAAATAACAGGGACAGTATCCAACCATTCAATCAGACCATGAGGCTTTTCAGCATCGGCCTGTGCAATAACAGCATGAGTTCCCAGTGCGACCGCTTTGTCGATAAAACGACGGCCATCAACAGCATGTCCGACTACGGCAACAAAAATATCACCTTCCTTGATGGCTCGGCTATCTAGCTCCAATTGCTCAACAGCAATCGATTCCAGTTCAGGTGAACTAAAGTCTCCCCAAGGAGAAAGTAAAGATGACAGCGTGAGGCTATTACTCATATTGAATCCTGATTAACTCTATTCTTGAAACTTGTTTTCATCAGCAGGGACGTTCATTATTTGTAGTGCGCCCTTCATGATTTCAGAAAAGACGGGGGCTGCGACTGAACCACCATAGTAAAGGTCGCCTTGAGGCTCATTGACCACAACAACCAATGCCACTCTTGGATCACTAACTGGAGCAAAGCCTGCGGTAACCGCGATGTATTCATCACTGTAGCCGCCAGCTTCAGCCTTACGAGAGGTACCCGTTTTGGCTGCAACGCGGTAACCCGGAACGGCAGCTCTTGTCGCCGTACCACCTTTTTGAGTCACCCCTTCTAGCATATTCAAAACCAGTTCAGCGTTCTCGCGCTTGATGATTTGCTTAGAAAAATCTTGGTCGTTACTCTTAATAATATGAATCGGCTCATACAAACCTTTATTAGCTAACGTCGCATAGGCATGTGCCAACTGCATCGGCGTAACAGACAAGCCATAACCGAACGCTAAGGTCGCAATTTCAAACTTTGACCAACGACGGCGATTCGGGAAAATACCGCTCGTTTCACCAACCAAATTCAGCCCAGACATCTCGCCTAGACCAACTGAACTGTACATACCAAGCAAAGCTTCAAGTGGCATGTTAAGCGCCAATTTAGCAACACCGATGTTACTCGACTTCTTGAGGATCAGCGCTAAGTCAGCCTTACCAACTTTAGAAGAATCTCGTACGCGACTACCACCGATCTGCATAATGCCATTGCCAGTATCAATCACGATATCTGGGTCCGCAGTGCCGTTCTCCAGCGCCGCCAAAACCACAAAAGGTTTCACGGTCGAGCCAGGTTCCATTGCATCGGTGAGCACGCGGTTACGCATTTTGAAGCTTTGTAAGTCAGCGCGGTTATTCGGATTATAAGAAGGGGCATTAACCATGGCTAACACGGCACCCGTTTTCACATCGAGTAATACCGCAGAGCCTGAAGTCGCCTTGTGATCGGCCACGGCCTGCTTAATCGCTCGATAAGCAATGGCTTGTAATCGTTGATCGATCGTTAATTCGAGTGGTTTGCCTTCTTCACGCTCTTCTAAAGCAATGTTTTCAACAACGCGTCCATAGCGATCTTTACGAATCGTCCGCTTACCTGCTTCACCCGTGAGCCATTTGTCATAGCTGCGTTCAACACCTTCTAAACCGTGCCCGTCAATTCCGGTAACACCGATAAGGTGTGCACTGACTTCGCCTGCGGGGTAGTAACGTCGAGATTCCGCTTTCAGGCCAACACCCACCAGCTTTAGTTCACGAATATACTTAGCCATCGCTGGGCTAACTTGTCTTTGTAGGTAAACAAATCGGCGGGATTTGTTGCTAGAGATCTTGTCGATCATCGATTGTCGTTCTAAGCCAAGTACATCAGCTAACGCATACCAACGATCAATCTGGGCCATGCCATTTTTATCGAAAATCGTTTTCGGGTCGGCCCATACCGCCTCAACTGGAACACTCACAGCAAGCGGTTCGCCATTGCGGTCTGAGATAATGCCGCGGGCGGAAGGAATAGCCTTAACACGTACCGAGCGAAGATCGCCCTGACGGATTAAGTTATCTGGTTCAATAATTTGGATGTAAGCCACACGACCAACGAGTGCAGCAAAGGCAAGAAACACGAAAGCAATAACGACGTTGAAACGCCATTTAATAAGAATTGGATCCGAATCCTTTTCGCTCTTCACTCGCTCTTTCGTTGATTTCTTAACGGGTTTAGCGGGTGCTTTTTCCTTTTTACCGGTCATTTCAGTGTGATCACAACTTCTTTGTCAGAGTCTGGACGTTTCATGTCTAGCTCTCGTTTTGCCGATGCTTGAACGCGGCTATGTTCAGCCAAAGCCGTCTCTTCAAGCATTAAATTTCGCCACTCATCATCAAGCTGTTCTCGTTCCACTAATGCCATGTCTTTTTTCGTGATCGCCTGACGTGAATTATGTGTCGTAAGAACGACCCCCATCGCACTCGCAAAGATACAGATAAGAAGTACCAATGGAACCTTGCCCACGGAGATCAAATCAAAAAATATTATCTTGGCTAAGTTAGGCTTGGAGGTCTTCATTGACTATAGCTTTTCTGCGATTCGTAGTACTGAGCTACGCGAACGAGTATTCTCATCCACTTCATCTTTAGAAGGCTTGATCGCTTTACCAATTGGTTTTAGATCGGCACTGCCTAAAGCTTTAATTTGATCTTCTGTTAGCGGTAAACCGTGAGGAACTTGTGGCCCTTGGCTCTCTTTACGGATGAAGCGCTTAACCATACGGTCTTCAAGAGAGTGAAAACTGATAACAGAAATACGACCTTGAGGAGCAAGAATGCTTGCTGCACCTTTCAGTGCGGTATCGATCTCTTCAAGTTCGCTGTTGATGTAGATACGGAATGCTTGGAAAGCACGTGTCGCTGGGTGCTTTTTCTCTTTGAAGCTCTTTGGAGCGACGTCAGAGATAAGCTTAGCCAGTTGACCAGTACGCGTTAGCGGTTCGTTCTCTTCATTCTCTTGATAAGCGATGATGCCTTTCGCGATACGACGAGCGTGTTTGTCTTCACCGAACTCACGAATAACCCATGTAATGTCATCAAGATCCGCATCAACTAGCCACTGAGAAACCGGAATACCCGTTGTTGGATCCATACGCATGTCTAGCGGCCCATCTTTCATGAAGCTAAAGCCACGCTCAGCATCATCTAGCTGTGGTGAAGAAACACCTAAATCCAGTAAAACACCATCCACTTGACCGACTAAGTCATAACGCTCTGCATATTCAGCCATACCTGAGAATGGGCCGTGAATAATCGTAAAACGAGGGTCATCAATCTTCTGAGCTTCTGCAATCGCTTGTGGATCGCGGTCGATACTAAAGAGTCGTCCATTCTCGCCCAGTTTAGACAGGATTGTACGGCTGTGACCACCACGGCCAAAAGTACCATCGATGTAGGTACCGTCAGGTTTGATCGCAAGTCCGTCAATAGATTCGTTAAGCAATACTGAAATATGTTTGAATGCTTCTGTCATAGTCTTCTCAATGAGTGGATTGAGCCGTTAGTTAGGCAATAATTTGTTCTATTAACGTTTTAGTGTACTGATTTCACGCCGTATCTCCACCATATTGTGTATAGGCTTTGGGAATTTTTGACCCAAGCTTATATCAGGGTGAAGGATTCTAAGGAAATCTAAATAATTTACGTCAATATAAAGCAAAAAACCCATCACTACTGTTAAGTAATGATGGGTTCTTTATATAGGTGGAGTTGACACATACGCCGGGTTCTGTTCCGCTTGCGCGGCGGTAACCATTCGTCTAGGCCTGCAATCGCTCACAGGCTCAAGCAATCTACCCGCCCCCATACGCGAGCAGCGCAATGCGAGGGCCTATTTGATCTTGCTCCGGGTGGAGTTTACCTTGCTACGAACTGTTGCCAGCCGCACGGTGCGCTCTTACCGCACCCTTTCAGCCTTACCTGTGCCTCTTCCGAAGAAATGAGGCCATCGGCGGTCTTCTCTCTGCTGCACTTGTCGTGGGCTCGCGCCCCCCAGACGTTATCTGGCACCCTGCTCTATGGAGCCCGGACGTTCCTCCCCTCTACCAGTCTCCCGAAGGACTTCAACGTCAGTTTCCCGAAGGACCTCAACGTCAGTCTCCCGAAGGACATCAGCAAAGCAGCGATTACCCGTTCAACTCCGAGGGCGGATTGTATAGAGATTAGTGAGCAGTGTCTAGCGAGATCACAAATATGCTGCAAACCTCTAATCGAATGCATGATTTTTACACAATCTAGACAAAAAAAGAGGAATAACGGTAATACCATCATTCCTCAGAAGCTTTTTCAATAAAGGTTATCTACTCTATAAATAGGTATATCAACAAAGAGGTATCTAGTTGTCTAGATGCTCTAAGCCCCATTTGTATAAAGCGTTCTTTTTCAGATTGTAGATTTCTGCTGTCATCGCCGCCGCTTTTTTAAGGGGTAACTCTTTGGTTAGAATACCAAGGGTGCGAGTTGCTTCGTCTGGCAGATCGGTGCTCGCCTCTTCACGGTGACCATGGATCAGCAACACCATCTCACCACGTTTGCGGTTCGAGTCTTCTTCTATCCATTCAATCAACTCACCTAATGGTAAACCTTGAATGGTTTCAAATGTCTTGGTTAGCTCACGAGCCAACACGACCTCACGGTCTGGTCCTAAGATCTCTAGCATGTCCTGCAGAGAATCCGTAATACGGTGCGGTGATTCGTAGAAAATACATGTGCGCTCTGCTTTTGCAATCTCTAAGAACTTATCTTTGCGCCCCTTACTCTTTGGTGGCAAGAAGCCTTCAAAGCTGAAACGATCCGACGGTAAACCTGACGCACTTAGTGCGGTAATCACAGCACAAGCACCAGGAAGTGGCACAACTCTCACACCCGCTTGACGACATTGTGAGACAAGATGGTAACCTGGATCACTGATTAAAGGAGTACCCGCATCAGAGACTAATGCGATAGACTGACCTTCTAATAACCTTTCGACTAGAACTTGTGCTTTAGTTTGTTCATTATGATCATGTAAAGCGAACGTTCTGGTTGATATATTGAAGTGAGCAAGCAGCTTACCCGTGTGGCGTGTGTCTTCGGCTGCAATAACATCGACACTTGATAAAATTTCAATTGCTCTTTGAGTGATATCTCCCAAATTTCCGATTGGGGTTGGCACAATGTAGAGAGTTGGGCTCTCTGTGAGCAAGGTTTTGTTATCTGTCATTTGTTTACCATCACTTCAACGATTAATATAGATACAAATTTATACGGAATTTAAAGAACTCATGGCAACGATGAACCATAAGAGACTCAGTGTACCACGCTTACTAACTCCAATTGCATTAGCAATTACATTGGCGGCTTGTTCTTCAGGTCCTCAAGCACCAACGCGTGTTGATATTACACTAGATCCAGCGCAATCAACTGAAAGTTACATGATGCAGGCGGATAGTAGCAAAGGAAGTCTACAAAACGACTGGTTAATCATGGCACTTAAGGCTTCTGTGCAAGCTGGAAAAACCGATCAAGCGACTCTGCTTATCAAGCGCTTAGCCAAACAAGAGCTGAGTGAAATTCAACAAGCAGAATGGCAATTAGCTCGCGCTCAACTGCTGGTGAATAACTCGCAACCACAGCAAGCGTACAGCCAGCTGAACTTTCAGCCTTGGTGGAAGCTTCCGAACGAGCAGTGGAAAGATTATCACGAGCTACGCGCTAACATTTCTGAAATGCAAAACGAGTATTTCGAAGCAAGCCGTGAGTTAGTCCTTTATTCAGAATACGTAGACGCTGATGACGAAAGCCAACAGATAACTGCCGACCGTATTTGGCAGAACCTGAATAGCTACTCTCAATATGAGATTCTAGAACTTAAGACTTCTCCGACAGAAGACGTTCTAGCAGGTTGGTTACAACTGGCTATTTATATGAAGACGCTGAACTCTAACCTTCCAGACCTACAGAAAACCCTGTCTGATTGGCTGGCTGAGAACCCTCGTCATCCTGCAGCAACCTACACACCTCAGGCGATCACTGACATATTGGCGCTAGAGATCAGCAAACCAACCAGCACTGCGCTATTACTGCCGCTCACGGGTAAGTACGGCAAGCAAGCACAGCTTGTGCGTGATGGTTTCATCTTTGCGATGATGAATGACAAAGAGCGCGAAGAAAACGCAACGCTAACGGTTATGGACACCAACGTACAAAGTGCTGCTGAAATTAAAGCGACACTGGAAGAGAACAAGGTAGATTTCATCGTTGGCCCGCTGATTAAGAGCAATATTACCAAGCTTCAGCAAGCGCAGAAAAACCACGAAAATTCGATTCCAGCTTTAGCTCTAAATATTCCGACGCAGCTAGAACCTGATACCAATATTTGCTATCTCGCTCTATCGCCAGAGCAAGAAGTCGCTCAGGCAGCGAAACACCTTTTTGCTCAAGGCTACAAGTACCCGCTTATTCTTGCGCCAAAAGGGCGTTTAGGTGACCGCGTTAAGCAAGCGTTTGAGAAAGAGTGGAAAAAATACAGCAACAACGAAGTCGCGATTACCTTATTCTCTGACAAGCGCCAACTTCAGCGCAATGTGAATCAGGTATTCGGCTTACAAGAGAGCCAACAACGTATCGCTCAAATGGACGGGCTACTTAACCTAGACCTAGAAACTGAACCGCGCAGCCGTCGTGATATCGACTCTGTTTACATTGTGGCGAAGAACTCAGAGCTTACGTTGATTAAGCCTTTCATTGAAGTCGCGATTAATCCAGATGCTGACCAACCAGCCTTGTTCTCAAACTCACGCAGCAACAGCGGTGACAAGCAGTACGAAGATCTAACGGGTGTGTTCTACAGTGACATCCCACTATTAGTTGAGAGCAAGAACGAACTTAACAAAGAGCTAAACGACCTATGGCCTGCACATTCAAACGGCCAAAAACGTCTGCAAGCACTGGGGATGGATGCCTACTACCTTATGGATGCATTGCCACAGATGAAAGCCGTACAGGGTTACCGCATTCCAGGTGAAACCGGCGTGTTAACCATCGACAACAACTGTGTTGTTCAACGTGAAATCAGCTGGGCAGAGCATGGGGCTTTTTAGCCGAAAGTTCCTGTCCAAACCAACAATCACCCACAAACAAGTGGGTGATAAATACGAGACCGTGGCTAAAAATTTTTTAGTTGGCCACGGATTATCGTTAATTCAAGAAAACTTCATAGCTAAATGTGGCGAGATTGATCTTATAATGCGCCATAACAACACGGTTGTGTTTGCTGAGGTAAAATACCGCAAGCAAACCCGCTACGGACATGCCGCCGAAATGGTGACAGCAAAGAAGTCACAGAAGCTGCTCAAAACAGCCAATGTTTGGCTTATGCAGCAAGGCTTGTCGGTGCACTCTACAGATTTCAGGTTTGATATCGTTGCCATAGAAGGGCCGAATGACAATATCGACTGGATTCAAAACGCGATTACCCAAGGATAAACATGCTAGACAGCATTAAAGAAAGTTTTACAGAAAGTATTCAGATCCAAATTGCGGCTGCAGAAGCACTGCCAGACGCAATCACGCATGCCGCTCAAGCCATGGTTGCGACCTTGCTTAACGGAAACAAAATTCTTTGTTGTGGCAATGGTGGTTCGGCGTCGAATGCTCAGCAATTTGTATCGTGCCTACTTAATCGCTTTGAAACAGAGCGCCCTAGCCTCCCAGCAATGGCTCTCACAGCAGACAACACCACGCTAACGGCAGTAGCCAACGACTATCACTACGAAGAGATCTTCTCTAAGCAGGTACGTGCGTTTGGTCAAACTGGCGATATTTTACTGGCTATCTCTACTAGCGGTAACAGCAAAAACATCATCAAAGCGATGGAAGCAGCGGTAACACGTGACATGACGATCATCGCCTTTACGGGTAAAGATGGTGGTGAGATGGCAGGCTTACTTGGCGAACACGATGTAGAAATTCGTATCCCTTCACACCGTACAGCACGCATTCATGAAGTACACATGGTGACACTGCATTGCCTATGTGACCTAATCGATCAAGTACTCTTCCCTGCTCACGAAGAGTGATATACGGAGCATCACAATGAAATCATTAACCTCTATGAGGCTGTTTAAGCTGATTAGTGTTTCGCTACTTACACTGTCCCTGTCTGGTTGTGCTGGCATTTTCATTGCTGGTGCTGCAACCACAGCGAACTTAGTCACTGACACACGAACCACCAAACAAATCTGGAACGATAACAATATCGAATTTGAAGTCGCAGCCATCACCAACAAGCAGCCATATCGTGGCAACGTTCGTATCACAGCGAGCTCTTACCGAGGTTCGGTTGTATTGATGGGGCAAGCAACCACTGACTCAGAGCGTCGCGCGTTTGAAAACCAAGCCAAAGAAGTGGCAGGTGTAGAAAGCATCCATAATCAGGTGCGAGTAAAAGAGCCATTGACCATCAGTGCCATTAGTAATGACAGCTGGATTACTACCAAGGTGAAGTCAGCCCTTCTAGCAAACGCTGATCTCAACGGTATCAAGGTTAAAGTCATCACTGAAGATTCAGAGGTGTTTTTACTTGGGTTAGTCTCTCGAGAGCATGCTGATATCGCGACAGAAGTTGCGCGTAATGTTTCAGGCGTAAAGCAGGTGATTCGAGCGTTTGAATATGGCGAAGAAGAGACGGCCGTTAACTAGCCTTAAGCCAACCAATTAAATGCTATTTAGCAGAAAAGAAAAAGCAGCGACGAGTCGCTGCTTTTTTATTTGAGTCGTTATTTAGCTAACGTTATTTGATAACACGAAGGCTTGGGCGACCTTTTGCTGGACGAGGAGGCTCAGGATCTGAGTCAGGCTCTTCAGCATCTACGTCTGCCGTTGCTACGCTCAAAGATGGGCCTTTCTCTTGTTCTTCAAAAGGACTTTCTTCAATCCCTTCTTCAAAAGATTCCATGTAAGCCTCTTCAGGTTCAAACATGGTACCAGCACCATTCTCACGAGCATAAATCGCTTGTACTGCGTAAAGCGGCACGATCACAGAGTGTGGACGACCACTAAAGCGAGCACTAAACGTCACAGCTTCGTTACCCAGTTCAAGTTGTCCAACCGCACGAGGCGCGATGTTCAGAATGATCTGACCATCTTGAACAAACTCTTCTGGAACTCTTACACCCGGTAATGTTGCTTCAACAACAAGGTGTGGAGTTAATTCGTTATCAACCAGCCATTCATAAAATGCACGAAGCATATATGGTCGGCGTGGAGTCATATTTGAAATATCCATAAACGCTTAGCGAACGAGTCGCATCTCACGCTCAGCTTCAGTTAGAGAAGCTAGGAATGAATCACGTTCGAATACGCGGTTCATGTAAATCTTAAGCTCTTTAGAACCAGGGCCAATTAATTCGATACCAAGCTCAGGTAAACGCCATAGTAGCGGAGCTAGGTAACAATCAATTAGGCTAAATTCTTCGCTCATGAAGTATTCATACTCAGCGAAGATAGGAGCAAGAGTCAGTAGGTCGTTGCGCAGTTTAACGCGAGCTGCTTCAGATTCTTCAGCGTTGCCTTTAACGATCTTCTCTGCAACTGAATACCAGTTACGCTCAATGCGGTACATCATTAGACGACTATTACCACGAGCAACCGGGTATACAGGCATCAACGGTGGATGAGGGAAACGCTCATCTAAGTACTCCATAATGATCTTTGAGTCATATAAAGCAAGCTCACGATCAATAAGAGTAGGTACTGATTTGTACGGGTTCAGTTCAACAAGCTCTGCTGGTAGATTTTTTTCATCAACCAACTCAACTTCAACACTTACGCCTTTTTCAGCAAGAACAATGCGCACCTGATGGCTATACATATCAGAAGCACTTGAGAAAAGAGTCATTACAGAACGTTTATTGGCAGCTACAGCCATGGAGCCCTCCAGTACACTTTAAATAAAAACAATGGAGGCCTAAAGCCTCCATTGAACATTAACATAATTTGGGAATTAGCACGGTATTATAGCATAATTAGTGCACATCACGCCAATACTCTTTCTTCAGCAAAATCACGATGATAGTGAAGATTACTAAGAAGGCCATTACCCACCAACCCATTGCATGACGCTCAAGTTGAACTGGGTCGCCCGAGTAAACCAAAAAGTTAACAAGGTCACGAACTGCTTCGTCGTATTCACCAGCACTTAATTCACCAGAACCGTCAGTTTCAGTGCCAACAACAGTTGTCACTTCCTCGCCATCTACCATATGAGTATCGTAGATTGGTGTTGGAATACCTTGCAGCTCTTCAAGAACGTGCGGCATACCAACACTTGGGAAAACAATGTTGTTCACGCCAAACGGACGAGATGGGTCTTCATAGAAGGTACGAAGGTACGTGTATAGCCAATCTGCGCCACGAACACGAGCAACCAAAGTTAGATCTGGAGGCGGAGCACCAAACCAACTTGCCGCTTGATCAGAGGGCATAGCATTAACCATCAAGCTACCGATTTTCGCTTCAGGGTCGAAAATCAGGTTTTCCTTCATTAGATCTACAGGGATCTCTAAATCATTCGCAACACGTTCATAACGCTGGTACTGCGTTGAGTGACAAGCAAAACAGTAGTTCATGAACATCTTAGCGCCATTTTGCAATGAGGCTTTATCTGTTAAATCATTGTTTGCTTTATCTAATGGTACGCTTGCACCCGCTGCCATCGCCAGTGACGGCAACATAGCAAATAAAATTACAATCCACTTTTTCATTTGAATGTCACCCTTTCTGGTAATGGTTTCGTCGCTTCATTTTTACTGTAGAACCACAGTAGAACGAAGAACATGAAATAACCTAAGCTAAAGATCTGAGCCAGTAGCGTATACGTTGGCGTTGCTGGAAGCGCACCAAGTACACCAAGCGCAATAAAGCTTATTGTGAATTGGATGATGTTAATCAAATGCAGTTTGCTACGGTAACGGTAAGAACGCACTTTACAACGGTCGAACCATGGCAGTAGGAATAGCACAACAATAGATGCACCCATTGCAACTACACCTATCAGCTTATCAGGAACAGCACGAAGTACAGCGTAGAACGGCGTGAAGTACCAAACTGGAGCAATATGCTCAGGTGTTTTCAGTGGGTTAGCAGCTTCGAAGTTAGGCGGCTCAAGGAAGTATCCACCCATCTCTGGGTTAAAGAACAGCACGTAACAGAACAAGAATAGGAAACCAGCAACACCGACCATATCTTTCACCGTCCCGTATGGGTGGAAAGGAACAGAGTCAATGATGTCGTATTTCTTAGTGTAATCCTTGTGGAATGGGAACTGAGTTTTGTAGTCGTCGCCCATTGTGCCTTTAGGAAGCTTAGTCTCGATACCGTCTGGGTTATTCGAACCCACTTCGTGCAGTGCTAGTACGTGAAGTACGATAAGCAGCAGAAGTACAATTGGTAGAGCGATAACGTGCAGTGCGAAGAAACGGTTCAGCGTTGCACCTGAGATGATGTAATCACCACGGATCCAAAGTGTTAGGTCATCACCAATAACAGGAATCGCCCCAAACAGAGAAATGATTACCTGAGCACCCCAGTAAGACATTTGACCCCATGGTAGTAAGTAACCCATGAAAGCCTCAGCCATAAGCACTAAGAAGATCAACATACCGAAGAGCCAAAGTAGCTCACGAGGCTTTTGGTAAGAACCGTAGATTAGACCACGGAACATATGCAGGTAGATAACCACGAAGAATGCCGAAGCACCTGTCGAGTGCATGTAACGCAGTAACCAGCCGTATTCCACATCACGCATGATGTATTCAACAGATGCAAATGCGCCATCACCAGACGGAACGTAGTTCATTGTTAGCCAAATACCTGTAAGGATTTGGTTAACCAGTACCAACATTGCCAAAGAACCGAAAAGGTACCAAAAGTTAAAGTTCTTAGGCATTGGGTATTCAGATAAATGCTTTTTATAAGCATTCATTGCGGGTAGACGTTTTTCTACCCAATCAAGCAATCCTTGCATTATGCGTCTCCCTCGTCCACACCGATCATGATCTTAGTGTCACTCAAATACATATGCTTTGGCACTACAAGGTTCAATGGGGCTGGTACGCCTTGGAATACTCGACCTGCCATATCAAACTTTGAACCATGACAAGGACAGAAGAAACCAGACTTAACGCCCTGAACTTGTTCTGCAAAAGAATCTGGCAGGTAAGTTGGAGAACAACCTAAGTGCGTACAGAAACCAACAGCAATGAAGAACTCCGGCTTAATAGAACGAAACTCGTTCTGTGCGTAGTCTGGTTGTTGTTCAGTTTCAGATTGAGGGTCACGAAGTTGACCACCGATCGCTTTTAGGTTCTCTAGTACCGACTCAGCACGGCGTACAACCCATACAGGTTTACCTTGCCACTCGACACGAACCATTTGTCCCGGTTCTAACTTACTGACTTCCACTTCCACCGGCGCGCCCGCAGCTTTCGCTTTGGCACTCGGGTTCCATGATTTAATAAAAGGCACGGCTACAGCAGCTGCTCCCAAACCACCAACAACGGCTGTTGTTGCGGTTAAGAAACGCCTGCGACCGTTATTTAAAGGCGCGTTGCTCATCCAAACATTCTCCCATTTGCTCCTTATGGATTGAAATAATTCCGATTAAAGAGCATGGCTAACAAAATATGTATTTAGTTCTATTTATTGACGGCAAATGATAAATAAAACCCTACTTTTTGACAAGATAAAGCTACCTTTTTGTAACAATCATGAGGCAAAGCGCACATTGGGTTACAAAAGCTTTCAAAATATAAGAATTTAGGAATAAAACGAGGAGGGGGAAGCGTTTAGCGGGAGCCAGAAAGACAAAAAGCCCGGCATATAGCCGAGCTTTGAACCACAATTCCAGTAATAAAACTGGTCGCGTGTATTTTTCGGTAAGGAAAAATTAACGCTTAGAGAATTGAGGTTTACGACGTGCTTTACGTAGACCAACTTTCTTACGTTCAACGCAACGAGCGTCACGCGTAACATAGCCAGCTGCACGTAGAGCAGGACGTAGAGTTTCATCGTATTCCATAAGAGCACGAGTGATACCGTGGCGGATTGCGCCAGCTTGACCTGAAATACCACCACCAGAAACAGTGATGTAAAGGTCAAGTTTCTCAGTTAGTTCAACTAGCTCAAGAGGTTGTTTAACAACCATACGAGAAGTTGGACGACCGAAGTAAACATCAAGGCTACGCTTGTTGATTACGATCTCACCAGAGCCTGGTTTGATGAAAACACGAGCTGCTGAGCTTTTGCGACGACCAGTGCCGTAGTATTGATTCTCTGCCATTGTCTTAATCCCCAATTAGATGTCTAGTACTTGTGGTTGTTGAGCAACATGGTTGTGCTCAGTACCAGCGTATACTTTAAGCTTACGGTACATCGCGCGGCCTAGAGGACCACGTGGAAGCATACCTTTAACTGCTAGTTCAAGAACCATTTCTGGTTTCTTAGCAATTAGCTTTTCAAAAGTGATAGTCTTAAGACCACCTGGGAACTCAGAGTGACGGTAGTAAACCTTACCCTTAGCTTTGTTACCAGTCACAGCTACTTTCTCAGCGTTAACAACGATGATGTAATCACCAGTGTCTACGTGAGGAGTGTATTCTGCTTTGTGCTTGCCGCGTAGGCGAGAAGCGATTTCACTTGCTAGACGGCCAAGAGTTTTGCCTTCAGCGTCTACAACATACCAGTCGCGTTTTACAGTTTCTGGTTTAGCAACGAAAGTTTTCATGCTAATAATTACCTATTTAAAAAATTTACACTTAAGGAATACTCGCGTATTCCCACTGTCTAAGAGTTACCATCATCACCCCTTCGAGTGTTGGAAAACTCTTGGCATAACGTGATTTTACTCATCGCTAGAGGCCCGCAGTAACGGTAGGTCGCAGGATTATAGAGAAGAGCGAAGAAAAAATCACCTCTTTTTGAACAAAATCACGATTTTTTTAATTCTCTTTCTTATTCGACATAATCAAAGCTAACTTAAGTGTTCTTTTGCCAAATATTCATGGCTCTGCATTTCGATTAAACGCGACTGACAACGTTTAAACTCAAATTCTAACTGACCATGGGTATATAGCTTTTCTAGCTCCACTTCCGCTGAAATAATCAATTTCACGTTACGCTCATAGAACTCATCAACTAACGCAATAAAGCGTCTTGCTGCGTCATCTGAAGTCGCGCCCATTTGCAACACATCAGCCAGCAGAACCGTGTGATAAACCCTAGACAGTTCAATATAGTCATTCTGGCTGCGAGCCGACTGACAAAGCTGAGCAAACGTACCATGTAGCACACCATCGCTCGCTTCGACTACATCCAGTTGACGGTAATTGACCTCAATCTGTTTGAGTTTCTCTTTATCTTCACCAACGAGCTGCGCGTAATATGTTTCGAGGTTGATGTTCGCTTGGCTATCTAGCGGGTAATGATAGATCTCAGCCTGTTCTAACGTACGAAGACGATAATCGATTCCGCTATCGACATTAAGAATATGGCAATTGCCTTGAATAAGCTTAATAGCGGGTAAGAAGCGAGCTCGCTGCAACCCGTTACGATACAAATCCGCAGGTGGAATATTAGAGGTCGCGACTAAGATAACCTTGCGAGCGAATAACTCTTGGAACAAAGTGCCTAAGATCATGGCATCCGTGATGTCTGAAACAAAGAATTCATCAAAACAGATAATATCCGCTTCTTCTTTCAACTTATCTGCGACTAAAGGCAACGGGTCGCTAACATTACCTAGCGCCCTTAGCTCATCATGGACTCGATACATAAAGCGGTGAAAGTGAACACGCATTTTTTTTGTGGTCGGTAAGGCATCGTAGAACGTATCCATTAAGTACGTTTTACCGCGCCCGACACCACCCCAAAAATAGAGGCCTTTTGGTGGCTCTGGCAGCTCTGGCTTTTTGCCCATTAATTTCTGGAATCGAGTCAGTTGAGGAATAGGCGTATTCATGTAATCTTGGAATTGATGAAAGAGTTCATCTAAAGATTTAACGGCTTGCTCTTGCGCTGGATCTCTTTGAAATCCATGTTCTTTTATATCTTGTTCGTATTTTTTAATGGGATTCATGACGACATTTCCACAATGAAAGCAATATCAGACAGCAAATAAAAATGAGCCCAAACAGTACGAGATATGTCGCTATGCGGTGAATAATGCAGCATCAAACTGCTAACTAGCGCACACGCATTTCTCTTTATACTGCGGCTTTCTCATAGTACCATGGAGCCGTATCACGTGTAACTAAGCAGTAACAAACATGTTAAAAAACAATAATAAGGAGCTGTTATGCCTTGGATGTATGCCGTTGCCGGTTTACTAGTCGGAGTTATTTTAGGGGTCGCTATTTCTCGTCTCATGACACCTGAATACAAAAAACAAAAGAACGTACAGAAAGAATTAGATAGCGCGAAGTTTGCCCTTGAACAGCAGCGACAAGAGCTAGCTGACCACTTTGCGAAATCAGCAGAAATGTTGGACACCTTAGGTAAGGACTACACAAAACTGTACCAACACATGGAAAAAACAAGCTCAGAGCTGATCCCTAACCTGCCAGAGCAAGATAATCCATTTGTGAAAACAGCCGCAGCCCATTCGGACAAATCACAAGACAAGCCTTCAGTTAAAGAGGCGACACTTGAAGAACAACCGAAAGATTACGCTAATGGCGCAACGGGTTTATTTACAGAGCAGAAGAAAGAAATCATGGATGCTCCCGATGTTGTAACAGCAAAAGCATCGTAAACATTTAACACTTCTGTGAACTTTACAAAGGTTTTTGAGTCATAACTTTCACTCAGGTCATTTGAAACTTCTCATACTTATTAAACGTATAAGAGGGTTAAGACCTAAACTAGAGAGGAGTTTATGATGAAAAAACCTTTGCTTGCTTTATCGGTACTGACTTTAAGCTTAAGTTCAATCATCACCCCCATTCAAGCAACGGCCGCACTGCCATTAAGTGTGGGTAATGAACAATTACCAAGCCTTGCACCTATGCTTGAACAAGTGACCCCCGCTGTGGTTAGTATTGCCGTAGAAGGCAAACAGGTACAACGTCAGCAAATCCCTGAACAATTTCAATTCTTTTTTGGTCCAGAACAAACACGAGAACGCCCATTCCGCGGGCTAGGTTCTGGTGTGATCATTGATGCCAAGAAAGGCCATATTGTTACCAATTACCATGTCATCAATGGTGCCGACGATATCAAAGTAAAACTTCATGATGGTCGAGAGTACGATGCCGAGCTCATCGGCGGCGACCAGATGTCGGATATCGCGCTATTAAAACTTGAAACAGCCAAGAACCTTACCCAGATAAAAGTCGCAGACTCCGACCAATTACGAGTTGGTGACTTTAGTGTGGCTATCGGCAACCCATTTGGACTCGGTCAAACCGTGACATCCGGTATCGTTTCGGCATTGGGTCGTAGCGGCCTAAACCTAGAAAATTTTGAAAACTTCATTCAAACCGATGCAGCCATAAATAGTGGCAACTCTGGCGGTGCGTTAGTGAATCTCAACGGTGAGCTGATTGGTATCAACACGGCTATCCTTGGCCCTAACGGAGGCAATGTCGGTATCGGCTTTGCAATCCCATCCAATATGATGAAAAACCTGACAGAACAAATTCTCGATTTCGGTGAAGTAAAACGCGGTATGCTAGGTGTTCAAGGTGGAGAGGTCACCTCTGAATTGGCCGAAGCGCTTGGTTATGAGTCCAGCAAAGGTGCCTTTGTCAGCCAAATTGTACCCGACAGTGCTGCAGACAAAGCCGGACTGAAAGCGGGCGATGTCATTGTCTCTATTAATGGTAAGCGCATTGATACTTTTAGCGAGTTAAGAGCCAAAGTCGCAACTCTCGGCGCAGGTAAACAGATCGAACTTGGTGTCGTTCGTGACGGAAAGAATAAGACCTTTGATGTGACTCTGGGTGAATCAACCAATAGTAAGACACAAGCTGAAAAGCTCCATGAAGGACTTGCCGGTGCAGAGCTCACCAACACAACCGACAGCGACTCAACGACAGGCGTCAAGGTATCAAGTGTCGCTCAAGGTTCGCCAGCAGAAGCCTATCAACTCCTTAAAGATGACATCATCATCGGGGTAAACCGCCAATCCGTTAAGAACCTTGCTGAATTTAGAAAGATTCTTGAAAAACAACCTGGCGTGTTGGCACTTAATATCCAAAGAGGCGACAGGACTATCTATTTAGTTATTCGATAGTCATACGTCAGCGCAATTACAGGGAGGCTCAGTAAGTTTGCTTTAAACTTACTCAGTCTCCCTTTTCTTTAGATCAATCAAAATGCTATGCTTCACTCGTAATCAAGTCAGTCATCCATTGACGGATGCTTCATACCTAACTTGTTGAAGAGGGAAACATGCTGTCCTTTCTATTTCGTTCTATTTCCCTTGGACTCGTTTCAGCGGCACTTATTCTTCTCGCATTTCCGAGCTTAAGGCCAGCTATAGTTTCAGATGTCACTAGTCCTCAAGTCGATAATATTGGCTCTCTTCAGATCTCATTTAACCAAGCGGTGCGACGTGCTGCACCCGCTGTGGTCAATATTTATAGCCGTAAATACGCAGAAAGCGATCGCAATAAGCTACTGACTCAAGGTTTGGGTTCAGGGGTCATTGTTAGCGAAAAAGGCTACATCATTACCAACTTTCACGTTGTTGCTCAAGCCGACCAAATAGTTGTGGCACTTCAAGACGGACGAGTAGCCGCCGCACAGCTTGTCGGTTCAGACAAGCGCACCGACATCGCGATACTCAGAGTCAGCGGTGACAACTTACCAGTGATTCCACTGAACCAAGATTACACTGCAAATGTCGGAGATGTGGTTCTCGCTATCGGTAACCCGTATAACCTAGGCCAAACCACAACCTTTGGTATTATCTCGGCAACCGGTCGCTCTTCAATCAGTGCCGATGGTCATCAAGCCTTTATCCAGACCGATGCGGCAATCAATGAAGGTAACTCCGGTGGTGCACTTGTCAATTCACAAGGTGAGTTAGTCGGTATCAATACCGCGTCTTTCCAACAAGCAACCGACATGGAAACTTACGGGATTTCATTTGCTATCCCCTACCCACTTGCGAATAAAATCATGCAAAAAATCATCGCTGATGGTCGTGTGATTCGTGGTTATATTGGCATAGACGGACAAGACATCAACTCGGTGACGTCACGCTTACTCGGCAATAAGAATATCGGCGGTATTGTGGTACTAGGGATAGACCCGAATGGTCCTGCGGCTGATGCAGGCTTTGAAGCACAAGATATTATTATCAGCATAAATAACACCCAGATTAGTGGACGACAGAGCGTAATGGACATTGTTACTGATCTGCGCCCAGGAACTGTCATTGATGTTGGTGTATTGCGCAAAGGTGAAAACAAGACCCTCAAGGTGACTATCGCTGAAGATACACGCCTGTAGCCTATATACGTATGTTGATTGCTAACATGAAGTTAGCGACCCCACACTGTTAAACTTCCAGACACAAAAAACCCAGCTCTTAAGCTGGGTTTTCTTTTATCAATCAAGCCAATTATAAACTCAATGAAAACTAGTTATATAACTAAGCGTCATAGCTAAGTGTCATAACTAAGCGTCGCTAGGTTCATCGATATCAATGCGCGTCACTCGTTGTAGTCCTCTTGGTAGTAAACCACCACGACGACCACGTTCACCACGGAAGTTTTCAAGATCCGCAGGTTTCAAGCCAAGCTTGCGTTTACCCGCGTAGATAGTCAGCGTTGCATTCTCAGGGATAGCCATTAGATGCGAGACAAACTCTTCACGCTCTTTTGCTTTCGCAGAAGGGATATTAATGATCTTGTTACCCTTACCTTTGCTCAATTGAGGTAGGTCTTTAATCGGGAACAACAACATACGACCTTGGTTAGTAATCGCCAGAATCTGGTTAGTGTCCAAGTCAGCAATCGGGCTTGGCAACATCACTTCTGAAGCTTGAGGCAAGTTAACCAGCGCTTTACCGCTCTTGTTCTTAGACAACAGATCGCTACCTTTACAAACAAAACCATAACCCGCATCAGAACCGACTAACCACAGCTGTTCATTCTCTCCCATCACCACTTGGCGAATAGAAGTACCAGGGCTGACATTCAAGCGGCCTGTAATTGGCTCACCTTGGCTTCGTGCCGATGGCAGTGAGTGAGATTCAAGGGAGTAGCTTCGGCCATCACTGCCGAGGAACACCGCTTGTTGGTTACTCTTACCCTTAGTGCTTGCTAAGAATTTATCACCTGATTTGTAGTTCAAGCCTTCAGCGTCAACTTCATGCCCTTTAGCATGACGAATCCAACCTTTTTCAGACAACACAACCGTAATTGGTTCGCTTGGTACTAAATCACGTTCTGTTAGCGCTTTCGCTTCAGCACGCTCAATCAACGGTGAGCGACGATCATCGCCGTATTTATCTGCATCTGCTTGGATTTCTTTTTTGATCAGCGTATTCAAGCGACGCTCTGAACCTAATAGCTTTTCAAGCTTTTCACGTTCAGCTTCAAGCTCTTCTTGCTCAGCTCGAATTTTAAATTCTTCTAACTTAGCTAAGTTACGAAGTTTAATATCGAGAATTGCATTGGCTTGAACTTCAGAAATGTTGAAACGGTTCATCAAAACAGGACATGGTTCGTCTTCTGTTCTAATGATTTCAATCACTTCATCAATATTTAGATAAGCGGCAAGTAAGCCTTCTAAGATGTGCAAACGTGCCAGTACTTTATCTAAACGGTACTGCAAACGACGGCGAACCGTTGTACGACGGAACTCAATCCACTCTTTCAGGATTTGAACTAAGCCTTTAACTTGAGGACGGTTATCTAAACCAATCATATTCAAGTTAACGCGGAAATTTTTCTCTAAATCCGTCGACGCGAATAAGTGACTCATCAGCTGGTCACAGTCGATACGGTTTGAACGAGGAACCACGACGATACGCGTTGGATTCTCGTGATCTGATTCATCACGCAAGTCGTCAACCATAGGCAGCTTCTTAGCTCGCATCTGGTTCGCAATTTGCTCAAGTAACTTCGCACCTGACACTTGATGAGGTAAAGACGTGATAACAATATCAGAGCCTTCCTTGTGCCATACCGCGCGCATCTTGATGCTGCCACGGCCTGTACGGTAGATCTTTTCGATGTCCGACTTCGGCGAAATAATTTCAGCTTCTGTCGGGTAATCTGGGCCTTGAATGAAACCCATCACATCTGGAAGTTCAGCTTTCGGCGTATCAATCAAATGAATCGCCGCGTTCGCCACTTCACGTACATTGTGAGGCGGGATGTCGGTCGCCATACCAACCGCAATACCTGTGATGCCGTTAAGCAAGATATGAGGAAGACGTGCTGGCAACATCTGAGGCTCTTTCATCGTGCCATCAAAGTTGGGTTGCCAATCAACGGTGCCCTGACCTAATTCACCAAGCAGAACTTCAGCAAACTTCGACAGTTTTGCCTCGGTATAACGCATAGCAGCGAACGATTTCGGGTCATCCGGTGCACCCCAGTTACCTTGACCATCCACCAATGGGTAGCGGTAAGAGAAGGGTTGCGCCATCAGTACCATCGCTTCGTAACAAGCAGAGTCACCGTGTGGGTGGTACTTACCTAGAACGTCACCAACGGTACGAGCTGATTTTTTATATTTCGATGCAGCGGATAGGCCTAGCTCAGACATCGCATAGATAATACGACGCTGTACTGGCTTCAAGCCATCACCGATATAAGGCAATGCACGATCCATGATCACGTACATTGAGTAATTTAAATAGGCATCTTCGGTGAACTTGCGCATTGGCAACTGTTCAACGCCATCATATGTAATTTCGTTAGACATCCATTATACCTCGGCCATATCACCGTTAGTCTGTAGCCATGTACGGCGATCATCTGCACGTTTCTTACCAAGCAGCATGTCCATCATCTCGTTGGTCGCGTCGTTGTCATCAATCGTTAATTGGACAAGACGACGAGTATTTGGATCCATAGTGGTTTCACGTAACTGAAGTGGGTTCATTTCACCCAGACCTTTAAATCGTTGCACGTTGATTTTGGCTTTCTTCTGCGATAGTCGCTCAAGCACACCATCTTTCTCTGAGTCATCGAGTGCGTAGAACACTTCTTTACCGCAATCGATACGATACAGAGGAGGCATTGCCACATAGATATGACCCGCTTCAACCAAAGCATGGAAATGACGAGTAAATAGTGCACATAGCAGTGTCGCGATATGAAGACCATCCGAGTCCGCATCGGCAAGGATACAGATCTTACCGTAACGCAGGCCTGACAAATCATCGTTATCCGGGTCGATACCCAGAGCAACTGAAATATCATGTACTTCTTGTGAAGCCAATACTTGGTCTGCTGACACTTCCCACGTATTTAGGATCTTACCGCGAAGTGGCATAACCGCTTGGAACTCACGATCACGTGCTTGTTTAGCAGAACCACCCGCCGAGTCCCCTTCCACGAAGAAGATTTCGGTACGGCTTAAATCTTGAACCGAACAGTCGGTTAGCTTACCCGGCAGTGCTGGACCAGAAGCAATCTTTTTACGTACAACCTTTTTGCTTGCGCGCATACGACGATGTGCGTTAGCAATACAAGCTTCTGCAAGTAATTCTGCTAGTTGAGGCTTTTCATTCAGCCACAAGCTGAAAGCATCCTTCACCACACCAGAAACAAACGCAGCAGTTTGACGAGAAGATAAGCGCTCTTTTGTTTGACCTGCAAATTGTGGATCTTGCATCTTCACCGATAGAACGTAAGAACAACGGTCAAAGATGTCATCACCCGTCAACTTAACGCCACGAGGGAGAAGATTACGGAATTCACAGAACTCACGCATTGCATCAAGCAGACCTTGTCGAAGACCGTTTACGTGTGTACCACCTTGCTTAGTTGGTACTAAGTTCACGTAACTTTCGGTGATCATATCACCGCCTTCTGGCTGCCAAATGATCGCCCAGTTCGCCATTTCAGTTTCAGCAACGAATTCGCCAACATAAGGTTCTTCAGGCAATAAGGTATAACCTTTCACACCTTCAGCAAGGTAGTCTTTTAGACCGTCTTCATAGAACCATTTATGTTCTTCACCGCCAACCTTGTCGATAAAGGTGATTTCTAAACCTGGGCAAAGTACGGCTTTAGCTCGCAGGTTATTAATAAGGCGTAAAACAGAGAACTTAGAGCTATCGAAGTATTTTGGATCTGGCCAGAAATGCACGGTAGTACCGGTATTGCGGTGACCACAAGTGCCCGTAACCGTAAGGTCAGTTACGGCATGACCACCCTCAAGGGCGATTTCATGTACCTGACCGTCACGGCGAACCGTTACTTCAACACGTTTTGACAGCGCGTTTACCACCGAGATACCTACCCCGTGCAAACCACCTGAAAACTTATAGTTGTTGTTTGAGAATTTACCGCCTGAGTGGAGCTTAGTTAAAATCAGCTCAACACCCGAGATGCCTTTTTCAGGGTGGATATCAACCGGCATACCACGGCCATCATCGGTAACTTCTAACGATTGGTCAGCATGAAGCACAACTTTAATTTTCTTAGCATGTCCCGCTAGTGCTTCATCGACCGAGTTATCAATGACTTCTTGGGCAAGGTGGTTTGGTCTTTCTGTCTCTGTATACATTCCCGGGCGGTGTCGCACGGGATCGAGACCTTCAAGTACCTCGAGGTCTTTTGCATTATATTGTTCAGTCATAATACGGAGTTTACTCAAAAAGTTTGCGTCTGTTCGCTGGCTCTAGTTTCACTAAAGCAGAATCATTACTATGAACCTTCATAGTAGAGCGAACGAGCGAAGTATTGGGGAATATAGTCTGGAAGCTGAGTAATGATGTCAAGCTAGTTCAAAAACTAAGACATCAAACTATGATATTTCACCATTGATAGATGAAATAACAGGCAAACAAGAGAAAATCACTCTGTTGATGAAACAGATTAGAGGTTTAGAAAAGTGACGATTTGTTGTGGATAACGTTCAAAATCAACAAAGCTATGATCCCCGCCCTCTTCTACTGTCTGTGTCGCACCTTGGTACTTCTCTACCGCTTGTCGGTAATCCAGAACTTCGTCTTCCGTTTGCTGAAGTAACCAGAAGTCACTCGGCTTAGCGATAGCCGGAACCTCTAACGCCTTCAGTTCATCTATATGCTTTGTTTCCAGCACATATCGTTCATCTGTGTATGGGTTTACTTGCTCACCTAAATAATCAGCAAGAAGCTCATACGGCTTCACGGCTGGATTTACAACCACCGCCTTGAAACCATAATGACTATTTAGCCATGTTGAAAGATAGCCACCCAACGAGCTACCGACTAACGCGATTTGATATTGATCTTTATACTGCTCCACCAGCTGCTGTAAATGCAGAGCTGCTTGCTGAGGGAAGCTCGGTAGTTGAGGCGTCACAACTTTAATATCAGCGCGATGCTTCGCACAGTAACCAGCCATTACGTTCGCTTTGTGAGAACGTGATGAACTGTTAAAACCGTGAATATAGAGAAGCAACGATGGCTTAGCGGCTTGCTGATTAAAGTCCGGCATATTAGTAACCACCGGCATCAAAGTCTGGCGAGAACTGCCCATTAGGCAAGCGGCGAACCTGCGTAGTTACCGTTCCATCTTGGTGTAATTCAATCTCTCGCCAGCCGGGAGATAAAGTATCAACCGCAAAGTCGTTCGAGTTTGGTTTGAATTGAACACAAGTCGATGGGGTTGCCATGACTTGTACACCATGATGATTGCGATTCATGTCTTGATGAACGTGACCACAAAGTACCGCTTTCACATTGGAGTGCTGTTGAACCACATCCCAAAACTGCTCAGCATCTTTCAGGTTATGTTGATCAAGCCACGCACTACCGACCAGTAAAGGGTGGTGGTGCAGCAAAACCAAGGTGTTACGCTCAGGGAATTCAGTCAGCTTTTGTTCTAGTAGATCAAGCTGTTGATCACTAAGGCGCCCGTGAGGTACACCCACCACTTGCGAGTCCAGCATAACCATCTGCCAGTTATCGCCTAGCAAGACATGCTCAACACACTGTATTTGTGGTGATGGTAAAACACTGCCCATATTAGGCTTGAAGTCATGGTTCCCGGGTAGCCAGTAACATGGCTTTTCCAAAGGCTTTATCCCTGACTCAAATTTCTGGTACGACTCAGCACTGTGATCTTGAGAGATATCACCAGTTGCTAGAACCGCTTGATAGTCAAAGCCCTGACTAACAATGCCATCGACTACAGCACGAAAGCTATCTTGAGTGTTGATGCTTAATAAGCTGCCATTGCTCGGCGCAAATAAATGCGTGTCCGTTAGCTGCACAAGCTTAATAGTGCTCTCATCAAATTTTGAAGTGTGTGATAATTCCAAAATAACAAATCCAGATACGTTACTGTTTAGACTTTAAAAGTGTTGTTTAAGTAGGTTCAATTAAAAGGCAATTGGGGTTCGGCTGATACCCGTTTTTAAACAAAACGTTAACCATTCCCCAAGAAATTTATTCAATTGAAATTTCTCGTCCTTTTGCAAAAGCTTAGTGTTGGGGTAGTCATATTTCGCTTTGACTCGCGAAAAATCCCCGCTAGCGCACACTTCTGCAACTCGAGCGTCGTGATATAGCCTGACAGACATTTTTGGCAAAGGAAACACTGGCATCGCGTCACTCTGACATATATCTATTAAAGTGGTGTATTTTGTGACCTCATTCACTGTCAATTGATACACCATATTAACGGCTTGGTAACAGCGAACGTCACCAACCTCATGCCCAACCGGTAACAGAGCGTTAAGTTTGGCATAGTTAGTCTCGTAAACTCGCATCAATTCAGCAAGATCAACATGATACGGTTTTTTGACTGCTATATTTGGCATGACGTTAATCTATCCACTCTGACTGTAATTCTTGGTAGTTCAATTGTAGCCACTGTAGTGCAATGATCGTGGCGCCATTTTCAAACACACCGTCTTTTACCAACTGATAAGCCGCTTCGCGACTCATCACTTGCACACGAATGTCCTCACCTTCGTAGTCCAATCCGTGTACCCCTTTGGCTGTCGTTGCATCAACACAGCCAACAAATACGTCGAGCTTTTCTGAACAACCGCCAGATGAAGGGTAATACGAAGTGATAGGCAATACAGATCCGACTTCAACGCCCGCTTCTTCCATCGCTTCACGTCGGGCGACATCTTGTGGTGATTCATCGGTATCAATAATCCCAGCAACAATTTCGTATTGCCATGGGTTCTCATGCTCTAGAGCACCAACACGGATCTGTTCAACGATCACCACTTCATCACGAATAGGATCATAAGGTAACAAAGCGGCAGCATGTCCACGTTCAAACATCTCGCGCTCTATTGGTTGGCTCCAGCCCCCCTCAAACAGCTTATGTTTAAATGTGTATTTAACCATTTTGAAAAAACCACGAAACAGCGTCTCTTTTGAGACTATTTCCACATCTTGAGGAGTAAACTCATGTCGTTGATTGTCATACTGTTGCATTTGGTACCTCACTAAGTGATCTTTATAGTTTACTCATTGTCCGAGTTAACTACCAAGGATAAGGTTCAACTTTTTATATAAAATTTATAATTAAAGTTAAGTTTTAAAAAATAAATATTGCACAAGTGGATAGTTAAATGTAAAAAAGTGCAAAGTTTCGAGTAAATTACCACCAAACTGGGTTAAACTCTTTTGAAGAAAATTCCATTAAAGGCAGGAATAGGAAAATGAAAAAACTGCTTCCACTATTTATCAGTGCAGCAATCGGCAGCCTGAGTTCATCAGCTTTTGCTGATACGCTAGCTGAAGTTTACGACCAAGCAAAACAGAACGATCCACAACTTCTTCGTTCCGCAGCGCAGCGCGATGCCGCTTTTGAAGCAGTAACGTCAAGCCGTAGTGATTTGCTACCACAAATTGATTTAAGAGCTAACTACGATATCAACCGTGGTGATTTAAGCGATAAAAACAATGACAATAACCAATGGGGAGCTGGGATTTACTTTTCTCAAGAGCTCTACCAACGCTCTTCATGGATCACGCTAGATACGGCAGAGAAAACTGCTCGCCAATCTGATTCAGCGTACGCGGCAGAGCAACAAGCTTTGATCCTACGTGTAGCAACGGCATACTTTGAAGTACTTCGAGCTCAAGATAACCTAGAATTTGTTCGTGCAGAGAAAGCCGCTGTTGCTCGTCAGCTAGAACAAACAAAGCAGCGCTTTGAAGTAGGTCTTTCAGCAATCACCGATGTACATGATGCACAAGCTCAGTACGATGGCGTTTTAGCTGATGAAGTTTTAGCAGAGAACACTCTGATTAATAACTACGAAGGTCTACGTGAGATTACAGGTCAGGAACACTCTAACCTAAGCATCCTAGACACTGATCGTTTCTCAGCAAGCAAATCTTCTGAATCTGCAGCAGCACTTGTTGAACAAGCAGAGCAAAAGAACCTGAGCCTTTTAGCATCTCGTATTTCTCAAGATGTAGCGAAAGATAACATCACACTAGCAAGTTCTGGTCACCTACCAAGCTTGACGTTAGATGGTAGTTACTCTCTTGCGGATCAATCAAATAGCTCAAATAATTACGACCAAGATAACCTAAACCTAGGTTTGAACTTAGTTGTACCTCTATATACAGGTGGTAATACAACTTCTTTGACTAAACAGGCTGAATACAACTACGTTGCAGCAAGTGAAGATCTAGAAGCCACTTATCGTAGCGTTGTAAAAGACGTTCGTGCATTCAATAACAACATAACAGCTTCGATCGGCGCTCTACGCGCTTACGAACAGTCTGTTGTCTCTGCTCAGTCTGCTCTAGAAGCAACAGAAGCAGGTTTTGATGTAGGTACTCGTACTATCGTTGACGTACTAGATTCGACTCGTCGTCTATACGATGCCAACAAAAACCTTTCAGATGCTCGTTACAACTACATCCTAAGTGTGCTTCAGCTTCGTCAAGCCGTCGGTACGCTAAGCGAACAAGACATTGTTGATGTAAACGCAGGTCTAAAAGTAGCAAGTAAGTAATTCTTAATTACTCAGTTACCGTTACAAAAATGCCGCTCATTGAGCGGCATTTTTATTATCTATTGAAAGCTAGATTTACTACCTAACTAAAGACTTAAGGCTAGCAAACCAGAAGGCTAAGAACTAACCTCGACCGCCTTTAATCGCTTTAATGATTTCAGTCGTAGAGCAACCATCTTCAAAGTTAAGTACTTTCACTTCACCACCAGCCGCAATCACTTCTTCACCACCAGCAATCTCTTCAGGTTTGTAATCACCACCTTTCACTAGAATGCTTGGTAGAACCTCAGAGATCAAACGTTGAGGTGTATCTTCGGAAAACGGAACCACCCAATCAACAGCGCCTAAGCCAGCCAATACCGCCATACGACGATCAGTTGGGTTCACAGGGCGACCTGGACCTTTCAAACGTTTGACTGATTCATCGGTATTCACTGCAACGATCAAACGATCACCCAGCTCAGCCGCGTGGTTCATGTAAGAAACATGGCCGGCATGCAGAATATCAAAGCAGCCATTGGTCATAACCACTGTCTCGCCTTTCGCACGAGCACGCTTCACCGCTTCAACTAGTGCGGCTTCAGAGATCACGCCGTAGTCAGTGTCTTGGCTACCATGAATCGCTTCTGCTAATTCAATCGTAGACAACGTCGATGTACCAAGTTTGCCAACTACCACACCAGCCGCAGCGTTCGCTAATGCACACGCTTCATCCAATGGCTTACCAGCAGCCACAGAAGCCGCGAGTACCGAGATCACCGTATCACCCGCACCTGTCACGTCATACACTTCTTTCGCTTGAGTCGGCAAGTGGAATGGCTCTAAACCTTTGCGAAGCAAAGTCATACCATGTTCGCTGCGCGTTACCAACAAAGCCTC
The DNA here is from genome assembly GCF_057786005.1 of Vibrio sp. QJM3NY_26. Lineage (NCBI taxonomy): Bacteria > Pseudomonadati > Pseudomonadota > Gammaproteobacteria > Vibrionales > Vibrionaceae > Vibrio > Vibrio sp. QJM3NY_26. The sequence continues at coordinate 448,914 of NZ_CM173515.1, read as the reverse complement.
GAAATCAAACTCTTCGATTAACGCGAGTCCTTTTTCGATCATTTCATCTTCAGATTTTACTTTGCCCGCAACCAACTCGAACTCAGCCATATTTGGCGTAAGCAAAGTCGCACCACGGTAACGTTCAAAGTCTGCGCCTTTCGGGTCAATGAATACCGGAACCTTTGCCGCACGTGCTTTTTGAATGAAGCTCTGCACATGCTCCAAGGCACCTTTTGCGTAATCAGATAGGATTACCGAACGTACATTAGGAAGCGCTTGCTCCATGCGAGACAAAACAAGCTCGGGATCCGTGTTCTCAAATTTGTCTTCAAAATCAAGGCGGATTAGCTGTTGTCCTCGGCTCATCACTCGCAATTTAGTGATGGTTGGATAATCCTCTAACTCAACGAAATCACATTTAACTTTTAGTGCACCTAGGGTGTTTTTTAACACCTCAGCAGGCTCATCTTTTCCAGTCAAACCAACGATATGAGCATGCCCACCAAGAGAGGCAATATTCATTGCTACGTTGGCAGCACCACCAGGACGCTCTTCGTTATTTTCTACTTTCACAACGGGTACAGGTGCTTCTGGTGAAATACGGCCAGTTGGGCCATACCAGTAACGGTCAAGCATTACGTCACCGACAACAAGAACGCCTGATTGGCTGTAGTCAGGTAGAATTGGTTTCATTATGGATCTCCAAAAATCGAATCTGGCTAGAGTCTAGCACACTGATTACAGTGGCTAAACCATATAAAAATGAGTAAAAGCCTATCAAGATAGACACATCAGTCACTACGCTATGACTTGGTTATGCTTCCATCCATTGCTTCCATGCTTGAACAACATGTTCCCTTTCCATCTCAAACTTCTCAATCGCCACATCCGCATCAAGGTTGAGTAGATTGCGGTGATGGATTTCATCTCTTAACGTCGTATAGACGTTGGTTAATGCGATGCCTTGCTGCTCGTCCATAATCCCCTGTGACAACAGGCTTTCAAAGATTCGTACATTGTCACACCAACGGGTGAGCTTAGGTTTTTCGTTGCTGTATCTCAGCACTAAGTATTGCGCCAAGAACTCAATATCAGTAATACCGCCCGCATCTTGTTTCAACATGAATCGATCGGCTTTTTTACCGCCTAAATGACCGCGCATTTTTTCACGCATATCCACAACGGACTTTTTGAGCGTTGCCTCATCACGAGCCAAGCACAGAACCTCATGCCGAGTTTTGTTAAATGCAGAAGCCAATAAGTCATCACCGTAGATCATGCGAGCGCGAGTTAGAGCTTGGTGCTCCCAAGTCCACGCATCATTGTGCTGATACTCGTCAAAGGCATCCGTTGGACTAACCAATAGACCAGAGGCACCAGAAGGGCGTAGACGAGTATCGACCTCATACAAAATACCGGAAGCGGTTCTCGTTGAGAAAATATGAATAATTCGCTGTGCCAATCTTAAATAGAACTGGCGTCCATCAATCTCTTTCTTACCGTCAGTATAGATGTGTACCGGGCAATCGTGCATGAACACGATATCGAGATCTGAGTTGTAGCCCAGCTCCCAGCCGCCAACTTTGCCATAACCAACAACCGCGAAGCCGCGGCCTTCACGATCTTTTACATGAGTCGGTTCACCAAACTTGGCCGATACTTGTAACCAAGCTTGGTTAATACCCGCCTCAACAATCGCTTCGGCTAAATAGGTCAGGTGATCACTCACCTTCATGACTGGCAGAGCACCTGCAATATCCGCGGCTGCAATCCTCAAGATACAAGTCTGCTTAAACTGACGCAGACCTTCCATCTGTTGCTCCATATCATCTTCAGGAATTCGAGCTAGGTAATCTCTCAGTTCAGTCTTGTAAGACTCTAAAGGTACTGGATTATAGAGTTGTTGAGGGTCAATAAGTTCATCTAATAGAATTGGATAACGGCCAAGCTGCTCCGAAATCATCGGGCTCGCAGTACATAAACGAACTAACTGAGTTAACGCGGCTGGGTGTTCATCCAATAGCTCAAGGTAAGTGGTACGCGTGACTATTTTATGGAGAAGGTGCAACACTCGAGACAAGCCAAACTCTGCATCCTTGGCGGTGTACAACGCTTGGAACACTTTAGGCATCAAGCGATTTAAAACCTCCCGCCCACGTGGGCCAAGGGTTTTCTTCGCTAAATCCGCTTTAAATTGGATAATGGTTTTCGCCGCTTCCAGCGGGTTAGCAATCGCGATGTCATGCTCAAGAACCTGCTCAATCACGTCTTGCTTATGGGCCATATCCCACAGTTCACTAAAGTGACTCGCGATTGGATTGGCGTCATCTTCATCGACACCAATCAGATTTTCGAACACAGTATGTACATTCGCCATATGAACACGAATTGCCGTAATCAAACTATCCCAATCAGAAAATTGCATTGCGACAGCGAGCTGAAGTTGCTCGATCTCACCATCTGGTAAGGTTTGAGTTTGCTTGTCAGACATCGCTTGCAATAAGTTTTCAAGGCGACGTAAAAACAGGTAGGCCTCACGTAAATGACCGACTTCTTTGGTCTCTAATAAATTGAGAGACTCAATAGCACTTAACGTCTCTAGTAACCCTCGACCACGAAGGCTAGGCTCACGCCCGCCACGAATCAATTGGAAAACTTGCGCAATAAATTCAACTTCACGAATACCACCAGAACCAAGCTTGATGTTATTGGAGAGGCCACGACGGCGAACTTCACTGCTGATCATCGACTTCATTCGACGCAGAGATTGGATCGCACTGAAATCGATATAACGACGAAACACAAACGGGCGCAACATCTGGCGAAGCTCTTGATATTCAGGGTACATTTCACTACCCATCACTCGCGCCTTAACCATCGCGTAGCGTTCCCAATCTCGGCCTTGTTCTTGATAGTAATCTTCTAGCGCAGCGTAACTCATGACCAGTGGACCACTCTCACCGAATGGACGCAGACGCATGTCTACTCGATAACAGAATCCATCAAAGGTTTGCTGATCAAGCGCCTTGATAATCCGTTGCCCTAAACGCGTGAAAAATTGGGCGTTGGCGATACTTCGTCGTGCCCCTTGGGTTTCACCATTTTCAGGGTAAGTAAAAATCAGATCGATATCAGAAGAGAAATTAAGCTCACCGCCACCGAGCTTGCCCATACCGATGATCAACATCGGCTGCGCTTCACCCTGATCATTACAAGGTGTGCCCCACTCTTTACAGCAAATATCGTACTGCCACTGATAGGTCTCGAAGATCATCGCCTCTGCCAACATCGATAGATGGCTCAAGCTCTGCTCTAGCTCCCACTCGCCCAAAAAATCACGCCAAGCAATGTAGGTCATTTCTCGATTACGGAATTGACGCAGCACACGCTGGCCACTCATTTCATCGGCACAACCTGAAAGTAACTCGGCTAATCGCTGACGATACCCTTCAGCACGCTCTTCACATGCCAGCATATCAGGTAGAGAGTTGGATAAAACCGTATCACGCTGTAAGCAATCAGCAACAAAACAACTTAAACCGAGTACACGTTTAAGATCTTCAATCATTGGCTCTGGCCAAGCATTGATGGCTTCACTTTGATGCTCTAATAATTGCTCAAAAGCAGACTGGGAATGCGTGGTGAGTTGAGAAGGCAATGGCATGTTTCTTCCTTGTGTAAGCTGCGCGCCGAACAATTGGTTCTGTTCTTTAGTAAATAGTTTTAACAGGCAAGTTTAACAACGAGCTTTGAGAACCTGTTTTAATATCTAAGGATAAGTTATACCAAAGTTACGCCAATAAAAAACGCCCACATTAGCAATGTGGGCGTTTTATCGGTTAACTTATCGAATCGGGTCTTTCCTAGCTATCGAATACTAGAAGTACCTCTGAGGAATAAAAGCCAAGATCCCATGATTAAACCTTAAATTGTTTAATCTTACCGTCCAGTTCTTGCGCGTTGGTTTCCATGAGCTGAGAAGTCTCTAACAGTTCACCAACGACCACTACAGAGGCTTCAACAAGCTCACGAACATTCGTTAGGTTTACACTCATCTCTTCAGCAACACTGCTCTGTTGGCCTGCAGCGGTCGCGATCTGGAAGTTCATATCATTGATTTGGTTGACTTGGCTTACGATGCCATCAAGCTCAGAACCAGCATTGGTTACCAGGTCAACGCCTTCAGCCGCTTCTACAACACTCTTCTCCATCAGCTCTACGGCAGAGTTAGCGCTGCTTTGTAGGTGACTGATCATATCTTGAATTTCTACTGTCGCTTGTTGAGTACGCTGCGCAAGGTTACGAACCTCATCGGCAACAACCGCAAAACCGCGACCAGCTTCACCTGCACGCGCTGCTTCAATTGCTGCGTTCAGTGCCAATAGGTTAGTTTGTTCAGAGATACCTTGGATAGTGCCAACAACACTACCAATCGAATCAACACGCTCTTCAACTTGGTTTACCGCCGCTGCAGAGGCTGCGATATCTGAAGACAGTTCGCTCATCTTAGAAACAGAGCCTTGTACGAACTTCTGACCCGTAAGAGCTTGCCCTGAAGCTTGCTCAGTTAGTGAAGAGGCGCTTTGCGCGTGCTCAGCTACGGTTTGCACCGTAGAAGTCATCTCACTCATTGCTGTCGCAAGTTGATCGATCTCATTGAATTCTTCTTGAGCCGAATCTTTAGTTTCAGACATGCTGATGGTCATCACTTCGGTCAAAGCGAATAACTCGTCTGAAGAGGACACCTGAGTTTTGATCATGTCGTTCAATTGGACACGCGTTTTTTCTAGTTCACGAGCCACATCGCCGTATTCATCTTTACAATCCATTTGAATAGGCACCGATAAGTTTTTATCGGCCATGGTTTTAATCGCATCGTTAAGATATTGAGTTTGACGCAACATCACACGAGCTGCTGCCAATAAGAGAACCACAAACACAACGATCATTAAGGCTGTTTGCCAGGCCACTTGAACTAGGTAAGTCTCGTAATGCTGCTGTGCAACTTGAGCATTGTTCGTTACTGCAAGTAATGAATCGTAAAACGTGCTCGCGTCCCATAGTTGCTTCGAAATGATCAGAATCGTGCTGAATATCATCAACATGATCATTTTTGGAACGAGACGAACGTCAGAGATTACCCTTTCCCACGGCTTGAATGACAGTTTAGTCATTGTCAGTTCTCCATTAACTCTTATATATTGATGGCTTCTATATCCGCGAGATGGCTATGTCAGTCAAAGTTCGCGATTTATTTTGAGCCTCGTATGAATGTTAAATAGTATCAAAGACACAACCAAGCCGATGAGCTTATTATCACTGATTCTCTCTTTCTTAGCGCTATTTGTGATCTCAGGCTTATTGTTTGCACCGATTGATAAAGAATCGAAACAAGTCCTTATCGGCCTCGATTTTATAATCTGTAGTGTTTTTCTTTTTCAGCTCACGATTGATCTATTCAGATCACAAAACAAGAAAGAATACCTAAAAGTACACTGGATCGATTTCTTAGCAAGCATCCCGATGGTCGAGCCGCTCCGTTTCGCTCGCATTTTTCAGATCCTGCGCGTGATTCTGGTTTTGCGCTCGGGTAAACGTGTTTTCAGAGAGCTATTTCGCAATCGAAAAGAGACCACTCTCGCCTCGATCATTCTGCTTCTGGTCATTCTCTTAACCATAGGGGCAGGAACAATACTTCTGTTAGAGCACAAAGACCCTAATGCCAACATTACCACTGGCCAAGATGCTTTATGGTGGGCTTTCGTTACCATCAGTACTGTGGGCTATGGCGACCACTACCCAGTGACAAGCTCAGGGAAACTGGTGGCGTCTTTGGTTATTATTTGCGGCGTGGGTGTGTTTGGTATGATTTCAGGCTTGATTACTTCTTTGATCACCTCTCCCACTCATCATGAGAATCAACGGGCTGAAAACAAAGAGAAACATCTTGAAAAAATCATAGAGCAGCAACAGAAAATCCTCGAACGATTAGAGAAGCTCGAGCAACAAACAAAAAAATAGGGCCGAGGCCCTATTTAGAAATTCATACTTATATTGATACAGGCAGTGAGCTTAATCTTGCCAGTATGGCTCAACTTCGACACTGATTTGACGCGTCTGCTCCATCGCATGCAGGATAGACACCTCTTGACGAGCCAACCAACGCTCTAGCTGAACCTTCTCATCGCCTTCTAACTTTTCAGTCAAAGGCTCTAATGTTTTCAGTGCTAGTAGGTCATCAATGCCTTGCACCATATCGGCCCATGGCAAGCGGAAGCTGTTTCGCTCAACATCATCATACAAACTCGCGAAACCAACGCCAGAATACAGATTACGCATCAAACGGTATTGCTGTTCAATATACGCTTGGCTGGTCATCACTCGCTCTGGCGGGAAAGCTTCCATCAAGTCTGCCCATGTGCGATCGAGTTGCTGCACAGAAAACCATTCGATACCACGCCCCATTTGCTCACGCGCTTTCTCATCTAAGAAAGGTTGCCAACCACGAGACAAGATCCAGCGGCTCAGATCTAACAATAAACCGGTATAACGAGCAGAGCTAAGCAAAGTCAGCAATTCTTCGCGATCTGGCAGTTGCTCTTGCATCTCTTTGAGTTCAGCGACTAAGAACTTACGAGCATCGAGCTTACGCAGCACGTGGCCTTTATCTTCGAGCAAATCTTCAAAGTGGTCATAGCTTTTCAGCCAATCGAGCTCTTGCTCAAGCCACTTCAACTCTTGACGTAAAATAGCACTCGCGCGCCTTGGCACGATGCCACCATAAATAGTGAAGGTTTGACGGATAAAACTCAGCGAGTGACTGATCTCATGCAGCGCTTCAATTGATTGGCGCTCGGTGAAAATCTGTTCGTGATAATGCCAATGAGCGAGAGCATGCTCTAAAGATTGAATGAAACACGATTCAACCGTATCACTTTTGTCAGTATCAACTAATGTCAAAGGAGTGACTTCATCTCCTTGATAACCTTGAGCAAGACGATAACCCTTAGCCGCTTTGCTAAGATTGCCTAAACGCATGCCGCCTTGCTCGCAGAATTGACGAGACAATGTAAACAGAGCATCGGTTTGACCTGATTTAAGTTCTAATTCAACTTCGCAAATGGGTTCTTGTAAGCCACCAGACTCAACAAAACCTTGGTCAAATGCCACTTCAACTTGACTACCATCAGGCATACCCACTAGCCATTGCTCACGAGTAAAGTTGGTAGAGAACAAAGGCGTCAGCTCTGCTTGCAAGGTTTCAATATCCTTACCTGCTGGCCAAATATCCTCAGGATGTAAGGATAACTTAGGCTCGTTGCTGTCGTGTTCTGCGTTGTATTCTGGTCTTTGATGCAGGCCAGCAACCACACGACCTGCGGTCTTAACGGTTTGTACAAACACGTCATCAAAACGTCGAATGCGCAAGCCTGTATCGTGCTTGCGTAGCCAGTTGTCAGGGGTGTCAAAGTAGATGTTACCTAGCTCGCGACAACTGTGCTGAAGTACTTTAGTTTCAGCAATTTTATTGCGTAAAGTCTCTGAAAAATCAGGAGAAACAAAAAACTTCAGTTCTATCTCGGTTTCCATAGTTATACCTTTCTGTGAAGATAGGGACAGGATATTGCCAATTTGAAAACTCAGCAAGTCAGAAATATCGCCCTTATGATGATCTAAAACAGTTTTAATGAGACATTGATTAGGTTAACATGCGCGACTTTGTAGCCATCGCTTAACATTTCACCATGAATATGGTGTATGTTGTTTTAAGGTTATTATTTATTAGGTTGGATGACCATGCCAGTAAATACAATTATGGGGTTATTTGCAAAGTCCCCAATTAAACCTTTGCAGCGTCACGTAGTATGCGTGAACGAATGTTGTTCTCACCTAGTTAATTTCTTTGAAGTTTCTTCAAAGGGTGACTGGGAGAAAGCATCGGAAATTCGAGCTCAAATTTCTCACCTTGAGAAAGAAGCTGACGTACTAAAACGTGAAATTCGCCTTAAACTTCCTCGTGGTTTGTTTATGCCAGTTGATCGCACCGATATGTTGGAGCTATTAACTCAACAAGACAAACTCGCAAACCTAGCGAAAGACATTGCTGGCCGTGTATATGGTCGTCAACTTGTCATTCCTGCTCCAATGCAAGAAAACTTCATCGCTTACGTTAAACGTTGTCTAGATGCAGCGAACCAAGCACAAAACGTAATCAATGAATTAGACGAATTACTTGAGACTGGCTTTAAGGGCCGTGAAGTAACACTCGTTGCTGAAATGATTCATCAGTTAGATGTAATTGAAGATGACACGGACGCGATGCAGATCGAATTACGCCAACAATTAATGGCGATTGAAGACGATATGAATCCAGTTGACATCATGTTCTTATACAAAATTCTTGAATGGGTTGGTGGTATTGCAGATCAAGCACAGCGTGTAGGCGCTCGTCTTGAAGTAATGCTTTCTCGATCTTAAATCATACGCTAACTATATAACGAAGAGCATTTTTTAACCAAACCACTTATGCGCTGAGTATTCCTCTCGCTGAGCGGTTTTTTGCGTCTAAATTTGTTCCGCTTGTTATCAAACAACTAGGTATTACGATGGATATCCTTGCTAACTACGGCACTGTCCTGATTATTGTTGCAGCAGCTTTCGGTTTCTTGATGGCTATTGGTATTGGTGCAAATGACGTTGCGAATGCAATGGGCACTTCAGTAGGCTCTAAAGCTCTAACCGTAAAACAAGCGATCATTATCGCAATGATCTTTGAATTCGCAGGTGCTTATCTTGCGGGCGGCGAAGTAACAGACACGATCCGTAAAGGTGTTATCGAAACGTCTCTATTCGCTCATCAACCTGACGTACTTGTGTACGGCATGATGTCGGCGCTACTAGCTGCTGGTACATGGTTGCTTCTAGCATCATACATGGGCTGGCCAGTATCAACGACTCACTCAATCATCGGTGCAATCATCGGTTTCGCTTGTGTGTCTGTAGGTACAGAAGCTGTAGACTGGAACAGCGTTCAAGGTATTGTGGGTAGTTGGATTGTCACACCGTTGATTTCCGGCATCTTCGCCTATCTTATTTTTGTCAGTGCCCAACGACTGATATTCGATACAGAAAATCCGTTGTTTAACGCTAAGCGTTTTGTGCCTGTGTACATGTTCATTACTACCATGGTCATTGCACTTGTAACAATCAAGAAAGGTCTTAAGCACGTTGGCCTTCACCTAACCGGTACTGAAGCCTGGTTATGGGCAGCTGGTGTTTCTGCTCTAGTCATGGTTGGCGGTTACTTATACATTCAAAAGAAATTTGCTAATCGCGAAGAAGACCATGGCTTTGCTGGCGTTGAAGGTATCTTCAGCGTACTAATGGTTATCACAGCTTGTGCGATGGCATTCGCACACGGTTCAAATGACGTTGCGAATGCGATTGGTCCACTGTCTGCTGTTGTTTCAACGGTTGAGCACATGGGTGAAATCTCAGGTAAGAGCACTATCGCATGGTGGATTCTTCCACTAGGTGGTATTGGTATCGTTGTTGGTCTTGCTACCATGGGTCATAAAGTAATGGCAACCGTGGGTACTGGTATTACAGAACTAACACCTAGCCGTGGCTTTGCCGCTCAACTAGCAACGGCATGTACGGTTGTACTGGCTTCAGGTACTGGCCTTCCGATTTCAACCACGCAAACATTGGTTGGTGCGGTTTTAGGTGTCGGTTTTGCTCGTGGTATCGCAGCACTCAACCTAGGCGTTGTGCGTAACATCGTTGCTTCGTGGATTGTAACGCTACCTGCAGGTGCTCTACTTGCTGTTGTGTTCTTCTACGCAATTCAGGCTATGTTTACTATGTAATAGCCCTGGCGTTAGTAAATATTAGCGTCAGAAAACGGTGAGCTTCGGTAATGATATGTAAATACCATGTCATTATTGACTCAAACGCACAGAAAGGGAGGCTTTGCCTCCCTTCTTTGTTGCACCGCATAAAGAAACTAAATATTATTTGCTCATTGAGGCTGACTCATACGCCTACCCAATTTGAATCGTTAAGGGATTTACTGTGAAAAAACTGATTAGCTTAGTTTTGCTCGCAATGCTTGCGGCTCCAGCTGCCTTTGCACAAGACCGTTATATTGCTGACAAACTATTTACTTATATGCATTCTGGCCCAAACAACACATTCCGTATCATCGGTAGTGTTGATGCTGGTGAAAAGATTACTTACCTACAAACTAACAAGAGCACGGGTTACACCCAGGTTCAAGACAGCCGCGGCCGTAAAGGCTGGGTAGAAAGTAAGTTTGTAAGCACTCAAGAAAGCATGGCTCTGCGTATGCCTAAGCTAGAGAAAGAGCTGACTGAAGTTAAAGGCAAGCTAGCGAATGCACGTCAAAGTGCTGACAGCGAAAAAGCTGGCCTAGCGAGCTCTCTAGACTCTCGTAACAAGCAAATTTCTGAACTTGAGCAAAACTACAGCGAGATTAGCCAACAACTTACGAGCTCTCAAACAGAGAACCGTGAGCTACGCGCTAAGCTAGACACTCAAAAAGATGATCTACTACTGAAATACTTTATGTATGGTGGTGGTGTTGCTGGTATTGGTCTACTTCTTGGCCTTGTCCTGCCACACATTATACCTCGTCGCAGAAAGTCACCAAACGGCTGGTCGTAAGCTGATCACTTTACCTGTTTGGCTTATCTTGCGCTAAACAGAGTAAATTCAGTATCGAATATCAAAAAGGAGCACCTCGGTGCTCCTTTTTATTTGTCTGTTCTCTAGGCCTTTGGGGCTATCTAACTTTTAGCCTTTCCACTCGTACAGAGCGGGGATTTCTATTTTCTGTTGATTGAACTCGATAATCACTGATTGTGGCTTAATCTCCAGTAATTGAATGTCTTGTCCAATCCAATCTCCTTGCGCCACTTCTTGGCCATTCACTTTTACCCAACGCTTGGTTTCACTACTCGAATACATGTGAGTTTGCAGGTCTAGCTTAGGTAATACCCCAGATAAACTATTGCTGTGAGACTCTAACTCTATGACCTGAGACCCTACCTGCCCTGCTGGACGTGAGTCCATTGGCTCAGGTGCGCTTTGTTGCTCACCCATCATTGATTCAAGCTTTAAGGCCAAATCAGGTGGTAACTCACTGAGATCTAGCCCTTGCAGTAAATCACTGTCCGATTGCAGAGCCGTATTCTCATTGCTTACACCTGGCTGAATCTCTTGCTGAGCTAGTGATAACTCTGACTCTTCTGATGTTCGCGCACTACTCTCTGAACTAGCCACAGGCACAATAGCTCCACCAGCGACATTCGTACTTTCAGAGCCAATCTGCGCATACACCTCTTGGCGTGGCAGTGCTTTCAAAGGTTGGCTTACTGGTGCTGGGCGAACTGCGAATAATACTTCATCTTCTGCATCCACTGACACAGCATCCACATTGGCTATATCAGCATCAGCGATTTGAGGCTCAAGGTCTGATTGAGATTTTGATTCAGGCAGAGCGACATAGGTAGCTTGGCTAGCCGAATTTTTTTGTTGGTTATACGATTGATAAGCCAGAACACCACCCACCAACAAAGAAGGCACCAAGATAAGGAGTAGCCCCATGGCTAACGATGAGCCTCGTTTATTGCTAATCCCTTTAACAGAACTTGGCACATGATGATTTTGGTAGCCTTTGAAGCTGGGGCTATTAAAAGATGATTGTTTAAGAGACGCTTGGTTAAGAGGCGGCTGCTTAGCAGACGACTGATTAAGCTCATGCATAATGCGTGACATTAACTTGCGCCTCCATCGAGTGACATCAACTTAGGCGAGTCGAGTTGAGCCAATCTTTGTAATCTTGCCAGCGTGCGTTTTCCTGCAATGCCATCGACTGACATGCCTTGCCACATTTGAAACGCTTCAATTTTCATTTTTAACTCATAGTCAAATACATCACTGCCCGATACGTCTTCACCCAAAACTTCAGACAATAGCAGATCAAGTAGTGCAATCGCCTCACCTTGATAACCCTCTTTGAGCGTCTCTCTGAGTGGCTGTTTCCAAATCGCGACATAATCACCTTGCCAGATTTTCTTTAAGGTACGCTTAGGCATCACCAAAAGCTTTTCGTTAACGAGGAGCTCGACAGACTCCTCAGACGCACCATAAAGCACAGCAAACACTGGCTCTTGAACGATATCCAGATTAAGGACCACGGGTACGCCAAGATCTAACAATGTATCCAAATTTGACTGTTGTTGCTCGCACACAAATACACTTTGCGGCTCACTTAAGCACAAGCCATCACGCAGTGAAGACTGATATCCCCAGAGCGTATACAAGTCCTTAATAGCGAGAGAACGATTGGTTCCCTGCATCAAGTGCTGTTGAATATCTTGTGGTAAAGCAAACTTGGAAGGTTTTGGCTCAGCAACCAACTGAGGTTCATTCGCCACCAAAGAGCGCTGAGTCTGTGCAGACACTTCTGTTTTCATTTCACTTGAAGTCTCAGCCGACTGCCATGAATTGATATAGCTTGGAGCAAAATTAAAGGTCGCCATTGCGAGGCCGACACTTAATGTAGCAATCCCAGCGTATTGGAATAACTTGGGTACTACGTGAGAAGCTCGAGGCTTTTCGACATGATACACATCGGCCTGAAACGACATAACTTGCTGACACGCTCGGTTAACCGTTTCATTGTTCGGTAATGGCTCACCATCATGAAAAGCCAATTGCAGGGCTTTGTCACACACCAAGTTAATGAGCCTTGGAATACCATGAGTATATTGGGCGATCAACTTGATTGAACGATTCGAAAACAGCATCTGCTCGCCACCCGCCGTTTCTAAACGAAACGCGATGTACTTGCCTGTCTCTTCAGTATTAAGAGGCAGTAAGTGATAGCGACCTGTAATACGCTGTGCTAGCTGACGTAATTGAGTGGTTTGTAAGTGCTGTTGTAATTCCGGCTGGCCGACCAACAGTACTTTTAACAGCTTGCGACTGTCGGTTTCTAAATTGGTCAGAAGGCGCAGCTGCTCCAGCACATCAGCTGCGAGATGTTGGGCTTCATCAATCACCAATAAGGTTTGAATGCCTTCAGCATGACTATCGAGCAGGAAGTGATGAATGGCCTGACTCAGCTGTTTCAACGATGCTTGTTCAGGGTACTCAACCTCAAACTCATCACAGATAGCTTCCAGTAAATCCGTATTCGAAAACGTAGGGTTAAGTATAAGGCCAGCTTGAGTCTGATTATCGAGTGATGACAACATCGCTTTGGCGACCGTTGTTTTTCCTGTACCGACTTCACCAGTAAGCATCGCAAAGCCCCCACCTTCGCCTAAACCGGCTTGTAGGTTCTGCATAGCTTCTTGATGGCGCTGACTTAAAAACAAGTAGCGAGAATTTGGTACAATCGAAAATGGCATCTCAACGAAGCCAAAATATTCCTTATACATGTGCTGCCCTATAATTACGATTAATGGAAAGTACCATTGCTTGCAGTAAAGTCCAGCAGTGATAAAACATTTCGAGGTGATAAGTTGCAAATATACGATAGCCTACCAAAAGAGAATGGGCTACAACGCTACCTAGTCGGTGGAGCAGTGCGCGATAAGCTGCTCAACATTGATAGCTATGATAGAGATTGGGTCGTGGTAGGGAGTACCCCTCAAGAGATGGAAAACCTTGGCTTTACTGCAGTGGGCAAAGACTTCCCCGTATTTTTACACCCAAAAACCAAAGAAGAGCACGCACTGGCTCGCACCGAAAGAAAGTCAGGTTCGGGTTACACAGGTTTCGAATGTTACTTTGCTCCAGACGTGAGTTTGGAAGAAGATCTCATGCGTCGAGATTTGACCATCAACGCCATTGCTCAAGACGATAAAGGCCAGCTTTACGATCCTTACCATGGCCAGAAAGATCTCTCTGATCGTGTTCTAAGACACGTCTCGGATGCTTTTGTTGAAGATCCTCTGCGTGTGCTGCGTGTGGCTCGCTTCGCCGCCAAACTCCATCATCTCAACTTTACGGTTGCACCAGAAACCATGGTGATGATGAGTGAGATAGTTCAATCCGGTGAACTGGCACATCTTACGGCAGAGCGAGTTTGGCAAGAGTGGCATAAATCCCTTAGCACTCCGCATCCTGAAGTGTTCCTTTCTGTACTGAAAGAGTGTGGCGCATTGGCTGTTGTGTTGCCTGAAATTGACGCGCTGTTTGGTGTGCCTCAACCTGAAAAATGGCACCCTGAGATCGACACGGGCATCCACACTCTGATGGTTGCTCAACAAGCTGCGCGATTAAGCTCATCATTACCCGTGCGTTTTGCCGCTCAAGTACATGATTTAGGTAAAGGCGTCACGCCAGAAAGTGAGTGGCCAAGCCACAAAATGCATTGCCATACAGGCTTAAAAATCATTAAGAAGCTGTGTGAAAGAGTCAGAGTGCCCAATGAATTCAGAGATCTCGCACTGTTAGTTTGCGAGCAACATTCTAATATCCACCGTGCAGGCGAGCTCAAGCCAACCACCTTTCTCAAGGTTCTGAACAAGTTTGATGTTTGGCGTAAACCAGACAGGCTCAACGACATACTGCTTTGCTGCCAAGCCGATCATGCTGGTCGTAAAGGGTTAGAAGATCAGCCTTACCCTCAGAAAGCGCGTTTTGAAGTGGCTTACCAAGCAGCGCTTCAAGTCGAAGTCAAAGTGATCATTGCCGATGGTTTTAAAGGTAAAGATATTCGAGAAGAACAAGAGAAACGTAGAGCCATCGCAATTGAAAATGCCCTATCAGAAATCGCTGATAATTAATCGCCATAGCGCTGCTTACCATGCATTAAAAAACCCGCGACTAAGCGGGTTTTTCGTTTCAATCTGTAGAGCGGAACATTTGTCTACGTAAGGCGAATGCTACTGCATCATCAAGAAAGCAAATAGACCAAACCCTAGAATCAGGCGGTAGATAACAAACGGTGTCATACCCATACGTGAGATAAGCTTCAAGAAGAAGTGAATACAGATATAAGCACTGATGAAAGAAACCACGATACCCGTTAGCAAGGTGCCAACATGGATAGGGTCACCACTGGTCACTAACTTCAGACCTAAATAACCACCCGCCAGAGTGATGATTGGGATAGACATTAGGAAAGAGAATCGAGCCGCGGCTTCACGTGTGAAACCAAGGTAAAGTGCTGCGGTAATCGTTGCGCCAGAGCGAGACGTACCTGGGATGATCGCCATTGCTTGAGCAAGACCAATAAACAGCGCCTTTTTCCAACCCGCTTGGTATTCGTCATCACGCAGGCTTGAGTTCTTATCCACCCACCATAGCAACAGACCAAAAATAATCGTGGTCGTCGCAATCACCCACGCACTGCGCAAATAAAGCTCAACAATATCTTTCATCAACAAACCAAAGATACACGCGGGAATCGTCGCGAGAATGATCATCCACGCGAGCTTCGCTTCTTTACTACGATCACCTTTAAACACGGAACCAAAGAATGCGCTCAAAAGAGAGACCACTTCTTTGCGGAAATAGATAACTACTGCGGCCAAAGTACCAACGTGGACAGCCACATCGAAAGCCAAGCCTTGATCTTCCCAACCTAATACAGCAGAAGGAAGGATTAAGTGTGCAGAACTGGAAATAGGTAAAAACTCAGTAAAGCCTTGCACCAACGCCAACATAAACGCTTCAAAATAACTCATTACTTACCTTAAAAATTATAGTTTTATATCTACGACAGAGAGCGAATCTAATTGCTGCATCTTCTGCCATATTTCACTGACGGTTCTTCCATCTTGCGGGATCACTCTCGCAGGACAGAGATCATAAAGTGGTTGTGTTACAAAAGGATATTTATAGATATCACTACGTGGTAATTCTGGTTCGCTTTCAGAAACCACGTCTCCAAACAGCACAATATCAAGATCGAGCTTTCGATCTTGAAGTTTATGAGCATCTTGAGAGCGACCCCATTTAAACTCAATTTTACGTAGCTGCTGTGAAAATTCAGTCAATGAGAGTGACGTGTCGAGCTCTATCACAAAGTTATAAAACGAATGGCTTTCAAACCCTACAGGCTCACAATGATAGATCTTAGAGCATTTAAGGTTAGTCCCTAACGATTGAAGCTCTGTCCATGCCACCCTTGCATGCTTGTCGCGGTCTATGTTCGTGCCAACACCAACATAGGCTATTGTCATGCTTGACCTCGTTCGATGATCACACCGACTGCTTTTGCTTGTGGCACTGCGCCAGGCTTCGCTAAACGGATTTTAATCCAAGGCACTGAGAACTGAGTCATGATTAATTCAGCGACTTCTTCTGCCACACGCTCAACCAATAGGAATCGGCCATTCGCAATATGGTCAAGTACGGCAGTGCTGACTGTCGAGTAATCCAAAGCATCGACAACATCATCACTCTTACCTGCAGGGCGGTTGTCATGAGCCATTTCAATATCAAGCACAAGTTTTTGTTTGATCTCTTGTTCCCAATCGTAAACACCGATCGTTGTAATTACTTCTAGCTGTTCAATGAAAACTTTATCCAGTGCCATGACTTGTCCTTTTAGAGGTCGGATACCCATATGGGGGAAAAAAACGTATTATTCGTGTAATTCCAGATATGATATCAATTACTCTTGGATTGAGCATTATTTTCCCATCGTTAGACTTATAACCGTTTAAGGAAAAACATGACCCCTTTGGCACTTATCATGATCATTGCAGCCTATTTGCTAGGTTCAATTTCGAGTGCGGTCTTGATATGCCGAGTCTTAAGACTTCCTGATCCAAGAACGGTAGGCTCCAACAATCCAGGGGCCACCAATGTACTGCGTGTGGGCGGCAAAGGCGCCGCTGCAGCCGTGCTACTTTGTGACATGCTTAAAGGCACCATTCCAGTCTGGCTTGGCTACTACCTCAACATCGACTCGATCATTTTAGGCGTCGTGGCGATTGCTGCATGCCTTGGTCATATGTACCCTATATTCTTCCACTTTAAAGGTGGTAAAGGCGTCGCAACAGCACTCGGAGCCATCGCCCCAATTGGATTCGATCTAACGGGCATGATCATGGCGACTTGGTTGGTTGTGGCATTTTTGTTTCGTTATTCTTCTTTAGCAGCACTGGT
Organism: Vibrio sp. QJM3NY_26; assembly: GCF_057786005.1. Lineage (NCBI taxonomy): Bacteria > Pseudomonadati > Pseudomonadota > Gammaproteobacteria > Vibrionales > Vibrionaceae > Vibrio > Vibrio sp. QJM3NY_26. The sequence continues at coordinate 431,778 of NZ_CM173515.1, read as the reverse complement.
TACTGTGTTGCTCGCTCCTTTCTACGCTTGGTTAGTCAAACCTCAATACACACTGCCTGTGGCCATGTTGTGTTGTTTGATCGTCCTACGTCATCATCAGAATATTCGTCGCCTACTCGATGGCAGTGAACCCAAACTCGGGCAAAAAAAATCGGCTTAAACTGTTATGTCTAAGCCGAATCATTTTTAAACTGGGATAAATTTAAACCGACACAAGTCTCTGTCGATCAAGACTATTCAGCCTTAAAGAGCTTACAGCAGATGTTTATCTAAAAACGTCTTCAGCATTGTGTTCACAAACTCGGGTTGCTCTAGCGAGCTAATATGACCAGCACCAGGAATCACCACTAACTCACTGCCCGTAATGCAATCGTGCATTAGGTATGACTCAAGTGCCGGACGTGGCTTATCTTCTTGTCCAACGGCAATCAAAACTGGCAGTGCAAAGTTCTCTACCGCTTCAATCATATCGCGACGCCCAAACACCATTCGACCGATTCGTGCGACTTCTTCAGCTTGCTCACCCTTAAGTACCGAGAGCTGCTTAGTAAAGCCTTCCACTAAAGCTGGTGAGTTAGTTTGAGCATCATTGGCGAAGAACAGTGGAACAACCGCTTCTACAATCGGCTGAGGAACCATTTTGGTTTGAGTAATGGTGTCTAACATGCTGAAGTATTTAGCATGAGCAACTTCTGGCTCTAAACCAACAAAGGTATCCATAAGTACCAGAGACTTGATTCGTGCGGGAGCTAACTCCGCCAACTCTGTTCCCCACATACCGCCAACCGATAAGCCAACCACAGAGAATTCTTCGATCTCTAAATGATCAAGCAGAGCCAAAACGTGCTGAGCGTAATCTTTCAAGTTACGCATCGAAACTGGTGCAGCTTGTGACTCACCATGAGACCAAAGCTCTGGAACAATACAGCGATACTGAGTTTTTAATGCATCGATCTGCGGCTTCCACATTGCACTATCCCAAAGGTAGCTGTGACCTAACACAACAACAGGGCCTTGACCTTCATCCAGGTACGCCATCGACTGATTGTCTACTGTAAACTTGTTCATTGTTCTTCCCTAATCTCTATTAGCAATTATTTATCGACATATAGCCGGTAAGCTAGGATATAAAAACGGCCGCACAAGGCGACCGTTTATCGAAACACACTGGTTTATTCTGCGCTTAGCTTTTGTTGATCGACGGTTTCTCGTTGAACGATTGCTACTGGTTAAGCAATTGGCTCTAGTTGGTCAATTGGCCAACGCGGCGTGGCATGAACAGACAAATCAGCCGTTTCACCATTTTTAAGGCGTTGCATACCCGCGTAAGCAATCATCGCACCATTATCAGTACAGAACTCAGTGCGTGGGTAGTAAACCTCACCACCGATTTTCTTGGCCAGCGCTTCAAGCTCAATACGTAGCTGTTTGTTGGCACTAACACCGCCAGCAATCACGATACGTTTCATGCCCGTCTCTACCAAGGCACGCTTACATTTTATTACCAAGGTCGCACAAACGGCTTCTTGGAACGCGTAAGCAATATCAGCACGCGTTTGGTCATCATTGTCATTAGCGCGAATGGTATTTGCCGCGAACGTTTTCAAACCAGAAAAGCTCATATCTAGCCCTGGGCGATCGGTCATTGGACGTGGGAACTTAAAACGCCCCGGAGTCCCTTTTTCTGCTAGTCGAGATAACAACGGGCCACCCGGGTAATCTAAGCCCATCAGCTTCGCGGTTTTATCAAACGCTTCACCCGCCGCATCATCAATCGATTCACCAAGGATTCGGTATTCACCAATGCCTTTTACTTCGACCATCATGGTATGACCGCCAGAAACCAGCAGAGCAACAAATGGGAATGGTGGAGGATTGTCTTCTAGCATTGGCGCAAGAAGGTGACCTTCCATATGGTGCACTGGCACAGCAGGCACGCCCCACGCATAAGCAATACTGCGACCAATCGTTGCACCCACAAGCAATGCACCAACCAAACCGGGACCAGCTGTGTAAGCCACGCCATCAATGTCTTTCGACGTTAGGTTCGCTTCTGCCAATGCCGCTTTAATCAGTGGAATGGTTTTTTTTACGTGGTCACGCGACGCTAGCTCAGGTACCACACCACCGTAATCGGCGTGCAGTTTTACTTGGCTGTATAACTGATGAGAAAGCAGCCCTTGCTCATCATCATAAATTGCGATTCCTGTTTCATCACAAGAGGTTTCAATACCAATAATGCGCATAATTTTCTCGGCACGCTTTCGTCTAAAATGGGAAATTAGCGCAATATTACCCTGCCTAAGCTCTTCAAACAAATATTGTACAGACTATAATCGACAAAGTGCTTTACAAAGCCACTGTGATCGGATTAAAATTCCGCACCATTTTTGATCAAGCTGGTTAATGGCCAAACGCGAATAGAGAGTTAGCTCGATGGGTAACTTCTCTGATTTGGTACTGAGTAACCAGCGATAATGAATAACCCCTGAGGTGAAAGGCATATGCCAATAGTTAAAGTACGTGAAAACGAACCGTTCGACGTTGCACTACGTCGTTTCAAGCGCTCTTGTGAAAAAGCAGGTATCCTTTCTGAAGTGCGTCGTCGTGAGCATTACGAAAAGCCAACTACAGTTCGCAAACGCGCTAAAGCAGCAGCTCAAAAGCGTCACGCTAAAAAGCTAGCTCGCGAAAACGCACGTCGCGTTCGTCTGTACTAATAACTTAATCCATAAGGACTGAGTTATGGCTCTTATTGAACAACTCAAAGAAGAGCAAAAATTAGCGATGAAAGCCAAGGACAAACCGCGCCTTGGCACTATCCGCTTAGCTCTTTCAGCAATTAAGCAACGTGAAGTTGACGAACGGATCACTCTGAACGACGACGACATTATTGCTATATTAGTTAAAATGGTTAAGCAACGTCGCGATTCTGTTGCTCAATATGAATCGGCAAATCGTCAAGATCTTGCTGACGTGGAAAAAGCAGAAATTACGGTACTTGAAGGCTTTATGCCTCAACCGCTAACTGAAGAAGAAGTTATTGCACTACTTGATAGCGCAATTGCAGAAGCTCAACCTGCGGGCATGCAAGACATGGGTAAAGTAATGGCTATCTTGAAACCACAAATTCAAGGGCGTGCAGATATGGGTAAAGTTAGTGGTTTAGTTCGTTCTAAACTCGCTTAATCCCAAATCAAATTGCAACAAGCCGTGCAATCCTTCGGAACGCACGGCTTGTTTGTATCTGTAACCTATTCAAACTATTATTATCCACACTCTCAGTTAGTGCATTTTTCTAAGGTTTTATGGCAGGACACATCCCGCGTAGTTTCATCGATGATCTCCTAGCGCGTCTCGACATTGTCGATATTGTGGACGCACGCGTGAAACTTAAGAAAAAAGGCAAAAACTATGGTGCTTGTTGCCCATTTCACAACGAAAAGACCCCTTCTTTCAGCGTAAGCCAAGAAAAACAGTTTTATCACTGCTTTGGTTGTGGCGTACATGGCAATGCTATCGACTTCATTATGGAGTTCGAACGTCTCGATTTTGTTGAAGCGATTGAAGAGCTGGCCTCATTTTTAGGACTTGATGTTCCTAGAGAACAGCGCAGCGGTGAAATATCCACGGCGCCAAGAGCCAACAGCGAACAAAAACGTAACCTCTACGATTTGATGGGCGGCATCAGTAATTTTTACCGCTCTCAGCTGAAAATTTCAGCGAACAAACCTGCGATTGATTACCTAAAAAATCGCGGCCTTTCTGGTGAAATCGTACAGAAGTTTGGCATTGGCTACGTCGCTGATGAATGGGACTTGGTTCGTAAGAACTTTGGCCAACAAAAAGAAGCCCAAGACATGCTCGTTACTGGCGGCATGTTGATAGAAAACGATAAAGGCAACCGATACGATCGATTCCGTGGACGCGTGATGTTCCCGATTCGTGACCGTCGAGGCCGAGTGATCGGGTTTGGTGGCCGTGTCTTAGAAGACGGCACACCAAAGTATCTAAATTCGCCAGAAACGCCGATCTTCCATAAAGGTAAAGAGCTTTACGGCCTTTATGAAGTGTTACAAGCATACCGTGAACCGCCTCAAGTACTTGTGGTTGAAGGTTATATGGATGTTGTCGCACTAGCGCAATACGGTGTCGATTACTCAGTGGCATCACTGGGTACCTCAACAACCGGTGACCACGTTCAGATGTTGTTCCGCCAGACCAATACTGTGGTTTGTTGTTACGATGGTGATAGAGCAGGTAAAGAGGCCGCGTGGCGCGCACTAGAAAATGCGCTTGAATACCTGAAAACAGGTAACACACTCAAGTTTCTGTTCTTGCCAGACGGTGAAGACCCAGACAGCTATATTAGAGAACACGGTCAGGCTGCTTTCGAACAGCTCGTCCACAATGCGACGCCGCTTTCGACCTATTTGTTCGATAACCTGATTGAAATACACAAGCTGAATTTAGGAACAACAGAAGGAAAATCGGCACTGCGTGCACACGCCAGCGCCTTGATTAGTAAAATTCCTGACAGTTACTTCCAAGAACTGCTCGAAAAATTGCTCGATGAGCGAACTGGATTTGATAACCAATTGAGGCGTGCTCGCGTTCACACAAAGAACCCGACACCTCAACCGCATAAAGAGCTCAAGCGCACTCCAATGCGTGAAGTTATCGCTTTGCTTATCCAAAATCCGAGCTATGCTGATATGGTACCGGATTTATCAAGTGTCAAAGGCTTACAGCTGCCTGGACTAAGTTTATTCGTCGAAGTACTTGATATCTGCCGAGTGAACCCCCATATCAGCACAGGCCAATTATTAGAACATTGGCGAGAGAACAAACATGAGGCACTTCTGTCTCGTCTCGCGAGCTGGGAAATCCCCCTCGACGAAGACAATCAAGAAGACATATTTTTAGACTCATTGGACAATATCCTTGCCCAGTGCGTTGAAAAACAAATTGAAAACCTGCAGGCCAAAGCAAGAAGTGTCGGTTTATCAGCCGAAGAAAAAAGGGAGCTACTAGCTTTAATGCTAGATCTAAAAGCGTAACCCTGTTTGATTAGTCAGCATTTAATAAATTTGTTAACATAATTGGTTTGCATTTGAGAATGCAACGTCCTTCACCAGACCTGAAGTTGGATATCATCTATGGATCAAAATCCGCAGTCACAGCTAAAATTACTTGTTATTAAAGGCAAGGAACAAGGCTATCTGACCTACGCCGAAGTAAACGACCACCTACCTGCAGAAATCGTGGATTCTGAACAGGTAGAAGACATCATTCAAATGATCAATGACATGGGTATCAAGGTAGTAGAAACTGCACCTGACGCTGATGATCTAGCTCTTAATGATGACGATGCCAATATAGATGAAGATGCAGCTGAAGCTGCTGCTGCTGCGCTTTCAAGCGTAGAAAGCGAGATTGGCCGTACAACTGACCCAGTTCGTATGTACATGCGTGAAATGGGTACAGTTGAACTACTGACTCGTGAAGGCGAAATCGACATTGCGAAGCGTATTGAAGATGGTATCAATACCGTTCAATTATCTGTTGCTGAGTACCCAGGCACGATTCCATACATCTTGGAACAGTTTGACCGCGTACTCGCTGAAGAGATTCGCTTAACAGATCTAATCAACGGCTTTGTTGACCCAGACGACGATGGCACAGCTGCGCCAACGGCGACTCACATCGGTTCAGAGCTCGCTAAAACTGATCTAGAAGACGAAGACAAAGAAGAAGCAGAAGACGACGAGGAAGAAGAAGAGGAAGATACAGGTATTGATCCTGAGCTTGCTCTTGAGAAATTCACAGCGCTTCGCACTAGCTACCAAAACCGTCAACTAGCAATCAATGAATACGGCCACGAAAGCCCGAAAGCAACGCTTGCAACAACAATGATGCAAGACGTATTCAAAGAATTCCGTCTGACGCCAAAACAGTTTGATTACCTAGTAAACGAACTGCGTACTTCGATGGATCGCGTACGTACTCAAGAACGCCTAATCATGCGTCAAACGGTTGAGTACGGCAAAATGCCGAAGAAATCTTTCATTGCTCTATTTACTGGCAATGAATCTAGCGAAGCATGGTTGGACGAAGTTCTTGCTTCAGACAAGCCATACGCAGAAAAGATCAAACGTAACGAACACGACATCCGTCGCTCTATCCAAAAGCTGGATATCATCGAACGTGAAACGTCTCTTACTGTTCAAAGCATCAAAGATATCAGCCGTCGTATGTCTATCGGTGAAGCGAAAGCTCGTCGTGCGAAGAAAGAGATGGTTGAAGCGAACTTACGTCTAGTAATCTCGATTGCTAAGAAGTACACAAACCGTGGTCTACAATTCCTGGATCTGATCCAAGAAGGTAACATCGGTCTGATGAAAGCGGTAGATAAGTTTGAATACCGTCGTGGTTACAAGTTCTCTACTTATGCTACGTGGTGGATCCGTCAAGCAATCACTCGTTCGATTGCCGACCAAGCTCGTACTATCCGTATTCCGGTTCACATGATCGAAACGATCAACAAACTAAACCGTATCTCTCGTCAAATGCTACAAGAGATGGGTCGTGAACCGCTTCCGGAAGAGTTGGCTGAGCGTATGCAAATGCCTGAAGACAAGATCCGTAAAGTACTGAAAATCGCTAAAGAGCCTATCTCAATGGAGACACCAATCGGTGACGACGAAGATTCGCATCTAGGTGATTTCATCGAGGATACAACGCTAGAACTGCCTTTAGACTCTGCAACGGCAACAAGCCTGCGCGGTGCAACTAAAGACGTTCTTGCAGGCCTAACGCCTCGTGAAGCGAAAGTACTGCGTATGCGTTTCGGTATCGACATGAACACTGACCACACTCTTGAAGAGGTTGGTAAGCAGTTCGACGTAACTCGTGAACGTATCCGTCAGATCGAAGCAAAAGCACTGCGTAAACTTCGTCACCCAAGCCGCTCAGAAACTCTGCGTAGCTTCCTAGACGAGTAATTACACGCTTTAGTGTGGTTAGCTTTTAAGCATAAAATAAAAAAGGTGAGCGTTGGCTCACCTTTTTTGTGCCTACGTGATTTAAGTGGCTAAGATGTAAGCGGAATTGCCCCTCATAGTGTCTAGACACCATTGATTGGTTCCCCTATAATCTATGCCCTACGGCCCCTTAGCTCAGTGGTTAGAGCGCACGACTCATAATCGTTCGGTCCCCAGTTCAAATCTGGGAGGGGCCACCAAATTAGAAAAGCCAGAACAGTTCACGCTGCTCTGGCTTTTTGCTTTTCTAGTCCTTTATCTTCTAGCTCAACGCTCTGTCCCATTCGTCCAATTTCTTCTATGTGACTAAACATACTTTTCTTTTATAAAAAAATCGGCAATATGAGAGTACACAAATCATTCAATAGTTCAGGGAAGACTCATGAAAGACGAAACGCTCTCGATTCACTTCGGCTACGACACTGATCCAACAACCAAATCGGTTGCGACTCCTATTTACCAAACCGTTGCTTACGAATTCGATGACGCACAACACGGCGCCGACCTGTTTAACCTTGCGGTACCAGGTAATATCTACACTCGTATAATGAACCCAACCAATGATGTACTAGAAAAGCGCATGGCAGCCTTAGAAGGTGGTATTGCAGGCTTAGTGGTGAGTGCAGGCAGCGCGGCGATCAACTACGCGATTCAAACGTTGGCACAAATCGGTGACAACATCGTTTCAACACCTCAGCTTTACGGCGGTACTTACACCCTATTTGCTCATATGCTACCAAACCAAGGGATCGAAGTTCGCTTTGCTAAAGACGATAAACCAGAAAGCTTAGCGGCACTGATCGATGAAAAAACCAAGGCGGTTTATTGTGAAAGTATCGGTAACCCGGCAGGGAATATTATCGACTTAGAACGTGTTGCTGAGCTTGCTCACGCACAAGGTGTACCTGTGATTGTTGATAACACGGTGGCGACGCCTGTGCTATGCAAACCTATCGATTTTGGCGCTGATATCGTGGTTCACTCGCTAACCAAATACGTTGGTGGTCACGGAACAACGCTGGGGGGCGTTATTGTCGACTCAGGCAAATTCCCATGGGCAGAGCACAAAGATCGCTTCCCCGTGTTTAACCAACCAGAGCCTTCATATCATGGTGTTGTTTATACTGAAGCTTTTGGTGATGCTGCATTCATTGGTCGCGCTCGAACCGTTCCACTTCGTAATACAGGGGCGGCACTATCGCCAATGAATGCCTTCATGTTAATGCAAGGCTTAGAGACGTTGTCGCTACGTATGGAGCGACACACAGAGAACGCATTAAAAGTAGCTGAGTACCTTCAGCAACATGAAAAAGTGAGTTGGGTGAGCTACGCGGGTCTACCAACGTCTGAGTTCTATCCGTTGGCTGAGAAATACATGCAAGGTAAGCCGTCTGCCATTTTATCTTTTGGCTTGAAAGATGGTTATGAAGCCGGTGTTCGTTTCTATGATGCGCTGCAAATCTTCAAACGCTTGGTGAACATTGGCGATGCAAAATCTCTCGCTTGTCATCCTGCTTCTACAACACACCGTCAATTAAGCGAAGCGGAACAAAAGCAAGCAGGTGTATCACCAGAGATGATTCGCCTCTCAGTAGGTATTGAGCACATTGACGATATCTTAGCTGACCTAGAGCAAGCACTTAGTGCTTAATGACGCTACCGCTAGCTCTAGCACTGCTCATTAACTAACAGACACAAAAAAGCCCATCACAGGATGGGCTTCTTATTATCTAATTTTCTTAGACAAGCTAACGATTATTCAACCGTAACCGCTTTCGCTAGGTTACGAGGTTGGTCAACATCGGTACCTTTGATTAGTGCTACGTGGTAAGACAACAGCTGCATCGGTACTGTGTAGTAGATAGGTGCTGTTACTTCACTTACGTGAGGCATCTTGATGATCTTCATGTTCTCATCGCTTTCAAAGCCCGCATCTTCATCAGCGAATACGTACAGTAGACCGCCACGAGCACGTACTTCTTCAACGTTTGATTTTAGCTTCTCTAGTAAGTCGTTGCTTGGTGCAATAACGACTACTGGCATATCTGCATCAATAAGCGCTAGAGGACCGTGCTTAAGCTCACCAGCCGCGTATGCTTCTGCGTGGATGTAAGAGATCTCTTTCAGTTTAAGAGACGCTTCCATTGCGATTGGGTAGAACTCACCACGACCCAAGAACAGTGTGTGGTGCTTATCTGCAAAATCAGGTGCTAGCGCTTCGATCTCTTTATCAAACGCTAATGCTTTCTCGATATCAGCAGGCAGTTGATGCAGTGCTTGAACGATCTCTGCTTCTTTCTCTTCATTGATACGACCTTGTAGACGACCAATTGACGTTACCATCATCAGCATTGCCGCTAGCTGTGTTGTGAAGGCTTTAGTTGAAGCTACGCCGATCTCTGTTCCTGCGCGAGTCATAAAGGCAAAATCAGATTCACGAACTAGCGAAGAACCTGCAACGTTACAGATAGTCATTGCTGACATGTAACCCTTCTCTTTTGCAAGACGAAGTGCAGCAAGCGTATCCGCCGTTTCACCAGACTGAGACAGAGTCACCAATAAGCTGTTCGGACGAACAACGAAATCACGGTAACGGAATTCAGAAGCAATCTCTACGTCACAGCTTACGCCTGCTAGAGACTCAAACCAGTAACGAGCTGCCATACCTGAGTTGTAAGATGTACCACATGCGATGATCTGCACGTGCTCTACCTTGCTTAGGATCTCTTCAGCCTTAACACCAATTGCGTTAGTGATAACAGCCGTTTCAGAAATACGACCTTCCATTGTATTGATTAACGCAGATGGCTGCTCAAAGATCTCTTTTTGCATGAAGTGACGGTATTGACCTTTGTCACCTGCATCGTGCTCTGCGTTTGATTCAACGATTTCACGCTCAACACGCTCGCCCGCCACATCAAATACTGTTACATCACGGCGAGTCACCTCAGCAACATCACCTTCTTCTAAGTACATGAAACGACGAGTTACGCTTAACAGTGCAAGTTGGTCAGAAGCTAGGAAATTCTCGCCCACACCAAAACCGATAACGATAGGGCTACCAGAACGAGCAACAACGATACGGCTAGGATCTTTACGATCAACGGCAACAGTACCGTAAGCACCATCCAGTTGTTTCGCTGTCTTTTGAAGCGCTTCAACCAATGAGTTAGAAGTACGAAGTTCCCATTCAACTAGGTGAGCGATAACTTCAGTATCCGTTTGTGAAGTAAACACATAACCACGCTCTTGAAGAAGAGCACGCAGTGTTTCGTGGTTTTCGATAATGCCATTGTGTACAACGGCAATATCGCCCGACATGTGTGGGTGCGCGTTTGCTTCAGAAGGCTCACCGTGTGTCGCCCAACGTGTATGAGCGATACCAGTACCGCCAATAACATGTTGCTGATCGACGGCGTCTGCTAGCTCTTGTACTTTACCAAGGCGGCGTACACGAGTTAGGTTAGATTCGCTATCAACTACAGCGACACCCGCTGAATCGTAGCCTCGGTATTCTAGGCGGCGAAGGCCTTCTACTAAAATTTCGGCTACATCACGCTGTGCTACTGCACCAACAATTCCACACATAGTTTCACTCCATCAATTTCGTTTTATTCCTATTGGCAGCAAGCAAAGGCCAGATCTTTATCAAGATCAATTATAGGAAGGTAAATGCATAATACTTAAATTTGTTTTTACGCTGGATCGGTCAGGATCACTCGAACATCATGTGATTCGATACTTACTTTGGATTCTTCGCCTAAATCTGTATCGGTAATTAAGATGTCAATGTGTTCCCATGCCAGCTCTAAGTTCGGGATCTTTCGTCCCACCTTTTCCGACTCAACCATCACGATCACTTCTCGTGACACTTCAGCCATTACTTTACTTAGGCCAACCAATTCATTGAACGTAGTTGTGCCTCTATCAAGGTCGATACCATCAGCCCCGATAAATAGTTGATCAAAATCGTAAGCTCGAAGTACTGATTCTGCGACTTTGCCTTGAAAAGAATCCGAATGGGTATCCCAAGTGCCGCCGGTCATTAGCAGTGTTGGTTCGCTTTCCAACTCATTAAGTGCATTAGCAACATGCAACGAGTTGGTCATTACAACCAAACCACGTTTGCTATTGAGCTGCTGAATTAGCGCTCCTGTCGTGCTACCGCTATCGATCACAATGCGATTATGGTCGCGAATTAGATCTGCAGCGGCTTTCGCTAATGAAATCTTTCGAGTCGAAACTTGTGGACCCAGTTCTTCGTTCACAACCTCTTTCGGTAATGAAATCGCACCACCATAACGGCGCAAAAGCTGACCGTTTTTCTCTAAAGACGCTAAGTCCTTTCTAATCGTGACCTCTGAGGTTTCGAATTTAGCGGATAGTTCATCAACACTAACCTCCCCCTTTTCATTAACGAGGTTAGAAATAGCATGTCTTCTGAGCTGGGTGTTTCGTTTCGACATTTAAAAAAGGCCATTAAGTTTCGATTTGAAACATATTATAGTTACAACGAAACTATTTAGTCCATTTATTTTGATCCAAAAAATTAATAAATAGCGATAAAACCTTGTCCTAAGACAATTGTTAAGCAGTGATATTGAACTGATTAGGTGGTAGAATCCGCACCCGAAAAGAAAAAAAATTACAAAACTGACTGTTATTTTTTTGCAACTTACCTCTTATATAGTGGGGTAAGTCACATAAAACCGATATTGAATCAAAATCTTTTGGTCATAAAATGACTAAAATTGATGAAAGACTTACAACTCTGAAGGACATATTGGAAGTACCGCGCTTTTACACAACAGGCACAAAATGTTGATGTAGCGGACCAATCTTCAGACCTTAAATAAATTTCAAATTGTAACAATACTTACCGGAGAGTACCTTCCATGAAAAAGACCAAAATCGTATGTACGATTGGCCCTAAAACTGAATCTGTAGAGAAGCTAACTGAACTAGTAGATGCTGGCATGAACGTTATGCGCCTTAACTTCTCTCACGGTGACTTCGCAGAACACGGCACTCGTATCGCGAACTTCCGTACAGTAATGGAAAAAAAAGGTGAGCAACTTGCTATCCTTCTAGATACTAAAGGTCCAGAAATCCGTACTATCAAACTTGAAGATGGTAACGACGTAGATCTAGTAGCTGGTCAAGAGTTCACTTTCACAACTGACGCAACAGTTGTTGGTAACAAAGACGTAGTAGCAGTAACTTACCTAGGTTTCGCTAAAGACCTAACTGCTGGTAACACTATCCTTGTTGATGACGGCCTAATCGAAATGGAAGTTATCGCAACAACAGAAACTGAAGTTAAGTGTAAAGTTCTTAACAACGGTGCTCTAGGCGAAAACAAAGGTGTTAACCTTCCTGGCGTTTCTGTTCAACTTCCAGCTCTTTCTGAGAAAGACAAAGCTGACCTTAAGTTTGGTTGTGAGCAAGGCGTTGATTTCGTAGCTGCTTCTTTCATCCGTAAAGAAGACGACGTTAAAGAAATCCGTGAGCTTCTAAACGCTAACGGCGGCGAGAACATCCACATCATTTCTAAGATTGAAAACCAAGAAGGTGTAGATAACTTCGATTCAATCCTTGAAGCTTCTGACGGCATCATGGTTGCTCGTGGTGACCTAGGTGTTGAAATCCCAGCTGAAGAAGTAATCTTCGCTCAGAAGATGATGATCGAGAAGTGTAACCGCGCACGTAAGATGGTTATCACTGCAACTCAAATGCTTGACTCTATGATCAGCAACCCACGTCCAACTCGTGCTGAAGCGGGTGACGTTGCGAACGCAATCATGGATGGTACTGATGCAGTAATGCTTTCTGGTGAAACTGCTAAAGGTAAGTACCCAGTTGAAGCTGTAACTATCATGGCTCAAATCGCGAACCGCACTGATTCAGCTCTTAAAGCTGAGCTAGGTTCTCGTCTAGACAGCCCACGTCTACGCATTACTGAAGCAGTATGTAAAGGTGCGGTAGACACAGCAGAGAAGCTAGCGGCTCCTCTAATCGTTGTTGCAACTGAAGGCGGTAAGTCTGCACGTTCAGTACGTAAGTACTTCCCAACTGCAAACATCCTTGCTCTAACAACTAACGAAAAGACAGCTGCACAGCTAGTTCTTACTAAAGGTGTTAAACCAGTTCTTGTTGACTCTATCGAGAACACAGACACGTTCTACATCAACGGTAAAGAAATCGCTCTACAATCTGGCCTAGGTAACAAAGGCGATATCGTAGTAATGGTTTCTGGCGCTCTAGTAGCTTCTGGTACTACAAACACGGCATCTGTTCACGTTCTATAAGAATGAACCGATTCGCATAAAAATATAAAAGAGGGCTTCGGCCCTCTTTTTTTTATGAAACAAATCTTGCCTAACTTTTCAGTACGCTGTATTATCAATCACAGTAGAATCACGTACTGTTAACTTCCATGGGCTCTTTCTAAGAGACGGATTAGCAGACTAGAATCAAATATGCATGAGGTTTGTAATGTCTAGTCCTACGCTCACAGACAAAGTATCAAAGATGATTCGCCAAGATATTCTCAATGGTGAGTTAACCCCTGGCCAAAAACTCGTTGTTGCTGATCTAAAAGCACGATACAACGTAGGCGCATCTCCAATTCGTGAAGCCTTAGTGCAGTTATCTTGGAGTAAATACGTAAAGCTAGAGCCACAGAAAGGCTGCTGGGTATCTCCGGTATCAAAGAAAGAACTCAATGACCTATACGAAAGCCTTCGACTGGTCTCTTCCGTTCTGCTTAAAAAAGCGATCTCAGCTGGTGATGAAAGCTGGGAATTAGAAGTGTTGACCTCTTACCACAAACTATCACGCCTTCAGAACGTAGAAGAAGAATTTGATTCTGTTGAATGGGAAGAACGCCACCAACAATTCCATGTCGCGTTGCTTGAAGGTGCTGATTCAGAGAACATGTTTAAGTTCTTTGATGAACTTATTAACCAAGTTAAACGTTACCGCTTCTTAGCAATGTCAGCTGAAACAGCATCTGATGATCTGTTCAATATTGATGAGCACGAAATGATCATGAAGCTAGTACTCTCTAAGAATGCAGAACAAGCAACAGAGTTACTTGATCAACATTTACTAGGTTCAATGAAACGAATTGAAGAAGTTATCGAAGCGGCATAACGCTCAAGTAATTTCTTACCAAATAAAAACGGAGCCCAACGGCTCCGTTTTTTGTTTCCAGTATCACGACTGAACTACCACCCAAAAAACTCTTTGTGATGAGTATTGAGCAGTACAACCATAGGTAAAAAATACAGTGCACTCAGTTGAAAGCCAAGAATGACCAATGTGCCTATGGTTAACCTCACTAAAAAATCGACAAACATACCACGCCTCTTTTAACCAGACAGTATGATCCCCAAACTCTTGCTACAGCTAACCTAATTCTACTGCTATCTCTCAAGCCATTGATAAGGCGAGCTAACCAGCTGAATTAAGTTAACGGTGTCATCCCTTTTATATCGGGTAAACACTCTGTTTATTGGTTCGCTTAACACGACGCAACCTGAAGCAAGGTAGTTTACTTATTGTTTATTTTAGCTCAAATTTTCATCAGCATTAGACTTTAGTCTAACTACATAAGACTTGTGACATAGGTCGCCTCAAAAGTGAGATTCCTATTATAGATGTTGAAAGGAACTGCTGAAGGCTAGCTTTAAAAGATACGAAGCGAGAAAGATGGCTTGATAGGAAAGTGGTTAGTCACTTAAAACGTAAATCTTTTTAAGGGCTAAGTCTATTGAAAGCCAAGTGAAACAGTGAAAGCCAAGTGAAATATTAAAAACTAATCGAGTAATGAAAGATTAAGCGACATCAGCATGACTAGGGCACATAGAGACGGTATTGCGCCCAGACGATTTAGATTCGTAGAGCCCAACATCGGCACATTTGTATGAGCGAGTGCTGTTGCTTGTCAAATCAGTGAAACCGACACTCACCGTCACTTTAGTCCCTGAGGATAGCTCTATTTCTATTCGTAATCGATCCAACACACGTTTCGCTTCCGGCAGTGAGGTGTGTGGCATCAGTAATGCAAACTCCTCTCCCCCAACGCGAGCAACAAAATCAGTACTGCGTAGACTGTCTTGTAGAAGCCTTGCAACACTTGCAATCACTCGGTCGCCTTCATCGTGGCCCAGTTCGTCATTGATTCGTTTGAAGTTATCAATATCGACTAAAGCTAAGCAAGTGGTCGCTTCATTAGGGTAACGCTCGACCAAGCGAGAATAATACGCGAGCTGTTCTTCGAACTTGCGGCGGTTCCAAAGGTTACTCAAAGAATCTCGTTCACTTAAGATCCTCAAACGCACCTCAAGCTCCTTCCTAACAGAAATATCGACTAAGGAAGTAATATAATAGCTGACCTTTCCAGAGTTATTTTTAACCGCCTGGACTCTCATGATCGCGGTGAAAGGAATACGCAGTTTGTTCTTACACTCTACTTCACCTTCCCAGACTTCTTCTTGCTCTAAATGACTCCAGATATCAGAACTTGAGAGCTCTTGGTCGGTATTCTCAAGCAATAGCTGCAATGCGTTCTTTCCGATAACTTGAGTTTTGCTGTACCCCGTCATGTTCTCAAACTCGTTGTTGATCATCATAGTACGATGCTGCTTATCAGAGATCATGACGGCCGACATGCCGCTCAATGCGGCGCGTGCCAACTTACTTTCTAGACTTCGACGTCGGTAATGAGTCACTAAATAAGCAAACGGAAACGCAAAGACCAGTACCGTTAGCAATACGAAAACTTCTTCTTGAGAGAGATCATTTAGACTCTGTTCAGCCCTATCCATCAACTGCTTCTGATTGAGTTGAATCAGCAAGTGAGCTTTTTGATTATTCGCGAGCATAACGGTGTTAAACGCAAACAAGTTACCATCTTCAAAAACGTGTCCAACCTGATCGTTGTTAATCGCTTCCCACGTTTTTGGTGCGATGTTTTTCAGGTTATACCCTTTTCTTTCAGGGATAGAATCACCAAACAGCTTACTGCTGTTATTACTCGCAATGTAATAACCGGATTCATTAATGATTTCCGCTCTTAGGTCATTATCAGGTGAAAAGCTAAGACGTGACGATAAGCCCCACACATCCAAATTGATAACAAGGTAACCAACGCGTTTTTCTGGTGTTTCAACAGGAGTAAATACACGGATTACAGGTACATAAGGGAAGGTTAGCTCACCATGCTCCGTTTCAAGTTCAATCCCCCAGCCACCAATTTGCTCGGCTTCAAGATTTTGTGCATGTTGAAAATAGCTAGAATCAGACTTGTCTTGTAGCTCTTGAGGGACCGCCACACTCCCGGTATCAGCCGAGTAATTAACGCGCACCAGCTCTTTGCCCGTAATGTCCAACAGATGAATCTTCGTGTACCACTTCTGGTTCACTAAGACAGACTGCCAAACCTCTTCAAGTAGATCTTTGGTTTGGTCAGAGGGAGAAGAGGCAAAGTTAACCAAGCTTTGGCTGTGGCTCAACAGGCCCATTACGGAAACTAATTGAGTCTTAAGAAGATCGTAGTCTCTCTTGGCGTACACCAATTGATGGACGGCTTGCTTGGCCGAGTAGTCAAAACTCTGCTGCTTCACTTCTTTATATCGCTGCAAGTAATATAGAGCGACAGCTGAACAGAGTGTGATTGAGATGATTAGTAATGTAATTATTGATTTTTTATTTCGCATTACTAGCTCAGGAAGAAAAAGAGAGCGCAAGATTATAGCACTCTAGGAAATTAACAAAATAAAAGCCGCTTAAAAAAGCGGCTTTTAAACTATTTTTTAAATACTTCTTGTTTAGGCTTTCAACGCTCGTTCACCACGTGCGATGCCAACAACCCCACTTCGAGCCACTTCAAGTACTTCCGTTACTTCAGACAATGCCTGAATGAAAGCATCCAGCTTCTCGCTAGTGCCAGCCATTTGAACCGTATATTGCGAAGCCGTCACATCAACGATTTGGCCACGAAAGATATCCGCTGTGCGTTTCACTTCAGCACGAGCAAAGCCGCTAGCGCGTACTTTTACCATCAAAAGTTCACGCTCGATATGCTCAAGCTCAGACACTTCTTGTACCTTAAGTACGTCGATTAACTTGTGTAGCTGTTTTTGGATCTGCTCAAGCTGCATTTCGCTCGAGTTAGTGGTGACGTTCAGACGAGAAAGCGTTGGATCATCCGTAGGAGATACATTCAAAGACTCGATGTTGTAGCCACGCTGAGAAAACAAGCCAACCACTCGAGAAAGTGCACCTGGTTGGTTTTCCATTAATAGTGAAAGGATGTGTCTCATATTATGTTCTCTCCGTTTTGCTTAGCCACATGTTATCCATACCCTCGCCTTTGATCTGCATTGGGTATACGTGCTCGGTGTCATCCACACTGATATCGACAAATACCAAACGGTCTTTCATCGCCAGTGCTTTTTCCAAACCTGATTCCAGTTCATCCGGAGATGAAATACGCATGCCAACGTGGCCATAAGCCTCGGCAATCGCAGCAAAATCAGGAACAGAGTCCATATATGAATTAGAGTAACGACCTTGATAAACAATGTCTTGCCACTGTTTTACCATGCCTAAGAAACGGTTGTTAAGGTTAATAATCTTAACGGGAATATTGTATTGCAGCGCAGTCGACAGCTCTTGGATATTCATTTGAATACTGCCGTCACCAGTAACAATCACAACTTCTTCATCAGGTTTCGCAAACTTAACGCCCATACCAGCAGGTAGGCCAAAGCCCATCGTGCCTAGACCACCAGAGTTAATCCAACGGCGTGGCTTGTCAAACGGGTAGTACAAAGCAGCAAACATTTGGTGTTGACCTACATCAGAAGCAACATAGGCATCGCCATTGGTTACTTTATGAAGTGTTTCAATAACTTGTTGCGGTTTAATACGACCAGACGTTTTGTCATACGCTAAGCAGTCACGCTCTTGCCACTGTTTAATTTCACTCCACCAGCTTTCCATCGCTTCTGCATCGTTAGTTCCACCTTGCTCAATAAGCAGGTTAACCATGCTCTCTAGTACTTTTTCCGCGGAACCTACAATCGGTAGATCCACTTTAACGTTCTTAGAGATAGAAGATGGATCGATATCAATGTGCATGATCTTCGCATCAGGGCAGTACTTATCTAGGTTATTGGTGGTTCGATCATCGAAACGTACGCCAATACCAAAGATCAAGTCCGCATTGTGCATCGCCATATTGGCTTCATACAAACCATGCATGCCCAACATACCCAAAGAGTTTTTATGGGTACCAGGGAAAGCGCCAAGCCCCATTAGGGTGCTTACCACGGGTAAATTCAGTGCCTCTGCTAATTTTAACAGCGGCTTATCTGCCTCAGAAATAACCGCACCACCACCGACATAAAGTACCGGCTTCTTCGCTTCAAGAAGGGCTTTTAGCGCCTTTTTGATCTGACCTTTATGACCCGTAACCGTTGGGTTATATGAACGCATTTTGATCGTTTCTGGGTATTCATAAGGAAGCTTGATTTGTGGGTTTAAGATGTCTTTTGGCAGATCAATAACGACAGGACCAGGACGTCCTGTCGTTGAAATATAGAATGCTTTTTTAACGACTTCAGGGATATCTTCCGCTTTCTTAACGAGGAAGCTGTGTTTAACGATCGGACGGGATACACCCACGATGTCACACTCTTGGAAGGCGTCATTACCAATTAAGCTATTTGGTACGTTACCAGAAATAACTATCATTGGGATTGAGTCCATGTAGGCTGTGGCAATACCAGTAACGGTATTGGTCGCACCTGGACCAGAACACACAAGTACTACGCCCGGCTTACCGGTAGAACGAGTATAGCCATCTGCCATATGGGTAGCGGCTTGTTCGTGTCGTACTAATACGTGTTTAATTTCAGCAGTTTTAGCATGCAGCGCATCATAGATATCAAGTACAGAACCACCTGGGTAACCAAAGATTTGTTCTACACCCTCTTCAATTAGAGACTGCACCACCATCTCAGCGCCGGATAACATTTCAGCGCCGGATGACATGGCTGTTTCAGGTTTTGTTGTCATATTGCTCTCCTCACCAGTTTCCAACCATATTTGGTGAACATGTTGGGCTGGTTTTTCATAGTCTAGGGCTTATTCGTAGCCTAATTCGAAATACTTCCACTTTTTCGGCTATGGCTGTCTGTCGTGATAACAACAAACAGTAATACGAAACAACTTTAACGCTTTATTATCATCTGGTCTAACACCTGTTATCCGATAATTACGTCAAAAAACCAACTATTAGCTGAAAGCATTAAATAAAACCCAAACCAAACCCAATAGTTAGATTTAAAAACCAATTAACACCTAAAAAAAAGAGCTTAATATTCAAATGAATCACGGTTTATCGATTAATGATGCCCTTATTGGTGTGCGCTTTCGCACATTGTGCTGTGTCAGCAGGCATAAAAAATCCCCCTAAAAATGCAATCACATTCGTAGGGGGATTTTTAAACAACTGAAAATTTATCTAAGCAGAAAACTACTTATCTTTAGGCTTTTCATTGTACATTTCTTCGATTTCGTCTTGATACTTATCGTTGATAACTTTACGACGCAATTTTTGAGTAGGTGTCAGTTCGCCATCATCCATAGAAAATGCTTTTGGCAGCAACTTGAATTTCTTCACTTGCTCAAACTTAGCCAACTCTTTCTGTAAGTCATTCACGCGCTTCTCTAGCATCTCAACAATCTGGTGATGTTTAACAAGCTCAACACGGTCGTGATACTTGATATTCAGCTCTTTGGCATACTCTTCTAGCGAGTCATAACAAGGAACGATCAGCGCAGAAACGAATTTGCGCGTATCAGCGATAACGGCAATCTGTTCGATAAAGTGATCTTTACCAATCGCGCCTTCAACCACTTGCGGTGCAATGTACTTACCGCCAGAGGTCTTCATCAATTCTTTAATACGATCAGTAATGAACAGGTTACCATTTTCATCAAAATGTCCCGCATCACCAGTCTTTAGGAAACCGTGCTCGTCAAATGTCTTAGCGGTCTCTTCGGGCATCTTGTAGTAGCCACGCATCACCATTGGACCACGAACAAGAATCTCGTCCTTCGCACCAATTTTTACTTCAGCGCCCGGCATCGACATACCAATCGAATCAGGGTTAAAACAGCGGTCATCCCAGCACGATACTGTTGCCGTGGTTTCTGTCATGCCGTAGCCAAGTTTTACGTTGATACCAATCGCGTGGAAGAAGCGACCAATGGTTTCATCAAGCTTCGCACCACCACATGGCATAAAGTTAATGTTTCCGCCTAACAGAGCTCGCAGTTTAGATAACACAAGCTTATCGGCAAGCGCATGGCTCTTCTTCAGCATGAATGATGGAGTACGACCTTCTTGGTGACAAACAGAAAGCTTCGCTCCCATATTTACCGCCCAAGTAAACAGCACTTTACGGATAAACGGTGCTTTAGATACCTTCTCGTGAATCGCTGAGAAAATCTTCTCGTAGAAACGGGGAACTGCACACATTACTGTCGGTTTCACCTCGCTTAGAGCATCACGTACTTGCATCGTGTCTTGCAGGTAACAGTTGGTTGCACCTTTATAAAGGGCATAGAAAGTCCAAGCGCGCTCAAATACGTGTGACAAAGGTAAGAAACACAGTGATACGTCATCTTTAGTTAAGCTAAGACGTTCATCGTGACCTTTCAATTGATAGCCAATATTAGTGTAATCAAGCATCACACCTTTTGGTTGGCCTGTGGTACCAGAGGTATAGATAAGGGTCAGTAAGTCATCCATGTTTGCATCAGCTAAGCGAACGTCAAGTTCCGCTTGTTGAGCTTCAACACCACGAGTCATGAAGTCCTGCCATGAAACAGCAAAACTATGTTCTTGAGTGTCGATATCAGCAGACATCGCCACAACAACTTCTAGCTGTTCACACTCTTCAAAAAGGCTAACCGCCGCATCAAATTGAGCTTGCTCGCCAACGAATAAGATCTTCACATCTGCATTTTGGATAATGTAAGAAGACTGCGCCGCTGTGTTGGTTGGGTAGATTGGTACCGTTACAAGACGCGCTTGTAAAGATGCAAAATCTGCCACAGTCCACTGAGGCATATTGTTCGAAAAGATGCCTATCTTATCCTGAACTCTCAGTCCGTGAGCCAACAGTGCTAACGAAAGCGTATCGATCTGTTGTCCAAACTGTTCCCAGCTAATACCTTGCCATACATTGTCGACTTTATGCTTCAAAGCTGTACGGTTGCCACCTTGGGCAGTTTGGTCACGAAGTCTTTTTACGATATGAAAATCTAAATTGGCCATCTCTTTACCTTTGGCTTACACCTGTAAGCTTTTTTGAGCGCACAAGTGTACCTCTGATCATGGAAAAGGCAACTGATGAAGCTCAAAGTTATAAGTAATAGTACGTCTCACGCTAAGTTTTCTATCAACAAAAATAGCAGGTACAAAAAAGCCCTAAGCCAGACTCCCAGCTTAGGGCTTATAAATCATAGGGATTAGTGCTTAGTTAAGCGCCACTACTTCGCCACAGATCATCATTAACTGATCTCGTAACCAAATGTGTCCTTTGTCCTTTTCACTTGATTCGTGCCAGCTTAGGAAGCCAGAAATTGCCGCATTATCGAATGGGAAATCTAGAATCTGAAGCTGATCTTTGTTCGCGGCATGCTCAACCATCCAACGAGGTGCAATAGTCACAAGCTCAGATTGACCAACAACGTAAAGTACGTTGCTTAAGCTCGTACCTTCGTAGAAAGGCGTGCAATCTAGGTCACGGTAAGCTTGCTCTGAGAAGCTGCGTTGACCATGGATGCGAGACAGTTTTGCGTGCTTTTCGTTAAGCAGCTCTGCCGCTGAAACTTCACCGTTGATACGTGGGTGAGAAGCAGAAGCAACAACAACTAATTCGTCTTGGAAGATCTCTGTGCTTGAAAAGCCCTGCTCATCAAAACGAGCGTAATCAATAACGAAGTCGATTTCTTGGTAGCGCATACGCTCAGAAAGTTGACGATCGAATTCTGCATCCATGTGCAGTTTAACGCTAGGTGCTTGGTCGTTGATTGTCGACATAATCTTAGGTGCAAAACGCATGTCACAAGGGCTACAAATCGCAAGTTTGAACAGACGAGAAGACGACTCTGGAGAGAACACAGAACTTGGCAGTTCATTGCGTACTAACTGTAGTGCTTGGCGGATTGGACCAAACAACTGACGAGCACGTTGAGTCGGCTGAATACCACGACCTTGACGCATGAATAGTTCGTCGTTAAACATCACTTTTAGACGAGCAACAGCGTTACTTACAGCAGGCTGAGACATACCCAGATTATGAGCTGCACGTGTAATGTTTTGCTCTTGCATAACTGCATCAAATACAGTCAAAAGATTTAAGTCGACTCCACGAAGTGTGCTTTCCATTCTGTAGCTTGCAATAGCACTCATTGCGTCTTTTTTCTCTAACATTCAAGTTGCCTCTTGTCGGTTCGACAGCGTTAAATTGGTAATGGTATAGGAATAGATAACCACTAATTCTTATATTTATCAGACCGATGTTTTTCGGATTACCATTACTATTAACCAATAAATCTCGAGCTACCAACAAGATTGATAAAGAATAATTTTATTTTACCTTAATGATTAAATAACATCTAAAAATCAATTATTTATAGAGTTATAAAAAAACATAAAATGCACCACTTATGAGTTTCATTTCGACTTATTTAGCTGTTCTATCGTTTGGTTACATTTGTTACAATTTATTGAACTCATGAATTGTTTGACTGGTTAATTCAGAAATAACACTTATGAGTTAAGTGAGCGATGCATAACTAGGAAAATCTACCTTGTCCCAAAGTTGCTTTCTTAAGTCATCTTGGTTGGACCAATTGCCCGCTAACACCCACTCAACAAGTGCACTTGCCACGTCGGGATAAGTAACCACTTCGGCCTGCTTTTCACCGAGCCAACCACGCAAGGTAGCCGCGTCTAAAAAGCTCATGGTTTGAGCCAACCCGAGCGCTTCAAGCGTCGCAACATTACTCTGTTGTTCGAACTGCCCCTCAAGTGGTTTGAGAAGCAATTTCTTACCCAAGGTTAGGGCTTCCGATGGCAATTCAAAACCGCCATTAGCCACTACACCAGAGCATTGATTGAGGTCGAATTGGAAGCCGGTATGACTCAGTGATTTGAACTCAATATTTTCGACTCGACGGTGCTCAATGACATTCGGGTGATAACAGACAAAGTTGTGCGAAATAAACTTCATCAACAGATCCGAGATCGACTCAAGATCCTCAAACGGCAAATAGACCAACGTAAAGTCTTGTGCTGTTTTGGTTTGTTGATCACCAGCCAGCGTGTGAACGATAGGCGGCAGTATTGGTTGTTCAAAGTGATACCAATGCAAACCAATAGAATGCTCAGTTGGGGCGAAATGTTGAATCACCGAATGTTCAATCCAGTTGCCCCCTTCTTTGGGTACATCGTAGCGGAACGCATTCTGGTGGCTTATGCCAATGCATGGCACACCTTGCCTCTTAGCTGCCCATGCAGTCACAGGTTCAAAGTCATTCAACACTAAGTCATAAGGCGTCAAATCGATCTGATTAATCTCACTGAGAAATCGCCAGATGTTGTTCTTGATGAATGTCTTGCCGTATTTAACCTGTCCCTGCTCACTGTAAAAGGTTAAGCCGCTGCGGGTCTGATAATTACCAAACGCTTCCATCGAGAAGTACTTGCTCTCGTCTCGCCCAGAGAACAGAAAGTCGACATCGATATTTTGCTGACGAAAAGCCACCGCCATTGCTCTCGCGCGCGCAATATGACCATTTCCTGTGCCTTGGACGCCATATAAGATTTTCATGCATGTTCCTTTATGTTTGCCACTTAAGCTCGGCAGTGGTTGTTGCCAAAAAAATGATTACAGGATGAAACTGATAGCAAGGCTAGTACAAGCGATGCCCAAGGCTGCGCCAATCAGTACGTCCGTTAAAAAGTGCACACCAAGTAGGATTCGAGAGCCAGCAATCGCTGCCGCCCAAATCAGGCTAAAGAGATATAAGCTCGGATAGAAATGTCCGATTAGAGTCGCCATAACAAAAGCCGCAGCGGAATGCCCAGAAGGGAGGCTGTATTTATCAGATGGCACAATATGGGAATAAAGCAATGAAGAGAACTCAGCGGGTCTGCGACGCTTGAGGGTATTTTTGGCAAACCAGTAAATAGGTAACTCGATTGCAAAGGCAGTTAAGCCCACCAAGAGAAAGTCTCGGCCAGTGTTACTGTCAGCCAGTAGTGCAACCAAAGCAATCAAAACGTAAAGGTGTCCATCTCCAGTATGAGACACCGCCTTACTGAGTGTCGCCTGTTGTCCGCTATAACGGTTCTTTAAACAAAAAACAGAAAATGCCACATCCCAGCGGACAATAGGTTCGATAGTACGCATACAATCTCCTTAACAATCCTTATTCAGTTAAGGCTCAAGTTATGCCCCTGAAATGACAGTTAAGTGACGTTTTGAATGAACTAAAATGAATTTTGAGGCGAATTGACCGCTTTCGCTAAGCAAGCTGATGAGGCCTAGAAACTGCCGATAAAAATAAAGCGACCCAAGGCCGCTTTATTCTTCTATATTTTTACTTCTGTATATAAGCAAGCAAACGCTACTTCTATCATGTTAATGGTTATAGCGTTCGCTAATGATAATAGTGCTCGCTAATGATAATAGTGCTCGCTAATGATAATAGCGCTAAAGGTTATAGCGCTAATGGCTCATGCTTTTTCACCAAACCAAAGTCCGCCAGTATCGCGTAGGCCGCAGGGATCATAAACAACACCAGTAAGGTCGAGGCAAATATGCCAAACACAATCGAAATGACCAATGGCTGGATAACCTGAGCCTGCAAGCTGGTTTCCGTCAACAGCGGGAGCAAACCAGCTGCGGTCGTCATTGAGGTCAAAAATACCGCTCGGAAACGCTCGCGACTGGCTTTCACCACCGAGTCATGCACGCTATCTCCCTCATCGACATGGTGACGAATGTACTGGACTAACAAGATGGAATCATTAACCACAATCCCGGCAAGCGACACAAAGCCCATCATGCTTGGCATACTCAAAGAGTGCCCAAGTATCCAGTGCCCAACGACCACCCCAATAAAGGCGAGTGGAATGGCTAACATCACGACCACAGGCTCTAAATAGCTTCGGAACTGATAGCTAAGAATCGCAAACACGCCGAATAAGCCGAGCAAGAAGCCTTTGCCCATCGAGGCTCCAGTCTTAGCCGCATCTTTAGCTTCCCCTTCGAAATCAAAGCGCAAGCCTGGGTACTTCTGAATAAGCTTGGCTGCTTCATCTTTTTGGAACTGAGCCAAAATCGCCGACGAGCTCGCCTTCTTATTATCAATATCACCAAAGATGCTGATGGTTCTCAGCCCATCAATACGCTGAATTCGCACGTAGTTACGTTGGAAATCTAATGTCGCCAACGTTGCTAACGGGATCTGACTGCCGTCGGCGGTAATGATCGGGAAGTTAGCCAGCTGCTGTATGTCGCCCGCTTGTTCCTTATCAAGACGCACCTCAATCGAGATGTTCTCAACACCGATTTGAATCTCATCCGCCGTTTGCCCGAAGAATGCAGCACGCAACTGAGAAGCAATCATCTGCCCATTCACATTGTAGGTTTCGGCTCCAGGGCGCAGCTTGACTAAGATCTCTTCTTTACCCATGCGCATGTCATCAAGCACACCATGCACCCCGTCAAACTGATTGAGGTATTCCTGAATCTCCAGAGAAGCAGACTTCAATTCAGCCAGATCATCATGCTTGGCACGGATCTCGATAGCACGACCACCCGGCCCCATGGTTGGCTGCTTGAACACTAATGAAATAGGATCCGCCAGCTCACCGATATCTTCGCGCCATGCATTGATGAAATCATCGATAACCGTGTTACGGCTCTCTGCACCGCGTAAGTCTAAACGCACAGTGGCTAAATGTGGGCCTGACTCACTGGCATCAGCATTAGCATTGAATTGGCTCGTGATGTGTTCCACCAACTCATTGCCCTCTTCGACCTCTTCACTCCACTGCACGTTCAAACGTTCAGCAGACGCGACTATTTTATCGACGACTCTCTCGGTTTGAGACAATGACGCACCCGGCGGAAGAATGATACGCGCTTCAGCGATGTCTCCATCCAATTCGGGGAAGGGTTGGAACTTAACAGCACCACCCGCAATCAAGGCAATAGAAAGTAACAACAGTGTCAGCACTCCGCCCATAAAGGCATAGCGGAACGTCACGACCTTCTCGACCATGTTCATCAAAGTTGTATTGCGGAAGTTCTCAAATTTTTCAAGCAACACCACTTTGAAGCGCAGCGCTGGCTTGTCATTCTTTTCTTTGTGTAATGAATGAGACAAGTGATTAGGTAGAATCAGGAAGGCTTCAATCAAGCTCAACGAGAGCACTAATATCAATACTTGAGGAACAGCCTTAAGCACCGCGCCCATCTCTCCATCGAGGAACAACAAGCTACCGAAAATACAGACCGTGGTTAAGAATGAAGACAACACCCCGGGGAGTACTTTCTTAACGCCGTTGTACACGGCATCATCAACACTCTGCCCCCTGTCTAAATGTGAGGCTATCGATTCGGCAATCACGATGGCATCATCCATCATAATACCTATCGCCATTAGTAAGCCTACAAGCGACATAATGTTGATCGATAAGCCAAGGTTGGCCATTAAGAATAAGCCACCAAGGAAGGCAACGGGTAAACCTGCAGCGACCCAAAATGAGTAACGTAAACTAAAGAACAACCACATGGTGGCAAAAACCAACACAATACCTTGCCAACCATTACGCACCATCATGGTTAGACGATCCCAAAGCACAGAAGAGAGATCGTTGGTCATTTGTAGCGTCACACCATCAGGGGCAATCGCACTCTGATCTTCAACAAATCGTGTCACGTTTTCTTTAATTCGAAGCGCATCGTCTTCTTTGTTTTTGCTGATCTTCAACAAAGCAGAAGGCTTGCCATCGAACAGGACTTTCTGTTCATCAAGTTCAAAACGATCGGTGATCTTCGCGATATCTCTTAAACGGATCACAGAACCATTTGGTGCCGATCCAACAACAATACTCTCAAGCTCAACAGGCGTGACCCGTCTCTCGTCAAAACGAATCAGGAAATTTTTATCTGGTGTTTCAATGTTACCACTCGGCAATTTTACATTCTGACGACCAATTTGATCGGCAATATCACCAACACTCAAACCCAACTGACGAATGGCTTGGGTATCCAACTCAACACGATATTGATGATCGGAAAAACCGCTCACCTCAACCAAAGAAACATCATAATCGAGCTTCATGGTCCGTTTAAGATCTTCAGCGTATGCCTTGAGTTCCGGCCATGAGGTTTCTGCTGTAATCGCGATATCAACAACCGGTTCATTCCAATCCAGCTCTTGAACAACAGGAGATTCAATCTCGGATGGGAAATCGTTGATCGAGTTAATTTGAGTTTGAACATCCACCAGCATTCGGCCAATATCTGCTTTTTCATTTAACTTGAGAATGAGCCTAGCACTACCTTCAACGGCTTCACATTGAGTTTCTTCAATGTTAGCTAGGCCATCGACGGCATCTTCCATTCGCACACAAAGGCTCTCTTCCACTTCTTGCGGAGAAGCGCCCGGGTAAACAATCGCCGCCATAATATACAGAGGATCATAAGCCGGGAAGGTTTCACGTTTAATGGTTGATAATGAGCTTAAACCCATTATCAACAGCCCAAGCATCAACAAGTTTGCTGCTGTTGGGTGCCTAGAGAAGAACTTGATCATGACGCACTCTCCTCGACACCGGGTACAAGCTCAACCTTTTGAGAATTTGACTCTTTAAGTAACATACCTTCAATTGCTGGCAGCAAATCATTAAGAATCAGTTTATCGCCCGTTTGAAGATCCCCGTTCACAACCACTTGGTTGTCTCTACGATAAAGCACTTCAACATTAACCATTTGCAGACGGGAGTTATCGTCCATTAGATAAATTTTATCACCATGCAATGCTCGCTCTGGAACCACCCAACTTAGATTCGCGACACCTTCAATTTCAGCTTTAACAAACATGCCATTGACCAAAGGTGTCGCACTGTCTGGTTGCAGTTGTGAGTAGTCTTGAGCGATCTCAAGAATGATCCCTGCCGTCGCTTGGTTTTCATCAACGGTTTCACTGATTCTCGCTACCTTTGCAGGCCAGCTCAGATTCAGACTGCCACTGTTCAGTTGAACACTCGCTTTGATTGGCGCTTGATCAGGCGTTGGAATTCCAGCAGCGTCACGGGGAAATTGAGTAAAACTTGAGGCTAAAGTTTGCATATCGTGAATAGAAAGTTGCGCCTCAACTTCCATAATATTAATCCCATGAGCAACAAACATTTCTTGCTGAAGATTAACTACTTGGTTTTGTTCGATATCGACTTGAGCAATTCGCATGGCTCTAGGTAACGTGATGGTCGTCTTATCCAAAGAACGTTGTGCCTCTTTCACCTTAGAGACATTAACCTTAATCACGGCCTCCGCGACGCGTTTTTCATCAGGCATCAAGGTAATTTGGTTAGCAATATCTAACACCAACTTCTGCTGAGACAATGCGCTTTGCTGCTGCAGATCGACATCAGATTGAGAAGTTAACCCTTTCTTACGTAGATCTTGTTTACGTTGTAGCTCTTTATTGCTGATCACTAAGCGATTCTTTTCGATCTTTAGAGTCTGATTCAGGTTGTCTTCTTCTTGATTCAATTTCGCTAGCGAGGTTTGGCTTGATTTAAGATCAGCTTCCGCTTGTATCAGCTTCAGTTCGTAATCCAATGGATCAATCTTGAGCACGACCGTTCCCGCAGGGATCACCTGACCTTTCTCAAGATCCGGATGGCGATAAACGATCTGTCCTGTCACCTCGGCAATCGCTTTCCATTCGACTTTCGGCACCACTTTGCCAAAACCAACCGCTAACGGTGCTATCAGTTGTTGCTCTAGGCTTACTGTGTCAACTAAGCGAGCTCTATCACCCGCAGGCTTGGTTGGAAGATCCGGCTTCAAGTTAATCGCAACCACAAGGCCAATGACACCAACCGCAAGTGCCGGAAAGAAGAGTAGTTTTTTATTTATTTTCATTATCTTTGGTCCTGCACGGAAGAAGGGCTAGGCGTGTTTATAAAGCCTTCTGTCATCAATTGAATGTTGTGTTCGATTAAACGGTTAAGAAATTCTTCATTAATCTCAATACCATGGATTGCTAATAGAGGGGGCGGTGCAATGAATGGAAATACCATCAAGCTTATATACGACACGCGGCAGAGCTTGGGATCCATCTCTTTTCTCAAGACACCTTGTGCCACCAACTTTTCAAAAATGACATCTTGGGCTGGCTTCGCCACATCGAGGAAAACCTTTTCGAGCAACTCTCTTTGCACTTCCGAGGGAGGCATATTCATCACTTGGGCAATCAAGCGAGGAAACTTGGGCACCTTGACCATCTCTTTGTAGTAAGTCCGCATTAAATCGAGAAAGTTTTCATGACTGCTCTCTTCAACTAACTTCTGCATTTGTAGCTGCATCGGTCGTAGGGTTTCACGTAGCATCGCCTCAAATAATCCAGCCTTACTGCCAAAGTAATAACGGATCATCGCAATGTTCACACCCGCACGCTCGGCGATCAGGCGTGTCGAGACCTTGTCGTATGGCTGAACAACAAACAGATCGCGAGCATGCTCAATCAATAACTGTCGAACATCTAAGTTCTGCTGAGGCCGCCCCGCTTTTCGTGCCGTCATGGCAAAAATCCATCTCTATAATTAATCATCCGATTAATTATAGAGATAAACAGACGTAACAGTAGAAGATTAATTACTCACTATTTAATCAAGTGATTAATTAATTGGGTCACACTTATAATTTTTTTGGTGAATCGTTCCATCAAAAAGATTTACTACAAAGTTTTAACCTACACATCAGCCAAACGATAAACTAACCCGCCAATACAAAACCACCAATCAGTCGATTTAGCCAACGAAGAGATAAAAAACAGCACAAACCAAACCAAAACACTGCCAATGTACGCTGATATTGGATTTTCTTGTTTGACGCTCAGAATAAATTACGGTAAATATGGTGTTAACAGTTTATTTACGGATATTTGTGTAATGATTTTTTCTTCTTCTCTACTGCTGAAACTTCTCCTTATCGTGAACCAATCGCGCGGGTAAGTTGTGGGTCAAGAACTACACAAATATTAAAACCCGCACTGAGCGGGTTTTTTTGTAACTGGCACTTTTAAAAGAACATCATTCTTAATAATAATTTGGATAGCAATCGATTCATTATCGATATAAGGAAGCACCCATGAACGATCAAGTAATAATTTTTGATACTACCTTACGTGACGGCGAGCAAGCATTGGCAGCAAGCCTTACGGTAAAAGAGAAGTTACAGATCGCTTATGCTCTTGAGAGACTGGGTGTCGATGTTATCGAAGCTGGCTTCCCTATCTCTTCTCCAGGTGATTTTGAATCGGTTCAAACGATTGCAAAACACATCAAAGGCAGCCGTATTTGTGCACTTTCTCGTGCAGTTGCTAAAGATATCGACGCCGCTGCAGAAGCACTAAAAGTAGCGGACCAATTCCGTATTCACACTTTCATTTCAACATCGACGGTACACGTACAAGATAAGCTACGCCGCAGCTACGACGATGTTGTCGAGATGGCAGTGAAAGCCGTCAAACATGCGCGTAACTACACTGACGATGTGGAGTTTTCTTGTGAGGATGCAGGTCGTACCCCTATCGATAACCTATGTCGCATGGTTGAAGCCGCGATTAACGCGGGCGCGAAAACCATCAACATTCCAGACACCGTTGGCTACACAGTACCGAATGAGTTTGGTGGCATTATCAAAACGCTATTCGATCGCGTACCCAACATCGATCAAGCGATCATCTCTGTTCACTGTCACGATGACTTAGGTATGTCGGTTGCGAACTCAATTGCTGCTGTGCAAGCGGGCGCTCGCCAAATTGAAGGCACAATCAATGGTATTGGAGAACGTGCGGGTAACTGTTCTTTAGAAGAAATCGCAATGATCATCAAAACTCGTCAAGAGCTTTTGGGGGTTCACACCGGCTTGGATCATAAAGAGATTCACCGTACCAGTAAGTTGGTTAGCCAACTTTGCCACATGCCAATTCAAGACAATAAAGCCATCGTTGGTGCAAATGCATTTAGCCACTCTTCAGGTATCCACCAAGACGGCATGCTTAAGAACAAAAACACTTACGAGATCATGACACCTGAGTCGATTGGTTTGAAAAACAAAGCCTTGAACCTAACCAGCCGTAGTGGCCGTGCGGCAGTTAAGAGCCACATGGACGCAATGGGTTATAAAGATAATGAGTACAACCTAGATTCATTGTACGAAGACTTCTTGAAGCTTGCTGACCGTAAAGGACAAGTCTTCGATTACGACCTAGAAGCATTAATGCACTTCGCGAATCTACGTGATGAAGATGACTTCTATAAACTTAACTACCTAAGCGTACAATCTGGTAGTGTTATGTCTACCACCAGCATCAAGCTGCAATGTGGTGATGAAGAGAAATGCGAAGCGGCTGTCGGCAACGGTCCTGTTGATGCTTTATACCAATGTATTTACCGCTTAACAGGCTACGAAATCGCGTTGGATAAATTCGACCTTACTGCGAAAGGTGAAGGCGAAGATGGCTTAGGTCAAGCTGACATCATTGCTAACTATAAAGGCCGTAAGTACCACGGTACGGGCGTTTCAACGGATATCGTTGAAGCTTCTGGTCAAGCGTTGCTACACGTTATCAATAGCATTCAACGCGCAGACACTATTGCTGAAATGAAGCAGCAAAAATTCGCGACAGTTTAAGCCCCCAATAACAGAGCCCTAGAGCCGATGTTGTTGGCTTTAGGGACAAAATTTAAAACGAGCCAAACCGCTCAGTAACAAGAATTAAAGGATTAACATGACAGATAAATCATACAAAATTGCCGTACTACCTGGTGATGGCATTGGCCCAGAAGTAATGCAACAAGCACATAAAGTGTTAGACGCGATCGAAAAGAAGCACGCGATTAGCTTTTCTCGCGAAGAGTATGATGTTGGTGGTATTGCAATTGATAATCACGGCTGTCCACTTCCAGAAGCGACAGTCACGGGCTGTGAAGAATCTGACGCGGTACTTTTTGGCTCAGTTGGTGGTCCTAAATGGGAACACCTTCCACCAAACGATCAACCAGAGCGTGGTGCCCTACTTCCTCTGCGTAAGCATTTCCAACTGTTCTGTAACCTACGTCCAGCGCAAATCCACAAGGGTTTAGAGTCTTTCTCTCCTTTACGTGCTGATATTTCAGGTAATGGTTTCGACATCGTTGTTGTTCGTGAACTAACAGGCGGTATCTACTTCGGCCAACCTAAAGGTCGTGAAGGCGAAGGCGCAACTGAAAAAGCCTTTGATACTGAGGTTTACCACCGTTACGAAATCGAACGTATTGCAAAGATTGCGTTTGAATCTGCACGTCTACGTAACAAAAACGTTTACTCAATCGATAAAGCGAACGTTCTACAAAGCTCTATTCTATGGCGTGAAGTGGTTGAAGAAGTAGCGAAAGACTACCCAGATGTGAAATTGAGCCACATGTACATCGACAACGCGACCATGCAGCTAATCAAAGACCCATCTCAGTTTGACGTGATGCTTTGTTCGAACATCTTCGGTGACATCATCTCTGATGAGTGTGCAATGATCACCGGCTCTATGGGCATGCTTCCTTCTGCAAGCTTGAACGAAAGCAACTTCGGCCTATACGAACCTGCAGGTGGCAGCGCACCAGACATCGCAGGCAAGAACATCGCGAACCCAGTAGCGCAAATTCTTTCTGCAGCGCTAATGCTTCGTTACAGCCTAGGCGAAGAAGCCGCAGCTCAAGATATCGAAACAGCGGTATCTAAAGCACTTTCTGCAGGCGAGCTAACCGCTGACCTTGCAGGCAAAAACCAAGCGCTGACTACCTCTGAAATGGGTGACAAGATCGCTGAGTACATCTTAGCTTCATAAGCTAGATGCTTAGATTAGAAGTAAGTACATAAGAATAATATCAAGCCAAGTCAGCTTAAACAGTATGACTTGGCTAGAAACAAACACTGGGACTGATGCTCCCAAGGAAGAAAAGCTATGTCGACAAACCAGCAAGCAAAAACCTTATACGAAAAAGTTTATGACGCTCACGTTGCGGTTGCAGCAAAAGGCGAAACGCCAATTCTTTATATCGATCGCCACTTAGTCCATGAAGTAACGTCGCCACAAGCCTTTGATGGTCTGCGTGAAAAAGGCCGTAAAGTTCGCCAAGTAGGCAAAACTTTTGCGACCATGGATCACAACGTATCGACACAAACCAAAGACATCAACGCTTCTGGTGAGATGGCTCGTATCCAAATGGAAACGCTATCGAAAAACTGTGAAGAGTTTGGTGTCACGCTTTACGACCTAAACCACAAATACCAAGGTATTGTGCACGTAATGGGCCCTGAACTAGGTATTACTCTGCCAGGCATGACCATCGTATGTGGTGACTCACACACGGCAACACACGGTGCATTTGGTTCATTAGCATTCGGTATCGGTACTTCAGAAGTTGAGCACGTTCTAGCAACTCAAACGCTAAAACAAGCGCGTGCTAAAACCATGAAGATCGAAGTAAAAGGCAAAGTCGCTGAAGGCATTACCGCAAAAGATATCGTACTGGCGATCATCGGTAAGACAACAGCCGCTGGCGGTACAGGCTATGTGGTTGAATTCTGTGGTGAGGCAATTACTGACCTTACAATGGAAGGTCGTATGACGGTATGTAACATGGCGATCGAGCTTGGCGCTAAAGCGGGTCTAATTGCTCCAGATGCAACAACATACGAATACATCAAAGGTCGTAAGTTCTCTCCACAAGGCGAAGACTTAGAAGCAGCAATTGAATACTGGAACACATTGAAAACCGATGCTGATGCAGAGTTCGATGCGGTTGTAACGCTAGAAGCGGCTGACATCAAACCACAAGTCACTTGGGGTACTAACCCAGGTCAGGTGATCTCAGTAGACACACCAATCCCAGCACCAGGAAGCTTCGCAGACCCTGTTGAAAAAGCATCGGCTGAAAAAGCGCTAGCTTATATGGGTCTTGAAGCGGGTAAGTCGCTATCGGATTACAACGTCGATAAAGTCTTCGTAGGTTCTTGTACTAACTCGCGTATCGAAGACATGCGTGCAGCTGCTGCCGTAGCAAAAGGCCGCCAAGTAGCGAAACATGTTCAAGCATTGATCGTTCCAGGCTCTGAGCAAGTAAAAGCGCAAGCTGAAGCAGAAGGCCTAGATAAGATCTTCATTGAAGCAGGTTTTGAATGGCGCCTACCAGGCTGCTCTATGTGTCTTGCAATGAACAATGACCGTCTAGGTCCACAAGAACGCTGTGCTTCTACATCAAACCGTAACTTTGAAGGTCGCCAAGGCCGTGATGGTCGTACGCACCTAGTTAGCCCAGCAATGGCAGCAGCAGCAGCAATCGCTGGTCACTTTGTCGATATTCGTGAACTTTAATTAGAGGATTTAACATGTCAGGTTTTCAACAACACACCGGATTAGTCGTTCCTCTAGATACGGCCAACATCGATACTGATGCGATCATTCCAAAGCAGTTTCTACAGAAAGTGAACCGTATCGGTTTTGGTAAGCACTTATTCCACGATTGGCGCTTCCTAGATGATGCAGGCCAGCAGCCAAACCCTGAGTTTGTAATGAACGCACCACGCTATAAAGGCGCTTCAATTCTACTGGCTCGTGAAAACTTTGGTTGTGGTTCATCTCGTGAACATGCACCTTGGGCGCTTGCAGATTACGGTATTCAAGTGATGATCGCGCCAAGCTTTGCAGACATTTTCTACGGTAACTCGATCAATAACCAGATGGTTCCTGTTCGTCTTACTGATCAAGAAGTTGATGAGATTTTCCAATTCGTTGAAGCGAATGAAGGTGCTGAGATCGACGTTGATTTAGAAGCAATGGCAGTCAATGCTAATGGAAAAGAGTACTCATTTGAAATTGATGAGTTCCGTCGTCACTGTTTGCTGAATGGTCTAGATAACATAGGCCTAACGCTTCAACACGCAGATAAGATTTCAGAGTTTGAAGCTAAGATTCCTAGCTTCCTGAAATAGCATCACACAGTTTTGTGTACATATAAAAGGTTGGCCTAGTGCCAACCTTTTTTATTTGGCTGAGCTTTTAGCTTAACTTAATGTGCTTATTAAGCTCTGCCCTTTATTTAGAGCAGTTCCACTATTTAACTGAAGAGCTATGAAAGAAAATCGTAAAGCATAAGGTCTAAGTAGTCAGTCATCAGGAGAATGCCATGAAACAACTACTTTTTATTGTCAGCCTACTTTTCTCAACCTTAGCTTGGTCTGCGCCTAAACCTGATCTTTGGCCATACTGGAACCAAAGCAATGAAACCAACCAAGAACAGGTATCTCATCAAGACTGGCAGCAATTTATCGATAGCTACTTAGTTAAACAAGGGCAAAACACCCTAGTTCGCTATCAAGCTGTGAGCACTGTAGATAAGACAAAGCTCAAGCAATACATCAAGAGGCTAGAGCAGTTGAATCCACTCGACTACTCAAAAGCGGAACAATATGCCTACTGGGTTAATCTATATAACGCCGTGACTGTCGATCTAATTCTCGATGCTTACCCAATAAAATCCATCACCAAGCTCGGCGGACTGTTTAGTTTTGGGCCATGGGGAGATGATGTGGTAATCGTTAACGGGAAGTCACTAACACTCAATGATATTGAGCATCGAATTTTAAGACCGATTTGGCAAGATCCGCGCACGCATTATGCAGTGAACTGTGCGAGTTTAGGTTGTCCTAATTTGCAGCCTGAAGCTTTTACCTCTGACAACACTGGAGCCTTGTTAGAACAAGCTGCTAGTGATTTTGTAAATAGTGATAAGGGCGTGTTAATTGAAAACAATAAACTACAACTATCATCGATTTACGATTGGTTTGCTGTGGATTTTGGTACAGAGAAACAACTCATTCAACACTTAGACCAGTATCGAACAAAGCCGGTGACGAACACTGAAAAAATCAGTTATGACTATGATTGGTCGCTTAACCAAGCAAACTAGTTTTAACGCGAGAGTTAATCACTAAAGCTAAACAAAAAAAGAGGCTAGAGGTTTTATTAACCACTAGCCTCTTCTCAATTCTTTGACCGTATCTCCACAATTAAAAGCTTGAGTCTGGTTGCTGTAAGAACTCAATTTCCTCAGGAGTTGAAGTTCGACCTAGTACTTCATTGCGGTGTGGGTAACGACCAAAACGCTCAATGATCACCTTGTGCTTAAACTCAAAATCAAGGTTATTCTCTAGCCCTGTCTGAGAAAAAAGCAGCACCGCTTGTTCATGCATCAGCAAAGATTCACTGTGCATATAAGGCATATACAGGAAGCTTTTCTGTTGTTGATTGAGTTGGTGATCAAAGCCACCCGCTACCGCTTCTTGAGCTAGAACCAACGCCATAGGATCTGCAGTAAACGCATCTGGACTATTTCTACCAAGATTCCGAGAAAACTGGTCAAGCACGATAATCTCAGCCAAGCGACCCTCTGCTGTCTGACGCCATTCAAATAACTCACCTTGAATGGCGGCTTTGTGCAGTTCAGAAAAACGAGACGCTATCAAAGCGTCAATCTCGGCGCCGCCAGTAAACCAATCTTTAAGCGTCAATTCATCGAACCAAAACTCTAGAACATTCTGATACGTTACCGTCATATAATTCCCTTTAATAAAAAAAACCGAGTAATTTTGTTATTACTCGGGTTAGTGTTCGATTACTTAAAACCTTTGACCTTCTTTATCAAGTCATAAGCATTTTGAATTTCTTGCGACTTTTCTTTCGCGACATTCATCATTTCTGGTGGTAAGCCCTTCGCCATCAACTTATCAGGGTGGTGTTCATTCATCAGCTTACGGTAGGCTTTCTTCACCTCTTTACCATCGGCACTTTCACTCACTCCTAACACCTTAAAAGCATCTGCCAACTGGTTTTGCTGTGAAGCTTGTTGCCACCCCGATGAGTGTCCGTGACCTTGATGCCCACCAAAGCTTCCACCTTGCTGTTGAAAACGAAATGCTGCTTCTTGCATCTGTAAACGGCGCTCTAGCTGTTCCGCAGAAAACCCAAGACCTTGCGCTATCTTATGCAAAACCTGACGCTCACTTGGGTGCAAGCTTCCATCGGCAAATGCTGCAGATACTTGTAGCTCAAGAAAAAACTGCAGAAGATCAAAACGACCACCCGATGAGATTTTCACACGCTCAAGTACATCACTTAATGGAAAGTCACTCTCTTTGCCATCGCGGAAAGCATCTTGAGCCGCTTTACGTTGTTCACCATGCAGGTTCATACGCTCCATCATTGTAGAAGCGAGCTGAATCTCTTCTGGTGTAACCTGCCCCTTAGCTTTAGCAACGTGTCCCATAACTGCAAAAGCAGATTTGAAAAACTCGTTTTGTCTTTCAGCTTGGCTTGGACCTCGGCCAAAACCAGAGCTATTGAAGCCCGATTGGCTTAAACGTCGAGCCTTATCAAATTGATGCCCTAAAAACAGACCAAAAACTAAACCGAGCGGCCCTCCAAATAAAAAGCCAAAAAACGCGCCCAAAATTTTGCCAAATATTTGCATTATGTGTTCTCTATCTATGAATTTTATCTGAGTAACGCTGTCTGATGATGCTGAATGCTAATATTTCCTTTATCATAAGGAAAATGCTTTATTAATTGGATTGATACTAGATCAACCCTTCATCTAGTGACACAGGATAGTTCAACTTCATGCAATCTTTTTCCCGCACCTTGTTAGCCGCGTCTATAAGTACGGCATTATACGTGTCGACAACTCAAGCTGAAACAATCACCGATAGTAGTGTGCAGGAAATGCCCTCTATAGATCAATGCTTGATCGAGCCCGCTGCAGAAAACGAGACACAGCTACCCGCTCATGTTGAGTCAGATCGCTTAGAAGCTATCAATGGTGACAAGGCAATCTATTCGGGTGACGTAAGAGTTACGCAAGGGAACAAGATCATCCTTGCTGATAATGTGACCCTACACCAACAAGAAAATATCGTTGTAGCTGAAGGCAACGTAAACTTTAGTGATGGTCAAATAAAATCCATTTCCGATAAAGCGACAAATAATCTAAATACTGATCAAATCGAATTAGAGAACACTCAATATCAGTTTCTTTGTGAACCAGGCCGAGGAGATGCCCAATATATATCTCGCACTGGCAAAGCGGTTTATACCATGGAAGACGGATCTATCACATCCTGCCCACTAGGTGATAAATCATGGAGGTTAAAAGCTTCTAGTATTGAACTCGATCAAGATGAAGAAGAAGCCACATTCTACAATCCGCGTTTTGAAATTCTAGATGTTCCTGTTTTCTATCTACCGTATCTCACCGTTCCAGTGGGTGATAAACGTAAAACTGGCTTTTTGTACCCAACGATTTCATACGGCTCTAGTGATGGTTTCGAAACCGAAGTACCATTTTATTGGAATATAGCACCAAACTACGATCTACTTATCACAACTAAATATATGGCAGAACGTGGAACGCAACTGAATAACGAGTTCCGTCATTTAAGTAATTTTGGTGAAAGTAACTTAAAGTTTGAGTTCCTAGAAAGTGATGATAAATACCCGGAACAAGGCAGTCGTTGGGGTGGGCAGTTCAACTTTGAAGGGATCTATCAACAAGCATGGAAGTTTGACATCGACTATTCAAAGGTTAGTGATGTTAATTATTTTTCAGATGTGGATTCAAATATCGGTAATAGAGAAGACGGTCAGCTTTTACAATCAGGACAAGTTACTTACCGATCTCTAAACTGGGATGCATCCATCGCAGTTCGTGACTTCCAAGTACTTACCGATGGAGATAACCAAGCCTATCGTTTAATGCCGCAGCTAACATTTAACTATTACGCTCCTATTATATGGGACTCTGTAGAGGTGGATATGATTAGTCATATCTCTCAATTTGATACAGATGCAAAAGGAAAACCAACAGCAACACGATTGCACATAGAACCAGGGTTAAAAGTACCATTAAGTACAACTTGGGGTACATGGACAACCGAGGCTCGTCTACTTGGAACATACTATAACCAAGACCTGAGTGGCGTAGATACATCTGTAGCAGAGTATGCTGATTTAGAAGAAAGTGTTAGCAGAGTTATACCCGAATTTAGAAGTCATGCCGGTATTGTACTTGAGCGCGACACTACATTAATGAACGGGTACACACAAACTCTTGAACCACAAGTTCAATACCTTTACGTTCCCGAAGAAGAACAAAATAACATTGCTCGCTACGATACTACTCTTTTACAGACAGATTATTACGGCTTATTTAGAAGTAGGAAATACAGTGGGGTTGATTTTATAGCAGCTGCAAATCAGCTAAGCTATGGTGCGTCTTCTCGCTTCTTTGATGACGAGTACAAAGAACGTCTTAATATTTCTTTCGGTCAAATTTTTTATATCGATAAAGAAACAAAGCAATCAACTGGCAACAACGATTCAACAGAAAAATCTAATTATTCATCTTGGGCAGTTGAGGTCGACTTTAATTACGATGACTACCTTTTTTACCATGGTGGCGTTCAATACGATATCGACTCAGCGGAAATGCAACTAGCTAATAGTACAATTGAATATCGAATAGACAGTAACGGTTTTGTGCAAGCAAACTACCGCTACGTCACTAAAGAGTACATTGAAGATAATGTCGGCGAGACAATTACTAATATTGATGAGATTACACGGGAAGGTATCTCACAAGCAGGTTTAGTCACAGGTTATCAATTCACTCCGAAATGGTACGCCAGCGCCCAGTACTACCATGATATGAACGAAAACATTGCTATCGAGTGGTTAGCTAACCTGCGCTATAAAGATGATTGTTGGTACGTGGGAGTTACCTATAGCAACGAACTCCGAAGCTGGACTGGTAGCGGCTATTCAGACATTAATGCAGACCCTGTCTACGAAAACAACTTTAGTGTCAATTTTGGTATTGTGGGCTTCGGTACATCGGCGGGATCGGGATCAAACGTTTCAGGCTTTGATAGCTCTGGAAACTCTTTAGAATACGGCCGCCCATTCTTCTTAAACAACTAATTTTCTTTACTGATAAAACATCAGTAAATTTAAAGGATTACACATGACATTGTGGAAACGCACATTAATTGCCATCGCAGCGGCTTGTACTGTATCAGTAAGCTACGCAGCGCCGGTAGAACTAGACAGCGTAAAAGTTATCGTTAACGAAGGCGTTATCTTACAAAGTGACATCGATGCTTCAATGAAGACGCTGCGCGCAAATGCTAAGAAAAGCGGCCAAACACTACCATCGCAAGACGTGCTCAATGAGCAAGTGCTTGAAAAGCTAATCATCGATACCATTCAAACACAAGAAGCAGAGCGTATTGGCGTTCGTATTGATGATGCTCGACTTGATCAAGCAATCGAAGGCATCGCGAAAGACAACAACCAGACTGTAGAACAATTAACAGCATCGGTTGCTGAAGAAGGCCTTAGTTACAATGCATTTCGCGAACAAGTAAGAAAAGAGATTGCGGCAAGTGAAGCGCGTAACGCCTTAGTGCGTCGTCGTATAAACATTCTTCCAGCTGAAGTCGATAACCTTGCGGATATCTTGGCGCAAGAGACTAACGCGACCGTTCAATACAAAATCGGACACATCCAACTTCGCTTTAATGATGACCAAACCAAAGAAGAGCTAGAAGCTCAAGCTAAAGAAGTGGTTGAGGAGCTTAACTCAGGCAAAGATTTCAGCACCATGGCTTATACTTATTCAAAAGGCCCTAAAGCGCTACAAGGTGGTGACTGGGGTTGGATGCGTAAAGAAGAGATGCCTACCATTTTTGCAGACCAAATCAAAATGCAGAATAAAGGCAGCATCATCGGTCCTTTCCGAAGCGGCGTTGGTTTCCATATTTTGAAAATTGAAGATGTGAAAGGCTTGGAAACGGTAGCGGTAACGGAAGTTAATGCTCGTCATATCCTAATTAAGCCGACCGTCATCTTAAGTGACGACGGTGCCAAGGAGCAATTAAAGGAAATCACGCGTCGTGTTAACGCGGGTGAAGCGAGCTTTGGTGAACTTGCGCAGCAATACAGCCAAGATCCAGGCTCTGCAGTGCAAGATGGTGAACTAGGCTACCAAACACCGGATTTGTATGTACCTGAATTCAAGCACCAA
Source organism: Vibrio sp. QJM3NY_26 (assembly GCF_057786005.1). Lineage (NCBI taxonomy): Bacteria > Pseudomonadati > Pseudomonadota > Gammaproteobacteria > Vibrionales > Vibrionaceae > Vibrio > Vibrio sp. QJM3NY_26. The sequence continues at coordinate 390,225 of NZ_CM173515.1, read as the reverse complement.
GTAGAAACACTACCTGAAGGTAAAATCAGTGCACCATTCAAAACCGTGCATGGTTGGCATATTGTTGAAGTGCTTGATCGCAGAGAAGTAGACCGTACAGACTCTGCTTTGAAAAATAAAGCATACCAAATTCTATTTAACCGTAAGTTCAACGAAGAAGCTGGCGCTTGGCTACAAGAAGTAAGAGCGAGTGCTTTTGTTGAAATGGTTGAGGATGACCAAGATGACAACTAAACGCCTTGTTATTACGGCAGGTGAACCCGCAGGAATTGGGCCAGATTTAACTCTCGCCTTATCCCAAGAAAGCTGGCCACATCAGCTCGTGGTGTGTGCGGACAAAACCCTACTAGCAGAGCGAGCTCAAATGTTAGGGATCGAGGTGGAGCTGTTGGATTACGATTCAACCGCGTCCAAGCAACCTCAACGCTCTGGAACATTGGTTGTGAAACATGTTCCACTCGCTGAAGTCGCCGTTGCGGGTCAACTTAATGAAGCGAACGGCCACTACGTATTAAATACATTAGAAACCGCAGCAATTGGCTGTATGAATGATGAATTTGATGCTATTGTCACCGGCCCTGTTCACAAGGGTGTAATTAACCGAGCTGGCGTTGCTTTTAGTGGCCATACCGAGTTCTTTGCAGAGAAGTCCAATACACCGCTCGTGGTGATGATGTTGGCAACAGAAGGGCTGCGTGTTGCGCTAGTAACAACGCACATCCCACTAGCTTATGTATCTCAAGCAGTGACCGAAGACAGATTAGAGCAAATTATTGCAATTCTGAATAAAGATTTGGTTGAAAAATTTGCTATTGAGAAACCAACTATCTACGTGTGTGGCTTGAATCCACATGCAGGTGAAGATGGTTGCTTGGGACGTGAAGAGATAGAAACCATCACCCCGACGCTAGAAAAAATTCGCCAAAAAGATGGCATCAATTTAGTTGGCCCATTGCCAGCAGATACCATCTTTAATGAAAAATATTTGCAAGATGCAGATGCTGTTTTAGGTATGTATCACGACCAAGTACTCCCAGTATTGAAATACAAAGGGTTTGGTCGTTCAGTGAACATCACGCTTGGCTTACCGTTTATTCGAACATCAGTCGACCACGGTACCGCCTTAGACTTGGCAGGGAAAGGCCAAGCCGATACAGGGAGCTTTAGAACAGCGCTCACGCACGCCATTGAATTAGTAGAGAAAAAGCAATGAGAAATGATGTCCACTTAGGGCACAAAGCGCGTAAACGTTTTGGTCAAAACTTCCTTAACGATCCATACATTATTGATGGCATCGTATCTAGCATTAACCCACTACCAGGTCAAAACTTGGTAGAGATCGGTCCTGGTCTAGGCGCAATTACTGAGCCAGTGGGTAAGCTTGTCGATAAATTTACAGTTATCGAATTGGATAGAGACCTGGCTGAACGTCTTCGCAACCATCCCGATCTGGCTGATAAGCTAACGATCTATGAAGGCGATGCAATGAAATTCGATTTCGAACAACTTGTTAAGCCAAACAACAAGCTACGTATTTTCGGTAACTTGCCATACAACATCTCGACACCATTGATGTTCCACCTTTTTGAGTTCCATAAAGACGTGCAAGACATGCACTTCATGCTTCAAAAAGAAGTGGTTAACCGATTAGCGGCCGGCCCAGGTACTAAAGCTTATGGTCGTCTTACGGTAATGGCTCAATACTACTGTAAAGTGACGCCTGTGCTAGAAGTGCCACCAACGGCCTTCGTTCCGCCACCGAAAGTAGATTCTGCAGTAGTACGCCTACAGCCATACGAAGTGCTACCTTACCCGGCAAAAGATCTGAAATGGCTAGATCGTGTATGTCGTGAAGGCTTTAACCAGCGTCGTAAAACGGTTCGTAACTGCTACAAGAGCCTAATCGACAAGGAAGTACTTGAAGAGTTGGGTGTTAACCCAGGCATGCGTCCTGAAAATTTAACGCTCGAGCAGTTTGTCGACATGGCAAACTGGTTGTACGACACTCACAGCGCTGACAAATAATTCTAAAAGGCTCCTACACTTCGGTGAGGAGCCTGTTTTTTATGTAATACTTTAAAGTATACCAACAACAAAAGGTGCGAATATGGATATATCTACGCCTTGTATCAAATGTCAGGTTCACTCTAAATACATAGAGGAACAATCTGAACCAACGAAGAACCGCTACGTCTTCGCCTACATTATTACCATCAAAAATCTCAGTAAAACAACGGTTCAACTAATGTCTCGCCGCTGGCTGATTACCGACTCCAACGGCAAACAACTCACCATAGAAGGTGATGGCGTGGTTGGGCAACAACCCGTGATTGAAGCCAACGACGAATACACTTACACCAGTGGTACCGTCATCGAAACTCCTGTGGGTGTTATGCAAGGTCATTATGTGATGACTGATAACAAAGGCATCGACTTCATAACTGAAGTTGATCCATTCAGACTCGCAATCCCTAATATTCTTAATTAGTCGTACATCCGTATCTACAGGAAATTATTGTGTCGAATTATATTGTCGGAGACATCCAAGGGTGCTTCGACGAACTTCAATTACTGCTTAAAACCGTCAATTTTGATAAGCAGCAAGATACCTTATGGGTTGCTGGTGATTTAGTCGCCCGTGGTCCTAAATCATTGGAGACGCTACGCTTTATTCGTAGCCTAGGTAACGCTGCTAAGGTTGTATTAGGCAACCATGACTTGCATCTACTTGCGGTTTCCTTAGGGCTATTTCCAGCTAAAGCAAAAGACAAGACTCAACCCATTCTTGATGCAGAAGACCGAGAACAGCTGCTCGAATGGTTAAGACAACAGCCTTTGATTCAAGAACATCCAGAGTTCGTAATGTCTCATGCTGGCATCTCACCTCAATGGGATCTAGAGCGAGCGCGTATTGAAAGTCTGGAAATAGCTGATTTATTAAAATCAGAGCAGTGGCAATGGCTTATCGAAAACATGTACAGCAACACGCCTGACTCATGGTGTCAAAATTTAGAAGGGATTGAGCGCTATCGCTATGCGATAAACAGCCTGACTAGAATGCGCTTCTGTTTTACTGATGGCCGACTCGATATGGCCTGTAAACTTCCGCCAAGCGAAATTGCCACTGAGCCGTTAGTGCCTTGGTTTGACCTACCACAACGTATAAAGCTGGATAAAACAGTTATTTTTGGACACTGGGCTGCGCTAGAAGGTTACTCAGGAAAAGATGTGATTGGACTTGATACTGGGTGTGTGTGGGGGGGAGACTTGACGATACTTCGCTGGGAAGACAAACAGTTTTTCACTCAAAAAGCGCTATAGAAACACGAGATACGAGATACGAGATACGAGATACGAGATACGAGATACGAGATACGAGATACGAGATACGAGATACGAGATACGAGAAGCTTGCGCTAGCTGTGCACAGTAACGCAAGCATTTTCAGAGCCTAACTCTTAATAACCACCGTTAACGCTCGAGAACCACAAACTCCATATCGTGCTTGTTTTTCTCATCCGCTTGATAAGTATCATTAAAGCTCTGCTTCCAACCTTCTCCCCAGTCTGGGAATTGAGTATCACCATCCACATCAAAATCGATATAAGTCAGGTATAACTTGTTCGCTCTTGGTAAGCAGGTTTCATAGATTGAACCACCACCGATGATCATCACTTCATCAACATCACTAACCAGCTCTAGTGCTTTTTCAATCGAAGTTACCGTCGTTACACCTTCGATTTCTAAACTCTCGTCACGGCTGATTACAACGTTCAGCCTCCCCGGTAAAGGACGTCCAATTGAATCGTAAGTCTTACGTCCCATCACGACAGGTTTGCCCATCGTTGAACGTTTAAACCATGCGAAGTCTGCAGGTAAATGCCAAGGCATCTGATTGTCTTTACCAATTACACGGTTGTTCGCCATTGCCGCTATCATGCTGATGATCATAAATCGAAAGTCCTGTCCTTACTTGAAAATGAAGTTGAAGCTAGACGATAGGTCTACGACGGTAGAATAACAGCCCAGGTACTGCTAAGCCAACCGCAAGCCCTGCGATAATGAACATCGATTTTAAAAAGTTCTCCATCAACAATGCCAATAGTTCTGGGTTGTATCCGGCTCGGTTAATCTCAACCATGGCAATCATCGCCTTAAAGGCAAACACGCCAGGGACCATCGGAATCAAGGCTGCAACCGTAAATACTTTCGGGTGTGCTAACAATTTATGCGACCAATGCACCCCTATCATGCCTACCAATGTAGCAGCAAAGAACGTCGCCCATTCAATAGGAATACCAAAGTGCATCATCAAATAACGGCTACCGTGACCAATGGAACCTCCCAGCGCACAATAAATTAACGCTCGTTGCGGGACGTTAAACACCAATGCAAAACCAACCGCAGGAATCGCAGCAAAAAACATGTCGTTGAGTAACCCAACAAAAAGTTCAAAAATAGTCATCAGTTCACCCACCCCCATACGTCAGATAGGCTCATCGCTGCGACAATACCTAAGCTTGTCGCTAGAGTTAATAGACTGGCCATGGTAAAACGCGCTAACCCCATATTAATGTGGCCTTTAAGCATATCTGCTACAGAGTTAATCAAAGGAAAACCGGGCACTAGCATCAATACTGACGAAGCCATCACGATGGTGGGCTGACCTCCAATATTGTAGAGCACCGCCTGAGCTGAGATGGTGGTGGTGACAAAAGCGGTAATAGCGAAATTTAATAACGGATTGAAATGACGATGACCGATCTCTTGTCTCACAATCATACCGCAAGCCGAAGCTATAAACGTCATCATAAAGACATGCCAATCTCCGCCAGCAAGACGGCTAAAAGAAGCACACGATAGCCCTATCATTACGACAACTAACCAACGGTTGTAGCGTTCAGGACTGATCCCTTGGATCTTATTATAAGCTAAATCATAATCTAGAATCCCTTTCTCCATCATGATACACACGCGTTGAATCTCGGTTATCACCTGCATATTAATGCCACGATCAGCGCAACTTCGAGTCGTCGTTATGCAATGATCATCCATTACTGTTGTCACAACCAACGCATTGGCTGACAGTGCAACTTCAACCTCATTCACCCCACAAGCAATACCGATGCGGCGCATAATGTCACCGACCAATGTGCTCTCGGCGCCATGAGCTAATAACATTTGTCCTGATTGAGCGACTAACCTTGAGATCGCTCTTTGTTTTGATGCCATGATTTCCTTCCCATAGGCGTTAATTATCTAAAGATAAATTTTGCATAAAAAACAGCAAGACGTCATGATTTAGATACAAAAAAACCGCAATTTTCATTGCGGTTTAATAAAACTATCAGCGTATCTTAGAAAAAGCGACCAAAGTGCTTATAAGAAACTACGAGGATTATTAATCACGAACATAGATAACATGACCGTCATCTTCTTCGTCATCCCAATCATCCCAGTCGTCGTCATCTTCAGTAACGACATTCTTACCGGCCATCGCATCTTTATGGTAGTCATCCCACATAAAGTTAACTTTTTCTTCTTCTTCAATTGCTTCAACTTCACGAGGTAGGTTCTCCATGAACTCACCCAGTTTAAAGCAAAGATCTTTGGTACCGATCTTGTTTACAGCAGAGATCTTGAAGTACTCGCCTTCCCAACCCAAAGCTTCAACGATTTCTTGAATCTTTTCGTCAGCTTCTTCTTCAGGCATTAGGTCAACTTTATTGAATACTAACCAACGAGGTTTCTGTGCAACTTTCTCACTGTATTGCTCAAGCTCATCGATGATCGTCAGTGCATTCTGAATAGGATCAGAACCATCGATCGGCAAAATATCGATCATATGCAGAAGAACGCGACAACGCTCAAGGTGCTTCAAGAAACGAATACCAAGACCAGCGCCATCAGCTGCGCCTTCGATCAAGCCAGGGATATCGGCAACTACGAAACTCTTCTCAGGGACAACACTTACCACACCTAAGCTAGGGATTAGCGTCGTAAACGGGTAATCAGCCACTTTTGGTTTCGCAGCAGATACTGAGCGAATAAACGTAGATTTACCAGCGTTTGGCAAACCAAGCATACCAACATCCGCTAGCAGAAGAAGCTCTAAACGTAGTTCGCGAACTTCACCTTTAGTACCCATTGTCTTTTGACGAGGAGCACGGTTAACAGACGACTTAAAGCGCGTGTTACCAAGACCGTGCCAACCACCTTTACCAACCATAACTTTCTTGCCATGCTCAGCAACTTCAGCAACGATTTCATTCGTGTGGATATCAACAGCGCGAGTACCTACCGGTACTTTCATCGTCATATCTTTACCACGTTTACCAGTACAGTTACCACCGCGGCCATTTTCGCCACGCTCAGCATTGTAAAAACGTTGGAAACGGTAATCGATCAGTGTGTTTAAGTTTTCATCCGCTTGAATGTAAACATCACCGCCATCACCGCCATCACCGCCGTCAGGACCACCTTTAGCGACGAATTTTTCGCGCCAAAAGCTTACTGTACCATTACCGCCATCACCGGCTTCTATTTTTACTGATGCTTCATCAACGAATTTCATTTTTTAACTCCGCACTTACGTTGCGTTACCACTCATCAAGGAGTGATATAAATTCTAGCAGATCCGTGTTTAGATCGATCACCTAAGATCTAGATCGATCTGCAACCAAGGAACAAATAAGGAGAGGTTCTTTGCTTTCTGTATCTTAAAAAACAAACGGCTTCTTAATAAAACCAAACTGTTTTTCAAAAATAGAACGGCTTATCAAAACCAAAACAAGAGCGTCTACTTTTTTATTCTCGCTATAAATAAAAAACCCTGCCGAATCGGCAGGGCTTTTGAATTCAGCTTGAAAGCTAGTATAAATAATCTAATAAAAGATTAAATTACTCAGCTTCGATGCTTACAAACTTACGGTTTTTAGGACCTTTTACTGCAAATTTCACTTTACCTTCAGTAAGAGCGAAAAGAGTATGGTCTTTACCGATGCCAACGTTTGTGCCAGCGTGGAACTTAGTACCACGTTGACGAACGATGATGTTACCTGCAAGAACAGATTCACCACCAAAACGCTTAACACCAAGACGTTTGCTTTCTGAATCGCGGCCGTTATTAGTAGAACCGCCAGCTTTTTTATGTGCCATTGTTAAACTCTCCTAATACTTAAGCGTTAATGCCAGTGATTTTCACTTCTGTGAACCACTGACGGTGACCAGCTTGCTTACGCGAGTGCTTACGACGACGGAACTTAACGATTTTTACTTTATCGCCACGACCGTGTTGTACTACTTCTGCAGTAACTTTGCCACCTTCAACAAGAGGTGCACCAACAGCGATTTCTTCGCCGTTAGCAACAAGAAGAACTTTATCAAATTCTACAGTTGCACCAGTTTCAACGTCTAATTTCTCTAAACGAAGTGTTTGACCTTCGCTTACTCGGTGTTGTTTGCCACCAGATTGGAAAACAGCGTACATATTTTACTCCGCTTTTTCCGCACAGCCTATGGTTGTTAATTCTACAACTCGGGTGTGCGCTAAACTAATCAATAGGGCGCAGATTCTACGGGAATCATGCCGCTATGACAAGCCATATTTTTAAAATATTGGCGAAAACATGTTCGCCAAAGAAAAGTGCGGCAATGATGCCTTTAAGTGATGTATTAATCAACGTTTTTTAGTGTATTATTCAACAATTATATACAACGTATAAGCCTTACAGGGTCTAACTTCAGCCGGATGAACAATGGATTTTAAAGCTATCCAAACGCTTACTGCCAATGATATGGCAAAAGTGAATGAAACAATTCAAGCCCAACTTAATTCTGACGTAAGTTTAATCAACCAGCTTGGTTTTTATATCGTTAGCGGTGGTGGCAAACGCCTACGTCCTTTGCTTGCTCTTTTATCTGCTCGTGCACTTGGTTATCAAGGTGAAGCTCATATCACCTCTGCAGCTTTTATCGAGTTTATTCACACCGCAACCCTTCTCCATGATGATGTCGTCGACGAGTCGGACATGAGACGCGGTAAAGCGACAGCCAACGCAGCTTTTGGTAATGCCGCTAGCGTTTTGGTGGGTGACTTTATCTACACTCGCTCGTTCCAGATGATGACAACGCTAGGATCCTTAAAGATCCTTGAGTTAATGAGTGAAGCAGTTAACGTGATTGCCGAGGGTGAAGTTCAACAATTAATGAACTGTAATAACCCAGACACCACAGAAGAAAGTTACATGCAGGTCATCTACTCGAAGACCGCTCGCTTGTTTGAAGCTGCAACGCAAATCGGTGCAATTCTTAGCGAATCATCACCTGAAATCGAAACGGCTATGCAAAACTACGGTAAATACCTAGGCACTGCATTCCAATTGATTGATGATGTGATGGATTACACTGCTGATGGTAAAGAGATGGGTAAGAACGTTGGTGACGATCTTGCAGAAGGCAAACCAACACTGCCTCTACTTTACGCAATGCATAATGGTTCTCCTGAACAAACCAGTATGATTCGAGAAGCGATTGAAAAAGCCAATGGTATGGAGCGTCTCGACGACATTATGGCTGTGATGAAAGAGACAGGCTCGTTAGAGTACACAACAAATAAAGCCTATGAAGAAGCAGATAAAGCGATTGCTGAGCTTTCTGTACTTCCTGATTCAGAATATAAGCAAGCGCTAACCACGCTCGCACACTTAGCTGTTAAACGTAGCAAGTAAGCAGGTTAATAGACAACTCGCTTCTAGCTTCTAGCTTCTATATAAATAACAAAAAAGGGCCTCAGGGCTCTTTTTTAGTTTTGAACAAATATTTGTAAGAGAATCAAATTCAATATCGGCTCGCTTCTAATGACAGCGGCAGTTGTACTTCAATTTCTTCAAGTTCTTCCATTGGCACTGCGTATTGCTCATGCCCATTGTAAGTCTCTACCAAGGCGTACTGCTCTTGCTCATCAATGACCAATATTTTTCCTAAGCGCCCCAAATAGTGGACATTCATACCCTTTTCAACAGTAGCCATAAACTTTACCTCGACCTTGGTTATATAGACAGATACGAGCAACTTGAATTTTAGGATCAAAAAAGCCGATCATAATGATCGGCTCTTATTAACTATCTTTTGGCTGAGTTAAATGGTGTCCCGCTTATTTAGCGAATTCAACACCGATCTCAATATCGCCATTTAGCGTTTCAAGCATGCTATCTAAAGCATTACGTTCGAAGTCGCTCAGTTCACCGTAGCTAAGAATCGCTTCTGCGCCCTCTTTGCCTAGCTTAACTGGCTGTGCAAAGAACGGTGCGTGCTCGCCTTCACCTTCAACGTATGCACATTCAATTACGTTCTCTTCGCCTTGAAGCGCTTTCACTAGAGCAAGACCGAAGCGACAAGCCGCTTGACCCATCGATAGTGTTGCACTGCCGCCGCCAGCTTTAGCTTCTACTACTTCAGTACCCGCATTTTGGATACGAGTTGTTAGCGCTGCGATTTCTTCATCAGTAAACTCTACGCCTTCAACTTGAGAAAGTAGAGGAAGGATCGTTACACCTGAGTGACCGCCGATAACAGGAACACGGATGTTGCTTGGATCTTTATCTTTCAGCTCAGCAACAAACGTTTCAGAACGAATAACATCAAGAGTAGTAATACCGAATAAACGACGCTTGTCGTAAACGCCCGCTTTCTTAAGTACTTCAGCAGCGATTGGTACTGTTGTATTTACTGGGTTAGTGATGATACCAACACAAGCAGTAGGACAAGTAACTGCGATTTTCTCTGCAAGAGACTTAACAATGCCAGCGTTCACATTGAAAAGATCCGCACGATCCATACCAGGCTTACGAGCAACACCCGCAGAAATAAGCACAACATCCGCACCTTCTAGTGCTGGTGTTGGATCTTCACCCGCGTAACCTTTGATCGAAACAGGTGTTGGGATATGGCTAAGATCGGCAGCAACACCCGGAGTTACCGGAGCGATGTCGTAAAGTGCAAGATCTGAACCAGCAGGCAGGCGGTTCTTTAGTAGTAGGGCTAGGGCTTGACCGATGCCACCAGCGGCACCAATAACAGCTACTTTCATTGTTATTCTCCTTGAGAGCTTTCTCTTATAAATTCTTGGTAGGGTAGTTCTTGAGCTAAATTATCGTTAAAAAAATATATTAATCACAAAGTGATTACAATCAATTAACGCCAGCTTTGCGACTTCGCGCAAGTCAATAAAACCGTGCTACACAGCAAGTTCGCATTATGGCGATAATCGACTGAAATAACAAAATAAGTCGACACTAATAACACATTATTCTATTAAATTTTTACAGTGATATGACTAACAAATTGCCGTGATATTTTAGCTAAAATTGAATATGTATGCGAGAATATGCAAACATCTTTGTTAATGAATAAGAATGACATATGCGCAATACAGAAAAACAAGACAACTTAGTTCGTGCTTTTAAATCATTACTAAAAGAAGAACGTTTTGGTTCGCAAGGCGAGATTGTCGATGCCCTCAAACATGAAGGTTTTGAAAGTATCAACCAATCTAAAGTTTCGCGTATGTTAACCAAGTTTGGTGCTGTTCGAACTCGTAATGCAAAAATGGAGATGGTTTACTGTCTTCCTGCTGAACTTGGTGTTCCGACAGTTTCTAGCTCTCTAAGAGAATTAGTATTAGATATTGACCACAACAATGCATTGGTGGTGATACACACTGGCCCAGGTGCGGCGCAACTTATTGCTCGTTTATTGGACTCACTGGGTAAGTCGGAAGGTATACTAGGTGTTGTTGCAGGCGATGATACTATCTTCATCACTCCCACCCTGTCCGTTACCACTAAGCAATTGTTTGATTCTGTGTGCGAACTGTTTGAATACGCAGGATAATTGGTCACTGTTTCATAACCATCAACCTGATTAATGGATCACGAACACCGATTCGCTTCGTGATCCAAATCACATCCTAGAATATCTATTACCCCCTCCTCAAACACCACTAAACCATTGATTTTAAAAAACTCAGTAGCAAATCAAACATAAGATCTAAGCGTCATTTGTTAGATTTTTTAGCTATATCTTTTAACATTTGAGTAATTTTCTGCCAATTTTTGATATTATTCAGCCACTTTTTCATCACATGGATTGAAAAAGGTGCCGTTTCCAAATAGGAAACTCCAGAAACGACTACACTTGTTTCAGGGTTAATAATGAATAAAGGAAGGGAAATTCATGGCATTTACCAAACTTATTAAAGTTGGGGCTATTGCAGCTGCTGTAATGGGCGCTGGCGCAGTTAACGCTCAAGAGTTCATCACAATTGGTACTGGTTCAGTAACGGGTGTTTACTACCCAACTGGTGGCGCTATTTGTAAGCTAGTGAACAAAGGCCGCAAAGACCACAACATTCGTTGTTCTGTAGAATCTACTGGTGGTTCGATCTACAACGTTAACACCATCCGTGCTGGTGAACTAGATTTCGGTGTTGTTCAATCGGACTGGCAATACCACGGCTACAACGGTACAAGTAAATTTAAAGATCAGGGCGAATACAAAAAACTTCGCGCTATGTTCTCTCTACATACAGAACCGTTCAACATCATCGCTCGTACCGATGCTGGTATCAACAATGTGTCTGACCTAGCAGGTAAGCGTGTAAACATTGGGAACCCAGGCTCTGGTGACCGTGCAACCATGGGTGTTGTAATGGACGCTATGGGTTGGACTAACGATAGCTTCAAGCTTGCTTCTGAACTTAAAGGTTCTGAGCGTTCACAAGCTCTTTGTGACAACAAGATTGATGCATTCATCTACATGGTTGGTCACCCGAACGGATCAATCAAAGAAGCAACGACTTCTTGTGATGCAAAACTAGTTTCAGCAACTGGTCCACAGATCGACAAGATCGTAGCTGAAAACCCATACTACGCATACAGCACAGTTCCAGCTGGCATGTACCGTGGTACAGATGCTGACGTAAACAGCTTCGGTGTTGCAGCAACTATGGTAACAACGTCTGACGTTTCTGATGAAGTCGCATACAACGTTGCTAAAGCGGTATTTGAAAACTTCTCTACATTCAAACGCCTGCACCCAGCATTTGCAAACCTGAAGAAAGAAGACATGGTTAAAGCGGGTATCTCAATCCCTCTTCACCCTGGCGCAGTAAAATACTACAAAGAAGTAGGCCTTCTAAAGTAATTCTACTTTAAGCCTGCTCTACCAATAAGGAGGCATGTCCTCCTTATTGGCTTTTCACGTTTTATAAAAATAACCCAAGTGAAAAGAGACAAACCTTTAAGTTTCTCCAATTTGGCGAACTTACCTTCGTATCAAGCCTAAGACAGAGACGAACAAAAAACGCATTTCCCTATCCATTCGCTACACTAGATAGGAAATAAATAACGTCTCGTTGTTCGTAAGAAAGGCAGACCATCAATAATAAGGATAAAGTACATGACGCAGACAACATCACCGTCTCCAGATGTGCAAGAAATGGTGGCACAATCAGACACTGGTGCGCGTAGCCCTCGCGGTATCCAAGGCCGTATTTTATGGTTTGTGCCTCTATGTTGGTCACTGTTCCAACTTTGGTATGCATCTCCGCTGCCGTTCATTTTTAACTTCGCAATTTTAAACGACACTGAAGCTCGAGCAATTCATCTTACGTTTGCCATCTTCCTAGCCTTTACCGCTTACCCAGCCATGAAAAATTCGCCTCGGGATAGAATTCCTGCGGTCGACTGGATATTAGCGCTGGTTGGTAGCTTTTCAGCTTCTTATATCTATATTTTCTATACTCAACTCGCTGAACGTTCAGGCGCACCAACAACATTCGATATTGTTGCTGCTGTATTTGGTATGGTTCTACTGCTTGAAGCAACACGACGCGCTTTAGGTCCACCTCTTATGGTTGTGGCTGCAGTATTCCTACTTTACACCTTTGGCGGTCCACACATGCCAGACGTTATCGCCCATAAAGGTGCAAGCCTGAACAAGGCAATGTCGCATCTGTGGCTAACAACTGAAGGTGTATTCGGTGTTGCTCTTGGCGTCTCTACGTCATTCGTATTCTTGTTTGTACTGTTTGGTGCAATGCTAGAACGCGCAGGCGCAGGCGCTTACTTCATCAAGGTTGCGTTCTCTTTACTTGGCCACATGAAAGGCGGCCCAGCGAAAGCAGCCGTTGTTGCATCTGGCCTATCCGGTCTTGTGTCTGGTTCATCTATCGCTAACGTGGTAACCACGGGTACTTTCACGATCCCTCTCATGAAAAGAGTCGGATTCTCAGGTGAAAAAGCCGGTGCTGTAGAAGTTGCCGCTTCAACCAATGGTCAATTAACTCCACCAATCATGGGTGCTGCTGCATTCTTGATGGTTGAATATGTGGGTATCTCGTATGTAGAAGTGATTAAAGCAGCGCTATTGCCTGCTCTTATCTCTTACATCGCCCTGATTTACATTGTTCACTTAGAAGCATGTAAAGCTGGTATGACTGGCCTACCTCGTCGCCACACACCAACTATCGTACAAAGCCTACTGTCTTTCACTGGTACCATTCTTGGGCTATGTGTCATCAGTGCTGCGGTTTACTACGGTGTCGGCTGGACGAAAGATGTCTTTGGCGATGCAGCGACACCTATTGTTACCGTTGCTCTATTGATCTCTTATGTAGCCTTGGTTCGAGTATCAGCAAAATATGCCGCTGAAGGTGGCATGGACATCGATGCCGAGCTAACAGAAGTACCCGATCCAGGCCCAACCATTAAATCTGGCCTGCACTTCCTACTGCCTATCGTGGTTCTTGTTTGGTGTCTAACTGTAGAACGTTTCTCTCCAGGTCTTTCAGCCTTCTGGGCAACGGTATTCATGATCTTCATTTTGATCACACAGCGTCCTTTGATGACTCTGATGAACAAATCGGACGATCTTGCAGAACAAACTAAAGCCGGTTTCGTTGACTTATTAGAGAGCTTGGTTTCAGGCGCGCGCAACATGATCGGTATCGGTGTAGCAACAGCTGCAGCGGGTACGGTTGTCGGCGTGGTGACTCTGACGGGTATCGGCTTGGTAATGACGGACTTCGTTGAGTTTATCTCAGGCGGTAGCATCATTCTTATGCTGCTATTCACTGCGGTAATCAGCTTAATCCTAGGTATGGGCTTACCAACAACGGCAAACTACATCGTTGTATCAACGCTGATGGCTCCGGTAATTGTTACCTTAGGCGCGGCGCATGGCCTGATCATCCCTCTGATTGCGGTTCACTTGTTCGTGTTCTACTTCGGTATCTTAGCCGATGATACGCCTCCAGTTGGCTTGGCAGCCTTTGCGGCCGCCGCGATTGCAAAATCAGACCCGATCCGTACTGGTATTCAAGGCTTTACCTACGATATTCGGACCGCGATCTTGCCATTCATGTTCATTTTCAATACCCAACTACTGTTGATGGGCATTGATTCTTGGTGGCATCTATTCCTCACTATTTTCTCTTCTGTAACTGCGGTACTTATCTTTGCCGCTGCAACGCAAGGTTGGTGGTTTACCAAGAACAAATGGTGGGAAACGATCCTATTATTGGTTCTAACTTTCTCTTTCTTCCGCCCTGGCTTCTGGTGGGACATGATTTATCCAGAGAAAGTTCTTTCACCTGGAGTTGAGATCGCTCAAATCACAGAAGGTCTATCTGTGGGACAATCTCTTGAGTTAAGAGTGGGTGGCGAAAACTTAGAAGGTGACTATTCTGAGAAAACGGTTCGCCTTCCATTTGAAGATTCTGCGACAACAAGTGAAGACCGCATTGCTTCAATGGGCTTAATGCTGACGAAATCTGAAGGCAAGATGATTGTCGACATGGTTGAGTTCGGTAGCCCAGCAGAAGCGGCTGGCATTGACTTTGATTGGGAAATTAAATCAGTTATCCAAGACGCAGAAAGACCAATGAAAGAGTGGGTATTCTTACCATCCCTACTGATTCTAATTGGCTTAGCGATGAACCAAAGAAGGCGTGCTCGTAAGGATGAGATTAGCGCGTAATGGATAGAGCCAAGTAGTGCTCACTCTATTTGGCTTTATTACATGGAAAGGATAATCACAGCGTTTGGTCAATACTAAGCGCTGATAAAAAAGAGAAAAACACATGTATAAACAAATCCTTGTTCCTGTTGATCTTAACGACAAAGGCTTTTCTGACAAAGCTGTTGAATTAGCGGTATGGCACGCAAAGCACAGTAATGCTGAAATCCACATCTTGAACGTATTGCCGGGCATTCACATGTCGATGGTTGCGTCTTACTTCCCGAAAGATGCAGCAAACCAAATGAAGCTCGATGTGAAAAATCAGCTGAAAGAGTTTGCAGACAAGTACATCGACGATGAAGTGGTTTATAAGGTTCACGTTGCAGAAGGTAAAACCTACACAACGATTCTAGATTACGCAGAAAAGCTTGGGGCAGACCTGATTGTGATGCCTAGTCATAAGCGCTCGAAAATCGACAAAGTGGTACTGGGTTCAGTGGCGAGTAAAGTCGTACAGAATTCACCAATCAATGTATTGGTCATCAAACCTCAAGGCTAATGGCTTCTGGCAGATAAGCTAAGTCGAACTAAAGACAAAACATCTAAAAAGGTTGGCCTCAAAGCCAACCTTTTTTATGTATGAAGCTGAGTGTATAACCGCTTACTGCGAATTAACTGACGAGATTCTGCGGCTTACCAGAAACAAAGGCATCAATGTTATCGATTAAGATATCAGACAGCTTTTGAATTGAGCTATCACTGCCCCACGCTACATGTGGCGTTAATAGTAAATTTGGCAAATGACTGTTAGCCAGTAATGGATTCGAGTTGTCAGCCGGTTCTTGTGTGAACACATCCATACCCGCGCCCGCAATCTCTTGATTTTTCAAAGCTTCAACTAAGGCTTGTTCATCCACGAGTCCACCGCGGCCAGCATTAACTAACACCGCATTTGGTTTCATCATGGCTAGCTCTCGCTCTGAGATCAGGTCTCGAGTCGCTTTGGTCAATGGGCAATGTAAGCTGAGTACATCTGCTTGTTGTAACACTGTATCAAAAGGCAGATACCCTTCTCGACAAGAGTCAGCCCCTTTACGCTCAGCAAAGATAACATTCATACCAATCGCTTTAGCCAATGCCGCCGTTGCTCGTCCTAAGCCACCACTACCGATTAAGCCTAATGTACTGCCTGCAACATCTTGAATCGGATGAGTAAAGAAGCAGAATTGCTGATCCTTTTGCCACTCGCCGGCTTCGATGTCTTGATGGTAACCAACGAGATTACGCTTTAACGCAAATAGCATCGCGATAACATGCTCAGGTACCGATTGAGTCGCGTAACCTTGCACGTTTGTCACTGCGATATTGTTACTCTTACAGTAGCCAACATCGACATTATTCACACCCGTTGCTGAAACGGCTATTAGCTTAAGCTGTTGTGCTTGAGCTAAATTCGATTCGTTGAGCACCACCTTATTGGTAATAACCACATCAGCGCCTTCAATTCGTTCAGACACTTGCTCCGGCGAAGTAAAATCATACTCAACCCACTGATGTTCAAAGCTGATAGGTTTTAAATGAATTTGAGATGGGATGGTGGCTCTGTCAAGAAAGACCACTTTCAACTTCGGCATTGTACGTCCTTGTATTGGTATTGATTTAACCATTCTAAGCTTTTAGCTTACTGTAGTCTGGAAGCTCTGGCGCAATTTCAAAGTGCTGTTCAATTTGCGGTGATGCTTGAGAGTAAAACTCACACGGAACAAAGGCTTTGAAAAGCTGATTATTAGCCGGATGATAAAAGCTCAGCTCACACGCGTGCAGAGCTAACCTATCACTATAGTTAAATGCATCTGACGTTGCATAAAACTCGTCGCCCACAATTGGATTCCCTAGTTCCATGCAGTGAACACGCAACTGATGAGAGCGACCAGTGATCGGCAGCAACTTCAATAATGTCGTTTGAGGCTCTTGTTGCTCCACCACATAGCAAGTCTGAGATGATTTGCCATCCTCGAAGCACACTTTTTGTTTTGGTCGATTTGGCCAATCACAAATGAGTGGCAGATCAATCAAACCTTCTGCTTCTTCTACTGAACCCCATACTCGCGCGTAATAGAGTTTGTGTGTCAGTCGATATTGAAACTGCTTCTTCAAATGACGCTCAGCTTGTTTGTGTTTAGCGAGCAGCATCAAGCCCGATGTCGACATGTCCAGTCGATGCACCACCTGAATATCCGGAAAATCCACAACCAACCGACTCCACATACTGTCGTAATGCTCGGGCAACCTTCCCGGAACAGAAAGTAGGCCTGCAGGCTTGTTCACCACAAGAATATCGTCATCTTGATAAACAATATCAATCCACGGTTCACACGGTGGTGTGTACTGTTCTAACGCCATTAAAGCCTCTTAATTACTGGTTAATAAATAATTTACGGTTGATTCGTTTATTAATAAATACAATTTTCAACATTTCCGTACATAAAAGTTGACGACCTTACAAAACATGGTATTGATAGGGTAACGGATAACAAGAAGTCAGCATCAAAGGAAAAATGATGGAAAGTACGGTTAAAACCACCAGCACAAAAACACTAACTTCAGCTCCCCTATCAAGTTTAATTAAGTCTCTTGGCCCAGGCATTATGATGGCCGCAGCAGCCGTAGGTGGCTCTCACTTAGTAGCCTCAACCAAGGCTGGTGCGATTTATGGTTGGCAGCTAGCCGCGCTTATTATCCTCGTAAACATATTTAAGTACCCATTCTTCAGAGCCGGTATCCAATACACACTAGGAACGGGTCAAAGCTTGGTGGAAGGTTACTCTAACCTAGGCCGCCCATACCTTGTGATCTTTTCGATACTGAGTGCTATTTCCGCAGTCGTGAATACCGCAGCCTTGCTGTTATTCAGTGCAAGCCTACTTAGCTACTTTATTCCTTTTGATTTAGCCACCAGCACCTTATGCATGATCGTTTTAGCGACCTGTTTGATCATTCTTTTTGCAGGTCATTATCGTGCTCTCGATACGCTATCTAAAGCGATCATGGCTGTCCTGACCATCACCACTCTAGCCGCTGTTGCGATTGCTATTGGCTCTCCAGTCGAACCTGATGCCGCTTTTGTGCCACCATCACCTTGGTCATTGGCTGCTATCGGATTTATCGTGGTGACTATGGGTTGGATGCCTGCGCCTATCGAGATCTCAAGCATCACTTCTATGTGGCTAAAAAGCCAAAAAGAGAAACAAGACGTGACCGCTCAATCAGCACTGTTCGATTTCAATGTAGGCTACATTGGTACGGCATTGCTTGCATTGGTATTCGTTGCTTTAGGTGCTCTGGTACTTCACGGCTCAGGAGTTGAATTGTCTCGCTCTGGCGTTGGCTTCACTCATCAGTTGGTCGGTATTTACGCCTCAACAATTGGTGAATGGTCTCGTCCACTGATCGCAATCGTCGCCTTCTTCTGTATTTTTGGCAGTACCATTACCGTTATCGATGGCTACTCACGCGTACTTGCTGAATCACAGCGTCTACTGCTTAAAAAAGAGAGCAGCCCAAGAATGCTACAAGGGTGGGTAATCATCGTATCTATCGCTGCGCTAGCAATCGTAATGTTCTTTAGTGCAGCCTTGATGCCAATGCTCGATTTCGCGATGATACTCGCCTTTATCACGACCCCATTCTTCGCATTACTGAATTTCATTTTGGTGAGCAAAGCAGAGCTACCTAAAGCGCTTGCGATTGGCACTAAGCTAAAATGGTTGTCTGTAGCAGGTCTGGTTTACCTATTTGGCTTCTTAGCTCTGTTCGTTTGGTGGAAATGGTTGATGTAATCAGCTCTCCAAATTATTAGCCAAACTGCTAACCGAACTCTGAACTAAACTGTTAACCAAGCTACAGATACAAATAAGGCCTTCGTGATGAAGGCCTTATTTCGTTAAAGCGTCAAGCTAGCGATATTCTAGTTCTGGCTTAGTTGTGAGAAACCACAATCAAGCGTAACGAATCCAGCTGAACCTGAGCTTTACTGATGTAACCGGTCAGTTCATTGATTTGAGCTTCGATAACTTCTAGCTCTTCATCACGAATGTTAGGGTTCACCGCTTTAAGCGCTTGTAGACGCTCTAGCTCACCGTTCAAGTTGGTTTGCATATCTTTCTGGGCTTGCTGACGAACTTCTTCAACCTTCGGCAGTACATGCGTCTCACCAGCTTCAATTAGCTTGTGAATTTCACCCTGTACTGAATTCACCAACTTGCTTGCCAAGTGACGGTTCACAGGGCTTAGCTGACGGTTAAAGCTATCGAACTCAACCTGAGCAGATAAATCGTTACCACGACCATCCATCATCAAACGAATCGGCGTCTTAGGTAAGAACTGGCTGATACCGCTGCGCTTTGGCGCTTGTGCATCAACAAGGTAAACCAGCTCAAGCAGGATAGTACCAACAGGTAACGCTTTGTTTTTCAATAGCGATACCGCAGACGCACCCACACCTTCGCTCAATAGCAGATCAATACCGCCCTGAATCATTGGGTGTTCCCAGCTAATGAAGTTCATGTCTTCACGAGACAGCGCAGTTTCACGATCAAACGTGATGGTTGCACCTTCATAAGGTAGGCCTGGGTAGCTTGGAACCATCATGTGCTCAGATGGCGTCACAACTAGCGCATTTTCACCCTTATCGTCTTGGTTCAAACCAATGGTATCGAACAGACTCAGTGCAAAAGACACTAGATTAGTATCACCGTCAGTCGACGCGATCTTTTCTGCAATCTCATGCGCTTTTTCGCCGCCATTTGAGTGCATTTCTAGTAGGCGATCTCGGCCTTTCTCTAGATCCGATTTCAGGCTTTGGTTTAGCTTGGCTGATTCTTCAATCACTTCATCAAGTTGCTCAGTGTTACCAGAAGCCAACATCTCAATAAGAACATCAGAGTACTTGTCGTAAACCGTGCGACCTGTAGGGCACGTCTCTGCAAATGCGTTCAGACCTTCATCGAACCAACGCGCTAGAATCGCTTGCGATGTGCCTTTTAGGTAAGGAACGTGAATGTCGATATCACGCAGCTGACCGATACGGTCCAAACGACCAATACGTTGCTCAAGCAAGTCTGGGTTGAATGGCAAATCGAACATCACTAACTGGTTAGCAAACTGGAAGTTACGACCTTCAGAGCCGATTTCGCTACAGATAAGAACCTGAGCGCCACCCTCTTCTTGAGCAAAGTAAGCCGCCGCTTTATCACGCTCTAAAATCGACATGCCTTCATGGAATACGGTTGCACGCACACCTTCACGCTCACGCAGAGCTTGTTCCAATTGCAGAGCGGTACTCGCACGCGACGCAATCACTAGGATCTTTTCGCTGCGCTTGTCTTGGATCTTTTCAATCAACCAGTTCACACGTGAATCGAACTGCCACCAGCTTGAGTCTTCACCTTCAAACTCTTGGAAGATCTCTTCTGGGTACAACATCTTCATCGCTCGAGCTTCTGGTGCCATCTTGCCACCGATCATGCCCGATACACGCATCGAGGTTGTGTACTGCGTTGGAATGTCCATCGGCAGTAGGTTTACATTACGCTTAGGGAAGCCTTTGATTGCAGCACGCGTGTTTCTGAAAAGAACACGGCCAGTACCATGGCGATCCATAAGGTTATCAATAAGTTCTTGGCGAGCTAAGGCTTGCTCTTCTTCGCTGCTATCACCTTCAATAACACGGAACAGAGGCTCAACATCTTGCTCAAACAGAAGCTCTGTGATCTGGTTCTTTGCGCTGTTTTCAAGCTTCACGCCAGAGAACAATGCCGTTACTGCATCAGCAACAGGGGCATATTGGTCCTCTTCTTCAACGAAAGCTTCGTAATCGTAAAAGCGATCAGGGTCAAGCAGACGCAGACGTGCAAAGTGACTCTCACGACCCAGCTGTTCAGGGGTTGCTGTCAGTAGCAGTACGCCAGAAGTATTTTCAGCTAATCCTTCAACCACTTGGTATTCGCGGCTCGGTTTATCTTGGCTCCACTCAAGGTGGTGCGCTTCATCGACAACCAACAAATCCCACTCACCTTCAAGTGCTTGCTCGTAGCGCTTACGGCTCTTACGTAGGAAATCTAAAGAACACAGAACGTATTGCTGTGTATCAAATGGGTTATCTGACTCCGCGAAGGCTTCAATACAACGCTCTTCGTCAAAGATAGAGAAGTGCAGGTTGAAACGGCGCATCATCTCTACTAACCATTGGTGTTGCAGAGTTTCAGGGACCACAATCAGAATGCGTTCAGCACGGCCAGACAACACCTGTTGGTGAATGATCATGCCTGCTTCAATGGTTTTACCTAGACCCACTTCATCAGCTAGTAAAACGCGCGGAGCGTGACGACGACCCACTTCATGAGCAATGTACAACTGATGAGGAATCAAACCAGCGCGCATACCACACAAGCCACGCATCGGGCTCTTATGTTGCTGGTATTGATTGCTTAACGCACGGTAACGCAGTACGAAGTTATCCATACGGTCGATTTGACCTGCGTACAGCTTATCTTGTGGTTTGTTAAAGCGGATCTGGTTGCTTAAGAATATTTCACGCAGAGTCACCTCTGTCTCTTGAGTGTCTTCACGAGTACCCAAATAAGTCAGTAGCCCCTTATCTTCGATAACTTCTTCGACAGATAGAGACCAACCTTCTTGGCATTCGATGACATCGCCAACATTAAACGTTACTCGGGTTACGGGAGCATCAGTGCGTGCATAGACACGATTCTCTTCTGATGCTGCAAACATTACTGTCACTGTTCGAGCGTCCATTGCTACAACGGTACCTAAACCTAAATCGCTCTCCGTATCGCTTATCCAGCGTTGCCCCAAAGCAAATGTCATGAATCGACTACCTCAATCTTATAGTTGGAATTTGGTCATGTTAACTGCAGTTTTAAACAAGAGCGTTATCGCGCTTGAACTAAAAATATAGCCAAAGATGCCTAGTTTGCAGCCACTTTTTAAGTGCGCTCTTAATAATAAATATCTCGAGAAAATGGTGCAGAAAAAGGTCGCTAATCTTACTCGATGCTGTGATTTAGGTCACGCCTAAAGGAGATGATTTCATACTTTTTTTCTGTTTTCGCCAGTGCAATCAAACTGTCAAAAAATCATGGGTAATCTATAGGTAGCAGATTGCTGCTCTCAAACGAATACACCATATTCATTCACAACGATATGGCGATATTTCTCTAGATGAAGTTTAGGTGAGTAGTTGACTATCACCGGAATGAGATACTAATCTTTATATGAGCTTTATCTACGTTCAATGAATGCAAGGCAAGCCGCACGTCGGCAAGGAGATGCTATGGGCGAGACCAACCGGAAGCTATTTGTTTTAGACACTAATATCCTACTTCACGAACCCTTCGCTATATTTTCTTTCCAAGAGCACGATGTCGTTATCCCCATGACGGTGCTAGAAGAACTCGACAGAATCAAAGACAGTAAAAGAGACGTTGCTCGAGATGCGAGAATTGCGATTCGAACGCTCGAAGACTTGTTCAGGGAAGCCACACCAGACCAAATATCGGAAGGCATTCCTTTTTCTAAAGACATAAACGCATCTGGCAGTATTTCAATACTCGCTGATTACGAACTTCAAGAAAGCATCAAAGCCTTCGCCGATGACAAGGCAGGCGATAACCGAATCCTCAACGCAGTCCTCTACCTTCAAAACAAACGCGCGCCACGCGAAGTGGTTCTTATCACTAAAGACATCAACATGCGCTTACGAGCCAAAGGCGCTGGGGTCCGCTTTGTTGAAGACTATCAAACCGACCAATTGATTGATGACATCCAATACCTCACTAAAGGCTTTCAACAACTCGAAGGCTCATTCTGGGATGGCGTCGATAACGTCGAGAGTAGAAGTTTAGGCGGAAAAACGCTGCACACGCTAGCAAGAGCACCTTTCGATCCAACCTTCCTCAACCAATATGTGATTGACGAAGAAAGTGACTTTGCTGGTCGTGTAGAAGAGATTGAGGCCGAACGCATTACGCTGAGAGATCTCAGTCGAGAAAGGTTAATGAACCGCAAGACATGGGACATTACACCTAAGAATGTCTATCAAGGGATGGCGATTGATGCACTGCTCGACCCTGATATTGATCTGGTGATTCTCACCGGCGCAGCAGGTAGTGGTAAAACACTGTTAGCCATGGCTGCCGCACTTGAACAAACCATAGAGCGCAAACAATTCGATAAGATCATCGTAACCCGAAACACACCCGATATCGGTGAGTCGATTGGGTTCCTTCCCGGCACTGAGGAAGAAAAAATGCTGCCTTGGTTAGCGGCGGTGACCGATACACTGGAAGCTCTGCACAAGAACGATCACTGCACCGAAGGGTCAATGAAGTACATCTGTGACAAAGCCAATATCCAGTTCAAATCGATTAACTTCATGCGAGGCCGCTCAATTCAAAATGCCTTTGTCCTTTTGGATGAGTGTCAGAACCTCACCGCTTCACAAATCAAAACCATCATCACCCGCTGTGGTGAAGGCACTAAGATCGTCTGTTCAGGAAACCTAGCTCAGATAGATTCATCCTACTTAACCCCTGTGACTTCAGGCTTAACCTACATGGTCGAGCGTTTTAAAGACTTCGAAGGCAGTGCCAATATTCACCTCAATGGTGTGGTACGAAGCCGACTGGCCGAGTTTGCTGAAGAAAATATGTAACTGTTCGGTTTAGTAAATAGCGCTCCAGAAACAGAAAAGCGCCTCACATTGGAGGCGCTTTTAACTTTTAACTTTTAACTTCTAACTTCTAACTTCTATTTTCTATTTTCTAAGAAACTGAAACTCTAATCAAACGGGGTTAGCCTGAATTACTCAGTACCACCTACTGTAAGAGAGTCTAGCTTCAATGTTGGTTGACCAACACCGACTGGAACGCTTTGGCCGGCTTTACCACACACACCAACACCACGGTCTAGGCTAAGGTCGTTACCCACCATAGACACTTGCTGCATCGCTTCGATACCCGAACCGATTAGCGTTGCACCTTTCACTGGGTGAGTGATCTTACCGTTTTCAATCATGTACGCTTCAGAAGCGGAGAACACAAACTTACCAGAAGTAATATCAACCTGACCGCCACCGAAGTTTGGCGCGTAGATGCCTCTTTCAACCGTTGAGATAATCTCTTCAGGAGTATGTTCACCCGGCAGCATGTAAGTGTTTGTCATGCGCGGCATAGGAAGGTGCGCGTAAGACTCACGACGACCATTACCTGTAGGCGCTACACCCATTAGACGAGCATTAAGCTTATCTTGCATGTAACCTTTTAGGATGCCGTTTTCGATTAGTGTGTTGTACTGACCATTAACGCCTTCATCAT
The DNA here is from genome assembly GCF_057786005.1 of Vibrio sp. QJM3NY_26. Taxonomy (NCBI): domain Bacteria; kingdom Pseudomonadati; phylum Pseudomonadota; class Gammaproteobacteria; order Vibrionales; family Vibrionaceae; genus Vibrio; species Vibrio sp. QJM3NY_26. The sequence continues at coordinate 365,809 of NZ_CM173515.1, read as the reverse complement.
CGACGTTCAATGAACCACGCAGATCCGTTAATGTACCGTCATCAACAATCGTACATAGGCTTGATGTGACTTGCTCGCCCACTTTGCCAGAAAATACTGAAGACTCTTTACGGTTGAAGTCACCTTCCAAACCGTGGCCTACCGCTTCATGCAGAAGAACGCCCGGCCAACCCGAACCAAGAACGACAGGCATTGCACCAGCAGGTGCAGCAACCGCTTCAAGGTTAACTAACGCTTGGCGGATTGCTTCATCAGCAAATTGGTAAGCAACCTGAGAGCCATTAGCATCGCTTAGGAAGAAGTCGTAACCAAAACGACCGCCACCGCCAGCACTGCCGCGCTCACGACGATCGCCTTTTTGTGCCAGTACGCTGATAGACAAACGAACAAGCGGACGAATATCACCCGCGAAAGTGCCGTCAGTAGCAGCAACAAGCATCTGCTCATGCACACCGCTTAAACTCACTGATACTTCAGTAACCATAGGCTCTTTGGTACGAATGTAAGCATCAAGCGCTTTTAGTAATTCTGTTTTTTGTTGTTTTTCCCAGCTTGCTAGCGGATTAACAGCGTCATAGTAAGCTTGGTTCGAATTGCGTTTGAAAGCGTGAACCTTGCCGTTTTGACCTTGCTTCGCAATACCACGAGCAGCAATCGCACTTTGCTTCAGACCCTCTAATTGGATTTGATCAGAGTACGCAAAACCGGTTTTTTCGCCAGATACCGCTCGAACACCAAGACCGCAGTCGATGTTGAAAGAACCGTCTTTAATGATGCTATCTTCTAGCACCAAAGATTCATGCCAGCTTGACTGGAAATAGATATCAGCATAATCAATTTGGCGGGTAGCAATGCTCGCCAATGTATCTGCGATATTTTGCTCCGTAAGCCCTGTCGGGTTCAGTAGTGCTTCTTCAATTTGATTAATGCTCATAAATGGCTCTTGTTTGTAATTAAAATTGATTGGTGAATCGAGAATGTTGCGCTATTGGCATATTTTGCCTAATTGACTCACAACTGGATGTGTCTATCTCAACCACCATACTTTTAGGCTCTTGGTCCAATTGTGCGACCACTCGTCCCCATGGATCAACCACCATTGAGTGTCCCCATGTTTCTCTTTGGCAAGGATGTTTGCCACCTTGCCCTACCGCGACAATCCACGATTGTGTTTCGATCGCACGGCACCTTAATAAGGCTTCCCAATGCGCTTGACCAGTCACTGCTGTAAACGCCGCTGGAACGATAATGATCTGCGCACCTTGCTTACGTAACTCTGAATACAAGTGTGGAAAGCGCACATCATAACAAATACTCAAACCTAAGCGACCAAAAGGCGTTTCTGTCGTCACAACTCGGTCACCCGGAGTGAAAATATCGGACTCTCGATAACACTTATGCGCATCGGCCACATCAACATCAAACATATGTAGCTTGTCGTAATGAGCCACTAAGCTGCCAAAATCATCAATCACCAATGTTGTAGTAGTCACGCCTTTAGTCATACTTATCGGCATGCTACCGACAATAATCCAGATTCGATGAAGCGTAGCTAACTCAGACAGTTTCTTCTGTAATGGGCCATCATTTAAGGGCTCTGCATACTGGTGATAATCGGCTTTGCTACCAAAAACTAATGCGTTTTCAGGGCAAACAACCCACTTAGCCCCTAACGCTTTGCACTTTGCTACTTCTTGAGCAAGGTAAGCAAGGTTCAATTCAGGGCTAGGGCCAGATGTCATTTGAATCAACCCAACACTATCCATGTGTCTCGCTCCTCTATTCATTATGATTCAGAAATCGGCATTTGACCGTATATTAACCGACTGGCTTGTTAACAACTACTCAGCTAGTTTTCTCAATTTTTCGGGTAGCTGGAACTCGCCAGAACTACGAGAAAGCTCACTCACCGTAGGTGAATCCAATGGGCCTTTTACCGAGTAATTCACTTGAGTAAAGACTTCAACCACCGGCGATATAACCGTAGTCACCGCCAATACATACAGCGCCGTTTGAGGCGTTACCGCAAAGGCCGTCAATACTGGAATGCCCGAGGTAATATCAGGAGTAAAGTTCACTTCAGCATCAACCTGACGCGTATTCAGGTTAGCGATACCTTTGATCTGCATCTCGCCTGCGACGGCATCCATGTTTAAGTCATTCGTCAGGAATATGCCATTTTGAATTTTACCCGTACCTGTGATGCTGTTGAACGCCATGCCTTTATCAAACACATCAGAGAAATCGAGCTGCATCTTACGAATGATTGAATCTAGACTAAACAAACCAAGCAATCGAGCAGCACCACTTACGTCTGAAATAATGCCTTTGCCAAATTTGGTTTCAACGTTTCCATCAAGGGTATCCATTTTAATACCCCAAGGAGATCCATCCCACTGCAGTTGACCTTCCAGCGCGAAAGGCGCTTTTTGAATCCCTGAAGTAATACCAAAACGTTCCATTAATTCACTGTTGTTTTCGCCTTCAACATCAACGGCGAGCGATGAATGACTCTTATCGCCTTTCAATTCCCACCAGCCACTCACATCCGCTTTGTTTCCGCCGCTTCGAACCTGAATCTTCTTCCACTCAATACGATCGTCTTGCCTAGCCAGTTCAACATCGACCTTACCGACCTTATAGCCTTGCAACCAAAAATCGTTAAGGGTCAATTTTAGATTTGGCATCGCATCATGGATCTTTCTATCCAATTCAGAGATCAATGGGGCTTCTTGCTCTTTTCGTTGAAGCAATTGTTCTTGGTTTTTCTTGTCACTCCACTCAGGAACGAACAAATGTAGGCGATCCAGCGAAACCGTTAAATCGTATGGAGGCAGATAATTAATATCCCCTTCGATCTCTTGGCTAGACACTTCCATCTGCCACGCCTGTTTGTTCTTACGAGCGCTAAAATCGACATCATTCCAAGGAATACCACCTAAGATCAGCTCCTTACTCTCGAACGTAATGCGACTTGGTGCAGGAATGGTTGGCGTGTTCATTTGACTGAGCACAGCATCTGAAGGCTTCACCGGTTCCATAACAACCGATAACCAATCATCGGCATTGAACTTGTCAGTGCGAATTAACGCATGATGGCCAACGACAGGACTAATTTTATAACCACCCCGACCAAGCACTAAGTTAGTCGCCGTTAACTTGGGAACATCGCCTGTAATATCAATTTCAGCCTGATACTTGGTGCTAGGGAGCTGTAAACGTGCAGTAATCGCTTCTTGGTTACCCGATGCTTGTAGCCTTGCTGAGCCACTTTCTAATGATTTTTTCGCCAATGGGTATGGGTAATCACTGGCCAAATACTTAAGATCTGACTGCAAATCCAGTTGGTAACTAAAACCGATATCGTTGAGCTGAATATCAATCTGACTTTGCCACTGAGCATGACCCGATAAACGGCTTAACCATTGCTCGCCAATATAAGGCTCTAGAGGCTTAACGTCCCAATCGCCCAATACATCGATATCAACGGTATATCCAGGCCCATCATTGAGCCCTTTAAAGTCAACGGAAATACCTTGCTTTAATAAATCGGCAGCGAGACCGTTGGCCGTAATCACATCATTATCAAATTCAATACGCCCAGTGGTATTTTCAAGCACCATTGGCGGCGCTTCAATCTCTACATGGTTATCTTTGAGATCAGCATAACCCCACGCTCTTGGCTCTTTTTCGGAATCAAAAGGAATATTGAGTTGGAATTCAGACGATACATCGCCACTCACTTGCAGCGCCGTTAAGGCGGCACCCACAGAATCAACCAATGGTGAAGCCGTCATGTAATCACGAACCGCATTACCTGACGCCGTCGCTTTAGCTTCAATTTCAATATGGCCGCCTTCCCCTAAATAAGGAATGCGTCCTGTGATTCGGTCGGCTGTCACATCCATCAGTTGAGCGGAACGAGAATCCAGATGCATCGCATCATTTTCAAACAACAGATCAAGTTGAAGATCGGTAATCAATGGCCATGCGGTATCAAAACTGAACTTAGCGTCCTCTAAGCCAACCCAAACTTGGAAAATGCCATCGTGGTTGGTGTAGGGGTACTGGGCTAATTCACCATGCCAAAGTAACTTAACAGTGTCGGCTTTACCCGCTTGAATCGCAGTAGAAAGGTAGTCGGTGAGATCTTGTCCAAGTGCCAATGTGGGTAAGTAACGCCATGTTTCGCCGACATTGTAAGCATCAGCTTCGCCGTAGAACGATAAGAATGGGCTAGCATCCTTTGGGAAGTCCAAGCGAAATGCGCCTAGGACTTGTAAATCTGGCGTGGCTGCTGTGATTTTATCTGACCAAAGCTTCCAACCGTTTTCATCTTGCTGCCAAACAATGTCAACCTGACCTTGTTTGATATTCAAAGGCGCTTGAAAGACGTCACCATAAGGAAACACATCATCAATCACATGCAGACTGGCTTTCGCTTCAGATGCAGAGCCAAACACACTGCCTGAAACTTGGCTAAAGCCCGGAACCAACTCCCATTGCTCAATGGCAAGCTCACTAAAACTCGCTGAATAACGTAAGCTTTCGATGCCAGAATCCATTGAGACCCGAATATCAGAAACGGAGCCACCCGGCGCCAGTACGTTAATCATTTTGGTTGATTGCTCAGAATCCGGCAGCAACTTAATCAACGGCGTCAGAGTTTCGATATCGAGCTCAGAAACATTGAGCTCCCAAGGGCCGCTATTCCACTTGAAGGCAATATCAAGTTCAGGCCATGGTCTATCGTCGGTTCTTAGGTTAAGTGAGTGCCCATTTACTTGCCAACCTTCAGCGAGTGGAGACAGTTTAAACACCCCTGACTCAATCATCAGATCATGTTGGCCATCTTCGTTCCAAGTCAATTCAGAAGGTAACACCTCAACATACGCACTCACTGGTTGGCTGTTTCTCAAGGTCAGCCAGCTATTTAAACTCACAGTACCGGTTTCAACACCAGACTCAGCCTGCATGTAACGGGTTAGCCATGGTTTAACCGAAATGTTATCTGCACTCACATAGAACTCACCGGTTACATCGGTTAATGAGCCACCATCGATAAAGTTAGCACTTACTGACAACGAGTTAAGATTGGCGTCTTTAATGCTAACAACCCCTTCAGCAAGGTGATGTTTATCTGTGTTTTGCCATTTTAAAATGTCGATATCGAGCTGACGATCTTCGCCCGAGACTGAACGATAGAGAAGTGAAGAATCTTTAGCGGTCACATCCACCAAAGTTTTCAATAGTAAATTATCCAGCTCTTGCATCACTCGCTTCGAAGAGCCGGGGTCTTTAGGTTCGTCTGTACCGTTTTTTCCAGCAAACAGATCAATTGAGCGAATATCAAGGTACATTTGATTCATGACCAGATCGGCCACAACTGGACGCATCTGAACCAGCGATTGAATCAAGTCAAACTCGACTTCAACACGCTCAACAGAAAAGGTCACATCTTCTGCATTGGGAAGGCTAGCTTTAACGCCTTGCAGAGCAATAGAGGGGTGAGTGTTACGCCAAAAACCACCCACGTCTTGAATAGAAAAATCAAAACCGGAATGTTGGTTTACCCAAAGCTCAATTTCAGATTGATACTTATTTAAATTGGGTAAGGCTACACGCAGTGTAGTAACAGCAATGGCTAGCGTTACTAAGAGAGTAACCACTAACCATAGACATGCACGAAGAATCAGAGTAACGCTTGAACTCACAAAATATCCATTACATCATAACAACATCAAACTGCTCTTGTATGTACAGAGGCTCAGCTTGGATTTTAACTTGTTTACCAATAAACACTTCAAGCTCCGCAAGCGCATGTGACTCATCGCCCTCTAGCGCTTCGGCAACGGCAGCTGCCGCATAGACCACAAACTTATCAGCGTCATACGCACGATTCACTCGTGTGATCTCTCGAAGAATTTCATAACAAACGGTTTCAACTGTCTTCACACTGCCGCGGCCTTCACAGGCAGGACAACTCGAACACAGAATATGCTCAATACTTTCACGAGTACGTTTACGCGTCATCTCAACCAAGCCAAGCTGTGTGAAGCCATTGATATTGGTTTTCACACGATCTTTGTCTAGCGCCGCCTCTAAAGAAGTTAGTACTCGCTTACGATGTTCCTCAGACAGCATATCGATAAAGTCGATAATGATGATGCCACCTAAGTTACGTAAACGCAGCTGACGAGCAATGGCTTGCGTCGCTTCTACGTTGGTGTTGAAAATTGTCTCTTCTAGATTACGACGACCGACAAAGGCACCGGTGTTGATGTCGACAGTGGTCATCGCTTCCGTTTGGTCGATAATCAGATATCCACCCGATTTTAATTCGACTTTACGATCCAAAGAGCGTTGAACTTCGTTCTCGGTATCGTACATATCAAAGATAGGCTTGTCGCCTTCGTACAACTCAAGCTTTTCAGTCAGCTCTGGCACGTACTCAGAAGTAAATTCTTTTAGGTTTTCATATTCTAAACGCGAATCGACCTGGATTCGGCTCAACTCAGTACCAACAAAGTCACGTAAGATACGTTGGCTTAGGCAAAGTTCACCGTATAGACGAGTACGAGCTTTGTGTTTACCACGACGCTCTAACACTTTTAGCCACAATCGCTTCAAGAATGCCGCATCTTGTGCCAACTCATTCGAGTCTGCACCTTCTGCTGCAGTACGGATAATAAAGCCACCATGTTCGTCACAGTAACGAGACACCACTTTTTTAAGGCGGTTACGTTCAGACTCACTGTCGATTCGTTGAGATACGCCAACATGGCTTGCGCCCGGCATAAAGACCAAATAACGAGACGGTAAAGTAATATCAGTCGTTAAGCGGGCACCTTTGGTACCAAGAGGATCTTTGACGACTTGAACCACAATGTCTTGTCCTTGGCGAACAAGCTCAGAGATGTCACGAACCTGAAATTGCTTCTTTTCGTTTTCAGCGACACATTCAGTGTGTGGAACAATATCAGAGGCGTGTAGAAAAGCTGCTTTCTCAAGGCCTATATCCACAAAAGCTGCCTGCATTCCCGGAAGAACACGGCTTACACGTCCTTTATAGATATTTCCTACGATACCGCGTCGAGCATCTCGTTCGACATGGATCTCTTGAAGAGCCCCCCCTTCAATCATGGCCACGCGAGTTTCACTCGGGGTCACGTTCAGCAACAATTCAGCACTCATGGTGCACCTCAGATTAGTAATTATAAGAATTCTTGCAGTAGCTGGTCCGTTTCATATAAAGGCAAGCCGACAACGGCGTAATAACTACCTTCGATTCGGGTAACAAAGCGCCCACCCAAACCTTGGATCCCATAGCTACCGGCTTTATCGCATGGCTCCCCTGTTTGCCAGTATTGTTCTATTTCTTGTTCACTGAGGGGTTTAAACCATACGTCGGTAATAATGATTTCTGTTCTTTGTTTTTCTTCTGAAACCACAGAAACTGCCGTCATCACTTGGTGACGCTCGTTTGCTAACTGAGTAAGCATGCGCTTAGAGTCGGCAAAATCGGTGGGTTTCTCGAGCACTTGCCCTTGGCTTACGACGACAGTGTCAGAACCAAGAACGACTGTTTCAGAATCAAGAGAAATAGCATCAGAGTCAAGAGCTACGATGCCAGAGCCAACAGCTACATGATCAACACTAGAAACTACATTATCAGAACTAGGAACGACATGCTGCTTTTCAGAAGGGTTATCTTTCAATAAAGACAACGCAGCTAAGGCTTTATCTAAAGATAGTCGCTTAACGTACTCTTCGGCGGTTTCTTGGGCGTGTTTACACTCTTCAACATCAGTTACAAGGACAGAAAACTCATAACCAAGTTGAGATAGCAGTTCTTTGCGGCGTGGTGAACCGGATGCCAAAACTAAATGCTTCTTTTCCATTGTCACTCTACCTTACATGCCAATGACGACGTACGCGTCTCATTAATAGAAACATCCAAGGCCAAAGTATACAGTTTATCAATGCGCTCCATAACGATAATGGATTGAAAACGACATCTTGGATCAAATATTCACCAAAGAAGATCAACACCTCAAACAATACCGTTAACGCAGCAATAATCATCGCTTGTTGCCATAGCGCCATATTACGAATGACTAGGAAATTCATCGCAATAATGTACATAACGATTGCCATCATCATCCCGCGAATACCTAACGTCGAGCCTATCAATAGATCCCACAATAAGCCAAGAATCAAAGCGCTACCCACGTTAACACGGTGAGGTAGAGCCAAAACCCAATAACAGGTAACCAGTAGCAACCAAGATGGTCTAAATAGATCCAAGCTACCAGGCCAAGGAATCGTTTGCAGAATTAGTGCTACTAAAAATGAGCAGCCAATGACTACCTTGCTTCTTAAAACGCTATTGGCCATCTTCGCCCTCTAACAATGCTTGTTCTATGCTGGATTGATCCGCTTGCATCTGTTTGTTTTCATCAGGCCATACTAGCAGCAAGTATCTGAGCTTATCGAACTCAACCACAGGCTCCGCTTTGATAACGGCAAACTCACGTTTCGGGTCGTAATCAACGGCAGTAACGTAGGCGACTGGGTAACCTTCTGGATATACTCCACCGAGTCCAGATGTCACCAATAGATCTTCTTCTTGTATATCGGTACTGGTTGGGATGTGCTCTAGTTGGATCTCATCAATCATGCCATTGCCCGAAGCTATCACTCGAATATCGTTACGGATGACTTGAACAGGAATCGCATTGTTTGCATCAGTGAGTAGCAGGACACGACTATTGTGAGCAGCAACAAAAGTCACTTGGCCGACAATTCCTTTTTCGTTGATCACTGGTTGACCTTCATACACCCCATCAATCTGACCTTTGTCGATCACAACTTGATGACGATATGGTGAAGTGTCTACCGCCATAACTTCTGTGACGACTTTCTTCTCATCACGGATAAACGGAGATCCTAACAACTTACGGAGGCGCTTGTTTTCTTCTTGGTATTGCTCAAGCAGAATCAGCTCGCTCTTCAGGCGCAAGACTTCTCGTTTAATATTATGGTTGGATTCGATAAGGCCTTTACGAGTACTAAAACGGTCATAGACACCATCGAACATAGTACGAGGTAAATTGGCTGCATATTGAATAGGTGCAACCATGCTGTTCAATAGATAGCGTACATTTGAGAAAGCATCTAAACGACTATCAGCCAGCATAAGGCTGGCTGATAAAATTACAGCAAAAAACAGGCGCAATTGTAGAGAGGGACCTCTACCAAAAATTGGCTTCATTCTATATTTGGTCCTAGAGCTACATTTGATCCTATAGACAAGGTCCTAGGCTCTTTACATAAAACTAGATAAGAAAAGAGCCTAACACTAGATATTATTCTTCGCTGAACAGGTCGCCGCCGTGCATGTCGATCATCTCTAGAGCTTTACCGCCACCTAGAGCAACACACGTTAATGGCTCTTCTGCCACAACAACAGGGATACCCGTTTCTTCAGTAAGCAGACGATCAAGGTCTTTAAGCAGTGCACCACCACCTGTCAGTACCATACCGTTTTCTGAGATATCAGAAGCAAGCTCTGGCGGACACTGTTCTAGTGCAACCATCACTGCAGATACGATGCCAGATAGCGGCTCTTGAAGTGCTTCAAGAATTTCGTTTGAGTTCAGGCTAAAGCTACGAGGTACACCTTCAGCAAGGTTACGACCACGTACTTCGATCTCATCGACTTCATCGCCAGGGTAAGCTGAACCGATTTCGTGTTTGATCTTCTCTGCTGTCGCTTCACCGATCAAGCTACCGTAGTTACGACGAACGTAGTTGATGATCGCTTCATCAAAACGGTCACCACCGATACGTACAGAAGACGAGTAAACCACACCGTTTAGTGAGATAACCGCAACTTCAGTCGTACCACCACCGATATCAACAACCATTGAACCTGTTGGCTCAGATACACGTAGGCCAGCACCAATCGCAGCAGCCATAGGCTCATCGATTAGGTAAACCTCACGAGCACCAGCACCTAATGCTGATTCACGGATAGCACGACGCTCAACCTGAGTTGAACCACAAGGTACACAAACCAAAACGCGAGGGCTTGGTTTAAGCACACTGTTGTCATGCACTTGCTTAATAAAGTGCTGAAGCATTTTTTCGGTTACGTAAAAGTCAGCAATTACACCGTCTTTCATTGGGCGGATCGCTGAAATGTTACCAGGCGTACGACCAAGCATTTGCTTAGCAGCGTGACCAACAGCAGCTACACTCTTTGCAGACCCCGTACGATCTTGGCGAATAGCGACAACGGAAGGCTCATCAAGAACAATGCCTTGGCCTTTTACATATATAAGGGTATTGGCTGTACCTAAATCAATCGATAGGTCGTTTGAAAACATGCCACGAAGTTTTTTAAACATATTCTTCGCTCATCCTGCAAGAATTAGAAGACAAAAATTGCACTAAATGTACCAATGCCTTGCTGTCACGGCAAGGCATTGAAGTATAAACATGGACTGAAACCCGCAATTTCTTACAGATTCCTAACTTAAGGGGCAAAAATTATATTTTTACTGACCTGTTAACCCACTTTCACCTCGGTAGATCACTCGATCGTTACCGCGGTAGATGCCAAATGTGACGACGGTGGAGGGATCTTCATCACCTAGCTGTCTCCAGTTGTAGCGCAGCCATGGCTGATCTTGATCGCTGCCTGAGCATGCAACAGGATTCTCGCCAGATTTAGCCTGTGGTGTCGACGCATCCATTCTTAACCACAATCGTACCTGATCACGTGGCGCATCTGCACCAGCAGGCGTATTTTGATTCGCTGTTACTTCTTCTTCGCCATCATCAACACTTCCACTGCCATTGAGTGAAGCTAGTGTAGTTTTGACTGTATTACTGGTCCAAATGACTTGCTTACAGAAATTTGAACCATTAAAGGTGCTGCGATCATCATCGTCATTCACAACAAAGTCACTACCATCCCAAAACTCAGCACGAAGTGGAATCGTCAAAGTACTACCGGAGTTACCGCCAATATCATCAAGCGCCATTCGGCCATAGCGGGCAGGAGGTTGAACTGGGAATGCTGCCGAACTGGTAACAGGGTCAGAATCTGTAAATGACACAGGATCCGTTCCCTCGATCGTTAAACCAAAGTTTGTAATCGTCGAGTTAGCATCTGATGTATTAAACGGTGTATCTCTTCGGCTAACACCATCTAAATCCACAACTCGTTGAAGCTCAGCTGCATTGTCATTCAGCAACCAATGTTTACGATCAGTTGACCATGTTCCAGAGCCCGTATCTAACAAGAAGCCGTTATCAGTGTTGCTATCATCTAAAACACCAAACTTTGCTTGTAACTCTGCATTAAAGAACCGGTAATTATTAAGAACATTATCCGTATCATCTTCACCAGAAGCCATTGGATATACTTGGTGAACTGTAGAATCATAAGGTTGACTTAGGTATGCGATATCATTTTGATTGGCGACATTCCATTCCGGAGTAGCTTGCACAAAGTATTTAGGGTAAAAGCGACCTATCGATTTGCTGCCAGAGAAGCCACCAAGAATTTTGCCATAAAAGCTGTTCGAGTCTTCAGTCACTTCAAAATTAAAACTACCCGCTTCTGAGTACTTCAAACTATCGAACTTATAACCTTTACTCGCCTGGTCATTCGACGAAATTTGTTTAGTTAGCTGGGCTACAGGGGTTAAATCACCTAACTTAGCGTCAGGATAAACCGTAATTAGAGGTGTATCTAAAGTCGTTGTAACTTCGACGCTTGCTGTCGACTTAAAGTAGTTGTTCGTCAACAAGTTATCATTAGTGCAAACTGCAGATGAATCGGTATGCTTTATTGGACGAGCATAAACATCAAATGGCGCTCCGGCAGCAGCAAAACTATCTGAGTCTTTCTCGTTGCTGTTTCCATCTGAGCTCTTGTTGGTGCAAATAGCAAATTTCCAAGGGCGAGAGTAGACCGAGAAACTTCCCTCTACATCATAATTCCCATCTTCGGGACAACCAGCGAAACCAGTACAATCAAAGCTACTATCTTTTAAAGTAACATTGAAAAGACCTGATTCAGAAATAGTTAAGTCTGTTGAGGCGCTGCCTTTTTTGAACTCAGGTAAGTAAGTCAGCGAACCATCGGAACCACTCCAAGAGCTATCAAGCTCATGAGCAATAGTAACTTCATCCCCAGCTTCACCCACATAGTTTTCAGCAACTACGATTGAATCACCAGAATCACACGCTAAAACTTTAGTTACTGTCGGTGTAGCCTGCCCCGCAATAACGTCAAGGCGATTTGTTGGAGTATTGCCATCCACTAAAGAGAATTTAAATGGCACGAACTTGAACTGACTTTCGACCTCTTTGCCAGAATCATCGACTAATGTCGCTGTTAGCTTATAACCTGTATCAAAATCAATATTGGCAGTATCTTTAGCGACAACTTTTAAAGTTAATTCACCATCGTCATCTGAAACATAATTCGGGTAAGTACCTGAACCTTGTAGCAGAGAAACGTCGAATTCATCAGCGTCTGGCGTAATAACTACGGTAACGCCTAGACTTTCAGCCACACCATTATTAGAGGTATTAATGGTAAATTGAGGGGAGTCGTCGCCACACATCAAAGCTAAATCGGTTGCCGGGGAAATATCAATTTCATAGTCATCCGAAGGTTGAAAACAATGATTGTCAGTCGCAATAATCTGAGCTGAATTCGCCATATAAATTTCATTCGCAGTTACCGCACCGTAAACAATGCTCGAATTACTTAACCGTACAACAGATTCACTATAGATAAGCCCGGTAAACACGGCATTTTGACTTAACGTCAGGCCGCCACCTGACTTTGCATGGACCAAAAGAACGAACTCAGCTTCACCTAAAGCACTGAACGAGCTATTATTATTGCTCACGCTCACCTTACGTGCGTGAATCGTAACCTTATGCCCGTCAGGAATTTCAATATTACCCGCGTTATTGATATCAATCTCATCAATCCAATAAGTGCCAGAAGTAAAAGTTACGGTACCTTTACCTACACTTAACTGACCAATGATCTCATCATTAGAGAAAGTACGATCTTCTTGCCAAACATTAATGACCTCTGACGATACTTTAAAGCTTTCCAACTCCTGCTTATCAACCATCAAACCGGAGTCCCCAGAACACCACAAACCATCACACCCAGGGGTATTCTCATCGGTAATACTCTCCTGGCTAAAACCAACAAAGCGTTGCCCACCAGACATTGGAGCTCCAGAGATGTTTGATTGATTAGATAAACGCAATGCAGCTGAACTACTACTTGCCCATGTTTGGGCTGGAGATGGAAATAGCTCACAGATCTCAGATATAGGTGGCTTATCAAATAGGAAATAAGAAAAAGGTTCAACAACATGCCCTCTCTCAGGGTCTTTGGTCATATCCTCTTCGTTGATAAGAGAAACCCCTGCTTTGCTTACCGAACATCTACGTAGCCAACCACCATTGTTACCGTTCCGAGTTCTTTTAGATGCAAGTAAAGTCGGTGTAGAAGTAAAGCCTGATACTGAAAAAGGGCTAACAAGTTTGCACCCTTCAGTAATCGGTTTAATTATATTGTCATTCAAGGTTGTTGTTTGTTTAGTGGAACCTTGACCAAGCCAGAATTTACGACCATTAACAAAACCTTGTCCTAATCCTGCGACAAAACCAACCTTTTCTGGAGTTATTGAATCACTATTACGACTAACCTCAGATCGGTCAAGTACCAAAGAAAACGAAGAACGAGAGGGGTTTAATGCTATAGGAGTCAACCACAATGGAGAACCATTAGTGCGATTCTGAACTGTTTGAATTTGAACTAACACACCTGGAGAGCTATTAAAGCTTTGGTTTAATCCAAAATCACTAAAACGCACTGTCTTATTCTTATTTCCCAAGCCCCCGGCATTAGAATATGTTTTATCGTAGCTAACTTCACCCGCAACGATTTTTGCACCGTTATCGAACTCAAGCACTCCCGGTTCAATAACTAAATAATCGATATTTTCCATGGGTGCATCAACATAATTAACTACTTTATGTCCACTGTTATTAGGGTTGCCACATTTCCCACCGGGCTTCATTCTTACACACGCCTTCGTGGTAGGAGGGAGAAGTTGCTTCACAGATGCTCCAGATGTCGATACTGACATAACACGCAAATCTGAGGGATATTCAGTTGTGTTTGAATTAAAATTTGAGCGACTAGAATTGACAGTTGCCATAACAAAAACAAGCGGAGGTGACGTATAAGTATTACCAAAATCAAGGTTGCAACTTACTGACGGTCCTGAAATAGTACATTTATCGGTGGGAATCGTACCGAACTCAAACTGAGGGTTAGTATTAATATTAGCTTGAACTAATGGAGATAAAAAAAGCGCAACTAATAATATTGAAAAATGCTTTATCATAACTACTCCCTCACCCAAACTTCTTGAATTCGTTGCACTTGGTTAATACCCGAACCACAAATGGCTGTTGATTCTATTTTGAAAAAGCCAACGCCATCTAAAGTTCCAATCTGGTTACAAGTTAATTCTCCGACAGTACAGATAGTCGACATGCCGCTGCTCAATTGATTTGAATTTAAATTGCTACAGACAGCGCTAACACTTGTTGAAACCGCAGGTGATACCGTCAAAGGGTAAACTTGAGTAAGTGCCCACTCATTCGCTGAATGTGCTAATAGCCAAGCCTGTGTTCCAAGCTGTTTACGCGTTAATGTATCGTGATTTGACCACTGAACTTGTACTAAAGAGGTCGCAAGAAAGCCCATCACCACAATAACAAATATCGCGACGACCAAAACACTGCCTTGTTGAGATGATTTTCTATGGCGCATTGAGTACCTGCACATCTTGTTGGTAAACGCTTACTTCACTGTTTTGCTCAAGCACAAGATCGATGTGAATCACGCCACCTCGCTGCAAGCTTGGCTCTTCGTAGCGGAAGTTACTTTGAGCATAATTGATGCTATCCGCAACGGTGATTCCATTGCGCTGAATTAAGCCTTGATTCTGAACAGTATCATTCACTAAACAGTAACTCACCGAGGCACTACTATCATAAATATAGTGGCGTTGAGCAATTGACTGACTACTAAGGCTTACGGGAGAAGCGGTAAACACATTATTCGTGGAAACTAAACCTGAGACCGAAATCCGTTTAATCGAACCAGCTTCTAGCTCGGAGTAGTTGGTTGGGTTAATAATTAGGAAATCGTCTGCATCAAGTATTGGGGAGTCTTGCCCGATGATAAAATTGAGCTCATTGGTCGCTTCATCTAAATGATAAAAGCCCGAATACTTGATTGGATAGAACGTTAAACACTTTTGCGTATAAGCAGAGACAGGCGCGATGCTTGTATCAAAGCTGTTGGGAACTGCATGACTGATTTCTCGCGACATCTTTTCTACAACAAACTGCCCTTTAACCTGAACCTTTTGTCGGTCAATTGTTTCAACATACCCTTTCATGCCATATTCAACAAAACCTGCGATAGCGAGACCGATGACGGCAACCACAACAATGGTTACGATCATTTCTATAAGAGTAAAACCACGTTGTTTCATTAGTAGTTCCCCTTATAGGCAATCACGCTGTAGCGGTTATTACCACCAAAGATTTGTATTTCAACGCGCTTCATCGTGCCAATAGTATTATCGTTAGTTCCGTCCATGTTTTGATCATACGCCACCGAAATCTCAACACGAAAATTGGCATAACTGTCTTCAATATTTTCGTCTAGGATATTAGCGAGCGGGTACTTCGTTGATGAGACACACGCAGACTCCGTCGTATCGGTGTACCAACAACCGATATAGTCATCGACATCATTGAAAGCTGCGGGGGTTGCCTCTGAACCATCCACTCCGAGTTCATTGGGAGCAGAACAAGCGGTCGCACCTGCATCCCCACAGCGCACCAGGCCACCATCAAAGTCACTATGTTCGTCAAAGCCACGCGCCAAAATTTGATTCATCAAACTCTGCCCTAACGCCACTGAACGATTTTGATATTGCGGGTCGGCCGAGCTTGCCACTTGAGGTGCCAAAAAGCTGGTAATCGTGACCATCGCAATGCCTAATACGATAATCGCAACAATGCTTTCAATTAGAGTAAAGCCACGTGAGCGAATCATAGGCACGTACCTTCACGCACATAGCCTTGAGAATTAATACACACCTGAGCGCTATTACTGGAGGTATTTGAATTAATAGTAATATTAACCCCAGCTCTCACCGAAGGGTTACCCAATAGATCAAAGTCGATAATGGTATTCGCAGGGGAAAATGAGATGTCGGATTCTCTCACATAATCACTACGGGCATCGGCTTGTGCTTCTTGAGCGCTATTCGATAGATTCAAACTGCAAGCAGTTACTGAACCTAGACAATTACTATTAATAGCAAGACGAAAACTATCATTAGCAGCCGAAACATTCGATTGCATTCGGTTCACTTGAATTTGGCGAATAACGGAGATGGCCTGCTCTTGCGCAGTAAAAGTAGAATAGCTAGAAGTACCAGCGAAGCGACTCGCGGCAAAAGTTGAAATAATACCGAGGATAATGATAACGATGATCAGCTCTACCAGAGTAAAGCCTTTGGATATGGGGCTGTTATCCATAATGAGCCTCTAACTGCTTAGCGAATACTTATTATACAAGATAACGAAGCTTACGATATTATGTATGTGAATAGCTTTGATCTTTGTGTGCTTTGGATAGAAAAAAGGCCAGCAGGTGCTGGCCTTAACAACAATGACTATAAATTAATCACATGCAGTTGCTGGTTCATTATCATCACCAGGAACAACAATAATAGTTGTAGCTGGAGCATTGGCCGCTGTCGCTTCTGAGTATCTTACACAGCTACCATTGAAGTTTTGAATACCATAAACAAGCGTAGCGTTAGTACCGACAGTACCACCCGAGCTTAATTCTACAAACTCACCAGATTGATCAATAGTTGCGCCAATACCAGCTGAAGTTGCAATAGGGTAACCAAAAGAATGAGCAATCCCATCGATAGATGTTGCTGATGCGCTTGCCGCTACATATTGTTGACCTTCAATACCTTCAATTGCAGCCTTACCATAAGAGATCCCCATAGCACCAGAAATCGCCCCACGTAAACCTTGTAATGTCGAGTTCTTCGCATCATCTTGCAGATTTAGGAAACGTGGTGCTGCAGTTACAGCAAGAATACCTAGAATAACAATTACAACCACTAGTTCGATTAGGGTGAAACCGCCTTGTCTTTTCATAGTTAAGCTCTCTCTATGTTTAATTTTACGCAGACTTACTGCAAAGTTACGGTCACACGACCAGTTTTAATTTCGTAAACAAATTGGTGCTCGGTATTACCTTCTAATTGAATGTAAGTACACGTTGCATCACCTGAATTCGCTTGCGCTGAATATTTGTAATTTGAGTCGCTAGCAACATCTGAAACCGCACCTACTTTAGGTGGGTTTTGCAGTAAGTTTTCCATCAACTCAGAACAGGTTTCATCTGAAATATCTTGTGGTGCAGTGCTCGAATCGTTGTTCAGAGTCCATGGGTAGCCATCTCTAAAATCGGTATCGACATTGTTACTGTTCTTTGATCTTGTTAACCAAAAATCAACACCATCATAATTTACAGTATTGTATGTTTCAACACCTATATTCTCTGACGGCCTAGCTTCTGCTTCCCACTGTGCTCTTGCCGACAAAACGGCGGTTGCAAAACCACCTGCGACACCTTCAATACTTGATTTCTTGGCTGCATCCGTCACATCTAAGAAACGAGGTAAAGCAGCAACCGCCAATAAACCAACGACAACAATCACTATAACCAACTCGACTAGGGAGAAACCCTTTTGATTTTTAAGCATTTTCTACCTACTCATCTAATTGCTAACGCGCATTATACATTTGCACACGTATAAAACCACAGAAAAACTGTCAATATTCTCACAAAGCCAAAATATTGGCTTTTACACTAAATCTTTCTTTTTCGAGCAATATATCTATCTGATACTTATCACTATAATGATAACGACAATGAAACTGTATGTTATCACTTTTATCTTCAATACTCGGTGAACTGAGCCCTAAAATGCTCTCTTGAGGGTATAATTCCTCAAGCCAATAATGACAGTCTCGCTCATCTCCTTGAATCGGCATTATCCAGCCTGTTCGGCTATAACTTTTAGGATGTTCCGAGCTATTGTTTTGCTCAGCACCCGATAACAAATACTGTTGCTTGAACAAATTCGCTTGCTCTAAAATTCGCTTGCTCGCGACGATCAATGCCGTATTAGTCGCTTCTTCTTCTACCGTTTTAAAGGCAGAGAGCACCCCCACGATAAGAAAAAGAATAACGACACTCCAAATAACAAAACGTGAGCGTTGTAGGTTATTTAGCATTCCCTAGCCTTTGATTGCATCCAGCATTCCCCACATAGGTAGGAAAATACCCAGAGCTAAGATCAGCACCATACCAGCCACAACCACCAATAAAATAGGTTCGATCCTTGCGGTTAAGGTCTTTAAGTCATAATCGACTTCTCGATCATAAAAATCGGATACCTCAAGTAGCAGCTCATCAATACGGCCGGTTTCTTCACCCACCGAAATCATTTGTATCACCAGAGGGGTGAAAATTTCGCTATTGATCGCTGTTGAAGAAACCGTACTACCGGCTTCTATTGCGGCTTTCATAGCTTGTACTCTCAACTCAAGGAATCGGTTATCCAACGCTTCCGCAGACAACGACAGTGATTGGTTCAGTGGTACACCGGCTTTTAGCATCAAGGCGAATGTGCGTGAAAAACGCGAAAGTAGCGCTCGATTCACTACCCCACCAATCACGGGTATTTTTAAGCGTAACCTGTCCCACTTCTCCAATCCTTTGTCTGTCTTAACCCATGCTTTGAAAGCAAAAATAAGACCAAAGATAACCGCGAGCATTAAGCCCCAGTAATTAACAAAGAACTCCGACATACCAATTAAGATACGAGTTGGGAGCGGCAGGTCGACACCAAAGCGCGCAAACATACTAGAGAACTGTGGAATAACCTTAATATTGAGAATGAACATCGCGACCAAAATAAAGCTGATCACAAAGGTTGGATAACGCATCGCAGTCTTGATTCGTTTGCGAGTCTCTACTTCTTGCTCATAGTATCCAGCCAATTGCAGCAAAGCTTGGTCTAAACGACCGGTATTTTCACCAACCCCAATCATTGAGACGAACAGCGGACTAAATACCTTGGGATGCATCTGCATCGATGCGGCTAATCCACGGCCATTGGTTAGCTCAGCAACCACTTCTTCTAGCGCTGCTTTCAGCTGCTTGTTTTCACAGTTTTGAGTCAGGCCTTTCATCGACCTTAATAGTGGTACGCCTGCCTTGGTTAGGCTGTATAACTGTCGACAAAACAGAACCAAGACTTCAAGCGGAACATTGGGTGAAAACAGGCTAGATACATCCATATCCAAGACTGAACCACCACTTTTACCCAGCTTGATTGAGGTGGGAATAATTCCCTTACTCATCAAACTTTCTGCGGCAAGATCTTCGTTATTCGCCTCTAACTGACCCGTAACCTGGCTGCCATCAGAACTGCGACCTACATAACGATACGTTGGCATATCACTCTACCCCTACAGATAAATTGGGTCAGTGGCACCGGAAGCATCGCCTTCACCAAGGTGCATGATCTCATCGAGGCTCACGACACCTTGCAAAGCTAGCTCCATCGCAGAAGCCAACAACGGTTTGTAGTTTTTAGACCGCCTTGCCGTTTGAGCAAAGCCAACCGCATCATTCGCTCTGAGTGCATCCATCATGTCTTGCTCTAGCTCCAACATTTCAAATACACCAATACGCCCGCGATAACCGGTTAGGTTACAGTTCTGGCAACCACGACCTTTCATGAATGGCACAGCCACTTGATTAGGGAAACGTACGCTCAACCACTGCTTACGAGGTTCATCCAATTCATCCTCAACCTTACAATCAGTACACACTTTACGAACTAATCGCTGTGCCACCACCGCTCTCACGGCACTTGCCACGAGATAACCGGGAGCACCCATGTCCATCATACGCAGCGCACTGTCTACTGCATCGTTGGTATGCAGCGTACTTAAAACTAAGTGACCTGTCAGTGCGGCTCTCAAGCCAATCTCAACGGTTTCGTGGTCGCGCATCTCACCAATAAGGATGATATCGGGATCCTGACGAAGGAAAGTTCTGAGGATAGTAGAGAAATCGAGATTGATCTTAGGGTTTACCTGAACTTGGTTCACTCGAGGGAGGCGGTATTCCACCGGGTCTTCCGCGGTAATGATCTTTTTGCCCGGCTCGTTTAATTCGCTTAGCGCACCATAAAGGGTGGTTGTTTTACCTGAACCCGTCGGGCCAGTGACCAAGATCATGCCATGTGGACGGCGTAATTGTTGGCGAAGACGAACAAGAAGATCATTGGGAATACCCGATGCTTCTAGCTTACGTAAGCCTGCTGATTGGTTAAGCAAACGCATCACCACAGACTCACCATGTTGCACGGGCATGGTCGACATACGAATATCAACAGACTGGCCTTTGGCTCGAATATTAAAACGACCATCTTGAGGAAGACGCTTCTCTGAGATATCGAGGTTTGCCATTAACTTCAAGCGCAGTACGAGTGCAGAGGCAATATTGACTTCATTCAGCAGTGTTTCATGCAGCACGCCATCAATACGCTGACGAAGACGCAATACGTTTGAATCTGGCTCAATATGAATATCAGATGCACCGACTTGGATTGCATCTTCAAATAACGAGTTGATCAGCTTAACGACCGTCACTTCGTCACTGTCTTCACCAGCAATATCAAAATCAAAGGCGTCATTGACTTGGTGTTCGGCATGAAGCTGCTCGGCGAAAGACGCAATTTCTTTGGTTCGGCGGTAATAGCGATCAAAGCCATCCACTAATTGTCTTTCTTGAGCGACAACGAACTCAAGCGCGTAGTCACCTAGTTGCCCAAGTAATGATTCCTGAGCAAACAGATCCGCAGGATCACTCATGGCTACACGTAACGTATCGCCTTGGCGCCCAATCACCAATGCACGAAGGCGACGAGCATGTACTTCAGGTAAAAGCTGCACCGCTTCAACATCAACAACCGCTCGACTTAAATCAATGAGAGGAATAGCGAGTTGCTGGGACAAGAAACTCAACATCTGTTGTTCTGATAAGAAACCAAGTTCAATCAGCGCATCACCCAGCTTACGACCGGTACTTTTTTGAGCAGAAAGAGCTTGTTCAACTTGGGCCTCTGTGATGATTCCCTCTTCGACGAGCAAATCACCTAGCCTTTTTCTTAATCTAATTTGCATCGCCACTCTCCTCTAAAGCTTTGATTATGTTTAAGCGGTCACGCACAAAGTTTTGCGATTGAGATGAGATTCCAACTCTGGTTAAGGCACCTTGGTATGACTCTTTTGCAGCAGAAAAATCAAGTTGACGCTCTTGTTGAATCGCAAGGCCAAGCCACCAGCGAGCATTATCTGAATCAACCTCGACTAACTTTTGATAACTCTCGAGCGCGATGTCTTCTTGCTGAGATTTTTGACTCAATGCAGCACGCATTGCCAAATAATCTTGAGTAGGATTTGGTGGCATGTGGATTAACGGGCTTAAAGCCGCTTCTGCTTGGTTAGCTTTAACCAGCAGTTTAGATAAGCCCAACCGTAGCTTTTCGCTGTTGATATTAAGTTTGATACCAGATTGAAACAGCTCGTAGGCTTTGCGAGTGTCACCCTTGCCAAAATAGAGAATCGCGAGTTTCTGACGAACCTCTTCATTTCGTGGCGTATAACGCAAGGCTTCAGTGTAACCTTTCAAAGCACCAGTAAGATCATTCGCATCAAGTGCTTTCTGAGCTCGCCCTTGTGCATTCACTGATAATTGCTCAGGCGTTAGCTCTACCTGCTCAATCAACATTTCGCTATTTTCTGAACTGTCAGAAGATTCTTTCTCATTAGTGATAGGAGCCAGATCTTTTTTTGCCACGCTAGCAACGTAAATCGGCTTTGGAATGTCAGTATTAGTCGCTTTAGCCGTGCTTAACGGTTTAGGCGTAACGTTAGGGGTTGTCGTTTTAGAAGTACTCGACCTTGTCGTTGGCTTAGCTTGAACGTTATTGGCCACTACTGTGTTTTCTGCTGAACGGGGCGTTAAATCTAGCGTCACTAATTTCTTGGTTGGCGATGAGAGTGTTTGAGTGACAACATCCTGCATTTCTCCAGAACTCTCTACGACAGAGACCTGGACTTGAGCATCTCGAGTTGAGATTGAATGTTCAACGGCTGGGCCTTGTGATATTGCCCAACCGCCCATCGCTAAGCTCAAAGTGAAACCTGTCACTAACCAAACCAATGGGGAGCGTGTTTTCACTTTAGGCACCACTGCCGCTTCAATCGACGTCGCTGACTTTTTCTTTGCCAATTCAGACAAGGCGTTATTTATGACGCTCATAATTAATTCCAACCCCACAGTATTGGCGTTTTAAATTTAGGCTTACATACATCGTAAGTTTCATGCATGGCTGAAAACAGGTGCTGATTGTCGATACTTTTTTCATCTTCACTGAACGAGAGCAAAAGAGCCTTATGGCATAGTTGATTTATCAATCTTGGAATACCTAACGAGGAGCGACAAATCGCCTTTTTTTGATTCAAACTGAACAATTCAGGATTACCACCAGATTTAACAATCCGATTATCAATATACGCCACCGTTTCATCGAGAGTCAGCGGCCTCAGTGTTGAACTAAACGTGATTCTTTGACGAAACTGCCTAAGGTGATAAGCCTCTAATCGAGCATCCAACTCAGGCTGCCCTAATAAAACAATTTGCAGCAGTTTTTTATCTTCAGTTTCAAGGTTACCGAACAACCTTAATGTTTCGAGAGCTTCATCCGATAGAGCTTGAGCCTCATCAAGAATCGCTACCACTCTTAAACCTGAGTTGTGTAACTCAATGAGCTTATGCTGAATGTTATCAACTAAGGTTGCTTCATTATCGATAGTCAAACCCAGCTCTTTAGCAACGGCTTGGCGTAAATCAACACCAGAGAGCATAGGGTTTGGTAGGTAAATAAGAGCTGTACAATCATTTAGGTGATTGACCAACATCCGACAAACCATGGTTTTTCCAGTACCAACCTCTCCGGTGACCTTAATCACGCCCTCGCCCATTTCTAACGCCGAGATCACCGTTTGAATCGCTTCGAAATGAGGCGCTAAACCATAAAATAAATCGGTATTCGGCGTTAAAGTAAATGGCAGTTGTTCAAAACCAAAGTGAGCTTGATACATAAGTGACCTAGCTTAGTTAGATGCTGCCAATCTACATTGAGAAAATAAGCGATTACTCTTCATCAGGGAACCACTGCTGCAGCAGATCTCGAGAGCGTTCTAACTCAGTTTGCCAAGTATTCACGCCAACAATCGTTGGTTTTAGTAAGATCACTAACTCAGTTTTTTGCGTCAACTGACTGGTATTACGGAACAAATGACCGAGTGCTGGGATATCGCCAAGGAATGGTACTTTCGACGTGATATCACTGGTGTTTGATTTCATTAATCCACCAATCACCACAACATCACCATCTTGCGCACGAATCACTGAGTCAGATTCACGAATAGAGCTTTTTGCCAATGGAAGTGAAACAATACCTGTAGTTGAACCAAGGTTAAGCTCTTTCACCTCTTCTGCAACCTCAATAACGGCAGGATGGACATGCAAAAACACACTGCCTTTATCATCGATCTGAGGGGTCACATCCAGAGAAATACCAGAGAAGAATGGGGTTAACTCAACCTCAGGGGCCACATTCGCGTTATCACCACTACCAACTGCACTTGATAAGTCAGTTACGTAGTATTCGTCGGTACCCACTTTTATCACTGCTTTTTGGTTATTCGCAGCAGTCACCCTTGGGCTAGATAAGACGTTCAAGTCACCCTGTGTACCCATGAAACTCAATACCGCCTCAAAGCTACCACCAGAGACAACAAGGTTAGATTGACCACCTAAAGCAGCGCCGATTGGGTCCATGCCTGGCAATGTACTTGGGATAATCGCACCAGCGGCATCTTTAACAATAGAGCCCATACCTATCGTATAGTTAGTACCATTCGACGAGAACATCTTGGTCCAGTTGATGCCTTGTTGATAGCCATCACTTAAGGTCACTTCCATGATTTTGGCTTCCAAGATAACTTGGCGCTGCAAACGCTTCTGAGAAATACCTAAGAACTCTCGAACCTCACGAATTTCGTCAGGGTAAGCACGAACCGTAATCACACTGGCTTGCGGCGTTACCACTACACTTTGCCCATCACCAGAACCAATGAGGTGAGCAACTGCCGCTTCAAGCTGTGGCCAGAAATCACTTTCAGAGGTCGTTTCAATCTCTGTACCGCCGTTCGATGTAGAATTCGATGAGTTAGAAGAGTTGGATGAATTTGACGAGTTTGAGTTCGAGCTTGAAGAGCTCGATGAATTAGAGTCAGAAGTCGTGATCGTTCCGGTGGTGATGGTCGTCAATGAACGACCTGAACGCTTCACTTGTAAGTAATCAACTGGGATCGTCACTGTGCGTAGACCAGCAGGGTAAATCTGAATAACTTTGCCACGTTTTTCTATATCGTAGCCATACATATCCTGAGCAACAGCCAACACTTCATCTAACGTCACATCTGTCAGGTTTAAAGTCAGCTTCCCGGCAACGCTTGGGTGAATAGCCGCGCTGTATTCAGTGCCTTTTACCAAGCTAGCAAAAAAGGTTCTCGCTTCAACACCTTTAGCTTGAATACGAAAACGCTTAACGGTTTCCATACCCGGAGACATGGCATCCGTATTAAGCTGAGGCATCAGGTCATCTTGTACCGACGAAGGAAGATCACGAAGCGCTTTGCTATTCGCTTCATTAATTGATTCGTTTAAAGACTCTTTAATCTCAACGGGATCTCTATGTCCCATCGAACAGCCGACTAAAGATGACACTAGGATTGCTACTACAAGTTTACGCATGTCTTCACTCTAACCTTAATTATTCTTAACATCTAAAGAGAACATCTCTAATTTCCACTGCTTAGAGCTTCTCTGCAGAGTGACGTATTCTGGATCTATGTTCTTAACTCGGTACCCTCTGATCGTTTCTCCTTGACCGAGAATCTGACCATTCATAATGGCATAGCAAGGTGTATCGCCTTTGCACACAATGCTTTCTAGAGAAGGTAAGCGATAACGAGTTGGCGCCTTTTTAGCTGACGTTATTTTTTGTTGTGGCGTCAACCAGCCTAATGGCGCCGTAGGATCCTGTTCGGCCCAAGCCATTTGGCTACTAAAAAGTAATGACAACAAAAGAGTTCTAACCACCGATAAACTCCTGTCTAGTACCTAGTGTGTAAACCTCAAACACCAGTCGAGCTTTAGGATATTCTTCAACCGAATACTGAAATGTGCGCCAGTAATAACTGACAGGAAGAGACTCAAGCGCTTGAAGATAAGCGGAAATATCAAAGTAACTGCCCGTTAATTCCATTCTTACAGGGTGAAGAAAGTAGCCTGAATATTCACTGGTCTCTTGATTATTCGAAATTGCTTCTGGTTTTAACGACTCTAGCGATTCGAGCTTAAGTCCATTTCCGGCATTAAGAACACTCTCCAATAGTTGAGACATTTGAGAAGGCGTGATCAGTCCATCGACAATCTGGGAAAGCTGAAGTGACAGATCTTGGCTCTCCACCAGCAGTTTTTTGTACTCTCGATTAATGTCTTTGTCTGGATCTTTGTTTAACTTAGCTTGAAGAACGAGCAACTCACCTTGCTGTCTCTGGTTTGCCTGAGTCAGATTCATCGTCTTAGCATTTTTAGCCTGTAAATCGAGATACGCTGGCTCAACCAACAAGGTGAACAACAACATAGATAGGCCAACAAAACCACACACGAAAAGTAGCCACTTTTCTCTCTGACTTAATGCAAGAAACTTATCGCTGAGCTGGTTCCACTGCTGCATTATTTACTCTCCCTGCGAGTACTTAGCTCAAACGTCACCACATCCTGATCATTGCGCCCAATTTTTAGTTTTTCAAAAGCACGTCCAACTAAATTAAGCTCACTTTTAAACTGACCAATCCAGTTAGGAACCACATTTGCGTTACGAGCAAAGCCACTAAGATCTAAAGTATCGTGAGTCATGTAGATGTGCGAAAGAGAGATATCATTTCGGCCTAATTTAGCTAAGGAATTCATGACGCCAGAATACCCGACTTGTTGTGATTCGTCGTATTGTCCTACCGCCTTCAAAGCCTCTTTTTTAGCCTGAGTCTCACGTTTGAGACGCGCAACTGCCGCCACTTTCTCTGGAGACGGTTTATGCTGAGTTAACTTACTATTCAATTGGTTAACTTGCTTGTTAAGCTGGTTCGAGTCATGTTGCAAAGCTGTTAGGGTTTTATCTAGATTAGAAGCTTGATACTGCATTACAAAGTAACCACCAAGTAGCAGCACACAAACGAGCCCCCAGCTCGCAACAACATTCGTCAGCGTAAAATATTCTTTCTTAGGCTTGAGATGTTCAGGGTAAAGATTGACATTAAAAGCCTCTTTTTCAGCCGCAAGCTTAACCAACAAACTCTCTGAATTATCACGCTCACCTTCAACGAGCAGAGAAACTGTCGAACTCAATGTATTATTTAACGCGCCTTGTAGCTCAGACTCATCTTCCTCATCACAGCAGATTTTCAACTGATGAAGTTGAGTACCTTTAATTTGAGAAGAAAGGTAATCAATCGAGCGTTGGAGTTCTAGAGCAAGGCCATCTAACTGGAGAGCGCTTGATGCAACACCCGTTAAAGGTGGAACAACACTACGGATGGTTCTTTGAAAGCAAACGGTATTTTCAACAAACGCACCCAGCTTAAAGTGTGAATTGGCGCTGCGCTGTAAAAGGATGAAATTAGACAGTTCGCCAGCACTGTAACCCCAGATTTCATCTTCAGGAGCAACACCTATTAATTCAACCTGAACCGAATTAGCAATATTCAAAAGCTTGTCTAACAGTTTTTTAGGTAGAACATACACTTGCAGCTTATTCGACGTCGGTAACGCGACCGCACTTGCAATAATTTCGGTCACTCTTTCAGATACAAGATCTTTGAGTAAAAAAGGCAGGGCAACCGACCATTCACTCTCTGGAATATCCGGTTTATCAATTTGGTAGGTTTGGTAGTAGTTAGCACAGACAATCAGCTGGAGGCTATTACTAGTAAACGCCTCACTGCTAAGCGATTTTTTTAGCGCACTCTCCCAGTCCCCATTAACCACGGGAATGCTAGTTACTTGAGGTTCTTGTTCTGTCGATGAAATATAAATGGCATCGTTGCCTAACATGACAACTTGAGAGCTGCCTTTACTATTAGTTGGCTTTATCTTGTCTAAAATCGCTTTAAAATTCATTGTTAACTACTACTCTTACGCCATCGATTTCTTCGTCCAACTTTCACAACAGATTCCGCTTTCGCGACCTTTTCAGCTTGATTAGGCAAAGGGATAATTTGTTGTTCTTCGTCGAAATATCTCCCTTGATAGCCGTTAATGCCTAACTCTATCAAGGTGTTCTTTTCTTGTTTTGTCTCGACTCCAACAGCAATAACTTGAGTTGGAGAGTCACCGCATGCCCCAATTAAGCTTCGGACAAACAGTTGATTCTCATGCCTTTGATCGATTTTCTTTATTAAGCTTCGATGAAGCTTAATGTAATTGACCTTCAAGTCCTTTATATAGTGAGTGCTAACAATGGTTCGTCCAGCTTGGCCAACCACCACTTTACACCCTAAACCTCGCAGCATCTTTGCCACCGGTCTCATATAATCAAGGTGGGCAATCAAGTGCCCTTCAGGAAACTCAAACGCAAGCTGAGAGCGATGCTGAGCAGAGAGCTGTAATAGCTCGCTTCTAAACCACTTAAAATGCTGTTTATTCGCAAATGGAGTAACATTCAGATTCACCGAATAGTTGAGAGGCTGAGTTGACTCTTTCAGCGATTTCAACAAAACCTTTAGAACCGATTGGTCCATTTGAGCTTGATAACCCACTTGCTCTACCGCAGGCATAAATCGAGACGATTTCAATAAACCTTTATCAGGGTCCTGAATTCTAGTGAATATTTCTCTATGTAATTCATTGGCTTGACCAGATTCCGGCATAAGATAACATCGCTGAGCAAAGATTACTAAATTTTCAGGAAGCAGCGCTTTATCCAATAATGTTCTCCAACGAACACTGCCTCTATCCAACTCATTTGTATTCTGCTTAGGGTAACGGCTCCAGTTATTAATACGCTCCAGCTGGGCACTCTTTAATGCCGTTTCCGTTTCATCCATGATCTGACTGTGACGCTCACCTTCGGTATACATGGTTACGCCAATATGGCACCAATTATCAGAATCTAAAGGTTCCGGCGGGGTTATCTTGTCTAACTGCCTTAAACACTGAGCCGCCAAGGTAGCAATATCTTTAGCCCCTTGATGCGGAATAAATACGGCAAAATCAGCATCGTAATAACGAGAAAAAATAACATCAGGATAGCGTTGAACAATATTCGACAATACTTCGCCAACTTCGATAATAAAGCCGTCAGTGATTTGCTTGTCATTAGCATCACGGACTTGCTCCCATTCGTCGATACGTATCAATAACACACCACCTCGAGCACCGCTTTCATGCAAAGCCGATTCAAGCTTGTTATCGAATAAGACTCGATTTGCCGTGCCTGTGAGTTTGTCTAGGAAGGTATGGGTACGGATAAAGGTATCGAAGCGGCTTCTTTCTTGACGAGCATCTTGCAGCTCTTCGATCAAGACATCCAAGGCTTCACTTGCCGTGTATGGCCATTCAAGTTCATCTCCCTTTGCATGAGCCTCAACTTGCCCAGCGAGGATCATTCTTCCTCGCTCTTCCAAGATCTCAGAACCCATCAACTGTTCCTTCAACCAACGAACACCACGAGCCAGACAGAAAAGGATCAATGCAACCGCCAAAGTAATTGACCACATTGCTTCCATTGAGTAGCTATAACCAATATAAGGAGGCAGTGCTTTAAACTCGATTCGATAACCTTCATTGCGCTCTAGAATGAAGCTTCTTTCATAAAGACGATTGGGATCAATTTGTGGGGAGGTATCTTTGAAGCGATAAACGATGCCAGTCTGGTTCGAGAGTTTCATCTCAACAATATTGCTCGCCTGCAACATCTTAGGCATCCAACGCTGCATCGAATACGCGGCGTCAGGATCTTCCATCTCTTTATCTACAACGTCGACAATACCAACCAAATAATGGTCTAAATATTCCTGTCCGATACGCTTAAAGGAAAGTGTGCCACCAATAAAAAGAATGAACATCGCACTGATCACTATCACAGTGACAAATGCGACCAATCGAGTGCTCAATTTTAGTGTCGGGGTATATCTCATGAATAACGAAATCCTTTTCAACTCACATTATACCGTATTGCTACTTATACTATAAATTGACATTGTAAATAAAGCGTTAAGAATTCTAGGTAACAAAAAGCCGCGATAAACGCGGCTTTTTCCAATTTAATACTGTCTTTATAATATATTAAAAACAGGGCTTAAAATGGGATGTCATCATCAAAATCCATTGGCGGCTCATTATATTGAGGTTGAGCCTGCTGAGGAGCTTGTTGAGGTGCTTTCGGCTGCTGTTGAGCTGGAGCACTGTATTGTTGCTGTGCTTGTTGCTGTTGTTGTGGCTGTTGTGGCTGACCCCAACTACCTTGCTGTTGGTTGTTACCCATACCACCTTGAGCAGGAGCACCGCCTTGAGCACGACCGCCAAGCATTTGCATTACACCGTTGAAGCCTTGAACAACGACTTCTGTTGTGTAGCGATCTTGACCGCTTTGATCTTGCCATTTACGCGTTTGAAGTTGACCTTCAATGTAAACTTGAGAACCTTTACGTAGGTACTCACCAGCAACTTCCGCCAGCTTGCCAAACAGAGCAACACGGTGCCATTCTGTTTTTTCACGCTGTTCGCCAGTTGCTTTATCACGCCATGACTCTGACGTTGCAATGGTAATGTTCGCTACTGCACCGCCATTGGGCATGTAACGAATTTCAGGGTCATTACCTAGGTTACCCACTAATATAACTTTGTTAACTCCACGGCTAGCCATGATTTGCTCCGTCTAAATTCATAGTCTCAGAAAATTTTAGCGCACAAGAATAGCATGCTTTTCTGCAGTGATAAATCGCATTCCTATTCTCGCCTCACTACAAAGAATAAAAACGTAACAAATCATGATATTCAGAGCGATGTTGCTTTTTTCTCCACTTACAAACCACTCATTTACTTTGATAATTGATATTCAACGCAAGTCACTATTAAGGCGGTAGAGAAGCGAAGGCCTGCATGACAACGTGGAATCTAATTCTACTTAAACAGGACGTTTCAATGAGAAAATCTCGATACGCTCGCACTTTGCATTTTCTGTGCATCGACCCAAACGACACCTATCTACATGTAAAAGAGATAGAAAAGCACTTATCTATTATTCTCTACAAAATGACACCGGACGACTTGATGTTATTTGATCGTAAGCAGAGCAACCGAATTTTACTGGTTGATTACAAAGAGGTGCCTCGATTAATCAACCTTCATCCAAATCTACCTGTGATGTGGAAAAATCATGAGATCATTTTATTCAATGTCCCCAAAGCTCTTCCCACATCGGAGTTGATTACGTTTGGCGTATTAAAAGGTCTCTTTTACAACTCTGAAGAAAAAGCCAAAATAGCGAAGGGACTTGAAGAGGTCATTAATGGAGACAACTGGCTACCTAGAAAAGTGGCAAGCCAATTACTCTTCTACTATCGAAATATCGTGAGCACCAATACCACCCCAACCAATGTCGACTTAACCATTAGAGAACTGCAAGTAATTCGCTGCCTTCAATCAGGCTCATCAAACACGCAAATAGCCGATGACTTGTTTATTAGCGAATTCACCGTCAAATCTCATCTTTATCAAATATTTCGTAAGTTAGCCGTTAAGAATAGAGTCCAAGCTATTGCATGGGCAAACCAGAACTTGCTTGCATAATTGATCAGCCTCTTAAACTGACGATAATTTTGAGGAAAACTCTAGTGAACCATACGGATTGTTGCTGAATTTTCGACATAACTTATGCTAGAGTTGCCCTCAGAAATATCAACCATTCAGGTTGAATCCATAATTATTATAGATAAAGGGTCTTACCATGATCAAAAAGTGCCTTTTCCCGGCAGCTGGCTACGGTACACGTTTTTTACCTGCAACTAAGTCAATGCCGAAAGAAATGATGCCTGTCGTCAACAAACCTCTGATTGAATACGGTGTTGAAGAGGCGATCGAAGCCGGTATGGACGGCATGTGCATCGTGACTGGCCGTGGTAAGCATTCATTGATGGACCACTTTGATAAGAACTACGAGCTTGAGCACCAGATCAGCGGCACCAATAAAGAAGATTTGCTGATCAATATCCGTGAGACGATTGAAGCAGCAAACTTCACGTACATTCGTCAACGTGAAATGAAAGGCCTTGGCCACGCTATCTTAACGGGTCGCGAACTTGTGGGTGATGAACCTTTTGCAGTAGTGCTTGCTGATGACCTTTGTGTTAACGAACAGCAAGGTGTACTGGCTCAAATGGTTGCACTATACAAACAGTTCCGTTGCTCAATTGTGGCAGTCCAAGAAGTTCCAGAGGAAGAGACTCACAAGTACGGTGTTATCTCTGGCGAAATGATTAAAGATGATCTTTTCCGTGTTGATGACATGGTAGAAAAGCCAGAACCAGGCACTGCGCCAAGCAACCTAGCAATCATTGGCCGTTACATTCTGACTCCAGATATCTTTGAGCTTATCGAGCAGACTGAACCAGGCAAAGGCGGCGAAATCCAAATCACTGATGCATTGCTAAAACAAGCAAAAGCAGGTTGTGTATTGGCTTACAAATTTAAAGGCCAACGTTTTGACTGCGGTAGTGTTGAAGGCTACATCGAAGCAACAAATTACTGCTTTGAAAACCTATACAAAAAAGACCAGCAACAAATCGAGCTAGGTAAGCACTCAACAACAAAAGAAGCTTAATCGCTAATTTTGGCTTGCTCGCTGTTTAGCTATTTAGCTATTTAGCTATTGAGTTAACAGCAATTAGCGGTTGGTTAACAGCACATTAAATGATTCCAAGGGTGACTCAAAAGAGTCGCCCTTTTTTGTTTACTGTTTTTTTATCCAGTAAAACTTTGCACAAATCTCACTCTATGTAATACTTTAGCCACTTAAAATTACATGGTCTATTGAGATGGATAAAATAGAAATTAGAGGCGCTCGTACGCATAACCTCAAAGACATTAACCTAACCATACCCCGTGATAAGCTGACGGTTATCACCGGTTTATCAGGTTCAGGAAAGTCGTCACTTGCGTTTGATACTCTCTATGCGGAAGGTCAACGTCGTTATGTAGAATCTTTGTCTGCCTATGCTCGCCAATTTCTATCTCTTATGGAAAAACCCGATGTCGACCACATCGAAGGTTTATCTCCAGCCATCTCGATAGAACAAAAGTCGACCTCTCACAACCCTCGCTCAACCGTCGGTACCATCACTGAGGTCTATGATTACCTAAGACTGCTTTACGCGCGAGTTGGCGAGCCACGCTGTCCTGATCACAATATCCCCCTCGCGGCGCAAACCATCAGCCAAATGGTCGACAAGGTATTAGAACTGCCTGAAGGCTCAAAGATGATGCTGATGGCACCGATCGTCAAAGAACGTAAAGGTGAGCATGTAAAGACACTGGAAAACCTAGCTGCGCAAGGCTTTATCCGAGCTCGTATTGATGGCGAGACCTGTGATTTGTCCGATCCACCCACATTGGAACTTCATAAGAAGCACACCATTGAAGTCGTGGTAGACAGATTTAAGGTTCGTCCTGATCTTCAACAACGTTTAGCCGAATCGTTCGAAACCACATTAGAGCTATCTGGTGGCATTGCAGTTGTCGGTTGGATGGATGATAAAGAACAAGAAGAGATCGTGTTCTCAGCTAACTTTGCTTGTCCAAAGTGTGGCTACAGCATGCAAGAACTTGAGCCGCGCCTATTCTCATTCAACAATCCTGCAGGTGCATGTGGTACTTGTGATGGACTTGGTGTTCAACAATATTTTGATCCAAGTCGAGTGATTTTAGATGAGAACCTAAGCATTGCAGAAGGTGCAATAAAAGGCTGGGATCAGAAGAATTATTACTATTTTCAGATGCTAACGTCGCTATCAGACCATTATGGTTTTGATCTGTATGTGCCATTCAACTCTCTACCTAAAAAGACTCAAGAGATTATTCTTAAAGGATCAGGGCGTACTGAAGTGGAATTCAAATACATCAATGATCGTGGTGATATCCGAGTCAAGCGTCACCCATTTGAAGGTATTTTAAATACGCTGGAACGCCGTTACCGCGATACTGAATCTAGCGCGGTGCGTGAAGATCTTGCCAAGTACATATCAACAAAGTCGTGTTCTAGCTGTGATGGCACGCGTTTAAGATTAGAAGCTCGAAATGTCTTCATTGGCGATACCACACTGCCCGAAATCGTTGAGCTCAGCATTGCTGATGCACTCGAGTTTTTCCAAAACTTATCGCTCAGCGGTCAGCGTGGTCAGATCGCTGATAAAGTAATGAAAGAGATCAATGACCGTCTGCATTTCTTGGTGAACGTTGGTTTGAATTACCTTAATTTATCACGCAGTGCGGAAACACTGTCTGGTGGTGAAGCGCAACGGATTCGTCTCGCAAGTCAAATTGGTGCTGGTTTAGTGGGTGTTATGTATGTACTCGATGAACCATCAATTGGCCTCCACCAGCGTGATAATGAACGTCTACTGCAAACTTTGGTTCACCTCAGAGACTTAGGAAATACCGTGCTTGTTGTTGAACATGATGAAGACGCAATCCGTTGTGCTGACCATGTTATCGATATCGGCCCAGGTGCGGGTGTGCATGGTGGACACGTGGTCGCAGAAGGCACCATGCAAGACATAATCGAAAACCCGAATTCTTTAACCGGGCAATACCTCAGTGGCGCCAAAGAAATTGCGATACCAAAACAAAGAACGCCTATCGACAAGAAAAAGGTCGTCGAGATCGTTGGCGCAACGGGGAACAACCTAAAGAATGTCACTGCGACGATCCCTGTAGGCTTGTTCAGCTGTATTACGGGGGTATCGGGGTCAGGTAAATCTACACTAATCAATGACACCTTCTTTAAAGTTGCCCACACTCAATTAAACGGTGCTACAACCGCAGTTCCGGCGCAGCACAAAAAGATAAAAGGCTTAGAGCATTTCGACAAAGTGATCGATATTGATCAAAGCCCTATCGGTCGCACCCCTAGATCAAACCCTGCAACCTACACTGGTATTTTCACGCCAATTCGTGAGTTATTTGCCGGTACCCAAGAATCACGATCTCGTGGCTACAAGCCAGGTCGATTCAGTTTTAACGTTCGTGGTGGTCGCTGTGAAGCGTGTCAGGGAGACGGTGTCATCAAAGTAGAGATGCACTTCTTGCCAGATGTGTATGTGCCGTGTGATGTGTGTAAAGGTAAGCGTTATAACCGTGAAACTTTAGAAGTTCGCTACAAAGGCAAAACCATTGACGAAGTTCTAGAGATGACAGTGGAAGATGCTCGAGAATACTTCAACCCTGTTCCTGTTATCGCTCGTAAGCTGCAAACATTGATGGATGTTGGCCTTTCCTACATTCGCCTCGGACAAGCAGCGACAACCTTATCTGGTGGTGAAGCGCAGCGTGTTAAATTAGCGCGTGAATTGTCTAAACGAGACACGGGAAAAACCTTATACATTCTTGATGAACCAACAACAGGTCTTCATTTCCACGATATCCAGCAGCTATTGACGGTATTACATAGGCTGCGTGATCACGGTAATACGGTTGTCGTGATTGAGCACAACCTCGATGTCGTCAAAACAGCAGACTGGATCTTAGACCTTGGTCCTGAAGGTGGTCAAGGTGGTGGTGAGATTGTTGCAGAAGGTACACCTGAAGATGTGGCGTTAGTCGAAGGTTCACACACTGCTCGCTTCCTTAAGCCTATGTTAAATTTGAAGTAGGTGTAAAATAGCGCCCTGCGAGCAGACAGAAAAATGTTAAAGTAACAGAGCTTGTTTCAGAAGGAACAAGCTCTGTTTTTATAAGGTTAGGGATTTATGGCAACAATACACACTAGCGGTACCCAACTAGAAAATCAGGTAACTCAGCTACCACTCAATAAAGCATTTCTGGCTTCTTTAGCTGTTGTATTCTTGTTAGCCATGCATTTTTTCATGCCGAATCCTGGAGGCTCAGGCCTTGCGTTATCGTTTAACCCAACCACTTGGTTAGCTCTTAGCTTTACGTTAGCAATTGGCTTCTACCAACTCGCGACTAACCGAGTACTCAAATATTCCAAGTTAACCGTTGGCTTGCTGATCAGTTGCGTGATACTTACGCTACCCACGCTCTACAGTAACGCCTTTCCTCAAGCAGCATCTGGTCGACTACTTGGATTATGGGCGGGCTTTGCCTTATTCGTAGTCCTTCAACAATTCAAATTCAGCAATAAACACAAACAACGTATATTGTGGTTCATTGTGCTCGCTGTCGTCATTCAAGCATTGTTTGGTTATGTGCAATATTTTGTATTAGAACCAGGGAACCCATTTGGCTACAACACAGCAGCTAATCGACCTTACGGAATCTTCCAGCAACCCAATGTTATGGCCAGCTTCCTAGCCACTGGATTTGTACTTTCTGCTTATCTTTTGGCGAGGCAACCTGCGAAATATAACCATAAGATTAGCGAATCGATTTTACTTTATTTAACCCCAACCTTAACCGTACCGCTATTAATTATTATTGCATCACGAACTGGCTGGTTGGCCGCCGTAATAGGGTTAATATGTATTCTGCCTTACCTATACAAATTCTCGACTAAGAAGCGATGTTACGGATGGTGCAGTTCAGTTCTACTTGGGGTTGTTGTTGGTTTTACCATCATTAGCTTACAATCTGTAGATAGTTTAGCGAGCCAAAAAGCCAGTCGTTCTCATTTAGAAGATGCTCGAGGATATATATTCCCACAAGCGTTGGACATGATGATAGAAAAGCCATTTACAGGGTATGGCTACGGGAAATTCGAATCCGAGTACACGCTATACACGGCTCGCCAGCATCAACTCAACTCAAATTATCACCCCGGCCTTCCTTCAATGGATCACCCGCACAATGAATTCCTGTTTTGGGGAGTTGAAGGTGGAATAGTACCAATTATCGGGATCTTAATTGCTGCGTTTTTAGTCATGTCACGTATAGCAAGCTCAACGAAGGGAACACGTCTAGCACTGCTCGCACTATTTATACCGATACTCTTACATTCTCAGCTCGAGTACCCTTTTTACCACTCAGCGATTCACTGGATAACCTTTATCATTTTGATTTACTGGGTCGATCAACGAGCTTCTCGTCACTACCAACAGCCGTTTAGTATCATCAGTAAAACCCTATTTAGAGTATCGAGCTTAGTCGTCCCTATCTTGGTCAGTTTTTATATGTTGAGTGCCTTACACACCAATTATGTCCTGACTCAATTTGAACTTTCTAAACCCAGAAACCCGGATATTCTTAAGCAGGTAACGAACCCTGTAGTCTGGAAAGATCGCTATGATTGGGACGTATACAGCACCTATCTAAATATCGGCCTCTACAAAGCTGATCCTAGCTTGATCCAACCTTATATAGATTGGTCGTTAGAGATCATAAAACGTAAGCCAAGGCCTGCTTTCTACAGTAACCTGATTCTTGCGTATCAAGGATTGGGCGATCACAGTAAAGCAGAACAAATTCGTAGTGAAGCGAGCTTCTTGTTCCCAAATAGAGACTTTTCCAAGGTTCAATATAAGAAGATATCGGAAGCTGAAAATAATATTTCTTCTGCTAAATGACGCCAAGGAATCTAGAGTTAATTCACCATATTGACGTTTAGTCTAGACACAAAAAAGCGCACGATCTCTCGTGCGCTTTTCTTTTGAACTTGAGTTTATTGCCGCTATTTTAAAACGTCTTGCAACGCTTTTAAGCACAAAGCGACATTCTCTTTTCGAGCGCCATAACCCATTAAACCAATACGCCAAGCCTTGCCAGCCAAAGAACCAAGTCCCGCGCCAATTTCAAGGTTATATTCTTCTAGAAGTTGTGTTCTGATTTTGGCTTCATCGATTCCTTCAGGGAAATAAAGCGCATTGAGCTGCGGAAGACGACTCTCTTCATCAACCACAAACTTTAATCCTAGTGCTTCTACGCCTTCTTTAAGCTCTTGGTGCATCGCATGGTGACGTGACCACGCATTATCCAGGCCTTCATTTTTCAATAAAACCAACGACTCATGCAAAGCATACAGGCTATTCACGGGTGCCGTATGGTGGTAGCTACGCTTGCCTTCTCCACTCCAGTAACCCAGTACTAAGCTTTGATCTAGGAACCAGCTTTGTACCGGCGTTTGACGCGCCTTCATCTTCTCAACCGCACGTTGAGAGAAAGTCACTGGAGACAGGCCAGGAACGCAAGATAGACACTTTTGACTACCTGAATACACCGCATCGAGTTGCCATTCATCAACCAACAATGGCACACCACCTAATGACGTCACCGCATCCACAATCGACAACGCATCAAAC
This sequence comes from Vibrio sp. QJM3NY_26, assembly GCF_057786005.1. Classification (NCBI taxonomy): domain Bacteria; kingdom Pseudomonadati; phylum Pseudomonadota; class Gammaproteobacteria; order Vibrionales; family Vibrionaceae; genus Vibrio; species Vibrio sp. QJM3NY_26. Next base: position 327,901 of record NZ_CM173515.1, on the reverse strand, counting down.
TGACGAGCGACTGCTGAAATCGCTTGAGCATCCGATAACGCTCCAGTAGACGTCTCTGCATGCACAAAAGCGACAGCAACAGCATCAGGGTTTTCTGCCAATGCTTTTTCTACCTTTTCAACGGAAACGGGCTTGCCCCACTCGTCATCAACAAGGATCGCTTCACCACCACAACGCACAACATTCTCTCGCATACGCTCACCAAAAACGCCATTGCGACAAACAATCACCTTCTCACCGGGCTCAATCAAGTTAACAAAACAGGTTTCCATACCTGCACTGCCGGGCGCAGAAACAGCAATAGTAAATTCATTCTCTGTTTGGAATGCATACTTAAGAAGTTGTTTCAGTTCATCCATCATCGCGATAAATAACGGGTCGAGGTGACCAATAGTAGGACGGCTTAAGGCCTGTAAAACTTGAGGAGAAATGTCTGAAGGCCCCGGCCCCATTAACGTTCGGTGTGGCGGATAAAAGCTCTCGATAGCAGTAGTGAGTGTTAAATTAGACATGTACATCCCTTACGTTAATGTTGTGAACAATCCACCCTAAAGCAAATCGATACCGTCATCAATTAGCTAAAAGTATTGAGGTCACACCAGTGTCACATAATTGTTAAAATTATTTTTTAAATATCTCCAGTTACGGATTGACATTGTTACCGCAAACACGTTCAATGAAATGGCTATCTAGCAGAAGAGGAGCACTGCCCAGGCAGATGTTTTGTGGAACCGCATTTCCAATACAAAGCATCAAGGGGGAGCAGTGCCGAGATAATAAAAGGATGCAGGACCTTTATTATCGGTTGAGCGGGCTGAATCCCGGCAACTGTCGCCATTTCTATATGGTGAAGAGCTTCTGAGGTTACTATTCTAATAATTCCTCTCTTTTTGCTCTAAATACTCTCTTCGAAAAACATCGGACGTTGGATTACCCAACCGTAATTTTATTTTAGGAAGTCGTGGGAGATATATCGTGAGTGCATCTAATGTAGCTGGTTCTTTTAATGTCGCTAAGTTTGGTGGAACAAGTGTTGCCAACTTTGAAGCAATGAGCCGTTGTGCTGCCATTATTGAAAATAACTCGAATACGAAACTGGTTGTGAGCAGCGCGTGCTCAGGCGTCACCAACTTGCTGGTTGAACTAGCGAATGGTGTCCAAGACAAAACTCGTCGTCAGGAATTATTGACGCAATTGACTGACATTCATAACGCGATTCTTGATCAGCTAGCTGACCCAATTAGTATTGAAAAAGATGTGCACAGCATTCTCGATGACATTGCGAGTGCAGCCGAAGCGGCATCATTCCAAGCCAGTACTAAACTCACCGATCACCTAGTGGCATGTGGCGAACTAATGTCGACACATATCCTCGCTCAAATCATTCGCGAGCGTGGCACACCCGCTGTCCGTTTTGACATCAGAGAAGTGATGCGCACCAATGATGACTTCGGCAAAGCTGAACCACTGTTAAAAGATATTGCAGCCTTAGCTCAACAGAAATTGATTCCACTATGCCAACAGCAAGTTGTCGTTACCCAAGGCTTTATCGGCGCCGATAGCGAAGGTAACACCACAACGTTAGGTCGTGGTGGTAGTGATTACTCAGCGGCACTGATTGCAGAATCTGTACAAGCGATTGGTTTAGAAATCTGGACTGATGTTCCGGGCATCTACACCACGGATCCACGGATCGCATCGAAAGCATCCCCTATCCCAGAGATTAGCTTCAGCGAAGCATCGGAAATGGCAAACTTTGGCGCGAAGATCTTGCACCCATCGACTCTAGTCCCGGCACTACGCCACCAAATTCCGGTATTTGTCGGCTCGTCAAAAGCACCAGAGCTCGGTGGCACATGGATTCGTCAACAAGTTGAAAGCTCCCCTCTGTTCAGAGCGCTTGCCCTACGCTGCAATCAAACCATGGTTACGTTACGCAGCGCCAATATGTTCCATGCTTATGGCTTCCTCGCAAAAGTGTTCGAGATCCTGGCTAAGCATAAGATCTCTGTCGATCTTATCACTACCTCAGAGATCAGTGTCTCACTCACTCTCGATCAAACAGATACATCAGGTGGTGCTCCTCAGTTACCAGAAGCCGCTCGAATTGAGCTTGAAGAGCTGTGTTCTGTGGATATTGAACACGACCTATGCCTTGTTGCTCTTATTGGCAACAACATGAGTGAAAGCAAAGGCTATGCGAAGCAAGTATTCGGCACGCTTGAAGATTTCAACCTACGTATGATTTGTTACGGAGCGAGCCCACACAACCTGTGCTTCTTGCTTGATGAATCTGTCTCCAAGTTAGCGATTCAAAAGCTGCATCAAGAGCTGTTTGAATAAAACGATGGTTGCTCGATTAGTTTAAAATCACCAAACGACAGATACAAAAAGGGTTGCTCTTAAGCAACCCTTTTATTTTTACGAATCAAAGCCCGTCATAGATTCAAACTAGTTAATGTTTGGACCTAACCACTTCTCAGCTTCCAACATATCCCAACCTTTACGATCAGCATAGCTATCCACTTGATCCTGTTGAATCTGAGCAATCGCAAAGTATCGTGAATCAGGATGCGAGAAGTACATACCAGACACAGAAGCACCTGGCCACATCGCATAACTAGTTGTTAGTGACATGTCGATCGCTTTTTCAACATCCATCAACTCCCACAACGAACCTTTTTCAGTATGCTCAGGACAAGCTGGATAACCCGGAGCTGGACGAATACCTTGGTACTTCTCTCGAATCAAATCGTCATTAGACAAATCCTCATCAGGCGAGTAACCCCAAATGTCCTTTCTCACTTCTTTATGCAGGTATTCAGCGAACGCTTCTGCCAATCGATCAGCCACAGCTTGAATCATAATCGCGTTGTAGTCATCACCATTGGCTTTGTATTCATCAGCAAGTTCTCTCTCACCAATACCACCCGTCACCGCAAAGCCACCAATCCAGTCCGCTTTACCGCTATCTTTCGGCGCAATGTAATCTGACAAACAGTAGTTAAAACCTTTTGGCTTTTCGGTTTGTTGACGAAGGTTGTGCAGAACCTTTAATACCTCGGTACGAGATTCATCGGTATACACTTCAATATCATCACCAACACTGTTCGCTGGGAACATAGCGCACATACCACGAGCTTCAAGCAACTTCTCTCTTTGTACTCGATCCAATAAATCATTGGCGTCTTTAAATAAGCGCTTCGCCTCTTCGCCTACTTCTTCATGATCAAAAATTGCCGGGTACTTACCAACCAAAGACCACGTCATAAAGAATGGGGTCCAATCGATGTACTTACGTAAAGTAGCGACATCAAAATCCTTGAAGATGTGCACTCCTGGCTTAGCGGGTGCTGGCGGAGTGTAAGCATTCCAATCAATGGCCACTCTGTTAGCACGCGCTCTCTCAAGCGAGACTGGCTTAGTGCGCGGCTTCTTGCGGTTGTGTTGATCACGAACGCGGTCGTAATCTAGAACCAACTTCTCGACGAATGCGGGCTTCAATTCATTAGATAACAATGAGGTACATACACCAACAGCACGTGATGCGTTATTGACATAAACAACGGGCTCAGAATAGTTCTGTTCAATTTTAACCGCTGTATGTGCCTTAGACGTGGTTGCGCCACCAATCAACAAAGGCAACTTAAAGCCTTGTCTTTCCATCTCTTTCGCAACATGCACCATTTCATCGAGAGAGGGAGTAATCAGACCCGAGAGACCAATGATGTCGACGTTTTCTTCTTTGGCTACCTTGAGAATTTTTTCACATGAAACCATCACGCCTAGATCGATAATTTCGTAGTTATTACACTGTAAAACCACGCCAACGATATTCTTACCGATGTCGTGAACATCACCTTTCACTGTTGCTAACAGTATTTTCCCGTTAGTCGCACCGACGTCTTTAGTTGCATTAATAAATGGCTCAAGATGGGCGACAGCTTGCTTCATTACACGGGCAGATTTCACTACTTGAGGAAGGAACATTTTACCTTCACCAAATAAGTCACCGACCACATTCATACCATCCATCAAAGGACCTTCAATCACTTCAATAGGGCGAGAAGCATTAACACGAGCCTCTTCTGTGTCTTCAATGATGAAATCAGTAATGCCTTTCACCAAAGAGTGCTCTAAGCGCTTTTCTACTGGCCAGGTGCGCCACTCTAACGCCGATTTATCTTCAACCTTTCCAACTGCACGCTCTAAGTATGCAGTCGCAATATCCAATAAGCGCTCCGTCGAGTCATCACGACGGTTAAGCACCACGTCTTCAACAGCTTCACGTAAGTCTTCAGGCACATTATCGTAGATCTCAAGTTGACCCGCATTAACGATGCCCATATCCATACCGTTTTTAAAACAGTGATACAGGAATACCGCGTGAATAGCCTCACGAACGTAGTTATTACCGCGGAAAGAGAATGAAACATTCGACACACCACCCGAGATCATCGCATGAGGAAGATCACGTTTGATATCACTTACCGCTTCAATGAAATCCACCGCGTAATTGTTATGATCATCAATACCCGTAGCCACTGCGAAAATGTTCGGGTCAAAAATAATATCTTCTGGCGGGAAACCTACTTCATCAACAAGAATGTTGTAGGCATTAGTACAGATCTCAACCTTACGTTCTCGAGTATCTGCCTGACCTAGTTCGTCGAACGCCATCACGATGACTGCTGCGCCATAACGACGAACCAGTTTCGCTTGTTCGACAAACTTCTCTTTCCCTTCCTTCAATGAGATAGAGTTAACGATGCCTTTACCCTGAATACATTTCAGACCCGCTTCGATAACTTCCCATTTTGAAGAGTCGACCATGACTGGCACTTTCGAGATCTCAGGCTCAGACGCACATAGATTAAGGAATTTAACCATGCACGCCTCAGCGTCTAGCATCCCTTCATCCATGTTGATATCGATGATCTGAGCGCCGTTCTCAACTTGCTCTCGAGCAACACTCAAGGCTTCATCGTAAAGCTCTTCTTTTATCAATCGCTTAAATCGAGCAGAACCGGTAACGTTAGTACGCTCACCCACGTTCACAAATAGAGATTCTTTGTCAATCGTTAATGGCTCCAAGCCAGATAAACGGCAAGACACTGGCAAATCAGGTAGTTGACGCGGAGTTACGCCTTCAACGACATCGGCCATTTGGCGAATATGTTCTGGCGTCGTACCACAACAACCGCCAATTAAGTTCAAGAAGCCACTTTCAGCCCACTCCTTAACGTGTTCTGCCATCTCTTCCGGAGATAGGTCATATTCACCGAACGCGTTGGGTAAACCTGCATTAGGGTGAGCAGAAACATTGCATTCAGAGATACGAGACATCTCATTGACGTATTCGCGGAGTTCATCAGGACCTAACGCACAGTTCAATCCAAATGAGATAGGTCTAACATGACGAAGGGCGTTATAGAATGCTTCTGTTGTCTGCCCTGAAAGCGTACGGCCTGATGCGTCAGTTATGGTGCCGGAGATCATTACTGGCAATTTAATACCAATTTCTTCAAAAACCGATTCAACAGCAAAAGCACATGCTTTCGCGTTTAGCGTATCAAAGATAGTCTCGATAAGAATAAGATCCGAACCACCCTTGATAAGAGCACGAGTCGATTCAGAGTAAGCTTCAACCAATTCATCAAAGCTAACGTTGCGGTAACCCGGGTCATTGACATCAGGAGAGATAGAACAGGTTCGGTTAGTAGGGCCTAAAACACCGGCAACGAAACGAGGTTTGTTCGGAGTCTTTGCTGTCCACTCATCAGCAGCTTCACGTGCCAGTTGAGCAGCCGTAAAGTTAATTTCTTCGCTAAGGCTTGCCATATCGTAGTCAGCCATAGCGATGGTTGTAGAGTTAAAGGTGTTGGTCTCGAGGATGTCGGCCCCAGCTTCCAAATATTCCGAATGGATATCTTTGATAAGCTTAGGCTGTGTAAGTACTAAAAGGTCATTGTTGCCTTTTAAGTCACTATGCCAATCAGCAAAGCGTTCACCGCGATAGTCTTGCTCTTCCAATTTATAATCCTGAATCATGGTACCCATGCCACCATCGATCAGTAAAATTCGTTGCTTCAACAGAGCTTCAATCTTTTGCCTTACATTACTTCCCACAATACAACCTCATTCCTTTAATTATCTCTCCATCCTATCACACATTTAAAAGGAGTCTAGACGTCTAAAAAAGGAAATTGATTACCGACTCATAACAAAAAAATGTTTGCTATTTGAGCATGAGACAACGAAAATTAATATTCATACTTTGTTACATGTTGGGATCCCAATGTCGGTCTACTACACCTTATGCTTCTTGTCCGCTGCTGCCATGCTTATTGCTTTCGTGAATACCAAAATTGGTAAAATGCAGACAACCATCGCCATTACAGCTGGTTCAATGATGTTATCTCTATTGATTATCATTGCGGGACAAAACAATTGGTTTCAATTGGCTGACATCGCCTCAGAAACTGTTGCCAGTATCAACTTTGAAGATTTCCTCCTGAAAGGAATATTGGGATTCTTACTCTTTGCTGGTGGTCTTGGGATTAAGTTACCTAATCTAAAAGATCAGAAATGGGAAATAACAGTACTGGCTCTTGGCGCTACACTGTTTTCGACATTCTTTATTGGTTTTGTGCTCTATGGATTCTGTCAATTCATCGGCATTCAATTTGATTTGATTTATTGCTTACTCTTTGGCTCTCTAATCTCACCAACCGATCCCATTGCGGTGTTAGCTATAGTCAAAAAGCTCGACGCTCCCAGACGAATCTCTACTCAAATCGAGGGAGAATCTCTATTCAACGATGGTTTTGGCCTAGTGATCTTCGTTACCCTATTTACCATTGCGTTCGGTACAGAAGCACCGACCGTAGGTAGCGTGACCATGTTATTCGTCCAAGAGGCTATCGGTGGTATCGTCTATGGCTTTGTTCTAGGTTTAATATTCCATTACCTAATCAGCAACACCGATGACCACTCGATGGAGTTGCTATTAACCATAGGTATTCCGACAGCTGGTTATGCCTTTGCTGAAGTCCTACATGTATCAGGACCGTTAGCAATGGTGGTCTCAGGTATCATGATTGGTAACTGGACGCGCTTTATTGGATTCTCGAAAGAGAGTGAGGATCACCTAGACCACTTCTGGGAATTGATAGATGAATTCTTAAATGGCGTATTGTTCTTATTGATCGGTATGTCGATGTTGTTATTCAAATTCCACCAAGAAGACTGGATCTTAATGGCGTTCGCAGTACCTCTAGTGCTAAGCGCACGCTACCTAAGTGTTTTCTTGTCTTATATCGGATTCAAACGCTTTAGAACTTACAACCCTTGGTCAATCAAGATCTTAACTTGGGGTGGGTTGCGTGGTGGACTAGCTCTAGCCATGGCACTTTCAATCCCTTCAGGTATCTGGGTGATTGAAGACAAGGCAATAGATGTTAAAGAGATAATCCTCGTCATGACATACGCTGTTGTTGTGTTCTCAATCTTAGTTCAAGGTTCAACAATTACTCCGATGATAGAGAAAGCGAAACAAGCTGAGAAAGAGTTAGATTAACATCTCAAAATATTAAACTAGGCTGCCTAATATAGGTGGCCTTTTTTGTGTCTGATGAAAATCAGATTCACCAATTTCCTAACTGAAGCTCTAGCTGAAAGGTATATGTTACACATCGATCGTATCTCGACATTTGATGAACAATAATTAGAGTAGTCAAAGCTTAATCGGGGAATTTAGATTTGGCCTGAACCAAAGCGAAGACAAAGGATGTTTAATCATGATGCGAGCGACGTGATGAACAGCGATCTTAGCCAAAAATCTTACTGGCAGTGAAGCATACAAAGAACTCGTTCTTCTACAACACTAGCGAGTCTACCCACTAGAAAAGAGTTCCGTTGCATAAGCATTCCTTCCGGAAAAAATAATGAGACTCAAGGCCTAACAGCAATAGCTTTAGTCACTACCAGAAACTACGCAGCCAGATCAGTGCTGAACAGAAAGCTCTAGTGTTCGACTAAGTCTTCAAATACAGCAAGGTTGTATTCAATAGGTATTAAGCGATTCGACTAAATAGGGGGAGCTAAAGGAGCACTTAATACTTCTAGCGTTACATTAAAGGTGACAGGCATAAAAAAGGCTCTAGCATTTCTGCTAGGACGCGCAGTCTAGAGCCTTAAATATCGCAGGGGTGGACTGAGCCAGCACTCCGGAGATTAGACCGGGCTGGCGATCCAGCTCCCAACATTGCTCCGTAGAAGCAACAGATGCAAAAAAGCCTCAGCATTTCTGCTGAGGCTTCGTATATGGCAGGGGTGGAGAGATTCGAACTCCCAACACGCGCTATTTTGGTAAGTCGGAGAATCCGCTACTTTGCTAATAGCGTATATATTAGATTCAGAAAGCAAAAAGGCTCTAGCATTTCTGCTAGAGCCTTAAATATGGCAGGGGTGGAGAGATTCGAACTCCCAACACGCGGATTTGGAATCCGCTGCTCTGCCAATTGGAGCTACACCCCTAAAACTTTTTACTACGTCAGATTCGAAAAAACCTCGCACTAGGCGAGGTTATCGAATAAGTGGCGGAGTGGACGGGACTCGAACCCGCGACCCCCGGCGTGACAGGCCGGTATTCTAACCAACTGAACTACCACTCCGCAGTGGTCAACTCACTAAGTGAGCGTCCATATCTCCAGGTCGGTCAACCTAAAGATTTAATTTAAAGCCTGGCGATGTCCTACTCTCACATGGGGAAGCCCCACACTACCATCGGCGCTATTGTGTTTCACTTCTGAGTTCGGCATGGAATCAGGTGGGTCCACAATGCTATGGTCGCCAAGCAAATTTTAAAATTCGGAAAGCTTATCTAAAAGTATTTCTCTTCAAACTCATTCAAGGTCTGTCTTTCTATTGAGTCCACAAAACCCCTTGGGTGTTGTATGGTTAAGCCTCACGGGCAATTAGTACAGGTTAGCTCAATGCCTCGCAGCACTTACACACCCTGCCTATCAACGTCGTAGTCTACGACAACCCTTTAGGACACTTATAGTGCCAGGGAAAACTCATCTCAAGGCTCGCTTCCCGCTTAGATGCTTTCAGCGGTTATCGATTCCGAACTTAGCTACCGGGCAATGCCATTGGCATGACAACCCGAACACCAGAGGTTCGTCCACTCCGGTCCTCTCGTACTAGGAGCAGCCCCTTTCAATTTTCCAACGCCCACGGCAGATAGGGACCGAACTGTCTCACGACGTTCTAAACCCAGCTCGCGTACCACTTTAAATGGCGAACAGCCATACCCTTGGGACCGACTTCAGCCCCAGGATGTGATGAGCCGACATCGAGGTGCCAAACACCGCCGTCGATATGAACTCTTGGGCGGTATCAGCCTGTTATCCCCGGAGTACCTTTTATCCGTTGAGCGATGGCCCTTCCATTCAGAACCACCGGATCACTATGACCTGCTTTCGCACCTGCTCGAATTGTCATTCTCGCAGTCAAGCGGGCTTATGCCATTGCACTAACCACACGATGTCCAACCGTGTTTAGCCCACCTTCGTGCTCCTCCGTTACTCTTTGGGAGGAGACCGCCCCAGTCAAACTACCCACCAGGCACTGTCCGTAATCCCGATTCAGGGACCAACGTTAGAACATCAAAACTACAAGGGTGGTATTTCAAGGACGACTCCATCACATCTAGCGACGCAATTTCATAGTCTCCCACCTATCCTACACATGTAGGTTCAATGTTCAGTGCCAAGCTGTAGTAAAGGTTCACGGGGTCTTTCCGTCTAGCCGCGGGTACACTGCATCTTCACAGCGATTTCAATTTCACTGAGTCTCGGGTGGAGACAGCGTGGCCATCATTACGCCATTCGTGCAGGTCGGAACTTACCCGACAAGGAATTTCGCTACCTTAGGACCGTTATAGTTACGGCCGCCGTTTACCGGGGCTTCGATCAAGAGCTTCGTCCGAAGACTAACCCCATCAATTAACCTTCCGGCACCGGGCAGGCGTCACACCGTATACGTCATCTTACGATTTTGCACAGTGCTGTGTTTTTAATAAACAGTTGCAGCCACCTGGTATCTGCGACTCTCGTCTGCTCCATCCGCAAGGGACTTCACTGATAAGAGCGTACCTTCTCCCGAAGTTACGGTACCATTTTGCCTAGTTCCTTCACCCGAGTTCTCTCAAGCGCCTTGGTATTCTCTACCCGACCACCTGTGTCGGTTTGGGGTACGATTCCTTACAATCTGAAGCTTAGAGGCTTTTCCTGGAAGCATGGCATCAATGACTTCACTACCGTAGTAGCTCGACATCGTATCTCAGCGTTAAGAAAGTCCGGATTTACCTAAACTTTCCGCCTACATACTTGAACCTGGACAACCGTCGCCAGGCCCACCTAGCCTTCTCCGTCCCCCCATCGCAATTGTAAGAAGTACGGGAATATTAACCCGTTTCCCATCGACTACGCCTTTCGGCCTCGCCTTAGGAGTCGACTTACCCTGCCCCGATTAACGTTGGACAGGAACCCTTGGTCTTCCGGCGAGGGAGTTTTTCACTCCCTTTATCGTTACTCATGTCAGCATTCGCACTTCTGATACCTCCAGCAGCCCTTACAGACCACCTTCAACGGCTTACAGAACGCTCCCCTACCCCACATATCCTAAGATACGTAGCCGCAGCTTCGGTGTATAGCTTAGCCCCGTTACATCTTCCGCGCAGGCCGACTCGACCAGTGAGCTATTACGCTTTCTTTAAATGATGGCTGCTTCTAAGCCAACATCCTGGCTGTCTGAGCCTTCCCACATCGTTTCCCACTTAGCTATACTTTGGGACCTTAGCTGGCGGTCTGGGTTGTTTCCCTCTCCACGACGGACGTTAGCACCCGCCGTGTGTCTCCCGGATAGTACTTACTGGTATTCGGAGTTTGCAAAGGGTTGGTAAGTCGGGATGACCCCCTAGCCTTAACAGTGCTCTACCCCCAGTAGTATTCGTCCGAGGCGCTACCTAAATAGCTTTCGGGGAGAACCAGCTATCTCCAGGTTTGATTGGCCTTTCACCCCTAGCCACAAGTCATCCGCTAATTTTTCAACATTAGTCGGTTCGGTCCTCCAGTTGATGTTACTCAACCTTCAACCTGCCCATGGCTAGATCACCTGGTTTCGGGTCTAATCCTAGCAACTGTACGCCCAGTTAAGACTCGGTTTCCCTACGGCTCCCCTAAACGGTTAACCTTGCTACTAAAATTAAGTCGCTGACCCATTATACAAAAGGTACGCAGTCACACCACGAAGGTGCTCCTACTGCTTGTACGTACACGGTTTCAGGTTCTATTTCACTCCCCTCACAGGGGTTCTTTTCGCCTTTCCCTCACGGTACTGGTTCACTATCGGTCAGTCAGTAGTATTTAGCCTTGGAGGATGGTCCCCCCATATTCAGACAGGATATCACGTGTCCCGCCCTACTCGTTTTCACTGATTATGAGATGTCGATTACGGGGCTATCACCCTTTATTGCGGCACTTTCCAGAGCCTTCATCTGTCTCACTAAAAGCTTAAGGGCTAATCCAATTTCGCTCGCCGCTACTTTCGGAATCTCGGTTGATTTCTCTTCCTCGGGGTACTTAGATGTTTCAGTTCCCCCGGTTTGCCTCCTGTTGCTATGTATTCACAACAGGATACTTGCTTATGCAAGTGGGTTTCCCCATTCAGGAATCCCAGACTCAAAAGGTTATTACTACCTAATCTGGGCTTATCGCAAGTTATTACGCCTTTCATCGCCTCTGACTGCCAAGGCATCCACCGTGTACGCTTAGTCACTTAACCATACAACCCGAAAGGGTTTCTATTTACTTTCACTTTAAAAAGTGAAGACAAATAAGCGTATGGCAACTAACCAAGGTTTTTGGTTGTCATCAAGAAGGGTTAATTCTTGATAACTGTTTGCCGGACTCAATTGTGAATCAAACTAACGTTTGATTCGAATACAAGACACTTGAATGTGTTTGTTGTGTTTATCTAAAAGATAAACATTGAGAACTTTTAAATTTGATTTGAATTACTCGTAAGTAATCAAATCAGTCAGCTTTCCAAATTGTTAAAGAGCATAAAGCAAAAAGCTTTAATCAATAACTTACGTTATTAATTAAAGCTCTTGCTTTAACTAAATCTAAACCATCAATCTGTGTGGACACTCATCGTAAGTATCTTCGTATAAGGAGGTGATCCAGCCCCAGGTTCCCCTAGGGCTACCTTGTTACGACTTCACCCCAGTCATGAACCACAAAGTGGTGAGCGTCCTCCCCGAAAGGTTAAACTACCCACTTCTTTTGCAGCCCACTCCCATGGTGTGACGGGCGGTGTGTACAAGGCCCGGGAACGTATTCACCGTGACATTCTGATTCACGATTACTAGCGATTCCGACTTCATGGAGTCGAGTTGCAGACTCCAATCCGGACTACGACGCACTTTTTGGGATTCGCTCACTATCGCTAGCTTGCTGCCCTCTGTATGCGCCATTGTAGCACGTGTGTAGCCCTACTCGTAAGGGCCATGATGACTTGACGTCGTCCCCACCTTCCTCCGGTTTATCACCGGCAGTCTCCCTGGAGTTCCCGACATTACTCGCTGGCAAACAAGGATAAGGGTTGCGCTCGTTGCGGGACTTAACCCAACATTTCACAACACGAGCTGACGACAGCCATGCAGCACCTGTCTCAGAGTTCCCGAAGGCACACCTGCGTCTCCGCTGGCTTCTCTGGATGTCAAGAGTAGGTAAGGTTCTTCGCGTTGCATCGAATTAAACCACATGCTCCACCGCTTGTGCGGGCCCCCGTCAATTCATTTGAGTTTTAATCTTGCGACCGTACTCCCCAGGCGGTCTACTTAACGCGTTAGCTCCGAAAGCCACGGCTCAAGGCCACAACCTCCAAGTAGACATCGTTTACGGCGTGGACTACCAGGGTATCTAATCCTGTTTGCTCCCCACGCTTTCGCATCTGAGTGTCAGTGTCTGTCCAGGGGGCCGCCTTCGCCACTGGTATTCCTTCAGATCTCTACGCATTTCACCGCTACACCTGAAATTCTACCCCCCTCTACAGCACTCTAGTTCACCAGTTTCAAATGCAGTTCCGAGGTTGAGCCCCGGGCTTTCACATCTGACTTAATGAACCACCTGCATGCGCTTTACGCCCAGTAATTCCGATTAACGCTCGCACCCTCCGTATTACCGCGGCTGCTGGCACGGAGTTAGCCGGTGCTTCTTCTGTTGCTAACGTCAAGATGCGCAGCTATTAACTACACACCCTTCCTCACAACTGAAAGTACTTTACAACCCGAAGGCCTTCTTCATACACGCGGCATGGCTGCATCAGGCTTTCGCCCATTGTGCAATATTCCCCACTGCTGCCTCCCGTAGGAGTCTGGACCGTGTCTCAGTTCCAGTGTGGCTGATCATCCTCTCAGACCAGCTAGGGATCGTCGCCTTGGTGAGCCATTACCTCACCAACTAGCTAATCCCACCTAGGCATATCTTGACGCGAGAGGCCCGAAGGTCCCCCTCTTTGGCCCGTAGGCATTATGCGGTATTAGCCATCGTTTCCAATGGTTATCCCCCACATCAAGGCAATTTCCTAGGCATTACTCACCCGTCCGCCGCTCGACGCCCATTAACGCACCCGAAAGATTGTTAGTGTCGTTTCCGCTCGACTTGCATGTGTTAGGCCTGCCGCCAGCGTTCAATCTGAGCCATGATCAAACTCTTCAATTTAAGATTTTGTGACTCAACGAATACTGACTTCAAAACTATTCTTTATAAATAAAGAGTGTAATTTTAAAGCTATTACCATTCCAACAGAATGGTAATGAATTGACTGTGCCAAATAACCGAAGTTATTCGTATTGGTCACTCAGTTCATTGAAATCAAGTTTGTTACCGAAGTAACTGTTATTACGCTCTTTCGAAAAAGAACCAATAACGTTTTGATATTCATCAACGAGTGCCCACACAGATTGATAGGTTTAAATTGTTAAAGAGCTTTGCTTTCAGTACCTTAGCACTTAAGCAGGACGCGTATAATACGCTTTCCACTTTGAAAGTCAACATAAAACTCTAAGAAACTTAGAACTCTATGGTGACTTGTCTAGAAACTAGACAAAGTCGAAATTAAAGCCTGGCGATGTCCTACTCTCACATGGGGAAGCCCCACACTACCATCGGCGCTATTGTGTTTCACTTCTGAGTTCGGCATGGAATCAGGTGGGTCCACAATGCTATGGTCGCCAAGCAAATTTTAAAATTCGGAAAACTGTATTTAAAAGTTATTTCTCTTCAAACTCATTCAAGGTCTGTCTTTCTATTGAGTCCACAAAACCCCTTGGGTGTTGTATGGTTAAGCCTCACGGGCAATTAGTACAGGTTAGCTCAATGCCTCGCAGCACTTACACACCCTGCCTATCAACGTCGTAGTCTACGACAACCCTTTAGGACACTTATAGTGCCAGGGAAAACTCATCTCAAGGCTCGCTTCCCGCTTAGATGCTTTCAGCGGTTATCGATTCCGAACTTAGCTACCGGGCAATGCCATTGGCATGACAACCCGAACACCAGAGGTTCGTCCACTCCGGTCCTCTCGTACTAGGAGCAGCCCCTTTCAATTTTCCAACGCCCACGGCAGATAGGGACCGAACTGTCTCACGACGTTCTAAACCCAGCTCGCGTACCACTTTAAATGGCGAACAGCCATACCCTTGGGACCGACTTCAGCCCCAGGATGTGATGAGCCGACATCGAGGTGCCAAACACCGCCGTCGATATGAACTCTTGGGCGGTATCAGCCTGTTATCCCCGGAGTACCTTTTATCCGTTGAGCGATGGCCCTTCCATTCAGAACCACCGGATCACTATGACCTGCTTTCGCACCTGCTCGAATTGTCATTCTCGCAGTCAAGCGGGCTTATGCCATTGCACTAACCACACGATGTCCAACCGTGTTTAGCCCACCTTCGTGCTCCTCCGTTACTCTTTGGGAGGAGACCGCCCCAGTCAAACTACCCACCAGGCACTGTCCGTAACCCCGATTCAGGGGCCAACGTTAGAACATCAAAACTACAAGGGTGGTATTTCAAGGACGACTCCATCACATCTAGCGACGCAATTTCATAGTCTCCCACCTATCCTACACATGTAGGTTCAATGTTCAGTGCCAAGCTGTAGTAAAGGTTCACGGGGTCTTTCCGTCTAGCCGCGGGTACACTGCATCTTCACAGCGATTTCAATTTCACTGAGTCTCGGGTGGAGACAGCGTGGCCATCATTACGCCATTCGTGCAGGTCGGAACTTACCCGACAAGGAATTTCGCTACCTTAGGACCGTTATAGTTACGGCCGCCGTTTACCGGGGCTTCGATCAAGAGCTTCGACCGAAGTCTAACCCCATCAATTAACCTTCCGGCACCGGGCAGGCGTCACACCGTATACGTCATCTTACGATTTTGCACAGTGCTGTGTTTTTAATAAACAGTTGCAGCCACCTGGTATCTGCGACTCTCGTCTGCTCCATCCGCAAGGGACTTCACTGATAAGAGCGTACCTTCTCCCGAAGTTACGGTACCATTTTGCCTAGTTCCTTCACCCGAGTTCTCTCAAGCGCCTTGGTATTCTCTACCCGACCACCTGTGTCGGTTTGGGGTACGATTCCTTACAATCTGAAGCTTAGAGGCTTTTCCTGGAAGCATGGCATCAATGACTTCACTACCGTAGTAGCTCGACATCGTATCTCAGCGTTAGTAGTGGTCCGGATTTACCTAAACCACCCGCCTACATACTTGAACCTGGACAACCGTCGCCAGGCCCACCTAGCCTTCTCCGTCCCCCCATCGCAATTGTAAGAAGTACGGGAATATTAACCCGTTTCCCATCGACTACGCCTTTCGGCCTCGCCTTAGGAGTCGACTTACCCTGCCCCGATTAACGTTGGACAGGAACCCTTGGTCTTCCGGCGAGGGAGTTTTTCACTCCCTTTATCGTTACTCATGTCAGCATTCGCACTTCTGATACCTCCAGCAGCCCTTACAGACCACCTTCAACGGCTTACAGAACGCTCCCCTACCCCACATACCCTAAGGTACGTAGCCGCAGCTTCGGTGTATAGCTTAGCCCCGTTACATCTTCCGCGCAGGCCGACTCGACCAGTGAGCTATTACGCTTTCTTTAAATGATGGCTGCTTCTAAGCCAACATCCTGGCTGTCTGAGCCTTCCCACATCGTTTCCCACTTAGCTATACTTTGGGACCTTAGCTGGCGGTCTGGGTTGTTTCCCTCTCCACGACGGACGTTAGCACCCGCCGTGTGTCTCCCGGATAGTACTTACTGGTATTCGGAGTTTGCAAAGGGTTGGTAAGTCGGGATGACCCCCTAGCCTTAACAGTGCTCTACCCCCAGTAGTATTCGTCCGAGGCGCTACCTAAATAGCTTTCGGGGAGAACCAGCTATCTCCAGGTTTGATTGGCCTTTCACCCCTAGCCACAAGTCATCCGCTAATTTTTCAACATTAGTCGGTTCGGTCCTCCAGTTGATGTTACTCAACCTTCAACCTGCCCATGGCTAGATCACCTGGTTTCGGGTCTAATCCTAGCAACTGTACGCCCAGTTAAGACTCGGTTTCCCTACGGCTCCCCTAAACGGTTAACCTTGCTACTAAAATTAAGTCGCTGACCCATTATACAAAAGGTACGCAGTCACACCACGAAGGTGCTCCTACTGCTTGTACGTACACGGTTTCAGGTTCTATTTCACTCCCCTCACAGGGGTTCTTTTCGCCTTTCCCTCACGGTACTGGTTCACTATCGGTCAGTCAGTAGTATTTAGCCTTGGAGGATGGTCCCCCCATATTCAGACAGGATATCACGTGTCCCGCCCTACTCGTTTTCACTGATTATGATGTGTCGGTTACGGGGCTATCACCCTTTATTGCGAGACTTTCCAGACTCTTCACCTGCATCATTAAAAGCTTAAGGGCTAATCCAATTTCGCTCGCCGCTACTTTCGGAATCTCGGTTGATTTCTCTTCCTCGGGGTACTTAGATGTTTCAGTTCCCCCGGTTTGCCTCCTGTTGCTATGTATTCACAACAGGATACTTGCTTATGCAAGTGGGTTTCCCCATTCAGGAATCCCAGACTCAAAAGGTTATTACTACCTAATCTGGGCTTATCGCAAGTTATTACGCCTTTCATCGCCTCTGACTGCCAAGGCATCCACCGTGTACGCTTAGTCACTTAACCATACAACCCGAAAGGGTTTCTATTTGCTTTCACTTTAAAAAGTGAAGACAAATAAGCGTATGGCAACTAACCAAGGTTTTTGGTTGTCATCAAGAAGGGTTAATTCTTGATAACTGTTTGCCGGACTCAATTGTGAATCAAACTAAAGTTTGATTCGAATACAAGACACTTGAATGTGTTTGTTGTGTTTATCTAATGAAAGATAAACATTGAGAACTTTTAAATTTGATTGAATTACTCGTAAGTAATCAATCAGTCAGCTTTCCAAATTGTTAAAGAGCTAGATTTCTTTCGAAACCATTTTTAAATACTCTGATAGAAGAGAATACTTAAAGATGGTATCCCGTAGGGGAGTCGAACCCCTGTTACCGCCGTGAAAGGGCGGTGTCCTAGGCCTCTAGACGAACGGGACACTAGTATCTCTTTTACTTTCTAAACCTAATCAATCTGTGTGGACACTCATCGTGGTATCTTCGTATAAGGAGGTGATCCAGCCCCAGGTTCCCCTAGGGCTACCTTGTTACGACTTCACCCCAGTCATGAACCACAAAGTGGTGAGCGTCCTCCCCGAAAGGTTAAACTACCCACTTCTTTTGCAGCCCACTCCCATGGTGTGACGGGCGGTGTGTACAAGGCCCGGGAACGTATTCACCGTGACATTCTGATTCACGATTACTAGCGATTCCGACTTCATGGAGTCGAGTTGCAGACTCCAATCCGGACTACGACGCACTTTTTGGGATTCGCTCACTATCGCTAGCTTGCTGCCCTCTGTATGCGCCATTGTAGCACGTGTGTAGCCCTACTCGTAAGGGCCATGATGACTTGACGTCGTCCCCACCTTCCTCCGGTTTATCACCGGCAGTCTCCCTGGAGTTCCCGACATTACTCGCTGGCAAACAAGGATAAGGGTTGCGCTCGTTGCGGGACTTAACCCAACATTTCACAACACGAGCTGACGACAGCCATGCAGCACCTGTCTCAGAGTTCCCGAAGGCACACCTGCGTCTCCGCTGGCTTCTCTGGATGTCAAGAGTAGGTAAGGTTCTTCGCGTTGCATCGAATTAAACCACATGCTCCACCGCTTGTGCGGGCCCCCGTCAATTCATTTGAGTTTTAATCTTGCGACCGTACTCCCCAGGCGGTCTACTTAACGCGTTAGCTCCGAAAGCCACGGCTCAAGGCCACAACCTCCAAGTAGACATCGTTTACGGCGTGGACTACCAGGGTATCTAATCCTGTTTGCTCCCCACGCTTTCGCATCTGAGTGTCAGTGTCTGTCCAGGGGGCCGCCTTCGCCACTGGTATTCCTTCAGATCTCTACGCATTTCACCGCTACACCTGAAATTCTACCCCCCTCTACAGCACTCTAGTTCACCAGTTTCAAATGCAGTTCCGAGGTTGAGCCCCGGGCTTTCACATCTGACTTAATGAACCACCTGCATGCGCTTTACGCCCAGTAATTCCGATTAACGCTCGCACCCTCCGTATTACCGCGGCTGCTGGCACGGAGTTAGCCGGTGCTTCTTCTGTTGCTAACGTCAAGATGCGCAGCTATTAACTACACACCCTTCCTCACAACTGAAAGTACTTTACAACCCGAAGGCCTTCTTCATACACGCGGCATGGCTGCATCAGGCTTTCGCCCATTGTGCAATATTCCCCACTGCTGCCTCCCGTAGGAGTCTGGACCGTGTCTCAGTTCCAGTGTGGCTGATCATCCTCTCAGACCAGCTAGGGATCGTCGCCTTGGTGAGCCATTACCTCACCAACTAGCTAATCCCACCTAGGCATATCTTGACGCGAGAGGTCCGAAGATCCCCCTCTTTGGCCCGTAGGCATTATGCGGTATTAGCCATCGTTTCCAATGGTTATCCCCCACATCAAGGCAATTTCCTAGGCATTACTCACCCGTCCGCCGCTCGACGCCCATTAACGCACCCGAAGGATTGTTAGTGTCGTTTCCGCTCGACTTGCATGTGTTAGGCCTGCCGCCAGCGTTCAATCTGAGCCATGATCAAACTCTTCAATTTAAGATTTTGTGACTCAACGAATACTGACTTCAAAACTAATATTCATTCGAAAATGAACATGTAATTCTAAAGCTATTACCATTCCAACAGAATGGTAATGAATTGACTGTGCCAAAATTAAGTAAACTTAACTTTGTATTGGTCACTCAGTTCATTGAAATCAAGTTTGTTACCGAAGTAACTGTTTTACTTCTCTTAATAAAAAGGGAAGATAAAACGTTTTGATATTCATCAACGAGTGCCCACACAGATTGATAGGTTTAAATTGTTAAAGAGCGTGTTCTCTAAAAAGAGAACGCTTTCAGTGCCTTAGCACGTAAGCAGGACGCGTATAATACGCTTTCCACTTTGAAAGTCAACATAAAATACTAAGAAAACTTAGAACTCTATGGTGACTTGTCTAGAAACTAGACAAAGTCGAAATTAAAGCCTGGCGATGTCCTACTCTCACATGGGGAAGCCCCACACTACCATCGGCGCTATTGTGTTTCACTTCTGAGTTCGGCATGGAATCAGGTGGGTCCACAATGCTATGGTCGCCAAGCAAATTTTAAAATTCGGAAAACTGTATTTAAAAGTTATTTCTCTTCAAACTCATTCAAGGTCTGTCTTTCTATTGAGTCCACAAAACCCCTTGGGTGTTGTATGGTTAAGCCTCACGGGCAATTAGTACAGGTTAGCTCAATGCCTCGCAGCACTTACACACCCTGCCTATCAACGTCGTAGTCTACGACAACCCTTTAGGACACTTATAGTGCCAGGGAAAACTCATCTCAAGGCTCGCTTCCCGCTTAGATGCTTTCAGCGGTTATCGATTCCGAACTTAGCTACCGGGCAATGCCATTGGCATGACAACCCGAACACCAGAGGTTCGTCCACTCCGGTCCTCTCGTACTAGGAGCAGCCCCTTTCAATTTTCCAACGCCCACGGCAGATAGGGACCGAACTGTCTCACGACGTTCTAAACCCAGCTCGCGTACCACTTTAAATGGCGAACAGCCATACCCTTGGGACCGACTTCAGCCCCAGGATGTGATGAGCCGACATCGAGGTGCCAAACACCGCCGTCGATATGAACTCTTGGGCGGTATCAGCCTGTTATCCCCGGAGTACCTTTTATCCGTTGAGCGATGGCCCTTCCATTCAGAACCACCGGATCACTATGACCTGCTTTCGCACCTGCTCGAATTGTCATTCTCGCAGTCAAGCGGGCTTATGCCATTGCACTAACCACACGATGTCCAACCGTGTTTAGCCCACCTTCGTGCTCCTCCGTTACTCTTTGGGAGGAGACCGCCCCAGTCAAACTACCCACCAGGCACTGTCCGTAATCCCGATTCAGGGACCAACGTTAGAACATCAAAACTACAAGGGTGGTATTTCAAGGACGACTCCATCACATCTAGCGACGCAATTTCATAGTCTCCCACCTATCCTACACATGTAGGTTCAATGTTCAGTGCCAAGCTGTAGTAAAGGTTCACGGGGTCTTTCCGTCTAGCCGCGGGTACACTGCATCTTCACAGCGATTTCAATTTCACTGAGTCTCGGGTGGAGACAGCGTGGCCATCATTACGCCATTCGTGCAGGTCGGAACTTACCCGACAAGGAATTTCGCTACCTTAGGACCGTTATAGTTACGGCCGCCGTTTACCGGGGCTTCGATCAAGAGCTTCGTCCGAAGACTAACCCCATCAATTAACCTTCCGGCACCGGGCAGGCGTCACACCGTATACGTCATCTTACGATTTTGCACAGTGCTGTGTTTTTAATAAACAGTTGCAGCCACCTGGTATCTGCGACTCTCGTCTGCTCCATCCGCAAGGGACTTCACTGATAAGAGCGTACCTTCTCCCGAAGTTACGGTACCATTTTGCCTAGTTCCTTCACCCGAGTTCTCTCAAGCGCCTTGGTATTCTCTACCCGACCACCTGTGTCGGTTTGGGGTACGATTCCTTACAATCTGAAGCTTAGAGGCTTTTCCTGGAAGCATGGCATCAATGACTTCACTACCGTAGTAGCTCGACATCGTATCTCAGCGTTAATGAAAGTCCGGATTTACCTAAACTTTCCGCCTACGTACTTGAACCTGGACAACCGTCGCCAGGCCCACCTAGCCTTCTCCGTCCCCCCATCGCAATTGTAAGAAGTACGGGAATATTAACCCGTTTCCCATCGACTACGCCTTTCGGCCTCGCCTTAGGAGTCGACTTACCCTGCCCCGATTAACGTTGGACAGGAACCCTTGGTCTTCCGGCGAGGGAGTTTTTCACTCCCTTTATCGTTACTCATGTCAGCATTCGCACTTCTGATACCTCCAGCAGCCCTTACAGACCACCTTCAACGGCTTACAGAACGCTCCCCTACCCCACATACCCTAAGGTACGTAGCCGCAGCTTCGGTGTATAGCTTAGCCCCGTTACATCTTCCGCGCAGGCCGACTCGACCAGTGAGCTATTACGCTTTCTTTAAATGATGGCTGCTTCTAAGCCAACATCCTGGCTGTCTGAGCCTTCCCACATCGTTTCCCACTTAGCTATACTTTGGGACCTTAGCTGGCGGTCTGGGTTGTTTCCCTCTCCACGACGGACGTTAGCACCCGCCGTGTGTCTCCCGGATAGTACTTACTGGTATTCGGAGTTTGCAAAGGGTTGGTAAGTCGGGATGACCCCCTAGCCTTAACAGTGCTCTACCCCCAGTAGTATTCGTCCGAGGCGCTACCTAAATAGCTTTCGGGGAGAACCAGCTATCTCCAGGTTTGATTGGCCTTTCACCCCTAGCCACAAGTCATCCGCTAATTTTTCAACATTAGTCGGTTCGGTCCTCCAGTTGATGTTACTCAACCTTCAACCTGCCCATGGCTAGATCACCTGGTTTCGGGTCTAATCCTAGCAACTGTACGCCCAGTTAAGACTCGGTTTCCCTACGGCTCCCCTAAACGGTTAACCTTGCTACTAAAATTAAGTCGCTGACCCATTATACAAAAGGTACGCAGTCACACCACGAAGGTGCTCCTACTGCTTGTACGTACACGGTTTCAGGTTCTATTTCACTCCCCTCACAGGGGTTCTTTTCGCCTTTCCCTCACGGTACTGGTTCACTATCGGTCAGTCAGTAGTATTTAGCCTTGGAGGATGGTCCCCCCATATTCAGACAGGATATCACGTGTCCCGCCCTACTCGTTTTCACTGATTATGATGTGTCGGTTACGGGGCTATCACCCTTTATTGCGAGACTTTCCAGACTCTTCACCTGCATCATTAAAAGCTTAAGGGCTAATCCAATTTCGCTCGCCGCTACTTTCGGAATCTCGGTTGATTTCTCTTCCTCGGGGTACTTAGATGTTTCAGTTCCCCCGGTTTGCCTCCTGTTGCTATGTATTCACAACAGGATACTTGCTTATGCAAGTGGGTTTCCCCATTCAGGAATCCCAGACTCAAAAGGTTATTACTACCTAATCTGGGCTTATCGCAAGTTATTACGCCTTTCATCGCCTCTGACTGCCAAGGCATCCACCGTGTACGCTTAGTCACTTAACCATACAACCCGAAAGGGTTTCTATTTGCTTTCACTTTAAAAAGTGAAGACAAATAAGCGTATGGCAACTAACCAAGGTTTTTTGTTGTCATCAAGAAGGGTTAATTCTTGATAACTGTTTGCCGGACTCAATTTACTTTTTGTTTCCACTTTTAAAAAAAGTAGAATCAAAAAATGAACAATCATTTCTGATCATTCGAATACAAGACACTTGAATGTGTTTGTTGTGTTTATCTAATGAAAGATAAACATTGAGAACTTTTAAATTTGATTGAATTACTCGTAAGTAATCAAATCAGTCAGCTTTCCAAATTGTTAAAGAGCATAAAGCAAAAAGCTTTAATCAATAACTTACGTTATTAATTAAAGCTCTGGCTTTAACTAAATCTAAACCATCAATCTGTGTGGACACTCATCGTAAGTATCTTCGTATAAGGAGGTGATCCAGCCCCAGGTTCCCCTAGGGCTACCTTGTTACGACTTCACCCCAGTCATGAACCACAAAGTGGTGAGCGTCCTCCCCGAAAGGTTAAACTACCCACTTCTTTTGCAGCCCACTCCCATGGTGTGACGGGCGGTGTGTACAAGGCCCGGGAACGTATTCACCGTGACATTCTGATTCACGATTACTAGCGATTCCGACTTCATGGAGTCGAGTTGCAGACTCCAATCCGGACTACGACGCACTTTTTGGGATTCGCTCACTATCGCTAGCTTGCTGCCCTCTGTATGCGCCATTGTAGCACGTGTGTAGCCCTACTCGTAAGGGCCATGATGACTTGACGTCGTCCCCACCTTCCTCCGGTTTATCACCGGCAGTCTCCCTGGAGTTCCCGACATTACTCGCTGGCAAACAAGGATAAGGGTTGCGCTCGTTGCGGGACTTAACCCAACATTTCACAACACGAGCTGACGACAGCCATGCAGCACCTGTCTCAGAGTTCCCGAAGGCACACCTGCGTCTCCGCTGGCTTCTCTGGATGTCAAGAGTAGGTAAGGTTCTTCGCGTTGCATCGAATTAAACCACATGCTCCACCGCTTGTGCGGGCCCCCGTCAATTCATTTGAGTTTTAATCTTGCGACCGTACTCCCCAGGCGGTCTACTTAACGCGTTAGCTCCGAAAGCCACGGCTCAAGGCCACAACCTCCAAGTAGACATCGTTTACGGCGTGGACTACCAGGGTATCTAATCCTGTTTGCTCCCCACGCTTTCGCATCTGAGTGTCAGTGTCTGTCCAGGGGGCCGCCTTCGCCACTGGTATTCCTTCAGATCTCTACGCATTTCACCGCTACACCTGAAATTCTACCCCCCTCTACAGCACTCTAGTTCACCAGTTTCAAATGCAGTTCCGAGGTTGAGCCCCGGGCTTTCACATCTGACTTAATGAACCACCTGCATGCGCTTTACGCCCAGTAATTCCGATTAACGCTCGCACCCTCCGTATTACCGCGGCTGCTGGCACGGAGTTAGCCGGTGCTTCTTCTGTTGCTAACGTCAAGATGTGCAGCTATTAACTACACACCCTTCCTCACAACTGAAAGTACTTTACAACCCGAAGGCCTTCTTCATACACGCGGCATGGCTGCATCAGGCTTTCGCCCATTGTGCAATATTCCCCACTGCTGCCTCCCGTAGGAGTCTGGACCGTGTCTCAGTTCCAGTGTGGCTGATCATCCTCTCAGACCAGCTAGGGATCGTCGCCTTGGTGAGCCATTACCTCACCAACTAGCTAATCCCACCTAGGCATATCTTGACGCGAGAGGCCCGAAGGTCCCCCTCTTTGGCCCGTAGGCATTATGCGGTATTAGCCATCGTTTCCAATGGTTATCCCCCACATCAAGGCAATTTCCTAGGCATTACTCACCCGTCCGCCGCTCGACGCCCATTAACGCACCCGAAGGATTGTTAGTGTCGTTTCCGCTCGACTTGCATGTGTTAGGCCTGCCGCCAGCGTTCAATCTGAGCCATGATCAAACTCTTCAATTTAAGATTTTGTCGGCTCAATGAATACTGACTTCAAAACTACAAAAAGTAATTCTAAAGCTATTATCTTTCCAACAGAAAGATAATGAATTGACTGTGCCAAATACTTTCTTTCTACAAGAGAAAGTAGTTATTCGTATTGGTCACTCAGTTCATTGAAACCAAAGTTGATTCCGAGGAATCTGTTTTACTTCTCTTAATAAAAAGGGAAGATAAAACGTTTTGATATTCATCAACGAGTGCCCACACAGATTGATAGGTTTAAATTGTTAAAGAGCTTCTCTTCGTTGTGACTTACATCACTTCGGAAGAGGCGGCCATTCTAGCGTTTTAATTCTCAGTGTCAAACACTTTTGAAAATTAATTTCTACTTTTAAAAAGTAGAAGCGAATAATCGCTTAAAGCTAGTTGCCTTACTAACATTCTTCGCTGAAGCCTTGTGGCGTCTACCGTGTCAGTGAGGCGGCATTATAGAGATGTTCCTCACATTGGCAAGTGTTTATTAAAGAAAAATGTAAAAATAACGGTTAGATGACGAATAAACATTCAAAGCCTTATTTGTGCAAGTTTAACTACAAAGTACCTACAGAATAACCACAGACTTATCCACAATTGCTCTAATTTTCACCCTAGAAAACAAAAAAGCTGCCTTATGGCAGCTTTTTAAATGGCAATGAGTCTAAATCCCAGAGCCATATTGCTCTCCATCGTCTTCATGGAGACCACATTCTCGTTTTAGACCATTAAAACGGGTTTCTTCTTCAGTCATACCCGGTTCCCATTTCTTAGTAGTATGAGTATCTCCAACAGAAAGGTACCCCTGCTCACGAAGTGGGTGATAACTGAGACCATGCTCTTCTAAGTAATAATGAACATCTTTATTTGTCCAATCAATTACTGGCAAGAACTTAAACACACCATTTTGGATAGATAAGATAGGCAAGTTTGCACGCGATTGAGATTGCTCTCTTCTCAACCCAGAAAACCAAGTGCCCGCCTCGAGCTCATCCAGCGCTCTTCTCATCGGTTCAACTTTATTAAGCTTGTTGTACTTCTCTATCCCTTCTATACCTTGATCCCAAAGTTTGCCATATTGCGCTTCTTGCCAATTAGGGCTCTGTTGTGCGCGAAATACTTGAAGGTTCAGAGTCAACTTCTTACTTAACTCATCTATAAATCGATATGTTTCAGGGAACAAATATCCAGTATCCGTCAGAATAACCGGAATATCTGGTTTCGCCTGAGTAACTAAATGCAACATCAAAGCCGCTTGGATTCCAAAACTAGAAGACACCACATGTGTCCCTTCTAAATTGTCTAAAGCCCACTTAACTCTTTCTAATGCCGTTAGCTGTTCTAACTCAGCATTAATTTGTCCAAGACGAAGTATTTGCTCCGTCTTAGTCAATGCGAGTAGCTCTGCTAACTTCAGTTTTGAAGTGACAGAATTATGCATGCAAATCCCTCTTTGAAATGATCACCTCTTCGATGATGCCAGCTCGGATTGTAAAATCACCGAACCCTTCATTGTCGTTACGTTCTGTAGCCCAACGTCCCACCAGCGAATCAATCTCTTCTAAAATCTGAGCTGATGTGATGTTCTCTTTATACATCTTAGGAATACGAGTTCCGGCTTTGTTGCCACCTAAGTGCATGTTGTAACGCCCCGGAGCCTTACCGACTAACCCCAGCTCAGCCAACATTGCACGACCACAACCGTTTGGACAACCCGTGATACGAAGGATGATGTTATCTTCTTCTGGTAATCCATGTTTCTTCAGAATGTCTTCAACATCCGTTACAAACTCAGGAAGAAAACGCTCAGCTTCTGCCATTGCTAAAGGACATGTTGGGAATGCCACACAGGCCATTGAGTTTTTACGCTGCTCGGAAACGGCATCATCCATCAGACCGTATTGACGTGCCAGCTTTTCAATTTTTGCCTTTTGGCTCTTAGGTACACCAGCAACAATTAGGTTTTGGTTCGCTGTCATACGGAAGTCACCTTTGTGGATCTTCGCTATTTCAGCAACACCTGTTTTCAGAGCTTTACCCGGGAAATCAAGTAAACGACCATTTTCGATGAATAACGCTAAGTGGTGCTTACCATCAATACCTTCCGCCCAACCGATACGATCGCCACGGCCAGTAAACTCATAAGGACGGCTTTCAGAAAACTCAACGCCTGCACGTTTTTCTACTTCTGCTTTGAATACATCAATACCAACACGGTCTAGTGTGTATTTGGTTTTGGCGTTCTTACGGTTCGAACGGTTACCCCAATCACGCTGAGTCGTTACCACCGCAGCTGCTACATCTAACGTTTTCTCTAACGGCACAAAACCGAAATCGTCAGCTTTACGTGCATAAGTAGAAGTATCGCCGTGCGTCATTGCAAGACCACCACCCACTAATACGTTAAAGCCCACCAGCTTTCCGTCTTTAGCAATCGCGATAAAGTTAAGATCGTTAGCATGAACATCTACGTCATTTTGTGGAGGAATTACAACCGTCGTCTTGAACTTACGTGGTAAGTAGTTGCTACCTAAGATAGGTTCTTCATCCGTTGTTGCTAGCTTTTCACCATCTAACCAGATTTCGGCATAAGCACGAGTCTTAGGTAATAGATGTTCACTGATCTTCTTCGCCCACTCGTAGGCTTCTTGATGGAGCTCAGACTCAACCGGGTTTGTGGTACACAAAACATTTCGGTTTACGTCACCCGCCGTCGCAATAGAATCAATACCAATACTGTTTAGTGTTTGGTGCATCAATTTAATGTTCGGCTTCAACACGCCGTGGAACTGAAAGGTTTGACGAGTTGTGAGACGGATAGAACCATAAGAGGTGCTTTCATCTGCAAATTTATCAATCGCTAACCACTGCTTCGGAGTGATAATGCCGCCAGGCATACGCGCACGCAGCATGACATTATGTAAAGGTTCTAGCTTTTGCTTGGTACGTTCATTACGGATGTCACGGTCATCTTGCTGATACATACCGTGGAAACGAATTAACTGAAAGTTATCGGCAGTAAAGCCACCCGTAATTCTATCTTGGAGATCTTGTTCAATCGTACCGCGAAGATTTTTACTTTCACGCTTAAGACGTTCATTGTCAGCCAAAGGTCCCAGTACTTGACCTAGCACTTCTTGCTCTATTACTTGCTTGCTCATTAGTACACATCCCTTTGGTAACGTTTCGCTTTACGTAAATCATTAATATATTGTTCAGCTTGCTCGCGGCTCTGATTGCCATGTTTTTCTGCAATTGTAACTAACGCTTCATGAACATCTTTCGCCATTCGAGTCGCATCGCCACATACATAGAGGTAAGCGCCCTCTTGAAGCCATTGCCAAACCTGATCTGCTTGTTCAATTAAGCGGTCTTGAACATAAACCTTTTCTTTTTGATCTCGACTGAAGGCAA
Organism: Vibrio sp. QJM3NY_26; assembly: GCF_057786005.1. Lineage (NCBI taxonomy): Bacteria > Pseudomonadati > Pseudomonadota > Gammaproteobacteria > Vibrionales > Vibrionaceae > Vibrio > Vibrio sp. QJM3NY_26. The sequence goes on along the minus strand of NZ_CM173515.1, from coordinate 299,613 downwards.
CATCAAGCTTGGTTAGCGCACCAGACTTAAGGTACTTCTGCCATTCAACTTGATATAAGAAATCTTGAGTGAAAGTTCGGTCACCAAAGAACAGCCAGCTTTTGCCTTCAGCATCATTGTTTTCACGCTCTTGAACAAAACTGCGGAACGGTGCGATACCGGTACCCGGGCCGACCATGATGATTGGTGTATTGTCGTCTTGTGGTAGTTTGAAGTTATTGTTGTTCTCAACAAACACCTTCACTTCACCGCCTTCTTCCAAGCGCTGAGCTAAGAAGCTAGAAGCTCCGCCTAAACGAGATTCATCGCCTTTTTGGTATTCAACCAAACCAACCGTCAAGTGAACCTCTTCATCCACTTCAGCTTGGCTTGATGCAATAGAATAGAGGCGCGGTGTCAGCTTACGTAGTAGACCAATCAATTCATCAGCCGATAGCTTAGTTTTCTTCTCAGCTAAAACATCGACAACTTGAGTATTACCCGCGTATTCACGAAGCTTGTCTTTATCTTCCACCAGCTTAATCAACTTCTTGCTGCCCGATAGCTCAGCAAACTTAGTCACTAGTTGAGGATTTGAAGATGTAATTTCGAATTTACTGACGAGTGCGCTGTGGATAGATAAGTTGTCACCATCGACATCAACACTTTCGATACCAGATAACCCAACCTTAGAAAGGATCTGATTAGCGAGTTCTGAACTGTTTTCAAACCATACGCCTAGCGCATCACCCGGTTGGTAAGTAATACCCGACTCATCAAGATCAATCTCGATATGACGAACATCTTTGCCCGAATCACGGCCGGTGATCTTTTGGCTCGTCAATAGTGTCGCGGTGTATGGATTTTGTTTAGTGTATTGCGAATGACCGGCAGCCGCTTGACCGACTGGTAATTGAACCACATCGGCTTCAGTGCCTGTCGATAGCGTCTCTTTTACTTGCTCTAATGCTTTAGCGCGCCATTCCGTTGCTGACTCTTCGTAATCAACATCACAATCAAGACGGTCGACAAACGATTTAGCACCAAGCTTAGCGAGAAAGTTATCGAAGTCTTTAGCCGTTTGGCAGAAGAACTCATAACTTGAGTCACCTAAACCAATCACACCGTATTGTAGGTTTGATAATTTTGGCGCTTTCTTCGATTGTAGGAATTCATGCAACTCAATAGCGTTATCAGGAGCTTCGCCCTCACCATTGGTTGAAGCCACAAAAATGACGTGTGTCTCTTTGGCTAGATTCTTACCTTTATAATCACTGGCATCGAAAAGCTCGACCGCAATACCCAAGGCTTTAGCTTCTGCCTCAAGCGATTCAGCGACGCCTTTAGCATTACCTGTTTGAGATGCGAAGATAATGCTGAGCTTACCCGCTGGTTTAGCCGCTACTGCAGCGGCCGCTTGAGCGATTGGCGCAGCTGCACCGACAGGCTGAGCTTGGCTCACTCCCCAAAGGTAACCACTGACCCATGCCAGTTGTTGTGAAGATAACTCAGAAACAGTGTGTTGAAGATGACCCAATTGTTGGTCATTAAGTGGTGCTGCTAGCCCAGGTAACTCATTAGCCCCAGACTGTGCATTATTATTTTGTGAAGACTCTTTCTTATTTAAAGACATGGTCACGACATCCCTAATCATTGCGTGACGATAGATTAACCACTCCTTTTAATAACAAGAAAGAATAGAAAAGTATGTTTTATAACTTTTTGGAAGTAAAAACCGATTGAAACCTAAATTGACTTACTGGTTTTCAATACGCACTTGCTGAAAGCCAACCGCCATTGCCGATTTAGATGCTAAGTCTAAATCCGCGTAATGGCACTCTTCACCATGAACATCAGTAAGCAGAACAAAGCCACCTCCCATATGGCGAAACTCCACAACCCAAGACCCTTCTTGAATTGAGGGCTCTATGATCGCTTCAACTAACAGATTTTCTCTATATAAATTTCGTAATTCATTGAGTGTCATATTCCATCCCTTGCTTTGACCTCACAACATAGACCTTATAAGAATAGACGCTAATTAGCTCTCTGTATAAAGGATGGTCGAAAGTGATGAATGTGCTAACTAATTCCAGAAGGATATAACCAATAGATATAAAAAAACGCCACTTAATAAAGTGGCGTTCTCAAAATTCGTTCTAAATTTGCTTTATATGGCCTAGAAGCGCACTTCAGCGCCAGCAAACCAGCCATCAACCATGACAAACTCTTTGCCAACCTCTGAAGAGAAGAACTCTTCCGAATCAAGGTCGATCACGCGGTAACCACCACGCAGTGCTATCTCAGTTTCTGCTACAGGAATTCGGTACTGAACACCTGCCATCAAATCCGTGCTCTTAATACCACTGCTATCACCGAACTCCATCGTACCGATGATATCGAAATTGGTCTCAGGAACGTTGATCTCTGCGTTGCCGTAGAAGCTCCAAGTGAACTCATCAAAGCTTGTTTGAGTGCCATTTTGAGGCTCGATGTAATTCGAGTTTGAATACTGAGTAAACGTCACACCCGCATCGAAGTTCATCAACTTGTGATCTAACAACGTGTAATAGAAGGTGTAGTCGTACTTATCGAAAGCCAATGAATCTGCATCAACAGAAGTATAGCGAAAGCTAGCGTTTGGTAGCATCGGGGCATTATGCTCAAATGCGAGATACAACGAAGGTGAGTTAGAATCATCATCTTGTCTAACTTCGTTTAGCTTTGTACTTCCCCACCACATATCGGCACCGACTTTAGCCGTGTAAGAAAACTCTTCTTCAGCAGACACTGCCGAGCTTAAAGATAGCATTCCCACTAAAGCAATTAATGGCATTTTATTCATTTGAGATAGCTCCAATTCCATATCGTTGTGCTAATTGTATGCACATTCATAGATTATTGGGGAAAATTCTATCACACATCTTAAATTCTAAAACGATAAACCGATGACGATCAAAGATTTGACGACACCATGACCTTAGTAACGTCTTTGGTTAGAACTGTGTACAAAGTTTTTGAAAAACCAGATACCCAATGCAATCACAATTAACCAAGGCAGCAACTTAAACACAACCCCCATCATACCCAAGACCAACATGACGACTAACGCGATTCCGGTTGCAGCCAATACCGTCATAAACGTGATACCAGTGACAAGTAGAGTTGCGACGAAAATAAGAACAAAGATTAATTCAAACATAATGGTCTCCCTAATGAGTTAATGACCTATCTTTCCTACTTTCTAACATTGCAGCTTCCATACCAAGTTAGTAAAACCAATAAAACCCTTATTTATCAGGTAAATAAAAAGCCACACATCTAAATGCGTGGCTTTTAAAGAAACTATCAATGGCAAATTTAGCCTCTAGTGGCGAATTTAGCCTTAAGTTTTTAAGCTTAGGTTTTTAAGCTTGGGTTTTTAGCTTGGGCTTTTAAGCTCGAACTTTTAACCTCGAGGGAGGTTATACGTTTAGCTCTTTAGGGATCTTAGCCAATGCTGTCTGCATCACTTCGATACCTGCACCTTTCTTATGTGCGTTTTCACTGATGTAGCGACGCCATTGTCTTGCACCCGGCATACTTTGGAACAAACCAAGCATATGACGAGAGATGTGTCCTAAGCTTGCACCATTTGAAAGCTCACGCTCTATGTACGGGTACATCTCTTCAACCACTTGTGAGCGCTTCTTAATTGGCGTGTCTAAACCAAAGATCTGCTGATCAACTTCAGCCAAGATAAATGGGCTATGGTAAGCCTCACGACCGATCATCACACCATCAAGGTGTTGCAAGTGCTCTTTAGTTTGCTCAAGAGTCGTAACGCCACCATTCACGGCAATCACAAGATCAGAGAAGTCTTTCTTGATTTGGTATGCACGATCGTAATCTAGCGGTGGGATCTCTCGGTTCTCTTTCGGGCTAAGGCCACTCAACCATGCTTTACGCGCATGAATAGTAAATTGCTCACAGCCGCCTTTTTCAGAAACCGTCGAAACAAACTTAGTTAAGAACTCATAAGAGTCTTGGTCGTCGATACCAATACGCGTTTTCACGGTAATTGGAATATCTGTGACTTCTCTCATCGCCGACACACAATCTGCCACCAACTCGGGCTCAGCCATTAGGCAAGCACCAAATCGACCATTCTGAACTCGGTCTGAAGGACAACCGACATTAAGGTTGATTTCATCATAGCCACGCTCCCCAGCAAGCTTGGCACAAGCAGCTAGATCAACCGGGTTGGAACCGCCGAGTTGAAGTGCAAGAGGATGTTCTTGCTCGTTATATTCTAGAAAGTCGCCCTTACCATGTAAGATCGCACCTGTTGTTATCATTTCCGTGTACAGAAGCGTCTGCTGAGAGAGCAAACGGTGAAAGTAACGACAGTGGCGGTCAGTCCAATCCAACATGGGTGCAACGGATAAGCGGTTAGCCGCGTATTTACTGGTATTGTCAGGTTTCATAAAGCGTTACTCAAAATCTATACACTGCATATATATACAGAAACTCGCCAGCTCAGCCGCAAGCTCACCCACTCAGTACGCCTATAGTACGTATTGATGAAGTGAAACGAAGGCATCATTTAGCATTAAAAAAAGAACACTTCAAAGCGGTGAATCACGCTTCACAGTGGACATTGTAGTCAAAAATAATTGGGCGATTATACACAGGGAATCGAAAACATTCAGGAACAAAGACGAACTTATTTTCACTTACAACTCACGAAGTGTAAGCGCAGGCTTTCAGCGAGTTCGAAACGAATTAGGCATAGAAGATTTGAGATATCACGATTTACGAAGAGAGGGAGCAAGTCGGTTGTTTGAAAAGGGCTACTCAATTGAAGAGGTATCTCAAGTGACAGGACACCGAAATCTGAACATTTTGTGGCAGGTTTATGCTCAACTATTCCTGCATTATTTACATGAAAAAGCACAACCTTAAATATATTTTCTTTATATGTATTAGGACATTATTAGATATACAAGTTTTGTTGTAGTTTTGGTGGGATCTGGAAGGCTAATTTCAACATTTACGGGCGATAAGTTTTTAGGCCCTGTCGCACAACAATACACTTTCACGCTAGTTAACCATAAAAAATCAATAAAACTTAACAACTTAAATGCAATACCAGCTAAATAATAAGGTTATGGGTTTTGAACAAAGATCAAGGGATTTTTTTTTATGGATGCGCAAAAGTAAAGCATCATTAAAACACAGTTTTTATACAATCAAGCCGCTCGTATCACCGTCAGTAAGTAGTCACTTACAGTTTTTTTTCAATCAAACACTTATCCACAGACCACCCCATTTCTTTACCTTGAAAATAGTGGCTTGCAGCTCTATCTTGTAAACCTTGAAAGAAAAAACACAGGATATTGTGTTTTTTATTCACCGTTTAGAGAGGAGAGTTGTACAGGGAATCTGATTTATTTTAACCAGAAACGAAGAACCCCACCAAAAGGCAGGGTTCGAATTCGAAGCCAAGTCTAGAGTAACGCCAATTACTCAAAAAGTGACTACTAGATATCTAAGTCTCAATATCTGACAACGAGACTATAGAACGTGGATACAGGCTTGGCAATCAAATTAACACAACCATATAGGTGTGATTATGTTGCCCAAAAGCGTCCAAGCTTTGCTACGTAAGGTCTTCAACACTGGCTTTACTATTTTCAAATTAAGACCTAATTTTTTTGTCAAAGGTCTGATTTACTTTGTCAATACAGTCGCAGACTTGATTAAAGAATAACTTAAAGAGACAGTCGCAAGGCTGTCTCTTTTACCCATTACAATTTTCAAGCCTTGTAATTCGCTCGTCCATTTTCTCCATCATCAAGCGCAGCCACTTAACATCCGTTTTGAGTGTGAGCCCCACACCCACACCGCTAGATAAAGCACTAACAATTGCGATGATTAGTGTTTGATACTCTGCCATCACTTGAACTCATTGCGTAGGGTTTCCCATAGGCCAAATACTATTGGAGCACTTGCGCTAATAATGCCACCGAATTGAACATCGTCTGCCGATACGCTCGCGGTGACAAGTTCAGGGTGACCAGCTACCAAAGCCGCTCCCGCGCCAAGTAACGCTAAACCTTTCTTAGTCGATGACAAGCCAATGTCGATTGAGAGTATTTTATAAAAGCACCTTATTGCACATTTTTTTATAAACACATTCACCAGATCTCTAATTCAGCCTCATTAATCAGTTATGCCTTGAGTCACACTGTCATTTTGAGTTACCTTGTCTTATTCAAAGTCGTGGGTCACAATACGCTCTGTACCTGACTTTAATAGAAATCATTGGCTCCCAAAACGTAGTAACCTAGAAATAGGGTTTGAATAGGGATGTCCGATTGAATGGTGAAAAATTTGGACCACACATTAATAGAGCAAGTTGAAGGGATATGCGCATCTCGAGGCGTTAGATTAACACCTCAGAGAAAGCGAGTGTTTGAGCTCATTTTCTCTAATAAAAAAGCCTCCAGTGCTTATGAATTATTAGAGCAGTTGAAAGTCAGTGAACCGCAAGCCAAGCCTCCTACAGTTTATCGTGCTTTGGATTTCTTGTTGGAACAAGGTTTCATTCACCGAGTTGAATCAACCAATAGCTTCATATGTTGCTGTTCTTGCAATGCAAACAAACATTTCTCCCAACTACTGATCTGCGATAAATGTGGCACTGTGATAGAATTGCAAGACGATGCGCTTGTCACTCTACTCGCTAGTAACGCTGAGAAGCATGGCTTTCAATTGACCAATCATGTCATTGAATCGCATGGCATTTGCCAATCTTGCTCCTCCGAAATGAAAGAATAAGATTATAGAAGAACATTATGCGCGCTGAATTTGTAAACCCGTTTTTAGCTTCTTTGATGAATGTACTAAAAACGATGGCTTCTCTTGAATTGAAGCCACAAAAACCAAGAGTTAAGAAAGATGAGATCGCTCGTGGTGATGTATCCGGCCTAATTGGTATGGTTGGCACACAATCTCGTGGCTCAATGTCGATCACTTTTGATGAAGGTCTTGCCCTAGAAATCATGGAAAACATGTTGGGTGAACGACCAAATGGCTTGAACGAAGAAGTGACCGATATGGTGGGTGAAATCACTAATATGGTGACTGGTGGTGCAAAACGTATTCTTGCAGAAAGCGGCTTTGATTTCGACATGGCAACGCCAATCGTCGTTTCAGGCAAAGGCCACACCATTCGTCATAAGTGTGAAGGTGCTATTATCATCATGCCTTTCACATCTCAGTGGGGTAACGCCTTCATCGAGATCTGTTTCGAATAGAGACAATCGAGTAAATAAAAAATGAAAGGCTGACGTACATACGTCAGCCTTTTTTATTGCCGTAAAATCAACGGACATAAAAAACGCCAACCGAAAGGTTGGCGTTTACAGTTATTACTTGGTGTTACTCAAACAGTCTTAAGCTTTCAACGTTTTAAATGCGTTGATTAGACCGTTAGTTGAGCTGTCGTGAGATGTTACTTGAGCATCATCAGCAAGCTCAGGAAGAATTTGGTTTGCTAGTTGCTTACCAAGTTCTACACCCCATTGGTCGAAGCTGAAGATGTTCCAGATAACGCCTTGAACAAAGATCTTGTGCTCGTACATCGCGATTAGGTTACCTAAAGAGCGAGGGTTGATTTGCTTAACAAGAATAGAGTTCGTTGGACGGTTACCTTCAAATACTTTGAAAGGTACAAGCTCAGCCACTTCTTCAGCTGTTTTGCCAGCCGCTAGGAATTCAGCTTCCACTGTCTCTTTTGTCTTACCGAATGCTAGTGCTTCAGTTTGAGCAAAGAAGTTAGACATTAGCTTCTGGTGGTGATCAGATGCTGGGTTGTGGCTGATAGCAGGAGCAATAAAGTCTGATGGGATCAGCTTAGTGCCTTGGTGAATCAGTTGGTAGAAAGCGTGTTGGCCGTTAGTACCAGGTTCACCCCAGATGATAGGACCTGTTTGGTATTCTACTGGGTTGCCTTCACGGTCAACAAACTTACCGTTTGATTCCATGTTACCTTGCTGGAAGTAAGCAGCAAAACGGTGCATGTACTGATCGTAAGGTAGAATAGCTTCTGACTCAGCGCCATGGAAGTTGTTGTACCAAACACCAATAAGCGCAAGAATCACTGGAATGTTGCTTTCAAACTCAGTTGAAGCAAAGTGGTTATCCATCTCGTGTGCGCCGTCTAGTAGCTCAGCGAAGTTATCGAAGCCGATAGAAAGAGAGATAGAAAGGCCGATTGCAGACCATAGTGAGTAACGACCACCAACCCAGTCCCAGAATTCGAACATGTTGTCAGTATCGATACCAAACTCAGCAACTGATGTTGCGTTAGTTGATAGCGCTGCGAAGTGCTTAGCTACGTGTGCGTCATCACCCGCTTCAGCCAGGAACCAATCACGAGCAGAGTGTGCATTCGTCATTGTTTCTTGAGTCGTAAATGTCTTCGATGCTACTAGGAACAACGTTGTTTCTGGGTTAAGAGGCTTAAGTGTCTCAACAATGTGAGTGCCATCTACGTTAGAAACGAAGTGCATGTTCAGGCGAGTTTTGTATGGCGTAAGTGCTTCAGTCACCATGTATGGACCAAGGTCCGAACCGCCGATACCGATGTTAACTACATCAGTGATCTCTTTACCTGTGTAACCTTTCCACTCACCAGAAACGATGCGGTGCGTGAACAGTTCCATTTTCGCTAGTACTGCGTTCACTGCTGGCATTACGTCTTTGCCATCAACCATTACTGGGTTGTCGCTACGGTTACGTAGAGCAGTGTGAAGTACTGAACGACCTTCAGTCTTGTTGATTGCATCACCGCCGAACATTGCTTCGATTGCAGACTTAACTTCAGTCTCGTTCGCAAGAGCAAATAGGTGCTGCATCGTTTCAGCATCGATAAGGTTCTTAGAGTAATCCACTAAGATGTCAGAACCGAAACGAGTAGAAAAGCTCTCGAAACGCTTTGCATCTTGAGCAAACAGCTCTTTCATATCCATATCTTGAGCAGACTCAAAATGTGCAGTTAGAGCTTTCCACGCTTGTGTTTGCGTTGGGTTGATATTTTTCAACATGGTATCTATCCCGATGTTACTGTAGGTTTTATTCTAAACGTCACCTGGGTGATGAATAGAACCCCCGATTAGGCGAAAGTTTATATTTTTCTGTGATGACCAAACCGCGTCACCACTGAAAGATTCTTTGTAATTTTTTTTCACGACGTATTATGCCGCATATGAAGAGCTGTACCTTGAGATAAATCAGGATTCGATTTCCTGATACAAGAATCGGTACAGACTCTAGCTCTAACATAATTAAATGTGAGCGATACCTGATAAATTCAAGTTCAAAAGATAGCGTTAAACCACTTTTTTTCCAAATACATTATAAAGGATGGCGTATGTGGATTCAGAAGACTATACACCTAAATGCACGAAAGCGTGGATTTCATCTCATTACTGATGAAATTGAACAACAGATACACGATATCAATTCTCTATCTGTTGGTTTATTACATCTTTTTATCCAACATACCTCTGCCAGCCTCACGCTAAACGAGAACGCTGATCCTACCGTCCGTACCGATATGGAATCACACTTTAATAAGTTTGTACCTGAGCGAGCACCCTACTACAGACACACCTATGAAGGCGATGATGACATGCCAGCCCACATTAAAGCATCGACACTTGGCACCAGTGTGACAATACCTATCACTAATGGTCGTTTAGCTTTAGGAACATGGCAGGGCATTTACTTAGGTGAACATCGAGATTGTGGTGGCAGCCGTACGGTTGTTGCTACGATTCAAGGTGAATAACTTTAAGTTATCCAGCTATAAAACATTATTAAAAACATAATGATAGAAAACAAAAAAGGGTGACACAGTTATGTGCCACCCTTTAAAAACATGAGATATTCGAGTTAGTAAACCCAGATTAGAAAGGCTGGTTTATCATGACCCTAAAGGTCCCTTCATCACCACCTCGAGCTAACTCAGCACGAACAACAATACCCTCTACTTGGAAACGAACCGCGCCACCTAGGCTCCATTTCATATCCGAGTGCAGTGTTTTTATATCGTACTCATCAGCAACGCGCCCGACTTCGGCAAACGCCACCCATTGCCACCAAGGCAAATCGTAGTAGTTAATCAGTGGGATATCACCCAAAGGTTGCCAGTCAGGAATCACTCGGTACTCAGCAGAGTAATGAACCGCAGAACGTCCGTGGTAGCGACCTCCGGTATAACCTCGTAAGCGATATAAACCACCCAATCGAGCTTGTTCAGTTTCCGGTGGACGAGCACAATCTTGCCCAGAACAGTTATCCCATGTTGGTGTATCAGCGGTATAGAAATCGAGTGCCACGACTTGTTGGTCGAACAGGTCACCTAAAGGGCCTAATGCGAAGTACTGGCTATTTTGGAACGTCCACTTCAACCATAAATCATCGTTAGACCAGCTTTCTGCGCCGGTCGTGAATTCCAGGTTAGTATGAGAGCCCGTGGTTGGGTTACGTGTGCTATCACGGTTATCCCAATCCAATGCCAGACTAAAGCCTGTCGCCTCTTCAGTATTATTTAAACCTTCCAGTTCACGAGCGGTATAAAAAGGCGTGAAGATAATCGAGCTGACACCTGACTCGACGGGCGAAGCAAAGCTCACATCTTTGATTGGCTGAAAAGCCCCTAACAAGCCATGTTCTGCAACATTGCCCCAAGGTAGCAAATACTTAAATTCAAACTGATAGTTTTGCTCTAAGCCATCGGCAATGGTTTTATCATCAATAGATGAATCGTTGTCGCCTTGAGAGCCAATGTAATAAGGATTGTCGTTGAAGCGCGCTTGGTACATCTGAGTACTGAATAAAACATTCTCAGACAAAGCGTAGTTAAAAGCAGATAGAAAACCGACGTAACTGTCTTTGTCTGAATAAAGCGCCATACCAAACAGAGCGGCTTGAGGTTGCCAAACACCCTTTGCGACACCCGCAACCCCAAAGGTATTACCCAATGTTTCAGTACTAAAATAGAAAGGGACAAAGGCTGAATCTTTTTCTTCACTCAAGACAGAAGAAGAAAAGCTAACACCGAGCAATGCCATAGCTGACGTTAACCAGTGTCGAGTCGTTCGCTTGAACATCATTTAGTTTACAAGATCCATAGCTACTTCACATACTCCATCGCAACACGTGAAGTCAGCTTAGTGACTAACTCGTACGCGATAGTGCCGATATGATCTGCTACTTCTTCTGAAGGTAAGCCTTTACCCCACAGAGTCGCTTCATCGCCCACTTGATCTGCAGCATCAGGGCCAAGGTCGACCGTTAGCATGTCCATTGACACTCGTCCTGCGATCGGTACTTTTCGTCCATTAACGAACACTGGAGTGCCGTTAGGTGCCATGCGTGGATAACCATCACCGTAACCAATCGCGATCACGCCAACCTTGGTATCACGTTCACTGGTCCAGTTAGCGCCATAGCCTACGCTTTCACCCGCTTTAACATCACGAACCGCAATCAGATGTGAGGTCAGAGTCATCACAGGCTTAAAGCCAAGTTCTTGCGCTGATTTATCAGCAAAAGGCGAAACACCGTAAGAGATAATTCCCGGACGAACCCAATCAAGGTGGCTGTTAGGCCAAGCCAATAGACCCGCAGAGGCAGCAAGTGAACGCTCACCTTCACAACCGTCAGTGAGAGATAAGAAAAGCTCAGTCTGTTCAACGGTGGTTGCTCTATCAAGTTCATCAGCACAACCAAAGTGGCTCATGTAACGTAGAGGTTTGGCAACATTCGCACATTGATGCAAACGCTCAACAAAGTTTTGGTATTGCTCAGGGCGAACACCTAATCGGTGCATGCCACTGTCGACTTTAAGCCATACCACAACCGGTGTTTCCAAATCTGCATTCTCTAGCGCGCTTAATTGCTCTTCACAATGCACCACGGTTTGAATGTTATTGGTCACCAGGATGGGTAAATCACCCGAAGAGTAAAACCCTTCCAGCAACAAAATGGGTTTAACAATACCACCAGCTCGCAGCTGTAAGGCTTCTTCAATACGTGCCACACCAAAAGCATCTGAGTTTTTCGAGTGCTTAGCGATATGCAGTAAGCCGTGCCCGTAGCCATTCGCTTTCACAACCGACATAACTTTACACTGTGGAGCCTTCGACTTTATCTGGTTCAGGTTATGTTCGAGCGCGTTTAAGTCAATGCTTGCCGTCGCTGCTTTCATATAAGTCATTAACTTACTCATCATCAAATGCAGGACCTGCATAGTTATCAAATCGGGAGTGTTGACCTTGGAATGTTAAACGAACCGAACCGATAGGACCGTTACGTTGCTTACCAAGGATGATCTCAGCGATGCCTTTCAGTGAACTGTCTGGGTTATAAACCTCATCACGATAGATAAACATGATCAAATCGGCATCTTGCTCGATAGAACCTGATTCACGCAAATCCGAGTTTACTGGGCGTTTATCAGCACGTTGCTCTAGGGAACGGTTAAGCTGAGAAAGTGCCACAACCGGAACGTTCAACTCTTTCGCTAGCGCTTTTAGGGAGCGAGAAATTTCGGCGATCTCTAACGTACGGTTTTCAGACAACGAAGGTACACGCATTAATTGGAGGTAATCTATCATGATCATAGAAATACCATCATGCTCACGAGCAATACGTCGAGCACGCGAGCGTACTTCTGTTGGTGTTAAGCCCGAGCTATCATCGATATACATATTCTTCTTATCCATAAGAATACCCATACTCGATGAAATACGCGCCCAATCTTCATCATCCAATTGACCGGTACGAATCTTGGTTTGGTCGACACGAGAAAGTGACGCAAGCATACGCATCATCAGCTGTTCGGCTGGCATCTCAAGAGAGAAAATCAGAACGGGCTTATCTTGTTTCATCGCCGCGTTTTCACACAAGTTCATCGCAAACGTGGTTTTACCCATCGATGGACGCGCAGCAACAATGATTAAGTCTGAACCCTGTAGGCCTGCTGTCTTCTTGTTAAGGTCGTTAAAGCCAGTATCGACACCAGTAACACCATCTTGTGGCGATTTATATAAGATTTCGATACGTTCTAGCGTCTTCTCGAGAATGCTATCAACGTTTTGTGGGCCTTCGTTTTCACTTGCTCGGCCTTCTGCAATCGCGAAGACTTTACTTTCAGCAAGATCAACCAGCTCTTCCGATGTTCGACCTTGAGGGTCATAACCAGAATCGGCGATCTCATTCGCCACACCGATCAGGCTGCGAACCAGTGCTCGCTGTGCCACGATATCAGCATACGCATTAATGTTAGCGGCACTTGGGGTGTTTTTGGCTAAGTCAGCAAGGTAAGCAAAGCCACCTACGTCTTCTAGCTGCTCACGAAGCTCTAAATGTTCAGAGAGTGTAATCAGGTCCAGAGGAGAACTTTCTTCAAGGATATCCTTTACCGCTTCAAAGATCAGACGGTGAGGACGGCTATAAAAGTCTTTGGCCACAACCTTTTCAGCAACTGTATCCCAGCGTTCGTTATCCAATAACAAACCGCCAATAACAGATTGCTCAGCTTCTAATGAATGTGGCGGGACCTTGATGGCGTCCACCTGATCGTTGGCTGATTTCTGACTTTTGGTATCCACTATGACTACACTCAATAACTAATAATGATCGTTCATTATACCCAAGAACACTCATTTGTAATCCGTTCCTAAGCGTTTGTTTTATTCTTCAGGAAGAATTTACCTATTGCTGACGGAATTAACCAAGGGTAGCATTACGATCCTGCCATTCACTCACTGTATAACTAGAGGTATGCGTGTCCAAATTATTGGCTCTGAGCACTGGTCTTCTAAGCTCTGGTCTTCTAAGCACCAGCCTTCTGAGCTCTCCGTTGGCCTTAGCTGATGATGATGCTAAAGCCTCTGTCGATGCAATCCTCGACTCTATAGTAGTTTCAGAACCTACTGTTGAGCCGATCGTCGTTGCACCGACACCTGAAAAAGATATGGATATCGCACCAAGTGATACGAGTGACACAGAACTGCCGAACCCACTCAAGACGGAAGTCGAATTTGGGTATCAGTCGCATACTGGTAATTCTGATTCACGATCGCTAAATGCCCGCCTAAACGGTGAGTATACGGCTGGCCGTCATAGAACCAGTGGCGAATGGAAATACTACAACCTCTACAAAGACGGTGAAGAAGATAAAAGACAATCGACTTACTCGGCTCAGAGTGACTACAAGTTAAGCCCTAAAACCTACCTTTACGGCAGCTTCAAAGGTGTCGATTCTCGATACAGTGCTTACTTTAAAGACTACACAATCTCTAGTGGTTTGGGTTATCAGTTCTCGAACACTGAAGAGTTTGTGTTGGAAGTCGAAGTCGGACCGGGTTTTCGTTACCAAGAACCTAATCTCGATGAATTGGACGACGATGACATCATCTTCCCAGAGATTGTTGAAGAGGCGATTTTCCGTGGCAATGTGAATACATCATGGCAGGTGTTGAAGAATTTGCAGCTCAAGGCTGATGTGACGTTAGTATCTGGCCACAGTAACCTGAAATTTGATACAGAATTAGAAGCGATCAACGATATTACTGACAATATCGCACTGAAGATTGCCCACTCTCGTCAATACCACGATAAAGTGCCTGATGGATTAAGCAAAGAAGACTCAGTGCTGTCGATTAACCTGCTCTTTCAGTTCTAGTCTCCAGAGCTATTCTAATCTCAAGAGCAGTTCTAGTCTCAAGAACTATTCTAATCTCAAGAGCAATTCTAGTCTTAAGGCCACCTCTAACCTTGAGAACAGACTGTTCAGCAATAAGGGCTTTTGGATCACTGTAAGCTTTTTACTTACCATAACCCCTTCGCTATATTTTCCTATATTTCAGACATAAAAAAACACCAGCCGAAGCTGGTGTTTAAAACTTTCAAAAGAAAGAATTCGTCTTGGTACTGAAATTACTCAGCTGCAACGATAGCGATTTTCGCAGTAGCAAAAACTTCAGAGTGAAGTTGGATGCTTACTTCGAATTCGCCGATGTTACGTAGAGCGCCTTCAGGTAGGCGTACTTCGCTCTTAACTACTGCAACACCAGCTGCTGTAATAGCATCTGCGATGTCACGAGTACCGATAGAACCGAATAGTTTGCCTTCGTCACCAGCTTTAGAAGCGATTGTAACGCCTTCTAGAGTGTTAACTGTCTCTGCGCGAGCTTCTGCAGCAGCTAGTTGCTCAGCAACTTTAGCTTCTAGTTCAGCACGGCGAGTTTCGAACATAGCAACGTTGTCTTTAGTTGCCATAACTACTTTACCCTGTGGGATAAGGAAGTTACGAGCGTAACCAGATTTAACGTTTACTTGGTCGCCAAGGCCACCTAGGTTACCGATTTTATCAAGTAGAATAACTTGCATTATCTTAGTCCTCTTAAACTATTGTTAACTATTACCGATTACTGATGCTTGTCAGTGTACGGTAGTAGAGCTAGGTAACGAGAACGCTTGATAGCGCGAGCTAGCTGACGTTGGTATTTAGCACTTGTACCAGTGATACGGCTAGGTACAATTTTACCAGCTTCAGTGATGTAGTTTTTTAGAGTTGCTACGTCTTTGTAGTCAATCTCTTGTACGCCTTCTGCAGTAAAACGGCAGAATTTACGACGACGGAAGAAACGAGCCATGGGCTATCTCCTGATCTAAATTTAATAATGCGGTATTAACACAGGCTTATAAATAAGCGTAAGCAAATGCTTGTAGTGAAAATACCTAAACGAGTTGAATAAAATTTAATGACCTAAAAGGCCAAAAAAGAATTACTCAGCAGCAGCTTCTGGCTTAGCTTCTTCTTCACGACGTGGTGCACGTTCTTCACGGTCATCACGACGAGGAGCACGCTCTGCACGCTCTTCTTTTTGCTTAAGCATGATAGATTGCTCAGTCACAGCGCCTTTAGTGCGCATGATCATGTTACGTAGAACTGCATCGTTAAAACGGAAAGCAGTTTCTAGCTCGTCCATCACTTCTTGGCCAGCTTCAACGTTCATAAGAACGTAGTGAGCTTTGTGAAGTTTGTTGATTGGGTAAGCCATTTGACGGCGGCCCCAGTCTTCTAGACGGTGGATAGTACCGCCAGCTTCAGTGATTGAACCAGTGTAACGCTCGATCATGCCAGCAACTTGCTCGCTTTGATCAGGGTGAACCATGAATACGATTTCATAATGACGCATTTGGTTGCTCCTTACGGATTATTAGCTTCCACGAAAGGCTCGGTCGTCCAAGGGAAGCAAGGAACTAAAGAAAAATGACCGAGTTTTAAGGACGGCAAATATTATAGAAAGAACCCGGTATTGGCAAGCGGTATTTGGCTAATAATGAAACAGTTTTTCTTTCGCCATCTAGCCATCTGACAAACCAAACGATTCCGTCATAACAGCCTAAAAAGAAACGCCCACCAGCAAGTGGTGAGCGCTAATAAATTCATGGACTTAGAGTCGTTTTGCCTTTTGATTAAGCTTAACGCTATTGAGCTAGGCGCTGACGTACCGCTTCGAACAGACAGATGCCTGATGCTACCGAAACGTTGAGGCTCGACACGCTGCCTGACATTGGAATCTTAATTAGGTCATCACAGGTTTCACGCGTTAAACGACGCATACCGTCACCTTCTGCACCCATAACTACCGCAAGAGGACCCGTTAGCTTCGCTTGGTAGATGTCATGCGTCGCTTCACCTGCGGTACCCACGAACCATACACCTTGCTCTTGTAGAGCGCGCATTGTACGGGCTAGGTTGGTTACGCGCACTAGAGGAACGGTTTCAGCCGCACCACACGCTACCTTGCTTACGGTTGCCGTTAGCGGCGAAGAGCGATCTTTAGGTACGATAACAGCCGCCACACCAGCAGCATCCGCGTTACGTAGACAAGCACCTAGGTTATGAGGGTCTGTTACGCCATCTAGAACCAACAGCAGAGGCTGTTCGTGCTGCGCTAGGATATCGTCTAGGTGAGTTTCATTAAGCTGCTTAGCAGGCTTCACCTTAGCAATAAGACCTTGGTGATTTGCACCCTGTGCTTTTTCATCAAGCGGCTTACGGCCCATTTGTTGAATCGACACACCAAATTGCTGCAGTTGATTCAGTAATGGAAGAAGACGATCGTCTTGACGACCTTTAAGCACGTACGCTTCAATAAAGCGTGCTGGATCTTTTTCTAGTACGGCTTTCACCGCGTGAATACCGTAAATAAATTCGTTACTCATTGTCTCTGGTTACTCTTATTGCTCAGAGATGAATGACATCAAACCCGATGCACCCACCCCTGTGTTGTTTATTTCGAGAGTATGCGTCTTGCGCCTGATACTCTCGCATTTAAATTCGTTAGACGTTAAGCCTTGCTGTCATTGTAAAACAATAGCTTAAGACTTATCAGCCTTTGGCTTACGACTTGCAGTACGCTTTTTCTTAGCTCGCGCCTTCGCAGCACCGGTTTTATTCGCTGACTTCTTCTTAGCTGAACTTTCAGAGCTACCGTCTGGTCGCTTAGTGGGTTCAACTAAAGGCGTCGCAGGTACACCCGGCTTATTACTCTTCACCGCTGAACGCTTTTTGCTTTTCGCCTTTTTCATCGCTTCAGCCGCACGCTTCTTGGCTGTTTTACCTTTACCACGAGGCTGACGATCGGTGTCTTCTAAATCAAAGTCGATTTGGCGAGTTTCTAGATTAACCGCAGAAACCTTCACTTTAACCGAATCACCTAAGCGGTAGATGTTACCTGAGCTTTCACCGACTAAACGCTGACCAACAGCATCAAATTGGTAGTAATCATTCGCTAGCGCTGAGATATGTACCAAGCCATCAATGTGCAGTTCAGTGAGACGAACAAAGAAACCGAAGCCAGTCACGTTAGCAATTACGCCATCCATCACTTCGCCGACATGGTCTTGCATGTACTCACACTTAAGCCAGTCGTTCACTTCACGCGTAGCATCATCAGCACGACGCTCAGTCATTGAACACTGCTCGCCGTAGAAGTCCATATCATCGAAAGTGTAGTGGTAACCACCGGTTGGCGTCCAACGCTCACTCTGACGGCCTTCTTCTTTCGCAATAAGGTACTTAATCGCGCGGTGCAATAGCAAATCTGGGTAACGACGAATTGGCGAGGTAAAGTGAGCATAGCGTTTAAGAGCTAAACCAAAGTGACCTGCGTTGTCCGCGTTGTATACCGCTTGCTTCATCGAGCGCAGTAGCATGGTTTGGATTAACTCACGATCTTCACGCTCATTAATCTGTTGCATCAGTTGTGCATAGTCTACTGGTGATGGCGACAGGCCACCTTCCAGCGTTAAACCTAGCTCACTAAGGAAGCTCTTAAAGCCAGTTAAGCGCTCTTCTCCCGGAGTATCGTGAACACGGTACAGTGCAGGTTCTTTCGCTTTTTCTACGTAAGACGCCGATGCGATATTCGCAAGAATCATACACTCTTCGATGATCTTGTGTGCATCGTTACGGATGACTGGTTCAATACGGTCAATCTTACGATCCGCATTGAAGATAAACTTAGTTTCTACCGTTTCAAACTCAATCGCACCACGTTCATCACGCGTTTTCTTAAGTACCTTGTACATCTTATGAAGCTCTTCAAGATGTGGTACTTCAGGCTCGTAACGCTCACGAAGTTCTTCATTGCCATCTAAGATAGCGCCAACTTTGTTGTAAGTCAGACGGGCATGAGAGTTCATTACCGCTTCGTAGTGCTTGTAACCCGACAGTTTACCTTTGTCTGAGATAGTCATCTCACACACCATACATAAACGGTCGACTTGAGGGTTCAATGAACATAAACCATTAGAAAGGACTTCTGGCAGCATTGGCACAACTTGTGACGGGAAGTATACCGAGTTACCACGGTTAATCGCTTCTTTGTCTAGCGCGGTATCTGGGCGAACGTAGTAACTTACGTCAGCAATCGCTACCCACAGGCGCCAGCCTCCGCCTTTCTTCGCTTCACAGTAAACCGCATCATCGAAGTCACGCGCATCTTCACCATCAATGGTAACCAATGGTAGTTTGCGTAGATCAACACGTCCTTCTTTTGCTTCTTCAGGAACATGCTCACCGAGGTTTACGATTTGCTTATCTACCGCTTCAGGCCACTCTTGTGGGATCTGGTGAGTACGGATCGCGATCTGCGTTTCCATACCCGGAGCCATGTTTTCACCAAGAACTTCGGTCACTTTACCCATCATGTTACGAGAACGACCACCACGATCCGTAATTTCAATCACAACCACATTACCCATTCGAGCACCGCCTTTATGCTCGGTAGGGATCTGGATGTCGTGACTAATACGAGAATCATCAGCAACCACGTAAGAATGACCGTATTCTAGGAAGAAGCGGCCAACAAGTGGGGTTTTGCGCTCTTCAAGAACACGAACCAAACGACCTTCACGACGACCACGTTTACTGTTGTCAGTAGGCTGAGCCAGTACGTAATCACCGTGCATGATGGTTTTCATCTGGTGATGCGGCAACACGATATCATTGTCTTTACCCACACTGCCGTCTGGGCGAACCCAACCATGACCGTCTTTATGACCAATCACATAGCCTTTAATCAATTCCATCTTCTCAGGCAATGCGTAGCACTGACGACGGGTAAAGATAAGCTGTCCATCACGTTCCATTGCACGTAAACGACGACGCAGCCCTTCATATTGTTCCTCTCCAGCAAGACCCAAAGCTTCGAATAGATCGTTACGGTTCATTGGGATATTCGCGTCTGTTAGAAACGAAATAATGAACTCTCGGCTTGGTACTGGGTTTTCGTAATTTTTCGACTCTCGGTCGGCAAAAGGATCAACAGTGGTTGTCGCTGTCGTGTTTTCTGACATTGGTGTGTTTTTTGACATAGGCGGGCCTGCTTAAGCAAGGAATGTATATACCCCTAGTATATCTGATGCTAGGGGTAAGCTACAGATATGCTTTGGAAAAGCCTAAAATAACCTAAGATTGATACATATCTTCACTTTGTGAAACATCGCTTCATAGAGGCGGACTATCATCAAAATTTCAAGCAAACGATAAAACAAACGTTTGCGCCATGAATGAAATACACTATTATCCTGACACTTTACCAACTCCTGTTCTGAGTATTGATATGAAACTAAAACGCACCCTATTGGCTTCAGCAATGGCAAGCCTCGCTCTATTTCCATTTGCGAGTTCAGCAATGGAAAAAGCTGACTTGATGATTACCGATGCGATGGTTCTAACCATGAACCAAGACAAAACGGTTTATGAGAGCGGTACTGTTGTCGTAAAAGACAACAAAATCATTGCCGTTGGTGATGCTTCACTAGAGAAGCAGTACCAAGCGAAACAAGTGTTAGACGTGGATGGCGATATCGTGATGCCGGGTCTCATCAATACTCATACTCACGTATCGATGACGGTTTTCCGCTCGCTGGCCGATGATGTGCCTGACCGTCTTCACCGTTATATCTTCCCTCTAGAGAAGAAACTGGTATCGCGAGACATGGTGCGTATTGGCGCTAACCTTGGTAATGTCGAAATGGTTAAAGGCGGTGTCACGACTTACGCCGACATGTACTACTTCGAAGATGAAGTTGCGAAAACCGTCGATAAGATCGGTATGCGAGCCATTCTTGGTGAAACCGTTATTAAGTTCCCAGTCGCTGATGCGGCTAATGCTGAAGAAGGCATCCAATACGCGCTGAATTTCATTGAAGAGTACAAAGACCACCCGCGTATCACACCCGCGTTTGCACCACACGCGCCTTACACCAACACCACAGAGATACTGCAGAAGATCTCTAAGCTCTCTCTAGAGCTCGATGTACCAGTAATGATTCACCTTGCAGAATCACACCGTGAAGAAGAGAAAATCGCCGAGCGTTCAGATGGACTATCACCGGTTCAATACATGGACAGCATTGGCGCACTCAACAAAAACTTGGTGGGTGCACACATGATCCTCGTTGACGATCATGATATCGAGCTGGTGAAAAAATCGGATATGGGTGTGGCTCACAACATGAGTGCCAACATCAAGTCAGCAAAAGGCGTATCTCCTGCGCTTAAGATGTACGACGAAAACGTTCGTATTGGTTTAGGTACTGATGGCCCAATGTCTGGTAACACACTGAGCACCATTGATGAATTCAACCAAGTCGCTAAAGTTCACAAGCTGGTGAATAAAGATCGTGCCGCAATGCCGCCGATCAAAGTGATCGACATGGCAACAATGGGCGCAGCAAAAGCGCTACACATGGAAGATAAGATCGGTTCTCTTGAAGCCGGTAAACTCGCTGACATCATAGTGATCGATACGAAAGCGCCAAACATGGTTCCGGTCTACAACCCATACTCGGCATTAGTTTACTCAGCTAACTCGGGTAACGTTCGCCACACCATCGTTGACGGTAAGATCATCATGCAAGACCGCGACATGCTAACAGTCGATGAAGATAAAATTCGCCAAGAAGCACTCGATTTCACCAAAGTCGTTCGTAAGACGGTGATTGAATCTGGTGAAGTTGTTCAATAACGACTAAAACTAAATCACTGCGCTTTCTGTTTAATCTAAAAATCGGTTAAACAAAAAAGCAGTTCAGATCAAAAAAGGCCTCATAGGTATTTACCTACGAGGCCTTTTTATATCGATATCTTTCTATATCAAGATAGATGGCTAACGAGTGCAGTCGTTCACCATCAACCTTAATTAATATTCGTAATTACCAGAACACGTCTCGACGTTTTGCTCGAGCGATAATGTTGTCCGGCATTCTCTGTTCCAGACCGCTACGAAGCACGGTGATGCGTTTGTGTTGCCTATCATCCGCAGTCACCGAGTTGTATAACCAGCGGTAAGCATCTTCATAATCTAACGGGCTACCGTAATCACGCAGCAAGAGTTCCGCTAAGTGAATGCTTGCACTTAGATTACCCATAGAGGCCGCTTCACGTAAATACGGAATCGCGCGCTCTTTGTCCTGTTGAACCAAGGTTCCACGAGAATAATAACGACCTAGCTGCTCTAGTGCAGCCGGTAAACCTTGATGCGCCGCGTTTTCCATATAGTAAATGCCAAGCTCGACATCTTGTGGAACACACACGCCCCAAGCCAACATATCACCGTATAAAAACTCATAAGAAGGCAAGCTAATACGCGTCGCACGAGCAACGATATCTTCAACTAACTGGCACTTATCAGCTTTCACTCGCTCTAGATGTTGATTATTCTCGATTAAATTAATCAATTCAGCTTCTGTATATATTGGAACGGGCTCTCCCACGTCAGTCAAACTTGCATGACTCAAGGGTGAGCTCAGCGCCATTATCAATGAAGCTGCTACAATTCGTAGCTTCATACCTGCACTCTATTATCTGTCGCTAAAGTTATCTATTGAGGGCCGCAGAGGATTTCTACACGCACAAAACAGGGTGAACTTCACTTTCCATGATATCTGTATCGGCAATAACCCTGACGGCTTTAGACAAAACTTGCCGCTAATGGGCAATATTTTGCCTGATGACGCTTAAAAGATCACCATCAAAGAGTGCGTGGCTAAATTGCAGGTATTAAAAAGCCGACTTAATAAAGTCGGCTTTTATAAAACTATTTCATTATCAGAGCACTTTAATTAACAAAGCACTTTAATTAACAAAGCACTTTAATTACCACAGCACGGTTAGTGCCTGGTAATCACTCAGCGGGCATTATGCGCCGTATGGGTGAACCTTGATGATAGTTTCGTTACGATCTGGGCCAGTTGATACGATATCAATTGGAACGCCAGTTAGGTCTTCGATACGCTTGATGTAATCTAGAGCAGCTTGTGGAAGCGCGTCGATAGATTTAGCACCAAATGTGTTTTCAGACCAACCAGGCATTGTTTCGTAGATTGGCGTTGCTTCTTCGAATGACTCAGCAGCCATTGGAGAAACTTCTAGGATAGAACCATCTTTCATCTTGTAACCAGTACAGATTTTCAGTTCTTCTAGGCCATCTAGAACGTCTAGTTTAGTTAGACAGATACCAGATAGAGAGTTGATTTGGATTGCACGACGCATAGCAACAGCATCGAACCAACCAGTGCGGCGTAGACGACCAGTCGTTGCGCCAAACTCGTGACCAACATCGCCTAGGTGCTTACCAACTGGGTCTTGTTTTTCAAGGCCATCGTATAGCTCAGTTGGGAATGGACCTGAACCAACACGAGTACAGTAAGCCTTAGTAATACCAAGGATGTAACCGATGTGACGAGGACCAAAACCAGAACCTGCAGCAACACCACCAGCAGTCGTGTTAGAAGACGTTACGTATGGGTAAGTACCGTGGTCGATATCTAGTAGCGTACCTTGAGCACCTTCGAACATGATCTTGTCGCCGCGCTTACGTGCTGCGTCTAGTTCGTCAGTTACGTCGATAACCATCGCAGTTAACATGTCTGCGTAGCTCATCGCTTGCTCAAGAACTTCTTCGTAGCTTACTGTTTCAGCTTTGTAGAAGTGCTCTAGTTGGAAGTTGTGGAATTCCATAACTTCTTTTAGCTTCTCAGCAAATGCTTCTTTATCGAAAAGGTCGCCAACGCGTAGACCGCGACGAGCAACTTTATCTTCGTAAGCAGGACCGATACCACGACCCGTTGTACCGATAGCTTTAGCGCCACGAGCGATTTCACGCGCGTTGTCGATTGCAATGTGGTACGGAAGAATTAGAGGACAAGCTTCAGAGATGAAAAGACGCTCACGTACTGGGATACCGCGATCTTCAAGAGGTTTCATTTCTTTAAGAAGTGCGTCAGGCGATAATACTACACCGTTGCCAATAACACATTTAACGTTATTGCGTAGGATACCTGATGGAATTAAGTGAAGAACGGTTTTCTCACCGTCAATTACAAGTGTGTGACCTGCATTGTGACCGCCTTGGTAGCGAACCACGTATTTTGCATCTTCAGTTAAAAGGTCAACGATTTTACCTTTACCTTCATCACCCCATTGGGTGCCTAGAACGACTACGTTATTTCCCATCTTTCCAATTTCTGTTGCTAATTAAAAATGGATTCTAGCACCGAATCACATTTCTTGCAGTCATTTTTTGTTCATAATTGTTAAAGCTAACGACAAGCAAATTTGCAATGACACCGCGAAGATCCGTAAAGATGCTGATATTATTATCTTTTTACAGGCAAAAGGCAGCAACATGTCTAATTCTATCTGGCTCGCAATCGGGCTTGTTCTTATCGTTGAAGGGCTGGGGCCCTTGATTGCACCCAATGGCTGGAGAAACATGGTTGCTCAATTAAGCCAACAGCCAGACACGCAACTGCGTCGAATTGGCGGTTGCCTTGTGGTTGCCGGCGTCGTTATCGCTTTCATGACCTACCGCTAGGCTCTCTCAAAGCACGGCTCTGTCGCTCGATTTCCCTCGAGGACGCAATGGCCAATATTCAGTCTTTAGTCTTTAGTCTTTAGTCTTTAGTCTTTAGTCTTTAGTCTTTAGTCTTTAGTCTTTAGTCTTCAAAGAATAGAAAACAAAAAGGCTCCCATAATGGGAGCCTTTTAAGTTTTAACGTATTTTGCTTATTGAGCTAAGCATCCGCTAACGCATCAGCTTATTTTGCTGGAGCGCCGCTCGCTTGATTCATGTATTGGAAGAAGTCAGTCTTCGGATCCAGTACTAGAATGTCGCTCTTATCGCTAAATGATGTCTCATAAGCTTGCAATGAACGCATGAAGCCATAGAACTCAGGATCTTTACTGTACACATCAGAGTAGATCTTCGCTGCTTCTGCATCTGCATCACCACGAGTGATTCGAGCTGTACGGTCAGCTTCTGCAAGAACTGTTGCTACTTCTAGCTCAGCTTGAGCACGGATAACTTCTGCTTTCTCACGACCTTGAGAACGGTGTCTACGAGCAACCGATTCACGTTCTGCACGCATACGGCGGTAGATAGATTCACTGATTTCGTCAGGAAGGTTAATCTTCTTCATTCGGAAATCAACAACTTCAACACCTAAATCAGCCATCGCACTTTCTGACGTTCCAGACAAAACGTTTTCCATGATCTTGTCGCGTTCGCCATCAACTTCTAGAGCTTCTGCAGCCGCTACCGTTGTAACAACTTCGCTATCAGCAGAGTCTGGCAGGATGTCCTTATTACGAGGGCCTGACACGATCTGCTTAATTTCACGAGCACCAATTTCAGAACGAAGAACATCTGTCACTTTACGCTCAAGAAGTGCTTCTGCCGTCATGATATTGCCGCCGCCGGTACTCAGATAAAAACGTCCAAAATCAGCAATACGCCATTTTGCGTAGGTATCAATTAGAACGTCTTTTTTCTCTGATGTTACGAAACGGTCAGAACGACCATCCATCGTTTGAATACGAGCATCAAGTACTTTTACGCGATCAAACAGTGGCAGTTTAAAATGCAAGCCTGGTTCATAGATTCGTGATACGCCGTTGTCATCGAGAACTCGACCAAAACGAATTACCATGCCACGTTCGCCTTCTTGAATCACAAATAGTGACATCAATAGAAGGGCAATCGTCACAACTAATACAGGGATCATTAATTTACGCATTATTAGTATCTCCCTTGACGTGAACTGTCTGAACGAGTTTGAGTGCTAGACTTTGGATCAGCTTGAGTTTCTAACTCAATTTGATCGTAAGTTGATGATGCTTTTGCAGGGCGAGTGCCCGACTGAGAACCACCTTGTGCGCCTAGCTTATCAATTGGTAGGTATAGCAAGTTACCGCTTGATTCAGAATCAATCAGGACTTTCGATGTGCTTGAGTACACTTTTTCCATTGTATCAAGGTACATACGGTTACGTGTTACTTCAGGAGCAGCTTGGTATTCAGGTAAAAGCTTCTCGAACTGAGCAACCTGACCCAAAGCACCATTAACAATACGCTCAGAGTAACCGACCGCTTCTTTCTTCAAACGCTCAGCTCGACCTGTTGCTTTTGGAAGAATGTCATTTCGGTAAGCTTCAGCTTCACGTTCAAAACGCTCTTCATCCTCACGAGCCGCGATAGCATCATCAAATGCATCTTTCACTTGCTCAGGTGGACGTGCTGACTGGAAGTTCACGTCAACAATCAGAATACCCATGTCGTAGCTATCAATAATACGGTTCAACGTTTCTTGAGTGCTCTGACGAATCTGCTGACGACCACTTGTTAGGATACTATCCATTAGTGAGTCACCAATTACCGCACGAAGCGCAGAATCAGTTGCCTGGCGTAAGCTATCATCCGCATCCGTTACACGATACAAGTACTTGTACGGGTCAGAAACACGGTATTGAACGCCCATTTCAACCGTCACAACGTTTTCATCTTTCGTTAGCATGGTGCCAGAAGCACGTAGAGAACGAATAGCTTGAACGTTAACCAGTTGCTCATCTTTAATTTCATCGATGAAGCGTGGGTGCCAGTTAAGACCCGGTTCTTCGATACGGTCGAATTGACCCAGTCGAAGTACAACGGCTCTTTCTGCTTCGCCAACGGTGTAGAAACCAGCGAAGAACCAGATAGCAATCGCAATGACAGCAATGACACCAAAGCCAATCGCACCGCCACCACCAATAGATGGCCCGTTACCGTTGCCACCTTTTTTACCAAACTTGCCACCTAACTTTTGACTTAGTTTACTAAACACTTCGTCTAAGTCTGGCGGTCCTTGATCTCGGCCGCCGCGATTATTGTTCTTACCCCAAGGGTCATTATCGCGGCCGTTATTATCGCCGTTGTTATTATTTCCAGGCTCATTCCACGCCATTAGAAAGCTCCATCATTTGATATGACGTTATACTGTAGCAGTCTCTTTGGTAACGATAAAGTCACCTAAGAGCGCCCCTTCTCTTTTTTCAAGTTTAGACCAATCTATTTGTTGCATTCGGATATCTATCAACAAGTTACCATTTTCATCATACTCTTCCTGTTGAATACATTTCATCTCGAAGAATAAGCTGCGAATACGGCCTTGATGTTGATGTGGAATACACAACCGGAATTGAACCATTTGACTCGCTAAACGCTCAGTTAAAGCCTCAAACAGCAGTTCAATCCCTTCTCCTTCCATTGCAGAAACCCAAACAGCGCGTGGTGCGCCCTCTTCGTCTCTTTCAATTCGAGGTTTTTGGTCTTCCATGCAGTCAATTTTGTTCATGACTACAAGGGTTGGCACTTCATGAGCATCGATTTCTTCTAATACTTCATGAACAGCCTGAATGTTCTCACGAAAGCGGTCATCACTGGCATCAACAACATGTAACAAAATGTCAGCTTCCTGCGTCTCTTGTAACGTAGCCTTGAACGCAGCGACCAAGTCGTGTGGTAGATGACGGATAAAACCTACGGTATCTGCGAGAATTGCAGGCCCGACATCTGCCAATTCAATCTTACGTAGTGTTGGGTCTAGAGTTGCAAACAGTTGGTCTGCCGCATAAACACCTGCACTAGTGATTTGATTGAAAAGTGTTGATTTCCCTGCGTTGGTATAACCAACCAAAGAAATTGTTGGGATTTCAGCTCGATTACGAGCACGTCGTCCTTGTTCACGCTGCTTAGCCACTTTCGCTAAACGACGTAATATCGCTTTTATACGGTCACGCAACAAACGTCGATCGGTTTCCAGTTGAGTTTCACCTGGACCACGAAGACCAATACCACCTTTTTGCCTTTCAAGGTGAGTCCAACCACGAATCAATCGGGTAGAGATATGACGAAGCTGAGCGAGCTCAACTTGTAGCTTACCTTCATGAGTTCGCGCACGTTGTGCAAAGATATCTAAGATTAAACCCGTGCGATCAATCACACGACATTTACACAATTGCTCGAGGTTTCGCTCTTGGGCAGGAGAGAGAGAGTGGTTAAAAATCACAATTTCAGCACCGGTCAGCTGAACGGCTTGAGCGATTTCTAGGGCTTTACCTTCTCCAACGTAGTATTTAGGGAGTGGGGATTGTCGGCTACCAGTAATCACTTGTAGCGTTTCTACCCCCGCTGAGGAGACCAGCATTTCACATTCGCTTAGGTCTTCCCATTCTCCCTCTTGCGTGAAGTTGATATGAACAAGTACGGCTCGCTCGCCGGATTCATAACGGTCAAACAAGCAACCAACTCCTTATTACAGCGTAAGCTGTATCAATTGAACGATTAATCTTCAGTCTTCTCTGGACGATCAGATGGCGCACGCTGTTGCTCGCCGCTGTGGTGACTAACTGCACGAGCAGGAACCACAGTAGAAATCGCATGCTTGTAAACCATTTGGTTTACTGTGTTCTTCAATAAGATCACGAATTGATCGAAAGACTCGATCTGACCTTGCAGCTTGATGCCGTTAACAAGATAGATAGAGACTGGAATGCGCTCACGACGGAGTGCATTTAGGAATGGGTCTTGTAGCGATTGCCCCTTAGCCATTTTATTTTCCTTATTTATATTTTGTTGTAATTATTTAGCTAGTGGTGCACAAAAAGGTGCGGCCTTTGCATCTGAGCTAAACGAATAAAAAAACTCCGTTGTTATTGAAAGGCTGTGATTTTTAAAAGCCTCAATAACTGATCCTTTTCAGAGTATATTCACGCAAAAAGCGATCACATTATACACAGCAATACTAATCAGATGCTATTGCATCTGAAAGAGTTTCTAACGCCTGATCAATGTTTTCGCTATCCAACCAAGTTAAATCATCCCAACTGCGTAACCAGGTGATTTGTCGCTTGGCCAATTGACGGGTTGCGCAGACACCACGGAAAACCGCTTCGTCTAAATCGCAATTCCCATCTAAATAATCCCACATCTGCCTATAACCAACGCATCGGATCGATGGCAGTTCAGGGTGAAGATCGTCTCTGGCATATAGCGCCTTCATCTCATCTTCAAACCCCGCCTCTATCATCTTCTCAAAGCGAAGTTCAATACGGCGATGGAGCTCTTTCCTTTCCTTGGGAGCTATTGCAAATTGTTTTACACGAAATGGCAGGCTATCGCCTTTCGTTTGAGTTAGCTCTGTTAATGTTTTACCCGAAATTCGGTAAACTTCCAATGCCCTTGAAAGCCTTTGTGGATCATTTGGGTGTATTCTTTCAGCGGATACGGGATCTATCTCTCTTAATTGATCATGCAATGCCTGCCAACCCTGTTCAATAGACTCCGCTTCAATCTGCTTACGAATCTCTTGATCCGCGGCCGGTAATGGCGATAAGCCTTCCAACAATGCTTTGTAGTACAGCATTGTGCCACCAACCAGTAACGGAATTTTTCCTTCCGCTACAATCTTATTCATTTCATTGATCGCATCACGACGAAAATCTGCCGCAGAATACGCTTCGCTTGGATCGAGAATATCAATCAAACGATGGGGCGCGAGCGCGAGCTCTCCTGCATCCGGTTTAGCGGTGCCGATATCCATGTCTTTGTAGATCAATGCTGAGTCGACACTGATGATCTCTACTGGGTATTTCTGACGTAAGCGGATAGCTAAATCTGTTTTTCCTGATGCCGTAGGGCCCATTAAAAACAACGCTAAAGGTAATTTTTCAGTCATGATATTTTGTATTTGTTTCTCTGTTAGAGCGCTTTATAAAAAAGGGCTTTGTGTCGCGACGTATTCAGCTAAAAAGACAAATGCCATCGCGAAAAAGTTAAACCGTAAACGCGGCTATGGTCGCTGAAAAGTCGATAGGATTGACAAACTCTGGATCATCTAATGGAAGTAGACCATGCCAAAGCTGTTCAAGTTCCCCAACTAGTTGAACCGCTTCAGATAAAGTGTAGTCGCTTTTTACTTGTGCCGTTTGAATCCCGATCCAGTTGACCAATGATGGCAACATATCGTTAAAAACATTAGCAGCGTTAGAAACATTATCTGCGTTAAAAACAGTAGCAGCGTGATTATCGACAATCTGAGCGTTTAATGAAGCCGCGTAAGATAACAGATATGGGATCAAAATTTGTAAGTTTTGCTGCCTCAAAGGAGAAGGCACGCCCATCACCATTACCGCTTCACTGTTTCGCGCCTTAAGCTCAATCCCCAATAACGCCAGTGTTTGGCTCAACGCCTTAGCAACCTCGACAAGTTCACTACCAAGCTTAATCGATAAAGGCACCAATAACGGTTGGCTTTTTAACGCCCCTTCTCGAGTATCAAGTTGGCCAATCACACGTAGCAATTCCGCTTTGGCTAGAGACACCAATACGCTGCCGTTTTTGTTTCCCATTACCAAATACTGGCGTTCCACTACCGAGACGGCTTTGCCTAAGTCCATCACAGGTGCTCTTGGCTTTGAATGAACAGGATTCTGTTGAGCAGGCTTAGCTTCTATATTTTCTATGTTTTCTCTATTTTCTATGTTTCCTACTGGTGCCACATGCTCTTGAGGAGATGATGGAGCTACAACTTGATCATCAAAATCTGGCGTTTTCAGAAGCTCTTTGTAGGCTTTCACTTCTCGCTTAGAGGGCGCGGGTTCACCATGATGCTGGTGTGGCTCTTTCTCTTTTTTAGGTTCAGGTCGAGACTCGATCCACTCTTGACGAGGAGACCCGGTAAAACTGGTTTCGCGAGGCGACGAGCCTGTGTTAGCTGAACTAATACTAGTAGACGAATCTAAGTTGGTTGAAGAGCCCCTGCTAGACGATGAACCTCGGTTGGCTGTTGAGCTATAGTGTTGCCCACCATCATTAACGCTGTGTTGAGGCTGATCATTCGCTTGTTCAGACTCAGCCTTTCTTGGGTATGAAGGCGTTTGATCAATAGCATGTCGCGCCCTTTCAGATGGAGGGCTTTGATCAGATACTGGGTTTTGATCCGAATAAGCAGGGACAGTGCTTTCTTGCGTTGGGTAACTCGTCGTATCACTAGATTCAGGAATTGCATTATCTTGCTGATAATTCGTTGCTTCTGATTGATGAAACGCAGACTGCTTGATTGGTACCGCATTAATCTGTTTGCTTTGGGCTAGTCCATCACTCAATGCCTGATAAATGAAATCATGCACAAGGCGAGCTTGGTGGAAACGCACTTCATGTTTTGCAGGGTGAACATTCACATCCACCTGATGCGGGTCTAATTCAATAAACAGTACATAAGTTGCGAATTGGTCTGGACGCAGGCTAGTCTCATAGCTTTGACGAATCGCATGATTGATCAGCTTGTCACGCATCATACGACCATTCACATAGCAGTATTGCAGATCGCTTTGTTGTCTTGCTCCTTCTGGCGTGGTGATCCAGCCATGAAGCTTTAGGCCTTGATGCTCAAGTTCGATCTTAAGCATATGACGAACAAAAGGATTGCCACATACCGCAGCGATGCGTTTTTCTGCTTGAACTTGTGTTTTGGCAGCGCGGTACTGACGAATCATTTTGCCGTTATGACGAAGGTTAATCGTCACATCAAAGCGACTCAATGCGATGCGTTTAAGCAGCTCATCGATATGCGTGAATTCGGTTTTCTCGGTGCGTAAGAACTTGCGGCGTGCTGGCGTATTGAAGAACAGGTCCAACACCTCAACCGAAGTACCAATAGGATGTGCTGCAGGCTGCAGCTTCACCTGCATGTCACGGCCTTCACTGTGTGCTGCCCAAGCTTGATCTTGAGTGGCAGGGCGTGAAGTCATGGTTAAGCGCGCAACAGAGCTGATACTCGCGAGCGCCTCACCACGAAAACCAAGGCTGACGATCGCCTCAAGGTCATCAAGGGTATGAATCTTAGAGGTAGCATGACGGCTCAGCGCCAACGCAAGCTCATCTTTAACGATGCCCTTACCGTTGTCACGAACGCGGATCATCTTAGCGCCGCCTTTCTCGATATCAATATCGATACGTGTGGCACCTGAATCCAAACTGTTCTCAACCAACTCTTTCACAACTGAAGCTGGTCTTTCTACCACTTCACCCGCTGCGATTTGGTTAGCTAACCGAGCTGGCAGTATTTTGATCGTCATATTTATAGCCTTACTGCCATTGATGGAAACATGTCTGCGTTAAAAAGCTTACTTGTGCGGAATAATCAACACCTGCCCCACCGCTAGGCTGTCAGATCGTAGCTTATTCGCTTGGCGAATACTGTTAACACTCACGCCGTACTTAGAAGCAATCTTGCCAAGGTAATCACCTCTTGCGACTTTATGTTTACGCAGAGGGACATCTTTCACTTCAACCGTAATACGTAGCTTCTGGCCTACTCTAACGGTTTCAGATTTCAAGCGGTTCTCACGTTTGATATCTGCCACCCGTACTTTGTAACGGCTGGCTATCTTGCCTAGGTACTCTCCAGACTTAACCGTGTGGGTTATGGTCTTGGTTTTCACTGCGCTGCTTGATGATGACCCTGAAGCACTGCTTGGGATCTTAAGCACTTGGCCGATCGCTAGGCTGCTCGATTTCAGATTGTTGAATTTCATCAACGTCTGTGTCGACGTGCCATATTTACTCGCAATCACAGACAGAGACTCACCACGAGACACTTTATGTTGGCTCACGCTACCCGTTGACGACGTTGCATTAGACAAGATAATCCCTTCTGGCGGGTTAGCCTTCAAATACTTAACGACCGCTTTGGTCACTGCTCGTGCCAATTTATCTTGGTGCGAACGTTGGAAGAGCAGCTTCTCTTCGGTCGGATTCGAAATAAAGCCCGTCTCGACCAAGACCGATGGTATCTGTGGTGAACGTAATACCGCCAAACTGGTATTGATTGGTTTACTGTTATGAAGCTTAGCAACCTTACCCATCTCAGACAGAATGGTGGTTGCGAGCTTATAGCCCTCTTTCTGTGAGTGGCTGAACTGCAAATCAAGCAGAGTTTGGTTTACGTTCTTATCATCAATATTGCCAGTGAAAGCCGCACCGCTACCACCGAGTAATTCAGACTGCTTCTCTTTGTTCTCGATCCATCGAGAGATCTCAGTATTTGCGCGTCGAGTATTCAACACAAACACCGAACCACCTCTTGGTTGAGGGGTCGTAAAAGCATCCGCGTGAATAGAGATAAACAGATGAGCTTCGTTTTCACGAGCAATCGCGACACGTCGGTTAAGGTTTACAAAGTAGTCGGCGTTACGGGTCATACGAGTTTTGATCCCAGGAACCGCATTCAACTGTGCAGCAAGCTTACGAGAAATACTCAGAGTCGCATTCTTTTCATACTTACGACTTGGACCAATAGAGCCTGGATCCTCACCACCGTGACCAGGGTCAATCACGATCAGAATGTCTTTCTGACGTTTAACCTGATTAATATTTTTGCTCACCGTTGGTTTACTCGGCTTCGACGTCGTAGTCCCCTTGCTTGCCGCACCATGAGGTAGATCGATCACCAGACGATGTCCGTACTGACCACCAGGAGTCGGGCTGAGTTTAAACAACTCCGCTGTAGAGGACTTCTTCAACTCAAAAACCAAGCGATAGGTGTTTTTGTCTGGCGGAGAACTCTTACGAATCTTAGATAGAACGGGGCTATCTTTCACCACGACCGGTAACTTAGTTGCAAGGTTAGTATGTTTTAAATCGACTACTAAACGACTCGGGCTACTCAAGGTGAAATAGCTAAAGTCCGCTTCTGATTTTAAGTCAATAACCACACGAGTTTCTTCTGGGGAAGGCCAAACCCTTAAACTTTTCAGTGAGTTTGCAGAAACAAGTGAAGAAAACAGTATAGAAAAAACAGCAGCCATCATGGCTACTGCTGAAATAAGGCGTCTAGAAATCAACATAACTCCAACTGACTAAGTAAGCGCTGTCCGTATTCACTATTAGCGGTTAAAGAAACAATACGGTGGTCGTCTTGGTAACGAATATCAATGTCCAAATCGGCTTCTGGTAGCATCCCATAGCCTTTCTCAGGCCATTCAACCAAACAGATAGCATCTGGTGTGAAGTAATCACGAATCCCCATGAACTCTAATTCTTCAGGATCGGCTAAGCGATAAAGATCGAAGTGATATACCTGCCAATCGGCAAGTTGATAAGGTTCAACTAGAGTATACGTTGGGCTCTTTACATTTCCTTGATGACCAAGTGCTTTTACAAAGCCACGACTGAAGGTCGTTTTACCTGCGCCAAGATCACCATGCAGATAAATAGTCGTCTGCTGTGAGCAAAGATTAGAAAGCTCCGTCCCTAATTGAATCGTTGCTTGTTCATCTTTCAAAGTAAATTGTTTCGTGCTCATGAATACGTTCTCTAAAAATCGATCGTTGACTATATAAAAATCAAAAGAACAAGAATAGTAAACCGTGATGCTTTTAGTAGACAAGCACTCAAGTGTAAGTTCTATGAAAAATACTGATCAAAACACGTCAGTTCTGGTCAATATCACTAAGATCCGTTAAGATCCGCCCCCATTTTTGCCGAACCTAGTTTTAATTAGCCTTATCTCTAATTGTAAAACAGAGAAAATAAGAATTAAGAATGAAGCCATGAATCTAGACCATCTTGCTGAAAAAATTAAAATCTGGGGAAAAGAGCTAGGCTTTCAAAAAGTTGGCATCTGCGATGTTGATTTAAGTGAACACGAAGCCCCTCTTCAAGCATGGCTAGATGTTGGCAACCACGGCGAAATGGATTGGATGGCTCGACATGGAATGATGCGTGCACGTCCTGATGAACTTCATCCAGGCACCATTCGAGTGATCAGCGCCCGAATGAACTACCTGCCACCAGAAGCTCAATTTGCTTCTAACCTAAGCGATACCACTCAAGGCTATATCAGCCGTTATTCCTTAGGCCGCGATTATCACAAATTGTTCCGTAACCAGTTGAAAAAGCTGGGACAAAGAATTGAGAAAGAAGTCGAAGGTTTAGACTCGCGTCCTTTCGTGGATTCAGCGCCTATTTTAGAAAGACCGCTCGCTCAAAAAGCGGGGTTGGGTTGGACAGGTAAACACTCGTTAATTCTCGATAAAGACGCGGGGTCTTGGTTCTTCCTAGGAGAACTGCTCGTTAACATCCCTCTCCCAGTAGATACGCCAAGTATCGATGAGTGCGGGAAATGTACCGCATGTATCACCTCTTGCCCAACGGGTGCCATTATCGCCGACGGCGTAGTCGATGCTCGAAAATGTATTTCGTACCTAACCATTGAATACGATGGTGTGATCCCGGAAGAATTTAGAGACGCAATTGGTAACCGTATTTATGGTTGTGATGACTGCCAGTTAGTTTGCCCATGGAATCGCCATGCCGAACTCACAGAGCAAAAAGACTTTCATCGTAGAGAAGATTTCCAAGAAGCCGATCTGGTTTCACTTTCAAGTTGGGACGAAGCAACCTTCCTAAAGAAAATGGAAGGCTCAGCAATAAGACGTATCGGCCACACCCAGTGGTTGCGCAATATCTTTGTTGCGATGGGCAATGCGCCATTTCAACAACGCATTGTTGAAACACTAGAATCTCATCAAGGCAAAAATGAAATGCTAGATGTGCATATTGAGTGGGCTTTGAATAAACAACTACAACAGTTGCCGAATGCCAATAGCATCCAAGAAGGCAAGAATAAAGTCTCCACCAAAAAGCACCGACTGATACGTATTGTTGAGAAAGGCCTACCAAGAGACGCCTAGCCCTTTAGCAGCAACGATTAGCTCGTTAACCTACCTAAATAGTCCAATATTTAAGACAACCCGTTGCACATAATTTTAGAACAATGTTTGACCTTGTTCTCAATTTTAGCAATGTGGAAAAAATTCAGAACTCTCGTAAACTTCCGACACTCTCACAAAGTTAAACACAGTACCGATAAATGATTAAGATCAAAAAACAACAAGTTAACGATCTTTTATCAAATTCAAGATAAACACTCAAACTGATAAAAAACAACAAGTTACGATCGCCACAATTCAGCTAATATATTGAAAACAAGAAAGATCTTTTGGGGATATGTAAAGAATTAAGTCTGAAATAACTTTATCAACCAAGTTATCCACACCTAACATTTTGTGGATAAGTCTGTTTATAGATGTGAAAAACCTCAAGTATCTGCTTCAGAGACCTGATGTTTACTAGCATTCCAGTTGCTAAGAAAAATTTAAGACAAAAAAATATCCACCATGATGGAGGATTATTTGCTTTTTGGGGGGATTATGCTTCGCAGCATTAAAGAAAGAGCGTGACCTTTAAGGTCGTCTTTAAACTCTGTGATCTAAAGAAAAACACGGTGGCTTAAAGAGTCTTAATAGCTTTTTAGAAGAAAGCTGGAGCGATACATCGGGTTCGAACCGATGACCTCAACCTTGGCAAGGTTGCGCTCTACCAACTGAGCTAGTATCGCATTAGTTAACCGTTAATTCTGTCTGCTAAGAAGCTAAGAGCTTACTGTAAAGCAGTGACTAACGTGTAACTGTAATGTGGTTGCGGGAGCCGGATTTGAACCGACGACCTTCGGGTTATGAGCCCGACGAGCTACCAAACTGCTCCATCCCGCGTCCGGATGCATTATTTGAGTTAATGACTCTATATTTCCAACATCAATCCTAAGAAAGAATTTGGAGCGATACATCGGGTTCGAACCGATGACCTCAACCTTGGCAAGGTTGCGCTCTACCAACTGAGCTAGTATCGCATAAGCTAACCGTTCATCTTTTCTGCTAAGAAGCTAAGCGCTTACTGAAAGGCAGTGATCAACGTTTAACTGTAATGTGGTTGCGGGAGCCGGATTTGAACCGACGACCTTCGGGTTATGAGCCCGACGAGCTACCAAACTGCTCCATCCCGCGTCCGGATGTTTCTCTTTTCGCATCATTACCGTTTAAGACAATGAGACTAAACCATTTTCATTCTGAGTACTTTCTCTAGGAGATGACTTCTAAGAACTGAATTTGGAGCGATACATCGGGTTCGAACCGATGACCTCAACCTTGGCAAGGTTGCGCTCTACCAACTGAGCTAGTATCGCATAAGCTAACCGTTCATCTTTTCTGCTAATAAGCTAAGTTCTTACTGCAAGAAAGTAATCAACGTTCAACTGTAATGTGGTTGCGGGAGCCGGATTTGAACCGACGACCTTCGGGTTATGAGCCCGACGAGCTACCAAACTGCTCCATCCCGCGTCCGGATGCATTATTTAAGTTAATGACTCTGTTCTCTAAAAAGAGAGAATTTGGAGCGATACATCGGGTTCGAACCGATGACCTCAACCTTGGCAAGGTTGCGCTCTACCAACTGAGCTAGTATCGCATAAGCTAACCGTTCATCTTCTCTGCTAAGAAGCTAAGTTCTTACTGCAAGAAAGTAATCAACGTTCAACTGTAATGTGGTTGCGGGAGCCGGATTTGAACCGACGACCTTCGGGTTATGAGCCCGACGAGCTACCAAACTGCTCCATCCCGCGTCCGGATGCATTATTTGAGTTAATGACTCTATATTCCCAACATCATTCCTAAGAAAGAAATTGGAGCGATACATCGGGTTCGAACCGATGACCTCAACCTTGGCAAGGTTGCGCTCTACCAGCTGAGCTAGTATCGCTTAGTTAACCGTTAAACTTGTCTGCTAGAAACTAAGTTCTTACTGCAAAGAAGCTATCAACGTTTAGCTGTAATGTGGTTGCGGGAGCCGGATTTGAACCGACGACCTTCGGGTTATGAGCCCGACGAGCTACCAAACTGCTCCATCCCGCGTCCGGATGCATTGTTTAAGTCAATGAGTCTATTTCCCAACATCAATCCTAAGA
This sequence comes from Vibrio sp. QJM3NY_26, assembly GCF_057786005.1. Taxonomy (NCBI): domain Bacteria; kingdom Pseudomonadati; phylum Pseudomonadota; class Gammaproteobacteria; order Vibrionales; family Vibrionaceae; genus Vibrio; species Vibrio sp. QJM3NY_26. The sequence goes on along the minus strand of NZ_CM173515.1, from coordinate 261,871 downwards.
AAGAAATTGGAGCGATACATCGGGTTCGAACCGATGACCTCAACCTTGGCAAGGTTGCGCTCTACCAGCTGAGCTAGTATCGCTTAGTTAACCGTTAAACTTGTCTGCTAGAAACTAAGTTCTTACTGCAAAGAAGCTATCAACGTTTAGCTATAATGTGGTTGCGGGAGCCGGATTTGAACCGACGACCTTCGGGTTATGAGCCCGACGAGCTACCAAACTGCTCCATCCCGCGTCCGGATGTTTCTCTTTTCGCATCATTACCGTTTAAGGACAATGAGACTAAACCATTTTCATTCTGAGTACTTTCTCTAGGAGATGACTTCTAAGAACTGAATTTGGAGCGATACATCGGGTTCGAACCGATGACCTCAACCTTGGCAAGGTTGCGCTCTACCAACTGAGCTAGTATCGCATAAGCTAACCGTTAATCCTGTCTGCTAAGAAGCTAAGTTCTACTGCAAGGCAGTGTTCAACGTGTAACTGTAATGTGGTTGCGGGAGCCGGATTTGAACCGACGACCTTCGGGTTATGAGCCCGACGAGCTACCAAACTGCTCCATCCCGCGTCCGGATGCATTATTTGAGTTAATGACTCTATATTTCCAACATCAATCCTAAGAAAGAAATTGGAGCGATACATCGGGTTCGAACCGATGACCTCAACCTTGGCAAGGTTGCGCTCTACCAACTGAGCTAGTATCGCATTAGTTAACCGTTAATCCTGCCTGCTAAGAAGCTAAGTTCTACTGCAAGGCAGTGTTCAACGTGTAACTGTAATGTGGTTGCGGGAGCCGGATTTGAACCGACGACCTTCGGGTTATGAGCCCGACGAGCTACCAAACTGCTCCATCCCGCGTCCGGATGCATTATTTGAGTTAATGACTCTATATTTCCAACATCAATCCTAAGAAAGAATTTGGAGCGATACATCGGGTTCGAACCGATGACCTCAACCTTGGCAAGGTTGCGCTCTACCAACTGAGCTAGTATCGCAATCTGAAACGTCTTTCGTCGTTCAGGGCTGCGAATTATAAGAGCATTTTTTTGTGATGCAAGTCCTTAATGCAAAATTACGAAAGTTTTTACTCAACTGCTGTAAAAGCACGCAGATTTGCAAAAAAATCAGCTCTTATGTCCCTGAAAAGTTAGATAAACGTGATCATTTGATCTGATTAGATGTTAATAATCGTTTTTCGGTAGTACTGCAGTTCAGCGATCGACTCACGAATATCATCCAATGCAAGGTGACTTCCCGACTTTGAAAAACCATCGAGAACTTCGGGTTTCCAACGACGAGTCAGCTCTTTCAGGGTACTTACATCGACATAACGGTAATGGAAGTACTCTTCCAGCTCTGGCATGTGTTTGTATAAGAAACGGCGATCTTGGCCAATGCTGTTACCACAAATCGGTGATTTACCTTTTGGTACCCACTTCTCAAGAAACTGAATCGTTTGTTGAATAGCCTCTTGCTCTGAAACCGTGCTTTCTTGAATTCGTTTCACTAGGCCGCTACCGGTGTGGGTGGTTGTACACCACTCGTCCATCTTGTCCAATTCACTCTGAGGTTGGTGAATAGCCAAAACAGGTCCTTCAGCCAGGATGTTAAGCTCACTATCAGTAACGATAGTAGCAATTTCAATGATTTTATGAGTTTCAGGATCAAGTCCTGTCATCTCTAGATCAACCCAAATAAGGTTCTGATCGCTAAAGGACATAAGGCGTCGCCTATTTGTTTATGTATAAAAGAGGTACTATACCCAAATAACTATACTCAAACTAGCTTTAGGGCCATCGAAATCAATGGTACCAACAACATTCCGTTTGAGTCCTCAATCATCAAGTTAGATGTGTTAAGTGAAAAATTGTGGCTAAAAAAAAGAAGTTAACCAAAGGTCAAGTGCGTCGTGTACGTAGCAACCAGAACAAGCGACTCAAGAAAGAAGATTCTATCCAGTGGGATGAGAACATGCTTGGCGGAACAAAAAGCGGACTCGTAATTACGCGCTTTGGCCAACATGCCGATATCGAAGATCTTGAAACCAACGAAGTTCACCGTTGTAACTTACGCCGCAGTATTGAAACGTTAGTTTCTGGAGACAAAGTCATTTGGCGCGCAGGACTTGAATCAATGGCCGGCATCTCTGGTGTTGTAGAAGCCGTTGAGCCAAGAACGTCAATGCTAACTCGCCCTGATTACTACGACGGCCTAAAACCGGTTGCTGCTAACGTTGACCAAATGGTTATCGTTTCAGCTGTACTGCCAGAGCTATCACTTAATATCATCGACCGTTACTTGATCGCCTCTGAAACGGTGAATATTGCCCCGTTAGTTGTGCTCAATAAAGTCGACTTGCTGACAGAACAACAAATTAGCGAATACCGCGAAACGCTGAAAATATACGAGAAAATCGGCTATAAAGTCATGTTCGTCAGTAAAGAGTCGGGTTACGGCATCAAAGAGTTGGAAGCCGAACTGAAAGATCGTATCAACATTTTCGTTGGTCAATCTGGCGTAGGTAAATCCAGCGTAGTGAATGCACTCATGCCAACATTAGACATTGAAGAAGGCGCGGTTTCTGAAAACTCAGGACTGGGTCAACACACTACGACTGCAGCGCGTTTGTATCACTTCCCTTCTGGTGGTGATCTTATCGATTCCCCAGGGGTACGTGAATTCGGCCTATGGCATTTAGAACCCGATGAAGTCACTGATGCTTTCATTGAATTCAAACCATACCTAGGTGGTTGTAAATTCCGTGACTGTAAACACAATGACGATCCTGGATGCCTGCTACGTGAAGCCGTTGAAGACGGTAAAATTAGCCGCTTACGTTTTGCTAGCTACCATCGCATTATTGAAACAATGGCTGACAACAAAGATAACCGTCAGTACTCACGAAGCAAGAAAGCCGACCTCTAATCGCGTTTTTGTGAACAAATGTGTGCATTTACTGACAATTGGCGCGAATTTAAGTAACATCTCGCGCCCTAAACCGTCATCGACAGATTTAATTGAAAAACAATTAGCATTGGAAAATTAATACAATGGATAAGATTAAAGTTGGATTGCAGTACTGGATCCCACAGCATGGGCTAACTCGCCTAGTCGGTAAACTGGCATCTGCTAAAGCGGGTGGCTTAACGACAGCGATCATCAACTGGTTCATCAAGCAATACAAAGTAAACATGGATGAAGCTCTGCATAGCGATCCAAAACACTTTAAAACATTCAATGAATTCTTCGTACGTGAATTGAAAGAAGGCATGCGCCCTGTCGCTGAAGGCGAATCCGTGATTGTTCACCCCGCTGATGCTCGCGTAAGTCAGTTTGGCCCAATTACTGACGGTCAACTGATTCAAGCTAAAAACCATAACTACTCAGCTCGTGAGCTATTGGGTGGTGATGCTGCTCTAGCGGATGAATTTAAAGACGGCGAATTCGCAACGCTTTACTTGTCGCCAAGTGATTACCATCGCGTGCACATGCCATGTGACGGCACACTGCGTCAGATGATCTACGTTCCGGGTGACCTTTTCTCAGTTAACCCGTTAACGGCAGAGAACGTTCCAAACCTATTCGCACGTAACGAGCGTGTGGTTTGTATCTTTGATACTGAGTTTGGCCCAATGGCACAAGTGCTGGTTGGCGCAACTATCGTTGGCAGCATCGAGCAAGTATGGGCTGGTACCATTACTCCACCTCGCGGTAACTCAGTTTACAAATGGGATTACCCTGCACAAGGTGATACAGCCGTCGTCTTGAAGAAAGGCGAAGAGATGGGCCGCTTTAAGCTTGGTTCAACGGTTATCAACCTGTTCGCTAAAGACGCAATCAAGTTTGACGAAACGATGCAAAATGGCGAGAAAACCGTTCTAGGCACCCCTTTCGCGCATATCGCGGGCAAAGACGCTGAGACTGAAGCTGTTGATTCAACAGAGAACACAGACCAAGTCTAACTCTCTGAGTTAACTTAGTAAGCTTTAAGGGCGCGTTAGTTTTCTATTTTTAGAGAATAACGCGCCTTTTTCTTATCTAGTTCGAGACATTTCCCTTCAAGGTTTCAACCAATCTAACTACCGATAACCTTATTCTCAACGAGCAGTACGTCGAATTGCTCATAAAAAGATTGACCAAAAACAAAACAACTGTCGAAACCTTAAACAACTTTCCGATTTTACAACCCGTCTCCAAGTACCAAAAATCCAGATAACTTACTCTATTTGAAGATATTTTATTCATAGGGTCTTTGTACATGCCTAAACTCAATGTTGGCGTTCTGGCCAAGCTGTTGATTTGTTTTGCGATTCCCTTGGGCGTGTTATTCATGCCGATAGATTCAATACCAATCGATGATCTCACGCTGATTCAACACCGCTTGTTGGCAATATTCTTGTTGGCCGCTCTACTGTGGGTGCTTGAACCCGTTCCGGTATTCGCCACTTCCATTTTGATCATTGCGCTTGAACTGGTGATGATTTCCGACAAAGGCTTACACCTATTTAGAAATCCACCAGCGGGACACGATCTCGGTGATTTAATCAAATATACCGACATATTCGGTGCATTTTCGTCACCAATCATCATCCTCTTCATGGGTGGTTTTGCGCTCGCGATATCGGCATCTAAGTACGAACTCGACAACAACTTAGCCCGAGTATTGCTCAAACCATTTGGTACAGAACCGCGCTTCATTATGCTCGGCTTAATGCTGATCACCGCCGTGTTCTCAATGTTCATGTCAAATACCGCAACAACGGTAATGATGCTCGCACTGCTAGGTCCAATCGTGGCGTCAGCACCAAAAGGCGACATGGGGATCAAGGCGTTGGTGTTGTGTATTCCAATTGCTGCTAACACTGGTGGTATCGCGACACCCATAGGTACACCACCCAACGCCATCGCACTTCAATACCTGACGGGTGAGAACAGTATCGACTTCCTTAGCTGGATGATGATGGGCTTGCCCTTCGTAATCATTCAACTGACCATCGCTTGGTTCCTTCTACAGAAATTTTTCCCGTCCAAGGAAAGAAACATGGTGCTCAAGCTTGATGGCCAATTTAGAAAAAGCTGGCGTGCGATTGTGGTTTACGTCACCTTCGCCGCCACCATCCTATTGTGGATGACCACCAAACTGCATGGTATGAACACCTATGTGGTGTCTATCATTCCACTGGCTGTCTTTACCCTAACGGGCATCATGGGCAAAGAAGAACTTAAGCTGATTAACTGGGATGTATTGTGGCTAGTAGCAGGTGGTATTGCGATTGGTATAGGACTAGATAAAACAGGCTTAGCCGTGGCACTCGCACACGCGATTGATTATGAGTCGCTCTCACCAACGGCGGTAGTGCTAACGTTATCAATCGTATGTTGGTTAATGGCGAACTTCATGTCGAACACCGCGACTGCCAACTTGTTGATGCCGATCGCCGCTGCGATTGGCGCATCCATGGAAAGCTTGGTTGCGATAGGAGGCCTGCAAGGCTTGTTAGTTGTCGTCGCCTTCTCTGCATCGCTAGGTATGATTTTACCCGTATCGACACCACCAAACTCGTTGGCCTACTCGACCGGGCTTATCGAAAGTAAAGACATGGCGAAGATGGGTATCATCTTAGGGATCGTCGGCTTGCTGATGGTCTACCTCGCGTTGTTCATCATCACCTAATAGACGTTCAACGATCACTTTTATTCCGACTAAGGTGCTAAATGTAAATTTAGCGCCTATTAGCGCTATCTCACGCACAATGACCACAACAAGTGATTGATTTTTAAATTAATAAACAACTGTCACTTTACTTCACTGTTTTACAAAAATCAGAGTAAATATATTTAGAATTTATGATTTTAAACACATTCATTCTGCCTAAGACAACGACAATATACCCCTATAAGAAACACATCACTTCAATATCAAGTACGTCACCGTAGTTAGGTTTTTGTCTAATAAAGAGGAATGGACCTTGAGACATACTATTAAGTTTAAAATTCAGATCGCGATTGCGGTCATTATCGCCGTCGTGAGTGGCGCTCAAGCTTGGATATCAGTTAATCAGCTGACTCAAGAGACTGAAGTCGCGATCAACCAAGAAATGAAAAATGTCAGTGTTGGCACCACCAATTACATTGCCGATTGGCTCTCAATCCGCAGTGATATGATGCTTGCCAATGAATCGACCATTTCAAGCAATAGCAACTCTGATCGCGAGTTATTGATCACCAAGCAAGCCGCACAATTCTTGTCTGTTTATGCTGGGTTCAGCGATGGCACTATCGCCTATGGCGACAAAGGTGAAGATTGGCCAACAGGCTACGACCCGCGCACTCGCCCTTGGTATAAAGATGCAAACGCAACATCAGACCTCATCATTACCGAACCTTATCAGGACTTTGACGGCAGCATTGTCATCAGCTTTGCGAAAGCATTCAGTGGTGATAGACAAGGTGTTCTCGCGGCCGATCTAACCGTAACCAGCATTATTGATACCGTGCTCAATGTAAAACTGGAGAACGATGGTTTTGCGTTTTTAGTCGACGGCAATAACAACATTGTGGCCTACAGTGATGAAGAACTGAGTCAGAAACCACTGACCAGTTTGAATCCAGAACTAACAACCAGCAAGGTGTCACAACTGCTCCAAGACCAAATGATCACCACTCTCACTTGGCCTGGTCAAGGCGATAAGCTAGTCTATATTGCCAATGTCCCGAACACCGATTGGTCGTTAGGTATCGTTATCGATAAAGACATGGCGTTTTCTGCAGTATCCGATGCCATTCAATTCATCACTCTGACCTCTTTGATTTTGTACATCATCATTTCAATAGCGAGTACCGTGGTTATCAACCGCCTACTTTCTCCATTACAAACACTGTCTACAGCGCTGACTCAGCTCGCTCAAGGCAGAGGCGACCTCACCCAACGCATTGATATCACACGTATGGATGAGATTGGTAAACTTGCCGAGCTTGTGAACCAGTTCTTAAGCCAAATGCAAAGCATGTTGAAGGGCGTGATAGAGCACAGCCACGATCTCAACAACCATGCAGAGAAAGCCAATCAACTGGCGACCCAATCTTCGATTAGCGTTGAGAATCAACAAAACGATATCAACCAAATTGCGACCGCGATTCATGAAATGTCGGCTACCGCAGCCGAAGTGGCTAGCCATGCCGAATTAACTGCATCCGCTTCTCAGGCATCCGCTACCGCTTGTAATGAAGGCCAAGAGGTAATCCAACAAAACCGCGATGCGATTACTGGCCTTGCGACTCAAGTTGAAGACGCCGCCAATGTTATTCGTGAATTAGAGAGCAATGCGCAAAGCATCAATCAGATCCTATCCACCATTCAAGGCATTGCCGAGCAAACCAATCTGTTGGCATTGAATGCAGCGATTGAAGCCGCTCGTGCGGGTGAACAAGGTCGTGGGTTTGCGGTTGTGGCCGATGAAGTGCGCGTGTTAAGTCAGAGAACGCATGGATCGACCGAAGAAATCCGCGTGATGATTGATACGCTGCAAAAGAATACTGAACATGCCGTTGAAAGCATGACCACCAGCACTCAACTGGCAGAGAACAGTGTTGGCTTCGCAGAACAAGCCCATGGCAGCCTGACTAAAATCACGCAAGCGATCACGGAAATCAACGACATGGCGCTGCAAATCGCCAGTGCTGCAGAAGAGCAACGCGCGGTCAGCGAGGACATCAGCCGTAATACACAAGGAATCAAAGATGCCTCTGACGATCTAGCACAACAAGCGGAAAGCAGCCGCAATAGCTCAAATGAAATGAGCAGCGCTGCAGAGTCAATGCGCCAAGACGTAGAGCGCTTTAAGGTATAGCGCTTTGAGGTATAGCGCTTTGAGGTATAGCGCGCCTCAAGCAAAGTAAGTTGAACCACACCAGCAAGCGACAGCTGACATAAACTAATAACTGAAACAAAGTCGTTCTTTCATAAGAATCACTTTGTTCTCAGTTCGGTTTGATGCATATTGATGAGCTAATTTATCCCAGACACAAGGATGTTATTCAGATGGGATTTGAATGGTTAGCTCTAGCTGCCGCTTTTCTATGGGCGATTGCAAGCCTAATGTCAGTAAAGCCTGCTCAACACTTAGGTTCTTTCGCCTATAGTCGTTGGCGGATGGGTTGTACCGCGATCATCTTATCGAGCATGGCTTGGTTTACGGGTGGGTGGTCAAGTGTCGAAGCCGACCTAGTCACGCCGATGATGCTATCTGGCCTAATTGGCATCTTCATTGGTGATACCGCCCTATTTGCCTGTTTGAACCGCATGGGTCCGCGCCAAGCGGGTTTGCTGTTCTCTTGTCACGCCGTGTTCTCGGCGATTCTTGGTTACTTCCTGTTTAGCGAAAGCATGACTTCGGTGGAGCTTATTGGCTCGGCGTTGGTGTTTAGTGGTGTATTAACCGCAATCTTCTTTGGTCGTCGAGGGCAATCGAATAACCAACTCGAAACCATTAAGGGTACGGTGTGGATTGGTGTGGCGCTGGGAATCACCGCCGCGATCTGCCAAGCATTGGGCGGCATTATTGCCAAACCCGTGATGCAAACCAGTATCGACCCAATTGCAGCCTCTGCCATTCGAATGATCACCGCCTTTGTTGCTCACTCACTGTTTCGCTTAACAGGCGCCAAGCTTTCGCGCGCGATCAATCCAATGAATAAACAAATATTCGCAATTACTGCGGTTAATGGCTTTTTAGCGATGGCGGTGGGAATGACACTGATTTTGTATGCGTTGCAGGAAGGCAATGTCGGTATGGTCGCACTGTTATCTTCGACCACACCCATCATGTTGTTACCAATACTCTGGTTGTACACCAAACAGAGGCCAAATGCCTACGCTTGGATAGGTGCCATTGTTGCCGTAGTTGGCACTGGAATTCTGGTCAGCTAGTGGCACCGGTATTCTGGTTAGCGAGTGAAGCTGATTAGAAGCGGATTCTCAGTAAAAACAAAAGCAAAAAGCTAAGAACGCGGGAACGGAAAAGCCGTCACGTCATCGATATGGTCGTAGCCCAAAGCCAGCATGATTAGCCTGTCGATACCTAAAGCAACACCCGCACAGTCTGGTAAGCCCGCTTTTAATGCCTCAATCAAGTGATGGTCAATCGGTTGAGGCGATAAGCCCATCTCAATACGTTTGGCATTATCACCTTCAAAGCGCTGAAGTTGTTCTTGTGGTTTATCGAGTTCATGGAAGCCGTTTGCCAATTCAATCCCTTTGAAGTACACCTCAAAGCGATCCGCCACTCGTGGATCATTCGGGTTAATCTTGGCTAACGCCGCTTGTGATGCTGGGAAGTCATAAACAAACGCAGGCACTTGTTGCCCTATCTTAGCTTCAACCCCAATACTAAACAGCAGCTGCAGCAAGGTGTCGCGGTCTTCTTCTGGTTCTGCAATGTCGCTGAGCCCAAGTTTCGCCGCAGCTTGCTTTAGCGTATCCATCGAATCTTCCAGTGGACACACACCTAACACATCAATAAAGGCTTGTTGGTAAGTCATTCGCTGTGCTGAGCCTGATTTAAGCACCTGCTGTAACAGCAAATCCATTTCATCCATCAGGTCATGATGATCAAAACCAACGCGATACCACTCCAACATAGTGAACTCAGGGTTGTGATAACGGCCATTTTCTTCGTTACGAAAAGACTTACAAATTTGGTAGATACAGCCACTGCCCGCCGCTAACAGTCGTTTCATATGAAACTCTGGGCTCGTCATAAAGAACAGTGGCTGGCCGTGCGCATAACCCGGCCCTACGAATTCAGTTTTGAAGGTATGTAAATGCACGTCCGTCACCGTGGCGTGACTCATCGCAGGCGTATCCACTTCCATCACGTTTCGTTCTATGAAGAACTGACGAATTTGATTAAGGATATCAGCACGTTGCTTTAACTGCTTAATGGTTGCGGCCGGTTGCCATGTAGAGTGCATTATTAAGTTCCATATCACTGAATTCTAGGCGACGAAAATTACCACCTTTCGTCTCTTTTGTAAGCTTCTATCTGTCTATTGATGAAAGCAAAATGTTGTTTTAATGAAGCCAGAAAATTACGTTCTACAATACAATTATCAATACAGCTTTCACATCAACATTGATAACGAAAATCATACTCAACAAGCCGTTAACACCCGTCCTGTGGGTTAATCGTTATCAACAATTCATTGCCGTGATTGCAGTCACATAACCTATAATTTCTATGCCTCCATATGCATTACCGACCTAAAAACCCAAATGCATCAATTTTTGAAATGCCTTCCTCTCTTACACTGAACCTACCACTTAAGGCTTAGGGGTGCTAAATGGTTCCTACGATTTAGAACCTCCTAAATAAGCTTTTTATAATAACAAGCGGAATACTCCGCATCACACTGGAGAATAACTGTGAAGACAATTACCACAGATATCGCAGTCATCGGCGCAGGCGGCGCTGGTCTTCGTACAGCTATCGCTGCGGCTGAAGCTAATCCTGAATTGGAAGTAGCACTGATTTCTAAAGTTTACCCAATGCGTTCGCACACGGTAGCAGCAGAAGGCGGTTCAGCAGCAGTAATTAAAGACGAAGATAGCCTAGATAACCACTTCAACGATACTGTTGGCGGTGGCGACTGGCTATGTGAACAGGATGTTGTTGAATACTTTGTTGAAAACTCGACTCGCGAAATGATCCAAATGGAACAATGGGGCTGCCCATGGAGTCGTAAAGAAAACGGTGAAGTAAACGTACGCCGATTCGGCGGTATGAAGGTAGAGAGAACGTGGTTCGCAGCGGATAAAACCGGCTTCCACATGCTTCATACTCTGTTCCAGACTTCGATGAAGTACGACACAATCAAACGATTTGATGAGTACTTTGTGGTGGATTTGATCGTTGAAGATGGCGAAGTACAAGGCCTAATCGCGATTCATATGTCTGAAGGTGAGCTTGTTACGATCAAAGCGAAATCTGTTGTATTAGCAACGGGTGGCGCAGGTCGTGTTTACCACTGTAATACCAACGGCGGCATCGTAACTGGCGACGGTATGGCAATGGCTTATCGCCACGGTGTACCACTGCGTGATATGGAGTTTGTTCAATACCACCCAACAGGCCTACCGGGCACTGGCATCTTGATGACTGAAGGTTGTCGTGGTGAAGGCGGTATCATCGTCAACAAGAACGGCTACCGTTACCTACAAGATTACGGCATGGGCCCTGAAACTCCAGTGGGCGAGCCGAAGAACAAATACATGGAACTGGGTCCTCGTGACAAAGTTTCTCAAGCATTCTGGCACGAGCAGCAGAAAGGCAACACCATCAAGCACCCGCTTGGTGATGTCGTACACCTTGACCTACGTCACCTTGGTGAAGAGTACCTGCAAGAACGTCTTCCGTTCATCTGTGAGCTTGCAAAAGCGTACGTAAACGTTGACCCAGCAAAAGAGCCAATCCCAATTCGCCCGACCGTTCACTACACCATGGGTGGTATTGAAACTAACGGTACGTGTGAGACTCGCATTAAAGGCCTATTCGCCGTTGGTGAATGTGCTTCAGTTGGCCTGCACGGTGCAAACCGCCTAGGTTCTAACTCTCTGGCTGAGTTCGTCGTATTTGGCCGCGTAGCCGGTGAACAAGCCGTGAAACGTGCAGCTGAATTCAAAGGCTGGAATGAAGAAGCCATCACTAAGCAAATTAAAGCGGTTGAAGATCGCATCACAGGCATCTTGGCTCAAGAAGGCGATGAGAACTGGGCTGATATCCGTACTGAAATGGGTCACACCATGGAAGCGGGTTGTGGTATCTACCGTCAAGAAGACTTGATGCAAGAAACCATCGACAAAATCACTGAACTGAAAGCACGCTACAAGAAGATCAGCATTAAAGACAAAGGCAAAGTGTTCAACACTGACCTACTTTACGCTATCGAAGTGGGCTACGGTCTTGAAGTTGCTGAAGCAATGGTTCACTCAGCGATTCTTCGTAAAGAATCTCGCGGTGCACACCAACGTCTAGACGACAACTGCACAGAACGTGATGATGTGAACTTCCTGAAACACTCTCTATCTTTCTACAACGAAGATGCAGCACCAACTATCGACTACAGCGGCGTTAAGATTACTAAATCTCAACCTAAAGCTCGTCTATACGGTGAAGCAGCCGAGAAAGCCGCTGCTGCTGAAAAAGCGGCAGAAGAGAATGCGAAGAAGAGCGAAGAGGAGCAAGCATAATGTCAGCGAATCGAATCCAAAAAATTGAAATCCTGCGTTATGACCCTGAGCACGATGCAGAACCTCACTTTCAAACCTTTGAAGTTCCGTTTGATGAAACCATGTCAGTACTTGATGCGATTGGTTACATCAAAGATAACCTAGATAAAGACCTGTCTTACCGTTGGTCTTGTCGTATGGCGATTTGTGGTTCTTGCGGCATCATGGTTGATGGCGTGCCAAAACTGGCATGTAAAAGCTTCTTACGTGACTACCCGAATGGCTTCAAGATTGAACCATTGGCTAACTTCCCAATCGAGAAAGATTTGATTGTCGACATGACGCCGTTCATCGAGCGCCTTGAAGCCATCAAACCATACATCATTGGTAACGACCGTAAGCCAGAAGACGGCACTAACATCCAAACTCCAGAGCAAATGGCGAAGTACAAACAGTTCGCTGGCTGCATCAACTGTGGTTTGTGTTACGCAGCGTGTCCTCAGTTTGGTCTAAACCCTGAGTTCATCGGCCCTGCGGCACTTGCTCTTGCTCACCGCTACAACCTAGATAGCCGTGACAATGGTAAAGCTGAACGTATGAAGCTTATCAATGGCGACAATGGCGCTTGGGGCTGTACGTTTGTAGGTTACTGTTCTGATGTGTGTCCGAAGAAAGTAGACCCAGCGGCTGCAGTAAACCAAGGTAAAGTTGAGTCTTCAATGGACTTCGTTATTTCGATGTTCAAACCTGATGGCGAACCGGTTAAAGCGACGGAGGAAGCGTAATATGAGCAATCGTAAACCTTATGTTCGTGAAATGAAGAGAACGTGGTGGAGCAACCATCCGTTCTACCGTTTCTACATGCTACGTGAAGCGACTGTACTGCCTTTGATTCTATTCACTCTGTTCCTAACCTTCGGTTTGGGTTCGCTAGTGAAAGGTCCTGAAGCGTGGGAAGGTTGGTTAAGCTTTATGGCTAACCCTATCGTTATCGGTATTAATATCGTGGCACTGCTAGGCAGCTTACTGCACGCTCAGACCTTCTTCAGCATGATGCCTCAAGTAATGCCAATCCGTCTTAAAGGCAAATTGGTAGATAAAAGAATCATCGTACTGACCCAGTGGGCAGCGGTGGCATTTATTTCTTTAATCGTTCTTATGGTGGTGTAAGGAGCTTCGTTATGAACACAAATTACAAAGTGAAACCTGTTAACCACAACCCGCAACGCTCTGATGAGCCAATCTGGTGGGGCCTATTTGGTGCTGGCGGTACTTGGTTCGCGATGATCACACCAATCACGATTTTAGTGCTGGGTATCTTAGTGCCAATGGGCATTATCGATGCGGATGCAATGAGCTACGAACGTGTCTCTGAGTTCGCCACCAGCATTATCGGTGCGCTATTCATCATCGGTACACTAGCACTACCAATGTGGCACGCAATGCACCGTCTTCACCACGGCATGCACGACCTTAAGTTCCACGTCGGCGTTGCAGGTAAAGTTGGCTGCTACTTTGTTGCAGGCCTAATCAGCGCACTGTCTGTTATCTTCATCTTCATGATCTAACAGTTAAGAGCAGATTCGGGATTCGAGTAACCGAGTATCGAAGAGCTTAAAAGCAGAAAAGCGAAAGCAGAGCTAGGTTATCCAGCTCTGCTTTTTTATTGCTTGTCGAATCTATTATCCTCTAACTCGCTCCTGCTCTTCGTATCTCGCATCTCGTTTACTCGCATCTGCCCTTCAAGCTCTTCGTATCCCGCATCTCGTTTACTCGCATCTGCCCTTCTGCTTTTCCAGATCGCCAGATACAAAAAAGGCCGCTCATAAGCGACCTTTTCTATTTCACTGAGCCACCTCAAACAAGGTGGGCACAATCAAATTATTTTACACGACCAACGTATTCGCCAGTACGAGTATCAACTTTAACAACTTCACCGATAGCGATGAATAGAGGTACACGAACGACCGCGCCTGTTGCTAGAGTTGCAGGTTTACCACCCGTACCTTGTGTATCGCCTTTAAGGCCAGGATCAGTTTCAGTTACTGGGATCTCAACAAAGTTTGGCGGAGTAACAGTGATAGGGTTATCATTCCACAACGTTAGAGTACAAACGTCATTTTCAACTAACCATTTTGCTGAATCAGCGACTGCTTTTACGTCTGCTGCGATTTGCTCAAATGTTTCGTTGTTCATGAAGTGGTAGAATTCGCCATCGTTGTATAGGTAGCCTAATTCAACGTCAACAACATCTGCAAGCTCGAAGCTTTCGCCTGACTTGAATGTTTTCTCTAACACTTTGCCTGACAGCAGTTTACGAAGTTTTACACGGTTAAACGCTTGGCCTTTACCTGGCTTAACGTATTCATTGTCGATAATTGCGCAAGGCTCATTATCTAACATGAATTTTAAACCGCCTTTGAATTCATTGGTGCTTACTGACGCCATGATTTTCTCTTCCACATCTTTGAGTTAATTTCAATGCCGCATATCATAACCCGAAAAGTCGAATCTGTTGAGCAAAACTGGCTCAAACAACTATCGAATGCGATCTCTGACCCGACAAAACTGCTTCAAGCATTGGAAATAGACCCAACACCGTGGCAAAAAGGATTCGCAGCACGTGAGCTGTTTTCACTTCGAGTCCCTCTTAGCTTTGTTGAGCGAATGGAAAAAGGCAACCCACACGACCCTCTATTGCGTCAGGTGTTACCACTCAACGAAGAGTTCGAGGTTCATCAAGGCTATTCAGCCGATCCACTAGAAGAGCAAGAAAACGCAATCCCGGGGTTGCTGCACAAATACAAAAGTCGCGCGCTAATGATTGTAAAAGGGGGCTGCGCCATCAACTGCCGCTACTGCTTCCGCCGTCATTTCCCTTACCAAGACAACAAGGGTTCTAAGTCTGTGTGGCAAACTAGCCTCGACTATGTGGCTCAACATCCAGAGATCAACGAAGTTATCTTATCCGGTGGTGACCCTTTGATGGCCAAAGACAGCGAACTCGAATGGCTGATCAATGCCATCGAACAGATTCCGCATGTAAAAACCGTTCGAATTCATAGCCGATTACCGGTTGTGATCCCTGCTCGAGTGACGGATGAGCTATGCCAATTGTTAGCTCAAACTCGCCTCAACGTGGTAATGGTCAGCCATATAAACCATGCCAATGAAATCAACGTGGAGCTCAAACAAGCTTTCCATAAGTTGAAACTCAGTGGTGCGACTTTGCTTAATCAAGGTGTGATGCTAAAAGGCGTTAACAATAGCGCTAACTCTTTGAAAGAATTAAGCGAAAAGCTATTCGATGCCGGTGTTTTACCTTACTATATGCATGTACTTGATAAAGTTCAGGGCGCAGCTCACTTCTATATCTCCGATGAAGAAGCAAAGATGCACTTTAAGGGTTTGATCTCTGAGGTTTCTGGCTACCTCGTACCTAAGTTAACTCGCGAGATTGGCGGCCGCAGCAGCAAGACGCCACTCGACCTACATATTGAATAAAGAAGTTACCAAAATGAAGACGCATCCGAACAATAACTGGTCCTCTAACCGAGGCTTTACCATGATCGAATTGGTTATCGTAATTGTCATTCTGGGTATTGTGTCGGTGACTGCCGCTTCTAAGTTTCTCAATCTACAGAGTGATGCTCGTATTTCAGCCCTTCAAGGTTTGAGAGGCGGTATGCAAAGTGCTGCTGACATGGTTTACCCGATTGCAATTCAGCAAGGTTTAGAAAAGTTAAGCGCTGCTAAAATTACAATCGAAGGTGACAACATAGAACTTGCATATGGATACCCAGCGGCAGACTCAGCAAATGCTTGGAGTCTGTTGATTGAAAGTACTTTCGCAGATTCCATATTTAATGCGAATGATCCTGCTGAATGGTATTTCCATAATACTTCTAAAGAAATACCATGGATTCGTTTCATGACCAAAAGTAAGAAGAAATCTTCGGAAGACTGCTTCTTACTTTACAACGAAGCAACCTCTTCTTCTGCGCCTAGCTTTGAATTAACGACAAGCGGCTGCTAGCTTTTAAGTCACCTCTATCAACCGTTAAGACAAAAATTTTTTGTTCGATCGTCCGGTCTATTATTAGCATACTCGGCTCTATTCTAAATTTTTAGGAGGGGTGATATGCCACAATTTATAGAACAAACTCTCAACCTTGCCCCCTTTAGCTGGGCAGGTCTCGCAGCATGCATGTTATGTGGTTCTTTAATCGGAATCGAAAGGCAAACCCGCGGTAAACCCGTAGGAATACGAACCTCCATTTTGATTATCAGCGGTACTTATTTCTTTCTCACCATGGCGATTAGCTTATCTCCCAACACGCTCGATCAAGCCCGCGTGCTTGGTCAGATAATAACGGGGGTGGGATTTCTTGGGGCTGGTGTAATGATGACGCTTGATGGCAAAATTCATGGCGTCACGTCTGCGGCCATTATTTGGGTGTTGGCTGCGTTGGGGATGATGATTGCGTTAGGACACCTTTCTCAGTCTGTCATCATCACTCTAATGGCGCTTGTGATACTGCTTGGTGTCGACAAGGTGGAAAACAGTTTCCAAAGCCTGCGTCGTGGTGTGCATCAGAAGTGGATGAATAAAGGTCGCGTGAAGAAGTAACCTCTAATTTTAGATGCGTTTATCTTAAAGACATTTTGTCCTTAGATTCGATTTCTTAGAGGAAAATTCTTAGAGACGAATTCTTAGAAACGAAAAAGAAGCCTAGTCAAACGACTAGGCTTTGAGTTTTTAGACAAGCGCTTAATGCACGTGAATACACACTTGGTTCTTGCCCGCGGCTTTCGCCTTATAAAGCTGCTCATCCGAAGAACGAATACTCTGGTTTTCCCACAAGTGACCAACACTGTCGAACTTGTACAGAGAGTAGAGCGTCGCGCCACCAGACACTGAGATATTAATCTTGTCGCCAGCTGGAGAGCGGTAGCACTGCAGGCTAATGTCATTCTGGATTCGTTGAAAAATCGATGAAAGCAGCTCTGAGGATTCACCCGTGATCGCGACAACAAACTCTTCACCACCAAACCGTGCCACGATATCTTGCTGCCTAACGCTGTTCAGCATCAACTGAGCCACATGGCAAATCACCTCGTCCCCTGTTTTGTGGCCATAGCGGTCATTAACCACTTTAAAATCATCGATATCAAACACGCCAACACCAATAATCGGCTGTTCGTCCTGAGCCAGTAATCGAACTTCAAAGCCGCGTCGATTCAGTAAGCCAGTTAATGGGTCGCACATTGCTAGGTCATTCAAACGCTGGTGTTCTTGTCTTGTATAAAAACGCCATAGCCATAAAACCGAGAGCAAATACAAAACAAACAGTATCGAAAGCTGAATCTTCTCCATCTCCAATACATGCAGAAAGTGCTCGCTCTTCTCTTCTTCAATACTGAGATATAACTGGGTGTTAATGTCATCAACATACAGAGGCTTGGAATAGGTAAAGTCCATAACCCCGTACTTGTTTGCGCCTCGAGTACTGGTGACTTTATAACCATGGGTAGGGTTCGATACGAGATTAGAGACATAGCCATCGACACCCAATACCCCTTTAAACTCGCCATTAACGTAGATCCCTTTAGTTAAGGTCACCACTTTCTTACCTGTTAAGTAATCATCGTATTGACCGGTATACACTACCTGTTCTTGGCCTTGAGCTAAGCCAAAGCGAATCGTATTAATCCAATATGGTCGGCTATTTACGACAGAGTCAAACGTATCGCCTTTCATATATTGGGCAATCTCGGAGGGGGAAGAGATAATAAACTTCTCTTTCGAAATGAAGTAAATCGCAGAGATGGTCTCTATGGTATTGGCAAAATAAGCCATGGTCGGCGCGATAAACAGGCGCTTCCCCGCCTCGGTATAAAGGTCCGATTTCGGGTCGCACATCTCGCGAGGGCCAGAGAACATAAAGTCAAAGCGAGGGGCATGTTGCTCTTCACTGGTAAAATAGCACGTTTCATCTTCGATCTTTTTCTCATGCGAGAATACGTAGGTGTCACCATGCAGTGGGTAGAGCGCAGTGATGTTGTACTCAAGCGCATTAATGATCTGTGTGAGCTCCGCTAAAGAGCGTGTCACGCCTTGGTTTTCGATTCCATACTGTTTATCTGATTCTTCCGCTGAATCAACGAGCAACAAGCTCAAAACTACTAAAAAACTGGCGGTAAGGCCTAAGAAAGCCTTTTTAAAATCGACGGTATGGGGATTAATCAAAGCATATAAATCATCGTTGGGAATTTATCGCACATTGTACTTATAAGTAAAAATACTGCAATAGGAAATATAAAACAGAATGCTTATTGGATGGTTGGAGAAGTTTATCGTAGACGTAGAATTGAATATAATAACGCCTAAACAAGGGTTTAGGCGTTGATATACTTAGTCTTTAATCGCGTATGCGCTAACTAAAAGCAATGTGCTAATTAAAAAGCTAATACGCTAAGCCAATAGTAGAACCAAAGGCTAAACGACCGCTTTATTTAGCAAAGTTTACAATCGGGAAGCACGGGAAGAAACCGTTATCAGCACAGTTGATCAGACCAATCTGTACGCCTTCGATTTTGTTGGTTTTGTTGAAGATACCAACCTGAACCGTCGACACTTCTGAAAGGTTCGCCGCACCAACATCAACCATAGTGTTGCCTTCTGAGTAGTTGACGAAGCTCACGTTCGCGCCTTTCACATCATTAGTGATGTTCACAGCACCTAGGTTAAGACCCGTTGTTTTTCCTGGGTTCCAGTTGAATATACCCAAAGAAGCACCGGTCATTTCTTGGTTTACTTTATGCGCACCAAAAATACCCAGGTTCACACCCGTCGTGGTTTGTGTTTCTGACATACCCACAACCGCAAGATCGACACCTTTAACGTCGTTCACTTGTCCGTGAAGCAGAGCCAAACGTACACCACCAACCGCATCTGAATCCGGAGCATTGAAGCCATTGATCGTTGAAAACATAACAGGCGAAGAAGCAAATGCTGCTGGCGCCATTACCGCTGCAGACACAGCAAGTACTGAAAGTAATTTTTTCATTGGGGAGTCTCCACTGACTTATTGTTGACTTGATTAATCCATTTTCAATCAAGCATTTATTATCCTTTATTCAACAGCTATCCATGTTAGATCAATGTCATAACTGTACTGTTGAATATAAGACGCAAAATCATAAAGAGCAATGGTTAAGAGCAGATGCGGGATGCGAGTAACGAGATGCGAAAAGAATAAAAACGGAGACCGAAGTCTCCGTTTTCAAAGCTTATGTATAGCTTTCTCTGTTACGAGAAAGGGGGATGATTACATCATGCCGCCCATGCCACCCATACCGCCCATGCCGCCCATATCAGGCATTGCAGGGCCAGAATCTTGTGGCTTGTCAGTGATCATCGCTTCTGTTGTGATCATAAGACCAGCAACTGATGCTGCGAACTGAAGTGCAGAACGCGTTACCTTAGTTGGATCTAGGATACCCATAGCAATCATGTCGCCGTATTCGCCAGTCGCCGCGTTGTAACCGTAGTTACCTTCGCCAGCACGAACGTTGTTAGCAACAACAGATTCTTCATCACCAGCATTCGTCGTGATTTGACGGATAGGCGCTTCCATTGCACGTAGTGCAACGCGGATACCTACGTTTTGCTCTTCGTTGTCGCCCTCAAGGCCAGCAACTTTAGATGCAGCGCGGATAAGTGCAACACCACCACCAGCAACCACACCTTCTTCAACAGCAGCGCGAGTTGCGTGAAGTGCATCTTCTACGCGGTCTTTCTTCTCTTTCATCTCAACTTCAGTCGCAGCGCCAACTTTGATTACTGCAACACCGCCAGCTAGTTTAGCTACACGCTCTTGAAGTTTTTCTTTGTCGTAGTCAGACGTTGCATCTTCGATTTGTTGACGAATTTGAGAAACACGACCTTTGATCATGTCTTCATTACCCGCACCATCGATGATGGTTGAGTTTTCTTTAGTGATCGTAATGCGCTTAGCTTGACCTAGGTCTTCTAGCGTTACTTTTTCAAGGTCTAGGCCGATCTCTTCAGAGATAACCGTGCCGCCCGTTAGGATAGCGATGTCTTGCAGCATAGATTTACGACGGTCGCCGAAACCAGGTGCTTTAACCGCCGCCACTTTAACGATGCCACGCATGTTGTTCACAACAAGAGTTGCTAGCGCTTCGCCTTCAACATCTTCAGCGATGATAAGAAGTGGACGAGATGCCTTAGCAACTGCTTCTAGAGTCGGAAGAAGTTCACGGATGTTCGACACTTTCTTGTCGATAAGAAGAATGAACGGGCTATCTAGGTCAACAGAACCGGCTTCTTGGTTGTTGATGAAGTAAGGAGACAGGTAACCGCGGTCAAACTGCATACCTTCAACTACGTCTAGCTCGTCTTGCAGAGCCTGACCTTCTTCAACCGTGATAACGCCATCACGACCTACTTTTTCCATCGCTTCAGCAATGATGTTACCTACTGTCGAATCAGAGTTCGCAGAGATAGTACCTACTTGAGCAATAGCTTTCGTGTCTGAACAAGGAACAGAAAGGTTCTTCAGCTCTTCAACAGCCGCGATAACCGCTTTGTCGATGCCGCGCTTAAGATCCATTGGGTTCATGCCAGCAGCAACCGCTTTTAGGCCTTCAGCGATAATAGACTGAGCCAATACTGTTGCTGTAGTTGTTCCGTCGCCCGCCGCGTCATTCGCTTGCGAAGCCACTTCTTTAACCATTTGTGCGCCCATGTTTTGGAACTTGTCTTCAAGTTCGATTTCACGTGCAACTGAAACACCATCTTTAGTGATAGTCGGTGCGCCAAATGATTTGTCTAGAACAACGTTACGGCCTTTAGGACCTAGCGTTACTTTTACTGCGTCAGCCAGAACGTTTACACCTTCTAGCATTTTAATACGTGCGTCGTTACCAAATTTAACGTCTTTAGCAGCCATCTTAATTTCCTTTAAAATTCTTTATTAAATCAGTTCAATGTGTGGCGCGGATTACTCAACGATCGCCATGATGTCGTTTTCAGACATGATCAGAACTTCTTTGCCGTCGATCTTTTCAGTTTTAGTGCCGTAGCCTTCAGAAAAGATAACAGTATCGCCAACTTTAACGTCCAATGGTTGCACTGAACCATTTTCTAAAATGCGGCCTTTGCCAACAGCTAGAATAATACCGCGCGTTGATTTTTCAGCGGCAGAACCAGTTAGAACGATGCCACCAGCAGATTTAGATTCAACTTCTTGGCGCTCAACGATAACTCGGTCGTGTAGAGGACGGATATTCATCGGTCAGATCTCCTGATAATTTCCATTTAATTTGATAGTTGCCACGATTGGCATGGGGTTACCCAATATGTTGGGGCGATGTGGGAGAACCCAAGGGGGAAAAGATAAAAATTGTGATCTAAGGGGCAGATAAGAGCGGGTAAGAGCAGATGCGAGTAAACGGGATGCGAGATACGAAAAACAAAAACGCCCCTGCGAATAATCCTGTGTAAATGTCAGGGAGGTTAAGCAAAAGAAGGCTGCTTTTCTTTTCTCCGCTTTTAGCTCTTCGATACTCGTTTACCCGCATCTCGTATCTGCTTTTAAGCTCTTCGCATCTCGCTTACTCGAATCCCGCTTCTGCTTTTAAGCTCTTCGTATCCCGATTACTCGCATCTCGTATCTGCTCTTTAAGCTATTCCCTTCCCGCCCGCATCTGTTTATCCTACGCTTTTGGTTTCTATCGGCGTTTTGCATGCAAGATAAGCACGGGCTATTAACTGCCCCAATTGAGAGTACATTGCGTACCATGACCATACCGACCATATTCGGTATGGTGGCGATCTTGATGTTTAACCTCGTCGATACTTTCTTTATCTCGTTGCTGGGTACTCAAGCCTTAGCAGCGGTGAGCTTTACCTTTCCAGTCACCTTTGGCATCAACTGCATCACCATGGGAATCGGCATCGGCCTTTCGACATGTATTGGGCGATTGCTTGGCCAAGGTTGCGCACAAAATGCAGCACGCTTTACCTGTCATGGCTTATTACTGGCTCTGCTTCTTGTCGGCTGCGCTTCTACGCTAGGTATTACTTTCTTAGAACCTATGTTTACCCTGTTAGGGGCAAAGCAAGAGTTGTTGCCGCTGATATCGGAATACATGTCGGTGTGGTATCTCGCGATCCCATTGTTGGTCATTCCCATGGCAGGCAATAGCGCGATTCGAGCAACCGGTGATACAAAAACGCCCGCCAAGATCATGTTACTGGCTGGGCTTATCAATGGCATTTTAGATCCGCTGCTCATCTTCGGCTATGGGCCTTTTCCTGAACTGGGGATTCAAGGCGCTGCGATTGCCAGTGGTTTCAGTTGGTTTGGTGCTTTATGTGGCTCACTGTACGTGTTGACCGTACGAGAAAAACTGCTTGCTCCTCCTAAGCTGAAAAACATCGTCAGTGACTGGCGACAAATCCTGAAAATAGGCACACCAGCCGCTTTGTCTAACGCTCTGAATCCACTTGCTGGCGCTATCATCATGATGATGCTGGCCAAGCAAGGTACTGAAGCCGTGGCAGCGTATGGCGCAGCGCAACGTATTGAGTCCATTCTGATCATTGTGTTGATGTCTCTTACTTCTGCTCTTACGCCTTTCATGGCTCAGAACTTTGGCGCAAACAACCCCCAACGCAGCTTTAAGGCTCTGTTTCTAAGCATGCGCTTTGCCATATTATTCCAAGGGTTAGTGTTCTTAATGATGGTGCCATTAAGCATTCCTTTAGCCGCCCTTTTCTCTCAAGAAGAATCGGTGCGAGGCATATTGTGGCATTACCTGCTAGTTGTGCCCTTTAGCTATGGGTTCCAAGGCATTGTGATGATGCTGATCAGCGGCATGAACGCAATGCATCAACCACTTAAAGCCTTCCAATGGAGCTTCATGCGCTTGTTTGTGTTTACCTTGCCCTTTGCGTGGATAGGCAGCCAAATCGATGGTGTCGAAGGGATGTTTGTTGGCTTAGCACTAGGAAACATCATGGGCGGTATTTCTGGGTACTTGTTTGCGCTTCGAGTAGAGAAAGATTCGAGATGCGAGTAAACGGGATACGAAAAGATATAAGAGCAGATACGAGATTCGAGTGGCGTTCGACTTACCCCCGTCATTCCCTATAGCGAGGGACGAGCGTAGTAGGGAATCTTGTGCGCATAATGATTTAGTTTAGGGAAATAAATATGACAGCGAATAGTTTTCAATCGGTCTATGACGCGCCGATTGGCAAGATGATCATTATTAGTGATGGAGAGTCGATTATTGAAATCGACCATGTAAATCATGATGAATCCATTACGAGTAACCCTGATGAGCTTTGCCAACTAGCAACAAAGCAGTTAAATGAATACTTCGCAGGTACGAGAATCGAATTCGACCTGCCTTTGAAAGCTATCAAAGGTACCGATTTTCAGAAAGCTGCTTGGCAAGCTCTTACCACTATTCCTTACGGCGAAACCATCAGCTACGGTGAACAAGCCAAGCGAATGAATAACCCCAAGGCAGTGCGTGCTGTGGGTGGTGCAAACGGCAAGAACCCATTTAGCATCGTCGTGCCCTGCCACCGAGTGATTGGTGCGAATGGTACCCTTGCAGGTTACACGGGTGGCATGAGCCGAAAGGAGTGGCTACTAGACTTTGAGCGTTCAATTCTCAATAAAGCCAACAAATAGCCCCATGTCCCTACAGCGAGACGAAAGTGATCCAAAACCACCATATTCATACCTAACTTGGTACATGTAGAGTTAAGATATACATTAAATAGTGCCATTTAATTACAAAATCAAAGGCCGATTGTGGAGAGGCACATGAATTAATCCTCTAATCATCCACAGAACGATTCCAGTACGTGAAATTCTAAGTAGACCATTTGTCATAGCGGGCATATCACGCAGATTACTTTAAGCTTAAGTCATAATTTCTTGCCTTGTCTTTCCTTGTCTTTACAATAACCATATTTTGAAATTTGAGTATATTGTGATGAATTTTAGGTATGATATAAATGGGTTGAGAGCGATAGCTGTAATTGCTGTTGTTCTATTTCACTTTAACCCAACTTGGGTACCAGGTGGATTTGCTGGTGTAGATGTATTTTTTGTCATATCTGGTTTTCTAATGACAGGGATAATCTTTAGAGGGCTAGAAAGTGATAGTTTAAACCTATTCAAGTTTTATGTAGCTCGTGCTAATCGAATCATTCCTGCTCTTGCGGTTTTATGTTTGGTACTTCTAGTGTTTGGGTGGTTTTATCTCACTTCTCTAGATTACAAAACGCTGAGTAAGCATGTTGCTAGTAGTATTGGATTTGTTTCCAATGTGGTCTATTGGAGAGAATCAGGATATTTTGACGCGACCTCACATGAGAAATGGCTACTACATACATGGTCATTGTCAGTAGAGTGGCAATTCTATATTCTTTATCCCGTAGTTTTGATAATCCTCAAAGAGTTTTTATCTTTGGAAAACTTAAAACGGATAATCATACTTGGAACAGTATTAAGTTTTGGCCTGAGTGTTATTGCAACAATGAAGTGGCCAAATCCAGCTTACTATCTACTCCCGACAAGAGCTTGGGAAATGATGATAGGTGGTATTGCATTTCTTTATCCTTGGCATTTATCTAAAAACAAAAAAAAACTAACAGAGCTTACAGGTTTTCTTCTCATCCTGGCCTCATACTTTTTTGTGTCTAGCGCTATTCCGTGGCCTGGTTATTTTGCTATATTTCCTGTTTTAGGAGCCTATCTGGTAATTATTTCTAATCAGCAGTCTAGCATAATCACTAACAACAAAATTTTTCAAAACATAGGCCTATGGTCATACTCAATATATTTATGGCATTGGCCAGTTGTTATATTTGGTTATTATTTTGAAATTTCAAATTGGTTTTTATATGGGTTACCTTTGTCAATTTATTTTGGTTACATTAGCTTTAGATATATTGAAAGTTTAAGGTTTAAATCACTTCCTTTTTGGCGTGATATTTTTAAAGTCAAGCCTATGTATATGGTAATTATTATTGGAGGGCTTTCAAGTATAATATTCATTAGCCGAGGTTTTGAGTATCGAATGCCTAAAGAGTTTCTTGAGGTTGCTAGCAAAGCAAAACCTAGCCCTTATCGAGACAAGTGCCACATAGGAACATATCAAAAACCAGCCCTATCATGTGAATACTTTGAAGACAACGTTCAGTGGGCGATCTTAGGAGATAGTCATACTGTTGAAATTGCTTATGCTCTTGCTGAAAAGTTAAAAAGTGATCAACAAGGACTTAAACACTTTAGTTTTTCTGGTTGTATACCCTCTTACCTTCAAGATGCTAGTTACTCTAAATGTGCAAGGTGGTACAACGAATCGGTAAATTATATTATTAACGATAAGAACATCAAAAATATTGTATTTAATCATAGGTATTCCTCAGCCCTTTGGGGAGATCATGCATCTATTTATCCAGAAATAGGAAATTTGAGCAATAAGTATCAAGATATATTAAACTCAATAGATGATGCCATCATAGCCTTAGCTAATAATAAAGAAAAGGTCTTTGTCTACCTTCCTATTCCAGAAATAAAAAAGCCAATTGGTAGTTTACTATCAAACTCATGGCTAAATAATTTAGGGTATGACAATATCTCAGGTGCAAGTTTGGATTTTTATAACAAAAGGAATAGTTTGATAATTAATCATTTTAATAAACAGAATTATCCCGAAAATGTGTTTTTTTTAAACACTAAGGAAGCATTTTGCGATGAGAATGATTGCTTTGCTGTTAAAAATGGTCAGGCTCTCTACTTTGATGATGACCATCCATCTGTCGTAGGTGCTAGGTTATTAGTTGATCTAATTCCTTTTGATTAAACGCAACCTTGTTATACATGTTAAGACTTGGGGCTGAGCTATCAGCCTCTTTTTCATAACCTTATTCAATTGAATTAAAATGAATTTAAAGTAAGCTTAGCAAAGCTAGTCCAGCGAGAAAATGCAGTTAACAAACGACTATGGCGTCAATGATTAGTTTTTGGCTGTATTTCCATCCCACATGGCGCCATCTCTCAGCATAGAGTTAAGGGTCACAACCATCTTTCGGACACACGCGATTATTGCGACTTTCTTAGGCTTTCCGGCAGCTAAAAGTCGAGCATAATTCGCTTTGAATACAGGGTTACATTGCATGGCTGACATCATTGCCATATATAACACTGTGCGTACTTGCGCTCGACCGCCTTGGATCACGCGCTTACCTTTGTAGCGTCCACTTTCGCGTGTGATTGGAGCGACACCAATCAGTGATGCCGCTTGTTTATTCGTGATGTAACCAAGTTCAGGTACGTTGCTAATTATTGATGCGGCGGCAATGTTTCCTATTCCGGGGACGCTTTGCAATATTGTGTTTTTAGCCTGGTATTCAGGGCTATCTTCAATGAGTTTAACGAGCTTTTCTTCTAACTTGGTGATTTGATTTTTTATCGTGGTTAGCATTGGCTTGATAGTTGGATGGAGAGAAGCGGGAAGTATCTGGATTCGGTTTTTTTCCATGGTTTGCATGGATAACAACTGGTTTCGGCGAATAACTAAGTCACTCATTAAACGTATGTTTTTTGGCTTTATTACAGTAAGAGCTGGTTTGATTGCTTCTCCATAGTGAGCGATCAACTCTGCATCTAAACGATCATTTTTAGCTCTGCGGCCAATAGCACCAGCGAATCGTTTTATGTGGACAGGATTTGCTCTAACAATAGGTAGTTGAGCTTCTGCACATGCAAGAACAAAAGGCATTTCTAATCGGCCTGTTGCTTCAATAACTATACGTTCAGGATTATGACTTTTAATTGTTTTGAGTGCTTTCTTGATTCCTTTTTCATTGTTCTCTACTGAGAAAAATAGGTCTAGTGGCCTGATATGGATGTCTAATTGTGTTTTGCCGGTATCAACTCCAACGTTGATGCTTTGATTGATTTTGGTATTCATAATAAGCTAACTCATGCTTGCGTAATGCGGGTTCAAGACCCAGTCGACTATTCGAGGTTTATGCTTGAAGTCCTATGTAGCGTTCATGTTTGTTATCGGTCTCTCGATAGAGGAGCCAGCGTTTAAACGAACTGCTACATAGAAAGCTTTAGTTGCAGCTAAAGCCTGGGTCTCACATTACCCGATTGGAGTGCTTATTATCCATACAAGTACATTTAAAGTAATAAAATTCTGATCTTACGCACTTTTTATATATAACGCTCTAAATTCGACCCTTACCCCTCCTAAAGCCGAGAGACAAAAAAACGGCCACACTCGCGTGCAGCCGTTTCAGTATTCGATGCTAGTTAAAAGCTATTTAACCAGAACTTCACCCGTCATTTCTGATGGGATATCTAGATCTACTAGAGAAAGCATAGTTGGAGCTAGGTCAGACAGTTTGCCGCCCTCTTTGAACTCAACTTCTTTGTCACCAACGTAAATTAGAGGAACTGGTAGGTTAGTGTGAGCCGTGTGAATACCACCCGTTTCTGGGTTTACCATCATTTCCGCGTTACCGTGGTCAGCAGTGAGCAGCATTTGACCGCCTACGTCTTCGATAGCTGCTGTTACTTTGGCAACACACTCGTCCATTGCTTCGATAGCTTTTTCTGCCGCTTCGTAAACACCAGTGTGACCAACCATATCTGGGTTCGGGTAGTTACAGATGATAGTGTCGTACTTACCAGACTTGATAGCCGCAACCATCTTCTCAGTTAGCTCAGCAGAGCTCATTTCTGGTTGTAGGTCGTAAGTCGCCACTTTTGGAGAAGCAACTAGTTGACGCTCTTCACCTTCAAACTCGTTCTCAACACCACCATTGAAGAAGAATGTAACGTGCGCGTATTTCTCAGTTTCAGAGATACGTAGCTGAGTTTGACCTTGCTTAGATATCCACTCACCGTATGTGTTCGCTAGAGAAGCCGGTGGGAAGCCGATAGCTAGCGGGATATCAGCAGCGTATTGCGTTAACATCACGAAGTTGATTGCTGGGAATACTTCGCGCTCAAAGCCGTCGAAATCAGGCACGAAAGTACGAGTGATTTGACGTGCTCGGTCAGCACGGTAGTTCATGAAGATAACTGCATCGCCGTCTGCGATAGCTGCGTCTTCTTGACCTTCAGCTTTGATAGCTGTTGCTTTAACGAATTCGTCGTTCTCGTCACGAGCGTAAGCCGCTTCTAGACCAGCAACTGCAGATTCTGCTGTGAATTCCGCTTTGCCTAGTGTTAGAAGATCGTAAGCTACTTGAACGCGATCCCAGTTGTTATCACGGTCCATTGCGTAATAACGACCAACTAGAGAAGCAACACAGCCTTTACCTAGCTTAGCGAATAGGTCTTGGAAACGCTGTAGAGAGTTTTCTGCGCTACGTGGCGGTGTGTCACGACCGTCTAGGAAACAGTGTAGGTAGATTTTCTCTGCGCCACGTGCTGCAGCCATTTCAACTGCAGCGTAGATATGGTCTTCGTGAGAGTGTACGCCACCTGGAGACATAAGACCCATGATGTGTACTGCTTTCTCAGCTTTAACCGCTGAGTCAATAGCTTCTACTAGAGCTGGCGTTTCAGTGAACTCACCGTCAGCGATAGATTTAGTGATGCGAGTTAGGTCTTGGTATACAACGCGACCAGCACCAATGTTAGTGTGACCAACTTCTGAGTTACCCATTTGACCATCAGGTAGACCTACGTCCATACCAGAAGCAGAGATTAGTGTGTTTGGTTTGTTAGCAAACAGGCTATCGATAAATGGAGTTTTTGCATTAGCGATTGCGTTATTTGCAGTGTCTTCACGGTGACCGTAACCGTCAAGAATCACTAGAGCCATAGGCTTCTTAGCTGACATAGGGCTGACCTCGTTCAATTCAAAATAAATCGGTATAAAAACAAATTAGCGTAATTTTACTACAGTTTACAGTCAAAACTGTAGTGGAAGATCAAGAAAGGTAGCAGGTAGCAGGATCAGAGCTGAAAAAAAGCTTCTTTTGAACTCATCGATGAACCCAGGGCAAGATTACGAAGCCCCTTGTCCTGCAATGACTTGCGAAAGGTAACTGTTGCTACGGTTTGCTTTTTTCTGCTTTCTTTTTATCCCTGCTTTGAAGCTAGTTTCTTCCGTCAGCAGGTTTAAAGCTATATGTCTTATAACTGCTAAATTCTCACCAGCTTGCTCTCGACGTATCCGACATTCATCTTCTTTAAAACCTACGTCTAATCGCCAGTGCATCTGATTTTCGATGCTCCAATGTGCTCGCGTGCTCTCTAGTAAAGCTTTAGCCGTCAGTTTCGCTGAGCTTATGTAATGCTTGATTTGCATTGTTTCTGCTGGTTTATCACCTTCTTGACGAATTGAAACGACCATACCAATTGTTGAGAGTCCCGCCCAATCAAGCGCTATATCGCCTAAGAAATCTGTATTGTGAACAACCATACTCAAACGCGTTTCTGTACGACCATGCCCTTTCTCTTGAGTGACGTATTTATCCCCTTCAAAACTATTAAGCATACTAGAGTTAAACACTTGACCAATCGCTTGCTCCAATCGTTTTTGATTCCCTTTGACTGCTAAGAGATAATCTGCGTCTTGAGCAACTATCTTTTCAGCTATGTCCTTTTGGCATCCCATTGCATCAATCGTCACTAAGCAACCTCGCAAAGAAAGTATCTCAAGCAGTTCAGGGATCGCTTTTATTTCATTGCTTTTCTCTGCAGTTTTAACCTGCCCTAACACAATTTGATTTGCTGCACTAAAGGCACTAACCATATGAATCGCACCACAACGTTTGTCTTTGTTGTATGTGCCTCTGAGAGTTTTGCCGTCGATAGCAATCACTTCCCCCTCAGTCACCTCATGACAGTCTTTCATTCACGCAGTAAAGCATCGTTGCAGTTGCTTAGCGGAAATAAGATTGATAACTCGGGCAATGGTATCGTGTACTGGTATGCCCTGTTTGAAATCACCATACTGTCTAAGCCACTCCAAGTTATCTTCACCAAAATCTTCAATATCCTCCCAACCTTCAGCACCAGCAATCACTGCTGCAATTGTTAAGAAGATAATGTCTGTTAGCGTGTGCTCTATTTTCCAAGCTTGGCGAGGGTCTCGAATAACTGAAATATGGTCCAAAAGGCTTAATCCGTTCATTAGGCTAAATATCTGCTGTTAAAAAACAGTATATGATCACACCTAAATCTGATCATCAAATCGATCTTGGATGTATTGAGATTATTGTGACTTCAGTATCTAATTAGTGAAAATATGACTACTCGTCATCCCTTATTCCATAAGGGTTTTTCATGATCTTGCCCTGTCGCAGAGAGGAAACGAGTTCCGTAGCCTGCTACGGGGAAAAGACATTTTCTGATCATTGTTGACCTTCAATTCTAACATTAGAAACACGATCTAAATTCTGAAGCAATCACAAAGGCGTACAGACCTTCCTAATTATCTTATTGACAACATCAAGTAAATGAATAAATGCTAATCGCTACCAAATAGGTCGCGCGTATACACTTTTGCTTCTACATCTCTAATCTCATCGACCATTCGATTTGATACGATTACATCACATGTAGCTTTAAACTTTTTAAGGTCCTTAATCACCTCTGAGTGGAAAAACTCACTTTCCTTTAATGCAGGTTCATAAACAACAACCTCAATGCCTTTTGCTTTTATTCGCTTCATCACACCTTGAATACTTGATGCTCGAAAATTATCAGAGCCAGACTTCATAATTAGGCGATAGATACCTACTCTTTGTGGTTTTTTAGATAAAATCGATTCAGCTATAAAATCTTTACGAGTACGGTTAGCTTCAACTATTGCACCAATAATTTCATTTGGCACATCTTCATAATTTGCACGTAACTGCTTAGTATCTTTAGGTAAACAATAACCTCCATAACCGAATGATGGATTATTGTAGTGACAACCTATACGAGGATCTAAACCCACTCCTTCAATTATCTGACGGGAGTCTAAGCCATGAGTTTCAGCATAAGTATCTAGCTCATTAAAATAGGCCACTCGTAATGCTAAGTAGGTATTTGAGAAAAGCTTAACTGCCTCCGCTTCCGTTGAGTCAGTGAATAGTATAGGTGCCCCTTTACCCAAAGCACCCTCCAATAAAAGATCAGCAAATATTTTTGCACGTTTCGATTGCTCCCCTACGATAACCCGTGATGGATATAGGTTGTCGTAAAGTGCTCGACCTTCACGCAGGAATTCTGGCGAAAAAATAATATTACTGCAGTTGAATTCTTCAGATATACGTTTCGTATATCCTACCGGCACCGTGGACTTAATCACCATAACAGCATTTGGATTGATTGCCGTTACATCTTTGATGACAGCTTCAACTGACGTGGTGTTAAAATAATTTGTTTGAGGGTCGTAATCAGTAGGGGTTGCAATGATTACATAATCTGCATTTTTATATGCAACCTGCTTATCCAACGTGGCTCTAAAATTTAACTCTTTATTACTCAAAAACTCTGAAATTTCTTCATCTACGATAGGCGACATTTTATCATTAAGAAGTGCAATTTTTTCTTCGAGAATATCAACAGCAATTACTTCATGGTTTTGTGCCAACAGCATCGCATTAGACAGACCTACATAACCAGTACCTGCTACAGCAATTTTCATTATTAATTATTCCAATTAAGTATCAATGTTTCCAACACTAGGCACTAAGCCAACAATATCTATAGTATTATTTTTCTAGGGAGCATGAATTAACCCTCTGACTAGCACTCCAAACCAAGTCTCCAATACCATCAGTCGGTTTAAAACCCGTTGGTGCATCCAAAAGCAACTTTCTAATAGTCTCATGTTCCAAACTATGGCAAGCAAAGTCTAAGGATTCAAGTAGATTGTTATACTCATCGATTGGCAAAAATACCTCATGAGCTGTCATGATCCGTTCATGAGCAGTTCGTTGAACATTATCTCCAATCAACAACTCTTCATACAATTTCTCTCCCGGACGAAGACCAGAGAATTGAATTTCGATATCACCATGAGGACTCTGCTCATTTTTAACAGACAAGCCAGAAAGATTAATCAAGTTTTCAGCGAGATCTGTAATCTTAACTGACTCTCCCATATCAAGAACGAATACATCCCCCCCTTTGCCCATCGCACCCGCTTGAATAACAAGTTGAGCAGCTTCAGGAATCGTCATGAAGAAACGAGTAATATCAGGATGAGTTACGGTTAAAGGACCACCCGCTTTAATCTGTTTTTTAAACAGCGGGATTACAGACCCAGAAGAACCAAGAACGTTACCAAATCGAACCATACAGAAACGAGTACCGTTCTCTTTCTGGTTCTCTTGCTCAGCTAAGGCTTGCAAGCCCAATTCTGCCATGCGCTTGGTTGTACCCATCACATTTGTTGGACGTACCGCTTTGTCTGTTGAGATCAACACAAAAGACTCGACATCAGCTTCAATAGCCGCTTTCGCGGTATAGTAAGTGCCATAAACATTGTTTCGTACACCTTCTACAACATTATACTCAACAAGCGGTACATGCTTATACGCAGCAGCGTGATAAACAGTCTCAACCTTAAAAGACTTCATTGCCGTAAGAAGACGATGCGAACGTTGAACTGATCCCAGAAGAGGGACAATGTCTACATCAAGATTTTTGAATTCTTTTAATAAAGAAAGCTCACGATCAATTTGATATAAGCCAAATTCAGATAGCTCAAACAAAACAAGTGTTTTTGGCTGCTGTTTTAAGATCTGACGACACAATTCTGAGCCAATCGAACCGCCAGCACCAGTTACCATAACAACTTTGTCTTTGATGTTAGCTTCCATTAAAACTTGCTGAGGAGCTACTGCATCACGTCCTAACAAATCTTCAATTGGTACATCAGTCAACTCGTCAATTTTCGCTTTTCCAGATACGATATCCGCCATATCTGGAACAGTTTGGATTTCTACAGGTAACGGAGCTAAAAGATCTAAGATCTGTTTACGGCGAGCGCGAGAAGCACTCGGAATCGCAAGCAAAATTTTAGAAACATCATACTTCTCAATCAAAGCTTCTGCTTTAGATAAATCAACAACGGGCAAACCAAGAATCATAGTATTTGTGAGAGTTTTATCTTCATCGATAAACGCTCGAATACGATAATTTTCGGAAGCGCGAAGTGCAACTGCAAGCTGACGTCCACCAGAGCCTGCTCCATAAATTACGACTTCTTGACGCAAGTCCTTTAACGGTGAAGTTGTAGCTACAAGGTTGCGAACAATTAAGCGAGAACTGCCACATAACAGAGCTAAATAGGCACCATAAATAACTGGTATTGTTCGAGGCACAGGTTCTTGCAGATAATACGCAAAAACAGCTAAAGCAACTGAAGATAGTACAGCACCAGCTGTAATGACAAACAAAGCTTGAAATGTCAAATACCTTAAAACAGCACGGTATAAACCTAATTGTGTGAAAATGATGATGGTACAAACTACAGTCAAACCGACTAATAGTAGAACATCACTACTTCTAATTAGTAAAACATCCCCTAACCTAGTCCATAAAGCCAAGTAAAATGAAAATAATATTATTAAGGAATCTACCGCTGCCGATATTCCTCTTTTTTTCCATCTTGGTAGCTGCCAAACTTTGTCAAAACGTTGCATATTTTGTCTCATTAAGCCAATTTTTATAAAAATACTGCCCAGATTACTTAGGCAGTATTTCAATCATCTTTACTAATAAACACATTATCTAGTTATTATTTTAGTAATAGTTTTAAATATTAACTGAATATCACCTAAAAAGGTTTGCTTCTCTACATAGTCAACATAGAATTTTTGTTTGATTGGAAGAACATGCTCAATGTATGCCTTTCTAGGATCATCATACTTACCGAGAATTTCATTCTCATCAACCATTTCTATAGATGCTTTATCTGTGATACCAGGCCTAACAGAAAGAACGATTTGTCTAATATCACTTGGGTATTCGTCGATAAATTCTTGAACTTCTGGTCTAGGACCAACAAGACTCATCTTGCCTAGCACCACATCAATAAGCTGAGGTAACTCATCGACTTTTGATTTTCTCAGAAATTGCCCTGAAGCAGTGATGCGGCTGTCTTTACCAACGGTTAAGCGACCTTTATTTTCAGAATCGCCGCGCATAGTTCTGAACTTATGGATTCTAAAAACGTCACCATTTCTACCTACTCTTTCCTGACGAAAAAAAATAGGCCCTGAAGAGTCAAGCTTAATCCAAATCGCAACGATGATAAAAAGTGGGGCAAGCAGTACCAGTCCCACAATACAGCTAACTAGATCAAAAGTGCGCTTAAGCATTCTTCAACACCTGTTTAACGCCTTTAACCACGCGGTCAACATTGACTTCAGTCATTTTGGTATATAACGGAATCGTAACTTCATTTTCAAACAGTTCTTGAGCAATTGGGAACATCTCAGGAGTCAAAGCGTATTCATCTCTCCAGTAAGGGTGCAAATGCAGCGGAATGAAGTGAACGGAACACCCAATACCGATTGCAGCCATTTCTTCAATAAACTTGTCACGATTAATCGCAGCTGCATCGAGTTTGATTGGGTACAAATGCCAAGCATGCTCTGCAATGTTTTCTGGGCACGGTGGTATTGACAAAGCTAAACCTTGCAATTCCTTATTGTAATACTCAGCCATTGAAACTCGTTTATCATGAAACGAACGCAATCTCGCCAATTGATGAATACCAATAGCTGCTGCGATATCAGGCATGTTGTACTTGTAGCCAGGAGCGACGACTTCATATGACCATGCTGGTTTAGTTGAAGTGTAGCGATCAAACGCATCTCGGCTGATACCGTGCAATCTCATCACCTTACATCTCGCAGCGATATCAGGGCAACTTGTCACCAACATACCACCCTCGCCCGTTGTCATCGTCTTATTAGCATAAAAACTAAAGACGGTTACATCACTATCTAAAGTACCTATCAGCTGGCCTTTATATAGTGTTGGCAAAGCATGAGCTGCATCTTCAACAACCTTAATGCCATGAGACTTTGCAATGCTCAGGATAGAATCCATTTCACATGCATATCCAGCAAAATGTACTGGAATCACCGCTTTGGTTTTATCAGTGATCGCTTTTTCAAAAGCCGACACTGACATATTGTACGTATCAGGCTCGATATCAACCATCACAGGTGTCGCACCAAGGTAACGCACAATCTCAGCGGTTGCGGTAAAGGTATAAGTAGGCAAAATAACTTCGTCACCTTCACCGACTCCCACTGCCTCTAAAGCTAAGTGCAAGCCAGAAGTCGCTGAGTTTACAGCCACCGCCTCAAGGTCTTCACGACCTAAAAACGAGACGAAATTTTCTTCAAGTCGTTTAGCCTTAGGGCCTGTTGTTACCCAGCCAGAGCGCAATGAATCTACAACTTCAGCAATTTCTTCTTCGCCAATTTCAGGTAGCGCAAACGGTAAAAAATCTGTACTCATCTCTTTAAACGACCTCAATTGATTTTATTAATCTTAACATTTCTCGTTGACCAGACTGCTTAAACTCTGACTCAATTGAGAATCCACATTTGTTGTAAAAGCCCAATACAGAGCCATTCTCATTCTTATCAGTAATTAAATAAATGGTCTCAGAAGTCTTTTTCTCAGATAGTATTTCATTCAAGTCATTGAGTAGAAACTTACCGATACTTTTACCTTCAGAATAAGGGTCAACGGCTAAACTACTTAGTAAAAAGCTATTATTGAGCCTTTCAACGGAGTCACCCTTATAGAAAAGTGCACCATAAAGTTTTTTGAAAACTAAAGATGGTTTTTTAATTAGACTTGGCATAGCGGCTAAGAAAAATGAAAGCCACTTTTCTTTTCTTAAGTTCGAGAAAAAGACATCTGGTTGCTCTGTTCCTGCAGAAAAACCAATAACTTTAGAACCCAAAACAGCGACTTGCAATACACCTTTATCAATGAAACCTTTATATAGAAGACGTAAGAATTTAGGCCCTAAAAAAGTCAAAAAGAAGCCCTCAAACGCATTGATATGGATCTCTACAATGCGTTCAACATCATCATACGTCGCGTTCCTACTTTCCATATGATACTGCCTTTTTCAAAACTGAATCCAATGAGCAATAGCCATTTTCCAAGGAAAACTTACTTAAATAAGTCTTCCTAGAATTTCTCCCTAACAATGCCCAATCGTCACGACCATTCGATAACTCCCTGATCGCGTCAGCTATAGATTCTGGGTTACTTGGCGTTGGGTAATAACCACATTCACCTTCGCGAATAATATCTTGAGTTTCGCCTGATACCGCCATAATAATTGGCTTAGCTAATGCAGTGTAAGACTGAGTTTTCGATGGAATTGTGATTTTAAACAGAGGCTCATCTCTAAGGTGTACCAGTAAGGCATCATAATTAACCAACTCTGAAAACAGATCTTTGGGAGGGACATACCCTAAGAAATTGACATTTTGAAGTTTTAAGTCTTTCACTTCTTGTTCAAGAGTTTCTCTTTCAACGCCACCCCCGATAAGAGATAGATGAACATCAACATCACTCAGTAACCCCATCGCTTGCACTACTGACTTTAAGTCTTGTGCTGCGCCCAAGTTGCCCGCATACGCCAGTTTAACGGTCCGGTTGGAAGTCACGCTGTAGGATGACTGCTCCAAAGCCGAAGAAATCAGAGCTTCTTCTGGACACCAGTTATACACTACATCGATCTTATCTTCGTTAACTCCTCGTTCAACAAGAGTCTTCTTAAAGCCCTGAGATAAAACGACAACTTGACTAGAGAATTTATAAACTAAGCGACACCAACCACCGATCAAGGAAGTCACTATTTTATTGCTACCAAGCCCCGTCGCCGTAAGTGAATCAGGCCACAAATCTTGTACATCGGTAATGTACGGAACGCGTTTGAATAGCGTCATTAACATACCAATCAATCCCGTCGTAGACTGCGGATGATAGGTATAAACCACTGA
This sequence comes from Vibrio sp. QJM3NY_26, assembly GCF_057786005.1. Lineage (NCBI taxonomy): Bacteria > Pseudomonadati > Pseudomonadota > Gammaproteobacteria > Vibrionales > Vibrionaceae > Vibrio > Vibrio sp. QJM3NY_26. Next base: position 224,582 of record NZ_CM173515.1, on the reverse strand, counting down.
AACGTTTTTTGACTTCAACGCAAAAAGTAATGCCATCAACGTAAAACTAATGTAACTCCACGCCCTAGATAACTTCGATTTGGAGTGAGATATGTGGGACCAAACTCGTGTAATTTTGACTTGGTCTTCGTAGCTCTCATCTACTAGCTTTACTTTATATCCGTCATACACTTTCCCCACAGGGTAGTTAGGGAAAGTGGTAATGACTTCTACTTCATGGCCTTGGTCAACCCAGTGCTTCATTAAAGCGTGACCTTTAATTGAATACTCAGGGTCATACAACTGACTAATGAATAGAATTTTCATTGGATTAATATTCTTTCCAAACGACTCGTTTAACGTAGTCTGTGTAAGAGTGGATGATACGTACCACCTTATCAGACACATTTGGCATACTATAATCTGCTACTTGACGTAGTAAACGAGTTTCGCCTGAAGGCTGGCTTTCAAGAACTTTCAATCCTTGCATCACGCGCTCAACTCCTAGACCCACCATCATTACTGACGCTTCTTCCATACCTTCTGGTCTTTCATGTGCTTCACGCATGTTCAAAGCTGGGAAGTTCATAATTGAAGACTCTTCATTGATGGTGCCGCTATCAGAAAGAACCGCTTTTGCATTCTTTTGAAGGTGGTTGTAGTCATGGAAACCCATTGGCTTAAGTAGCTGGATATTCTTGTGAAACTCTAGCCCTTGAGCCTCTATACGATTTCTCGTACGTGGGTGAGTGGAAACGATAAGAGGCAAATCATAGCTTTCCGCGACCGTATTCAGTGTTTCTGCTAACTTAGCTAGTTGCTTCGGAGAATCCACATTCTCTTCACGATGCAAGCTCACTACAAAGTACTCGCCTTGGTTTAGTTCCAGTCTTTGAAGAACATCTGAAGCGTCAATCTGATCCATGTAATGATTCAAAACTTCAAACATCGGACTGCCCGTCTTGATTACGCGATCAGCAGGTAAGCCTTCAGCAAGAAGGTAGTCACGAGCAATAGTGCTGTATGTTAAGTTGATATCAGAAGTATGATCAACAATACGACGGTTTGTCTCTTCAGGAACACGCTGATCAAAACAACGGTTACCTGCTTCCATATGGAAGATAGGCACTTTACGTCTCTTTGCAGGAAGGGCTGAAATACATGAGTTAGTATCACCAAGTACAAGCATTGCTTCTGGCTGTACTTGCTCAAGCACTTCATCAACTTTAATAATTACTTGACCAATGGTTTCTGCAGCATTTTTACCTGCTGCATTTAGGAAATAATCTGGCTTGCGAACCCCAAGATCATTGAAGAAAACTTCATTGAGCTCAAAGTCATAGTTTTGCCCAGTGTGAACTAGAATGTGTTCGCAATGCTCATCAAGTTTAGCAAGAACACGAGACAAGCGAATAATTTCAGGGCGAGTGCCAACCACTGACATTACTTTCATTTTTTTCATCATTTTACCTTACAGAGGTTTAGCAATTGTATCTGGAGCTTCTCGATCGAAGATTTCATTCGCCCAAAGCATAACAATCAGCTCTTTTGAGCCAACGTTCGTTACATCGTGTGACCACCCAGGAACCGTTTCAACAATCTCTGGAGTTTCACTGTCTACGCATAGCTCATAGCGCTCTCCAGTGATCACATGCTCAAATTTGAACAACGCTCGACCTTTGATCACTAGGAATTTTTCATTCTTAGTATGATGGTAATGGCCACCACGAGTGATTCCAGGATGAGCCGTGAAGAACGAGAATTGACCAGCTTGCTTGGTCTTTAGCACTTCACTAAAGACACCTCTTTCATCCCCATAACTTGGAATGGTGTAACTGAATTGATTAGGCTGCATGTAGCTTAAGTAAGTTGAATACAGAGCACGCTCTAAACCCATCCCCACATTTTCAGTAATTAAGCTATCGCGGCTTCCTTTGAAGTCTTTCAGCGTATCTGCAACATAACCAACGGTAGTAGGGTACTCTGGGGTAACTTTCACAGAACCAGATGCAGTTTCACCATCTAATAGAGCCATCAAGCATTTACATACGTCATCGATGTAAATCAGAGTCACAGGGGCTTTAGGATCATGGATTGTAATCTCAATGTCATTGAGAATATTGTGACAGAAGGTAGCAACGAAAGAGTTGTAGTTTGGACGACACCATTTACCAAAGACATTTGGAAAACGGTAGATGAAATAAGGCGAACCTGTTTCCTGCCCATAAGCTTCTACAACTTTCTCTGCTTCCGCTTTACTGGCACCATACGCATTATCACTCACAGCCTGTGTTGACGAACTGATCATCAAAGGCACTTTACGACCATTAGCCTTCAAAGTCGTGACAATATGAGACGTCAAATCTGCATTACCTTCTTTAAATTCTGAATCATTTTTAGGGCGATTCACGCCCGCAAGATGGAAAATAAAGTCAGTGGTAGCGAGAGCGTCATTCAAATCATTCTCAGATGTATCACGATCTACTTCAGTGACTATGTATTTACCTTGTTCTTTTAGAAACAAAGATAAATTCTTACCAATAAACCCTTTTGCTCCAGTAATTAGGATTTTCATTAGACACCTTCCGGAACGTTAACGCTGCCAGCTTCGATATCCGCGATAAAATCCAATTTATGAAGCAGCCTAATCATGCTTGAAACATCTAAACGTTCAGTATTATGCGAATTATAATCTTCAATAGTGCTTAGGTCTTGCTCCCCTTCTTCGACATATTGAGAGTAATTTAAATCTCTATTATCAGATGGAACTCGGTAGTAGCCACCTTGATCTTCAGCAACAAACATTTCTTCACGACTACACAGCGCTTCAAACAACTTTTCGCCATGTCGAGTTCCAATAACATTAACTTGATGATCAGGTTTTGAAGTGATTTGTTTCAAAGCTTCAACCAAAACTTCGATTGTTGCTGCAGGTGCTTTTTGGACAAAAATATCACCATTCACACCATGGGTGAATGCGTGTAATACCAAGTCTACTGCGTCATTTAAAGTCATCATGAAGCGAGTCATGTTCGGGTCTGTAATAGTGATCGGGTCACCATTTATGATTTGACGCAAAAACAGTGGGATAACAGAACCACGAGACGCCATAACATTGCCGTAACGAGTGGCTGATATTACAGTTTTATTAGACTCAACATTGCGTGATTTTGCGACAATGACTTTTTCCATCATAGCTTTAGAGATGCCCATTGCATTAATTGGGTAAACTGCCTTGTCTGTACTCAAACAAACAACTCGCGATACTTCATTAGCAATACAAGCTTCTAAGACGTTTTCAGTACCTAGAACATTTGTCTTTACTGCTTCCATTGGGTGAAACTCACAGGAAGGTACTTGTTTAAGAGCTGCAGCATGATAAACAAAATCAACACCTCGAGTAGCAGACAGAATCGAGTTATAATCACGAACATCACCGATATAGAACTTAAGCTTAGATGAGTTATATTTTTTTCGCATATCATCTTGTTTTTTCTCATCTCGAGAGAATATGCGAATTTCTTTAACATCCGTTTCTAAAAATCGGTCTAAGACTGCGTTACCAAATGAGCCAGTTCCACCTGTAATTAAAAGTATTTTATTATTAAACATTAATAGTTCCGTATAATTTTTAACTAGCAATAATATCCAAGTATCTTTGAGCTCTGTCTCTAGCAGTAGGGAGCTTCTTGGATATTTTCTTTGAGTAAGACATTTTATTGGCGATCAAATCAACATTGATTACTGTTTCATATATTTTTTTAGCTATATCTTCCGGAGAGTTAGGGTCGAAATAAACTGCAGCATCACCACAAACCTCTTTAACAAAGTCAAAATTAGACGCAAATACTAACTTTTCCATTTTCATAGCTTCGATCGGCGACGCAGAAAAGCACTCTAATAGGCTTGGGAAAATTAAGGCATCAATACGACGATAAAAATTAGGACATTGATAAACTGTAATTTCACCTACTGTTTCAATAGCCTTTATTTTATCAAATCCTAAATTAACCATCTCCGTTTCACTAAGCGTCAATAGCACCTTAGCATTAAAGCTATATTTATTTCTAAGTATATCTATAACGTGTGGTAAAATCGTCAAATTTTTATGTAAGTAAGCTCTACCTAAAAAGCCCAATGTAAATGTTGTTTCTGATTTAGGGGCGGAGATAGGAGCCCATAGTCTAGGATTATCATATAGAGATGATATACAGTTAGAAACAGTATACAAGCTATCCTTCTTGAAACCTTGATCTATCAAAGCCAATTTCACATGATTCTGCTCAACAATTAAACCATCATACCTCTTAAAAATATAGCTTTGTAAGAAAAATCGAGCACGATATTTTATTCTATTGTAAATATTAAGTAATTCATATGCATTGTTATTTGGATAAGCAATCCAAGGCTGCGCAAAGCCGCAAAAGTGCTTTTTAGCTTTAACTGAACCATAGAAAGGGCCAAAAACCGTGAAGCAAACATCATACTGTTGACTAAAAATAGGTGGCAACGAGAAAACACTAAAATAAGATAATACATCAACCACAAGAAAATTTTTAAATTTATCTTTTGGAAAATTATCGGGCAAATTTCGAAAGACAGAACTGGAACACGCTATAGATATTTCATATTCACATTCAATTGTAGCAAGCTCTGTTAAAAAAGAACTAGCTACTTGAACACCGCCTCCTGAATGCAAATTTGAAGCGTTTATAAGAATTTTCATTTTAACTCTTTCATAAGTTTAATATTGGCTATGGCCTTGTTAGCCATTTTATGCACAGTCAAATTTTCTTCGTAATATTTTCTGGTTGAACTTGACAAATCACAAATTGAATTAACATCTTGTTTAGATATATAATCTAACAGTTCACACTCATTATCAAATATAAAACCATTAACACCATCTTTTATATACGAATATTCCACACATTGATGTAATGATGGACTCCTACGATAAGTAATAACAGGCTTTTTCTGCATCATTGCCTCTACAATTGAAAGCCCACACCAAGCTGGCTGAAAGTACAATGAAGCAATGGAAAAAAGCTCAGATTTCATATTATCATCATATATCCCACCAAAGTCATAAACATTATGAAACATTGAAAAATCTGGTTTTAATGCTCCTTCACCTATAATAATAAGACCAATATTTTCAGGTAATTTTTCTGCCAGAGATAATAACAAATCAATCCTTCTGTTTTTTTGAGTAAATCGCGCACAGAAGATCAAATTAAAACTAGTTTTTATATTATATTTATCTCTAACGAATTCTTTTTCAATATAATGATTTCGATTATAATCAGACAATGTATTGTTAAGACCAACCACTCTTTCGGAGGCTCTTATTTTTTTCCATATCGTTTCTTCTTGCTCTGTATATAACCACATAGATGTGCTCAATCTATTGAATGTAACTCGAAGTGAATTTAGTTTTTTTTCTTCGACTAAATAGTTCGGAACACTAATGCCATGTCCAAAAAGAATTGTTTCACAATTCGTTCGAATAAATTTAAACCAAAAAAGAGCAAACCAAACAGAGATATTTTTAATCTCACCAGGCAAAACAACTATGTCATATTTAAATAGCAAAGGAAGTATATTAAAAAGTGAACAATGACGTAAACGAATAGAACTAAGCTTTTTAAAAAAAAGACTTGATGAAGATCCGTTTTCTATCTTATTCGTTTGAGCATACGAGAACAACTCAACATCCAAGCATTTGTCCGAACAGATTCGAGAAATAAACTCTTGACGATAATGTGGGTAATATTCTTGTACGATTGCTACCCGTAGTTTCTTTTTCAAAACAGCCTCACTTAAACTTGAAAATTGCCACATTCAAAATAATTAAAACCAATATACATGATATTACTGTTGAAAAAGCACTTATAAAATCACCACGCATAACCAATATAAAGAAAGAACAAAAATAGATATAAAAGTATTTGTACAATTCTCTATTATAAACAACTACTTTTCTAGACAAATAAACAAAAATACCGTACAAAAAAACAACGTAAATTAAAATTCCGAGATAACCAAAATTAACAAACCCTTCAGAAAAATAATTCATAGATATATTAGAAAATGAATAACCCAATTGTTCGGCCATAAATGAGCCACTGCCAATAGGCTTAGATGACCAAATACTTCTTGGTATAAAGAATAATAGATTACCTACAAGTTGGTAGCCGTATGTAATAATATATTCATCAGTAACCCTTAACAAAGTCTGATAACTATCAAAATGACCAACCGTATAAAACTTATCGGAAATTGAAAAGTCGAAATCCGAAAAACTATCCATCCGTCTGAACTTATCTAGTAGTGGAAAAACTGTATTCAAAGACAAAATAATCAACAATGAGAACATAAGCCCTTGTTTTAGCATGGGTAACATTATTATTAAAGTGGGCAAATATATTGACGCTACCATGAATCTAGGCATAGAAGAAGGAAATGCTACAATTAGGAGTGTGCAAAAAAATAGTATCTTATGCCGTAAGCCTATATTTGTCTGATATGCATAAATAAATACAAAAAGAACAGAAAACTTGGATACTCGATCTAGTACCAGCGACAATGCTGAAAATCTACCCTCTTCAAACTCAGCACCTCTAAACATTAAGGAAGGAATAGAAAAATTGTTCACAATCAGAGCAAGTGTAATGCTTGAGATTACAACACACCACAATTTCCATTTAACACTTAAACTAATTTCGAAGCGTCTAAATTCAAATGAAATATCATTTAAGTATTTATGGTGAAAAAAGTATGCACAAAGAAAAAAAGTATTGATCAAAAACAAAATGATGTTGACTAAAATATAAGTAGAGTCAGGGAAAGGCTTATTTATACCGTATACCACATCACTAAGATATTCAATAGAGGGGACATAACCAAAAAAAACGAGAGAGAAAACAAAATATATTGAAAATAATGATAAACCTTTGTAAATATAAAAGCCAACACATGACTGAAATATTATCAAGAAAAATAGCATTGAAATAAATAAATTCTCATTAGGCTTATTCATGACCATTAGTGGTAATAAGCTAACTATAAAGATATAAATAACAAAGAGTGCGCTTATAGCATCCAAAGCTAATTTCTTTTTAAAATACATGACATACTACTAGTTAATTTTTTATCAATATTATCTATCATTGAACTGATAGAATACTTAGTTCGAGCTACTTCTCGTGCGTTGGTGGCAATTCTGGGAATGCTCTCTTTATTTTCAATTATTTGATTTATTTTTATCGCGAGGCTATCGGGGGTTAAATCTTCATATAACCAACCGGTATCTAAATCGGATATTGTTTCACTAGGACCTCCTATTGATTGTGCAAGTGCAGGTGTTCCCTGTGACATAGCCTCTACAATAGATAAACCAAAACCTTCTGGTATAGTTGTAGCACTAATTAGCACATCGCTAATTTTATAAAACTGCGCCACATTACTTGATTCACCAACTAGTAATACTGTTCTTCCAAGTTCATAATTGCTAATCCGTTCTTTTATATCAAGCCCAACTTCACCCTCAACTGGTCCACCACAAATTATGAGATAAGGTTCTACACCAACTTGCTTTAAGCGATGCAAAGCATCGATAACTATATCGTGCCCCTTAATTTTAGTTAAACTGGCGATCATGCAAAAAACAATACTATCATCCGGGATTTTTAACTCATTTCTACTCAATCCCCGAGAATAGTCTTCATCTAGCTTTTCAATATCAATTGCAGGATAAACAACATAATTAGCCAAGCAACTAATACCAGTACTTCTTGCAGTATAAAATGAGTTAGGTAAAACCTTTAATCCAGTAACAGAAATGATAAACCTATAAATTAACTTATTAACATTTAGCGGATATCTATCACTAATTACATTGGGCATCATCCAATTGATAGAATTTTTATTAATCCACCTTGACAAACTAGCAAAGGGGATCAATTTGGGGTTCTGTAAAATAAGGTCATCACAGCCTTTACTCTTTATAAGATTTAACGCACCAATAATCCCCAAGTCAGTAATGTAATGAACGCTACTGATTCTTGACAAATCAAGACCTTTTTGAGAGTTGGGTTTGGTTTTGAAAAGAACATGTACTGATGCACCTTGATTAACATATCCTTTAATCAAGTTGTTCCAAACAGTTTTTACTCCGTACCCTTCAGTTCCCATTAACAAAAAAAATATAGTTTTACTTTTAAACATATCAACCCCGGAACTTAATAAAGTTCATTTTAACCAACCTCCAATTGAAAACTAAATTAACACATATATATATCAGTGAAATAGTAATTGACGAAAAGAGTAATTCAAAAAAACCCTCATTAAAAAAACGGGAATAGGATAAAAAAATAACAATGCTAGCATAAGGTATTAATATCTTTAATATGACTATACATGACTTTTTCACATCAACTTGAAGTAACTTTAATGAATATAAAAAAGACAAAATACCTGAAAGTACTCGTTGCAATGCGGTAGCCAAAGCAGCGCCTATTAAACCACCTTCATTTGCACCGAAATAAACAAAAATCGATAGAGATAAAATTTCAAGTAATGAAAATAGTGCTCTTTTTTTCCACATAGCGTGTGATTCTAGTATAACATAACTTAGAGTAGTCAAAATTCTAATAGGCACAAATGATGCACAAATTACAGCTATTGGCACTGCTAAGGCCCATTTATCTTTCCATATGAATTCAATTAAAAAAGGGCTCATTTTCATAATGAAAATACAGCCAATTCCCATTAAAAGACTAGATAACACACTAATGTTTAGATAAGTTTCAGACAGTTTTTCCACATCACTTTTCATCCGTGAGAAAATGGGTAGCAATGTTTGGTTAATACCAGAAGTTATCAGAACAGTTATACTACCTACCAACATAAATGCAAAATAATATGAACCAAGCTCCTCAATTGACAAAAGATGACTTATAACCAAAAAATCAACCCTACTGGATACTGATAATAGGAACCCTGTTATTAGTAAATATCTATTTTCATAAAGACCAGATAACAATCTACCAATATTAAATAAAAAAGAGAGCTCTAGTCCTTTAGACGCCAATCGTAAAAGCAAAAGGTGTATAGCCGAACCTATAGTTACGGCTATAGCCATAGTGAATATTTCCGCCCCAAAATAAGCTATAAAAATCATAAATATATAATAAAATGATGTATAGCATATAGCTATTTTATTTATACATCTAAAATCTAGCTCAACGCTAAGTTTAGATATATATAAATGCGAAATAGCTATAATTGGAATACTAACAGAAAAGATAATATAAACATAAATTAACCGATCAATATCCATCATGTTCGAGTTAATAATGCCTAACAAAATAAAAACAAAAACACCTAGTATAGAAAAATAGAAACTTAACTCAGAATAAGGTTTTATATTTATTTTAAATACCTCGGGGGCACTTATTAATTTTTTTGATAGTCCACTATTTTGAAAAACGTTCACAAATATCATGGATGATGCAACTATAGCAAACACACCATACGTAGTAACATCGAGAACATAACCCAATACAACTTGGTTTATAAATGACAAAGATTTGGTCACAACCGTAGCTAATACTGTCCACAAGAATCCACTAATTAGCTTATCTTTATAAGTTGCCAAAATATATCACCTGTCAAATTTTATATAATATCTTTACAATCACTCCAAGCCGGTAAACCCATTAAGTATTTCTCTGTATCGACTGAAATACAAGAACCTTCATTAGCAAATTTATTTCTGTTTTCAATAAAATTAGAAACATACTCTGAAGATATTTTATCTGCGCTAATCGCATCGAAGCAATGCGAAACGTTCTCGAAAGGAGTCTGACTTTTTAGGGTTTCCACCATTGTATATGCTTTACTACTATAGCCTAGAAATATAACCGATTTACCTAAAGTCAAAGAGTTTAAACATCCATGCATTCTAGCACCTATAAACAAATCTATCTTGCTTAATTCATCCGTGATGGTTGATAGGCTGCACTGTTCATTAAAGACATATACCTTTTCCTTAGTAGACTCACTTAAAGAGTTATAAAGAGTTTCTATAGCAATACGATCATCAATACTCTTGTTCCTTGTTACTGAAGTAACATGTGGTAGAAGGTGAATTTCATAGCCTTGTTTAGACAGTTTTTCAATTAGGTCTACGTATACCTTAACAACGTCATCACCAAATTCCCTTAGTAAGATAGGAGTAAAGTTAACCGCAATCTTCCTTATTTCATTATTACTAAATTGGGATACAGGCCTAAGACTAAATATTGGGTCGGGGTACATGCTAGTATTATTTTTGACACCGAAATTCTCGAGGTAGTTTCTTGTCCCTTCATCTCTAACTAAGAGTTTCCTGAATCTTTTTAGATGTTCAATTAATCCAGTCCTATCTTTTTCCGTAAGAATTTCAAAACGCTCCATATTGGCACCAAACATCAATGATGGAACATTATTTTTTGATGCATATTTCTCGAAACAAACCCAGTCTTGAGGGGGTTGGTTGCCAAACATCGTATAGATATCACCACCTACAGATATAAACAAATCAGCATTTTTAATATATTTACTATCGAATCTCGGTATCCAAGCTTTTTCAAATAATCCTAGCTTTCTGCTGACCCCTCTGAAATATTTCCTCCATTCAACCATTGGTATTACATGCACACAATCCAAGTCAGATAGAAGATTGCTATCATAGTCTACTTGATAGCTTGGAAAGTAGAATGACAGTTCGTAATTTGAAAGCCTCTTAGAAATAAAGGCTATAGTTCCTCTCAAAATTATTTCACATCCAACATTACTTAACAATAGATTAGACAGGATGATATTTTTATGCTTCTTTTTCATTTCTATTCAACTTCTCTACTTTTAAATAACTCTACGTTGTATGTCCTTGTTATCTTACGAACAAAGTGATTTATTTTCAAAATCACTTTAGATTTCATTCGATTTAAAAAAGACGGTACTAAAATCTTTTCATATTCATTTGATATCGGAGTCATAATATTATCAAAGACACCAATATCATTAGCGTCTTTTGCTGACTTGAAAGCAGTATGACTCATTTCGCGCATATATTCTCTATATTTATATACTCGTTTTCTGTACTCACTGACATCAATAGAGCCTGGTCTTATTCTTTTTACAGGAACATTTTTACCCGCGTCCACTTTGGCTTTTAAACGAAAAGAAAGCCCTTCAGTCCTGTGTACAATGCCTGCTCTTTGTGATTTATAGACGTCATCTTCATCAACAACTTCAACATTTAGCCTTCGTTCCGAAATTCCTTTTTCGATTAACTCTGTTATGATCTTGTTTCGTGATAGGACAATATTTGTCCCTCTGGAATCCGATTTATATTTATTTAACCATGCATCACCAATAACAATGTCTGCCGTTTCCGCAAATACATCATCGCAAAACTCGCATGAATTTAACTTAAAAAAGCCTTTCCCCCAATCTCCTCCTTTAAGAGCCACCATTGGGGTTACTATACGCTTTCCTAGATCTGAAGTTGAAGAAAAGCCATAACTGCTTGCCCCTCGATATTTTAACTTTCTTCTAAAGTCGACATTTCTAAGGTTGTTAGGTCTATTTCCTTGTTGCCAAGCTAAGTACTCTGAAAAACCGGCACTTTTTAGATGTCCACAAACAATACCAATAGTATACTTTATTTTATGAGCTATGTTTTTGTTGTATAACATTTGCAGTCGAATTGCCTTTACAAAACAAGGAACACCTATAAATGCATACCTCTTATCTCTAGATTCTGATATTTTTTGTAATACATTCTCTAACGTAATGGGATAATATTTAGATCCAGAACCTTCTTTAATTTCTTCTATACTATCTGATATACAATACTCAAAAATATGCATAGAGCTAGTAGATTGCTTTACATGAATTAGCGCATCGATTTCACCAGATTTTACTAACTCGGACGACAACCAACTAACCATTCCTCCTGAACTTCCATTCTCGCAATAATTATCTTCCAAGACATTACCAGCGAAACATTTATCAATATAGCCTAAGTTTTTTTTGTATTTCAAGTTAGGTTTATCTAAGAAAAGTTCTGCTATATCATCTTCATTCTTTTCACTAGAAAATGGACAGACCTTATTAATCATATCCTCTTCGACGTCTTTATCGGGCTCTACTTTAACTGGAGTATATAAACCTTTGTCATCTAAATTCATAGTGAGATGATTGCTAATTGTACACCCACCACAACCTACACAATAATCTCCCAACACAACTTCATCAATATTTTTTATATAAATATCCACATTACCACCGATTATTTATAAGCTGAGAAATAATTTCCCTATAAGTTATAGTTTTTAGACTATTCGTGAAGTCCAAATCCTGACAAACTACTTTTCACTATTATAAGTATAATTATAGTAACCATAAGAGCTTGAGGCTTTCTTCTCAATCGCATTGAAAATAACACCTTTCACCTGAATACCTGATTGTTCAAAGCGGTTGCGAGCAACATCAATTTCCTTTATGGTATTTTGACCAAACCGAGCAACCATTAATGTGGTGCCAGCGAAGGCGCCAACAATACTTGGGTCGGTTACTGCCAGTACAGGTGGGGTATCGACAATCACCAAGTCATACTCTTTTGATACCCACTCCATTAGCTCTGCAAAGCGTGGGTGCATTAGCAGTTCAGATGGGTTGGGTGGTACTTGGCCACGGGTAATGATTTCTAGGTTTTCGACTGGAGTCGACTTCACTGATTGAGCGAACTCTTTCTTGCTGCTCAATACATCAGAAAGGCCATTGTCCCATTTCACACCAAAGCTTTGTTGTAGGTAGCCTTTACGCATATCCGCGTCAATCAACAGCACTTTTTGGCCTGTTTTTGCAGCTACCGCGGCAAAGTTGGTCGAGATAAAAGATTTACCAATACCCGGCGCTGGGCCAGAGATCATCAAAATATTATTTTTGGCTTCAAGCATTGCAAAGTGCAAGCTGGTACGAAGGCCACGCAGCGCTTCAACCGAAAGATCCGCAGGGTTCGATTCGGCAAGCAGTGCTTGCGTCCCCTTGGTTTGCTGCTTCTTCGATTTAAAGCGGTTGGTTAGCTCCAATTGCAAATCTGACTTTGGTACCGCTGCGTAAACCGGAAGGCCGATTTGTTCAATTTGGTCTGGGCTTTCCACACCACGGTGGAACGCCGCTTTCACTAATACAAACGCGACACTTAGCATGCCACCTAATAGCGTTGCTAATACAACAATTAGAGGCTTCTTAGGTTTTACAGCGCGAGCATACGCTTGCGCATCGTCTAAAATACGAACGTTACCGACCGTACCCGCTTTGATGATGCTTAGTTCTTGAACCTTGTTCAATAGCTGGATGTAGATCTGTTGGTTTACTTCAACATCACGTGTCATACGCAGTACTTCACGTTGTGTTTTCGGTAGCTTTTGTATTTGCTTGTTTAGGCGCTCTTTTTCACCCAGTAGCGTTTTACGCTTATCAAGCAGGGCTTTGTAGGCTGGGTGATCTTTAGTAAAGCGCTGGCTGATTTCACTCTCTTTAAATGTTAGTTCGTTCAATTGCGCTTCAAGCTCTACCATTACCTTCAAGGTTGATTGTGCTTCTAAACCCAAATCGATCGATTCGTTCTTTTGGCGGTAATTGTTTAATACGTCTTCATAGCCAGTTAGCTCAGATTTAATACCCGGAAGGTGACTTTCTAAGAAAGAAAGGCTCTTCTCTGCTTCCGCTGAATTACGCTTCACGTTCTGTAAAAAGTAAATCTGGCTAATGTGATTGAGGATTTCAGAGATTTGCTGCTTGTTTTCACCTTCAAAGCTCAGCTTCAAAATGCCAGTCTGCTTGCCTTGCTCAGACAATGATAAAGACTTCTTCAACCATTCGATCGCTTCTAGTCGGCTACGTTGACTAATAGAGAATTCAAAATCGTTATGCGATTCAAAACCAGCCACAAACAAGCTGTAGTCGTCGGCTGTTGCTAGCTCACCCACTTTGCCTTGCAAGATAACGCGCTCATCGTCACGAACCAGTTGGTAAGTGCCTTGCTCGGCATCGAGAATCTGAATGGTGTGTGCGTAACCGCTCGCATAGCTTGGCAAAGTAAAACGGCTCACTGCGATGTGGTTAATGTCGCCAGTTAAGCGAGCAAAACCTTTACCGACGATAGGTGCGTAGTTCGGTGATGTCACCGTCGTTAGGTTAAACTTATCAACCGTTTCGCCCAAGATCATACGAGATTTGATGATCTCCACTTCTGTCGTGGCAGAAGATTCTTGAGAGAACAACTCGCCCATGTCACCGACCATCGATGAAATACCGCCAGAGCTCTTCTCTTCAATTTGAATCAGTGCATCGGCTTTGTATATCGGCGTTGAAAGCAATGCAAACGCAATACCAAACACAGCAAAAGCGAATGTGGTCAGCATGATTAGCCATTTAGCGTCCAGCAGAATGCCAAGCAGTTTTCCTAAATCTATCTCATCTGAATTCTCAGTCTGTGATTGCCTAGATGGTTGTGTTGTCATCGAATTACTATTTCCTAAAACTCGTACTATTTTGTTGGTTGGTTTTAAACAAACCAACCTAAATCGTTTATGCTGACTAAAAGCTTACTCGATTGAATGAGAGGCTTTGTTAAATTGATTACAGCTTTTTCGCCCACGCTTGCGCCGCTTCATCAATCAATTGGTAAGCATGCTCAAAAGCTTCTCGGCTTTGGCGATATGGGTCAGGAATGTCTTGTTGACCGATCCACTGGCCGAACAACATGGTTTTTCCGCGCGCTTCTGGAGAGATCTGAGTCAACGCTTTCATATGGCCTTTTTCCATCACCAATATCAAATCATACTGCGCACAAAGCTGAGGCGTGACTTGTTGTGATTGGTGACCTTCTACATCCACGCCATTTTCTGCTGCAATGAGAATTGCAGTTTCATCTGCTGGTTTGCCAATCAAACGGCTTTTTTCCGCAGCAATACCTGCAGATGCCACCTGTTTGTTTGGCAATAGTTTTTGCAAAACACGCTCGCCTGATGGAGAGCGGCAAATATTGCCAACACAAACCACTAGAATTTTATTAAACATAAATTACTATCAACCATATAAACCGGGCCACACAGAATGTGACCCGATAGTTAACCTACTGTATTTACGGCCAGTTACGAATACGTAGCACGCCTTCAGTCAATTCATTGAAACCAGTAATAGTTGGAACAAGTTGTCCAATTACGCGGTTCCAACGGCTTATAGGCGCTGCCGTTACATAAACAATATCATACGGCTTCAAATCAAACTCAGTACCAATTACCAAAGCAGAAGCATCTTCAATATTCAGCTGGTAGATATCTGCCATACGCTTTGATTTATCATCAGAGGTACGGATCACAAATACACCTGTCGCGTCGGCAGATAGTTGATTGATGCCACCCACATTACTCAACGCTTCAGTAAGGCTCATACCGACTCGATCAATCTTTAGTAGCTGCGGCTCATTCACTTCACCCATCACAAAGACTTTTTGATTGTCATTACGCGGTACATGGACAATATCACCGGCTTGCAATAAGCGGTTTTGCGTTAAATCACCGCGCTGCATTAGTCCATACAGTGAAATGTTCTCTTCAACCCCATTACGCGTTAAAGAAACATTACGCCAATCTGCATTTTCAGATAAGCCACCAGAACGGTTCACCGCATCAAGCAATGTTAAAGGAATATTAGTAATCGCTTGCTGACCAGGCTTGGAAACTTCACCAGTCACGTAGGTTTTTTTAGAACGGAAAGCCGCTACATTCACATCCACCTGCGGGCTTTCAATATACTTTGCCAAACGTTCAGCCACATCTGCACGAATTTCACGAACGGTTTTGCCAGCGACTTTTACTGTTCCAATGTATGGGTAAAAAATGGTGCCATCTGCATGTACCCAATTACCCGCTTCAGAAGCACTACGGTAAGAGCCAGCTGGAATCGTTAGCTCTGGGTGATCCCAAATCGTGACATTCAAAATATCCCCCACGCCAACTTTGTACTCATACTTTGCGATATCGACATCTAACTCTGGATTAGCTTGAGATATCGACTGCGTTTGGCTTTTATAACTAGAGACAGTTTGCGCTGTTAGAGGGTAGAGGTTAACAACATCTGAAATATCCGCAGCTTGTTGTTCTTCAGAAGGAAGAATCACATTCTTATCATCGGTAGTAAGGTGCGTGCCTGGAGTCGTACAGCCAACTAATAAAGCGGGCAATAACGCAAGAAGGAGACGATTTTTCTTAATCTTCATGTTAACCAAATCATAGTTGAGAAAATGTAATCACGTCCAAGTGATACAAGATAAGTGACCTTACCATTGGCAATGGCTTAAACGGTGGGCGCAAGGAGTGATAGTTTGATATCGGTTCCACTTTAAATTGCTTTCAGGCACGCTACCGCCCGTTGATATGCCGCGACATCACACTGCGTAGTTATCTGTGCACCATAAGCGGCCCGTGAACGGTAAAGAAAAGCCAATGGTGATTTTATAAAGCACGCATCAAAAGCATGCTCAAACTTAATCCGTATGTATTATCCACAGTTTGTTTTTATTATCAACCTTGTTGAATGGTTTAGGGGGAGATACGAGATGCGAGTGTCGGGTAAACGAAATGAAAAAAGGGCAGATTCGGGATACGAGTAACCGAGTGGTGAAGGGATAAAAAACAGTGACGGGATGCAAAAAGAACTGCTCTTCGCATCCCGTATCTCGGTTACTCGTATCTGCTCTTAAGTTATTCGTATCTTCGCTTTATTCCACCTTACTTGGTCTTTGGAACCAAGGTGAGCGAGCGTCGGTTTGGTCGAACAAGTTGTATTGCTTATTCAGCACTTGTCCACCATCACGAGTCAGCGGTTGCCATGTGAACTGAGATCGGCTTGAGCTCGGCTTAACCGTGATTAGATCGAATGGAATCGATACGTAAAAGCCTTTGGTGTAACTGCCTTCACCGTATTCTTCAGTGGTCATGTCGGTTAAGCTGACAAAGGCGCCAGCGATAACACCACTCTTGAACTGCTTCGAGAAATCGATACGAGTACCAATATCTCCCGCTAAGAATTTACCCACACCAACTTTAAACAAAGTGTCACTTAAGAAATCCCACTGCGGCATGTAGTAGCCGGTAACAAATCCGGTGGTGCCTTTATCAATCACCTTGTAGTAAGCCTGATCTTTTTCATGGTATTGCAGCTCTTCATCAAACGTACCAAACCAACTTTCTGGGTCACGCTGACTGATGGCTGTGGCGTCGGCACCAATTGCCCAGTTACTGTTGTATGGGCGGTAAAGTACTTCACCACCTACACCCGCAAACATGCTCTCTAGGTAACCACCATAGGCTTGAGTGTAGATACCACTGCCATAGTCTTCAAACCACGTAAGCTGCAAGCGGTCTAAACGAACAGGCTCGTCAACGTAAGAACGGAAAAGCGTTCGCACTCGTGGCGTTTGCGCAGTGCCATCTGTTGGAATTTCATAATTAAATTTATCGTAGTTGTCGATCAAGTTGATATACAAAGAACCAGACAGCTCAATGTTGTTGGTCGCCCAGAAAGACGCATTGGTGTATAAGCCTAGAGCATATAGGTAAAAATCTTCCGCTGAACCAAAAGATTGCGCCAAGTTAGGCGCGACAGACACGTCAAAACGTTCTCTGCCATCGTGATAAGCGATCGCCGATTTCGATTCAACATCACTTGGCTGTGTAGCGTCTTGAATATCCGAGTCTAAATACTGGTATGTAGCGACTTGCTTAAATTGATTGGCATCGATAGCGGTTTGATTTAACTCGCCTGCGTTGCTAGTTTCAACGATCTTATAGGTGTCAATATAGTCAGGGACATGGTTAGCAATAACCGTTGCCCCACGTTCCAGCGCGACCTCTCGATTGCGGTATTTCACCTGCTCGCCTTTCACAATCAACGTATTGTCGTCGACCAAGATCTGCGCTTGCTCATAACCCGCGATGGTCTCAAGTTCTTGGGTCAACTTGGCCAGTTCAACCTCATCCATGCTGCTTGCTTCGCTTGGTCGCAAAGTCGCCGCTTCGGTATCTCGCCACACGGAGGCTATTTGATTAAAGTTGGTGGTTAAGTCAAAGCCCATGGTTAAGGTGTCACCACGCTCATAACTCACTTTTGCCGTTGCCCAATCAGTAAAACGGTACACAGCACCCACGTTCCATGGCGTATGTTGTGTCATGTCGACACCACCACGCATAACTGGGAAATCTTGTGAATAATCATTGCTGTCGTATTCAAGCTTCAGCGTTAATGGCTTATAAGGTGTTTGATATTCTAAACCACCATAAATTGCCGCATCGCCTTTGAACCAACGCTCAAAATCGACCATCCCTCCGTTACCTTTCGTATCTGACTCACGCTCACAGAATTTATCACTGGCTTTACAGAACGGATTGGTAATATTACCACTGGTGCCCATGTAGCCCCAGCCCATGCCTAACGTGACGTCAAGTGGGCCAAATCGCTTGCTCGCCGCAACAAATTCACCATCAAATAACCCTGTGCCGCCAAAGTCGCGCACTCCGACAGAAAGCTCCGGCAAATAGTAGCCTTCTTCCATTAAGCGAACTTTAAAATCGATGCCTTTATCAGTGTACTTAGTACAACCACTGAATGAGTTTTGCGAGCAATCTGCGCTGCCATTACCGCTATAAAGCAGATCCTGAACTTGGGTATAGCGAATGGTAGTTTCTAACCAAGGCATCAATTGCAGGCTAACGTTATAGAAATAATATTCGTTATTGAACGATACACTTAGGTTGAATTCACCCTCTGGAGCCATACGCGCGGTGGGCATTTGCATTAAACCCACCCCCCCAAAGTCCGATTGAGAGTGTTTTAGCGTTGGCGTGCTAAAGCCCGAAACCTCGACTTGAGAAGGCTGCTGCTCTTGCGTAGTGGCAGAAAAGTCTTGTGCACTAACAGCAAAACTGCTGACAGCCAGCAAGGCACCCGTAATCGAACTTGCGAGCAGAGTTAATGGAAATGATTGAGTAGCCGACATTACAGATTAACCTTATGACGTAGAAGTTCGACAATGTCTTGATTCAAAGTGGAAAACTCAGAAGGGAGTGAATCAAAGGCAATAAAAATAATAGCACCGGGAGCAAAGTAAGCGGGCTTACTGTTCCAATAGGCATAACTGATTTCATTCACCTGCCCATCGGGTTGGATGACAAATGCCGTGCTGTTATCAGCAATATCGAGCAGCTGGCCTTTTGGCAACCGCGTTAAATAGTTATCTAGCTGAGCGTGTTCAACCAAAGGCAGCGTCTGAGCTTGCTTTACTGCCCCGACTACATTCACAGAGGTTGGGCGAGCGGTTAGATATAACTCAAAGTGCTGTTGTTCCGCTGATTTAGCGCTAACCCCTTGCGAAGCTGGTTTTTTTAATGCCGTAGCTGACTGTTTCGACGCCGTAGCTTGTTGTTTTGATGCCGTCGCTGACTGTTTCGATGCCATAGCTAGCTGTGTTGATGCAACAGTTGGCTTTTTTGAAACCAATAAAGGATTCTTATCTGTCTGAGACATCACTGCATTTGGGTCTAACTCAACAAAGTAACGTGCTTGATAATCAAAAGATTCGAGCTGCTTAAGCACAGATTCTGCTTGTGGCTCTTGTAAGGCTAAATGCTTGAGCTTATCCAACACCTGTTGCTTTACCTTGTCTACCTGCGGTTGAGCATTGCGATCAAATAACTGGGCAGACAGCGGGAAGTACCCTAACGCGCCATTCGCATTGGCATCCGTTAATACTTGTTCTAAGCGCGTAGGTTGCGAATATTGCAGCGTGATACCTTGCATCGGTAACTCAACCGTAAGCACTGGAACTTGGCTTTGAGCCGTGGCAAGTGGTGGCACTAGAACGCTACAAACCGTAAGTACTGCTGTGTACCCTAGTTTTTTTAAATAATTCATTTTATTCACTCACCACTTTATTCTTTAATTTGATTGGGCTTTGACTTATTCGTTTGATAAGGCTTTAGCAAGGTCAGCTCTAAACGGGTCATCTCTGGGCCAAGGTATTGAACCGTTTTGACGACCTGTCCCTTTTTGTTTACCCAATACTGGTTCTCAATATCTTGTCCTAGGGCTGGGTAACGGATCTGCTCGACAAACTTACGCGCTTCAATGTTCGCAATCGGGGTTTGTACGGTTTCTTCACTAATGTATGTTCGAACAATGTTTGCACTGTAGCCAAATCGGTAATCTGGTTGCCAATCGTAAGTGGCTTGCCACTCTTGAGCCTTGGACGTTGCCGACAAATCAAAACTCGGTACTAATGCATTGGCCGGTTTAACGGTTAAACCAGATAGATTTTCATAAGGCAATAATAAGGTTTGAACCACTCGTCCATTTTCCGTCACGATCATGGCTTTGTCTGATGACATCCATTTGAGTTGTTCAGCCCCGGTTACAGGATTTTGACCAACAAAAGCCAACACCATAAAAATCTTACCTTGGTCGTTAATTTCGGCATAGATACTAGCGTAAGGCAGATCTTGAATATATTTGGCCGTGGTACTGACGTCGGCATCACCAAAGAGAGCTTCATTGAATGTGGAATTAAGATCTTGGAACTGTTGTGAGCAACCAGTAACTAGCAGCCCTAAAAATACGATAAGCGGTTTGATCATGATTATTTTGCTTCCTAGCGAGGCTATTTAGGACACACTGATATAAAAAAACCATTTTATGCTTTCACATAAAATGGTTTTATACAGACTACAAATAAGAACTATTTAGTTGTAGTTGTAGTTGTAGCGCCGCCGTCGTTAGAAGCAACAGCAACTGCTGCGCCTACTGCGACTGCTGCAGTTGTTACTGCTACTGTTGTTGCTGTACCCGCTGCTGCTGTTGATGCGCCAGCGCCTGCTGCTGCGCCTTCTGCTGCTGCAAAAACACCGCCAGAGAAGCTAACAGCTAGTGCTGCTGCTAAAGCCATTTTTTTCATAATGATTCCCATTAATATAAACGTTTATATGCTGAGGTTAAGAATAACCTCAACTGATTGTTCAGCTTAAACAACCAATTGACAATATTAGTGAATAAATGTGTTCAAGTAAATGCATAAATTGTAGACAGAAACCATTTTACATCTCACCAGTCATCACAACCCTATGCTTCCTCTGTATTCTCCTATCCTTTATCGCTATACTCCTGACCTATAGTTTTTCGCCCAATAACGAATAAGAGTTCAAGATATGCAAGAGTTAGTTCCATTTGTTCAAGAGAATATGATTTTAGCCATCGTATGGATCGGCTTGGTTGTTGCCATCATTGCGAACGTTATCAAGACATCAAACGCAGCCTACAAAGAGATCACGGCAGCGCAAACCACACACATGATTAACCGTGAAAATGGTATTGTGGTTGATATTCGTACTAAGGATGAGTTCAAAAAGGGCCATATTACGGACGCAGTTCACATTTTGCCGTCAGATATCAAAGCAAATAGCTTTGGTAGCCTTGAAAGCCACAAAGCAGACCCAATCATCGTAGTATGCAAGACAGGTCAAACCGCTCAAGAAAGCGCGAACTTGCTGGTTAAAGCTGGTTTCGAAAACGTAAGCGTACTGAAAAGTGGCTTAGTGGCTTGGAGCGAAGCTAATCTTCCTTTGGTTAAAGGCAAGAAATAGCTTAAAGGCAAGAAGCGGCTGACCGATAAACTAACTTTCAGGCTCTGTTCGATAAATACAATGAACAGAGTCTAATTTAAAATTTTTAAGGACAAGAAAATGGCTGAAGCAGCACAACAAGACGCACAACAAAACTTCGCAATCCAACGTATCTTCCTAAAAGACGTCTCTTTCGAAGCGCCAAACTCTCCAGACATGTTTCAAAAAGAGTGGAACCCAGATGTAAAACTGGACCTAGACACTCAAAGCCGTGAACTTGGCGAAGGCGTTTACGAAGTCATCCTACGTCTAACGGTTACGGTTAAGAACGCAGAAGACACTGCATTCCTTTGTGAAGTTCAACAAGGCGGCATCTTCTCTGCAAGCGAAATGGAAGCTGGCCAACTAGCACATTGCCTAGGTGCATTCTGCCCTAACATCCTGTTCCCATACGCTCGTGAAACGATTTCTAGCCTAGTGGTTAAAGGTACGTTCCCACAACTGAACCTAGCGCCAGTAAACTTTGATGCTTTGTTCATGAACTACCTACAAAACCAAGCTCAACAAGCTGAACAAACTGAAGGCGAGCAAGCTTAGGTTTTCAAGTAGAGCTTAAGTTTCGAAATAGAACTACTCTGACTAATGCTCAAATCGCTTATTTTTAAGAAGCTGGGCTTTTATTAGATAGCTAGTTTTCGTTAGATAGTTAGCTTTTAAATGCACATCGCAGCTTCTGCGATGTGCATTTTTTATTTACACTGTACTTTGATAGAGAGATTTTTTTTCTTAGTAGATCTCTTTTTCTGCTTAGTAAAGAGTTTCTCCCGAACTCTTCGATTTCCCTCATTATTTTTAGGTGGAAGCATGACAGAAACAACTCGCCCGACTCACGCGAAAGCCGCTTACGGTAAAGATAGCGCTTACGGTAAAGACATTGCGATGACAGTGATTGGCGCAGGTTCTTACGGAACATCTTTAGCGATCTCTCTAGCGCGTAACGGTGCCAATATTGTTCTTTGGGGACATGACCCTGTTCATATGGCTCGCCTCGAATCTGAGCGTGCGAACAATGAGTTTCTACCAAATATAGCTTTCCCAGACAGCTTAATTATTGAGTCAGATATAGAAAAAGCCGTGACTTCAAGCCGAGACCTTTTGGTTGTCGTTCCAAGCCACGTGTTTGGTATCGTTTTAAATAGCCTTAAGCCTCACTTAACAGAGAACTCTCGCATCTGTTGGGCAACCAAAGGCTTAGAGCCAGAAACAGGCCGCCTACTTAAAGACGTCGCGCACGATGTGCTTGGTGATGGTTACTCACTGGCTGTTCTGTCTGGCCCTACTTTTGCCAAAGAACTAGCAATGGGTATGCCAACGGCTATCTCTGTCGCTTCACCAGATGAAGTATTCTTAGAAGAGCTGCAAGAAAAAATCCACTGCGGCAAAACATTCCGCGTATACGCAAACTCTGATTTCATCGGCATGCAACTGGGTGGCGCGGTTAAAAATGTTATCGCAATTGGCGCAGGCATGTCAGATGGTATTGGCTTTGGTGCTAATGCTCGTACCGCACTTATCACTCGCGGCTTAGCGGAAATGAGCCGATTAGGTGCAGCTCTTGGTGCGCAACCAGAAACCTTCATGGGCATGGCAGGGTTGGGTGACTTAGTACTAACCTGTACTGATAACCAATCACGCAACCGTCGCTTTGGTTTGGCACTTGGCGCAGGCAAAGATGTGGATACCGCACAAGAAGAAATTGGCCAAGTCGTTGAAGGTTATCGCAACACTAAAGAAGTTTGGTTATTATCAGAACGCATGGGCGTTGAGATGCCAATTGTTGAACAAATTTATCAAGTGTTGTATCAAGGAAAAGATGCACACCTGGCAGCACAAGATCTGCTTGCTCGAGATAAAAAATCAGAAAGATAATAAGAGCAGATACGGGATTCGAGTAAACGAGATGCGAAAAGAGTAAAAGCAGATTGAGCGCTTAAAGAAGGCTGCTTTTCGTTACTCGCATCTCGCTACTCTAATCTGTTCTTGTCGCTCTTCGC
The DNA here is from genome assembly GCF_057786005.1 of Vibrio sp. QJM3NY_26. Lineage (NCBI taxonomy): Bacteria > Pseudomonadati > Pseudomonadota > Gammaproteobacteria > Vibrionales > Vibrionaceae > Vibrio > Vibrio sp. QJM3NY_26. Next base: position 200,818 of record NZ_CM173515.1, on the reverse strand, counting down.
ATCTCTCATCTCTCATCTCGCTACACGTATCTGGTTTAAAATAATGGATGGTAAAATGAAACACTGTGAACAACAAAAAGTTTGGCAATGCATTGTGAAGGAAGCTCGACAGCAGTCGGAGCAAGAGCCTATGCTTGCGAGTTTTTATCATGCCACGATCATCAACCATGAAAGTTTAGGCGCAGCCCTTAGCTACATCCTAGCAAACAAGCTAAAGACGGCTTCAATGCCAGCAATGGCGGTGCGTGAAGTAGTTGAACAAGCATTTAAGCAAGATCAATCAATTATTGATGCGGCTGCTTGTGATATCTGCGCGACGGTAAATCGAGATCCTGCGGTCGAGATGTACTCGATGCCTCTGCTTTATCTGAAAGGCTACCATGCTTTGCAAGGTTACCGAGTGGCTAACTGGCTATGGAAGCAAGGGCGTATTGCACTTGCTACTTACCTACAGAACCAAATTTCAGTTGCTTGCCAAGTGGATATTCACCCAGCCGCTCGTATCGGTAAAGCGATCATGCTCGACCACGCCACCGGTATCGTGATTGGCGAAACAGCCGTCGTTGAAAATGATGTATCTATCCTTCAAGACGTTACTTTAGGTGGTACCGGTAAAGAAGGTGGCGATCGTCACCCTAAAATCCGCGAAGGCGTAATGATTGGTGCTGGCGCTAAAATACTCGGCAACATTGAAGTGGGTGAAGGCGCGAAGATTGGTTCTTGCTCTGTGGTTCTTCAGGCAGTACCACCACATACGACCGTCGCTGGAGTTCCTGCAAAAATTGTAGGAAAACCGAAAACCGACAAACCATCTTTAGATATGGACCAAGGGTTCAATGGTCGCTCTCAGAACTTCATCCATGGTGATGGGATTTAAGAGCAGATTCGAGTAATCGAGATACGAAGAGCTTAAAAGCAGATGCGGGATTCGATTAGCGAAATTCGAAAAATTAAGAGCAGATGAATACAACTAAATGACGATAATGATGAAACAAATTCGAGCCATTAGCCGGACTCTTCTGATATCTACCAGCCTTTGCGCTGCTCTGTTATCTACATCGTCATTTGCCGCCTCTCAGGGGGAACTGAAAGGCGTCTCAAGCGAAATATCTCGCCAACAAAAAAACCTTTCCTCACAGCAGAAAAAACTCGACAACCTACAGGCAAACCTCAAGAAACAAGAGCTATCCATTGTTTCGCTTGAAAAGGCGATTCTAGACAGTAAAAAGCAACTCAATACGGCCAATGCAAATATTGCCAAGTTAGACACCAAGATTAAAGCACTTACTGCTCAGAAGAAAGTCCATACCGACAAGTTAGAACAACTGATTCAAACTTACTACATGACAAGTCGAGCTAAAGCGTCTTCTCACATCCTCAACACAGGTGTGGAAGAAGATCGTATCAGTCACTACTACCAACACCTTGCCAAAGCGCGCTCCGCAACAATCAAAACGATTGAACAGACGCAACTTGAATTAGAAGAAAGCCATAAACAGCGTCAACTTGAGCAAGAACAGATAGCATCACTATTAAAACAGCAAACCACCAAGCGCGATACGTTAGCCAAAACTCAAACTCAGCGTAAGAAAACCGTTGGCAGTATTAAAAAGAACATTTCGGGTGATAAGAATTACTTGGCGGAGCTTCAGCGCAATGAAACTCGCCTAAAAGCTGAAATAGCGAAAGCAGAGAAAGCAGCTCGCGAGAGACGTAATGCAATCCCTATGGATGGGTTAGCCAAACGTAAAGGCAAACTGCCTTGGCCAATCAAAGACAAAGTTCTGCATAACTACGGTTCACGCCAAACGGGGCAAATTAACTGGAAAGGCATGGTGATCAACGCTAAGTATGGTCAGCAAGTTAAGTCTGTTTATTCAGGCACGGTAGTATTTGCCGAGTACTTACGAGGTTATGGCTTAGTGGTTCTTCTTGACCACGGTAAAGGCGATATGACGCTCTACGGCTTTAACCAAGCACTTTTAAAGAAAGAAGGTGACAAGGTTAAAGCGGGTGAAGCGATTGCACTTGCAGGTGACACTGGCGGCCAAACGCGCCCATCACTGTACTTTGAGATTCGTAGAAACAGCCAAGCTCAGAATCCAAAGAGTTGGTTAGTTAGGTAAGAGCAGATACAAGGTTAGAGTAAAACGTTACATGAAAAATGCTAGCCTAGTCGTCGCTGTACCCTGCTTTTCGTTACTCGAATCTCGATTACCCGCATCTGGCGTTAGCTGTTCAAAGCTTTCACACCATCTTCCAACAGTGTCAGCTGCTCAAAGCCTTGAGTTGTCGCAATCGGTTTAACAGTCGCGATCATCTGTAGCATTCCTTGATGAACGACTTGCTCTGTAATTTGAGCTTTTGGAGACATCGCAGATTGATACGCCAACCAACCCGATGCGATCAAGTGAAGAGACGTCACCATCGACTTCATTTCCGCATCCGTTGCTTTAAGCAAGTTCAACTCAACAAAGGCTCTCATAATATCGACAAGGTTGGTTTGCAATCTTTCTTGCACAGCCATGTAATCAAGATGGAGTTTTTCATCACGTGACAATATTTCAGGCAGATTCGCATAGAAGAATCGGTACTTCCACATTAGCGTGAAGATAGAATCTAAGTAGGTCTTTAGTAGCGTCAGGCTTTCTTGCTGGCCTTGAATCGGCGTGAACCTTTCAAGCAACTCTGTTGAATAGAGGGTGAAGATATCACGTACAATTTCTTGTTTGTTACGGAAGTGGTAGTAGAGGTTACCAGGGCTAATCTCGATATGCTCAGCAATATGATTGGTCGTAATACTACGCTCGCCGTGCTCATTAAAAAGCTCTAGAGCAGCGTAAACAATCTTGTCACGTGTTTTCATTAGTTACTAGTATCCCTATCCGTTTAGTGGTTCAGTATATCGCCACTAAGCGGATAGATCGAGCTGATAACATCTGGTCTGCGAAGCTCAATATTCACCCGCTCATAAGTCGCTCACCATGTTTATCTTAGACGTCGCATTGGATAGCTAAATTCATGAAGTTAATTCATATACTAATGAATGAGTAACCTGGGTTTGCACTAGCCCGCCTTTGTCATTCCTTGCTATACTCGCGGTAGTTTTATATTCAAAAGAGTAGGAAAAGTATGATTATCGTAACGGGCGGGGCTGGTATGATTGGCAGCAATATTGTTAAGGCGCTGAACGAAGCAGGCCACAACGATATTCTAGTTGTCGACAACCTAAAAAATGGTAAGAAGTTTAAAAATCTTGTCGACCTAGACATCACCGACTACATGGATCGCGACGACTTCCTAACTCAAGTTATGGCTGGCGATGATTTCGGCCCTATTGAAGCTATTTTCCATGAAGGTGCTTGTTCGGCAACGACCGAGTGGGATGGTAAATACATGATGCTCAACAACTATGAGTACTCAAAAGAGCTACTTCATTACTGTGTTGAGCGTGAAATCCCCTTCCTATACGCCTCTTCTGCCGCTACTTACGGTGAGACCAATACTTTTATCGAAGAGAAAGAGTACGAAGGCGCATTAAATGTCTACGGTTACTCTAAACAACAATTTGATAACTATGTTCGTCGCTTAACAGCAGATGCTGTAGCGCATAACGAGACGTTACCTCAAATTACTGGTTTCCGTTACTTCAATGTTTATGGCCCTCGTGAAGATCACAAAGGCAGCATGGCCTCTGTTGCTTTCCACCTAAACAACCAAATGAACGCCGGTGAGAACCCTAAACTGTTCGCAGGTAGCGAAACCTTTAAGCGTGATTTTGTTTACGTAGGTGATGTTGCCGCCGTAAACCTGTGGTTCTTAGAAAATGGTGTTTCTGGCATCTTTAACCTAGGCACCGGCAATGCTGAGTCTTTTGACGAAGTAGCCAAAGCGGTCATTAAACACCACGGTAAAGGTGAAATCGAAACGATTCCTTTCCCTGAGCATTTAAAAGGCGCTTACCAAGAATTCACACAAGCAGACTTAACCAAGCTTCGCGCTGCTGGCTGTGATGTGGTATTTAAAACGGTTGCAGAAGGTGTTGCGGAATACATGACTCTGCAGAACCAATAATCACTCTCTTACTTTTCAATGACTGAGAGCTTTCAATGACTGAGAAGCGCAACGACTTCGATCCAGCGGCCTACAATCCCACCTTCAAGTGGGACTTTCTTGCTCCTAAACATTGGGGTACTTGGCTTGGTGTTTTGGTGGGGATACCCTTGGTGTTTTTCCCACAAAAAACAAAGTACTGGTTAAGCTGCAAGCTGGCAAAGTATTCGATTAAAAAGCCAAGTCGCACCATTAATAATGCTTGGATTAACTTCGGCCTCTGTTTTCCAGAAAAAAGTGACGAAGAGAAAGAACAACTGCTTGAGAAAACGCTAACCACTGCCGTTTCATTTTTGCTTAACTTTGCCTCGCTCTCACTACGCAGTCAAAACTGGTTAACCAAAAACACAACCATTCGTGGTATTAACAATATTCATGAAACGCTGGAACAAGGGCACAAAGCGATCCTATTAGTGCCTCACAGCTGGGGGATTGATATTCCCGCAATCTATCTAGCCTCTCAAGGTTTACCCGTTTCTGCGATGGCGAAGAGACAGAAGAACCCTGTGACGGACTGGTTAATGCATAAACAACGCGTTCAATACGGTGGCCGGGTATACGAACGTGACAATGGCATCAAACCTTTTATCAAATCAGTAAGAGATGGTTACTTAGGTTACTACTTACCTGACCAAGATCACGGTCGAGAGCACAGTATCTTCGTTGATTTTTTCAATGTATCAAAAGCAACGTTGCCGGGGCTTGGTAAGCTTTCTAAAGTCAGTAGAGCAAAAATCATTCCTGTATTCTCAAACTATGACGCTCAAACGGGTCAATTCAGCATTGATGTACTCCCAGCTTGGGAAGATTACCCTTCACAAAGCGATCATCAAGATACACAAAGAATGAATCAGTTTATTGAAGGTGCGGTAAGGAAACGTCCTGAGCAATACATGTGGGTATTGCGTTTCTTGACGACTCAACCCGATCCAGAAAGTACCTATAACCCTTACGAAGACAGAGAGCTGTGGCTCAAGACGTATACACGATGAAGAAGATTCTGATAATAGGTCCATCTTGGGTGGGCGACATGGTAATGTCACAGTCGTTGTACATTACACTCAAACAACAACACCCAAATGCACTGATTGACGTAATTGCACCCGGTTGGTGTAAACCGATTCTTGAGCGTATGCCCGAAGTCAATCAAGCGATTGAGATGCCTCTTGGCCATGGTGAGTTCAATTTACTTGGGCGCCGAGCCATTGGTAAAACGCTTCGTGATACGAAATATGACCAAGCTTTTATCTGTCCAAACTCAGCCAAGTCAGCATTGATTCCTTGGTTTGCAAACATTCCAAAGCGTACTGGCTGGAAAGGCGAAATGCGTTATGGTCTATTGAATGACCTTCGCCCTAACAAAAAATCGTTCCAATACATGGTGGAGCGCTATGTCGCGCTTGCTCATCCAAAAGCAGAGATGATTGACTCTAGTTCTTTGGGGGGATTAGAACAGCTACCGAGACCCGCTCTAACCATTCTCAAAGATGAGCAGTTAAAAACGACAGCGAAGTTTAAACTGACTCAGGATACGGCCATCACAGGCCTTTGCCCTGGTGCAGAATTCGGCCCGGCTAAGAAATGGCCTGAAACGCATTATGCAGAAGTCGCAACGTCGATGAGCAAATCAGGCAAGCAAGTTTGGTTGTTTGGTTCTCAAAAAGATGTCGAAACGTGTAACAACATAAAGGCACTTGTTCCTGAACAGTTACAATCAAAAATTCATGTATTAGCCGGTCAAACCAGCCTCATTGAAGCAGTAGACTTGCTTGGCGCTTGTCAAACTGTGGTGGCCAACGATTCTGGCTTAATGCACGTTGCTGCTGCTGTTGGTTGTAATGTTGTTGCGGTATACGGCTCAACATCGCCCAAATATACACCGCCACTCGCTGAGAAAGTCGAGATTGTGCATACTGATATTGATTGCCGCCCATGTTTTAAGCGTGAATGTGAGTTCAAGCACTTAAAGTGTTTGACGGAGCTGTCACCGCAACAGGTCATCAATAGTATCCATAAACTGGAAGCCATTTCGGTGAGCGCATGTTAGTCCGGTTTTTTTATACACTGCTTCTTGCGCTTGTGGCCCCGCTATTACTCTTTAGCTTATATAAAAGTAAGCCAAATAAGCCGAAGTTTGGTAAACGCTGGAAAGAGCACTTTGGGATAACACCCCAGATCAAATCGAACCAACGCCCTATCTGGATTCATGCCGTCTCTGTCGGCGAGAGTATCGCGGCTGTACCTCTGATCAAAGAGATCAAAAAACAAAACCCAGACCAAACTATTGTCGTCACAACGACAACCAGTACCGGTGCAGAGCAAATTGAAAAATTAGGTGCGTTGGTTGAGCACCGCTACATGCCTATCGATTTTAGCTTTGCTGTTAAGGGCTTTCTAAAAGCGGTGAACCCAACACAGATGCTGATTATCGAAACCGAGCTTTGGCCAAATACACTTAACGTGGTTAATAAAGCAGAGATTCCAATTACCGTCGTTAATGCTCGTCTATCAGAAAAGTCATGTAACAACTATGCCAAGGTTCAACCACTATTTAATTTGCTGCATCCCTGCCTAACCAAAATACTTTGCCAAACTGAATCTGACGCTGCACGCTTCGAATGTTTAGGTGTAGATAAAAACAAATTGGCTATCACTGGTTCAATTAAGTTTGATATTCAAATTTCAGACGAAGTAAGAGAAAAGGGCAAAGCACTAAGGGCTGAGCTTGGTGCAAACCGTCCTGTATGGATAGCTGCCAGCACTCATAAAGGCGAAGATGAACAAGTGTTTGCTGCACATAAACAAGTATTAGAGTCTAATCCTGACGCCTTGCTGATTGTTGTTCCTCGCCATCCTGAGCGATTTGATGACGTATTCGAGCTCAGTCAAACATTCGGTTTTGAGACAGAACGAAGAACGAAGCAAATGAGTAAACAAGCCCCTATAACAGACAGGACTCAAGTCTACCTAGGGGATACCATGGGTGAGATGCTGATTTTAATGGGTGCTGCCGATGTCTGTTTTATGGGCGGCAGTTTACTTGGCGACAAGGTTGGTGGGCACAATGTATTGGAACCGGCAGCTTTAGGTGTCCCTGTAATATCCGGCCCTAGCTATTACAATTTTAAACAAATTGTTGAAAAAATGCTTAAAGCGAATGCTATAAGTGCTGTTGACAACAACCAATTAAACAACCAGTTAATTTCAATGTTTACCAACTTAGACTCTCGAAAAGCACAAACAGTAAATGCAAAAACAATTGTCGAACAAAACGTAGGTGCCATAAATAAAACAATTTCCGAAATAAATACGAAGTTTTAGCCCACTTAAGGTTATTATTTAAGTTCAATGTCTAAACTTAAATAGACCTCTATTTTCGATAGATACCAATTTTTGCTATCTTCTACTTAGTTTAGTATTATCAAAAGGTCATTTAAAAATGAATACTGATACCATTTCAGTCCTCGATTGCACATTACGTGATGGTGGCTACTATAATAACTGGGATTTCAACCCAGAAGTGGTCGATCAATACCTTAACAGCGTAGCAAGCGCAAACATCGACTACGTCGAGTTAGGCTTGCGCAACTTTGCAAAGACCGGCTTCTTAGGCGCATTCGCTTACACGACTGAAGATTTCATCAATACCCTGACTTTACCTGAAGGCCCAACTTACGGTGTTATGGTCGATGCGAAAACTATCCTTGAATCAGGCATACCAATCGAAGACGCGATTGATGAGCTCTTCGTGCCTGCGGCTAACAGTAAAATTGAACTAGTTCGTGTTGCAGCACACTTTCATGAAGTAGATCTTTCAGCGCCTATCGTCACTCACTTGAAAAAACTGGGGTACATCGTAGGTTACAACCTTATGCAAGCTGGTGGTAAACCCGATGACGTTATTGCGGATAAAGCACGTCAAGCAGCAAGTTGGGAAGGTTTAGATGTTCTTTATTTTGCAGACTCACTAGGCAATATGGATGGTCAAGAAGTACAACGCATTGTAACGGCACTTCGTACTCATTGGACTGGTCCTATGGGTATCCATACCCATAACAACATGGGTAAAGGCTTAGATAACACACTTTCAGCAATGGAAGCTGGTGTCTCGTGGTTAGATACGACAGTGACTGGTATGGGGCGAGGCGCAGGCAACACTCAAACTGAAAGCTTACTGGCTTACCTAGACAAATGTGATTCCAAGTATCAACCCAAACCAATCTATGAATTGGTTATTCGTCATTTTGAAGCAATGCAAAAAGACTACGGCTGGGGCAGCAACTTGCTTTATTTCCTCGGCGCTCAAAATGACGTGCACCCTACCTATATTCAGAATCTGCTATCCAATACCCACTACGGTACAGACGAAATCATTGGCGCGATTGACTACCTCAGTAAACTAGAGGGTACGACATCGTACAACGGTGCCGTATTTGATACGGCGTTGAGCTTCTCTGACAGTAAAGCTGAAGTAACAGGTAGCCAAGATGTACAAGGACTCTTTGATGGCAAAGATGTACTTGTTATTGCTAATGCACCAAATACAGAAAAATATGCTTCCGCAATTGAGATGTATATTAAGAACACTCAATCTGTGGTTATTTCAATTAATACTACCGCACACATTGCACCTGAATTAATTGACTACTATGTTATTTCTCACAATTCAAAGTTCTTGTCAGAGTCAAAACTCTACAAAGGGTTAGATAAAACCATCATCCTTCCAAAATGTCGCTTTACAGCTTCTGAGTTGTCAGAGCTTGAAGGTTTAAACTTAATTGATTATGGATTAGAGGTTGTAAAAAATACATTTGCAACGCAAGGCACTCATACAACAACGCCATACGATATTACTACAGCTTACATCCTGGGGGCTTTGCTGGAATCACAAGTCAACGCCATTTCCGTGGTTGGTTTTGATGGTTACGCTCAAGATGACGTTCGCCAGCAAGAGATGGTAGATATCTTGAATCTTTATCATGCGCATGAGAAAAGCCTAGAAATCACATCTTTGACTCCAACCAGCTACCCGGTTGCTAAAGGCTCTGTTTATGCCCCAGTTAAGTGATTATAATATATACATTTTTGATTGTGATGGGGTCATTTTAGATTCCAACCAATTGAAAATCGAAGCTATGAAAAATGCGCTGGAGGCGCATTTTTCAGCTCAAGATCTTATTATTGAATGCATCGATTATTTCCGTCATAACTTTGGTAAGTCTCGCTTTCATCATGTCGCTCACTTTCTCGATAATATCCTCGATATTGAAAAGGAACAAAGGAATAAACTTGAGCAGCTGATTTTGGCAGACTTCTCCAAACAATGTCGCACCTTATATTTAATGGCACAGCTAACCCCTAGCTTTATGGCATTTCTTGACCAGTGCAAGGGTAAGCGATACGTTGCGAGCGGCTCTGAACAAGGTGAGTTAAGAGATGTCTTTGCCCAACGAGGTTTAGATGTTCACTTTGATGGTGTCTTTGGCTCTCCCACACCAAAGGCTGAGCTTATCCAACGTATTCTTGAGCAAGAACAAAACACAAATGCAGTCATGTTTGGCGATGCTGAGTCTGATATGTCATCCGCTCAACAGAATCACATCGACTTTGTGTTCTACGCGCCTTATTCCAATGTCAAAGAGAAGATGATTGAGCAGTGTCATTTGCAGCAACACTTGATTATCGATGACTTTTCAACTGTGAGATTCTAATTATGAGCAATGAAAAAACTTTCGCTGTCGTTATTCCTGCACGTTACGAGTCTAGCCGATTCCCAGGCAAGCCATTGGTCGATATCTGTGGGAAACCAATGATACAGCACGTATGGGAGCTTTGCTGTCTAGCCACAGGCCAAGATAAAGTGTATGTGGCAACCGATGATGCTCGCATCCAAAGCGCCGTTCAAAGCTTTGGGGGGCAAGTAGTGATGACAAGCTCAGAGTGTTTAACCGGTACAGACAGACTTGCAGAGGCCAACTTGCAGCTTGACTGTGACTTCATCGTTAATGTCCAAGGTGATGAGCCACTTATCAACCCAAACGACATCAATACGGTGATTAAGGCTTTTTTAAAAACCGGTAATGTGACTAACGCGATGTGTGCTATCACTTCAGAGCAAGAGTTCCGCTCTTTTACTGTCCCTAAGGTCACATTCAGTCAATCAGGTAAGCTACTTTACATGAGTAGAGCTGGCATTCCTCAGACTAAAACGAGTGAATATAAATTTGGTTACAAGCAAGTGTGTATCTATGCCTTCTCAAAAGAACAATTAGCGTTTTTCTACAGCAAGAAAGTAAAAACTCGCCATGAGCAAGTCGAAGATATTGAGATACTACGCTTCTTAGAGTCCGATTACATTGTTGATATGGTCGAAGTTGAATCAGGTTCATTAGCTATTGATATTCCAGAAGATATTGCTGTTGTGATCGATAAAATGAACAAAGATTCTCAAATGAAGTAAGGTATTAAATCATGAATAATGTAGAAGAGCTTTTTTCATTTGATAAAGCCCAAGCAACACAATTCCTTATCGACACTGTTACCTCGAAAGACTTGTCGATCAAGCATCCGACTAAAAATATAGCTACTTTTAGTCGACAAAGTAAACGCTATCGAAAAGCAAATATTATTTGTTTCACAGATGAGCAAAATGCAAACCCATGGTATTTGATACAAATTTATGACTTTGTAAATGGTTACATTTGCGAAGATCAAGTCTTCAACCCTTTAAATGCCAGTGAAATCAATGAGATAGAAAAGTTGATTTGTGATAATCAATTAACTTTCAACTACTATAAGAACAGTAAGAATATCGATGGTCTGATTTTCTCTCAGGTTAGACCTTATCACTATATTTACGACCAATATGTAAATTATTTCGCGCTGAGCGAACTATCGAATATTGATGAGTATTGCTACACAGATAAGAACTGCTTTTATCGAGAATTGCCAAACAATAAACAATTAAAGCAAGTCAAAGAGCAAGGTTGTTACTTATTCCCTTGTATCAAAGGAGGAGACTATGACTCATCAACCGCAACCAAGATGCATAAGTTCCTCCAAAGCAATCATGTGAGCCAGCATGTAGATACAGAACTAACCCTCTGGTTTGGTATTACAGCACAGAAAAGATCTTGGATAGAACAGTCACAAAGCTGTGTAAAGATCGCAAAAAGGTTAAGTAGGCACTACAGCAGTATCACTTTATTCATTGATGGTTGGACTTCACTTGCGGGAGGGGTTCCTGATAGTCCGAAAGATATTGCTCGTGATAACTCTGTTTTTTTTGCTATTCGAAAGCAACTTAAGAATGAAAAAAATTTGAAAGTCGTTAGTCTCATCGGTAAGGATTACAAAGATAAAGTCTCTTATGCTAATACTACTGATGCTTTTGTTGCGAACTCAGGAACTGGTGGCATGGTACCAATGATGTTTTCTGACAAACCTGGAATCATTCATTCAAATGGACGCTTACACACCTTTGAACGTTCATATAGCGATAAAATCAAGGTAACTGATATTGATAAAATCACTGCCGAAGAACATGCCATTGATGCAGGTGTATACTCTATAGACTGGAGAGTAATCTATAATGATCTATGCGGAATACTCCAGTTAGAAGATGAATTAGAAGAAAGAAAGCCTATGAAAAACAAGTTTTTCCTAAATTTAAAAAAGGTAATTTTTAAGAAAAACATCCAAATCTGGTCAAAAATTAAAAAATAAAATTGCCCTTTATATACCAACGAGATCCTTATGAACGTTTTTTTAGTTACCTCCCCTTTTCAATACATTTGTGCCAATGAAGCTCGTGTCGCTTATCAAGCCAACAAAAACGTATTGGTGTTGATTGAACAAGACAATTCAATAGGACAGCGTCAGATGGCTTCGTTATTGAATGAAAATGACTGGCTGAAAGTGATTCGTTTTCCTCGTAATAAGCGCACGACCATTACACCGAAAATCATCAGGCAAATTATGACCCTAAGTCAAGGTCAGCTAGATACTCTATTCTATAGTGAGTACTTTTCATGGCGCAGCAAACTACTTATCCGAAACTTACCATTCAAAAAACATGTTTTCTTCGATGATGGCACTATGACGTTTTTTGATTACTACGATCATATTGAATCAAAGGCTAAATATTATCGACCTCGTTGGCTACAAGACTTCCAACTTCGCTTAAAAGGCATCCAACCGATAGGACGTTTGGGATATTTTGATAACACCGAGATTTTCTCCATTTTCCATTTCGAAAACTGCATAACGGTGCTACGTGAGAACAAATTATCGGTATTGCGGGAGCAAATTAGTCTGAGCTCAGGAGGGGGCAAACCTAAAAATGTCTTTATTGGTCAAGGTAGTGTTGATGAGTCAGGACGAATCAAAATCGCAGAGTATTTGAATTTAATCCGTGCTGCTATCACACCAAATCAATCAGAACCCTTGCTATACATCCCTCACCGTACAGAAGCAGAGCACGTCACTGAGCAGGTAAAAGGCCTAGAGGGAGTGCAATACCATATGCCAGATTTCCCAATTGAAATCGAACTTATGAAAATAAAAGTCCGGCCTAGTACTATAATTGGACTCTCCTCTACTGCCCTCTATACCTTGTCAAAAATCTACCCTGAGGCGAATATCCAACTTATCCCACCAATAGCTGTTGTCAAAGGAGAGAGGGATAAGCGTATTGCAAATTATTTAAACAACTACTTTACATATTTAAAGGCCTAGATAAGGCAACCATAATATCCGCCCTCTAAAAAGGCAACTTTAATTGTTAGGTGGTAGAGAAGAGCACTACTTTTTCATGCGGTTACTTTTCGGAGGTATTACCGGGTAACAGCTCCTCATAACCAATACTACTGCCAATAAGCCAATTTTTATTTTAAATCAAAGACTAAACCCGTCATCCACGACGATATTCTGCCCTGTTACATAACGAGACTGCTCAGAGAGCAAGAAGAGCACAGAACCAACAACCTCTTCTACATATAGCATGCCTGCACCATGGGTGTTGTTTTTGTAGGCCTCTAAAAATGCGTCTGGTTGATGGTCGAAGATCCCACCTGGACTAACACAGTTTGTACGAAAACGGCTGTCATTAACGTAGGCTGCAGCGTACTTACTCAAATGCTGAATCGCTGATTTAATTGCTGCATACTCTACTGGCATCGTCATCGGAGTGTTGTCATAAATATCAAACTTCGGAGCAACAACACCGTATATCGAGGAAATATTCACTAGTGATAACGGGTGTTCTGTGCGCTTGAAGTAAGCAGCAGCTTGCTGGACAAACAAAAACGCACTCCCTAAATGCAGAGACAGATTGTCATTGAAACTGTCAAAGCTCACATCAAAGAAATGCTTACCGTAGGTTTTGTTTCTTGGGTAAGTGGTGTTTACGGCCCCATCTAACGGCGTATTCCACCCCTCGAAAAAAGCCTTAACTGAGTGCTCATTGGTCACATCCAGCTCAACTAACGAAAATAATTCGTTATCCAGTTCAACTCCCACACTCTCTAAACGTTCTTTCGTCGCATCAACATTGATATCGGCAGCAATAACTTTTGCCCCCTGAGCAAGCACAGCAGGAACTAAACGAGATCCCAATAAGCCCCCAGCTCCAGCAATTAATATCGTCTTACTCTTTAGAAGTTCATTCATCACTCTTCACCCATAACAATAGCTTCTGCTAGTTTAAAATCATAAATATCATCGATATCTATTGCCCTTTCCTTCGGTACCTCGATGCTCGTCACTTTGCCACTGAACAGTCCGTAATTATCCAAGACAAAGCAAGGGGTTGTTGCATAAACAACGGTAGTTATATCAAATACTTCTGGAGCATCTTGTCGTCTTGTTACTTCACCACTTGGTTTATTCACTAATTCAACCAAGCCGTGTTCGTCTTTCTTTACCATGTTAAAAAATGGGCTGCGGCTTGCGGGAGTCACGGAAATACAAATATCCGCAGAATCTTTCTGAAGTTGTAGGATCGACGATTCCACGTCTTCAACACTGCGCAAAGGACTCGTTGCTGGCAGACTAATAAAGTGAGCAAAGTCGCCATAGTTGGCTTGTACCCACTCAACAGCATGACGCCATGAAAGCCACTCTGGGCTCGTGTCTGTTGCTAGTTCTTGTGGGCGTTCAATCAATGTTGCACCACAACCCACGGCGACTTTGGCAATCTCGCTATCATCAGTTGAAACAAAAACATCGCTAATCGATGCACAGGCTTTCGCTGTTTCAATCGAATATTGCAATAGGGGTTTACCAGCAAGTGGTTTAATGTTCTTGCCAGGTAAGCCTTTAGAGCCCCCACGAACAAAAATAAATGCATAGTTTTTCATTGGATAGCCTAGCCTTTAGTTTGAGTTTGAGTTTGAGCATGCTGCTTAATTGTTTCGATTAACTCGACCGTTTTACCAGCCTGTTGAAGGTCAATACAACTATGCTTATTGCCTTTAGTCATATTGATGAAGTCTTGCAACATATTGAGGTACATTTTGTTTTTATCCCAAGCCGGGTCGCTATAAACAGTACTTTCACCAGTATTGTTGGTCTGCTTAACCTCATTTTTAATCAGGTCCCATTCAACCGTACCTTTACTGCCAACAAAGCGGCAACGTCGATAAGCTTGGCACTGTAAAAAATCCAAATGAATATTGACCAAAGTACCACTCTGGGTAGTTGTGACAACATCAACCAAATCTTCCACCTCTAAGCCCAGTTCATCTGAAGAACGTAAGTGAGCGTGTTGTAAAGTTAAATCGCCAAGAAGCCACTGTGCATAGTCTAACTCATGGCTGAGCTCTAATAATGCCCCCCCGCCTAATTCTGCATTAGCAGATACACTGCTTCGATAATCTTTACTTGGGCGCCAATCAGGTAGGTACTGTCCTATTTCAATATACGCATTGTAGAGTTCTCCAATTGCCCCTTTGTCTAATAGTGCTTTTACTTCCAGACTTGAAGGCAAGTAACGTAAGCAATAACCGACAGCAACCGGAGTTTGCGCTTTATCAACGACAGTCTGTAAGTTGTGCACATCTTCAACACGTGTTGTCACTGGTTTTTCAATCAATGTTGGAATACCAGCCTTCAATAACGGGATTGTATGCTCAGCGTGGAAAGGGGCAGGAGATGCAGCAATAACAAGTTCCACATCTGAGCGAATGATCTCATCAAGATCAGAGACGACTTGGTCACAATCAGATACAGGATCTGCTGGAACTCTCCCACTCGCCGACATAGCCAGTAGTCTGCACTGTGGAAACAATAGCTTTAAATTTCTTCTATGTCGGGTAGCAATATTACCCAACCCGATAACAGCAACAGTTTTCAAAACTTAGTCCAGCCCTAGTGTATGAATATCTGCTTGCGCGCGATTAAAGTCATCCATACGACCTATATCCAACCAATATTCATGAATTGGAAACATTAAAACGTTATCACGCTCATTCATATGCTCTTCAAGCAACGTTGGCATATCCACTCGATGATTTTTAGGTACCGAATCAATGACGTCAGGTGACACTACATAAATGCCTGCATTCACAAAAAAGCGCTGAACTGGCTTCTCTACCATACTGGTGATTTTGTTGCCTTCGCCATTAATCACACCATATGGGATCTGATAGTCGTACTCTCTCACACACATTGTTGCGTCAGCGCCGTTATCAACGTGAAAATCAAGAAGACGTTGGAAGTCGACCTTAGTTAAAACATCGCCATTCATCATGATCAGTGGCAGATCTTTTGGTAAATCCTTAGGTAATAATCCCAGTGCACCACCTGTACCTAAAGGCTGCTCTTCGTGAACATAGGTAACATTCACACCCATTTCATTCCCATCGCCAAAATGCGCTTGAATTTGCTCAGGCATATAGTGAGTAGAAATGTAGAAGTTAACAAAGCCTGCTTTAATAAAACTTCGAATAACGGTTTCTAGGATTGGCTTATTGCCGATATGCAGCATAGGTTTAGGGCACGTATCGGTAAGCGGCTTAAGACGAGTGCCAAACCCACCAGCCATAATAAATACAGGATTCTGGTGTTTCGGTTGATGAAGTGCTCCATGAAGAGTTTCTAGCCCAACAACTTTGTCACTAGCATCGAGTAATGGGATCGACAATATCCCCCGACTTTCCATCAACTCAATTAACTCTTCTCGAGAAGACTCTTCGAGTGCTGTTGTCGGATTAGTGTTCATCACCTCTGACACAGATTCAGTCAACGGCAAGTTATTGAGTAAACCACGTCGAATATCGCCGTCTGTAACGACACCAAGCAGTGCATGTCCTTCATCGACAACTAACACAACTCGTAGCGCTTCGTTATTAATGATTTCTAATGCGTCTCGAATTGTGTTGTCTGGTTTAATTAGCACGTTGTTCCAACAATGACTCATGGCACACCTAATTTTAATTTTTTGAATGCTTGGCAACTTACAGCAAGCTAGTATGGTTCGATAATGCTTCTAAAAGGATAACATATGCTTTGTGGTGGTAAGGGTTTCGTTAAAATAGCACCCGCTCCGACAATAGAAAGTGTGCCTAATGTAACACCTTGTATCACCGTTGCATTCGCCCCTACGTAACAACCATATTCAGTTTTGACTTGGCCACACAACGTTGCTTTAGGAGCTATGTGGTTGTGAGCACCAATCTGGCAATCGTGCTCTACAATCGCGCTAGTATTGACGATGCTATGCCGCCCTATGGATGCACCAGCCTGTATAACTGCTCCTTCCATAATTTGAACACCATTTTCTATAGTTGCATATTCAGAGAAAAATGCAGTTTCAGCAATGACACTTTCAAATCGATAGCCTAATCCAATGAAGTAGCTCGCTATCTTTTCCCGCAAGTTAGATTTAGGCATCGCACCAATACCCAACACAAGTCTAACGTCATTGGGAGAAAACTGTTCTACGTCACTATCTTTGAGAAACTGCTTAATCCCCGAGAAAACCCTACGCTGGGAGACATCATCAGGACAAATCACCGCAACTATCTCACGCCCTTGGCGAAGTAAGATATCAGCAAGCACACTAGCATGGCCGCCCCCACCAATTAATACAATTGGCAGCTTAAAAACGACGCTACTCAAGAATCAGCTCTCCAGCTCGATATGCCTTGGAAGAAGTGCGCTCGAGCATGTCCCAATAGCAATAAGGTGACATACCATTACCCGGTCTTTTAATCGTCATGTTTTCGGGTGAAAATGCTTCACCTTCGTCAATATCACGATCAGCGACCAGACTTTTCCTCGCCACCGCTTTATTTTTCACCTCTGATACCGTTGGTGTTTTTACGCGACTTCCTAATGCCAACTCGACCTGTCGAATTGCGCTGACCATGGCCGTTAAGTCTTGAGGTTCAAGAGAAGCTTTGTGATCCGGTCCTTCCATGTTGTTATCTAGCGTAAAGTGCTTTTCAATCAACACCGCACCGCGAGCGACAGCTGCAATAGGAATCGTAATACCTTGACTGTGATCTGAATAACCTGCAGGCAGGTCAAACGCACGACCTAAAGTGTCCATTGCTTTAAGGTTAATCTCTTCCATTGGTGCTGGGTATTCAGTCGTACAGTGTAAAATGGTCACTTTAGTCTTTAGAGCTTGCTGACCCTCATCGGAAGCATAAGCCTCTTGGAAGGCTTGTTCTGAAGGTGTCGCGCTATCATCCGCAGTATAACCGAATGCAATAACTCCCAACGCCGTTTCGATCTCGGACAACGTCGCCATACCGGTAGAAACAATCAAATCACACCCTGTGCGAGCATGCTCTAACACAAGAGGTGCGTTGGTTAGCTCACCAGACGGTAGCTTCAAACGAGTTAAACCAAGGTCGTTGACTAAGAAATCCAAGCTCTCTGAATCAAAAGCCGTTGATAAAAACTCTATGCCGAGTTTCTCACAGTGTTTTACCAATTCATGGTGGGCATCATAGGAGAGCTCTAAGCGACTTAGCATAGCTAATTGCGACTCTTGCTTTTGTGTATTAGTGACCTGATAGTCTGCTTGCTTAGCTTCTTCAGTTACGAGGTTTTTCGCTTTAAACGTCTGAAATTTTACAATATCAGCTCCCGCCTGATGCGCTGCGTCAACCAGCTCAAATGCCAGTTTTTCATCACCATTATGGTTTACGCCTGCTTCGGCAATAATCAGAGTCATACCGCTCTCTCTTTAATTTTCAAGTGACTAAAAGCTAAATTTATAACTTTGTTAGTTCGGCAAATCGTGGAATGTCTTACATGGATTGAAATCCAATATTTTGATCATCTCAATGACCTTGCCACTGGTGTTTCCCTGCCCGTAAGGGTTCTCTATCGCTTCCGTTGGCTCTTTATAGTCACGAGCCACTGCTGAGAGCATCGCTCGCTCAATATCGACTTGATTTGCTTCACAATGCAACACACTCTTAGCAGCCAAACGGCCTTTCTGACGCACACCGATATCGACAGTCGGGACATCAAACGCTGGCACTTCAATAATGCCGCTAGAAGAGTTACCAATAACCGCCGAAGCATGCTTCACTGCGCTTAGATAACGCACTTGCCCTAACGAAGGGATTGCCAATACGCGTTCTGGTTGGCTTGCAGCGTAAGCTTCCAGCATCGGAATGATGCGACGCCCACCATCATCAGCATTTGGGTAAGTCAGAATAACTTGATGCTCTTGAAAAGCATCTAAAGCATCTAGCAAAGCTTGAAAGGATGCTTCTGGCGCTTCATTGCCGAGTGTCACCGGATGATAAGTCACCAAGAAAAACGGCTTAGTCAAAGAAAAGTTGAGAGATTCCCCCAACTCGCCCAATGACATGAAGTCAGCACGTTTAAGGTGGTCAAGGCCTATTGCACCGACATTTCTTACTCGCTCAGGTGCCTCACCCAATTGAATCACCCGCTGACGATATTCGTCTGTCGACGTACCATGCAGGTAGCTCAGCTTGGTAATTGCATGACGAATCGCATCATCGTATGCGCCTTCTGTAATTTCACCACCATGCAAGTGAACAATAGGAATACGCAAAATCATCGCCGTTTGAGCAGCGGCTAATGCCTCAAAGCGATCGCCAAGTATAACCAATACATCAGGCTGTAGACGTGCTAAAGAGTCCGAAAACCCAAGGACACCAAGGCCCATACTTTTAGCGGTACCTACGGCAGAATCAGACGAAAGCAGGATTTCAATTTTTTCATCAATCTTAAATCCATCTTTTTCTATCTGCTGATAGGTCTCCCCAAACTCCGGCGAAAGGTGCATCCCCGAAACGAGAAGCTGCAGTGTTAAATCGGGATCACTTTGAATATCTTTCAAAAGCCAAAAGAGCAGACCATACTCTGCTCTTGTTCCAGTAAAAACCGCTACTTTCTGAATCTTGTTTTCCATTAAGCGCCTTTAGACAGTTGAATGGGTGTGCTCGGAATGTTGATCAAATGCGCTTCAATAAACTCAGACTGCGTCAAGTCACCACGCAATGCGTTCTCGAACATAGGAAGACGATGCATCAACTGCCAAATAGGACGCGTCATGACACCCGCAGAGTTGGTTTCTTCCAAAATTTGTGCTCGTGATGCTGTATCTGGGCAAATAATCGCATTCAGCCAATAATTCGATGTCGCGTATTCTGGCTCTGTCACGAATGTAAATTCTGAACCGGAGAAAAAATGTTGGTATTGTTCAGCCAATTGGCGCTTCTGAGCTAGGTATGATTCGAGCACTTCCATTTGTGCACAACCCAATGCGGCATTCAAATTTGGCATTCGATAATTGAAGCCAGGCTCATCATGATAAAACTCAAAAGGGTGTGGGACCTTAGCTGTCGTGGTCACGTGCTTAGTACGAGCACCCTGCTCTTGAGTTTTACACAGAACCATACCACCGCCACCGGTTGTAATAACTTTATTGCCATTAAAGCTGATCGCAGCATAATCACCGAATGTACCTGTATGTTGGCCTTTATAGAAAGAGCCCAAACTTTCTGCTGCATCTTCCACTAAGACCAGTTGCCACTTTAAACATACGGCGACTAACTCATCGAGTTCGACAGGGTGGCCGAAAGTGTGCATCGGAACCACAGCGCGGATGCGTTGTCTTGTTTGTCTATGGATACAACCTTTTTCAGTCAACTCAGCGTGTTGTGTTAGATAGTGGTCAACAGCTTTAGGGCACAAGCCTAAGCTTACCGGAGATATATCAACAAAAATTGGCTCTGCACCCATGTGGTACAGGGCATTGCAAGTCGCAACGAAGGTCAAAGCTTGTGTAACAACCAAATCACCACGTTGTACGCCCGCCATATAGAGTGCTGCATGTAAAGCCGCGGTGCCATTGACAGCAGCTACCGCCTTAGCACTTCCGGTGTAAGCTTCAATCTTCGATTCAAACTGATCCACAAATTTACCAACACTTGAGACAAACGTACTCTCAATGGTTTCTGTGACGTAAGCTTTCTCGTTGCCATTGAATGTTGGCGCATGCAAAGGAACAAACTCATTGGTTTGGTAAGTATCACGAACAAATTCAACTAATGATGCAGGTTTCATGATCTCTCCTACATTTTACTGTCTAGATATTTGCCTGTTTCTTTGTGTCCAAAGTCAGGAATCATAGTAAAGAATAGCTCGACGATTTGCTCTTTACTCCACTCTCGATCTGATTTCATTTGACCAATTGTACTTTCAAATAAATTCAGTAACTCTTGCTGATACAAAGGGTCGTTTTTAATAATGCCTAGGTTTGCAAAACGCTCCATATCGAGTGTTTCTTTATCGGTAAAAAACTCTTCAAAGTCTTTCTCACCAGTAGTGTCACTAGACGTAAACAAACAAGGCCACTTGCCTTGTGATGGAAGTGTTTTCGCCAACTCACGGGCTTCATCTTCGCTTTCACAAAGATGAGGTTCGTAACCGCGTTGCTCAAGGTACTTCACAGCAATATCTGCAAATGAGATTAAGTGAAGCGCTTCACTAAGTTTAGGGAAGAAGATGTCTCTGTTTCCACCAAAAATGCACGACATTAAGCATAACTCACCAGACTCTTGAGGCGTGACGAAGTAGCGTTTAATGTCATTTGGCGCCACGATAGGTTGGTTTTTCAATAGACGTTGGTTAAAGCCATGTAATAGAGAACCATCAGAGAATGCCACGTTAGCAAAACGTGCTGTCGAGATAGCCATCTCTTCACTTTTACGCATTAGGAACATCTCCATAATACGCTTTGATGCTCCCATCATATTGACTGGATTTGCCGCTTTATCTGTCGAGACACAGAAGTACTTCTTCACACCTGCATCGACAGACTGTTGAATGGTCTTGTCAGTATTAAACACATTCACATCAATCATTCGCATTAGCGTGTACGGATCTTTTTCACTACGGACATGCTTAAGTGCCGATAAGTTCAACACGTAATCGTATTGGCCATCTGCCTTAATAAACGCATCATACTCAATCGAGCCGATATCGAGAGCAAACGTTTGAAAGTCACCATTGATGTAACCAAAAGAACTACGAATATCTCGAACCCCCTCCACCATGTTATTCTCACTGATATCAACAACATGCAATTTCTTTGGATTGCGTTTAAAGATCTCTTTAGTAACCGCTTGACCAATAGAGCCTGCACCACCAAGCACAAGAAAACGGGAATCCGAAACAATACGAGACAGCTCAGCTTCATGCTGACCAATGTCGTGAGTAAACAAAGCATCGGTACGACCGATCAAAGATAAAAGTGAGTTCATACAACCTCTTTAACACTAAACTTTAAAACTAACATTTATTATACCCGAACAATCTGAGGATGCAGGTTCGAATATCTCAAAATTATCATCAATTCGAGACGTCAACGATCCTGTGAGCTTTGGGAGAGTCTAGTCGAGGAATCGGTCGATTACTGCCTCAATCGCGCGTTTGGTCTTGAAGTAGAAACTATATGTCGACTTCTCTTTCATTACCTTCTTAATCATTCGATTGGATTGAGGTTTGGGCCGACGATGTTGGATGAACGGCATTGATAAACACCATCGACGCATTCTCGCCACAGTTTGCTTCTAGAATTTCGTAAATATCTAGAACGCGTGCCGTATAACTAAGGCTAAATACTTCTTCAACATAGGTAGCAACTTGATGAGGATGTGAATAGGTATCCTCTGTCAAATATTCGACATAGTACATAGGTTAAATGGAAGAAAATTTGCTTTAGCTACCTCCATTTTCAGGCTTGAGAAATCATAGTCTAACTCAAACCATAAGAAGTAAGTAACACCGCTTTAATGCTCACACTCTTGATTATCACGAGTGGAATCATGTACCTGTTCACATGCTTCTTTTACTTAGGAGTCAATGTGAATTTCATCAGTTTTATGAATAAGCCTGAAACCATAGAAAACCAAGCACTCTCAATGACCACGAGAATAATAAAAAACTAAAACTTCAACATGCTCTTTATCATCTTTCCTGACCAACTCACAATAAAAGGAAATAAACTTTTAATCTGATGACCTTTAATATAAGAAATCAAAGAGATTGCATATTTTCTATCTTTTTTTGTTAACTGAACTGGAATATCATGAATATCTCGCAATAAAATCAATAAATCTTCATTCTTAGTAAGATACGAATCTAACTCTACTTTCCAAAGAAACTTCGATATAATAAAACGACGAGTCAGTGTAATAAACATTTTCAATGTTAAGTATTGAATTATTTCTTTAGGAACTTCCTTACTATCTAACAACAATCTAATAGCATTAGGGGAATCCTTCATTAACAGCTCCCCATTTGATGTTATAGAGTTAGCTAATGCTCTTCTGTAAGCATAAAATGTAATGTTAATAGTCGACAACCCTTCAGCTCGGCATAACAACCTTGGAACAGTTGCTGTATCTTCAGATACCATACCTACAGGAAATCTTAATCCATCAAACAACTCAGATTTATACAACCTAGCACAAGCCATAATACCATTACTTAATTCCTCAAGAGGGGTTACATTTACTGGTGTGCACTGAGTGACATCAATATCATTGAAATTTACTTCACTTTCAAAACGAAAGTTCCTAAAACTAATAATACTAGGCTTATCATTACAATATACAGAAATTAAAAACTCACAAGTTCTAGGATGTAACGCATCATCACTATCAAGAAATAAAACAAAATCACCAGTCATTATATCAAGCGCACTATTTCTTGCTTCTGACAACCCTTGATTAACTTCTTTTTCAATTAATTTAAAACCGTACTGTTCTTTATACTTCCTTGCAATTGACAAGCTCCCATCAGGAGATTTATCTTCAACCAGTATCACCTCAATATTATCATAAGTTTGATTAACAATTGACATTAAACAGTCATCTAAGAAGCTCTCAACATTATATATTGGTACAATTATAGTTATAACATTCATTTTATTTATTAAACCTGCTAATTTGTTCTAAAGCTTCTTGAAGGTAAGTGAAATTTGGCTTTTCTCCCTTAATTTGACGATTTGTTTTGTCCATAAATTGATATTGACCACCAGCGCCGACTTCTAAGATGTTGTCATCTGAGATCACAGCATATCCACTATAATTCGATGAGATGATCCAATCTCTATCAACGTGCTCACCCAGCAGATCCTCTCCTACTGAGTAATCTTTGACGTCATTGGTTACACCGAGGTAATGCTTCATAACTGTTGGCACAACATCTTGGTGACTAGTCAGGCTTTGTGAAGACCACTTCGTGTCTAGTTTATTAATGCCCGGGCCAAATATCGCAAAAGGCACTTTCACTTGAGCATCGGTAAAGTTGCTATTGTGCCCCCAGAAATTCATCTTGTTATCATTCATTTCTTGGCCATGGTCACCTGTGATAATTACAAGCGTATTCTCAAGGTCGCCCGTTTCTTTAAGCTTGTTCAGCACTTGTTCTGCCACAGAGTCTACGTAGCGCACACTTGTCTTATAACGATTAAAGAATGGTTGGGGATCGGTCTCATTATTGAGCTTCAAGTAGTTAACCACTTGTAACATTGGTTCATAACGAGGTTCGAAGCCTTTAGGGAAGTCATAACCATGCGGTGCATCATAGAACAGGAATGAAAATGCAGGCTTCGAATGATCACGATTTTCATACCAATTTAGCCAATCTTTCGTCAAATTAGCATCAAGTGCCGAAGGACGGTTACCTTTCGAACCAATACGAAGATTTTCAACATTGGTGAATACTGTTTGGTTAAACTCAGGCTTTCTTAGCTGTGCAGCAGTAAAGATACCTAAATCGTAATCGAGTTCTTGTAGGCGATCGATGAAAACAGGGCTTTGTTGATTCGCTAAAAAGCCATGCCAGTATGTACCAGGAATACCGTAAAACAGACCAAAAATACCGGTGCGAGTCGCATTACCTGCAGCCATATGGTTTTCAAAGATTAAACCGTCTTGAGCGAACTCCCACATAGCGGGTGTATTGTCAGCATTAAATGTGTCATATCTCCAAGAATCGACAACAAGGAACATAATGTTGACTGGTTTTTCAACACTCTCTATTTTCAAAGGAGATAGCGGATAGTTAAGGTCGCTCTTACGATTTAACGTCAGTGACTTTTGGCGAGTAATCGCTTCTTCATCTATCCAACCATACTTTTTCATCATGCTGTTTGACGTCGCTGGATAGAACAGAGGTAAGTAGCGCTTCACCATTGTCACGGGCTGATACGCATGCGCAGCTGCCCAAATGTGAATACCATGAGTTGCTAATAGTGTTAGGAAAGTAATACAAGCAAACTTACGACCTAGCTTGTACGAACGTACTGGTGCATCGTTTTCCAACCAACGGATCAAAGCCCACTGAAGTCCAAGCAGTAAAGCAATACCACTTATCACCATCACCCACGTAATCAGTGGGAAGCTGACGATTTGTCCTGAGAGTACCAGTTCAAGAACAACGGCATTGATATGAAAACGGTACTGTGCAAAAACAATCGTATCGATGAAAAGTGTTGCTACACCAATTGAGGCGATGATTGCTTGTAATAAGTTTCTTGGGGTCTTGGGTAGGAATAAGCTAGGTAGCGCTACTAGACCGATTAACGCCGCAATCAACGTCATTTGCCCAAAAACAGA
This sequence comes from Vibrio sp. QJM3NY_26, assembly GCF_057786005.1. Lineage (NCBI taxonomy): Bacteria > Pseudomonadati > Pseudomonadota > Gammaproteobacteria > Vibrionales > Vibrionaceae > Vibrio > Vibrio sp. QJM3NY_26. Next base: position 175,583 of record NZ_CM173515.1, on the reverse strand, counting down.
CACTATAATAAAAACGACGGCTAATGGCTCTGAAGGAAACTCAGGCAAAAATGAGAAATAACGACACGCAATCAACATAGCAACGAGAGCATTCACCAGAATAAACCACCCGTGTGCATGTAGCCTCTGTTTCAAAGACATATTTATTTTCCTAACTAATTTTATGGATGACTATTTAGCGAAATAATCATTGTATCCTGCAAGAAGAGTATCGAACTCCTCTTCTTGCCAATGTATTTGACGTTTATTTAACTCTTTAAAGAAAGAGCGCTTCAGGCGATCGAGGTTGGATTGCTTCCAATAGCGTCCTTTACCATAACCACACTTATCGAAATCGATAATCCAAATTCGTTCACGCTTATCAATGAGAATATTATGAATATTTAAATCGGTATGATTAACACCCACGCTGTGCATCTTCGCTATTTGGTGTCCAATCTCACGGTACAAGTCTGCCGAGACTGAGGTTGTTGTCAAGATATCGACAAGACCTGTGGCACCAGCAATCTTCTCACTCAACAAATCCGCTCGATATGAGAATCTAGCTTTGGTCGCTCTTGCGGCGATAGGTTTCGGAACATTTACACCAGCTTCGATCAAATCATTAAGCAGCTGCATTTCCATATAGCTACGTGTCTTATCCCAACCACTAAACCAATAACTATCTTGAACCAACTTACCAAGTAGACCACCGCGACGATAGTGTCGAAGCGCTGCTGATAATTTCCCTGTATCAACAAACCAAGTAGTTCCTCGACCTGCTGCACTGCCTATCACACTTTCCAGGCCTTGCCAGTATTCGATATCAAACACTAATTCAGGAGGATGAGCCAACAGCTGAGCGTCAAACCATATTACAGAGTTACTTGTGTGGATTTTTTTGATCATGATTTAGATTACCAATAATGATTGATCAGAATAAAAGCCCAAGTAAAACCAGCAAATAGTAGAGCAACGAATACCGCTGCAGAGCCGATGTCTTTAGCTCTACCACTAAGCTCATGGCGCTCAACACCCACTCGGTCAACAACCGCCTCAATAGCAGAGTTCACCAACTCGACAATTAACACCAGAACCACAACACCCAACATGAGAACTGTTTCTATAAGACTGACATCTAACCAAATCAACGCAACAATCGCGACACACAACAGAATCAACTCTTGTCTAATTGCTGCTTCATATCTAAAGGCAGCTTTCAAGCCCTTGATAGAGTAGCCCGTGGCTTTAATGATCCTTTTAAGACCAGTATTTCCTGGTTTTCCTTGGTTTTCTGCTGTCATGTGTGAGCCATCTGCTATTTGGTAAGTGTAAAACGAGCACTATTTTACATTTATCGGCGCTGTCTGCATAATCTTAGACAATTAAATTTATGAGCGTTTTTTATGCCCCTTTTTACTCAACCACCTGAATCTGTTTGTTTTTTGCGTCTATCCGCTATTGGTGATGTTTGTCATGCTGTTGCGGCCATACAAGCCTTGCAAAAACAATGGCCTACAACCAGAGTAACCTGGATTATAGGAAAGGTTGAAGCTCAATTGTTAGAAGGGCTAGAAGGTGTCGAACTGGTCATATTTGATAAAAAGGCTGGGCTATCCGGAATGCAATCAGTATGGAAGCAACTGTCAGGGCGAAAATTTGACGCATTAATTCATATGCAACTAGCACTGAGAGCAAGTTTACTGACTTTAGGCATCAAAGCAGTTCATAAAGTAGGATTTAACTTTAAACGAGCCAAAGAGGCTCAATGGCTTTTCACTAATAAAAAAATTGGGGATATTCAATCTCAACACGTTCTCGACAGCTTCTACTCTTTTGTCGAATATTTAGGTGTACCTCGCTCTATACCCGAATGGAACTTACCTATTGGTACCGAGGATACTCTGTTTGCCAAAGAATCATTGGGCTCTAACCCTACGGTTGTCATTAGCCCAGCAGCAAGTAAAGACGAACGTAACTGGTTGCCTGAACGCTACGCTGAATTTGCCGACTATGTAATATCTCAGGGTTACCAAGTAGTTATTTGCGGATCTCCCGCCGAACGAGAAATTACTCTAGCAAAAGTAATCACAGAAAAGATGACTCAACCAAGTATTAACCTTGTTGGAAAAACATCATTAAAACAATTAACAGCTATTCTAAAAGAATCCACTGTTGTTGTTGCTCCCGATTCAGGGCCGGCTCATATTGCCACCACTCAAGGAACACCTGTCATTGGTTTGTATGGACATAGTAACCCTTTGAGAACTGGCCCATACAACAACTTATCCTCTGTCGTCACTGTGTATGAAAAACACGTTGAACAACAACATAAAAAACCTATATCTGAGTTACCATGGAGTACTCGGGTCAAAGGCGACCATATTATGGCAGATATTTCGGTCGCATCAGTTGTGCAATCTTTCGAACAAATTACACAAGGTAAATAACATCATGCCAAGTACAGAAAAACCAACATTAGCCGTTGCTCTGATTGTTAAAAATGAAGCACAAAATCTTAATGATTGTTTAAAAACTGTCGCCGATTGGGTTGATGAAATTGTTGTTCTCGACTCTGGTAGCACAGATGAAACCGAGCATGTTGCTCGTAAGTACACAGACAAATTTTACGAAAATAAACAATGGCCTGGTTTCGGGCCGCAACGACGTCTAGCTCAAGAGTATGTTAAGTCAGACTTTGTACTTTGGTTAGATGCAGATGAACGGGTTACTGATGAGCTCAAATCGAGTATTCAACAAGCCGTTGAAAAAAATGAATCAAACACTCTTTATAGTATTTGTCGCTTAAGCTGGGTATTTGGTCGCTATATACGTCATTGTGGTTGGTACCCTGACCGAGTAGTACGCTTGTATCCAACAAAACTAACTAAGTATGATACCGCGCAAGTTCATGAAAAAGTGCTAGTTGATAAATCAATGGTGGTACAAGTGCTATCCGGTGACGCGATTCACTTCACTTACAACGACCTAGAGCACTACCTCAAAAAATCCAATTCTTATGCTCTAGCTTGGAGTGCTGACAAAGCAAAACAAGGTAAAAAGGGCAGTTTTTCAAGCATCATTACTCATGCTTTAGCCTGTTTTATTAAAATGTACATTCTCAAAACTGGCTTCCTAGATGGCAAGCAAGGACTATTGTTATCGATGCTCTCGACACACTACACCATCGTGAAATATTCGGACCTATGGATCAGAACATCGACAAAGAAACACGATATGCGTGAATGCCATAAACAAAATGTTAATTAAGCGAGAAACTAGAATGAACATTTGCCATGTCAATCTTGCTACTGGGTTTAGTGGTGGGGAACGACAAACATTAGTGTTGATTAAAGAACAAATTAAACTCGGCTATACTCTGACTGTTGTTGCTAACCCTAAAAGCCCTTTTTTTGTAGAAGTTGAAAAACTCAACTGTCGCGTATTCCCTTCGAAGCACTTTTTGTTAGGGCATCGGTCTATAATTACCAAGGACTGTACCCTAATGCATGTGCATGAAGGTCGAGCTATTTACTGGGCCTACATACAAAAACTGCTCTTCAAAAAACCTTATATCATCACCCGTCGCATTGATAACCCTTTGAAAAAAAAGGCTCTATCCCTACGAGCTTATGAAGCAGCGTCTGCCATTACAGGTGTTAGTAACAAAGTAGTCGAAGTGGTCAAGCGAAGGCACCCCAAGGCTCACGCTGTCTTCATACCGGACTCTCCAGCAAGATATACATCAGATCCAATTGAGGTAAAAAAAATACGTGAGCAATTTGAAGGCAAGTTTCTCGTTATAAAAGCGGCCAAAATGTACAAACACAAAGGCTTTGACATCGCGATTGAAGCTGCAACACTACTGAATAACATCAACAAAAATATAGAGTTCGCTCTGCTTGGTGACGGCCCTGAATTCGAAGCACTTAAAGCACAAGCAGCTGGTGCATCGAATGTTTATTTCATGGGGAACCAGAAAGAGGTCGGTAACTGGTTTGAAGCTGCCGATTTACTGATTCATACATCTCACACCGAGGGGATGGGCTCTGTCATTTTGGAAGCTATGGCAGCAGGGTTACCCGTCGTGGGTTCAAAAGCAGGAGGAATCCCTGATGTTATTACACATGATGAATCTGGATTGTTGTTTGAAATAGCAGATGCCAAAGAATTAAGCGCACACATTCAATCTATCTACCACTCGAAAGAGCTGCGAGATAGGCTCATCGATGGTGCGGCTCAGCATCTAAATAAATTTGAGATCGAAACCACGGCTCAAACTTATCAATCACTCTACCAACAGTTTGAGAAACAATTATGAACAAGAAAGTTCTTTACCCTGGTACTTTTGATCCACTCACCAATGGACACCTTGATCTAATAGAACGAGCAGCTGAAATGTTCGATGAGGTGATCATTGCCGTAGCTGCTAGCCCTAGCAAAAATACGATGTTCACTTTGGAAGAACGGGTAAATTTTTGCATCGAGGTAACTCAACATCTTGATAATGTGACAGCACAAGGATTCAGTGGACTCATGGTCGACTTCGCCAAAGAAGTAGAAGCAAATATATTAATTAGAGGTTTGCGTACTACAGTCGACTTTGAATACGAATTTGGACTAACCAACATGTATCGTAGGTTAATGCCAGGTTTGGAAAGTGTGTTCTTAACACCTGCTGAAAAGTATGCCTTTATCTCGTCTACTATAGTCAGAGAGGTCGCTATTCATGGTGGGGATGTTACTCAATTCGTTCCAACAGTTATTGCAAAAGCACTTCACACTAAGAAACACGCCTAAGTACAATCAGCCCTCCACTATGGAAGGGCTGATGTTTTTCTACAACCTAAGGAGCTGACGTAATTTGATAGCGCAAATAATAATTTTGTAACTTACGATAATCTTTAGCCCAATTAGAGTCGGGGTTTTCCGTCGACTTTTTGTGATTTAGCAACTTATTGTCATCTCGCCAAGGATACAATTGTTCCGCATTAGAATTAGCGAAAGCCCCTTTTTGAGTAATTGTTCGAGAGCTGTTGTAACCAATATTACTCACACCATCTTGAGATAGCATGTTTTCACCGCCTAGAGAGACATAATCTTGGCTAGACAAACTGAAATGATACAAGGTTGGATAGACATCTCGATGTGAACCAATCCGATATTGATCATACTCATAGTCTGTATTGTCTAAAATTTCAGCTGGGACATACATATAGAATGGTACGCCAAACGTAAGACCGAACTCTTCCTTAGTATTCGTCGCTAAATAACGTACACGATGATCACCTGAAGCAGCTATCAAGGTTTGCTTACTTAACGGTGATGCCTTAACACCAGTAATAAATTGCCCTAAAGAGTCGTTCGCATATTGGTAAACCTGAAGTAGATCTTTCGCTTCCTCTTCCATTGGGCCGAGTAATTGTTTTAGTCGATAGCTTTCTTGTACAGGCTTAACTTGATAGTCTGAAGGCGATCTAAATGGGGAGTGATTGGTCACCGTCATGATATATATCATCTGCGGCTTGTCCGCTTCATCAAGCAATTTACGAGCAAACTTAAAGATAAATTCATCTGGAACCCCCCAGGTATCCGTTTCCTCTTTAGCTTCTGGGAATGCTTTGATGATGCTATTTTCGTCATAAACAGCATCAAAACCTTGACGTGGTAGATAATTTGCCAAATTACGCCACATACTGTTACCACCATATATAAACACGACATCATAGCCCGCCTGTTTATACGGCAAGACAGCAGAACTTGGCAACTCAACGCGTTGTGCATTTGAGTGGCTGATTGTCGGTATAGCACTATGGAACAGCATCATAACAATGCTGTCTATCGTCGCAGATGTACCCGCCATGAAACGCTCAAAGACAAAATCTTCATCAAAGTGTTTTCTTAAAGAGCCCAAAAGATCATTGTTTTCTGGGTCATCTTCCACAAGCACATTGCTTCCAAGCCCCTCCATCAATGCCATTACGACGTGAGGTTGATGGGCTTCTAGGTAATCATTTTTAGGCGTCGTATAAATCGGATTAGGCTGCCCCAATACCTTGAGCATTTGCTGCTCTAGTGCTTGCTTAGAAATAGGCTCAAATTTAGATTGTTTTTTATAGTCACTCTTGGCCCAATCAAGCGCCATAAACGCATTCGGGGTAATATTATTTAAAGGTGCGTATTGTGAAACATTTGCATGATAGCGCTTCAAAGGTAACGTCCCGATAGAACCACGAGCTATCATCACTGTGACCCCAATGACCATAACGACTGACACTACAACTTGCCACCATCGACGATCAGCCCACTTTTTTTCATTAAAATAGGTGGTTAATTTACTTGAACCCAAATAGCCTAACAATCCGATGAAGATAGCGGTAAGAAAAGAGCGCAATATCGGATAGTCTGCCCAAGCATTCTCAAGAACGGCCTCAGTATCATCATCAACTAAGCCAAAAACAAAGACATCAATATAAGTCCCATAAGTGACATAGTAGTAATAGTTGGCAATAGACATTGCTGAAAGTAGAAAAAATATCAATGCGCTGTAGTTAGGTATAAACCGGATGAATTTTTGATATAGATAAGAAAAACTAGAAAGGATAAGTCCAACAAGTAACAGTGGTGCAAAACCTATTGCAACAACTTTAGCATCAAAACGAAAACCAACCCAAAAGGCACGCCAGACATCCGCCTCAATACCTATCAGTTCTGAAGAGTCGACGATCTGAAAGTAGAACATTGCACGAGAAAGCGATAAGAGTGCAATGCCAGTAAAAAAAAGCACTATGAGGGTGCGAGTTAACTTACGATAGTTTTGGTCAAAATCCATATGATATGCTTGTGGATAAAGTGGTTTGAAATATAACGGAGCATGCTACCACAGCCGAGTTCTACACTCGGCTCATTAATCAAAAAGTGACCTTTCCAAACAGCTAGATTTGACAGTGTTCACAAAAGAACGTATTCCGCTGCCCTATTTTTAACTCTTGGATTAGAGCTTCACAGTTAGGGCACTTTTCACCGGCTTTCCCATAGACTTGTAGCTCTTGGGCGAAATACCCCGGCTTGCCATCTGCTTGCGCGAAATCTTTTAAAGTGGTGCCACCTTGTTTTATAGCAGTGGCAAGTACCTCTTTAATCTCTTGAGTTAACAAGATCCACTCGGCTTGAGTTATCTTGTTAGCAGGGCGAAGTGGATGAATTCTTGAAGAAAATAATGCTTCGTTGGCGTAGATGTTTCCCACGCCTACCACTACTTTGTTGTCCATAATGAACTGTTTGACGGCAACCTTACGCTTTTCTGCTTTCTCAGCGATGTAGTCTGCGTTGAAGTCGTCAGTTAATGGCTCAGGACCAGAACCAATTAATACAGTATGTATCTCATCAGGCGCCGACCATAGCCAAGCACCAAAACGACGCGGATCGTTGTAACGCAATATCTTGCCATTGGTGAGCTTCAGATCAACATGATCGTGTTTTGCTGGCGGGAAATCTGCGTCTAACACGCGCAGTGAGCCAGACATACCAAGGTGAACAATTGCTGTGCCAGTATCTGTCTCAATCAATAGATACTTTGCGCGACGTGAGATAGAGCGAATCACCTGTCCTTCTAGTTGCTTAAGTTCTTGAGGGATATCCCAACGCAGTTTCGGTGTACGAAAAGTCAGAGTCTTTATCTTCTCACCGACTAAATGAGGCGAGATCCCCATGCGGCTTACTTCAACTTCGGGTAATTCAGGCATAGTTAGTCGTCCGATTTAGGTAGTTTGTCTGATATAGGTAGCTTGTCTGCTTTAAAGAGATGGTCTGATTTAAATGAATCTTCTGAGCCAAAGCTTGGAAACAAGTAGCTCTCTTCAATAGACACCGCCAGCCACTGATCGTTCCAGTTTTTAAGCAGCCAGAACTGAGGCAGTTGATAATAGGTAATACGCTGTGGCTCTTCTTGGTCTTGATACCATACCTCGATAGTGTGCGGGGTGTTCAGTTGTGGTGAGAGGTCGGTATAGGTTTGAGAATCGACTTCGGTGCCCACAAGTTCCTGCCATCGCTGCGACAACTCTTGCGCATTGGTAGTTTGAGGAAGTGTTGTATCTTTAAATTGATAAACCCAATGATCGTCTTCTAGCACAACGGACCAATTAGCAAAGTGCAAAGCTTGAAGCTCAGCTGCTGGATTTAAAAGAGAAGGATAAAAGCTGCTGACCGTAACTTCAGGTTCGGGCTCGATCAAATAAGCTTTGATCAATGTTGGAAGGTTTAACACCCCAATAAAAGCAATCACACTGAACATGAGTATGTTGTTCCATCGGCGTCCACGATATCTCATCTGATTCTGCTCATCTAACCTATTGAGTGTTCAGTATATCGTGAAAAAGGCGATACTTTCTATGTTGCGCTATTTTCTATCACATAAGCCCATCGGCAAGTGTAACGTCTGTGCGGTAGGTGCCAAATTGAGCCAATGAAACTTACGTCTATCAAAAACACTGAGTCTTCTCGAAAAAGCTTAAGCGACTCAAATTTTGGGCATAAAAAAACCCAGCTATAAGCTGGGTTTTTAATTTATTCTTCTATAAAAGAAGAGACAAAGGGGCTATCAATTACTTGATTTTAGCTTCTTTGTACATAACGTGCTGGCGAACTACTGGATCAAACTTTTTGATCTCAAATTTGCCTGGCATGTTACGCTTGTTCTTGTCAGTTGTGTAGAAGTGACCAGTTCCAGCAGAAGATACTAGACGGATTTTCTCACGAATGCCTTTAGCCATTGCTTAATTCCTCTTAAACGTTTTCGCCACGTGCACGGATATCAACAAGAACAGCATCGATGCCTTTCTTATCAATAATACGCATGCCTTTAGCAGTTAGACGTAGTTTAACAAAACGTTTTTCGCTCTCTACCCAGAAACGGTGAGTTTGTAGGTTCGGCAGAAAACGACGCTTGGTAGCATTGCGTGCGTGTGAACGGTTATTACCCGTTACTGGACGCTTACCAGTTACTTGACATACTCGGGACATGAATGTCTCTCCAAATCGTTTCAGCTCGATATCAACCTTGGTGGCCGAACCTCTCTATCAATTCTGAAAATAGAGGTAAAAACCATAATGGAAAATCCATTCAAGGCTATCAAAGGTCGCGTATTATACTAACTTGACATGCATTGCTCAAGACCCGAACAGATCCTTTTTAAGGATTTCGTGATCTTTTTTTGAACAGGGCAGCTATTTGAGTAATCAGAGCTGATTTAAGGTTCTAAAATGTGGGCGGAATGATAGCAGATTTAACGCAACTAACAACCTAAAATGTGATTCAAATCCATCCGCGCTCTGCAAAAGAGATAACTTCGCCATCTCCAACCACAAAATGGTCGAGAATTCGGATGTCCACCAGCGCCAATGCATCGATTAATCTGCGTGTAATTCGCCTATCTGCTTGGCTTGGCTCCGCGACACCAGAAGGATGGTTGTGCGCTAGGATTAATGCCGCAGCATTATGATGAAGTGCCCGTTTCACTACTTCTCTAGGGTAAACTGATGCTGCATCGATGGTTCCTTCAAACATCACTTCATCCTTTATTACTCTGTTTTGGTTATCTAAGAACAAGATATAGAAGGCTTCTCGCTGGCGATCACGCAATATGCTCGAAAGATACAACTTGGTATGGCTTGGGCTAGTGAGTGCATCACCTCGAGATAAAGTTTCGGCCAAATAACGTTGCGTCATCTCTAAAACGGCCTGCAACTGGACATATTTCGCCTGCCCCATCCCTTTATGAGCACAAAACTCAGTCTCGGTTGCAGAAAAAAGTTGGCGCAGCGAACCAAAATCTTTGATCAACTTGTCAGATAACTCTAAAACGTTCATCCCTTGTGTGCCGGTTCGAAGAAATATCGCTAACAACTCCGCATCACTTAAAGAGTCTGGCCCTCGACTCAGTAGTTTTTCTCTTGGCATCGACTCAACAGGCATCTTACTTATAGGCATATAAAGGCTATTTAGGGTCATTAATACGACCCGTCAGCTTAATGAGCTTGTCACCAGAGATCCTTTGATAAAGAGAAAAGGAAACGAGTCGCTAGCAAAACCGTGTAATTGATAGGTTTGATAACACCAACTTGATGAGCATCAAGTCTGTTCGAATTCTGCTTCTAGGCACTAATCCTTTGTTCTGATATCGTAAGTCCCAGAGAAATTAAGGAACAGAATCATGCAAACATTGGTTAATCAACTGAGTAACGCTGACCAACAAGGCCTAGCTGGAAAAAAAATCCTCCTTGGCATTAGTGGTGGTATCGCTGCGTATAAATGTGCCGAACTGACTCGACGCTTAATTGAACGTGGTGCGCAGGTACAAGTCGTCATGACGAATGCAGCCAAGGAGTTCATCACTCCTCTCACCATGCAAGCCGTCTCTGGAAGGCCAGTGTCTGATAGTTTGCTTGATCCTGCTGCTGAGGCTTCCATGGGGCACATCGAGCTCGCGAAATGGGCTGACCTCGTGTTATTAGCGCCAGCTACCGCAGATCTTATTGCTCGCATGACGGCGGGTATGGGCAACGACCTACTGACCACTCTGGTTTTAGCAACCGATGCGCCAGTTGCGGTATCTCCGGCAATGAACCAACAGATGTACAGCCACCCAGCGACTCAAGAGAACATCGCGACGCTAAAACGTCGTGGCTGTGAAATCTGGGGCCCTGCGGCTGGCGAACAAGCCTGTGGCGATGTGGGTATGGGACGTATGTTAGAGCCAATGCAGCTCGTGCACCGTTGCGAAGACTTCTTCCAACCTAAGCCGCTTGCTGGCCGTTCTGTGTTGATTACTGCAGGTCCAACTCGCGAAGCTATCGATCCTGTGCGTTACATTACTAACCACAGTTCGGGCAAGATGGGCTATGCACTGGCTGAAGCGGCCGCTAAACAAGGCGCAACAGTGACTCTAATCAGCGGTCCAGTATCACTAGCAACGCCAAATAAGGTTAATCGTATTGATGTCGACAGCGCTCAGCAGATGTTTGATGCTGTGAGTACCAATGCTGCTCAACACGATATATTCATTAGCTGCGCTGCAGTAGCCGACTATCGTCCACAGTCCATTGCAGACCAAAAGCTTAAAAAGGTCGATGGTAAAGACGACATGACCATTCAAATGGTTAAGAACCCAGACATTGTCGCTTCTGTTGCCTCAATGACAGAAGGCCGTCCATTTACTGTCGGCTTCGCTGCAGAAACTCAAGACGTTGAGAAGTACGCGCGCGGCAAACTGGAAAGAAAGAACCTCGATATGATTTGTGCTAACGATGTCTCTGTCGAAGGCCAAGGCTTCAATAGCAGCAGTAATGAATTGCACCTTTATTGGAAAGACGGTGATAAACCTCTGCCACTGGATAGTAAAGACACACTTGGTTTCCAGATCCTCGATCAGATCCAACAGCTTATTGGTGCATAAACGCACAAATTTGCTCTGACAATCTGCTGACACCTCTCGATTCTGTTGACCTAGGGCTCACAAAACTAGGAAACAGAATTGAATGGTGTTTATAATCCTGCTTCACTCAATCCTCATCTTTAGGAAAGGAAGTAAATAGATGGCTGGTACTCGAAAATCAAACCGTCGTGAAGAAATCCTACAAGCTCTCGCACAAATGTTGGAATCGACCGAAGGTGCTTCTCGTATCACAACGGTAAAGTTGGCCAAGCAAGTCGGCGTATCTGAAGCTGCGCTCTACCGCCACTTCCCAAGCAAAGCTCGCATGTTTGAAGGCCTAATAGAGTTCATTGAAGAAGCGTTGATGTCTCGAATCAACCGTATTCTCGATGAAGAAAAAGACACTCTTGAGCGTATCCGCCTCGTGATGCAACTTATCTTAGTCTTTTCTGAGCGCAACCCTGGTTTGACTCGTATTTTGTCGGGCCATGCCCTAATGTTTGAGAATGAGCGCCTGCGTGAACGCATCAATCAGCTTTTTGAGCGTATTGAGACTCAACTTCGCCAGATCTTACGTGAAAGGAAGCTTCGTGAAGGGAAATCGTTCCCTGTTGATGAGAAGATCTTAGCGGCTCAACTGCTCGGTCAGGTTGAAGGCAGTCTGAATCGATTTGTACGTTCTGACTTCAAATATCAACCAACCGAAAATTTTGATGCTTACTGGGCTCTGTTAAGCGCTCAGATTAAGTAGCAATCAAATTAAGTAGCAATCAAATCTTAAGTGATGGTTATGACGACGAAAACTTCTCCGACAAACAGCACTGCACAACACGTTATTACTAAGCCACCTTTTACTCTGGCACTGCTCCACCCTAAATATTGGGGAGTGTGGTTCGGTTTTGGGCTATTGGCGCTTATCGTTAATGTTCTCCCTTACCGTATATTATTACTGCTAGGTCGTTCATTGGGTTCTCTTGGGGCTCGTTATGGTAAAAAGCGCGTAGCGGTCGCAACACGTAACTTGGAACTCGCCTTCCCAGATAAGCCAGCAGACGAAGTCGCTGCCATGGTCAGTGAGAATTTTAAGAATACTGGTATGGCGCTGATCGAAACCGGCATTACTTGGTTTTGGCCGACGTGGCGCTTCAAAATAATCCTAGTAGATAAAGACACCCAAACACTACGAACTCACAAAGCCAACGGTAAAGGTGTTTTGTTGTGCTGTGTGCATGCCTTGAACCTAGAGATCACTGCGCGAGCAATGGCCGTTCTTGGTATTTCTGGTTTAGGTGTTTATCGCCCGCACAACAACCCAGCTTACGAATTCATTCAATACCGTGGTCGTACTCAGAACGGCAACCGCCTTATCCATCGTAAAGACGTTAAGCGTATGATTCGAATCCTGCGTCAGGGTGAGATCCTTTTCTATCTGCCGGATCATGACTACGGCCGTAACAAGTCTGTGTTTGTGCCTTTCTTCGCAGTAGAAGATGCATGTACCACAACAGGCACCAGTATTCTGGCTTACACTAGCCGATGCGCTCTTGTTCCGGGTTCAGGGTTTAGAAATGCCGATGGTAAGTATGAAATCATGGCGGATGAGTCAATAGAAGATGACTATCCACGCAAAGATGAAAAAGCCGCAGCCGCTTATCTAAACCGCTATCTTGAGAAAATTATCTTACGAGCACCAGAACAATGGATGTGGCTACACAAGCGCTTCAAAACCATGGAAGACCCAGAAATGGAACGCGGCATTCGTTATAAATAGATAAGAAAGCAGCTCATCTCAATAGAAAAGTAAAAGGCCCGAAAGAGTTATCTCTCTCGGGCCTTTTTGCTTTTTCGATTCTTAACCTAGAGCGCTAAACCATCAGGTTCAACTTCTTCAGCTTACGAATTAGATACCGTATTGAGCGCGGTACGCTTTTACAGATTCAAGATGTGCTGCGTCGGTGCCTTTCTCTTCAAGGAAGGTCACCAAATCAGTCAGGCTAACGATTGAGATAATCGCACAACCGAAGTCACGCTCTACTTCTTGAATCGCAGACAATTCGCCTTTGCCTTTCTCTTGACGGTCAATCGCAACAAGCACGCCCGCTAAGTCAGCGCCGTTTGCTTGGATGATTTCCATCGACTCACGAATCGCTGTACCTGCAGTGATCACGTCATCCACTAGCATGATACGACCTTCAAGTTCGCTACCCACTAGGTTGCCACCTTCACCGTGGTTCTTCGCTTCTTTACGGTTGAAGCAGTAAGGCGTGTCCACATCGTGGTGATCAGCAAGTGCAACCGCTGTTGTCGTTGCAATTGGGATACCTTTGTACGCAGGGCCAAATAGTACGTCGAACTCAATGCCTGAATCTGCCAATGCTGCTGCGTAGAAGCGACCTAAGCGTGCTAGGTCACGACCTGTATTAAACAATCCAGCATTGAAGAAGTAAGGGCTCTTACGGCCAGACTTTAAAGTAAACTCACCAAACTTAAGTACTTCTTTCTCTAGTGCAAATTCAATAAATTCACGTTGATATGCTTTCATGTTTTTCCTCTACGTTTATTCAATAAAACTTAATTAACTTAAACTCATCTCAGTATCTTCTAAGTAGTCGTGCTTTCCGCTAGGCAACAAGCTCGCGAACCCCGTGAGCTTACGAGTAGTAAGTGATTCGGGTGAGTAAGCGCAGTTAACAACGCGGAGGGCGCGAATACGACGAAGATAAAAAAATAGCCCCCAATGTGGGAGCTATCTAAAAACTAGTCGGCCAACGCAGCTTTCTGCGCTTCGACGATATCGGTAATGCCCTTATTCGCTAGGGCTAAAAGCTGCATCAGCTCTTCGTGGCTGAACGGTTCGCCTTCTGCGGTGCCTTGAATCTCAATCATCTTACCGTCTTCCGTCATTACAACGTTCATGTCGGTATCAGCTGCTGAGTCTTCAACGTACTCAAGGTCACACAGTGCTTGTGCACCAACGATGCCCACTGAAACTGCCGCTACGTGGCCTTTCATTGGGTTCTTTTTCAGTTTACCGCTTGCAAGTAAGCTGTTGATAGCATCAGCCATTGCAACGCTTGCACCTGAGATAGAAGCAGTACGAGTACCGCCGTCTGCTTGGATAACATCACAATCGACAGTGATCATGATTTCACCCATTACTTTCAGGTCAACAACAGCACGTAGGCTACGCGCGATCAGACGTTGGATTTCCATCGTACGACCACCTTGCTTACCGCTCGCCGCTTCACGACGGTTACGAGTGTGTGTTGCTCGTGGAAGCATACCGTATTCAGCGGTTACCCAACCCTTTCCTTGGCCTTTTAACCAACGCGGCACGTTTTCTTCTACCGTCGCATTACATAGAACTTTAGTGTTGCCGAACTCAACTAATACAGAACCTTCAGCATAAGCTGTGTAGTTACGAGTAATTTTAATTGGACGAATTTGATCTACAGCGCGGTCATTTGGACGCATTGGTATCTACCTTATTAACAGTCTGAAGTGATTTACTATCGAAAGAGTGCATCACCTAAGAAAGGGGTGAGACAGTTTTGATTGGGGCAAGATTATATAGCAGTTTATCTTTCAAATCTATTTACCATTCAAAGCGACTTACGACTTAAAGAGACTTACGACTCAAAGGTACTTACCGTGAAAGGCTATTTATCGCGGAAAAGAGACAAGCTTCGGGTGCACCCCGTATCGTGATACTATGCGTGCGCGTTATTTTCAGAATGATAAAAGACAGGAAAATTCGATGATTTATAGTATGACCGCGTATGCACGCAAAGAAGTAAAAGGCGATTGGGGTACAGCAGTATGGGAAATCCGTAGTGTAAACCAACGCTACCTTGAAACTTACTTCCGTATGCCTGAACAGTTCCGTGGTTTAGAGCCAATCTTACGTGAGCGTTTCCGTAAGCGTCTAGCTCGCGGCAAGGTTGAATGTAACCTACGTTTTGAAGCAAACCCAGCAGCGAAAGGCGAGCTAAGCATTAACGAAGGTTTGGCTCAGCAAGTAATCAACGCCGCTAACCAAGTAATGACCATGACAGGTGAAGACAGCCGTCTGAACCCATTCCAAGTTATGAACTGGCCTGGCGTGATGGAAACGCCAGAGCAAGACATGGATGCCATCAACAAAGATCTACTGGAAGCATTCAACGATGCCATCGCAGAGTTCATTGATGCTCGTGCTCGTGAAGGCGAGAACATGAAGGCGCTAATCGTACAGCGCTTAGATGCGATCACTGAAGAAGTGGTTAAAGTTCGCACACGCATGCCTGAGATCCTAGAATGGCAACGTGAGCGCCTTCTTACCAAATTTGAAGATGCTAAAATTGAACTTGAAGGTTCTCGTGTTGAGCAAGAACTTATCCTACTTGCGCAGAAGTCAGACGTAGCAGAAGAGCTAGACCGTTTAGACTCTCACGTGAAAGAAGCAAATGTCGTATTGAAGAAGGGTGGTGCTTGTGGCCGTAAGCTTGACTTCATGATGCAAGAGTTCAACCGTGAGTCAAACACGCTAGCGTCTAAGTCTATCAGCACAGACATCACAGCATCAGGCGTAGAGCTTAAGGTTCTTATCGAACAGATGCGTGAGCAGATCCAGAATATTGAATAACAGTTTGTCAGTAACACGCTGTGAATAAGCCATTAGCTGAATCAGTGTTGATTAGATCAAGATAAGCTCCTAGTTTTAGGGGCTTTTTTTATGGATACAATAATGCCAATCAGGATGAGTAAGTGAGCAGGTTGTTACGCAGGAGATTTGTTTGGAGCAAGAGATAGATACAGCTATAGATAGAACAGAGAAGCGGATTTAGCAAAGGATTTTAGAATATTTTGAGGGGGTATTACAGGTGGAACTAGAGGGGAAAGATTTAAGGGAGAAAGTGACGCAAGTTGCTAATGCAACCTGCGCCGACTTAAAATCTTATAGAGCTACAACGTTTGCAGCTTGAAGACCTTTTTGGCCTTGCTCTACTTCGAAAGACACTTGTTGGCCTTCTTTAAGAGTCTTGAAACCTTCAGATGCGATAGCACGGAAGTGAACGAATACGTCAGCGCCGCCGTTGTCTTGAGTTAGGAAACCGAAACCTTTCTCTTCGTTAAACCATTTTACTACGCCGTTTGTTTTGTTAGACATGATGTGTCCCTTATATAAAAATAAAAAATTAATCGCCAAAAGTGCGATGCGCTGAAAGCTTGAATTATTTAATGTATCTATGAAGCCAAGGGAAACACTGAGAATAACAATGAAGCAATACTAAGGGTTTTACTTTACAACTGATGTTTCATTTAATAACTCTGAAAACAGAGCGAGGCCATTCTTGGTGATCTGGGTCGGGTTGTAAAGCTTTATTTGAAAATAATTGATGTTTTTTTGTTCGGTTGGCTTAAATTACAGCCCTACTACGCCATTAAGCTCATTTATAACGCTTTGATCTTAAGAAATTTACTCATAGTACGACTCTCTAAGCACTCCCCCTCAGGTAAGTCCGTATTTCTAGTATGCATAGAAAAGCTCAACCCCATCCCAGGTTTGAACCAGTAATTAAGACGACCTTATTTTCTGGTTGTTGAGCTTTATTTGTCATCATTATGTCTTTTTGATGATTAGCACTGATGATCGGGTAAGTCTTGGGTTTTATAGAGATCGGCAATGTCGTGATTCTTATCTCTATGTTTAGCTTCATCTTCCCTTATGCAGAAAAGCACATCCAAAAACGTAGCATTCTCGGGTAAGCGATAATATTTAATCGCAATTTCAGGTGCGGGATGATTGGGCAACGTGCCATCTTGAATTTTCGAGATATATTCGGAGTAACTATTACAAGCTTCCTCTTCAAAATACCCAACGATCCTATGTGCCGTTTTAGATGAGACTAAGTAAATCAATCCATAGATGAGTAGAAAGATGAACTGTAATAGCATCACTAAAATGCGCTCTATAATGGACGGGTTGGTAACGGTAAGGAAAATCATCAAGTGCATCCGTTCATTATCCGCTTCGTCCAGTAGCTCTTTGATCCAACCACCATCGTCTTTCATGCGACGCAGAGCTTTGAGGTGATTGAACACTCCCGCCACCATGCCCGGCACCGCCGCTATGGTTTCCAACAACATGGCTCGTTTGGCTAAGTGTTTTCCATAAAACAAGTTAAGTGTCTTTTTGAGAAGTCGAGTAACAAGAAGTGCAACCTTTTCGGAGAAGATTTCAGGTTTATAATGAGTGCTTTCAAAATGCATAGCGTGTTCCTTATATGAGTCTAATACTTACTAATCAACATTCATGCCAAGACACAAAGCCTTGTACATCAAGGTAAAAACAACAATTAGAGTCTTATTGACAGCACAATTTCAGTAAAAAAAGAGACATGTTTATGTCTTTTAGACACACTAAGGACAATAAAAAACCCAGCAACATGGCTGGGCTCTTATTAGCTTATAACCTGATTGATTTACTCATCCGGCTGCTTGGTTCTTAGATCGACATATGGCCAATAATGATGCCCAACACGAATCAAGAGTGTTGCTGCGGCCAAGATAAATGCCGCTAAAGATAACCAAACGATCAATACCGCATCGAGTTCTTTCATGCCTAAAGTGATGTAACGAGCAATTGCCATCATCGCGATGTAGATGGGGTATCGCACTGGGATCTTACCGTTCATCACAAACTGCTGAACCATCGCCAACACTTCTAAATAGATAAACATCAGCAGAATGTCGGTCAATTGCACTCGGCGTTCAGCGAAGACATGCATGAACTCTTCGACCATCGCAAACAAGGTCGCCAGTGTGATCGCCACCAGCAATACCGCTTCCATAATGTGGAATACTTTTAAAAACGGCTTACTAAAAGATTTAGGCAAGTTAGAAGGCATAGTCACTCTTCAAAAAATAATTAATCCAGTCTCTACAATAGCATGCATCAATATAAGTCGCGTACTGTCAAAGCATCGCCATCAATTCATCGGTAACCACCAGTAAGAAGCAAAGGTAAGAAACAACAGATAAAACAATGGCCCCACATTCACTGCAGAGCCATCTGTTTGTCTTTTACTTAGCGGCTTTTTAGTGGCTAATAGCCTTAAAGCAGAATCAGGTAAGTTAAGAACACCACACACAGGCCGTAGATAAGTAGATACACTTCTTTATACAAATCAAAACCACTAAAAATAAACTCAATTAAATTAAGTGCCTAAGTTTGAAAGTGTCATAATAGTACACGCTGATATCGGAGTGAATATGGTTCAAAATCGTCATTTGGAATAGCAGATATGATTCCTCTCTTCTGCATGCCCTTTACTGAACAAAAACAACTGGTCACCTTTCACTTTATACATCAGTTCAATTTTAGCTCTTACCAGAGCGTCCATATCACGAACAAAGATCTCATTGCCAGTTGGCTTTAGATTCCAGTCGATATGTTGATAGGCAACCGATAGGAGACCATTCTCAGCAATGTAGTTTGCTTCATAATAGACTTCGTAGGGCTTGGTTTCTCCGACAAGTGTCTGAACATAACCTTTCTGAAAAATCAGCAAACTGTCATTTGAGGTAAACTCTAAAATAGAGCGATCAGCGATCTCTTGATAGTGACGATACCCTTGCGAAACAAACCCCTCATCAAGCTGAACACATGCCCAACGACTACCCGCTAACTGTTGTTGCTCAAACTTCCACTGATACAACGCCACACCGATGACACAGGTAGCAAGCGCAATATTGAAAACGACGACCGATTTTATCCGCATATTGATCGAGCCCTCCTAATTGCTTTCACCACCGTCTCTGATAAATCATCAATACTCACCGAATGATTCACGTAGCTTGCGTTCTTACTGCCGTGTTTCGCAAAAGCAAAAGTTTTAATCATATAAACGTCGTCGTCATAAGCAGACTCTGCGATTCGCAGATACATATCCGCATGACAGGTTGGAAACGATTGAGTCGCTAATTCATATGCGAGCAGTCGACCGTCACTTATTAAATAAGCACTGTCATAAAGATAAAAATCGGTCACGCCAATCTGAAAATGTTGATACTCACTAGGCTGGAGAAACTGTGGCTTTCGGATAAAAGGCTTAGTAAAAAAAACGAACACCAAACAGGCTAGCAGCAATACCGTTACAAACCCATGCCAAGAATACATGTTCATTTTCAAGGTAGGGGCAGGCTTAAGGCTCACCTCTTCTAAAACGATTTCTTGCTCTTGGCTAACCCGAATTGCTCGGTTTCCTATTTTCTTAATCGGCTCTTTGCCACTGTGAATGTTCAGAACGTAGCCAATTTTGCTGACTGTTTTCAAGGTGACATCGCGCGCGCGCAACTGCTCGAAGTTTTTCCTTAAACCTGAAATGACATTAGTGATCGCTTGGTCAGTGACTAATGCGCCCCCCCAACACGTTTCAAATAGTCGTTCACGAGTAACGTGAACACCCTGGTTTTCAAGTAACAAACTCAACACTGCATATGGAAGCGGGCGTAATTGAATACATTCACCATCGGCATTCGATAAAGTTAGAGTCGTTGGATCGAGAATCAAATTGGAAAAACAGACTCTATGCATACACTCACTATTACTGAAATTAGGGCTCACACAACCAAAAAACACACGCGTGAAGAGCTGGATCCTACCATTACCAAGTCAACTGCGTAAGCATTGAGTACAATCCATCTACCTAAAGCAAAAGTTCTTACAGAAAAAATACAACATCAACTATATCAATGAATTATGCAATAAAGATAAAAATATATAAAAGGGGAATTATCAATAAACCGACAACTCATGAAGTTTATATGAATTCCATCTTTAGTTTTATATTGCCATTGAACACATAATGCGCACCACTTTTTATCCCCGATGAGATGAATCTAATGAAAAAAGCAGTGATCCTTCTGGCAGCATTTTCTGCCTTTGCCAGTGCCCAAGAGCAAGCAGTTGAGAAAGACGTATCTGGCTTTTACCTAGGTGGTGGTTTTGGTACCACAACTTACGATGACGATGCCGCGTTTTCTACACTAGAAACAAAATACTCAACGCTTAAGTTGATTGGTGGCTATCAATTTAACCGCATTGTTGGCGTTGAAACACAATTCACCAAATACAGTAATATAACAGCATCAGGCTTGTCAGGTTATGCTATCGAGACAGCAGGCATATCTATTGCTGCAAACCTTGGCTACACCTTTGATAGCGGTTGGCGTCCATTTGGTACCATAGGTCTAACGCAGCTTTCATTTGATGTTGATGACTATGGTAGCAAAGATGAAACAGCATTGCGTCTGGGCGCAGGTGTAGAATACACACCAGCAAGCCTTGAGAACCTAAACTTCCGTGTGGCTTACGAAGTTGATACCTTCAGCGTTGATACTGGCCACTGGTTATACAATGATGTGACCGTTCAACTTGGTAGCTTCTACGCTGGCGCAACGTACAAATTCTAATAACGAACACTTCGTTGGCTAGTAAACGTAAAGAGGCGACCACCGTCGCCCTTTTTAGATGAACATCAGCAGAATGGCGGTAAGTTGAACTCAACGTTCAGCAAGAACGAGCATAAATTTAAGATACAACAGATACAACAGATACAACAGATACAACAGATACAACAGATACAACAGATACAACAGATACAAAAATGGCCCCACATTCACTGCAGAGCCATCTGTTTGTCTTTTACTTAGCGACTTTTTAGTGGCTAATTGGTAGTGGCGAATTAACCTTATAGAAGAATCAGGTAAGTTAAGAACACCACACACAGGCCGTAGATAAGTGGGTGTACTTCTTTGCGCTTACCTGCCACAACCATAGTAAATGCGTAGCTGATGAAGCCCATCGCCATGCCGTTTGCTGGTGAGAAGCTTAGCACTGTAAACATGATGGTGAAGAAAGCCGCAATGCGTGACTCTTTCTTTTCCCAGTTAATCTGACCAAGGCGACCCACCATGTAGATGCCTACCACTACCATCGCAGGCGCGACCATTGCCGCTGAGAAGATAGAGAAGATTGGGTATAGGAATAGAGACACTAGGAATAAGCCAGCCACCATGACTGCCGCTAAACCTGTTTTCGCACCTTGAGAAGAGGCAATACCCGATTCAGAGAAAGCAGTGATCGATGTGGTACCAAGAATCGAACCAATCACTGTTCCGCCCGCATCAGCAACTAAAGCCGATTTCGCATTTGGTACCTTGCCATCTTTGTCGATGATACCCGCATCACGACCAACACCAACAATCGTGCTTAAGCCATCGAAGAAATCGACAATCAGGAAGATAAGGACGATGAACAATAGGTCGAACATTTTCTCAGGGGTGAAAGCTGAGAAATCAAAGATCGCACCGAAGCTGCCCGCCATACTTGGTGGCATAGAAACGAATTGATCTGGGATTGGTGCGTTTGATGTACCTAAGAACACATCAGCCAAAATCGTCAATGCAATCGCTGAAACAAACGAGATAAACGTTGCCAGCTTAATGTCACGAACCATACAGCCCAGAGCGATGAAGATACTCACATAAGCGATAACCACTTGTGGGTCTGAGATGTCACCTAAGCCAACCAGTACAAACGGGTTAGACACGATGATGCCTGCATTCTTAAGTCCTAAGAAAGCAATGAATAAGCCGAGAGATACGGTAATCGCCAACTTCAAATCTTCAGGAATCGATTCAATCATCGACTTACGAATATTGGTCAATGAGAAAGCGAGATAAAGGATACCCGATAGGAAGATGCCAAATAGCGCTTCATTCCAAAGTACAGCGACTGAACCACTTAACAGTAAGCCTTTGAAGAAGCCGTTCATGCTCATACCTGGAGCCAGCATCACTGGGTAGTTACCCCAAATGCCCATGATAAGCGTTGCGATAGCAGCAGAAAGAGCGGTAGCCGTAAATACAGCCCCTTTGTCCATCCCCGGGATACCACCCAAAATTGCTGGGTTAACCGCCAAGATATAACTCATCGCTAGGAAGGTAATAAAACCTGCGTATAGCTCAGTGCTGATCGTGGTCTTTCTCTCTGAGAGTTTGAACATGGTGTCAAGCGAGCCAGACGTTTTCTGGGCTTTCAGGGTGGAGTCGGTATTCACAACAAAACCTATGTAATAAATTAAGAAATTTGAGATTCAAATGCTGTGAGAATAGAGGGATCTCTACACTAAAAACTGTAGTCACCAAGGTAGGCTCGGTAGTAGAAACATCTAGTCCATATCACTAGATATATACAGCATTTAATCGTTTGCGCGGATTGTAAGGATTGAGATTAAAACTTCAACAAATTTTGTCCAGATCACATAAAAAAGTGAAGATGACGAGTCATTGCAGTTATACAAAGATCCTTGAAAAGATCATTCGCTGATAAATAACGATCAAGCCAGTTGTTCTCAATCATCTAAATATGCT
Organism: Vibrio sp. QJM3NY_26; assembly: GCF_057786005.1. Classification (NCBI taxonomy): domain Bacteria; kingdom Pseudomonadati; phylum Pseudomonadota; class Gammaproteobacteria; order Vibrionales; family Vibrionaceae; genus Vibrio; species Vibrio sp. QJM3NY_26. The sequence continues at coordinate 152,751 of NZ_CM173515.1, read as the reverse complement.
ACTCTTCGCCTCCATTTTTCTGACCTAATTTTCACCAGTTGTCTCTATTGGTTTCACTCGTTATCCCTTTATAGATGTAACCACCGAAACAATTAGTAGATGCACCACCGGAACAAAAATTAGGGTCAGTGCTATCTTTTATAGTGTCGGTTTATCGCCCTCACTCAATCCAACCAACAGTGGAAATATACAGATGGGCATAGGTACTCTTTACATCGTATCTGCACCTAGTGGCGCAGGTAAATCGAGCTTGATCTCAGCAATGCTGGAAACCAATCCAACCTACGCAATGAAGGTATCTGTTTCACACACCACTCGCGGTATGCGCCCTGGTGAAGAAAATGGTGTTCACTACCACTTTGTAGAGAAACATCACTTTGAAGATCTCATCAAGAAGAGTGAGTTCCTAGAGTATGCTGAAGTATTCGGCAACTACTACGGTACGTCACGTGTTTGGATTGAAGAAAACCTAAACCGCGGTATCGATGTATTCCTAGATATCGACTGGCAAGGTGCTCGTCAGATCCGTGAACAAATGCCTCAAGCGAAGAGTGTCTTCATTCTTCCACCATCAAATGGTGAGCTAGAGCGTCGTTTAAATGTTCGCGGTCAAGATAGCGACGAAGTTATTGCGAAACGCATGAGCGAAGCAAAATCAGAGATTTCTCACTATGCAGAATACGATTATGTGATCGTGAATGATGACTTTGATGCAGCCTTAATGGACTTCAGAGCAATCATTCGTGCGGAACGCTTAAAAGAAGATAAGCAAGCAGCTAAATACAGCGGCATGCTTACAGCACTACTAGCGGAATAATCTCTGATACCAATCGTAGTAAACAACTGGTCATTCTAGCTTGCTAAAAAGCCTGATAACGTCGTTATAATTTTTGATTGTAGGGTCACTACTTATCGAAAAGTTCTGCCTTGTTCTCAAACTTTTTTCCGGCGCTATCTCTGAGCACTTATTTACTGTGATTGGTATAACTGGATTTTCCATTGAGATAAGTATACGGTGAGCTAGAAAGTCTCTAGTTAAACTTGTATACTTTCTCGTCATATAAAATTTATTAGTTAATTACTATTTGGAGTCCTCATGGCACGCGTAACTGTTCAAGACGCTGTTGAAAAAGTTGGCAACCGTTTCGACCTAGTTCTTATTTCGGCTCGCCGCGCACGTCAAATGCAAACTGGCGGCAAAGATTCACTAGTGCCTGAAGAAAACGATAAGCCGACGGTTATCGCTCTTCGCGAAATCGAAGAAGGTCTTATCACTAAAGACGTACTAGATGCTCGTGAGCGTCAAGAGCAACAAGAGCAAGAAGCGGCTGAACTTGCAGCAGTAAGCAGCATCGCTCACACTCGCTGATAGAATCAACGTCATTCGAACTAATTAACCTTCCGGGCCTTTAATTTGTATCTATTCGATAGCCTCAAAGACGTTGCCCAAGAATACCTAACAGAGCCTCAAATTGAGGCTCTGCGTCAATCTTATGTGGTAGCGAGAAATGCCCATGAAGGGCAAACCCGTTCAACGGGTGAACCATACATAATCCATCCTGTTGCTGTTTCAAGAATCCTGGCAGAAATGCGTCTGGATATCGAAACCCTGCAAGCCGCCCTACTCCACGATGTAATTGAAGATACTGAAGTTACAAAAGAGGAGCTAGAAGCTCAATTCGGCAATACCGTTGCTGAACTGGTTGATGGTGTATCTAAGCTGGATAAGCTTAAATTTCGTGATCGCAAAGAAGCGCAAGCAGAGAACTTCCGTAAGATGGTTCTCGCCATGGTGCAAGACATCCGCGTTATCTTGATCAAATTAGCTGACCGTACTCACAACATGCGTACGCTTGGGGCACTTCGTCCTGACAAAAAGCGTCGTATTGCTCGTGAAACTTTAGAGATCTATTCTCCGCTAGCTCACCGTCTTGGTATTCATAACATCAAGACCGAACTAGAAGAGTTGGGCTTCGAAGCCCTCTACCCTAACCGTTATCGCGTACTCAGAAATGTAGTGAAAGCTGCGCGTGGTAACCGTAAGGAAATGATCCAACGTATCCATAGCGAAATTGAAGGCCGTCTTGAAGAAGTCGGTTTGTCTGCTCGCGTCGTAGGTCGTGAAAAGAACTTGTTCTCCATCTATAACAAGATGAAAACCAAAGAGCAGCGCTTTCACACCATTATGGACATCTACGCTTTCCGCGTAGTGGTTGATACCCCAGACACTTGTTATCGCGCACTTGGCCAGGCTCACAGCTTGTACAAGCCACGCCCGGGACGCATGAAAGATTACATTGCGGTACCAAAAGCCAACGGCTACCAATCTCTTCATACGTCAATGATCGGCCCTCACGGGGTACCTGTAGAGGTTCAGATCCGTACCGAAGATATGGAGCAAATGGCCGATAAAGGCGTCGCGGCGCACTGGTCTTACAAAGGCAGTGGCTCACGCAGTAGCAATGGGACAACCGCACAGGTTAAAGCACAGCGTTGGATGCAGAGCTTACTTGAGCTTCAACAAAGCGCAGGTAACTCATTCGAATTCATTGAAAACGTTAAATCTGATCTGTTCCCAGATGAGATCTTCGTGTTCACGCCGAAAGGTCGTATCGTCGAACTTCCTGCGGGTGCAACAGCGGTCGATTTTGCTTACGCGGTACATACCGACGTCGGCAATATGTGTGTAGGGGCTCGCGTCGACATGAACCCTTACCCACTCAGCAAGTCGCTGAAGAACGGTCAAACCATTGAGATCATCAGTGCTCCGGGCGCACGTCCGAATGCTGCATGGCTCAACTACGTGGTGACCTCACGTGCTCGTACTAAGATCCGTCAGGTTCTGAAGACAATGCGCCGTGAAGAGTCGATTACCCTAGGCCGTCGTCTACTGAATCATGCACTTGGTGAACACTCTATTGCCGATATCGGCCAAGAGAACCTCGAGCATGTATTGTCTGACTTACGCCTAGAAAGCGTTGAAGACTTGCTAGCATCGATTGGTCTTGGCGAGCTGATGAGTATCGTCATTGCTCGTCGCCTACTGGGTGATGCTGACGAACTGACTGAAGTGAAAAACAACAGCGATGCGCCTAGGAAGAAACTAGCTATCCGCGGAGCTGAAGGTCTACTACTGACTTTTGCAAATTGTTGTCACCCGATCCCTGGCGATCACATCATTGCTCATGTATCTCCAGGTCGTGGCCTTGTGGTTCACCGCGAAACGTGTCCAAACGTCCGTGGCTACCAAAAAGAACCAGACAAATACATGGCGGTGGAATGGTCTGACGATTACGATCAAGAGTTCACAGCTGAACTTCAGATCGACATCCAAAACCACCAAGGTGCACTGGCAGAGTTAACGAACGTTATCTCAAAAACGGGCTCGAACATTCACGGTATTTCAACCGAAGAACGTGATGGACGCCTGTACACAGTGACTATCTTGCTGACAACCAAAGATCGTGTTCATCTTGCAAGTATTATGAAAAAGCTACGTGTGATGCCACACGCGCTGAAAGTAAAACGTCGTAAGAACTAGATCTAACAGCAGATAAATAAAGCAGATGAGAGATACGAGTCTCGAGATGCGAAGAGCAAAAGCTTTTCACCACCTCAACTCTTCGTATTTCGAGTCTGCTTTAATTTTTTGTACCGCCCTGTTCTTTTCTTAGCTCGCTTACCCAAGTCTCGAATCTGCTCTTATCTCTTCGTATCTCGTTTACTCGCATCTCGAATCTGCTCTTAATCTCTTCGCATCTCGTTTACCCACATCCCGTATCTGCTCTTATCTCTTCGAATCTCGTTTACCCGTATCCCGCATCTGCTCTAATCTTTTCGCATCTCGTTTACCCGCATCCCGCCTCTACTCTTATTCCCTTCGCATCTAGCTTACTCGCAACCCGAACCTGCTCTTAATCTCTTCGCATCTCGTTTACCCGTATCCCGCATCTACTCTTATTCCCTTCGAATCTCGTTCACTCTCATCCCTCATCTGCTTCTAAGCTTTACCCTGTACAAAAATCCAGTAAAATGCTTGAATAGATTATCTCTCTTACGTTTATGAGCCTTGTTATGTCACAGCTTTTATCTGCTATCCCTCTCAACTCTTTATCTGGAGTCGGCGCTAAAGTCGCAGAGAAACTAGAGAAGGTTGGGCTTAACAATGTACAAGACCTGCTGTTTCACCTGCCTTTGCGCTATGAAGATCGAACGCGTATCTATCCCATCGTAAAACTGCATGCTGGTTTATGGGCAGCAGTGCAAGGCAAGGTAATGCACGTCGATACCATTTTCGGCAAACGTAAGATGCTCGCAGTAAAGATCAGTGATGGTAATGGCACTATTACCCTACGTTTTTTCAACTTCACTGCAGGCATGAAGAATAACTTTGCCGAAGGCAAACAAGTGCATGCTTATGGTGAGATCAAGCGCGGTAATATGGGGCTTGAGATTGTCCATCCCGACTACAAATTCTTTGCGCCGAGGCAACAGCCAGACGTTGAAGCCAACCTAACTCCAGTGTACCCAACCACTGAAGGACTAAGACAAGTCACGCTGCGTAACCTTACCGATCAAGCTTTAGAGTTAATCGACAAGGCCGCAGTTAATGAGTTGCTTCCATCCGGTTTATACGACCACCAAATAACACTCGCGCAAGCACTGCATACCATTCACAGGCCTCCTCCGGGCATTGACCTAGAGCTGTTTGATGAAGGTAAACACCCTGCGCAGCTGCGCCTGATTATGGAAGAGCTACTGGCTCAAAACCTATCGATGCTGTCTGTTCGTAGCAAAGGACAGCAAGACAAAGCGATGCCTTTCCCTCAGGTAAACACCCTCAAAGATAAGTTGTTAGCTCAACTTCCATTTTCACCAACCAATGCTCAAGTAAGGGTGACTAAAGAGATCGAAGCCGACCTTGAAAAGCCACACCCTATGATGCGTTTAGTACAGGGTGATGTAGGTTCAGGTAAAACCTTAGTCGCCGCACTGGCAGCCGTTCGCGCACTCGAACATGGTCAGCAAGTGGCACTGATGGCACCAACCGAGCTATTGGCAGAACAGCACGCGATTAACTTTGCTAACTGGTTTGAGGCGATGGGCATTCAAGTCGGTTGGCTGGCAGGTAAACTCAAAGGTAAAGCTCGTGAAACGGAACTAACACGTATTGCCAGCGGCGAAGCGCAAATGGTGGTCGGTACTCATGCGCTATTCCAAGAACATGTCGAGTTCAAAAACCTTGGCTTAGTGATCATTGATGAGCAACACCGATTTGGCGTCCACCAGCGATTAGAACTGCGTGAGAAAGGCGCAAAGCAAGGCTACTACCCCCATCAGTTGGTCATGACCGCGACCCCAATCCCACGAACGTTAGCAATGACGGCCTATGCCGACCTTGAAACTTCTATTATTGATGAACTGCCACCGGGACGAACACCAATTCAAACCGTGGCAATTCCTGATACCAAGCGCGATGACATTGTTGAACGTGTGAAAAATGCGTGTCTCAATGAAGGCAAACAAGCCTACTGGGTGTGTACGCTGATTGATGAATCAGAAGTACTTGAAGCTCAAGCTGCAGCTGATACGGCAGAAGAGCTGCAACGCAAACTGCCTGACGTAAAAATTGGTTTAGTGCACGGTCGAATGAAACCCGCCGAGAAACAAGCGGTAATGCGAGACTTCAAAGAGAACAAGCTGCACCTGTTGGTCGCTACAACCGTCATCGAAGTAGGTGTGGATGTACCGAACTCGAGCTTAATGATCATCGAGAACCCAGAGCGCCTTGGCCTAGCACAACTGCACCAACTACGAGGCCGTGTTGGCCGTGGTTCAGTCGCAAGCCATTGTGTACTGCTGTATCACTCGCCACTGTCTAAAACCGCTCAGAAGCGCTTAGGTGTGCTTCGTGAAAGTAACGATGGCTTTGTGATTGCACAACGCGATTTAGAGATCCGTGGCCCCGGTGAACTGCTTGGCACCAAACAAACTGGCTTAGCGGATTTCAAGATTGCCGACTTAGTCCGTGACCAAAGGTTGATCCCTGAAGTGCAGCGTATTGCGCGTCATATTCACGATAGCTACCCAGACAACGCCAAGGCGATCATCAACCGCTGGCTAGGCGAGCGCGATGTTTACTCTAAGGCTTAATTAGCAAAAACACTGTCATTCAAAAACGTAAAAGGCTTCCTCAAGGAAGCCTTTTTAATGCTAGTAAATTCAAACCTAAGGCTTCACAGGGAAACTGATCTGCGCTTTTAAGCCACCTTCACTGCGGTTATTCACGACTACCGCGCCTTGGTGCTGGCTGACAATACGTTTCACAATCGCCAAGCCTAAGCCGGTACCTTCACTGCCACGAGCGGTGTCACCACGCGTGAACGGTTCAAACAACTTACCGACTTGGTCTTGCGGGATCCCCGGGCCATTATCTTCAACGGTCACCCAAGCCAGTTTATTATCGGCCGTCATGCCAGTCGATACCTTGACCCAACCATTGCCATAGCGCAGCGCATTCACCACCAAGTTACTCACGGCACGCTTCATCGCGATCGGGTTACCTAGCGCAGGCTTCATCGACTCTGGAATATCGGTTTCAATTTGTACCTCGTAGCCACCTTCAGAGCTAGAAACTTCTCGGGCAATATCATCGACAAATACCTCTTGGAATGAATCTCGATCAACGGGCTTTAGGTAATCCATAAACTGGCTGATGATCTCATTACACTCTTCGGTATCACTGATGATCCCTTCCGCTAAATAGCTGTCTTCTGGTGACATCATCTCGGTCGCTAAGCGAATACGCGTTAACGGAGTACGTAAATCATGACTGATACCTGCCATCAACAAAGCGCGGTCTTCTTCGAGTTCTTGGATACCTTTCGACATCTGATTAAAGGCTCGAGTTACCGAGCGGATCTCTTGCGCACCTTGTACTGGTAGCGGTGGTGGAATATCACCACGCCCCACACCTTGGGCGGCTTTCTCTAGCGCTATCAAAGGCCGGTTTTGCAAGCGAATGAACAGCCAGCCACCCGCGACAATCAACATCGCCATGATCAGGCTGTTACGGAACAGAGGCGCAAAGTCTTCTTCTTGCAGCTCAGACAGAGGAATACGAATCAAGGAGTTAGGCAGCTGTGCGATGTCCATCCACAACACGTAGCTATCTTTACCCAAGATCAATCGCACTTCGGTTTCAGAGCCCAACTCTTTGGTCATCTCCTCACTCATCAGGTCGATTGCTACTGCATGGTAATACTCACCCGCAGCTTCGCTGTCCTTGGCGTGAACCGTCACTCCTAGCTGCTCAAGCACACGTTGACGTAGTGGTGCATCAATCTCGATATCACTGCCTTGATCCAAGACGAGGTTTAGCTCGTGAGCCAGAATCTTATTAAACTGCTGCAAACTCGGCATCAATGCATAATTGAACACCGCGTAATACGAAAAAATTTGGCTGGCAACCAACAGGGTTAAGAAGAGCACTATCGACTGAGTAAAGGAGCTACGTATGCGCATAGAAGACCTAAATTGAGGGGATGATAAAGGGATATAATGGAAACTATAACTCTAAACCCTTGTGCTGAATACAAAACGGGCCATCGCATTTTAATGAGATGACCCGTAAATTCACAGAACCGATGAAGCTGATATAGAGCTTACAAAACCGGCTTAGACTGCTTTGCCATCTGGAACGAATACGTAACCCAAGCCCCACACCGTTTGGATATAACGAGGTTTACTTGGATCTTCTTCAACTAGACGACGCAGACGAGAAATCTGAACATCGATAGAACGTTCCATCGCTGAATACTCACGGCCACGCGCCATGTTCATCAGCTTATCGCGAGACATTGGCTCACGAGCGTTAGTGACCAGTGACTTCAGAACCGCAAATTCACCGGAGGTAAGAGGCATTGGCTCTTCGCCGCGGAACATTTCACGTGTACCTAGGTTCAAGCGGAACTCACCAAATGCAACCACAGATTCTTCTGTGCTTGGCGCTCCCGGCGCTTCAATCACTTGGCGGCGCATTACCGCTTTGATACGCGCTAGTAGTTCGCGAGGGTTAAATGGTTTTGGCAGGTAATCATCCGCACCCACTTCCAAGCCCACAATGCGATCCACTTCATCACCCTTTGCCGTCAGCATAAGGATAGGTAGCGAGTTGTTTGCGTTTCTTAGACGACGACAGATCGAAAGACCATCTTCGCCCGGCAACATTAAATCCAATACCATCAAGTGAAAATTTTCACGGGTTAACAGGCGGTCCATCTGCTCACTGTTTGCCACGCTACGCACTTGAAAGCCTTGCTCTGACAGATAGCGTTCTAGCAATGCACGTAGACGAGCATCGTCATCGACCACTAAAATTTTGTAGTTTTCTTGCATGTAATGGTTCCACCTATTAAAGCTTAAACCTGAGGTTAAGCATTCTTGGTAAATTGTATATTGGTATAAGACATTAAAAATGTAACATTATTGGGGAAAAAGTCGCCTAAATAATTGTTAACGTATGTTGCCTTTCTATATATTCTATCTTAGATCATCATTTCATTAAGTCAGATTTATGAAAACCAAACTTATCACCCGCGAAGGTTATAACAAGCTCAAAGCAGAACATGACCACTTATGGCACGAGAAGCGCCCAGAAATAACCAAAATAGTCACTTGGGCTGCAAGCCTTGGAGATCGATCAGAAAACGCAGATTACACCTTCAATAAGCGTTTGCTTCGTCAGATTGATCGCCGAGTCCGTTTCTTAAGAAAATTCCTACCTGATGTGACTATCGTTGATTACTCACCGCAACAAGAAGGTAAGGTATTTTTCGGTGCTTGGGTGGAAATTGAGAATGATGATGGGGAAATGAAGAAGTTTCGTATTGTCGGCCCTGAAGAGATCTACGGTGATGCGAAAGGTTATATCTCTATCGACTCGCCAATGGCTAGAGCTCTGCTCAAGAAAGAAGTGGATGATGAGTTTACGGTAACCACACCGGAAGGCGATAAAGAGTGGTTCATTAACTCGATTCGCTACGCAGACGACGCGTAAAGTTTATGCCTTGGCTTATGGCTTATGGCTTATGGCTTATGGCTTAGCGTGATTAACCGGCCATCACAGGTCGAGCAGACAAACTCAAACTCCAGATAAAAGAAAACCCCGCTAGGCTTGCGCCTGGCGGGGTTAAGTCTCTATCGCAGCAATCCGGCTACTGTTTATCTCTTCGAGATAAGGTGCTCCCTGCATCTGTCCTTGATAGTGGCTAAATCCTTTAACCAATTTCCTTTTTGTTCATCGCCATCCTAGCGGTGTCCATTCTAGCCTGTCATCCTGACTGGCGAATCTCATCCAGAGATTATTACTTCCTTGCTGACCACTCATCCTAAGTAATCAAATCTTCATCCTGAAGATACCTAGTCCATTAGGCTTTTTCCTGTTCCTGCCAACTCCCTGTCGACAAGTTAAATATTACGGTATTTGGGCGAGTTTCCTAGATAGTCCCAAAAAACATTTCAGGTGAGAAATACGCATCAAAACATCATGTAATTAAAAATCAACAACTTACAATTAAATTAAGACATATTGACAGGTTTAAGGCGACTTAGGCTTACATCACGTGTGAGAGATCTCGCACAAAGCGGATATCACAAACGGAAATTCGACTTCTGACAGGATAATTACACAGCCAAAGCTAGAAAAAGCGTACGCTCACCCCCATGTATTTGTCATGATATTAAATAAGAGATTCATCGGATGAGCCAAGCTATCTGTCGACTGATTGCTGAAGAACTGAATGTTCGTTCAGAGCAAGTCACCGCCGCAGTAAACCTAATTGACGACGGTAACACCGTTCCCTTTATTGCCCGCTACCGTAAAGAAGTCACGGGTGGCTTAGACGATACCCAACTACGTAACCTTGATAGTCGCCTTTCATACCTTCGCGAACTTGACGATCGCCGCCAAACGATTCTTAAGTCGATTCAAGACCAAGGCAAACTCACGCCAGAATTAGAGCGTGATATCACTCAAGCCGACAGCAAGACGCGCCTAGAAGATCTATACCTGCCATACAAACCAAAGCGTCGTACCAAAGGTCAGATCGCAATCGAAGCAGGCTTAGAGCCACTTGCCGATACACTTTGGAATGAACCACAGCACGATCCTGAAACCGAAGCCGCTAACTTCATCAGCAGCGATAAAGGCATTGCTGATACCAAAGCGGCACTGGATGGTGCACGAGCGATCATCATGGAGCGCATTGCTGAAGACGCAAACCTACTTGAAAAGATTCGCCAACACCTCACGCGCAACTCAGAACTCGTTTCACGTGTCGTGACGGGGAAAGGACAAGCAGGCGAGAAATTCAAAGATTACTTCGAACACAACGAAACACTCAACAAAGTACCTTCACACCGTGCGCTTGCGATGTTGCGAGGCCGAAATGAAGGCTTCCTAACGCTGGCAATGAATGCTGACCCAGAGCAAGAAGAAGGTGTACGTGGTTCTTACTGCGAGAACATCATCTCTGATCACTACGGTATTACCCTGAGCAGCGCTCCTGCGGATGCATGGCGTAAGCAAGTGATTAGCTGGGCATGGCGCATCAAGGTTTCTATGCACATGGAAACTGAGTTGATGGGCGCGATGAAAGAACGCGGTGAAATCGAAGCGATTGAAGTGTTCGCAACCAACCTTAAAGACTTGTTGATGGCGGCACCGGCTGGCCCTCGTGCAACCTTGGGCTTGGATCCGGGTTTACGCACCGGTTCGAAAATCGCCGTGGTGGATTCAACGGGTAAGGTTCTAGCAACAGAAACCATTTACCCTCACCCACCACAGAAGCAATACGACAAGTCTGCGCACGTGGTTGAGCAGATGGTTCGCCAATACAATGTTGATTTGATTGCGATTGGTAATGGTACGGCTTCACGCGAAACAGACAGCTTTGTTGCTGATGTGATTAAGCGTGGCAACCTTACAGCACAAAAAATCATTGTTAGCGAAGCGGGCGCCTCGGTTTATTCTGCTTCTGAGTTAGCAGCGAAAGAATTTCCAAACATGGATGTATCGATTCGTGGTGCGGTGTCTATTGCGCGTCGTCTGCAAGATCCACTGGCAGAACTGGTGAAGATTGACCCTAAATCGATCGGTGTGGGCCAATACCAACACGACGTGAGCCAAACTATGCTCGCTAAGCGCCTAGATGCGATTGTCGAAGACTGTGTAAACGCGGTTGGTGTTGATGTGAATACGGCCTCTGCCGCCCTGTTAACTCGTGTTGCTGGCCTTTCTAACACCATCGCTCAGAACATCGTGGACTTCCGTGATGAAAACGGTCGCTTCGAAGCGCGTACAACACTCAAAAAAGTCGCTCGTTTAGGGCCAAAAGCGTTTGAACAGTGTGCGGGGTTCCTAAGAATCATGGATGGTAAGAATCCACTAGATGCATCTTCAGTTCACCCAGAAGCTTACCCATTGGTGAAAGCCATCGCCGAGAAGAACCACAAAGACATCAAGTCTCTGGTGGGTAATACAGGCTTCTTACGTGGTTTACATGCGGTTGATTACACCAATGAGAACTTCGGTGTACCTACGGTAACCGACATCATCAAAGAGCTGGATAAGCCGGGTCGAGATCCTCGTCCTGAATTCAAGACAGCAACCTTCGCCGATGGCGTAAATAGCATGTCTGACCTAGAACCCGGCATGATCTTAGAAGGTGTAGTTTCAAACGTAGCCAACTTTGGCGCCTTCGTTGACATTGGTGTTCACCAAGACGGCTTGGTGCACATTTCAGCGCTAACCGATCGTTTTGTCTCTGATCCTCATGAAGTCGTGAAAACGGGGGAAATCGTCAAAGTGAAGGTGATGGAAGTCGATGTTCAACGCAAACGTATTGCGCTAAGCATGCGTATGAAAGATGAACCCGGCCAAGACAACCGCGCACAACGTTCAAGTGCACCTCGCACGCAAAACCGCCAGAATCAAAATTCGCAAGGTGGACAACGCCGCCGTGAAGAACCGCAACAAAACGCGGCGATGGGTGGTGCTTTTGCCGCTGCCTTTGCTAAAGCGAAGAAATAATAGGTCAATGAAACGACTGCGTGTCGCGAAATAAATAGCCTGTAAAAACAGAAAACCTGCATCCCTTAGGGTATGCAGGTTTTTTTATTATGTGTTCAAAAAAGACATCGAAGTTTGGTTGGGTCATAAGTTTTCGATTTATAACACGACCAGCATTCCTGATGGAGCATGAGGCGCAACAGCATGACCATAATGATATTTTATGACCTTACGTCGCTTCTCCATCTGTCCCTCTTGAATCGCCGCATCTAAAACATGCTTTGGCAGGCGGAAACGCATGGTATAACCTTTTCCTTGATCGGCACTGTATGTTCTCAGTGCCAATAAGCTGAACAACCTATCAAAAGGATCTTGAGGCTCTTCTTGGCTAATCGAATTGGCCTCTGACTCGTTCTCCATTTCATAACCAGGATGGTCTGAAGGATCCCAAGCCGACTGCTGCCTTCGCTTATCGTCCGGTTTTACCTTTCGCTCTGCATTGGTTTTCGCCAATGCTACGGCGGGAGCGACAGGTTCTCGAACTCTATTATCACGCGCAACTTGCTCTGTTTGCACATTAACGGATGGGGCGATCAGTGGCACACTCACTGCAGTTGCAGGTGACACAATCATCGCGAACTCCTCAAGAATCGCCCATCGTTATTGCTATAACGCTGTTGTACTGTGAGTCAGCACAACAGGCATAGCCCAACTTACCGCAATCAGCTCAGGAGAGAGTTAGGTCTGAGTATCATGCAACGCCTTGGTGTTATACCAATCGTAGTAAATAACTGCTCATCCTAGCTTGTTAAAATGCTCGATAACGGCGTTAGAACTTTTGATTGTAGAATAACTACTTATCAAAAAGCTCAGCCTTGTTCTCAAGCCTTTTTCCTACGCTATTTTTGAACACTTACTTACTGTGATTGGTATTAGGTTATATATCGACCAAGCCAGCGATAAATTTAGCGATTATTTTCGCGCGAAGCTGACCAGTTCACTGCAAAAGGCATCTGCTTCAGTCATAAAAGGCGCATGTGAAGACTGAGTGAAGATGTATTGTTCGGTATGAGGTAAGGCTTTGCCCAAGTCTTTTGCAACCTTGATTGGCACAAGCCCATCTAATCGACCGTATAAACGCAGCATAGGCACAGAGATCTGCGGTAATTGTTCACGGAGGTCAACGTCTGACAGCATTTTCAAACCCGCTAACAAAGAATCAGGATTCGGTAGCGGACGAGACAGCACCGCTTGCTTGAGCTGTTTGACATCTTGTCTTGCAGAAGGGCTGCCCATGGCTTGCAATGCCATAAAACGTTCGATGGTGGTTTGAAAATCTTCAACCAACTGTTCTGTGAATGCGGTTAATACGTTTGGCTGAATACCTCGCCATAATACGGGTTCTTTTGCGGCTGCGAATTTAGGAGAACTGGCGACAGTCACCAATTTGCTTACGTAATCTGAGTGATGGAGAGCCATGTGCGTCGCGACCAACCCACCGAGTGACCAACCCACCCAAATCGCTTGCTTGGGCGCGTCGACCAACAGTTGTTGAGCAATCTCTTCAAGATCTTGAGCGTGGCTGTGAGCACTGTGTCCATACCCTGGAAGATCGACAACATGCACTCGGAAGTCAGCTTCTAAAGCAGTAACCGTTTGCTGCCATACGGCACCATTCATACCCCAGCCGTGAACCAGAACTAAATCAGGTCCTTGCCCTGAAACATGCCAATATAATGCGTCACTCATTCTCAATATTCCCTACTTTTTCCATCAGCAATAACCTGTATTTTTCAGTATGGTGAGCAAAAGGAACACCATAACCCAAAAGCATCACAAGCTATGTTATCCGATTGGCTTCAAAAACACACACCACGTCTGGTCACACCTCAATGCCACTTATGCAAGCTAGATAAGTCGCACAGCGATGCTCACCCTCGATGGTGTGATTCTTGTCTTAATCTCTTTGAGTCAGTTCCTCGTTGCCAACAATGTGGCTTGAAAACACTGACGATCGTCGAACAGTGTGGTCAATGCTTATCTCAACCTCCACCTTGGCATCGTCTCTATTGTGTTGGGGACTACACCTTCCCAACGGCACGTTATATCCAACAGATGAAATACGCCGATAAGTTCTGGTTTGCTCGTGATCTGTCGAAACTGCTAGCGTCACGAATTCAACATCCAGCAACGTTGATTACCAGTGTTCCTTTACATTGGACTCGATACATTCATCGAGGCTTTAATCAGAGCCAGTTATTGGCACATTACACAGCTCAGGAACTGAACGTTAAAAATACGGTTTTATTTCGACGTTCTCACTCAACACCTTCACAACAAGGATTAACCAAATCGGCAAGACAGAGCAATCTCAAAGATGCTTTCACGCTGCATAATACGAATTTCTCAGCGATTGATTACCCTCACATCGCGATAATTGATGATGTTGTAACCACAGGCAGTACAGTGTATCAATTATGCCAATTACTACTTGAAGTGGGCGTTAAAAGGATTGATATTTACTGCATCTGCCGCACTCCTGAGCCCTCTGGATAATTGCTGTGAATCGCTACTTGTACAGCAATCCAACAAAAAAGGGCTGAATTACAAATCTGACAGGAGTAGAATGGCGCTAATAACCTACAAATCTACTCAGGTATTCGTCGTGTCAAATATTACTATTACAGAAACAGCTCAAACTCACTTTGCCAATCTGCTGTCACAGCAGCCTGAAGGTACAAACATTCGTGTGTTCGTGGTAAACCCAGGCACACAAAACGCTGAGTGTGGTGTTTCTTACTGCCCAACAGATGCTATCGAAGCGTCTGACACTAAGCTTTCTTTCGACGCTTTCTCGGCATACGTTGATGAGCTAAGCCTACCATTTCTAGACGAAGCTGAGATTGACTTCGTAACTGATAAAATGGGCTCTCAACTCACGCTAAAAGCACCAAACGCTAAAATGCGTAAAGTATCAGACGACGCAACTCTGATAGAGCGTGTTGAGTATGCAATCCAAACACAAGTGAACCCACAGCTTGCTGGCCACGGCGGTCACGTTAGCCTAGTAGAAATCACTGACGAAGGCGCAGCTATCGTTGCATTCGGCGGCGGTTGTAACGGTTGTTCTATGGTTGACGTAACGCTTAAAGAAGGCATCGAGAAAGAACTTCTTCAACAATTCGAAGGTGAATTGACGGCCGTTCGTGATGCAACTGAGCACGATCGCGGTGAGCACTCTTACTACTAATCACTTTACGACTAAGCACTCATGCAGTCTTAGCCAGTAGAAAGTTAAAGATTCAATCAAAAGGTTGATGCGCAAGCATCAACCTTTTTTTTATGTTTAAAACAGCAGAGCACTTCCGAACCGTCTATTTCTCGTTCAATGCTAATAATGACGGGCGAGTTACCATTTGCAGTAAGGTATTCAAGTGATCGCAATCGGTTCCTGATCCAATAATTCCAGGATATGAAAACTCGGATCTAGGAACTCAACTCTATTTCCCCTATATTAGAATGACTTTATAAGAAAGAATTCCAATGAGCTAAGGAGCGAGCGCAATGACAAAAAGGACCAAGCCAGAAATTTTGGCTCAACAAACTGTCGCTCAATCAAAACTATTCTCTATCGAGTCTCTCGATTTACGCTTTTCAAACGGTGAAGAGCGCACTTACGAACGCATGAAGCCCAGCGGTCGCAACGCAGTAATGATGGTTCCGATTACTGAACAAGGCGATATTCTGTTAGTTCGTGAATACGCAGCAGGCACAGAGCGCTATGAACTCGGCTTCCCAAAAGGGCTAATTGATCCCGGTGAGCAGCCCAATCAAGCCGCCGTTCGTGAACTAAAAGAAGAAATTGGCTTTGGTGCCAACAAGCTTACTCCTCTAAAAGAAGTGATCCTTGCACCCTCTTATTTCTCTAGCAAAATGACGCTGTTTATCGCAGAAGAACTCTACCCAGAAAAACTAGAAGGTGATGAGCCAGAGCCACTAGACATTGTGCGCTGGCCACTTGCTCAAGCCGAAGAACTGTTAACGCATCTCGACTTCTGTGAGGCTCGCAGTATTACAGCCCTACTATTAGCCCTTCGTGTATTAAACAATAATTAGAACATTCAGGCTCGCTCGAAGAGTAAGAGAATATTTATGCCAATAACAAAAGATTTGTCTCACCTCCTACCCTCTATCATTGAGATTGCTCGCTCTGCAGGCCAACTCATCTTAGAGATTTACGAGAAAAAGGATTACGAAGAGTTCACTAAGAGTGATGACACTCCAGTAACCAGTGCCGATCTTGCAGCACATAAGCTGATATTAAAAAAACTCAGTGAATTGACGCCTGATATTCCCGTATTATCCGAAGAAGACGCCGACATCAGCCTAGAGCAACGCTCTCAATGGGATCGCTACTGGTTGGTTGACCCACTCGATGGCACGCAAGAGTTCATCGCAAGAAGTGGCGACTTTGCAACAATCATCGCCTTAATTGAGCATAACAAGCCGGTAATGGGCGTCGTGTACGCGCCTGTTTCAGGTGTGAGCTATTACGCTTACAGTGGCAAAGGCGCTTGGAAGATCCCAGACCTCAATGACAATGTAAAAATCAAAACGCATCGTCACGAGCTACCAAACCAGTCGATCGCGATGGCAATCAGCCGTCGCCAAGACATCAATCGCATCACTAACCGTATGAGCTCTGATTGGAACTACGACTTGGTTCCTCTAGGTTCAGCAGCGCTTAAAGCATGTTTAGTCGCAGAAGGTGCTGTGGACTGTTATCTACGTATTGGACCAACCGGAGAGTGGGATACCGCAGCAACGCAATGTATTGTTGAAGAAGCGGGAGGCCGAATCCTAAGCACTCAACTCGAGCCGCTTTCTTATAACGAACGTGAGACACTAGAAAACCCGAATTTCATTGTATTAGGTGATGCTGACTTGCCTTGGTCAGAAATATTACAAGGTAAATATTAACTTTATCTAAAGCACCGCTATCGATGATGTGGTGCTTTTTCTTCTCAAAACCCGGAACCAAAATAACAATTCCATCAATAAAAACTGACTATTTTATCATTATCATTCATAAAGTTAAGTAGCTCAAAGTTCTTATTTATATCACATTTGTTTCATTGACAAAGTTTAGACCGCCCGATAAAAACATTCCTTGTATGTATCTATATTAATTTCATATATCACAAGGATATGTTAGTGAACGTCAATGCTAGGCTTACTAAAAAAACTCTGATTGCTACGTCCGTAGCTTCTATTTTACTTTCTGGTTGTGGGAGCGATAGTGGTTCTTCAGATAGTTCATCAAATGAGGGGGCAGTACAGAAAGACGCGTTCATTTCTACGTTAACTCTCCCTGTTGGTGATTCGGAATGTACTAATGGTGGCTTGAAAGTTATTGCTGGTTACGATGATAACGAAAATAACGTACTAGAAGATAGTGAACATGTTTCCAACAAAACCATTTGTCACGATGGAACAAATAATACCCAGCAAGAAGGTAGCGATATCTTCAATCAAGCTCTAGTGTCGGTTGCTTTAATAGCTAAAGCGGACACCAGATGTGATGCAGGAGGGCAACTTGTTACTCTTGGGGTAGATACTAACAATAATAGTATTCTTGATAACAGCGAAGTTCAATCATCAGAAGTATTGTGTAGTATCGGGGCTGATTTCGCGCCAAGTGCCGTAATCAACTCAATTACAGCTAATCCGGCCATTGTTGCTGCAAGCGCACAAACAACGCTAACCGCAACCATCAGTAACCTTCAATCGAGTGATAAAGTCACTTGGTATAACGGAAATGGGGATGAATTAACCACATCCGACCCACTCCAAATCACTGTTCAGGCAGGAGCTGCTGTCGGCCAAGAGAAGTATCAACTCAGCATTGAAACGACCAACGATCAAGGTCAAATCGTACTACAAACCAAAGAGATCATCATCACCGTCGCGGAAGCTCCTGCGCCAACACAGTCTGTCGTTCTCGACAGCCAACAAGTGTTCTTACCTGAAGGTTATACAACCAGTGCTCTTACTGGTGATGTAACAGGTACTATTATCTACGCTGAGCCTGTGACTACCGTTGCGGCCGCTTCGACAAGAAGCTCACTTCCAACACCAGATAACACTGAGCTTGCAGGGTTTGTTGCAGAGAGAGGGGCATTAACGGGACAAACAACAGCTCAAGAAATCCTTGTTGCTGGGGTTAGTGCTTTTGCATCTAAACTAAATAGTGCCCAAGTAGTACAAACCTCTCTAACCACTTTGGAAAATGGTGATGTTAATGCAACCTACAAGATCACATTACGAACTGGGTTAAAACTCACGGACATTCTGAATACTCTAATAAATCAAGTAGCCGTGAATAAAGTTGGGGGGACAGCAAGTGCCCTAGTTCCTGCGGCTTCTGAAGTAATACAAACTGAGTACCAACTTGATATTACAACTAGCTACAACAAGGTTGCAGACAGTGCAGTTATTACCAGTACATTGGTGCAGAACGACAAGGTTTTGAATTACTCAGATCTGATTGTCTCAACGACATCGGAAAGTATCCAAGCATCTAAAGATGCAACACTGCAGTTGCAAAATGATACGTTTACCGCTCTTGATCAAACGACTTCTAAAGCAGATTTCCTATTTGTCATCGATAATTCAGGCAGCATGGGCAATGAGCAGCAAGCGATCAGTGATTTGACTGTAGCCTTTACAGACACAATTCAAAACGCGGGTGTGGATTTCATGGTTGGTACCATTACAACAGATTCAGATGAACTGCGTGGGAATGGATTTACTAATGACTTAGTCCAGATTGCTGAAGATTTTAAACCTGGTACCAGAGGGAGCGTTACGGAACGTGGGATATATTACTCTGAACTTGCACTCCAAACCGATGGAACTGTAGAACTTGCAGGATACCCAAGATCTGGCGCTTCACTATCAGTCGTAATCATGAGTGATGAACCCAGTCAATACAAACAGTACAACACTCCAGAGTTTGATCCAAACAACAACTTATTCCTTGATAACGGCTATCGAGTTTACTCTATTGTCGACCCATCAGATGCAGCTCGCAGCCAATATGATGACCTTGCTACATCGACTCTAGGTAAGACCTTAAATATCAATGTTACTTCTGAGTACAAGGCGTTTGTTGAGGTGATGGCCCAAAATGCTGGGGCTTCAAGTGCTGGCTATAAGCTTTCTAAAGCTGAAGCACAACATATTCTTTCATCATCGATTCTAGTCACCGTTAACGGCACGAAAGTAAACCGTAACTCTTCGAACGGTTGGCAATATTACCCACTATCTGAGTCTATCGTATTTACAGGGGCAGCTATTCCGACACAAGGCTCTGATATTGTAATTGCTTATCAATATGTAGATGACGCAAAGTAACTATTAGTCCATAAAGAAAGGGCGATAGAATTTCATTCTATCGCCCTTTCTTTTACTCGTTCACTTTTAAAAAAGCACTAAAAACGACCTTGATAAGTAAATTGGTATTTACCTTGGCTATCAGGGTTGCCCAACCACTTAAGCTGACTCTGCATTGCTGGCGGGAATTCAGCGCCTGGCTTAAACCACGCCGCTGATGTGTAGCGTTGATTTGGCGTTAGGCTCGCCGAGAACTCGCTGTCTACCTGATCGCTCTTCTGAGCGCCTTTGGCTGCAATTGTGTTGTCTTCACAGGTAATATCCGCAATTACAGGACCAAGGTCTAACGAACCCACTGGCGAGTCGACTGCTGCACCAGACCAAGCAAGCGTACCTTCACCTGATTGGCACCAAGGTTGAGCATGAACCGCATGCTTGATCGTCAGTTCAACTTGCCCTGCAATAGACACTGGCACTGGGATAGCCGGCGCATATTTCATCACGTTGCTGGCTGGCATTGATGCCACTAAGTTTTCCGCGTAAGCACCGCTCATGCTATACCCGACACGTCCTTTTCCTGATAAGTTCATGTCGCTGTTACGGCCAAAGCGAACCGCAAGTTCTGCTTTGGCTTGGAATAGTTTAGAGAACTGGAAGTCCCACTGCACTGAGCCGTAATTGACACGCTGCCACGCGATATTGTTAGCGCGACCTTGCCAAACGGTGCCCTCAACGCCTTCAATGCTTAAACCACGCACGACGGGTGCATGCTTGAGAGCAAAAGCGGCAGGCAAATGCAGCAACAAGCTTACCGAGAAAAAAACGATAAAAATGACGCTGAATAACAGGCCATATTTGAAAGATAAACCGCGTTTCACATTAACCTCGTTTAAACTGTAGTCGGTTGATCTCAATAACCCCAGGGCTATCAGAGCGATCAATATCCATAAACTCAACCTCAACACCCTGCTTTTCTTTCAGGTATGTCAGCCAGTCAACGAACTTATTAAATGGCACAGGCTTAATCCAAACTTGCAGCATCTCACCGCGTGGTTGCACGCGTATCAGCTCGATGTTAAAACGACGCATAGAAGCAGGCACAGATTGGTTCAAAGGCTGACTGGCACTGATGCCACCACTGCCTCGTAGTTCAACCACTTGATTGGCTTTGTCGGTTACCCAAGCCAGAAGTTGCTTCTCACTTTGAATGCGGCTTTGTGCAAGCTCGGCTCGTTGGCTAAGTGGTTGTATTAATCCCCAATAGACAACGCCCAGTATCAATAAAATAGAACAACCAATAACTAATCGTTGTTCCCGCTGACTTATTGAAGTCCACCACGCTTGGAGTGGTTCAATCATATTTCTCATCACTGATCTCCTTACGCAGGTTATTGATGGGGTTTAAGAGTAAAACTGCCAAATACGGCATCGCCATTACGGTTCAATGGCCCTTGCTCAACGACAAACTTCTCTTCGAGCTTCACCCTTGCGGTCTCAAAGTGTTGGAAGTCAGAACTTTTCGCCTGCAGTCGAACCTCAGAACGGTTGCCATCGTAGCGAATGCTTTCAACTTCGATCGTCTTCACTTGCCCTAAGGTTTCAGGCAGCAAAGCTAACCAACCAAGTAAGGAATCACCTTCGCCTGAACCACCGTATTTTTTGGCTTCGTCGCTCATCTGACGCTTGAGGTAACTCACGGTCGGAATGCGTTGTTTACCAGGCAGCACCGCTCTAAAGATACGCTCACTCTCCATGCGGTAGGCTTGTGCTTGCGCTTCGTATTGCTGAACCTTCAACACTTGTTGAGTCACAATCACGGCCACCAGCAAACAAGCAGCAATCGCCACTTTCTGCCAAACACGCCAATATTTACTGAATGAAGATTTGGTTTTAAAGGTGCCAGTCAGTAAATTTACGCCGCTTGTGATCGCTTGCTGACTCAATAAAGACATCACCAACTCGGCAGGCTTTGCTTGCCACTCGAGACCGCTTTGCTGTTGAACGTCGTCGCTCGGCATCGCGGTATAGCTGAAGATAGTCGTCGCTTGCTCTTCCTCACCAGCGACAATCCAGTCACTTTTCAGGAACATCGGTAACCATGCTTCACTGATCGATACAGCTTGATAGTGACCTTGACGTTGAGAGTTACCTTGACGCAATAGCCAATGTTGGTCGATCTGTAGTGCACTGACGCCTTGTTCTTCCAAAGGCACTGCTAGCGTATCTGGTAGCACCTTGCGGAAGATTATATTGGCTTCGCGAAACAGGTCTAAAGCTTGTTTTAACCATTCACGATCCACACCACACACGGTAGCGTGAGTGGCATCTTTATCTAAAATGGTCAGGTGTAAGTCTTCGATATCTTGTGCGACTTCGTCTTCTAACAAAAACGGCAGCATAGAGTCGAACTGGCGAGCAGCACCTTTCGGGATCTCAACACGCTTAATTAAGCATTCATTTCCCGGCAATAAAGCGATACAGCTGCGCTTCTCAGCGTAAGGCGTTAACTCGTCAAGCTGTTCCCAGCTAGACAGTTCACCGCTTGCTATCACTTCTTGTTGGCTTGTCGACCAAACTAACCACTGCACAGGGCTCTGTGGTTCGCTACTCAGTCGAACGGTCAGAAACTCGCTCACTGATTCCTCCAAAACGACGGCGTACTACCGTCACTGTTTCTCGATTACTACTATAGAAAAGCGTCCGTATACGTACACGTGACTGCTCAACTAATACCTCTGCATCTAGCTCAAAATAGGCGCTATCTACAGTTAAATATGCTTTCGCTTTTTTACTGACTTCGGCACTCACACCAACAATGGCAGGTTCAGCCATGAAAGCATCTACCGTATCCCAACCATCAAATGGGCGTTTGTCTATCAGCTGTTTGGCATCCGATTCACTTAAGCCGGGCGCAAACATCGCTTCCAATAAAGGCGCTTGCTTTTCCGTGAGTGTATTCACGTTCAAACGGAAATCATCGGTTGGCAGAGCACAAACAAAGGGACGAACCTTATTCATCACTTCACCAGTGACCTGATAAACCGCTCGTAGCTCCGATTCATCAGCCATTAAGCCATTCGCCGCTAAATAAGAGGGCTTCATCGCTTCATACGTGCTGTCTTCTACGCCAGACGAAGAGGTGGTTCGTGTATCAACATCAACAAACTCCCACGTTGAATTTGCGATAACCTCAGCCTGATAAGGATCAACGTCTTGGTTTTCCAGTAAGGTTTGCCAAACCGTGATTAAATAAGGAGCCTGGTTACTTGAAGTGGTCGTCACTCCGGCTAAGGCATTAAGATTAAAGCAAGCCTGTGCATCCACGATACGACCTTTGACTTGGCCATAATCCAATGGGTATACCTGCTCTTCTAACGCCCATGGTTGGCTTAGGTTCACCGTATCACTGTCTTTGTAACTTTGCCTAATACCGTCTTGCACCAACGCTTCTACACCAATGCTATACCAGTAAGCCTGTTGGTAATTCAGTTGGTTGCCAACGCGCTTGAATTGGGTAAACAAACGCTCGGACATACTGCCCGCAATGGTGGCCATGATAGCCAGTAGCATCAGGATCACGATCAGTGCCACACCACGCTGCTTACGCCCTAAGGCAGAGCTTCTCTTAGTAAGGCGATTGATTCGATTAGCCATTATTCCCCTCACTATTTGAAGAGTCATCAGCGTCATCGGCTTGGTCTAACGTACCACTTGGCGTGAGATAAACACGTTCTATCTCACCATAATCTTTCAAAGTCAGCTTTAGTCTTACCGCTTTAGGCAATGATTTATCGGTTTGCCACTCTTTACCCCAACGACTGCCATCATAAAACTCAAATTCCAAGCTTTCGACATCATCAAGCAGAGGAGTAATTACGCCTTGCTGGCCTGCTGGTGTATCGGGATAGCGCCACCACACTCGCTCAAGCGTTTCTTCTTTGAGGCGGTAACCCACTTTCGTCACCTCACCTCGAGGAAACTGCTGTTGCGGGTTATGCCAACCAAGGCGAGTAAACATGATGCCAATACTATCGGAATCCAGTAAATACTCTTTCATTAAAATCAGCTTAGATGATGCTTCTTCACCGTTGGTACGAAATTTTCGCACCGCCATCTGGCGAAAATCATTATCTAAAATGACTAAACTGCGTTGCAGTTGGTTCAAACGAGCACTGCGCTCAATCGAGATCTCGTTGCTTCGCTGCACCTGATTAACCACCTGATAAGCCGCCATACTTAACGTGGCAAAGATAGCGATCGAGACCAAGACTTCAATTAAGGTAAAGCCTCTCCCTTTGGAAGATAGACCTTGTTTACGCGGCGTACGCTTATTTGCCGACATGCTTTTAGTTAGCGACACGATCTTAGTTAACCACATTCTCTTAATTAACCACATAACTGCGCACCGTAACGACTGGAGACGCTTTCTTGCTGGTTGCCGCACTCACATCAAATGCCTTTAACAAATCATCACTTGTATCGATGGGAGTCACCTTCCAGAACCACTCTCTTCCCGCTAACTCTTGCGTGCCCTGCGCTTTTTTTAACTTCTCAGGATGCAGCATGACTAAGGCCATCTGATTATCAACGACCATCGCCGCGAAGGTCTTTTCTTCGAGATAACTGAGTGTATTGATGTGCTGAGTAACAGCACGAATCACACTGATCGCCGCCGTCGCAAAAATAGCCAGCGCAACTAATACTTCAAGCAGAGTCATTCCTCGAGAACCAAGAAGCATACTGCGAGAACGATAAGGAGAACGGTTATTCTTCTTCATCTTCTTCTCCCGGCTCAAGTAATCGAATCTCACCATTATCCAACACTCGAATGCGCCAACCATCTTGTATTGTGTCACCCGTGTTAGGGTAAAACGACAATACAAATGGCGTCATTTCAGCACTCGACAAGATGTAGACCTGTGGTGGCTTGGGCTTCTTTTCCTCTTCCAGATCCGCAAACATGTCTTCATCAAATAAGCTTCCCGGATTAAAAAGACGATCATCGTCTTCCCACGCGCCACCACCTAATGTCAGCGACAGTGCCAGTTCTTCCGGTAATTCAGTTGAAGAAGGGATCTTTTCGAACTCAGTTTCTTGCCAGCCATCAGACTTCAAAGTCATCAGAACGTAAGTCGATTTTTTTTCATCAACACGAACACCAAAATCTAAGCCACTCAAAATAGCCTCTTCATTGAGTAGCTGAATTCGCTGATAAAAGCTTTGAGCGTATTTTTTAGCAACATCTTTGCTATTGGTAGGGATGGTCGAGATCACCGCGACCGCCGATACTGACAGTAATACCAACACCAAAAGAATCTCAATCAAGGTGAAACCTGGCTGTGTTTGCTTAGTTTTCACCTTGTAGACTCCATTTTTTGCGTACTACCATCAATAACGTATCAAGCGACAATAACGAATCAAACAACAGGAACGTATCAACCGACAACAAGCCGAAGCTTATTGGAAGTCCTGCATGTTCCAGTTGCCGATATCCGCAGCAATACCTTCACCACCTTCTTGACCATCAGCGCCAAGAGTGAAGATATCAATTGTGCCGTTATCGCCAGGACTTAGGTATTGGTACTCGTTACCCCATGGGTCGTTAGGCAGACGCTTGATGTAACCACCGTCACGGTAGTTACGAGGCTCTGGGCTGCTTGGCTTAGAAACTAATCCATCAAGGCCTTGATCCGTTGTCGGATAAACGCTGTTATCCAGTTTGTACATGTCGAGCGCGTTCTCTAGCGCCACGATATCAGTGATGGCTTTTTGTTGATCCGCCTTCTCTTTGTTGCCCAACAGGTTAGGCACAACAAAACTTGCTAAAACACCAAGGATAACGACAACAACCATGACTTCTAATAGGGTAAAGCCTGACTGTTTCTTCATTTTATTTTTCATTATTTTCTCCAAATTACAGACAGCGAGTTGAAGGTAATGATGTCCTTCGTCTCGATAATCCAAAAACTAACGTCCTATGAGCGACTGATTAACCGCTCATCAAATTGTTCATTTCAAGCATCGGCATCAGCGTCGCCATCACAATGAACAGCACTAAGCCTGCCATCAAAGCGATAAGGGCTGGGGTAAAAATGCCTAAGGCGATGTTTACGGTCGACTCAAAACTTTGGTCTTGGTTATCAGCCGCTCTTGTCAGCATCTGCTCCAACTGGCCACTCTGCTCACCACTGGCGATCATATGCAGCATCATCGGGGGAAAGAGTTTGGTTTGATCAAGCGCTTTACGCAGGCTTGCCCCTTCTCTAACGCTGTCTGATGCCTGCAGTACTTGCTGTTTCACGTGATGATTCGACATCACATCTACCGCGACCTTCATCCCTTCAAGGATAGGAATCGCACTAGAGGTACAGATAGAAAGTGTTCGTGCAAAGCGAGAGGTGTTGATCCCTTTCGCTATCTTGCCGATCAACGGGATGCTCAATAATTTGCGATCCCAGCTCATGCGAACGCCCGGCTTTTTCAGCGCAGTCTTAACCAACACAATCACACCAATGGTCAACACCAGTAATTGGATGCCCCAATTCTGGATAAATTCACTCGATGCTAATAAAAATTGTGTCGACTGAGGAAGCTCTTGTCCCATTTGGATAATAGGCTCTACGATCTTAGGCACTACCGTTGCCAGTAGGAACGACACAATCGTCACCGCAAACACCACCAGCACGATTGGGTAGATCATCGCTTGCAGCAACTTAGAACGCATCTTCTGACGGTTTTCTGCGTAGTCAGCCAATCGTTCCAATACCGCATCTAGGTGCCCTGACTTCTCACCAGCAGCAACCATGGCTCTGAATAGCTCATCGAAGATATGGGGATAATCAGACAAGCTGTCGGCTAACGAGTAACCTTCCGTCACCTTAGAACGTACTGCCAATAACATGGTACGAATACGTGGCTTTTCGGATTGTTCAGCCACCGCTTTCAAGCATTCTTCCAACGGCATACCAGATTGAACGAGCGTTGATATTTGACGAGTAATAAGCGCAAGATCAGGTGTACTGATGCCGCGTTTAAAGCTGGTCGATGGCTGAGCACCTTTTGCTGTTTTTGCTTTAGCCTCGGTCATCTCAACCGGCATCAAGCCAAGTTCTTTGATTCTTTGGCGAGCCTGACGAGCATTATCTGCTTCAATTGAGCCTTTTTTACTTTTGCCTTTGGCATCCAGTGCTTTGTATTCAAATGCCGCCATACTAGACTTCCTTGGTCACACGCATCACTTCTTCTAGGGACGTTACCCCTTTCAGAACTTTGCTCAAGCCATCATCTCGAATACTTGGTGTTGTGCCACGAATTGCTTTTTCAATCGCCTGTTCACCCGCTTCACTGTGAATCAACTCTTGTACTGAGTCATCAATCATCAGCAGCTCATGAATACCGGTACGGCCTCTGTATCCCTTATGGCCACACTCTTCACAACCTTTGGCATGGTAAAGCGTCAGGCTTTCTTTCTTCTTCAACCCAAACAGTTTCTTCTGCTCTTTATCGGCTTCATAAGGTTCTTTACATTCGTTACATAAAGTACGAACCAAGCGCTGAGCCAAAACACCCAGCAGCGAAGAAGAGATTAAGAAAGGTTCAATGCCCATATCACGCAGACGCGTGATCGCACCGATTGCTGTATTGGTGTGAAGGGTCGACATAACTAAGTGACCCGTTAAAGAAGCTTGAACAGCGATCTCAGCGGTCTCCAAATCACGTATCTCACCAATCATAACCACATCAGGATCTTGACGAAGAATGGCACGTAAGCCTCGCGCAAAGGTCATATCAACCTTAGGGTTCACTTGTGTTTGACCAATGCCATCGATATCGAATTCGATTGGGTCTTCAACGGTTAAAATGTTTCGTTCATTACTGTTTAGTTCTTGTAGACCAGCGTACAAGGTCGTCGATTTACCTGAACCTGTCGGGCCGGTCACCAAGATAATGCCGTGTGGGCGCTGAATCAGCTTACGGAAGTTTTCATGGTTTTCTGCTGTCATACCTAAACTGTGCAAGTCTAGACGAGTGGCGTTTTTGTCCAACAGACGCATTACCACACGCTCACCGTGCGAAGAAGGCATGGTTGAAACACGAACATCAACCGCTCGGCCACCAATACGCAGAGAAATACGACCATCCTGTGGCACGCGTTTTTCCGCAATGTCCAATTTAGCCATAACCTTGACACGTGAAACCAATAACGGAGCCAGTTTACGGCTTGGCGCTAAAACATCACGCAGCACACCATCAACACGGAAACGAATCGACAACGACTTCTCAAAGGTTTCGATGTGTATATCCGAAGCACCCTCTTTGATCGCCTCACCCAGCATCGCATTGATTAACTTGATGATTGGTGCATCATCTTCTGATTCAAGTAAGTCTTCGTCTTGAGGCAGTTCTTCCGCTAGTGAGAAGAAATCATCACTATCAGCACCAATGTCTTCCATGAGCTGACGAGCTTCTGAAGAGTCACGCTGATAAGCATCGGTCAGTTTTTTATCAAACTCATCGAGAGTAATCGCTTGTGGCGTGAAACCATTTTTCACCACTCGATTCACTTCAATGATCGCCGCCGATTTCAGTGGCTCAACATAATAAAGTATCGGTGCGCGCTCTGGATGTTGATACTCCAACACCATCTTATAGCGATTCGCAAAGCTAAACGGCAAGCGCTGATAAGTACTTGCCGCCCCTACCAATTCAGCCATTATTCTTGTTCCATTTGATCGATGAAGGCTTGAATTTCCGCCGGGTGATTCATGTCGGCACCAAATTTAGGCAATACCGGGATGTTATCGTCTGCCATTAATTTCAGTCCTTGCTCAGCCTTGTACAACTGCTCAGCACGGATGAAGTTGTATTTACGCTGCGTGATACCATCGGCTGTCATACCATCACGAATAATGGTTGGTTTGATGAAGACCATTAGGTTCTTTTTCTCAACCTGAGTACTGGTTGATTTGAACAGGTGCCCTAGAACAGGGATATCACCCAAGAACGGCACCTTAGATTCACTTTCCAATGCTCGCTCGTCAATCAGACCACCCAACACCAGCATTTGACCGTCTTGAACAATCACTGACGTATTTAACTGACGCTTAGCAAAACGCACATCAACCGCACCATTGGCGCCTAATACGTTCGATACTTCTTGTTCTATTTGCAGCTGAACCGAGTCACCTTCATTGATTTGTGGCACCACTTTCAGCTTGATACCCACTTCTTTACGTTCAACCGTTTGGAATGGGTTGTCGTTGCTTGAACCTGCGGTCGAGCCAGTTAAAACAGGCACCTCTTCACCCACAATGAACGACGCTTCGCCGTTATCCATCACGGTGATACTTGGAGAAGATAGGATATTTGAATTTGAATCGGTTGCTACCGCACTGATCAATGCAGTCCAGTCGCCCATCACTACGCTCATTGCGGCGCCATTAACGCCAGAAAGTGCAGAAGCTAAAGATGAGTAGTCACCGGATTCGGTCACACTATAAGGGACTCGATTACCATTATTGTCAGTGTAGTATTCAGTACTCGTTTGATCTTTTGCTTCTTCCAAACCAACCATTACGCCGCCAATCGATGCACCAGTGTTGCTGTACTGAATCATGGCACCCGTTTCTAGGTTACCCCATTGCACACCAAGATTAACGCCGTCGCCTTCAGCCATTTCAACAATCAGAGCTTCAATCAAGACTTGAGCACGACGAATATCCAACTGTGCGATCACATCCTGCAGCGCGTTCATAATGTCCGGCTGAGCGGTAATAACCAGAGAGTTGGTATCGCTGTGAGCGGAGATCATCACTTGGTTGCGTTGCGATGAGCTGCCTTTGGTTGAAGATTGCTTTTCTGATTGCAGGTTGTCCGACACGCCTTTAAGCACATCGACTAAGTCTTCTGCTTTTGCATACTTAAGATAAATAACTTGGTTGTTGCCTTTGGTCGCCATTTCAACATCAAGCTGTTCAATCAGCCTTCTTAAACGGCTACGTACTTTAGGGTCGCCTGAGATAAGAATCGCATTGGTACGCTCATCAGCAACTAATTTAGGTTGTAGGAAGGCAGGTGTGTTTTTAGCATCTGTGGTTTTGCTTAACGCATCAACAATACGTACCATTTCTGCCGCAGAGGCATTCTTTAGCTCAACGACTTCAATCTCTTTATCACCCGCTTGGTCAACGCGCTTGATGATTTCAGCTAAACGGTTTACTACCGCCGCTCGGCCCGTAATAAGGATGATGTTGGCTGGGTCGTAATGCACAACGTTACCCGCACCTGCATTGTCGTTTAGTTGACGAAGCAGAGGAGAAAGTTCACGTACTGAAACATTACGAACCGTCACAACACGTGTCACCACGTTGTCGCCTTTGATCGTGTCACTGTCTCCAACGACTGGAATTGCTGATGTTTTCGAATCCTTGGCTTTGATGATCTTAAGAACACCTGAGTCCATTTCGACAACCGCGTAGCCATACACTTCCAATACGTTTAGGAAGAAGCTGTAATATTGCTCTTCATTGAGTACGTCGTAGCTGCGTACATCGATTTTTCCGCGCACCGAAGGGTCAACGATGATCGTCTTCTCTAGGTTACGACCAACAATATTAATAAACTCTTGAATATCAGTGCCTTTAAAGCTGGCACTAAAATCACTCGCGATGGCTGCGGGTGTGCAGATTAAGCTTCCTGCCAATAACCATGCACTTTTCTTAAACCAATGCTTCACGTACTTCTCCTACACTTTCGTCCTTCGTTAGACGCAAAGTTTTAAAATTCAATAAACACTTCATGTTGTTGACCATCTCTCTCGACGATGAGGTTTAGCTCTGTCAGCTCTGAGATAGAACGGAATATGTTGCCCATAGCGGCTGGGTCTGTCAGGTCTTGTCCATTTAACTGAGTGGCAATATCTCCGTTTTGGAGCCCAACAGAGTTAAAAAGTTCTGAATCTTTGCCAGGGCTCACGCGATAACCAATTACTTTATCGTCGCGTTTCACCTGAGACAGTCGAACATATTGGAAGATTTGTTGCGGATCTTTCATTATCTTCGCTTTAATTTCATCTAGCTTCTCTTCTGCAGAAGCTGGGTTGTTGCCACGCACAGAAGAAGAGGTACGAGGTGGCGCAGGCGCTGATACAGACAAACGCTTGTACTCAATACCTTCAAGCATCAGGGTTTCGTCTCGCCCAGAGTTATCGATGATCACACGATCGACCAATACGGCCTTGAGCTTAGCTCTAGTGCCTTCAATCTCTTCGTTAATTCCGTAGGTCGCTTGTGTGCCGCGATTGGCAATCACCGCCAAGCTCAGTTTTGGATTAGAACTGGCTACTGCACCCACTAAAATGAGGTTCAGTCGCGTCTTTGGCGCATCTTGGATAACTTGCTGCTCAACCACAGCAGGCGTGGTTGGGTTATAAGCACCAAACATGTTGCTCTGCTGCAAAGAAGAGATATCAAGAGTCGATTGAGGCGTTGAAGACGATGAAACCGTTGCTGCCCATGGCACGACGGTTTGCTCAGCAGGTTCAATAAACCATGCAAGCTGTCCTAAAATCCATGCGGAAGCTGCGATCAACACACAACAAAGAACAAGGCTCAGTTTCTGCTGGAGTAAAAATCCATTCTCTAAAAATCGGCTCAGCACCGGAGAGTTATCCATGCGAAGTTTGAGCTCTAAAAAGTTCACGTTCCCTAACCCTTTCTATAACGAATAAAGCTGTAACCTACTAAACTATCAGCTTTTTTGTTCATACATTCTGTTCCTGCTTATTGAAAGCATAAGATCCTGAACTATATCATAGCAAATCTATAAATCGGCATTACCTGAGCTATTTTGTAATCTTCCTTGAAAAAAAAGCCAATCGCCTCCACATAAGCTTCTACTAAGTGTGATAAGCGTCATCAAACAACATAAGTTGCATGCTGTGAATAACAGTTAAACCGCATCATTTCTAACTGAAAAGGCACTGTCCTATATGAAAACGACTAATGAAGCTGTCAGACTCGATAAATGGTTGTGGGCAGCACGCTTTTATAAAACTCGTTCAATTGCTCGCAACATGGTCGATGGTGGTAAAGTCCACTATAATGGTCAGCGCAGCAAACCCAGCAAAATCGTAGAACTTGGGGCAGTGATTACCCTGCGCCAAGGGAATGAAGAAAAGACGGTCACCATAGAGAAAATATCCGCACACCGCGGCGGAGCGCCAGTCGCTCAAACCCTCTATGAAGAAACCACCGAAAGCTTGGCAAAAAGAGAAGAGTTTGCACAACAACGCAAGCTAAATGCTCATAGCCCAGCACCAGAACGTCGTCCAGATAAAAAGCAACGTCGTGACATCATCAAGTTCAAGACTCAATAAGCTAGAAGGAATAGCCAAATGGCAGACCCAATGTCTACAAGTAATGTTTTAAATCGCTACCTATTTGAAGACCTATCAGTACGTGGTGAATTGGTACAGATGGACGAAGCGTACCAACAGATTATTTCTAGCAAGGAATACCCAGCGCCAGTACAAAAGCTGTTGGGTGAGCTACTGGTTTCAACGACGCTGCTAACGGCGACCCTAAAGTTTGAAGGCTCTATCACGATGCAACTGCAAGGTGATGGCCCAGTAACTCTAGCTGTTATTAATGGCGATAACGATCAGAAGATTCGTGGTGTTGCGCGCTTTGACGGTGATATTGCTGACGACGCTGGCCTGCACGACCTTATAGGTAAAGGCCACCTAGTGATCACTATCGATCCTAAAAAAGGTGAGCGTTACCAAGGTATCGTTGGTCTTGAAGGCGAAACACTTGCTGACGTTCTTGAAGGTTACTTTGCTAACTCAGAACAGCTTAAGACTCGTCTGTGGCTACGTACGGGTGAATATGAAGGCAAAGCACACGCTGCGGGTATGTTGCTGCAGGTTATGCCAGACGGTACTGGTACGCCAGATGACTTCGAGCACCTAGAGCAGTTAACTGACACGGTTAAAAACGAAGAACTATTCTCTCTAGAAGCGAATGATTTGTTATACCTCCTATATAACCAAGAGAAGGTTCAGGTATTTACCCCTCAACCTGTCGAGTTCTTCTGTGGTTGTTCTCGTGAACGCAGTGGTGCGGCTATCATTACTGTTGCTCAAGAGGAGATCTACGACATCCTGAGTACGGAAGGTAGTGTTGCTCTTCACTGTGATTACTGTGGCACAAACTACTCGTTCGATAAGGGCGACGTTGATGCACTGTACGCAGAAGCAGCAGATAAAGGCGACAATACGGTTCATTAATTTACAGCGTACCAAAAACACGTAATTTACCCCAAAAAGGTCAGCACTAAGCTGGCCTTTTTTGTGATCAAAATAGCGCAAAGCCCGTAACATCTCGTAATAAAATCACCGCTTAATTTTAATCAATTAATAATGTTCTCGCCTCTAGCGCAAAGGTTTGCGTACAGGATAGACTAGTTGGGCCAATATGTGACGAGGCGCTTAAAACCCCATGGTTAATATGGATATTTTTTGAGCTGTATCCCTGTTTCCCCCGAGTCTCGTTGCTAGCATGGTGAGCAGATAACAATAAAAAATTAATACAAAATCCCTACAAAATATCCTACAAGGAGCACCTATGACCGTTATGGAACATACAAAGGCTGCACAAATTGATCTAACTAAGCACGGACTGACTGGCGTTACTGAAGTTCTTCGTAATCCTAGCTACGAGCAGTTATTCGTTGAAGAAACACTGCCAGGTTTGGAAGGCTACGAAAAAGGCGTAGTAACGGAACTAGGCTCTGTTGCGGTTGACACTGGTATCTTTACTGGACGCTCACCAAAAGATAAGTACATTGTTAAAGATGACACTACGCGCGATACCATGTGGTGGTCAGATCAAGGCAAAAATGACAACAAACCGATTACAACTGAAGTTTGGAGTGAGCTGAAAGAGCTTGTGACAACTCAGCTATCTGGCAAGCGCCTGTTTGTCATCGACGGTTATTGTGGTGCTAACCCAGATACGCGTTTAAGTGTGCGTATTATTACTGAAGTAGCGTGGCAAGCGCACTTCGTTAAGAACATGTTCATTCGTCCAACTGACGAAGAGCTAGCAACGTTCGAACCTGATTTCGTGGTAATGAACGGTGCTAAAACAACCAACCCTAACTGGGAAAAGCAGGGTCTAAACTCTGAAAACTTCGTTGCTTTTAACCTAACAGAGCGCGTTCAAATCATCGGTGGTACTTGGTACGGCGGTGAGATGAAGAAAGGCATGTTCGCAATGATGAACTACCTGCTTCCTCTGCAAGGCATTGCTTCAATGCACTGTAGTGCAAACGTTGGCGAGAAAGGCGATGTAGCCATCTTCTTCGGCCTGTCTGGTACAGGTAAAACAACCCTATCAACCGATCCTAAGCGTGAGCTAATCGGTGATGATGAGCACGGTTGGGATGACGATGGTATCTTCAACTTCGAAGGTGGTTGTTACGCGAAGACGATTCGTCTATCTAAAGAAGCAGAACCAGAAATCTACAATGCAATCCGTCGCGATGCACTGCTAGAAAACGTAACGGTTCGTGGTGATGGTTCTATCGATTTCGATGACGGTTCAAAAACAGAGAACACTCGTGTTTCTTACCCGATTCACCACATCGACAACATTGTTAAGCCAGTATCAAAAGCAGGTCACGCTCAAAAAGTTATCTTCCTAACAGCGGATGCGTTTGGTGTGCTACCACCAGTATCTAAGCTGACTCCGGAGCAAACTAAGTACCACTTCCTATCTGGCTTCACAGCTAAGCTAGCAGGTACAGAGCGCGGTATTACTGAACCAACACCAACGTTCTCTGCGGCATTTGGTGCGGCATTCTTAACTCTTCACCCAACTCAGTACGCTGAAGTGCTTGTGAAGCGTATGGAAGCGGCTGGCGCTGAAGCTTACCTAGTGAACACAGGTTGGAATGGCACAGGCAAACGTATCTCAATCCAAGATACTCGTGGCATCATCGACGCTATCCTAGATGGCTCAATCGACCAAGCTGAAACTAAGGTTATCCCTATGTTTAACCTAGAAGTACCGCTAGCGTTGCACGATGTTGACCCAGCGATTCTTGACCCACGTGATACTTACACTGACCCACTACAATGGGAAAGCAAAGCGAAAGATCTAGCAGAGCGCTTCATCAACAACTTTGATAAGTACACAGACAATGCTGAAGGTAAGTCACTGGTTGCGGCAGGTCCTCAACTAGACTAACCCAACATCTGCTCGGGCCAAGCCAAAAGCGAACGCCCAATTTAAAGTGATATTTTTGTAGCAAGCCCCTCTTTTGAGGGGCTTTTTTGTTGCTGCTTGCCCCTTTTTGTTCCACTCTGTTTTGAGACTATTGAAATTTAAGGCTTTCAGGGAATGAAAAAGGTATTCATGGTGATTGGCATTGTGGTGGCCATCATCGTTGCGACTATCGCAGCGTTGTTATTAAGCCTACAAACTCAATACCGATCGGATGTTGCTAACTTTTTTATCAAGCATACGCTTGAACAACCTGTACTCATTGAAGACGTTGAGTATCAGGCGCCTTATCACATTACCTTGATGGGCATTACCCAAAGCCAACCTGATAAACAAAAACCTCTCTATATCGACAAGATCGATCTTTGGTTCAGTCCCAGCTCGATTACAGAAGCTAAGCTGGTCTTGGACTCCGTCTTGATCAGTGGCCTACAGTTGGAGATAAGCGATCTAGAGACATTCACGCCGTTATTCACCCAACCAAACATCAAGCTCCATCAGCTAGCCATCAATAATCTCGATTTTTCGACCCTAGACTTTAATGCGCGAGGCATCGACCTCCAGATCTCCGATCCAACATGGGATGACAACAACGCATTGTTGCCTTATGGCAAAATCCAACTCTCAGCCACGCAGCTGTATTGGCAAGGAGAAGCCTTCGATAACCTGTTGTTTGACCTAGACTTAAAACCTAGCGACAGCACGCTTTATGGCGCTTCATTTGACTGGCGCGGTGCCAAGATTTCAGGACAAGCAGAGCAGTATCAGCAAGATTGGTCGTTGGTGAATGTGACCGTCGATGGCTTACGACTCAATCAGAAACAGACCCAAAGCCTACTAAGCAAAGAGTGGGATGTAGCCGGTATTCAGATCAATCACATCAATAGCTTAGATATTCTGCGCAGCGACGTGGAATGGCAAGATGGTCACCTCGCAGCTTTTGATGCCTCACTGGAAAATATCCAACTGCCTTTTGAACTGTGGAAGCAACAGAAGGCCATTTTCTCTCTGCAAGCAGAGGGAGTGACCATTGATGATGACATGTTCATAGAGCCAAGTATCAAGCTCAATTTAGATCCGAACCAGATTCTGATTGAAGATTTCTATACTCAATTCTTACAAGGCAGTATTCAACTTAATGGCGAAGTAACCCCTAACAGCATTCAATTAGCGCAGCTCGACCTGCAAGGCATAAAGTGGATTACGGAAAGCCAAGATAAAGTTCTACCATCCGCTCGCCTATTGCCTTGGCTGACACAGCTTCAGAAAGCCTCTATTGACCGACTTAATATAGAACGTAGCCAACTTATCCAACTCGCAAACAAACCTTACTGGCAGGTCTCAGGGCTGCATGTAGAAGGACATCAGGTTCAACTGCTGCAACAGAGAAAGTTAGGACTGTGGCAAGGCAAGTTGATGGTTAGCGCCAACGATGCTAGCTATCAAAATATTGTCAGTGTTCAACCCGTAGTTGAAATGAATAGCCAACAAGGAAAATGGACGCTGACACGCCTGTTTATGCCACTAAAGCACGGCTATATTGAAGCCAACGCGACACTCGACTTCAACCAAATCAGTAAGCCATGGAGCTTAGATATCTCTGCCGATGGGTTACCCATAGCACCCATGCTGCAGCAACTCGAATTACCGCTTGATGCAACCGGCTATGGTGAGTTTGAACTTCAAGCCGCAGGCTTGTATGGCGATTCCTTGATGTTCGGTTATTCAACCACAGGGCAACTCACTGGCAGTGTTCGCCAAGGTGTGATGACCTTTAACGATAAGCTTTCTGAAGCCTCGACTGATAACGTGTTTGAAATCCCAGAGCTTAATGCGAATTTTGACCGTGGTCGCTTCACTCTTGAACCAATGCACATTATTGGTGCGTCCGCAGCAGAGCAAGGTACACAAAGAGTTCAAACACTCAACGGTGATGTCTCTGGAGAGCTCGATTTGCTTAAGATCGAGCAACACA
This sequence comes from Vibrio sp. QJM3NY_26, assembly GCF_057786005.1. Classification (NCBI taxonomy): domain Bacteria; kingdom Pseudomonadati; phylum Pseudomonadota; class Gammaproteobacteria; order Vibrionales; family Vibrionaceae; genus Vibrio; species Vibrio sp. QJM3NY_26. The sequence goes on along the minus strand of NZ_CM173515.1, from coordinate 116,024 downwards.
CTCTCTCTATTTCCTTATCGGATCAATGCCACCAAATATCAGGAAAGCTCACCCAAGCAGAGTATTCCGAGATTAACGACTGCCAACAAAAAAGCGCCACTCCACAGGAGTAGCGCCTTCTATCTGTATCTGTATCTGTATCTGTATCTGTTAGCCAGTGTCAGCTATACGCTTACGTTGGAGTCTGTTGATAATCGCTTTTTGTAGTCAGGGATCAGCATATAGGTTCCCGTAAACTCGACTGCTTCCACATCGCCACTGTTAATGGTCACATGAATGATGATGCGAGCTTTTCTGCCCGACGCGAGGCGATCTAAATCGCCACTGATCCCATCCAATGACGTAGATGCGACTGGGTTTTGCTCGACTGGGTGACGATAACGAATATTACTGTCTGCCAGTACGATATCACCGGTCAGCCCACGTTCTTTCATCAGTAGCCAAGTCATTCCCCAACCCGTTAGAGTCGCCAAGGTAAAAGCTGAGCCAGCAAACATGGTGTTATGAGGGTTAAGGTTGGGATTCAACTGAGCGCTACACTCAAACTGATAACCCGTGTATTGGTTAATCTTGATGCCCATTTTGTCACTGATCGGGATCTGATTTTCCCAACGCTGCTGAAGCTCATTACACCATTCTGGTTTGCGCAGTACATCAGCCATTGGGTCAAGAGGTTTCACCATCTGTTGGTGACGCACAGGGCCGCGTTGATCATTAATTTCACCACGACGTTCAAACTCATTCTTCTCATAGAATGAGATCGCATCTTCGCGTGCATTACACACCAAACGCTTCGCCCCTTCTTGACGTGCCAGTGACTCTAGCGCAACCAAGATAAGTGAGCCCATGCCTTTACTTCGGCGAGAATTCTTCACCGCCATATAGCGGATCTGCCCCTCTAGATCTGGAGTGATGTAAAGGCGGCCAATCGCCATTGGGCGACCACGACCATCGACAATCATACGATGGTGACTCATGGCATCATACTCATCACGCTCGGAACCTACCGGCATACGCCAAGGTTCACGCAGCATCTGCCAACGAAAATGGTAATACTTGTTCAGTTGATTTTCGGTGGTCGGTGTTATCAGTTTAAACATGCATATTCCTTTAAGTTTAAACCTGGAGCCAGAATGTTACTGGACCATCATTAACCAATGACACTTTCATGTCGGCTGCAAATCGGCCACGTTCCGTTGGCAATACTGATTCACATTGGTCAGAGAAATAATCGTAAAGACGCTTTGCATCTTCAGGGTTTGCTCCGCGAGAAAAACCCGCTCGGGTTCCTTTTTTTGTATCGGCTGGCAGTGTAAATTGAGAAACTACCAACACTTTACCTTCAACCTGTTTTACGTTGAGGTTCATTTTTCCGTCTTCATCTTCAAAGACACGATAAGTTGTCACTCGTTCCATCAAACGTTTGGCTTTGACTTCGTCGTCACCTTTTTCCACGCCTAATAGAACCAATAAGCCTTGTTCAATCTCACCAACTACTTCGCCATCAACACGGACGGCAGCTTCACTTACTCTTTGAATCAGGGCTATCACTGTTGTTTCCTTGCTCTGGAATTTCATCGTTATCCAGCGAGTGTACCATTTCTTGCGAGTCACTCCACTGTTCGTGCTCACCAAGCGCGGCTGTCACTTCAGCACCCACTAACACGATTAACCAGCACAAATAAACCCAAACAAAAAGAATCGGAATCGCCGCTAAAGCACCGTAAATCAACTGATAAGACGGAAACTGAGTAATATAAGCTGCAAAACCTTTCTTGCTTAATTCAAACAGAATGGCCGCAACCAAAGAGCCTGCAGCAGCATGAGAAAAGTGTATCTTTTTGTTTGGAACGAGAAGATATAAACCGAAGAACGCAAAGAAAGAGAGAATCAAAGGAAGCTTGCGAATCACGGTATTGAAGGCACTCGAGACGACTTCGTTTTGCAGCAAATTCAATGACGTCACGTAAGAGGTCGCGGCAATGCTGGCGCCCACTAAAATTGGCCCAAGGGTTAGCACCATCCAATACATAGAGAAAGACAACACCGCACGTCGCTTTTCCGTTACGCGCCAGATGTAGTTCAAGTTCTTATCAATATTGGAGATCAGCATCAGAGCTGCAATGAATAAGAACACACTGCCTACAGCGGTCATTTTTCCGGTATTGGCGACAAATTCAAGCAAAGCACCATGCACTGCATCCCCTGACGCAGGAACAAAGTTGGTAATGACAAAGTTTTGAATCACGAGACCGACATCAGCAAAGATTGAGAATGACGATAAAATCGATAGCAGAACCGTCAGCATCGGCACAATGGAAAGCAGAGTAATGTACGCTAAATAGCCCGCGTTCACGTTGACTCTATCGTGCGTCATCCGCGTAAGAAGATAGCGGGAAAACTGGATGCTTCCTGTGGCTGCCTTTTTTATCTTCAACTTGTAACTCCCTTGTAACTCGTTCATAGTCCTAATTAATATTCCGTCACTTAACTATAGGAAACTAGGATGCCTTATTTAATAGTTATAGTCCTCTCTATTTTTTCTCTAACTGGATGCCAGTCCGCTTATTACTCTGCCATGGAGCAAGTGGGTTACCACAAGCGCGACATTATGGTCGACAGAGTAGAAGACGCGAAAGAGTCGCAGCAGGATGCTCAGGAAGAGTTTACCAGCGCACTTGAAGCCTTGAGTAGCCTGACGAACTTCAGTGGCGGCGACCTTGAAGACATGTACAACCAAATCAACGATAAATACCAAGACAGCGAGAAAGCCGCGCAAAATGTCAGTGATCGGATTGCTGCGATTGAAGACGTGTCAGATGCGCTGTTTGCAGAGTGGCAGAGCGAGTTAGACCTCTACACCAGTGCTTCACTGCGCCGTTCGAGTGAACAAAAACTGCGAGAAACCCAATCGTCTTACAAGACCATGCTTTCAGCAATGAAACGCGCTGAGAAGAAAATGGACCCGGTACTCAACACCCTTCGCGACAATACGCTTTATCTAAAGCATAACCTCAATGCGAGTGCTGTCGGTTCGTTGCAGGGCGAATTTATGAGCTTAGAAAAAGACATCGCCTACGCGATAGAACAGATGAATGCTGCAATAGCAGAATCGGATAAGTTCCTAGCTCAACTGAACCAGAAGTAGCGCTACAGATAAAGAACACGATGCAACCTATCATTATTACTGGCGGCCCCGGAGCCGGGAAGACAACACTGATCAATGCCTTGGGTGACATGGGTTACCCAACCTTCGCGGAATCTTCTCGACAGTTAATTGAACAGCAGAGCCAACTTGAGAACGGTATCTTACCTTGGTTAGACCTACCGGGCTTTGCTCGCCTGTGTCTCACTTTCATGAATGAGCAAAAGGAACAGGCCAACCAGCATCCGGTTGCGTTTCTCGATCGCGCCATTCCAGATATCTGCGGTTACTTAACTCAGGCGAACCTTGAGATTGACAAAATCTACCGAGAAGCTAGCCAAGGCTATCACTCACAAGCCTTGTTCTGTCGCCCTGAGGCATCTATTTACGTACAAGATGATGTGAGGCCTTATCCGCTTGAAGAGGCGTTAGAGGTTCACCACGCGTTGGTCAGAGTCTATCAAGAGCTTGGGTATGAGGTGGTCGAGGTGCCATTTATGTCAGTCGAAGAACGGGTTCTATTTGTTACAAGCCATCTAGGTATCAAAAGCTAGATCCCCAACTCGGTCGCCCCTCCCTCTTGAGGATGACGAAGACTTGAACGCTCTTCGTATCTCGCATCTCGTTTACCCGTATCTACTTCAATATCACATAAAACAAAAGCCCCGAGTAGCTAGGCTACTCGGGGCTTTCTTACTTATTCTAAAACGTATTGCTTGATAGCTAGAAGCTAGTCAGCTGGCAATTAAGCCTTAGCTGGACGTGCAGCACGCTTACGGTCGTTTTCAGTAAGAAGTTTCTTACGGATACGTACGTTTAGTGGCGTTACTTCTACTAGTTCATCTTCATCGATAAACTCAAGAGCTTGCTCTAGAGTGTGCTTAATCGGTGGAGAAAGAACTTGTGCTTCATCAGTACCAGATGCACGAACGTTCGTTAGTTGCTTACCTTTCAGACAGTTTACTGTCAGGTCGTTTGAACGGTTGTGAATACCGATTACTTGACCTTCATAAACTTCATCAGCGTGCTCTGTGAATAGACGACCACGAGCTTGAAGGAAGAACAATGCGTAAGTCAGTGCTTTACCCGTTGCGTTAGAAATTAGAACACCGTTGTTACGCTGACCAATGATACCGCCTTTGTAAGGACCGTAGTGATCGAACGAGTGGTAGATAAGACCAGAACCAGACGTCATTGTAAGGAATTCAGTTTGGAAACCGATAAGACCACGAGAAGGCATCATGAAGTCCATGCGAACACGGCCTTTACCATCTGGTGCCATATCTGTTAGCTCACCCTTACGTAGACCGATGCTTTCCATGATCGCACCTTGGTGCTCTTCAACTACATCGATAGTAACCGTTTCGAACGGTTCCATTTTCTGACCATCTTCTTCTTTGATGATTACTTCTGGACGAGATACTGCTAGCTCGAAACCTTCACGACGCATGTTTTCGATCAGGATAGAAAGGTGAAGCTCACCACGGCCTGATACGCGGAAACGGTCTGGACTTTCAGTTTCTTCAACACGTAGTGCAACGTTATGAACCAATTCTTTTTCAAGACGCTCAAGGATGTTACGTGAAGTTACAAACTTACCTTCTTTACCCGCGAACGGAGAAGTGTTTACTTGGAAAGTCATTGTTACTGTTGGTTCATCAACAGACAGTGGTTCCATTGCTTCAACATTGTTTACGTCACAGATAGTGTCTGAAATTTTCAGTTCACCAAGACCTGTGATTGCAATGATGTCGCCAGCATTAGCTTGTTCTACTTCGTGACGCTCAAGACCTAGGTAACCAAGTACAGTACCTACTTTACCGTTACGTTTTTTGCCTTCAGCATTCACGATAGTTACTTGTTGGTTTGGCTTAACAGAACCACGAGTAACACGAGCAACACCGATAACACCTACGTAAGAGCTGTAATCAAGTTGCGAAATTTGCATTTGTAGTGGACCTTCAAGGTCAACTGCAGGTGCTTCTACTGTATCAACAACAGCTTGGAACAATGGTTCCATGTCTGTGCCAACTTCGCCTTCTTCCATTGTTGCCCAACCGTTTAGAGCTGAAGCGTAAACAACAGTAAAGTCTAGTTGCTCATCAGTCGCGCCTAGGTTGTCGAACAAGTCAAATACTTGGTCCATAACCCAATCAGGACGAGCTCCAGGACGGTCAATCTTGTTGATAACAACGATTGGCTTAAGGCCGTGTGCGAAAGCTTTTTGCGTTACGAAACGAGTTTGAGGCATTGGGCCATCAACTGCATCAACGATCAGAAGAACTGAATCAACCATAGACATGATACGTTCAACTTCACCACCGAAGTCCGCGTGTCCAGGGGTATCTACGATGTTGATACGGTAATCATTCCAGTCAATTGCTGTGTTCTTAGCAAGGATTGTAATGCCACGCTCTTTTTCGATGTCATTCGAATCCATGACACGCTCTTCAGCTTCACCACGAGACTCAAGAGTGCCTGACTGTTGTAGTAGTTTATCAACCAAAGTCGTTTTACCGTGGTCAACGTGCGCGATGATCGCGATATTTCTTAACTTATCAATCTGTGGAGTAGACATGGATTCTCGATTCACTCATAAAAGGTAGCCGTCAATTATCTCAAAAGTTTGGATAATAACCGCTAGCTTGATTTAAAAAACGGTCAATAATATACCAGATTTTAGACAAAAACCCAGAAATATGTGATCTCAACCAAGGCTTTTTTCTTTATTAGCGATTCATATCCGCTTAACTTTGATTCAATACAGTATCTAACAGTCTAATTCGTAGGATTCTAAAAAAGCATCCGCCGCAAGATGGACAGCCAAATCTCCGGAAAAATAACAAAAGTGGATTGACAACTTAGGCAATTCATTGCTGAATGGTGCTCGCTTATGTTTCATATTGGTGCACAGATAAGCAATTGCACCAACAAGGTGCATCAGAAGATCATTTTGGTGCAAAAACCAGAATTAATGAAACAAGAAAACAAGTAAATCATTGAAATTAATGGAATAATTTTTTTGGCACGTTTTTGGCTATAGATAAATCAGCATCGATTAATGCACTTATAGACATTAATCAATGCTAGTTTCAACCGAATCGAGCTAATACCGAATTAATAACACTGGAGGTTATCCAAGATGTCAGTAGAAAATGTACTATCCCTGATCCAAGAGAACGAAGTTAAATTTATCGACTTACGTTTTACTGATACAAAAGGTAAAGAGCAGCACATCTCTATTCCTTCTCACCAAGTTGATGCAGACTTCTTCGAAGAAGGTAAAATGTTTGACGGCTCTTCAGTAGCTGGTTGGAAAGGCATTAACGAATCTGACATGGTAATGATGCCAGACGCAGCTTCAGCTGTACTGGACCCATTCACAGAAGATGCAACGTTAAACATCCGTTGTGACATCCTTGAGCCTGCAACAATGCAAGGCTACGACCGTGACCCACGCTCTATCGCTAAGCGTTCTGAAGAATACCTACGTTCTACGGGTATCGCAGACACAGTTCTAGTTGGTCCAGAGCCAGAATTCTTCCTATTCGATGACGTTAAGTTCTCAAACGACATGTCTGGTTCTTTCTTCAAGATTGATGATGTAGAAGCAGCTTGGAACACAGGTTCTGATATCGAAGGCGGTAACAAAGGTCACCGTCCTGGCGTTAAAGGCGGTTACTTCCCAGTAGCTCCTGTAGATTCATCTCAAGACATCCGTTCAGCAATGTGTCTAGTAATGGAAGAGATGGGCCTAGTAGTTGAAGCTCACCACCACGAAGTAGCAACTGCGGGTCAAAACGAAATCGCAACTCGCTTCAACACGCTAACAACAAAAGCGGATGAGACTCAAATCTACAAGTACGTTGTGCACAACGTTGCTCACGCATTTGGTAAAACAGCGACATTCATGCCTAAGCCACTAGTTGGTGACAACGGTTCTGGTATGCACGTTCACCAATCTCTAGCAAAAGACGGCGTTAACCTGTTTGCTGGTGATAAGTACGGCGGCCTATCTGAAATGGCGCTTTACTACATCGGTGGTGTAATCAAGCACGCTCGTGCAATCAACGCATTTGCTAACCCGTCAACGAACTCGTACAAGCGTCTTGTACCTGGTTTTGAAGCTCCGGTAATGCTTGCTTACTCAGCACGTAACCGTTCTGCTTCTATCCGTATCCCAGTAGTACCAAGCCCGAAAGCACGTCGTATCGAGCTACGTTTTGGTGACCCAGCAGCGAACCCATACCTATGTTACTCAGCAATGCTGATGGCTGGCCTTGACGGTATCAAGAACAAGATCCACCCAGGCGAAGCTATGGATAAAGATCTATACGACCTTCCAGCAGAAGAAGCGGCTGAAATCCCAACCGTTGCTGAATCTCTAGAAGTAGCACTTAAAGCGCTAGACGACGATCGTGAGTTCCTAACAGCTGGCGGCGTATTCTCTGACGATTTCATTGATTCTTACATCACACTGAAATCTGACGACGTACAACGCGTGAACATGGCAACACACCCACTTGAGTTTGAACTGTACTACTCAGTTTAATCTCCTGTAGAGATAAGCCATTTCTTACTGCAACCTTGTAAGAATCGCTGACTAAATATTAGGCTCGCCTCGCAGGCGGGCCTTTTTTATATACTCCCTCCCCCTGCTTCCTCGTACCATACCTTAGACAAAAGCCCTCAGAGGCTGCTGCTATAAATACAATAAAATCAATAACAAAACCAACGCCAAACGTGAAATCACCTAGCGGTGAAAAGAGGCTAAAGATATGAAAAATATACTGTTCCTGATCGGGTTAACAGTCGCGATCTCGTGCTCTGCTCAAACGGTGTATACCTGGGTGGATGAGGATGGTGTTCTCCACTTTAGTGATAACCCTAGCGCTCAAGATGCCAAATCTCTTCGCCTACCGGATGTGCAAGCATCAGCGCCGGCTCCTAAATTTGAAGCCTCGACGCCCGTTGATGCTGCAGCTTCATCTACAACTAAAACGGCAACGCCAGCTCAGGCTCAGGGGAAAACAGAAAGCACGAAACGTGAGGCACCAGCTCAACTAGCCCTCATCATGCTGACTCCCGTTCATGACCAAACCATCCGTAGCAACCGCGGCTTAATCCCTATTCAAATAGAACTTAGCCGCAAGCTTGGTATTGGAGAACAGTTGCAATTGATGCTCGATGGTCGTCGCTATGGCGCCCCACAAACCCAACCGAATTGGGAACTGAAAGGTATCGATCGAGGTACTCACACCATTGCAATTCAAGCACATAGAAGCGGCAAGCTTATTGCATCTACTAGTCCAGTCACCGTGTATTTACATCGAGCGACGCTCAAGTAGGCCAATGTGTTAAAAGAGACTGAATTACCTCTACTTTTCACCTAATCGAAGCAGCTTTCAGCGACTCTAATGAATTATCTTTAGCTTCTGGTTGATATGCGCCATACTTGAACTTAGCTACGCACCAATTTGGTGCAGTGAGAAAAACACCAGTTCAAGGACGAAATAGTGAATCGATCAGCCAAAAGCGACAGCATAGATACACATCATCTTTCCAGCGCCATTCTCGACAACATGGTGACCTCAACATTGATGCTCGATGAGCAACTGTATGTCCGATACGCCAACCCGGCGGCTGAACAACTCTTTTCACAAAGCGCGCGACGCATCGTCGATCACCCATTGAGCCAACTCATCCAACACGCCTCACTGGATTTGGCGCTTCTGACGCAACCGCTACAAAGTGGCCAGAGCATTACCGACAGTGACGTTACCTTCGTTGTTGATAACCGCCCACTGATGCTTGAAGTCACGGTTAGCCCAATCTCTTGGCAACGAGAGACGCTGTTATTGGTTGAGATGCGCAAGATAGACCAGCAAAGACGCCTCAGCCAAGAACTCAACCAACACGCACAACAACAAGCAGCTAAGCTGTTGGTGCGCGGGTTAGCACATGAGATTAAGAACCCACTCGGTGGCTTAAGAGGTGCGGCGCAGTTACTTGGGAAAATGCTTCCTGATCAGTCTCTTAATGAATATACGCAGATCATTATTGAGCAAGCCGACCGCCTAAGAGCTTTAGTTGATCGCCTGCTTGGCCCTCAGAAGCCGGGGACCAAGTCAGAAGAGAACCTACACCAGATACTTGAGAAAGTCAGGCAGCTCGTGGAACTCGAGTCGGGTTCAACGCTCGCCATCGAACGAGATTACGACCCGAGCTTACCGGACATTCTGATGGATTCAGCACAAGTTGAACAAGCGATGCTCAATATCGTGAGTAACGCGGCACAGATTTTAAAGGCGCAAGAATCAGGGAAAATCACCATTCGCACCAGAACGGTGCATCAAGCCAATATTCATGGGCAGCGACACAAACTCGCAGCGCGCATTGAGATCAGCGATAACGGCCCCGGCATCCCCGATGATTTAAAAGACACGCTGTTTTACCCAATGGTCAGCGGACGAGAGGGTGGCACAGGGCTGGGACTATCGATTTCTCAAAACCTGATCGATCAGCACAATGGAAAAATTGATGTTGAGAGCTGGCCGGGTAACACCACATTCACGATTTACCTACCCATTTAGGTCAACAGAACCTCGCGATTGGACAGCGAGATGAAAGGCTTAACTCGGTAACACAAAGATTAAAGACATCATAAAAACAACAATGATTATCACAATAGAATTGGCTGCAAAGGAATTGAATTATGAGTAAGGGATACGTTTGGGTCGTCGATGACGACAGTTCTATACGCTGGGTCGTAGAAAAGACGCTGTCATCTGCGGATATAAAGTGTGAAACATTTGCTGATGCTGAGAGCGTATTGCTTGCTCTTGAACGCGAAACACCAGACGTTTTGGTGTCCGACATTCGCATGCCTGGCATTGACGGGATTGAGCTGTTACACCAAGTTCACCAGCGCTCTCCCGACCTGCCAGTGATCATTATGACCGCGCACTCAGACCTCGATGCAGCGGTGAATGCTTATCAAAAAGGGGCTTTTGAGTATCTACCTAAGCCGTTTGATATTGATGAGACACTGACTCTAGTAGAGCGAGCCATCGCACACAGCCAAGAGCAAAAGCGAGAACAAGCCAGCGAAGTAGCCGAAGAGACCAACGCACCAGAAATCATCGGTGAAGCACCGGCAATGCAGGAAGTTTTCCGAGCTATTGGCCGTTTGTCTCGTTCATCCATTTCGGTTCTTATTAATGGTGAATCTGGTACTGGTAAAGAATTAGTCGCGCACGCTCTGCATCGTCACAGCCCAAGAGCTAAAAAGCCATTCATTGCATTAAACATGGCGGCAATCCCTAAAGACTTGATCGAATCAGAGCTGTTTGGCCACGAGAAAGGCGCCTTTACTGGCGCTAACAGTGTTCGCCAAGGACGATTCGAACAAGCCAACGGCGGCACTCTGTTTCTTGATGAAATAGGCGATATGCCACTCGATATTCAGACTCGGCTACTGCGCGTGCTTTCTGATGGTCAATTTTATCGTGTCGGTGGGCATTCTGCGGTTAAGGTTGATGTTCGTATCGTTGCAGCAACCCACCAAGATCTTGAGCGCTTGGTGCATGACGGTGGTTTCCGTGAAGACCTTTTCCATCGACTGAACGTTATCCGAATCCATATTCCGGCACTGCGCGAACGTAAACAGGACATTGAAAAACTGACTCACCACTTCCTAGCATCAGCCGCTGAAGAGCTTGGTGTAGAAGTGAAGACACTGCACTCAGAGACCATCATGAAGCTCAATCAGCTAAATTGGCCGGGTAACGTACGTCAGCTTGAGAACATCTGTCGTTGGCTCACAGTCATGGCAAGCGGCAGTGAAATACTCCCTTCAGACTTGCCTCCAGAACTGTTGGAAGAAAAAGTGGTGACGACCTCAGGGACTGGAGATAACTGGCAACAACTGCTCGCTAATTGGGCAAAGTGTGCGCTTGATTCCGGAGAAAAAGAGCTACTAACTTATGCTCTGCCAGAGTTTGAACGTATACTGCTAGAGGCTGCACTCAACCATACCAATGGTCATAAACAGGATGCAGCCAAGGTTTTAGGTTGGGGAAGAAACACCCTAACCCGTAAACTCAAAGAACTGTACTGACCAGATATGACTTTCGATACAGCGACTTTTTAACCAAAAAAGGGTCGCTTGGTTTGAATAGTGTCGGTACAATTAAGGTATGCCATTCACTAAAGTTGTAGCTAAAGATGTCTTTGAAAACACAAATTACATTGAGAACCGCGGTGGTTCTGCCATTCGTGATGATTTTTCTGTTCACTATGAGCGTAATGGTTTTCACTCAAAAGCAAAGCTACAAAGAGATGGTGAGTGATGTTAGTGCACGCCAACTAACATCACTTACTGACCATGTTCATCAAAGCCTGTCCAATTTTTTAGAAAAACCATTTCACGCCAACCTCTCGCTCAGCCATAACATTGGCTACCACCATCTTTATCAAGCGGGCAACCTTAGCAAGGTCCAAGACTACATTCTTTATACGTTTTCAGACCATTTCACAGCTATACCTCAACTCGATGTGATCGGCTTTGGTTCTGAAGATGGTAACTATGTCGGTTTTCGTAAAGAAGCTAACAACGGCTATACCTTGATGGTACAAGACGACCGTACTAACGATCAGCTGGTCATTTACCGTGGCAGCAAGATCAGCGAAGACATTCGATCGGTGATTTCAGGTTACGACCCGAGGGTCCGCCCTTGGTACACACCCGTTGCTACACAAAAAAAGGCTGTATGGTCGCCAATTTATGCCAATGCAGATGAACGACAAGAGATCACCTTATCTGCCCTCGCCCCTATCTATGATGACAACGAATTCAAAGCCGTCGTCGTTAGCGACATTAAGATCAATACCTTTAATGCGTTTCTCAAAGAACTCAAAGATAAAACGGATGCCTCTGTTTATATCATTGATAAGCAGCAACGCTTGGTCGCTCACTCGGGCGGAGGTAGCGTGGTCTCTTGGGGAACAGGGAAAACCAATAAGGGCCAACGCTTACTGGCATCAGAGAGTGCTAACCCGGTAATACGTGAAAGTGCTAGCTACGTAGACCAATTTCACCTAATCGATAATTTGGGCGTGCAGCGCTTTAGCTTTCGCCTAGACAACGAACGATACTTCAACCAGATCACCCCTTATGAAGATGAGCACGGCATCACTTGGTTTATTGGTATGTCGATCCCTGAAAGCAACCTACTCGGTGAATTACCTGAAAACCAAAGAAACAGTTGGTTGCTCGGGCTAGCGCTGAGTTGCATTGGTGTCATTGCTGGGTTAATTGCGTTTAATCGCGTTACCCAACCCATCACCTCAACAGCGGATGCGGCAAAGCGTCTTGCTAAAGGTGATTGGGGCACGAGCATGCCAAAGACAGGGCATATCTATGAAACCAGCATGTTGGTGGAGTCATTCAATGAAATGGCCAACAACTTAAAGGCTTCCTTTCAAGCATTACAGTCTCAGCTTACCTATGACTCACTAACCAAATTATATAGTCGAGAAGGCTTTATCGACGCTGCCAAGAAAAACCCTGCAAACGAAAAAGGCACACTTTATTTAGTGGGTATTGATCGCTTCCGAGACATCAATGACAGCCTTGGTCATTACAATGGTGACCAATTGCTTATCATTGCGGCCGCTCGTTTAAGAGGTACATTGCCATCCGATTACCTATTAGCTCGCACTGGCGGTGATGAATTCGCCATTTACGCCCCGAACGTCATCCAAAGCAAGGAAGCTCAACTACTGACTAATCGCTTGCTTCAAACCTTTGCTTCCCCATTTTCAATGGAATCAGAAAGTGTCGCCATTAAGGTATCGATGGGCGTCGTCGGTGTATCTAACGTCCACGACATTGCGCTATTGCTGCGTAGTAGTAGCATTGCTTTGAGCAACGCAAAACAAGACAAAGCCAGTGTCAGCATTTACAGCCCTGAGATGGGTAAAGCATCAAGACATCGTACTAAGATGCTAGCGCGGATGAACCGAGCGATTGAACTTCAACAGTTCGAACCCTTCTATCAACCTATTATTGATCTAGAATCCGGATCGACCATTGGGGCTGAAGCTTTAGCACGCTGGATAGCCGATGAAGGAATAGTCTCACCACTTGAATTCATTCCTCTCGCTGAAGAGAGCGGGCTGATTTACGATATCGGCAAGCAAATTCTACATAAGTCGTGTCGAGATACTGCCATCGCGATTGAGTCAGGAAAATGGAGCAAGGACTTCTCTATTCACGTTAACCTTTCGGTCGATCAACTGAGTGAAAGTGGCTTTGTTGAACAAGTTAAAGGCACGCTACGTGACACCAAGCTACCAGCAAGCAACCTGACACTAGAGATCACTGAGTCACGCATCGTCGACAATGACCCTGCCATCATCGATAACATGCTGACGCTAAAAGCATTAGGCATCTCGATTGCAATTGATGACTTTGGTACCGGCTATTCGTCACTGGCTTATTTACACAAACTGCCATTTGATTGCTTAAAGATCGATCGCAGCTTCGTCAGCAAGCTCGAAAAAGAGAACCTAGATAGCTCTATCGTTGCAGCCATCGTCAATATCACCAAGGGCTTCAAGGTAAGCATAGTCGCAGAAGGTGTAGAAACTCAGCAACAAGCGGATCTACTCAAACAGCTGAAATGCCCGCAGGCACAGGGGTTCTTATACAGTCGCCCGGTTCCTTTTGAGCAATGGCCAACCGACCTCTGCAACGTAAAACAAAGCAGAAAAGAAAGCATGATGTAAAGTAGATAGAGAATTGACTTACAGATAGACACAAAAATGCCAGCATAATGCTGGCATTTTTTATATTTCTGTTCTCAATCGAGCGATTAAATCACACGAGAGAACTGCTGTTGGCGAGCCTTAGCACGTAGGTATTTATCGAAACACATACAGATATTACGAATCAACAAACGGCCACGTAAAGTCACGCGGATTTCTTTATCGTCAACTTCTACCAACTCATCGTTGATAAAGGTTTGCAGTAGCCCTAAATCTTCTTTGAAGTAACGATTAAAATTAACCGAGAACTCAGATTCGATCATGGTTTTATCAAGCTTAAAGTTACAGATAAGCTGTTTGATCACTTCACGACGTAGAAGGTCGTCACTGTCTAGAGCAACACCTTTCCAAAGCGCGTGGCGAAGGTCATTCACCTGAGCGTAATACTTCTTCAGCTCTTTCTGGTTTTGAGCGTAAGCATCACCGACCATAGAGATTGCAGAAACACCGAAGCCAATTAGGTCAGCTTCACCTTGGGTCGTGTAGCCTTGGAAGTTACGATGCAGAATACCTTCACGCTGTGCTACTGCTAGCTCGTCTTCAGGCAGAGCAAAGTGATCCATACCAATGAACTGGTAGCCCGCGCCCGTTAAAGTCTCAATGGTATCTTGGAGGATTGCCATTTTCTCTTTTGGTTCAGGTAAGTCTTCATCTTTAATCTTACGCTGCGCAGCAAACAGTTGCGGCATGTGTGCGTAGTTAAATACCGATAAACGACCCGGTTTCATTTCTAACACTTGCTTCAATGTTTCCGCGAACAAAGCTTGAGTCTGCTTTGGTAGGCCGTAGATCAAATCAAGGTTGGTTGAACGGAAGCCTAGCTCTTTCGCACGTTTAACCATCGCAATGATGAACTCTTCATCTTGCTCACGGTTAACCAGTTTCTGCACTTCTTTATTGAAGTCTTGCACACCAATGCTCAGGCGGTTGAAGCCTTCGTTACGCAGGTGGTCAAGTACGTCTAGCTCAATCTCACGCGGGTCAACTTCAATACTGATTTCAGCGTCAGCAGTGAAATTAAATTCCTCACGCAGAATCATCATCAAGCGAGTAATTTGTGTTTTGGTCAAGAACGTTGGCGTACCACCACCGAAGTGCAATTGCGTCACTTCACGGCCATTCAACAAAGAGGCGCGCTGGCGGATTTCATGTTCAATCACATCTAAGTACTCATCCGCTTTGTGCGAGTGACGAGTAATGACTTTATTACAACCACAGTAGTAACAAAGCTTATGACAGAACGGGATATGCACGTAAAGAGAGAGTGGACGCTCAGGGTACTGAGTACACGCCATGTCGTAATCAGCGACGGTAAACGCTTCATGAAACTCCAACGCTGTTGGATATGAAGTGTAACGAGGTCCCGAATAGTTGTACTTGTTTAAGATCTCTTGATCCCAAACGATTTGCTGATTCGTTGTTACTGGCTTGCTCGACATAGCGGTAATTCCAATTTAGATCCGCGAGAACTTAAGGTCTCTCAAATCATTTTACATACATTAAAATATAGACGGGTTATTTTGCCACACGACCTGTAAGGTCGTTCCAAGACAAAATCAATTTTTCAGACAAAAACTCAGAACTGCTAGCTTGATCACTAACAAAGCGTCGGGATTAACGAGACGCAAAAGGTAAGAAGGCTCATTTAACATCGTCTATTAAAGACAAGGCGACTTAAAAACAAGATGCATTTAGGACAAAAAGTCTTAAATGCATAGGTATTAAAAGCAGCGCGTCTAAAAACTAAATGTTAAACAAGCCTCTATATTTAAAAGTCTTAGTGACTAGATCATCTGAATGTTGATTTGGTTGTTGAGAGGCTTAACCTTCTCCTGCAACCTTTTCAAATCTTCAATGACCGCATCATTCAAGCGAGTCTCCGCCTTATGGCGTGTGAGATTCTGCTGCATGCGCTCTTTCTTCGTCAGTTCCTGCCTTCCATCTCCGCGAGCCATATCTTTTACGATATGGTACAGCTCAGAAAGAGCGGGATACTCAGAATCAAAATCGACACGCTCATCACCCTGAACGTTATCCATAATGATACACACTCGGATACTGATCTCAGGTAAGTCACACTGGCCTTGAATACCCGCTAAGCACAAAGTATTTACGTTTTCGTAAATCGTCGCGTTACGTTTTTCAATGGCAAGTGCTTGATGCTGCTTTTGCAACTCCGTCTGCTTCTTCACTTGAAGTAGAAGGTAACCTGCGTAAGAGCCCAAGCCGAGAATGATAATTCCACCAGCAATTGCTAATAAGGTTACGTTCATTGGCTATTAACCTTTAAAGCTGTCTAAGTCGAAATCTTCGAATTGAGATAGCAAGTCTTCGTCAGAGCTTGCTTTCTTCTTAGATGCAACTGGTGCTTCTTCGAAGATCTCTTCTTCATCGTCTTCTGGCTCTAGCAGACCTAAGCGGCCCATTAGGTGTTCGATACGATCAAGTTTCTCATCAACAAACTTCTGCAGGCCAGCACCTAGGTTTTCACCATTTTCGATACGATCTAGCAATGTGTTCAGTTGAGCATCATTCTCAAGCATCTCTAACTCTTGTTCGTTAGATAGCTTGCGCTCTTGTTTGGTCGACTTCTTCGCTGGTTCAACAATCAGCGGGATTTTTTTCTTGCTGCCTAAACGAGGGTCGCGAGCTAGTGCAGCTTTACGCTGTTTTGCTTCGCTACCATCTGAGTGACGGCTGCCAGACTTAAGACCTTTACGCTTTTTAACACGCTTACGTTCACGACCTTCAACATCAGATTCACTACGGTTACGAGTAACCATAGGTTCCGGAGCACCAAGTGCTCCCGGTTTTCTTGATTTCTTACTACGACCCATTACTGCACTTTCCTCAGTAAAATTACATCATTTCCAAAAAATTCTAGTTCGAGCTTATCCCGCTCTGCCAAAAACTGGAATGTTTGACGACTAAAGAAGACGACATGTGTCGGGTCATTCTTGTAGTGCCAACCAGCAAACGCGTCTACGTCTATTACTAGTTTAGTCATAAGACCAATCCAGCCCTTGGGTTTAACTAAATTCAACCATTGCTGCCACACTTTGTCTGGGTGATAAAGATGCTCTATCACCTCCGTGGCAGTCATAAAGTCATACGTTTTTTCCAACACAGAAGCTTCTGGGTGGTAATAGATATCGTACAACTCCATGGTGTGTCCGGCTTCTTCTAACATAATAGATAGCGTAGGGCCTGGGCCACAACCAAAATCCAACCCGTATGAGTTAGATGAAATTTTGTCTGTTAGTGGATCCGCGATGCGAGATAGAAAACGGCGATAGCCTGCATCACTAGGATCGTTCTCATGGAGATCATAGTGTGCTTTCTCTTCTTTTGCTTCTAACCTTTGTTCAGGTTTAACAAATACCAGTTCACATTGCTGACATTGCAGATAGGCTCTGCGTTTGTCTTCAAAATAGTGATTCACGCCTTGGTGATGGCATAAGGGACAAGTATACATAGCACATCCTTAAACAGGGATGCGAAACATACCAGAAACTGAGTTTATAGTGGAGAGGTATTGGGTGTTTTTTCATCAAATCAATAAAAAAAGCGATAGGAAAACCTATCGCTCTCTAAATCTGCCTATATCGGCCAAAATTTGCATACTCAACTTGGTACACAAATCTCCATTTGTTATTGGTGCTTTCCATGCCAAATTTGTTTGTTGTTCATCGTCCTGATGAGTTTTGGCTATCCTTTTCTAACACCTTGTTGCTGGGCTGTCCTAGCCTGATCCGTTTCTGTCTATACCGTTAGACTAGATGACCATCCGTATCTAAGTCAGCTCCTAGCTGATGGCCGTTACTTTACCGTGTTACAAAAAGACTACAAGAGTTCAAGTTCACACTTTTGTACACAAATCGATCACACATTGATAAATCAGACATCAGCGCAAAACATATTAATAAAACCAATACAAAAGAAAACGCCCCGACCATTACTGATCGGGGCGTCTCTTCAATCTCGCTCGAGCGTACATTTCTTTACTCTGGCTAAGAGCAAGAAACCGACATATTAGTGTAAACCACCAACGTACTTCGATAAGGTATCAATATCTGCGTCTGTTAACTTTTTAGCTACATCACGCATCATCGCATTCATGTCGTTATTACGGCTACCATCGCGGAATTTCTCAAGTTGAGCCTTGATGTAATCTGCGTGCTGGCCTGAAATCTTAGGGAAACCAGAAAGTTCGGTACCGTTACCACGTGGACCGTGACAAGCAATACACGCCGTTACGCCGCGTTCTGCGTTACCCGCGGTGTAAAGAACCTTACCTTCATCTACTACATTCTCAGGAGTAGAGTTACTAGAGATAGGTAGCGATGCGTAGTACGCCGCTAGGTCAGCCATATCTTCTTCAGATAAAGACATCGCCATTGCACCCATTACAGGTTCATTACGACCTTGCTTACCACCACTGGTCATACCGAGCTTAAGCTCTTTTAACTGCTTCTCTAGGTACTTCTCATGTTGACCAGCCAGTTTAGGGTACTGCGTGATCAGACTGTTGCCGTCAGCACCGTGGCAGGCAACACATGTTTGTGATTTGGCTTTACCAGCTTCAATACTACCTTGAGCCCATACTGAGCAGCTGGCTAAAAGACTCAAAATTAGCGCTAATTTCTTCATGACATTCCATTATAATTATCAAGCTTCCAGTACCACTCTATGTTGCCACTCATGGTACAATAGGCGACCTTATGCCGAGCACGGTTATTTTACACAAATTCACAAAAAAGTAATCAATCGACTACACAAAGTCGAGATGGAGTTAACAGTGAGCGTAAAAATTCATTATCAAAACACGCATTTCATTACCAGTGCACCTGATATTCGTCATTTACCAGAAGACGAAGGGATCGAAATTGCGTTTGCAGGACGCTCCAATGCTGGTAAATCTAGCGCGCTAAATCGCGTTACAAACCAAAAAGGCTTGGCGAAAACCAGTAAAACACCCGGTCGAACTCAGCTAATTAACCTATTTAAGGTAACGGACGGTTGTCATATCGTCGATTTACCTGGATATGGCTTTGCTCAAGTCCCTCTTGAGCTGAAGAAAAAATGGCAGAAATCGCTAGGTGAATACCTACAGCGACGCGAAAGCTTGAAAGGTTTAGTGGTATTGATGGATATCCGTCACCCAATGAAAGACCTTGACCAACAAATGATCTACTGGGCTATCGATAGCCGCATCCCAGTGCAAGTTTTGTTAACAAAAGCAGACAAACTGAAAAGTGGCGCTCGTAAAGCGCAACTACTGAAAATCCGTAATGATGCGAAATCTTTCGGTGGTGATGTAGCGGTTGATGTCTTCTCTTCAATGAAGGGCATCGGCGTTGATCAACTGCGAGCCAAGATGGATGAGTGGTTTGCCCCAGCTTTTGCTGACCAGATTCTTGATGAACTGGCTGACGAAGAGCACAACGACGCAGAGTAGTTCTTCTATCTATAGCTTTATCTATAATTAGAGGTTAAAGCACTTACAGCAAGTGATTTAGCCTTATTAATACCCTTCCTTATATAGGTGGGGTATTTTTTTGCCCCAAAATTAGTGAGTTAAACCTAAGTCTTGAGAATTAAAGACAATATTAATCAGTTAGAAACGAGAGAAGTGAACCATACTAAAAGACACATCTAAATAAACAGAACAATGAGAAAGGAATGCTCATGTGGAAAAAACCCTTGGCGACCATCGCACTTATATTGATCTCATTTTCCGGTGTAACATCTGAATCGGAACAGCCCAAGACCGAGGCCGCTCTGGTCAATGTTGATATGACCTTAGATCTCGACGGCATGGAGAAGTACGCTCAGGAGGCAAGTGAATCTCTCGAGGTCATATCACAATCGTTGCAAGCTATCGTCAACAACCCCAACCTTAGTGAAGACCAACAAAAAGCCCTGAATCAAACCGTTGAAAGCATCAACAAGCTTGCGAGCTCTACCAAGACATCACTCAATCAACTCCCACAAGCCTTAGACCAATCTCGACTCGCCTTTAAAAAGACCAGTCAAATGCTATTGGATGATATTCAGACCAAGATCATCATTGCGTTAGCAACCGTTATCGCTGTCATTGTTATCGCTTTGACTGCTATCTATCTACTCATCCTAAAACCCATGCAGCAAACCTTGGTGAAAGCGACCCACAATATCTCTTCTATGGCGCAATCCATCCAAATCACCGCCGAAGCGCTGAAATACAGTACTGAGAAACAACAAGAAATCATGGATTACATTGAGCATTCACCCACTCAATACACTGATAAATAAGGCGTAAGCTATCAATCCTTTATCGGCAACTTGTAAAATAAAAGTTATTTTAAATGATAAAACAATCAAATTAGAGACGGATTTAAATTACCAAATGCTGATCGAATTCCAGATCTAAGGCAAATCAGGTGTTTATCACTGAGCTTGAGAAAGCGTAAGAAAAGACACTAAAAAGGGCGAGTTTACGGGAGTAATAGTAGGTTAGAAATATTTTTCTTTCGCACAAGAAAAAACGCCCCAGTCAAATACTGACTGGGGCGGCTGAATCAGCCTAATCCAATAACGTGAAACAAAAGGTCTGAAAGATAGAACATCTTACCTCTGTACCCTACAAGATTTAATGTACAACAATTGCTCAGAAATGAAAACAATTTTTGTAGTTTTTTTTCATGAATGTTTTATTAAAACACCTAAATTCTTCTTACGGTTTAACTTTATTCGAGACAAAAAAAAGCCAGTGTTTGTGCACTGGCTCATACTAATTCACTCAATAAGGTCAAAAACTGATTAGTGGGCTTGATCCCAGTTGTCACCGTGGCCTGCTTCCGCGACTAACGGTACTTCTAGATCAGCGGCTGACTCCATCAATTCTTGTACTTTACTTTCAATTTCGGCTAAAGCTGACTCTTGAACTTCAAATACCAATTCATCGTGTACTTGCATCAATAGCTTCACACGACCATCGCCTTCCGCTTGAATCCACTCATCCACTAACAACATCGCTTTCTTAATGATGTCTGCTGCAGTACCTTGCATCGGTGCATTGATCGCCGCACGTTCAGCGGCTTTACGACGCATGCCATTACGAGATTGGATTTCAGGCAGGTGCAACCGACGACCGTAAATGGTTTCAACGAAGCCTTGCTCTGAAGCAGCGCTGCGTGTGTCTTCCATGTACTGCATTACACCAGGGTAGCGTTCAAAGTAAGTGTCCATGTAGTGCTGTGCTTCACCACGAGGAATCCCCAGTTGCTTAGCCAAGCCAAAGGCACTCATGCCGTAAATAAGGCCGAAGTTAACGGCTTTAGCACGACGACGCTGTTCAGTGGTAACTTGATCAATAGCCACGCCGATAATCTCAGCAGCCGTTGCCGCGTGAATATCTTTGCCTTGTTGGAACGCTTCCAGCAGCGCTTTATCAGCCGATAGGTGCGCCATGATACGCAATTCAATTTGAGAGTAATCGACCGCTAGGATCTTCCAACCATGTTGTGCAACGAATGCTTGGCGAATACGACGACCTTCTTCATTACGAATTGGGATATTTTGTAGGTTTGGATCAGTCGAAGACAAACGACCGGTTGCCGTTACCGCTTGGTGGTAAGAAGTATGAACGCGACCCGTTTCAGCGTTGATCATCTTCGGCAGTTTATCTGTGTAAGTAGACTTCAGTTTCGCAAGGCCACGATACTCAATGATCAGCTTAGGCAACGGGTAATCAAGGGCCAGCTCTTGCAACACTTCTTCGTTAGTTGAAGGCGCACCTGATGGCGTTTTCTTGATAACCGGTAGACCCATTTTTTCAAACAGGATCGCTTGCAGCTGTTTTGGCGAGTTCATGTTGAACTCTTGCTCTGCAATCTCGTAAGCTTTCTGCTCTAACTCATCCAGACGAACCGCAATCTCTTGTGATTGAGCCCCTAACAGCATGTCATCGATGAATACGCCAGTACGCTCAATGCGAGACATCACAGGAATCAGTGGTACTTCGATTTCTTCATAGATGGTTTTAAGCTTTTCATCTTGCTCGATGTTTTCCATCAGGCGGTTATGCAGACGTAGTGTCACGTCAGCATCTTCTGCAGCGTATGGAGACGCTTCACCCAGCTCAATCTGGTTGAAAGTAAGTTGTTTCTTACCTTTACCTGCGATTTGCTCAAATGAGATGCAGCTATGCTGTAGGAAGCGTAGCGCTAGGCTGTCCATATCGTGCTTGCCACCTACGCTATTGAAAACGTAAGACGCCAGCATAGTGTCGTGTTTGATGCCTTTCATCTCGATACCGTAGCGCGCTAGCACACTCATATCGTACTTTAGGTTTTGCCCCACTTTTGCTTGAGCATCATCTTCAAGAATCGGCTTAAGCTGTTCAAGTACCCAATCACGATCCAGCTGCTGCGGTGCGTCTAAGTAGTCATGGGCAACAGGTACGTAAGCGGCAACGCCTTCTTCGGTTGCGAATGACAGGCCGACAAGGTTAGCGACCATGTAATCTAAGCTGTCTGTTTCAGTATCGAAAGCAAACAATTCAGCTGCTTTAAGCTTTTCTAGCCAAACATTGAATGACGCTTCATCGAGGATGGTTTCGTAGTTACTGCGATCAATCGTCACGGCAGACGTATTCATCTCTACAGTAGACGTTGTTGCAGAAGCGCTGCTGCGTACTGAACCAGCTCCCGTTGCTGCAGATCTTTCATCCGCCTCAACCACACCACTGCCACCTTCAAGCAGCTCGTTCAACCAAGATTTGAAAACCAGTTGGCCGTATAGTTTGATCAGCTCGTCGATATTCGGCTGTGCTTTGACGAGTGACTCTGGTGTCTCTTCAAGTTCAACATCTAACTTAATCGTCGCAAGCTGGTAAGACATATCAGCATTGTCTTTATTATCAGCCAGCTTCTTAGCCATGGTTTTCGAACCACGGAAACCAAGCGCCGCAATATCATCAAGGTTTTGATACAACTTTTCGATACTACCGATACCTTGCAGCAATGCTGTTGCGGTCTTATCACCAACACCTGGAATGCCCGGAATGTTATCCACTTTATCGCCCATCAGCGCGAGATAATCGATAATAAGCTCAGGCGGAATACCAAACTTCTCAATAACACCTTCACGATCCATCACCACGTTGGTCATGGTGTTGATTAGGGTAACGTTGTCATCGACCAGCTGCGCCATATCTTTATCACCGGTACTAATAAGCACAGGCATACCCATCGCAGAAGCTTGAGAAGCCAACGTACCAATCACATCATCTGCTTCAACGCCAGGAATAGAGATAAGTGGTAAACCCATCGCACGAATCACATTGTGCAATGGTTCTATCTGGCAACGAAGATCGTCAGGCATCGGTGGGCGGTTTGCTTTGTACTCTGGGTACATATCATCACGGAACGTTTTCCCTTTCGCATCAAAAATAACCGCAATACGATCAGAAGCAAATTGACGCATCATGCTGCGTAGCATGTTAACCACACCATAAACAGCATTCGTTGGGATATCACCATTGCTCATGGTGCCAGGGTAAGCATGGAACGCGCGATATAGGTAAGAAGAGCCATCGATCAGAATCAATGGATTATCAGGAATACGAGCCATAATGTTTGTGAATCCAGTAAGTACAGAAATTATCTGTTAAGAATGCCACGTCTGTTGGTTGGATTCTACGTTGTCGATCTGTATCCGTTCACTCGGTTGTGTTCGTAATAATCGATTTGTTGTTATTTTTTGTTCTTAGACACAAGCGTTCTGTGGATAACTCTGTTTATATTATTTACCCACCCTGTTGAGAACTAAGGTAAACCACCAAAAAAACGCAAATAAACCACTGAAAATAAACGATAAAATTACAGATCGAACATATGATCAACGATCTTTTCTCGATCTTGCATTGTGGAAAAGAATGCTGATGGCGTTTTATTCATAAAAAAACGTGCCACTAAATATGCATCTTGTTGAAATGGAGGTATAAAAAAAGCGACACCCGAAGATGTCGCCTAGCAAAAACCGGTAAAGCCATTCAAATTGAATACCACAGCTTTACCTAAAAGCTATAAATTACACTGGAAGCAATGTGAGCAATGTCGTGTCAAAAAGAACTTAGTACAAGTTCGCGAGAATTCTGTTGGGTAACCAAGTAGATACTTGAGTACTTAACATCCTTGTGAACATTTCCTCATTCCCTAAGACGAAGTTAATAATAATGATTCTCATTTAATAGTCAACAATTAAATGATAATAAATCTCATTTAATTTATAAACCGTTCACCACAGTGCTCAAATTTGCTTCAAAAAATGAATTCTATGGGCATTAATGTCTTCTTTTTCTTCTAATTTTTCGATTAGGTAACCGTTTCTCAATAACAGACGCAGCATCGCAGGAAACTGGTTACGAGATTTCACTTTCAGCTGTTGGTAGCCCTGTTGCTTCACCCACTGTTCTTGAGTATCTAATTGCGCCTGTGCAACACCTTTATTCCTTGCGATCGGTGATACGCCACCAAACCAGCTGTAAAACGTGTTTTCATCCAATTCATAACCGATCTTAAAACCCAGTAACACACCCGCCTCTTCAGCAACGAGGATCAGGCTTGTTTTACCCGCTAATCGCTCCGATAAAGACGCTACACTCTCTTTTTTGGCAAACTCGGTAATCTGTTCAACAACAGAAACAACCTCTTCTAATGAGCCTTCACGCACAATAACAGACATCTTGTTTCATCCTCATAAAACAAAAGGGCTGGCACAACGGCCAACCCTTTGGTGATCATATGGTTTGCTTGATCGTACTTACTTGCCTTGCAAGTGCTCAGCAGCTAGTGCGTTATCTTCAGCAAGCCACTCTGCGACATCTTTAGCGAAATACGTCAGGATGCCATCAGCGCCAGCACGCTTAAAGCACAACAGTGATTCCATGACGGTTTCGCGCTCTTTCAGCCAGCCGTTTTGAATCGCCGCTTTGTGCATCGCGTATTCACCAGATACTTGGTAAGCAAACGTAGGCGCTTGCAGTTCGTGCTTAACACGACGAACAATATCAAGGTAAGGCATGCCTGGTTTCACCATCACCATGTCCGCACCTTCATTAAGATCCATCGCGACTTCATGAATCGCTTCATCGCTGTTGGCTGGATCCATCTGGTAGTTCTTCTTGTTACCGCCTTTCAGGTTCGAAGCACTGCCAACTGCATCACGGAATGGGCCGTAGTAGCACGATGCATATTTTGCAGAGTACGCCATGATTTGAGTATGAATGTAGCCAGCTTCTTCTAACGCTTCACGGATTTTACCAATACGGCCATCCATCATATCCGACGGTGCAACCACATCAGCACCCGCTTCAGCATGAGACAGAGCCTGCTTGATTAAGACTTCAGTCGTCTCGTCATTCATCACGTAACCATCTTCATCGATGATGCCGTCTTGACCGTGAGTAGTGAACGGATCCAGTGCTACGTCAGTAATCACCCCCATATTTGGCACGTGCTCTTTGAGTAAGCGTACTGCTCGTTGTACCAAACCTTCAGAGTTATGAGCTTCAGCCGCGCATAAACTTTTAGCATCTTGGTTCACTACCGGAAACAGAGCAATTGCAGGAACACCCAATTTTGACAGGTAATCCGCTTCCTCAAGCATAAGATCGATAGACAGGCGTTCAACGCCTGGCATTGACTCTACAGGCTCACGACGCTCTTTACCCATAAGAATAAACATTGGGTAGATTAGATCATCCACAGACAATTGATTTTCTGCCATTAGGCGACGGCTAAAGTCGTGCTTACGCATACGGCGCATACGGCGACCTGGGAATTGACCTTGAATTGAAACAGACACTAGATTCTCCTTGCCTAGTCTAAGCACCGAAATGCTTAGATATGAAAAGTGCAAAATACAGGCAAAAGCATATCACTGATGGCTCAGGACGCTAACAGTAAAATATAAAACCCACTCAAAAACAGGGATAAATGGCAAAAAATGACCTTCTCCTCACACTGCCGTATACTCATGACAACTCAGAAAAGACTGCTTTCAGGACACAATAATGATCGACACCCACGCCCATATTTACGCGAGCGAATTCGATGAAGACCGCGAACAAGTCGTGCAACGCGCGCTTGCTCAAGGCATTGATACGATTCTACTGCCTAACATCGATTTAGAATCTATCGAGCCAATGCTCGCGACGGAAGCTCAGTTTCCGGAGGTATGTCGTTCAATGATGGGCTTACATCCTTGTTATGTGGATGCAAATATCGAACAGACCCTGAAAACCATTCGAGCTTGGTTCGATAAGCATGACTTTATCGCCGTGGGTGAGATAGGTATCGACCTGTACTGGGATAAAACCTTTAAAGCAGAACAAGAGATGGCGTTTGTGACTCAGCTGCAGTGGGCAAAAGAGCTCAATCTACCTGTGGTGATCCACACGCGAGATTCCATTGAAGAAACACTCACCCTACTTCGCAAAGAACAAGATGGAAGCTTACGCGGCGTATTCCACTGCTTTGGCAGCAGCTTAGAGGAAGCTCAAGCGATCAACGAGCTAGGCTTTCATTTAGGTTTAGGCGGCGTATCGACCTTTAAGAACTCGGGGATGGATAAGGTAATCCCACATCTTGATATGAATTACGTCATCCTAGAGACAGATTGCCCGTATTTGGCACCAACACCGAATCGCGGTAAACGCAACGAGCCCGCGTACACCGAACTGGTGGCAAAACGCGTCGCTGAATTACGCGGAATTACCCTTGAAGAAGTCGAAAACATAACCACCATCAATGCTAAATCATTATTTAATCTATGATGAATCTATTAATAAGTGAATATTACGGATTTACCCTCAATTTATTTGAGAAAACAATGTGATATGTATACTATCAACCGCCTGCATATGGAGGTAGTTGATTATGTGTGACCATTCACAACACTTACAACGTCAACATCGAACTCTATGGCATAAAATTTGGGGCATCAAAGAGCTCTATATATGCCAAAACTGTGGTTATCAGTTAAAGATTCGATAAACAGACATAATAAAAAAGCGGCCTAGGGCCGCTTTTTTATTATGTGATTTTTACTGAAGAACTCTAACGATCATGCTCATCCGTGATGACTACTGCTTTAGCATCTGCGAACATAGCATCTGCAAACATGGCATCTGCGAATTAAGACTCCGCTTCTTCCTCTTCATCCGCATCTGGTTTACGCACATAGAAACGCGCGAAGAACAGACCAATCTCAAACAGAATACACATTGGAATCGCCAACAGTGTTTGCGAAATCATATCAGGCGGCGTTAGCATCATGCCGACAATAAACGCACCTACAACAATGTAAGGGCGCTTCTCTGCCAGTTCTTTAGGTGTCGTTGCACCCGTCCAACATAGCAAGATAATGGCTACTGGCACTTCAAAAGCGATACCAAAGGCAAAGAACAGCGCGAGTACAAAATCAAGATAACTCGATATGTCGGTTGCGAACTCTACTCCCCCTAATGATATAGCGGTAAAAAAGCCAAATACCAAAGGGAATACAATGAAGTAAGCGAACGCCACACCACAGTAAAACAGCAATGAGCTTGAAGCCAATAACGGCATGATCAAGCGCTTCTCATGCTTGTATAAGCCCGGAGCGACAAAAGCCCACACCTGATACAAAATAAACGGAACCGCGAGGAATATAGACGCGATCAAGGTCAGTTTTAAGGGTGTAAAAAATGGTGACGCTACATCTGTTGCGATCATCGTCGCGCCTTCAGGTAAGCGATCTACCAAAGGTGCAGAGACGAACTCATAAATATCATTAGCGAAATAAATTAGCCCAACAAACACCACCAGAACCGCAACAATCGCGCGCAATAGGCGATTACGCAGTTCTAGAAGATGGCTAATTAAAGGCTGTGTCTGCTCAGTCGAAGACATGTCAAACCTCTTAAACAGGAAGATCGAAAAGGAGCCGCGCACCTATCTATCCAGTTGAATTGGTATCCACTTGAATAGTTATTTACTTAAATAGCTGTCTACTTAAATAACTACATAAGTATCTGGCGACTCCTCCTTGCGAGACTATTCGGCTTTCTTATCTGACGGTGCTGAAGCTTCACTGTTGACCTGAATGGTTTCAGATTCCACAGTTTCCGTGACACTAGGTTCAGTCTCACTCGGCTTATCAGACTCAGGCTTAGCATACGGGCGTTGAACTTGAGCAGCGGCCTGCTTAAGTTCATCAACTGATGCTTTTAGGTCTGGAGATAAATCTTCCATACCCATTTTTTCCGCCTTGCGTAGGTTTTCTTGCAGCTCTTGCACCTTAAGCTCGTGAGAAAGTTCATCTTTCACACTGTTTGCCATGCTTTTCGCTTGTCCAACAAACTTGGAAATACTGCGAATCGCCACAGGCAAACGCTCAGGTCCTAAAACGACTAACCCAACGACAGATATTAATACCAGTTCCCAAAAACCGATATCAAACACGATTTACGCCTGCTCTTTGTCTTTCTTTGTTTCAGCAGTCGTTTCAGCGCTAGCTTCTTTCTTCTGCTGTTCAATGTTCTTTGGTTCAAAGTCTGCGTCTTTCTTATCTGCAGGCTTGTCTTCATCGCTCATTGCTTTTTTGAAGCCTTTCACCGCTGAACCTAAGTCACCGCCCATGCCGCGCAGTTTCTTCGTTCCGAAAAGTAAAATTACAATCACAGCAATGATTAGAAGTTGCCAAATACTGATACCACCCATTGTCATTGTCCTCGGGTCTGTCTACACATAAAAAATATTAAGGGAGTCTACTGTCTAACGACGGTAAGCTCGCCAACTTAGCAGCCAAAATGTGACACCTGCGATGCCACAGCCCATAGATAGCTGCTCATAAGGGCTTGAAACTAATATTGCGGAGCATACGACTAAAGTAGCTCCAACGCCAAACAAAAACTTTCCTGTTGCTTGCTGACGCTTACTATCTCGGTAACCTTGATAAAGCTGATCCATTCTGTGGTTCATGGCTTTACCTTGGCGCAAGCTGTCATAAAGTAGCTCTGGCAGCTCTGGCAGTTTTTCTGCCCAGAATGGCGCACGCTCTTTTACTGCGTTAATCACAGCTTGCGGCCCCACCTGATTCATCATCCAGGTTTCAAGGAAAGGCTTCGCCGTTGCCCACAAATCAAGTTGCGGATACAACTGACGGCCTAGGCCTTCGACATACAACAAGGTCTTTTGAAGAAGCACCAACTGAGGTTGAACCTCCATGTTGAAACGTCTTGCTGTATTAAATAAGTTTAGCAACACATGGCCAAATGAGATCTCGCCAAGTGGTTTTGCAAAAATTGGCTCACACACCATGCGAATCGCGAACTCGAAATCGTTAACGTTGGTGTCGTGTGGCACCCAACCTGAATCGACATGTAGCTCTGCAACTTTACGATAATCTCGATTAAAGAAAGCCAGTAAATTCTCTGCTAAGTAGCGCTTATCTTCACTGTTTAGCGTGCCGACAATGCCACAATCTAAGCCAATCCACTGAGGGTTTTCTGGATTTTCAGGGTTAACGAATACGTTGCCTGGGTGCATATCCGCATGGAAAAAGCTGTCTCGGAATACTTGGGTAAAGAATACCGTCACGCCACGTTCAGCCAGCAATTTCATGTTGGTGCCGTTAGCTTCCAATGTCGCGATATCCGATACTTGAATACCGTAGATTCGCTCTGACACCATCAAGCTTTCACTGCTTAAATCAGAGATAACCTCTGGAACATACAGCTCTTCGCTGCCTTCAAAATTACGTCGTAGCTGAATGGCATTTGCCGCCTCACGGCGCAGGTCCAGTTCATCGATTAGCGTTTTTTCGTACTCATGAACGACTTCAACAGGTTTCAAACGACGTGCTTCAGGAAGAGACTTAGCGACTATACGCGCCATTCGGTGCATCAGTTTTAGATCTGCATCAATCACCGGGCGAATATCAGGTCGAATTACCTTCAGAACAATCTCGCGGCCGCTCTCTTTTAGCTTTGCAGTATGCACCTGAGCAATAGAAGCAGAAGCCAATGGCTCGATATCAAAGTCGGTAAACCAGTTATCTAGACTGCCACCCAGTGCCTTTTCCATGTCTTGCTTGGCCAGTTGACCATCAAATGGCGCCACTTGGTCTTGCAATAAAGCCAATTGATCAGCGATATGAGGAGGAAATAGGTCACGACGCGTTGACATCATTTGACCAAACTTGATCCACACAGGCCCTAACTCTTGCAAAGCGAGACGCAAGCGCTGACCCAATTCTTTATCTTGATGCTTGTTCTTGAGCCAAAACAGAGACTTTCTCGCCAACAATGGGGCTTTAGTCAAATGGTGCTCAGGCATCAATTCATCAAGGCCATACTCTAACTGTACCTTGATAATATGATAAAGACGTTTCAGTTCTGTTGGGGTCATGCTTTCTCCAACAGAGCGTTCAATTTAGCTTCAAGGCGGGCAACTGAGCTTTTTATGTCATCAACCTGATCGCAAAAATTCACCACTTCTAGCGGAGCCGGTGCAATCTTCCACTCTTCAGTCAAAACCTGAGCAACATGGTTTTGATGCTTAGTTGCTTGCTTCGCCACAAGGCTACCGACGTTTTTAACGCCTTGTACCAAGGTGTGAGCAACCACATCGCCAGTCACACGTGACAACCACTCTTCCAAATCAGGCTTGCAGTCTGTCATTAGTTGAGCAAACTTCTGCGCCAGCTGAATATCACCTTCTAAAATCAACTTATCTTGCTTGATCAACTTAGTGATGTTCGATTGCTCACGCAATTCAGGCAGCACCGATAGGTTCAAAGATAGGTAACAATCCGGTTGCCCTTCATATTCCGACAACACATCAATCTGCTGGCTGAAAACGAAGGTGAGTGTTTTATTCAACTCTTTCAAATTGACTTGAATGATCTGCCCTTTTAAACGAGATAAACGACGAACCAACGTTGGATCATCGTTCACTAAAGTATTTAAAGAGGTTTCAATAACCGCGGTTACCAATGGATCAAATGGCATGACTGTCCTTACCTTTGAAAACGGATAAGCCTTAACCTATCCGTTCTATCTTTATTCTTATTTTCTAGCACACTAAACGAGCCTGCTACCAAGTTCGATTAGAACTTGTAACCTCGGTGCAGCGCAACAATGCCGCCCGTTAGGTTGAAGTATTTTGTATTTTCAAAACCCGCTTCTTGCATCATGCCTTCCAAAGTTTCTTGGTTCGGGTGCATGCGGATAGATTCTGCAAGGTAACGGTAGCTGTCTGCATCGTTAGCAATCAGCTCACCCATTTTTGGTAACAGGTGGAAAGAGTATGCGTCGTAAACCTTTGATAGTGGTTCAAGTACTGGCTTAGAAAACTCAAGAACCAACAGACGACCACCCGGCTTAAGTACGCGATACATTGAACGCAGTGCTTGGTCTTTATCGGTTACGTTACGCAGACAAAAGCTGATCGTAATGCAATCGAAGTAGTTGTCAGGGAAAGGCAACTCTTCAGCATTCGCTTGTACGTAATGTACATTGCCAACAATACCGCTATCACGCAGCTTATCGCGGCCAACATTCAGCATTGAGTTGTTAATATCAGCAAGAACCACGTGGCCTTTTTCGCCAACGATACGCGAGAATTTCGCAGTCAGGTCGCCAGTACCACCACCAAGGTCTAGGATACGTTGACCAGGGCGAACGCCACTGCAATCAATCGTGAATCGCTTCCACAAGCGGTGAACACCACCCGACATTAGATCATTCATGATGTCGTATTTAGCGGCTACAGAGTGAAATACCTCTGCTACTTTCGCGACTTTTTCGTCTTTTGCGACTGTTTCGAAACCAAAGTGTGTGGTTTCTGACTCTACTACTGAATTTGTCTGCACGCTTGTGTCCATAATGCTGTTATCTACCATGGTAAGTTCTCGTCGACAGCGCACTCTGTATTTAAAGGCGCTGCGGCCGATTAGTTTACTTTATCCTCAGCGGGTTGTCTTTCTACTAAGGAGGCATTTTCTGAAAAAGCCTCATTTTGAGCCATTTCAGCTATCCCAATCGAGATCGACTTTTTCACTTCAACACCAAGGTGTTTGAAGCTTTCAGCTTGACGAATCACATTGCCACGCCCAGTCACTAGCTTATTCATTGCTCCTTGGTAGCTTTGGTTGGCTCTATCTAATGAGCTTCCGAGACCTTCCATATCATCAACGAACAGGCGTAATTTGTCGTAAAGCTTGCTCGCGCGTTCAGCGATAACTTGCGCGTTCTGGTTCTGTCGGTCATTACGCCACAGGTTATCAATGGTGCGCAGTGCCACCAGCAGGGTCGTAGGGCTGACCAAGATAATGTTTTGCTCCATCGCATCTTTGACTAAGCTAGGATCGGCTTGAATCGCCACCTGAAACGCAGGCTCTACCGGAATAAACATCAGCACATAATCAAGGCTCTGAATGCCTTTAAGTTGGTGATAATCTTTTTGGCTTAAACCCTTAATATGCGCGCGCAGCGACACCAAGTGATCACGCAATGCAACATCACGTTGTTGATCAGTTTCAGCATTGAAGTAACGCTCAAACGCCACCAAGGCCATTTTTGAATCCACCACCACTTGCTTGTCTTGTGGCAAATGCACAATCACATCCGGTTGGTAACGCTTGCCTGCATCGTTTTGCAGGTTCACTTGAGTTTGGTATTCATGGCCTTCTCGCAGCCCTGATTCAGCGAGCACTCGCGCAAGTACTACCTCTCCCCAATTACCTTGCTGCTTGTTATCACCCTTTAGAGCTTGAGTCAGATTCACAGCTTCACGTGTCATGCTCTCATTAAGACGCTGCAGGTTTTTAAGCTCATGCACCAAGGTATGACGCTCTTTGGCTTCTTGGCTAAAGCTGTCATTGACTTGCTTCTTGAAGCCCTCTAATTGCTCTTTCAGCGGCGACAACAAACCTTCCAAGCTCTGTTTGTTCTGCTGGTCAACCTTGGCAGTTTTACTCTCAAATAGTTGATTTGCTAACAGTTCAAACTGTTGCTTCAATCGAAATTCCGCTTGTTCTAACAATTGCAGCTTTTCATTGTTGGCGAGGTTTTCTTGATCGTGTCTTGCTTCTTGTTCTCGAAGTTCAGCCTCTAACTCAGACTTATGCTCCTTAAGAACATTGATATCATCGGCGTACTGCTGGCGCTCTTGTTTCACGGCTTCAAAATAGCGCAGCTTTTCCATTGCGGCCATCACCTTGCCGTGCGCCTGCTTGAGCTCGAATGCCGCTTTGTCTCGGTCGTCATCCAGTTCATTGAGCTCTTGTTGTGCCTCTGCGAGCGATGACTTGAGCTGCGCCTGTTGAGACTCATGCAACAAACGATCGGACTTAAGTTGCTGCTCCAGCAATCGCTGCTGAAAAGAGAGCTTCTGTTTAACCCACCAACCCACAACGCCACCGCTGACGAGCGCGCCAGAAATTGCAGCAATAAGCGTTGCTTGGTGTTCGATAATCCATTGCATGATAATGATTTAGCCTAATTGGAAATAACTCATTAAATGGTATTTTGATACTGGATAAATGTCCAGTTTGCCGTATTAAAATTCGACAGATAGACTAGGCGCTCCGTATTCTGCCCCATCACATTAGAATGAGTTGCTATGAACGAACGTCGTGCCTTGGGCTTTGGCCTTTCCGCAGTATTACTGTGGTCAACAGTTGCTACTGCTTTTAAGCTGACCCTTGCTGAGTTTTCACCGATCCAAATGCTGACCATCGCTAGCATTGTGTCTTCTATCGCATTGATTGCCATCTGTGCCTTTCAAGGCAAGCTTTCTCAGTTGAGTACTACGTTTCTTTCAAACCCTTGGTATTACTTATTGCTTGGTTTAGTCAACCCATTGGCTTACTACCTGATTCTCTTCAAAGCATACGATTTACTGCCCGCTTCTCAGGCTCAAGCCATCAACTACAGTTGGGCAATCACCCTAACCTTAATGGCGGCAGTTTTTCTGGGGCAAAAAATTCGCAAACAAGATTGGGTTGCTTGTACCTTCAGCTATGCGGGCGTGGTGGTCATTGCCACCAAAGGTGATGTACTGGGAATGCAATTCGATAGTCCACTAGGTGTGGCACTGGCTCTGCTTTCAACGCTGCTTTGGGCGGGATACTGGATTCTCAATACCAAAAATAAAGCTGACCCTGTGGTGGGTGTATTGCTTGGTTTCTTAGTGGCGCTACCATTCGCGATTGGTTTAACCCTTTACGAAGGCGAAAGCTTTAGCCAAATCACAGCGAAAGGTTGGATGGCCGTGACTTACGTAGGCCTATTCGAGATGGGTATTACCTTTGTGCTGTGGCTCTCAGCGCTAAAACTGACCAACAATACAGCGCGTATCAGCAATCTAATTTTTGCCTCACCATTTATCTCATTGATGCTACTTTCGACCATTATTGGCGAAGAAATCCACCCTGCGACACTATTTGGTTTAATGCTGATCATTGCGGGTTTGGTTATTCAACAGATCAAATGGGGAAAGAAGAAAAACAACCTCAACCCTGATAGCTGATAGCTGATAGCTGATAGCCAACGAAACTAAAATTCTCGCACTACACACCCTCCAGAGTGAGTAGCGATAGCAAACTTTAGAAACAAAAATGGCGAGCCCTATGACTCGCCATTTTTATGTAATTTAAATCTAATGGGTAAGCTAAAAACTTAAACCCACTGGCCTGCTGCAAAGCCTGAGCTCCAGCACCATTGGAAGTTATAGCCGCCTAACCAACCGGTTACATCCATTACTTCACCGATGAAGTAGAGGCCAGAGACCGTCTTACATTCCATCGTTTTTGAGGATAGGTGATTGGTGTCTACACCGCCTAGAGTCACTTCGGCCGTTCGGTAACCTTCGGTGCCGTTTGGCGCGATTTTCCAGTTCTCTAGATGTTCTACAATGTCATTCAACTGCTTTTCGTTGAACTGCTTGAGCGGTTTGTCTTCGAGCTCTTTGCGGTCTATCAACACCTCAACGAAACGCTTTGGTAATGCTTTCGCTAAAGTATTTTTCAAGCTCTGATTTGGGTGCTTCTCGCGAGAATTTTCAAGTAACTCGGCAACGTCCACTTCAGGTACAAGATTGATAGAAACAGATTGACCTGCTTTCCAGAATGAAGAGATTTGCAGTACCGAAGGACCAGATAGGCCGCGGTGAGTAAACAGTAGCGCTTCTTTGAATAAAGTGCCGTCTTGCGCAGTGATCTCGGCAGGAATCGCGATACCGGAAAGCTCAGCAAAGGCTTCTTTGTCTTCTTTATGCAGAGTAAACGGCACCAAACCAGCGGTTGTTGGAACAACCGACAAACCAAACTGCTCAGCTACTTTATAGCCAAATGGGGTCGCGCCCAGTTTTGGCATTGAAAGGCCACCGGTTGCAATCACCAATGAATCACACTCAACTTCATCGGTATTG
The DNA here is from genome assembly GCF_057786005.1 of Vibrio sp. QJM3NY_26. NCBI lineage: Bacteria > Pseudomonadati > Pseudomonadota > Gammaproteobacteria > Vibrionales > Vibrionaceae > Vibrio > Vibrio sp. QJM3NY_26. The sequence continues at coordinate 80,588 of NZ_CM173515.1, read as the reverse complement.
AGATGCATCTTGAAGCCAGCGTCTGTTTTCTCAATCGAATGAACATCACAACGGTAACGTTCTTCAACCTTTGCTTGCTTACATTCTGCTAGCAGCATGGTGACGATATCTTTTGAGTTATGGTCATTCACACAGAACAGTTGCCCGTGATCGCGTTCTTCAAATTCAATACCGTGCTTACTTACCATCGAGATAAAATCCCAATTGGTGTATTGAGAAAGTGCCGATTTCACAAAGTGGCTGTTATTACACAGGAAGTGATTAGCACTGACATCATAATTAGTAAAGTTACAGCGACCGCCACCAGCAATAAGGATTTTTCTTCCCGGTTTTTTTGCATGATCTACGACGAGTACTCGTCGGCCGCGTTTGCCTGCTTCTGCTGCACACATTAAGCCAGCTGCACCTGCGCCAATTACGATTACGTCAAATTTTTCACTCATTGCGGTTCTGCTTTCTTCACTTTTGCATCACGAAGCACACCTTGTGCTCATAACGCCACCAATAAAAAAGGATGTGCATAACAGCACATCCTTACTAATTGCTCGCTATTCTAACGGCAATTTTCAACTTTGCAATTGATGTTCATTCGTGCAAATTTCTGTCAGCATCCACAACATAAAGCGGGCGACTGATTCAGCGAATCGAGTTCTAATTAATCACTCAAATCATCTTAAAATTTAAACGATGAATGAAGACAGTAGCGTTACACCAAGTAGAGAGACGGACAATATAAATAACTGTCTCACTCGATCACATTTTGTCGTAAACACGGCATCATGATGATGGTGATACTCTTTACTTTTTATGTAACTAAACAAGCGAACTTGTTTGGTCATATTGCCATGGGTTGTGAAAAAACCACCGCCATCCACTTGTTGATAAAGCAGAGGGTGAGCTTCTCGCATGATATAAATAAGTGTTCTTAGCGCAGTAAGATATCGCGCCCAGTTCAAACATGTCACAACCATTAGTGCAAATAGAATAGTGTCGCCGCTGATCATCCTTTCCTCCCTACATCTTCAAGGGAATACTCAAGAGAAAAAGATAATCAGTGTCTTTTTCTTACAGCCTAAACTGCAGGAGCTTCCATAATTGAAGATGAACCATCTTTTGCCAATTGCGCTAGGTCTTTATCAATAAAGAACAGTGCTTTACCGTCTTCACCAACGAGCTCTAGCTTATCCAATACACCTTTAAACAACTTCTCTTCTTCGTGTTGCTCTGCAACGTACCATTGCAGGAAGTTGAAGGTTGAGTAGTCTTGTGATGTGAAAGCAACGTGGGCCAGTTTGTTGATCTTTTCAGTGATCATTTGCTCATGTTCATAGGTTTCACGAAACACTGCGCCAAGGCTTTCGAATTCATGTTTTGGCGCTTCAATCGCACCAAGAATTGGCATTGCACCTGTTTCACTAACGTAAGTGAAAAGACGCTGCATATGTTCCATTTCTTCTACTGCATGAACACGCAGAAACTCTGCTGCACCTTCAAATCCTTTGTCTTCACACCAAGCACTCATTTGTAAGTATAGGTTGGATGAGAAAAATTCTAGATTAATTTGATCGTTCAGTTGCTCAACCATAGTTTTTGACAGCATTTAAGACTCCTAATTACACCCTCAATTTTCTTTACTATATCACTATTTAATGAATATCTCGCTGACCATTAGTTAACCGATATTTCGGACTATCACTACGCAAGACGGTGGATATGAGATCACTTCAGCAAAAAAAGGCATCACATAGTGCTAATCTTTAATCAGACAATGAATAAAAGAGGTAGCAATATGAGTTACAAACATATTTTGGTCGCAGTCGATTTATCAGATGACAGCAAATTACTTGTGGATAAAGCGGTAGCATTGGCTAAGCCATTGGAAGCCAAAGTCTCTTTTATCCATATCGATATTAACTACGCAGAGCTTTATACCGGCCTGATTGATATCAACATGGCCGAAACCCAACACAATGCGATGGAAGCCTCTCGTATTCAGCTACAAAATTTTGCTGACTACGCTCAATACCCAATCACTCACACTTTGGTGGGCAGTGGCGACTTGAGCCATGAGCTATGTGACACCATCAATGAGTTCAATGTCGATTTGGTTGTCTGCGGTCACCATCAAGATTTTTGGAGCAAGCTGCTTTCTTCAACACGACAACTGATCAACTCTTCACCCGTTGATATGCTGGTCGTGCCTCTAAGAGATTCAGAAGACTAATGATTTAAGGTTAGGTAACATACAGCTCATATCTTATTAACGAAGTTTTACTATGAGCTATTTAGCTGGTGTTACCCTCCTATGGGCGTTCTCCTTTAGCCTGATCGGCGTTTACCTTGCTGGTCAGGTTGATTCTTGGTTCTCTGTTCTGATGCGTGTTGCCCTTGCTGGTATCGTGTTTCTTCCCTTCCTTAAGTTTCGCGGTGTCTCGCGTAAGCTGATCGGAAAATTGATGGCCATTGGTGGTATTCAGCTTGGGCTGATGTACTGCTTCTACTATCAATCTTTCTTGCTGCTCTCCGTACCTGAAGTCCTTCTTTTTACCGTATTTACCCCAATTTATGTCACTCTTATTTATGACTTTCTCAAAGGGCAATTCTCACCTTGGTATCTAGTGACAGCCGCTATTGCAGTATTAGGCGCGGTGTTCATTAAGTTTGCCGGTATCAACGACAACTTCTTAGTCGGCTTCCTTGTCGTTCAAGGCGCGAACCTGTGCTTTGCTATCGGTCAGGTGGGTTATAAGGTGGTAATGGAGAAGGAATCCGCTGAACTACCTCAGCGCACTGTATTTGGCTATTTCTACTTAGGCGCGTTGTGTGTGGCTTCGGTTGCTTTCCTGCTACTGGGCAACCCTGAGAAACTGCCAACAACCACACTTCAATGGGGAATCCTGATCTACCTTGGCTTAATTGCCTCGGGCCTGGGTTACTTTATGTGGAATAAAGGCGCATGCATGGTTAATACAGGTGCACTGGCCGTGATGAACAATGCATTGGTTCCAGCTGGCCTTGTGGTGAATATCCTGATTTGGAACAGAGATGTCGATTTGGTTCGCCTTGCCATTGGTGGAGGCGTTATCTTACTGTCTCTGCTTGTGAATGAGACTTGGGTAAAGAAGCGTGTTGCGAGAGATGCTAGTAATGCCTAGCGCGTTAAGCTAACAATCTTTAGTTAACTAATAAGCTGTATTTAGCTAACAATCTTTAGTTAACTAATAAGCTGTATTTAGCTAACAGGCTTTAGTTAACTAACAAGCTGTATTTAGCTAACAAGATTTATTTGACTCGCAAGATGTTTATTTAAACTAAGACCAAAAAAGCAAAAGAGCGACCGTAGGTCGCTCTTTTTAAATCATCTGCGCAGCAATAAGCTCTTCGAATTAACTTCAGTGGATGTGATTGTGGCTCACTACCTGAGTCTTGCTTTCAGTGAAGGCAACGTCATCAAGTTGTAGGTTGATGCGTTCAAGGTCACTTTCCAGTTTTTGGCTTTTCTTAAACAGCTTTTGCTGCTTCTTAATCATCTTCGCAAGCTTTTTGTTGTACTTCTCTTGTTTCTTCGCCGCTTTCTTCGCTTGTTTAAGCTCCGATTTATCATCACCACTCGCCTTGGCCATCAGCTTGGCTTTTTTCTGTGATGCTTTATCCGTAATAGATGCTTTATCTTCAATCTCAGCAACGGCTGGATCGAACATTTTCACAGTAGGTTCAAGGGTCTCGTTAATTTCCGCAAGCGATAACTCTGGCGCTGGCAATGTTTCAGCCAACAGTCCACACGCGACTTTTTCTTCGTCAGGCTTATTCTGGCAACCAAGAGGGGGAATTGCGGTTGGTTTGCATAGGTTTGCTTCGTCCGCCGATGAACGTGCACAAGAACGACACACAAACTTAGGTTGGGTAACCAAACTGTGGATCTCTCCTAGGTGTTCGGTAATATCTCGACGGTTTAACTTACAAAAGCGTTTAGCCATGCTACAACTCCAGCTAAGAATAATAATGATTCTTAGTTAGATATACATCCGTAACGCGGCTATCGCAAGTGTTAAATAGTAATTTATCGTATTTATGACGGGAAACTTTCTTAACGTGTTGCTAAGTCATTGATGCTTTAACATACACGTCAAATCGGTTCTTTTTGGTTTCTATCGCCATGCTCGGTTTTTGCTCACCTAACCAAGCTGCGTAATCCGGTCTTTTCACCACGACTCGTTTTGATGCGAGCTTAAGGGCGGGTTGCAATAGCGCATCTGCATCCATGTCTGCGCCAACCAAAGATTGGAATACGCGCATCTCTTTTTTAACCAAAGCCGATTTCTTTTTGTTCTCGGGGTGCGGGTACATTGGGTCAAGGTAGACCACATCTGGCTGTGCGAAATTAGGATCATCGCTTAGCTTATCTAAAGCGTCATGACTCGAAGCGTGAATCAACTTCATACGTTCAGTTACCCAACCGCCAATATCTGGATCTTGCTGCGCACGTTGTAAGCCATCATCAAGTAAGGCTGCCACAACAGGATGACGCTCGACCATTTGCACCTTACAACCTAAAGAAGCCAACACAAACGCATCACGCCCTAAGCCTGCCGTACCATCAAGAATGGTTGGCGTTGCGCCTTTGTTTAAACCAGCCGCCTTGGCGATCGCCTGACCTTTACCACCACCAAACTTACGTCTGTGACCGACTGCGCCTCCGACTAAATCAACAAAGATAGCGCCAAGTTTCGGTTCGTCCACTTTGCGTAACTCAAGTCGCTCGCTCGTCAGAACCAACGCAAAGTCGCTGTTTTCATCATGGGATAAATTCCAACGGGTCGCTAAGTCATTTAAATGATCGATTTGGGTAGCATCTTCGCAAATCAGTTGTAGTTGCAAGGTCGTCTCCAACAGACAGTAGTATTCAAAACAAAAGAGGCAATCAGTTTACCTGATCGCCTCAACAATACATATTAACCGAGAAAAGTATTCACGATAAAGCCTGAGCTCAGCCAAAGAGATTATAAGCAACCAAAGAGCTTATAGAATTCGCTCTTGTTGTAACTCTTCGACTAATTCCTCAAGTGGCTTAGGTCGGCCAATGATGTAGCCTTGCGCATAGTTCACGCCAAGATCGATCAGCTTGTCGATGATCTGCGTGTTTTCAACAAATTCGGCCACCGTGTGTTTACCCATCTGCTTAGCTAAATCATTGATCGAGCGAACCATCACATGGTCCATCTCGTTGACCGCAATATCACGCACAAACAAGCCATCGATCTTCACGATGTCGACCGGTAGTTTCTTTAAGTAACCAAACGACGATAACCCTGAACCGAAATCATCTAAGGCGATCATACAGCCCAACTCTTTAAGTCGCGTGAAGAACTTGATCGCTTGTTTCATGTTGCTCATGGCGGCCGTTTCGGTGATCTCTAAACAGATTTTATGGCACGGTATCGACGAGTCTCTCAAGCTCTCAATCAAGAATTCGACAAATTCTCGATTACCCATCGAATGACCAGAGAGGTTAATTGAACACATGCCAAGTTCATCAATCACTAATGGGCGTTGTTCCAGCCAACTCAATATTTGGCTCACGACTTGGCGATCAATCAGGTGTGCTATGTTGTAGCGCTCCGAGGCTGGCATGAAGATCCCCGGAGAAATATATTCACCCTTGATGTTTTTGATCCGCACCAAGATTTCGAAGTGCATTTTCTCGCTGTCTTTATCTAAACCAAGGATACGTTGTGCAAACAGTTCTAAGCGATCATTAGCCAAGGCTTCATGTACAAGGCTAACGCACTCCATTTCCAAATGACGGCGACGGAGATCTTCGTCATCTAGATGATAAAGGTTATAGCGATTACGCCCTTCCTCTTTAGCAGCATGACAAGCAGCATCGGCCTGAGCGTGTACCATCTGTGGTGAGGCCGCAGTATGGTCAATCAATCGGATACCAATAGAGCTGGTAAGATTAAGGCGAATATCACCCCACAAGAATGGGTTCTCGCTCATCGTCGAAATAATACTGCGACACACATTCACCGCATCTCGCTCAGTGCAATCTTTCATTAATACTGCAAACTCATCGCCCCCCATACGCGCTAACACGGCATTGTATGGCAATACCTCTTCCAGCAGCTTGGCACTGAACATGATTGCAGCATCTCCCGCTTCATGCCCCGCAGTATCGTTCAACACCTTCAGTTGGTCTAAATCTAAGAACAACATCGCATGAGTTCGCATGTGGCTTTCAACTTCTTTCAGCGCCTTTTGCAGCTCTTGTTCAAAGTGGTTGCGGTTGAAGGTATCAGTCAATAAATCGTAACGCGCTTGATACTCTAACTTTTCAGAAAGCTCGTGGGTTTCGGTGATGTCCTCACCAACAATCAACAGTTGATCCGATTCCACTAGCGGACGGATATTTTCACGAATCCAAATGGTGCTGCCATCGGCATGACGATATTCGATATCACGACGCCACACGCCTCGAATTTTATGCTGTGGTTGCAGTAAGATATGACGTGGGATCATCGCGTTTTCATCGACATAAAACTCTCGTGGTCGATGTCCCAATAGCTGATCAAGTGGGTACCCCAGTAGTTCTTCAGCGAACTGGTTCACTTGTTGAATACGGTTATTGCCATCGAGCGTTATCATCATTACTGGTTGTTTGTCGTAATACAGCTTTAGATTGGCTTCACGTTGGAACAGTTTGTTTTCCGCGAGTTTACGTGAGGTGACATCACGCGCTTCAAACAAGAATTGATTATCATCCCCTTCACTGCCCGGCATTGGCTTTAATGAAACATCCAACACCATTGCCCCGCGATCACGACACCACACTTCAGCTTCAAATCGTAAAACCTGATGTTCCTCTCGATAGATGAAATACTCCTTCAACACCTGCCTAGCCGAGTCTTCCCAGTGTTGGTGATGTTGAAGAGGTGTTCCCAATTTATAGCCTTGATTATACAAAAGTTCATGCAACTTGCTGTTGCTCGACAGTAACACTCCACCCTTATCAATAATTCCCATAAATTGCAGGCTTTGATCGAATATCGACTCAAGAAGTAGTTGGCTCTGACGGCTTGTACGTTCACTTTTTTGAAGGCGATTAAGGTAGTACATCAAGGTGACGATCACACATAACATGCTTAAGAAAAGTAGGCCGATCGTACGAATTTCATCGTGATAACGAACCCAAAATGGCTTGGGTTTGTTTAAGAAAGTCACCGATGCTTCATTTTCTGCGCCTAGGTTCCAGCGAGAGATTTGTTGATAGTCGAGTTTAATTTCAGCAGCACCTGGAACCACGGCGCGCAATGGAGCTGATGGGTTATCAAGTACTTCTAAAAGTATGCTTCCAGCCTCTCGACCTTGAATCTTTCCTCCTTGAATCACACCGCCAATAGCGCCATGCCCCAAGCCTAAATCGTTAACCATATAGATAGGTATTTGGCTTTTTTTATTTAATTCACGCCAATCTTCATTGCTAGTCACACGACCGTTGATGTCTCTAAAATAAACCCAGAATAACAAGCCATTACCCGGCTTTGCCTTTTGAGTAAATGCTATCAATTCTTGGTAAGTGTCTGGCGTGTAATGCTTCACAACACCTGACATCTCAGGGTTGTTTTCAAGGAAGATATCAATCTGGTTACGAACAGCCTCGCCAGTGACCGAGTGATCGGTTACCACATGAATTCTTTTTACCGACGTTTGAAGGCGCTTAATCAGTTCGATGTTGCTCGCCATATCGGTGTCTTCGGTTACGCCTGTCGCATTCAACCCTTCAATCATGCCTGGTGAAAAGTTGTTAATTCCCCCAAAAATCACAGGCGTACCCTTTAATTGCGGAGCCAATCGCTTCATTAGGTTCAAAGCGTTGTTATCACTCACGACAACGGCGGCAAAGTCTTCGTGCATCAATTTAGTTCTATAGAGTTGATACACGCGCTCCAAATATTCAGCATTCTGTGTGCGTTTACTATCGAGATATACGACTCGATAAGACAAGCGGGTTCGATCCAGCTCTTCTGCCAACCCTTTTTGGAAACTGTCTGTCCAAAAAAATCCTTGATGGTAAGAGTGAATAACCAACACATCTTTTGTTTGTGCTGAAGTAAAAAAACTCCAACACATCAAAATTAATAACAACGAAAATCGCACTGAATTCACCCTAACACTATAGTTGCTGCTAATATTATCACCCTTGGCTATGATGTGTACTCTAGCTAGTCTGATTTCATTCAATCTAAGGATTCTGCATGTCCACAACCACCGCTCGCCTGGATGACCTAGACCGTGCCATTCTAAAAACTTTAATGGAAGACGCGCGCACGCCTTATGCTGAAATGGCCAAGCAGTTCGATGTTAGCCCTGCGACAATTCACGTTCGAATAGAAAAAATGAGATCGGCTGACATTATTGAGCGTACAGAAGTGGTGGTAAACACTAAGAAGTTAGGTTACGACGTGTGTTGCTTTATTGGCATCAACCTCAATGCGGCCCGCGATTACCATTCAGCCATTGCCAAACTCAATGCTTTAGATGAGGTGGTTGAGGCCTACTACACCACCGGCGCCTACAATATTTTCGTCAAGTTGATGTGTAAATCGATAGAAGAGCTGCAATTTGTATTGATTGATAAGCTGCAAGCGATCGATGAAGTGCAATCAACAGAGACATTGATTTCATTGCAGAACCCGATCAATCGTAACGTCAATCCATAACGCCTATTGGTCTTATTTAAGATGATATACTGTCTCGTCCTAAAATACGTTGACGATTTTAGTAAGCCAGTAACGCAAGTTGCTGGCTTTTTTCATGCATCTTATTTGGCGTATTCATACCTAGGCTGAGATGTGGCCTCATTTCGTTGTACGTATAAATCGACTCTTCAACAAGTGTTTTCAACTCGCGAAGATCTTTGCATTGAGTAAGCAAGAACTCTTGCTTGAGGATACCATTGACCCGCTCAGCTAAAGCGTTTTGGTAACAGTCATAACCATCTGTCATTGATGGTGTTATGCCATACTTTTTAAGTTTCTCTTGATAGAGGTTTGAGCAATACTGAAGCCCTCTATCTGAGTGATGGATTGTCGCATGACAATAACATCGAGTTTTTACCGTCATATCTAAAGCCTTCACAACATCGCTCGCTTTCATTTCATTGCTGACTTCATACCCCATGATTTTACGGCTGAAGGCATCGGTAACCAATGACAAGTAGTGAACGCCCTCATTTGACTGAACATAAGTAATGTCGCTCACCAGAACTTCTTCTGGTTTTGACGGAACGACTTCTTTTAGCAAGTTCGGATGTTTTTTCATCCAGTGCCTGCTGTTCGTTGTTTTGGTATAACTTCGTTTCGGCTTAACGAGTAGGCGCTCTTCCCTGAGGTAATTAAACAAAGCATCACGGCCAAGTTTTATTCCCTTAGCTATCAACTTAGGCTTTAGTAAGAAATAGAGCTTACGAGCTCCCAACCGAGGCATAAACCGCCTTAGTTCAAGCACCATTCCTTTCACAGGAGCAAGCTCAGCCTGACGAGTGGTCTCACGCTTTTCTCTCTGATAGACACACTGACGAGATATATTGAGCAATGAGCAAGCTTTACTTAAGCTTACTTTCTTCTCTTTTTGAAGGCTTCTTGCTCCTTCGCTATATACTTTTTTCTTAGCGACATCCCGTGCTCAGCATCAAGAATATCAACACCCCTATTGAGAAGAAGGCATCTGAGGCGTTCATCTTCAAGCTCTTGTTCTAGTCGTTTTATTTTTTGGACAGGCGTTTCATTCGCTCTCGGTAATTTAGGCATCGCGCTCTTCCTTGGATTGTTTGTCCAATCCAATTTCCCATGCTTTCTTAACCAAGTAAGAACGGTCGAACGACCTTGTATGCCGTAAATTGATTGGGCTTGTTTATAGGTCATGTCGCCTTTTTCGATAGCGTCTACAACCTGTAATTTAAAGCCTAGTGTGTAATCACGCTGAGTGCGCTTAACGTAGTGTTTATTTGGAATGGTCATCATTAGTCCTCAATGTGTAAACACATTTCAGGACGGGACATACAGACAAAAAAAGAGCCTCTAACTAGAGGCTCTTTTCGCTATTAGCTCGTAACAAAGCTAATTAACTCGCAATAAAGCTAAGCAACTACCGCAGTTACGGAAATGATAGCAATTACGCGTTGATTCCCGCATGACGCAGCATCGCGTCGATTTGTGGCTCACGACCACGGAAGCGTTTAAACAACTCCATAGGTTCTTCACTGCCACCCATCTCAAGGATGTTGTTCAGGAAGCGATTACCCGTTTCAGTGTTGAAGATACCTTCTTCTTCAAATGCAGAGAACGCATCTGCCGATAGCACTTCTGCCCATAGGTAGCTGTAGTAACCTGCACTGTAGCCACCAGCAAAGATATGACCAAAGCTGTGTGAGAAACGGTTCCAATCAAGGCTTGGCAGTACTGACACCTTAGACTTCACATCCGCTAGTGTCTCAAGAACACGAGCACCGACTTCTGGGTCATATTCAGTGTGTAGAGTGAAATCGAACAAGCCAAGCTCAAGCTGACGCAGGATAAACATTGCAGACTGAAAGTTCTTCGCTGCTAGCATTTTCTCTAGCATCTCTTTTGGTAAAGCTTCACCTGTTTCGAAGTGACCAGAGATAAACGACAGCGCTTCTTCTTCCCAACACCAGTTCTCTAAGAACTGACTTGGCAATTCAACCGCGTCCCAAGGCACACCATTGATACCAGAAACCGCACCCGCTTCAACTTGCGTCAGCATGTGGTGGATACCGTGACCGAATTCGTGGAATAACGTCACCACTTCATCGTGAGTAAATAGCGCAGGCTTATCACCGACTGGCTTATTGAAGTTACACGTTAGGTAAGCCACCGGCGTTTGTAGTTCGCCAGATTCAGTCATGCGACGACCACGGCAGTCATCCATCCATGCGCCGCCACGTTTGTGTTCACGTGCGTATAGGTCTAGGTAGAAGCTCCCGCGCAATGTTCCAGTCGCATCAAAGATGTCAAAGAAGCGAACCGAGTCATGCCAAGTATCCACGCCTTCACGCTCTGTCACCGACATACCAAATACGCGGTTCAACACCTCAAACAAACCTGAAACCACATTTGATTCAGGGAAATATGGACGAAGCTCTTCATCAGAGATATCGAACAGGTCCTGTTTTTGCTTTTCGCTGTAATAAGCGATGTCCCACAGGTTTAGCTCAGACACGCCAAACTCTTTCTCAGCAAACTGACGTAGCTCTTCTACTTCACGCTCACCTTGTGGTTTGGCTTTCACTGCTAGGTCGTTAAGGAAGCCAAGCACTTGATCTGGCGTTTCTGCCATCTTGGTCGACAATGATTTCTCGCTGTAGGTGCTAAAACCAAGCATGCGAGCAATCTCATGACGCAGCTTAAGTTGTTCTGTGATGATCTCAGTGTTGTCCCACTTGCCTGCATTTGGACCACGATCTGAAGCACGCGTTACATAGGCTTCGTAAAGCTCTTTACGCAAATCTTGGTTATCACAGTAGGTCATCACAGGTAGATATGATGGGATATCTAGAGTCAGTAGGTAACCTTCTTGCTCTTTAGATTCAGCTGCGGCTTGTGCTGCCGCCAGTGCTGATTCAGGCATACCGGCCAGTTCAGCCACATCGGTGATCTGCTTGCTCCAACCCATGGTTGCATCAAGCACGTTGTTTGAGAATTGAGAGCCTAACTCAGACTGGCGCTTGCTGATTTCGCCATAGCGATGCTGCTCGTCGGCTGGTAAGCCAATGCCTGATAATTCAAAATCACGCAGCGCGTCGGTAATGGTTTTTTGTTGAGCTTGGTCTAATGCCGAGAATGCTTCACTCGCCTTGATCGCTTTATACGCTTCAAACAAGCCTTTGTGTTGACCCACCCAAGTGCCATATTCAGACAGCACAGGTAAGCAGCTCTCGTAAGCATCACGCAATTCATCACTGTTCACGACAGAATTCATATGGCTTACAGGTGACCAAATGCGGCCTAGACGATCATCCACTTCTTCAATTGGAGCAACGAGGTTGTCCCAGCTTGGTGAAGTATTACCTTCAAGTACTTGTTCTATCTTGTTGCGACACTCTTCAATCACTTGCTCAACCGCTGGCTTAACGTGCTCAGGCTTGATTTGTGAAAACGGAGGTAAGTCCGTGAAGGTTAATAGCGGATTAGACATATAAACATTCCTTTGGCTTTGGAGACTTTCGTCTTTTTATAATGAGGTCGTCTTACAGTCATCAGGCTAAGGAGCGCCCTAAAAAATCACCTGCGAATAGTTATTAAATAGTGCCCATGAAGGCAAATTTCAATAGTAGAACCAATAACTAACTGCATATAGCTAGCGACTGCTTCTGAATTGTTCGAGAATTTATAGCTCATTGAGGGTTATAATGGTCAGATTAACCCTACCTACACTAACCACACTCTAAAACGAGAGTGTTACGAGAGTTTAATTTGTTAAGTTATCGCCACAGCTTCCACGCGGGCAACCATGCCGACGTAGTAAAGCATATCGTACAGAGCCTTATTCTTAATTCTTTGAAACAGAAGGATAAGCCTTTTGTTTATCATGACACTCACTCTGGTGTAGGTCGTTACGACTTAACGCATGAATGGTCTGAAAAAACCGGTGAATACAAACAAGGTATTGCACGCCTATGGTCGGCAAGTGAAGCGGGCCAACAAGATCTTCCTGAAGACATTCAAAGCTACCTTGAGTCTATCTCAGCACTCAATAATGGCGAGAAACTGCGTTTCTACCCAGGTTCACCACGTGTTGCTCGCGCGCACCTGCGTGACCAAGACCGCATGGTATTAACTGAGCTTCACCCAGCCGATCACCCTCTGCTTGAGCAAGAGTTCCACCGCGATCGTCAGGTGTCTATCTATAAAGAAGATGGCTTCCAACGCTTAAAGGGCAGCCTGCCACCAAAAGAACGTCGTGGTTTAGTTCTGATCGACCCACCTTACGAGCTGGCAAAAGAGTATCGCGATGTCGTGACTGCGATTGCTCAAAGCCATAAACGCTGGGCAACCGGTATCTACGCAATTTGGTACCCGGTGGTAAACCGTTGTGACATCGAAGACATGATCGAAGGCCTTGAAGGCTTAGGCATCAACAAGATTCTACAAATCGAACTTGGCGTATCACCAGACACCAACGAGCGTGGCATGACAGCATCAGGCATGATTGTTATCAACCCACCTTGGAAGCTAGAAAGCCAAATGAATGAAATTCTTCCATTCTTGAAGGAAGCAATTGCGCCGGCAACCGGTCACTTCAAAGTAGAGTGGATCGTACCCGAGTAATCTCAAACTCGATGGCATAGGTTGAAGAATCTTCAATAGACTGTGACATACACGAATAAATTTTAAACAGGGAGATTGAGTTCAACCAATCTGCCCTCAATATAATAATTAGACAATTTAAGAATCTATAGGACGTAGGTATCCAGTGTTCTCACTGTGACTACAGCCTTCAATAAATGGAGAAAGTAATGGCGACTCATTTTGATTACATCTGTATCGGTGGCGGTTCAGGCGGCATCGCATCAGCTAACCGCGCAGCAATGCACGGTGCAAAAGTTGCACTTATCGAAGCTCAAGACCTTGGTGGTACTTGTGTAAACGTTGGTTGTGTTCCTAAAAAAGTGATGTGGCACGGCGCTCAGGTTGCTGAAGCGATCAACCTATATTCAGAAGACTACGGCTTCGACGTTGAAGTAAAAGGCTTCAACTGGGGCAAGCTGGTTGAAAACCGCCAAGCGTACATTGGACGTATCCACGAATCTTACGATCGCGTTTTGGGTAACAACAAAATAAACGTAATCAAAGGCTTTGCTAAGTTTGTCGATGAGAAGACTGTTGAAGTTAACGGTGAGCACTACACAGCTGATCACATTCTGATCGCAGTGGGTGGTCGTCCAACTATTCCAAACATCCCTGGCGCAGAGCACGGTATCGACTCAAACGGCTTCTTCGACCTGATGGAGCAACCAAAGCGTGTTGCGGTTATCGGCGCAGGCTACATCGCAGTAGAGATCGCAGGCGTACTAAGTGCACTTGGTACTGAAACACACCTGTTCTGTCGTAAAGAGTCACCACTTCGTAGCTTTGACCCAATGATCATCGAAACATTGGTTGAAGTAATGGAAGCGGAAGGCCCAACACTTCACACGCATTCTGTACCTAAAGAAGTTGTGAAAGAAGCGGACGGTACTCTGACTCTGCACCTAGAGAACGGCAACACTCAAAACGTTGACCACCTAATTTGGGCTATCGGTCGCCACCCAGCGACTGACGCTATCAACCTAGCATCAACGGGTGTTGCAACCAACGACCGCGGCTACATCAAGGTAGATGAGTTCCAAACGACAAATGTTCCTGGCATCTACTGTGTTGGCGACATCATGGAAGGCGGCATCGAGCTAACACCTGTTGCTGTTAAAGCAGGTCGTCAACTTTCTGAACGCCTATTCAACGGCAAAACGAACGCTAAGATGGACTACGAGCTAGTGCCTACTGTTGTATTCAGCCACCCACCTATCGGCACGATCGGTCTAACGACTCAAGAAGCTGAAGAGAAGTACGGCAAAGACAACATCAAGGTTTACACGTCTGGCTTCACTGCAATGTACACAGCAGTAACCAAGCACCGTCAACCTTGTAAGATGAAGCTTGTATGTGCTGGTGAAGAAGAGACAGTAGTCGGCCTGCACGGCATCGGCTTCACTGTTGATGAGATGCTTCAAGGCTTCGGCGTTGCAATGAAGATGGGCGCAACCAAAGCAGACTTCGACTCTGTTGTGGCTATCCACCCAACAGGCAGCGAAGAATTTGTAACGATGCGTTAATCGCAAATTATAAGATTGAAGACAGAAGCAGGCTTAGGCCTGCTTTTTATTAACCAGTTTGAACAAAAAAAGAACGCACAACACACTGATATGTAAAAAATTATAAAAGATTGTCAAATCTCAGCAAAATCTATAGCTTGTACTTATAGAATCCCGTTCATAATAATTCTTGAACAAGCGACAATGTCAGTAGCCAACACCCATATAACCGATCTTTTCTATCAATTATTGGATCTTTCTGAGGTAGAAAAAACAAAATATCTAAAAGAATTAAAAACACATCAAGTCGAATTATATGACAAGATTTATCCCTTTATCTGCACCTCAAAGCTAGAGCCTATTACGCGCATATTCGGTGTAGGCGCCCTCCAATCTACAAACAAAAAAGCGAACTTTTCTGATACATACATTGATAAGTACCACCTTTCTTACGAAATAGGTCGTGGGGGTATTGGTGTTGTCTATGCTGCCACTCGAGTCGACAAGACATTTCATCAAAATCTTGCCATAAAACTCATTCAACCAACACTGTCTCACCTCATAGATAAAGAGTACTTATTTCACGAAGCACAAGCACTTGCGACGTTGAATCACCCAAATATAACCAAAGTGATGGATGGAGGAACCTATAAGGGCTCTGTTTATATCGTAATGGAGCACATAAAAGGGTGTACCCTCAATGAATACCTTGCTACGTATTCACTGAATAAAACAAAGAAGCTCAGTCTATTTTTAAAGATATGCTCTGCCATTTCACACGCACACAAACACCAAGTTCTGCATACCGATTTAAAGCCAGAAAATATATTAATCGATTGTGAGGGGCACCCTAAGATACTCGACTTTAATTTAATGAGAGGAATCAGTGACCAGTTGTCTGCTTTCCCAATCACAATCAATGCCTACAGCCGTGACTACGCTAGCCCAGAGCAAATCAGCGGAAGCCCACCCACAATCCAATGTGATATTTACGCTCTAGGAAAGATCTTAAGTTTCATATTTCCTAAACTACCGATAAGTCAGAGTGACCTAAACTGCATAATTCAAAAAGCGACACGAAGCCACGCCTTACTTCGCTATTCAAGTACCAATGAACTTTACAACGACATTAAGCAGATAATCGCTTGCCGCCCAATCACAGCATACCAAGACCAACCATTCTATGCTGCTCTGAAGCTATGCCAACGCCGTCCGGTTCAATGTGCTTTGTCTACCGTGCTCATTTGGTGTGGTGTAGGTTTCTACACTCCTTTGATCAAAAAAAGCCAGCAACTTCAAATAGAAAAGCGCGCTTCTGAAAGGGTCACAAAGCAATTTGTCCGAACACTGTCTCTAATAAAAGAAAGCCCTAAATCAAAAGCATCGATCAATACAGTACTTAAACATACCCATAAAGCTGTTTTAGGCGATCCTGGTATACCAACAAAAACAAAGAAGAAATTGTTACGGATAATTTCCCCACGAACAATTAGGGCCGAATCAACAAAAGGAAACTGCTAACCATGAGTACCCAACTGACTGATATAGAATCCATTGTGAGCGATTGGAAAGCAGGACATAAAGAAGCAGAACAAAAACTCTATCATTTCGCTTACTCACACCTTTATTCACTCGCTCAAGATGAACGAAAAAGAAGTATAAGCAAACATGAACAAAGCTATTGGGTATCCTGGAGTAGTATCAACAATACAACGGCGTTGGTTCACGACGCTTACCTAAAGCTCTCTTCTGCCGATACCCAATCAATAAAAGACACTCGTGACTTTTTGTTGCTGGCAGCAAAAATAATGCGACAGATACTCATTGATAATGCGCGACGACAACAGGCAAAAAAACGACAACAACCCACATCAATCACCCATCAAGAACAAGTGCACTTTGAGAAACTAATCATTATGGATCAAGTGGTTGAAAATTTTACATTGAATTACCCAAGACAATCGAAAGCATTCAAGTTGAAATACCTCATGGGCCTTCAAACTCAAGAAATTAGCCAACTTCTAACCTGCAGTGATAGCTTAATTGAAAAAGACTTAAAATTTTCTCGCTTCTGGTTAACGAAAAAAATAAACACGCATCACAACCCAATTTATTGAAATTAAATTTACGATCTTTCGCTATAATTTCGCATCTTGTGAGATGAAGATAATATGTGTTGACGAAATTATTCAAGGCTTCGGCGTTACAACAAAAATCAATTGACCTCGTGGTTGATTCGATTGCCACTAGATAAACCAGAAGCTGTGCTTCTGGTTTTTTTCATTTTTACCCCAAATGAACCTTCAAACAACCATCAACGTAGATACAAAAACGAAGACCTATCTAGAACAGTAATGGAGTTTGTAATGAATCTACTAATTGAATCATTTGAAGGCGGGATCTACTTGGCTTACCAAATCATTGGCGAGCACAAGCAATTGATCAAAGACAACCACCAGCACCCAATGAAGTTTTTGAGCGTCAATCAGGCGCGTGACCACTTTAGTGACCAAGGTGTAGCATCGGCGACGCTTATCCATAACAGCGCTTATGATGAAATGTGCGGCGAGCATTGTGGCAACACACAACCGTTCGAGATTGATTTGAAGTGGAGTTAAATCAACTTCAAATCAATCGTGATAAAAATTGAAAGGCTTGCATCGATGCAAGCCTTTCTTATTGGGAGTAACTTCTCTCTACACTCAAATCAACGCGATGTTCGTTGTTGCCTACGTTTAATGTTTTGCTCTTTGACAATAAAGTCGAACAGTGGAGCGAACAGGTTGGCGAACAAGATGGCTAGCATGATGCCCTCTGGATAAGCAGGGTTAAGCACTCGAATACCTACCGTCATAACACCGATAAGAATCCCGTAAGCCCATTTACTGTTATTGGTGAAGGCTGCTGATACAGGGTCGGTCGCCATAAAGAACGTACCAAAGGCGACACCTCCCAAAACAAAATGCCAATAGAAGGGCATCGAAAACATAGAATTGGTTTCGGATCCGATCCAGTTCATCAAACTAGAAGTCACCACAAGGCCAATAATGACTCCAGCAACAATACGCCAAGAGGCAATATTCATAAAAATTAGAATCAAACCCGTCAGCATGATCAACAGTGAAGAAACCTCACCCATCGACCCCGGAATATTACCGATAAACGCATCCATCCAAGTTATCGCCTCGCCAGTCATATTGTTGATTAGCGAAGTACTGCCACCTTCATACCATTGACTCAAAGGAGTTGCACCTGAATAGCCGTCAGCTGCCACCCATACTAAGCCTCCCGACATGTTGGCCGGATAGGCAAAGTAGAGAAATGCACGACCTGCGAGTGCGGGGTTGAGGAAATTGCGACCGGTTCCACCGAACAACTCTTTGGCGACAACAATACCAAAAGTTATCCCTAGAGCAGCTTGCCACAACGGAATGGTCGGCGGGAGGATTAGTGCAAACAGCACCGAGCTAACAAAGAAGCCTTCATTAACTTCGTGCTTGCGAACGACAGCGAACAACACCTCCCAGAAACCACCGACGACAAAAACCGTGGCGTAAACGGGTAAAAAATAAAGAGCACCAAGCAGCATCTGGCTACCCCAACCGCTTGCCATCAATGATTGTGCATCCCCAAATGCCCACGACAAGCGCCAACTACTCTCAATCAGAGAGGCGAGTTCATTCAATTGATAACTGGATGTTAGCGCCGAAACACTCTGATGCCCGACGTTGTACATTCCCCAGAACATGGCTGGGAAGGTCGCTAACCACACTAGAATCATGATGCGCTTGAGATCGATGCTGTCTCTAACATGGGTCAGGCCTCGGTTTACGTTGCCGGGCGTATAAAATATGGTGGCGAACGCTTCATACACTGGATACCATTTTTCATACTTACCACCCGCTTCGAATTGAGGGGATACGTCCTCTAACCACTTATTCAATTTCATATCTTTATAACCTCATTTATGTGAGTCAATGGCAATACGAAACAAATAAGGTTAGAGAGCAATTTGCATAGTCCACCTTCATAAAGCGAACCTTTAACCAACTATTTCCTATGAGTCTCTGAGAAATAATCAAGAACCAAACTTTGGGGAGAAGATCACACATCATTTTTCCCTGAACATTTCTCAAAAATGCGACTCGTTAGCTCATTTTTTCATATGCAATTGATAAAAATATCGAAAAAGCATCTAAAATTCTTATAGAATGCGCGCATAATAAAAAACATAAAAAAGATCAGTTGTGCAAAATAAAAGCAGTGGTTCCACTGAGGTTTTTTATCACCTCATGGATCTCTCCGACGCGGAAAAAAGTCTCTATTTAGAGCGACTAGAGCAAGAACAACCCAGCTTATATCAGCAAATACTTCCTCTCATTAACGAAGTATCCTCAGAGCAGATCACATCACTGCTCGGCTTTCACGCACAACAAGCAACAGGATCCGAACTTAGCCTCACCGACACCTTAGTCGATAAATACTACATATCTCATGAGCTCGGTCGCGGTGGTATGGGAGTTGTCTATTCAGCCAGTCGAGCAGATAGGACCTTTGAACAAGACTTAGCGATCAAATTCATACAGCCAGCTCTTTCACATATTTTAGGTGAGCATGCTCTATTCCAAGAAGCGCAATTACTCGCACATTTAAACCATCCATGTATAGCCAAAGTGTTTGACGGCGGAGTCTACGAAGAGTCGGTCTACATTGTGATGGAACGGGTTGAAGGGGAAACACTTTCTCTGTACTTACAGAATCGTTCTTTCAGTGAAAAACAAAAGCTCAGTTTATTTAAAGAAATTTGTTCAGCAATTGAACATGCCCATCAGAAACAAGTACTGCATGCTGATCTCAAGCCTGAAAATATCTTAATTGACCCTTTGGGTTCACCTAAGATTCTCGACTTCAATCTAACCCAAAAGGTCAAACAACCTGCACCCCACCAAAGCTCAGATGCCTCCATACTAACAGCCTACAGCAAGGCCTATGCCAGCCCAGAGCAGATTGCAGGTCACTTCTTAACTCAACAAAGTGATATTTACTCACTGGGTAAGGTTCTAGCATTGATTTTTGACTCTTCTTCAAACTTAGATATTAATCTAATTGTAGAAAAAGCGACAAACCACGAACCTTATCGTCGCTATGCCAGCGTAAGTGAATTGCGCCAAGATATAGTACGTATCTTAGAGTTCCGCCCCATTTCTTTGAGAGAGAAGCAGCCGCTCTATTCATTAGCAAAGCTCTTAAAGCGGCGTCCGGTGCAGAGTGCTCTAACGATCCTATTACTGCTGTCAGGCGCCACATTTTCAACAGCGATATTCCATAAGAATGTCCAGCTACAAAAAGAAAAGCTAGTCGCGGAAGAGATGATGTATGAAGTGACGAGCCTGCTGTTTCATGCCAAAGGCAGTGATGCAGCAAAAATGTCAGTAGGCACGATGCTTGAACTCACTAGACGTCGGATATTATCAAACCCTGATTTACCCAAAGACGTTAAACAAAAAATGCTATTAGCCATGCTGACGCCATCACCTGAAAAGTCCGTGATTAACAAAAATAAAGAAAAGTCATCCAATAATTAATTATGAAAAAAATACTTCTCCTACTGATAACTCTCTATTCAACAAGCCTTTACATTCGTGCTAATGGTAGCGAACCTCTCACCGGGTATTTTATTGATTCCCCAGTATCAGGGCTTTACTACGAAACCAGCTCCAATCTTTCGGGCACCACTGATAAAGGGGCATTCCAATACAATTCAGGTGATATCGTCAGCTTTTTTATTGGCACCGACAATTCGGGTTACTTGCTGACAACGCTTTCTGGCCAGGAGGTAATAACACCAACCCTCTCGTCAACTCGTCCAAGCCGCAGCATCAACATGACTCGTTTACTTCTATCGCTTGATGATACTCCAGAACACCGTGATGAAATCATCTTAGCGAGTAAAGTTTTATCTGACGTAGAGTTTCAAAAGAAGCTCAAAAATCTCGACTTAAGCTACTTAGATGCTCAAGAATTAGGCATTGATCTTGTTTCAGTCAAAGAAGCTGCAAGACACCTCAACCAGAGCCAAGAATACATCAAGAATAACTTTGCCTCGGAGGAAATCATTTTTTCTCCGAAAGACAAAGTGCTTCATAATATTATTATTGCTAAGAAAGACTATGCCGGACGCGCCTGCTTTTACGACTTAGCTCATCACACTAATCCAAAATACAAAGGTCCGATTGGAGAGCTTAGCTACCAAATCACAGACACAGAACTCATTCAGTTCCCAGGAACCGGCGACTATTTTAACGGATGTAACCTGCGCCCTTACCAGACACCCCAGAAGATCATTCGCGAGCCATTATCCAACAGCGATGGTTGGACAGGCTTTACCAGTTGCGCTCAAAAAGGCTGCACACGCCATGATTTGAGTGGATTCTCAATTGAAGACTACAACGATGAAGGGGACTGGAAGTACCGTACCGTTGCATTGGATTTTGATACAGAAACTGAGCTATTGATGGAAAAAACCCAAGGTTTAGGACAGAAAGAACACATCCGTCATTCAAACAAAGCTGAGATGATTTGGTTTACCTATACCAATGATCGCGGTAATCACATCCCATATGAAGGTGTTTGGCAACATACTCAATATCAACAAGCCGACATCATAAATGAGTGCCTACTGATCAAAGATAAACGCATTTTTCTTGGCCCAAGCGACACTGAGACATGCTCAACAAACCCCCAGAAATACACGCAAGAGGTTACAGAAAAATTTGGAGATATGTGGTGGCTGACTAACCCAGAGCCTACAACTTCTCTTGCCCAGATGAATGTCACCGTGCGTTGGTATGACTCAGTACCACAGCAGCATTTCACCGCATGGGAATATTTACCTGCGGGTCAAGATTGGGACCAAGGCATACTCTATAGATTCAAACAAAAAATTTCACTAAACCCTGATAAATCCCATAATATCAGCACCCTATCAGTTTCTGAATTTACCAAGGTGAGGTCTAACAGCTAATGGCAACTGCAACTGCAACTGCAACTGCAACTCCAGATATCACACAAATCATCCAACAATGGCAATCCGGCGATAAAAGTGCCGAAACCGATTTATATCAATTTGCTTACTTACAACTAAGACACATTGCTCAACAAGAACGGTCTCGCAGCGCCCAAAAATATGGTACTGATAATCAAGTACTGAGCGACAGCATGAACAGCACGACTGCTTTGATTCATGATGCTTACCTGAAGATCTCCTCGTCTGACCTTCAATCGATCAAAAATAAAAAAGGCTTTTTCCTTATGGTTGCAAAAGTGATGCGCCAGATTTTAATCGATAATGCTCGCCACCTTCAGGCAAAAAAACGCCAACAGATAACCATACTGAGCGACAGCCAAGACGATAGGTTCGAGCAATTAATGATCATGGATAAAGCGATAGATAACTTCAGTATTCATTATCCACGGCAGTCTCAAGCCCTCAAGCTCAAGTACTTAATAGGTTTGAAAAATAGAGAGATCAGCGAGCTCCTAGAGTGTAGTGCAAGTCTGATTGAGAAAGATCTCAAGTTCTCTCGCTGTTGGCTACAGAGCAAATTGGTATAACGCATGAAAAAACGTGTATCTCTTGTTGTGTTAGTTGGGTGTAGTAGTTTGTTTGGGCTTCCATCATGGTTAGCTTCACAAGAACCGTCCACTCAGTCATTGTTAAAAGAAACCAAGTCATCGTTATCCGACCCGGCGTTCTCTAGGACTGGCTCAAACGAGGCAGCTTCCACTCCATCGAATGATTCAGAAGCATCCCTAAAGACTTTCATTGAAAGTAAACCAAAACAGGCGCTCAAGGTCGTGGCTACCTCTGCATTGACTGCCACCGTAGAGCCAGAGTTTTTACGAGAAGAATTCATACCAATTGACACTGTTACTCAAACGTTGATTGTGTCAAATGAAGGCGAACGAACAGACCGCAATCAAAAACCACGAGTAAACTCAGCGATCCAACAGAGTATTCAACACGAAATCAATCAATGGCCCTTAACGGAAAACTCTCCGATTAACCACTCGGTTGATATTACAGGACTATTTGAAGATCCTGATGATGACCTACTGACGACACAAATCGCCGTTAATCATCCGAAGTTCTCTGTTTCGAATCTCGGTGGAAAGACAAGCATCCAAGGCACCCCGAAAGCAGGTGAGGCGCCAACTCAGCTTATTGCTCGCGCCAAAGATAATTACCATGGTTCAGAAGAGAATGCATGGGTTACGACCAGCTTTTCTCTCCCTTCAATCTCTTCAAGGCTAGAGGAAGATGGCTTGCACCCTTTGATTGGTGAAACTTGGTATCGACTGGAAACCAGCCATCGATTTGCAGGCAAAACTTACAATTATGAAAAGGTATACTGCGAAGCTTTTAAGTTCATCAATGATGAAGTGTTCTTCGCATCTTCGAACACCTTAACCACCTGCCCAAATGAATATGAACTGCGGAAAGTGGGGAGTTATTATGTTGATGACGACACTATTATCGCCTCTAGCACCCAGTCAATATTTGACAATGACATGAGCTGGAAAATCTTAGAGACGTACCCAAGTCACCCTACTTTCACCACCGCTCATGTGGCACAAGTGAAAATGAACAATGACTATGAAACTTATACGCTCGCCTCAAAAACTCAAATAGAACAGCGTATAAATACCACAACAGGCTTAGAAGCGCTGCAGATGACTATGCAGAACTACATGTATCTCGCCAACGATGGCCAATACTACCTTGGTTGGTATGGCATGCACATTGGTAATTACCAACTAAAAGACCCCACCTGGCCGGACAAGATGGATGGCGACCTCAATATACAGTCTTACAATACAACGGTTATTTGCGAAGATTTACTCAACAAGTTTGATCACTATTCTATCGGCGGGCAAGGGGTGTACGGTGAGATCATCGGACAAACCATCGGTGAGGCCTATGAACCTATCGAGTGTGATGAGCAGCCATTGGGCAACCTTCAATACTCTTACTTTGATGTCGACTTTCTCGAATTCGATGAGTTCAAGCATGGCGAAGTATTTAGCATCATACTTCGCCCTAAGCTCGAGTGGCGTCATAAGGTTGAAGAGATCAAACTCAATGTTCAATATCTAGACCCTAACGCCTAGAAGTTCCAAAGAGCCTGTAAGCCGGTACTGAATATATAAGTATCGGCTTCAGGTAAGGTCGCATTTTTTTGTTCTGTTACGTAATCTGTACACACTCCATCAACCATGGTTTTACAATACATGGTCATCACAGTTTCAGTATCCGATTGGAAGCGTTTCTCATAACCAAACACCGCATACCAATCCAATGTAACCCCTACATCATTTCATAACTCACCGTTCCTTCGACATCCGCTCGATAACGACAGTCGTAAACTCGAAACCTATAAATAAAATCAAATATATTTTATGGATTTTTTCAGAATTTACGTGTGTTGATAAAACGGTCTATACCCAGTAAAACATTCACCAGGGAAATATAAAACTCAAAACAATAAGCAAACAGAGCTTGGCTAGAGCTCTTTACAAAGGATATGACATGAAAAAAGTTAGTTTACTAGCAGCGTCAGTGGCTTTCGCCCTAACAGGCTGTGGTGGTTCAGATGGTGATTCAACTTCGCCTTCTCCGAGCGGTGTAACAATTACAGGTTTTGATGGTTACTTTAACCAAGCGGTTGTGTTTGATGATAAAAACAACAATGGCGTTTTGGACATTGGATCTGACGTTATTTTCGGTCTTACTAACGACCAAGGCCAAATTGAGATATCTGGCGACGTTTCAGGTGCACTAGCACTTCAAACACTAACACCTAGCGGTGCAGTGCAAACTGCACTTGCGAACCACGATAGCAGCAAATACGCGGGCAAATACACAATCGATATGGATCACCCAGCTCAAGCAATGGCTCATGAGCTTGTGTTCCGAGCTCCAACTTCATCGGATGTAATCTCTCCAATTACCGATTTAGTTGCGATTGAAATGGCAAAAGGCACAGACGCTGCGCCAGTGACTGAAGAAGAAGCAGTAGCGATTGTTAGCACAGCTTTAGGTGGCACAGAAGAAGCGCCTATCGACCCTTACTCTGATTTCGTTTCAGGTGCTGATGCAAATGCTGAACTACACAAAACAGCACAGATCCTAACGGAATCGAAAGCGGCTAACCCTACTACTTATGTAGAAAAATCCGAGCAGTTTGCAAAAAAAGCAGATGCGATCGTTGATACGCTAACTCCAGCACAACTAGCAGACAACGATTTAAAACCAGTTATTGGAGATAATGCAGCTCCTGGTGACGATCTTGACCCTGTTGTTGTAGCCAACAATAAGCTGGTTGTAACAGCAAGCGTTTTAGAAACAGAGCAAGGTAAAATCTCAATACTAGAAGAGAATGGTAGCTCATCAAATATCGTTCTTGATATAACGGGCTTATTTGTTGATAAAGACCAAAACCTAATCACACCAGTTGTTACTCACAACATCCCAGCAGCAAGCGGTATTGTTGTCACTCTAACAGATAATACTCTGACTCTATTCGCATCAGATTACATCAATGCTTCTGGTGACTTTGAAGTTACTTTAACGGCAGAAGATAAAAACTTAACACCGGAAGTCGTTGGCTCTGCGATCGCGACTTTCAACGTTAAAATTGAAGCTGCGAACCAAGTTCCTACTGTTGACCATGCGGAATATAATGTTTTACAAGCTGAAATTAGCAACTGGCAGCTAGAGGTTGGCGTTCCATTCGAACAAACCATCAATATTGTAAACCTATTCACAGACAAAGATGGTGACATTGTTTCTTACCGTACTGGTGCTATGACAATCCCAGGGCTAACTGTATCTCCACAAGAAGGTACGAACCCAATCATTACCATTTCGGGTACGCCAACCAAAGCAACGGCTGCTGACGCTTCTGAAGCATTCATGGTTGGTGGTGTTGATAACGAAGGCGCTGCAGCTTACCAAGAAATGTTGATACCTAAAGTCGCTGAAGGTGTGGTTCCAGAACCAAACCTTCACCCTCTAGAAGGTAAGACTTGGTACATGCTAGAGCACGGTAGTTCAAACGGTGAAAATGAGCAGAACTACGCAAGCATCTGGTGTGATTCAATCAAGTTTGAAGACGGCATTGTACTAGGCAACGTAAGAAGCATCGCAAATAAAACAAGCTGTTCTGCTGCTGATACTCAAACTGAAAATGCAACTTACGAAGTTATCGACGGTAAGCTTTTTGCGACATTTGAGTTCGTAGAAGATGGACAAAACCTAGTTGAAACCTTCCAAGTCGAAGTGTTTGAAGACGCAGATGATATTTCTACTGGTGCTAAAACAATCATTCACCGAATGAAAGACTCTACTGAAGATTCAGCAGAACGATACACATATTTCAGCAATAAAGCAGACATCGAAAAGCGCATCAATGTGACATCTGAAATGTCAGGTGATGAGCGCGGCTTTAACGCTTACTTACCAGCAGAAGCAGACATAACTTACAACCTTGGCGTTATTACTTTATCGCTAACTGAAGATATAAGTAACGGTGATGAAGGTACTATGGACGCAAATTTATACTTTGATGTTCCAAACAATGATTTTACATGTAAAACCGTTAAAGAATTCTTCTCAGGCTTTTACTTCACAGGTGAAGATATTGATTCACTGCAATCTAAAGAGTTCAATAGCACACCGATTGAGTGCTACACAAATGAAGAAAACGGCGTCAACTATGCATCTGTTGACTTTGACTTACCAGCACTAACTGTTAATAACGTATACAGCGTAATTGGTAAGGTAAAAGACAGCGATAGCGAATACCTAGAAGCAGTTAAATTCAACATTGAATGGACAGGCATATCTAACAAAGACTAACGGAACACATTGATGTCAATACCCCGCTCCGGCGGGGTTTTCATTCCCACAGCCAATACGATCAACCCCGAACATACACATTGCAAATAACCAATTCCACAAATTGTTTTTAATGACAATTTTTACGGATTTTCTATTAATTTTCGTATCTTGCACCTACCGAATACAAGCTGTAAAAACTAGCCCGTTTTTATATAACTTCAAAAAAATAATAGATTTCACTCGGTAAGGATGGAAAGAATGAAGAAGGTTAGTTTACTAGCAGCGTCAGTGGCTATTGCATTATCAGGTTGTGGCGGTTCAGATGGTGGTTCATCTGACGAAGCAACCCCAGGCGGTATCGTGATTACTGGCTTCGACGGCTACTTTAAAAATGCAGTTATATTTGACGATGTCGGTCAATCTGGCGTTTTAGAAGTAGGCACAGATACTATCTTTGGCTTAACAGACCAAGATGGTAAAATCACACTTCCAGTAGATACTGAAATTGATGGAAAACTAGCCATAAAAACACTTCGTCCAGGCGATATGACTAAAGCGCTTGCTGAAGAGCTTTCAGCGTTGAGCTCTAAAGCGGATAGCTATTCTGATTTTATGGATGTTTACACCACAGATATGGACCATGAAGGCCAACCAATGGCTAACAGCGTTGTATTCCGCACGCCTGAAGGTACCGATAAAACTGCATTAGTTATCTCTCCAATTACCGACCTTGTTGCTATTGAAATGCAGAAAAACAATAGCTCATTCGAAGATGCTACGACATCTGTAAACGAAAATTTAGGCGGAACGATTGAAGAACCTATCGATCTATTTTCAGACTTTGTAGCAACTTCAAAAGATGATCTTGAAAGCGCACAGTTGCACAAAACTGCACAAATTCTTACTGAATCCAAAGCACAAGATCCTGCAGCCTACGAAAATAATGTAAATAGCATTACCGAGACCGCTGCTGAAACTTCTAAAAAGATCGTAACAGAAGAGAACAAGGGCTCTGAGGAGATCGTTAACGAGAAGCCTGTTATCGATCCAAGCCAACCAGAAACAGCTGTGCCTAACTACAAGTTGCTGGTAGACCCTACTGCGCAAGCTGATCTCGAATCAGAATTTGCAAAGCTAGAGGTAGTTGAAGGTCAAGGGTTTGAGCAGACTATCACTGTTCCTGAAAACTTATTCCAAGATAAGTACAGTTCTGAAGATAAATATCAAAACATCGCTATCGCTCGTTCTGAAGTGAATGGTGAGCAAGAAATTACGATAACGCTAGAAGGCGAGACATTAACTATCTCAGCAAAAGATAGCTTTGTTCCTACACTAAGCAGCTACATTGTTACTCTAACAGCAGTTGATCGTGCCACTGCTAGCTCCAAAGTACTGAGTGAGCTAAGCACTACATTCTCATTCGATGTTTCACTGGTAAATACTGCACCAAAAGTAGATCCAGAAGCACAATCAGAATTACAGCACGAGATTACTGATAACTGGACAATGAAACAGGGTGAAGCTTTCTCAGCAGAGCTAATGGTTAACGGCCTATTTACAGATCGCGAGAACAATACTCTAACTTATGATTCCAACATTAGTAATGTCGTAAAAGGACTGACATCAAAGTACGACGCCAAATCGGGCAAACTGCTTATCTCTGGTCATCCGGAGGTACCAACCGCAGACACAAAACAGTTCAACATCACGGCTGATGATGGCCACGCTGCGACATTCATGGTGTCTGAGCCTGCAAGTTTTGATCTACCAACTATTTCACTAGGTGATATTACTATTGAACCGACAGTGAAAGCCAATCTGCAAAAGACTATTACAAATACTTGGTCACTTAAAGCCGGTGAAGCATTCTCTGAACAGTTAGATATTAGCGAGTTATTTACCTCAAATGTGTCTGGTGATGTTGAATATTACGCAAACTATGCGGCTCACGACAATGAACCAGCACACAACTCAATTCCTGGTGTTTCTGTGCAGGTTGACGATAGCGGCCTAGTAACCTTAACTGGAAAACCAACAGCTGAAACTAACGGTGTCATGCTTTACGTCGCTAAAGGTATCAACTTCTCTGGTGGTAAAGAGAATGATATTGAATCTGAAATGGTTAGTTTTTCATTACCAAACGTAAAGCCAAGTGATGAAGTTGATCCACCAGCACCAGAACTTGGCTTTACTGAAGCACACTTCAACAATCAAGAGTGGAAGATGGGTAGCTTTGCTCCAAATGACGGTGAAATTGCTTACGCTAGCCTAATGAAAAGTGACTCAAATAGCGGCTTAAGATTCTGTTGGGGTGCGACTAATGGTGACAATTCGCCTTATGAAGCTAACATAGGCTATAGCTTCAGAAATAGTGGATTAGGTCTTAACGACGGTAGTGAAATCATAGAGATGCTGTCCGAACTTGATGATGCAACTGGATACTTAGATTCTCAAGAGAAAGATTGCTGGCCTGTAAGTCTGAGCGATGGAAAGCTAGATGACGGCGAAAGTCGCTACGAAATGCTTTACCAAAAGAAAACGGAAGTAAATGGCGAAACCCAATATCAAATTCTTGTAAAGATCGGTACTGATGAATTGTTCTGGTTAGATTCAACAAACATGCCATTCGCTCATATTCAGCCTGTTGAGAATAAAGTAAACGAAGGTATCGTTGAATTTGATTTGATGGTAGAAAACGAAGGTGAAGATGATAGCACGCAGCTAACATACAGTTTTGGCCAGTACAGCTATGACCAAACAACTTATGACTATGACTCTGTTATGCCGGAAGGCTTCCATACTCCTGGAGAGTGGACTCTAGTGGCAGATGATTTAAACAACCCACTACTACAAGCACAAGAAACGGGTGAAATGTCGGATTACAAAACTCGCTTCCGTTATATCGGTCGTGATTTTGGAGATTTTTACATCGGTATGAAATGGAGCCGTGAACCAGGTCAAGTACCAGGCCAAGTCTACCAATCAGCGCCTGAATACGGTCTGTTCTCTATTGATAAAGACAAAATGTTCAGCATTGTAAATAACCTACCAATGATGTCAGTTGACTAACATTAAAAAACCCCAGCACATCGCTGGGGTTTCTTTTATCGGTGCCTTTCGGCCTACGGTAACTCCAAGACTCTTAACGCTACTTCACACACATGACATTAAGCAGTGAAGAACCTTTCAATTGGTTTACGTTTCCGTTGGTAAACAGGCCTTTCTTATCTGCGCCCCAATAAGGTAGATGCATTGGCCAGTTCTGTTTTTCCATAACCTTTGAGCTCAAGATGCTCTGCCACTGCTTTTCGCTAATCAGCTTCATGTTGACCTGACTACACACCAATTCAGCGCTATCGAAATCTAGGCGGCTCCAAGGCTTACCTTGCTCCATATAGAACTGTTGTTGATGGTCTAGAAGGTAAGGAATCGCATATTGGCTACCCGCAACATTGGCTGTCACACGAATTTCGATTTCCAAATCGTTATCTGAATTCGCGTTACCGCTTGGTAGCGCCTGAATAGCTGCAGCACTCGTTACCGCTGCCGCTTGCTTAGCTGCCACAGGTTTCGGAGCAGGTTTTGGTTTTACAGGAGCCTTAGGCTTAACCATTTTTGGCTCTGCCGCTTTTGCAACGATAGGCTGTGATGAGGTTTTCGACTTATCGACCATGCGAATAAAGGCTTCACCATAGCCGGGAACCTTGCGCACCTGAGCTAAGTCTTTTCTCGCATCAGAGAAGGTAGAATAAGGTCCGATTAAGCAACGATAGTCTCCGCCTTCAGGCTTCATCCAAACGTTAGTTGAGATCTTCTCATATAGGGGCTTTGCTCGGTTTAGTGACAAAGGCTTATTCAGCAGGCCACATTGAACCCAAAACAGCTCGTTATCTGAATGACGTTTAGGCGCCTTGCTTCCCCACACACCCTTACCGATCGGACATGACTGCTCTAGCTGTGGTAATTGGTTGGTGCTTGCTTGAGTGGCATCACATAGAACCGACTCTGCATTCACTTGGCTCGATACCAAAAGAGATGCAGCGATAAGCCCCATACGATAATTTCTCATCACAGCACGACATACAGCATTCATTGTCAATTTCATAACCACCACTTAAACCCTTACGGGTTAATTATTACCGAATCAATGTCGATAAAACATGAATTCCATTTTAAGTATTATTGACACTATCAATGATACTAAGTTCCAGATCCATTAAGCAAAAAAAGAGCCGTAATTGCTTACGGCTCTTAATTTAGTGACTTTTTTATCTAAAAATCAATCAGAGCTATCACCCTTTATAAATTTTAGGGTTAAACACGTCACGTAACCAATCGCCTAATAGGTTAATAACTAGAACCAATGTTACCAAAAGCACACCTGGGAATGCTGTGATCCACCATGCTCCTGAGAAAATGTAGTTAAAACCTGTACTGATCAGAGCACCCAGTGACGGTTGGTCTACCGGAAGACCTAAACCTAGGAAAGAAAGTGCCGCTTCTGACATGATGGCATTTGCCACCTGTACCGTAGAGATAACCAAAATTGGAGATAAACAGTTAGGCAGAATATGACGGAACATGATGCGAGGCGCTCTAAAGCCCATCACACGTGCCGCTTCTACGTATTCTTTCTTCTTCTCTGCCAATACCGATGCACGAATTGTACGAGCATACTGCGGCCATTCAGCAATACCGATGATCACCACCAGCATAACAACGGCATATTGCGCATAGAAGTCACTGCCAAAGCTAGCCTTAAAGATGGCCGAGACAATGATCGCAACCATCATGGTTGAGAACGAAAGCTGAACATCAGCGAAACGCATCAAGAAGCTATCAATACGGCCACCGAAATAACCCGCAGATAAGCCAATGATGATACCAAGCGTCAGTTGTAGGCCTACCGCTAAGAAACCAATGGTCAGTGATAAGCGCGAACCGTAAAGCATGGTAGATAAAATATCACGGCCTTGCTCATCCGTTCCGAGCAAGAAACGTTCTTCGCCGTCTTCCATCCATGATGGTGGCAGCTCTGAATCCATGATATCAATCGATGTCACGTCGTACGGGTCTGTTGGCGCTAGAATAGGTGCTGCTAGTGCCATCACTAAGAAGATTGAGAAAATGGCGAAACTCACCATGGCCACTTTGTCGCGTAAGAAGTAATACACAATGTCTGATTGCTTAAAACGTTCCCAGCGAGACGGCACTGTCGATGTCTGTTCCATGATTATGCTCCTTTCCCTGTGATGTTAACGGTTGGGTTGATAACACCGTAAAGCAAATCAACAATCGTGTTAGTCACTACGAAAATAAGACCAACAAAAATAACGTATGCGGTAATCAGCGGTGTATCTACACGGTTGATCGCTTCTAAAAATAAGAAACCTGTGCCAGGCCACTGGAAAACCGTTTCAGTAAGAATGGTGTATGCCACCATAGTACCAATCTGAACACCACCAACAGTAAGAACCGGTAGCATGGTGTTTTTCAATGCGTGTTGATAATAGATTTTGTTTAGCGCTAGGCCTTTCGCTTTACCAAATTTAATGTATTCAGAACTTAGAACTTCTAGCATTTCAGAACGAACTAGACGAATAAACAGAGGCAGCATGATAGATGCCAGAGCAATACTCGGCAGTAC
The DNA here is from genome assembly GCF_057786005.1 of Vibrio sp. QJM3NY_26. Taxonomy (NCBI): domain Bacteria; kingdom Pseudomonadati; phylum Pseudomonadota; class Gammaproteobacteria; order Vibrionales; family Vibrionaceae; genus Vibrio; species Vibrio sp. QJM3NY_26. Next base: position 48,167 of record NZ_CM173515.1, on the reverse strand, counting down.
TAAGTGTGCAAGGCCATCGAGCGTTAAGAAGCCAGACTCCCAACCAAACCAGTTTGCCGTATCACCACGTCCAAATGACGGTAGCCAACCTAGCTCAATAGAGAACACATACATCAGCATGATTGCAGTTAAGAAAACAGGTACCGAGATGCCGATACTACTGCCCGCCATGACCAATTTAGTGAAGAAACTTTTTGGGTGTATTGCAGAATAAACGCCTAATGGAATCGACAGACAAACAATAATCAGAGAAGCACCGAACACAAGTTCAAGCGTCGCGACCAATTTGTCTAAAATTACGTCCACAGCAGGGCGTTTAAAGAAATATGAAGTACCAAGATCACCTTGTAGGGCTGCGCCTATAAAGCGAGTATATTTTGTAACGAAGGGATCATTTAAGCCGAGTTCATCGCGTAGCGCTTGACGCTCCGCCTCTGAAACAGATTGACCGACTAACTCACGTAACGGGTCGCCCAGGTTATCCTGAATGGCAAACGCCACCAAACTGATCACAAACATCACTATCAGTGCCTGAAACAGGCGCTTGACCAGAAACGTAACCATTCCTTGCCCCTTATCTATCCATGACTGTCTAATCGAAATCCGCGACTAGACAACAAAAAATTCAGTCTTAAAAAAGGTATTTAGCCAGACTGAAGGAAGACCAAATACCGAAACTTAAATCTATATCTTAATAATATTGAGAGCCTGAAAGCTTCAGGCTCTCGATTCTAGCAAGCTAGATTATTTTACAACTAGGTCGCCGAAGTAAGGCATAACCATTGGGTTTACTACGTCTGCTGCACCTACGTTAGATTTCGCGCCCCACGCTTCACTTTGCCAGTGTAGAGGTACGAATACTGCATCGTTGTAAAGTGTTGCTTCAACGCCTTTCAGCATCTTAGAACGCTTAACAGGGTCAGTTTCAGTGTTAGAAGCTTCTACAATCGCATCCATTTCTGGGTTTGAGTAACCAGAACAGTTGTATTGACCACGGCCAGTCTCTTCGTTACGAGTCATTGTTAGGAACTCGTTGAAGTTAGCTGAATCTTCTGTATCTGAGTGCCAGCCGATCATCATCATGTCTGCTGAACATAGGTCAAACTCAGGCCAGTACTGTGCTTTAGGCATCGTCTTAAGATCAACTTTGATACCAATCTTAGACAGCATCGCCGCAGACGCTTGCGCTACTTTCGCATCGTTCACGTAACGGTTGTTAGGCGCTGCCATAGTTAGTGTAAAGCCATCTTCGTAGCCCGCTTCTTTCATCAGCTCTTTCGCTTTTTTCAGATCGTAACGAGGAACTAGATCTTCGTTGTGACCCGCGTAGCCTGTTGGGCTTTGCTGACCAGCAGCTGTCGCGAAACCTTTCATGATTTTCTTAACAATACCTTCATTGTTAATCGCATGAACGATTGCTTGACGAACGCGCACATCTTTCAGTGCTTCGTTGCTGTTTTGGTTCATTTGGAACGTAATGATACGAGTACCAGGTAGCGTTACTAGATCGATGTTCTTAGCGTTTTTAACACGCTTGTGATCGTTTGGTGCTACAGGATGAATCATATCCACGTCACCAGAAAGAAGAGCTGCTACACGCGTTGCATCTTCTTTGATTGGCACAAGTGTTAGCTTGTCTACGTTACCTTCAGTTTCTGTATCCCAGTAATCGTTGAAACGCTCGAACGTTACTTTAACGCCTTGCTCACGTTGAGTTACGATGAATGGGCCAGTACCTGAAACGTTAGTCGAAGCGAACGAGTTACCGTGCTTAACTAGCTCAGATTTATCATTACCTTCCGCTGTTTGACCAGAGTAAAACTTGCTGTCCATTGGGAAGATGTAAGTTGCTGTTTGTAGTACTAGTGGGTAAGCCGCTTTTGATACTAGCTCAACTGTGTAGTCATCCACTTTTACCATTTTTTCGTATGGCGTGAAGATAGACTTAAAGTCTGGAGAAGCTTGTAGACGTTCAAAAGTCCACACAACATCATCAGCAGTCAGTTCGTTACCAGAGTGGAATTTCACACCTTTACGTAGGTTAAAACGGAAAGTCGTATCATCAACACGCTCCCAGCTAGATGCTAGGCGGCCTTCAAAATCCATCTCTTGAGTGAAACGTACTAGAGGGTCAAACACCATGTGAGACATTTGCAGTGTGCCACCAGACAGCTGCTCGTGCGGGTCAAGTGATACCGGGTCAGCTGCGTAGCCAACGGTAATATCTGCTGCTGCTGCACTAAAGCTTAGGCCAGCTGCCATTAAAGCTACTGCTAATTTGCTTTTCATGGTTTTCATTGCATAACTCCTTCATGCGGGAATCCAGATCCCTAGTTGTTGTATTTGCGTCTGTTTATTGTTTTTAGCAAGCCAAACTCCAGCCTGCTGATTTTTATATCGCGGCTTTTGCCACTGCTTTTTCTTCTCTTAAACCCGTAAATTCAGGCATTAAAGAAATTAGGTGTTTGCTGTATTCATGCTGAGGCGATTGGAACAACTGCTCTGTTGGCGCTACTTCCAATAGCTCTCCCATTTGCATCACACCAACACGATCACACATTTGACGAATAACCGGTAAATCGTGACTGATGAACAGCATGGTTAGGTTGAGCTCGTCTTGTAAGTCTTTTAATAGATTAAGAATCTGAGCCTGTACCGACACATCCAGCGCCGACGTAGGTTCATCACAAATCAGAAGACGTGGGCGAGTTGCCAAGGCGCGAGCGATAGAAATACGCTGACGTTGGCCACCTGAGAATTCGTGTGGGTATTTAACTCCAGCCATCTTGCCTAAACCAACGTGCTCTAGCAGGTCGTGAACGATCTGACGAGTTTCATTCTCGTTGCGCGTAAGCTTATGGAATCGGATAGGTTCAGCAATGATGTCGAAGATCTTCATTCGAGGGTTCATTGATGTGTATGGGTTTTGGAACACCATCTGCATTTGGCGACGCATTGGGCGACGCTCTTTTTCAGATTTAAGCCCAGTAAGGTCAATACCTTCAAAGGTCACTTTGCCTGAATTGGGTGCGTACAAGCCAGCAATCACACGAGCAATCGTTGATTTACCCGAACCAGATTCACCCACAAGACCAAAAGTTTCACCTTCGTGTACTTCAAAGCTCACGTTGTTTGACGCCTGAACGTACTCACGACGACTCTCAAAGAAAGAATCCTTGGTGGTAAAGCGTAAGTTGACGTTTTCAACATTCAACAACGGGCCAGTGTAATCACGGTGATCTTGGCTTTGACCTAACCAGTGGTTTTTCACATCAAGTGGTTCCATCTCGTGCGCTTCTTCGATGTAGCTCACAAGAGGGAAACGATCGAGTTTACGATCTGAACGCGGAACCGCTGAGATAAGACTGTGCGTGTAAGGGTGTTCAGGAGTACCAAGGACTTTCGCCGTCGGGCCAAACTCAACTAAATCACCACGATACATAACCGCTACGCGATCGGTAACGTTAGATACGACACCCATGTCGTGCGTGACCAACATACAACCTACGTTCTTCTTAATACATAGGTCGCGAATTAAACCCAAAATCTGGTCTTGAATAGACACATCCAGTGCGGTTGTTGGTTCATCTGCGATGATTAAGTCAGGTTCACCTGCCAATGCGATCGCGATAACAACACGCTGACGCATACCGCCAGAGAATTGGTGTGGGTACTGCTTTAAACGGTTTTCTGGTTGCGGAATACCAACTTGGTTCATCAAGTCTAATGAGCGTTGGTAAGCTTCTTGATCCGAAACCTTCATGTTGGCATGAATCGTTTCTTTTAACTGCTGCTCTACTGTGAATAGAGGGTTAAGAGAAGTCATTGGGTCTTGGAAGATAAAACCAATCTTTGAGCCGCGAACAGAACGCATCTGTTCAGGAGATAAGCCAGAGACTTTTTCGCCATCCAAAAATACCTCGCCGCTAGCAATGCGACCAGGAGGGCTCAGTAGATCGATCACAGCATTGCCTACTGTTGATTTACCGGCACCAGACTCCCCTACAACGCCAACAATCTCACCACGTTCAATGTTGAACGAAAGCGATTTTACTGCTGCGTGAACTCCATGACGAGATGGGTATTCGATACGAAGATTTTTTACTTCTAAAAGTGACATTACCAGACCTCTACTGCTTTGGCAGCTCTCTGCCCTGTCTGCAAAATTGAATCCATTCTTACCAGAATATTGTTCTGATATTTTATACGGTTGACAATTTGGCAAATAATTCACAGAAAAGCAACAAAAATAGGATAAAAAGTCGACATTAAACGCTTAACAAGCAAAAGCACCACATAACTATTCACCCAGAGAGCATATAGTAATAAAAATCAACATTCTATTGTCGATAAAAAATACTCACAAATCCCTTACTACCACTTACTTGTAGAGTTAAACCTATGGTTAAAAGCAGATCTCACTACTAGTCACTAAAAACAAATAATTATTCCAAAAAACAATTAACACTATAGAAACAAACACTAATTTTTGTCATTTAAGCAAACAAAACAACCAGATAGAAGCATATTAACCATATATATTACCCCTAACATCATTTCAACGAATACCAACCAGTGAAACGAAAAACTTACTAAAATGGAGACGATTTTGAGCGACTTGATGTAAAGAAAACTGTCAAATACAGGCCTTAGAGAACATATTTAGCGTCAAATTTCACTTTTCATAGAAATCTTTAGACCAAACCTATTAATTTGTCGAATGATTGGCGGTGAATTTTATATAAAATTAGATATCGATCAGCCCATTTAATAAAGCAGACACCTCTAGAAAGGCGCGATAATCTAGAAAAAAGGTAAGAGATCGCTTTATATAAAACGATGGATCTTGCGAAGGCTATATCAAACAAGACGTTGAAATATTTAGGGTATCAGTATTCAAAATCAAAAATAACTTCAACGACAGATGTCAAAAATCTCAACCTTTCGACTGAAGCCTCTATTGTGGTAAATAAAGAGAGATTCGGCACGGAAGCGCTTCCTGTGGCCTGACGAACCGCCGAGCTGCCGATCCAGCCCACGATCTTCTGGCCCCAACTATCTAAAATTCCTGATGTAAAAAAGCCCCGTCATTTCTGACGCGGACGGCTAGTTGAGGCTTCTTAAGTGATAGGTGAAGAGACATTCTTTGAACATCAGGCGAACCCCACTTGGGTTCCAATCTAGTGATCTACAGATGAAAAAAAAGCTCATCATTTCTGATGAGCTTTCTTAAAGGTGGTCGGTGAAGAAGGATTTGATGCGACTGGGCTTCCAGCCCCCGAATACACCATTATCTTTTCTCCAGATAGAAAAAAAGCTCATCATTTCTGATGAGCTTTCTTAAGGTGGTCGGTGAAGAGGGATTTGATCGGACTGGCGATCCAGCCCACGACCCTCTGGTCTCAAATTATCTAAATTCCAGGCGTAAAAAAGCCCCGTCATTTCTGACGAGGCTTCTTAAGGTGGTCGGTGAAGAGGGATTCGAACCCCCGACCCTCTGGTCCCAAACCAGATGCGCTACCAAGCTGCGCTATTCACCGAGACGTTTCGTTTGATTTCTCAAACTGGGAACTTCAAAGAAGCTACCAAAATTAATGGGGTGGCTAACGAGATTCGAACTCGCGACCACCGGAATCACAATCCAGGGCTCTACCAACTGAGCTATAGCCACCACTAATTTTTTATATAACCGCTTAAAAGCGATTATTGAAATAGTGGTCGGTGAAGAGGGATTCGAACCCCCGACCCTCTGGTCCCAAACCAGATGCGCTACCAAGCTGCGCTATTCACCGACTAATTTTGTATCGACTCTTGGGAATAATGAATCAACACTGGAAGCCGAAGCTACCGATATTTTGTAAAGAAAGAATGGGGTGGCTAACGAGATTCGAACTCGCGACCACCGGAATCACAATCCAGGGCTCTACCAACTGAGCTATAGCCACCATTGTTTCTTTTTTGCCAATTCTCACTTACCGAAGTAAGAGACCGGATGGCGCGCCTGAAAGGATTCGAACCTTCGGCCTTTGGCTCCGGAGGCCAACGCTCTATCCAGCTGAGCTACAGGCGCATGCCCTGTCGGCGGAGTGGAATAATACGTATATCACCCAATGCCGTCTAGTACTTTTTTAACTTTTTTTTCTGTTTGGTCTCTTTTTCGACAGTTAATATGTGATAAACCCCTTATTTGAGTACTACAACCCGCCACAGCTTATAAGTTGTTGTTTATTGCAACAACTTATCGGGATATAATCACCCATTATTTACATTGGTTTAACAGTTGCTCTTTGCTGGTGAAGCCAAAACACCCTCCAACACTATAAATTGGTAAGCACGTACTTACCTTGGGAATGTAAAGTGAGTTTAATGGATATGTCTCGTCGAATTTTAAGCGTTGTCATCGCAGTTTTAACCTTTTCAACTGGCGCAATGGCTTCAGGCCTTAGCGAAGCAGAGCAAGATGCAATTGCTGAACGCATCAAACCAGTTGGTCAAGTTTACCTAGTCGGCAGCGAACCAGTAGCCGCAGAACCAACAGGCCCTCGTGATGGCGCAACAGTTTACGGTACCTTTTGTATCGCTTGTCACGCATCTGGCGTAAGTGGCGCCCCTAAAACAGGTGATGCTGGTGATTGGGGACCTCGTATAGCTCAAGGTCGCGATATCCTAGCTAACCACGCAATCAACGGCTTTAATGCAATGCCAGCGAAAGGTTCATGTATGGACTGTTCAGACGACGAAATCAAAGATGCTATCGAGCACATGATTGCTGGTCTGTAATTTACCGATCTGTAATTAAAAGTGCCAGATTCAAAAAAGGTGACCCTATGGTCACCTTTTTATTTGTCTCTATTTAATGCTTTCAGAACCAGACGCTACTTTTTGTTGAACATCGCACGAATATTAGCAATGTGTGCCTGTCCTTTTTCCATTCTTTCTTCAGCGGATTGTGGTTTCTTAACGCTTTCCCACTCAACATCATCATGCGGCAACTCGTCAAGAAAGCGGCTTTGTGTTGGCTTAATCAATTCACCGTACTGACGACGTTCACGACACTTAGTAAAAGTCAGCTCTTTCTGCGCTCGCGTAATCCCTACGTACATAAGACGACGCTCTTCTTCTACATTACCTTCATCAACACTGGTTTGGTGTGGCAAGATGCCCTCTTCGGCCCCCATCAAGAATACATACGGAAACTCTAGGCCTTTCGAAGCGTGCAATGTCATTAGTTGAACTTGGTCTGCATCGTCATTATCTTCCCCGCGCTCCATCATGTCGCGTAAAGTTAAACGTTGAACAACCTCTCGTAGCGTCTTCTCTTCTTTATCATAGTTGTCACCTTCGAGGTCGGCCACAATCCAGCTATAGAGATCAGACACGTTCTTCATTCGCATCTCTGCGGCCTTCGGGCTTGGAGAGGTTTCGTAGAGCCAATCTTCGTAATTGATGTCACGAACCAAAGAGCGAACCGCCTCAACTGTATTACCACGTTCAGCATTATCTGAAATTCGAACAATCCAATCACCGAAGCGACGTAGGTTTTCTAAACCTCGCCCAGTCAATGTTTGTTCCAATCCCATCTCAAAGCTTGCTTCATACAGGCTCTTACCGCGCATGTTGGCGTAGCTGCCTAATTTTTCAAGCGTAACTGGGCCGATCTCACGACGTGGTGTGTTTACAATACGCAGGAAGGCGTTGTCATCATCAGGGTTCACCAACACACGTAGGTAAGCCATGATGTCTTTAATTTCTGCTCTGGCGAAAAAGGATGTACCGCCTGAGATCTTGTAAGGCACGCGGTTCTGCATCAAGGCTTTTTCAATCAAGCGAGATTGGTGGTTACCGCGGTAAAGCACTGCATAATCTTTGTATTCTGTGCGATTCAAAAATTTGTGGGCAATGATCTCACCGGTAATACGCTCTGCTTCATGCTCTTCATTCTTAGCATTTAATACCTTGAGCTTTTCACCATCCGGGATCTCAGAGAACAGTGACTTCTCATAGACGTGCGGGTTGTTGGCAATCAAGATATTCGCTGCTCGCAAGATGCGACTGGTCGAGCGGTAGTTTTGCTCTAGTTTGATCAAACGTAGGTTCGGGTAATCCTCACCTAGCAGAACCAAGTTTTGTGGTTTTGCGCCACGCCATGAGTAAATAGATTGGTCATCATCACCTACGACCGTCAAACGACCACGTTCACCCACCAGTAAACGAACCAACTCATATTGGCTAGTGTTGGTATCTTGATATTCATCGACCAGCAAATAACGAATACGAGACTGCCAGCGTTCACGCACTTCTTGATTGGTTTTCAGTAGCAATACTGGCATCGCAATCAGATCATCAAAATCGAGTGCGTTATAGGCCTTCATCTGTTTCTGGTACATCTCAAAACAGAATGCAAACAACTGCTCTTGTTCACCTTGAGCTCTTGCTTTCGCCTGATCTGGCGTCAGCATGTCGTTCTTCCAATTTGAGATGGTACTCATCAAAGAACGCAGCAGATCCTTATCACCATCGATCTGTGTTTCGGTTAGTTCTTTAAGTAGAGCTAACTGGTCTTGGTCATCAAATAACGAGAAGCCCGCTTTCAGACCCAGCGCTTTGTATTCTCGGCGAATGATAGTTAAACCCATGGTATGGAACGTTGAAACGATCAGACCTTTAGATTCGCCTTTACCGAGAGTTTGACCCACACGCTCTTTCATCTCGCGTGCCGCTTTATTGGTAAAGGTTACCGCTGCAATATTACGAGCCTTGTAGCCACACTCTTGAACCAAGTAAGCAATCTTGTTGGTGATAACACGTGTTTTACCCGATCCAGCGCCCGCTAATACTAAGCAGGGGCCAGAAACATACTTCACGGCTTCATCTTGTCTTGGGTTCAGTCTCATTTGATTCTCAATTTGGTCTAGAGGGGCGAATTCAATTGCGCGCCTATAATAATGCTGCAATAGCACGAATGCTACGTTCTCTTATACAAGATTTTTACAGCGTTTGTGTAAAACTTTGTTGCACATGTGTATGGTTCTTGGGCTATAATGAATGAACGTTCATTCATTGGTGATGGAATAATGACAACTCATGCACCTCAGGATAAACGCCAACAAATACTTTCTGCCGCTGAAAAGCTCATTGCAGAGGTCGGTTTTCAAGGCCTTTCAATGCAAAAATTAGCAAAAGAAGCAGGAGTGGCTGCAGGCACTATCTACCGCTACTTTGACGATAAAGACCACTTGATCGATGATGTTCGAGTGCTCGTGACTCAACGGGTAGCAGATGCTGTTCAAGAAGGGGTTAATGATTCGGATCCAATTAAGCAACGCTATCGTACTATGTGGTTAAACATATGGAACTTAGCAGGAACGAACTTAGCCGCGATAAAAAATCGGGTTCAGTATGACTCTCTACCCATCAAAAATAGCCTAAACTTCAGGGAACTAGAACGTGAAATGTTTGCCCAAGTTGAGCTGTTATTTAATGAAGGTAAAGAGCAAGGACTGTTTAAACCACTTAATAACGAAGTATTAGGTGGCTTGAGCTTAGCGGCTAGCGTATCTCTAGCGCGAAAGCATTCTTTAGGATTTTACCAACTCGACGAGGCAGAACTAGAATCTGCAATAGAAGCCAGTTGGGATGCAATAATTAAACACTAGATCGGAGTTTTGACCATAATGAAAAAGTGGACTTTCTTCATGTTACTCATCGCTGTACTTCTTTTCGGCAGCGTTATTGGGTTCAACATGTTCAAACAACAAAAAATTGCTGAGTATATGGCCAACCGCCCTGAACCAGAGTTTCCAGTAACGGTTACTGAAGTTCAGCCGATCGACTGGGTTCCAGTAATTGAAGCTATCGGCTTCATCGAACCTAACCAAGGTGTCACGCTAGCAAATGAAACCAGCGGTGTTATTGACCAAATCTCTTTTGGTTCTGGTACTGATGTTAAAAATGACCAACTTCTTGTTCGCCTTGATTCTGGCGTAGAAAAGGCAAATCTAAAGAGTTCTGAAGCTCGCCTGCCTGCGGCAAAAGCAAAATACAAACGCTACCAAGGCCTGTATAAGAAAGGTTCTATTTCAAAAGAAGCATACGATGAAGCAGAAGCAAACTACTACTCTCTATCTGCTGATATTGAAAGCCTAAAAGCATCTATCGAACGCCGTGAAATTCGTGCTCCTTTCGATGGCAAAGTGGGTATTCGTAACGTGTACCTAGGTCAATACCTGCAATCAGGTACAGATATCGTTCGTTTAGAAGATACCAGTGTGATGCGCCTACGCTTTACTGTATCTCAAACAGATATCTCTCGTATCAATGTTGGTCAGGCTATCGACATCTTTGTTGATGCTTACCCGGAGAAACCGTTTGAAGGCTCTATCAGTGCCATTGAACCAGCGGTAAGTATCCAAAGTGGTCTTATTCAAGTTCAAGCGGATATTCCAAACAATGATGGCCAACTTCGTAGCGGCATGTTCGCTCGCGCTAACATCATTCTGCCTAAGCTAGAGAACCAAGTAACCTTGCCTCAAACAGCGATTACTTTCACTTTATATGGTGACAATGTTTACATCCTTACGGAAGAAGACGGCGTTCAACGTGTTGCTCAACATGTTGTAAAAGTAGGTGAGCGTACCGCTGAGATCGCACACATCCTTGAAGGCGTTAAAGCCGGCGATACAGTTGTAACTTCTGGCCAAGTACGTCTAAGTAACGGTGCCAAAGTTAAGGTTGTTGAAAGTGATGCAATCACTCCACCATCTGAAACACCTAAGCTGTAACTGGAGGCACAATGCGCTTTACTGATGTTTTTATTAAACGTCCAGTTCTAGCGGTATCCATCAGCTTTTTGATTGCTCTGCTTGGCTTACAAGCAATCTTCAAAATGCAGGTGCGTGAATACCCTGAAATGACGAATACCGTCGTAACCGTAACCACGAGTTACTACGGTGCAAGTGCCGATCTTATCCAAGGCTTTATCACCCAGCCCCTCGAACAGGCTGTAGCTCAAGCGGATAATATCGACTATATGACTTCTTCTTCTGTACTTGGTAGTTCTACGATTACCGTAAACATGAAGTTGAACACCGACCCGAATGCGGCTTTGTCAGACATACTGGCCAAGACAAACTCGGTACGGTCTCAGCTCCCTAAAGAAGCCGAAGATCCAACCGTAACCATGTCTACGGGTTCAACGACAGCGGTACTCTACATTGGCTTTACCAGTGACGAGTTGGTTTCGAGCCAAATTACTGATTATCTAGAGCGTGTAATCAACCCGCAGCTATTTACGGTAAATGGTGTATCCAAAGTTGACCTATATGGTGGTATGAAATACGCACTGCGCGTATGGCTAGACCCATCAAAAATGGCGGCGGTTAGCCTAACTGCATCTGATGTGATGACGGTACTGAACGCTAACAACTACCAATCAGCGACAGGTCAAGCGACCGGTGAGTTCGTGCTTTACAACGGCAGTGCAGATACTCAGGTATCAAACACTGAAGAATTAGAAAACCTAGTAGTGAAGAGCGGTGAAGGTGAGATCATTCGCTTATCCGACATCGCTAAGGTTTCTCTAGAGAAAAGCCACGACATTTACCGCGCAAGTGCTAATGGTCAAGAAGCGGTTGTTGCAGCTATTAACGCGGCACCAAGTGCTAACCCAATCAACATCGCTGCAGATGTACTTGAGCTTCTTCCTCAACTAGAGAAGAACCTACCAAGCAACATCTCTATGAATGTAATGTACGATTCAACCATTGCGATTAACGAATCAATTCAAGAGGTTATTAAGACCATCCTTGAAGCAGCATTAATCGTATTGATCGTAATTACCTTGTTCTTAGGTTCATTCCGAGCGGTACTGATCCCTATCGTGACTATCCCACTGTCTTTGATTGGTGTGGCAATGGTGATGCAGGCAATGGGCTTCTCTTGGAACCTGATGACACTACTGGCAATGGTACTCGCCATCGGCCTGGTAGTAGATGATGCAATCGTAGTACTAGAGAACGTCGACCGGCATATCAAGCTCGGGGAATCCCCTTTCCGAGCAGCAATTATCGGTACCCGTGAAATTGCGATCCCTGTTATTGCAATGACATTAACGCTAGGTGCGGTATACGCTCCAATCGCGATGATGGGTGGTATCACAGGCTCGCTATTTAAAGAGTTTGCGTTAACCCTAGCTGGTTCAGTTTTTGTTTCGGGTATCGTGGCACTAACGCTATCGCCAATGATGTGTTCAAAAATGCTAAAAGCTCACGCTGAGCCGAGCAAGTTTGAGCAGAAAGTTCACAGCGTGCTGGATGGCATGACTAACCGTTACGAGCGTATGCTTGGTGCGGTAATGCAACATCGTCCAGTATTTATTGGTTTTGCTATCATCGTATTTGCAAGTTTGCCGTTGTTGTTCAAGTTCATCCCTAGTGAGTTAGCGCCTTCAGAAGATAAAGGTGTAATCATGCTTATGGGTACAGCACCTTCGAATGCGAACTTAGACTTCATGCAAAACACCATGAACGACGTAAACAAGATTCTGTCTGATCAGCCAGAAGTAGCTTACGCGCAAGTATTTACAGGTGTGCCTAATGCAAACCAAGCTTTTGGTATCGCATCTATGGTTCCATGGAGTGAGCGTGAAGCAAGCCAGTCTGAAGTAGCAAACCGCGTTGGTAATTTGGTGAAAGACGTTCCAGGAATGGCGGTAACTGCATTCCAAATGCCAGAACTACCAGGTGCCGGTTCAGGTCTTCCAATTCAGTTTGTCATTACAACGCCAAACAGTTTTGAAAGCTTGTTCCAAATCACCACAGACATTCTGGCTGATGTCTCTTCAAATCCACTGTTCGTGTATTCAGATCTCGACCTGAACTACGACTCAGCAACCATGAAGATCAACATTGACAAGGATAAAGCGGGCGCATACGGCGTGACCATGCAAGATATCGGTATCACACTCGGTACCATGATGTCAGATGGCTACGTAAACCGTATCGACTTGAATGGCCGTTCTTACGAGGTTATTCCTCAAGTTGAACGTAAATTCCGTTTGAACCCAGAGTCAATGAACAACTACTACGTACGTGCCGCTGATGGTAACGCCGTTCCTTTAGGCAGTTTGATTACGATTGATGTTGTGGCAGAGCCTCGCTCTCTTCCTCACTTCAACCAATTGAACTCTGCGACGATTGGTGCGGTACCTGCTCCAGGCGCTGCAATGGGTGATGCAATTGCATGGTTTGAAGACACGGCGGCGAATAAGCTTCCAAGTGGCTACAACCACGATTACATGGGTGAAGCACGCCAATACGTAACTGAAGGTAGCGCACTTTACGCGACCTTTGGTCTAGCACTGGCTATCATCTTCTTGGTACTGGCGATTCAATTCGAATCCCTGAAAGATCCATTAGTTATCATGGTATCTGTACCACTGGCGATCTGTGGTGCCCTAATCGCTCTGGCTTGGGGCGCGGCAACGATGAACATCTACTCGCAAGTAGGTTTGATCACCTTGGTCGGCCTAATTACCAAGCACGGTATCTTGATCTGTGAAGTTGCAAAAGAAGAACAGTTGCATCATCACAAGACTCGTATCGAAGCGGTAATGGAAGCTGCAAAGGTTCGTCTTCGTCCAATCCTGATGACAACAGCTGCTATGATCGCGGGTCTAATCCCACTGATGTACGCAAGCGGTGCGGGTGCAGCTCAGCGCTTTAGTATTGGTATCGTAATCGTTGCTGGTCTAGCGATTGGTACTATCTTCACGCTATTTGTACTGCCAGTGATTTACAGCTACTTGGCTGAAAAACACAAACCTCTACCTGTATTTGTTGAAGACAAAGACCTAGAAAAGCTAGCTCGCGTCGATGAAGCAAAAGCAGCGCACAGAGAATTAGCTGATAATAAGTAATCACTAAGTCGTAATAACAATAAAAAGGCTACTTCGGTGGCCTTTTTTTGTACGCCATAGGCGACATCTCAAGTGTGATTAAATAGAATAGTGATAAATATTCAGGAGTTTTAATTGATATGTTTGATCCAAAAAAACTAGAGCAGATTGCTAAGCAGATCCACGATTCTATGCCTCAACCAGTAAAAGAGCTTGGTTCAGACGTAGATCAAAAAGTTCGTCAGGTTATCCAAGGCCAACTGAACAAGCTAGACGTTGTAAGCCGTGAAGAATTTGATGTTCAAACACAAGTACTACTGCGCACTCGCCAAAAGCTGACTGAAATGGAACAAAAGCTAACGGACTTAGAAGCAAAGATTGCCGACAAGTAAGCGTAAAGCAAGAAAACTGAAAGGGTTGGTGTGAAAACACCAACCCTTTTGTATTTCTGAAGATCAATCAAGAACTAAAAGTCGACGAAGATTGATCAAACAATGTTCATTTGATTGATTTTTAAGACTTTGTTACTAAAAGCAAAAAGGCTTGGTCAACGGCGACCAAGCCTTTTTATTAGATGTTGTGTTGCTTATTTATAACTCCGACCTGTAAAGAGTTGGTGATACTGCTTCGCTTTTTCTGCAAATTTATCAGTATCTAAGCGACTAATTAACCGCCTACAGCGATACGCTTCATGTCGCTCATGTAGCTACGTAGCTCTTCACCAATGTACTCTACAGGGTGGTTACGGATAGCTTCGTTTACTTCAATTAGCTTCGCGTTATCTACTTGGTTAGATGTTTCACCTAGACCGCGACCGATTACGTCAGTTGCAACTGAAGGCATGAACTGCTCGCGTAGTAGTGGTGTTGCTACGTTTGCGAATAGGTAGTTACCGTACTCAGCTGTATCAGAGATTACAACGTTCATTTCGTAAAGACGCTTACGAGCAACTGTGTTTGCGATTAGTGGAAGCTCATGTAGAGACTCGTAGTAAGCAGACTCATCGATGATGCCAGATGCTGTCATAGCTTCGAATGCTAGCTCAACACCAGCACGAACCATAGCAACCATTAGGATACCGTTATCGAAGTACTCTTGCTCTGAGATTTCTACGTCAGAAGTTGGGTAGTTTTCGAATGCAGTTTCACCTGTCTCTTCACGCCAGCCTAGTAGGTTCACGTCATCGTTCGCCCAGTCAGCCATCATAGTGCTAGAGAAGTGGCCAGAGATGATGTCATCCATGTGCTTGTTGTAAAGCGGACGCATTAGATCTTTTAGCTCTTCAGAAAGCTCAAACGCTTTAACTTTAGCTGGGTTAGATAGACGGTCCATCATATGAGTTACGCCACCGAACTTAAGTGCTTCAGTGATCGTTTCCCAACCATATTGTAGAAGTTTACCTGCATAACCTGGTTCAATACCGTCAGCAATCATCTTCTCGTAAGATACGATAGAACCCGCTTGAAGCATGCCACAAAGAATAGTTTGCTCACCCATAAGATCAGATTTAACTTCAGCTACGAAAGAAGACTCTAGGCAACCTGCACGGTGACCGCCAGTACCAGCAGCCCAAGCTTTAGCGATATCCCAACCTTCGCCTTTAGGGTCATTTTCTGGGTGAACAGCGATCAGTGTTGGTACACCGAAGCCACGCTTGTACTCTTCACGTACTTCAGAACCAGGACACTTAGGCGCAACCATAACAACCGTAAGGTCAGAACGTAATTGCATGCCTTCTTCAACAACGTTAAAGCCATGAGAATAACCAAGAGCAGCGCCTTGCTTCATTAGAGGCATTACTGTTTCAACAACGTTTGTATGTTGCTTGTCTGGAGTAAGGTTGATAACTAGATCTGCTTGAGGGATTAGCGTTTCGTAACTACCCACAACAAAGCCGTTTTCATCAGCGTTTTTGAATGATTGACGCTTTTCATCAATTGCCGCTTGGCGTAGAGCGTAAGATACGTCTAAGCCAGAATCACGCATGTTCAGACCTTGGTTTAGGCCTTGAGCACCACAACCAACAATTACGATTTTCTTACCTTCAAGATATTCAGCTTCTGTCGTGAATTCTTCACGATCCATGAAGCGGCAACGACCCAATTGGTCAAGTTGTTCACGAAGGTTTAATGTATTGAAATAGTTAGCCATTCTAGGGCACTCCTTTAAAAATAAGTCCGTAAGGTCGATATCTCTCTATCGAATGACTTCATACTAAAACAGACACTCCGTTGCTGAAAGTGATATATTCACAATTAGTTATTGCAATAAATGCAACATGGAAACGATCGCAAAACATGAACATAAAATCTCTACAATTATTTATACATTTATGTGACAGCAAGAGTTTCAGCAAAACCGCTGCTGCTATGCACGTCAGTCCTTCAGCACTTAGTCGTCAAGTACAAAAGCTTGAAGAAGAAACGGGGCAAGAATTGCTTATCAGAGATAACCGCAGTGTTGATCTCACTCCAGCAGGAAAGCACCTATTGCCAGTAGCATTAAGCATCGTTGGAGAGTGGCAGCAATACAATCTTCACCTGAAAGGTGGTGAGCAAGAACTTAAAGGTGAAATTCGCATATTTTGCTCGGTAACGGCTAGTTACAGCCACCTACCTGAGCTCATAACAGAATTCAGAGCTATTCATCCGTACATTGAATTTAAGCTCTCTACAGGCGATCCGGCTCAATCTATCGACAAAATTTTAAATGATGAAGCAGATATCGCTATCTCAGCGAAGCCAGACATTCTTCCCTCAAGATTAGAGTTCGAAACCATCAGCGATATACCACTGTCAGTCATCATCCCATCCGGTGTGAGTAGTTTTAGCCAGCAGCTGCAATCAGATAAACCAAACTGGAATGAAGTACCTTTTATCATCCCAGAAGCAGGTACTGCACGAGAACGTGCGAACGCGTGGTTCAAAAAGATGAAGATAAAGCCCAACATTTACGCTCAGGTATCAGGTCATGAAGCGATCGTAAGTATGGTTGCTCTTGGTTGTGGGGTTGGTATCGCGCCAGACGTTGTAATCAACAACAGCCCTGTGAGAGATAAAGTCGACCGCTTAAAAATAGAGCCCATCAAGCCGTTTGAATTGGGAGTGTGCTGTAAGCGATCCCAGTTAGAAAATCCGTTAATTAGAGCATTTTGGCAGGTCGCTGAAGGTAAATACCTCCAAGACTAGTTATCTATAAGTGATAACAAGCCGGTGTGGAGTCACAGATAAAGAGCACGTTAGTGCTCTTTTTTGTTTTTCTAAACGACAAATATGAAAAAAGCCCACTGATTTCTCAGCGGGCTTTTCAATGGTGGTGGAGGGATAGGGATTTGAACCCTAGAACCGCTATTAACGGTTGCCGGTTTTCAAGACCGGTGCTTTCGACCACTCAGCCATCCCTCCAACAAATTGTCATCAACAGATTAGTACACTGTAGATGTTGTTACATGTATACACAGGTAACGATATTTAAAGCCTGGCGATGTCCTACTCTCACATGGGGAAACCCCACACTACCATCGGCGCTATTGTGTTTCACTTCTGAGTTCGGCATGGAATCAGGTGGGTCCACAATGCTATGGTCGCCAAGCAAATTTTAAAATTCGGAAAGCTGCTTCTCTATTTAATAGAGCTATAAAAGTTTCTCTTCAAACGCATTCAAGGTCTGGTACTTCTGAGTCCACAAAACCCCTTGGGTGTTGTATGGTTAAGCCTCACGGGCAATTAGTACAGGTTAGCTCAATGCCTCGCAGCACTTACACACCCTGCCTATCAACGTCGTAGTCTACGACAACCCTTTAGGACACTTATAGTGCCAGGGAAAACTCATCTCAAGGCTCGCTTCCCGCTTAGATGCTTTCAGCGGTTATCGATTCCGAACTTAGCTACCGGGCAATGCCATTGGCATGACAACCCGAACACCAGAGGTTCGTCCACTCCGGTCCTCTCGTACTAGGAGCAGCCCCTTTCAATTTTCCAACGCCCACGGCAGATAGGGACCGAACTGTCTCACGACGTTCTAAACCCAGCTCGCGTACCACTTTAAATGGCGAACAGCCATACCCTTGGGACCGACTTCAGCCCCAGGATGTGATGAGCCGACATCGAGGTGCCAAACACCGCCGTCGATATGAACTCTTGGGCGGTATCAGCCTGTTATCCCCGGAGTACCTTTTATCCGTTGAGCGATGGCCCTTCCATTCAGAACCACCGGATCACTATGACCTGCTTTCGCACCTGCTCGAATTGTCATTCTCGCAGTCAAGCGGGCTTATGCCATTGCACTAACCACACGATGTCCAACCGTGTTTAGCCCACCTTCGTGCTCCTCCGTTACTCTTTGGGAGGAGACCGCCCCAGTCAAACTACCCACCAGGCACTGTCCGTAATCCCGATTCAGGGACCAACGTTAGAACATCAAAACTACAAGGGTGGTATTTCAAGGACGACTCCATCACATCTAGCGACGCAATTTCATAGTCTCCCACCTATCCTACACATGTAGGTTCAATGTTCAGTGCCAAGCTGTAGTAAAGGTTCACGGGGTCTTTCCGTCTAGCCGCGGGTACACTGCATCTTCACAGCGATTTCAATTTCACTGAGTCTCGGGTGGAGACAGCGTGGCCATCATTACGCCATTCGTGCAGGTCGGAACTTACCCGACAAGGAATTTCGCTACCTTAGGACCGTTATAGTTACGGCCGCCGTTTACCGGGGCTTCGATCAAGAGCTTCGACCGAAGTCTAACCCCATCAATTAACCTTCCGGCACCGGGCAGGCGTCACACCGTATACGTCATCTTACGATTTTGCACAGTGCTGTGTTTTTAATAAACAGTTGCAGCCACCTGGTATCTGCGACTCTCGTCTGCTCCATCCGCAAGGGACTTCACTGATAAGAGCGTACCTTCTCCCGAAGTTACGGTACCATTTTGCCTAGTTCCTTCACCCGAGTTCTCTCAAGCGCCTTGGTATTCTCTACCCGACCACCTGTGTCGGTTTGGGGTACGATTCCTTACAATCTGAAGCTTAGAGGCTTTTCCTGGAAGCATGGCATCAATGACTTCACTACCGTAGTAGCTCGACATCGTATCTCAGCGTTAATGAAAGTCCGGATTTACCTAAACTTTCCGCCTACATACTTGAACCTGGACAACCGTCGCCAGGCCCACCTAGCCTTCTCCGTCCCCCCATCGCAATTGTAAGAAGTACGGGAATATTAACCCGTTTCCCATCGACTACGCCTTTCGGCCTCGCCTTAGGAGTCGACTTACCCTGCCCCGATTAACGTTGGACAGGAACCCTTGGTCTTCCGGCGAGGGAGTTTTTCACTCCCTTTATCGTTACTCATGTCAGCATTCGCACTTCTGATACCTCCAGCATGCCTTACAGCACACCTTCAACGGCTTACAGAACGCTCCCCTACCCCACATACCCTAAGGTACGTAGCCGCAGCTTCGGTGTATAGCTTAGCCCC
Source organism: Vibrio sp. QJM3NY_26 (assembly GCF_057786005.1). NCBI lineage: Bacteria > Pseudomonadati > Pseudomonadota > Gammaproteobacteria > Vibrionales > Vibrionaceae > Vibrio > Vibrio sp. QJM3NY_26. Next base: position 28,796 of record NZ_CM173515.1, on the reverse strand, counting down.
GTTACATCTTCCGCGCAGGCCGACTCGACCAGTGAGCTATTACGCTTTCTTTAAATGATGGCTGCTTCTAAGCCAACATCCTGGCTGTCTGAGCCTTCCCACATCGTTTCCCACTTAGCTATACTTTGGGACCTTAGCTGGCGGTCTGGGTTGTTTCCCTCTCCACGACGGACGTTAGCACCCGCCGTGTGTCTCCCGGATAGTACTTACTGGTATTCGGAGTTTGCAAAGGGTTGGTAAGTCGGGATGACCCCCTAGCCTTAACAGTGCTCTACCCCCAGTAGTATTCGTCCGAGGCGCTACCTAAATAGCTTTCGGGGAGAACCAGCTATCTCCAGGTTTGATTGGCCTTTCACCCCTAGCCACAAGTCATCCGCTAATTTTTCAACATTAGTCGGTTCGGTCCTCCAGTTGATGTTACTCAACCTTCAACCTGCCCATGGCTAGATCACCTGGTTTCGGGTCTAATCCTAGCAACTGTACGCCCAGTTAAGACTCGGTTTCCCTACGGCTCCCCTAAACGGTTAACCTTGCTACTAAAATTAAGTCGCTGACCCATTATACAAAAGGTACGCAGTCACACCACGAAGGTGCTCCTACTGCTTGTACGTACACGGTTTCAGGTTCTATTTCACTCCCCTCACAGGGGTTCTTTTCGCCTTTCCCTCACGGTACTGGTTCACTATCGGTCAGTCAGTAGTATTTAGCCTTGGAGGATGGTCCCCCCATATTCAGACAGGATATCACGTGTCCCGCCCTACTCGTTTTCACTGATTATGATGTGTCGGTTACGGGGCTATCACCCTTTATTGCGAGACTTTCCAGACTCTTCACCTGCATCATTAAAAGCTTAAGGGCTAATCCAATTTCGCTCGCCGCTACTTTCGGAATCTCGGTTGATTTCTCTTCCTCGGGGTACTTAGATGTTTCAGTTCCCCCGGTTTGCCTCCTGTTGCTATGTATTCACAACAGGATACTTGCTTATGCAAGTGGGTTTCCCCATTCAGGAATCCCAGACTCAAAAGGTTATTACTACCTAATCTGGGCTTATCGCAAGTTATTACGCCTTTCATCGCCTCTGACTGCCAAGGCATCCACCGTGTACGCTTAGTCACTTAACCATACAACCCGAAAGGGTCTTAGCGTATGGCAACTAACCAAGGTTTTTGGTTGTCATCAAGAAGGGTTAATTCTTGATGACTGTTTGCCGGACTCAATTGTGAATCAAACTAACGTTTGATTCGAATACAAGACACTTGAATGTGTTTGTTGTGTTTATCTAATGAAAGATAAACATTGAGAACTTTTAAATTTGATTTGAATTACTCGTAAGTAATCAAATCAGTCAGCTTTCCAAATTGTTAAAGAGCAAGAGTTTTAAGTGTTAAACTTTCAAACCCATTTTTAAAGACTCTCTTACGAGAATGCTTAAAGATGGTGGGCGATACCGGGCTCGAACCAGTGACCCCCTGCTTGTAAGGCAGGTGCTCTCCCAACTGAGCTAATCGCCCATAAAAGTTTCAATTCCTTATGGAAGGAATGGTGGAGCTATGCGGGATCGAACCGCAGACCTCCTGCGTGCAAGGCAGGCGCTCTCCCAGCTGAGCTATAGCCCCATATTTTTATTTCCTTGGGAGGAAATGGTGGGTCGTGCAGGATTCGAACCTGCGACCAATTGATTAAAAGTCAACTGCTCTACCAACTGAGCTAACGACCCAATGGTATCCCGTAGGGGAGTCGAACCCCTGTTACCGCCGTGAAAGGGCGGTGTCCTAGGCCTCTAGACGAACGGGACACTGCAATTTATCTCCACTTTAAAAAGTAGAAACAAACTTCGAAGAACTTGGGAGTTCTTCATCTCTTTGCTTTTCTAAACCTAATCAATCTGTGTGGACACTCATCGTGACTATCTTCGTATAAGGAGGTGATCCAGCCCCAGGTTCCCCTAGGGCTACCTTGTTACGACTTCACCCCAGTCATGAACCACAAAGTGGTGAGCGTCCTCCCCGAAAGGTTAAACTACCCACTTCTTTTGCAGCCCACTCCCATGGTGTGACGGGCGGTGTGTACAAGGCCCGGGAACGTATTCACCGTGACATTCTGATTCACGATTACTAGCGATTCCGACTTCATGGAGTCGAGTTGCAGACTCCAATCCGGACTACGACGCACTTTTTGGGATTCGCTCACTATCGCTAGCTTGCTGCCCTCTGTATGCGCCATTGTAGCACGTGTGTAGCCCTACTCGTAAGGGCCATGATGACTTGACGTCGTCCCCACCTTCCTCCGGTTTATCACCGGCAGTCTCCCTGGAGTTCCCGACATTACTCGCTGGCAAACAAGGATAAGGGTTGCGCTCGTTGCGGGACTTAACCCAACATTTCACAACACGAGCTGACGACAGCCATGCAGCACCTGTCTCAGAGTTCCCGAAGGCACACCTGCGTCTCCGCTGGCTTCTCTGGATGTCAAGAGTAGGTAAGGTTCTTCGCGTTGCATCGAATTAAACCACATGCTCCACCGCTTGTGCGGGCCCCCGTCAATTCATTTGAGTTTTAATCTTGCGACCGTACTCCCCAGGCGGTCTACTTAACGCGTTAGCTCCGAAAGCCACGGCTCAAGGCCACAACCTCCAAGTAGACATCGTTTACGGCGTGGACTACCAGGGTATCTAATCCTGTTTGCTCCCCACGCTTTCGCATCTGAGTGTCAGTGTCTGTCCAGGGGGCCGCCTTCGCCACTGGTATTCCTTCAGATCTCTACGCATTTCACCGCTACACCTGAAATTCTACCCCCCTCTACAGCACTCTAGTTCACCAGTTTCAAATGCAGTTCCGAGGTTGAGCCCCGGGCTTTCACATCTGACTTAATGAACCACCTGCATGCGCTTTACGCCCAGTAATTCCGATTAACGCTCGCACCCTCCGTATTACCGCGGCTGCTGGCACGGAGTTAGCCGGTGCTTCTTCTGTTGCTAACGTCAAGATGCGCAGCTATTAACTACACACCCTTCCTCACAACTGAAAGTACTTTACAACCCGAAGGCCTTCTTCATACACGCGGCATGGCTGCATCAGGCTTTCGCCCATTGTGCAATATTCCCCACTGCTGCCTCCCGTAGGAGTCTGGACCGTGTCTCAGTTCCAGTGTGGCTGATCATCCTCTCAGACCAGCTAGGGATCGTCGCCTTGGTGAGCCATTACCTCACCAACTAGCTAATCCCACCTAGGCATATCTTGACGCGAGAGGCCCGAAGGTCCCCCTCTTTGGCCCGTAGGCATTATGCGGTATTAGCCATCGTTTCCAATGGTTATCCCCCACATCAAGGCAATTTCCTAGGCATTACTCACCCGTCCGCCGCTCGACGCCCAACAAATCCTCCGAAGATTCAATATTGTCGTTTCCGCTCGACTTGCATGTGTTAGGCCTGCCGCCAGCGTTCAATCTGAGCCATGATCAAACTCTTCAATTTAAGATTTTGTGACTCAACGAATACTGACTTCAAAACTAATATTCATTGCTCTTTCGAAAAAGATTGATGAACATGTAATTCTAAAGCTATTACCATTCCAACAGAATGGTAATGAATTGACTGTGCCAAAATTAAGTAAACTTAACTTTGTATTGGTCACTCAGTTCATTGAAATCAAGTTTGTTACCGAAGTAACTGTTACTACCTAAGTAATAACGTTTTGATATTCATCAACGAGTGCCCACACAGATTGATAGGTTTAAATTGTTAAAGAGCTTTTCCTTTTTGAGCTTCGCTCAAATCGGACGGCCATTTTAGCGATTTAAGTTTTAGTGTCAACCACTATTTTCAAAACTTTTTTCAAGCGCTTAGCTTGGCTAATTTGGCTTGTTGATTCGTTTTGGTTTCCTAAGAAGCCTTCCCGTTTCAACGAGGTCGCATTATAGAGATTTCGATCACACTGGCAAGCCCTTTTTTAAGTTTTTCTCGTTTTTTTATTCGTTCGATTAAAAAGAACTCAAAACGCCTCAAAAGTAAGCTTTTCTCTTACATCTCTTGCAGTTTCTTAGAGAATAAAGAGACTTTTTCCCAATTTGTGTACTCGACTTCTTTGGTTGTATCCGTTTCTCCACCTGTCATATTCATAATGAAGCGAATCATGGTTTTATCGAACCAGTTATAACGTGGGTAATAGAGGGCACCAGCGAATACACCGATTAGAGTCGGCTGCCATGGTGACTTAAGAAGAAACTTCTTAATATAGGCACTACCTTCAGGGGTGTCTTTGCCTTGGTCTTCTTTACGAGCCGTTAAGTTAACGCAGAAGAAGGCAACCTTATTGGATTGCAACTGAGCAAGGTTGGCATCAATGAACTGATATAGCTTCTTATTAAGATGGCCATAACGAATAGATGCACCAATCAACACTCTGTCGTATTGAGCAAAGTCGACATTACTAATAGTGTGCAGATCTTGAAGCTCACATTCGAACTCATTCATTTCTTCTTTTATATAGTTCAAGATCTTCTTGGTTTGCCCTTCACGGCTTGAATACAAAAATAGAGCTTTTGCCACAATGTTGTCCTTAGCTACGCCAAAACGTAGGGGTCAATAAAATTAATAAGGTGAATATCTCTAAACGACCAAACAGCATAGATACGATCAACACCCATTTAGCCTTATCATTCACATCGCCGAAGTGCATTGCCACTTCACCTAAGCCCGGGCCAAGGTTATTCAATGTTGCCGCTACGGCAGAGAAAGCACTTAGCTCATCCATCCCTGTAGCAATAAGAGCCAACATACAAACCACAAAAACCAATGCGTATGCAGAGAAAAAGCCCCAAACGGCATCCACGACTCTTTGTGGCAATGCTGACCCGCCAACCTTGATGGTATAAACAGCACGGGGATGAACAAGGCGCTTCATTTCACGAGCACCTTGCAGAGTAAGCAATAAGATTCGAATTACTTTCATACCACCGCCTGTTGAACCTGCACACCCACCAATAAAGGAAGAGAACAGAAGCAAAACGGGCAAGAATAGTGGCCACTCAGAAAAACCGGTGGTGGTGAAGCCTGCGGTTGTTGAAATAGATACTGTCTGGAACAGCGCTTGATCGAAAGCATCGTAATACGAATCGTAAGAGTGATGATTAAGTAGCAATAAGAAACAAACTAAGAACAGTACAACTTGAATAAAGATAAAGGCGCGAAACTCAGGATCTTTCCAATAATACTTAGGATGCACACCACCTGAAGCAAATGCCGCAAAGTGAAGTGAATAGTTACATGCTGATATAAGGAGGAACACAACCGTAATCATGTTGATAGCAGGACTGTTGAAATAGCCCATGCTCGCATCGTGAGTCGAGAAGCCACCAATCGCAATCGTAGAGAAGCTATGACTGATAGCATCAAAGAAGCTCATGCCTGCAAGCCAAAACGCCACGGCACAGGCAATAGTTAAACTCAGGTAGATATACCAAAGTGCTTTCGCAGTTTCAGCAATACGCGGAGTCATCTTACTGTCTTTTACAGGGCCCGGGATTTCAGCACGATATAGCTGCATACCACCGATACCGAGAACAGGAAGGATGGCGACCGCCAATACGATGATACCCATACCACCGAACCATTGCAGGAACTGGCGGTAAAATAGAATTGCCTTAGGTAGGTCATCGAGTCCAACAATAACTGTTGCACCTGTAGTTGTTAATGCAGAAAACGATTCGAAGAAAGCATCGGTAACCGAAACGTTCGGGTTATCGGCGATCAAAAACGGCAATGCGCCCGCACTGCCGATTACCGTCCAAAACAACACAACAATAAGAAAGCCATCACGCGCTTTCAACTCATGTTTATATCGTCGGTTGGGAAACCAACAAGTTGCCCCACAGAATAATAGAACGAAAAAAGTCGTCACAAATGGCACACCCGCACCATCTCTATAGATAAGTGCGACGAGCGCAGGTGCGAGCATTGATACACTAAAAAGTGCTAATAATAATCCGACGATTCGAATAATTGAGCGAAATTGCATGAGCTATTGAACGAAGCGAAATGCTTCAAACTTCCTAGTTGTCTTTAACTTTCGTTACCAGTGCCTTGGCACCGCTTTTATTGATCATGGTCTGGGTAAACGAATCTACCTGCAGGAGCTCTATCTCAATGATAAGCTCAACTTGAACACCATAATCCGCTTGGACCTCAACAGCCTGATGCTGAGCCATAATAGATTGTGCAATTGGCACGAAGCTATAGTCTAACTCTAGCCGTAATTTTGTGGTTATTTTTTTCTCGATAGTTTGAAGCAGCTTGAGAGCTTGTTGTACTCCTCCACCGTAAGCCTTAACCAAACCACCCGTTCCGAGCTTGATTCCGCCAGAATAACGAGTCACAACAGCCGTTAATTCACCAACGCCTGAACCCGATAACTGCGCCAAGATAGGCTTGCCAGCGGTACCTGAAGGCTCACCATCATCACTAAAACCCCATTTCATAGAGTCTTCCGGTCGCCCTGCCACAAACCCCCAACAATTATGTCGCGCTGAAGAATGCTCTTTTTTTACCTGCTCTACGAACTGTTTAGCAACTTCTACACTTGGTGTATGAGCAAGCTGAGTAATGAATACGCTCTTTTTAATCTCTTCTTCAAACAGAGCCGATGCTGACGGTATTAAATAGGGCTGTTCATTCATATCGTTGACTTAATTATTAAGAGCGGCGAAGTGTATCACGCGTGAATAATAACGGTTAGAGGATCTGTGCTATCGCACAATGTTAAACAATTGTTTAAAAAATGTATTGAAATTAATCAGGCAGAGGTACAGACTAAGATAACTGGTCTTACCAGGTATTCTACAATAATAGAAAGATAACAAGATTCTCTCAAACAATCGTGGATTGTATGTCATGGAGATAGACAATGATTTACCAAGCTAACACCCTACAGGTAAAGGAATTACAAGATGGTATCGCTGAACTAAGCTTCTGCGCGCCGGCCTCTGTAAACAAACTCGACCTCGCTACTTTAGAATCACTAGACAAAGCGTTAGATGCTCTTAATGCTCACGCAGGATTACGTGGTTTAATCTTAACTTCAAACAAAGACGCGTTCATTGTAGGCGCAGACATCACTGAATTTCTTGGCCTATTTGCTAAGCCAGAAGCAGAACTTGATGAATGGTTAAGATTCGCTAATTCAATCTTTAGTAAGCTCGAAGATCTTCCTGTACCAACTCTTTCAATGATGCGTGGCCATGCTCTTGGCGGTGGCTGTGAATGCGTACTCGCAACGGACTTCCGTATTGGTGACAAAACCACCAGCATAGGTCTACCAGAAACAAAACTGGGTATCATGCCTGGCTTTGGCGGTTGTGTGCGCCTACCTCGTGTTATAGGTGCAGACAGCGCAATGGAAATTATCACGCAAGGCAAAGCATGCCGCGCAGATGAAGCGCTTAAGATTGGCTTGTTAGATGCGATTGTTGATACAGACAAACTATTAGAGTCAGCGATTAATACTGTTTCACTGGCTGCAAATGAAAAAATCGATTGGCAGCTACGTCGTAAACAAAAAACATCAGCGCTATCACTGAGTAAGTTAGAAGCAATGATGAGCTTTACCATGGCTAAAGGCCTTGTAGCTCAAAAAGCAGGCCCTCATTACCCAGCGCCAATTACTTCAGTTATTGCTATTGAAGAAGCAGCACGTAGCGATCGCGATGCGGCATTAGACATCGAACGTAAACATTTCGTTAAACTAGCGAAATCAGAAGAAGCAAAAGCTCTTGTTGGCTTATTCCTTAATGACCAATACATTAAAGGCTTAGCAAAACAGGCTGGTAAATCTGCAAATAAAGCAACTGAGCGTGCTGCCGTACTCGGTGCTGGCATCATGGGTGGCGGTATTGCTTACCAATCTGCGCTGAAAGGCGTGCCAGTAATGATGAAAGACATCGCACAGGCGTCTCTTGATCTTGGTATGAACGAAGCATCTAAGCTATTGAATAAACGTTTATCACGCGGTCGCCTAGATGGATTCAAGATGGCAGGTATTCTGTCTTCGATTACTCCAAGCTTGCATTATGCTGGTGTTGAACAATCTGATGTGATTGTGGAAGCGGTTGTAGAAAACCCGAAAGTAAAAGCAGCAGTACTGAGTGAAGTTGAAGGCCTAGTTGGTGAAGACACGGTTCTAACATCAAATACCTCAACGATTCCGATCAACCTGCTGGCGAAATCTTTAAAGCGCCCAGAAAACTTCTGTGGCATGCACTTCTTTAACCCAGTACACCGCATGCCTTTGGTTGAGATCATCCGTGGCGAGCATACTTCAGAAGAAACTATTAATCGCGTAGTTGCTTACGCAGCGAAAATGGGCAAATCCCCAATCGTTGTTAATGACTGCCCTGGCTTCTTCGTAAACCGTGTACTTTTCCCTTACTTTGGCGGTTTCAGCATGTTGCTACGCGACGGTGCTGATTTCACTAAAATAGATAAAGTAATGGAACGTAAGTTCGGTTGGCCAATGGGCCCTGCGTACCTGCTAGACGTTGTTGGTTTAGACACTGCACACCATGCACAAGCAGTAATGGCGCAAGGTTTCCCTGAGCGTATGGGCAAAGAAGGTCGTGATGCGATTGACGCACTTTACGTCGCTGAAAAATACGGCCAGAAGAACGGCAGCGGTTTCTACACATACAGCGTAGACAAACGCGGTCGTCCTAAGAAAACTTTCTCAGAAGACATTCTTCCTATCCTGGCTGATGTATGCCAACAGCCACAAGACTTTGATGACCAGACCATTATCCAGCGTGTGATGATTCCAATGATCAACGAAGTGGTGCTTTGTTTAGAAGAAGGCATCATTGCTACACCGCAAGAAGCGGATATGGCATTGGTTTACGGTTTAGGCTTCCCTCCATTCAGAGGCGGCGTATTCCGCTACTTAGACAGTGTGGGTATTGGTAACTTCGTTGAAATGGCGAAGAACTACCAAGACTTAGGTGCAATGTACCAAGTTCCTCAACTATTGCTTGATATGGCAGCGAAAGGCGAAAGCTTTTACGACGGTCAACAAGCCAGTTCTCTGTAACCCACTCTTGGAAAAGGAATAGCAAAATGAATAATGTAGTTGTTGTTGATTGCCTTCGCACCCCAATGGGACGTTCCAAAGGTGGAGCTTTCCGTCACACTCGTGCTGAAGATTTGTCAGCACATTTGATGAAAGGCATTTTAGAGCGCAACCCAGAAGTAAACCCTGTCGAAATTGAAGACATTTACTGGGGTTGTGTACAACAAACGCTAGAGCAAGGCTTCAACGTCGCACGTAACGCTGCTTTGCTTGCTGGTCTCCCGATTGAGATTGGTGCGGTAACGGTCAACCGTTTATGTGGCTCATCTATGCAAGCTCTGCATGATGCAACCCGCTCTATCATGGTTGGCGATGCTGAAATCTGCCTGATCGGTGGTGTAGAACACATGGGCCACGTGCCAATGAACCACGGTGTTGATTTCCACCCAGGCATGTCTAAGCACGTAGCAAAAGCAGCAGGAATGATGGGCCTAACGGCTGAGATGCTTGGTAAAATGCACGGTATTAGCCGTGAAGATCAAGACGCATTCGCAGCACGCTCACACGCTAGAGCTCAAGCGGCAACGGTTGAAGGTCGTTTCAAGAATGAAATCCTACCAACAGAAGCTCACGCGGCAGACGGTTCACTGTTCACTCTGGATTATGATGAAGTAATTCGCCCTGAAACTACTGTAGAAGGCCTGTCTCAGCTTCGCCCAGTATTCGATCCAGCAAATGGTACGGTAACAGCAGGTACTTCATCAGCACTGTCTGATGGCGCTTCTGCAATGCTTATCATGAGTGAAGAAAAAGCCAACGCGCTTGGCCTTAAGATTCGTGCTCGCGTGAAGTCTATGGCTATTGCAGGTTGCGACCCTTCTATCATGGGTTACGGCCCAGTACCAGCAACCAAGAAAGCACTGAAACGTGCAGGCTTAACGATTGAAGATATGGGTGTTATTGAGTTGAATGAAGCATTCGCTGCTCAGTCTCTTCCATGTGCGAAAGATCTAGGTCTACTGGATGTGGTTGACGTGAAAGTAAACCTTAACGGTGGTGCCATTGCACTGGGTCACCCACTAGGCTGTTCTGGCTCTCGTATCTCAACAACCCTGATTAACCTAATGGAAGCACAAGACGTGAAATACGGCTTAGCAACCATGTGTATTGGTTTAGGCCAAGGTATTGCAACGGTATTTGAACGCCCATAGCGCTCGTTGATTGTAATACTTGTAGGGTAATAATTTGTGCAGCTATATTTATATAGCTGCACTTTTTATTGCTCGGCGTCCAGTAATGTATCGATTCGTTCAGCGAACTTAGCAAGAGAAAAAGCGCCACTCACATCTATGCACAAAATGCATAGACTCAATGTTGATGTTTCATTATTTTTTCTTCGGTGATTCAACTAAAGTTACTTCAGTTTCCTAATATTCCTCCCACGGAGCAGATCATGTTTAAAGCACTTGTACTAAACCAAGAAGACAAAAAAACTATCGCGTCAGTTTCTCAAATTGATGAGTCTCAATTACCAGAAGGTAACGTGAAGGTTGATGTAAGTTACTCTTCTTTGAACTACAAAGATGGTTTGGCGATTACAGGTAAAGGACGCATTGTTCGTAACTTTCCTATGGTTCCTGGTATCGACCTTTCTGGTGTGGTTTCACAATCTGAAGACCCACGCTACAAAGCGGGCGACGAAGTTGTTCTAACTGGCTGGGGTGTTGGTGAAGGCCACTGGGGCGGCATGGCGGAGAAAGCAAGCCTAAACGGTGATTGGTTAGTGCCAATGCCATCAGGTCTAGACGCTAAAAAAGTAATGGCTATTGGTACAGCAGGCTTTACAGCAATGCTTTGTGTTCAAGCTATTGTAGATGCTGGCATCAAACCAGAAGACGGTGAAATCCTAGTAACAGGTGCAAGTGGCGGCGTAGGCAGTGTGTCTATCACTCTACTAAACCAACTGGGCTACAAAGTCGCAGCTGTGACTGGTCGTGCTTCTGCAAATGGCGAGCTATTAAAATCACTAGGCGCAACACGTATTGTAGAGCGTGCTGAACTAGAAGAACCGGCGAAGCCACTTGAGAAACAACTGTGGGCTGGTGCTATCGATACTGTAGGTAGCAAAGTACTTGCAAAAGTATTGGCGCAAATTGATTACAACGGTGCGGTTGCAATGTGTGGTCTAGCAGGCGGTTTTGACTTACCAACCACGGTAATGCCATTCATTCTACGTAACGTTCGCCTACAAGGTGTTGATTCAGTAATGTGCCCTCGTGAGAAACGTATTAAAGCGTGGGAACAACTTGCTGAGTTGCTACCTGAGTCTTTCTACGGCCAAGCGACTAAAGAAGTATCTTTAGATGGTGCTATTCAAGCTGCAGAAGACATCACTAACGGTCAAATCACTGGTCGCGTAGTTATAAAGCTTTAGTAATCAGCTAAAGCTTAAATATCCCAGATCAACAAAGGGCTGATAGTAATCAGCCCTTTTGCGTTTTAGTCATTGAGATCGAGTAAACCAAAGCTAGATCTAAGTTAAGTTACCCCAAGCCAACATCCGCAATACGCTTCTGAATCAATTCACCACACTCCTCTTTTACCACCCTTCTTAACCATTGTTGCGAGGCAGAAGAATCGCAGCGAGAGTGCCAGATCAGAGAGTAATCAAACGGCATAAACTCAAATGGTAATGGCTTAACAACCAAGTCATAGCGCTCTGCCACCAAATAAGCCAAATCGGCAGGCACAGTAATCACCAACGGCATTCTATCGACAATCGCCAATGCGGCTTCAAGGTGATAAGCACGCAGCACCATTTTGCGAGGCTGTTGATTAGCTAAAGCGTTATCGAGTAAAGCCTTAACACCATCACTGATCGCAATCATCGCGTGAGGTGAAGAAACATAATCTTCAAGACTTAACGATCGATCGGCTAAAGGGTGATTTTTAGATAACAAACACGACACACCGACCGGCCCCAATACTTCTTGATGAAGTGGTGCAACGCTGCCACTCGGGCGACAAATAGCCATATCGACACGTTCGGTGCTGAGTTGCTTAAATAAATGCTCATGCTGCAGCGGCGCAAATTCCAATGAAATATTAGGCGCTTGCTCGTAAATCTTAGGTAACGCATACGGCAAGATGGTTTGCATCGCGTAGTCAGTGGTTGCGATCAGAAAACGCTCACTGCAATAGTAAGGGTCAAAATCACTAGGGCTAAGCAGTTGGCGGAATGACTCTAAAGGTTGATCAATACGTTGACTGATTTCGAGTGCTTTCTTGGTGGGAATAAGATGCTGACCTTGGCGTGTAAACAGAGGGTCATTGAGTAACTCTCGAAGTCGTCCCAATACACGGCTGGTTGCTGATTGGCTTAAGTTAAGCCGAATCGCAGCCTGACTAACACTGCCTTCTTCAATCAATACCTTTAAGGCGACCAATAAATTAAGGTCTCTACGATAGATGTCTTCTAATTCCACGCCACTTACCTAGCTGTATACAATTGTCATTGATCACTACGTTGTTTATAGCATGCTTTAGATAAAAAAAATCCCGCAATTACGCGGGGAAGCCCAAGAAAATTTGGGGATAGTGTCGGAATGTTGTCGTATCGGAATTCGCTGTTATATTCGGGTTAGTGTTCTTGCTCTTCGGCTATGCCTTGCCAACGGCGCATCTCTACCCAAATACCAATAATCGTTGCTATTATGCCAAATATTGGCATCAGTGAGGTCTCTGTCGATGAGCGTAGTACTAACGCACAAAAAGAAATAAAACAGAGAACTGAATAAATTGTTAATCTATCTAATCCTGTCAACATCGCCACTCCTTAGCTAGTTGCCTTTGCTTCAAGTTGTTATCAACTTGTTAATTAAGTTATAGGAAATGACTCCACTTGCCAAGCACTTATTGCATATTTTTTCTGCAGACGTATTATTCACTCGTTAGATAGATATAGAGATACAAACCATGACATTCAAACCTGAACTGGCAACCCATACTTTAGAAGCTGAAGGCCTGCGTTGCCCAGAACCAGTAATGATGGTCAGGAAGACAATTAGAAACATGCAGGATGGCGATGTGTTACTGGTAAAAGCTGACGACCCTTCGACAACTCGTGATATTCCGAGCTTTTGTCGTTTTATGGATCATCAGTTAGTCGGCCAAGCGACTGAAGCTTTGCCTTACCAATATTTGATAAGAAAAGGGTTGGAGGCATAACGCCTCACCTAAATATCAAGCATCAAAAAAGCCGCTCGTACCTTATGTTCTTAAACAGAACTCAGAGTACGAGCGGCTTTTTGTTTATTCGTTTCTAGACTTGTTTTGCAGATGCTCAAGCTGATGCTGAATTTCTCGGATATCTTTGCGCATAGGAATAATATGCGCGACCCGAATCCAGGCTTCTACTGCAAGCCCGGTCATGATCATCGAACCAGCCACCATTGGTAGCCACATGTCCGTCAACACCATGCCTAATAGTGTAAGTGCAAGACCAAAGGTAAATAGATAACTTTGGCTTTGTGGAGTGATACCCATATAACGCGTCAACATAATCATGCCCTCGTGTTCTTAACTCACAAGATTAAAATATCATGACAAGTATGACAGTTATATGTCCATTCGATCGATAAACCTGACAATACTGTAAGAGTATGACCTACAACACATTACTCTACTGGTTGAGTATAATAAGACTCAATACCACCGCTTAATAGAAAGCCGCTGCGATAGCCAAACCCACGAATAACAAAGCAGTGATCTTGCGAATCAGATCAAGAGGCATCTTATCTGCCGATAACTTACCAATGATCACCACAGGCACATTCGCCAGCAACATACCAATGGTAGTACCCAGAATCACCCACGTTAATGCATCAGAATATTGGGCCCCTAGAATGGAGGTCGCAATCTGAGTCTTATCGCCAATCTCAGCAATAAAGAAAGCAATAAAACTGGCGACAAACGGACCACGGTTAGAGATGGCTTCATCGTCGTCCAGTTTATCCGGAATAAGAATCCAGCCCGCCATAGCGATAAAACTGACCACCAGCACCCATTTCAACACTTCAGGAGATAAGTAATCCGCGACCACAACACCGAGCCATGCAGCAAGGGCATGATTGGCAATAGTGGCAAAGAAGATAGCGGCAATAATCGGTATCGGTTTTCGATATCGACTGGCTAATAAAAGGGATAACAACTGAGTCTTATCACCGATCTCGGCTAAGGCGACAGTTGTAATTGAAATTGCTAAAACGCTCACGACATGCTCATTTGGGACGGAGATTATTATATTTAACCAAAGACAAACCTCGCGCCCCATCCCGGTTCACGATGCTTGTCTAAGGTCTTGCTAAGCGCCACCAAAGGTGGTGGTTGCCTCGAACGCCATGATGATTTTGCATCAATTATGTTGACGGACGAACTCATTCAATAGGATATGAATAAGTAAGCTACTCCCCAAAGACCGCGAGATTTTAATCACCCACGCTTTCAAACACAAGTGTCAAAGTTATCAAAATATCCACTTGTGCCGAAAAACAAACATTAAAGGCAAAAAAATCCACTAAACGACATTTTAGACCACTAATTAAACAAGATTACCCCTACTCGCTTTACCAATATCTCGGTATACTCAGAGGTTATTTTTCTCATTCATTTAAAAGAATCGCGCGAACCTGACTATGCAAAAATACGATATCAAAACCTTCCAGGGAATGATCCTCGCGCTGCAGGATTACTGGGCACAAAACGGTTGTACCATTGTTCAACCACTAGATATGGAAGTAGGTGCTGGCACCTCTCACCCAATGACATGTCTACGTGCACTTGGCCCAGAGCCAATGTCTACGGCATACGTTCAACCTTCTCGTCGTCCGACCGATGGTCGTTACGGTGAAAACCCGAACCGCCTGCAGCACTACTATCAATTCCAAGTAGCTCTAAAACCTTCTCCAGATAACATCCAGGAGTTGTACTTAGGCTCTCTTGAAGTTCTTGGTGTCGACCCGCTTGTTCACGATATTCGCTTCGTAGAAGACAACTGGGAAAACCCAACGCTAGGCGCATGGGGTCTTGGTTGGGAAGTATGGCTAAACGGTATGGAAGTGACTCAATTCACTTACTTCCAACAAGTTGGCGGCCTTGAGTGTAAGCCTGTAACTGGCGAGATCACTTACGGTATCGAGCGTCTAGCAATGTACATCCAAGAAGTAGACTCAGTTTACGACCTTGTATGGAACGTAGCACCAGACGGTTCTAACGTGACTTACGGTGACATCTTCCACCAAAACGAAGTTGAGCAATCAACGTACAACTTCGAGCACGCAGACGTAGATTTCCTATTCACTTTCTTTGACCAGTGCGAAAAAGAGTGTAAAGAGCTACTTGAGCTTGAGAAGCCACTGCCGCTTCCAGCTTACGAGCGCATTCTAAAAGCAGGTCACGCATTCAACATCCTTGATGCGCGCAAAGCTATCTCTGTAACAGAGCGCCAACGTTACATCCTTCGCATCCGCAACCTGACTAAAGCTGTTGCAGAAGCGTACTACGCGTCACGTGAAGCGCTTGGCTTCCCAATGTGCCGTTCTGTAGAAAAAAAGGAAGGTAAATAATCATGGCGAAGAATTTTCTAATTGAACTGGGTACGGAAGAGCTTCCACCAACGGCACTTCGTTCCCTAGCAGAAGCCTTTGCTTCTAACTTTGAAGCGGGTCTTAAAACGGCTGAGCTTTCTCACGAAGGCATCAAGTGGTACGCAGCACCTCGTCGTCTAGCACTTAAAGTGACTGCACTGGCTGAAGGCCAAGCAGACAAAGTGGTTGAGAAGCGCGGTCCTGCAATTTCTGTCGCATTCGATGCTGAAGGCAACGCGACTAAAGCTGCACAAGGTTGGGCGCGTGGTAACGGTATTACCGTTGAGCAAGCTGACCGCCTGAAAACAGACAAAGGCGAGTGGCTTCTTTTCAAACAAGAAGTGGCTGGCAAACCTGTTCAAGAATTGGTAATGGACATTGCTGCGAAAGCTCTCGCTGGCCTACCAATTCCTAAAGCAATGCGCTGGGGTAACTCAGACATTCAATTTATCCGTCCAGTGAAGACACTGACAGTACTACTAGGTGATGAGCTTGTTGAAGGCAAAATTCTAGGTGTAGCATCTGCTCGTACTATCCGTGGCCACCGTTTCATGGGCGAACAAGAGTTCACAATCGACTCTGCTGACCAATACCCTGCGATCTTAGAAGAGCGCGGTAAAGTAATGGCAGATTACGATGCGCGTAAAGCGATCATTCTTGCTGATGCTAAAAAAGCAGCAGATGCGGTTGGCGGTATTGCTGACCTAGAAGATGATCTTGTTGAAGAAGTTACCTCTTTGGTTGAATGGCCAGTGGTGCTTACTGCTAAGTTTGAGCAAGAGTTCCTAAAAGTGCCTTCTGAAGCTTTGGTTTACACCATGAAAGGCGATCAGAAGTACTTCCCTGTATACGATTCAGAGAAAAACCTACTACCGAACTTTATCTTCGTTTCGAACATCGAGTCTAAAGAGCCTCGTCACGTTATCGAAGGTAACGAGAAAGTGGTACGTCCACGTCTTGCTGATGCTGAGTTCTTCTTCAACACCGACCGTAAGCGTCCGCTTATCGACCGTCTTGCTGAACTAGACCAAGCTATCTTCCAGAAGCAATTGGGGACGATCAAAGACAAAACAGACCGCATCACAGAACTTGCTGGCTACATTGCTGAGCAAATCGATGCTGACGTTGAAAAGTCTAAGCGTGCTGGCCTACTGGCTAAATGTGACCTAATGACATCGATGGTATTCGAATTTACGGATACTCAAGGTGTAATGGGCATGCACTACGCAACGCACGATGGTGAAGACGAGCAAGTAGCACTAGCACTTTACGAGCAGTACATGCCTCGTTTTGCGGGTGACACACTACCAAGCACTGGCATCTCTTCTGCGGTTGCAATGGCAGACAAGCTAGACACTATCGTAGGTATCTTCGGTATTGGTCAAGCACCAAAAGGTTCTGACCCATTCGCGCTACGTCGTGCATCACTAGGTGTGCTACGTATCATCGTTGAAAACGGCTACAACCTAGACCTAACCGATCTAATCGGTAAAGCGAAAGAGCTACTAGGTGACAAGCTGACCAACGACAACGTAGAAACTGACGTTATCGACTTCATGCTAGGTCGTTTCCGCGCATGGTACCAAGATGCTGGTTTCAGCGTTGATATCATCCAAGCGGTATTAGCACGTCGCCCAACCAAGCCAGCTGACTTTGACCAACGTGTCAAAGCGGTTTCTCACTTCCGTGAATTGGAAGCAGCAGAAGCACTAGCAGCAGCGAACAAGCGTGTAGGTAATATCCTTGCGAAATTCGATGGCGATCTACCCGCTGAAATCGATCTAGCGCTTCTTCAAGAAGACGCAGAGAAAGCGCTGGCTGAAAACGTTGAAGTAATGACGGAAGCACTAGAACCAGCATTCGCGACAGGCAACTACCAAGAAGCCCTAAGCAAGCTTGCTGATCTACGTGAACCAGTAGATGCATTCTTCGATAACGTAATGGTAATGGCTGATGACGAAGCGCTTAAGAAGAACCGTCTAACGCTACTGAACAACCTACGTAACCTGTTCCTACAGATTGCTGACATCTCTCTACTGCAAAAATAAGCACGAGTGAGACAGTTACTCTAGACATACTCTTAGTAACTAACGGTAAACACCCAAAGGGAAGCGAAAGCTTCCCTTTTTGTTTTTGTGAACCAAGCATTTGTTTGTAGGCGTATTATTGATTAACTGAATGAAACAGCACTCAGACTGTAGAGGGCATTGTTTGCTATAAATAACCTGTTTATTCAGGGGAAGGGAACAATGAAAAAAACAGTACTCGCGCTTTCAATACTCGCACTCAGCGCATGCAGCCAAACCAGTGACAACAACCTACTGCTGACGATTGATAACGACACTGTCGTATTTGAATCATCAGGTAAAGGCACCGTAATTGCAGAACAGGAACTCGCCAAAGGTAGCTATACCTTCTCTATCAGCGACGCTCAAAAGACCTGTGGTACTAACTATGCTTTGGCTGAAGAGAGTCGCATCAAATTCAATAAACCCCTTCGTCTAGACGACTGTGCCGAGAATTCTGAAATCGCCATCAAGGTCTTTCGCGCTAACACCTACCAGTTTACGTTGAACCCTCAGACCAATGAACTCACGGTTCAGATAAAGCCAAAGCAGCAACAAGTTCAAAGCTTTGCCTGCCCTGTACCTAGTGACCAGCCAACCACCATCAACGTTGCTCAAACCTTTGATGATGGCACCTTGGTAAGAGACGCCCTTTCAGGAAAACAAGTCACAGTTACCAACGGCAGCGTCACCATGCAGCCAGCAGAAAATAGCCAAGGCGTTCTGCTACTAGAGAAAGTAGAACCAGAAACCAAAGCTGATTTTAGCTGGGACAACGCCACGGTTTACTTCGTGATGACCGATCGCTTCCACAACGGTAACCCTGACAACGACAATAGCTATGGTCGCAGTCAAGATGGACAAGATGAAATCGGCACCTTCCACGGTGGTGACCTAGCAGGCTTAACCGAAAAGCTCGACTACATTGAATCGCTCGGGGCCAATGCTATCTGGATTACCTCTCCACTAGAGCAAATCCACGGCTGGGTTGGCGGTGGTGATCGCGGTGACTTCAAACATTATGGCTACCACGGCTATTACCATCAAGACTGGACCAAGCTTGATGACAACATGGGCACAGAGGATGAACTTAAAACCTTTATCGATACAGCTCATAGCAAAGGCATTCGCGTCGTCTGGGATGTGGTAATGAACCACACGGGTTACGCAACGCTTGCCGACATGCAAGAATTCGACTTTGGTAAACTCAACCTTACCGATGAACAAGCCAAACAAACGCTTGGTGAGAACTGGACCGACTGGCAACCAAAGGCAGGTCAAAACTGGCACTACTTCAATAATTTCATATCCTACAGCGACCAAGACGCTTGGGAAAAGTGGTGGGGTAAAGCGTGGTTACGCAGTGATATCGGCGCTTATGACTCACCGGGGTACAACAACCTCACCATGTCTTTGGCGCACCTGCCCGATTTCAAAACAGAATCGACAGAAACTACTGGGCTACCTAACTTCTATCTCAACAAGTCCACCAGCGCCACGGATGAACTCAAAACACCTCGAGAGCATCTCATCACTTGGTTGTCTGATTGGGTGCGCGACTACGGTGTCGATGGTTTCAGAGTCGATACCGCTAAGCACGTTGAGCTAGAAGCATGGGCAGAGCTTAAAGAGAGCACGAACCAAGCGCTTGCAGAATGGAAGCAGAACAACCCAGATAAAGCCTTAGATGACCTGCCCTTTTGGATGACGGGTGAAGTGTGGGCACACAGCGTAGTAAAATCAGATTACTTCGCTAATGGCTTTGATTCGATAATCAACTTTGAATTCCAGAGTGATATCGCACCTAAGGCGCTTAAATGCTTATCCGATCTCGATGCTGACTACCTTCGCTATGCAGACAAGATCAACAACGACAGTGAATTCAACGTGTTGAGTTACCTATCGTCTCACGACACTTCTTTATTCTGGACACAACACGGCAGTGACTTTGCGAAACAGACCAAAGCAGCAAACGCATTGATGTTGGCTCCCGGTGCGGTGCAGATCTATTACGGTGATGAAATCGCTCGTGATTTCGGCCCGACAGGATCAGATCCAATGCAAGGGACTCGCTCTGATATGCCTTGGGATCAAATCACAGGTGAACGAGCACAACTGTTAGAACATTGGCAGACGCTTGGTCAATTCCGTCAGCGCCACCCATCGATTGCCCAAGGTAAACACATCATCCGTAACAGCAAGGGCTACTATGCCTTCGAACGCCAATACCAAGATGACAAAGTATTGGTTGTTTACACAGGAACGAAGTAAACGTTCATTGAAATAATCAGTAGAAACTAAAAGGAGAAGCTTAGGCTTCTCCTTTTTTTATCACGAAACACTCATTCAATAAGAAAGCAGACACTCATTAGTTAAACTTTATAGAAGTTTTTTTCGCGTTAGCGCATTTGGCGCTATGCGTCGCAAAAACATTGCGGTATGTTCAAGGAACACACTGATGGTAGACATAAGGTCTGCCTTAATGACACATAACAAGCAATCACAATGAATTAGGTAAAATAAGTAATGCAGTTCTCTAAGTTTGGTGAAAAATTTAATCGATACTCTGGAATCACTCGTTTAATGGATGATTTGAATGATGGCCTGCGCACTCCTGGCGCAATCATGCTCGGTGGTGGCAACCCAGCCGCTATTCCAGCCATGCTCGATTACTTTAACCAAGCCAGTGCCGACATGCTCGCCAGTGGAGAACTCATCGCCGCCCTCGCCAACTACGATGGTCCGCAAGGCAAAGACAGCTTCATCAAGTCGTTAGCTACAATGCTAAAAGATACTTACGGCTGGGACATCAGTGAGAAGAACATTAGCCTAACTAATGGTAGCCAAAGTGGCTTCTTCTACTTATTCAACTTGTTAGCAGGTCAGCAGCCAGATGGCTCACACAAGAAAATCTTGCTGCCAATCGCGCCTGAGTACATCGGTTACGGCGACGCTGGCATTGATGACGATATATTTATCTCATATCACCCAGAAATAGAGTTGCTTGAAAACAGACAGTTCAAATACCACGTCGATTTTGAAAAGCTCAAGGTTGATGATTCAGTAGCGGCTATCTGTGCTTCTCGTCCAACTAACCCAACCGGCAACGTACTAACCGACGAAGAAGTACTTAAGCTGGATAAACTGGCGCGTGAAAACAACATTCCTCTGCTGATCGATAATGCTTACGGCTTACCGTTTCCAAACATCATCTTTGAAGATGTTGAACCGTTCTGGAATGAAAATACCATTCTATGCATGAGCCTATCCAAGCTTGGCTTGCCAGGCGTGCGCTGCGGTATCGTGATTGCGAGCGAAGAAGTAACACAAGCACTGACCAACATGAATGGCATTATCAGCCTAGCACCCAATAGTGTTGGCCCTGCGATTGCTAACCACATGATTGAAAAAGGCGATTTACTGCGCTTAAGCAGCGAGGTAATCAAACCTTTCTATAAAGATAAATCTTTACGTGCAGTTGAGCTTTTACAACAAGCAATCGACGACCCTCGTTTTCGTATCCACAAGCCTGAAGGCGCGATTTTCTTATGGCTATGGTTTGATGAGCTGCCGATTACCACCATGGAGCTGTACGATCGCCTCAAAGCTCGTGGCGTATTGATTGTTCCGGGTGAATACTTCTTTATCGGCCAAGAAGACGAATGGGATCATGCCCATCAATGTCTACGCATGAACTACGTGCAAGATGATGAGGCGATGCAGAAAGGCATTGCTATCATTGCTGAAGAAGTGAAAAAGGCTTACTCAGAACAGCAATAAGACCTTTTAGGTTACTGTAGACCAAATACAAAAAAGAGCACCGACCTTCTTCAAGGTACTGGTGCTCTTTCACTTTTACTTCCCGATATTTATTAGCTCAAATGAGCTAATAACGCTTAACCTTCTAGAAGACTATTACCATTGATAGCAATCTTACGTGGTTGCATCGCTTCTGGGATTTCGCGTTCTAGATCGATGTGAAGAAGACCATTTTCCATGCTTGCACCTACCACTTTTACGTAGTCTGCCAGTTGGAATTTACGCTCGAAATCACGCTCTGCGATACCTTGGTATACGAAGGTTTTCTCTGCTTCTGCTTTGCGCTCACCTTTAACAATTAGCATATTCTCTTTCTGAGTAAGATCTAATTGGTCATCAGAAAAACCAGCAACGGCCATAGTAATACGGTAGTTATTCTCGTCTTTTTGCTCGATGTTATACGGAGGGTAACCGCCAGAAGCATTTTTTGATGTGTTCGCTTCCATCATATTGAATAGACGATCGAAGCCGATTGCGTTGCGGTAAAGTGGAGTGAAATCTACAGTTCTCATAATGCTATCCTTTTAGTAAGCAATAGTCTTAGCCGTGAATTTTACTGAGTTCGAACCTGTGTGTGACCCAGTAAACAGCTAAGGGATTCAGTTCGCATTCCTCGGGTTTCACCTCTATTGGCGACAACGCTGGGACATGGCAATGAATCAATTTTTAAATTGTGTGCTGACAAAGTTATCCTCTCTTGAGCGATACTTCGTCAGCGATAATGAAGGTTCTGTTTCTTCTCTTGTAGAGCAAGACAGTCATCCTCTTCACAACTAGATATGTGGAATGAGCAAAATAGTTTCAAGGGATTATTTTCAATTATTTTTCCAATCCAATATTTTTCAATCACTTAAAAACAAAAAAGACCGTCATTTCTGACAGTCTTTTCAATAAGATATTGAGTTTTTTGAGACGAAGCTATTTCGTTTTAGTTCAAGGAAGAGGCGCGGAGCATACGAATGTATGTGAGCACCTCTGACACAGAAATTAAGCGAAAGAGCGAAGTATCAAAGATACTAAACGTCTAGGTTAGCTACTTTAAGTGCGTTTTCTTCGATGAAGTTACGACGCGGCTCTACTTGGTCGCCCATCAACGTTGTAAACAACAGATCAGCACCAACAGCATCTTCAATCGTTACTTGCATCATACGACGAGTTTCAGGATCCATTGTCGTTTCCCAAAGCTGATCAGGGTTCATCTCACCTAGACCTTTGTATCGTTGTAGGCTCAGGCCACGACGAGACTCTTTCACTAACCAGTTCAGAGCTTCAACAAAGCTAGAAACCGCTTGAGTACGCTCACCACGCTTGATGTAAGCGCCTTCTTCAATCAAGCCGTCAAGCGCTTCAGAAAGGTCTGCTAGCTTACCAAACTCTTTCGAGTTGATAAGGTCAATGCTGAGTACATGTTCGTGAGTAACACCGTGTGTACGCACTACAATCTTAGGAACGCTTAAACCTAGCTCTTCGTGTTTTTCAACTTCAAGAGAGTATTGGCTCGCACCCGCTTCTTTGCCGTTTAGCTGCTCTACAAGCTGCTTGCCCCAAGCTTCAACGGCTGCTTCATCATGACACTGCTCAGCGGTTAGGCGAGGTACATAAATCAGTTCGTGAATCAATGCGCGTGGGTAACGACGGCTCATACGATCAACCAGCTTAATACCCGCATTGTATTGATGAACAAGCTTCTCTAAGCCTTCACCAGCAAACGCAGGCGCTTCAGGGTTTACGTGCAATTCTGCATTGTCTAAAGCTAAAGATACTTGATACTGGTTCATCGCATCTTCATCTTTGATGTACTGCTCTTGCTTACCCTTCTTCACTTTGTAAAGTGGTGGCTGAGCAATGTAGATGTAACCACGTTCAATCAACTCTGGCATTTGACGGTAGAAGAACGTCAGTAGCAGGGTACGGATGTGAGAACCATCGACATCGGCATCGGTCATGATGATGATGTTGTGGTAACGCAGTTTATCTGGGTTGTATTCGTCACGACCAATACCACAACCAAGTGCTGTGATGAGCGTTGCAACTTCTTGAGAAGAAAGCATTTTATCGAAACGTGCTTTCTCTACGTTAAGGATTTTACCTTTAAGCGGTAGGATTGCTTGGTTCTTACGGTTACGCCCCTGCTTAGCTGATCCGCCAGCAGAGTCTCCTTCCACAATATATAGTTCAGACAGTGCAGGATCTTTTTCCTGACAGTCAGCTAGTTTACCTGGAAGGCCCGCTAAATCTAATGCGCCTTTACGACGTGTCATCTCACGAGCTTTACGCGCTGCATCACGAGCACGTGCTGCATCGATAATTTTCGAACAAACGATTTTCGCTTCACCTGGGTTCTCAATTAAGAACTCAGACAGCTTCTCACCCATTGTAGACTCAACCGCAGACTTCACTTCTGAAGAAACCAGTTTGTCTTTAGTTTGGCTTGAGAACTTAGGATCTGGCACTT
This sequence comes from Vibrio sp. QJM3NY_26, assembly GCF_057786005.1. Classification (NCBI taxonomy): domain Bacteria; kingdom Pseudomonadati; phylum Pseudomonadota; class Gammaproteobacteria; order Vibrionales; family Vibrionaceae; genus Vibrio; species Vibrio sp. QJM3NY_26. The sequence goes on along the minus strand of NZ_CM173515.1, from coordinate 4,762 downwards.
TCACCGAAACAATCGCCGTCAAACCTTCACGAGCATCATCACCTGATGTTGAAGTCTTCGCTTTCTTCGAGAAGCCTTCTTTGTCCATGAAGCTGTTCAATGTACGTGTTAGTGCACCACGGAAACCCGCTAAGTGAGCACCACCATCACGCTGAGGGATGTTGTTGGTGAAACAATAAATATTTTCTTGGTAACCGTCATTCCATTGCATCGCAACTTCAACGGTAATACCGTCTTCACGCTCATGATCGAAATGGAATATTTTCTGGATAATTGGTGTTTTGTTGGTGTTTAAGTGCTCAACAAACGCTTGGATACCGCCTTCGTATTCGAAGTGATCCATTTTGTCTTCTTCGCGCTTATCAATTAACTTAATTGATACACCTGAGTTCAAGAATGATAGCTCGCGTAAACGCTTAGCTAAAATATCGTAATGGAACTCGATGTTAGTGAAGGTTTCTTCACTCGGCCAGAAACGAATCTCTGTACCTGTTTTGTCCGTGTCACCTACAACCGCTAGTGGCGCTTGAGGCTCACCGTGGCAGTATGTTTGAGTGTGGATTTTGCCACCGCGATGGATAGTCAGAGTAACTTGCTTAGAAAGTGCGTTAACTACTGAAACACCAACACCGTGCAGACCACCAGATACTTTGTACGAGTTATCATCGAACTTACCACCAGCGTGAAGAACCGTCATGATTACTTCTGCTGCTGATACTTTTTCTTCTGGGTGCAATTCAGTTGGAATACCACGGCCGTCATCGCTTACTGACACAGAACTATCTTCATGGATAGTTACGATGATGTCATTACAGTGACCAGCGAGTGCTTCATCAATAGAGTTATCTACCACCTCAAAAACCATGTGGTGCAGACCGGTACCATCATCCGTGTCGCCAATGTACATTCCAGGACGCTTACGTACCGCATCCAGACCCTTCAGTACTTTAATACTCGATGAATCGTAATTATCTGACATAGTTACTCTCTGACTAATTATCCTTGCTCTATTTTGCCATGTTCCACATGAAACATCCTGCTATTTTCGTCATGCATATCTGCAATCTGGTCAGCGGTAATAGAGCTTACAAAAACTTGAGCCTTAGTCGCCTTTAAACACTCAGCAAGACGTGCTCGGCGTTGGCTATCTAATTCGGAAGCGAAGTCATCTATCAAATAGATGCACTGCTTACCTGTCATTTGAGTGAGGTGTTGCCCTTGTGCTACTCGTAGCGCGCATACCATCAACTTCAATTGACCTCGTGACAAGACATCTTCCACTGGAGTGCCATTCACTTTTATCTTTAGATCCGCTTTGTTTGGCCCACTGAAGGTGTAACCAAGCTGCTGATCCCTTTCAAAATTCTTTTCTAATATCTCGGCGTATGGGGTGTCTTTATCCCAGCCTCGATAGTAGTTCATCTTTATCTCAAACTCAGGTAAGAAGGTCGCGCAGATTTCTTCAGCGACTTCTTTAAGCTGTTCAACGTAAGTGGCACGCCACTGGCTGATGCTTTCAGCTAAACGGGCCAATTCTTGATCCCAATAGCTCAGTTCTCGATAATTCGTCGCCGTTTTCAATAATGCATTACGTTGTTTATTGAGGCGCTTTACCCTGCCCCAAGCATCATAAAAACCCGACTCACTGTGGAAGACTCCCCAATCAATGAATGCGCGGCGATGCTTAGGTCCATCGGTTAGTAAATCAAACCCTTCAGGGTGAATCAACTGCAAAGGTAAGACTTGAGCTAACTGAGCCAATTTCTGACCAGTTTGACCGCTTATTTTAACCTCTGTGGTGCCATCGCGCTGCTTATTAATGCCAATTGGCAGCTCAAATTGATCCGAGGTCATAAAACGGCCATGGACAAACAGTTCGCTACACTCATTTTGAATGATACGACCGGTTAGTGAGCTTTTGAACGAGCGACCATGTCCGAGCAGATACACCGCTTCAAGGACACTGGTTTTGCCGCTTCCGTTAGCCCCTATAAGAAAGTTAAAGCCTGATGACGGTTGAATGTCACAGGCTTCAATATTTCTAAACTGCTTTACGATTAAGCGCGATAAAGGCATAACGTCTTCATATTAATCTTCAATCACGGCTCGATAGACAAACGTTGTTGATAAGCAAACATAATTTATAAATAAACATGGCTTACAAACGAATCGGCATAACAACGTACATCGCGCTGTCATCTTGTGCGTTTTCAATCAACGCACTCGCATTCGCGTCTGACATTGAGATTCGAACCTGTTCACAACGCAGTGTGTTCAATACATCCAATACATAGCTTACGTTGAAGCCAATCTCTAGCGCGTCACCGTCGAAGGTGACGTCTAGCACTTCTTCCGCTTCTTCTTGTTCTGGGTTGTTCGCTGTAATACGCATCTCGGTATCTACAAGATTAACGCGAACACCACGGAATTTTTCATTCGACAGAATCGCAGCACGAGAAAACGCTGAACGTAACTCATCGCAGCCGGCTTCTAATGTCTTAGTGGTATTTTGTGGCATTACGCGGCGATAATCCGGGAAACGACCATCAACAAGCTTAGAAGTGAAGACATAGTTGTTCACTTCAGCACGCACATTAGAGTTACCAATCTGCAGCGTTACTGGCTGTTCAGGAGCATCCAGGAGCTTCACCAACTCTTGCACACCTTTACGAGGAACAATGATCTGCTTCTGAGCAAAATCGGCACCCAGTTGCGCTTGAGATACCGCCATACGGTGACCATCAGTTGCGACACTACGTAAGATAGAACCTTCAATCTCAAACAACATACCGTTGAGGTAGTAACGAACGTCTTGGTTCGCCATTGAGAATTGTGTTTTCTCGATAAGACCGCGCAATTCAGCTTGTGTCACTGACACTTCAACTTCACTGCTCCAATCTTCAATATTTGGAAAATCTGCCGCAGGTAATGTTGCCAATGAGAAACGGCTACGACCAGAACGAACCTGAACACGGTCACCATCCAATACCACGGTGATCACTGAGCTATCTGGCAAGCCGCGACAGATATCTAGGAACTTACGTGAAGGTACGGTAATGCTGCCCGCTTCGAAATCACCTTCAAGCGTTACACGGCTGATCAATTCAACTTCTAGATCCGTCGCTGTCATCGACAACACGTTATCTTCTACTTTAATCAGTAGGTTTCCTAGAATTGGAAGCGTTGGCCTGCCACCGAGTGCGCCAGATACTTGTTGTAATGGCTTTATCAGGTGACTACGTTCAATGGTAAATTTCATATCTTGCTCTTACGGTCTAAATGGCACTGCGTAATAGTACGTGGCCAAGATTCTGCTTATTAAGGTTAAGAATACTGTGTATTAAGAAGAAAGGGTACGAATCAAGTTCGAATAATCTTCTTTAATGTCGTGGCTCTCTTCACGCAGCTGAGCAATCTTACGACAAGCGTGCAGCACGGTCGTGTGGTCACGGCCACCGAATGCATCACCAATCTCAGGCAAGCTGTGGTTAGTCAGCTCTTTAGCCAGTGCCATCGCCAATTGGCGCGGACGAGCAACAGAACGAGAACGACGTTTAGATAATAGATCAGCGACTTTGATTTTGTAGTATTCAGCGACTGTCTTTTGAATGTTATCAATGGTGACCAGTTTTTCTTGCAGGGCAAGTAAGTCACGCAGTGCTTCACGCACGAAATCGATCGTGATCGGACGGCCAGTGAAGTTTGCATTCGCAATAACACGGTTCAATGCGCCTTCTAGCTCACGAACGTTAGAGCGTAAACGCTTCGCAATAAAGAACGCCACTTCATCCGCAAGATGAATTTGGTGGTCTTCTGCTTTCTTCATCAAGATCGCCACACGAGTCTCAAGCTCAGGTGGCTCAATCGCAACCGTCAAACCCCAACCGAAGCGGGATTTAAGACGATCCTCTACCCCGTTGATCTCTTTTGGATAACGGTCAGACGTTAGGATGATCTGTTGATTGCCTTCAAGCAGAGCATTAAAGGTATGGAAGAACTCTTCTTGAGAGCGCTCTTTATTAGCAAAGAATTGGATATCATCGATAAGCAATGCATCTACACTACGGTAGTAGCGCTTAAATTCTTCAATCGCATTGTTTTGGAGCGCTTTCACCATGTCTTGAACAAAGCGCTCTGAGTGCATGTAAACCACTTTAGCATTCGGCTTATTATCAACAATGGCGTTACCCACCGCATGCAACAAGTGCGTTTTACCTAAACCAGTACCACCATACAAAAACAACGGGTTGTAAGCGGTTCCTGGGTTATCAGAAACCTGACGTGCCGCAGCCAAACCCAGTTGGTTCGACTTACCCTCAACAAAGTTATTGAACTTATGTTTTGGGTTCACGTTTGAACGGTGATTAAGGTCAACCGCTACAGGTTCTTCATCACGCCAGATATTGTGTACTGGTTTGCGTGCTTGTAGCTGCGCAGGTGCAGACGACTCAGCAGCTACATCAGCAGCGGTACGTGTACGAGCAGGGGCGATAGCCTCAGACCTTGGAGCAATGACTCGTTTACTTCCAATCTCAAAATGAAGATGCGGGATATCATTACCACAATATTCTTGTAGCAAACGGTTAATGCTATTTAGGTACTTATCGCGCACCCAATCGAGTACAAATCGGTTTGGTGCAAATAGAGTTAGAGTATTACCATTGAGCTCCGCTTGTAACGGACGTACCCACATACTGAATTCTGTAGCTGGTAACTCTTCTTGAAGCTGTTGCAAGCATTGCAACCAAAGCGAAGATGACAC